>OZ242018.1:0-3264858 GCA_965204855.1 Dehalococcoidia bacterium
CTCGATTTCGTGGACGAGCGTCGATATCGAAGGTAGAGACGTGAGCGACGCATTAGGGGGCGGATGTCCAGAGCCGGAATCTTCCTCGGCGGTGAAGGACTGCGCTATGTAAGGATTGCTCGGTATTCCCCTCACGATGAACGTCGGTTCTTCAGCCTCGGGAACCGGCGTCTCTGCTTCCGACGCCTCGCCCGTGAAGGTCGAAAGCTGCGGAGTGGATTCGCTGTCCGCGCTCTGCGAGCAAGCGAGAGCGAAGACGGCGAGCATCAGGGCGAACACCGCCAGAAGTGCAATGCGTAAAGTCTTCATACATTCATAATAGCCAAGCCTTAAATGGCGGTCAAACACGGTATGCGGTCAGTTCTTGCCGCTCTCTGAAATCCTCTGGCAGCGGGAGGGAAATACTCAAACTTCCAGCGACTTCATTCTTGATGCTATATTCTCCTGGCTTATGAAACTTCTAGCCGGTGGCGCCGCATTTGTGGGTGGAACACTTTCCGTCCTGGAGTTCGGCAGCGATGTCCCGCTGGCAGCGCTCATGCTGTTAGCCTTGGCAGCGCTGCTCGGCGCGGCTCTGCTGGCAAGTCTCCGCCGTTCTCCGTGGGCTGCGCTGATTGCGCTCACTTTCGCACTGGGCGTCTTGCGCGTGGCGCTGGGCGACGATGCGCCGGCGCCCACATACGCGAGCCTCGAGCCGCAGCATGTGGAGGGCGTCGTGCTGAACGATGTGGAGGCGCTGGGGAACTTCGCTCGCTTCCGGCTGGAAATGGAGCGCATCCGTCGGGAGGGCGGCGAGTGGATGCCTGCCGAAGGGACGCTACTGGTTACGGCGCGCGCAAACGTAGAGTTAGCCGAGATGCGGGGTGCGCCGTACTTCCGGTATGGAGACCGACTGCTGATCGAAGGAGTCATCGAAGAGCCGCCGGACCTTGAGGCATTCGACTACGCGGCATACCTGGCACGGCAGGGCATAGTGGAGGTGCTGGACGCGCGAAGCGTGAAGCTCGTCGGCGAGGGCGAGGGCAGCGCATTCTATCGCTCCCTGTATGAATTCAGACGACAACTTGCTGCGTCTATCGCCACCGCCGTGCCTGAGCCGCAGGCCGCGCTGGGCCAGGCGACACTACTGGGGCTGCGGCGCAATATCCCATCAGATATGACGGAGGCGTTCCGGCGCACGGGTACGGCGCACCTGCTGGCGATTTCAGGATTGCACGTGGGCATACTGCTCGGCATCAGCCTTTCTGTGTCCGCCGCGCTGCTGGGCAGGAAGCATCACCTTCACCTGATTGCGCCACTACTCGTCATCTGGCTGTACGGGCTGCTGTCTGGGATGTCTCCATCGGCGATGAGGGCGTGCATCATGGGCAGCGTGTACCTTGTGTCGCTTGCGTTCGGCAGGCAGCGCGGCTCGCTCGCCCCTATCGGTTGTGCCGCGGCAGTGATGGTCGCGGTGTCACCATCTGTCATTTACAGCATCTCGTTTCAGCTCAGCTTCGCAGCGATTGCCGGCATAGCGGCGTTCACGGACCTGTTCGGCGACAGGCTGAGGTCGTATATCGAGCGGCTTGTCCGGCATCGGTCCATACCACAGTCCATACTACGAGCGCCACTCGCCGGAGTCACGGGTATGCTGGCGATTTCTCTTGCAGCTACCCTAGCGACATTGCCGCTGCTTGCATTCCACTTCGAGCGCGTGTCCACGCTGGGGATACCGGCGTCCGTACTTACGCTGCCTGCACTGCCATTCCTTATTGTGAGCAGCGCGGGCACTGCTCTGACCGGGTTGGCGAGTACGACGTTCGCGATGCCATTTGGCTGGATTGCGTGGGGCGCGGGCAAATATCTGACTGGCGTGGTCGCGCTGCTGGCGGAGGCGCCGGGCGCATCAATCGATATCGGCGGCATAGCGGGAGCGGCGGTTGCCGGATACTATGGCGCACTGGCGCTGGCATACGGTGCGGCTTCCGGGCGCTCCGGGGCGATGCGAGGGATTTTGCGGCGCATTGGCGGCGCGCGAGGTTCGGTGGACGCGCCACGGGCCGGGAACAGGTTCCGGGGCGGGCGCATTGCAACGTGGCTGCTTGTGCCTGCTGCGTTCGCGGTTTCGTTCACATGGTCGCAGGCAGTCATGGGGGACAACGACCTGGGAGACGACCACCTGCGCGTCGCATTCTTAGATGTGGGTCAGGGCGATGCGGTGTTCATAGAGACTCCGAGTGGGAGACAGGTGGTGGTTGACGGCGGCGAGCGCCCGCTTCTGATGGCGCGGCTGCTGGGCGAGCGCATGCGGTTCAGTGACAGGCACATCGACATCGTGGCGGCTTCGCATCCGAACAGCGACCACATAGGCGGATTGCTGCAGGTGCTGGAACGGTACGACGTTGGCGCAGTGATGGAGCGGCGCATCGAGTACGAAAGTGCGACTTACGAGGCGTGGGCGCGCGCTGTGGATGAGGAGAAGACGCAGGGCGCGCGGGTGATTGAGGCGAGCGCGGGGCAGGTCATCGTGCTCGACAACGATGTGCGGCTAGAGGCGCTATGGCCGCCAGAGGAATTGCTTCGCGGCACGGGGTCGGACGCGGACAACGCATCGCTCGTATTGCGGCTGATTTATGGCGAGGTGAGTTTCCTGCTCACGGGGGACGTATTCGCGGCAGGCGAGCTGGCAATGCTGGCAAGCGGCGTGAATCTGGACAGCGATGTGCTGAAGGTGCCGCACCACGGCAGCGGCACAAGCTCGACGGCTGAGTTTCTGAGCGCGGTGAGTCCTGGTGTTGCGGTAATCTCGGTGGGAGCGGAGAATCGATTTGGGCATCCCGACAAGGATGTCGTGAAGAGGCTGCGGGAGTTCGTCGGTGAAGACGAGCTGTATATGACCTCGGAACGTGGGACGGTGGAGTTCGTCACTGACGGCAAGACGCTGTGGGTGCGGACGGAGAGGTGAGGATGGTTGTTTCAGCCTTGCGTCTGTCTTCAATGTAAGGTTCAATGTTCAGATGGAAATTTGTCCGGTATTCATAGACGAGACCGGCATCTTGTCGGGCTCAACTAGGGCGCAGCCGGTATATGGCATTGGCGCACTTGTAGTTCCCGATAGTGGAGAAATTACGGACAGCCTTTACCGTTTGCACTTCAATTTTTCAGTGTCAAAAAAGAAGAGCGCATCGCACTTCGCAAGGAGATACAATCGCGTCGCACACCACCGACCTTAGCGGAAATTGACCGCTTGATGTGGTCAACACGCCATCACGAGTACAAGTTCTCCGAAGTTACCCGTTCCAACTTGCAGCAGTACATAGACTTGATGAGACTATACTTTTCGTTTGAGGGATTGGAGTTCCACTCGCTAGTCGTGAGCAGGCTCACCGAAGGCTTCAACTTGGAAGAGTGGCAGCACGATGAATGGAAAGCATATATCGACTTCACGCGACAACTACTGGATAAATGCCTGACGCGGGATGTATTCGCAATCGTTGACTTCCAAGACAAGCCGAATAAGTCCGCTGACTACATCGAGGACATTCTATGCTCAGTGGCTTCGGTAAAGGGCTGCCTGCGAGCAACTTCCGATATGTCGGTGTATTTGCAGCTTGTGGATGTGCTGCTTGGCTGCGTGCAGTTCGACTGGAAGGACCAGCGCGGATATTACAGTTTGACATCTAAGCGAGCGCAGGCAAAGCGCGACTTGGTTAACTTCGTGAAAAACCGGTTGGGAATGGAGCGAGAAACGCCATTCTTATCGGACGAACATGCCTTCAACAAATGGGGGAATCCGTCTGCGTTCAGCGTTTGGAACTGGATTGTCAACAGGAGGCAATAGGGCAAAGAAGAAGAAGTGTGGCTATGTCCGGTGCCCATCCCGTTCAACGGAAAGTGCGTTACCTATCGTAGTAGGGTAGGGGGAAAGGAAGTGTGGCTATGTCCGGCGTCCCTTCCCGTTCAACGGGACAACATTACCCGACCACTCCACACTCCTTAACAAATCCATAGTAGTGGACTTTTCGCATTTCTGTCAAGCGCAAAATCCTTTCCTTACCCGTTCCTGTGAGGCAGCCATCAGGTGGTATAATCGCCCCAGCATCCGACTGACTGACGAACTGAAAGACTGACTTCTACGGATATGGCATGGAGCGGCGACCCTGAAGGCATCTATTCCTCGCTTGGCGTGAAGCGTATCATCACGGCGTCGGGCAGCACGACGGCTTACGGCGGCAGCAAGACGCGGGCAGAGATTCATGACGCGATGAATAAGGCGTCGCGGATGATGGTCAGCCTCGACGACCTGAACCGCGCGGCGAGCCGCATAATCGCGGACGCGACGGGCGCGGAGGCGGGCTTCGTGGCGAGCGGCGCGGCGGGTGGACTCGTGCTTCAGGCGGCGGCGGTCATCGCGGGATCGGACCCGGCAATGATGGACAGGCTGCCGGATACGACGGGCATGAAGAACGAGATTATCATTCACAAGAGCCATCGCTTCCCCTACGACCAGTGCTATACGTCCGTGGGCGCGAAGTTCGTGGAGATTGGCGACGGGCGGCGCTGCCAGCCGTGGCAGCTCGAGGCGGCGTTCACGGAGAACACGGCGGCGGTCGCCTACCTGTTCTCACCGTTCATCACGCGGCGCGCGATACCGTTCCCGGAGTTGTGCGAGATAGCGCACAGTCACGGCGTGCCGGTCATTGTGGACGCGGCGTCTATGCTGCCTCCGCGCTCGAACCTGCGGCGCTTCACGGCAGAGGGCGCGGACATGGTGATATACAGCGGCGGCAAGGCTGTGCGGGGACCGCAGGGCACGGGCATCCTGTGCGGGCGCGAGGACCTGATAGACGCGGCTTTCGCCAACGCCGCGCCGCACCAGTTCATCGGGCGCGGGATGAAGGTCGCCAAAGAGGAGATCGTGGGGCTACTGCGGGCGATTGAGATTTTCGTGAACGAGGACGAAGAGGCGGAGACGGCGCGCTATCGGAGCATGGCGCAGCAGGTGGTGGACGCGCTGGCGGAGATCGAGGGGCTGCGGGTTACGCTGGAGCACGACGAGTTTAACTACCTCATCCCGCACGCGGTGATGCGCTTCACGCGGGAGTGGCGGGGACCCGGGCGCAACGAAGTGTACGAGGCTATGAAAGCGGGGGACCCGCCGATATACATGCACGACATCTTCGACCCGGACGAGCTTGCGGTCGATCCGCTGAATCTGGACGATGAGGAACTGGAGATTGTGATACGGCGGTTGAGTGAGGTGCTGTTGGCGTAACCGTACTTGCACTGCCGAGTTTGGAAGGCAACAGAGTTCGTGATTGCAGGATTGTGCCCGACAGCGCACAATCCTGTCTTATGTTCCGCAACAGGGAACCTGCCTATTTGACATAAAGTTTATTTAATGATTTAATCAGGTAATCTTCACTACATTTCCCCACCTTAACAACATACCGCTCAATCAGCAACAAGCCTTTCGCCGGATCCTTCGTAACAAGCACTGAGGGGTGAGCATGATTTGCAGATTGTTTAATGTCAAAGCGCCGCTGTTCGTATTTGTAGTCGCCGCGTTCGCTATGGCGACAATTGCCTGTGGGAGCGAGCCTGCTGCACCCGCCCCGGCACCAGCACCCGCCCCGGCTCAACCAGCTATCGATCCCGCAGAACTCAGCAAGCTCGTGCAGGATGCGGTGAAGCAGTCGGTTCCAGAGCAGCAGGCCGGTCCCGCCCCTGTGTCCGCGCAGGAAATCCAGAGGATGGTTGAGGCGGCCGTCCAAGCCGCCGCACCGGAGGGTGCAAGCCCAGAGGAAATCAGCGCGATGGTGCAGAAGGCGGTAGAGGCATCGGCGCAGCCCGGCGTCTCGAAAGCGGATGTTGAGAGCCTTGTCACTAGGGCTGTCAGCGATGCGGCAGCCGCCAGTCAGCCGGGAGTATCGGCTAGTGAAGTTCAGAAGATAGTCTCCGACGCTATCGGGGCCATCCCGACCGCGTCGCCAGTGGAAGTGGTGATAACTCCGACACCTGCGCCGCAGGTCGGGACTCTCAGAATAGTAGTTACCAATGCGGGGACGCCTCTCTTCCTGAATAACCGCGCCAAGTGGCCACTGAATAACTATCACAACTCCTGGCTGATAACAGAAAACCTGGCAATGAAGAAGGGACCCGACGACCTGCCTATGCTTGCGGAAAGCTGGGAGATAGCGTCTGACAAGAGCAAGGTTACCTTCAAGTTGCGTGAGGGCGTTCATTTCCGCTCGGCGGATCAGGACTGGGGCGAAATGACCGCCGATGATGTGGCGTGGTCATATAACGATGCGGGCGCAGAAAACATCGAGAGCGTTCACGACGCGGCGGACACTATAGGTCTCACCTGGGAACCTTGGCTTGTACAGAGCAAGTATGTCGTGGAAGCTCCCTTCGACCAGTTTGCAGGAAACTGGCTGACCGCCACCATCAGCAACTGGAACGAGCCGGTGAGCATTTACTCCAAGGCTGTGTTCGACGAACTTGGTCAGGACGCACTGACTACTCTGGTAGGAACCGGTCCAATGAAAGCGCTGGAGTGGCGGTCGAACGAGTTGGTCGTGGCCGAGGCGGTGCCCGACCACTGGAGAATAGCTCCAAACTACAAGCGGCTGACCGTCATTGAAGCTGGTGAGCCGTTGGTGCGGGTGGCAATAATGCGGACCGGTGAGGCCGAAATCGGTGAAGTCCCACTGCGCGAAATCCCCGACTTGGTAAATCGGGGATTCGCTACCGACGATGGTGTGGGGATAGTCACCGGTCAAAGCGTCTGGTTTGCGGGCAATTACTGGTCAAAGACCAATCCTTCAACCGGAGAAGCCGTCGCACGAGAAGGCTTCACTCCGGACGCAGCCCATCCCTGGATAGGCGATCCAGACGATGAAGCGCGCATGGAATCGGCTCGCAAAGTGCGTATGGCAATGTCAATGGCGATAGACCGTAATGCCATCAACCAGACAATACTCGGCGGCCAAGGCGACATAGGTTACAGCGGCTGGTTCACTATCAACCATCCTGAGTTCAAGGACAAGTGGACGGTGGACTACGACCCGGATGGCGCAAAACAACTCCTGGCCGAAGCCGGCTACCCGGATGGGTTTGAATTCACCTTCTTCATTCCTCCGGACCTGGCGTCTGTGGACCCCGAAGTGGGCGAGGCGATTGTCTCCTTCTGGACAGACCTCGGCCTGAAGGTCAATATAGAGAAAACGGCATACAGCGCTCGCAGGCCTACTATGGTCGCCCGGCAAATTAATGATGTCTGGCTCATGCAGGCGCCGGAACCTCCAGTAGGCGGAGGCACCTGGGGCTTCTGCTTCCCGCAGCCGGGTTGGAACGCGGGCTTTGAATCGGACTTCTGCCATGAGTCGTGGAAAAAGACCACACCCCAGGAGCAAGGCTCGGACGAGAATCTGGCTAGCCGCGAGGAGTTTGCCGACTACCTCCACGACTGGCACATCGTCACAAGTACGGTCTCAATACCCAAGCTCTTCGTCTTCGATGCCACAAAGATAGAAAGTTGGGAACTTGAAAGACATAGCCAGGCCATTATCAACGGTCTCGACACGGTTCGACTGAGGCGGTAATGTAGGATCCCCACTCCGGGTCTGCTAGTCATGGCTGCGGAACGGGGCTGCACCACTTCGCATTTCAGCTGGAATTATGAACGCATGGATCGTTCATGCTTAGGTTCGCTATCCGCAGGCTTGTGTACACCGTCGTTGCGATTATCGTAACGACGGTGGTAGTCTTTACGCTCTCACGGCTGGCGGGAGACCCCAGACTACTCTATCTCACCGCGCACGTCACTCAGGAGCAATGGGACGCCTGGGGAAAGAGAATGGGGCTCGACAAGCCGCTGATAGTCCAGTACTTCGTCTGGCTCTCGCGAGCTGTAAGAGGAGACCTGGGATGAATCTCTGCAGACAGGGCATCCGACAGCCCGCATGGTGATGGAGCGAATCCCTGCCACGCTTCAGCTTAGCCTCTCCGCATTCGCCTTTGTGTTGATCACGGGCGTACCCCTGGGCATGCTTTCTGCCGTCAAGCGGAGCACCGTGTGGGACTACCTCGGCAGGACATTTGCCGTCTTTGGACAAGCGCTTCCCCCTTTCTGGCTGGGAATCATGCTCATCCTGTTGTTCTCCGTCCATTTGGGCTGGCTGCCGACAAGTCAGCGCGGAGGCATAGATCACTACATCATGCCGTCTATCACCCTGGGTTGGATAGCAGCTGCGGGTATGCTGAGGCTGGTACGGTCTGCGATGCTGGAAACCTTAGACTCCGAGTTCATAAAGTTCGCGCGTGCCAAGGGCGTCGGCAATACACGCATCATTTGGAAGCACGGCCTGAGAAACGCGATAATTCCGCCCCTCACATACGCCGGATTGCTCCTGGCAGGCTTCTTGGCGGGGACCGTGGTCACCGAGACGGTATTTGCCTGGCCCGGTCTCGGAAAGCTCGCAGTAACGGCGGTGTTTCATAACGATTTCCCCGTCATGACTTCGGTGGTGCTTCTCTTTACGATGCTCTATCTGGGAGTGAACCTCGCCGTAGATATAACATACGCTTTTCTGGATCCTCGGATCAGATACAGTTAGGTTGCAATGACCGATCGTCACATACTTCTCATATCGCGCTTGGAGTCACAGACTTGGACAGGAACGGTAATTCAGGGATTCCGTCGGTGGCCCGTAGTGCCGGTATTGATCCTTGGAATAGTTGTGCTGTGCGGCGTATTTGCGACATGGGTCTCTCCGCATAATCCCATAGAGACATCTTTGTGGGACCGTAACGATGAACCTATATGGTTTGCCGAAAGCAGCGGCAAGTTCATCCTGGGAGCGGACCCTTTGGGACGGGATGTGCTTAGCCGCGTTATACATGGAGCGCAGATTTCCCTGATTGTAGCGGTCGTCGCGCTTACATCGACGGGTACCATCATCGGCACGACTTTGGGCTTAATCTCCGGCTACTACGGTGGGCACATCGACGAGATAATAATGCGCTCCGTGGATATTAATGGCGCCATTCCCTTCATCTTGCTCGCGCTCATCATAGTGATTGTATTCGGACAGAGCTTTGCTGTGCTGCTGGTCATACTGGCTTGGGGCACCTGGAGCGCTTTCGCCCGGCAAGTGCGTGGAGAAGCGTTGCAGATAAAGGCAATGGACTATATATCGCTCGCGCGGGTGACGGGTGCCTCAGACTTGCGCATCATGTACAAGCATATTCTGCCTGGAGTTGTTAACACCATAATCGTGGTGGCGACCCTCAGAGTGGGGGCTCTCATTATGGCTGAAGCCATCCTTAGCTTTCTCGGAGCGGGTATTCCGCCGCCCACTCCCGCCTGGGGCGCTATGGTCTCCGATGGCAAAGACTACCTCGCATCCGCTTGGTGGGTTGCCTTCTTCCCCGGGATGGCCATATTTCTGACGGTTCTGGCAGCCGATTTACCGCGTAAACGACCACCTGAGAATGAGAGACAAATCAGCACGCAACAAGCGTTAGGAGAGGAGCAAAGGCAATGGGTTCCAACGGCAGCAACGGGCATAGCAAGTCTTTGGTATTTGTACAGCTCACAGGGGGCAACGACGCGCTGAATACGATCGTTCCCATTAACGATGAGCATTATTACAATTTCCGCCCAGCGGTGCAGTTTCAGCCGGAGGACCTGCTGGAACTGGACGGCAATATCGGGCTGAACCCGAATATGACGGCCATGAAGAGGCTGTGGGACGAGGGCAAGGTTGCCATTATCAACGGCATCGGCTATCCGAACCCGAACCGCTCGCACTTCCGCTCGATGGACATCTGGCACACGGCAGAGCCGACGAAGGTGGCGACTGAGGGCTGGCTGGGCCAGCTTACGCGCGACCTGGACCCGAAGGGCGAGAATGTGCTGACGGCTGTGAATTTCGGTCGCGGGCTGCCGCGCGCGCTGTCGGCGCAGGGCGTTCCGGTGGCGTCGGTGGGCGACCTGGCGACTTACGGGCTGTATCCGGACATCCGAGACGAGGCGATCCGCAACCAGACGCTGGATATGTTCTCGCAGATGTACGGTGGCTCGGGCAAGGACGCGGTGAAGGAGTTCATCCAGCAGACGGGCAGGGGCGTGATGCAGGGCGCTGACATCCTCGGCACGGCGCCGCGCAACTACTCGTCGAGCATCGAGTACGCTGATACCTCCATCGCGCAGAGCCTGAAGGACGCGGCGCAGGTGCTGTTCGCGGACATCGGGACGCGCATCTTCTACACGGGGCAGGGCAGCTACGACACGCACGCGGGCGAGGTGCCGATGCACGCGAAGCTCATCGGCGAGATGTCCAACGCGGTCGGCGACTTCTGGGACGATGTGGAAGAGCACGGCTACGAGAACGATACCGCTGTCGTCATCTTCTCCGAATTCGGGCGGCGCATCAAGGACAACGGTTCCGGCACCGACCACGGCTCCGGGGGCGTTGCGTTCGTCATAGGCGGCGGCGTGAAGGGCGGACTGTACGGCGACTTCCCGTCGCTCGCGCCCGAGGACCAGCTTGAAGGCGACATGCACTTCAACAACGACTTCCGCAGCGCGTACACGGACCTGCTGGAGGACTGGATGGGCGTTGACGCGAAGCCGATCACGAATGGGACGTTCGAGAAGCTGGATCTGATTAAAAAGTAGGTTCGATAGACGGAGGACAGGACAAATCCTGCCCTCCGTCCTTCGATATGCTCAGGACGATCGGTTGATGACAACACCCAACGAGCATGTGACAATCACGCTACGACTCCTTGAGCACGCCAACGAGCAGTTGCGGCGGGGCGACCTCGTGCAAGCGTCCGAGAAGGGCTGGGGCGCGGCGGCGCATTACTTGAAGGCCGTCGCAAAGCAGCGTGGCTGGCGGAACGAATCGCATAGGGATTTCTTTACCATCAAAGACCGCCTAGCAGGCGAAACCGATGAACCAGACCGACTGAACTTACTTTTCACCGCTACGCGCAGTCTGCATCAGAACTTCTATGAACCTCTATATTCGCAGGATGATGTTAGAGTCGCGATCAATTCGGCGAGAGAGTTCGTTGAGATGCTCGAACTGGCAGGCGTGATGCGTGAACCACCCGCTGACTCTCTGAATGGGACGGCGCAGGATGGGAGCGATGGGAACATTTAGATACCCAATTGCACTGGGCAACCCGACGGGAACGGAGTTTGAGGTGCTGAACGCGCTCGTGGATACGGGCGCGACGTACACATCCGTACCGTCATCCTTACTGGAGCAACTCAATGTAGAGCCCATACGACAGACAAACCTGGTTATGTCAGACGGGCGTCGCATACAGCGCAGCCTTGGACAGACCTGGATACGTGCGGGCGGGAGAGAGGTCGTAACGCTTGTTGTCTTTGGAGAGGAAGACGTTATACCGCAACTCGGTGCATACTCCCTCGAAGGATTGGGATTGGGCGTTGACCCGTCACGTAGTCGTCTAGTCGATATGGAAGCGATGATATAACTGTACAAGCAAACAACACCCCCAGACTTGGAGGCGAATATGACCACTGCAACGAAATCGGATGTTGGACTCATCAAGCACCTGCTGAGGCGGGCGTCGTTCGGGGCTACTCCGGCGGAGCTTGACCATTACGAGGCGCTGGGCTATGAAGCCGCCATCGAAGAGCTGCTGCACCCGGGCGATCCTCAGAACATGCCCGACGATATCATCAAGCGCTATCACACCGATATGCACGAGCTTCGCTATGGCAACTCCGCCACAGCGTACTGGCTCTACCGCATGGTGACCACGAAGGCGCCGATGGAGGAGAAGATCGCGCTCTTCTGGCACGGTGTGTTCGCCACGGGGTACGCGAAGACGAACCAGGCACGCTCGCTGCTGAACCAGATCGACATGTTCCGCAGGCTGGGGCTCGGCAAGCTGGACGACCTGCTCATCGACCTCGCGAAAGACCCGTCGATGATTATCTGGCTGGACAACCAGGAGAATCACGACGGCGCGATAAACGAGAACTGGGGCCGCGAGCTGCTCGAGCTGTTCAGCATGGGCATCGGCAACTACACCGAGGACGACATCAAGGAAGCCTCGCGCGCGTTCACGGGTTGGACGCTGGGCAACGCGGAGTACATGGCGGTGCGCGCCTCCAAGGACTCCATCTGGCCTTATGGCAGAATCGCGTGGCACTTCAACTTCCGCGACGGGGACCACGACCACGGCGAAAAGCACTTCCTCGGCGAGACGGGCGACTTCAACGGCGACGACATCGTGCGCATCATCTGCCGCCAGCCGGCGACGGCGCGCTTCATCGCCCGGCACCTGTACGACTTCTTCGTTGCGGACGAGGAGCCTGTGCCGCAGTGGCCGTACACCGCGCCGCGCGACCCGGAGGCGATAGATGTGCTGTCGCAGGCGTATTTCGACGGCGACCACGAGATTCGCCACATGCTGCGTGTGCTCTTCAACTCCGACTTCTTCAAGGAGGCGCAGTACGCGCGGGTCAAGTGCCCGGCGGAACTGGTCGCGGGCACGATGCGTCTCAGCGGCAGCGTAACGCGGCCTGACATGGGCATTCTTCCCACATCGGACCTGGCGGGCTTCATGGGGCAGACGCTGCTCAACCCGCCGTCGGTCGAGGGCTGGCATGAGGGCACGGAGTGGATTAACAGCGGTGCGCTGGTGGAGCGCGTCAACTTTGCCGCCAAGGAGATAAGCGACATCAATGCGCCGGGCGTGCGCCTGATACTCGACAGGCTGGCGGAGCAGAACGGCGCCGAATACACGCCGACCGAGATTGTGGACGCCTGCCTGGACATCATGGGGACTCCGGAGATGGACATCGAGATGCGCGCCGCGCTCATCGCGCATGTGGGCATCAAGGGCGACATATCGCTTACAGGCGGCGAGAAGGGCGGCAAGTGTGAGCAGCGCATCTGCGAACTGCTCGGGCTCATCGCATCCACGACTGAATATCAACTCGTATAAAACTTACATCGATATACATGATGGACAGGATGTAACGGAGAGAAAATATCCTCCCTATCCTGTCCATCGATGTTAATCCCGTTGACGAGGGCATGCCAATGACCACTACCGCCGCACAGACGCTGAAGCTCGACTATGTTAAGACGATAGGCATCGTGAACAACGCTCCGGTGGGGCGCGGGTTCGCCAACCCGGTTGACCTCGCCGTCCGCGCGGACGGGCGCATCTTCGTGCTGAATCGCGGCGCGCCCGTGTTCACGCGCATCGGCGTCGTCAACATGGATGAGGACTATCTCTACGAGTTCTCGTCTCACGGGGACGGAGAGGGGCAGTTGCGGCTCGCGGCGGGTATCGCCCTGAGCAACGACGGCAGCGTGGCCTACGTGTCCGATGAGTACAACCACCGCGTCAGCATCTTCGACTCGGACAGCGGCGACTTCGTAAGGGCGTGGGGAACGCAAGGCAGCGATGCGGGCGAGTTCGACGGACCTTCGGGCATCGCGGTTGACGCGGACGACAACCTTTACATCACCGACCAGAACAACCACCGCGTGCAGAAGGTTACGGCGGAAGGACGCCACCTGCTTACTTTCGGCAGCGCGGGCGGCGGCGACGGCGAGCTGAACATGCCCTGGGGCATCTGTGTCGCGCCTGACGGCAGCATCTTCGTCGCGGACTGGCGCAACGACCGCATACAGCAGTTCAGCGCGGACGGCGAGTTTATCGCCAAGTTCGGCGAACCGGGCGGGGACGACGGGCAGTTCACACGTCCCGCAGGGGTCGCGGTCGATGCGGACGGGAATATCTATGTGGCGGACTGGGGCAACGAGCGCGTTCAGGTGCTCGCCGCTGATGGCAGCCATCTGAAGACGCTTCTAGGCGAGGCGACTTTGTCCAAGTGGGCGTATGACTTCCTCTCGGCGAACCCGGACGAGGTGGAGACGCGCAAGATTTCCAACCTGACGCCGGAACTGCCGCCGCACCTGAACACGCGGCATCTTATTTCGTCGCAGATCGAGCCGTACTTCTGGGGGCCTGCGTCCGTGAACTTTGACAGTGAGGGGCGGATGTTCGTTACGGAGTCGTCGAGGCACCGCATTCAAGTTTATCAACTGGCGTAGCGCGGCAGATATAGCCAACAGAAATAAACAGAGAGGCGGGATCTAATCCCGCCTCTTTCTGTATCTGCTTCCTGCCGCGTCCCGTGAGTTGCTATGTCTTGTTTAGCGCACCGGCATGCGCTCCAGGGGGAGCGTGAACCACATGAGCAGGGCGCGGTCGTCGTCGTCGGCAACTCCTTAATCTGTCCGTGATTGACCCGGACGGAGCCAAATGCACGCCCCAACCTGTGCCTCCGTTGTAGTTGCTCCGGTTATATAACTTAACGATAGTATAAATCCTTGACACGAATTAAGTATGTCTAAATTTATATCTATTGACAGTGTGTGAGATTTCCAAATAAAATCCTTGCACCGTTCGGGAAGGCGGCCCTCTTTTCAGGTAACAGGGGGCGGCGACCTTGGCGGTTGCGCCTGCGGGGCGCTACCGCGCTAGTGGCGGGGAGGGGGCTAACAGCCCCCGGGATGACGAGGCGACTGGCGCCCCGTAAAGTAAAAAGTGACGGTCATCACTGTGTGAGAGTGACGGACGTCCAGAGGACGAAATCAACCAGGAAGTGGAGGATAACCGACTGCCTTGTCGCTCGTCTTTTTTGGCGGGGGCTTGGCGCCCCAAGAAGTGACGGTCATCACTGTGTGAGAGTGACGGCGGTCCAGAGGACGAAATCAACCAGGAAGTGGAGGATAACCGACTGCCTTGTCGCTCGTCTTTTTGGGCGGGGGCTTGGCGCCCCAAAGAAGTGACGGCCACCACTGTGTGAGAGTGATGGCCGTCCGGGGACGAAATCAACCAGGAAGTGGAGGATAACCAGCTGCCTTGTCGCTCGTCCGTTGCCACGGCTGTTTTGCCGTTGCGGGTTGCATATTACCAGACTTTACCGGCGTTTGCCACCCGTAGGGCGGCCCGCTATCGGGTAATTTCAAGGGCCCATCCCGCCTGGGGGAGAGGGTCAGGGTGAGGAGGAACGGGAGCGGAAGGCCGTCGTTTCCCTCGCCCGGTAATGAGGACGCATAAAGACGACTCAATCAAAACGACTCAATTAAAGACACAGTAGTTCCAGCGGTTGCAGAGGAGAATACCGATGAGATTGAACTTTGACGCTGCCAAATCGGAGGGCAAGTGTACCTGGAGGACGCTCATGACCGGCCTGGCGCTTGCCGTGCTGATGGCGGCGCTGACGCTGGGGGCGAATCTGGGGGTAGCCTATGCATCGGAGCAGAACAGCGCGGCGTCCGCGTCGCACGCGCAACGCGTGGCAGCGCAACAACCACCCCCGCCGAATATCAAATCCGTTGTCCGGGCACATTCTGACGATCCTGGCAAGGCCGCGGCGCTGGTGACCTGGGAACTGCGGGAGGGCGCTGAATCGTACACGGTCCGTTGGAGGAGGACAGACGGGGAAGGCGCCCTTAACATTGCCCTCCAGCCTGATGCTTCCGACGCCAATACCAGCTCCCACAAAATAACCGGCATGAATCTGGACACGGAGTACTACGTATTTGTTCACTCCGTATCGGGGGGATACGTCAACCCCACTCACGCTCAGAGCCAGATTCGCACCAACCGTGCGCCGGCCTTTGGCGCCGCGCCGTCGCCGTCGGTTGCCGAGGACGCCGGGGCGGGCGCGAACATCGGCACTCCGGTTACCGCCACCGACCCCGACAGCGACGAGCTGTCCTACAGCATCAGCGACGCCTCCGGCAACTTCGCCATAGTCTCAGCCACCGGCCAGATTAGAGTCGCCAGTAGCCCAAGCCTCACCGAGGGCGATTCCCACGAGGTTAAGGTGACCGCCGAGGATGCCTACGGCGCTCAGGCCACAACGTCCGTTACCATTAGGGTGAATGAACCCGTGACGCCCAGGCCGGTCGTGTCACCGAAGCCCTCCGCCCCTGCCGCGCCCACGTTAGAGCGGCTGTCCACCAGTTCGGAAGGTCAGTCTGGCTTGATCGCAAGTTGGACGGCCCCCAACGACAACGGCTCGGACATCATCGCCTATCAGGTCCGATGGAAGCAGAACGCCGATGGCGCGGTGTGGTCCACACCCGGCCAGACCACCGACCTGGCTGATTTGAGATTCAACATCAAGGACCTGGAAAGCGGCACGGAATATCAGGTGCAGGTGCGGGCGTTCAACGGTGAGGGAGAGGGCGCATGGTCGGACTCGGGAAGCGGCACCACCAACACGCCGCCGTCATTCGACGGCTTTCCCGCCCTGGAAGTACGCGAGGACGCCGCGGCGGGCGCGAACATCGGCAACCGGGTGATCCCCACCGACATCGACGGCGACAACTTCACCTATGAATTGGCGGACGACTCTAACAACTTCGCCATAAACGCCGGCACGGGCCAGATACACGTCGCCCACAGCGGCTCCAGCCTCGCCCACGACGCCAAGCCTATACAGACGGTAAAGGTGTCCGCCAGCGACGGCCACGGCGGCAAAGCCACCGTAGAAGTCCCCATCTGGGTAACCAAGCGGGAGACCCGGTCGGTAGGGGAAAACGCCCCGGGCGGGACCAGCGTGGGCGACCCGGTGAAAAGCGTCAGCGCTACATATACCCTGTCCGGCGTCAACAGCAGCCACTTCACCATCGACAACAGCGCCCAGCTTCGGGTCGCACAGGGCGCGACGCTGGACTACGAGACGCACCCGGAATACGACCTGAAGGTGGAGTTCGTCTCCGGCGGCAGGACGGCTTACTTCTTCGTGACCATAACTCTCCAGGACGAACCGCAGCTGCCGCCGCCGGACTTGGAGGCGGCAACCTACTCTGCCACTTCGCTCAAGGCGAGGTGGACTAAGCCGGAGGGCAAGGGCCCGTCGCCGGTAATCGACTACGACTTGCAGTACCGGCTCGCCGGCGAAGGCACGGAGTGGACCGACGACGAATTCAGCGGCACAGGGCTGGAGACCATCATCCGAAACCTGACCCCGGGCACCCTCTACCATGTGCGGGTGCGTGCAGTGAGCGGCGAGGAACCCGGGAAGTGGTCGGAGTTCAAGGAGGCCCGCACGCGGTCCAGTGATGCCGACGGCGCTCAGATAAAGGCGGAGCCCCGCGTGGTAGCCGAGAACGCCGCGCCGGGCACATCGGTGGGCGACCCGGTGCGGGCAACGGACCCGCTGGGCCACGCGCTGGAATACGTAATTAACACCGGCGATGACCTGTTCCGGGTTGACGCAGCAAGCGGCCAGATAGCCGTAGCCGAGGGAGCGGACCTGGACTACGAGACGAAAGCCAGCCACACGGTGGAAGTTGAAGCCAAGCATCGGGAAGACGTCGAGGGGCAGCAGCATGTAATCATCGACGCCATCATCACGGTCAACGTCGAGGTTACCGACGTGGACGAGCCGCCACTGCGCCCGACCGGGCTGACGATGACTCCCGGCGTCACGTCCATGCGGGTTACATGGGAGCCGGCCGACTCTAATGGCGGCCCGCCGGTGAACGATTACCGGGCCGGATACTGGGTGGAGGGCGTCAACATATGGCAAAACCTGGGGCGCCTCGGCAACGTCACCAAGGTCGATATCAACGGCCTCAAGCCGGCAACCCACTACGGCTTCGCCGTTACAGCCATCAACGACGAGGGCGAGAGCGAGGGGGCGTGGGCGTGGAAAACGACCAGGCAGGCACCGCCGCCGCGTCCGGCGCCGACTGCCACACCGGTGCCGGAGCCCACACCCACACCGACGCCTGAGCCGACGCCCATACCTACGCCGGTGCCGGAACCCACACCCACACCGACGCCTGAGCCAACGCCCATACCTACGCCGGAACCGGAACCCACACCGACGCCTACGCCTGAGCCGGAACCCACACCTACACCTACACCAGAGCCTGAGGCCACACCGACGCCTACGCCTGAGCCGGAGGCCACGCCTACACCTACACCGGAGCCGGAACCCACGCCTATGCCTACGCCTGAGCCGGAAGCCACGCCCACACCGACGCCTACGCCGGTGCCCACTGCCACTCCACAGGCGTCTTCCAGCGAGAGGGCTAAGACCAAGGCTACGCCTACGGCCGGGCCGATACCCGTCATTCTGATAGGCTTCGAGCAGCCGGTGTATTCTGCCTCGGAGAACGGTACGGTTACCGTAACGGTTACGCTGAGCGGCGCTGATACGCAGCCAATAGAGCTGCTCGTACAGGCAGCGGAAGGCACTGCCGACTCATCGGACTACGAATTCACCTCGCGCCACCTGACCATTTTGCCGGGCAGGACACGGGAGCAACTGGAAATCCCGATTGCATCCGACTCAGTTGAAGAACTTCACGAGATATTCCTGCTGACGCTAACCAAGGTAAGTGGAGACTCTGCGGTCCAGTTGGACCCGAACGCATCCTCGACGCAGATCGTTATTGCCGGCGTCAGCAGCCTGTCGCCGACAGCAACGCCGCGTCCCACGCAAACCGCGACAACCGCGTCTTCAGAGCAGGCAGCGGACACGACTTCCGCTGTCGCTATGCTGCAACCTACCGCAACCGCGACGCCCACGGCGATGCCCACCGCAACGCCGACACCGATGCCTACGGCCACGCCGCAGCCGGAATCAGAGCCGGAGCAGGAAGCGACACCCACAGCGACGGCCACGCCGGAGCCCACGGCGACGCCCGCACCGCTGTTGAGCCGGTCGGGGCGGGGATTCCCGCCGGAATCGGTCCTCCCGGAGACCCCGAAGGCGTCGGACAGTCCGGCAGAGGAGCAGGGAAGTCTGTTGCAGACCTCCATGCTGGTAGTCGCGGGCACGGCCCTGCTCGCCGCCAGCATCTTCCTAGTGTACCGGCTCGCCACACGCTACCGGCGACGGTTCAGGCCCTACTGGCCGAGTTAGGTGTCAGGGTTCAGGTGTCAGGTATCGGGGTGAATCCTGATGCCTGACACCTATTCGTCCTCAGTGCCGGTTACGCGGTATAGTTCCTTGCTTAGCTCGGTTGCCGTGCTGGGGTCGCGGCGGTCGAGCATTCGCAGCGTGGCGCGCGCCATGAGCTGCAAAGTCTTGTCCAGCCGCACCAGCATGCGCTCCAGGCGGAACATGAACCACATTAGCAATACGCCAGCCAGTCCTATGTTTATGAACTGAATCAGATCCGATACCATCTTTTCGCCTCCTCTTTTCCCGTCCCAACGTCATCTTTCGCGAGCACCGGTCATGACTGTCGCAGGAGCAGGACGCGCTCGAATCGCTTGCCGCCCCGCGTTACTTCAATTGTGTGTCCTTCGATGAAGAATGCGCCGTTCACACCCATGTCTTCGTAGCGAAGCGCGACACGGTCGGACAGCCTCAGTTGCAGCATAGACAGCGTGTTGGCGTCCGAGCCGTCGGGCAGCGTTACTCTCAGCGTCGTGCGCGGAGAAGACCTGCGCGCCAGTCGCCTGTCAAGCGTCGCCTGCGCGCGCTGCACCTCGCGCGTCCAGCGGGCATCTATGCTGCGGACTCGCTGTCCGTAGTCGCCTTGGCTGCGAGCGCTCTCTGCCGTGAGCAGCAGCGGCGCGTTGTATGTGAGCGCGTTGGCGGTGCGCATTGCCAGTCTCGTCAGATAGCCGGCTGTGCTGCCGAACCGCACCCGTATCAGCGTGCCCTTGCCGTTGTACAGGCGGGTTGCGGGATAGGTTACGGAGAGCTGCGCCGTGATGTCGCCGCCGGTGCCGTCAGCCTTTGTGTTCGCCGCGTAGTCTGTGTTCGCTTGCGGCGTCAACTGCCCGCCTATCACGTCGAAGTCCTTGCTCTCGGCGAGGAATTCGCGTGTCTCGCCCGCGTCGAAGTAGGGCGTTTCGCCCAGCGTCCATGCCAGGCGGTGGCCGTGATTCGTGGCGTCTCGGATTCGCATGAAGAGCTTGTTTTCGATGTTGTCCACGCCGTCGCTCCACTCCAGCGCGGAGAAGTAGGCGTCCGCGCTGCCGCCGCGAGAGCGCAGCACAGCCCTTGCCGTGTTGTGTGGCCCCCCATCGCGGTGGCCGCGGTTTTCCAGCCGCCAGAAGCCGTGCCCGTCCACGTAGATGAAGCCGTCCTCCTCGTCCTGAAGGCCCTGAATCTCGTTCGCAGCCTGCACGTCCCAGAGAGACGGACTCCAGAGTTGCGGCACAAGCTCGATGCCCGTGTCCAGCATCCGATGTTCCGCGCTCACCCCGGCGTAGCGCAGCATGTCGCTGAGGATTTCGTCCGAGGTCTGTGGTAGCGATGCGGTGGCGTACATGTAGAGCGTTACGTCTTCCATGCGGCGCATCTCGTCGTAGGCGCGGATGCCGCACTCCTGATGACCCGGCTTCGGGTCGATGCTGTGCAGGTCGCCGTAGAAGAGCGATACCCAGCCGCCGAACTGCTGCCACAGGTGGTCTGCCGCGCCGTCGCAGTACAGGCCGTGCCGTGTCGCGGCGGTGTTGAATGCGGAGCGGGCGGCGATTACCTGCTGCCCGTCCACGAAGACGCGGATGAGGTCGCCGTGCAGTTCTACCTGGGTGAATCGCTTGGTGCCCGCGCTCCATTGCAGCGCCGACTGCGCTATCAGGGTGTCCGCGCCTCGCTCGACCTTGCGAAGTTGCAGCGCGCTGCCGGTAGCACGGAGATACAGGAAATTATCGGCGTCAGTGTAGCGCAGGGTGAGCCCGGCGTGGCGGGTCGTGTCGCTGCCGCGCGTGAGTTCGCAGCCGAATGACGCATCGGCGAGTCCGAAGTCCATTGTCGCGATGCGCTTGCCGGTGTGAGAGCCGTTCGTCTGTGCGCCGCCGCTTGCCGCTATGCGGAAGTCCCGATTGGGAGTCGTCCAGCGGTATGTGCTGCCGTATTCAGGGGCGTGGTCGGCGAGAAGCGTCCCATGGCTGTCGCTGAATTCGTCGCACGGGAACGCGGCGCGAAGCCATACCTTGCGTCCCGGCTTGAGGCTGCCGAAGAGCGGCGACGCAGCGTTGGGCGGGCTGTACCTGTGGTCCGAGTTCGCCAGCCGGATGTCCAGCCGCGCAGGGTCTATGTACTCGGTCTTGAGGTCTCGCATGTGGCGCAGGGACAGCCCCACAGTGTCAGCGGTAACATCATCCCCAGCCTCCGCGAACCGTCCGTCCCCACTCCAGTCCACCAACACCTTCCACTTCGCATCACTCATAACCTATCTCCCAGTCCATCCCATCCCATCCTGTTTATCCTGTACATCAATGTCAGCCCCCGTCTCCCGTCCTGGCGGGCGCACCCTCGACTTGCAGCGTCGCCTGCCAGGACACCGGCTCGCCGGCGCGACTGAGCAGCTCGTAACTCTTTACCCAGCATTCGCCTGTGTAACTGACCTTGCCTGCCGCGAAGCCTGACGGCGCGTACTCGAACCGCGTGGCGGAGTTGTGGTATCTGAGCGCGCCGAGAACGGCGTCCGCGCCCACGGCAGGCGTGTCATCGAATATGCCGCGCAAGGTGAATGCCACTTGCTCGCCGCCGGGCTTGAAGCGCGGGCCGGAATCGCCGAGCGCGGTAACATCGTTGAGCGCGCGGTCGCCCGGCAATCCGCGGACCTCGGTGATGTATGCCGACAGGTCGCGCATAGCGCCATCCGTGTCCGCGATGCGAAAGCGCGAGCCTCTGCCATCTATGAACGCCATCCCATGCCTCCTCACACTCCCAACACCGTTCAAAGTTGCAAAAGAAAAGGGACAGACCCAAGTTATTCGGGTCTGTCCCTTATCCACCAATATAGAGCGTACGTTCTCCTATGTCAACATAAAAGCCAAGAAAATTGCATTAGTGCAGTTTAGGGCTATGGGGATGCGCTCTCACCCCCATCCTAACCTTCCTCCGTCAAGGGGGAAGGGATATTACGAACGGCAATTATGCCCACCACTATTAAATCATCCTCCCCATCCTGTATATCGATGTGAATTACCGTTATGCCCCCTTGACGTTGACTATCTGGCGGAAGGTGTGGATGACTTCGACTAGGTCCTTGGACTGCTCCATCACGAGGTCGATGTCCTTGTACGCGCCGGGCAGCTCGTCGAGGAAGGCTTCGGAGCGGTTGACCTCGATGCCGGTCATCAGGTGGTCGAAGTCGTCCATCGTGAAGGAGTCTCGTGCCTTGCGGCGGCTCATTCGGCGGCCCGCTCCGTGCGGCGCGGTGTTGAACGACTCGGCGTTGCCCCTGCCGCGCACGACGTAGCTGCGCGTGCCCATCGAGCCGGGTATCAGGCCGAGCTGACCCTCGCGCGCCTCGATCGCGCCCTTGCGCGACACCAGTATGTCCTCGCCGAAGTGGTTTTCGCGCTGCGTGAAGTTGTGGTGGCACTGGATGCGCTCCACGACCTCGAAGTCGCCGCAGCGGTACTGCATCAGCCGCAGGATGCGCTCCATCATCTCCTCGCGGTTGAGCAGCGCGAACTCCTGCGCCCACTCGAGGTCGGTGATGTAGTCGTCGAACTCGGGCGTGCCCTCACTCAGGTATGCGAGGTCGGTGTCCGGCAGTTCAATGCCGTCGCGCTTCATCAGGTCCTTTGCCACCCTGATGTGGTGGGTGGCGAGACGGTTGCCCACACCGCGCGAGCCAGAGTGCAGGAACGCCCAGACGCCATCGTCCTCGTCGAGCACTATCTCGATGAAGTGGTTGCCCGAACCGAGAGAGCCGAGCTGCTTGCGCCAGTTGCGGCCGGTCTTGTCGTAGAACTTCAGCCGTCCGAGTTCTTCGGCTCTGGCTTCGAGCCGCTCGATCCGGGGCTTGGCCGTCTTCTTGACGCTGCGGTTGTAGCGCCCTGCGCTCAGCGGTATCTGGTGCTCTATCGCCTTGCGGATGTCGGACAGGTCATCGGGCAGGTTGGCATGGCTCAGGCTCGTCTTCGCGGCAATCATGCCGCAGCCGATGTCCACGCCTACGGCGGCAGGGATTATCGCGCCCTGCGTGGGGATGCACGAGCCGACAGTCGCGCCGAGACCGAAGTGGCAGTCGGGCATTACGGCGACGTGCCTGAAGATGAACGGCATCCCCGACAGGTTGTGAATCTGCTTCAGGGCGGCATCCTCAATCTGCTCCTGCGGGACCCATGAAAGCACGTTCCGGCTCAGTGAGTGTGGTGGCATCGCTTGTCCTCCAAATTGGGATTTTTTAGAGAAGGTAATAATCCATCGTAGCACATATTGAGACTGTGCCTGTGTCCAGGTATCTTTCCATTTCCGCCGTACAGCCCGCGAATCTCCCTGTGATATACTGGACGGCGCTATGACACTTCCACTTATCGACCACGCAACCACAGTTGGACTGCTGGAGCCGCCCGACGGCGCATGCAGCGTCATCATCGACACGGACACATGGAACGAGGTGGATGACCAGTTCGCCATCATCCACGCGCTGATGTCGCCGCAACTGAGTATCGAGACGATTCAGGCCGCGGGCTTCCACGCGGCGGTGCGAAACACCGATAGCTTCGAGCACGGCATGGAGCTGAGCTACGAGGAGATCCAGCGCGTGCTGGAACTGTCGCCGGTGCGCTATGACGGCCCGGTGCTGTACGGCTCGCGGCAGACGATGGCCGCGAGCGGCGGTGAGCCTGTGCCGAGTGAAGCTGCGGACAATATCGTCAGCCGTGCAATGCGGGAACGCGACGGCACGCTCTATGTGCTGGCGCTGGGCGCGCTGACGAATGTGGCGTCGGCTATTCTGATGGAGCCGCGCATCCGCGAGCGGGTGTGCGTGGTCGCGCTGGGCGGCTGGCCGTATCATGCGGCCGACTTCCGGGACTTCAACTTCATCCAGGACATGACGGCGGCGCAGGCGGTCTTCGACAGCGGCGTCGCGCTGGTGCAGGTAACGGGGTTCGGCGTGTCGGAGCTGCTCAGCACCACGCGCTGGGAGCTGATGGAGCAGGTCAAGGGGCGCGGCAGAATCGGCGACTACCTATTCCAGCTGTACGAGGACTTCGTGGAGGATTACCCGGGACGGGGCAAGCCCATCTGGGACATCGCGCCGGTCGCATGGCTGCTGAACTCAGACTGGTTCAGGACGCATGTCGAGGCTGCGCCCATTCTGAACGACGACCTGCGGTACATCCGGCAGGCGACCCGCCATCCGATGCGAATCGTTGACTGGCTGGACCGCAGCGCCATATTCAGCGACTTCTTCGAGAAGCTGCACGCGGCCACATCGTAGTCAGCCGCCCCTGAGCCTGAACAGGACGAAGACCGCGAACGCGCGGCGGTCCCTTGCGTCTGCGGCGTTGAACTCCGCGATGACTCCTGCTGCTTCATCCACGAACTCTATGGCTTCAGCACGAGAGAAACTTGCACTGGGATCGTAATCCGCGGCTTGGCGCTCCTGTTGCATACGAACGAACAACTGGCCAAACCTTCGTATCTCCAACGAGAATCTACTCATCGTCGCTCGGTTGTTGCATTGGTTTCTTGCGTATCCATGTTCCAGAGCGCGATAGACCTGAATCCATTCCGACTGGCCGCGATTGGCGTGCGTCGCTCCAACAAGCGTGTTCGCTCCGCACAGGGCGAGCGTGTGAAACAGGGCGTAGTAGGCGGCGCTTATGGCGCGGCGTAGTTCCGCCTGGCGCGGCCTGCCTCTTCCATCCCCAAGTGCGCCACTAGCAAGACCTTCCGCAATACGCAATAGGTCCTGCGGGTTCACAGATCCTCCTCCGGCCAGCCATGCTCTATCACATAGTCCCAGCCGTGCTTTTGCACATAGTCCCACTCCGTCTTTTCCATGAACCTCTTGCCAATCGTGTTCGTTAGATAGATGCCTTCCCCTTCCAGTTTGGAGTGGATCCGGTCCACCATTCCAATCGTCCAGCTCACATCCAACTGCTTCACTTTGCCATCTAGCACGATGCGGATATCGATGTACTCGTCGCCGTAGTAGTCTATCTTGCGCTCCACGATTATCGGGTCGAAGGCTAGTCCATCGGGAGCGAATCGCTCCTCCAGCATCTCCCTGGCAATATCTTCGACTCTATCCATAATTTCCTCAGTAATCGGTGTCGCGTGCATCATGGCGCGGTCTCCTGCTTGGGCATCTGTCGCTTATGTTCACAGCCAATTCTAGCACAAGGCGCATGGCGACAAAGAAATCCCCTCCGATGGGGGAGGGGAAAATCCAGGCTATCCCTGTCCTGAGTCTGTTCTGAGCATTGCCGAGCGGCCAGTCTATCGATGTCAGTCCCCGGCCGGTGTGGTTACTTCGCCGTAACGCTCGCCGGTGACCATATAGATGACGTTCTCTGCGATGTTCGTGGCTCGATCCGCGATGCGCTCAAGGTTGTGGGCAGCCCATAGCAGGTATGTGGCGCGGCGAATGACGGTCGGGTCGCCTAGCATGAATGTCAGCAATTCCCGATAGACCTGTTCGTAGAGTGAGTCTATCTCGTCGTCGTCCTTGCGTACTACCATCGAGGAGACGACATCACGGTTGACGAAGGCGTCCAGGCTGCGACGCAACATGTCGGACGCCATGTCTGCCATGCGGGGGATGTCTATCAGGGGCTTCAGCGGCGGCTCGTCGCCCATCATCCGGCAAATCTTGGCGATGCCTTCAGCGTAGTCGCCCATGCGCTCCAGCTCGCTTGCCAGATGTATGACGGTGACAATCGTGCGGAGATCACCCGCCATCGGCTGCTGAGTTGCTATCAGGTCGATGCACTTCTCTTCTATCTCGTCCTGCTTATCGTCTATGATGTCATCGTCGCGAATGACCTCTTCCGCCATCGGCAGGTCACGGTTCTTGAGCGCGTCCACCGAACGGCCAATCGCTTTCTCCACCATACTGCCCATCATCAGCAACTCGTCCTGAACCATCTGAAGGTCGCGGTGAAATTCTGCTCTGAGCATGGCGTGTCCTTGTGAGGAAAGTTCGTTTCCTCCGGGGCGGCGACTAGCTGAGGCGCGTCCGCCTAGCTAAACCGTCCTGTGATGTATGCCTCTGTACGCTCGTCAGTGGGGTTGGTGAATATCTGCTGCGTGGGCGCGAACTCAACGAGGTATCCGCACCTCTTCTCGTCAACCATCAGGAACGCGGTGTCGTCGGAAACTCGCGCCGCCTGCTGCATGTTGTGGGTTACGATGATGATGGTGTAGTTGACCTTGAGTTCGCGGATAAGCTCCTCGATAGCGAGCGTGGCGATGGGGTCGAGCGCGGATGCGGGCTCGTCCATCAGCACGACTTCCGGCTCGACGGCGATGGTGCGCGCGATGCAGAGACGCTGCTGCTGTCCGCCGGACAGGTCGAGCGCGCTCGTGTTCAGGCGGTCCTTGACCTCATCCCAGAGCGCGGCTTGCCTGAGCGATTTTTCGACCGCCTCGTCGTAGTTGCCCTGATAGCCGTTGATCTTCAGACCGAAGGCAACATTATCGTAGATAGACTTGGGGAAGGGATTGGGCCTCTGAAAGACCATGCCTATGCGCGAGCGTATCTCGGTGGGGTCAACGTCTTCCCCGTAGAGGTCGTAGCCCTCAAACATAATCTGGCCGCCGATTTTCGTTCCAGGAATGAGGTCATTCAGGCGGTTGAAGCAGCGCAGCAGAGTGCTCTTGCCGCAGCCTGAGGGGCCGATTAGAGCCGTAACCTCGTGGCGCTGGATGTCCATGTTGATGTCGCGCAGCGCGCGGAAACTGCCGTAGCTGACGCTCACATCCTCAGAACGCAGAACGATGTTGCCGTTATCGGCGTTACCGCCGTTAGTATTGCTAACCATCCGACGACCTCAC
The DNA here is from genome assembly GCA_965204855.1 of Dehalococcoidia bacterium. Taxonomy (GTDB): domain Bacteria; phylum Chloroflexota; class Dehalococcoidia; order Lucifugimonadales; family JADFKI01; genus Bin90. Next base: position 26,786 of record OZ242018.1, read on the forward strand.
CTGATGACGGTCTCTCAAGATTATCGCTACCGCGTTCATCGTGAGCAGCACGACGAGCAGCACGACGATGCCCGCCGCCGCTATGCCGCGGAACTCATCCTGCGGACGCGATGTCCAGTTGAATATCTGTATCGGCAGCACGGTGAACTGCTCCAGCGGATGCACCGGAACGAAAGTCAGATAGACCAGCGCGCTGATGGCGATGACCGGTGCCGCTTCTCCGAGGGCACGGGACATCGCCAGTATCGTGCCGGTGAGAATGCCGGGCAGCGCCTGCGGCAGGACGATGCCCTTGACGACCTGCCACTTCTCCGCGCCGAGAGCGTAGCCCGCCTGCCTGTATGTGTCGGGAACGGCGCGTATCGCCTCGCGCGAGGCTAATATCACGATGGGCATTACGAGAAGCGCCATCGTCATTGCGCCCGCCAGCAGCACGCGCTCGCCGCTGAACATCCACTGCACGAACAGCGTCAGTCCAAGCAAGCCATAGACGATGGAGGGTACGCCCGCGAGGTTCGACAGGTTGACTTCGATAAATGCCGTCAGGCGGTTCTGCGCCGCGTACTCTTCGAGGTAAATGGCAGCGCCAACGCCGATGGGGATGGCGAACGCCGCAGTGAGGCCCATCAGCCAGACGCTGCCCCACAGTGCGGATTTGATGCCGGCTTCTTCGGGATGGCGCGACGGGTATGAGTTGAGGAAGTTCCAGTTCAGCCAGGGCGCGCCCTCAGCGATCACCTGCGCCAGCAATACCACCAGACCCACGATGCCGACCATCGTGGCGAGCAGAAACAGGACATATATGACACTGCCCATCTTCTTTCTCATCGCGAGGCGTGGCCTGAACAAGGCTCCGGGTTGCTGCATTAGTATTTCTCCCGCCAGCGCCTGACGATGAAGTAGCCCATCAGATTCATGGCCAGCGTAATCAGGAAGAGAAGCAGGCCGACGGCGAAGATAGTATTGTACTCAAGCGAGCCGTGAGGCGTTTCGCCGAGGCTGAGCTGCACGATGAACGCCGTCATCGTCTGGATGCTTTCGAGCGGATTGATGGTGAGGTTCGGCGTCGCGCCCGCGGCAATCGTTACGAGCATCGTCTCGCCGATAGCGCGCGAAATGGCGATGATGAAGGACGCCACGATGCCGGAGAGCGCGGCAGGGACGACGACACGCAGGCTTGTTTCCACGCGTGTGGCGCCAAGCGCGTAAGCGGCGTTGCGCAGCGAGTTGGGCACCGAGTTCATGGCGTCTTCGCTGAGTGACGATACCATTGGGATTATCATCACGCCCATTACGATTCCGGCGCTGAGCGCGTTGAACACCAGCATTTCCGGGAATAGTATCTTGAGCAGCGGAGTAACGAATGTGAGCGCGAAGTAGCCGTACACGACTGTGGGGATGCCCGCGAGGATTTCAAGCACGGGCTTGACGATGCGGCGCACCTTTCTGGGCGCGTACTCTGACAGGAAGATTGCCGCCGCAAGTCCTACGGGGAGCGCGACCATCGCCGCAATCGCCGCAATGAGCAGGGTGCCTCCCACCAGCGGCAGGACGCCATAGGCTCGCGGCTTGAGTATCGGAGTCCAGCGGGTGCCGGTGAGGAACTCCCAGGGCGAGACTTCGAAGAAGAAGCCGAAAGCCTGAGATACCAGCGTGAAGATGATGCCGAGGGTGGTGAGGATGGATATGAGCGCGCAGCCGAAGAACAGCCAGCGAACTATCCTGCCTTCTAAAGATACGCCTCGCCGTCGTCGCATGCGCGATGTCGTCACGCCTGACTGCGACGTGGTTTCCAGACGTTGTTGAGACTGCGGTACTGTACTTTCCATACCCGTACTACGCTACGCGCCGATGATTAAGCCCTAGTGAACGGATTGTTAACAGTCCGTTAATGGGGCCGCCCTGTGGGAACTGAGGCATCCGGATGAGGCTGAGACTGCGTGGGATAAGTTGATGAGATTCGCAACTTGCCATATAATATGTACGTACAAAAATCCCCGTACTGTGAGGGAGAGAAATGGCTCGATTGGATGTACGGCTTGATACAGAGCAAAGGCGTCGATTGGAAGAGCTTGTCGCTGAGCAGGGCAAGCCTATCTCAGCGGTAGTGCGCCAGTTGATAGATGACGCCTATGAAGATGTTATGCGTAAGCGTCGCAGGAAGGCTGTCGAGCGAATGGTCAACCTTAACGTAGAAGATCTACCGGATGCTGCTACGCTCTCGCGTGAGTTGGAGAAGGCACATGAGCCCGGTGGTATTTATTGACACTAACATTCCCATCTATGCCTCAGGCAGAGAACATCTCTACAAAGAACCCTGCGCTCGTATCATGAGGATTGCCTCGGAGTCGCCGACGGCGTTCGTTACGAACGTTGAAGTTCTACAGGAGCTTGTGCATCACTACCAGGCATCCCGGCGATGGGAGCTTGGCAGGCAGGTGGTTCGCTCCTTTGCAGAGGTAATGCATGACCGCATCGAACCCATATACGAGGAGGACATCCTTCTTGCTGCGAATTTGGCTGACTATCACCCTCACGTAAGTACACGAGACCTTGTGCATGCAGCAGTAATGCAGAGGTTGGGCGCAGACCGCGTCATATCCGCTGATACTGACTTTGATAGATTACCGGGGATTACTCGGCTAGACCCTTCCGATGTAGAAGAGTGGGGCAACGCCTTAGTGCTTGGGGAGAGTGTCTAGCAACTACCTACAGATGGCAATGCTCTATCAATGCCTCAGCACCGTGAATCTGAATGTGCTGCCTCTGCCTTCTTCGCTTTCTACGCTGACCTCGCCGCCGTGCGCCTGGACTATCTGCTGCACTATCGCAAGTCCCAGTCCGCTGCCGCCGTCCCGACGGGCGCGGTCAACCTTGTAGAAGCGCTCGAAGATGTGCGGCAGGTGCTCTCGCGGTATGCCCGCGCCGGTGTCCCGCACATAGACCGAGTGACTGCCCTCGCCGCCCACGACGGAGACATCCACGCTACCCGCGTTCGTATTCTTCACCGCATTGTCCAAAAGGTTCACCAGCACCTGCCGGAGCTTATCTCGGTCGCCCAGCGCAATTGCCGGTGACGGTGGCAGGCACGTGCGAAACTCGATCCCGTCTGCCATCTCGCCGTAGTCGGATACGACATCGTCCACCAGCGCGGACAGGTCCAGCGGCGTGAGACTCGGCATCTGCTGTCCACTCTCCAGCCGTGACAGCTCCAGCAGGTCCTCGACCATCGCGTTCATCCGGTCAACCTCGCGGTTCATGCGGCGGAGGAAGTTGCGCGCCGTCCTGCCGTCGTCAAGCGCGCCATCCTCCAGTGTCTCCACCATCACCTTTACGGACGCCAGGGGACTGCGAAGCTCGTGCGAGACATTGGTTACGAACTCGCGCAGGGTGTTCTCCACCTGCCGGTTGGCTGTGAGATCGTGCAGCGTAAGCAGGATGCCGTTGTCGCTGCTGCCGCCGAGCGGAGTCGCTATGGCGTTCAGAAAGCGGCGGTGCGGCAGCAATTCGACCTCCGTCTGCCGTATCTGCCCGGTGCTGAGCGACAGCGCAGCCACCTGCTGAATCTCGTGGTCGCGCAGCGCCTCAACAAGGCGCGCGCCGACGGCATCACGCCCGCTGATGTCCAGAAGCCACTCCGCCGCGCTGTTCATCAGCGTTATCCTGCCGTCCGCCTCTATTACGACAACACCGTCTTCCATCGTGTCGAGCATCGCGGTCAGCTTGCTGCTTTCCGCCGACATGTCGCTCAACATACTCCGAATGGTGTCTGCCATGCTGTTGAATGCTACCGCGAGCTCCTGAGTCTCGTCCGTGGATGAAGGACCTACCCGATGTCCCAGCTCTCCCTGCGCGAACCGGTTCGCTCCCTCGGCGACCGCGCGCACGGAGCGCGAAGTACGGCGGAACAGGAAGTACCCGACACCAACCGACAGGATGCCGACTAGAAAGGCAGCCACGATTATGCTTGCGACGAGTCTATTGATGTGTGGCTGCACCTGCGACAGCGGCACGGCGACACGCACGGCAGCGGCGACATCTTCTCCGCTCGTTACGGGCGCTATCGCGTACACCATTTCTCCATCGAAGCTGGCGTCGAGGGGCGAACCGACGCCGACGCTACTCGATAAATTCCTGGAGAGAATCGCACGGACTTCACTCCGTCCGACCTGCGATGGGAACTGCGAAGGGGGTTGCAGGCTGTCGGCAGCGACCCTGCCTCCGGCGTCTATGATGGAAACCCGCGCATCCAGAATTTGGCCGAGGCTTGATACGAGCGACTGAAACTCGGCATCGTTCCGGTCGGCGTCTGTGAGCAGAGCGGATGACCTGTCGCTAACCAGGCGCGCCTGCCTGTCAAGGCTGTCTTGCAGGTTGGAGACATAGGTATCTCGCACGAAACTCACGAGATACAGGCTCACCACGCCCAGGCTCACGAAAATCAGCGCAGTGTATGCCAGAGCGATGCGCCAGTGGAGCGAGCGGGGCAGCCTTATCATCCCATCTACCCGTCGAAGCGGTATCCTACGCCGCGGATCGTTACGATTCTGACGGGCTTGCTCGGCTCAGGCTCGATCTTCTCGCGCAGCCAGCGGACATGAACGTCCACGGTGCGGCTGTCGCCGTAGTAGTCGTGCCCCCAGAGGCGTTCGAGAATCTGGTCGCGGGTGAAGGCGCGGGCGCGGTTCTTGGCGAGCAGCGCGAGCAGGTCGAACTCGCGAGGCTTCAGTTCCAGCCGCACGCCGCCCCGCCGCACGATGTGGCTGGTGCTGTCTATTTCCAGGTCGCCGGTGCGAAGGATGTCCACCTCTCCGGCATCGCCGTCAGAGGATGCGGAGCGCGCAGAGCGGCGCAGCATGTTACGCACTCGCGCCATCAGCTCGCGTATGCTGAACGGCTTGGTAACGTAATCGTCCGCACCTAGTTCCAAGCCCACTACACGGTCAATCTCCTCGCCGCGCGCGGTGAGCATGAGGATGGGCACATCGCTTTCGCGCCGGAGTATGCGGCAGACCTCGAAGCCGTCGAGCTGCGGCAGCATCACATCGAGAATCACAAGCTCCGGGCGGATGGAACGAGCCGTATTGAGCGCCTGCTCCCCGTCAATCGCAGTCTCTACAGCGTAGCCCTCGCGCTCCAGATTGTACCGCAGCGCTTCCAGCAGGTTCTCTTCGTCCTCAACGACAAGTACGGTGCTCATGAGTTGGTCAGTCTTTCAGTCTTTCAGTCCGTCGGTATCCCGCCACTGCAATAACAATACCACATCGGACAAGCCCTATCGCTATTGTATCCTTCCCGCCCTGTTAGATTCCTAGCTTCCGCCTCACAATCCCAACATCATCGAGGCAAAACAGATCCATTCTTAGAAATGCGACATTCTTGACTTGTCTTATATCTATGATACTATCGCACTGTTAGTTTTAGTATATAAATTAAAAGTTGAATAATATATATGTAGGAGATTATAAAGGTACATGTATATGAAGATGCGTCCTGCCTCCTCCTCGCATATAGGTTCTGGTTCTGCACTACTCCTTCTCGCTCTCCTCCTATCCGCCGCGCTGCTGTTCACGTTCTCCGCTGATAGCAGCACCGCCGAAGCTCAAGAAGAGGACAGCCCCAGACTAGCTGGTCCCTCTCCGAGGATAAAAAACAACCCGTCGGACGGACAGACTTATCGTCGGGGTGAAGTCATCCAAGTACAGGCGGGAAGTGCTGGTACGAGATTCGGCATAGACGACGCTAATACGGCAGCGCCAACACTTGTACCTGTCCATGCCGGCGACCGCGCCGCCCTCGTCGCCCTCTACAACGCCACCGGCGGACCCAACTGGATCGACAAAGAGAACTTCCTGAATTACGATGTCCCGCTCAGTGAGTGGCAAGGCGTCACAACAAATCAGGATGGACGTGTCACTGAACTGGAGCTCTGGAGCAATAATTTAGTTGGCACAATTCCTGCTGAGTTGGGCAACCTCACGCAACTGCAATTATTGCATCTCCAAGACAACGAATTGAGCGGAGAGATTCCCGCACAACTAGGCAACCTCACACGACTGCAAGAATTGGATCTCGCGGCAAACCAGTTGACCGGTTCAATACCTTCGGCATTAGGCAATCTGTCCGGCCTGACCGTCTTGGACCTGGATACAAATCAGTTGAGCGGTCCGATTCCCGCACAACTGGGCAACCTATCTAATCTCCGGAAACTCGCCATCAGCGAGAACGGATTGAGTGGCGCATTACCTGTTGAACTGGGAAACCTGTCCAACCTGGCAGAATTGTACCTATGGGGCAATGAGTTCAGTGGCGAAATACCATCGGAACTGGGCAGCCTATCTAATCTGAGGGAATTGTCTCTTCAGGACAACCAGCTCACGGGCGCAATACCGCCGGAACTGGGCAGGCTCGGTAATCTGGAGCACCTGGCGCTGTGGGGCAATCAACTGACCGGCAGCATCCCGCCCGAGTTAGGCAACTTGTCAAGTCTCAGGGAACTATGGCTCGAGAACAACCAACTCACAGGTGCGATTCCCGCACAATTGGGCAATCTATCGAATCTCACCGAGTTGAATCTCTGGGAAAACCAATTGACTGGCACAATACCGTCGGAGCTGGGCAGCCTGTCCCATCTGGAGGATTTGTTGTTTGCCGGAAACGACCTCACTGGCGAGATACCCCCTGAACTAGGCAATCTCGCCACCCTTGAACTCCTGTCGCTCAGCAGAAATAACCTGACAGGCGAGACACCGTCCGAATTGGGCAACCTCGACAACCTGAGGGGCCTGTGGTTATACGACAACGAGCTCATTGGCGCAATCCCGCCTGAGCTGGGCAGCCTGCCCAATTTGAAATATCTGGTCCTCAGCGACAACCGGCTGACCGGCGCAATCCCTATCGAACTGGGCAGCCTGCCCAATCTGGAGAGACTAGAACTTGGAGGCAACCGGCTGACTGGCACAATCCCCGCCGAACTGGGCAGCCTGTCCAATCTGTGGTGGCTGGAGCTTGGAGGCAACCAAATTGGCGGCAACCAGTTGACCGGCACAATCCCTTCGGAACTAGGCAGCCTGTCCAATTTGCAAGTGCTGTTGCTGGCTAGCAACCAGTTGACCGGCGCAATCCCTCCTGAACTGGGCAACCTGTCCAACTTGCAAGTGCTGAACCTCGACGTCAATCGGCTGACGGGACCGCTCCCAAGCAGCCTTACAAATTTGGCGGACCTCTCAGAAATCACCTTCGGAGACAACGCAGGCCTCTGCGCGCCCACGGATGCGGTGTTCCAGACCTGGCTCCAAGGCATAGATTTCGTGGAAGGCCCCAATTGTGGGGAATCGACTACGCCCAATCCCACACCTCTATCCGGCCACACCACCTTAGACGCCGGCTCTTATCATACATGTGCCTTGCGCGAAAACGGCGAGCCTGTGTGCTGGGGCTCGGACGAAGATGGACAGTCAACCCCGCCGGACGGCAAGTTAAAGTCGATAAGCGCTGGATATAATCACACATGTGGCCTGAGTGAAAACGGCGACGCGATATGCTGGGGCGATGACCGATTTGGCCAGTCAACCCCCCCGGGCGGCAAATTCAAGACAATAAGCGCGGGACATGCTCATACATGCGCCTTGCGCGATGACGGCGAAGCAGTGTGTTGGGGCGGCAATCACTTTGGCAGAGCAACCCCTCCGGGCGGCAAATTCGAGACGATAAGTGCCGGAGGCGGTCACGATTGCGGCTTGCGCGATGACGGCTCTCCCGTGTGCTGGGGCTGGGATATTGATGGACAATCGACCCTTCCTACCGGCAAGTTAAAGTCGATAAGCGCGGGAGATAGGCATACATGTGGCTTGCGCGAGAACGGCGAAGCGGTGTGCTGGGGCTTGGACGAAGATGGCCAGTCAACTCCGCCGGACGGCAGGTTCGAGTCGATAAGCGCGGGATGGGTCCATACCTGCGGCTTGCGTGATGACGGTGAAGCAGTGTGCTGGGGTGATAATAGGAATGGTTGGTTAAACCCACCACTCGATGCGAGGTTTGTGTCTATAAGTGCCGGCGCAGATTTAGAATCTCCTCATACCTGCGGCTTGCGCGTTGACGGAGTGATAGTGTGCTGGGGTGATGACAGATTTGGCCGATCAACCCCGCCTACGGACGACGAATGCGCGACCACGCTGACGGGCGACGGCAGCGTTGAAGGGAACTGGAACAGCGCTTGTGTATCTGACATCCCCTCTCCTAGTGACGATGGCGACAGATACGCGCATTACTACACCTTCGAACTTACGGAGCGGTCGGAAGTAACCATCGCCCTTAGTTCCGACTCCATAAGAGATGGAGATACCTACCTCTATCTACGCAGAGGAGAAAACCAGAAGGAAGGCGGTGCATACATAGAGAACGACGACCACGGAGACGACTCGAATAACGATTTCGACCTCCCGCGTCGGGCGTCGGGCATAACGGCGACCTTACAGCCGGGGCGCTACACACTAGAGGCGACAACCTACTATTCCGAAGAGTCCGGCGATTTCACGCTGACGGTGAGCGGCATAGACGCCGCCACTCAACCGCCGACGCAACCACCTGAGTTGGAAGATGAATGCGCGACCACGATCGCCGCCGCCGGCAGCGTAGATGGGAGCTGGAGGGACGCATGTATATCCGCCATACCCTCTCCCGACGGCGGCGGGGACAGATACGCGCATTACTATACCTTCGAACTTACGGAGCAGTCGGAAGTAACCATCACGCTTATTTCCGACTCCATAAGAAACGGAGATACCTACCTCTATCTACGCAGAGGCGAAAACCAGAAGGAAGGCGATGCATACATAGAGAACGACGACCACGGAGACGACTCGAATAACGATTTCGACCTCCCGAGTCGGGCGTCGGGCATAACGGTGACCTTACAGCCGGGGAGCTACACAATAGAGGCGACAACATACTACTCCGAAGAGTCCGGCGATTTCACGCTGACGGTGAGCGGTATAGGCATCGCCACTCAGCCACCGACTCAGCAGCCTGAGTCCCCGTTTACGCTGGAAGTCGAGGATTTCCAGACGCATGCAGAAGTTGGGCAGCCTTTTATCCTTACTATACGAATGCACGACATACAGCAAGCGGGCGCACACGGCGGCATATCGGTGTCGTTCCCGTCGCTGGACGACGATGATAACGGATCGAGTAATAGCTACACTTCGTCGGTCGCGGATGTTGAGGAGGCAAACGAAGGAACCACAGTGTCGAATGTTCGCTTCTATCGGGCAGGGGATGAAATATTCTATTCCCACGACCCTCACAATCCGAGTGGTGCGCGGCACCTGCTGGTGGAATCGGACGAACCATGGGCGCAAGGCGATGACAGGACGCTGACGCTGCGGATAACACCAAATCAGATACCGGCAGGCGGCGAGTTCCCCATACGGATTCGCGGCTGGATATGCAACAACGAATACGAGGACTGCGTGCGCAGTACCGGCCCCGATGAGACGACCGGCACTGACCAGCAACGCTATCCAGCCCGTGAACTGACAGTCACTGTCATTGAAGCGCCGGAACTCGAGGCTACATTACAACACTGTGGAATAAGCGATAGAGACCCACATAAAGGATACTACCAGCCGGGCGATATTGTCAGGCTCGGTGCAAGAGTAGTTAACAACACATTTAATCATCTCGATTCATCTAGCCACACTACGGCGAAAAAGCTATATGTCGTTTTCCAGCTTTGGGGGAGCGATGGACTTATCGGCGAATTGGAGACCGAAAAACGATATATCACAGCTAAACGTCAGCATAGTTCGGACTATATTCATGAATTCTGGGTTAGAGTTCCTGCTGTTATTGAGCACGGGGACGAAATCGATTTGCCGGTCGGCACGAACACAGTCAGCTGCGTCCTTTACTCGTATTCGCCACGAGCGGATTTCCTCGGAGGTGATATTCATCGGTTCCAAGATTACACAGGTAGGTCGGATGGAACATCCAATGGCTTTGTCACCGTGACTGATACTCCTGTCAATGCCGAAAGACTAAGAAGTCTATTATTCACATATGCAGGTCGTATATATAATGCAAAGTCCAACTCTTGGTTTGTGGATGTGAGTATCACCCCTCCTATGAACGTTAATTCTGAATCGCGAAGTTTGTTCGTCACTATCGAAGCGCAAGGCGACTATACCAAAAACTACCCCGGAGGCTCTGGCTCTGTTCGTAAGGATAAGACTATCGGAAGTCATGAGGCTATTTTATTGAGTCTTACAGTGCCTGAAGAGTCGGTTTGGCTTGACTATGAGGGCATAGAAAAACAATATGCTTTCACTGACGGGATTTACGTTGAGTACAACAGCCAACTGGAAGAGGACGAGTATGATGAGACTCTGCTGAGTAAAACTATCAGCGATCTGATAACTTCGATTCTGCCAGTCATTGGCAAACTCAAGACTGGGATCCAGTTCATAGAAAACGCATCTTCAATCGGCGAAACTCAGTTTCGGCTTGCCGGACACAACAGCCTTAACTGTTGGGATGAAATGAATATACTCACACTTACTCCGAGTTCTGGGGTTGGAATTGGGCCTGGCCCGAAGCGTCTTCAGTTCAAGATACCTGTGTACTCCTTGGAATCAGATGACTACATATCGGTCACAATCGCGCCTGATCCTCAGCAGTCCTTATATACGACATTCGAGGACCTACTCGGCACCGGCCATAGTTTCTCGGACTTCTCATGTGAGCCCTAACCATCAGTAGTGCAGAACAATCCCTGTCTGACAGATTCTTCGACGTCGGTTAGTCGGTGTTCCTACACTGACTAACCGACCAATCCATACGCCGAACTACCCCAACGCCTGCTACAGGGTCCGCAATCAGATAGTCTACATGCTCGATCCCCACCGACACCCGCAGCGGGTCGTCCGGCGTCTGCGTGTCCGGCCCCTCCACCGACGCGCGGTGCTCGATCAGGCTCTCCGGCCCGCCCAGGTTCGTCGCCCGCGTGAATAGCCGGGCGACTGATTTATTCTGCGCCTCCGCATCTCCACCTTATCCTATCCATCCTGTTAGCTCCCGCGCCTCATCGCTAACCGCCGCTCCAGTTCCAGCCCGGCAGCCAAGGACATATCAGCGCCTTCACTGATGGCTCGCTTGGCGAGGGCGAGCGCATTCGGACTGAGCGCCGCCAGTTGCTGGGCGGCGTCTTCGGCTTCAGCCATAAGCGCATCGGCGGGCACAACGCTATGCACCAGACCGATGCGCCTTGCTTCCTTCGCGCCGATGCGCCTGTTGGTCAGCACCATTTCCAGCGCCCTGCTTCTGCCAATCACGCGGCGCAGTGTTTGCGTGCCTCCTGCCGCCGGTATCATGCCGAGCGCGACTTCGGGCATGGCGAACTGCGCGTCATCGGCGGCAATCCTGATGTCGCAGAGGCATGCAATCTCCACTCCGGAGCCGATGACATAGCCGCGCATCGCAGCGACCAGAGGCTTCCGGATTGAGACGAACAGCCCCCAGATGTCGCGCTCCCAGCGCACCTGCCGCGCGATGACCTGCGAGGGCGCAGTGCCGAACTCGGTCAGGTCGGCGCCGGCGCAGAACGCGCGCTCGCCCGCGCCGCTCAACACCGCCACACGCACATCGGGATCGTCGCGCACCGCCTCCAGTGTGAGGAACAACTCGTCGCGCATCTGCACATTGTAGGCGTTCATCACCCTGGGGCGGTTCAACACGATGTGCGCCACCGCTTCGCTCTTGCTGTACAACACCACAGGCTCTACCATGCCCCTAATTTAACATGGATGGACAGGATATACAGGATGGGGCGAGAAAAATCCTGTCCATCCTGTCTATCCATGTAAAGTAAGTCGGGAGGACAACATGAACATCGGATTCATCGGACTTGGCAATATGGGCGGTGGCATGGCGGCGAACGTGCTGCGCGCTGGGCATGAATTGACGGTGCATGACCTGCGGCGGGAGGCGGCTACTCCCCTGCTGGAGAACGGCGCGTCGTGGGCGGACACGCCGGCGGAACTTGCGGCTGCCTGCGACATCGTGCTGACGTCTCTGCCGGGTCCGCGTGAGGTTGAGGCAATCGCGCTAGGCGATAGTGGCATATTAGAGGGCATGGGCGAAGGTAGCACGAGCGGCAGCGTCTATATCGATCTGAGTACAAGCTCACCCACACTCATCCGCAGCATCGCGGAGGACTTTGCGGCGAAGGGGGTCAGCGTGCTGGACGCGCCGGTGAGCGGCGGGCCGATTGGAGCGCGCACCGGCAGACTGGCGGTCATGGTCGGCGGCGACCGCGTGGTGTATGACCGGGTAAAGCCCGCACTGGACGCCATCGGCGACAAGGTGAGCTACATTGGGCCCATCGGCTCCGGCAGCATCGCGAAGCTGATGCACAACTGCATCGGCTACGGCTTGCAGACTATCGTTGCCGAGTGCCTGACGCTCGGCGTCAAGGCGGGTGTCGATCCGGAGCCGCTGTTCGAGGCAATCTCCAACGGCTCTGTCGGGCGCGGGAGTTCGTTCGCCAACACGTATCCGAACACATTCCTTGCGGGCAACTTCGACCCGCCGAGCTTTGCGCTGCGTCTCGCGCACAAGGACGTCAGCCTCGCCCTGGAACTCGCCCGTGAGTACGGCGTGCCGATGAGCGTGGGCAACATCGCGCACCAGGAGCTGACCGCTGCGCTCAATCGCGGCTGGGGAGACATGGACTCCCGCGTGGCGATGAAGCTGCAAGAGGAGCGCGCCGGAAACGTCGAGGTACGGATTCCGAAGGCGGACGCGGATGCGCTGGAGGCGTAGTGGTTGTTTCTATGGATTCAACCTGAAACGAAGTCGAAATGAACGCGAAATGAAATGGAAATGAAACGGGCTAAAATGTACAATTTAAGTACGAAGTTGTGAAATGAGCCGGAAATGAAGTCGAAATGAACTTGAAATGACATCAGAAAATGTCAGGCGCAACCCCCACCACTGACCTCGACATCCCCGCACTTGAAGGCGCACTCGCTCACCGCACCATCGGTCGCCGCATCCACCATTACGACCTGATCGGCTCCACGATGGACGAGGCACGTAGGCTTGCGTCCGAGGGCGCGGTGGAGGGCACCGTCGTCATCGCTGAGGAGCAGACCGACGGCAGGGGACGCTTCAACCGCGCTTGGGTGTCACCGCGCGGCGAGAATCTTTCGTTCTCTGTCATCCTGACGCCAGCGGCAAGCCGGCTGCCGTACATGAACATGGCGGCGACTCTCGCCGTTGCGCGCACGGTCGCCGACTGCGCCGAATTGCAGCCCACCATCAAGTGGCCCAATGACGTGCGTGTGGGCGGGCTGAAAATATCCGGCATTCTCATCGAGTCGGCAATCGAGAGTGAGGACGCTGTTTGCGCCATCATCGGCATCGGCGTGAATGTGAACTTCGACCCATCGCTCTACGCCGAGATTGCCGACATATCTACCAGCCTCTACCGGGAGACGGGACAGCGCTGCAATCGCACGCCGGTGCTGCGCACGCTACTTGAGCACTTCGACGACGCTTATGCGGCGGTGCGCGCGGGCAAGTCGCTTACCGCAGACTGGTCGGCGATGCTCGACACGCTGGGTCGCACCGTGAGCCTGCGATCGCAGCACGAGATGGTTGAGGGCGTCGCAGAGTCGGTTGATGAGCAGGGCAATCTGCTCGTGCGCCAAGCGGACGGCAGCCTGTACACGGCGACTGCGGGCGAGGTTACATCGCAGACCTAGTAGTTGGGCTACGGTATGGAATAATCGTCCTATCCTCTATATCCTGTCTATTGACGCAAATTCAAGGAGGACAAAAATTGCTTGAAAAACTTAGTCTGGACGGCAAAACCATCGTCATTACGGGCGGCGGCACTGGCTTGGGACGCGAGATGTCGGTTGCGATGGCGAAGGCGGGGGCGGACATGGTGATTGCCTCGCGCCGCATGGGGCCTATCGAAGAGACGGCCGAAGCGGTTCGAGAACAGGGCAGGCGCGCGATCGCCGTGTCCACGGACGTTACGGATTCCGCGCAGGTGAACGCCCTGTTCGAGCGTGCGATAGACGAGTTCGGCAAGGTGGATGTGCTGTTCAACAACGCGGGCATCGTGCGCGGGCAAGGCTCGATTCCCATCTGGGACATCTCAGATGAGGACTGGCGCATCGGCATCGACACGAACCTGACGGGCGCGTTCTACTGCTCACGCGCGGTGGCCAAGCACATGATCGAGCGCGGCGGCGGCAAGATTGTGAACGTGTCGTCCGGCTTCGGTTTTCGCGGCGGGCGCGACAATTACATGTACACTTGCGGCAAGGGCGGCATCGTGCAGCTCACCCGCACCATCACCACGAGCATGAGCCGCTACGGCATCACCTGCACCTGCATCGTGCCCGGCTTCATCCCGACCGAGGGTACGGCGGAGTCGAACGACACGCTGCCTCGCGGTGGGTTCATACCGATGGGGCGTGTGGGCAGGCCGCATGAGATGGGGCCGCTTGCGGTGTATCTCGCATCGGACGCCTCCGACTACATGAACGGCGAGATGTTCACGATAGACGGTGGCGGCCTTGCCGGAGGCTACGCGCCAACCGGCTATGCGCCGGAGATACCGTTGGAAGTCTAACATCGATGGACAGGATGAACAGGATAAAGGTCTTATAACCGACTAGCAGGGAGATTCATAATGCCCATACCGGAAGAATGGAACCTGAGCGGCAAGGCGGCAATCATCACCGCTGACAGGCGCGGCTGGACGCCGTTCCTTGCGGCGGCGCTCGCGGAGGCGGGTGCTGATGTCGCTATCGCAGGCTCGGCGCGCTCGGATGCCGCGGACGCGGCCAAAGCGGTCGAGGAGCAGGGACGTCGCGTGCTCAATATCACCACCGACATTACAAACGCCGATGAAGTGGAAGCGATGACACAGCAGGTCGTGGACGAGTTCGGCAAGGTGGACATCCTTGTTAACAACGCCTGGGCGGATTTCGGCAAGCCCTTCGAGGATGTGCTTGAAGCCGAATGGCAGACGCTGTTGCAATTCAATGTGAGGTCGAAGTTCCTGTGCAGCCAGGCGGTCGGCAGGCGTATGCTGGCCCAGGAGAGCGGGCATATCGTGAACATCGGCTCCGGCCTCGCGGTGCGCGGGTTGTGGAACTCGGTCGCCGTTTGCGCAGCGGCAGGCGCCGTCCATCAGATGACGTCATCTCTTGCGCTGGAATGGTCGCGGCGCGGCATACGGGTCAACGGCATCGGCGCGGGCTGGATTACGACCGAAGAGCAGACAGAAGAATCGCAGCGCGAACTGCTCGTGCGCTACCTGCCGTCTCGCCGCAAGGGGCATCCCACAGACTTGTGCGGCTTGCTCGTCTATCTGGCATCGGACGCCTGCGACTTTGTTACGGGCCAGACGATTTTCATTGACGGCGGCGCGCTGGCGCATGCATAGCGGAGACTAATATCGATATACAGGATGGGCAGGATGAATGGAGTTGGACATTCGAGTGCAGCCCCGCGCGAGCCGTAACGCTATCGAGGTTGACGGCGAGCGTCCGGATGTGAAGCCAGGTGTGAAAATAATGGTGCGCGTTACGGCAGCGCCGGAAGGTGGCAAGGCGAACGACGAGGTGGTGGCGCTGCTGGCAAAGCGGCTTCGCGTGCCGAAGAGTGGCGTCCGGATTGTGCGCGGGCACAGGTCGCGGGACAAGCGCATCCGTATCGAGGGAGTGACGGCGGAAGAGGCGATTGAGAGGATTAGATAAGGCTTAGCAGTACGCGCTGAATGACTATCATAATTATCAATGCCACCATCGGCGAGAGGTCCAGCATCCCCATTGACGGCAGCACACGGCGAATCGGCGCGAGGATAGGTTCGGTAATCTCAAAGAGTATCTTGGCGATTGGGTTATCGGGCGACGGATTGATCCACGACATTATGACGCGTCCCAGTATCGCCGCCCAGAGTGCATAGAATAGTATGTTTATGAAAGTGCCAAGATACTGTGTCATTATTACTTCTTCCCTAACTCCACTGACTTGTCGTAAGCTGCAATGACACCCTCCAGCACGGCGGCTCGGAGCCCCTCGCTTTCCATCGCTCGCAGCGCCGCTATCGTCGTGCCGCCTGGCGATGTCACCATGTCTTTCAACTCCGCCGGATGCCGTCCGGTCTCCTGTACGAGCTGAGTGCTGCCCAGCACGGTTTGAAGCGCAAGCCGCCGCGCCATGTCGCGCGCCATTCCCAGATACACGCCCGCGTCTATGAGCGCCTCAATGAACAGGAACACATACGCGGGGCCGCTGGCGCTGAGTGCTGTTGACATGTCTATCAGCTTCTCGTCAGGCACATAGACCTCATCGCCCAATGTCCTCAATATCTGTCCCACGGCATCGCGCACCGCGCCGGGCACGGCAGCCGTCGCCGTCCACACGCTCATGCCCGCGCCAATCTGCGCCGGAGTGTTCGGCATGATGCGGACTACGGAGTCTTGGCTCATGCCGGTGATTAGCGTATCGATAGTCGCTCCGGCTACAATCGAGGCGACCGTCTGCTGCGGACCTAGACTGGCACTCAGACCGGGCATCACTTCGGGGAGCGACTGGGGCTTGACAGCGAGGATCGCGAGGTCAGCCTCACTGATGGCATCGGCGTTGTCGGCGAATGCCCGCAATCCGTACTTCTTGGTGAGCTGCTCGCGCCGTTCACTCACAGGCTCGCCTACGCTGATGTCCTCCGGCGGCGTCAGATTCGCGGAGAGCACGCCGCCGATTATCGACTCCGCCATCACTCCGCCGCCGATAAACGCTAGTCTCATCTCAGTTTATCCTGTCTTATCCTGTACATCGATGTAAGTTCTTACGGCAGCTTGCTCTCGCTTGCGAGCGAGACGGCGACTCGGATGGACTCCAGCATGCTCTCCGCGTCAGCGATGCCCTTGCCCGCTATGTCGAACGCCGTGCCATGGTCAACGGACGTGCGAATGAACGGCAACCCGAGGTTGACGCTGATGCTCTTGGCGAAGTCATGCACCTTTATGGGTATGTGTCCCTGGTCGTGGTACATCGCCAGCACCGCGTCGTACCTGCCGTCGATTGCCTGCGGGAATACGCTGTCGGCGGGGACGGGTCCGGTGGCGTCGATGCCCTCGGCGCGCGCCGCCTCGACCGCGGGCGTAATCTGCAAAGCCTCTTCATCGCCGAGCAGGCCGCCGTCGCTGGAGTGCGGATTGAGCGCGGCGACACCGATGCGCGGCTCGGGGAAGCCCCACTCCTTGAAACACTCGTCCGTGAGCCGCAGCTTCGCCAGCACGTTGTCTTTCGTAACATAGTCACAGGCGATTCTGAGCGAACGGTGTGTGGTCAGATGCACGACTCGCAGCGTATTCGCCGTGAGCATGGTCGCCACTTCTTTCGCGCCCGTCTGGCTCTGGAAAATCTCCATGTGGCCGATGTCGGTGTAGCCTGCCAGCTTGCACGCTTCCTTGTTGATGGGAGCGGTGGCAATCGCCTGCACTGCGCCGCTGCTGGCAAGCTCGCCCGCCCGCAGTATCCACTCGACGGACGCCTTGCCGGAGGAGGCGGACAACTTTCCATACTCGATGGCGCCGTAATCGAGGTTCTCCAGGTCTAGCACGTCGATGTTTCCGTGCTCTCCGATGACGTCATCGACAGAGTGCGCGACCTTCGCCGTGCCGGACGCGCCTATCAGTTCGAGGGCGGCGTTCATCGCGGCTGCGCTGCCCACCACGAACGGGCGAGTCTTCTCATAGACCCACTCGTCCTGCAGCGCCTTGGCAGTAACCTCCGCGCCGATGCCGGCAGCATCGCCCATCGTAATCGCAAGCAGTGGCCGTTCGCTCATATCAGTACCTCTGGGAGTAGTTTACATGGATGGACAGGATGTGCAGGATTTTTCGTCCTGTTCGTATTGTTTGGCTAAACTTGTACGGTAATTCATTATAACCTTATCACAGACTGAATTGTGCTAAAGTCCTTTTGAAAGATGCATAAATCTCTAAGATTAGGGCTGCGCTAAGGTAAGAACGATGCCAAGGCCAGTGACATATAAGAACCGGCTCTCGACGAATCACCCAAATCTGCCAGCATTCATAGATCCTGAATTGAACGGCGGATTGACGGCTGACGACGTGTCTAGTCGTTCAAACAAGAAATTCAAATGGACATGCTACGCTGCCGGGCACACCTATACCAGAACTCCTGATGCCGCAACAAAGAAGCGAGTAGATGGTTCATATTCTCGTTGTCCTGAGTGCATCACACTAGCGTTCCATAATCCAGATATCGCCGCGCAATGGCATCCTACTAAGAACGGCGACCTCAGACCTAACAATGTGTCATACGGGAGCAATAAGAAAGTCTGGTGGAAGTGTGACAGTCCTGAATGCCCTGAAATTGAAGTCGGTGGGTATGAGTGGGAAGGCAAAATTTCGGACCGCACGGGGAGTAAAAGCAGCGGTTGCCAGGCTTGCTCGGGGAAAGTGCTGACCGATAAGAATCGGCTCTCGATGACACATCCTGAAATCGCCGCGCAATGGCACCCTACAAGAAACGGTCATCTGACTCCTGCCACTGTTTCACACGGGAGCAACAAGGAGGTCTGGTGGAAATGCAATAGCCCTGAATGCCCTGACGCTGAAGTCGGAGGGTATGAATGGGAAGAATCAATCGGAGTCCGCACGAATCCTAGCCGCAAAAGGAGTAAGAGCGCCGGTTGCCCTGCCTGTGCGGGTAAGGCGGTAACGGACAAGAACCGACTCTCAACGCTCTACCCTCAAATAGCGTCTGAGTGGCATCCTACCAAGAACGACACGCGGACACCCGACGATGTGTCATATGGAAGTAACAAGAAGGCGTGGTGGCTATGTCGCGAATGCGAATATGCGTGGGAAGTCACGATTGCAGACCGCACCGTTTCTGGCAAAGGAAAGGGAACCGGCTGTCCAGCATGTGCAGGCAAGGTGGTGACGGACAGGAATCGGCTTGCGTACCACAAGGAAATTGCAGTGATGGTGCTCCCTGGACTAAATGATGGCCAGAAGGCTTACGATATACCTGAAAGTTCAAACAAGCGGCTTAACCTATTTTGCCCCAACCACCATTTATTCGGGCGCTCGCCCAACGGAATGATTAGAAAGCAAGATGATGGAACATGGACATATCTAGACTGCCCCAAGTGCAACACCTTGGCGTTCAGCTACCCTAGACTCATAGACGAATGGAATTACAGCAAAAACAAAGACAAGACGCCTTGGGATTACCGCAAGCATTCTCCGAAGAAAGTGTACTGGATATGTAGAAAGTGCAGCTACGGTAGTGATGGTGAATGGCATGCTCAAATAGCTAGCCGCGCTAAAGGAGGGTATGGCTGCCCCGCATGTTCGGGACTTGTAGTAACTGACAGGAATCGCCTCACTATCCATTGTAAGGAGGTTGCTAAGGAATGGGTACGTTGTCTGGATTGCGAACTTCCAGACGAAGGGCATGCTGTCAAGAGTAATCATCGGGCATATTGGCGGTGCAACCTCATGCACGAATGGGATGCTGTCATTTATGGTCGTTCAGGAGGCAATGGATGTCCCAAATGCCACCCGCAAAGGTCAAAGCGTGAAATCAGGATTGCTTGTGAACTCGCCTACATCTTTCCTAGCATATCGCCAGATGACAATATCAGCCTTCATGAAACTGATAGGCGCAAACTCAAATGCGATATACTCGAGCCGACCAATAAATTGGTGATCGAATACGATGGCGTTCAGTATCATCCGGACAAGGCAGCGGATGTAGAAAAGACTAGGCAATTGGAATTCCGCGGATACAAAGTTCTGCGTCTGCGTGAAGCGGGGCTGGAACTGTTGCCCGATGTACACAATATAGAATGCAATGTTGACTATTATCGGTCAGAGGGCATCAAAGCCATAGTGGATGATGTCCTACGATACATTGACGAAAAGTTCGGTATTTCGAATGCTGACACGAAGGCCTACCTTGATCGCGAAGGCTTAGCGAACGCTGAAATGGCAGAGTCCCTAATAGCCAACGAGTACGAGCACCAACTAACTCTGCCTATCCAAATATAAGAAAGACAGGATTTCGCACCTGTCCCTTTTCCCTTTTAATCTCGTCTGCTGTTCGACTAAGGCAGTTAATTGCACTTGGAATATAGTTCGTGCCGGATTCGGCGAACTTCGGTGCGGTGAACAGGCCTAGCGCTCTGATGATATAATGGCTGGGAGAACATCACACAGGGAGACGAGACCATGAGTGCCAGAATTTCACTTGCCTTACTGCTTGGACTAGGGGTGATTATGGTCGTGCTGTTTGGCTGCGGCGAGGCGCCGGCGGCGCAGACTGCCGAATCCCCGGCGGTGGTCCAGAAGACGATTCCCGACGCATCGACGAGCGGCGGCTCGGAGGTTGAGGTGGTGGAAGTCGGCTACGAGGTGGGGCTGCGCGCTCCCGAGTTCGGGATGAGCCTGCTGGACGGGAGCAGAGTTACCACATCCAGCATCGTTGACGGAGGCAAGCCTGTCCTGCTCTACTTCCATGCCACCTATTGACCGACCTGTCGCGCCGAGTTGCGGAGCATCAAAGAACAGGTTGGCACGGACTACGAAGATAAGGTCGCAATCTACGTCGTCGGCACGAGTCCGGGCGAGAGCATTGACAAGTTGGAGGCGGACAGGGCTAAGAAGGGCCTTCCGTGGCCGGTTGCCTACGCTGAAGAGGGAATGCTGGCTTCTCTGAATATCAACTCCCAAGCCTCGAAGATAGCGATCAGCGGGGACGGCACGATAACGCACCGCTATGGCGCCGGCAGAGGCAGCTACGGCAGCTGGACTGAGTTGTTCGACGATATCAGCGCGAACTAGCAGCCATCCATTCACCGCAAATTGCCTAAATGCGATGCTCGTTCAGCATTACCGCATATCGTCAAAGATAGGGCGCAGCCTGTCCCTCGCCTCCGACTGCTCTTCGGTGTCCTGTGCTTCGTGGATGGGGCGCTCCTCGTCAAGGTCAACCCACAGGTCGTACAATTCTCCGGTCTCGTACAGCTTATAGTGGTTGTCCCGAACGAACCGGATCCGGCGTGCGGAAACGGAGGAACGTGGGTTCATCGGCTCGAAGTGGAAGAACATCCAGTCTCTCGGGTTGCCGGCCTCTCCCTTGAGCTGCGGGTAGAACGACCTTCCATCGATCTGGTATCCATCCGGGAACTCCAGCCCGGCCGCCTCCATGATCGTCGGCAGGAAGTCTGTCGATTCTACCATGTCCCTGTTGACGACTCCGGCTGGGATAGTACCGGGCATGCGACAGATGAGCGGGACATGCGTGCCTCTGTCGTTTGTCTTGCCCTTGCCCCCGCATATCTCGTTGTGCTCGTGAAACATCGAGCAGACGTCGTCGGGACTGCCGTTGTCGCCCAGGTACAGCACAAGAGTGTCCTCGCCAAGGCCCTGCGCGTCCAGATAGTCCATGAGCCTCCCGATTACCTTGTCGTGGTATTCGACCATGTCCTTGTAGAAGCGCGGATCGTCGCCCCATGAGCCTTCCTCAAGCTCTGCCCACGTCCTACCGCCGAGCGTCCTGTTGGAAGGCGGGTCGAACGACTCCCATTCCGGGCTGTCCGGCGTGGGTTCGTGTGGCTTGTGCGTAGCCGCCATAGACCAGTACACGAAGAAGGGCTTGTCGTCGTCCTTCTTGCGACCGATATAGTCGATGATGTAGTCGCAGAAGACGTCCTCGCCGTACTTGCCCTTTGTGTCGTCCCTGTACGCGCCGTTTTCGTAGATGATGGGGTCCTTGTAGCGTGACCCCTTGTCCTCGGTGTGGTGCGCGTGCCAGACGCAGAACTCGTCGAAACCGGCATCCTCTATCTTCTGGCCCTTGGATCGCATCTCAGGCACTTCGTCAGGCGGGTTGTAGGAGTAGAGCTGCCACTTGCCGGAGATGCAAGTGTTGTACCCGGCGTCCGTAAACAAGTGTCCGAACGTAACCTCATCGGGCTTCATCAGTCCGAACCCGATGTAGTTGCGGAAGTTGTACTTGCCTGTCATCAGTGAGAGGCGCGTGGGAGTGCAAAGCGGCATGACATGGGCTTCGTCGAACCGCATTCCCTCCTCTGCTATCCGGTCGATTCGCGGCGTAGCGTACGAAGTGCCTCCGTTTGCGCCGATGACCTCGTAACCAAGGTCGTCGGACATTATCAGGACTATGTTGGGCTGCTTGTCGGGCATTTTTGCTCTCCCTGTCTGGTGCCGAGTTCAAGAGATATTGCTGATAGGTGTTGATATTGGATTCAACATTGCGGTCGAGGTAGGCTTCACCCCCATCCCTTCGGCAAGCTCAGGACAGGCTCTGACCTTCCCCCATCAAGGGGGAAGGGAATAATATCGTTAGCCGCGACGTTGAATCACCTGCTCGCCGAAGTCTGAGATCAAGTCGCGTGCCGCCTGCCGGTTGACTGCCGCGAGCGCGACGTTGTTGACGCCGATTGCCTCCAGATCGTCCAGTTTGTCGATAATCTCGTCCGCCGTGCCGGTCAGGGTGCGACTGACCAAATCCGCTGTAACGAACCGCTCTTCTCCTTCTTTCAGATAGACATAGTGTCCCTCGTGAACATCGAGGTATCGCCTGTCGTCCGGCGTGGGGTTCGGACGCCCGTCGCCATACTCACGGACGTACCTATCATACTCCGCAGCGAGGCCCGGATTGCTCATTCCCAGGTTTGCGCCCGGTCCATAGTCGCGCTCCCACATTGCGTGGATGCCCGGGACAAGCGTCGGCCCCACGTTCCTGATAACCCGCTCGCTGGACATGGACTCGCCTTCCCTGAGAACGCACGCTGATGACAGCACCGTAACATAAGGCTTTGCTCCGTGTCCGCCGAACTCATCGAAGTTGTTGCCGGTCGCTTCCGCTGCCGCCATCACCCTAGGAAGTCCTTCGGGGACACTCTCACTTCGCGCGGTGGATATCCAGCCGTTGGATATCTCTCCGGTAATCTTCTGTCCGCGTGGGCCGTTGGCGGCAAGCATCACGGGGATAGGGTCTTCTATGTTGAAGAACTCGTCCCGCCCTGAGTTGGACTTGGAGTGGATGAGCCGTATCCATCTCTCGCGGCTGCCCTCGCGCAGCAGCACGTCCTCCCCATTGACCAGGCCCTTGACTTGCAGCGCGTACTCCTCGAACTGGTCCATCTTCAGCGCGGGGAGGCCCATGGTGTTTCGACCCGTGTAGCCTGTGCCGAGTCCAACTATCACCCTGCCGGGGGCAATCCTGTTGATTGACGCCGCCGCCGCTGCCGTTACGGGCGCAAGCCTATTGCTTGGGATTGCGACCAGCGTTCCCAGTTTGATGCGCGTGGTGTTCTGCGCCGCCAGCGCCATCGTTGCCCAGACGTCGGAGTAGATTAGCTGCGAGTCGAAGAGCCAAGCGTGCGTGAAGCCTGCCTCTTCAGCGGCTTTCACCTCTCGCCATGCCTCTATGTACGATGGGATGCCTATTCCGTAATCCATCTTGTTCCGCTCTTTTCCCCAGGGCGATTAGCTTCAGATTCAAGGGCGCTTCCGACAAACGGCGAGGGCATTATACCCTAAGGCAATATGGATGGCATGGGCGCAATAGGCGTAGTCAGCTCGCGATTTGGTCGGCCCGCTGCAACTGTTCCAGTTCAGCGATCGGAATGTGACATCTTATCTCGTGGCTTGCCCCGCCCGGGCCCTGCTGTTCGGGTGGCGGCTCGCTATCGCAGATGTCGCCAATTTTCCTGGGACATCTGCCCGCAAAGAAACACCCCTTGAATTCTGAGCGCAGTGTCGGTACGGAGCCTTCCAGCCTTATGTGGGATGGCTCGGCGTCAGGGTCGGGCACCGGAGCGGCGGACAGCAGTGCCTCGGTGTAGGGATGCGACGGCGATGAGAGGACGGCTTCCGACGGCCCGTACTCGGCGACGTGGCCGGCGTACAGCACCAGAATATCGTCCGAGACATAGCGAACTACGCCGAGGTCGTGTGTGATGAAGACATAGGAGTTGCCGGTCTCACGCTGGTGCTCTTCAAGCAGGTTGAGCACCTGAGCCTGCACCGAGACATCGAGCGCGGATACCGCTTCGTCCGCGACTACGAGGTCGGGATTGGCGGCGAAGGCGCTGGCGAGCGCAACCCTCTGCTGCTGACCACCACTCAACTCGGATGGACGCCTGTCGAGGTATAGCGGATCCAGCCCAACGGCATTCATAAGCTGCTCGGCGCGCTCCTGGCTCTCCGACCTGCTTACGCCCGCGAACTTTCTGAGCGCCCTGGTGATGGCATGCTTTATCGGCAGCTTAGGATTGAGCGAAGCGGTCGGGTTCTGGAAGACCATGCGCATGGAAGAGCGCTGCTCCTCCGTGCGGTCTCCGACGTCGCCTTCGAGGGCTTCGCCGCGCAGTTCGAGGGTGCCCCGGTCGCGTGCTTCCAGTCCGACGATTGCGCGCGCAGCAGTGCTCTTGCCGGACCCGCTTTCGCCTACGATGCCGAGCGTACGGCCGCCGTCAACGCGCATGTCAACATCGACCAGAGCGCGCACCGGCTGGCGAACAGGCGGGCCGAACAGGATGTATTTTCTGCGACCTCCGCCGTAGAATTTCCGAAGGTCTTGCGCGTTCAGCACGGGCAGGCCTCCGTTCGACGGGGGCTTCACCAGCCTTTCACGAAGCTCGCCCCACAGGTCTTCGGTTACATCGGAGTGAAAGAAGCACTTGGCAAAGTGCGCGTCCGATACGATTTCCAGCGGCGGCGACGACTGAACACATTTGTCTGACGCAAGAGGGCAGCGCGGTGCGAACAGGCAAGAATCTTCCTGCTCGCTCTGGGCGTCGAATACCGTTCCGGGTATGCTTCTGAGCTGGAGCTCTACGCCATCGTCGCCCGGCGGCTGGGGAACGCAGGATAGCAGTCCGACCGTGTAGGGATGCCGCGGATTCTTGAACAACTCGCGGACGGGCGCTTCCTCGACTATCTCGCCGGCGTACATGACGGCTACGCGGTCAGCCACCCTAGCTATGACGCCGAGATTATGGCTGACGAATAGGATGCCGGCGTTCACCCTGTCCTTGAGTTCGACTATCAGGTCGAGGATGGTCGCCTCCGTCGTTACGTCGAGGCCGGTTGTCGGCTCGTCCATAATCAGCAGGTGCGGGTCGCAGGCCAGCGCCATGGCGATAACCACACGCTGCTGCTGGCCGCCGCTCAGCTCATGGGGATAGCGCCTGCCGATGCGTTCGGGATCCGCGAGGCCGACGCTGGAGAAGAGTTCGACGGAACGGCGCTGGGCGGTTTCGGAGTCCATGTCCAGGTGTTGCTTGAGGACTTCTTCTATCTGTATGCCGATTCTCATAGAGGGGTTAAGCGATGTGAGTGGGTCCTGATAGACCATCGCCACGCGGTTGCCTCGGAGTTCGCGCAGTTCGGCGTCGCTGAACTCGGCTATGTCCATGCCCTCGAAGCGAACCGCACCCTCGACCTGTGCCGTGCCGGGCAGATAGTTCATCATGGCGAAGGCGACGGTGGACTTTCCGCAGCCGGATTCACCCACGAGCCCAAGCACTTCACCGCGCGCGATTTCGAGCGACGCGCTGCGTACCGCGCGAAACGCGCCCCGCGGCGTCAGAAAGGTTACCGCAAGATTTTCGAGTTGTATAAGCGATGCGTCCGAGTTGTCGGAGTGGTTCATCGTGCTACTCTCCGGTTTCAGGCAGGTTCTGCGCCTGTCTTATGCCGTCGGCAAGCAAGTTTATGCCCACGACCAAGGACGCCATCGCCAGGCCGGGCGCGAGGGCGGCAAGCGGCACCTGCCCGATGTGCGGGAAGTTCTCGCTGACCATAAGTCCCCAGTCCGACGAGGGGGGCTGAACGCCGAGTCCGAGGAAGCCGAGTCCTGCCGTGAGCAGCAGCGCGAAGCTGAGCCGTATGGTCGCCTCCACCGCCACGACGGGTATTATATTCGGAAGTATTTCGCGGAACATAATATAGATCGTGGGTTCGCCCCTGAGCTTGGCGCTCTGCACGAACTCGAGCGGCTTGACGGCGAGAGTGGCGCTTCTTATGACGCGGCTGTTGTTTGGCATGAACGAGACGCCGATGGTGAGAATGACCAGCCACGATTCGTCGATGCCGCTGAACCATTGCCTGCTCATGTTGATAATGAGAATGGCGAGCAGAAGCGAAGGGATGGCGAGAAACCAGTCAACGAAGCGCATAATGGTCTGGTCGGTCTTGCCGCCGAAGTAACCGCTGCTTACGCCGACGATGGTGCCGAGCGTTACGCCGAGTATCGTGCCGATGGTGGCTATCCAGACTATGGAGCGGGAGCCTGCGAGCACCCTGCTCAGCACATCGCGTCCCTTGTCGTCCGTGCCTAGCCAGTGCTCGGCGGTGGGGCCGCTGAAGCGAGCGGGAAGGTCGTACTCAGTGGGCGGATATGGCGTTATCCAGGGACCTATCACCGCCACTATGAGATGCACGAGAACTATGGCGAAGGCTATGCGCCCGGTGTTGGTGCGAAGGATGAGCGCGAGGGCGGCGGCGGCGGCATTTTTGGCGCGAACGAGAGCGGACGCGCGACCACTGTCAATATCTGGCTGAAGGGCTGTGTCACGAACCGCCATTACGCCAACCTCACTCGTGGGTTAAGCCAGCCGTAGGCAAGGTCGGCGGCCAGGTTGCTGAAGGCGTACACAGCCGCGATGACCATCGCGGTGGACTGGAGCATGCGTATGTCCCGCGTATTAATTGATTGTATGAGCAGGCTGCCCATGCCGGGATACGCGAACAGGTTCTCCACTATGATCAGACCGCCGAACAGCCAGCCCACATTGTTCGCAATGACGGTTATAGTGGGCAGCATGGCGTTCGGCAGGACGTGTCTGATGACTACCGTTCGCATGGGCAGTCCCTTGAGAATCGCGGTGCGGACATAGTTGCTGCCCATCACCTCAATTACATTGGCTCGCGCCATTCTCAGGATGTACGCGAACAACGCGCCCGTTACGGTGAGGATGGGCATTATAAGCACTTGAGGGTTGCCGAGTATGGTTTCACCGGGCAGCATTATGCTGGACGAGGGCAGCCATCCGAGCGTGGAGGAGAACACGAGCACCAGCACTATGCCGGTGACGAACTCCGGCAGTGATATGGTGACTAAGCCGCCGAGCGTGAGAAAGCGGTCCCATAAGGTATCCGACTTGACGCCCACCAGCACGCCCATTACCAGCCCTAAAGGAACTGCAATGAGGAATGCGCTGACCGCGAGAAGAGCGGAGTTGAAAAGCCGCCCGCCGATGATTTCGGAGACTTCCTTGCCGGTCGCGGCTTTGCCCAAGTCACCCGTTACCGCGCCGCCAATCCATTCGAGGTATCGAAGATACGGCGGCTTGTCGAGCCCCAGCCGCTCGCGCAGCGCCTTGAGATTGTCAGGTGTCGCGCCCTGTCCGAGCATGGTGGACGCAGCGTCACCGGGGGTGAACTCGATTAGGGAAAAGATGGCTACGGAGACCGCAAGCAGCGTCACCACAATGAGGGATAGTCTGAGTATGAGGAATCGTGCCATGCTTATCCGTGCTGGTTATTGGGTGGGGGGATCACCCCCACCCTTACCCTCCCCCCAGAGGGGGAGGGGACTGATTTGCTTTGCCCTTCGACAAGCTCGGGGCGAACGAGTTTAGGTTACTTGACGTACCACTCTTCCATAAGCCAGTGAGCCAGGGCGGCATGCGCTTGGACACCGCCGACGTTCGCGCGGTGCGCGGTGATTACGGGGGTGTACATGAGATACAGCACAGGCACATCCTCGATCAGGATTTCCTGCATCTCTTGGAAGTACGCTTTGCGCTCGTCCAGGTCGGGCGAGGATGCGGCGAGGTCGAGCAGTTCGTCCAAACGAGGGTTATTGTAGAATGATTCGTTCCAGACGGTGCTGCTTCTGAGCTGCACGTCTATAGCGGCGTTGGCGGGTCTTGCGCCCCACTGGCTGGTCACGAACGGGCAACACGGATCCATCCACTGCGCTTCCCAGTATGTGGAAGCGTCGTGCGTGGCTACCTCTACATTGATGCCTGCCGCCGCCACCGACTCCTTGAACGCGAGCGCGGTTTCCTGCATCTGGCCTATCGTGGCGGTATTCAGAACCACATCTATGCCGTCTGGATAACCTGCTGCTGCGAGATACTCTTTGGCCTTGGCGACGTCCTGCTTGATGATTGGCTGGTCGTCCCAGTAATACTGGTCGTTGATGCCTACCGGGTGGTCGTTCGCGGGACCGCCGCGTCCGAACTGCACCGCGTTGACTATGAAGTCGCGGTCGACGGCGTACTGCATCGCCTTACGCAGGTTCTTGTCCTCGAATATAGAGTTGTCCAAGCCCTGGAACTTTGCCCACTCTTCTTCGCCCTGCAAGTGCGAGTAGGCGGTGTGCATGTCTATGACGACCACACCCGCCGACGGAGTTTCGGCGATGCGAATCTCGGGGTTGCCCGCGAGTGAGCCGAGAGACGAGATTATGGGCGCAGGCACTACATCTATCGCGCCGGTCTTGAGCGCCTCGGTGCGTGTAACCTGCTCGGGGATGTAGAAGAAAATCATCTGGTCGGAGTAAGGCCGGCCCTCGCGCCAGTAGTTCGGGTTCTTGTCGAATACCGTACGTTCCGTAGGGTTGTGCTCTGTGAGCGTGTAGGGTCCTGAACCGTGCGCGGCATCGGTGAGGGCGTCGTTGGCGACGCCG
This sequence comes from Dehalococcoidia bacterium, assembly GCA_965204855.1. Classification (GTDB taxonomy): domain Bacteria; phylum Chloroflexota; class Dehalococcoidia; order Lucifugimonadales; family JADFKI01; genus Bin90. The sequence continues at coordinate 55,577 of OZ242018.1, forward strand.
TTTCGGACTATGCGCGCGTGGTAGTCTGTCAGGTCTCCCAGCAAGAAGGCATTCGGCGCGCCTAGGTTCAGCACGACAGTGTTGTCGTCCGGCGTGTCGATGGTGTCTATGTAGGAAATCTGTCCCTTGAGCGGGGATGCGGAATCTTCCGCCCTGATGCGGTCGAGCGTGAACTTGATGTCTGCTGATGTGAGGGCGTCTCCGGTGTGGAAGGTGATGCCCTCGCGCACCTTGAGGGTGTACTGCGACAGGTCAGCCAGGGAAGACCATGACTCCACTGCCCAAGGCGTAACCTCGCCGTCGTACCAGTACATGGTGGCGTTGTCGTATGTGAGTTCACCGTAAGGCGCTTGCCCTTGCGACAGGCCCGCGAGCATGGGATCTAGAGTGCCTTGGTCTATCCAACCAATGCGGATGGTGCCGCCAAAGGTTGGGGCGTCTTCCATCATCATGGCGGGTTCGGGCGTGGCGACCGCCCTGTCAACGATTTCCTGCACCTGCGCGGCGGTTATCTGTCCTTCGGTCGCTCTCTGGACGGCGGACTGGATGTCCTCGCTGGTCATCATGCCGGCTTGAGACTCGCTCACTGCCATTGCTATCGCGGACTGAACATCCGCGCCCGTAACGGCGTCCTCAGTTGCTGCCATGACTGCGCTCTCTACCATCGCCTGAATCTGCTCCGGCGTCGCGCCCTCTGACGCGGCGCCTTCGACGGCGGCCTGCACCATCGCCTGAATCTCCTCGGCAGACACCTCAGAATCGCCTGCTTCCATCATCGCCGACTGCATGGACGTTTCCACCATCGACTGGATTTCAGCAGCGGAAACCTGCGGCTGCGGCGCGGGTGCCGACTGTGCCACAGCATCTGCCACGATGCTGCGGAGCTGAGCTTCGTCTAGGCCCGGCGCAGGTTCAGGCGCCGAAGAACAGGCGATAGCCCCCGCAGCGACGAGCGACGTCAGCGCGGCAATCGCGACAAGATATTTTGCCGTACCTCGAATTGATAACATACTTTCTCCTTTCGGAATCCTCGTACACTCTGTCTTTGTGTTAGGCGACGCTCGATAAGTAAGTGAACGCTCGCATTCAATTTCGTTGCTCAATATAACTGATTGGGGATTGGACGGTCAAATCAAATGAACGTGAGCAGGCAGCAGAACAGGATGCGAAATCGCAAGGGAACAGCGAGAGTACGGGGCGAAGGGTTGAGTGAGCCTTCGATAACTTCTGGTGAAATTGGGCAGGCGGAAGCTATGTGTCGGCGACACCGTGCTGGAATATCTGCCAGAGCTTTCCGCTGTCGCCGACCGGAAACTCTTCCGTTCCAAAGTGGTTCAGCGTGTTGACCGCCTGAATCAGCCCATAGAATTGCAACGCTGCCGCTTTCAGGTCAACCTCGGGGCTGACCTCGCCTTTCTGGACGCCGACCGTCAGCTGCGCCTCTATCATCGCGAGGTGCTTGTCTATCGAGGCTTGCATCAAGGCGCGAAGTTCGTCGTCCCCGTTCATCAGTACTTCGGCGATGACCAGAAACGAAACTCCTGTCAGGGTGGACGGCGCGACATTGTGATGCAGCACGCGCTCCAGTCTCTTCAGGCCCGAGTTGGGGTCGCCGTCAATCAGGTCTATGCGCTGTGTAAGCCTGAGGTCTATGTCCTCGATGAGGCCGGCGAGTATCCGCTTCTTGCCGATGAAGTGGCGATAGATTGCCCCTTCGCTGACTCCTACCACACGGGCGAGATTACCGATTGTCAGCGATTGCATCCCGTGTTCGGTTATTAGAAGCCGGGCGGCGTCAATGATTTCGCGTCTTCTTACGCTGGTGGGGCGGCGCGACCGTATAACCATCTCAAATTAAGACCACATAAGACCACACGTACCGGATTTGACAGCGAATATATCGAAAGTAGCCTGGAAGGTCAATCGTAACTCTTCAACCTGAGAAAGTTGAATTAGCGTGGCGAAGAGGCGTCAGTCTTTTACGGCTCAGGGATGAGGGGAAATCGCGCTAACCTTCGACCCGCACAGTTACAATGTCCATGCCGTGATATTTCTGGTGGCGCACCGATGATGCGTAGTGCCGCAGCAGCCGGAACGAAATCTCCCTGTCGTCCACGCTCTCGTCCTCGTCGTCCAGATACGCCAGACGGTCGCCGAGGTTTTCATCGTCCTCCAGCACGGATACGAAGTCCAGCTCGACGGCCCTGCCGTCCGGACGCGCGACTATAATCAGGCGTGGAGTCTTGTCTGCGCCGCTGTCCGGCAGATACTCGTTGCTCGGCTGCAACAGGCTCGACAGCGCCTCTTCGCCGGCGGAGCGCAGACGCTGGGTAGATGCCTCGCTCCATCCCATCCGCCCCGCGGCTTCCTGCAAGAACTCGTCGATTTGGGGCAGGTCCGCAAAGTCCAGCCGCGCCTCCAGTCTCTTGGGGCGCGCGCTTGTCAGGTTCAGGAAGACCGTGAGCGCAATCGCAGTTGCAGCGCCCACCGTGATGCCGTTGCCGAGCAGCGCGCCCCACGGATGCCCTATCAAGTCTGCAAGAATGTTCTGCTGTTGCAGCCCGGCGCCGATTGCGAATGACACGCCCACAACCAGGGACTTCTGGACGTCAAGCCCGTCCCGCGTAATCGTCTGCACTCCCTCGACAAAGAATATGCCCAGCGCAGTCAGGAGGAACGCTCCCATCACAGGGCTGGGAATCGTGAGCAGCGCGCCCATCAACTTTGGTATCAATGCCATGGCTATGAGTATTATCGCGATGGCATACCCGACATGACGGGCGGCTACGCCCGTCATATTCACCACAGACGCCGTGAATGACGAGTAAGGGGATGCGGGAGGCGTTCCGGCTAGACCGGAGAGTAAGACGCCCAGTCCGTTAGCATAGAGCGAGCCCTGCAAGAGCCGGAAATCGGTCGTCCTCGGTCTGCGCCGCGACACACGCTGAATCACGGTGTTATCGCCAATTCCCTTGATCGCCTGCACCAAAGTTACAATCAGGAACATCGGCAGCAGCGCCCAGAAGCCTGCCGCCGGTGTCAGATCCAGACCGGGGAAACCGACTTGTGGCAAGCCGACCCACGGCGCCGAGTACAGCCGCTCCAGGTCATATACGCCCAGCAGCGCGGCGGTTACGCAGCCGGACACGAAACCAATGAGCATCGACCATGGGCGCAGGCGAGGAGGAGCGCGCATCACCAGCACGGTAGATACAATCATCGTTACCGCGGCGACGCACGGCCCTGCGAAAGACCATGCGCCCGCCGGTACGTCCTTGAACCGCTCAATGGCGATTGGAACTATCATCACCGCTATCAGCATAAGCACCGTGCCGGACACGGTTGGCGTTATGACGCGCCGCAGTTGCGGAAGCCAGGTCGCGACCGCAAGGAAGAACACACCGGAAACAACCATCAGGCTCGCGAGCATGCCCGGTCCGCCCTCGTCCAGCGCGAGCACTGACAGCGCGATGTAGTTGGGCGTGATTCCTACCACGACCATGTGCCCGGCGCCCAGGCGACCGATCCGGGAGGCTTGCAGGGCAGTGACTATTCCCACGATTATCAGCGCCGCGAACACCGCCCAAGTGAGATACGCTTCACCTTGGCCGGTGGCGAGAATGGTGATGACTATTATCGAAATCGCGGGGGGAAGCACCAGCAATATGCCCTGCGCGCCCACTACGAAGGACGACAGTATGGAGCACTTTTCCTCCGGCTCGTAGCGAATGTGGTCATTTATCTGGGCTGATGCCAATCGAGGTCTCCTAATGAGAATTTCCGACAGTTAAGATATGCTCGCTCAGATAGCGATGATTGGGCATTTCCGCCGCAGTATCAAGCAGTTTGCTCCGAGGGCCACAACATGACCGGCTTGACTAGCGGAGATTCAATTCCTTGTAGCCGTTCTGCGCCACCTCTTCGCAGCGGCGTCTGTACGATGGCTGGCCGCCGGAGTACATGCCGACGATTCGCTTTTGCCTGCCTTCCAGATTCATGTTGATGCCGGTCTGCCACGAATCAACATCGTTCCTGAGCAGGTCCTTGCCCTGTTCCACGACATACTCACGCCATTCGTTTTGAGCATTCGGGCTGGCTTCGGCACGAGTAAGGCCCTGGTCATTCATGTACTTGATGAGGTCCGTTACCCAGTTGACCTGATATTCGATTGCGCGCGGGTTGTTCCCTGCCATAGCGTGGGGCCCGATTATCATGAACATATTGGGGTAGCCGCTGGTCTGAATGCCCAGGAAGGTCGCCAGTTCCTCTTCCCACTGTTCCTTCAGGCTGCGCTCGCTGACACCACGTATCTCTATCCTGTTGTAACTGCCGAATATCGCGTCGAATCCCGTCGCATAGATTATGAAATCAAATTGGAACTCTTTCTCGGAAGTTAGAACACCGGCCTCGGTAATTCTCTGAATGGGAGTCTCACTAATGTCTATGAGCTCGACGTTTTCCTGATTGTAGGACTCGTAGTATCTGGTTTCCAGAGGGACCCGCTTGGTGCCAAAGCCGTGGTCTTTCGGAATCAACTTTTCCGCTATCATGGGATCATTCACGCGCCCACGTATCTTGTCGGCTATGAAATCAGATATGGCTTTGTTGGCTTTGGGGTTGGTCAGTATGTCCTTGAAATTGCCTTGCCAGATGCCAAAGCCGGGACTGGCGTACAGTCGCTCCCAGAACTTATATCGTTCTTCCTCGCCCACATCGAAAGTGTTCCTGGGGTCAACATCATGTATGAATCCGGCGGCAGTTTGGGTGCAATGCTCGAACATTTCCTCGTAGTTAGCCCTGATTGCCTCCATCTCGTCCGGCTCTATCTTCGAGTTGTGAAGAGGGGCACACCACTCCGGTCGAAGCTGGAATACTGAGAGATGCCCGACACTCTTGGCTACCTCCTGGATTGTCTGCACTCCCGTAGCGCCGGTTCCAATGACCGCCACCCTCTTGCCCGTAAAGTCCACGGGGGAGTGAGGCCAGCGAGATGTGTGAAAGGACTGTCCCTTGAAAGAGTCGATGCCCGCGATTTTCGGCAGCGTAGGCTGGGAGAGGATGCCAACGCCCGTAATCAAGAACCTGCTCTTGTGGGTACTTCCATCCCCTAGTCTGACTTGCCAACTCCGAGTATCTTCATCATAGGCGGCGGACTTAACGTCACTCGAAAATTGGATATCCTTGCGAAGGTCAAACTTATCGGCTACGTATTGAAGGTATCGCAGAATCTCCGGTTGAGAGGCGAATCGTTCGGACCAGTCCCACTCGTCGAGCAGTTCCTGAGAGAAGGAATAGCCGTAAGAGTAGCTTTCAGAATCGAACCGGGCGCCTGGGTACCGATTCCAGTACCAGGTGCCTCCCACGCCCGTTCCTCGCTCGAATACGCGGACGCTGAAGCCCAGCTCCCGCAGCCTGTACAGTTGGTACATGCCTGAAATACCTGCTCCGATCACGATTACATCGTAGTCGAGATCAGTATTTGAGAGAACCATGTTTGTAACTCCACCTGGCTTAAACGATTGGAACAGAATTAAAATGACGACCGGAAACCGGTCATATGTCGTTGGCCAACTGCATGCATCCGGATTATATCTTAATAGGATTGGCGTGCAGTTGGCGACCCAACTATTTAGAATCTAACTGCGATGCCTGAAGTGTGGTTTCTTCTGAAGTTTGGCAAGTAGAGGCTATTATCCGGCAGCATCGTCTCTCGCTGTAAAAATGTCGTTGGCGACTTCCATCGCATCCCGCGCGAGTTGTATTCCGGCGTACAGCGTCATGTGCCCGAACACCTCGATTATCTGGTCCGGCGTCAACCCTATGTTCAGCGCGCCACGGATATGGAGCTCAAGTCGTTCCTCGCGGCCCATCACCGCAAGGCAAGTCATGGAGCAGATGCTGCGGCTGGTGAGATCAAGCCCGGGACGGGTCCAGGTCGCGCCCCAGTAGTATTCTCCGGTGATTCTGTTCAAATCCCTTTCCGCTTCGGTGTGTTCGGGTGCAGGCGTTCTGGGGATGTTCCCCACGTAGCTGCGCCGCAACTCCTCGCCCCGCTGGTTCAGGCTGTCGGGGTCTTCGCCGGTATCGTGGTCGCGTGCCGGCGTGAAGTCTATTCCCCGCTCCTCAAAGACATCCTTGCACAGCGTGAGCGCCTGGATGCCTGCGGGCGCTCCACCGTACCAGGTGTCGTGGATGATTAACTCGACGATCTGATTCGGCGTCAGTCCAACGTTCAGAGCGTTGCCCAGGTGCCGCTTCAGCTGAACTTCCCGGTTCATGACTATGAGGCAGGACAGGGTTATCATCTCGCGTTGTACCGGAGTGAGCGCGGGCCGCTTCCAGATGGTGCCGAAGAGCGCCTCGCCAAGAATACGTTCGAGGTCGGGCGCAAGCTCCCATGCCCCGGGCGACGACCCGCCGGTGATTTGCCCACCGCCAAACATCCTCCGCGTTTCCTGTCCGCGTTCGTAGCGTTCGTCCAGTTCCCCCATAGTCTTTCTCCATAGTATGCGTGCCGGAATTTCAGATGCCGACAGTGTACGGCGTCATCCCCGCAGGCGCAACGGTAGCTGCGCGCGGTCTGAGTACAACCGATCTATTAGCGGGCATCGCACAGGCAATGTACTCCGGCTCGACGCTGTTATGGCAACTGCTTCGTACGTTTCGTGGATAAAACGGGCACTCTCCTTCCATCTTGCACAGGCTTCGCCGCTTCCCCCGCTATTGTCGCCACCCCACCTTTGTAATAAGATGCGCCCAAGGCAACCGAATACCTATCAGGGCAACACGCGGAGCAGCACGCGCCTGCCTGCGGTCGCGGGAAGCGCGCCTGAAGTATGGATATCGCGGTCTCGCGCGAGGCCCGTTACATCGATGGAGGCTAATGGGGAGGCTAAAATGGACCAGGAAAGAGACCTTTACATGCTGATGCTCCGGCGGATGATGCTGATCCGCGAGTTCGAGGAGAACGTCAAGCAGCTTGTCCAGCGCGGCGAGCTCGTGGGGATGGCTCACTGCTACATTGGTGAGGAAGCCGTTGCCGTCGGAGCCTGCGCGGCGCTGCGGGACGACGACTATATCACGGGCAACCACCGCTCTCACGGGCATCCCATATCCAAGGGCGGCGATGTCCGGCGCGCAATGGCTGAGCTACTCGGCAAGGCGACCGGCTACTGCAAGGGCAAGGGCGGCTCGATGCACCTTGCGGACTTTGACATAGGGATTCTCGGCGAGTCCGGTATCGTCGCTTCTGCGCTTCCGGTCGCCGTGGGCGCGGCAATGGGCAGCAAGATGCAGGGGAACGACCGCGTGGTCGTCGCATTCTTCGGCGACGGCGCCAGCAACCAGGGCGCGTGTCACGAGGCCATGAACCTGGCGTCCATCTGGAAGCTGCCGGTCATCTTCCTGTGCGAGAACAACCAGTACGCGGTTACCACCAGCTTCAAGGAAGCGGTTGCCGTGGAGAACATATCGGACCGCGCCTCTGCATACGACATGCCCGGCATACTCGTGGACGGGCAGGACGCGATGGCGATGTACGAAGCCACGACCGCGGCGGTAAGACGGGCGCGCGCCGGCGAAGGGCCTACGCTCATCGAGGCCCGGACCTACCGGTACGAAGACCACTCCGAGGGTCTGGTCCGCATTTTGCGCGAATCCTACCGGACAGATGAAGAGATCGAGGAGTGGCGCGAGCGCGACCCCATAGACGTCCACTCCCGGTGGCTCGTCGATATGGAGATAGCATCGCAGGAAGAGATCGAAGAGGTCCGGCAGGACGTGGCGGATACGATTGCCGAAGCCCTGGAGTTCGCGCGCGAAAGCCCGTATCCGGAGATGGATGACCTTCTCACCGACATGTACGCCGACCCATTGCCCGTGTACAACTAGATACGAAGATTTCACGATTCATGTCAATCCTCTAATCGTCATTCCTGCGGAAGCAGGAGTCCAGAAATGCCCGCTTTTGGGCGTTCATATACGGAGTCACCCCCATCCTAACCTTCCCCCATCGAGGGGGAAGGGACTTTTATCATCGACGCAGGAGAGATGTGCCATGGCTGAGATTACCTACGCAGACGCGCTGAATGCCGCTATCAAAGAGGAGATGCGCCGCGACGAGAAAGTATTCATCATGGGCGAGAGCATTCGCGGAGGCATCTACGGCGTGACCGGTGGCCTCTCCCAGGAGTTCGGCGACCGGGTCATCGATACGCCGCTGTCGGAGAACGGGTTCATGGGCGCCGCTGTCGGAGCCGCCGCAGTTGGCATGAGGCCTATCGTTCAGTCGCTGTCCAGTTTCCTCTGGGTGGCGATGGACCAGCTCATCAGCCAGGCTGCGAAGATGCGGTTCATGTTCGGCGGTCAGGTGAGCCTGCCCGTGGTGTACAGGTGCGGCATGATATACGGCGCGAACAGCGCGGCTCACCACACGGACAGGCCATACCCCATGCTCATGAACATGCCCGGCCTGAAGATAGCTATACCCACGACTCCGGCTGACGCCAAGGGGCTGCTCAAGACCGCAGTGCGCGACAACGACCCCGTGATGTTCTTCGAGGACAACAATCTCACCGGCACCCGCGGCGAGGTCGAAGACAATGACGACTACACCATTCCTTTCGGCGTTGCCGACGTCAAGAATGAAGGCTCTGACGTAACCGTGGTCGCGCTGGCGGGTATGCTGCGGCGCGCGATGGCCGTCGCGGAGGCGCTGGACGAGGAAGACATCTCCGTCGAAGTGATAGACCCGCGCACCATAGTGCCGCTGGACACCAGGACGATACTCGACTCGGTGGAGAAGACCGGGCGGCTGGTCATAGTGGACCCGGCTCACAAGAGTTGCAGCGTCGCGTCCGAAATCTCGGCGATGGTCGCGCAGGAAGGCTTCTGGAGCCTCCAAAGCCCGATCCAGCGAGTTACGAGCCTCGACTGCCACTTCCCGTTCAGCCCGGCGCTCGAGTCCGAGGTCTTTCCCAATGAGGACAAGATTGCTGACGCGATTTATGCCACCCTGGACTAGCAGCCACCTTCACGCACACAACCCGCGACCGACTTAGAGGACACTCATGGCTACGAACGTGCTGCTCCCCCAGTGGGGCATGAACATGGAAGACGGGACGCTGACCAGGTGGCTCGTCAACGAGGGCGACGAGATCGCCGAAGGGCAGCCGCTGGTTGAGGTCGAGACTGCCAAGATAAACTCGGAACTGGAGTCGCCCGCCTCCGGCGTCGTGTACCACATCATGGCCGCCGAGGGATCGCTGGTCAAGGTCGGGGAGCTGGTGGCAGTCATCGGAGAGCCGGGCGAGAATCCGCCTCGTCCCGAGCCCGGCGCGCCCGCATCACCGGGCGGCGCTCGAAGACGCCGGCGGCGGGACGCGCGGCCCACAGGTGGCGCGGCACGCCAGGTTACGCCGGTGGCGAGACGGCTGGCACGGGACAACGACATCGACCTAGACGCGGTCAATGGCACCGGCCCGCGCGGTCGCATCACTGAGCAGGACGTTCGCGCTGCCATCGAGGCAAGGCAGAGCAGACCGCGGGTGCAGGTGGTGCCGCGGGCGAGGATGCTTGCCCGGCAGGCGGATATCGACCTCTCGGATGTTGCAGGCACCGGCCCGAACGGTCGCATCACGGTCGCCGACGTGGAGCGGGCTATTGCAGAACGGGACGCCGCACCAGCGCGCGCCGAGGGCGAAGTGGTGCCGCTGACCGGCCTTCGCAAGATTATCGCGGACCGCATGGCCATGAGCGTCAGTACGATGGCACAGGTAACGCTCTCCACCGAGGCAGATGTCACCGAACTGCTGCAACTCCGTGAATCGCTGGTCTCCGAGTGGCGACCGCACCGGATACGGCCGCTTGACCTTGATCTCATCATCGCGGCGGTCGCCGGGGCGCTCAAGGCGCACCCGAGGCTCAACTCTCATCTGGTGGACGGCAACGTGCTGCTGCTCAAGGAGGTCAACATCGGCATTGCGGTGGCAGTCCCTGACGGTCTCGTTGTGCCGGTGCTCAGAGGAGCGGACTCGCTGGACCTGCTGGGCATTGCCGGGCAGATACGCTCGCTCGCTGACAAGACACGAAAGAGCGAGCTTAGCGTGGACGACATGACGGGCGCGGGGTTCACGGTTACCGCGCTCTCCAACTACGACATCGACGTGTTCACTCCTATCATAGACCCTCCGCAGGTGGCGATACTGGGTCTGGGTCGCGCCATCGAGAAGCCGGTCGTGGTGGATGGCGAGATAGTCGTGCGGTCGATGATGCACCTGAGCGTAACCTTCGACCATCGCGCGCTGGACGGAGTGCCGGTCGCTGAGTTCATACGCACTCTCAAGGCGAGCCTGGAGTCGCCGGGCGAACTGGTCGGGTCGGGCTGAGCAGTCTCCCTAAAGCCGGATGCGCCGCCAGTTGAGTTGGACTTTTCTGGGATACCGATGCACAGGCCGCTGAATGCTGACCAGTGCCTGAATCATGTATCAACGACGTGAAACAGAGAGGGACAGGCTTTCACACCTGTCCCCCTTTATTCGTCTATTTGCGTTGGCTAAGTCGGAAGCCTATTCGCACTTGGTGTAGCCGCATTCGAGGCAGCTGATGCAGCCTTCCTGGTGAACCACGCGGCCCGGGCACTTCGGGCAGCCTCCGTTGAACGGCGTGTCCGGCACATACTCCACGCTGGGCTCTGAAAACTTAGGCGTGGTGAACAGGCCCAGCTGAGCCGCGCCGTCGCTCTCGATGCCGGATGTACCGGGGCTGTTCAGCCCGTTGAGGTGACGTCTCAGCACATGCGCCACGCCGTCCTCCGCCGAGCGTATCAGCACTCCGTTATCCCATACCGGCTCTGACGTGATGCCGCTCAGGTGGTAGATTATCGCGTTCGGATCGACACCGGCCCGCAGGCACAACGTAACCAGGCGAGACAGTCCTTCCAGGTGCGCGGGTTCACTGCCGCCTGCCTTGCCGATTGCCGTGAACAGCTCGAAGGGCTTGTTGCTCTCGTCGAAGTTCACGGTTACATACATCGTGCCGTGCCCGGTGCGGACACGCTCGGTTATGCCGAGTACCGCGGCGGGGCGCTCCCGCGGGACCATGAACCCGTTCTTGTCCTTGTTTACTTCGTGGTCGTCTGCTTCCTTGCCCGTCTCCAGCACCTGCATCGACTTGGAGCCGTCCCGATACACGGTGACCGCCTTGCAGTCCGTCTCCCATGCCAGCCGGTATGCGTTCTCGACATCCTCGATAGTGGCGCTGTTGGGCAAGTTGATGGTCTTGGACACGGAGTTGGTCACATATTTCTGCCAAGCCGCCTGCATCCGCACATGCGCCTCCGGGCCGATGAGCATCGAAGTGCGGAAGTGCGCGGGGTCAATGCCGTTCTCGGTGAATATGCGATCTGCGTCTTCGGGTGCGTCAGCGAGTTGCTCCAGCACGGCGCGCACCTGCTCCTCATCCGCAAGACGCTCACGCAGCGCCTCCCAGACGGACTTTGGCGCGTCCAGCAGCCGCTCGCCGGCCTCTCCGGCGCCGTCGCTGCCCTTCCAGAGCACATTCGACCACCATGCGTTGGCGAAGTGCGGCTCAATGCCCGATGAGCAGTCGGCGAGGCGGCTTATCGTGCCGGTCGGCGCGATGGTTACGACGCTCGAATTGCGTACAGGCGGCATTCCACGCGTCTTGAGCGCAGAGTTCTCGTACTCAGGGAATGGCCCGCGCTCAGAGGCGAGCCGTGCCGACTCTTCCCACGCGGTATCGTGAATGAAGCCTGCCACCTGTTCGGTGAGTTCCAGCGCGCGCGGTGAATCGTAGGGGACGCCCATGCGTATCAGCGCGTCCGCCCAGCCCATCACGCCCAATCCGATGCGGCGCGTAGCGAGATTCACATCACGCAGCTTCTGCATCGGGAACTGGTTTATCTCGATAACATCGTCGAGAAAGCGCACCGCTGTCCGTACCGTATTCTCAAGGCTTTCATAGTCGAAGCCGTGTATGCCTACGTGCTTGTCGAGGTTGATGGAGCCGAGGCAGCAGTTGCCGTAGTTCTCCAAAAACTCTTCCCCGCAAGGGTTGCTCGTCTGTATGTCACCCATCTGCGGGTTGGGCTGCGTATCCCATACGCGGTCCATGAACACCACGCCCGGGTCGCCCGTCTTCCACGCGGATTCGCAGATTTCCCGCCACAAATCGCGTGCCCGGACCGTGCCTGCTGCCTCGTTCACGGGACCGCCGCCGATGTCGCGCGGGTTGTAGAACGTCCACTCCTCGTCGTTGTCAACGGCGCGCATGAACTCGTCGGTAATCTGCACCGAAATGTTGAAGTTCTGGAGCGTGTCATCGTTGTCCTTGCAGTGGATGAACTCCTGCACATCCGGATGCCTGATGTTGAGCTGCCCCATGTGCGCGCCGAGCCGGAACGCTCCCTGTGTCAATGTCGCGCCCACGGACGAGTACAGCTTCATCACCGCGATAGGCCCGCAAGCCTCGCCGTGCGTGGTGGCGATACGGTCGCGCCTAGGACGTAGCTTGGAGAAGCCGAAGCCTATGCCGCCGCCCCACTTCTCTATCATCGCGGCGTCGCTCGCCACCTGCATGATGGAGTTCATGTTGTCTTCAGGCGACACCACGAAGCACGCAGACAGGCAGCCTCTGCCGTCGGTGCCGGCGTTTACCAGAGTAGGGGAGTTCGGCAGGAACTTGAGCGATGTCATCAGTTCGTAGAACCGACCCGCCCAAATCTGTCGCACTTCCGGCTTTTCGCCCTGCGCCACGGCGTTAGAGACGCGGTGGAACAACCCGTCGGGGTCTTCTACAGGCTTGCCGTCGTCGTCCTTCATCAGGTAACGCTGCTCTAAGATGATGCGGGCGTTCTCGGACAGCGCCGCGCCCGCCGGAGACGCGCCGTTGCCGCTTGCCGAGCCATTTCCGTCTGCCGCGCCGTTTGGTGGCGCAGCCACAAGCACATCAAGTTGAGCAAGCACCTCATCGATGCGCTCGTCGGCGATGCCACGCGCCACGAGCGCCTGCCTCAGGTCAGCATCGCGCGCCGACTGAGGCGGGTACCCTCCCTCAGAACCGTTTGCATTGCGTTCCTTTAACACAGCCCCTTCTTCCTTGGCACATCTACATGCCAATCCAAAAGTAAAGTTGTTCTTTTCAGATTCTTCAGTGTTCGTTGTTTCTCAAGGCTCAAGATCAGAACCCACTTCTATGTTATCTGCTATATTAGCACAAATCACCCAAACATAAAGCCTAACATGGATGTTGTTTTCGGGAATTTCGAGCGTTAGCCCAGCGATTGCCCGATGGGGACAGGCTCTAGGCAGACGGCTCTGACTGCACCTGCGAGGGCTCCGTAAATGAATGTGTAACGGTGTCGCCGTCTCCGTCAAGCAGTGCGAGCTGGTTGATGGCGGCGTGCCCGTTGTGCGTCCCGCCAGTCTCCAGCAGCGCGTCAATCTCCGTCTTGAAGCTCTGCACGTCGCTGAAGTCGAGATAGACGCTGGCGAAGCGAATGTATGCCACCTGGTCCAAGTTCGACAGCCTGCTCATCACCATCTCACCAATCGACTGGGAAGGAAACTCCGCCTTGCCCTGCTCAGACAAGTTTGCCTCGATGTCGTCGATCATCTTGTCTATGCTGCCCATTGCCAATGGACGCTTGGCGCATGCCTTGGTGAGGCTCGCCCAGAGCTTGCCGCGGCTGAACTCCTCGCGCCTGCCGTCACGCTTCACCACCATCATTTTCTTCATCTGCACGCGCTCGTAGGTGGTGAAGCGCCTGCCGCACAGCGCGCACTCACGCCGCCGGCGTATGCTCATGCCGGACTCGCGGGAGTCAACGACCTTCGTATTTGTGCATTCGCAGTAAGGGCAGCGCATAGAACTTCTATTTTGGAATTTTATTAGAAAGCGTACAATATATCGCGTATTATGATAATGTCACCACTATATCTTGTGTTCTGTGGGCTGTCAACGCAGTTTTCGACGCATAACGGAGGAATGAGGCATCGATGTATTGAGAGGGATGATAAGAATTCACAATTTCTGCCAATCTCTGAATTGTGATCCTTGGCGAAGCCATAAACCGAATATGTCGGTCAACAGGTTTCGATAGAAAGAAAATGGACAGGATTGGTTTTATCCTATCCTGTCCATCCTGTTCATCAATGTAAGTCTCTACTACATCAGGTTCCAGCGTGGATACTCTGCGGCTTCTTCGCGCAGCCTGTCCGCAAGCCAATCTTGAACGCCCGCGTCGATATAGAATGTCGGGCGCATCAGTTCCGACTCAGACTCTATCAATCCCTCACGCAGAGCCGTCTGAGCCGCCGCCGTATTGGGCAGTATCCGCGACCCAACCCGCAGCACGGCAAACGCTGCTTCCACTCGCTTGAGGAAGTCCAGCTTCTGCTCAACCGATGCCTTCGTCTCGCCCGGTTCTCCGAAGGCGACGTTCATCGTGAAGGGCAATCCCGCGTCCCGGGACAGCCCCGCCATGCGCTCCAGTCCGGCAAGCCTGTCGCCAAGCCCCTCGCCGCCGCGTCCACCCTCCGCCATCAGCGCCAGCGAGCAGCCCGATTCTTTCATCAGTTCCATAAGCTCGGCGTCCGCATCCTCTGATGGGCGCACGTAGCTGTTCCAGCGCACACGCAGACCGGCGTCAATGACGGCGCGGCAAGTCGCCTTGGCATGCTCGGCAGGGATGTTGAAGCCGCTGTCTATGAAGAACACCTTGTTGATGCCGAAATCGTCATTGAGCGCGCGGATTTCGTCCACCACCTCTTGCGGATCTCGGATGCGCCAGTCGCCGCCGCTGTAATCCGCGCCTGGCGTCGGATAGTACGCCTGCGCCAGCTTCGTGACTACGCCCACGCCGAACCCAGAGCCGTTGTAGGCGCGCATGTCCAGCAGGTCGAGTCTTGGCGCCCTGTGGAAGTTCGATGTGAACCTGCCCTCGCTGACGACAATCCTACCGTCATTGGCTTCGTCTCGATAGACTATGCCCGGAATGTCGCGGTAGTCTGTGCCCGCATCGAGGCGCTCCACCAGCGTGGCGAACGCTTCCGCGGCATCACCCGCTATACCCAGGTCCGCGTCCACATAGTCGAGGCACTCGGACGGCATGATGCTGAACGCGGGGCCGCCGATGAGCGTCTTCGATCCGCTGAGCTGCCGTATGCGCTCGATGATGTCGCGCACGGCGGGCAGGTTCCACACCGGATTGAGGCTGCTCTGGTTGTCCAGATTGCGTATCGACAGCCCGATGAGGTCAGGCTCGAACTCGCTCACGACGTCGGCGACCTCGGACACGGCATCGTCCGCGAACATCAGGTCAAGCACCCTGAGCGTGTGTCGCTCCTCGTCCACGCTCGCGGCGAGGTACGCCAGTCCGATGGGCACGGGACGCACCACCATGCGGTCCATAAACCGGTCTGCCTGGTTCGTGGCAATGAGCAATACTTTCATGGCGGTCCCTCCCAAAGTTCACCAAGTGCGAATGTCAGTGTGAGTTCCTACGCGAATATGTCTGCGACGGGCAATCTCCAACCGGGGACGACATCGCCGCCGTCGAGCGTGTCCGCTTCCGTAAGCTCGGTTACGCCTTGGGACGTATGCGCCTGAACTGTGCGGTTGCGCGGGTTCACCACGACGACCATGCGCGCTCCGGCATTGAGCCACTTTTCGACCTTCTCTTCCACCTCGGTGTAACGATCGCTGGGCGAAATCACCTCGATGGCAAGGTCGGGTGCGCCAGGAAAGTAGCCGTCCCCATCTCCGACACCTTCCACTCGCTCCTGACGCACGAATGATGCATCCGGCGCGAGAACCGTGTCGGGGTCCGACTCAAGCCTGAAGCCGCCGTTAGAGCTATATGCCCTGCCTAGCCCACTCTCTTCTATAAAGGCGCCTAATTTAATACCGATGCGCATTTCCAGAAACGATGACATATGTCCGGCAGGCGGCATCTTTACAAGCTCTCCCCTCACCAACTCATAGCGAAAGCCGTCGTCCGGCATGGCCAGCAGTTCTTCAGCCGTCATGAGCTTTGCTTTAGTCGCCATATCAAACCTCACTGCTTCCGTATGGCGCTGGCGCATAAGGGATTCCCCTTATTCTACACTTCCCCTTCATCCTGTCCATCCCACCAACTTCCGTTCGTCCTGAGCCCGTCGAAGGACGTGTCCGCAAGACCACATTTTCGTGATTCGACAAAGCCTCTCCTGAACTTGTCGAAGAGATGTGGGCGACTGATAGACTGACTCACTAACGAACTACCTCCGCCGTGTCCTGCCACGCAGTGTCATGAGCGCAAGAGTGCCGCTCACTGAGCCGACCAGCGCAATTGCGGCGACGCCCTTGATGAGCGCAACGAAGTCCCAGCCCACGCTGATGAGCGATCGCAGCGCGTCCAGCAGGTAAGTAACCGGGTTGAAGATGGCGACTGTCGCCATCCAGCCGGTCATCGCCTCCAAGGGGACAAACACGGTGGTCAGGAACACGAACGGGAAGAACAGCAGGAAGCTGGAGTTCACCGCTGCCGGGTTGCCAGTCTTGAACGCGATGGCATAAGGAAACCCCGTGTATGCCAGACCCCACAACCCCGACATCAGCACGAACAGAAGCAACCCAAGCATGCCCGACTCGAACCTGACGCCCACGACAATCCCGAGAATAACGACGGGTAGGGTCAGCACCATGACCAGCACGAAGTCGGCGACCGTGAAGCCGAGCAGCATGGCCAGACGGTTTATCGGCGTCAGCGACAGGCGGTCGAAGTAGCCTGACTGGATGTCCGTCACCATCGTTACGGCACGCGAAACGCCCGTTACGGCGAAGATGATGCCCACCGGCAGCTGAAACGCCTTATAGTCAACGCCCGGGATGCGCTCCGCGACATCCTGCAGCGCGCCGATGTTAATCGCGTAGAAGAACACCGGAATGATGAGCGCTGGGTAGATCGCCTCCGGGTCGCGTGGTATGCCACGCAGAGCCCTGATTGCCACCGAAATTACATCTCGAATGAACCCAGCGCGCCTCGCATGTATCTGCGGACCGGCTGGCGTCGTCATAACTGCTTGACTCAATGTATCTTCCTTTTACATTACATCGATGAACAGGATGGGCAGGATAACTCGTCAACCATTGGCTGACCGACTGACCAACTGATAATCTGACAGACTTACTCCGCGTCCTGCTCCATGCGCGCGCCCGCGACGCTGAGAAACACATCGTCCAGCGTGGGAGTGCGGAGTGTCAGCTCCGTTACTTGCACATTGTGGGCGTTTAGCGCGAGCGCGACATCGCTTATATGCGCCGCGCCGTTGACCACATGTATGATGAGTTCGCCGCCCGATGCGTCCACATCCACAACGCCGTCCACATCGGAGACCGCCGCCTTCGCTTCATCCGCGTAGCCGTCCATCTGAACAAAAATCACATCGTTTCCCAGTGAGCGCTTCAGTTCGGTGGGCGTGCCTTCCGCCATAAGCCTGCCCTGACTGATGATGCCCACGCGGTCGGCGAGGGCATCCGCCTCTTCGAGATACTGCGTCGTCAGGAATATCGTTACCGACAGTTCCTTGTTGATACGCTGAACCTCTTCCCAGACTCGCGCTCGGCTGATTGGGTCGAGACCGATCGTCGGCTCGTCGAGGAACAGCACCTCCGGGTTGTGGATGAGAGACGCCGCCAGGTCGAGACGCCGCTTCATGCCGCCGGAGTATGTACCGATGAAGCGGTCGAGCGCGTCTCCGATGTCAACCAACCCGGCAAGTTCGTCCAGGCGCGTGTCCAACTCGCGGCGTTTCAGCCCGTAAAGGCGACCCTGCAAACGCAGCAACTCCCGCCCCGTCTGCTTCAGGTCGAGCGCCGCATCTTGCAGCGCAGCTCCGATACGCAGCCTGACGTCGTTCGCCTCGCTGACCACATCGCGGCCGGCGACCGTGGCGCTGCCTGTCGAGGGCAGCAGCAGCGTAATCAGCATCCTCACAAGCGTCGTCTTACCCGCGCCGTTCGGTCCAAGGAAGCCGTATATCTCGCCCTTTGGTATGTTCAAGTCTATGGAGTCAACTGCCTTCACTTCGCCGAAAGTGCGCCCTATTCCCCGTGTTTGAACTGCGTATTCCATGTATTAGTAGAATCTCCTTAACCTTGCTCTATGTCCTGGTGCAGCAGCATAAATAGTACAATCGTTCTTGACTTTAATAACCAACATAACAACGCTGGCTACCTGAGTCAACCTTTTTTGAGAGTCAATTTGAACCTTGTTGAGATCGCACAAGTGCCCTTGTAATTCAGCCGTGTTACACTTGCTCGCAATAAAATGGAGTGCTAGCGGGTAAAAGAGAACAGAGGAGACACACCATGCGAGTCAACAACGTGATAACGAAGATGAGGGCGGGGGAGATGGCTTACGGTTGCGGCTTCTCGTTCGCATCGCCCACGCTCATAGAGCTTGCCGGGCGTGCGGGCTTTGACTTCGTATCGTTCGACAGCGAGCATGGTCCCTTCACCATCAACCAGCTGGACGACCTGTGCCGTTTCGCGGACATGGCGGGTCTGACGCCGATGGCGCGCGTGCCGGACATCGAGCATCCCACCATCCTGCGCTTCCTCGACAGAGGCATCCTGGGCATCACGGGCCCGCACATCGTCAACGGCGACAGGGCGCGGCAACTCGCCGACGCCTGCCGTTATGTGCCGCGCGGTCACCGCAGCTTCGGCTCAGGGCGCGGCGCGTACTTCGGTGATTTCCCGTCAGGGCCCGACTACATGGAGCACACCAACGACAACATCCTCGTCATCGCGCAGCTGGAGGACATAGAGGTATTGGACAACATCGACGACATCCTGTCGGTGGAAGGCATAGACCTATTCGCTTCAGGCGCGCAGGACATCGCGCAGTCCATGGGCTTGCAGGGGCAGCCAAACCACCCGGACGTGCAGCAGTTCGAGGCAACAGTGCGGGACGCCGTTCACGCGGCAGGCAAGCAGATGGCGGACGATGTAATGACATCCATGCGCGCCGACCACGCATTCCTGGCGGCGGGGCGGGCGTTCATCGAGAATAACTAACGGGACGGGCAGGATTGGATAGTGGTTAGGTAAATCCTTTCCTCCATCCTGTCCATCTTGTTAATGCCTATTCGAAAATCTCAGACACTGGCATGCGCCATCCCGGCACTACATCCCCGCCGTCCAGCGTATCCGCTTCCGTGAATATCGTTACATCCGTCGGGGAACGATACACCGCCGCCGTTTGACGGTCGGCGTTCACAACAATTACCGTACGAGTACCTGTGTTCAGCCAATCAGCAACCTTATCTTCTATGTAGAAATAGGTATCGCTGGGAATAACGACTTCAACGGCAAGGTCGGGCGCGCCAGGGAAATAGCGATCCCGGTATGTTTCAAAATCGCTCTTCACCAGTTTCATACGCTTGCTATTTACAAATGCGACGCTTGGAGCGCGAACATGGTCAGGATCGCTTTCAATCTGAAAGCCCGTGTTGGCAGGATAAGTCATCCCCAGTTTGTTTTTTCTTGTGTGCATGTGTAAGGAATCCACCACATTCGCCGACGCTAAACCATATCGCACACCTGCCCACAGGCGACTTATCAGTTTTCCCCTCACCAGTTCGTACCTGCACTCTTCTTCCCGCATCTCAAGCAACTCTTCCGCCGTCATCAGTCGCGCTGTCGTCGCCACGTCGCTACCTCTGCATCCCCTCTATCCTGTCCATCGATGTTAGCCCTATACCCGCCGGTAAACCTGTATCCTGTGGCGGTTGCCGTCCGTAACATACACTCTGCCTTCGTCGTCGAGCTTTATCGACATCGGCGCCCAGAAGTATTTCTCGATGTACGCCGACTGCGTGTGCGGGTCGTCCGCGTCGTCAACTTCCAGCACCGGCTCAAGGTTGGACTTCTTTCTCGCCTCGCCCTCTTCCCTGTTAATCTCAAGGAAGTTCGCCGCCCACTTCGACAGTCCTGCTTCACCCCTGAGCTTCTGCAGGAACGCGCCGTCCGCATCGAATACCTGCACCCGCTCGTTGCCCCAGTCGGACACATACATGTAGCCGCGCTCGTCTATCGCCACTCCGGACGGTCGCAGCAGCTCGCCGTCACCTCGACCGGACGTGCCATACGCGGTTACGAACTCACAGCCGGACGTGAAACGCTGTATGCGGTCGTTGCCCCAGTCCGCGATGTACAGGTCGCCGCTGGGCGCGACCGTCACGCCCCAGGGCATATTGAACTCGCCCGCGCCGCTGCCGCTCGAACCGAACTCAAGGATGAACTGGCCGCTGTCTGTGAACTTCTGTATTCGGTCGTTGTTCGTATCGGCTATGTAGATGTTGTCCATGGCGTCCACCGCGATTCCCGACGGCCCGTTGAACTGTCCTTCGCCGTTGCCACGCTCGCCCCAGGCGCGTATGAAGTTGCCGTCATAGTCGAACACGCTGACCCGGTGCGTGTAGTCGTCGGTAACATACAGGTGCCCACGGCTGTTTTCCGCGATGCACATGGGCGAGATCATATAGCCGTCGCCCTGCCCGTGATGCGCGAAAGTGCCGTAATACTCGCTGTCTATGTCCGTCACGGTGACGCGCACGCCCCGCTCGCCGAGGTCTCGCGCGCGGTTCGGCACATACAGCCGTCCGTCCTGCGCCGCCACAAGGTCGGTCGGATACTCGAACCCGCGCCCTTCCATAGCGATGAGGCCGATGGTCAGGGAGTATTCCAGCACACTATCTTGTCTAGCCATATCTGCCCCCATGCGCCTTACAGCCGCTGGAATTCCTTGGACGCCGCCGTCAGGCGTAGCATCTGTGCCACGTTCTGCCGCTCGTCGCCGTCCTGCTCCGCGATGCCGAGCAGCGCCTCGCGTGTGTCGTCGGACACCGAAAGCGCGCCCATCTGCTCCAGGCAGCGGCTGACCATCAACTCGGAGCGTGTGCCCCCGTCGCCATCCACGAGAATGCCGTCCTCCACAATGCTGTCCACCATGTCCCGCACACCCGGCTTGTCCAGATCGCCCAACTGCTCGGACGCGAAGTTTATGCGCTCCATCAGCGTGCCGGTGTCGATCCACTCCACGCCCTGGTGCCAGCCCTCAACGCTCGGTGGGTTGTTAAGCTCCTGTCCCATCCAGTTTATCTGCCTGAACCTGTTTATCATCTCGCGGTTCGGCATCTCGAACTCGCGCGTCATGCGCAGGATGCCCACCGCGAACTCGGCGGGTCCCTTCACCTTCTCGTAGCGCGCGTCCTCAGCCTTGAAGAAGTCCGAATTGAACAGCGCGCGCAGCATCTCCACGATGTCATAGCCGCTGTCGAAGTAGGCTTGAGCCAGCGTGTCAATGGCGTCCTCGTCCTTTGGTGGTGTGTACGGCCACGCAGGCACCGGCGGCTCATCCGCCACGAAGAAGTGGTACATGTGCCGCGCGATGAAGCGCGCGGTCGCCTCCTGCTGGCAGATGATGTTGACGATGTCCTCGCCATCGAAATTGCCCGTCTGCCCGAGGAAGGTCTTCTCTCCGTCGTCGTGGTCTTCCTCGCGGTACTCAAAGAAGTAGTCAATCCTGCCGTATGGCCAGTCGGAGTCTCGCGCCGAGCGCACCATCATGTACTCGGTGTTTCCGATGGTCCAGCCGGTGAACGCTCTTGAGCATTCCTTTATGTCTTCCTCCGAGTAGTTGCCCACGCCCATCGAGAACAGCTCGAGCAGCTCACGTCCCCAGTTCTCGTTGATGGCGTCCTTATGGTTGTCCTGGTTGTCCAGCCAGACAATCATTGCTGGGTTCTTCGCAAGTTCCAGCAGCAGCCTGTCGAACTTGCCCATCCCGTAGCGCCTGAACATGTCCACCTGGTCAGACAGCACCCTGCCGTTGATTACCTTCGGCATGCCCGTGGCGAAGATGCCATGCCAGAAAAGGGTCATCTTTTCCTGCAACGGCGCATCGGAGGTAACCATGCGGTACAGCCATCTGCGTGCCGAGCCGGGATAGTTGATCATCCCCGACGCTTCGAGATCAAATCGCCTGACCACAAACTCTCCGAGCCACTGTGCGTCGCCGGGATCCAGCAGGTCTTCGACGGTGGCTTCATAACCCTTTTCGACGCGCTCTTCGATTTCGGCTTGGGTCGCGCCAAAGCCCGCTCGCCGCATCAGGTGCGCCATTAGCTCAATGTCCTGTCTGCCCCCGTCTTGCATGCCCATAGTATTACCTCCGAAATTACCTGTGCCAACGCTTCAAGCGCATGCTACAAACGGCTTAATGTCCAGTCAATCCCCAGCAGCAGTCAACGGCAAACCAACCGGTATCATAGGCCTCTCAACGGCAGCCATCTCGCACCTCTATCAGTGTTCAAGATGATGTGCGTTGTGCCCATGATACACTACCCACGCATCAATCAAACTCAAGTCCTGAAACCTGATACCTGACCCCTGAAACCTACTCAAGGAGGCACCACGATGGGCAGACTCGATGGCAAAGTAGCATTCATAAGCGGCGGCGCGCGCGGCATGGGCGCGGAGGAAGCCCGCCTGTTCGCCCGCGAGGGCGCGAAGGTGGCGATCGGTGATGTCCTCGACGAAGAGGGGCGCGGCGTTGAAGCCGAAATCAACGAGAGCGGCGGCGACTGCCTCTTCATCCATCTCGATGTGACCAGCGAAGCCAACTGGCAGGACGCAATCGCCCAGACGGTCTCTCGATTCGGCGCGCTGCACATCCTGGTCAACAACGCCGGTATCGGAGGTGCCGGAAGCCCGATCGAAGACACCCCCGTCGAAGACTGGGAGCGCGTCATGGACATCAACGGCAAGGGCGTCTTCCTCGGCACGAAGGCAGCCATCCCTGAGATGCAGAAGGCGGGCAGCGGCTCCATCATCAACATATCCTCTCAACTCGGCATAGTCGCAACTGACAACAGCAGCGCGGAGTACCACGCGTCCAAGGGTGCCGTCCGCATCCTGACTAAGTCCACCGCGATCCAGTACGCGCCTGACAACATACGCGCCAACTCCATACATCCCGGACCCGTAATTACTGCCATGACGGAGAGCCGCCGCGGAGACCCTGCGTATCGTGAGGTCACGCACTCCCGCATACCGCTCGGCAGGTTCGCCGAACCAATCGAAATCGCATACGCCGTCCTGTACCTAGCCAGCGACGAGTCCGGCTATGTAACCGGCAGCGAGGTAGTGGTTGACGGCGGCTGGATAGCGCAATAAGAAATCAAACATCGATATACAGGATGAAAAGGATAGGATAAACAAGCCATGAAGATAACGGACATCACCACTTACCTCGTCCACCCCGGCAAAGCCAAGAACCTCTGCTTCGTGAAGATTGAGACCGACGAGGGCATCTACGGCTGGGGCGAGTGCTACACGCAGTCTGATCGTGACGTGCAGATTACGGCGCACGTCGATCAGCTCAAGCGCTACCTCATTGGGCGCGACCCCACAAATATCAAGCACTTCATGCAGATGGCGTTCGACGACTTTGCCGGCAGGCGCGGCGCGATGGACTACTACTGCGCCATCAGCGGCTTGGAGCACGCCATGTGGGACATCGCGGGCAAGGCTTACGGCGCGCCGGTGCACAAGCTCATCGGCGGCGCGTGCCGCGACAAGATTCGCGTCTATGCCAACGGCTGGTCCGGCGGCAACCCCACGCCTGAATCTCTCGGCGAGCGCGCGTCCGAGGTCATCGAGGCAGGCTTCACCGCGCTCAAGTTCGACCCCATCCCCGGACGCTGGCGTACCTACGTCAGCAAGGATGTCGAGGACGCCGCCGTGGAGAACGTGCGCGCAGTCCGAGAGGCTGTCGGCCCCGACGTGGACATACTCGTCGAGATGCACCGCCGCCTCGCGCCCATGCACGCCGTCCGCATCGCCCACGAGATCGAGCGGTACCGCCCCTTCTGGTACGAAGAGCCCGTACTCGCCGAGAACATCCCCGCGCTCGCGTCCGTGCGCCAGAAGATAAACATCCCGGTCGTTACCGGTGAGGAGCTTTACACCAAGTTCGAGTTCCGCGAGGTCTTCGAGAAGCAGGCGGCAGACATCCTCAACCCTGATGTCTGCAACGTCGGCGGCATCCTCGAACTCAAGGAGATTGCGGCGATGGCGGAGCCGTACTTCGTCGTCATCTCCCCGCACAACTTCAACAGCACCACAGTGGGCCTGGCGGCAACCATACAGGTCTCTGCCGCGATCCCCAACTTCCTCATAACCGAATACTTCGTCAACCTCGAAGAACTCGGCAATGACATCGCCAAGAACCCCTTCGAGGTGCAAGACGGCTACATCCAACTGCCCGACACCCCCGGCCTCGGCATCGACCTCGACGAAGAGCGCCTGGCCGCCTACCCCTACCAGCCCTTCCCCGCAAGGTCGCCCGCGCAAATCTGGGACGAAGGGCCGTAGAATCGACGCAGATGCCCTTCTATTGTGAAGGAAGGAGATTTAATATGTAAGGGTAGCTGGCACATTAGAGGTATGCACATGACCATACATAGTGATCCTGAGTATCTAACTGGTTTAGTGCATGAGTTGCGAAACCTTCCTCACGAAACCGAGTGGGTAGAGTTTAAGACGAGCCAAAATAACCCACAAGACATCGGCGAGTACATCTCTGCCTTGTCAAACGGTGCAGCCATCAATGGCAAACCGTCGGCGTATCTGGTCTGGGGAATCGAAGACAATACACACGCAATCGTAGGCACCACTTTTTCATTACATGAAGAGAGCAGAGGCAACGCACCTCTGGAACACTGGCTCTCTCGGAGATTAAATCCTCGCATTAACTTTCAATACCATGAAATCGAAATTGATGGGCGAACCGTTGCCCTGATGGTGATCGACAGTGCAACCGACCGCCCAGTAGCTTTCGACAACGATGAATTTATCAGAGTGGGGAGCGTCAAGACCAAGCTGAGGGAACACCCAGAAAGAGAGAGGACTCTCTGGCGTATTTTCGATCGCCTGCATTTTGAGGATAGTGTGGCAGCCGAGCGAGTAGGTGACGAAGACGTTTTACTCAGAATCGATTATCCTTCCTACTTTGAATTACTTGGAGTGCCACTTCCGGATGGCAGATCTGCCATCCTTGACGCTCTGGAACAAGATAATCTCATTGCCCCTTGTGATGCAGGTGGATGGAACATTACCAATTTAGGCGCTATTCTGTTCGCCAAAAACATAATTGATTTTCCGCAACTCAGGCGAAAAGCCTTGAGAGTAGTTCAGTACAAAGGTACAGGTCGTATTGAAACACTGAAAGAACAGTCTAACGTGGCGGGTTATGCAGTTGGTTTCAAAGGGATTATCGAATACATCATGGCGCTCATTCCGTCAAATGAGGTGATCGAACAATCCTTGCGCACATCATTTCCTATGTTCCCAGAATTAGCAGTACGTGAGTTGGTAGCCAATGCACTTATTCATCAAGACTTTTCTATCACTGGTGCTGGGCCAATGGTTGAAATGTTCGACGACCGAATAGAAATCACAAGTCCTGGTGAGCCGCTGGTGGATACCGACCGTTTTGTGGATACTCCTCCTAGGTCTCGAAATGAGACGTTGGCGTCATTGATGCGCAGATTTGGAATTTGTGAGGAGCGCGGAAGTGGAATTGATAAAGTTGTATCTGAAGTTGAAGCATTTCAATTACCAGCGCCGCTATTTGAATCTCCTGAAAGATCTACACGAGCTACGCTATTCGCTCATAAGCGATTGAATGATATGGATAGGACTGAGCGTGTAAGGGCATGCTATCTGCACGCATGTTTGTGTTATGTATTGAATCAACCAATGAACAATGCATCCCTTCGAAAACGTTTTGGAATCTCTGAGAGAAATGCTTCTAGGGCATCAAGAATTCTCGGTGAAGCTGTAGATTCGGGTAGTATAGTTATTCGAGACCCAAATGTTGGATCTAGAATCCGAACATATTTGCCGTATTGGGTTGTTTCATTGCATTAGAGACGATAATTGTTTGACAGTTGTTTGACAACAATGGGCGAAAAGTCTTAGTGAAATTTACCAAAACTTACTTGGTCGCCTAATTCTGTATCTAAAAGCGCAGATTTTCCCGAATTTTCGTCCTCGATTTTGTTTGACGATTGTTTGACGATGATGGCTTAAATCCCCCAGTTAGGCTCAGTATTTGTTACAAAAAGCCCTGTTTTCTACTTAGAAACGCAGATTCAATGCGGAATTTCGTCCTCACTTTTGTTTGACGGTTGTTTGACACCCTAAGCCAACAAGGAGCCACCCACCATGCCCCAATCCACCACCCCCGACGACTTCCGCGCCCTCACCAAGCGCGCCGGTCTCGACCTCACCGACGATGAGCTTGAGCACCTTAAGCCCATGTACGACCACTACCTTGAGCCGATTGCCAACATGAACGCCCTCGACCTCGACGCAGAAGACCTGGCGGTCGTCTATTCGCCGGGCTGGGACCCGGAGGTATAGCCATGACTACAGAACTCCACTACCTCACCATAGGCGAAGCAAGCGTCCTGATAGAGAGCGGCCAAATTTCGCCCGTTGAGCTGACCCGCGCCTTCCTCGACCGCATCGACGAACACGACGGGACGCTGGAGTGCTACATCACCGTGCTGCACGACGGCGCGATGGCGGAAGCGCGGCAGGCGGAAGCCGAAGTCCTGCGCGGCGACTATCGCGGTCCCATGCACGGCATCCCCATCGCGCTGAAAGACCTGTACGACACAGAAGGCGTACTCACGACCGCCAGTTCCAAGGTAATGGCAGACCGCGTGCCGACGGAGGACGCCACCACCACGGCGCGCCTGAGAGAGGCGGGCGCGGTGCTGCTCGGCAAGTTGGCGATGCACGAGTTCGCGCTCGGCGGCCCCGACCCGTCTAACGGATTCCCGCTCGCTCGCAATCCGTGGAACCTCGACCACATCCCTGGCGGCTCAAGCAGCGGCTCCGGCGCGGGCATTGCGGCAGGACTGTGCATGGGCACGCTCGGCTCGTGCACCGGCGGCTCCATTCGTGGCCCCGCCGCATTTTGCAGCATCGCGGGCATCAAGGCGACCTACGGGCGTGTCAGCCGCTATGGTGTCGTGCCCCTGAGCTGGACGCTCGACCACTGCGGGCCTATGACATGGACAGTCGAAGACTCCGCGATAATGCTTCAGGCGATAGCAGGCTACGACCCCAAGGACCCGACCACCAGCCAGGCGCCAGTCCCGGACTACACGGCGTCGCTCGTTGAGGATATCGAAGGCTTGCGAATCGGCGTGCCGCGCCACTTCTTCTTCGCGGACGATCCCACCATCAACAAGGATGTACTCTCCGCTGTTGACGACGCCTTGGGTGTAATGGAAGACCTGGGCGCGCATGTGGAAGAGGTCAACGTCCCGATGCTGGAGCACGCGGGCGCGGCACAGCCGGTCATCATGCTGAGCGAGGCGTTTGCCTACCACCAGAATAACCTGCGCTCCAAGCCCGAACTGTTCGGCGAGATGGTCAGGGCACGCTTCCGCACTGGCGGCCTGTTCTCGGGCGGCGACTATGTGCAGGCGCAGCGCGTCCGCAATGTGCTGAAGCGGGAGTTCGCCGAGGTGCTTCGGAATGTGGATGTGGTGGCGTCTCCCACGATGTCCAATCCCGCGCCGCGCTTCGACGCGATGGACGCCATGACCACATCGCGCGTCCCAAGTTTCACCGGACCGTACAATCTCACCGGCATGCCCGCCATATCGGTGCCCTGCGGCTTCACCCCCGAAGGACTGCCCGTCGGCTTCCAGATAGCGGGCAAGCCCTTCGACGAGCCGACCGTCTTCCGCGCCGCCTACGCCTACGAGCAGAGCGCCCGCCTGTTCGAGCAGCGCCCACCCGTCTGATAAAAAACTCCCTCCCCCTCAGGGGGAGGGTTAGGGTGGGGGCAGAATTATCCTCCCCATCCTGTACATCCTGTTAGCTCTCCCTCGGCTGCTCCAGAAGCTGAATAAGGTTGCCGTCCGGGTCCTCGAATGTCGCAACCCACCCGCCCCAGTGCTCACGCTCCGGCGGCCTGACGAAGTGCACCCCCGCCGCCGTCAGGCGCTCGTGCAGCGCATGAATGTCCGGCGTGCCGAAGTTAACCATGATGCGCTCAGGCTCCGCGTTGCTGCCATGCACCCCTGAGTGCTCGCCGATGCTGAAGCGCATCTCTCCCCACTCGAACGCCACGAAGTGCTGCCGCTCCGAATGCAGCGGCAGCCCCAGCGTGTCACGGTAGAACGCCGCCATCTCCGCCATGTTCTCGGTCCAGATTATCACGCCCGCAACGCCGTCAATCATCGTCAATACCTTATCTCCGTATGCCAATGTCCATTCTGGGATTGCTACATCCTGCCTTCAAAATTGTCCGACTATGTGTATAATATACAGCCAGAGACAGAGGGGAGGCGGCCGAAAGCTTACTGAGGGTCTCTAGAAAGGAGGTTGCTGCATTGGATAGTAGTATGAGGAGGTGCTCCAGGTAGGTGTTCCTTGGAGCATCTTCTACACCAGGGAGGGGTCTCTCCGCTAGTCGGGGAGGCCTCTCCTTTTTTGCTTTACATAGATAGATAGGATGCCTATCCTCTTCATCCTGTCCATCGATGTCAGTTTCTTCCCTCGAAGAACCGCCGCGGGTTGTCCACCATAATCTTGTGGATGTCGTCGTCCGACGCGCCCAGCTCCTGCAATCGCGGCAGCACTCGTCGCGTGATGAACAGGTAGCCGTCCGGATTGTTCTTGTCCCGCGCCTCTTGCGCCTCTCGCGCCGCGATGAGCAGCGTCACCGACCAGTCGTGCCCAAGCATGATGCGGTGCGCGAATCCCGCCTCGATGAGCTTATACGCCGTCTGCGTGCGCGCCTCCCAGTCCAGCACCTCCGGCCTGCCAGGGTAGCGGTCCAGCCCGATCCACACGCCTTTCTCCAGCAAGCCAATGAGGTAATCGGTGTCGTCCGTGTCGTTGCTGTGGCCCACATAGACCCTGTTCAGGTCGATGCCCTCGTCCTCGAATACGGCGACTTGCTGCTCGCCGACGCGCTCCGGCGCCCATGTGTGTGTTGATATGGGCGCGCCCGTCGCCTGCTGCGCCCTGGCAGCCGCGCGCAGGATAATCTCACCCTCCGGCGTTACGCCGCCCATGTCGTTGGCTACCTTGATTATCCCCGCCTTGATGTCCGTTCCCTCGATGCCCTCTTCGATCTCTCGGATGTACAGCGGCGCGATGTCGTCCGGCGTCGCCGTCCAGAACACGCGCGGGATGTCCCGCCATGTGCCGGTGGCGCAGACGATGTTCACTCCCGACCCGCGCGAGACCTCTTCCATGAGCCGGACATCGCGTCCCAGGTCAAGGGTTGATACATCTATGATGGAGCGCAGACCCTCGTCGTAAGCAGCCTTCAGGTCGCGTATGCCGCGCTCGATGGTTCCCGCGCGGTCGATGAACTCCGGGTATATCTGCTGAATCCCCGCAGACGTAACCAGCACATGCTCGTGAGACAGCGTGAACCCCAAGTCCGCCGTGTCCATTGGTCCCAGCACCGAGTTTATCGTCGCCATATTCAAAGCCCTCCGTCAAGAGAAAATCCTGTCCATCCTGTTCATCGATGTTAGTCTTCGCTGACTATGGGGTTGGTTAACGTGCCGATCCCGCTAATCTCCACATCGCACACGTCGCCCGTCTTCATGTTGTCCGTTGCGCCGTCGGTGCCCATCCATATCATGTCGCCCGGATGCAGGGTCAGGTAGCGTGTCATCGCGCTGATGTATGTCTCTACTCCGAACACCATGTTGTTCGTGGCGAACTCAGACACAACCTCGCCGTTCAGCCGCACCGTAGTCCGCAGCGAGTCCAGGTCAACATCCGTCTCGATCCATGGGCCCATCGGCTTGAAGGTGTCGCTGTTCTTCGCGCGCCAGAGTGTGCGGTCGCCAGCCTGCCATGTGCGCTCGCTCACGTCGTTGCCGATGGTGTAGCCCAGCACGCACGACAGCGCGTCCTCCTCCGACAGATGCTTCGCCTCCTTGCCGATGACCACCACCAGCTCACCCTCATACTGAAAGCGCTCAGTGGAGTCGGCAGGCTTCACGATATTCTCGCCGTGCGCGATGAGCGCGTTGTTCGCCCGATAGCCGATGTCCGGCTTCTGTGGTATGTCCGGCTCTCGTCCCAGCAAGGCCGCCGCCTCGCGCACATGCTCCTCGTAGTTCACGCCCGCCGCGTAGAAGGTCTTCGGCTCGAACGGAATCAGCAGCCTCACATCCGCAAGCGCCCGCCGCTTCCCCGTGCGCTCGTATCCATCGAACGGGCTGCCGCTCACCTCTGCGATATCATCCCCCTCCACAATCCCGAACACCGCGCCGTCATCGCCTTCATATCTCACCCAGCGCATCTGATCCTCCTAATCCTGTTCATCCTGTGTATCGATGTTAGCCCTCTCGCTGCCCGACCGCAGCCGCTCTATCAGTGGTGTAATCTCCGCGAGAGCGGCTCGCACATTCTCGTCGTCCATCACTGGCAACTCAGAATCCCGCGATCTGGGATACCGTCCTGCTAGCGCGTAATTTGTCACCAGCTTGCACACTGAGCGAAATTCTTCCAAAGTGGAATCGTATTGCAAGGCGTCCTCAAGAAGTTCGACCAAGTGATGTGTCCTCTGAAGTCTCCAGCCTTGCCTTATTAGATACGCCTTGAAGAACTTCTCGGCCGCCTGTTGCAGGTTGTATCCCGCGCCTCTCGGGTGCCCACTTTCTAGCAGAATCGTGGACATCTCTAAATCTTCTTTGGCTACTTCAATCCAATCTTCTGGATACTCTGAGTCTTGAGGGTTCATATTGTAGCTCTTCTCTGCCAGCTCAATATACTTAGCAAACTCTTCGCCTTTGTGCAGCGCCATTCCCTGCAATATGATGTCCTGCACGAAGTGATCGCCTCTGGCAAGCGTCTTTTCCAATTGCTCGGGTTCATACACGCGCGTGTCCAACCTCAATCTTCCCTTGAGTTCAGACAATACAGCATCCACCCTCAGAGAGCGGTCAATCATCCCACCGGACGCGCCCGACTTGATTATCATCAGGTCAACATCGCTGTCGGCGCGCGCGCTTCCATCCGCCCGCGAGCCGTAGAGTATCACCGCCTCCGCGCCGTACTCGTCGCGCAGCCGTTTAGCCATCGCCTCGATAGCCGCCATCGCGTCTGTCCTGTCGGTCAGCGTGCTCATCCGCGCAAAATCCTATCAGTCCAGGTCAACGCGTCCCTTCCCCCTTGATGGGGGAAGGTTAGGATGGGGGTGAAAATCCTATCCATCCTGTCCTTCGATGTTAGTTCTCTCCATCCCAAACACCTCCGCCACCAGTTCATACGACCGCACCCGATCCGCGAAATCGTAGCATATCGTCACGATGCCGATGTCGTCCGTCTCGTATGAGTCCGCGAGTTCCTCGATCTTGTCGCGCACATAGTCGGGCGTGCCGTCTATGTAGCTTTCCTTCATCTTCGACAGGTACGCCCACTCGTCCGGCCGATACTCATACGCCAGCGCCTCTTCGATAGGCGGCACGCCTTCGCGCTGGCCTTGCACCGAGCGAACCCGCGACAGGTTGCGACTGGACGCGATGCGCTTCGCGTCCTCGTCGGTCTCGGCGCACAGCACCTGAAACGCCACATTCACCTTCGGCTCGGAAAGGTACTCAGACGGCTTGAAGTTCTGCCGGTACATCTCCGCTATCGCGGGCCCGTGCTCGGTCGCCAGTCCGAAGAAGTGCGCGAAGCTGAAGGGCAAGCCCATCTCCGCAGCCATTGCCGCGCTGTCCGCACGCGAGCCAAGCAGCCACACATCCGGCGCGGTGGATTCTCCGGGCCCCGCATGCAGCGACGCGAAGGGGTGCTCTTCGTCCACCGTGTCGTTCAGAAAGTTCAACAGGTCGCGCACAACGATGGGGTAGTGTCGTATGTCCAGCTGCGGACGCGGATACGACAGCGCCGCCGCCGTAATCTGGTCGCTGCCCGGCGCACGCCCGATGCCGAGGTCTATCCTGCCCGGAAACAGCGTCTCCAGCATGCGGAACACCTCCGCCACCTTGAACGCGCTGTAATGCGGCAGCATCACCCCGCCGCTGCCCACGCGGATGCGCTCCGTCTTCGCCGCGATCTGCCCTATGAGAATCTCAGGGCTTGTCCCCGCGAAGTTCGCCAGGTTGTGGTGCTCCGCCACCCAGAACCGCCGGTAGCCCAGCCGCTCCACAGCCTGCGCGAGCCTTACGGTCTCCGTAAGGGCGTCACGAGCCGTCCCGCCCTTACGCACGGGCGACTGGTCAACAACGCTGAGTTGTAAGTTGGAGTTCATCAATGTGTCAGTCTTTCAGTTCGTCAGCAACCAGACACCACCACATCCATCCTCCCCATCCTGTCCATCGATGTCAGTTTTCCTAAAACGCCTCCAGCGTGTGGCTCTTCCACCGATTTATCGCCGCCTGGCCGCGTGGGCTGACGGCTCTCTGCACCTGCACGTTGATGAGCGCGGGGCGCTCCAGCTTCAGGCAGCGTTCCAGCGCAGGATGCAACTCCTCCGGGTTCTCAACGACCTCGCCATGCCCGCCGAGTCCGCGCACAACCTGGTCGTATCGCGTTGGCAGCAGGTCGGTCGCGACCGGCTTGCCATACACGCCCAGTTGGATCTGCCGGTCGATTCCCCATGCCGAGTCGTTGCCCAGCACGCACACGATAGGCAGGTTGTGCCGCACCGCCGTGTCGAACTCGATGCCGTTGAACCCGAACGCTCCGTCGCCGCTGAACGCGATCACGCGCCGCTCAGGATGCGCCAGCTTGGCGGCCAACGCAGTCGGGAACGTGTGTCCCAGCATCCCGGACGGCGTCACGTACAGCCAGCTCTTAGGCATCCGTGCAGGTAGATACGCCCGCGCGAAGTGGCAGTAGTCCCCGCCGTCGAATACGAGGTAGTCGTCCGGCTGAAGCATCTGCATTACCGTCCGATGCACGAACATCGCGTGCATCGGCACTTCCGCCGCCGCCAGCGACTCCAGATGCTCCTGCCAAGCCCTGCCTTCCGCACGCAGCTCGCCAATCCAATCCAGCTCGGACCAGGTATGCTTGGACGCCTCCGTCGTCATCTGTCGCATCGTCGCCTCCACATCCCCCGCGATTCCCACCGCGACGCCACGGTTACGCCCGATCTCTGCCTCCGACGGGTCAATCTGTATGATTTTTGCATCCGGCGCGATCGTCGGCGACATCGCGTAGCCGATAATCAGGTCCTGCTTGCGCCCCAGCATCATCACCACATCCGCCTCACGAATCTTGCGCGCCGTCTGGCTCAATCCCTGGTCGAAGAACCCAAGACAGTAAGGATGCTCGTCAGACACCATGCCTCGCGCGTCCCCCTCGGTCAGCAGCGGCAGCCGCGTCGTCTCGATGAACTCTTGCAGTGCCTCGCCAGCCCGCGCGTATGAAGCCGCGCTCCCCGCCACGATGAGCGGTCGCTTCGCCCCGCGCAGTATTGCCACCGCCTGCTCGATGTCGGTCTGCGATGCCTGCGCCGCGCCGATGCCCCGGTACTCTCCCGGCTCGTAGAACGCCACCTCGTCCTCGCTGACGACATTCTGCTGGATGTCCACCGGAATCGTCAGATGCACCGGACCGCGCCGACCGCTGTACGCCACCCGCAGCGCGTGCGCTATCATGTCCGGTATCCGCCGCGTGTCCGTGACCATCCACGCGCCCTTCGTAACCGGACGCGCCATGCCCACCTGGTCTATCTCCTGCATCGCGCCGCGCCCAAGTTCGCTCAGTTCCGCGGAGCCGCTTATCGAGAGTAGTGGACTTTCCGAGTGCATCGCGTTCGCCAGTCCCGGTATCGCATTGGAGAATCCCGGCGTCGTGTACATCGCAACGCCCGGCTCGCCCGTGATACGCCCCCATGCGTCCGCCATGTGCGCCGCCGCCTGCTCGTGCCGCGTATCCACGAAGCGAAAGCCCATGTCAGCCATGCTGTCCAGCGCGGGCAGCACATGGTCGCCCGCAATCGTGAACACATTCTTCACGCCCTCAAGCGCCAAAGCCCTGCCAATAAGCTCGCTCCCGCTCACCATGCCCGAACCCGATGTAGTCATTCGTTAATCCTTTACCCTGTCAGTCCTGTTCATTGATGTTAGCCTCATTATCAGCCCATCCATGTTAGATTGTTCTGACTTTAGGCACAACCGCGCTCTGGCGCGATACGTCATCCCTCACGCTTCTATTGTCTATAATGGAATGTGTGGTCACGCAGTGTAATAACTTTGGGCATCCAACATGATTGAATCCGTAATCAATTCCAGGGGTCGGACAACCCTGCCGAAGGCGGTTAGGGAAGCCTTATCAGTCGAGGCTGGCGATAGAGTGCGCTACATCGTGCAAGGAGACGAGGTTCGTATTGTGAAGGTGAAACCCATCGGCAGGCTGTTTGGCGTACTGAAGCACGAAGGTCCCCCCGTAAGCCTCGAAGACATGGAACACGCAATCATTGAGGGAGCGACTGATCCCTGATAACCATCCATCCGAATGTAACAAGAAGTGGTGTAAATATAGGGATAGCCTCCCACTTACACACCACCTCTTGACCGCTCTGTGTCCTCATATTCCCCAAAACATGCACCAGAATTTATGTGCGTCTAATCCCAACTTCTGCTACCATTTCCTCACTGACATACTGACCCACTGACAGACCGAAAGACTTCTGCCCCTTGTTCCCACACCACACCGACCCGTCCGAAGATGTATGGGTCGCCTTCGATCTTGAAACGACCGGACTTGACGCCCAGAAGGATGCCATCATCGAGATTGGTGCGGTCAAGTTCCAGGGCGGCAGGACGCTCGACACTTTCCAGAGCCTCATCAACCCGCAGCGGCGTATCAGCCCTTTCATCGCCTCTCTCACCGGCATCCGGCAGCGCGACCTCGACCGCGCCGACACCATTGAGCGCGTAGCGGCGTCCTTCATCGCCTTCGCGGGCACATCCCCGCTCATCGCGCATAACACCGACTTCGACCTCGGCTTCCTGCGCAGCAGCGGCATCGAGCTGACCAACCCAGTCGTGGATACCTACGATCTCGCCTATGTCGTCCGCCCGGACTCGCCAAGCTACTCTCTGGAGAACATGGCACAGAACCTCGATCTGCCGCACGACCGGCCTCACCGCGCCCTCGACGACGCAATCGCCGCGAAGATGCTGTTCCTCAACCTGCTTGAAGACGCGGCCAAGCTCGACTCCATGACGCTCACGGCGATGCAGCGCCTCGCCCAGGCATCCAACTGGTCGCTCGGCTACCTGCTGAACGGACTTGCCGCCAACCCTCGCGCTGCCAGCGCAGCATCCGGCAATGATGATTCCACCATCGGCATCAACGGCCTCGACATGCAGCGAATTTCCCGCAGGCTTCATGCCGGTGGCGTCCTGCGCGAGCGCGAGACCGTCACACCCGTGGATGCCGATATGGTCACGTCCATGTTCAGCGATGGCGGCGCGCTCTCACAGGCGCTTGACGGCTTTGAGGCGCGCTCCGAGCAGGCACAGATGGCACAGGCGGTTACAGAGGCGATCAACGACGGCGAGCGCATCATCATTGAGGCAGGAACGGGTGTCGGCAAGTCGCTCGCCTACCTGCTGCCAGCCGCGCTGTACGCCCTCGCCAACGGCAAGCGTGTCGTAATTTCTACGAACACCATCAACCTGCAGGAGCAGCTTCTGCAGAAAGATGTGCCCATCCTCGTTGAAGCCCTGAAGTCTGTTGAGGGCGGTGGCGAAGGACTGCGCTTTACTCCGCTCAAAGGACGCGCCAACTACCTGTGCATGCGTCGCTGGAACACCATGTCCACCTCCCCCGAGCCAACTCCTGACGAAGCGCGCATGCTCGCCAAGACGATGCTGTGGCTGCAATCCAGCGCAAGCGGCGACCGCGCCGAAATCAACCTCGGTCATCCGAGAGCCGCCTCGCCTTGGGATAGGCTCTCCGCAAACAACGCGAGGGGCTGCCTGCGAAACGAGAGTGTCTGTTTCCTGCGTTCTGCCCGCGAACGCGCCGCCGCATCGCACCTAGTAATCGTCAATCATGCTTTGCTGCTCTCCAACGCCACTGTCGGCGGCACGCTCATCCCGGACTACGATGTGCTCATCATCGACGAGGCGCACCACCTTGAAGAAGAGGCGACGAACCACCTCGGCTTCGAGCTGACGCAGGCCGGCTTCAATGAACATTTTCAGTCGCTGAGCGGCGAAGGCGGCTTGCCCAATCAGGCGATTACCGCTTTTCGCACGGCGACAACGGACACCACAGACCGCCGTGAAACGGTCGAGACTGTCGTGGACGAGCTTGCCCGCCTGCTTCCACGCATGCGCGACGGCATCGCCCGTCTCATGGCAGGACTTGAAACGATGGCTCAGCCCTCCGGCAACGGACGCCGCGGGCCGTCCCAATACGCGCAGCAGACCCGCATTACCCGCGGAACTCGCGCGAACCCGAAATGGTCCGAACTCGAAATCGGCTGGGAGAACGCGGACCTCGCGCTCGCAGAACTCGGCAGGCAGCTTGCAAACCTGCAAAGGGCGCTCGCCGACCTCGGAGAAGCCGGCCTGCTCAACTACGAATCTCTGGTAAACGACCTTGACGCGACTGCTCAACAGAACGACACCCTGCGCCGCCAGCTCAAGGAATTCGTAGTAGCGCCCGAAGATGATGCAATCTACTGGCTAACACTGTCGGCACGCCGCGCCGAACTCTCGCTGCATGCCGCGCCGCTGCATGTGGCGGAGCAGCTTGATGAGCTTGTATTTTCACAGACTCGCAGCGTCATCATGACCAGCGCCACCCTCAGCACCGAGCGGACCTTCGACCACATCATCGAGCGCACCGGATTCAAGGACGCTCGCGAACTGCTGCTCGGCTCGCCCTTCGACTACCCCAGCGCCGCAGTCCTGTGCCTGCCGAAAGACATGCCCGAGCCGCGCTCCTGGGCGTACCAGGACGCTCTTGGAGATGCAATCAAGGACGCCGCCATCGCCGCCGAAGGGCGCACGATGGCGCTCTTCACCTCGTACAGCGCACTTCGCAGCACGGCGTCAAGCATCAGGGACGACCTCAAGGCGCGCGGCATCGAGGTATTGCAGCAGGGTAACGACGGTCCTCCCGCTCAGGTCGTGCGCCGCTTCATGCAGAACCCCCGCGCCGTCCTGCTAGGCACTTCCAGCTTCTGGGAGGGCGTTGACCTCGCAGGGGACGCTCTCAGCGTGCTCATTGTCGCCCGACTGCCCTTCAATGTGCCAACCGAGCCGGTCTTTCAAGCGCGCTCCGAACTCTACGACAATGCCTTCATGCAGTTCGCGGTGCCGGAGGCAATCCTGCGGCTGCGGCAGGGCTTCGGTCGCCTGATACGCACGAAAACCGATCGTGGCGCAGTCATCATTCTCGACCGCCGCATAACCGCAAGCCGCTACGGTTCGGCGTTTCTGCGCTCGTTGCCCCCGGCTCGCCGCGTCGATTGCGAACTTTACCAACTCCCTGCCATCATCCGCAGCCACCTAGCCTGAGTCTCGCACCAGGTCCACCCACCGCTTATGGTGGAACATGTACTGGTTCGCGTATCCCGCGTGCATTCCGTATCGCTCCAGCGCCCACTCCCGCATCTCGCGCTTGTGTTTCTCGGTGGGCGTGGTCTTGTTGCCGTTGCTGTTGACTGCCGGCGGCACCGGCGCCTCCGGATACCAGTCGCGCATCGCCTTCACTATCCACACATCGACCGGGAACGCCTGCGGCTTGTCCAGCGAGAACAGCATCACGCAGTTGGCAACTTTATCCGCAATCCCGCGCAACTTGACCAACTCTGCCAGCGCGTCATCGTAGTCTGCCTCTCGTAAGGCGTACAGGTCAGGCCCCTTGCCATCCGCAATGCCGTCTGCCGCCGCTATGACATTCACCGCGCGAAACCCAAGCTTCAGGTCCCGCAGCGCCTGTTCTCCCGCATCCACCAGCTCTCTTGGCGACGGAAATGTGCTTCTCACGCAGTCCTGCCAATTAGGATGGGGTAGGGCTTTGCCGTAGTTCGTAGCCATGTCCTCGACGTTCGCGGTGATGCGCGGGATGTTGTTGTTCGCCGAGCAGATGAACCCTATGAGGCACTCCCAAGGTTCCTGGCGCAGCACGCGCAAGCCCTCATGCTGCTTTACCGCATCGGCGAGATGCGCGTCCTCGCTGAGCGCAGCGTAGATTTCGTCCATGTCGTCATCCACTCGCAGGTAGTCCCTGACGAGTGGAGCAAGCGAAGTCTCATCGTCGGACGCACAATTGAATTCGATGCCGTCGTCAACTCTTCGCATCCTCACGACGTTGCCGAATATCACGCCGCAGAACCAGCCGCCGCCCTCATCGCGCCACCGAAACGCCTGCCCGCCCAGCAGCGTGCCCCGCAAGTCATAAGTCCCCGCAAACGGAATCAGCATACCCATACCCTCCACACGAATATCAACTGACAGGCGATTATATCATCCTATACATCCTGCCCATCCTGTTAATTCCCGGGCGGGGAATGGGGCATCATAGTTTCTGTTAGAATCGGGAACATGCTCGCTTCCGGCATAATCCACAAACCAATATATCGCTGGTGGGTATTCTCCGCAGTCGCGCTCGGAACACTAACCTCAGTCATAAACCACGGCGGCATGTCCGTGGCCCTGCCCACCATCGCCCAGTACTTTAACGCCGACCTTGCGACTGTCCAGTGGGTCGTCATAGCGGAAGGACTGACGATAAGCGCGCTCTTGCTGCCAATGGGCAGGCTCTCCGACATCGTAGGCAGGAAGCGCATATTCTTCTCCGGTCTCGTCATCTTCGTTGTGGCCGCCGCCTTTGCCGCAATCTCAGGCAGCATATTCGCACTGATAGGTGCAAAGGCATTGCAGGGACTCGGCGCGGCAATGACGCAAGGCACTGGGATGGCGATGATAACATCGGTGTTCCCCGACGAGGAACGTGGCAAGGGCATCGGCTCCCACGCGAGCGTCGTGGGCACAGGCGGTGTTCTCGGTCCCGTCGCCGGCGGATTCCTCATCACCGCCCTTGATTGGCGCTGGCTCTTTTACATCAACATCGTAATGGGACTTGTGACCATGGCTGCCGTCCTGCTGATAATAAGGAGCGAGGCGTTTCGGCAGGACACACGGACCACTCGCTACGACTACGCGGGCGCGGCGCTGTCAACGGCGGTACTGCTTTCCTTCCTTATGACAGTGTCTAACGGCTCGCGTATGGGCTGGTCGTCGCCACCGATAATACTCGGAGCTATCGGCTTCGTCGCCTTTCTCGCCGCGTTCGTCTGGTGGGAGATTCGCTCCCCGTCGCCAATGCTGGATATGACGCTTTTCAGGAGCAAGGTCTTCAGTATCGGCATCGGCACGAACTTCATGTCGTTCCTGGGCATTACATCGTCCCGCTTCCTGCTGCCCTTCTATCTTCAGGCGGTGCTAGGCTTTACACCGGCGCTTGTCGGATTCGCTCTTTTGCCCAACGCCGCGAGCAGGATTGTCATGGGACCGGTAAGCGGATTCCTCTCCGACCGTTACGGCTGGAGACCGTTCAACGTAATTGGCTTACTTCTCTCAGCGGGCGGACTGCTGGTCCTGGCGTCTCTCACCACTTCATCTTCAATAGTCATCGTACTTGCCGGAATCTTGCTCCAGAGCGTCGGATCGGGCCTCTTCCAGTCGCCCAACTCCGCTTCCATCTTCAGCGCGGCGGACTCGGCGCGGCACGGCGTCGTAGCGGCGTTCGTGAACTTGTCGCGCAACTCCGGCAATGTAACGGGGACTGCAATCGCCGCATCCATCGTTACGGCGGTGATGGTCAGCCGGGGCTTCGAGGTCAGGATTGACGAGGTGCTGGATGCGGGACCCGGCTCAGGGCTGCTCGAATCGTTCGTAAGTGGCCTAAAGACAGCGTTCTTCGCCATGGCTGTGTTGCAGCTTTTCGGAGCGCTCGCTTCAGTGTTCAAGAGGGACCCGCGTATCGCTCAACCGACTGAGATCAGGGAAGCCCGACCCAGTGGAGAGCGAGCGGTCTGAAGCAGACTTCTATCCCGCGAGCACTTTTCGCAGGTCGATAATCTGGTCGCGCAGCAGCGCGGCCTTCTCGAATTCGAGCGCGCGGGACGCCGCCTTCATCTGCGACTCCAGGTCCTTGACAAGCCGTGTCAGGTCGTCCTTGGGGATGTCGTCGTGGGTAATGTACGGCGTCGTCTGCTCCGCCACCGCCCTCACGCGCTCGGTGATGTCCCGAACGTCCTTGCGTATCCCCTGAGGCGTGATGCCGTGCTCACGATTGTACGCCTCCTGAATCGCGCGCCGCCGCTCCGTCTCGTTAATCGCCTGCTTCATGGAATCGGTGACGACATCGGCGTACATGATGACGCTGCCTTCTTCATGCCGCGCCGCCCTTCCGATAGTCTGCACCAGAGCCGTCAGCGACCGCAGGTAGCCTTCCTTGTCCGCGTCCAATATGGTGACAAGGCTCACCTCCGGCAGGTCGATCCCCTCTCGCAGCAGATTGATACCGACCACCACGTCATAGACGCCCAGCCGCAGGTCGCGCAGTATCTCGCTCCGCTCCAGCGTGTCTATCTCCGAGTGAAGGTAGTGGACCTTCACGCCCATCTCGCGCAGGTAGTCCGCTAGTTCCTCCGACATCCGCTTCGTCAGCGTCGTTATCAGGCAGCGCTGGCCCTTCGCCACGCGCTCCCGTATCTGGTACAGCAGGTCGTCTATCTGGCCGGTCGTCGGCTTCACCTCGACCACCGGGTCGAGTAGGCCTGTCGGACGAATCACCTGCTCGATCATGCTCTGGCTGTGCTGGTGCTCGTATGGCCCCGGGGTCGCCGTGACGTACACTGCCTGGTTTACATGCTCCTCGAACTCCTGGAAGTTCAGGGGCCTGTTGTCCAAAGCGGACGGCAGCCTGAAGCCGAACTCCACCAGCGTCTCCTTGCGCGACTGATCGCCTCGGAACATGCCGCGTATCTGGGGCAGCGTCATGTGCGACTCGTCCACGAACAGCAGGTAGTCCTCCGGCAGGTAGTCCATCAGGGTGTAGGGCGTGCTGCCGGCCTCGCGCCGCGCCAAGTGCCGGGAGTAGTTCTCCACGCCCGCGCAGTAGCCGGTCTCCTGCATCATCTCGATGTCGTAGCGAGTCCTGGATTCCAGCCGTTCCGCCTCCAGCAGCTTGCCCTGCGCCTTCAGGTCGAGGACGCACTTCTCCAGCTCCACTTCGATATCCTGAATCGCGAGCGTCATCTTCTCTTGCGATGTTACGAAGTGCTTCGCCGGGAATATCTCGATGTCGTCGCGCTCGCCAAGCAACTCGCCGGTCAGCGGAT
Organism: Dehalococcoidia bacterium; assembly: GCA_965204855.1. Lineage (GTDB taxonomy): Bacteria > Chloroflexota > Dehalococcoidia > Lucifugimonadales > JADFKI01 > Bin90. The sequence continues at coordinate 97,020 of OZ242018.1, forward strand.
CAACCGTTACGATGCGTTCCACCTCGTCGCCCCAGAACTCGATGCGAACGCCAAGTTCCTCGTACGCGGGCAGAATCTCCATGGTGTCGCCGCGAATGCGGAAGTTGCCGCGCGCGAAGTCCATGTCGTTGCGCTCGTACTGCATGTCCACGAGCTGGCGTATGAGCAGGCGGCGGTTCCGCATCTCACCCTTCCGCACATAGGCGACGAAGCTCTGGTACTCCTCCGGCGACCCCAGGCCGAATATGCAGGACACTGAAGCGACGATGAGCGTGTCCCGCCGCGTCAGCAGCGCGCGCGTGGCGGCATGGCGCAGCTTGTCCAGTTCCTCGTTGATGTCCGCGTCCTTCTCGATGTATGTGTCGGTGCGCGGCACGTACGCTTCAGGCTGGTAGTAGTCGTAGTAGCTGACGAAGTATTCGACCGCGTTGTTCGGGAAGAACTCCTTGAACTCGGTGGCGAGCTGCGCCGCAAGCGTCTTGTTGTGCGCGATGACGAGCGTCGGGCGCTGCGACTTCTCGATGATGTTCGCCATCGTGAAGGTCTTGCCGCTGCCGGTTACGCCCATCAGCGTCTGGTGCGTCAATCCCTCGTCAAGGCCCGCGACCGCCTTGGCAATTGCCTCAGGCTGGTCGCCCGTCGGCTTGAAGTCGGACATGATCTGGAAGTCGGGCATGGTTTATCCACCTACCGGAACTCTTACCTGGAATACTACATCCGAGTCCACAGGAATGTCGGCGTCTTCGTCCGTCAGCACTTCCAGATACAGAGCGATCGCCTCTTTCACATTCTCAAGCGCATCATCGACGGATTCGCCCTGCGAATAGCAGCCCGGCAGCGCCGGAACTTCTACCCAGTACCCGCCCTCTTCAGCGTCGTGGACTATCACCGAGTATTCATTGGAGTCAATCATAACAGTTCCTCGAATTCATCCACTGAGATATTGGCTTTCTTTATGGCGTCAAACAATATACCTTCTTTGATAGTTCCGCCATGAAATGGAAGTACCAGAACACCACCGTCAGGATGTCTCACGACATAATGACTGCCGCGTATCCTCGCTACTCGATAGCCTAGCCGCTCAAAGGCACGAATGGCTCTACGGACTCTTACATTTCGGAGACGCCTTCCACCGGAACTCATGAAGAATATGCGGACTCCCCATCAATAATTATTAGGCGCTAGCTTGAGGGCGCGTCCAGCTATAAGTAGTGGGATAGCCACCCCCACTGCTCAAGTCATGGCTTTGGGATAGCGTTTCTCTCACAAGACATTATACCCCATAAGTTCTGTCCATCGGTGTTAGTCTCGATGCTACCGCAGCAGCGCCGGCAACCGCTTCAGGCTCTCCACATCGCGCGCTGACGCGTGGTGGTCGATGTGTGGCAGCGCAGCTTGCAGGCTGCGAGTGAGCGGCTGGTAGTCATCGCTTCCCAGCAGCGGGTTCAGCCACACGACGCGGTGAACTCGCCGCCGCATCCGCTGCACCTCTTGCGACAGGCGCTCTGGCTCCCCCGTGTCCCAGCCATCGCTCAAGAGGAACACCGTCGTATAGCGATTCAGAACATGCTCGTGCCGTGTGTTCACATGGGCGAGAGCCTGGCCTATGCGCGTACCACCCGACCAGTGCCGTGCCGCGTGCCCGACGCGAGCCAGCGCCTCGCTGAAAGACGGCGCGCTCAGTTCGCGCGTAACCCGCGTTGCCGACGTGCTGAACACGAAGGTCTCGACTCGCTTCGTGTGCTGCGTAACCGCGAAGATGAGCTGCAACAGCAGCTGCACGTGCCGCTCCATCGAGCCGCTCACATCCAGCAATACCAGCAGGCGCGGCGTTCTTGGCACACGCCTCTTGCGGGGCAGCACCACAGCGTCGCCTCCTCTGCTCAAGTTAAGCCGCATCGCCCCCCTCAGGTCTGGGCTGCCCTTGCGCGGATGCCTCTTGCGCCGTCTTCCGGGACGGGTTGCCATCGCCCGGATCATCCGCGCCGCGATCCTCGACAGCTCTGAAAGCTCATCCGCGCGCAGCACGCTCAAATCGGGTGGTGAGGTAGTGGCACGGCTACTAGCGCCTGTCCGCAGCATCTGCACGAGTGTGTTCTGAGCGGAATCATCGTCTTCCGGCATCATCGCCATGCTTGGCGTGCGCCGAAATTCCTTAGCGCCTCCCACGAGGTCGTCATCCGAGTCGATGTGCGGACGCAGTGGCAACTCCTCGAAGTTCCAGAACCGCTCGAACAGCGAATCGTAGATGGGAATCTCATCTCGCCGTGACAGCACCAGCGCGCGCAACGACCAATAGACCCGGCCCCTGTCCATCATGTCCACCGCGCCCAGCGCCCGCATCACGTCCGCCGTCTCCTGCGGACTTATCAGCAGTCCGTGCGAGCGCAGCACACGACAGAAGTGGGTCAGGTGCGTGGTGAAGTCATAAGGGGTCTGAAGAGTGTCTCGAATCATCGATAAGTTAGAGCACTGGCTTATACAGCGTTAGGCAAGTAAGAGTTTGATGTGTATGGACTACTTTCTTCCATGTCCGGTCTGACGTTCAATCGTATCCGTTATTCTAACACCTCGATTGTGTTAGCTTTTCGCGATAATTAGTATTGGACATTTCATAGATATAAATCTACAATGTCGATTGCACTATTCCACAGAATCCTCATAGTTGTTGACATAAATTGCCGCCGAATTATCAGGGTTTTGATCTATCCATCGGAACAGTTGATATAGTGCGTCAGAAATGTAGCTCCCTTGATTGAGCATATATGCTATGTCTGAATCTTTACTGATACCGAGCCTGATTTGTCTTTGACATAAGGAGCGTCCTTGGCATCAGAGAACGCGAACGAAACCATCCGTTTCGAGCCGGAAGAGTCCTGTTCCCCGCTGACCGCGGCAATCGCAGGTTTTCAGCTCGCCGTTGTCGTGTTAGCCCTGGTTGTAGTCCCGGTGGTAATCATCGTCCGCACAGCGGGGGAATCGCACGAATTCCTCAGGTGGACTGTATTCGCCTCATTGATAGTATGCGGCGTAGCCACCATTCTCAATTCTCTTAAGCTAGGGCGCCTTGGTACCGGACACGTTCTGGTAATAGGTACTGCCGAACCCGCAATCGCCATCTGCATAACGGCTCTGATGCAGGGTGGGCCCGTGATGATGGCAAGCCTCGTAGTCCTTTCTTCTCTGCTGAAGTTCTTTGTCGCTGCGAGACTCTCCTTGTTTCGCCGCATAATCACGCCCGTAGTATCCGGCACGGTTCTGATGCTGATAGCGGCGACCGTGATTCTGGCGGTATTCGGGATACTGACGGAAGTGCCTGACGGCAAGTCCGTATCGCCCTTAGCCGCTCCCCTTGCTGCCGTCGTTACTTTAGCCGTGATAGCCTTTATGCTTCTGCGAGCGCCTCGCTCCTGGCAGATCTGGGCACCGCTGATAGGCATAGTGGTTGGCAGCCTGGTCAGTCTGCCATTCGGCCTTTATGACGTTGATCTTGTGCAGAGAGTTAGTTGGTTTGGGGGCGGGTTTTCCGCTGAGGTCCGAAGTGTCTGGCCCGGTTTCGACTTTACTCCGGGGCTCAAGTTCTGGGCCCTTCTCCCAGCGTTTCTGCTCATAATGGTCATTACTTCCTTCAAGGCGGTTGCCGATACAAGCGCCATACAGCGAGTTTCTCGCCGTCAGCCCCGCGCCATAGACTTCAGACTCATTCAGGGCGGACTTCACATTAACGCGCTGAGCAACCTGGCATCGGGATTGTTGGGGACGGTCCCTACTATGACCGCTTCTCCCAGTGTGGCAATGGTCAGTCTCACTAGGGTTGCATCGCGCAGCGCGGGTGTATGGGCCGGCATCATGTTCATCGCTATGGCTATGGTGCCGAAGACGACAGCGCTGCTGATAGCGGTACCCTCTCCCGTAGCAGCGGCCTATATCATGATAATTATGGGACTCGTGTTCATCGAGGGTGTACAGACAGTCGCCCAAGGAGGCATTGACCATCGCAAGGCGGTTGTCGTTGCAGTGTCCTTCTGGGTCGGCATGGGCTTTCAGAACCAGGCTATCTTCGCGGACCTGCTCACTGGCACCTGGGATGCCCTGCTGAGCAACAGCGTTACCTCCGGCGGACTCGCTGCCGCGCTGCTGATCGGTTTCATCGAGCTTACTGCCTCGCGGCGTAAACGCCTGGAGGTTGACCTGGACTTTACTTCTATGCCCGAAGTGGACCGATTCCTGCAGCGGTACGCTATTGACAGAGGTTGGGACGAACCGTCTATGGAGCGGCTTCGTGCCGTCGGCGAAGAGACCCTTGCGATAATGGTACAATATGAAGACGAGGATGTTTCCGGAGGACAGCGGCGCCTGATGATCAACGCTCACGCAGACGATAACATCGTTGAACTGGAGTTCATGTCGGCGGCTTACGATGTGGAGAACCTTCAGGACAGGCTCGCATATTTGAGTGTGCAACCGGAGGTGCATGACGACCTGGACGTCTCATACAGGTTGCTGCGCTATTATTCGTCATCAGTCCGACACCAGAAATTCCACAACTTGGATGTAATCACAGTCCAGGTTGACGGCTCACGCGAGAACGGTAGATAGTGCGCCTCCGGCGGCATTCGCGCATCCCTCCGGAATTACGGGTCGCATCGCCCGAGAAGTTCACACGCACCGGCAAGCGCCATCGCTATGAAGTGCCGTCTGCCGCCAATTGTCTAAGTTCGCTTGGCGTAATGATGGGAATGGCGAACATCGGCGCGAGCGCAAGCAGGTCGCTATCACCCGTTACCAAAGCATCCGCGTGTCCTGCCAGCGCAAGCTCAAGGAAGGGAATGTCAGAAGGGTCGCGGCATTCGGGTACGGGCGGCGGCTGAGTTACAAAGATCGTTTCGCACTTGGGTTGATAAAGCTCAAGTAGTTCTCTGCAATCATCATCTGACAGCCCAAATTTGTCGTATAGAAGCACTCTGTGTAATTCTGCCAACGTATCCCGGCTTATCAGGGGTACTATGACTCCAGACTGCCATAGTAGGCGCAGCCAGGCCAGTGAACCCGCTCTGTAAAGCAGTGCGGACAGAACCACGTTTGTGTCAATGACAACTCGTATTGAGGTCATTTATTCCCGCGCGCCCACTTGACGGCGTCGGTGATGTCTTGTTCCGTTATCCCGCGCTCTTCAATCTTTTGCCAGACTCGTTCGATGCCTGTGAGTTGAACAGGCGTGAGCACGATACGCCCGTCCTCACAGGTGACTTCAAAAAACTCGGTGTCCGAGAAATCTGAAATCACCGACTCGGGTATGGTCAACTGGTTCTTATCAGTCAGTCTGGCAATCATGAGACAAATCCTTATGCAAGCGCGCTTCATGCAAGGATAGCATACGAGCAGAGGGGCGGTTAGATAACCGCCCCTACTACTGATTACCGATAACTCACCACTGACGACTCAGCTACTCCATCCGCGAACCGCCCCACGCGCGCGACACGCCCGCTGCCGTCGGCTCTACGATGACATTCACCACGGCCGGCTTGCCGCTTGCGAACGCGCGCTCGAGCGCCGGTCGAATCTCGTCCGGGTCGGTAACCTCTTCGCCGTAAGCGCCGAGCTCACGCGCCATGCCGTCGTAGTTCGTGAAACCAAGTTCGCGTCCCGGCTTGCGCCTGTCGGGGGTGCGCGCCGTCCAGCCCGCGTTGTTGCTGATGACCGTTACAACCGGCAGGTTGAAGCGAACGCAGGTGTCTATCTCCATCGCGTTCATGCCCATCGAGCCGTCGCCGTGCAGCACCAGCACCTGCGTATCCGGCTTCGCTACCTGAGCGCCGATGCCGTATGGCAAGCCCACGCCCATCGTGCCCGTCACGCCGGAGTTCAGCCTGTGCCCCGGCACGTATGTCGGAAGCGACTGCCGCCCGAAGTGCAGAATCTCGTTGCCGTCAACGCAAAGTATGGCGTCTCGGTCAAGGAAGTCGCGAATCTCTTTGCAGAGGCGCAAGGGGTGAATCGGAGTCTGCTCCGAGTTCAGCAGCGCCGCCTGTTGACCGGCGCGGCGATCGTTGTCCTCTTGCAGGCGAACGATCCACGGCGACTCCAGTCTGCCGGCGAACTCATCCGCGCGCTCCTCGATCTCGGCGACCATCTGTCCCAGCACCGCCTTGGCGTCTCCCACGATGCCGAGGTCAACATCGCGGTTGTGCGCTATCTCGCTCGCCTCGATGTCAATCTGAATTACCTTGGCGTTGCCGAATCGCTGTCCGTAGTTGATCATCCAGTTCATGCGCGTGCCGATTACCATCACGAGATCCGCCTCGCGCATCGCCGTGCTACGCGCGCCCTGGAATGAAACGGGATGGTCCTCCGGCACCACGCCGCGCGACATCGGCGCTGTGTAGAACGGTGTGCTGGTCAGGTCAACCAGCCTCTCCATCTCCGGTGCCGCGCCCGCGAAGAAGACGCCACCACCGGAGAAGATCATAGGACGCTCCGCCGCCGCGAGCATGTCCACAGCTTCCTTGATGGCTTCAGAGTCGCCTGCGGGGACTGACTTGCGCACCGCATGTGTCGGCTTCACTGCCTCGTCCTCTTCGATCTCTTCGTACAGCACGTCCGCGCCGCAGTCGATATAGACGGGGCCCGGCCTGCCCGACATCGCCTGCCGGTAAGCCGTGCTAACGATTTCAGGATAGCGCGCCGCCATCGTGGGCCTGTGCCAGTACTTCACGATAGGCTCCATGATGCGTTCCTGGTCAACCTCCTGGAAGGTCTCCCTGCCGATTTCATGCACCGCGCTCGCGCCGCCCAGAATGACCATCGGCGAGCAGTCTATGGACGCTGCATAGACGCCGGTGAGCAGGTTGAGCGTGCCGGGTCCGGACGCTGCCGTGCATACGCCGGGCTTGCCGGTAACACGCGCGTAGGCATGCGCCGCGAACGCCGCCGCCTGCTCGTGCCGAAAGTCGATAGTCTCGATGCCGAAGTCCTGACATCCCATCACGATGTCGAAGTCGGGACCGCCCATCAGGTAGAAGAGCTTCTCCACTCCCTCTTCCGCGAGCGTCTTGGCGATAAGATAGCTGCCAGTAACCTTTGCCATATCGATACTCCTGTGTCCCAAGTATGTTGATAGCGATAAATTTCGGCGCGTAGAGTCCACGCCGACAGCCGCTAGGTTACCACACTGAGGCAAACTGCGCCAAACTAGACCACCGCACATGAGACGAAGCCCCAACCATCAATGCAGGTGGGGCTTCTTGCATGGTCATGTAACTGTACCTAGGTCGTGGGCGGTTGGGGTGGCGGCTCGTCGAAAGGTTCGCCGCGTTCTTGCGCACCCTTTATGCGGCGATTATAGTCTCTCACGCTCGCATCGTATTCGAGCCAGCGTTGCCTTTCCTCGGCAACCCCTTGCTCTTTACCTTGACTCAAGCCTTGCTCATATGCCCTGTCCTGTGGTGCTTCGATTAGTATTCCCACCAGATACCTCCCTATGTCCACGATGATTACACTTGTGATGAGGGAAAGATAGCACACATCGTCAATCTTCAGCGCGGATGCTATCAGAAGGTCGAAGAAGTTGGAGTGGTCGCCGTTCTCCGATTCACGCCACACTATGATGGCACTCATTGGTATGACCTGAATGCCGAACACTGAGAGATATATCCAGCGCAGCCTTTGGAAGATTCTGAACATCTAAAGCACTTGCCTCAACACCCAAAGATTATACACTAGCCATCCACCGTTTTAGCGGATAAATTAGTTGTCTTGTTGTTGAGACTATCGCAATCTAAGATTTTCTCTCATTCAGACTCAGAGGCCAGCTTCAGCCATACAGCGCCTCCCCACGATGCAGCCGCAGAGCTATGTTGAATGTCTGATGTACCGCGCGCGATGTGGGAGCGTGCGCCGCGAGGAAGCGCGACAGCGCGACCAGCACGATGCGCCCGGCGTCGGTGCCGCTCCGCTCCTCATACTGCTTGATTGCGGCATCGACAATCTGGAACATGTGAAAGCCCGACTCCTCGCGCAGCATCGCGTGCGCCAGTGATGCGATGATGCCCTCCGGCGCGCCGCCGCCGCTGATGTAGTCTGATACCGTCTTCGCGGACGGCTCCACAAGCTGCTGCATATTCATCCCGTCCAGCAGTTGCGAGCGCAGGGCGTCGCCATCAATCACACCGGCGGGCACACCATTCGCGGGCGTGCCGTTCGCAAGCGGGTCAGGCACTCGCTGTGCCGGCATGTTCAGGAACCTGTCGAGGTACACGCTCATCGCCGTATCCAGCGCGCCTCTCAGCAGCTCCACCGACGGAGCGCGTTTCAGCGCCTGGTGCAGCGCGTTCGCCGCAGTCAGCGTGTTGTGCAGCGTGTCCCAGTCGTTGAACTCGTTCGACGTGTGGAAGCGCGCCATCCGCATGAACGCAGCATACGCCACTGCCGACCCGACCTGCGCTTCATTTGCGCCGGAGCGCACAGCGTCCACAATGGCGTCCAGTGTCGCGGCGGGATCGTCCTCCAGCATGAGTTCAACCAGCCCGTCCTCGTCGTCCCACTCGCCGCGCCGACCTGCGCCCTCGTCGTATGCAGTAGTTAGCGCCTCACGCGCCTTCCATGTCATAGTCGAGATGTCGATAGGGTTGCGCCAGGAACTGAGTTCCTCGCTGCGCCGCACCCCCGCCATGCCATGCACGAGGCTGGTCAGCACCTGTCCGGCATGCTCCCATCCAAGATGGTCGAGGACCTCGAAGGCTTTGTTGGCGAAGTCGAGCGTATGCCCTCCATCCACATAGATGTGGTCCGTGATGGCGGCGAAAATCATGTCCGCGATGGTCTGCTCCGGAATGCCAAGCTCTATCGCAGTCCGCAGGCAGCGTTCAGCCCCGTCCGAGTCGCGCACATCGATGAAGTTGCGGAACCACAGCTTGAACACCTCGGGCCGCGTCTCGCCCGTCGGCAGCGGGTCGAGCAGGAAGCGCGGCGGCATGCCCGCATTCGCCCGCGCCACATGCAGCAGCCCCTGGAACATTGCGAGCGGGCGGTCTTCCGCCTCCAGGTACGGCAGCATATTCGCGCTGCAAGTCAGTATCGTCATCGCCTGACCCCAGCCCGCCGCCGAGTACGTCGTGCCGAACTCCGCGCCGATTCCCAGCGGAATGCGGTAGTCCGCGTCCACAGCGTCCAGCCCAAGCACCGACTTGGCGACAACCAGCCGTATGTTGTCCTCCAGCGCATCCTGAAGCCGCTTCGACCAGCGCGCCGTCTGGTCAGCCTCAGGCGGCGACGGGTCCACCCACACCTCTCCGTCATCGTCCACCGACACCGGGAAAGAGCGCACATCGTCCGCGAACGGGTCGAATGTGCCGCCGCTCGACAGGTCGAACCGGGCGTGGTGCCAGTGGCAAGTCAGGATGCCGTCCTTCACGGTTCCCCTGTCCAGTGGAAAGCCCATGTGCGGGCATCTGTTGTCCACTGCGAATACCCTGTCACCATGAGCGAACACCGCGATAGTATGTCCGCCGCCCGTAACCACTGTGCAACCGCGCTCTCTAAGTTCATCCAGCGTCCCGGCACGAATTTGTGTATCAGTAACAGTAGCCATAGCACCCTCCTAGCCACAGACTCTTATGTCATGTAACCAATGTAGCAGAGGATGGCATAAGGCGCATCGGCATACGGCAAACAAAAAAGACACGGCAGAAAAATCCGCCGTGTCAAGGAGATAGCCTAGTCCGTCTTTGTCGTCTGCCGGCCGCTTACGTCAGCGGCGGAACTCGATACGCTTGAAAGCTTCGGCGTACTGTATGCCTCTGCCCTTCGCGCGCTCGCGCTTCCATTCTCCCATCCGTTCACGCGCCCAGACTTCATCGCGCCCGTTCATCTGCGACTTGTGCTCCATCAGCGCCTTGACCGACGTATCCATGTGCTTGGTGACATCAACGTAGTGGTCAGGCTCAGGATGCCCCATGATCCAGACTTCCGCGACCTTGTGCGGCTCGAAGCCGGCCTCGAGCAGGTCCGGAAAAGTCATGTGGTCGCGCGCGGTGGGGAAGACGGCTTGCAGCGCAGCCTCGCCTGCCGCCATGTGGTCGGGATGTCCGACACCCCAGCCACCGTTCAGCGAGCGCATGGGGTACATCGTGATTAGCACATCCGGCTTGTAGCGTCGGATCTCGCGTGCGATGTCCTTGCGAAGTTCGAGTGTGGGCTGAAGCATGCTGTCCTCATAGTCCAGGAAGACGACATCCTTGAGTCCGAGTACCCTCCCCGCGTTTATCTGCTCCTCGCGGCGGATTGCGGCGAGTTCAGCCTGCGTAATCTCGCGGTCGCTGCTGCCCTTGCTGCCGTCGGTACACATCACATAGACCATATCCCAGCCTTCGGCGCACAGCTTCGCCACAGTGCCGGAGCAGCCGAACTCGGCGTCGTCCGCGTGTGCCACGACCACCATTCCACGCGAAAATTTCTCATCATGATTTTCCATCGTAGTCATTCTCTATTACTTTCCCCGTAACTCTTACTGTTCTATCTATTGTAAGAGTGTATCCAACGGAGCGCGTATTCGTCCAGCGATAACCTTACAATGGCATTGCTGGTAGAAAGTGCATGAAGTGCCGTATTTCAGGGTGCGAATCCTGTTTGACAGTGTTCACTCATCCCCGTAACATTCGGATGATATTGGCGGGTGATATTCAAGGCGTTAACGGCGTAAACAGGCAGGAGGCTTGCGTTTCAAAATGGCTAATTCAGACATCTCACAGGTCAAGGCGCTTACATTCGATGTGTTCGGCACGGTGGTCAACTGGCGAGACAGCATCATCCGCGAAGGCGTGAAACTGGCGAAGGCGAAGGGACTGGATGTGGACTGGGCAGAGTTCGCGGACAGGTGGCGCGGTGGTTACGGGCCCTCGATGGAACGGGTGCGAACCGGCGAACTGCCGTGGACGAACATAGACACGCTTCACCGCATGATTCTGGACGAGCTGCTCGAAGAGTTCGGCATCACGGGCCTGTCCGAGGAAGAGAAGCAGGACTTCAACAAGGCGTGGCACCGCCTCGACCCCTGGCCCGACTCCCCGCCCGGTCTGACGCGGCTGAAGAAGGGCTATGTGATCGCTACGCTGTCCAACGGCAACGTCGCCCTGCTGACGAACATGGCGAAATGGGGCGGGCTGCCGTGGGACTGCATCCTGTCGGCAGAGCTGTTCAAGGCGTACAAGCGCGACCCGAAGGTCTATCAGGGCGCGGCAAACCTGCTCGGGCTGCCCTACGACCAGGTGATGATGGTAGCGGCGCACAAGTTCGACCTGAAGTCGGCGCGCGAGGCGGGACTGAGGACCGCGTTCGTGCCGCGTCCGGGGGAGCATGGCCCGGATGTGGAAGTGGATACCACCAACGAGGACTGGCTGGATGTGTACGCGACGGACTTCAACGACCTTGCGGTGAAGCTGGGAGTGTAGGAAATCAAAGCAAGATGTGCAGGACGAAGGGGATGATAGGATAGGGTTGGGAGTACGCAATGGCACAGCAGACTGCGAACCAGAAGCAAGAAGAGTACAGCATACAGACGGCAGACCCGGTGTGGCTGCGCGAGGAGGCGAACAGGGTGATTCGCTTCTTTGCCGACCGCTTGCGCGATGTGGATATTGTGAGAGAGGTGCGCTTCACGTACGAGGTGCATGGGGTGACCGGCTGGGTGATAACGAAAGGGCCGCGCCTGGACTTCCCATCGGAGGAGCCTGTTCATGAAGCAATCGGTGATGTATTAGGCTTTCAGAAGGTTCCGCTCTTTGACTTTCGCATAGTCAATCTAAGCGAACTACCTGAAGGCAACCCGATGGACTACTACATCCCGCCACAGGCGGAAACTCTGTGGAAGCGTGAGGATGGCTAGTGTCTCGGAGCACTTAAGTAAAGCGGAACCAAACGAAGGCCTGTACAGAGATTTGTGCAGGCTCGAATCCATCGAACCTGAATATACCGAATGGGAATTGGTCGCCTTGTTTTACTCGCTGGTGCATCATGTTGAAGCTTATCGCGTCGTTCGAGAAAGACAGAACTCCGATAATCATTCGGACCGCAATAGATTCATTTGGGAATCAGCTGACTTAAGAGAGATTTGGCCTGCATATTCGTACATTTACAGGCTGAGCATGACAGCTCGATACGAGGTCGTGTCTTTCTATGCGGAGGAAGTCCGACAAATCGAAATCAACCAATACGCCGCCGTCAAGGGGCATGTTCGTGCACTGCTTGAAATGTAAATCTGCACGAGGTCAATCCTATGGAAATACAATACGACGCTCCCAGCGACATGCTGTACATCGGGCTGCACTCGCGTGCAAGCGTGGAGTCCGAGGAGATTGCGCCGGGCATCGTTTTGGACTATGACGAGGACAACGGCGTAGTCGGCATAGAGATAACCGACGGAAGCAAGCTCGCAGACTTGACTCAACTGGAAGTGCAGGGACTAGCAACCGCACTTTTGAAGCAGCCGGCACACTGACCGACTGAATAACTGACGAACTGAAATACTTGACACTCGGAGGCTTTACATGGGCAGGCTTGACGACAAGGTAGTTATCGTAACGGGCGCCAGCCGCGGCATTGGCAAGGACATCGCCGTGCTCTTTGCGGCGGAGGGCGGCAAGGTCATCTGCGCGGCGCGGACTGTTGAGGAAGGGACGCACCCGCTCGAAGGCTCGCTGAACACGACGATACAGGAGATACGGGACGCGGGCGGCGAGGCTACGGCTGCTGCTGCGAACATATCGCTGCCGGAGGACTGCGAGGCTCTGGTGCAGTCGGCGCGGGATACCTATGGTCCGGTCGATGTGCTGGTGAACAACGCGGCTCTGACGTACTTCATCCCGGTGAAGGACTACCCGCTGAACCGCTGGATGCGCTCGTGGGCGGTGAACTTCCACGCGCCCTTCATCCTCAGCCAGCTGGTGCTGGAGGATATGATACCGCGCGGCAGCGGCAGTATCGTGAACATCTCGTCGGGTGCGGCGATTGGGCCGGGTCGTGGGCCGTACCAGAATGTGCCACCGAACAGCGGCGGCACCTGCTACGGCGCGGAAAAGGCTGCGCTGGAACGCTTCACTCAGGGTCTCGCGCAGGAAGTCTATGAGCACGGAATATCCGTGACCGCCGTCTCGCCGTCACAGGTAGTGCCCACGCCGGGCACGGTATTCCACAATCTCGTGAGCGGCATCGACGATCCGCGCGGCGAGCACCCGGAGCTCATGGCGAAGGCTTCGCTGCTGCTGGCGACCGAGCCTGTTGAGGACGTGAGCGGACGCGTTACATACAGCCAGCAGATACTGAAGGAGTACGGCTGGATAGACGAGGCGACCGGCACAGGTACCGCCGCCGGACGTGAAGGGAGCGGGTATAGCCTTATCTAACATCGACGCACAGGATGAAGAGGATGGGGCTGACGTGAGAATAGTAAGGTGCACGCTGGCTCTGGCGCCGCTATTCCTTGTTCTCCTGGCAGCCTGCGACCTGTTTCAGACGGCAGAGAAGACTACGGCTGCTCAGACGCCGGTGATGGCTGACCGCGAGACAGCTACTCCTGTCGGAACCGAGGAGTTGTTTTTTCGTGAGGTAAGCGGGTTCAATCCGCCGCCGGTTGGAGGCGGTGATGCAATCGAGGCTGCCCGGGCAGAGACGGCCAAAGACGAAGATGACGTCCGCGCACAAGAAGCGAAGCCGACTATCGTGTCCCGATACCGCGGGCCCTGGTCCCCGGAAGAAAGAATCATCGAATCAGACACTATTGCCAGGGCGCGGCTGCGCTCTGCATTCGTAGGGGCGGCGTATTCTCACGAGCAAGGAGGTGAGCGCTACTATCGACCGGTGGTTGAGTTCATTTACGACGTCTCGGAGTATCTTAAGGGGTACGGAAGCGCCGAAATAGTTGTGGCGACAAGTTTCTTCGGCAATCCCACAAGCGTAAGCCAGTCCTCCATGATAAATCTCGCGCTCTCCGCTGCCGAAGGGATGACCAACCATATGAGCAAGGACATCGAGGGCGACCTGGACTGTGATGAGCCTTCCTTCGAGAGTATCAGGAGGAGCGGGCGGTGCCTTCAAGTGTGGGAAATTGGAGATAACATCCTGTACGGGGAGGAGTGGCTTATCTTTCTGGTGCGGGATAAGCCATACGCGTCAGCCGTGCCTGGAACGGATGGAGCGCAACGCGACGAATACGCCTTCATCGGGGAGGGGAGACAGGGTTCGCCCTATCAGGCTGCCTGGATGCCATCGGTCGCATCGGTCAGCGCGGACGACGCGCTTTCAGACGAGTGGCACTTTACGACCGGCCCGTATGCGGGACGACCGTGGCAGTCCATATTCGCGCTATCCGATGTGCGAGAATCGATAGCCGATATTGACGCGCTTCTCGAAAGCGGCGAGGAGATTCCGGATTACGAGTACTGCTTATCGTGGATGTACTATGAGAAGCGGGTCGCAGACTGGGACACGAAACATTACGGACGCACATACACAGCCGACGAAATTGCGGAATTGAGGGGGTGGATAAGAGATGAAGGATGCACAGAAGCGATGTCCGCAGTTGGATTGTTGGACAAATTAAGCAACTGACGTGGAGACTGACCCAGCACATAGCCAAAGGAGCGAATTATGACTGAAATGCCAATGCACAACGATAGCCCGTTTTACGGCTACAACGTAGCGGTGATACAGGACCAGTACGTGGGACGCGGGGCAGTGGGCGTCGTGGATTTCCTGCTTCCACATGTCAAGTCCGGGATGAGCGTACTGGACGCCGGATGTGGGCCCGGAACGATAACGCAGGGACTTGCGGAAATCGCGGCACCGGGAAAGGTCATCGGGTGCGATCTGGAACCGGGCATGGTGGAGCGTGCATCAGAACTCGCCGAAGGCAAGGGACTCGATAATTTGAGCTTCCAGGTGGGAAACATCCTCGACCTGCCCTTCGATGACAACACGTTCGATGTCGTGATGTCGTGCGCGGTGACGGAGCATCTCAGCGAGCCTGTGAAGGCGATGAGCGAGCTTGGGCGAGTGGCGAAGAAGGGCGGCATCGTGGGCATAACGCGGACGGACTGGAGCGCGAGCCTGTTTGCCCCGCCGTGCCCCGCCGCGGAACGCTTCATCGATCTGTTCGAGCACGGCTTCACGACCCAGGGCGCCACGATGTTCGGCGGCAAGGACCTGCCCAGGATGTTGCAGGAAGCGGGTCTTACCGTCGAAGAGATGGTAATCACCTTCAGCAACGCATACATGCCCGAACCGGGAAACCCCATGGTCGCGGGCTGGGCGGCATGGATAGAAAACCTGCCGTTGTTCGACAGGGTAATCGAAGAGGGTCTGACCACACGCGACGAACTGGACGCGATGTGCGCCGAGATGCGAGAGTGGGCGGCGCAGCCGGACACGCTGGCGGCGACAGGCGGTTGCAGGGCGGTCGCGCGCAAAGAGTAATGGGGTGCTAGGGCTGGCATGAGTTATCCGAAAGTCTATCTCCTTTGATGGACTCGGGACGAACGGCAATCACCTCGCACAATCACACGGTTTGAACTGGCGATATGCGATGTGCGATACATGTAGGATTTTCGCAATCGTGATATAATGGCGCGTACGTGATTTTTGCAGGACGGACGACTTACAGGAGCATAGCGTGGTAGTTCAGCGACTACGGGACTACGAGATTGTATTTATACTGACGCCCGAAGCGAACGAGGGCGAGGTCGAGGCGGCGATACAGCGCATTGACACATTCGTGACCGATCGGGGCGGCAGTTTCGGCGAGCACGAGATCTGGGGCTTGCGACGCCTCGCGTACCCCATCGAGAAGTTCATGGAGGGCATCTACGTCCTCGCCAACTTCAGCCTGGACGCATCCGACGTGTTGGAGCTGGAGCGCAGCCTGACAACATCGGAGGATGTCATCAGGCATCTCATAACCAAAGCCATAGCCTAACTCGCCTAATATGACCCAATGAAGCAAGAGAGCTGTATCTATGCTTAACAAGATGCTCGTGATCGGCAACGTGGGCAGAGACCCGGAGATGCGCTACACGCCCAACGGGAACGCGGTTACTTCATTCAGCGTTGCCGTCAACAGGCGATATACGCCACCCGGAGGCGAACCTCAAGAGGAGACGGAGTGGTTCAATGTTTCGACCTGGAACCGTCTCGCTGAAACCTGCAACACCTACGTCACCAAGGGAATGAAGGTGTATGTGGAAGGTAGGTTAAGAAGTCGCTCATGGATAGGCCAGGACGGGCAAACCCGCTTCAACAACGAAATAATTGCGGATAATGTCCGTTTCCTTAATCGTCCGCAGGGTGGTGGCGGTTACGGTGCGCCGTCCGGCGAACCCGGTGGTTACGGCGGTGGTGGCGGCTATGGCGCGGACGGAGAGTATGGCGGTGGACCAGGAGAGCCGTCTGATGCGGACGATCTGCCATGGTAGCTTGATCTGATTGTTGCGTTTGGATAGGAGACTCATATTGGTAGATGATACCGGTGGCATTGAAGAGTCCCGCATGTGGCAGGCGGTAGAGCGCCTTGAGATGGCTTCACAGGCTACGCGCGAAGAGCTAGTAGCTACGAACACGCGTGTGGATGCTATCGAAAGAGAGCAAATCGCCACGAACGTCCGCTTGGACGCGATTGAAAAATAGCAAGTAGCAATGAACACTCGTCTGAACGGCAAAAGCGACGCCCAGCACGCGATGACTATGCGATTAGACGCTCTTGAGGCAAGGGTAACAGCCCGCATTGACAGGCTGTTCTACGCCATCATCGGCGGTACGATCGCAGTTACGGCATCGGTGCTGATACATGGAGTAATAAGCAGCTAGTGAGCTTCCAATTGACGACCGATTGCCGACTAACCAAAACACCGAAAAAACCGATTAACTAAAATGAGGTAAGTCCATGACGACAGAACGACCCGCAAGTCCGGTGCGCGCCGCGCCTCCGGCAGCTCCAAGTTCTACACCATCCGCAGCGCCGCGGCCGTCGGCGCCGGGAGGTCCCAGACCTGGTGGAGGAGGCAGGCCGCCGTTCAGAGGCGGCGGTGGACAAGGCGGCTTCCAGCGCAGGCGCGGCAGACCGCGATACTATGCGCGGCGGAAAATCTGCACCTTCTGTGTGGATAAGGTGAAGTACATCGACTACAAGGATGTAGCAAGGCTTCGGCGCTTCATCTCGGACCGCTACAAGATGGAGGCGAGGCGCAAGACCGGGGTCTGCTCGAAGCACCAGCGCATGCTGTCGCGAGCTATCAAGCGCGCTCGCATACTCGCGCTCATCCCGTTCAGCCCCGACCACAAGATGCCCGGCGGCGGTTACGCCGCATAGCGGCGCCTCTTGTCTCCGGTTACCCAGCATGGATTTACAGTAAGAACAGGATATGCTATCAGTGATATATCCTTTTCACTCTGTACAATCCATGTTTTGCTTGTCCAAGTCCAAAAGTAACGAGAGAATCCGAAATTGGTAAACGACCCTTCCCAAGAGCAGGGTGAAGCATCCCTGACCGACCGCCGCCGCGAAACCAGTCGCGTTCAGCAGGTTCAGCGCAGACGCCGCGTTGCGTTCGCCGTGATCGCCGTGCTGTTGCTGGTAATAGTCGTGGGTGTCATTGGCGTTGGTTATACTCTCGTATTCGTGCTGCCGCCGCAGGAGCGGGTGGTGAGCGTGAACGACGTAACCTACACGCGCGGGGACATGGTAAAGATGCTGCGAATTCGGCAGCGGTTGATAGAAGACTCAGGGCAGCGCATCGATACGAGCACCGACATCTTTCAGGCACTCCAGCTCATCGTGGAGAACGAGATTATCTCGCAGTCCGCGCCGAGCGTTGGCATTACCGTGTCCGATGAAGAGGTTGACCAGCAGATTCAGGCGACTATCATCTTCCAGGCCGGAGGGGCTCTCGCGGGTAAATCGGAAGAGCAACTCGACAGGGAGTTCAAGGAACTATACGGCAACTTCCTGAACTCATCTCAGATTAGCGAGGACGAGCACCGCGACATAGTGCGCCGCACGCTGCTGCGAGAGAAGGTGCGCCAATATGTCGGCGAGTCTGTGCCGGGCGTTGCCAAGCAATACCATGTCTATCGGCTTGCCGTGAACCAGGAAGACGAGATAGACATCATGTTCACGAAGTACAAGGACTACGTGAAGAACAGCGACGACCCGCTGCTGCTGCATGAGGCTTTCAAGGCGATTACGCGCGAATTCTCGCGAGAAGCTCCGGAACTTGTGCGCCGTGGCGGTGAGGTCGGCTGGGTGCCTCTGGGTGTGCTCGAAGACTACGACGACGTCATCGCGACCGTCGAAGTCGGCGAACTGAGCGACCCCATCCCAAACCGCGACCAGCGGCAGCAGGCGTTCATATTCATGGTGTCTGAGATCGACGAACTGCGAGAACTTGCCCCGGTCAACCACGAAGCGCTGAAGACCCGCGCCCTGGAGCGCTGGATTAACGAGCAGCGCCGGGAACATGACGTGTACGCCGTGTTCAACTCCGACATCTACGCCTGGATGATCCAGCAGCTGGGCATCTCCACGGCGATAACGCCCTCGCCGCAGCCAACCAACCCGTTCCAGCAGTTCTTGGGCGGAAGCTAACCAATCCCGCGTCCCAACCCCCGCTCCAGCGCGAGCTGATAGACGCGGATGCCTGTGGTGATGTCCTGCACGGCCAAGCCCTGCGACTCGAAGAGCGTGATGTCCGCATCCGAGTTGCGTCCGGGGGCTGAGCCGCCCACCACATCCGCGAGACTTCGCACCTGCTCCCAGCGTATCGACCCTAGCTCTGCCGGATATATGAGGTCTCCGCACTCCAGTTTCGCCTGCTCGATGTCGTCCGTCACGATGACGTCCGAACGGCGCACGGCGTCGCCGTCCAGTTCGCGGCGCATCCAGTGATTGGCTCCCGCGGCGTTGATGTGCATCCCTTCGCTCAGCCACTCGCCGTTTAGCACAGGACGATTTGCGCTCGTCATCACTATGACCACATCGGTATCCGCAACGCACTCTTCGCCGCTATCCACCGGCGATATGTCGATGCCGAGCCGCTCGCCCATCCTCGTCGCGAACCTTTCTCTGCGCTCAGGATTTCGGCTGAACACGCGCGCACTCTTGATGGGTCGCACATTGCAGACCGCTTCAAGCTGAGTGCGCGCCTGGTATCCGGAGCCGATGACACCGACCGTTTCGGCGTCCTCGCGCGCCATGTACTTTGTGGCGACTCCGCTCGCCGCGCCCGTGCGGACCTGCCCAAGATCGCCTGCTTCAAGCAGCGCAAGCAGTTCGCCGGTCTCGGTACTGAAGAGCTGCACATAGAACTTGACGGGGTTGCCTCGCGTAACCCCATACGCCTTGAGACCCATCACACCCGCGCCGGGCGCTGCCGCGCACATGAAATTGAACAGCCCGCCCGCAGGAAGGCGAATGCGTGAGCGCGGAGGGTTGGTCGCGCCGCCGTCCGACATCAGGCGGAACGCCTCTTCGACAGACTCCAGCGCGAGTTCCATCGTCAGCACTTCGTTGACTTCACTTTCAGTTAGATACAGGGTCAAAGTAGGTTACTCCTCAAAACTCACAGGATTAACAGGATGCAGAGGATAGGTGCTTGTGTTATATCCTATCCATCCTGGCCATCGATGTTTATATTCTGACTTTGCCAACCCCGCGCTCGATGCGGATGTCGGTGCCAAGCGGCTCGGAGAGACGCTTGATGCGAGCGAGCGAGCGCTGGCTTACTTCGGCGCTTGCGAGCAGAGGCCTGCCGCGCTGAGAGCGCTTCTTGCCGTGCCCCATATCGATGGGATGCAGGGTGATGGCGTGCAGCGACTCGCGCTTGAACTCGCAGCGCGCGACGACGCTCTCCCAGTAGAGGGCGTCCGCGGGAAAGCCGCGCTTGTCATGGTCGCTGCGGGCGTCGTAGAAGTCGGCGGGAGTCGCCTCGGCGTCAAGTTTTACGGTCTCGTAGTTATAGGACGGCTGCCAGCGCACGGTGTCGTTCTGGAATATGAAGTTGCCGAGGCTGTACATGATGGGCCTGTCTTTGTATATCTCGATTCCGCGCGTAACATGTGGCCCGTGCCCGATGAAGACGTCAGCGCCCTCGTCGATGCAGGCATGCGCGAAGTCCACCAAAAACTGCGGCGGCTCGTCGCGGTGTGTGCCGCTCTCATGGCAGTGAACGGAGACCATCACCCAGTCCGCCATGCGGCGCGCGTCTCGCACCCACTTCAGGTTGTCATTCAGGTCGCGCCTGTTGAGCTGCGTGTTGACCTTGAACTCCTCGCCAAGCGCGAACACCTTGTCCATGAAGACGAACCGTGAATCGTTGTCGTCCGGAATCGCGCCTTGGTGCCTGAAGTTGCGGAGAGCATTGCGCTGCGCCTCCAGTCCCAGTTCGGAGTTCACGCGTCGCAGCGCGTCGAATGCCGGGCGGTCAACGATGTGCGTCGTGTTGAAGCGCAGCGGATTCAGTCCGGGGCGGCCGTTGATGTCGGGCCTCTGGTCGAGGGCGCGTCCAGCCTCCGCGAATGTGGAGGACGCGGAAATAAGCGCGACCCTGCCGTTTGCCGTGTCGAGATACGCCGGCGCGCGGGCCTCGCTCAGGTTGCGACCGGTGCCGGCATGAACGAGTTCCGAACGGCGCAGATGCTCGAGATTCGTCAGCACGCCGCCCTCGCCATAGTCGTAGCTATGGTTGTTCGCGCACGATACGAGGTTGACGCCCATCCATTCCAGTTCACCCAGATTCTTGGGGTCCGATGCGGTGAATGTGCCGCCCGCCTGTCCCGGCGAGTGCTCGTAGTCATGCATCAGCATTTCGAGATTTGTGAAGCCTACGTCCGCTTCGCGGAACATTTTCCGCAGGCGCACGAAGCCCTCCTCGCGAAAGACGGACATCCTGCGGGTTATCATGGTGTCGCCGCTGGCGACCAGCGTCAGATTTCCAGCTTGCGCGTCGTACAGCATTCACTTCACCTCGCAGAGCTGGATGGCTATACGCGCGGAATCTCGCGGACAGCGGCGCCGTCTAGGGGAACGTACTCGTTGGCAAGCAGACCCATTACTACGGAGTCGAAGCGCGCGCCCTCATGCGGGCGGCTCTTCCGTAGTGTGCCCTCATGCTGAAAGCCGAGGTGAGAGAACATGCTGCGCGCGGCGGTGTTGTACTCCGGTATATCGACCCAGACACGGTAGAGTCCGTACTCGTTGAACGCCGTTTCAAGCGCGCGCCGAGCAGCCGCCGAGCCGAAGCCGTGGTGCCACAAGTCCTTGCGTCCTACAAGAATGGATAGCTGTCCGTCGCCCAGCGATTCCTCGATTGCCAGGTGAATCTCGCCGATATGCCCTGCTTCCGGGCTGTAAATCGAGAGGATACGGTGTTCAGGGTTGTCGAATACCTCCGTCCACTCCTCGTCGGTTACATCGTCCATCTCGTTGGGATGGTAGCCCAGGTGCGCCGGATCCCCGTAGGCATAGCGTCCGAACCATGATTCACATACTTCTTCGTCATCAAGCCAGCGCCTGATGCGTGCTACATCGTCCCGCGTAACCATCTGGAGGCTAATCTCTAGTGGCATACTGTACCTCCTATTACAATTTTCTGGTTTATTCTGTAATCAATGTACAAGTTTCCCAAATGCTATCAGAGGCAAGCACCCTGTCGCAAATGCGGGCTTTGAGTAGGGGAGTGTCGCGAGGCGCAACCGTACAGATCAAGTCGTGATAGGCGTGCCTTGATGGAACCTTATCTGCCAGCCGCCCTCGGGGCACGACTGGCAAGCCACCTCATATTTTCTGCCTGCCATTCCTCATCTAATGGGCCCGAGTATGGTGGTTGCTCGAACCTTGGCGGAGACTCCGTTAGACGCGGATCGTCCTGCTCTTTCAGCACTGACATGAGACGAGTGTTCAGGTCGGAACGAATCTGCTCATACTCGCTGTCATAAGCCACGTTATTCATGTAGTCAGGGTCATTGCGTAGGTCGTACAGCTCTTCCTGGGGCCTCTTCCCAAAGCCGAGCTGGAACAGCGGCTTTACGTCTTCCTCCGCCCTGTTGTATATCATCCATACTTTCGTGGGGCCCTGGTCTATATCGCCGAAGACCGTCAGGGTAACCGTCCTGATGTCTTCCTTCAGTGGCGGCTCTGCACTGTCATCGTCCAAGCCACGGGGATCTCCCGCGGGCCAGCGGTCAGGCTCGAAATTGTGGATGTACAGGAAGTCGTCGGTGCGGAGCGCCCTTATCGGATATGGAAGACCGCCCTCCCTTGAGACAGTATGTCTCTCGCGACCAGTAACAACGAAGTCCCGCTCTTCCTGTATGCGTCCGCTCTCGGTGGACTCAAGCAGTGGCATGATACTACTGGCGACCATTCCGGGCGGCTGCTCCACACCGGCGGCATCGAGGAATGTGGGAGCGAGGTCCATCAGGTTCACGAAGTCGGTGACGACGCGGCCGCCTGATACCCTGCCGGGCCAGCGAACCGCCAAAGCCACTTCCGTGCCGATGTTGTACAGGTTGCACTTTGCCCTCGGGAATCCGGGAATGCCGTGGTCGCCGCTGACAACTATCAGGGTGTTGTCCAGCTCGCCGATCTCTTTCAGACGCTCGATGATCACACCCAGTCCCGCATCGAAGGCGACACATTCGCCGAGATAGTCGTTGAAGTCCTCTCGTACGTCATGCACATCGGGGAGGAAAGATGGCATGCGGCCTTTCAAGTCGTCGGGGTCCAGGTCCCAGAGTCCCTTCCCGGAGCCTCGCTCCCAAGTCCGATGCGTGTTGGTGGGACCCCACCAGTAGCAGAAGGGAGCGTCATCCGGTCTGGCGTCGAGGAAACTGTCGAAGTTGCTTCTCACTTCCTCGAACAGTTCCTGCTTTGCACCGGCAATCGACTGGCTCTCAGGGCGTGCCGTGACCTCTTCGGAGAAACTGTTGAACCTGGTGCCGGCGGACTCATAGGCGGTGCGTTCACCGCCATAGGGTGCGTTGGCTGTGAGTCCGGGGGACCAGACCTTGTATGTGTAGCCGACGTGATAACCGGACTCTTCAAGAATCAGGGGATAGCTTGGTATGCTCTCGTCCCATCTTGCTCCCACGAGAATCGCTCCCAAGCCTGTTTGCCAGAAGTACCTGCCGGTCAGTATGGAGCTCCTGCAAGGGGTGCAACTCGGAGCGGGCACATGCGCGTTGAGGAAGAGCGCGCCTTCTTTCGCTATTCGGTCGAAGTTGGGCGTCTCGATGAGTTCGTGGATCGTGGCTTCACCGGGTTGATTGCGGTAGGCGCTGGCATATCTGCCCCAGTCATCCGCGAACGCGAAAACGATGTTAGGTCGCAAGATTTTCCTCCGAGTTGCTTTGTTGGTCTCATATTGGCGGGACGGACTCTGGTTTATGGCGCTTCGTCTCCATATACCATTGCGTACACCCTTGGGTCCTTCTCGAAGAGCAGTCTCTTGTTTTCGGCATGCCATTCTTCTGGTACGGGTCCCCCATAAGGCGGAAACTCGAACCTCGGTGGGGACTCTGTTACCCGTGGATCGTCCTGCTCGTTCAGCACTGCCATAAGGCGAGAGTACAAGTCGGCGCGAATCTGCTCATACTCACTCTCGTAAGCGACATTCACCATGTAGTCGGGGTCCTTGCGCAGGTCGTAAAGCTCTTCCTGGGGTCGCTTCCCGAAGCCCAGTTCGAACAGCGGCTTCACGTCTTCTCGCGCTCTGTTATAGACCATCCATGCCTTGGTGGGGCCTAGATCTATATCTCCGTACACTGCAAGATAGTTGGTCAGAATGTCTTCCCAGGGGAGCGGAACCGCATCGTCATCGTCCAAGCCAAAGGGGTCTCCCGCGGGCCAGCGGTCAGGCTCGAAGTTGTGGATGTACAGGAAGTTGTCGGTGCGGATTGCCCTCTGCGGATATGGGAGATGGCCCTCCCTGGCGAGCATGTGCCTTTCCCGACCGGTTACGACGAAGTCCCGTTCCTCTTCGACTCGCCCGCTCTCCGTGGACTCAAGCAATGGCATTATACTGCGCGCCACCATGCCTTCGGGGAATCCCACACCGGCAGCATCTAGGAAGGTAGGCGCCAGGTCCATCAGGTTCACGAAATCGCTGACGACGCGGCCCGACGATACGTGTCCGGCCCAGCGAGCAGCCATGGCTACCTCTGTGCCGAAGTTGTACAGGTTGCACTTTCCTCTTGGAAATCCGGGGATGCCGTGGTCGCCGCTCACGACAAGCAGGGTGTTGTCCAGCTCGCCGATTGCCTCCAGGCGTTCGATGATCACACCCAGTCCAGTGTCGAAGGCGACACATTCACCGAGGTAGTCGTTGAAGTCCTCTCGTATCTCATGCACATCGGGGAGAAAAGCGGGCATGCGGCCTTTCAGGTTGTCGGGGTCCAGCCCCCAGAGTTCCTTGCCGGAGCCTCGCTGCCATGTTCGATGAGTGTTGGTGGGACCCCACCAGTAGCAGAAGGGTGTGTCGGACGGCCTTGCATCGAGGAAACTATCGAAGTTGCCTCGTACCTCGTCGAACAGCTCCTGTTTCGCGTCAGCAATAGACAAATCTTCCAGTCGTTCTGTCGCCTCCTCGGAGAAATCATTGAACCTGATTCCGGCGGACTCATACGCGGTGCGCTCCCCGCCATACGGAGCGTGTTCCGTCAATCCGGGGGTCCAAACCTTGTATGTGTACCCGATGTGGTAACCGGCCTCTTCCAGAATCAGAGGGTAGCTCGGTATGCTTTCGTCCCACCTTGCCCCCGCGAGAATTGCTCCCAAGCCCGTCTGCCAGAAGTATCTGCCCGAGAGTATCGAGCTTCTGCAGGGAGTGCAGCTTGGGGCGGGCACGTGCGCGTTGAGGAAGAGGGCGCCTTCTTCGGCGACCCGGTCGAAGTTGGGAGTTTCGATGAGTTCGTGGATGGTGCCTTCACCGGGTTGGCCCCGGTAGGCGCTTGCATACCTGCCCCAGTCATCTGCGAAAGCGAAAACGATGTTTGGTCGCATGACTTTCCTCCGCGTTGCCGAATATACTCGTCATTGCCATTGTGGCGTTCTGTCGTTTCATGGACGCGCCATTCCGCCACGCCGCTGACTATATTGCCGAGCGGATAGCGAGTCAAGCAGACAGTGCGGGAACAAGTGCTACTCGCGAAGCGCAAGGGCATCGCATGGCGACCTGTCCGCGCTTGCTAAAGATATATCAGAAGCGCGGACTCGTCCTAGTTCGGCGCGCTTGTAAGCAGGAAGCCGCCATCGACGGGGAGGGTTACCCCGGTGATGAAGCGCGCATCGTCGCTGGCGAGAAAGAGGGCGGCATTGCCTATATCCCAGCTTTGCCCTTCGACTGGGAGTGGTGTGGATGACTGGCGCATTTCACGGGCGTCTGCTGAGGCGGATTCGAGACGGGGCGTCCACATCAGGCCGGGCATGATGCAGTTGGCGCGGATGTTGTCGGCTGCGTGGTCGAGAGCCAGGGCGCGAGTGAGGCCGACCACGGCGGACTTGTTCACGGTGTACTGCGCGGATGATCTGCCGGGCTTGGGTCGCAGGGCGGTCACGGAGGAGACGTTGATGATGGAGCCGCCGCCCGCGCTCTTCATGTGCGGTATGGCGTAGCGGCACATGTTGACCATGCTCATGAGATTGACGGATGCGCTGCGGTACCAGTCTTCGTCGGTAGCTTCGACCACGCTTCCGCCCCCACCGCCTCCACCCACATTGTTATGTAAGATGTGCAGCGCGCCGTAACGCTCGATTGCTGCGGCGACCACGTTGTGGCAGTCGTCCGGGTTTGTTACATCGGCAGTCGCGGTGGATGCCTCGCCCCCTTCCTCGGCGATGATGCGCGCGGTCGCCTCGGCCCACTCGCTCACGGCATCAACGAGAACGACCCTTGCGCCGTTCCGTGCGAAGAGTATGGCTGCCGCCGCGCCATTGCCGACGCCACTGCCGCCGAATGTGCCCGCGCCGCTTACGATTGCGACCTTGCCGCTGAGTCTCATCTGGCTCCTCCGGAATCGGAAATTAACAGGATAAACAGGGTGGATAGGATGAGTGGTCAGCCTTCGTCGAGGATGTGGAGGTACATGAACGCGCCGGTGAAAGTGGTGGCCTCTTCGCAGTGCCCGCCGACCATCTCGCCGGAGGGACGAGCGGATGCGAGATGAATGTGGACGCGGATGCCGGACTCCGAATCAGGCAGGGGTTGAATGTAGCCCTCCGCGCTGACGAGTTCGAGGTTTTCGTCCACGGTGCTCCGCTCGAACTCCGGCGCGCCGTCATCGTAGCGGCACAGGTTTCGCAGTTGCAGCTGGCGCAGGCTGCCGATGCAGGAAGTGATGGCAGCTTCGCGGATGCCGTGCTCGAGCGCGAACCGCTCCAGCCCTGCGACAAGTGACTCGTCCGGTCCGAATCGATGATAGACTACGCGGGTCGCTTCGATCTTCCAGGATTGCGCTGTCTGGGTTGTCATGACTATCCTATCCTTTCCATCCTGTCCATCGATGTTAATTCATAGTTCGATGCGGCACACTCGCGCGCTGGGGTCGCAGCAAAACCAGAGCGCGCCGTCGTGCATCGTCAAGCCGTGCAGTTCGGGTTCGCGCACTTCTATTTCGTCTTGTATTTCGCCGTTGGCCGGATCGAGGCGATGTATCTTCTGCATCGCGCGGTCAGCGCACCAGATGGTCTCGCCGTCCCATGCGATGCCGTGCGGGGCTGCGCCGGGCGTGGGAATGAAGTGTAGGACCTCCAGCGTTTCGGAGTCCAGAAGGTAGAGGCGCAGGGCGGGCTTGATGACTACCCACATGGTGTCGCCGAGCCATTCCATGCCGTGCGGACGATTGTAAGACGGGCCCTTGTCGCGCGGGTCGTGCAGACCTGTGCCGGGCGGCTCGTGGTATTCGGCTGTCGTGCCGTCCATGTTTAGCCTGTACAGGCGGGAGTTGTGGGTGGAGGCGACCCATACTTGCTCGTCCGTGCATGTGAGACCGCTCGACCTGTATGTTTCCGTAGGCATATCGAGCATCGCCTCGCCGGTCTCATAGTCGAGCTTCTGCAGGCGGGCATCGTCGTCAGCGGATATGACCCAGAGGCCGTCGGCGGCAGCCTGCAAGCCGTTGGGACGGGTGCATGGCGTAAGCCACATGTCTTCGATTTTCGGCATCGCGGCTCTCCTCGGATGTGGTGTGTGAGCGCATTCTAGCATGTAAGAGTGGGGATGACCGCAGGTGGAGGGTTAGGTGGCATCATCGCGATGCGGACATCTTATTGGGACTGAAGAATGTCAGAAGGGATTGACGACGGTAATGCCGTGGTAGGACTGGCCCGAATTGAGGTCTTCGGTGAGAATCTGGGTGCATTCGGTTCTATGGGCGGCTGCAACTATCAGGGCGTCCCAGTATGCGATTCCGTATTGTCTGTGTATGTCAACAGCTTGGCGGACCATTCGGAGATCCAAATCTATGATGGGCAATATGCTGAGAAGGTTCAACACTTCCTCTGCTTCATCTATGGACAGCGGATTGGGAATGCGCCTGGTTACCACAGTGAAGAATTCGCCGACGACCTGCACAGATAGGATCGCCGTTTCCTCTTCAATGCCTCGCTTTAGAATCTCCTGCGCCCGCGCTTGCTTAATCGGTTCGTCAGTGTCGTAGGCATACACAAGGATGTTGGTGTCTATGAAAGTCTTATCGAGCATGGAGGTCTTCCCGCGTCCAGTTGCGCTGTCCCATACCCCGGCTATACCTTGCAAAGGAGTCTTCGAGGAGCCGGATGCGCTCTTGTCGCTCCGCTGCGTCGCTGTCTGCCAGCCAGGTCAGATAGTCTCTGACCATTGCCGTGAGTGTGGTGTCCTTGTCGATTGCAATTTTGCGGACTTTCTTGACGATGTCTTCATCGATGTTAAGGGTGATGTTCATTTGCTGCCCCTGATCAAGGTTCCTCTCATACATATTAAAGTTTACACATAATAAGGCTGACGGCGCAGGGGTGTCCATACCACGTCCTCTGCATTTAGTTAGCGCCGCTCAAAATGGAGCGAGAGTCGGGTGCCGCCGACTCCGATGTAATAGACAGTGTATGCTGGATTTGTTAAACTGAAAGCTACCACAAGTACGGTATTGGGCGGTTAGCTCAGTTGGCAAGAGCGCTACGTTGACATCGTAGAGGTCATAAGTTCAAGTCTTATACCGCCCACCAGTCCCACCTGATTTTCGTTCGATTATTCCGCGTGAGCCACAGTCTTGAACCATTAGAAAGCAGCTGGCATCTAATCAAGTGAACGGCGAACCGAGAGGAGAAAAGATGCGAGAGCAACCCAGTGAAAAGTCAATGAACCGAATGCGCGTCTTTGTGGAGAAGTATTGCCAGAAGTCGGGCACGTTCACGCATCCGGGCGAAGGCGTTACGGAAGCGGTGATTCTCGGGCTTGCGGAGAACATCGATACGATAGGCAGGCCGCTCTGTCCTTGCCGCTTCTACCCGGACAAGGAAGAAGAGAAGAAGTATCGCACCTGGATGTGCGCGTGCGACGACATGCAGATTTACAAGTATTGTCACTGCCTGCTCTTCGTCACCGAGGACGGGCTGCCGATTACGGAGTATCTTCCCGAAGGGCACGAGGGGCGCGAGATGTACGGCGAAGTGAAGGACCCGACACCTGACCAGGGACGACCACTGCGCCACAAGGCGGAGGAGCGCGAAATCGAGCGCAGAGAGCGCCCATCATAGTCAAGAAGTTCCTTCCCTCTTGATGGGGGAAGGTTAGGATGGGGGTGAAAAGTCTTCCATCCCGTCGATTCAAGCAAAGAAACTTGGAGGAAAGAGAGTACATGTCAAAGCCATTCGCGGTTACGGACAGCAGTTTTGATCAGGATGTTTTGCAGTCGGATACGCCCGTGGTCGTGGACTTCTGGGCGGAATGGTGCGGCCCCTGCAAGGCGATCGCGCCGGTGGTGGACGAGCTTGCCGCGGAGTACGCGGGCAAGGTCAAGTTCGCCAAGCTGGATGTGGACACCAATCCCAAGACGGCGATCAACTTCGGCATTCGCGGCATACCCGCGCTGCTCATTTTCGACGACGGCAAGGTCGCCGGGCAGATAGTCGGTGCGCTGCCGAAGGCGAGCATACAGAAGAGCATCGAGGAAGCGATAAGCTAGCCGAAGTGCGATACGATTGACGCCGCCCATGGCATCTGCCGCCGGGCGGCGTTTTTGCGTTCATGCCGATGTGCTGGTGGGGCGCATCGAGAATCTTGCATTAGTTTTCCTTCCCCCTTGATGGGGGAAGGTTAGGATGGGGGTGAGAGCGCATCCCCATCGCCCTAAACTGCACTAATGCAATTTTCTCACGCATCTCAAAAAGGTTGACCTGCGGACGTATTCAGGCTAACATCAATAGACAGCCGTGCAACAGTATCGTGCTCTTATAGACGCAACGCCGTTGTTCGGTTTTCGCTTTCAACGCGGCCCCGTGGTGTAGTGGTTTAACATACTGCCCTGTCAAGGCAGAGATCGCCGGTTCAAATCCGGTCGGGGTCGCCACCTCTCCTCCATTCATCTGCGTTATCTTCGTGGTTTGGCGTCTTTGGCGAGTGGCGCGATTGCCGAGGTGGTAACTCGCAGCAGAGTCCCCTTGATTTATCTGAGGAAATGACAGGAACGGAATCACCGTCAGGATGTGCGTCATGCTGGATGAGCAGGTTCAAGTCAATCGAACGAACTGGAACGAGCGAACGCCCGTCCATGCGGCGTCGGAGTTCTATGATGTAGAAGGGTTCAAGGCGGGGCGTATAACGCTCCACGATGTGGAGCGCCGAGAGGTGGGCGATGTGTCGGGCAAGTCGCTTCTTCATCTTCAATGTCACTTCGGTATGGACACCATGTCGTGGGCGCGTCTGGGCGCAAAGGCGACTGGCATCGATTTATCGGATGCAGCCATTGACCTCGCGCGGTCGCTGAACCGCGAACTGCGCCTTGATCTGCGGTTCATCTGCTCCAACATCTACGACCTGCCTGATGTGCTCGATGAGCAGTTCGACATCGTTTTCACCTCTTATGGCGTCCTGTGCTGGCTACCCGACCTCGACAAGTGGGCGTCGGTGGTGGCGAACCACCTCAAGCCCGGCGGCATGTTCTACATCATCGACGGCCATCCGCTCATAAATGTGTTTGAGGAATCGGATGCGGGCGAATTGAGAGTAACGTACCCATACTTCCACAAAGAGTTCCTATGGGAGGGCGGCGAGCCGAGCTACACCGGTTCTGAAATCATAGAGAGTCCGGTCTATGAGTGGCATCACAGCCTCGGCGAGATAGTTACCGCGCTGATAGACGCCGGTTTGCGAATAGAGTTCCTGCACGAGTTTGCGTTCAGCACTTACCGCGCCTATCCAATGATGACGAAGTGCGACGACGGGTTATGGCGCTTCCCGGAACGCAACGACTCGTTCCCGCAGCTGTTCTCGATAAGAGCGACGAAGTGACGCTTCTAATGCCCGCCAATGGCTTGGAACAGGATACATCGTTGCTTGCCTTATCAGACATACCAAAGGTTGACATTCACCGGCACGCTGAAACGTATGCTCACCTTGATCGCTTAAGAGCGTCGCGCAGCAACCAACCTCCATACAACTGGGAGGATTCGCTGAAGCGACTGTCTGAGTTGCCTGCAGGCATGCCACGCCTCGAACGGCTTAACGGCGATCTAGCTAGGGATGGACTGGATGCGCTCGCTATGGACGACGAGGCTTTCTATGTGTGGGTGAGCGCTATGCTGGAAGAGGCCGCAAGGGGCGCTGCCGTACTCGTAGAAATTCGTTTCGGGATTGGAGATGGCCTGCTTGCAGACCGTATGCACGTGTTCCGGGAATCGGAGCGACGCATTCGCGAGCAGTATCCCTACTTCTGCGCGGAAGCAATCGGCGTCGTGAACATTGGGATGGAGAACGCAGCTGAGGCTTTTCAAGTGTGTCTTCGCGCGGGCGGCAAAGGACTTGCGGGCATCGACATAATTCCATCACCCTATGAGTCTGAGGCCGACTGGACGGCAGCCTACGAGTGGGCGGAATGTGCTGACGACGCGGGACTGGGCATCAGCGTGCATGCCGGTGAGTTCTCGGAGGCTAACCTCGCCGCCGCCTTACGGCTACCGGGAGTGAGTCGCATAGGACACGCGGTGCACGCGGCAGCTTCGGAGGAACTGATGAAACAGATTGCAGACTGCGGGATCACCGTGGAGTGCTGCCTTAGCTCGAACTTAGTTTTGGGCGCCGTGTCATCATTGGATGATCACCCAATTCACGCGTTCGTCCGGGAAGGAGTGCCTGTTACCCTGGGCACAGACGATCCTGTGCGCCTATGCACAAGCATTGGGCGCGAATACGAGCAAGCTGCGGCGCTGGGTTTTGTGATTGACGACTTGATGGCATTTACTCGACAGGGAATTTTATCGTCGTTCACTTCAGAGGAGAAGAAATCAGCCTTATTGGGCTATTTGGACTATGTTGAAGTGGCAGGATCACATGAGGAGTAGCGACGATCGGGATAAGAGTAATGGACGGCAATATGCAGCCGATTGACCATAAGAGCGTTCCGTGAGCATTTCATCACGAGTAACCAGAGAGTACGCTGCCGAAGCGGTCGCTGACGCGCTCGCGGCGGAGGCTTGCTGCGAACCTTCGCACTTCTTCGCTGAAGGCGTGCACATCTTCGAGATGACGCCGGAGCGCGCTGCTAATCCATTGGCAAGACGCTTCTCCCTCCTCGAGCACACGCTAACCGTTACGAGCATGGGCGCGGGAGTGGTGGTTGCCGCTACATCAACTTGGCTGCCCTGGGTGACGGAACTGTTTGAAGGCGTGAGCGATGCGGATGACGCATTCAGCCTGCGAGTCCTGAGCGAAGCGTCAAGGCGTATGGAAGCCTGCTCCATGCGGCTGAACGGCCCCTATGCGTACAATGTAACTTCTGAGCAGGACTGGGTAAATCGGAGTGCGCCCGACGGCTATGTTGTTGAGGTTGGTGGCGCGGAACTGCTGGCGGAACTGGAACATGCGGACTGGCCGAACGCAGTAGCCCCAAGGCGGATGGGACAGGGCCGGCGCGAAGCGATTGTTGCTGCGGCCTTGCGCGGGAATGATGTAGTGGGTGTGGCAACCGCCACCACTGACTCGGATACGCTGTGGCAGATAGGCATAGATGTGCATTCGGACCACAGAGCCAGGGGACTGGGTGCCGCGCTTACTTCGCAGACCGCGCGTGCCGTGCTCGACGAGGGCAGAGTTCCATACTACGGTTCGAGCATCAACAACATCGCCTCCCGGCGCACGGCTCAGTCCGCGGGATTCTACCCCCGCTGGGTGTCGGCGTTCACCACGGCAGTGTAGCGTGGACGGCGCCGCGTCGCGGTGGATTGTACAGTGAGCAGAAATATGCAAGAGTTCCTTCCCCCTTGATGGGGGAAGGTTAGGATGGGGGTGGAAACGATTGACCGCTGCCGTCCAGGCGATACTTCTGCATATTTCTTCAGAGAGCGAGACATTTAAGATGAAGCGTCTTTGGATAGCGATTGTCCCGCTGCTTGTCTTGCTGGCATTGGTCGCATGCGCGCCTTCCAGTCCCGAGATGCCATGCCCCGACGGAAGCGAGCGCTTCGACGAATATCGCCTCTTCTTCGGGCGGAACATTGGCGATACTGAGGGCGTGAGCGATGACGATTGGCGAGCGTTCCTTGCGGACACCGTTACGCCGCGCTTCCCTGATGGGCTGTCGGTCTTCGATGCGGCTGGACAGTGGCGTAACTCCCAGGGAGAGATCGTGCGCGAGCGCTCCAAGATGGTGCTGATTCTGGCTGCGCCGGATTCCGATGCCACTCTTAAGCTGGACGAGATTGCGAATGTGTACATGCAGCGCTTCAATCAGGAGTCCGTGCTGCGGGTTACGGGTTCGGCGTGTGTGAAGTTCTGACCCTTCGTCAACGGTATTGCTTACACGTATGAAGGTGAGGCATTCTGTCCCTTCCCCCTTGATGGGGGAAGGTTAGGATGGGGGTGAAGCTTGCATCAAAGGCAATACTGGACCTGACACTAACGCCTATTGGCAACACACCGGCAACTTCTCCCTTGACAGCCTGCTCTGCAAGACTACAATTGCCTGAAACTTAGACCTCTTGCAAAAAAGGAGAAACTGCAATGCCGTTCTACACCAAAGGCGATGTCCGTATTCACTATGAAGAAGTCGGCTCCGGCTTCCCACTTCTTGTAACCCCCGGCGGCGGCTTGAACTCCGTCATCAGCGGCTGGCCCAATCAGGTCTTCAACGCGATGGAAGTGTTCAAGGACGACTTCCGCTGCATCACGATGGACCAGCGCAACGCGAATGGCGGCGAGTCCACCGGCCCTGTTCAGGTCGATGACCCTTGGGGAGCGTTCGCAGACGACCAGCTTGGGTTGATGGACCACCTCGGCATAGATAAGTTCTTCTTCATGGGATACTGCATCGGTGGTCCTTTCGCGATGAAGCTCATCGAGCGCGCTCCGGAGCGAGTTGTCGCGGCAGTGCTCTGCCAGCCGGTCGGCCACGCCAGCGCAACCCCGGATTCCATGTACGACTCCGGTCACGACCTCTGGGGCCCGGAGTTGTGCGCCAATCGCCCGGATGTAACGATGGAAATCGTCAAGCAATACCTGCACAACCTCTACCGCATACAGCCGGACTTCATGTACTGCGTATCCCGCGACTTCGCGCGCTCGTGCCAGACGCCGCTGCTCGTCATGCCGGACGACACCCCTTCGCACTCATTGGAAGCGGCAATGGCAATGGTGGACCTTGCTCCCAAGGCGGAAGTAACCGCGTATCCTTGGAAAGAAGATGAGGATACGATGGCAAAAACGATAGAGCAGGTGCGCGCCTTCCTGAACTCTCATCAACCCTAGCGGAATCCTCGCAGTTAATGAGCCGCAAGATACGGTTACGCCTACTCCGACGCCGCACGCCACGAGTCAAGGCTGTCGGCGCTTGGCGTAACCTCAAAGGGAGCGGCGTCAAGATTGGCGTGCAGCGAACCTGTCTTATACTTGTCGATGATATAGCACATCTCATCATTGACTGGCAGATGAAAGTTGTGTTGTGGAAAGATACGGCTTGATGAACATGCCGATTCGCTTGATCGCCGTCTTGCCGATGCTGTTGCTTGCCGCCGCGCTGATTGCAACGTCGTGTGAATCGGCGACGCAGATGCCCGATGACGCCTCGCAGAACAACGCCATTGCAGCTGCTGCGCCCACGGCTACATCCGAAACTGCGGTTACTCCGGAGCAGACACAGCCCCCGACGACCGTCGCGCAGACCGCTGCGCCGACCGAAACGCCCGCGCTTCCGCAGTGCAGGCCGGGCGTCTATGACGCCAACTCGCCCGAAGCTCAGGCATGCCGGGGTAGGCCGAACCCCGTAGGCTGCCCGCAGAGACGCATCCCGCCTCCAATGTGGACCAGGGATGATGGATTGATTGTCGTTTTCGATTGCCTCCCACCCGATCCGCCGCCGCCCGTGTATCCGAAACTCATGGGGAGCCTGAGCAAAGTCGCGGAGTTACATGAAGGCGGAGATTCCGTTCAGAGCGCCGCAAGAGCGGCATCCGTGGATGACGAGTTGCGCGAAGGCAGCCTATCATTAAAGATAACCATAGACAGAGACCCGAAAGAACTGGTGATATGGCTGAACGACAATGGCGCTTTGGTGGAAGGCGCACATGAGACAGCCCTAGTAGATGAACGGTGGTTCGCTAGAGATGGATTAGACATTGAAGACTTTCATGCTGGAATCCTGCAAGGTGGAATCCTGCTAGACAAATATATTAGTGGTGAAGCGGAACTCGACCCGCCTTATGAAAGTGGTTCAATCTTCGTGTGGGCTGAAGTGCCGGTATCGTTGCTGGCTCTCCTTTCGCAGCAGCCAGGGGTCGCTAAAGTCGAGCTGCCTTTGCGAGTATACGATCCACACCAGACTGATGTGCCGCAGGAGCCGCAAGAGCCAGTTACGTACACTCCAACCCCGCGCGCCACGAGCCAAGGTTTTCCCGCGCATGGCGTGCCTTCATGGCATCGAGCAGGTTACAAGGGACTCGGCGTCAAGATTGGCATAATAGACACGGGTTTTCATGATTTCCGCAACCCCACTGCGTCCTATCGCTTAGTCAAGACCGTTCGCAATACCGTGCGGCTCGCATCAGGTTTCGACAACGAACATCCCTCGAGGCAAGACCGGAAAGGACCTACCTAATGAGAATCGGCATTGACGTCGGCGGCACCTTTACTGACCTCGTTGCGATGGATGAAGGAGATTCGGCGCCCGTCGCGTTCAAGACGCCCACCACGCCCGCCGACCCCTCGGATGGCGTGCTCGATGGCATAGCCGGACTTGCGGCTGCATTGGGATTAGACGCGCGCGAACTGCTGGAAGAAGCGCAGGTCATCATCCACGGCACCACGGTCGCCACCAACACCCTCGTCGAGAGGAAGGGCGCAACGGTAGGACTAATCACCACGGAGGGATTCCGCGACCTGCTGGAAATCCGCGAAGGTCTCAAGGAAGACAGGTACAACCTGCGGATGGACCAGGTCGAGCCGCTCGCGCCTAGATACCTGCGTGTCGGCGTCGAAGAGCGGGTGGACGCCGGCGGTAATGTCAGGCGCGAGCTGGACATAGACGGACTGAAGCGTCAGATCGAGTACCTGAAGTCCGAGGGTGTGGATTCGGTGGCAATCTGCTTCCTGTTCTCGTTCCTCAATCCTGAACACGAGGCGGAGGCGGAGAGAGTCGTTCGAGAGATGCTGCCGGACGCTTATGTCTCCGCATCGCACGTCATTCTGCCCCAGATAAAGGAGTTCGACCGTCTCTCCACCACCGCCCTCAACGCCTATGTAGGCCCGTCCCTGTCGAGCTACCTTGAGCGACTGGAAACTCGAATCTCGCAGGTTGGGGGTTCCGCGCCCCTGTTCGTCATTCAGTCCAACGGAGGCATAGCCACTGTCAAGGACAGCTCGGAACAGGCCGTCAGGTCCATACTCTCCGGGCCTGCCGGCGGCGCGGCCGGTGCGGCGCATGTCGCCCGCCAGCTTGGCGAAGAGCGCGTAATCGCCCTCGACATGGGTGGCACAAGCACCGACATCACCCTCATCGAGAATGGCAGCCCGCACATCACCGGCGAGAAGTTCGAGTCCGGCTGGAAGATTGCCGTCCCCACCGTTGACATACACACGCTCGGCGCGGGCGGTGGCAGCATAGCCCGCGTGGACGAAGGCGGCGTCCTGCGCGTCGGCCCCACGAGCGCCGGCGCGGACCCGGGCCCCGCGTGCTACGGTCACGGCGGCACACAGCCCACCGTTACCGACGCCGCGCTGGTTCTCGGCTTGCTTGACATCGAAAAGTTCCTCGGCGGCGCGGTTGAACTGGACATCGATCTCGCAACTGATGCCATCCGAACCGCGATTGCTGGACCGCTGGGTCTCAGTGTGGAGGAAGCCGCGGAAGGCATTCTGCGCGTCGTCTCCAGTTCCATTGCCGAAGGCATTAGGCTGGCGTCGGTAAGCCGTGGACTCGATCCCCGCGAGTTCGCGCTTATGGGCTTTGGCGGCGCGGCTGGCCTCGTAGCCACTAGGGTAGCTCGGGAGATTGGCATCGCGCGCGTCCTCATACCGCCGGCCGGCCCCGTCCTCTCGGCATTCGGCATGATGGCGTCCGACCTGAAGCATGACCTCGCGCTGTCCCATCCCTCTAGCCTCAGCACAGTTGACCTCGACGACTTGCGGTCTGCTTTCGCGACGCTGACTGAGGATGGCAGAGAGCGAATCCGTGATGCGGGCGCTGCCGACTCTGATATCAGCGTTCACCTTTCCGCCGATATGCGCTATCTCGACCAGATATACGAGGTAACGGTGGATGTCCCCGACCTCAGCCTGTCCGATGACGACCTGCGAACGCGCTGGGCGGAAAACATGCACGAGCGCTTCGAGCAGCTCTACGCGTACCGCCAGCAAGAGCAGGACATCAGAATCGTGACGCTCCGGGCAAGCGCGGTAGGACGGTTGCCTATCGAAGGCGACATTACCGATACGGCGCATAGCCCGAGCGGGAGCGAAGACGCTGCGACGAAAGTCATTACCGGACCGACCGTGATTAACACCGACTACAACACCATGGTAATCGGCGAGGGATGCTCCGCCGGTTTCGACGACAGCGGCATTCTGCATATCGATGTCGAGGCAGCCACGCAAGCTGCCGGCGATGCCGCGATCAAGGAAGAGGAAAGGGACGCCGTTACGCTCTCCGTAGTGGGGAACCGCCTGGAGTCCATCGCCATCGAGATGATGGACGTCATGCTCCGCACCGCGCTCTCCCAGATACTCAACGCCAGCAGGGACTTCTCCACCGCCATTCTGGACGGTCAGTGCAGGCTGGTCGCGCAGGGCGAGGGCATACCCGTGCATGTCAGCGCGCTTCCGGTCGCGGGACGCGCCGTGCTCGACTACTTCGGAGACAGCATCGCTCCGGGAGATGTCTTCCTTCTCAACGACCCCTACTTCGGCGGCTCGCACCTACCGGACATCACCGCGATTCGCCCGGTCTTCGTGGACGGCAAGCTCGCCTTCATGACGGTGAACAGAGCACATCACACCGATGTCGGCGGCGGCACTCACGGCGGCTACAATCCGTCCGCGAGCGAGATATTTCACGAGGGCTTGCGGATTCCGCCCCTGAGAATCTACGATGGCGATGCCCCGCGCGACGACCTGCTTCAGATGATGGCGGCAAATGTCAGGTATCCCAAGAACTTCCTCGGCGACCTCAACGCCCAGATTGGCTCCATACTCACCGCAGAGCGACGCATCCGAGAGCTCATCGAGCACTACGGCGCAGACCGGCTGACCCACATCGTGGACGGCATACTTGACGCGACCGAGGCGCAGGTCAGGAGCTTCATATCCGACTGGCCCGACGGCGAATACTTCGGCGAATCGCATGTGGACGACGACGGCTTCGACTCTGAGCTGATTCCCATCAGGGCAAGAGTTACGGTCGCCGGGGACACGCTGACCATAGACCTGAGCGAGTCCGCAGGGCAGGTTACGGGTTTCATCAACAGCGCCTATGCCAACACGAGGTCGCTGGCGCACGCCGCGATTATGTATCTCGCGCCGTATGATGTCCCAAAGAACGACGGCTCCATGGGTCCCCTGAAGGTCATCGCGCCCGAGGGCTTGATAGTCAACGCCAACTCGCCCGCTCCCGTGTGCATGAGCACGAACCACTGCGCCGAAGAGATTGTCGAGGCAATCTTCAAGGCGCTCGCCCAGGCGGTCCCCGAAGCGGTGAACGCCGGCTTCTCCCGGCGCCTGCGCTACGCCATCACCGGCACCGACCCGCGAACCGGCGAATCGTTCTTGTGGCACTTCTTCATGGCGAGAGGCGGCGGCGGCGCGGCGCTCGGCCACGATGGCTGGAGCTGCGTCGGTGAGGTCAATGTCGCCGGCGGCATCCGCGCCAACAGCGTCGAAGTAACGGAGGAGCGCTTCCCCCTGTTCGTTGTGAACCACGAGTTGCGTCCCGGCTCTGCCGGCAACGGTCAGTGGAGGGGC
Organism: Dehalococcoidia bacterium; assembly: GCA_965204855.1. GTDB lineage: Bacteria > Chloroflexota > Dehalococcoidia > Lucifugimonadales > JADFKI01 > Bin90. The sequence goes on from OZ242018.1 coordinate 135,692, forward strand.
GGCTTGGGCGCGGTGTGCGAAATAATCTACGAAGGCGAAGGCGAAGCCCTGCTCAACACCGCGGGCGACGGCGCGATAGTGCCGCCGTTCGGAGTGCTGGGCGGCAAGCCCGGCCTCCCGCACAGGTACTCCATCGTCTCAGGCGGTGCGGAGACTGTGCTGCGAACGAAGCAGACGGGCGTTGTGGTCAAGCCCGGGGACCGCATTGTTGCGCTCTCTTCCGGCGGTGGCGGGTACGGCGACCCGTCGCGCAGGTCTTCCGACGCGAAGGAATGGGACAGCAGAAACGGCTATGTCCGTTAATCCGACTCTCGGCGACTAGAGCCAGAAGTGCGCCCCCGCCTCGTTAAGACGCTTGCGCCGCAGCCGGTAGTCGGGCATAGCGCTCTCCACCTTCTGCCAGTAGCGCGGTGAATGGTCCATCACAGCGAGGTGCGCGAGTTCATGGACCACTACATAGTCGATGAGCGCCGGTTCCGCCATCACAATGCGCCAGTTCAAGCGGATGCTCCCGTCTGAGGAGCAGCTGCCCCATCGCCTGCGCTGGCTGCGTATCAGCACCTGTGTCGGCTTCTTGCGGCTCACCTTGCCTTGCCATCGCAGGACTGCCTCCGGCAGCAGTCGCGCCGCCTCCCTCCGATACCAGCGTTCGACCGCTTCTTTGACGGCGGCAGCCCTGTCCTCTTCAGATATGCCGGTCGGTGTGGCAATCTGAAATACGCCGTCTTCAAGAGAGACGGATACGCGCCCGTCTAGCGCAGTGCTGGCGACTATCGGGATTTGCTCCCCAAGATAGAGTAGCGTCTCGCCGTCCGTGAAGCGGCGCGGCGTCGGGTCGAGGAAATCCTCAGTGGCGTGGCTGAGTATCCAGCCCGCGCGCTTCTGAACGAGTTCGGCAATATCCTTGCGCGTCGTGCGCGCCGGAGAGCGCACCAGCACCCCGCGCTCCGGATCGAGCGTAATCTCGATCGTCTTCTTTCGGCGTGCGCTCCGGACTATGGTGTACTCGATGAGCCTACCGTTGAACTCGACGCTCGCCTTTTCACTTCCACTCATATCCGCCCCATCCAAGCTGTAACGCTAATCCGCAGAAGCGGATTCAGGGCTTGGATTTCGGCTGATGAGCCTGCTCAGCCAGGCGTACCCGTTGGGAATCGATACGTTGAATATCCAGTACACTGCCGGCACAACGATGAGAGTCAGGAACGTGGAACTTACCAAGCCGCCGATGACCACGGTTGCAAGCTCGGCACCGATGATACCTGTGTCGGTTTCGCTGGCGGCGAGGGGCAGGAGCGCGAAGGTGGTGGTGAATGCGGTCATGAGGATGGGACGCAGGCGCACGCGGCCTCCCTCGACTAGCGCGTCGAAGACATCGTAGCCGCGCTCGCGGAGCTGCTCGACGAACGTGAGGAGCACGATGGCGTTGGTCACGACGATGCCGACGAGGAGCAGAAAGCCCATCATCGCGGAGAGGCTGAGTGTGCGGTCGGTTACGACCAGAGCGACCATCGCGCCGACAATCGCGAGCGGCAGACTGAGGACGATGATGAAGGGCGTCCGCAGTGCGCCGAGGCTGGCGACCATGACGAGGTACACCAGCACGACGCCGACTGCCATGGCGACGAATACGTCCTGGAAGCCTTCGTTAATCTGCTCGAAGATTCCACCGCTAGTAATAGTAACTCCCGGCGGGAGATCCTCGAGGCTGTCGATTTCCTGCTGAACCAAGACGCCGACGGCGCGGGTGTTCTCAGCGACGATTTCGCCTGTGATTCTTGCGGAACGCTCACTATCCGTGCGGAAGATGCTAAGAGGGGCTTCCTTGATGCCGATGTCTGCGATGACTCCCAGCTTTACGGGTCCTACGGGGCTTTCGATCAGAAGATTCTTGAGCTTATCAATATCGTTGACATCGTCGCGTTCACCCCGAATGAGGATGTCCACGGTCTTACCCTGAATGTCAATCTCGGAGATGTCCCTGCCCACGATGAACTGGTTGACCTGAAGCCCCACGGCGGTTGCGGTCAACGAATACTCGCTCGCCTTGGAGGGGTCAACACTGATTACGACCTCGTCCTGGCCGTCGGATACGGTGCTGCTTACGTTGACAATTCCGTCAATGCCTCTCAGGCGTTCTTCCAGCCTTCGAGAAACTTCGGAGATTTCGTTGAAGTTGGGGCCGGTGACTCGCACGTCCATGTCACCCTGGGCAGGGCCAGCCGCTATACCGGAAACCGTGAGAGTCACATCCTCGCCGAGGTCGGGCATTGCCTCACGAACTATGTCCTCGATATTATCGGGAACATCATCGGAGAGTCTGACGAATGACCCTGCCAGATGGTAGCCTCCGGCGGCGCCGCTATCGAACTCCTCGGCACGGCCGCCGACCGTGGTGTGGTATAGAGTCATCCAGCCTCGTTCGACGAAGGGCTTGATGGCTTCCTCGACCTTGAGCGCTTCCTCAAAGGTGCGCTCGATCGACGTGCCGACGGGAAGTTCGACGTTGATGGTCAGGTACTCCGGCGTTGTCTCCGGGAAGAATGTGATGGGTATGATAAAGATGAGTCCAATGCTTGCCACAGTAACGATGACAGCGATAGCGACAGTCAGGAACTTGTAGCGTATCGCCCATAGGAGCATAGGTGAGTAAATTCGCTGGATCAACGACTGGCGGTCGGCGGGTCCTGAGCCTGAAACAGCATCGTCATCGAAGTCGCCGCGTCGCAGCAGGGATGCGGACAATACGGGCACTATGGTTATTGCGACTGCGGTGGAGGCGAGCAGGGCGAGGCTGACGGATATTGCGAACGGGCTGAAGAACTGTCCCACTACGCCTGAAATGAAGGCCAAGGGGATGAAGATAACGACCGTGGTGAGCGTGGAGGAGATGATAGCCGCGCCGACTTCCCGGGTGCCGTTGATTGCCGCTTCGAAGCGGCTCTCGCCGAGGTGGATGTGGCGGTAGATGTTCTCCAGCACTACGATGCTGTCGTCCACCACGCGCCCGACTGCAATTGCGAGACCGGCGAGGGACATGAAGTTGAGCGAAATATCTGTGGTCACAGACAGGAGCAGGACGCCGGTTAGAAGGCTCAGAGGTATGGAGATTGCGATGATGGCTGTCGGGCGCAGCGAAAGGGTGATGCCGCGCATCAGCGATGGCCGGATATTCAGCAGGAATATAAAGACCGTTGCGACCGCGAACAGAAAGCCGATAGTGCCTTCTCGAAGCAGGCTCTCAAGGGATTCACGGACCTGTGGGCCATTGTTGGATATTTCGAGCACCTCGACATAGGGAGGGATGATTCCCTGCTCCAGCATTTCGTCGATTTCAGAAGTTACTGCTTCAGTGACGTCCACGGTGTTGGCATCCGGGTCCTTAATGACAGCCAGTATGAGACCGGGCTTGCCGTTGACGCGTGAGACTCGCAGTGGGTCGGCGGTTGTCAACTCGACGTCGGCGACATCATCGACGCTGATTGTGCGCTTACCGGTCTGGGGACTTGGGAGAGATTGCGGTACACCGGCGTCCGACTGCTCGAAGCCGACCGTTAGCTGGCGGATGTCTTCTACGGAACCGAGTTCGTATGCAGTACGTACCGGGTAGCCCGTGCCGCGGGAGCTGATGCTGCCGGCGGGGAAGCTGACGTTGTTCTGGGTAATCGAGTTTACGACCTGTACGGAGGAGAGGCGCAAGTCCTTGAGCTTGTCCGAGTCAACGGAGACGACGACCTTCTCCTCGATTTCGCCGAGGATGTACATCGTGCCTACGCCTTCGATGCGACTCAGGCGAGGTTGAATGACATCGTTCACCAGACGTTGGAGACTAGGGACATCCTCATCACCGGAGACCGTGAACTGAATGACGGGAAACTGTGAGGGCGTTATTCGGCTGACAAAGAAGAAAACATCGTCCGGCAGGTCCGCGCCGGTGACGGCGCTCTCAACTTCACGCTCAGCCTCCTCCATGTCGGTGTCGAAGTCGAATGTCGCAAGCAGGTTGACGCGGTTACCGGTCGAGACGGAGCTGATTTCCCTGAGACCATCGATACCGGTAATCGCCTCTTCCATCGGTTCAGTGACATCGCGCATCATCGTTTCCGGATCCGAGTTGGGATAGAAGGCGTTGACGGCGACGTTCGGGAATGTGATGTCGGGGAAGAGCTCGCGCTGGAGGTTGATGTATGAATAAATGCCCAGCCCAAAAAGCATTATCATGATGAGAACGGTAACCGGGCGTCTTCGGAGCGCGAGTCGGGTTATGAAGCTCAAGTGCGGGACTCCTGGGGATTATTCGGTATCTCGGAGTAGCGTTTTCACCGTGAGATTGGCAGGGAAGTTAAATCCTTCCATGAATTCAGGACGAATGGGGAAAAGCCACTCACCTCAAACTAACGAAAAGGATTCTCTCAATCAAGTCCATTGGTAATGCGTCTCGAAAAAATCGCACTCATAAACTATAACAAAGATTTAACCCATGTGTTACCAATCTTTGCACCATAATTTGGCTTTCAGCGGATGCCCGCGCGGTATAGAATGTCTTGGTGTTACATCGGTGTTAATCTCACGACTGGACATTCGGACTTGGCAAGACGCATACCCCGCAGAATCCACACATTCGATGCCTTCCTGAACCCCAACTATCGTCTGCTGTGGGTGAGCAACTTCTTCGCGTACATCTCCCGCTGGATGCAGATGACGATGCTGGGATGGTACGTGTTCGAGGTAACCGGCTCGGCGTTCCTGGTTACTCTTGTGGGATTTTCGGGGATGGGGCCGCTTGTCGTGCTGGGCGTGTTCGGAGGAGTGCTCGCGGACCGTCTGGACAAGCGCAAGCTGCTGCTGTGCACGCTGTTCGCGAACATGCTGGCCGCGACCGGCATGGCGGCTCTCATCTTCACCGACCTCTTCTTTGCCACGAATAATCTCCAGTACTGGCACGCCTACCTGGTTATGCTGGTCGGCGGTATAGGCTGGGGACTGGATATGCCATCGCGCCGCACCATCGTGCTGGATGTGCTTGGCAGGGCGCGCGTGAACAACGCCATTGCGCTCGACTCGGTGGGGATGCACTCCAGCCGCATGCTGGGGCCGCTAATCGGCGGTGGATTGATAACCGTCAGCCTTTCCCTATTCATCGACGGCCAAGGGCTGGAGGCGGGCTATGCGGTGACGCTGATGTTCTTCATCGTGTCGGCGGTGATGATGCTGAATGTAAAGACGCCGGCTCGCGATACCAGCACAAGCACGCAAGCATCATGGAACATTATCAGAAATCTCGTAGAGGGGATTCGCTACGTTGGCAGCGAGGCGACGCTGCTTGCCGTGGTGCTGATAACAGTGTTCATGAACCTGCTGCTGTTCCCTTACCAGCAGCTCATTCCGGTGGTCGCCGCCGATGTGCTGCATGTGGGGCCGACGCTGATGGGGTTGCTGCTTGCATTCGAGGGGCTGGGGGCGCTCACGGGCTCGATTGCGATAGCCTCGTGGTCCAACCTTACGCACCATGGGCGGGTGTACCTATTCGGCTCCTTGGCAGGGCTGACGATGCTGCTGATCTTCTCCTTCTCGAAGATATACGGGCTGTCGCTGATGCTGATGCTGATGCTGGGGCTGGGGACGGCAGGGTTCGGCGCGATGCAGGCGACGATAATCCTGCTGGTCGCACGCGACGACATGCGCGGCAGGGGGTTGGGCGTGATCACTCTTGCCATCGGGGCGGGGCCGATAGGCGGGCTGATGCTCGGAAGGATGGCGGATGCGATGGGGGCACCGAGGGCGATGATGATAAACGCGGTGCTGGGTCTGATAACCGTCGGGCTTGTGGGCTTGCTGGTGCCGTCGCTGAGGGGCCGGATGACGTCGGACTCGGAGGCGGAGCGGGCGGAAGCATCGGCGGCGCAGCCTGCGGCGGCTGGTGATTCGGCGAGAATCTGATTCAACGACACATACACGCATACCGTGAATGTGTTAATATAAGACAGTCAGAACGTAGGGAAAACGTGTGATAAAGACATTCGGTGATAGGGGCACAAGAGACCTGTACAGAGGAAGAAGAAGTGGTCGGACATTAAGATTTCCCGCAGACATAAGGTCAGCTGCCTTGCGAAAGCTTGACATCATTGATGCTGCGGATAGCCTTGATGACTTGAGAGTTCCGCCGGGTAATCGTCTTCACGCTCTCCATGGTGAATTTGAAGGACTTTATTCAATCAGGGTAAACGACCAGTGGCGAATAGTCTTTTCCTGGGACATGCACGACGCTTATGAAGTGTCCCTGATTGACTACCATGGTTGAGGTGCAATTATGATTCCAGAAAATCGCATTCCTACTCATCCGGGGGAAGTGCTGCTAGAAGAGTTTCTGAAGCCTATGGGTATCACTCAAAGGCGTCTCGCGAAACACATGGGCGTATCGGTTCAGAGAGTGAATGAGATAGTGCGGGGCAAGCGTGGAGTTACGGCTGAGACCGCGTGGCTACTCAGCGATACCTTCGGAACCACGCCCAGTTTCTGGGTGAACCTGCAGAGTTCCCACGATCTAGCGAAATTCCGTCCAGGTCGCAGCATTGGGAAATTACAAACCTAGCCCATCGAGGGCAGTCGGTATTTCACTGAGACAGGCATCTCGGCCTTGTTAGAAAGCACCGTCGAGGATGATGGCGGACTCGTCCATGAGCATAACGTACGGTTCGCCGAACTGCTCCGGGTCGTCGAGACTCCAGTCGGCGGTGGATTCATCAGGCTTCATTCGTATGCCCCAGTCGCCGCCAAAGACCAGATGCACGACCGCCTGCCCCGAGTCTGAGACGGGGGCGTACATTGCGGGGCAGGGCGTTCCGTCGCCTTCGCTGCTCCAGCCGGTTACCTGATATACACCGGGAAGTCTGCCGGGTTCATCGAGTACGATGCGGCTGACCGGCACTGCGTCCGCGTGCGCCTCATACAGCATCAGCGGCATGTACTCGCAGTTGGCGTTCTCTTCTACTTCGATATAGATGGAATCAGGCATCGTCAGCACCAATTCATCATCCTATCCATCCTGTTCATCGATGTTAGCTCCCGACGAATGTCTTGCGGAAGTTGTACAGCGTCATCTCAGGCTCGACCGGCGCTGTGGGCAGGTATTCTTCCTCTTCTATCTTGGCGACGATGAGCCAGGGTCCGTCTTCGCTCAGAGCCTGCCGGAACACGGTGGCGAGAGACTCTTCGTCGTCAACGGTCGCCGTCTTGGAGATATTGCATCCCCTTCCCACCTGTTCCAGGCTGGTGCCGAATGCCGTGTGCGTGGGCTGCGCGCCGGTCTGCCCCCACATCTCGTTGTCCCATACGATGACAATCAGGTTGCGCGGCTGCTCCCTGCCGATGGTAGCGAGCGTGCCCATGTTCATCAGCAGGCTGCCGTCTCCATCGAGAGAGATTACCTTCTCATCGGTGGACAGCGCCATGCCGAGAGCCATCGAGGAGCATAGCCCCATTGAGCCGTAGCCGTAGAAGTTGCGCTCCCGCTCCGGCGCAAGGTGCCATAGCTCATCCGAAGTCGGCCCTAGGTTCGACACGATTGGCAAGTCGCCGGCGTTATCGAGAATCATCTTCGTAGCGGATAGCCTATGCAAATCCCTTTACCTCCGTAATAAGTCCCTTCCCCCTTGATGGGGGAAGGTTAGGATGGGGGTGAAATATCCTTTCCATCCTGTCCATCGATGTCAGTTCCCGTTACGCCATCTTGCCGCCGTGCAGCAGCGGCGTCATGCACAGCGCAAGCGGCTGGCGAGACGCGTAGCAAAGCTTGAGTGCGCCGCTTATCCGCCGGTGCAGCCTGTCGTCGCTCTCGTACGTGTAGTGTGGTATGCCGAGCACGTCGAGGATGGGGCGGGTAGTGCGTCCCATCGCCACCTGTGCCAGGTTGAACTCATCGACCTCGCCTCGCAGATTTATGAACATCGGCAGCGGTATGCGGTATGGAATGCAGAGCGACGCGATTGCGTTGATGCAGTTGCCGAAGCCGCTGGACTGCATGAATACGGCTGCCTTCCGTCCCGTAGCGTATGCGCCCGAAGCGATGCCGATCGCCTCCTCCTCGCGAGTGGCTGCCACTACATGAAAGTAGTCATCCTCTTCGAGCAGCTGCGTTACCTGATGGATGCTGATGTCCGGCACAAACGCGATAAGCGACACCTCGTCGTCCTTCAGCGCCTGCACGATAGTCTCTGCCCAGTTCATAGTTTGGTCCTTCAGTCTGTCGGTTAGCGTGTATTTCAGGGGCTACAACCTCCGACGAATTAAATCCCCATGATATTGTATCCGGTATCCACATGCAGTATCTCCCCCGTGATGCCCCCCGACAGGTCGCTGCACAGGAACAGCGCAGCCTTTGCCACCTCATCCGCGGTGATGTTGCGCCGCATCGGAGAGCGCTCGGCGTGGATGCGCTTCATGTCGCGGTAGTGGCTGATGACGCGGGACGATAGCGTGTCGAGTGGGCCGGCGGATATTGCGTTCACCCTGATGTTCTGCTGCCCCAGGTCGGACGCGAGCTGCTTGACCTCGTTTTCGAGCGCAGCCTTCGCCGTGCCCATGACGTTGTATCCGGGGAAGACGCGGTTTGCCGCCTGAAAGGTGAGCGTCAGGATGCTGCCCCCGTTCTGCTCCATCAGCGGAGCGCCATAGCGCGCGATCGGAAGCAGCGAGTACGCGCTGATGTCGAGGGCAAGTCGGAATCCCTCCCTGCCGGTGTCTAAGAATGGCCCGCCCAGGTCGTCTCGGTTGGCGAAGGCGATGCTGTGAACCATGATGTCCAGTGAGCCGAACCTGTCGCCCACCGTATCGAACGTCGCCGCCACATTGAAGTCGTCGCTGACATCGCACTCTATCAACGGGGTGTCGCCCTCCCAGTCCTCCACCAGCCTGGCGACGCTGTTCCTGACGCGCTCATTCTGGTATGCGATGGCGAGCTTCGCCCCCGCCTCGTGCAGGATCTGCGCTATCGCCCATGCGATGCTGCGGTGGTTTGCAATGCCGAAGACGATGCCGTGCTTGTCCGAAAGGTCGATTGGGTACATATGATGCTCCAAACAATTTATCCCTTCCCTCTTGATGGGGGAAGGTTGGGATGGGGGTGAAAATCGCGCCAACAACAATGAATCTAATGTCAACGCCTGTCAACAACACACCTTTAATCTGTATGTCAATCTAGTCCGTAATTTGCAGGCTGCCCATCGTGACGCTGCCGCTGACTATCAGGTCGGGCGTATCTCCATTATCTGGAAGGCTGGGGCGCACGTCCTTCGCCTCGCCCATCGTCGCGGAGTTGGCGATGCGTACATTCCATTCGGTGGGCACGCGGACTTTCACCTCGCTCATGACGACCGAAACTTCCAGCGTCGCAGGCTTATCCACAATTTGGGCGTCGCGCAAGTCTAGACTGCCGCTGCCCATTACTATATTGACGCTGCCGTTCTGGAAGTCGCCTGAGATTATCCTGTCCTGCGATCCCACTACCGCATGCAGCGTGGCGTCGTCCGCATCTCCCGAGGCTGACATGTCCACGTCGATGATTGTCGAGGAGCCGTGTGAGGTTGCCGACCTGCGACCTCTGCGGTTTCGCCTTCTTATGCCGCCCGCAAGTATGAGGACTCCGACGGCGATGAGCGCGACGGGCCACAGCTTGCCCAGGTCTATGTCGAAACCGAGCTGCCCTAGTTGAAGAAAGGCGCCGATTGCAATCAGCAGTATAGGCCAGAAGAGGCTGCGGAACCTGCTGGCAATCAGTCGCCAGGCGCCGTACAGGATTATCAGCGAGGGCCACCACTCCAGCAGCCGGTCCAAGTCGGCAACGCCTGTGCTGTTAAGCAGGAAGAGGACGCCAATGGCCACGACCAGCGCGCCAAAGAAAAACCTGCTTCCGAGTCCCGTCCGCCCGGAGCCGTTTCTTGCTGTCATCGATTACTCCTGTTGCCTGCGATAGAGGACTGGCACGTCGGCGTCAGCGCGGCGAGCGAATGGCGCGAGTGAGAATGACAACCCCAATGATTATCAGCAACACGGGCCAGTAGCCCAGCAGGTCTATAGCCAACCCAAGATTACCCAGCAAAAAGATTGTGCCAATCACGATTAGCACCAGCGGAGCCACCATCCTCCGAAATCCGCTCGATATGAGCAGCCACGCCCCCACGGCGATAAGTATAACCGGCCACCACTGGAAGATGCTGCCGCCAAGGTTGATGATCCCCAGGTTGTTCGCCAGGAACACCACGCCGAGCGCGACAATCAAGCCGCCAAAGAACACACCCGATCCCGAGCGCCCGGACCCGCTTATGCCTGGCATCATCTACCCTTCCTCCTCCATTCCACTGTCAAATCTCTCGGCATGTTCTCGCTCGTAGTTCGGTAAGCCGCCCGTCCTTAGCCTGTCGAAGGACGGATGGGAATCGATAGTCTTCAGAGAACAGCCAGCCCCTATTATAGTCTATACGGAATTGAGGATGTTAACCTATCCGGTCTGCGTCGGAGACATAGGGAGAATATGCAAAAGTCCCTTCCCCCTTGATGGGGGAAGGTTAGGATGGGGGTGAAAATTCCCGTCAATTGTCCTAAGCGTACCCTTTTATGTATTTCTTACATAGGTGCAAAGGACTTGACTACGCGCTTACTATACTCTACATTGCAGAGTAATATGTATTATAGAGTTATTCTGATGCCGTACAAGGGAGGGCAAACATGGCTGCGGGCGAAAAGATCAAGGACGACCTTGCGTATGTCAGGGAGTCGATGGAGCGGACTGAAAACGTCCATGTGCCTGCCGTATATCTGATGTGGGCTGCGATCGGTCTTGTCGGCTTCTCCTTGCCCGACTTCATCTCAAACGGATGGGTCGGTTGGTCGTACACAAGCATTGGCTGGTACTGGGCAGTCATGGGGCCGGCGGGCTTTCTGGCAAGTTGGTGGCTGAGCGCGCGCGCCAACGACCGCGCCGGTCAGATGAGCAGGCGCACCGGTATCCGATGGAGCCTGCACTGGGCCGCTTTCGGCGCGACCGGGGTATTGGGAATTGCGCTCGCCATGTCGGGACATGTCGGCTGGGAAGTGTACGGAGCGCTATGGGTCCTGCTTCTGGCGCTCTCATATACGCTGGCAGGCGTGCATCTGGAGCGCCAATTGCTGCCGATAGGATTGATGCTGGGTGTAGGCTACCTGGCGATACTGTTCCTGCCCAGCTACGGTTGGATAGCGGCCGGCGTGCTCACGGCAATCGCCCTGACCGCACAGGCATTCATCGGAGCGCGCGCAGATGGAACCGCAAGCTAACTCTGACATTCAGGCTATCGACGAAGAGCTGGCTACTCTGAGCGGACTGCTGGAGCATCGTGTCAGGTTGGCGATATGCGTGCTGCTGTCCGCGCACGACGCGCTCACGTTCACACGCCTGAAGCAGGCGCTCGGCGAGACGGACGGGAACCTGGGAGCGCACCTCCGCAAGCTGGAGGACGCAGAGTATGTCTCGGCGGAAAAAGCCTTCCGCAGCCGGAGGCCTGTGACCTGGTACAGCCTGACACCGGCAGGCCGGTCGCGGCTGAAGCAGCAGATTGACGGATTGACGCAACTGATAGATAGGGCTGACGCCTGAACAGTCAAGCTTGCGGGGCAAATGCCTATCTACACCGCCTGCCAGTACCGCCGCCCCTCCATGCGGACCAGCGTGCCGAAGCCGGGCGCGGGGAAGTGCCCGGAAATCAGCATCGCGTTCTCTTTCTCGATGCGCTTGAGCAGGTTCTTGCGCGACTCGGCTGAAACATCCGGCTTCGAGTCGGCGCGTGGACTCCAGTGCGTTTCCACCGTCTGAGCGCGTGAGTGGATGGCGTCGCCGGTGATGACCGCGCGCTCGCCCTGCGATGCTATCAGGAAGCTGGTGTGGCCCGGCGTATGTCCGGGAGTGGGCAGCGTCGAGACCTCGCCGGTCATCTGCCGCTCGCCCTCGAAAAGCTCAAGGATGTCCTGCTCCTGCAATGGCAGCACCTGCGCCGGGATATACGGTCGCCTGCGGAGCGCGCCGCGAGTGAACACGCGCCAGTCGGCGTTGGCGACCCAGTAGCGCGCGTTGCCGAACGTGGGGCGCGCTTCGCCGAGGCGTTCGACTTCGCTCGTCGGAGCGGACTGACTTTGCGCCGCATCGCTTTCATCCCCATACAAGAAATTCCAGCCCACATGGTCGATGTGCAGGTGCGTGATGCCGACTATATCCACCTCGTCGCGGCTGATGCCCTTCGCATCCATGTCTGTGAGCAGCTTTCCCTTGTCAAGCGTCTCCAGGTGTCCAGTGTCGATGCCCAGTCCGGTATCTATCAGGATGGTCTTGCCCTCGGAGCGCAGCAGAAAGCAGCCGAGGTTCATTATCATCTCGCCCTCAGGCGTGAAGTATTCGCGATACGGGTCCCACGCTTCGGCAGGAACGGAAGGGAAGAAGTCGTCCGGTGTGAATCGGATGCTGCCGTCAGACAGAGCGAGTATCTCCACATTGCCCACTCTAGTGGTGTAATCAGGCATAGACCTTCACCTCTGCGTCTTCGACTGCTGTGTGGTAGTGCGGAACGACCTCGTTGCCGAGTATTTCGAGTTGCTCCTGCATCATTTCGGGCGGGCATGCCGGGCGCATCACGAACTTCTCCGCACCCGCCTCTATATACTCGTCAATCAGTTCGCGTATGACCTCCGGCCTGCCGAACGATGAAAACTCGCGCCAGTGAATATCCTCGCGGCGGCGCAGCATGTGCGGCGTGGCGATGCGCTCGGCTTCCTCGGCGTCATCATCGATGAAGAAGCTGGTGAGCACGCCGTAGTGGTCCTCCTCTATGTCGTTGTCGTACTCGACGGCCCATGTCGAAATCTTGTCCACGCCGTCTTTGACCTCATCCGGCGTCGCCTGGGAGACGAGCCAGCCGTCGCCGATTCGCGCCGTGCGTCTGAGCGCGGGTTCGCTGCGCCCGCCAATCCATATCGGCGGCATGCCGTCCGGCGGGAAGACGGGCTTCGGCTGCACTGTTACATTGTTCAGCGTGAAGTGCTGCCCGTGGAAGGTAACATTGTCCTCCTTCCACAGCAGCCGCATAACCTCGACCGCCTCTTCGGTGCGGCTGACGCGGCGGCGGCGAGTGGTGCCGCATGCCTCGTACTCGGTGGCATCCTCAGTGCCCAGGCCGACCGCAGGCAGGCTGCGCCCACCCGAAAGGAAGTCCAGCGTAGCGATCTCCTTGGCGAGAATCGTGGGATTACGCAGCGGCAGCGCGATGACGCTCGTGCCGAACTTCAGGTTCTTCGTGCGCGCCGCGGCAAAGGAGAGCGCGACAATCGGCTCCATATTCAGGAGCGGTGAGACGATGCGATCGCTCAGCCAGATGGAGTCTATGTCCAGTTCCTCGCAGGTATCCACGTATCGCCAGAGGTGTTCGGGGTCATCGCTCGGAAAGGGCCAGCCGCCGAATCCGATGCCTATCTTGATGGACATGGTGTTTCTCACTTCCTAACTGTGCCTGATTGCCTGCCAAACGCACAGGCTGTCGAGTCTGCGTACATTATATGTATCGGCAAGCATATATTAAAGAGGGGAATCATATTGTCCCTTCCCCCTCGATGGGAGAAGGCTAGAGCCTGTCCTGAGCTTGTCGAAGGGATGGGGGTGATATTCACCAGCCCCGCCTTTACTGCCAATCGGACGCCGCATATAATCGTGGAGGACTTGTCCCAGCCTCAGCATGCCCGCGTTTGTCGTCCGTTCGCAGTCGCCTTGAGGCTGACGCCACCGACCGACCAATCCAACGAAGTCCGGAGGGGAATATGCCTAACAGAAGCGCCAACGTCGTTGTCATCGGCGGCGGGGTAAATGGTACGAGCATCGCCATGCACCTGTCCCGGATGGGCGCTGGCAAAGTGATTCTTCTGGAGAAAGGGCATCTCGCGGGCGGCGCAAGCGGCAGGTCCGGCGCGATGGTGCGCGAACACTATCTCCATCCCACGCTGGTCAGGATGGCGATGGAGGCAAGCCGGATATTCCACAACTTCGGGGACGCCGTTGGCGGAGACGCGCGCTTCATCGAAACGGGTAGGGCGCTCTTCTTCGGCGAGCGGGACGAGACGGCCGCCCGCGCAAACGTGGAGATGAATAGGGAGCTTGGCGTAAACATTCAAACTCTCACGCCGTCCGAACTCTCCGAACTCGTTCCGCAAGCGAACCTCGAAGGAATCGTGCTCGGCGTTTACGAGCCGACCTCCGGCTACGCCGATCCGGTCGCGACGACCTACGCCTATGCGGACAGGGCGAGGGAATTCGGAGCGGAAATCGTAACGGAATGCGCCGTAACCGGACTGCTCACGCAGGGAGGGCGCGTCGTCGGAGTGGACACGGAGCGCGGCACGATAGAAGCGGACGCGGTCGTTGTCGCCACCGGCCCCTGGGTGAACCAGCTTGCGGCTCCACTCGGTGAATCTCTTCCCATTTCCCCGATAAGAGTGCAGATGGTGCATCTGCGCCGCCCGCCTTCATTAGAATCTCTCAACACCAACATCATCGACTACACGACAGGCGCCTATTTCCGCGTTGACGCCGGGTACGGCACTTTGGTCGGCGGCGAGGACTTTGACGACCTGACCGAAGTCGTGAACCCCGACGGCTTTGGCCTGAATGCCGACCACGACACCATCACGAGATTCTGGGACAGGGCAAAGATGCGCTTCCCCGGCTTCAGCGCGGCGACTCAGAGGGGCGGATACGGATCGCTTTACGACATGACGCCCGACGGCAATCCTATTCTCGACAGGTCGTCGAATGTCGAAGGCCTGTACTGGGCGGTCGGCTTCAGCGGACACGGCTTCAAGCTGTCTCCTGTGGTTGGCCGCATGGTCGCCGAGTTCGTCATGCACGGCGAGAGCGCCGACCATCCCATCCACGAGTTCCGCGCCGGCAGATTTGCTGAAGGAGACCTGTTGGAAGCCGACCATCCCTACGAAGGGCGCAGGCACCAGTAAGCCGGGCTACGCGCCTCTGAAGCGCGTCGGACTGAAGTGCTCGATCAGGTCGGGCTTTGCGCCGGTAATATGCTCTGCCATCAGCTTGCCGGTTATCGCGCTGAGCAGAATGCCGCTGCGGTAGTGTCCCGATGCGACGTGCAGCCCCTGCCAGCCGGGCACCGATCCCATCATCGGCGCGTCATCCGGCGAGCCGGGACGCAGGCCCGCGAGCGCCCAGTTCAGGCGCGCATCCCGCAGAGAGGGTACGAGGACTTCGGACATACTCATAATGTCATGCACCGCGCCCGCCGTTACGCGGTCGTCATAGTCCGCTTCCTCCACAGTCGCGCCCGCTATGACCGAGCCGTCGTTGCGCGGCACGAGCAAGCCCCATCCACCGTGAACGACTGTCTGTATGCTGCGACCGACAGGCTGCAAGTTCAGGTTGACTCCCCGGACCGGACGCACCGGAACATGGCTTCCCAGCTTCTCCGCGATGATGCTGCTCCACGGTCCGGCGGCGATGACTACATGGTCTGCCAGCAACTCTTCGTTGTGCAGGCGGACGCCGCTGATACGCAAGCCGCTGCGTACCATGCTTATGACCTCTGTGTGCTCCCGCACCGTCGCGCCATATCGTTCCGCGGCGCGCGCGTATGCCGCACTCAACCGTTGGTTGTTGACGCGGCAGACCTCCGGCATGAAAATCCCGCCCGCGATGCGGTCGCTGAGCATCGGCTCCATCTCCCGCACTGCCTCGGCGTCCAGCCACTGCGCCTCTGAGCTGCGCCAGCCGCCCTCGACAACTGCCGCGTGAAGCATCTGCGCCTCCTCCTCGCTGAGCGCGAGTTCGAGTTCGCCGCTCTGCACGAGTTCGATATCCACGCCCGACGCTTCCGCGAGTTCCGGCGCGAGCTCGTGGAACATCTCCAGACTGGTGTTCACAAGCCGCGTATAAGGGTCCGTAGGATTGCCGAACAGCGAAGAAAGGATGCCGGAAGCCGCATTGGACGCTGCCATCCCGACTTCCCCGCGCTCAAGAATCGTGGTGCTGACGCCCGCCTTGGCGAGGTGATAGCCGATTGAGCAGCCTATAACCCCGCCTCCGATTACGATTGCATCGGTGCCTAGCGCTGTCATGGCTTACTCCTCCCTGTACGGCAGCGTGTCGGGCAGTGTGGGCACGGTTCCGTCTATGAGGTAGTCCGCGAGCTGCTCGAAGTCAACTGTCATGATGTCCGGCTGGTACGGAGATTCTTCCATAGGCAACCCGTATCGGTTGACGTATGCGCCGCGATAGCCGCACGCACGCGCGCCCATGATGTCAAAGGAGTGGGACGCGACCATCATCAGTTCCCCCACCTCCGCTTCGAGGATGCGCGCCGCCTTGCGATAGACGCCGGGATGCGGCTTGAACGCCCCTGCCTCTTCCACCGAAATGACGGCATCGAAGTCGAACTTGATCCGGTTCTTCACCAGATGGTCGAGATACCACGGCTCGCCATTGGACAGGCCGACGAGCTTGTAGTGCCCCTTGAGACGGTGCAAGCCGCTTACGGCGTCATCGAAGGGCTTGAGCTGCTGCCAGACCTTCATGAACTCTTCGACCTCTTCGTGGTTGAAGGGGATGTTGTTGGAGCGGAGAGTGTATATGAAGCCATACTTGCAGACGGTCAGATAGCCGCTGTGCCCCAGCATCAGGATGGTGTCCTGGTACTGCTCCACGCGCTGCCGCAGGCGCCACTGCGCCCAGAACGCCGCCGCGTCGATTGGAGACTCGCGCTTCGCCAGAAACTCGTCTATGTGTGGCATCAGGCTGCCCGCAAGGTCGAGCACCGTGCCGAACAGGTCGAATGTCAGCGTATTCACGCCTTCAACCGCTTTGTCGCTCATATAAACTCTCTCCTGTTAATCCATGTGAGTTATACCTCGTGGTAGCGGAAGAGCCTGAAGCCGTAGTACACCCCTCCCAGCGCCGTGGAGAAGAGGGTCCCCCACATCACATACACCCATACGGCGGGCGACTTCAGGTAGCCCGTGGAAATCTGCGTAACGTTACGCACTTCTACATCGAAAATCTCGGTGTAGTAGTAGCCTCCGATTGCGCCAATCAACGCGGCGCCGAAAGCCAGCGCGCAGCCGATGAGCTTGACGTCGAACGTTGACTCAGGTTTCAGCCATGAGAGGAACACCGCGATGCCGACGCCGAATCCTGATCCTAGCGCCATGAGAAACAGCGTCACCCGGAAGAATGGAAAATTGAAAAAGACGAAATGGACGATGAATAGCCCGGCTATGCCGAACAGCAAGCCGAGCAAGAAGGAAAGCCCGCCCCTCAGCGCCATCGCAAAGAATTTCTCCACATAGACCTCCTATGTCGGTAGCGCTATGCCCACGACATGGCACCGCCTGATATTGATTCCAACTCCCCAATTATAGACGATGCGGGCGGGCGGTGTGATGTATATCGTGTAAATGTGGGAAATATGGAAGAGTCCCTTCCCCCTCGATGGGGGAAGGTTAGGATGGGGGTGAGAACGCTTGGAATCGCCCCGAAGATGCGCCTTTTGCATATTCCCCTAAATATCTGAATAGACGAAGGGCAGGCACGACGCCTGCCCTTCGCTCCCTATCCTGTTTATCCTGTAAATCGATGTTAGTTCGCCTAGTCGTCGCCCTGCGCCACGGCTACCTTGCCGATTCCGATCTGGCCCATTCGCGCCAGCACATCGGCCTGCTGCTCCGGCGTAAGGGGCAGTCCCGGCGGGCGCGGGTCGCCGCAGTCGATCCCCAGCCGCTCGCTCAGAATGAACTTGGCGGTCGGGTGCAGCCCGTGCTCGCGCGCCAGCAGCGTCGCGTCGCTCGCCCTGTCCTGCGCCGCCTCCGCGCGCTCCCAGTCGCCGTCCTGGTAAGCGTCCCAGATGTCCACCCAGAGTTCGGGCGCGTAGTTCGGGGGCCCGTCCACGCAGCCCGTCGCGCCGATGGTGAGCGCGGGCAGCATCAGCATGCTGTTCCCGATGAGGCAGTCCAGCCCCATGTGGGCGAACGCGCGCACGTTGGCGAAAGTGATTGCCGAGTGCTTCAGCCCCTTCAGCTGCGGCACGCGGTCCTGTATCTTCTGCATCAGTTCCGGCGTTATCTCCACGCCGGTGGACTGCGGCAGGTTGTACACGAACAGCGGAATGTCCGCCGCCTCACCCACTATCCTGTAATGCTCGACAATCGCGTCGTCGCTCTGGCGGTAGAAGAACGGCGGTACGCAGCAGATGGCTTCGTTGCCCATCTTGGCGGCATGTTCCGCTAGTTTCGCGGCGCGCTCAGTCGTCGCCGCGCCCACATGCATGATGTTGTTGACCCGCCCGCGATTCTGGTCGGCTGCCGCTTCCGCTATCCGCATGTTCTCTTCGTCGTCGAGCAGCACGCTCTCTCCCGTGCCGCCAGCAATCCAGAATCCATGCACACCTGCCTGTATGTTGTACTCCATTACCTCTCGGAAAGCCGCTTCATTCAGCCTGCCGTCCTCTCCCATGGGCGTGATGATTGCGGGCAAAATGCCTTCGAAGTCTGCCATTCGATTCCTCCCTGTCAAGTCGTTTCAGTGAGGCGCGTCCTGTGTGCTGCCCCTCTCTATCGTTAGCCGTCATTCTATCACAAGGGGCGCAGGCCGCTCATCCTGCCGTTGCACCGCCGCGGAATCCGCTATTCCGCTACAATATGCGGGGTCTTTTTCACTTCTCAATGTTCCTGTAGCACGCCCTGGCTTAAGTCGGACATGTCGCCGACTCGCGCGCCGTGTTTCTTGTTTTACGATATTTTGTTTTGCTGATTGGCAACTTGTCCTGTGCCCCTGTTAATATCGCTTAGGCGAACTCGTCATGTATTTGTGCGGTTTTGCGGCAATTTCAAACCCAAAGCCTTGACTTGTCGTCTGAATGTATGTTAAATATCCAGCAACTCACACTCATAGGCAAGGCTATGAGTCGAAACCCTTTCGGGAAAGATGGAAGCCAGACGAGGAGGGACAATATGAGACCTAAGTGGTTAGGAAAGAAGCTCCTATTTGGGGCGGTAGCTGCGACCGCGCTGATTGGCGCGCTTGCATGTTCAGCGCCCGCGGCGGCGCCCGCACCCGCAGCGGCTCCGCAGGCACCTGCGGCACCCGCAGCGCCACAGGCAGCGGCGCCCGCGCCCGCGGCACCGGCCGCGCAGGCCACGACACCGCCGGCGGCACCAGCGGCACAGACTTCTGCGCCAGCGCCTGCAGCGCCGAGCGGCGGCGGAGACATGATGATGATGGCTCCGGAAGGCAAGCTGCTTATAGCCGTAACGCGCATTGGCGCACCCAACGGACTTCCTCGCTTCTGCTCCGCTAGCGCGGGCGGCTGCGCGGAAATCATCTATATGTCCGGCATGACGGAGACCCTGTTCAACTCCGCGCTGGACGACCAGGGTTCACCCACCATCGAGCCGATGCTCGCCACTGAGTTCACGCTTGATCCGTCGCTGGAGTTCGGCGACTTCACGCTCCGCCAGGGCGTGCAGTTCCACAACGGCATGGGTGAAATGACATCCGAAGACGTGGCGTTCTCTTACAACGACGCGAACTCGGTTACGAACCCCGAGTCGGTTCACGGGCAGGCGGGCGACTTTGCTCCGCTGATTGCGAGCATGGACCCCGTTGACACCTACACCGTGCGCCTGCAATACCGCAACTACGACAGCCGTGGCGTACTGCACCGCTTCAGCCGCTTCTGGCAGACGGCGGGTATCGTCAGCAAGAAGGTCTTTGACGAAAAGGGCGTCGAGGGCATGCAGGACGACTACACCGGCGTCGGCGCCTTCCGCGTGGATGAGTGGACACAGCAGAAGACTTTTAAGCTGTCGGCATTCGCTGACTACTACGCGGCTGGCGAGGGCAACATCGGCCCGCACGTCGCAGAAATTGAATGGCGCGACATCCCCGCTGGCGAGTCCCGCAGGGCAGCCCTTGAAGCGGGCGAAGCGCAGATAGCGCAGGTTGCGCTTGCTGACATCCCCGGCCTGATAGCCGACGGATATGAAGCGCAGCGCGGCGGCAAGTTCAACTCTATGTTCAACATCTCGATGGCAGCCGGCAACTACTGGGAAGAGTTCGGCGCTCTGACGGGCGACGCGCTCGAGCGTGACCGCGCAGGCGCGGGCACCGCTGAGTTCCCGCACATCGGCGACCCGTTCGAGGATGGCGCATACAGTGAGGATACTGCTTCAATGCAGTCCGCTAGGCTCGTTCGCAACGGCCTCGCTTGGGCAATCGAGCGCGAGTCGCTGCTGGAGAACACAATCGCCGGTCTCGGCGTTGTGAACCACCAGCCGTACCTCTCCATCAACAACCCGAGTTATCGGGACGAGTGGAACTGGGGGACTGACTTCGCCATGGCCAAGGACCTGCTGACCGAGGCAGGCTACCCCGACGGCTTTGAGACCGACATGTGGATTGGGACCGGCGAGCTCAACTCGGACGTCGGTGAGGCGGTCGGCGCGGGCTGGCAGGACAACCTTAATGTTAAGGTCAACCTGATTAAGACCGAGTACGGCACCTTCCGCCCGGGTCTCGTTGCCCGCACGAACAAGACTATGTTCACTGGCTGCGGCGACGAGAACAAGGCCAACTTCCCCTATGACTGGGCGCACGGCTTCGTGATGAGCTCCATCAGCGCGGGTGGTTATGGCGTAGCGCAGGAACTCCCCTTCGCGGCGCAGACCTACCTCGAGATGGCAGGCGAGCCTGACAAGGCTAAGCGCGAAGAGCTCGCGGCGGCGTTCTACGACAACAACCGCAAGTGGGCCGCATGCGTAGGCGTGTTCGAGATTCCCATCTGGCCCGCTTACAACCCTGACCTGATTGCGGAATGGGACCAGAGGCCTATCGCCAACGGTAACCTCGCCGGAATCAACAACGTCCGCACAATCAAGCTGGCTCAGTAATTCTGCGGATACAACGACTTAGCGGTGCAGGCGCTCCCCAACTCGACGGTGCGCCTGCACTAAGACTTCGATTCAAGACCTATTAGTGGGATGTGGCTACGCATCCCACTCACCACTAACTAATTGCTTCCTGTCTGTCATTCACACCGACGGGGTGACTACGGGGCGAATGATAAGAAGCTAACCGACGGGGAGAAGCGTGGATAGATGATTAACTTCCTTATCAGACGCATCACATTTGGCGCATTCGCGCTCATCGGCGCGACCCTGCTGACTTTCACCCTGTCGAGAGTGTACGGCGACCCGCGCTACTTGTACGCTCAAGAGGGCGGCTACGGCATCACTCAGGAACGCTGGGATGACCTCGGTAGAGAGCTTGGGCTGGACAAGCCTATAATTTGGCAATACGCGGTCTGGCTGGGCAATATCCTGAAGGGCAACTGGCAGGACAGCCTGATTGACAGAAAGAGCGTGTTCGACAAAGTCGTGATCAGCCTTCCTGTTACGCTCAAGCTGGCGGCTTCTTCTTTCTTATTCGCGTCCATCGTCGGGATACCGCTGGGCGTGCTATCCGCTGTGAGACGCGGCTCCCTGCTTGACTTAATAGCGCGCGGTTTCGCGCTCTTCGGACAGGCGCTGCCCGTGTTCTGGGTGGCGATTATGCTCATTCTCCTATTTTCAGTGCGCCTTAAATGGCTGCCCACCGGCACATTAGGAGAGGGCTTATTCCCATGGAAATACTACATCCTGCCCACGATAACGCTGGGCTGGATAGCCGCCGCGAGCTACCTTAGGCTGGTGCGCTCCGCGATGCTGGAGATACTGGACTCCGAGTTCATCAAGCTCGCTCGCGCTAAGGGCGTATCCACTAATACCGTAATATGGAAGCACGGTTTCAGGAATGCTCTCATCGCGCCGCTCACATTCTCGGCGCTGCTTCTGACCGGATTCATCACGGGCGCGGTCGTAACCGAATCCATCTTCGCCATCAATGGGCTTGGCAGGCTGGCGTTCGGCTCTATCCAGGACAATGACTTCCCCGTAATGGTCGCGGTGGTGATGGTGTTCACTTCGTTCTATGTGATTATGAACTTCCTGACCGACATGCTGTACGCATTGATAGACCCGCGCATTCGCTACGCTTAGGGAAGCGCAAGTTCCAAACTCTTGCGCCCTGAGTTTGTCGAAGGGCGCTGTACCGACCACTGATAACTAATACCAAAGGTGTGATTCAATGGCTCAAGCGGAACTTTCTGCTGACCTGACTCAGGGTTTAACCGAGTCAACAACCGGGATTGCAGGCTTTTGGAACAAGATAAAGCGCTGGCCGCTAATATCGATCGTTGTTCTGACGCTGCTGATTCTCACAGCGCTGTTTGCGAATGTAATCGCGCCGCACAACCCCATCACGGCAATTCCGGACTACACGATTTTGGCTCCCGCATGGGAAGACGCGAAATTGGTTTCGGTTCAAGACCTGCCTCTCGTGGCCGCTATTGACGGCGAGTTCGTCAATCTGTCAGTCGCGGAGGCGGCGGAGCGATATAATGTCACGATAGAGCCGGAGATTAGGGGAGACGCAAAGGCGATTCGTGAAGCGTTCAGGGACCAAGCCGACGTACGCGCTAATGTGATGGAACTAGCGACGATTACGGAAGTGCGCCAAATAGACGCCGGCGAAGATGCGCCGTGGACGCCTGTCGGACTCAATATCCTCGCCGCCGCCGAACAGTACGGTGTGGAAATGTCTCTGGAGCAGATAGCTGACCCCCTCTATGGCGGCATTGTCGCGGAAGAGTCGTTTGAGAAGCAGGCAGGCTTGGAAATTAATGTCCAGGACGCCGCCATTCCGAGGCCCGTTCTCACGAGCGTGACGGAAGCGGCCGAGCGGTTCGGGGTTACTCTGACACCGGACCAACTGCGCGATGAAGAGGCGATTAACGACGCCTTCCTTCAGCAGGCGAACCTGAGATCCAAGGTGCGAATCCCGACTACCAGTTACCTGCTCGGTGGCGACAACATTGGTCGCGACCTGCTCAGCCGCCTGATTCACGGCGCGCGGGTGTCTCTCGTGGTCGTCAGCATCGCCCTGTCCAGCGGGCTGCTCATCGGCGTCTCGATGGGGCTTGTCGCAGGCTGGTTCGGCGGCCTCATCGACGAAGTAATTATGCGTGTAACCGACATCTGGCTCGGCCTGCCGTTCATTCTCGTCGCTATCGTGGTCGTAATCGCTATCGGCCAGACATTCATCATCCTGATTGGACTGCTCGCGCTGTTATCATGGACGCCGTTCGTGCGTAATGTGCGCGGTGAGGTCCTCTCACTCAAGACGCGCGACTATGTGAGCCTCGCGCAGGTTGCGGGTGCATCCACCTTCCGAATCATGGTATGGCACCTGCTGCCCGGCGTGATAAATACGGTCATCGTCATTGCGACATTGCGTGTCGGCCAGCTCATCCTCACTGAAGCGATATTGAGCTTCCTGGGCGCCGGCATCCCGCCGCCCACACCCGCATGGGGCGCGATGGTGAATGACGGACGCGTCTATATCGAAGATGCCTGGTGGATATCGTTCTTCCCCGGCTTCTGCATATTCCTGGTCGTTATGTCGCTGAACTTCCTCGGCGACTGGATGCGAGACCGCTTCGACCCACGACTGCGCCAGCTCTAAGGATTGGCGCGAACCGAAATAGATTTGCAATCGGCGCTCTGCTCAGGCTTGACCTTAAGCGGAGCGCCGTTATAATTTACGCAAGCGCATTGTATTAAGCTGACCTAACTTGAGCGCTACCTTCTGAAACTGATTACTGACGAGGATGCCTATGATGAGCAATGCACGAAGTGTTCGGCTGGTGTACATTTCCATGGTTTTCATTATCCTGGGAAGCATGGTCGCAATCGCTTGCGGCGTGGAATCGGGAGACCGCCGTCCGGCACGCAGAGACGACGACAAGACAGGTGAGTTCCATCGCTCCCCGGTGGCCGCGTTCGAACAGTTCCGCGTGGATGTGGAGAAGACGGACGCGGGCTGCACCGCTGACCCCGCCGACATCACAGTGAGCGAGGGATCTCGCGTGAACTTCGCCGTTCAACTCACGGGCGGTGAGGTGACTACGACCGCCACAGGCTCTACGGAGTTGCAAGGCGAGCGCGAGCAAGCGAATTATCGGATTGAGGGGTTAGTGATAAGCAGTTCGGGTGGGGCATTTGCTCCAGGCGTTACGGAAGTTGACCTGGACCTTGAAACAGGCACTCGCCGAAGCTACTCATTCAGCGTGCCGACCGCGGGGGGATTCGAAATCCTCTGCGATGGCGAAAAGATAGGCACCTTCACGGTGAACTAGACCCTGTGGACATATAAAGCAGAAGGGGCGGTCAATTTGACCGCCCCTTTTTTATCTAATCTTGGGCATCCTGTACATCGATGTCCGGTTACTCCACCAGCGTAGTCAGGTCCACTCCCTGTTCCTGCGCGTTGCTGATAGTGCTCCACGGCGTCTCCACCACCCAGTGGTCAGGCTCGATCTCAATCAGTGGCGGGCGCGACTTCGCGTACTCGTGATTGGGGTCAACCTCGAGCGGCGTGCGCGTCATGAACACATCGCCTTCCGGCGGGTCCACCGGCGATACGACCTCACCCGGCAGCACAATCTCCTCGCGCTGTATGTCCGGATGCGATGGCAGCGCCGCCGAGAGCAGCGCATTCGTGTACAGATGCACCGGATTGTTGAAGATGCTCTCCGTGTCGCCCATCTCCTGCACCACGCCGAGATACATCACCGCCATTCGGTCGCACATGTAGCGCACCGTCGCGAGGTTGTGCGCGACCATGATGTACGCCAGCCCGTGTTCCTGCTGAAGGTCCACGAGCAGATTCATTATCTGCGCTCGAATGGACACATCCAGCGCGGAGACCGGCTCGTCCAGCGCGATGACCTTGGGGTTCAGTGAGAGCGCCCGCGCAACACCGATCCTCTGGCGCTGGCCGCCGCTGAACTCGTGCGGGAATAGCGATGCCTGATATGGCGGCAGTCCCACCTCTTCAAGCAGTTCTTGCACGCGGGTTGAAATCTGGCTCTTGGTCATAGTTGTGTTGACTTCAAGAGGCTCGCCGATGATGCTGCCCACACGCATGCGAGGATTCAGCGACGCCCACGGGTCTTGGAACACCGCCTGCAGCGAGCTGCGCAACTCGCGCTTCCCGGCGCGGCTGAGTGTCGCGACGTCCTCTCCCTCGAAAAATACCTGGCCGGATGTCGGCTCTTCGAGGCCCAGCATAACCTTCAGTGTAGTGGTCTTGCCGCAACCGGACTCACCCACGAGACCCATCGTCTTGCCGCGCTCGATGTCGAAGCTGACATCGTCCACCGCCTTCAGAATGCTCTTGTTCCTGCTGAGGAACGAATTGCCTACGGGGAACCACTTGCGAAGATGTCGCACCGATATAATGGCGTCGGAATTGCTGTCCACGCCGGGGGCTGACTCAACGCCAAAGCGGTTCACTGCCCCGTTGGAAGAAGTGCCATTAGTTGTCATGTCTTAACACCAGCCTTGTTTCATATACCTGCTTCATCATTAAGTTTCTTCCCCCTTGGCGGAGGAAGCCCGCTTCACCAGTTCCTTCCCCCTTGATGGGGGAAGGTTAGGATGGGGGTGTGACGGTATCCATCTTACCGTCTAGTACTCCGCGCCGTAGGGAACGAGGTGCTTGTAATTGTCGAACTCCTCCACTGAAGAGTGCGACAACTGTACCCAGTGGTCGGGCTCGATCTCGACCAACTCTGGGCGAATCTGGAAGTCCTTCTCAAGCGTCGGCAGGGGAGTGCGGTCCGCGAATGCGTCGCCCGGCGGCAGGTTGTAGAGCAGCGGCGGCTGGCCCTCGATCTGCGCCAGTCGGCCTGTCTTCTCCTCGAGCTTCGGCACCGAGTTGATGAGCGCCTTCGTGTACTCGTGCTTCGGGTTATTGAAGATAGTGCGTACGTCCGCGTGCTCGACGATGCGGCCGGCGTACATCACTGCCACCCTGTCGCACATCTTGGCGACGATGCCGAAGTCGTGCGTGATGAACATAATGCCCACGCCCGTTTCCGCTTGCAAGTCCTTCAGCAGGCGGAGGTACTGCGCCTGAATCGTAACGTCGAGAGAAGTCGTAGGCTCGTCGGCGATAAGCACCTCAGGGTCGCAGGAGATGCCGATAGCTCCGACCACGCGCTGGCGCATGCCACCCGAAAGCTGGTGCGGATAGTCGCGAATCCGGACTTCCGGCGCGGGAATGCGGACCTTGCGGAGCATGTCAATGACCTGGTCGCGCAGGGCGTTGCCCTTCATGCTGCGGTGAATCTTCAGCGCCTCGCCCACCTGATCGTCGATGTCGAACACCGGGTTGAGTGCTGTCATCGGGTCCTGCAGCACCATAGCGATGCGGTCCCCGCGAATCTTCTCCATCTCTTTCTCATCGACCTGGAGAATGTCCTCGCCGCTCAGATGCACCTCTCCGCCAACGATATGTCCTGGAGGCGAGGGCACTAAGCGCATGATGGAAAGTGAGGTAACGGACTTGCCGGAACCGGATTCACCCACGATGCCGAGTGTCTCGCCGCGTCGAAGCTGGAAGCTTACGCCGTCCACCGCCTTAACCACGCCCCAGCGTGTCACGAAGTAGGTTCGGAGGTCGTTCACATCCAGAACTACATCGCCTCTTGAGCCGTTCGCAGTAGCCATGCTCTATCTCCTCTGTAAAGGTTTTTCGACTTTGCACAAGTCCACATAGGGACATCAAGCCGAATCATGCTGGATTATCCCAAAATAGTATGCAAACTATAGCCAATAACCATAAAAAAGGCAACCCTGCGAGTTGCGTATTCAGCATATCTACGCCAACCATCTCCTGCCTGCCCCTTCGGAGATAGTCCGGTTCATCTCCTCGATGCTTACGGGCGGGCCGTCGTACTTCAGCGCGCCCTTCAATCTACTGATAGGACCTGCCCTAACGACACGCACCTCTCCCTCGATGATGTAGTAGCGCAGCCTGTCTCCGGTCTTTACGTCAAGCGCCTCTCGCACCGAATCAGGCAAAGTTACTTGTTCGGCGTCCGTAATCGTGGATTCAATCATCGCCTTACTCCTTCCACTCTTCAGATTATAGCAAGAACGAGTGGCTTCATCACGCGCTGGAGTTGTACTGATATACTAGCGCTCGACAAGCCAATTCCTGACCGGATACGAAGGAGCAATTGCCATGCAGCGCGCCACCAAAGACATCCTCTACTTCGAGACCGGCCCCGACAATGCCCCCACCATGTGGGTTGACCCCGGCGAGGAGTTCGAGGTCGTTACCCAGATGAACCGTGGCCCCTGGCTGGACGACCATCCCGACGGCGAGCGCCTGCGCGAACTGCTGCGCGCGGGCAACCCGTCCAGCGGCTGCATCTACGTCAACGGCGCGGAACCGGGCATGGCGCTCATCGTGCATGTCGGCGAGATTGTAACCGAGCCGTTCGGATTCACCAATTATCGCGGCAGCACGAGCGCGATGCCCGGCTGGATGGGAGACAGCGGTGTGGGACGCCACCACAAGGTCGTGCAGATACGCGACGGCAACATCCTGTGGTCCGACACGCTTCAAATCCCGATAGCGCCTATGCTGGGCGTGGTCGGTGTCGCGCCGAAGCACGAGCGCCGCACGAACGCATGGGCAGGCGAGTGGGGCGGCAACTTCGACATTCAGGAAGTGACCACAGGCGCGTCGGTGTGGCTGCCGGTCAATGTGCCCGGAGCCCTGCTCCACATCGGTGACATGCATGCCCGGCAGGGCGACGGCGAAATCTGCGGCGCGGGCGGCATCGAGACAGGCGGCATGGCACGCCTTCGCTGCGAGCTCGTACCGCTGCCCGCTGGAATGACCTGGCCCCGCATCACCAACGACACTCACATTATGACCACCGCGATGGCGCGTCCCGCCGAGGACGCATTCCGCACCGCGCTATCCGAGATGATTCTGTGGCTTCAGCACGACTACGGCTTCACGCGCGGCGAGGCATATCTCTTCCTTGGGCAAGTGCTGGAGGCGCGCTGCACCCAGTTCGTCAACCCCACTTTCAGCTACATCGCGAAGGTGGACCGCAAGTACCTGCCCCCGCTTGACTGATAATGCGGCAAGGCGCATAATCAATCGCACAGGAGTCACCATCAATGTCATCAGACATACTCACCATCATCGCCTCAGTGCTCGTCCCGACTATCGGCGTGCAAGTGGCCTTCTTTTTCTTCGTGTTTCGCCGCATGGACAAGATGGAAGAACGTATAAATCAGCGCATGGACAATACTGAAAGCCGCCTCATTCAGCGCATGAACACTTCGGACGAAGACAGGGAAAAGATGCGCCTTGGAATCAGGGATGACTTCAAGGAAGTGCGCGATGACATTTCGGATGTGCAAACGAGCGTCGCGCGGCTTGAGGGCGCTGTCGATGTTCTGAGGGGATTGGTAGAGCGTTTCGTTACAGTTCCACGCTAGCGTTCTCCGTTCGCAGGCGACGCCGACAGCAGTCCGCTACTGCGGCCCCGGGAAGAAGTCCGCGCCCTTCATTATCATATCCTGCTGCCTGACCGCCAGTCCCCGTACGCGCGGCATGTACTCGTTCGTCCAGCGCGGATCCGAGCGCACCTGCTCCCGCGCCTCCTCGAAGTGCGTATAGTCCCTGTACGCCCAGATGTGAACGATGCGGTTCAGCGGACCGATGTCAGTGTAGTACCAGCCCGCCAGCTTCACTCCGTAGTCATCCCGTATCTTGATGGCGACCTCTTCCACCGCCTTCATGTACTGCGGCACCGAGCCGGGCTGCAAGTCGTAGATTCGCATGTCATATATCATCAGATAGTCCTTTCCTCTCTTCTGCGTAAATCAACTTATCCTATCCATCCTGTCCATCGATGTTAATTTTACCCCTCCGACACCCTCCGCCGCTCACCCAGCATCCCGCTGGGGCGCAGCAGAATCACCAGCACCAGCAGGAAGCCTATGAGGAAGAAGCGCAGGTTAGGGTTGTTGATGCCTTCCGGCAGGAACTGGGTGCCGCTCCATATCCCCCAGACTATGAACGCGCCCAGCAGAGCGCCGAGATTGTTGCCGCTCCCTCCGACCATCAGCATCACCCAGATGATGAACGTCGCCAGCAGCGGATCGAACACGAACGGATCGACATAGCGGAAGCCGTGCGCGTAGAGCGCGCCCCCGATACCCATAACCGCCGCGCCCAGAATGAACGCTTGCAGCTTGAACCGGAACACATTCTTGCCCGCAGCAGCCGTCGCCTCTTCATCCTCGCGGATGGCGCGCAGCACTCGGCCCCACGGCGAGTCGATGGCGCGCTGAATGGCGAAGTAGAGTGCCGCGAGCACCACCACTACCACCACAAAATACAGCAGGTCGTACTGGTCCGGAGAAACCCGGTCTCCCAGGAACTTGGGAATGTTGTACAGCCCTCGCGACCCGTTGCCAAGCCACTTCTCGTTGAGAAATACCAGACGGACGCTCTCCGCGATGCCTAGCGTGGATATGGCAAGGTAGTCGTCGCGCAGGCGCAGTGTAATCCCGCCCACCACGAGCGCGACAATGCCGCTCACCACGGCGGCGCACGCTAGTGCCACCACGAACCATGCGTCAACCCCAAGCTTCAGCGCGGCGGCAAGATTGCCCCCATACAAAAAGTCCTCGAACAACTCGGCCGAGGGCGGCGCGGTGGTCAGCAGCGCGGACGTATATGCTCCAAGCGCGAAGAACCCTGCCACGCCTATGTTGAACAGCCCCGTATAGCCCCAGTGTACATTCAGCCCAAGCGTGAATATGGCGTAGATGCCCGCCAGAATGCCGAAGCCCGCGAGAAAATATACTATGTCCATAACCCCTGCAACCTGCCCATCCTGTATATCCTGTTAGCTCCCGTCCCTGTCGCCGAACAACCCTCTTGGGCGTATAAGCAGCACAAGCAGCATTACGGTAAACGCCACCGCGGGCTTGTACGCCGGCGTCATCCACTCGGTTGACACCTCCATCGTAATGCCGATGAGCAGCCCGCCGACCAGCGCGCCCCAGGGCTTGCCAATGCCCCCAAGCGTAACCGCCGCGAACATCGGAATCAGCGTGTTCCAGCCGGAGTTCGGCAGCATCTGCGCCTGCGCGACGGCTATCAGGGTTCCCGCAATTGCTGCGTATGCGGCTGCTATTATCCATGTCCACTGGATTATGCGTGTGGTGTTGATGCCCGTAACGCGCGCGAGGTCGATGTTGTCCGATGTGGCGCGCATCGCCTTGCCGGTGCGAGTGCGATTCAGGAACAGGTACAGCGCGCCCACAAGTGCGATGGCGCTCAACCCGAGGAATATATTGTCCGGCGGGATGCGCATGTCGAATGGCAGCGCCCCGCCTCCGGGCAGCGCTACCTCGAAGTCGATATGGTAGAAGGGCTTCGACGCACGTGGCAGTCTCTGTGGTTCTGTGCCCCATAGCATCTGTATCGCGCCGCGCACACCAATGGCGATGCCGAGCGATACCATCGAGAGCGTTACCAGGCCCGTGCCGCGCTCGCGCAGCCGCTCATAGACCGAGTAGTCGATGGCAACCGCGATAGCGCAGCACACGCCGACCGTTACAGGTAGCGCTATGAGCAGCGGGTAGCCGAAGGTGAACGGTCCGAAGCCTGCGCCCTCGATTCCAAGCACGGGCAGCCCGACAGTGAGCAGGAAGAGCGTTATGTACGCGCCCAGCGTCATATAGTCGCCGTGCGCGATGTGGGCGAAGCGCAGGATGCTGTATATCAGCGTGATGCCGATGGCGCCGAGCGCAATCATGCTGCCCAGCAGCAACCCGTTCACCATCTTGCCCGGCGCGGCCACGAACAGCGCGCAGCACAGAATCGCCACGGCGACGCCCCAGCCGGTCTCGCTGTGAGCCGCCGTCCGAGCGCGTATCGCCACCGATTGCATCGACATCAGTTCAAGTCTTCCTCTACCCTGTGCATCCCTTGGTATCGCTTACACGTGCTGACATGGGACATTCAGTCCCTTCCCCCTTGATGGGGGAAGGTTAGGATGGGGGTGAAAATCCTGTCCATCCTTGTTAGCCCCCGTCCTGCCACCAAGGTACAGCCGCCCAATCTCAGGATTGTCGAGCAAGCCCGTTGCGCTCCCGTCAAGCTGGTTCTCGCCGTCCGCAAGCACATACCCCCTGTCGGACATGGCGAGCGCCGTCCGTATGTTGTGCTCGATTATCAGTATTGCGATGCCTGTTCCTTGTATGTCCCGCAGCCTGTCGAATATAAGCTGCGCCACAATGGGCGACAGGCCCGCCGAAGGCTCGTCCAGCAGTAGCAGCCTGGGCCTCAGCATCAGCGCCCGCCCGAACGCAAGCATCTGCCGCTGCCCGCCGGACAGGTTGCCCGCCCGTTGCCGTCTGCTACGCTCCAGGTCAGGGAACATGCCATATATCTCAGATATGCGCCCCCGCATATCTCTGTCGTCCGCGAACGCGCCCATCTCCAGATTCTCCTCGATCGACAGCGACGAAAAGATGTTGCCCGTCTGCGGCACATAGGACATGCCCATCCGAATGAGCCTGTCCGTAGCCATGCCCGTAATGTCGGTATCCTCGAAGACGACCCGCCCCCGTGTCGGCGTCAGCAGCCCGAAAATGGTCTTCATGAGAGTTGATTTGCCGCAGCCGTTCGGACCGAAAAGCGTAACCGCCTCCCCAGCCTCCACATGCATAGATACGCCGTGAAGAATCTCCGTCTCCCCATACCCCGCGACTATACTCTCGACCGTCAGTATGCTCATCCCCGGCATCCCCTGTATCTCATCGTCCTATCCATCCTGTCCATCCATGTTGTCTCCCGTACCCTGACCGCTAAATCCCAGATACGCGCTCAGCACATCCTCATCGCTCTGCACCTCTTCCGGCGTTCCCTCCATGAGCTTCCTGCCCTCGCTCATCACGATAACCGGGTCGCAGAGGCTCATGACCACATGCATGTTGTGCTCGATGATGAGGATGGTAATGCCCGTCTCTTCCTGCGCGCGGCGGATGTCCTCCATCAGCAGCTCCGTCAGCGCCGGACTGACGCCCGCACTCGGCTCGTCCAGCAGGATCATCTTGGGCCGCGCCATCAGCGTCCTGCCCAGTTCCAGCAGCTTCTTCTGCCCGCCGGAGAGGTTTGCCGCGTACTCGTCCTTCAGGTGCGCGAGGTTCAGAAACTCCAGCGTCTCCAGCGCCTGCCGCTCTATCGCCCGCTCCTGCGGACCTATGCGCCACGGCAGAAACCACGAAGTCCACATCCGTTCCCCGCTCTGGTTCGCGGGCACGAGCATAAGGTTTTCCAGCACCGTCATCTGCTTGAACTCGCGCGGAATCTGGAATGTGCGGACAAGTCCCGTGTGAAAGGTCTCGTGCGCTTCCATCCCTTCGATGCGCCGTCCGAGGAAGGTGATTGTCCCGCTCGTCGGCTTGTGGAACCCGCTGATGAGGTTGAAGAGCGTGGTCTTGCCCGCTCCGTTCGGCCCTATCAGTCCGGTTATGGTGCCTGGCTTGACGTCGAGCGAGCAATGGTCAACTGCGCGCACGCCGCCGAAATCCTTTACCAGGTCGCGCACTTCTAAAATGGGTGATGTATTGTCGGATTGGCCGCTCGGGGACATTGACGCGCTCGATATCTGCTCAGTCTAGGGACGCGCTGAGTTTAGCAACGCCTATGTACGCGGTCAACTTTACAGCCCTTGAGGACAGCGTATCCTTCTAGGTGACAAAAGTCCCTTCCCCCTTGAGGGGCTGACAAGGGTAGGTAAATGTCCAAAGTGTTCACAAATGGAGGCTCAAAGTCCCTTCCCCCTCGATGGGGGAAGGTTAGGAAGGGGGTGAAATGAACAATGTCCAGCCCTAACCCTTAAGTGGGTTGCACATTATACCCTTGTTCGCCTTATAATATGTGCTTGACGAATCACTGATAAGGAGAGTTCCCAAATGCCTCAAGCCCTTGCCTTCTTCCGCGGACAAGTCGTTCCCCTATCGGAGGCGAAGGTGAGCGTTACAACCCATGCCCTCCACTACGGCACTGCCGTGTTCGAGGGCATACGGGGCAACTGGAACGCGGACCACGACAAGCTCTACGTCTTCCGCATGCGCGAGCACTACGAGCGGCTCATTCAGGGTTGCCGCATCATGATGATGGACATCCCATACGGCGTGGACGACCTGTGCGACATCACGCTCGACCTGCTTCAGCGCTGCGGCTACAAGCAAGACCTGTACATCCGCCCCCTCGCTTACAAGAGCCAGGAACTGGTCGCCAACCTGAAGCTGCAAGAGTTGGACAGCGACTTCACCTTGATAGTCGTGCCGTTCGGCAGCTACATAGAGGCAGAGGGCGCGATACGCTGCTGCACATCCTCGTGGCGGCGCGTGGACGACACCATAATCCCGCCGCGCGTGAAAATCTCCGGCCACTATGTCAACAGCATCCTCGCAAAGACGGAAGCGACCCTCTCCGGCTTCGACGAGGCTATCATGCTGACACAGGACGGCGATGTGTCGGAAGGCAGCGGCGAGAACCTGTTCCTTGTCTCTAACGGCGTCATCCACACACCGCTTGTCGCCGACAACAACCTGACCGGCATCACGCGCGACTCCGCAATGAAAATCGCCACCGAAGAGCTTGGCTTAGACATCGTGGAGCGGCGGATACGGCGCAGTGAGCTCTACCTCGCGGACGAGATATTCCTCACCGGCACGGCGGCGCACGTAACCCCGGTGGGCGAGCTGGACATGCGACCGATAGGTGAGGGCGGCGTAGGCCCCATCACTCAGAAGATTAACGACATGTACGTGGACATCATCGCGGGCAACAATCCAAAGTACATGGACTGGTGCGCCGCGGTCCCGTTGGAGTAACGCGTGGTCCGTCCTGAGCCTGTCGAAGAGCCTGCCCCTGTGCGAACAGGGGACAAGAGCGCATAGGCTGCCGCTGATGTTCTCATTCGCGGTCGATTACTTCATCATGGTGTTCGTCGCAAGTATGGGCGTGATGCAGACCGCGGCATCCATCGGCGGACTGCGCGGACTGCTGCTATTCAAGAATCCTATCATTGCGCGTCCATTAGGCATCGCCATAGCCATCGCTGCCATCGTATGGTTCTTCGCCGTCGCCGAGCGCAACATCAACGACTACGACGGCGGCCTCGACTCCAACCAGCAGGGGCTGCTCTTCTTCCTCGCCGTCGCAGCGAGCGGCACCCTGACCTGCGCGCTGTCTTCGCTGTGGAACCGGCGGCTTCGCGTCAGCGCGAGCGACTCGGCGCAAGCGCCCGGCGCGGGACTCGGCGCACTCAAGACTGAAATTTGGTGGCGTGCCCTGTCGCGCAACTACCGTTACCTGTTCGATGAGGCAATATGCTGGCGAACGCAGATAAAGCGCTATTTCTCTGGATAAACGCCTTAGTCGGCTACGTCCCCGCCGTTGACATTGCGATGGGTTGGGTAGCCAGCGACTATCTCGTGCCGGTGAGCATGGGTCTGACGCTGGTCGCCCTGTGGTTCATCGGCAGGGACGCCCCGCAGCGCATGCGCTACCAGATTGGCATGTTCACTGCTCTGACCGCCATGGCGCTCTCCAGCCTCGTCGTGCTCATCAGCAACGCCCTGTTCTTCAGACCCCGTCCATTCGACGGACTCGATGGCATCAGCCTGATCTTCTACCAGCCCACTGACTCGTCCTTCCCCTCCAACAGCGCCGCCGCCGCCTTCGCCATCGCGGCAGCCGTATGGTGCGTCAACCGGCGCATCGGCACGGTGCTGTTCATCGCGGCGGTGGTGTACGGCTTCTCCCGCGTATATGTCGGTGTCCACTACCCGGCGGACATCCTCGGCGGCGCCGTCATCGCCCTCGTCGTAACCACCCTCACCCTACGCCTCCGCGACCTTATGATGCCCGTCTTGGTCGCGGTCATCAAGGCAGCCCGCCTCTTCGCGGTAGCGTGACGAGAATCCTTTCCTTATTTCCATGTATTGCTTGCAGGTGTTTAGTGAGGTGTTCTGTCCCTTCCCCCTTGATGGGGGAAGGTTAGGATGGGGGTGAAACCTGCAATGAGGGCATTCTTGAATCTGACGCCAAAACCTTATTGGTAGTGCATCTTTTACGCAGACTTAGTAATGGAACAAACGGCTCCTGTACTCGTTATAGTGTTGAATGGAATGCAACGGTTGCAATTGTGAGCCAGTAGGGGAGAGCGTACATGTCGATAGCACGAGTGATATGCACGGCGATGCTCCTGGCGCTTCTCCCGCTGATAACAATCAACTGCCAGCTGGGACTTGGAGCGCAGCCTGCTGCTCCGCCAGCGCCTCCACCTCTACCTACCCCTACGGCCAGCGACCAGAAAACCATCGATGGGTACCTGCATGTGAATTACATACCCACTTGCGCGCTTAGCTCAGTTCCATTCCATTGGGTGGCGCCGATTAGACTGACCGACCTGCGCTCGGGATCGGTCATCTACCTGAACCGAAACGGTACGGCAATGGACACGCCTAAACCTGACTACAAGACGGGGGAGGGTAAGGCCGTGCTCGAAGCCGCTCTAATGGATAACGCCATCGTGGAGCAAATCGTGGCACGTCCTGAATGCCCGGAAAAGGCGTATGAGCCGGAGATCCGGCAGCAGGAAGGTTGGCCCAACGCATACGCAGAGGACATCGGAGATCCGCCTATGCCCAGGGTGGTGATGGGGACTTGGCCAAAATTCGCAGAATCACCGCCGCCGTATGGCTATCCCGGCTGGAGAGGCGCGTACTGCTGGCCCGTAGGTGGGAACGCCCGCGAGTGTGAGGACGATGCAGACTGGAAAGGCTTTGGTTCGGCGGAGGCACTAGAGCCAGGACGCTTCTATGTTACTGTCCTGGGTGATGACGCCAATCCGGGAACGGTTAGGCGGGTACGGGTATTCCCGGCACAGGAAAAACGTGCGAACCGGGGGCGGAGTCGAGAGCTACAATTGGGTGCGGAAGTCCACAGAGTCGCGGCAACAAGTGGGGAGACGCTTGACAAGTTCATACTACCGAAACTGCCTGAAGGCGACTATATGTTAATTGCCGATTACGAGTCGCCGCTGGGCGAGGTTGAGTACGGGTTCAAGGTGGAAGTGCAAGGAAAGAGGGAATAATCGTGAGGGTGTCACGCCGTCGGAAGTACGGAACCGCGGTTGTTGCCTGTCTGATGCTGGCGCTCCTGATTTCGGCGACAAGCGGCTGTCACCTGGTGACGCGGAACCCTGAAGATAGGGTAGCCCCGGGCGGTGAGCCGCACACGAAGATTGTTGACGGATACCTGCATGTGTGGCATATACCCTGCGACAATCGGCCCGCGACATGGGTGGCGCCAATCATTGTGACCGAACTGTATTCCAGGTCCATCATCTATCTGAACAGAAACGGCACTGTCAGGGAGTCTCCCAAGCCTGAATACAAGACGGAGGAAGGATGGGAGCGACTCCAGAAGGCGCTGGCAGACCGTTCCACGGTGCGGCTCATCGTCACACCTCCTGAATGTCCTGAGTAGGTGCCCGGGCGAGCGAATTGTGCTTGGACTGGGCTTTTCACCCTCTCCCCCTCTTCCCCTGGGAGAGGGGGAGTAATGGGGCGTCGGTACTGAGGTCAGCCTTCGATCAACTGCACCTCCTCATTCAGCCGTCCGAAATCGTAGTCCTGAGCCGGCTGCCGAACCAGGATGACCACGGCAGAGATCACCGACGACACCACCAGCGCCGATGCGAACGCGAAGAACATCTGCGTGCCGAACGGCGCGGTCAGCGCCCACGGCGAAAGCAGGTCCGGCGTCGGGTAGTACAGTGCCCCGACCACAATTCCCACTCCGCCGGCGAGCAGCACTCCCCAGCCTGGCATCCGCCGCGAGTACAGCCCGATCAGCATCGGCACCGCGATAGCTGCCCCCAGCAGGTCCGCGATGAGGAACACGTACAGCACGCTGAAGCCCTGCGCTGCAACGAATATAGCCGGTATCGCCACCACGACCGTGACGACTCGCGCAATGGTCATCAGCGCGTTGCCCTCCGTGCTGATGTGCGTGTCCGCCAGGTCCGAAGCGACATTGCTTGCGAGGCCGTTCATCAGCGTATCCAGCGTGCTCATCGCGAGCATCAGCGCGCATATCAGCATCAGGAAGTGCATCCAGATAGGGAAGATGTCGCTTCCAAGCGCGAACAGCGCGGCTGCCACGGCGGGATACTCGAAAGGTCCTACTGAGCCGTTTGCGACCGCCGCCACGCCCGCCAGGCCCATGAGGAAGGTGATGGGTATGGCTATGGCTGCCGCAGTCCACAGGCTGCGGTTCAGCGCCTGCTGGTCCTTCACCGTATAGACGCGCTGCCACATGCCGGGATGGAAGGCGTTGGACGCGACGATGCCTATGATGAGCACGATGGCGAAGTAGTAGCTGCCGCTGGAGGTGAAAGAGAGCAAGCCTGTTGCTCCGGCTTTGCCCCACGCCCCACTGCCGCCGATGAGAACGGCTGCGACAATCACAATCAGCAGCAGGGCAGGCATGAGCACCCAGAACTGGATCGTGTCCGTGAATATGGACGCGCGCAGCCCGCCGTATGCGGTGTATATGACCACGACGATTCCCACGCCCAGCGCGGTCGCCAGCGCGGGTGTCCCCGTAAGTATGGTTACTGCGGTCGTTATCGCCGTCATCTCCGCGGCGATGAATATGCCCATCACGAAGATGATGACCACCGCGATGGATATGAACGGCACTGTACCGAAGCGGTGCCTGACGTACTCGGTTACCGAGTGCCCGTTGGGCATCAGTTCGCGGATGCGCGGCCCAACGAACATGAACATCACCGGGATGCCCGCCATGCCCAGCGCGTAGCCGATGAGCGAGACGATTCCAAAGTTCGCCCCCGTCTCGCCTGGACTCATCAGCACCCAGGTCCCGAACATCGACGCGACCAGCGTTGCGATCCCAATGTTCGTGGGCGCGTGGTTGCGCGATACCGTGTAGTCCTCGACGCTCTGCCTGCGGCGTCCGATGCGGGCGATGCCCAGTATGAGGAACGCGATTCCTACAATAATCAGCGTCGCCAGCCCGACGGTCGTGCTCAGCATAGTCCTATGCCTCCTTGTCCTGGCGCATTGGAGAAATTCGGCGGAGGCACAAAAAAAGCCGCCCCAGCCTTGGGGCAGCCTTTGCAATTTTTTCAGAGAACCAACATCCCTACGCTGGAATTACCCAGATCAGGTTATTGGGGTCGCTCCGAATTGGTCGGAGCCTCTCAGCCTGGCAAACCAAGCTCCCCCCGTGCGCGTATTCGATTGTTGGGCGATACATTATCACAACTTTATGGTGTCGTCCAGTCCCTTAATTGAAGCTAAACGGAGGCGGCTGCCTGCCATCGGCATCGGTGAAGCCGTACTCCCGCGCCAGTTTGCCCGTCTTGTACGCCCCGCCGCTTCGCTCCATCACCTCCCCGTCAGTGGCAAGCGCAACGACAGCGCGCCCTGCATAACGAGGCGATTCAGAGGTCGCGAGTTCTTCGGGCGATGCGAACCGCTCCACCCGCTCCGTGCGAGTCAACCCGGGATAGAGCGCAAGGGCGGCTATGCCGTGCGGTCGTAGTTCCTGCGCCAGAGCGAACGCCACGCGGTCAACCGCTTCCTTCGCCGTGTCGTACATCACCCACCCGCGATACTTCCCGTCGTCCCCCGCCGATATATTCACGATCAGACCGCGCCCCTGCGGTATCATCAGCGGAACGGCAAGACAGCTCGCCACATAGTGCGCGCGCACTCCTGCATCGAACATCAGGCCCCACCTCCACATCGGCTGCTCCCAGAACGGCGCGCTGAAATCCTCCTCCCCAAACCGCTCGTACCCGCCCCACACATTGTTCACCAGAATGTCCAGCCGTCCCTGCTCGCTCCGTATGCGCTCGAACAGCGCCTCGACCTCAGCGTCAATCGTGTGGTCGCACCGCACCGCTACACCGATGCCGCCTGCCTGAGTGACCAGCGCCGCAGTGTCATTCACATCGCCACCCAGGTCTTCAGTGGTTGCTGCGCTGCTCACACTGCGACCGGTAACATACACAGTCGCTCCCGCCGCGCCAAGTTCGTGTGCGATCCCGCGCCCGACGCCCCGGCTCGCCCCCGTAACCAGCGCTACTTTGCCTCGCAAGTCAGTCATACAAGCGTCAATCTTCGTATGCGGTAGTTCCGCCATGCATCAACAGGTCGGAACACTTATGAGGCCGCACTGCTCTGGCCATTGGCGCGAGTTGTCTCCGCGTCGATGGACTGCGATTTGTTGGCAGCGACGATTTCCGCATCGGGGGTGAGATCCAGGTTGAGGCGACCTTCCTTCTGAATTCTCGCATTGAAGAACAGAATCTCCAGGTTCTCCACCTCTCCTGTGATCGGATTGAAGCGAGCGACTACTTCATCGCCGTTCAGATGGTCCGACTCCTGTTCCGCGTAGGGACGCACGCCATTGAAGTCTATGCTGAGAATGTCGCCTATTCGATCGTATGCGAAGGTTAGACTCTTTGCCATTCTATTGACGCTCCTGACAGTCTTCTGGCGATGTACGCGGTTCTTATCCAGTGCCGCAATGCCGGCACGGAGTCTGTTCTGACTACCACTACGACGTGCCTCCCGCCCAACTGCTCTGGAAACCGGCGTGAGAACAGACGCACATCCACTTCCTTCGAACTCTGTTGAATCACATCCGGGGCTTCAAGCGTATCTGCTATGCGCGCCAGATGTTCCGGCAAGACGCCGGGATGCCTGATTTCTATATGAGCCACTCGCTCGTCGGTCAGTTCGACTGGTGCGCCCAAGTACGGGCACTCGAAAAATTGCATGGAACTAATATAGCATGGATGATGAGGGCTGACGGGACTAACATCAGATGGACGGGTTCGGGTACGCGACGGCCTCCCCTGTGTTGACACTTGAATATGCCACACTACAATAAGCCTATCCTACACAACTTGGAGGCGTTTCATGATTACGAAATTCGACAGCCTGTACGCGGGCCACGTGGATATGGACGACATCGGCTACGCGGGCACGGCCGTCAATGACCGCCTGTTCGACAACGACCACCTCGCGAGCGTCTATGCCAAGACCGACGCCATCGCAAAGACGATGGACGCCAACGGCTACGACACATTCTGGCTCGCCGAGCACCACTTCCAGCCGGAGGGCTACGAATGCCTGCCCAATGTGCTAATGAGCGCGGTGCATCTGGCGCACATCACCGATCAGCTGAACATCGGCTGCGGCTTCAACATCGCCCCTATGTGGCATCCGCTGCGCCTCGCAGAAGACTACGCCACAGCGGACATCCTGACGGGCGGGCGCGTCATATTCGGCGTCGGGCGCGGATACCACAGCCGTGAGATCGAGTCATTCGGCTCGCCACTCTTCGACCAGGAGGGCAACCGCGACCTCTTCGAGGAGCAGGTGGACATCATCTTCAAGGCGTTCAACGAGGATTCGTTCTCGCATCACGGCAAGAACTACACCATCCCGCCCAGCGTCCCCTATCGCGGCTACCAGCTGGAAGAGATAACCCTCGTACCCCGCCCTCTCCGCCTGCCGGTCGAGTGCTGGCAGCCCATACAGAGCGCCACCCCACGCGGCCTCGACTTCATGGCGAAGCACGGCATCAAGGGCATCATCGGCGGCGGCGTTGCGGAGGGCGGCGCGATGCACCGCGTAGTGGAAGCGTTCCGCGACGCATACGCGCGCAAGGGCGTGGACCTCGAACTCGGCGAAAATCTCAGCTTCGGCTTCCACTTCTACCTGTCCGACAGCAAGGAGAAGGCGATCCGGGAGGCAGCAGCCTTATTCGAGGAAAACCTGAAGATGTTCGGTCCCCTGCGGCTCGTGCGTGCCCTGAGCGAAGAGCAGATTGAGGCGATGAGCGACCCGAAGCGCGCCCCCACCTTCGACCTGCCCCGCATCGAGGGCGCGGTGGAGGCGGGCGGCTTCCTATGCGGCACTCCCGACGAAGTTACCGAGCAGCTCAAGCGCGTAGAGGAGATGTATCCCGGCCTCGACAGGGTAAGCGTCAGCCAGCCCGTCGGCACATCCGAGGCCATCATCACCGAGCAGCTCGAATGGTTCGCCGAAGAAGTCATGCCCGCCTTCTCCGCGCCCGCCTTCTCAGGAAAGGCAGCGGAGCCTGTACCAGGCGACGACTAGACGAAAGCGTTCTCCCGTAGGGGCGACCGGCCGGTCGCCCCTACCACCGACAACTGATAAACTGAACGTTGACGAGCTCATCCTATGAGGATGTGAACATGAAAAAGAAATACACATACAAGGCAATCATTCGCCACGAACCCGGTGAAGATTATTGCCGGCTGGAATGGATTAGCGGCAAGCCCAGGACGAATGTACCGCTTGACGCCGAAATCACCATCTGGCAAGAACCGCCGAAAGGCGACCTGCGCGAGATAGACAGTGATGGCGACACATACAGTGCAAGTTTACGCGGCGACCGTTTGGACTGGCTGACGTCGGGCGTCAAAATGGACAAACCAATCGAGGTAAGCATCACAGTTATGGAAAAGCAGCTCAACGCTGTGCGGGAAGAGGACCGAGGACGAACTTATAAAGCCGTCTTGCATGGCAAGCAAGTCAAATGGCTGGACGGAAAGCCCGAAGCCCCACATGAACTCGAAGTGAGCGTCAAAACGCCGATTAAGCGATGGAAGTCTGAAGCCGAGAGGAAAGCGGCATTGAGGGATGCGCTCACTTCGCTACGCGAGTCTGGCGCTTTCGCCGACATAGAAGACCCGGTAGCGTGGCAACGCGAAATACGGAAGGACCGGCCGCTCCCGGGACGGGACTAGCCGATGCTGCCATATCTGAATACGCAAGAGATAGTGCATCCTCTGTGAAAGGAACCAGATATGCAGAGAACATATAGAGCGATACTGCAAGACGACCGTGTGAAGTGGCTAAATCAGAAACCCGAAGAGAACGAACCCGTTCATGTACAAATCACGGTTCTGGACGATGAGCGGATACCTACTCACGGTGAAGAATTGGCTCGACTGCTTGGCATGTTAGCGGAGAAAGGAACTTTCGATCATATAGAAGATCCCGTTGCGTGGCAGCGTGAAATACGCAAAGACCGCCCGCTGCCGGGGCGTGATTAGCCTATGCTGCTGGACAGCAATATAATCATTTACGCGGCGCAATCCAAATACGCTTATCTGCGTCAGCTCATTGCCGGATATAGTGACGCGGCAATTTCTGCCGTGAGTCTCATCGAGATTTTCGGGTATCCCGGTCTGGATGAGGAAGACAACCGAATTTTTCAGGAGATATTGCGAAAAGTCCGAGTGCTCGCTATCACACCGGATATTGTTGCTCTAGCAACCTGGCTGCGGCAGCAACGTAGGATGGGCTTGGGAGACTCAATCATAGCGGCAACTGCATTAGTGCATAATCTAAAGCTGATAACACGCAACACAGGCGATTTTCGATGGATAGAAGGTCTCGACTTGCAAAACCCCATGCCTGAAGACCTGAACCCTGACGACTGATAACTGACCACTCATCACTCACAAGGAGAACGACAAAATGCCAAACAAGAAAGGCAGCGCCCTGCTCATGGTCTGGACGGAAGTCCCAGCCGACAAGGAGGATGACTACAACGCCTGGTACAACGAAGAGCACATTGCGGAGCGGCTTGCCATCCCCGGCTTCCTGAGCGCCGCTCGCTACGAATCATCATCCCCAGGCGCGCCCAAGCATCTCGCTATGTACGAGCTGGAGAACATCGACGTGATGACGTCGGATGCGTACCTGAGCGTTCGTGCCAACCCGACAGAGTGGACGAAGCGCTGCTCACCGGATGTCATCGCCACGACCTACATCCGCAACACATACGAGCAGATATTCCCGGCAGACGTCGAAGATGGCACGGCGCAGAGCGGCATGGCGCCCGCGCTGCAAATCGGACGAATGACCGTCCCGCCGGAGCAGGATGCCGAGTGGAACGACTGGTACAACAGCGTCTATGTGCCTAACTACATGAAAGTGCCCGGCTGCATACGCGGCAGGCGCTACCGCGCCGTTGTCGGCGAGCCCGCCTACCTCACCGTGTACGAATTCGAGCACCCCGAAGTCTCCCAGACCGACGAATGGCACCGCCAGCGCGCCATAGACCCGCGCAACGAACGCTGGCAAGACACAATGCAGCACGCCGTCGGCTCCCCCGGCGTCTGGATAAAGACGTTCGAGATTTAACTTAACGAGACGATTTCATAAATCCCTTCCCCCTTGATGGGGGAAGGTTAGGATGGGGGTGAAAGTGCGCCTGAATGCCTGGATTCGGGCAATTTCTGGATTCCTGCGAAAGCAGGAATGCCGAATAATATACTCAAACTGATTTGTGAAATCGTCTCAACTTAACAGGATGGACATGATGACATGATTTGGAAGAATGAGGGATAGAACACCACTGAATTAAGCCGGAATGGAGGCGCACCATGACCACCAACGGACACCAAACCCACATCTACATCGGCCTTGCCGGCGAGGGCGACGCCATCGGCCCCGGTGGCATGCTGCGCCGCACCCTCGGCGATTCCGAGTGGCAGAGCATCGCCAGCGGCCTGCCCGACAACCCGCAGGTGCGCGCCCTTGCGATTCACCCCGATGACCCATCCGTGATTTTCGCCGGT
The DNA here is from genome assembly GCA_965204855.1 of Dehalococcoidia bacterium. Lineage (GTDB taxonomy): Bacteria > Chloroflexota > Dehalococcoidia > Lucifugimonadales > JADFKI01 > Bin90. Next base: position 179,428 of record OZ242018.1, read on the forward strand.
ACGCAGGACGGCCCCTACCGTAGCGACGACCGCGGCGACCATTGGGAAGCGCTGGACGCGCCCAAAGGCGACGTCTGGTCTCTGGCGTTCCGCCCCGGCAACCCCGATGTCCTATATGCAGGCTACGAGCCTTGCGCGGTCGCCCGCTCCGAGGACGGCGGCGCGACATGGCAGAAGATGGACACCAGCCGCGTGCGCTACCCCGACGTTACGACCTACATGCCGCCGCTGGGCAAGCGCGTCATCGGACTCTGCGCCGACCCGTCCGAGCCGGACGACATCTACGGCGCAATCGAGGTCGGCGGTCTGATTGCGAGCAGGGACGGTGGCGATTCCTGGGACTCGCTGACCGACGGCCTCTACCGCGACAATCACACCGTTGACCTGCACGGCGTCCAGGTGAGCGCCGCAGCGCCCGGCACCGTCTTCATCATCGCGCAGGTAGCGATGTTCCGCAGCCGCAACAAGGGCCGCAACTGGGAGCACATCCGCTTCGGCGAAATGTTCCCCGGCGGCTCATACTGCCGCGGACTGCTGGTATCGCCGGACGACCCGCAGACCATATACCTCGCGGCGGGAGCGGGCGGCGGCGGTGCGCCGGCTGGCACGCAGGAAGCGGGCGCGCTCTTCCGAAGCGCCGACACCGGCGAGAACTGGGAGCGACTGGACATCGGCGACGAACCGCCGGGGCGCATGTTCCAGATAGCGATTGACCCCAGAGCGCCGGGCAATCTGTTCTGCACGACCAACTACGGTCACTTCTTCGCCAGTGCCGACGGCGGCGATACCTGGACTTCCGACAAGATACCGCTCGACCTCCAGCGCGGCTACCACGTCTATCCCATGGTAAGCGGCTAAAAGTCCCTTCTCCCAGAGGGAGAAGGTTAGAGCCTGCCCTCGCGGAAGCGGCGGATGGGGGTGAAATCCCAACTGCAAGCACGCTTATGAATCTGCCCCACACATCTATCAACAATACTGAATAAATAAGCGATGTATAAATTAGGAGAACGACCATGCCCACTCCCACCATAGACTCACAAGTGCATGCCTACGAGCGCAACAGCCCCGAGCGACCCTGGCAGGGATTCCTGGACGGTCCCGATGAGGTTACGGGCGACGACATGGTTGCGGCAATGGACGCCGTAGGCGTGGACGGCGCGCTGCTGGTCTCCCCGTACTCCATGTACCGCTTCGATCCCAGCTACGCGCTCGAAGTCTATGCCAAGCATCCCGGCAAGTTCGGCCTCATCAGGCCCTTCGATCCCGAATCCGAGACGATAGACGAGGATATGGCGGAGTGGACCGGTACTCCGGGCGTAGTCGGCGCGCGCATCATGCTCACCTACGGCGACTACGACGACGGTTCGCATCCGGGACTGAACGCCATCGCCGCTGCAGCAGGACGTGCGGGCGTTCCGGTGAACATCATGTCCACGAACAGGATGCACGTCGTGGGCGAGCTTGCGCGCCGCAACCCGAATACCCAGCTGGTGATCGACCATGTAGGGATGGAGCAGCCGCGCCACCCACCCGCGCCGCCGGAGCCGTGGGCGGACTTGTCAAGCGTGGTTGCGATGGCTGAGTTCGACAACGTAGCCATCAAGATTTCCGGCGCGTGCACGATGGCGCACGAGCCTTTCCCGTATCCCGACATCTGGGAGCCGCTTGGCCAGCTGTTCGATGCGTTCGGCTTCGAGCGATGCCTGTGGGGCACGGACTGGACGCGAGCGATACATGTGCTGACCTACGAGCAGGGCGTCGAGGCATTCCGCGTCACCGACACCCTATCGGATTCCGAGCGCGCCATGCTCATGGGCGGCGCGCTGACGAAAGTCTATAACTGGTCGCCCAGCACCGACTAACTGGATACGATCCCTCAAGTCCCTTCTCCCCTTAATGGCTGGCAAGGGTAGCTAAAATTCCTTCCCCCTCGATGGGGGAAGGTTAGGATGGGGGTGAAATCGCAAATGCAGGCGCGATTATTTTCAGTACATACTCCTATCAACCCTAGATGGGAGAATATCCCGCGCCTCCGAAAGCAGGGGTTAGCAAGGATGTGAACATATTCCCCATCCTGTTAGCCCCCGCCCCTCTGCATCTCCGCCTCCTCCAGCATCCGCTCCAGCAGCGCGAACGAAGCCTCATTCGAGTAGTCCAGCTCCGCGATGCTCAGCGCCCTGAAAAGCACCGCCGTCGTAACCCGCGTCTCCACCGTCTCTCCCAGCGCAGGCAGCGGCGCGCCCAGCGCCCGCGCCATGAACCCGCTCGCCGCCATACCCTCGCTCGTAATGCGGCAGCTTACCAGCAACTTCCCCTCGTGCGTCAGCGTTACCGCTTCTTCAGCCTGCGCCAGCTCCAGCCGCAACCGCGCGCGCGGCACACTGATAAGCTCATCCGCGTACTCGGTGACCTCCACATGCTTCTCGTTCACGGCGCGTCCTCCTGCACTCAAGTCTGGAACCGCATTGTAAGCCCCACTCTATCCTTGGGACAACACTGTCTCAACTGTCATTACCTATCCTGTCCATCCTGTATATCCATGTCAGTCCACTCCTATTTTCGTTATACTTGTCTGGATAAAATACACAGAGGTTTCCATTGATTAACATCCAGCTCATACGCAACAGGCCCGACGAACTGCGCGATGCCATGCGCCGCCGCCACGAGGACGCCCCCCTCGACCGCATCTCCCAGCTAGACTCCGACCGCCGCAGCGCCATCGTCGAGGCTGACGAGCTCCGCGCCCGCCGCAACGAAGTCAGCCGTGAAATCGGACGCACTCGCGAGCGCCCGCAGGAGTTGATTGACGAGATGCGGCAGGTCAGCGCCCGCATCCGCGAGCTCGAAGAGACCATCCGCACCCTCGAATCCGAAGTCAACGCCCTTATGCTTGGCATCCCCAATATGCCCCATGCCGACGTACCCGACGGCGCGGACGAGACCGCCAACGTAGTCGTCCGCACCGAGGGCGAACTGCCGCACTTCGACTTCGAGCCGCTGCCCCACTGGGAACTCGGCGAGCGCCTCGGCATCATAGACTTCCAGCGTGGCGCGAAGATGGCAGGCTCCCGCTTCTTCGTCCTCAAGGGCAAGGGCGCCCGGCTCCAGCGCGCTCTCATAGACTGGATGCTCGACACCCACACCCGCGAGCACGGATACGAGGAACTCTACCTGCCCAACATCGTAACCACCGAGTCAGCAACCGCCAACAGCAACCTGCCCAAGTTCGCCGACACTATGTACCGCGACGACGAGGACGACCTATGGCTGCTCCCCACCGCGGAGATGGCGATTACCAACATGCACCGCGACGAGATTTTGCAGCCCGGCTCGCTTCCCATCCGGTACGTCGCGCACACCCCCTGCTTCCGCCGCGAGAAGGCAGCCGCCGGACGCGACACGCGTGGCATCAAGCGCGTCCACCAGTTCGAAAAGGTCGAGATGTACCGCTTCGTAGAGCCGCACGAGTCGGACGACGCGCTCCAAAGCCTGCTCAACGAAGCAGAGACGATATGCAGCCGGCTCGGCATCCGATACCGCCTGCTCGAACTCTGCACCGGCGACCTCGGCTTCCAGTCCGCCAAGACCTACGACATCGAGATGTGGGCGCCCGGCTGCGACGAATGGCTCGAAGTCAGCTCATGCTCCACCTGCACCGACTTCCAGGCGCGTCGCGCAGCCATCCGCTACCGTCCCGAGAACGGCGCAAGGCCGCGCTTCGTCCACACTCTCAACGGCTCCGGACTCGCCCTCCCCCGCGTCATAATCGCCATCCTGGAGAACTACCAGCAAGCCGACGGCTCAGTTGTCGTTCCCGAAGTCCTGCGCCCATACACCGGCTTCGACATCATCGAAAGCAAATAGCCGTAAGCGAGAAAATTGCATAAGTCCCTTCCCCCATCAAGGGGGAAGGTTAGGATGGGGGTGAAAATGCCTGCATCATCACTATAACTGCACTTATGCAAGAATCTTCAGAAGCCCGATTTTCCCGCCCGGGTCCCTATCGGGCTGGTGGAAAGCCAGGCTGATGGAAAGACCCCGCCATTCACGGCGGGGTCCCTCTACTCTCGATTAAAGGCTGCCCATTTCAAATATCAGTAACATCAGAATCCGTCCCAGCCCGGCAACGATGCGGACTGTTTAATCCACTCCGCCATCTGTTCCTCGTCCAGCTTCCCCTCTCTGATATTCACCCAGCGCGCGTCCGGGTCCTTCCCTGCTTCTGGCGGCAGAGGATCGAGCGAACTGCCGTTCATGAAAGTGACCTTCACATACTTCGCGAAACAGTGAACGTTCAGGAACCACCCTAAGCCCTCGACGCCGTACCAGGGCGAGTTCCACCTGACAGCCTTCTGCACGTCGGGCACATTCTGCTCCACTATCTCATCAAGCCTTCGCCCCAAATCGTACTTCCACTCCTGCATCGCGGCGATATACGCCTGCACCGGCGCATCGCCGTCCGCCTTCGCTATCTGCGGGTTCCCGCCCGACAGCAGCAGCACCGGATTCCCATGCACATCCGTCGCCGGCGTCCCGTAAGACCTCTTCGTTGTCATCGCGTTCGCTCCATTTTGCGCTCCCCTCAGCGAAGAACGCTTAAGAATGTTAGCTCATACTATCAATCCCATCACTCCACCGCTAGGCAGATTCATGCTTCCGCCATCCCTATCCTGTTCATCCTGTATATCCATGTCAATTCCCGTCCCGCCTTCACACGCCAACCCAAATCTCCTGCTCAACAAACGTGTCGAACCGCATCCTTCTCGCCAATACGCACCTGACACCAATACTTATAGGCAATACCATAAGTCCGGCTTACATAAATGGAAAGACCCGCCCCGAAAGGCAGGTCTCCGTGATTTCAGTTACAGGCTATCGACATCCGCCTCGTAGTGAACGAATGCGATATACAAGTCTCCGTTCGCCAACACTCTATACGCGATATACAACCCATCGTCAGCGAAGAGTATCATGTCCGACGCATGGCGACGCTTGAATTCACCATCCACTCCAGGATCGAACAGGATGGAAAATAGTGGAATCCAAGCAAGTATCCCGTGCTCAACCATGGATGCTTCGGCGTTTGCTGACAAGCGCAGTTCGGGAACATGTCCCTCAGTCAATTTTCAGTTCCCTGAGTCTCCGCTTGATTTCGTCCAACGGATAGCTGACATATTCCCCGCGCTCGATCTGGTCGAACCCCTCCTTTATCTTTGCCTGAACTTCAGGCGACTCGAAAAACTTGAATTTGGCATCCAACTCTTCTTTTGAAATGTGCTTCCCATTCCATTCCGGCATTTGCATATCCTCCGAAGCAATTGATAGTTCGAATTCTTTGCTGTATTCGGATAACCCATATTAGCACAGGCAGAACCGCCCGCCACAATCACAGCAACGGCAAACCCTACCCATCCCTATCCTCCCCATCGATGTAAGTTCACCTCACCGCAACGGCCTGAAGAACGACCGCAAGTCCTCCACCAGCGCCTCCGGCTTCTCCAGCGCCGCGAAGTGCCCGCCGTCCGGCATCTCCGTCCACTGCTGCAAGTTGAACACACGCTCCGCGTACTCGCGCGGCGGATAACCGATGTCCTTCGGGAAGCGCGCCACGGCAGACGGCGGCGTGATAATCTCACCCTTCTCCAGCATCAGCGGCGCCCGCTGCGACTCGTAGTAAATCCGCACCGACGAGCTTATCGTCTGCGTAACCCAGTAGATGGTGATGTTCGTCAGCAGCTCGTCCTTCGTATAGACGCTCTCCAAATCCCCGTCGCAGTCCGACCACGCCCGGAACTTCTCCACGATCCACGCCGCAAGCCCCACAGGCGAGTCCATCAGCCCGTATGACAGCGTCTGCGGCTTCGTCCCCTGTATATGCCCGTAAGCGCCCTCGTCCTCGCGCCACTGCGCCCGCGCCCGCAGAAACTCCTCTTCCGCCTCAGTCAGCGGCGGCGTGTCCTCGTCCAGGTGCGGAGTCGCCGACACAGCCGTAACATGCACCCCAATCATCCTGTCCGCGTGCGAGTGCCCCAGCCGCGCCGTAACGCCCGCGCCCCAGTCCCCGCCGTGCGCCCCGAACTTGTCGTACCCTAGCACGTCCATCAGGCTAACCCAGAAGTCGCCCACCCGCGACACGCTCCACCCTCGCTCCGTCGTCCGGTCCGAAAACCCGTAGCTCGGCATCGACGGCGCGATCACATCGAAAGCGTCCGCCGCATCGCCCCCATGCGCCGCCGGGTCCGACAGCAGCGGAATGATCTTGTACATCTCGAAGAACGTGCTCGGCCACCCGTGCGTAATAACCAGCGGTATCGGGTTCGGTCCATTGCCACGCTCATGGATGTAGTGGATGCTCATCCCCTCCACATCCGCCTTGAACTGCGAGAACCCGTTCAGCATCGCTTCCTGCTTCCGCCAGTCGAACTCGTTCAGCCAATAGTCCGCCAGCTCCCGCACATACGCCATGTTCGACCCATAGTCCCAGTCGCTGTTCGGTATCTCATCCGGCCACCGCGTATCCGCGATGCGCCGCCGCATATCCTCAAGAACCTCATCCGAAATATCAATCGTAAACGGCTGTATCGCCATAGCTAAATCTCCTTTTTCATTTTGTCCCTTCCCCCTCATGGGGAAGGTTAGAGCCTGCGCCCGCGAAAGCGGGTGATGGGGGTGAAGTCAATTACCTACCCCATCCTCCTCATCCTGTCCATCGATGTCAATTCCGTCTCCTCGGCTTCACCGGCCTCTTCGCCATCAAAAACATCGCCCCGCCGATGAAGTTCAGCGCCGCCAGCGACAGGAACGCGAAGTCGTAACTCCCCTGTATCCCCAGCATTATTGCCGGATATATCGGCGCGCCCAGCAGCATGATATTCATCGGCACCTGCGACATCCCCATTATCTTGCCGAAAGAGCTTCGCCCGAAGTATTCGCCTCGTATGGATGTGCTGATAGGGTTGCGCCCCCCGAACCCGATGCCGAACAGTATTGCGAAGGAAAACACCACCACAAGGAGAGGCAAGCCCAGAAATGCCGAAATCTCCGGCACGAACACCAGCACCACCACCGCGCTCGCCTGTATCGACGTAAAGACGAAGTACGCGAACCGCTTCGAGATCATATCTCCCACATACCCGCCCACGATCTGGAAGATCATAGACATCGCCGTGTATGTGGACACCACCCAGCCGGCCATCGGCACCGACACCCCTTGGTCGTACAGCATCGGCGCCAGGTGCGCCATCATCGCTATCAGCACCATCGACGTGAACCCCTGCCCGAACGAAATCAGCCAGAACGTCGGAGTCAGCATCGCGTCCCGCAGTGTAAAGTCCGCTCCCGACGGTGGCGCGCGTCTCGCCGCTGGTCGCCCCGATCGGGTAGTGCTTGGAGCGGCTCTAGGCTCATCCCCGTCCGGCAGCAGCCCGTAGTCCTCCGGCCGGTTGCGTATCAGCCTGCTTATGGGTATCACCATAACCAGCGTAACCACGCCGAGCGTCAGCGCCGTCATCGACCACCCGAAATTGTCCTGCTCCGGGTCCACAGCCCACGCGATTGCCGGTATCAGCACCAGCGCGCCCAGCCGTCCGATTGCGCTAGAGTAGCCCATCGCCTTCGCCTTATGGCGCGTGAACCAGTTGTTCAGCATCGTATTCATCGTCAGCCAGCCGCTCAACCCCTGGCCGAGCGCCATTATCATGAACACGAGATAGAACATCAGCGCAGGCTCGACGATCCGCGCGAACTCCGGCAGTAGCTCGAAGGGCAAGTCCTTGATTATCGGAATGTCCTTGGAATCGCGCACCTGGCTGAACAGCAGGAAGCCAACCCCCAGTATGCTCAAGCCGATGAGCACCATCCGACGCACACCCAGCCTATCCACAAGATAGCCCTCGATAGGCCCCAGTATGCCGCCCTCGATGCGCGTGAACGCGAATGCCAGCGAAAGCTGCGTGCGATTCCACCCGAACGCCGATTCCAGCGCCACGAACCACAACCCCATCGCGTGAAAAAGCGGCACGCTCGTCGTCATGTGGACTATGCCGCTGATTGGCACCAGCCACCAGCCATAGAACACGCCGCGCACCCGCGAGCGAGCCTCTGCCGGATTGAACGCCCCCACGCCGAAAGCCAAAGATTCCCTCCTGCAAGCGGCGGAAACGGGCGCCGCCGCAACCCCATAAGTCTATCACACCCCTCAGACCCCATTCCCCTTGACAACACAAACGTTCGTCCGTATTATAGGTAGCAGCAATTACGAACAATCATTCTATCTATCTATCTATCCTACCCATCCTGTACATCGATGTAAGTTATACATGTGCATCCAAACAGCCTTACAACAGAAAATAGCCGAACTAACCAACGATGGCGAAGACATCCTGCGCTTCCTCGCACAAACCATGCGCGGCGAGACCCCGGGCGTCAAGACCTGCCACCGCCTCGAAGCGTCCCGGCAGCTAACACGCCTGAACGCCCTAAACGACAACACCGCCGACAATACTCCCTCCCCCTTGACGGGGGAGGGCTGGGGTGGGGGTGAATCCCCCCACAACCCCGTTCGTCCTGAGCCTGTCCTGAGCACAGTCGAAGGGCCTGTCGAAGGACCCACCCTCTACGACATCGTAGCCTACCCCATAGCCCGCTACATCCGAAACCGCACCAACGAAGGCGAAACCCTGATAGAAGCTCTCCGCGACGTAATCCACGACAACGGAGAATACGACATCGAAGCGGCAATGGGCATCCGTGGGGGCACGGCGCGTCCACCCGCGAAGCCCCACCACAAGCTCGCTGCGGCAAACGAAATCATCCGCCGCGCGCTCGGAGAGACCACAAGACGCCGCGCCGCATCTGTCACTCCCTCCCCCTTGACGGGGGAGGGCTGGGGTGGGGGTGAAAACCCCAATCAGCCCGTCATATTCCCTATAGACGAAACCGACCCCATCAACGGACAGTTGGCAAAGCTGGTGCGAGACAAGACAGCCGACGGCACAGAAGCCGCCGAGATGCTGATACGCATAGCCGAGAACGACCGCAGTGAAGGCGAGTGGACATCCGCGCACCGTGTAAGCGCGGCAAGGGAGCTGATGCACCGCGCCTACGACCTGAACTACGACGCCGTAACCTGGGAGCAAGTGGAGGCATACAAGCGCGCCACCGACTTCGCCGACGAAGGCGAGAGCCTGGAACACACCCGCATCCAGAACGGACGCCACGCGCTGCTGCGGGAATACAAGGAAGCTTATGAGTCCGGAGACGAAGATGCGGCGCAGAGAGCCGAAGACAAGTACAACGCCTACAACCGCTGCATCAGCGAAGGCAAAGACCCTGAAGAGGCGATGAAATACGCTGGCTACGGACCGGACGACCCCGCCCCCGACGATAAGCAAGACAATATGTACGCCGAAATACACCGCTACCGCCGCCTCGCCGGTCAGGACGACGCATCGGACAATCGCACCGTAGCCGCGACCATCCGCACCCCCAAGCTAACCATCCCCATCAACAACCGCAGCCCCTAAATCCTCCCCATCCTGTCCATCGATGTTAGTTCCGCCGCTTGCGTAATACCCACGCCTGTATTATATTGAGCCTACATGACAACTCCCGTTGTCCGTCCCTGCATGCCATAAATCCGGGACGAACGCGCTCACGCAGGAACACTACGCAGGAGGCCGCAGATGACCACACTCCAGAACGAATCGCTGCAAGGCATCAAGGAATACGCCGACGACTACGAACTCGATCTGTCGTGGCTCGACACGCGAGGCGAGTGGGGTATCAAGGCCGAACCTGACGCCAAGCGCGGCATGACGCTCTCCAGCGTTGAAGTCGGTTCGTACGGCGAAGCGCCCGACACCACCGACAACATGACCGGCAGGCCTCGCGGCGCGGCGAAGCGCCCCGACTCCTACCGCATCGGCGGCTACGGCGTCCGCACCAAGTCCGAAATCTGGCTGGACAACGCGGCAGCCCTCTACGAAGAGTCCCTGCAGCGACAGTGGAGTTCCGCGACCGACATCCCTTGGCACACCATCGAGCCGCTGCCCGACGACATCGAGCGCGCCCAGTGCCAGCTCGACACCTTCCTCACCGAAGTCGAGTTCGTCGCGGCAGACATCCCCGCTCGCTGGGTCGCTACCACCAGCCCCGACTACTTCGAGCCGCGCATGTTCCTGCTCTCCCAGATAATGGACGAGTCGCGCCACCTTGACGTATTCCGCAAGCGCGCACTCGCCAACGGCGGCGGCCTCATGCAGCGCCCCGACATCACCACCAGCGGCGTGGTCGGCAGCATCGACCTCTCCCGCGAGTTCACCGAGATGTCCTCCCGCCTCCACATCTCCGGCGAAGGAGCGGTGCTCACCCTCTTCCGCATGGGCGAGCTGATGTCGTACAACGAAGCCGAAAAGCGCATCTACCGTCTCGCCGCTCAGGACGAGTCCCGCCACGTAGCGTTCGGCGTCATGCACATGCGCTACCTCTCCGAGTCTGAGCCGGAGCGCCGCGAAGAGATTCACTGCTACCTCGACGAAGGCGAGCGCGGCCTGCTCGCCGGCAACCAGAATCCTGCGGCGATAGACACCCCCAGCAGCGAGGCTATGGCTATCCTGCTTGGCGGTGGCATCAAAGGATACGACGAAGGCGCGCGCAAGCTCATGGCGATTCGCCGCCGGCAGGTCCGCGAGTACGTGCAGCGCATCCGCTCCGCCGGCTTCGGCGAGCGCTTCGACAACGGCCGCGCAGACCCCCGCCTCATGGAAATCATGTGGACCTAACCTCCGAGCAACAGTTCCTTCCCCCTCGACGGGGGAAGGTTAGGATGGGGGTGAAAGTAAAATCTTCCCCATCCTGTCCATCGATGTTAGCCCCGTTAGCCGTTAGCCCCCGTTAGCCCCGGAGAAAACTGAATGGCAGAAACCAAGCAGACAGAGGATCAGGAACAGGACGAAAAACTCCAGGCATCCGCCGCCCGTGTAACCGAGCGCGAGGCAGGCAGCGATGATGCCGAGGAAGTCGAAATCGCCCCACCCGGCCTGTCCTGGATGAAGAACACCCTTCAATGGGGCACTCGCGCCAAGCCAACGAAAAACGGACTCACCATCGACGCCCTCAACATCGGCGTCTATGGCGATGTCCCCGACTTCTGGGACGACCAGACCCGCAAGCCGCGCGGCGCTTACCCCGTCCCCGGCGTCGCACCGCTCGGATTCGAGGTGCGCGAGAAGCGCGAACTCTGGGCCGACAACGCCGCCGACCTCTACGAAGAGGCTATCCAGCGCCGCTGGGCGCCCGCCACCGACATCCCCTGGGACACGCTCCAGCCCCTCCCCGACGATGTTGAAGCCGCAATGTGCCAGCTCTGCACCGAGCTTTCCCAGAACGCCAGCGTCGAGATAGAGGTCATCGGCGGCTGGCAGCAGAAGCTCTCCTACGGCTTCCACGAAGTCAAGCTCTTCCTCGCCACCCAGATGTTCGACAACGCCCGCCACTTCGAGGCGTTCCGCAAGCGCGCCCTCGCAAACGGCGGCGGACTTGGACTCGAAAGCAAGGGCGAAGTCAACCGCATGCTTCTCGAAAGTACCGGCGGCTGGCCCGAAACCGTAGTCATGCTTCACATGCTGCGCGGCACCTTCACCTTCACGCTCTACCGCTACGGCGAACTCTTCGCCCACAACCCCGCCGAAAAAGTGCTGTTCGCGCGCGCAATGCAAGACAAGGCGCGCCACCTCGCCTACGGCCTATCGCACTTGCGCTACGCCACATCGCACAACCCCGACAAAGCCATCGTCTTCGGACGCCTTATGAACATCGCCGAGCGTGTCTTCGAGCGCGAACTCAACGACCCCGTGCTGAAAGAGGCGCTCGCCATCATCTTCGGCGGCGGCATCGAGGGCGCGCGCAGCGGCATGCGCCAGTACGAGCGCATGATGGGCGACTTCGCCCGCCAGTATCTCGCCAACATGGAGCACATAGGCGTACCCCGCGAAGCAGGCTTCCCACCCGCCATCGCGCAGTTCATGGAGGCTTAGACTGTGCCACAGTTTCCATCCGTAGATTGGTTCGAGCAGGTACGCGAAATCTTCAACGGCGACGAGTCCTATCAGGAAGCGGGCGGCGGCATGTGCGATGCCACCATGGGCATCAAGGTCGCCTCTAATGCGTACATCCTCGTCTTCGAGGGCGAGGAATGCTCCGAAGTGCGCGAAGTACCCGAACCCGACCTCGCCGAAGCCGACTTCTACCTCGACATGGCATCTGACGAGTGGGAAGACATGATCCGCAACATCAAGGACAACGGCGGCGCGGACCTCGACCACACGCTCAACACCCTCGACATGGACAGATTCGAAGGCTTGGCGCTCACCATGAACGGCGACCAGTACAGGCAGGACTTCTTCTACCGCTACAACCAGACCTTCCAGTACTTCTTCGACGCCTCCGCCCGCATAGACACCGACTTCACGCCGGGCGATTGACCACAATCCCTTCCCCCTTGATGGGGGAAGGCTAGGATGGGGGTGAAGAGAGAAATCATTGCCCGATTCTGATAGAGTTTCTATATGGAGCATTGCCAGACCATGGGGCACTATCTACTACGTCCTGTTTTCGCTCCAGATTACAGGCGTGATATGTCTGGTCGGCTGGCGTGAGATATTCATAAATACGGACGATACCGCCGTTGACACTATTCTGGCGATCGGCTCGGGAGCTGCGCCAAACATCCTTACGGCGGCAGCGGTATCACTTGTTATAGTCCTTCTGGCGGAGGTAATCACCATGCTCGCGGAACCATATCTTCAAAAACGCTTTCGCGCCGGCCGCGAAGAAGGCATCAAGGAAGCTCGCAGATATGCTTCCCTGGTCAAGGCGTGGAATGAGCGCCGGTTAGAAGCTGAGGCCAATGGCGAACCCTTCGACGAGCCAATGCCTGAGATTGATGACGCTGAAAATGAAGGCAGCTAACGTATTTCCCTTTAGCGTGCCAATACAACTAACGGAGGCAAGATCGCATGCCGGAGTTCCCATCCGTAGAGTGGTTTGAAGCCGTGCGCGAGAGCGCCAATGGCGACTCCCAGTTCACATCCCAGGGCACCGTCAACTGCGTCATGGGCGCGAAGGTCGGCGATTCGGCGTTCGCAATCACATTCGAGGGCTTCGAGTGCGCCTCCGCACAAGCCGTTGACGAAGGGGAACTGCGCGACCTCGATTTCTACATCGACCTGTCGCCCGCCGAGTGGCGCGACCTGCTTGACAACATCGCCGCCAACGACGGCTCCGACTCCGCGCACACCCTGAACACTCTCGATCTCACGATGCCCAACGGCTGCGTCAAGTCCGGCAGCGAACTGCGCCGCGCCGCCTTCTTCCAGTACCACCTATCGCTGCAAGCCTTCTTCGACGCCTCCGCAAGGGTTGAAACCACCTTCGCATAGCGATGAGGTTTTTACTCCATGTCATTCCGAACGGAGTGAGGAATCTAAATGCCAATCTACGAATACAGATGCGACGTTTGCAACCAGAAGTCAGACGTGCTTTGGCGCAGCTTCTCTCCGCCGGATGCGATCGAGTGCAAGGCCTGCGGTGGCAGTGAGACCCACCGCGTAATATCAGCCGTAGCGCTCCACAAGTCAATGAAGACCCAGATGTCGGAGCTTGACTCCAAGTACGACAGAATGCTCGACGCCGCCGACGCGGGCAACCCTCGCGCCGACCCAAACTACTACCTCAACAAGGCAACCCCGCTCAGCGAAGGCGTCCCTGACTAGCCGCTGCCACAAAGTTCCTTCCCCCGTCAAGGGGGAAGGTTAGGATGGGGGTGAGAGACTGCTTTCTGCTCGCAGGCTCTGAACAAGCCCTGCCACTCTACGCTCCACCTCATCGCGGATAACCCGCACCTCGGATATATCCTTGCCAGCGGGATCCGGCAGTCCCCAGTCCTCCACATTACGCAGCAGCAGCGCAGGGCATGCCTGCGCGTCCACCGCGCACCCCATCGTGATGATCTGCCGCGCTCGCTCCACCGCCTCATTGGTCATCAGTCGCGGCTTGGCGCCATATAAGTCGATGCCAGCTTCACGCATAGCCGCCTCAACGACCGGATGAACGCGCTCCGCAGGCTCCGTTCCGGCAGATTCAGCCCTTAACCCGATACCAGCCTCTTCCACCAGCTTGTTGAAGTATGCTTTCGCCATCTGGCTGCGTCCGGCATTGTGGACGCACACGAACAGGATGTCGCTCATTCTCCGTCGTCCTGTGCGCCTGCCGTATGCTCATATTCCGCAAGCGCGTCCGCGGAGCCGTTGGACGGCAGGACGTCTTGATGCTCTGAGGGCAGTCCGGGCTTCAGCAGAAACTCATGCACAGCCGCACCGATAGGCGCCCCTACCAACGGGCCAATTATGTACGCCCAGAATCCGCCGGATGGCCCCGGTATGGCGATGCTGCCCCATCCCGCGAAAAATGCCACTATGCGAGGCCCGAAGTCCCGTGCCGGGTTCCACCCCGCTTGCGTAATCGGCGCGAACACGCTGATGAGCACCGCCACCGTAAAGCCTATGAAGAACGGCGCGAGTCCCTTGTTCGGCAGTGCGGCGTTGCGTCGATCGACTAAGGAGAATATCACCAGAGCGAGTATTGCCGTGCCCAAGCCTTCGACCACCGCCGCCATTGGCGCTGAGACCAGGGCGCGCGCGGCCGCATCCGTGCCAATCATATTCGCGTCCGGAAAGTATTCGCCGAATATCATCGCGGAGTGTTGGCTGCCGGGCATGCCGCGGATGTAGCCATTCGCTTGCTCGAAGCGTTCTACGAAGGGCGAGAAGACGACGAGAACGGTCAAGCCGGCGGCCATTGCACCCAAGAGTTGCGCTCCCCAATAGGGAAACATCCTGCTGAACGGGAACTCGCTGCGACGGAATATGGCAAAAGCCAGACTGATGGCAGGATTGAGGTGTGCGCCTGATATGGCTGCCGTTGTGTATATGGCGAGCGTTACGCCGAAACCCCACACTACGGCAACCTGCCACAAGCCCACCTGCGCGCCTGTGATGACAGCCGCGGCTACAACGCCTGTGCCGAATAGCACCAGCATGAATGTGCCGACTGCCTCGGCTATCAGGGCACGTCCAAGTTGCATACGCTGAGTCTCGTTCAGGTGTTAGGGAATCGCTTCGCTGTGTTTCACATTGCCGGCAAAGCCACATAGCCAAAGCGTGGAGGCGTATTCGTAGCTAGCCGTACGATCACATTTTAGGTTGCCGAGATTAACGACACTTTAACGCACCGTTATTGGCAGGCAAAGGTGGGTAAGCAAAAGAGGCGGCTCGTACGAACCGCCTCCAATTATCACCAGTATCAGCCTGCACTAGATTGCGTAGGACTCGATCATATTCTCAACCTTACGGGAGAAGGACTTGTCATTTATGACATCGATGCGGTCTTGGAAGGAGGGCCTGTCGCTGTCCTTGTAAATGACGCCCACTGGCACGCCACCCTGGTTTACGATCTCGTGAGCGGCCTCATAGTCGCTGGGGTCGTGCTGCTCGGGGATGTCCCATGCAAGCGGAGGGATGCCCTGCCGTACATTGCCCTTCAGTTCCATGAAGGTGTTGTTGTAGGTGGTGCAAGGGGACTGCACATGCACGATGGAGAATCCCTCGTGGTTCATGGCGTCCGCGATGACATTGCCCAAGTCTCTGACTTTGGTCGATACATGCGATGCGATGTACGAAACGCCAAGCGTCAGGTAGAGAGCAAGAGGGTTAAGCGCCGCTTCGGGCTTGCCGTATGGTGTGGAGCTTGTGATGCCATCCAACTTGGTCGTTGGAGAGCTCTGCCCCTTAGTCAGGCCATAGACGGCATTGTCCATTATCACGACGGTAACGTCGAGATTGCGCGCCGCCTGCGGCGCGATATGTTCATTGCCAATGCTCAGGAAGTCACCATCGCCCGCCACGATGACCACATTAAGGTCCGGCCGCCCCATCTTTACACCCAGCGCAATCGGTAGCGTCCGGCCATGAATGCCGTGCATCCCGTAGGGCTGCGGGCCTTCGAGCAGATGAACCATGTTGCCGGAGCAGCCGATGCCTGCCACAATCACATTGTTCTCTACGGGTAGCTCGGTCTCGACCCTGCGTTGTTCTATCGCAGCTTCGAGGGCGCGTCTAACTCCGAAGTCACCGCAGCCTGGGCACCACTTGAAATCGTATTCCGGATTTTTGACGCTCATACTGTTACGCTCACTTTCTGCTCTTGCTCAATTCGCTCCGTAACGCGGCTTGCAAGATCGCCAACCTTGAAGGGTAGCCCCGTGTACTGAGTGATTGACTCTGCTTTCACGCCCTGCGACCGCAGTACGCTGGAGAACTGTCCCATGTAGTTAAGTTCGGGTACCAGCACCAGATCCTTCTGCCTCAGTTCCTCGAGGAGTTCTTTGGGCAGGGGGTTGAGGAACATGGTGTAGTACCAACCGATGTCAACACCGTCTTCGACGATGGCATCGTACGCAGCCTGCGCCGGGCCCTTCGAGCCTCCCCAAGTCATAAGCGCGATGCTGGCATCCGTATTTCGGCTCTCGTATGCCTCGTTTTCCAGCAGCTTCAACTTGCTGAAGCGCCGTTCCGTCATCTGGATGTGGCGCTCAGGAAGGTGCGTGGTGTCGCCCATCGCGTCATGCTCGCTGCCATTGGCGACATAGCTGCCGGGACCTCCGGGCAGAGGCATCGGCGACAGTTCCCAACTGTCATAGCGGTGGTAGCCGTTGCTGCCGGAGTAGGTCTGGCGGTTTTCTACCACGAGCTTGCTCAGGTCGGGCTTAGGGATGTTCTGCTTTCGCTCGCTGAGCATGTGCTCGCTGAGCATAATGACGGGACCCTGATAGCGTTCCGCCCAGTTGAAAGCCATAGTCGCGGCGTAGAAGCACTCTTCGACCGTGCCCGGCGCGATAATGGGTATGCTTACGTCGCCATGCCCCGGCGTCAGCGCCATCAGCAGGTCAGACTGCTCTGTCTTAGTGGGCAGACCGGTTGAAGGCCCACCGCGCTGCACATCCACGATCACGAGCGGAATCTCGGCCATCCAAGCCAGGCCAACACCCTCACCCATCAGAGAAAGTCCGGGGCCCGCCGTCGCGGTCATCGCCTTCTGCCCGCCATATCCCGCGCCTACGATGGCGTTGACGGCTTCAATCTCAGAACTTGCCTGATAGACAAACTTGCCGTCGCCGGTAAGGTTGCGCTCCATCCAGAGGAGTATTGAAGTTGCGGGAGATATTGGGTATCCGATGTAGAAGTTGATGCCCGCGGCGCAAGCGCCAAGAGAGATTGCTTCGTTCCCGTTGACCAGAATCTGGTCTCCTTCCGGCATAATTGCAGGTGCGAGCTCGCCGAGGCTGAAGCCGCTCTTCACTGCCTCCTGCCTGCCGAGCGTCAGCGCCTCGATATTGGAGGTTATTATCTGCTCGTCGTTGGGGCGCCCCCTGGTGAAGCGTTCCCTGACGAAGTCCTCCAGAATGCTCTGAGACATGCTGACTAGATGTGCCAGCGCCCCCAGCACAATCATGTTTTCGGCGCGGGCGTTGCCTGTCGATTTGGCAAGGTCCGCGAAGGGCATGCCAAAGCTGTTCGCAAGGTCTTCAGGCTCGAAGTCGCCTGAGTTATATATGATTACACCGCTGTCGCTTACCTCATCCCTGTGGTTCTGATAACCCTCTTCGTTGAAGCAAACAAGTACGTCGATGTCGTCGCCCGAACTCAGCACCGGAGTTGTGGCGAGGCGCGCCTGCGCCATGACCGGTCCTCCCATAATCTGGGAAGGGAATGTAACGAATGTCTGCACATGGTAGCCTACGTTGCTCGCGGCTTGTGCAAGACCTTCGGACGAGGTGACCATTCCCTGTCCGCCTTCACCGGCAAATCGAACTACAAAGTCAGTTTTCTGCAAGTCTTGCCTCCTGGGTCTCGCCTGTTACAGGGCGTGCGCATCCCATCGTCGGAATAGTTGAAAATAGAGGTAATGTCCCAAATCATTAAGCCTCTGGCCGGTCTGATTTGGGTGTGCTGACGGATGGGCAGCCTGCGCCGCCTGATGTAGATGTTCTGCTCGCATTATTAGCTCATGTGAGCATAGAGAAGTGCCGACAAGTCTGGTGGGACTTGTCCATTTTTCACACGGTAGGGAATTAATATATCAGGTGTCAATTTTGAGGTCAATTTTGTGAAGGACTACACTAACCGTTGTCAATGTCCTCGAATCGGTTCGCAACTGACATGATTCTAACTATAGTTTAGCATTTATCTTAGTATGCCAACAACCATACTTCAGGTTCTACTTCGCGCCATTTGTGGCAGCGCATTTCGGCTATTCTTCGACCACTAGCTGGAATGCGAAGGGACACACGACCAGAAAGACAGCGTCGAAGGCAATGAGAAAGGGTATCCAGCGGTCGAATGTGCTGTCGCCTTGAAGCACGGCTGTCGATGCTTCGACGGCCGCGATTACGACTGGCACCACCACTGGGAAGAAAAGCAGGGGCAGCATCACCTCTCGAGAGCGCGTATTCGCCGCTATCGCCGCGAAGAGAGTGCCAATCGTAGCAATGGCGAGTGTGGCGAGTAAGGCGACAGGTATTAACCCCGGCAGAAGCAGCGAGAAATTGAAGAGCACCGCGAAGACCGGGAATACCGCGACTTCGACCAGCAGCATGAAAAGGAAAGTGCCGAGCATCTTGCCGAAGAAGATTAGGTCACGGCTCACGGGAGCAAGCATCAGGGCGTGAAGCCCTCCGCTCTCTCGCTCAAGCGCCATAGAGCGGTTCAAACCTAGCACGCCGCCGAAGGTGAAGGAAATCCAGAGGATACCGGGCGCGACGAACGCCACAGTCTGCGGGGTCGGAGTGATTGCGAAGCTGAACACTACTATGACGAGCAGAGCAAAGACTAGCGCGCTAACCACGATGTCCTTCGTCCTCAATTCGAGGATGACATCCTTCCAGAGGATTGCCAGCACCGCCAGGGTGGACGCCTTCATCGGTGTTGCGCCTCGCAAGGTGTATCGGTCGTCAAGCGCAGGTAGGCCGTTCTGGTCGCGGCGGCGTCCGGCGCGCCGTCGTAAGCGATGTGGCCGCGCGACAGGATAGCCACATGGTCGGCGAGCGCGATGCCGCGCTCAAAGTTGTGCGTGGTCATGAGGATCGTCCGTCTGGGATTCGTCCTATCCGCGATGAGCGACTCCAGGAGGCTGAGTGCCTGCTGGTCTAGGCCGCTTTCCGGTTCGTCCATTATCAGCACGCGCGGTGAGTGCAGCAGGGCGCGGGCTATGCTGAAGCGCCGGCGCATGCCGTGCGAGAGCGTCCCAACTCTGGCGTCGAGTCTATCGGATATGCCCATCTGCTCCGCGACGGTCCGGATGCGGTCTTCAATGCGGTCGAGCGCGAACATCCTGGCGAAGAAGCGCAGGTTCTCCGCGCCCGTCAGTCCGTCGTAGAGCAGTGGCTCGTGGGTAACGACTCCGATGGCGCGACGGACGCGCACTCCGCTGCGGCGCGGAGACAGGCCGGCTATGCGGATTTCTCCGGCGTCAGGCTTGGCTAAAGTGGCTAGGGTCTTTATGAGGGTCGTCTTGCCGGAGCCGTTGGGCCCCAGCACAGTGAGCGTCTGTCCCCAAGGGATTTGGAGGTCGAGGTCGCGAAGGACCTGCGTGCGACCGTAGGATTTGCTGAGTCCCCGCACGTCGATGGCGAGGTCTGTGCGGTCCGAACTCAAGGCTTGCTTGCCGTCTCCAGTGCAGTGGTCAGAATGCTCTTGCAGTCAACATGTTACAGCCTTGATGCCACAGGCGCTAGTCTGACGACAGGCGGCGCACCGCCTCCTCATCTATCTCGACGCCCAGCCCCGGGCCCGTCGGCACGGCCAGGAAGCCGTCCTGCTGATCGAACGGCTCGGCGGTGATGCCCTCGCGGATGCCGCTGGGAGTGCGGTCGAATTCCATGACCGGCTCTTGCTCGTATGGTCGCGGGTCGTAGGCGGGTGGGCAAGGCGGTATGGTAGCGGCGAGGTGAAGGCTCGCGGCAATCATGACGGGCGAACCCCAGACGTGTGGGTTGACGAGGATTCCGCACGAGTTGGCGGACATGCAGAGGTTCCTCATCTCAGTGATGCCGCCGGCGTTCACGACGTCGGGCTGGGCAATGTCGTATGCGCGTCGGGCGAAGAAGTCCTTGAATTCGTAGCGGGTTCGAAGGTTCTCGCCGCCCGCCACCGGCATCGGTACCGCCGCCTGCACTTGCAAGTAGGCATCAACGTCCTTTGCGTTGACCGGCTCCTCGAACCATGTGATGTCGAGGTAGGCGAGTTGCTGTCCGATGCGGATTGCGGCTGCTGCCGGGTATGCCTGGTTGGCGTCCACCATCAGGCGGATGTCGCTGCCGATTGCATCGCGTAGGGCAGCTACCCTGCGGACATCTTCGGCGATAGGGAGGCCACCGACCTTGGTTTTCATGCCCTTGAAGCCGAGTTCGACATACATCCTTGCCTCGTCGAGGAGGCGGGTGGGGAACTCGCCCTCAGTGTAGTACAGGCCGGTGGCATAGACGGCAACCTTGTCACGGATGCGCCCGCCCAGCAGGTCTGAGACGGACTGGCCCGCTGCCTTGCCGGCGATGTCCCAGAGGGCGATGTCCACCGCGCTGATGGCGCTGCCCGCGAAGCCGCCGGCGTTGTTTCCGTTATAGACGCGCGCGAACATGCCCTGCCAGAGGGCATTGCGGTTCAATGGGTCCGCACCGATGAGCAGGTCGCCGAAGTGCTGCTTTACGAAGCCGCCGCCCGCGCCGACATAGCCTTCCCCCCAGCCCGTGATGCCCTCATCGGTCTCGATCTTGATGAGGTCAACTACCCGGGCGGAAATCCAGCCGTTGGACCAGCCGAACGGTCGCTCCAGCGGTGAGGAGAGATTGAAGCCTTCGATGTTGGTGATGCGCATGGGGGACTCCTCGCAGGATTGGCTGCGGGAAGTCTAGCGATGGGCGATGGAACTTGTCAACGGGTGTCAGCGTCATCGCCGGGCAACGACACAGTGGCTAGAGCGCGCCTAGCCAGGAGAGCATCGTCTCGAACAGCTCATCTCCGCGTCCGGCATAGCCGTGGTTGGCTCCGTCAATTTCGCGAACCCGGACATGAGGATAGCCTGCCGCTTCCAGGCTGCGGCGGGCGGCGCCGCAAACGGGGAGCTCCTGTGGCCCACCGACGGCGCATTCCTCCGAGCCGAATATGAAAAGCGTGGGGCAGCTTGTGTTCGCCGCGTGCACGGTCACACTGTAGCGATCGTCCGGATTGAAGCAATCCACGTAGGCGCGGGCGCTCCAGACCGACCCCCATGGAACTCCCGGACGAAGCAGCACGTCCGGGTTGCCCTCGGAGACATTTAGCTCGGACTCGCGAAACGGGCGCAGGAAGTCCTCCCCATGCAGCGCGATGACTCCTTTGTGGTTGTACTCGCCCGGCGACACAGGGATAACGGCTACCACGTTATCGAATCTCTCGGATGATTGCGCGTAGGTGGCTCGCACGGCTCCACCACTATGCCCGCCGATGGCAATACGGCGGTGCCCCCTCTCACGCAGCAGTTCAAGCCACGCGCTGAAGTCCGCACGCGAGTCATCAACGGACTCGAAGGCGTAACCGGCGAGCGGTCCTCCCCTGACGCCGCTAGACACATGGTCGTGGCCACGGCGGTTTGCTGTCAGGAAGGCGATGCCCTGCTCGGCCATGCGCTGTCCCAGCCTAAGGTAAAGGCTGCTGTAGAAGTGCCCGCCATCGCCGTGAAAGAACAATATGGCGTCAACCGGATAGGAGCGGCTCGCACTGGCCGGGGCGAAATATGCGCCGGCTAACGGTATTCCCTCAGGCGTCGTAACTTCGACCAAGTCTGCAAGCATCTTGCCTCCATTTCTGTGCGGCATCACTTTTAGTTCAATTCCATGAGCATCTGATATAGTAGCCATTGGTTTCGGTGTGTGCAAAGCCGGAAATGTCGAAACGACCTCAGTCTAATCTATTGTACATTCGTGGGAGAGCCAGATGTCTGACGGAAAGAACGTATTGATTACGGGGGCGGCCGGACTCATAGGCGTACTGCTCCGGGACGGATTGAAGGATTCGTACAACGTAACCGGAGTAGATATACGGCCGGTGGATGGCTTCACCAGCCTGGTTGCGGACACTTCTGACCTTGATGCGGTGCTGCCTGCCTACGACGGGGTGGACACGGTTATCGACCTAGCCAGTGTGCCGGACCAGGACAGCCCGTGGGATGTCGTCTATAAGAACAATCTACCTTCGACTTACAACGCGCTGGAGGCCGCGCGACGGGCCGGAGCGAAGCGGGTCATCTTCGCCAGTTCCAATCACGCGACCGGCAACTATGAGGAGGACGAGCCTTACGCTTCCATAGTCGCGGGCAGGTACGACGGGCTGGACCATGCGACATTTCCGCGCGTAACGGTGGACATGCCGATACGTCCGGACGGGCCTTACGGGATTGGCAAGGCGTTCGGAGAGGCAGCCGGACGGTACTACTCCGACCACTACGGGCTGTCGGTCATCTGCCTTCGGATCGGAACGCTGAACCGAGAAGGCAAGCCGCTGGTCCCCAGGCAGTTTGCGACCCTGCTGTCGCACCGCGACCTGGTGCAGTTGGTACGCAGGTGCATAGACGCGCCCGATACCGTCAAATTCGCTATCTTCTACGGCGTGTCCAACAACACCTGGCGCTTCTGGGACATCTCGAACTCGCGCGAGCTTATAGGGTACGAGCCCGAGGACGACGCCGAGCAGTGGAGATAATCGCACCCGTGCCCGCGATCTCACCCCCATCCCTTCGACAAGCTCAGGACAGGCTCTAATCTTCCCCAATCAAGGTAGAGAGGACTTATGAAATCGTCTTGCGGTTTTCAAGTAGTGGCTCTTCGCCTGAATAAGACTACCACTATGAAGATTCCGCTCGCGACCAGGGCCATGGCAGGACCGGCGGGCAGATTGAAGTGGTATGACACGTAGAGGCCTGTCACGGCGGCCGCAGTACCCAGCGCCGCGGCTACCATCATCATCGAGGCAAAACGTCTGACCAGCAGATACGCCGTGGCAGCGGGCGTTACCAGCATTGCCATGACAAGAACAATTCCCGCCGCCTGAATTCCTATTACGATAACGAGGGCAAGCATTACGAGGAACGCGTAGTCCACGATGTTGGCACGCGTACCGACAACCTGCGA
Organism: Dehalococcoidia bacterium; assembly: GCA_965204855.1. Classification (GTDB taxonomy): domain Bacteria; phylum Chloroflexota; class Dehalococcoidia; order Lucifugimonadales; family JADFKI01; genus Bin90. Next base: position 202,706 of record OZ242018.1, read on the forward strand.
TGCCACGGGATCAAAGCTCGCGAACAGCAGCCAGTGGTGAAGAGTGAATAGTCCCATGATGACCACGACGGTTATCCCAAGGGAGATGTAGATGCCGGTCGGAGATATTGCTAGGATTTGCCCCAGAAGCAGGTCTTCTATATTAATTTTAATCGTTGTTGAGGTTGACAGCATCACGAGTCCCAGGGCAAACGTGGTCGCAAAGAGGATGCCTATGGAAGTGTCGGAGCTGAGTCCAGCGCGTCGGCTCAAGGTCCTGATCAGCATGGCAACGGAGATCCCTGTCGGAACGGCGGCAATCGCAGGGTTGATGCCGACTAAGACCCCAAGCACCATTCCGGGCAGCACGGCGTGGGCGAGAGCGTCCCCAATGAAGGCGAGGTTCCTGGTGACGACGTACGCGCCAACCAACGGACACATCACGCCCACAAGAATCGAGCCGATCAAGGCCCTCACCATGAAGCCATACTCAAGCGGGGCTACAAAGAAATCTATCATGTAGTCTTTCTACCGCTATTCGTCCTCCGCGAGGGACATGCCGTGCGCGCCGTACAGCTCTTCCATTACCTCGGAGGTGAACACCTGGTCGGGAGGACCGCAGGCGCACACATGGCAGTTCAAGCACAATATCTCGTCGAAACGGCCGGACAGGTTAGTGAGGTCGTGGGTCGCCAGAAGGACGATGCGCCCTTCATCTCGCAGTGTCCGGAGCACCTCGACGAGTTCTTCCTGGGCGCCCACGTCAACTCCGCTGAATGCCTCGTCGAGTAGAAGCACGTTCGCCTCTTGCGCCAGCGCTCTGGCGACGAATACCCTTTGCCTCTGCCCGCCCGAAAGCTCCGTCATCAGGGCAGAGCGATGATCCCACATGCCGACGCGGCCCAGGCACACGTTGACAATCTCACGGTCTCTCTTCCCGGGTCGCCGGAACCATCCCAGCCTGCAGCACCGGCCCATCATTACAACGTCCATCACGGTCACGGGAAACCGCCAATTGACGCTCTCTCGCTGAGGCACATACGCCAGCGCCCCGCTTGTCCGGTCCGCGCGGTGAAGAGTTACCTTCCCATGGCGGACCGGGAGCAGTCCGGCAATAGCGTTGAACAGAGTGCTCTTGCCTGCGCCGTTCGGCCCTACAACGCCCATTAGAGTTCCGGCTTCTACGCCGAAGGTGATGTCGCTCAGCGCCATGCGCCCGCCGAGTTCGACGGACACGCCGTCGAGCGACATGCTGGCATTGTCTGGCTTCGTATCGGCGATCACTTCAATGCCTCAACAATTCGTTCTACGTTCGTTCGCACCATGGTGAGGTAAGTGTCTGCGCCGCTGCCCTCTTCCCCGAGTGAGCCGGAGTAAAGCTGCACTATTTCCGCGCCGGTTTCCCTCGCCAGTGCCTCCACAATCTTTTGGTCCACAGTTGTTTCGCCGAACACGGCCGGCACATCATGCTCGTGGACCGTGTCAATCAATCCCGCGATATGCTCTGCCGAAGGCTCTATGTGAGTTGACAGGGAAGGTATAACCAGGCCAACTATTTCGAACCCGTAGAGTTTCGCGAAGTAAGAGAGGCTGTCGTGCGAGGTGATGAGCAGCCTGCGCTCGGATGGCACCTGTTCGACGTGCTGCTGAGTCCATGCATGCAGCGCGTCCAGTTCATTGAAATAGGCGGCGGCGTTCGCGGAGTAGGTCCCGGAGTTTTGCGGGTCCAAAGCGGAGAGCCGCGCGGCAATCTCGTTAATCGCGAGCTTCACGCGAATTGGGTCGAACCAGAAGTGGGGATCCAGGGGGCCATGGGCGTGATCGTGGTCATCGTGCGCGTCCTCCATGTGATCGCCTTCGTGCTCGTCTTCGTCCTCGTCGTGCTCGTGCTCGTCTTCATCCTCGTCGTGCTCGTGCTCGTGCTCGTCTTCGTCCTCGTCGTGTCCGTGTTCGTCTTCGTCCTCGTCGTGTCCGTGTTCGTCTTCGTCCTCGTCGTGCTCGTGTTCGTCTTCGTCCTCGTCGTGTCCGTGCTCGTCTTCGTCCTCGTCGTGTTCGTGCTCGTCTTCATCCTCGTCGTGATCATCGTGTTCCATTGCGTGGTCGTCGTGATCATCGTCGTGTGCGCCGGTTTCGGCAAACTCGATCGGATCGACGCCGTCGCCAAGGGCGACTATCTTGTCCTCCGCGCTGGCGTTGTGCAGCAGTTCTTCCAGCCAGCCGGCTTCCAGTCCCAGTCCAACGGACATCACGGCGTCAGCGTCCGCAATCATTGCGACATCACGAGCGCCGGGGGACAAGTTATGAGGGTCGGCGCCCGGAGCCAGCAGGCTAACGACCTCGACTCTGTCTCCGCCAACTACCCTGACCCAGTCAGCCACAAAGTTCGTGGTAGTGACTATGCTGAGTTTTGGCGTGACCTGAGCGGCAGGCGCTGCCCTGACGGGGGTTGCGGCTTGGCTCGGCGCGGTCGCTGCCGGTTGGGGCGCCGGAGCTGCCGGCTGAGCGGCGGGTGCGGGTGCGGCTTGAGCGGCGGGTGCAGGCTGAGCGGGAGCCGCAGGTTGAGCTGGCGCTGCCGCTTGAGGCGCAGGGGCGGCTTGAGCCGCAGCGGTAGTCGCCTGAGGCGCGGGTGCGGGCTGAGGAGTCGTATCGCCGCAGGCGGCTATGAAGACTGCGGCAAGCGCTATCAGCGTCAAGCCGATAGCCCGCACCATGTTTCCGTGGAATATGTTATCGAGTGCCAGGTTCACTTTAAGCTTTCTCCCTTATTCATCCAGAGTGTGTAGTGTCCACAGACTTTAGGTTGTCCCGTGCTACGTTGAGTTATTGTGTTGATAGTAGGCGTCGTTTGGTTGAGTGGAAGTAGCGAAGCCTCGACGCTGATGGCATGAATCGCTAATTCTTGCCGTTGCGCGGGCAGCTGTTGCAGTCCGCGTAAAAGCAGTCCATGTACAATTCGATGCGATGACCAACTACCTGTCCCGGAATTTCCTTGCTTATGGCTCTCATAAGCTGCTCGACCGTTGCCAGCCTGAACTCCTCCACTGCCCCGCACACGACGCATACCGAGTGGTGGTGGTGTCCCTTTTCGCAGAGGCTGTAGATGGGAGCGCCGCCCATCGAGTCAATCTTGCAGAGCATGCCCGCTTCCAGAAAGAGCTTTAAGGTGCGGAATACCGTTGCCCTGCCGACCGTCGGCAACTCTTCGCAGAGCGCCTGGGCCGTGATGCCTTCATGCTTCTGCTCAAGCAGGCGGGCTATCATTATTCTTGGAACGGTGATTCTATATCCCCGCTCGCCAAGCACCGCCATAAGTCTTGCGCGTTGTTTCATTGCCATCATAATGATATGTCGTATCAGTGGTATGCGACTAAGCAAAGGTTGATAAGTTCAACTAACGCGACAACATATCATTAAGGACGGTGCGGTGTCAACTATTATGCTCGTTTTTTGAGGGAAGTGCATTAGGCTGTTTAGGGCGATGGGGATGCGCTCTCACCCCCATCCTAACCTTCCCCCATCAAGGGGGAAGGGACTAATGCGAGATTCTCCCGTCTTTCTTACTTGCCCTGCTTGATGAGGTCGGCGATGCGCTCGCCTATCATAAGGACGGTTACGTTGATGTTGGCGCGGACGCATTCGGGCATGATGGAGGCGTCCACGACTCGCAGACCGTCCGCTCCATAGACCTTGCCGTATTGGTTCACGACTGCCATCGGGTCGGAGCCGGGGCCCATCTTGGCGGTGCAGGAGATGTGGTGGCCGGTGCCTACCCACCTCTTCATCCAGAGGTCGAGCGCTTCGTCGGTCTCCAGGTCCGAGTCTTCGGGATAGACGCGCTTGTCAATCATGGCTGCCATCGCGGGATGGCTCTCCATGCCGACGACCAGGCGGACGCCGTCCCTGTACCTTCGCAGGTCTTCCTCGTGGTCGAGGAGGTTGTAGTCGAGATAGGGATAGTCCCTGTAATCGTTGGAGCGGAGGCGCAACTCGCCCTTCGAGTGCGCGAGGTTCAAACCCAAGCCGGCGCCCAAGCCAACCACATCGGCGTGCTCGCCGCCGCGGTTGCGCCCTACGCCCGAAGCGGCGGACAAGTACACAATCATGTCATTCTCAAGGGGAGAGCCCTCGGCAGTGTACCGGGCGAGAAGCTGGCCGTTTGGCACGAATCGCTCCAAGTCCACCTCCGGCTTCGTTGCCCACAGGATGCTGAGGAGGGGGTGGTCGGCGAGGTTCTGGCCGACGCCCGGCGCGTCTATGACGGTCTCGATGCCGTGCTCTGCTAGGTGGTCTTTGGGGCCTATGCCGGAGAGCATAAGCAGCTGGGGCGAGCCGATAGCGCCCGCGCTGAGTATGACCTCTTCAGCCTCTACGACGAAGGATTCCTCGTCGGAGACGGCTTCGACACCGGTCGCCCTGGGGCGTTCCCCGGTGGTGTCGAACAGCACCTTCTTGACGGTTACATTTGCCCTGATGGTGAGGTTGAGCCGGTGGCGAGAGAGGCCGAGGTAGCCTATGGATGTGGACCAGCGTATGCCGTTGGGGTTGTTCAGGGGAATGGGGCCCACGCCCGTCGTGCCGGGGGCGTTGTGGTCCTCACAGAAAGGGTGGCCGCTGTCGCGCCATGCCTCGAACCACGCCCTGTTTCCCTCGCGCCACGTCTCCTGCGGGAAGCGGTGGCAGATGATGGGGCCGTCGGAGCCGTGGAAGTCGCCGGGGTCGCCCTGATAGGTGGTGTCGGTCTCCAGCTTGTTGAAGTATGGCACCAGCTTCTGGAAGTTCCACTCGTCGTTTCCCCACTCTGCCCAGTTGTCGTAGTCCTCGGGGATGCCGCGCAGGAATACCGTTCCGTTGATGGCGCTGGAGCCGCCGGTTACCTTGCCCCTGGGAATCTCTATCTCTGCCTCAGAAGTGCCCCTGGCGGTGTACTGCCAGTTGTGATCGCTGTCCCAGATACTCTTGGTTGACTTGTAGCCGAACTTGACCTCTTCCGGGAGGCTGTCGATGTCCGGATAGTCGGAGCCTGCCTCCAGCAGGAGCACCGAGGTGTTGGGGTCTTCCGATAGCCTTGTGGCGAGAATCGCGCCTGCCGAGCCTGCGCCGATGACGATGTAGTCGTACTTCACTCCGAACCTCCGGTGTGTCTGTCAGTTCGTCAGTCGTTCAGTGCGTCAGTTATATCACCAAAGCATTGGAACGGCAACGAAACGAGTATTGCATTCCGGTGGATGGCATCACCACCATCCCCCGCTTCCGCGAGGGCAGGCTCTAACCTTCCCCCGTCGATGCGGGCGCTTTCACCCCCATCCTAACCTTCCCCCGTCAAGGGGGAAGGGACTAAGGCAATGTTGCCGCTACGGGTGCGTGGGACTTCAGGAAGCGGCGGGCGTGGGCTACTACCTCGTCGATGTGCTGCTGGGTGTCTTTCCACGGGAAGATGGTTACCTCGGAGTTCGGGGCGAGGTCGGCGACTTCCATCGCGCACTCGTAAGGATGAGCGGGTACGTTGTCGGGCGCTATCAGCAGGGGTGTTTGCAGGTTTCGCACGAAATCGCGGGAAACGGTGAACACGAAGTCGGCGCGGCTGGTGTACATGCTGGTGAGGAAGTCGTGGACCATTTCCTTCGTGATTTCGGGACGTCTTTCGCGGAGAGGCGGGCCCCACCTCGCGGTGTTGTTCTGATAGAAGATGTCGGGCGCATCCGGGTTGAATCCGCTGGGCTGCATGAGCGCCGCCGCCACGATGCGGTCCGGAGCGAGTCTGAGCAGGTTGTGGATCATCGGGCCGCCGATGCAGAAGCCCATGACCAGGAACCGGTCGATGCCGAGATGGTCCATCAGCCCGAGCTGGTCGTCGGAGTAGGCGTCCCAGGGGCGGTCAATCTCCAAGGGACCGCTGGACTGTCCGCCGTCGGCGTTGCGCAGGTCGGCGGCGATGCAGCGGAAGTCGTCCTTGTACCTTATCAAGGGGTTGAAGGGCACGGCCGTGTTCAGTCCCTCTACAGTGGAGTTAAGCCCGCCGCCCGGGATTATCAGCAAGGGGAATCCTGAGCCGACTTCTTCGTAGTAGATGCGATTGGGTCCTCTTTCGTAGAACGGCATGGCGCTTTTGCTCCTTCCTGATTACGATGGCGCGTGTGGCGCGACCTGGGAACAGGCGGGGCAATTATAACACCGGAGTCAGGTGACAGGGACGGGATAGGCACAAAAGGCACAGAATGGAGGGGATGGGTCAAGGATATAACAAAGGCGCGTGATTTCTGAGAGAATTAGAGTGAGATTCTGTATTATTTATGATTGCATGTCATATAACGGCATGGTAAGGTTTCATTCCGCCGCCGATTCGTGGGCGAGATTTCAGATGTGCGGAGAAGCCACATGCGAATGAAGATGACTCCTAACTCTAATACCCCCCCCGTTTAGAACGCATAATCTCCAAACTGCCGGGGAGGTGGGTTCCGATGAATAGGCTGAACCGACTTCCCGTACTGGCAGGGCTGCTTCTTGCCGTCATCGCGCTGACATTCGCCGCGCTCACGCCGCACCGTGCCCACGCTGAGCACAACGGGCCGTTGCAGCCCTCCGCCTCCGCGACGCTGAATGTAACCAAGGCCGAACATCCCACTCTGGCTACATACAGCGCCACTCTCAACTGGACGACAGGGCGGCATAGACCGGCCGGCGGTACTGATTCCTCCGCACTTGTCTATGCTCCCCCCAGCAAATACCAGTACCACAGCACCACAGTCGTCATCACACACAGTGGGACAGGTGATGACAGAGTTACTACCACCACAGGGGACACTCCCCCGACGGACGGCTGGACGGATGTTAGCCATGTGGCTGACCAGTACAATTACAGCGCCACATTCAGCAATCTGAGTGCAAACACAAGATATGCTCTGTGGGTTCGCTCTTGCGACTCGTCGAGCGTTTGCAGCCCTGCGCTGGCGACAGGTGTTGTGACTCCGCCGCAGCGCCCCGGCCCTTTAAACTTTTTCAATGCGTGGCCTTACCAGAGACCAGATTCGAGGAGAGGCTTCGGTTACACCATCAACCCTCCCGACGCTCCCCATGCGGAATTGAACAACTACGAATACGAATTCCAAGTGCGATACGGCCAGTCCGACCCTTGGCGCTACATCACCACGCGGACGAATACCAGCGGGACTTACAACGGTCGCGTTGTATCCATTACGCCGCAGGGGAGGGTGTACGACTTTGACAGCAACCGCGCCTTCCAAGTGCGGGTGCGCGCGGCGAACGAATCAGGCTGGAGCCCCTGGTCATTTGCGATTAGCATCGCCGCGCCGACGACCGACCAAGCGACATCCTTCATCGTGCAGCCCGAATACAACATCCGGCTGAAAGAGCTCGGCCGGCAATACGACGGCAACCGCAACAACACAATCCAATCGGGCGAACTCAACAGAGCCCTCGACGACTACCGCGCCGGTCGCATCGTCCACGGTGATGCGGTTAAAGTCATAAACCTTTACAAGCGACAGATCAGAATAAACCAGATACAAGTACCGTAAAGCGGAGCGCGGACAGATATGAGAGACGCGCTCGGCAAGGCGGCGGTGCCGTTGCTGGCGGTCGCCGCCGCGGTCATCGGTCTGGCGTACTACAACCTGACGGAGGCGAGCGGCCACAGCGCGGTTCGCAGTTTTTCGGCGTCCACCGTAGAGCCGGGCGACGAGCTGGAAGTAACCGTCGCCACCACCGGTCTTGGCGGTTTTGGCTGGGTGTTCGAGACCCTGCCGGAGGGCTTCACATACCTGGGATCGGACATAGATGAAGGGTTTGTCACGGAGGAGCAGAACGCGGATGGGCTGACAGTCCGCAGGTTCACCCTAGTTGAGACAGCGAGTGTCACCTATCGGCTGACCGCGCCCACGGAAGGTGGGACATACACCTTCAGCGGCAGGGTCGAGGACCAGCTGCTGGACAGTGGGCCAGTGGGCGGCGCAACCGAGGTAATCGTGGATGCGCCGGTGCCTACGCCCACGCCTACTCCCACCGCAACGCCGACACATACACCCACCACCATCCCGACGCCTCCGCCGACACCTGTCGCCACGTCCACGACGGCGCCGACGCCCGTTCCAACGTCCACGACGGTCCCGACGCCTGACGCGACGGCTGTTGTCACCTCTACGACGGTTCCGACGCCCACCACAACACCTACTACCGTTCCAACGCCTGACGCTACGCCCGTTGCCACAGCCACTATCGTTCCGACGCCCAGCGCAACGCCTATTTCCACGCCCACGACAGTCCCAACGCCCGAGCCGACCGCTACGCACACTCCGATTCCGCAGCCATCGTCGGGGGTCGGCTTCACCATCAGCGGCGGCGGCGCGCACTACTGCGCGCTGCACAGGACGACCGGCTCGATACTGTGCTGGGGAGCCAACGAGCACGGGCAGGCGTCGCCCCCGCGCACCGGCAGGTACACGGAGATCGTGAGCGGGGAGACGCATTCGTGCGCGCTGCGGTCGGACGGGGTTGTGGTGTGCTGGGGGAGTATTGTGGTGGGGCCGTGAGGGGGGCTTGTTGTTGATGGTTGCGCCGCTGGGTATAACTGGGGTGTGGGGCTTCGATGCTATAATTGCCGCGCACGATAAGTGAGGGGATGACATGGCGACTTACCAGCAGGGCGACGACCACGACAGGATAACGCATGTGGATATGCTGAACTTGCTGCGCCAAGATATGCGTGAGGGGTTCACCCAGCAGCGCGAAGCCTTCAACTCCAGATTCGACGCTTTAGACGGCAAGATTGATGGCGTTGATGACAAGGTAGATGGCGTTGACGACAAGGTTGAGAGGCACTTTGCTGAACATGCCGAGCAGGCAAGCGAGAGCAAGACGGGGCGGCGCTGGCTAATCGGAATTGCCATCGGGGTGGGGATCGCCGTTGCAGGTCTTGTCGGTCAATACTTGCCCACGATTATCCAAGCCTTGCAATCCGGTGGGTAGCCTAGTTCGTATTGAAGATACAGGTTGGTGCGCGATAGCATCGCTCTGCCGCGGCATCGCACTGTTTCAATCGGAGTAGCCCGCAGTATTGCCGCTGTCGCCGGATGGGAGGATTAGCATGAAGTATCCAGCGCTAATCGACGGGGAGGCTGGCGCTTACGGAGCGGTGTTCCCGGATTTGCCGGGCTGCGTCGCCATGGGCTATACGATGGATGAGGTGGTTCGCAATGCGGAAGATGCGATGCGCGACTGGATTGCCAGCATGGAGGCGAATGGGCAGAATGTTCCTGAGCCTAGTCCGCTGGCGGCTATCACGGTTCCTCCCGGCAATACGCTGACTTCCATTTCACTGGTCGGAGTATTGCAATAGCGGCGGTGATTTGGAGATGGCGACTTACACGATAACGATGCGGAGCGAGCAACGGGTGATGATGGAGGGGCATCGAGCTTGTCATTTGTGGTGGTTCCGCTGGCTATAATTGGGCGTGTGAAGCTTCGGAGGGGAGTTCGGAAGTGATAGAAGCTTGCGCGGTATCCAAGTATGAGCGTAATTCATTCACTTCACCCCCATCCCCCGCTTTCGCGAGGGCAGGGACTTATGCGCAGCACTAATGGGCTAAGGTCGCAGAGTCAGGCGTTCGGTGAGTAAGCGATTCATGCTGACACCTGCCTCGGCGGCGTCCAATGCCAAGGCGCGGTGGGTTTCCGGCGGGATGCGCAGAGTAATCGTGCCACTGTAGCGGCGCGTGGACAGCGGCTCAGGGACCGGGATGCCCTCTTCCCGATTGAGCTGTACGGCGTGGGCAACCACTTCTCTGATTCCTGTCAGAGCCTTTTCCGGCGTATCGTCGAGGTGACTGAGCAGGCCGAATTCGGCGCACAGCGCGACGTATTCCTCGTCCTCATCGGACCAGAATACGCGGTAGGTGTAGCGATCGATCAATTCAGGCATGGCGTTTATGATGGCGTTAATGCCATCATATGTCAAGGTTGGTGGCGGCAGGTAGAGTTGGGAGAATCTTGCGTAAGTGCAGTTATAGTGGTGATGGAGGCACTTTTACCCCCATCCTAACCTTCCCCCGTCGAGGGGTAAGGGACTTTTGCAATGTTCTTGATGCGGGGTCGGGCGGCGGGTGTGATGTGGCGTGTTCGAGATATGATACAATTCGGGGACGTTAGGTTGCGAAGAGAGGCTAGGCGCGTCGGTGTTCAGACTTGCGGCTAGCCAAGTGATGAGACTGGTCCGTGAGTCCCTCGTAGTATGTCTGCCATTGAGTTCTGGGTGTCCCTTCATAGGGCAATATCTCCATCCGATCAGGCGGCAATCGAGGAAGTCATCTATGCTAGAATGCGGGAGATGTATGGTAGAGAGTCTTCAGCCGCCTGGATATACGAGATGCGCGCTTTTATCGGAGAGTCATATAAGGATTACAATCCGAGAGTTGTAACTCAGGGATTTGACGATAAGCTCGGAAGTATCGTAGATACGATAGTGGTGAATGTGGATTCCCCTTCCACGGATATAGAGGATTAGGCCGACCGGAAATCTACCGTGAGAGGCGGTGATTTGGAGATGGCGACTTACACGATAACGATGCGGAGCGAGCAACGGGTGATGATGCCTGACGGTTCGTGGACGGAATGGCATCCGTTGAATTTGCTGGATATGTCTGAAGGACTTGAAGAAGGGCAGCGGTTTCAGCGTCGCCTCAACGGTAAGCCGACGAGGGTGATGATTTACAAGAGCGGCCCCGGACCTTTTCCGGTGGACGAGTCGGTTGGGCTGTCGGCGCTATCCGCCGATTGAGCGGAGTTGCTAAGGACACATAGACGAAAAGCCCCGTCCAGGACACTGGAGGGGCTTTTGCTATTCTCCACTGATTGCGTGAGGGCAGGCTCTAACCTTGCCCCGTCGATGGAGGCGCTTTCACCCCCATCCCCCGCTTCCACGAGGGCAGGCTCTAACCTTCCCCCTCGACGGGGGAAGGGACTAATGCGAGAATCTCGATGCGGCGTGAATTTGGTTGACAATGGGTGAGGTGTGTGTTAGTGTAATATATTAGTCAAAATATGTGCTTTTTCACCATCGCGTACTCTCGATTGCAGACATACAACCTCAGTCGAGGTGCGCCTTTTTTGTCCCCACACAGTTTCCCCCATTGTGGGCCCCGTCGTCCCAGTCATCGGCCCAGTCATTGACGACTAAACACTGACTTTAGCCATCACAGACAGGCGACAAGCAAGCTATTTACTATCATAGCCAAGCACCATTGCAAGGCAGTTCAGCCAAGCTACTAAAAGCCATCACTTTGCTCAGGAGTGTGAGTGTATGACCTTATCTATTGCGAAGCCTGATACGAATGGACACTCTACAAATGGACATGGCGCAGAAGACAGCAAGCGTTCATACGCGGCGACATCCACCGTTCTCGATGTGCCTAACCTCATACAGGTGCAACTCGACTCTTTCGAGTGGTTCAAGTCGGACGGCCTGAAGGACTTGTTCGAGGAGATTTCGCCGATAGAGGACTCGCCGGGAGCCCGGTTCGAGCTTTCTCTGGGAGACCATTACTTCGAGGACCCCAAGTACACCGAGGACGAGTGCCGCGAGAAGGAAATCACGTACTCGGCGCCGCTGTACGTGACGGTTACGCTGGAGATAAAGGCGTCCGGCACGGGGCACGGCGAGATCAAGGAACAGACGCTGTTCATCGGCGACATACCGATGATGACCAGCAACGGCACGTTCGTCATCAACGGCGCAGAGCGCGTCGTGGTGAGCCAGCTTGTGCGCTCGCCGGGCGTGTATTTCACGACTACGCCGGACACGAACACGGGTCGCGGGCTGGCATCGGCGAAGCTGATACCGTATCGCGGGGCGTGGATGGAGTTCGAGACTTCGAGCCGAGATGTGATTTCGGTGAAGGTTGACCGCAAGCGGAAGACGCCCGTGAGCACACTGCTGCGCGCGATGGGATATGCCACGAACGAGAAACTCATCGAGATGTTCTCGGATGTGGATGTGAACCCTGAGCATGAGTATATTCGCACGACTATCGACAGGGACGGGGCGGTTACGAACGAGGAAGAGGCGCTGCTGGAGTTCTACCGCAGGCTGAGGCCGGGCGAGCCGACGAGCCTCGACAACGCGAAGGACCTAATCCAGAACCTGTTCTACAACGAGAGGCGCTATGACCTCGGGCGCGTGGGCCGGTACAAGCTGAACCGCAGTCTCGAAAGGGACCCGGCGAATACGGTCCGCACGCTGGAGGCGGAGGACATCATCACGCTGCTGAAGCAGATGATCCGCATCAATAACGCCGAGGTTACGCCTGACGACATCGACCATCTGGGCAACAGGCGGGTCCGGGCTGTCGGCGAGCTGATACAGAACCAGGTGCGCGTGGGCCTGCTGCGAATGGAGCGTGTCATCAAGGAGCGCATGACGACTCAGATAGACCCGGCTACGACGACACCGGCGGCGCTGATTAATATCAGGCCGGTGGTCGCGGCGGTGCGGGAGTTCTTCGGCGGGTCGCAGCTTTCGCAGTTCATGGACCAGACGAACCCGCTGGCGGAGCTGACGCACAAGCGCAGGCTGTCGGCGCTGGGTCCGGGCGGCCTGTCGCGGGAGCGCGCCGGTTTCGACGTGCGTGACGTGCATCATTCGCACTACGGGCGCATCTGCCCCATCGAGACGCCTGAGGGTCCGAATATCGGGCTGCTGGGGTCGCTGGCGACTTATGCGCGGACGAACGAGTTCGGGTTCATCGAGACCCCTTACCGCCGGATTCTGACTGAGATATTGAATACGGACCCGGATATCGAGGGTCGCACGCTGGAACAGGACCTGATGGACACGAACGGCAGAAGGCTGCTGACGTCGGGCCGGGTGGTGAACAGCCGCTATATGAGGCGAGTTGCGGCACTGCCGGAGCAGATGGTGAAGGTGAAGCCGTATGTGTCCATGCGCGAGAATGCCATAGAGTATCTTGCGGCGGACGGCGAAGAGGGCCTGGACATCGCAATGGCGAGCGCGGCGCTGGACGAGAAGGGCCAGTTCATAGATGAGCGGATAGAGACGAGGCGGGGAGAAGGCGTCGGCATGGAGCCGCCGGGGAATGTGGCGTACATGGATGTGTCGCCGATGCAGCTGGTGAGCGTATCCACCGCGCTGATCCCGTTTTTGGAGCACGATGACGCGAACAGGGCGCTGATGGGATCGAATATGCAGAGGCAAGCCGTGCCGCTGCTGAAGCCGGAGTCTCCGCTTGTGGGCACGGGTATGGAGAGCCGCGTCGCGCGAGACAGCGGACAGGTCATCATGTCCGAGGTGAACGGCGTGGTTACCGAGGTTACGGGAGACCGCATAAGCGTTGTTGACGAGAACGGCGAGCTGCATACACACCGGCTGCTGAAGTTCCTGCGGAGCAACCAGGGCACATGCATCAACCAGCGCTCCATCGTGAACAAGGGCGATGTGGTGCGCGTGGGCGATGTTCTTGCGGACAGCTCCTCGACGGGCGGCGGCGAACTCGCGCTGGGGCAGAATGTTCTGGTGGCTTTCATGAGCTGGGAGGGGTACAACTTCGAGGACGCGATCATCCTTAGCCGCAAGCTGGTGAAGGACGACAAGTTCACTTCGATACATATCGAGAAGCACGAGGTCGAGGCGCGGGACACGAAGCTGGGCCCTGAAGAGATTACGCGGGACATCCCGAATGTGGGCGAGGACAGCCTGCGGGACCTGGACGAGGAAGGAATCATCCGGGTTGGCGCGGAAATCAAGACTGGCGACATTCTGGTCGGCAAGATAACGCCGAAGGGCGAGACGGAACTGAGCGCGGAAGAGAAGCTGCTGCGGGCGATATTCGGTGAGAAGGCGCGGGACGTGAAGGATACTTCGCTGCGCGTGCCTCACGGGGAACGCGGCAAGGTCATCGGCGTGAAGGTGCTGAACCGTGTCGATAAGGACGAGCTTTCGCCGGGCGTGAACAAGATGGTGCGGCTGTGGATAGCGCAGACGCGGAAGATAACCGAGGGCGACAAGATGGCGGGCCGCCACGGGAACAAGGGCGTGGTGGCGAAGATAATGCCGGAAGAGGATATGCCTTTCCTGCCGGACGGTACGCCGGTTGACATCATACTCAACCCGATTGGCGTGCCTTCCCGCATGAACCTTGGGCAGGTGCTGGAGACGCACCTGGGCTGGGCGGCGCACAACCTGGGCTTCAAGGCGGTCACGCCGGTCTTCGACGGCGCGCCGGATACGAGTATCGAGGACGCGCTGGCGCAGGCGTGGATCATAGACCAGGCGGAGGCGGTGGATGTGGCGTCCAACGACTCTTCGGGGATGAAGCAGATTGATCTGGGGAGCGTTCGGAACTGGCTCGAGGAGCGGAATTACAGCTTCGAGAGGATATTTACCGAGCCGCTGCCGGGAGAGGCGACAAGGGTGTGCCTTGAGACGTGGCTGCGTGAAGAGATACGGATCGACGTGTCTCAGATGAACCTGGAAGATATGAAGGAAGAGGCGCTGCGGCTGAATCGCGAGGACCAGATAGCCGCGCCGACACTGGGCAAGTCCGTACTGTTCGACGGTCGCACGGGCGAGCGGTTCGACCAGCCGATCGCGGTGGGATACATCTACATGATGAAACTCATCCACCTGGTGGAGGACAAGATACACGCACGCTCGACGGGTCCGTATTCGCTGATAACGCAGCAGCCGCTGGGCGGCAAGGCGCAGTTCGGCGGACAGCGGTTCGGCGAGATGGAGGTATGGGCGCTGGAGGCGTACAGCGCGGCGAACAACCTTCAGGAGATGCTGACGCTGAAGTCGGACGATGTAATCGGCAGGGTGAAGACTTACGAGGCAATCGTCAAGGGCGAGAATGTGACGCAGCCGGGCGTGCCGGAGTCGTTCCATGTGCTGATGAAGGAGCTTCAGAGCCTGGGGATGTCGGTGGAGCTGATGCACGAGCAGTCCAGCCAGTTCATGCTGGATGACTTCGGCGACGACATGGGCGATGATGATCTGGGCACTCTGGAGGAGTTCCCTTCGGCGCTGGATGATATGTTCAGCGATGTGCCGCCGCTGCTGAACGGGGATACGGAGTTCGGGACGGTGGAGTCGAGCGTGGCGGAGGCACCGAGTGCGACGGTTGAGGACGCCGCTGGGAGCACGGACATTTCGGACGTTCCGGCGGATGGTGCTGCGGAGGTGGAGACTCAGACTGCGCCGCAGGTTGGGGACGACTAACGCGAGAATACTGACATGGATGGAGGGGAGGGAATATTTGCCCCCTCCCTAACCCTCCCCCAAAGAGGGAGGGGACTTAACTGACACACTGACAAGACATTCAGGAGTGTGCTAAATGGCTCAAGGCGGCAACGACTTTAACGCAATCAGGATCTCGCTGGCATCGCCGGAGCAGATACGGCTGTGGTCGTACGGCGAGGTAACGAAGCCTGAGACCATAAACTACCGTACGCTGCGTCCTGAGAAGGACGGGCTGTTCTGCGAGCGCATCTTCGGTCCGACGAAGGACTGGGAGTGCTACTGCGGCAAGTACAAGAAGATACGGCATCGGGGCATAATTTGCGACCGCTGCGGCGTGGAGATAGCGCGGGCCAAGGTGCGGCGCGAGCGGATGGGGCATATCCATCTCGCGGCGCCGGTGGCGCATATCTGGTTCTCGAAGGGGACGCCAAGCCGTCTGGGGCTGATGCTGGACCTTTCGCCGAAGAACCTGGACAGGGTGCTGTATTTCGCGCAGTATCTTATCACGAACGTTGACCGGGAACTGGTGGCGGATGAAGTTGACCGCTTGCAGAACGGTCTTGACGCAGAACTCGACCGCATGGAGACGAAGTATCTCGAAGACTCGGAGGCGATACAGACCCAGATTGACGCCGCCGATGAGAACGGCTTGTCCGAAGAGCAGGTTGACGCTTTCAAAGAGCAGCTTCGCGCGCTGAACGAAAAGTACGACAGCGAGCGAAATGAACTGGATGCGGAGATACAGGACCAGATTGACGACATGGAAGGGCTTGCCGTAGGCGGTCTGCTGACGGAGAGCCGCTTCCGGGACCTGCGCGACAGCTGCGGCGACGTGTTCGAGGCGGGAATGGGCGCCGAGGCGGTTCTGGAACTGCTGCGCGGCATCGACCTCGACGATATGCGGGACGCATTGCAGGAGGAGATTCGCACAACTTCGGGTCAGCGGCACAAGAAGGCCGTGAAGCGGCTGCGAGTAGTGGAGGCGTTCCGCAAGAGCGAGAACAAGCCGGACTGGATGATATTCACCGAGCTGCCGGTGCTGCCGCCTGAGCTTCGCCCAATGGTGCAGCTTGACGGCGGACGGTTCGCCACGAGCGACCTGAACGACCTTTATCGCAGGGTCATCAACCGCAACAACAGGCTGAAGCGACTTATCGACCTGATGGCTCCAGAGATCATCGTGCGCAACGAGAAGCGCATGTTGCAGGAAGCTGTTGACGCGCTTGTGGATAACGGCAGGCGCGGCAGAGCCGTGGCGGGCAGTCACAACCACAAGCTGAAGTCGCTGTCCGACTTGCTGCGGGGCAAGCAGGGACGCTTCCGCCAGAACCTTCTGGGCAAGCGGGTCGATTACAGCGGACGCTCGGTCATCATCGTGGGGCCGGAGCTGAAGCTGAACGAGTGCGGGCTGCCGCGCAAGATGGCGCTGGAGCTGTTCAAGCCGTTCGTGATGAACAAGTTGGTTATCAACGGCTACGCGCACAATATCAAGAGCGCGAAGAGGCTCGCGGAGAGCGAGCGGCCTGAGGTGTGGGATATTCTTGAGCGGGTGGTGCAGGACCGGCCCGTTCTGCTGAACCGCGCCCCCACGCTGCACAGGCTTGGCATCCAGGCGTTCCAGCCGGTGCTTATCGAGGGAAGCGCAATTCGGCTGCATCCCCTGGTTACTACGGCGTTCAACGCGGACTTCGATGGCGACCAGATGGCGGTGCATGTGCCGCTGTCTAAGGAAGCCGTTTGGGAAGCGAAGCGGATGATGCTGAGCACAAACAACATGCTGGCGCCAAGCTCGGGCGAACCCATCGTATCGCCCACGCTGGATATGGTGCTGGGCTGCTTCTACATGACGCAGGCACTGGAAGGGGCGCGAGGCGAAGGGCGCGAATTCGCGGACATCGAGGACGCGCGACTGGCATACGAACTAGGCTTGGTTGACCTGCGCGCACCGGTGAAGGTACGCAGCGAGAACGACGACGCATGGATGGAGACGACTCCCGGGCGGATAGTCTTCAACGATGCGCTGCCGGAGGAGATGCGCGACTATTACGGGGTGGTGATCGACAGGGGCAAGCTGAACGAGATCACATCGCGAGCGCACCAGATTTTGGGGAATGAGGATACGGCGGAGGTTCTGGACAACATCAAGGATATGGGCTTCCATTACGCATCGAAGTCGGGCGTTACCATCGCCATCAACGATGTGGAGGTGCCGACTCAGAAGCAAGGCATCATCGTAAAGGCGGAAAGCAAAATTGCCGAACTGGACGAGATGTACATGGACGGTTTTGTAACCGAAAATGATCGCTACAACGATACCGTGAGAATCTGGACGGAAGCGAACGACGACCTGACCAGGGCCGTGGAGGACAACCTCAGTGAATATGGTGGCGGCACGCGGGAAACGATGAAGAACGCCGGCATAGGCTTGTATATGATGGCGACGTCGGGAGCGAAGGGCAACATCGCGCAGATAAAGCAGATGGCTGGCATGCGCGGACTGATGTCCGATCCGCACGGTCGCATCATCGAGCGTCCCATCAAGTCGAGCTTCCGCGAGGGATTGAGCGTGCTGGAGTATTTCCTATCTACGCACGGCGCTCGCAAGGGCCTGACGGACACGGCGCTGAGGACCGCGGACAGCGGCTACATGACGCGCCGCCTCATCGATGTGGCGCAGGAACTTATCGTTCTGGAAGAGGACTGCGGCACGCTGGAAGGACTGCTGATAGAGACGAAGCGGCCGGACTCGATTTTGCCCCCGTTCGAGGACAGGGCGAAGAGCCGATATGCCGCGGAGGCGGTGGCTGATCCGAATACGGGCGAAATAATGGTTGAGCGCAACGAACTGCTCAGCTTGGAGGTGCTCGCGAAGATAGTCGAGGCGGGAGTGACGCACGTGATGGTGCGCTCGCCGATAAGGTGCGAGGCGGAGCGAGGGCTGTGCCGTATGTGCTACGGGCTGTCGCTTGCCACCTGGAGGCCGATAATGATCGGCGAGGCGGTGGGAATCATCGCGGCGCAGAGCATCGGCGAGCCGGGCACGCAGCTGACGATGCGTACCTTCCACACGGGAGGTATCGCCGGGTCTGATATCACGAGCGGTCTGCCGCGCGTGAACGAGCTGTTCGAGGCGCGCGTGCCGAAGGGTGAAGCGGTGCTGTCGGAGATTGACGGCGCCGTGATGGTCAACGAGACGACCGAGGGCAGAATCGTCGAAGTGGTGAATACGGAGACTTATACGGACGAGTACACGCTGCCGGAGGGCAGCAGCCTGATGGTGGGCGACGGCGACCTTGTGAATATCGGAGACACGCTCGCGGCTCTGGAAGTCGATGAAGAGTCGGAGGAGACGGCGCTGATGCCGAACGACATACTGGCGCGCGTGTCCGGTATGGTCCATGTAGAGGGCGATACGCTCTCGATAAGCTGGACGGACGAGGACAAACGCGAGTACCAGATTCCGGCGGCATCGGCTTTGATAGTCAACTCAGGCGACAAGGTCGCGGCGGGCGATCCGCTGACGGCAGGGCCGAAGAGTCCGCAGCGCATCCTCAGCCTGCAGGGACGCGAGGCGGTGCAGCAGTATCTCATAGACGAGGTGCAGAACGTCTATCGGTCGCAGGGCGTTACGATTCATGACAAGCACATTGAGGTGATAATCTCTCAGATGCTGCGGAAGGTGAAAGTCGAAGATTCTGGAGACACCAACCTTCTGCCGGATGACGACATTGACCGCAAGCAGTTCGAGGAGATAAACGCGTCGGTGCTTGCCGAGGGCGGCGAGCCCGCGACGGCAAGTCCGGTGCTGCTGGGCATAACGCGGGCATCTCTGAAGATGGACAGCTTCCTGTCGGCGGCGTCGTTCCAAGAGACAACCAGAGTGCTGACCGAGGCCGCGGTGAACAGCGAGGTAGATTACCTGCGCGGACTGAAGGAGAATGTCATCATCGGCAGGCTGATACCCGCGCGACTGGACCTGACGGAAGAGGGCAGGGCGTTCCTGGACATACCGGAGGACGAGGAAGAGATCGATCCTATCAGCATGCTGACGGGGCCGGTGGACGAGTTCGAGTCGGAGATGGCGCAGGGCCCGTTCGGGCTGGGCATTGAGAGCCAGCCGGAAGACTTGGTGGCGGCAAACGGCATGGGTACGGAGGAATTGGTGGAGGAGCAGGCGCCGGTCGGGGACGACTAGACAAAACTAACATCGATGAACAGGATATACAGGATGGGCGGGATGCTAAATAGATGGTGTCCCGTCCATCCTGTTTTAATTCAGAGTTACATGGAAGGGCTGAAATGAGCGCGAAGGTACACGATTTTCATGATGGGAACCTGCACTTTCAGGAGCGGTTCGGCACGGTGAAGCTGGCGGAGCGGGTGGCGCAGAGGGCGTCGGAGCGGCTGAAGAAGGAGCAGCGGGAGTTCATCGAGCAGGCGGATATGTTCTTCATGGCGACTTGTGACCATCGTGGGCTGCCTACTTGCTCATACAAGGGTGGGGACCCGGGCTTCGTGACGGTGGTGGACGACGGGTGCATCGCGTTTCCGAACTACGACGGGAACGGGAAGTACCAGAGCATGGGCAACCTGCTGAAGAACCCGAATGTGGGGCTGCTGTTCGTGGACTTTATCGGGCAGGCGCGGCTGAGGCTGCAAGGCGTGGTGTCGATAGACGAGGACGATGAATTGATGGCGAAGTACGAGGGGGCGCAGTTCATCGTGCGGGTGGCGCTGACGGAGGTGTATCCGAACTGCGCGCGGTATGTGCATAAGTACGAGCTTGTGGAGCGGTCGGTGTATGTGCCGCGCAAGAACGCGAGCGCGCCGGTGCCGGAGTGGAAGCGGGAGTTGCGGGAGTACCTGCCGGAGGGGGATCCGGCGCGGAGGGGTGATTGACAGGATTGACAGGATGGGGAGGATGGGGAAGTTGGGGATGAACAGACAACTGACAGCGATCATCGAGCGCGAGGGGGATGGTTATGTAGCGCTGTGTCCTGAATTGGACATTGCGAGTCAGGGGAACAGCGTGCCGGAGGCTCGGGATAACTTAAAGGAAGCGTTGGAGTTGTTCTTCGAGGTGGCTCCGGGTAGTGAAATTACGCGTCGCACTGTCAAGGCCCGAAAGTTATGCTAATTTGCGGGGTTTCGTTTACTTGTGGCTGATACGCAATGATAGCATGTCAGCACTATGACAAGTGCAAGTGGCAAAAGCGAAGTATAATCCCATGCTCGTCAACGGCGAGGGGACGGGTTGCGTTCAAGGGTCACGCTCCAAAGGCACACGCTGTTGGCACAACCCGCGTCTTCTCATCCGTAACTACGTCGTAGCGAAGCAGAAATCCTAAGCTAAAACCACAACACCAACTACCACGCTCCGTTTGCTCGGCTGCTACCTAGATAGTAACAGAAAGAAGGGAATTATTAATATGAACAGATGCCCAGAAGGAACCGGCATTCCGAGAGGCCAATTCAACGATATATGGGAGTGGTTGGGCGAAGTCGAGCCTATAGAACTGAGGACTCGGGCTGGAAGCGCATTCACGTCAGTCCGGCGACACATTGCCCAAGAGTCGGCGTCAGTCCCCGTTGGAACTCCGTTCATACTGTGCAGATTTTTAAGAGGAGACGCCCGTATATTCCCTTGTTGCTGGGGATATGGTCAGAATCATTCTGGCACTTGGATATCATCGAGTAGCACAGCATTAGCCGAGGCATTCGAATAGAGGACGCATAGTTGCCTATCTGCTATCTCATTCCCTTTCTTCCCATATAGGACAACCACGCAGGGGCGCAAAGCGCACTCTGCAAGAGGGAAACCTAGACGAAGGGCTTTGTCTTATATGGAACTACGGTTAGCGAGGTAATCGTTACATGGGCATAAGCCACAAGCAAACGAAACCATTTGCGGCGTTAGGTAGTGATGGGCGTGCCCTGGTGGAATCTGAGTTGCCAGCCGTTTTCGGTGCGGGTCCAGATTGAGGAGCGATTTCCGAAGTCCTCGATGCCGCTGTAGGTTACGGCGCTGATGTAGGTTACGAGCGCCACGTCAGGAGTGAGCAGGCGCGCATCGAAGTTCTTCAGAGGCAGCCTAGCGTCTATTGGATGGCTTTCGATGCCTATTGTGTCCTCTCTGCGATAGACGCGGCCCGACCTGCCGAACTCGAAGAAGTCAGGTGCTAGCGTCCGCTCCATCCAGCCCCTGTCGAAGCGAGTTTCGGCTATCCACAAGCCTTCTTCGAGTTGCTCCAGTTCGCGCTTTTCTTCGCTTCTCAGTTCTATTTGCATTCACCGTTGGTCATCACGGAGTTGTCCAGCTTGGGCGCGGACTCGCTAAATCAGAGTCTCTTTGCGCGGTTGCTGGTTACGCTTGCGAACAGGGTTGGGTCGTCCTTAGTGGCAAGCAATTGCCTGTCTTCCTCCAGCAACTCCTCCGGTACGGGACCGGCGTATGGCGGCTGCTCGAATCTTGGGGGAGACTCGGTTAGGCGCGGGTCGTCCTGCTCCCTCAGCACTGACATGAGACGGGAGTTCAGGTCGGCGCGAATTTGCTCGTACTCGCTGTCGTAGGCGACGTTCTGCATGTAGTGCGGGTCATTGCGGAGGTCGTACAGCTCTTCCTGCGGCCTCTTACCGAAGCCTAGCTCGAAGAGCGGCCTCACGTCTTCCTCCGCCCTGTGGTGTATCATCCATACTTTCGTGGGGCCATGGTCTATGTCACCGTAGATATACCGAACCGGTACGCTGAAGTCTGCCTCCAGCGGCGGCGGCTCCGCATCGTAATCGTCCATGCCACCGGGGTCTCCAGTAGGCCAGCGGTCAGGCTCGAAATTGTAGATATATAGGAAGTCGTCCGTGCGGATGCCCCGCATCGGATATGGGAGAGCGCCTTCCCTGGAGAGGACGTGCCTTTCCCGCCCGGTAACGACGAAGTTCCGGTCTTCCTGAATGCGTCCGCTGTCGGTGGACTCAAGCAACGGCATGATGCTGGTGGCTGTCATTCCGGACGGCTTCTCGACACCTGCGGCATCGAGGAATGTGGGGGCTAGGTCCATCAGGTTTACTAAGTCTGTGATGGTGCGGCCGGGCTGTACGTGACCGGGCCAGCGAACTGCCAGAGCCACTTCCTGACCGATGTCGTACACGTTGCACTTTGCGCGGGGGAATCCGGGGATGCCGTGGTCGCCGCTTACGACAATCAGGGTGTTGTCCAACTCGCCGATCTCTTCGAGGCGGTTGATGATCACACCGAGTCCCGTGTCAAAGGCGAGACATTCACCGAGGTAGTCGGCGAAGTCCTCTCGGATGTCATGCACGTCTGGGAGGAACGCGGGCATGCGACCTTTCAGGTCGTCGGGTTCCAGTCCCCAGAGGTTCTTGCCGGAGCCGCGCTCCCATGACCGGTGGGTGTTGGTGGGGCCCCACCAGTAGCAGAAGGGGGTGTCATCCGGTCTGGCGTCTATGAAGCTGTCGAAGTTGGTCCTCACCTCGTCGAACAGTTCCTGCTTTGCATCGGCAACCGACAGAGTATCCAGTCGTGAAGAGACCTCTTCGGAGAAGTAGTCGTACCTGATGCCGCCGGACTCATAGGCGTTGCGTTCTCCTCCATAGGGAGCGTTGTAGTAATGTCCGGGGGACCAGACCTTGTATGTGTACCCGATGTGGTAGCCGGCCTCTTCCAGGACCAGGGGGTAGGTCGGTATGGACTCGTCCCACCTGGCGCCGAATAGGATTGCTCCGCGGTTCGTCTGCCAGAAGTACCTGCCTGAGAGCAGTGAGCTTCGGCACGGGGTGCAACTTGGAGCGGGGACGATCGCGTTAAGGAAGAGTGCCCCTTCATTTGCGATCCGGTCGAAGTTGGGAGTCTCGATGAGTTCGTGGATGGTGCTTTCGCCGGGCTGGTTCCGGTAGGCGCTGGCGTACCTGCCCCAGTCATCGGCGAATGCGAAAACGATGTTTGGTCGCAAGGTCTTCCTCCAAGTTCAGATGCTTGTGTCGCATTGTCGGGATGGCGTTCGGAGTTTCGTAAACTCGGCATACTGACACGCCGCTCACTATATGACAATGTTGTGAGGCGGTCAATCGGTTGGAGAACTGCGTGTTGCTAAGAGGTGTTGATGTCGGATTCTGGATTCCCGCGAAAGCGGGAATGACGATTAGAGATTGATGTTGAGACTTTACAATTTCAGGGATTTAAGAAAACTGCATTAGTGTAGTTTACGGCGATGGGGATGCGCTCTCACCCCTATCCCCCGCTTCCGCGAGGGCAGGCTCTAACCTTCCCCCATCAAGGGGGAAGGGACTATTGCAAGATTCTCCAAGTGGTGGATTTCTTTGAATATGCTTGCTGAAAGCGTTATGCTGTAAGACAGGCATTTTTGCTGTGTCTATACGGTTAAGGCTTGGAGTATTAGGGCAATGGCAACACAGGCGATTGAGGCGGATACCAGGGAACTCGTAGAGGACCTGCGGCGCAGCGTTACGGGCGAGGTGCGCTTCGACAAGATGACTCGCATGCTGTACAGCACGGATGCGAGCATCTACCAGATCGAGCCTGTGGGAGTGGTGCTGCCGAAGAGCGCGGACGATGTGATCGCGGTGCTGGAGACGGCGCACCGATATAACCTGCCGGTGCTGCCGCGCGGCGGCGGGACGAGCCTTGCCGGGCAGACGGTTGCGAATGCCATAGTGATGGACTTTTCGCGGCACATGCGCGATGTGCTGGAGGTGAACGAGGAAGAGGGCTGGGTGCGGACTCAGCCGGGCATCATCTTGGACGAACTGAACCACAAGATTGCGTCGAGCGGGATGTTCTTCACGCCGGACCCGAGCACGAGCAGCCGCGGCAATGTGGGCGGCGCGCTGGGCAATAACTCATGTGGGGCGCACTCGATCATCTGGGGGAAGACGGTTGACAATGTGGAGTCGCTGGATGTGGTGCTGTCGAACGGCGACAGGGCGCACTTCGGGCCGCTGGACGGCGCGCAGCTTGAGGCGAGGATGCGCGGCGAGAACCTTGAATCCGACATATACCGCAAGGTGTTCGAGATAGGCGAGGCGCACCGCAACGAGATACTGGCGCGGTATCCGAAGATCCAGCGGCGGGTGTCGGGCTACAACCTCGATGAGTTCGTGGGCGGCAGCGACTTCAACATGGCGCGGTTCGTGGTCGGCTCCGAGGGGACGCTGGTTACCATCACGGAGGCGAAGTTGAAGCTGGTGCAGAAGCCCAAGCTGCGCGCGCTGTCGGTCATTCACTTCAACGACCTCATCGAATCGATGGAAGCAACTGTCGCGACGCTGGAGATGGAGCCGGCGGCGGTCGAGCATATCGGCAGCATGATTATCAGGCAGGCGCAGAGCAACCTGGCGTACTCGCGCATCACGGACTTCATCGAGGGCGAACCGGAGGCGCTGCTGGTTGTGGAGGTCATCGCGGAGAGCGAGCCTGAGCTGATGGCCAAGCTGGAACGGCTGGAAGCACGAGTGAAGCGCGAGGGTCTTGGGTACGCGATGCCTCGCCTCATCAAGCCGTCGGACCAGGCGAAGGTGTGGGATGTGCGGAAGGCGGGGCTGGGGCTGATGATGAACGTGCCGGGCGATGCCAAGCCGCTGCCGTTCGTGGAGGATACGGCGGTGTCACCGGAGAAGCTGCCGCAGTTCGTGAAGCGGTTCGATGAGATTGTGCGGGCGCATGGCACGGAGGCGGGGTACTACGGGCATGCGAGCGTTGGCTGCCTGCATATCCGCCCGCTCATCAATCTGAAGGATTCTGCCGAGGTGGACAAGATGGTGTCCATATCGGACGAGATAAGCGACCTCGTTCTGGAGTACGGCGGCTCGCTGAGCGGCGAGCACGGTGATGGGTTGGTTCGCAGTCCATACAACGAGAAGATGTTCGGCAGCCAGATATACGACGCTTTCCGCGGTGTGAAGCGGGCGTTCGACCCGAAGGGCATTATGAACCCGGGCAAGATTGTGGATTCGCCGCCGATGACCAATAGCCTGCGCATCAGCCCGCGGTACAAGCCGATGGAGATCGAAACCGCGTTCGCGTACAAGGAAGAGGGCAGCTTCGCCCATGCGATAGAGATGTGCAACGGACAGGGGGCGTGCCGCAAGGTGCTGGGCGGGACGATGTGCCCGTCGTATATGGTTACGCGGGACGAGGAACATTCGACGCGCGGGCGTGCGAACGCGCTGCGGGGCGCAATGTCGGGAGCGCTGCCCGCAGAGTCGCTGACGAGCGAGCGGATGATGTCGGTGATGGACCTGTGCCTCGAATGCAAGGGGTGCAAGGCGGAGTGCCCGTCGAATGTCGATATGGCGAAGCTGAAGTACGAGTTCATCGACAAGTACAAGCAGAAGAACGGGCATACGCTGCGCGACAGGCTGATGGGCAATGTGGCGTTCTTCAACAAGATGGCGTCGCCGTTCGCGCCACTGACGAACCTGCCCCTGAAGTCGGCTATCGGCAAGGAACTGCTAGAGCGGTACGCCGGCATCGACAAGAGGCGTGAGCTGCCGATGCTGGCGAGCCAGACGTTCAGGCAGTGGTTCAGGGCGTCGGGTGGGTCACCGGCGTCGGATGCGATGCACGGCACGGTGGTTCTTTTCCCCGACACTTTCACGAACTACAACCATCCGGAGCTTGGGATTGCGGCAGTGAAGGTGCTGCGGCACCTGGGCTATCGCGTGGTGCTGCCGGATGTGGGATGCTGCGGGCGTCCTATGCTGTCGAAGGGGTTCATGGACAAGGCGAAGGCGAGCGCGCGGGCGAATATGAACAGCGTGTATCCGCTCATCGAGCAGGGCGCGAAGCTGGTGGGACTGGAGCCGAGTTGCATTCTGAGCTTCAGCGACGAGTACGAGGACCTGCTGGGCGGGGACGCGAAGGCGAAGGCTATTGCGGACAATACTATGCTGATCGAGGAGTTCCTGCTGTACGCGCAGGAGCGGCATGGCGCGGTGCCGGAGTACTCGAATCCTCCGGGGACGGTGCTGTTCCATGGGCACTGCCAT
The DNA here is from genome assembly GCA_965204855.1 of Dehalococcoidia bacterium. Lineage (GTDB taxonomy): Bacteria > Chloroflexota > Dehalococcoidia > Lucifugimonadales > JADFKI01 > Bin90. Next base: position 228,972 of record OZ242018.1, read on the forward strand.
CAGAAGGCGCTTGTGGGCACGCGGGCGGCGATGCAGGTGCTGAACGCGATACCGGGCTGCGATGCGCGGGAGATTCAGACGGGGTGCTGCGGTATGGCGGGATCCTTCGGGCTGGAGAAGGAGCACTTCGACATCTCTATGAGCATCGGCGAGATGGCGCTGTTCCCGGCAGTGCGGGCGCAGGAGGGCGAGTTCGAGCTCGTGATGGAAGGTGTGTCGTGCCGGCAGCAGGTGGAGGAAGGGACAGGCAAGAAGGCGAAGCACCTGGTGGAATTGCTGGCGGAGGCGATATAGGGCTACCGGAGTATTCTTAGCCGAGAAGGCTGCTAAGGCTTATTCCTAGCAGACCAATCCAAGTTACCACAAACAGCCCTACAATCCATCGGAGGAGCCGCGACTCCATTGCAGCCACATCGGACTTAGTAGCCAAGTGAGGCAAGGTGGCCTCAACGGCGCTTAGGCGCTCTTCGGTCGTTGGAACCCGCGTTTCGGTAGTCATACCCTATGTACTGAATCCCCTTCGCCAAATTTGCTTCTAGTATCAACGAAACTTACACACGTCGAGCCGACTTGTCAATCCATTCGAGGCGCGCGCTCACCGACATATTATCCTGCAAGATGCATGGTCTGAGGCGTCTAGCCCAGCACCTCTAGGAGCGCGTCTTCGAGTTCGTCGATGGGGGCGAAGCCTTCGAAGCGCCGGTGGATTGTGCCGTCTGCGTTCACCACGAACGACCATTCAGTGCTTGGAAGATTCCACTCCAGCACCGTGGGCGATACGCGGGCACGGGTGAGGTCGCCCTGGATTTCGGCAGGGTTGTCGAAGAAGTCCACATGTATGAAGTGCGCCTTGCCCTTGTAATTGTCCTTGAGTTCGCTGAGGACATCGACTTGGGGGCCGCACACGGCGTTGGTGCAGAATGCGGGGCTTGCCATGACGATGACGGTCGGCAAGTCGGACTGAACCGCATCGGCGATGCTTATCTGGTAGAGATCGATGTCCTGAAGTGTGCCTGTGGTCAACTCTTCGATGTCGTGGGTGGCGATGGTCTTGCTGTCGCTTAGCGGCGGCGAAGCGCCGTTTGCGGGGGCGGCGGTCTGCTCCGGCACCTCGAAGCGCAACTCGGCGCGCAGCGTGTTCGCTTCTTCGTCCAGCACCGCAATATCCAACCCCCAATCGCCGGGCGAATCGAACTGCATTTGCGCCGCATATAAGCCGCGCGTGCCGAGCGGGAAGGGCCTGAACAGGGCGACGGCGGTGTCGCGCATCTCGCCTTCTGCCGCGCCGTCGGCGTAGTAGTAGGATGTGAGCGTTGCGATGGGGGAGCGCACAAGTCCCTTCTCCGAAGTGAGGACGACGGCGACGCGCTGCTCACCCGGCCCGAGGTCCGGTGTGGCGAAGATTGCCTGTAAGCCGTCGGGCGAGACTGGCCCCTTGATAAGCTCGACTTCGGTGAGCGGCTCGCCGTCGCCGCCTTCGTGCGCGGCTTGCTCTGACGGCGCGGCGATGCTCTGGCAGGCTGACGCCAGCAGCATGAGGACGGCAGCGAGGGTGATGATTACTGTGTTTCGATTGAGCATTGTGCGACTATCGCTCCGGTAGAATTTGTGGTAGTTTGCGAAATGTGTGGTTGGACAGGCTCACCGCGAACGAGTTAGATCCGCCACGAACGGACACATCACCCCCATCCCAACCTTCCCCCATCGAGGGGGAAGGGGTAAATAGTTCGACAATCTTAGGACATTCCTAGTCCGTCTATGTTCAGCCACTCTCAGCCTCCGCTAGCCGCGGCGACTTCTTCCGGGCCGGTCGGGGCCGGTTCGCCGCCGTCATAAGCGCCGAAGGTGTAGGCGAAGAGGGAGAACTCCGGCGAGTTCGAGCTGAGCTTCAGTTCGTGGCCCCCGTACTCCGGCAGGTTGACAATGTGGTACATACGGGCAGAGTCCACCACTATGTAGCCGTTGCCGTCGGCGTCGAACATCACATCCGTGCCAGCCGCTTCCGGGCTGATAGGCTCGTCGTTGAGGATTACTCGCACCTGGTATTCGCCGCCGTTCACGGGCGACATCACGGCGTTGACGCTGGTGGCGTTGAACTTGAGCGCAAGGTAGTCCTCATAGTTCTCTGTTTCGCGTGCATGCACTAGGCGCTCCGCTTCGTTGCGCCAGAGTCCTTGCAGATAGAGGAAGTGGTTTCGGTAGTCGCCGGGGTCGGTGTAGAGAATCTCGACGTCCTCTTCTTCATAATACTCCTGGTGCAACACATAGGGCGCTGACATCCGGAGCGCGCTGTAATTGCGCTCGAAGCCGGCGTATATCTCGCGCGTCAGCCCGGTCTCGCGGTCGAGGTCTCGCAGGTTGACGGCATGGCGCGGCTCCGGGATGGTGCTTGCCGATACATCGCTCAGGTCAGCACCCGCCTCTTCGAGCAAGCCACGAATCCAGAGTTCGGTCTCCTCGTAGGCACCCTCACCGAAGTGGTGGTAGCGGATGAGGCCGTCCTTGTCCACAAGGTACTTGGCGGGCCAGTAGCGGTTGTTGAACGCGCGCCACGTCTTGAAGTCGTTGTCCTGCGCGATGGGCCACTCCAATCCAAAGCCCTCGGTGGCTTCTATCACATTGTCGCGGTCTTTCTCGAACTCGAACTCCGGCGTATGCACGCCCACAATGACCAGCCCCTTATCGGCGTACTTCTCGTGCCACGCCTTGAGGAATGGCAGGGTGCGGATGCAGTTGACGCAGGTGTATGTCCAGAAATCGACGAGTACGACCTTGCCGCGCTGCTCCTCGAATGTGAACGGCTCAGAGTTAATCCAGCTTTCGATGCCGCGAATTTCCGGCACGGTCTGCTCGTTGCCGGTTGCAGGCGTGACGATGCTGGAATGAGCGGCTGCCTGTGCCTCGGAAGTGGCGACAGGCTTGGACGGTACAGGTGTCGCCGTCGGCGCGGGCTTCGGAGTGTTCGCGGGTGGCAGCGTAGCGGTGGGGGCGGCTGCGGCCGGCGCGCTGCTGGTCTGCTGGGATTCCGATGCTTGCTGCGACTGAGCGGCCGGCGCTTCGGTCGTTGTCTGCGGCTCAGGTGCGGAGCAGGCGGCGAGTACGAATGCCGCCGTCAGCAGCAGAGCGAGTGCGGTCAGGGTGATGCGGATGCTCTTCATTGTGGGCGCTCCTATGAAAAGGTTGTGGTAATGAAGCAATCTGTTTCTGGGGATTTGTATGGTTAGATGCTATTGCGTGGGGAAGGATTTTGTAGGTTGAAATCTGTCGGCGACCGCTGCCATGGTCAGTATTACCATAAACTGAGCCTTGCGCAACTTGCTTGCGTTTGCAAATGAGCGTTATCATTCCCCCAACCATCAGTCTCCACAGGCTGACGAACTGACCGACTGACACATTTGACAAAGGAGACCGACATGAAAGTAGGCTTCATCGGCGTTGGGTTTATGGGGCGGCACATGGCGCGGAATATCGCGGCGGGCGGCTATGAGATGACGGTGTTCGACATACGGAAGGAAGCGGCTGAGGAACTGATTTCGATGGGCGCGACTTGGGCGGAGAGTCCTGCCGCCGTTGCCGAGGCGAGCGATGTGGTGTTCACCTCGCTGCCGCGTCCGCAGGATGTGGAGGAGGTCGCGCTAGGAGAGGGCGGCATTCTGAGCGGCGCGGGCGCAGGGACGGTGTATTTCGACCTGAGCACGACCGACCCGGACACAATCTATCGCATCAGCGCGGCGGGCGAAAGCGCGGGCGTTACGGTGCTGGACGCGCCTGTGAGCGGCGGCGTGGGCGGCGCGGAGGCCGGGACGCTGTGTGTGATGGTGGGCGGCGACGAGGACGCATACACGCGCTGCAAGCCGGTGCTTGACAGGATCGGTGACAAGGTGATGCGCTGCGGCGACCTTGGCTCGGGCGCGATTTGCAAGATCGTGAACAATCTCATCGGGCTGAGTGTGGGCGTGCTGCTGTCGGAGGCGTTCAGCCTGGGAGTGAAGGCGGGCGTGGACGCGCAGACGCTGTTCGACGCGGTGAAGGGAAGCTCTGGGAATACGCAGAGCATGCAGGGATTCCCCTCGGGGTTGTTTGCGGGGAACTTCGAACCGGGCTTTCAGCTTGACCTCGCGGCGAAGGATGTGGGGCTGGCAACGGATATGGGGCGGAGACTGCGCGTGCCAATGGAGATGTCGAACATAGCGCAGCAGCGGTACATCGCGGGGCAGAACAAGGGCTGGGGCAGGGAAGCGGCCGGGGCTGTGGCGAAGGTGCAGGAGGAGCGGGCTGGCGTGGAGATTCGGACTGAGAACTGACATCGATGTGCAGGATGGGATGGTTCGGCAAGCTCACCACGAACGGGTTGATTCACCCCCATCCTAGCCTTCCCCCATCAAGGGGGAAGGGACTTATCGCCTAAAGGGGAGGAAATGTTTCAGAAGAGTACGCTGGATAGCGGGATGCGGGTGGTTACGAGCGAGATGCCGCATACTCGCTCGGTGAGCATGTGCGTGGTCGTGGGCGTTGGCTCGCGCTACGAGTCGGACGAGGAGGCGGGGCTTTCGCATTTCCTGGAGCACATGGTGTTCAAGGGGACGGCGATGCGTCCTGAGCCGCAGCAGATAAGCGCGGCAATCGAGGGAGTGGGAGGCGTCATAAACGCGACGACCGAGCATGAGCTGACGGTCTATTGGTGCAAGGTGGCGCAGCCGTACTTCGAGGAAAGCCTTGCGCTGCTTTTCGACATCCTCCGCAACTCGCTGTATGAGCCGGACGACATCGAGAAGGAGCGCCACGTTATCTTCGAGGAACTGGGGATGATAAACGACTACCCCACCTACAAGGTGGAGGCTTTGATAGACGAAATGCTGTGGCCGGGTCATCCGCTTGGGCGGGACATCGGGGGGACGCGCGCGAGCGTTGGCGGGATCACGCGGGAGATGATACTGGGATTCGTGTCCGCGTACTATACGCCGGACAACATGGTTGTGAGCGTCGCGGGGAACGTGTCGCACGACGATGTGGTGGCGCGGGTGGAACGGCTCAGCGAAGGCTGGAAGCCGGGAGGGAATTTCGACACAGGTGAGCGCAGAGCGCTCAACGAGTGGACGCCGTACAATGGCGCGCAGTGCGAGCCGCAATCGAAGGTGGAGTATCGCAGGACGGAGCAGGCGCATCTGTCGGTCGCGCTGCCGGGCGTGTCTCTGACCCATCCGAAACGGTATGCGCTGGACCTTCTGAGCGTGGCGCTAGGCGAAGGGATGAGCAGTCGCCTGTTCGTGGAGGTGCGAGAGAAGCGCGGCCTTGCCTACGACGTGCATAGCGAGGTCAGCCACTTCACGGACACGGGGGCTATGGTCGTGTCGGCGGGGGTTGATCCGAAGCGCGTGTATGACGCGGTGCAGACGATACTCGAGCAGGTGGGCGCGCTGAGGGACGGCCTGCCGGAGGAGGAACTGGAGAAGGCGAAGCGCCTGAGCGCGGGGCGGCTGATGCTGCGGATGGAGGACACGCGGGCTGTCGCCAGCTGGATGGGACAGTCTGAGATGCTGCTGGGGGAGATCGCGCATGTTGACGATGTGATAAAGCAGGTGAACGCGGTTACGACCGATGACGTGCTGCGTCTCGCCAACGATGTTCTCGTGTCTGAGCGGTTGAACATCGCGGTGGTGGGGCCTTGCAGGGGGCAGCGGCGGATTGAGCGGATGCTGAGGTTGTGACGACTGACATCGATGGACAGGATAGACAGGATGGGGTAGGTGATGGCAATGCAGATGTATATTACGCTCTCCGCGGAAGATAGGATTGCGCGGTATGAGGTGGATGAGGGGACGGGAGAACTGACGCATGTCGGGGATGTGGGCACGGCTGCTCGGCCTGCGCCGCTTGCGGTGAATCCTGCGGGCGATAGGATGTATGTGGGCTGCCGCGATGAGATTGCGATTTCGAGCTACGCGATTGGGGACGGTGGGGACCTGACGCATATCGGGGATGTGGCGGTTGATAACGACCCGTGCTACCTGGCGACTGACCGCAGCGGGCGCTTTCTGCTGTCGGCGTACTATGAGGGCGGGCTGTGCGCGGTGCATGCCATTGGCGAGGACGGCGTGGCAACTTATCCTCCGGTGGAGTGGCTGGCGACTGCGAAGGGCGCACACTCGATGCAGACCGATGCGTCGAACAGGTTCGCGTTCGTGCCGCATATATCGGGCGGGACCGGGCCCAACGCGATATTCCAGTTCAGGTTCGATGCTGAGACGGGGCATATCGCGCCGAACGCGCCTGCTAGGGTTGAGATGGATGCGGAGTTGGGGCCACGACATTTTTGCTTCCACCCGAGCAAGGACATACTGTACTTCTCGGACGAGCAGGGTTGCAGCGTTACGGCGTACAACTTCGATGCGGAGGCGGGGACGCTGAGCGCGTTTCAGACGATTTCGACGCTGCCGGAGGGCTTTACAGAACGAAATAGCTGCTCGCAGATACAGATTGCGCCGTCGGGGGAGTTCCTTTACGCGCCGAATAGGGGGCACAACAGCATTGCATGCTTCAGCGTGGATGCGGATAGCGGGGCGCTTACGGCTATCGGGCATGCTGAGAGCGAGGCGGTGCCGCGCGCGTTCAGTGTTGATCCAAGCGGGCGGTTCCTGTATGCGGCAGGGCTTGATACGGGACGGCTTGCTGCTTATCGAATCGAGGGGGACGGGACGCTGACGCGGTTTGCGACTTACGATGTGGGCGGGGAGCCGATGTGGGTGCTGATTATCGGGGGCTGACGGGGACTAACAGGATGGACAGGATTTTGTCTGAATAGGGTTTTATACCTCAGTGTCATAGACAATCTTGCCGTTCCTCCATGTCGGAACGGAGCCGGTCGTCTCTATGGCGCGTTTGCGGGCTTTGATCGCGGCGCGGCGTAGTGCCTTTTCCGCCCCTATGAGGTCGTCTGATAGGGTATGCTTCGCGCTCTTGCCGTTTTCGTGATCAGGCTTGTTCATCGCCTTTCTGCCTTGCTCAATTCTGATTGGGGAAGTTTCCGACGAGTTATGCAACGCCCATTCGTCCACTATGTCGCGGTAGATTTGCTGTAAGTTGCGCCAGCCTGCGTGAAATCGGCGTTGCACGACATCTTCGGGGATGTTGTGACCGCCTTGCGACACTCGAAGCCTCACACGCTCCACCGCCATTTCAGGACTCGGCAGCCTCAGAAAGTAGAGCTGAACCGAATAGCCTTGCGCCTGCCATGTCGGAATCAGGCGGGCGTAACTGCGTCCGCTCAGCGTAGTTTCGATGGCAAAGGTCTCGCCTCTCTTGAGATAGGACTCAACCAGACGCAGCATCAGTCTGCCCGCTTGGACTGCCGCACGCTCGGGCTGAAACGGATTCAAGCCGGAAGCAATCATATCCGCGTTGACGAAAGTCAGACTATCGGCTTCATTGGGTAGGAACTCGGTGGCGAAAGTGGTCTTGCCTGCGCCGTTGGGTCCGGCGATTATCCGTATCTTCTTCGATATAGTCGCTTGCGTCACGAAATATCATCCCATCTTAATTGTCGTGCCGTTTATCCTCCCCGTATGTTACACCATTCATAGCCTGAACCAAATGAAAGAAATCGCCATTTCATTCACTCTCTAATTGCATTAGAGGGCGCAAATTGATAATCTGTAAGTTGGAATCCCCTAGGCGCATTGAGTGGTGAAAAGGCGGTGCAAGATGCAGGTAGTGTTCAATGAAGCGGTCAGGCAGCTTGAGAGCGAAACGCCGGTAGTCGTCGCTACGGTGATTGGCACGAAGGGTTCGACTCCACAGAAGCCGGGGTCGAAGCTGCTGGTGCGGACCGACGGCAGCGGCGTGGGCACGCTGGGCGGCGGCTGCGTGGAGGGAGACATCTGGTTTGCGGCGAGCGAACTGCTGAAGAGCGGAGGCACCGCTGAGTACCGAGAGTATGAACTGAATGAGGACCTTGCCGCTGAGGACGGGCTAATTTGCGGCGGCACGATGTTCTTCCTTATCGATCCCGTTTACGAACCCGGCGAATACCTGGACTTCGCGAAGGAGATCGAGGACGCATATACGGGCGGCGACGCAGTTGCGCTGGCAAGCTTGATACGCGGCGGGAGCGGCTCGGCCGCGACCATCGGCGCGAAGATGTTCATCAGGCAGGACGGCTCCACGGTCGGCTCGCTTGGCAGTCCTGAACTGGATGAGGGCGCGATCGAAGAGGCGTTCGAGCTGATGGTGCATGGCAAGAACAAGTATGTCGTCACCGGAAGCGGCGCCGAGTATTTCATCGAGGCCTACACTACCCCACCACAGCTCGTGCTGTGCGGCGGCGGGCATGTTTCCAAGTCCATCGCGCCGCTTGCCAAGACGCTGGGCTTCCGCGTGTTCGTGACCGACGACCGCGAAGAGTTTGCCAACGCGGACCGATTCCCGGAGGCGGACATAATCGTCGCCAAGAAGCCGGAGGACGCGCTGGGTGAGCTGCCAATCAACCCGAATACCTTCATCATCGTTGCCACGCGCGGGCACCGCTACGACAATGTTGCGCTCGCGGCTGCCGCCAGGACACCGGCAAAATACGTCGGGCTGCTGGGCAGCAAGCGCAAGATTATCCTCATCTACGAGGACCTGATGCGGATGGGCATCTCGAATGAGCGCATACGCGAGTTGCGCGCGCCCATCGGACTGGACATTGGGGCGCGTACGCCTGAAGAGATTGCGGTGAGCATCATGTCCGAAGTGCTGATGTTCCGGCTGGGCGGCTCGGGCAGCGTGATGAAGCTCGAAGAGCGCCTGATGAGCCGCATCGAGGAGAAGCACGGCGCGGCGGTGCCTGCGGCAGACTAACCCCTGTTCATTCAAAGTCCCTTCCCCCTTGATGGGGGAAGGCTAGGATGGGGGTGAAGGTCGCATCGAGCGCGATGTCACATCCAGCATCTACACCTGCTAAGAGTATTTCAGCCATCCTCACGGCCGCAGGCGAGTCACGCCGAATGGGGCGGCCCAAACCCTTGCTGCCTTGGCGCGGCACCACGCTCGTGGAACACCAGATAGGCGCGCTGTTCGATGGCGGCGTCTCCGAAGTCGTGGTTGTGACTGGGCATGAGGCTGATGCGGTGGCGGCGCAGGTGTCATGCACGGGCGCGCGCTGCGTGGTGAACTCGGATTATCTCCAGGGGAAGACTACCTCCATCAAGGCGGGGCTGCGTGCCATCAGTCCGGACGCGGACGCCATCCTCCTGCTTGCGGTTGACCAGCCGCGCACCGATGCCATCGTGTCTGCCGTAGTGCGGGCGCACGTCTCCGGCGACTTCCTGATTACCTCGCCGCGCTACGAAGGTCACGGCGGCCACCCCCTGATATTCGCCGCATCCCTGCGCCCCGAACTCGCCCGCATCACGGAGGAGAAGCAGGGCATTCGCGAGGTGTTTCAGGCGCATCGGGACAGCGTGCAGGAGTACGCGCTGGATGACGCGATGATACGGCTGGACCTGAACACGCCGGAGGCGTACGAAACTGCTTTCAAGCGATACGGGAATGGGGGCTAACAGGATGTGCAGGATAGGTAGGATGTAATGTGGTTCGATAAGTTCACCACGAACGGAGGGAATGATGGGTGCTAGAAGGTCAGGCGATGACGCGGAGAAGATTTATGCGGCGGCCCAGGAATGGATCAACCGTACACTACTGTCCGACGACTCGCTTTTCACGCCAGGCGTTGCTATCTGGTCGAGTGAACGACTTGAGGAATTGAGCCAGGTTCTGGATCAGCCCTACCATGAATCCGAAGCTTCAGGAGGTTTGGGTGGAAAGTACCTGGCTAATTTGAGATTGCGCCTCGCAAACAGTGGATCGGAAATTCATCAGTTGATGAGCGAGATATTGTATGTTCATCTCTTGATTGTCGCCAACAAAAAAGGTGATACCAAACGACAATGGATTGAAACTGTCCTGGGGTGGACGCCATCACCCATAGAAATTCAGAACGACGTCATTGCGGCTGGTTTCACCACTGGCTTCGTTACCCCAGGATTTATTTTCGATACCAACAAAGAGCAGCAAATACGGTTTCTCATAAGATTTGTTGAACGATGGAAAGAAGAATCGGCGGAGAAACAAGGTAGATTGCAAAGTGATCCGTGGTTGTTTAATTACTTTCTTAAGTCGATTACCATCAGCGGAGGGGCATGGCGTTTGCAGCGTAACGCGTTGTTGCATCTCGTGCATCCGGATATTTTCGAGGACATAGTCTCTGACCCTGACAAGGAAAAGATTACCAGTGAGTTCAAAACCTACGTCAGAAAACCGACAGACGACGTTGACTGCAAATTGCACCAGATCCGTCAATATATCGAGCCCATGTATGGAAGTGATTTTCACTTCTTCGCTTCTCCTGTCAGGGAGTTATGGAATTATGATGGGGACAAGCCTCCATTACCCCCGTTGCCTCCATGTTCCACGCAAGCCTTAGCAGACGACCTCACACTACCTCCGAAGTTCCTCCAAGAAATCGAAACCCTGCTCGAAGACAAAAAGCAGGTTATCTTCCAAGGTCCGCCTGGCACCGGCAAGACCTTTGTGGCGCGGGAGCTGGCGGAGCATCTCGCTGGCTCTAAAGACCGCGTTAGGCTGATACAGTTCCATCCGTCGTATTCTTATGAGGATTTCGTACAGGGCTACCGCCCCAAGACTACGGACGACGGGCAAGTCGGGTATGTGCTGCGGGATGGGCCGCTGATTCGAGCGGCGCGGCAAGCGGCAGAAGCGCCTGAGGACAAAAAACATTTCCTCATAATCGACGAGATTAACAGGGGCAACCTTGCGGGTGTGTTTGGGGAGTTGTACTTCCTGCTGGAGTACCGCAATGAAAGCATTCAGTTGCAGTATTCGGACGACGCATTCCAACTGCCCAAGAACCTGTACATCATCGGCACGATGAACACGGCTGACCGCTCTATTGCGCTGGTTGATCTGGCGCTGCGCCGGCGGTTTTACTTTGTGGAGTTTCATCCAGATAAAGAGCCGATTAAGGATGTGCTGCGTAAGTGGCTGCGAAAGAAGGAATTTGACGATATGGAGTGGGTAGCAAATGTGGTTGATAGGGCGAATAGGCTATTGGGCGATGATCGCCATGCGGCTATCGGGCCGAGCTACTTCATGAAGGACGATCTGGATGACGCGCAGGTCGAACTTATCTGGAAGCACAGCGTCTTCCCGTACATCGAGGAACGACTCTTTGGGCAAGATGATAGGCTGGGCCAGTTCAATCTTGATGCGCTGCGAGGAGAGGTCGCTCAGGTAGAAGAGAGTCAGACAGATGACGACGGCGAAACCGCATCAAACGCCGAAAATGGTAACGGCGGCGAATAGCGATGCGGCAGATAGACTTGCAAGAGTATCAAGATAGCGTGCCGCATGCGCTGTCGGTGGCTGAGCGAGACGCATTGCAGGGAACGATACCGTCGCTCGGTATTACACCAGCTTCCGGTGAAGATGGCAAGTATATCCTTAGGCCAGCTTCGACGGTGGGCGCGCTGGGAATTGGCGACTTGTCGGTTCTAATACAGCCGAAGATCGGCATTCCGAAGCTACTGTCGCTGGCGTGCTACGCGATGGGGATGTATAGGCAGCAGGATATGCGCCTTTTCGACTTCGCGCGGGATGAGACACTGCCGGACACACTGGCTCTCGCGCTTGTGTCTGCGGCGCGGCGGGCGTTCTCGCGTGGGCTGCTGCACGGATACCAACGTCGGGAAGAGGCACTCCACACGATTCGCGGACGCATTAGGTTCGCGGAGCAGATGCGGCGCAGGTTCAACCTCCCGCTGCCCATGGAAGTGCGCTACGATGAGTTCACTGACGACATCTTAGAGAATCGCTTGGTGAAGGCTGCGGTGATGAGGCTTGGGGCGATGCGCTTGCGGTCGCCGGATGCGCGCTGCGGTCTTGGCTGGATTGCGGGCATGCTGGATGGCATAACGCTGGAGGACTTTGCACCGAGCAATGTGCCGGAAATTTCATTCGACCGGCTTAATGAGCACTACCGCGGCGTTGTCGGCCTGGCGCGGCTCGTCCTGATGCACAGCGCGTTCGAATCGGAGCGCGGACAGGTTCGGGCGTCGGGCTTTCTGATGAATATGAACGATGTATTTCAAGAGTTCGTGACCGTGGCGCTGCGTGATGCTCTTCGTGTGTCAGATAGCGTGTTTCGTGAGAAATGGATTTCAAGCCTTGATGTGGACGGCAAGGTAGGGCTAAGGCCCGACCTGACATGGTGGGACAGCGGCGGTTTCGTGTTCGTGGGCGATGCCAAGTACAAAGACATCGATGACAGAAGTGTGCGCCCGGAAGACATATACCAGCTGCTTGCATACACCACCGCACTTAACCTGCCGGGCGGTTTGCTTATCTACGCTCAAGGCGAAGCCGACACGACCGTCTATGAGGTCAGGCATTCCGGCAAGATGTTGGAAGTTGCCGCGCTTGACCTGTCAATGGAGTTCGAGGCCATACTCGCTCGGGTTGATGAGCTTGCGGAGAAGGTCAAAGAACTGCGCGACAAAGTGCAACCACAGAGCCGCGCCGCCTGAAGTTAGGAAAGCTCGCTCCAGTCTTCCCAGGCTTGGTCTAGGCTTGCTTGGGTGGCGTTGTATTTCTCTCCTAGGCGGGTGATTTCGGGGATGTTCTGGCGCTCGGTGGCTGATTCTAGTGCCGCGTTGATTTCTGTGAGCTGGGCTTCGAGGCGGGTTATCAGCTCTTCCTGGTCCCTGATTTTTGCCTGCTTTGCGCGCTTCTGGGCGGCTGAGGTGCGGCGCTGCCTGTCGTACTGCCTGCTGCGTGTCTTGGGTGCGGCCGAGCGGGACGCTTCCGGTTGAGGGTCCGCCGCGACACGCCTTTGCAGCATCCATTCCTCGAAGCCGCCTCTGAAGAGGCTTGCCTCGCCGTCTTCGACAATCCAGAGCTGGGACGCGAGCAAGGAGATGAGGCGGCGGTCGTGAGAGACGAACAGCAGGGTGCCGCCGTAGTTTCCGAGCATGCTTTCAAGGGCTTCGCGGCTTGGGATGTCAAGATGGGTGGTCGGCTCGTCGAGGATGAGCAGGTTCGGCTCGGTGATGAGCAGGCGGGCGAGGGCGAGACGGCTGCGCTCGCCGCCGCTGAGGGCGGATGTTGACTTGAATACGTCGTCGCCCCTGAACAGGAAGCGCGCAAGGTAGTTGCGAGCCTCCGGGATGCGCAGGTTGCGTGCGTCTATGAGCGCGTTCAGAACGGTCGAGTGTCGCGGCAGGTCGGTGCTGCCCTGCGAGTAGTAGCCCGGCTCGACGTTGTAGCCGAGGCTTGCGCTCCCGGAGATGGGCGGCGTTTCTCCCAGCAGGGTTTTCAGCAGAGTGGTCTTGCCGATGCCGTTGCTGCCGATGATGGCGGTGCGCGAGCCGCGTTCGAGCTGCGTATCGGCGATGTCGAGAAGCGGGACGCCGTGTCCGTTCTGCTGGTAGCCGACTGCGAGCTTGCTGGTTCTGAGGGCTATCTGCCCGGTGCGGAATGTGCTCAGGCTGCCGAGGTGTATCTCTTCGCTGGTGTGCGGCTTTTCGATGCGCTCCAACCGCTCCAGGCGGGTTGCCCGGCCACGTGCTTCTCGCGCTCGCTGTCCTGCCTTGTATCTGCGGATGAAGGCTTCCTCGCGGGCGATGTACTCCTGCTGGCGCTCGTACTCGATGAGCTGGCGGCGGAGCTGCTCTTCCTTGAGGGCGCGATACTTAGTGTAGTTGCCGGGGAAGGAGCGGAGCTTGCCGTTGTCGATTTCGAGGATGCGGTTCGCCACCTTGTCGAGGAAGTAGCGGTCGTGGGATACGACCATGAAGCCGCCCGTAAACCCGGCAAGAAAGTCTTCGAGCCAGTCAAGCCCTCGGAAGTCGAGGTAGTTCGTCGGCTCGTCGAGGATGAGGAAGTCGGGGTCGGAGAGGAGCGCCCTTGCGAGCGCGGCGCGTGTGCGCTCGCCACCGCTGGCATCGGCCGCCGGGGTTGCAAGCGTCTCTTCGGGCAGCCCCACGCCATCGAGGACGAGTTCCATGCGGTGTTCGTAGTCGTAGCCGCCGAGCGCCTCGAATTCTCTTAGCAGGGCGTCGTATCGGCGTTCCACATTGCCGCGAGACTCATCGTCGGCGATCTGAATGTCGAGCGCGCTTGAGGCGAGTTCGTCTTCGACCTGTCGGAGGCGGGCGAATGCCTGTAAAACCTCGTCGTGGACGGTGCCATCAGGGGCCTGGCTGGGGGTCTGCGGGACGTAGCCGATGCGGACGCCGCGCTGCCATGTGACTGTACCGCCGTTCGCTTCGAGTTCGCCGGCGAGTATGCGTATGAGGGATGTCTTGCCCGCGCCGTTGGGCCCCACGATGCCGATGCGGTCGCGCTCCTCAACTTGGAGGTCGAGATTGGCGAAGATTTCGATTTCGCCGTAGAGGAGGGCTAGGTTTGTGGCGGTGAGGATGGGCATGGGGAAAGATTTTGTCTAATGGTGTGATATGCTTGTCAATTATAGAGTAAACGGCGCAGGTTTTGCGCGAACATCAATAAGGGCGTGAATGAATGGCTATCAAGGGCGGTCCGGTTTGTGTCTCAGTGATAAATATGAAGGGTGGAGTCGGGAAAACCACTGTCGCGGCGATGCTTGCTCGATATGCGACGTCATTGCCGCCTTTTAATTTTGGCAATTCTAAAATTGATACCTTAGCAGTTGATTTGGACCCGCAGGCGAATTTGTCCCAAGCACTTCTAGGCGGGTACCGGTACAAGGAATTCTTGGACGATAAGTTGCCCTCAATTGTAGAGGTGTTCAATGGCTATCAACCGCCGAGTTCCACTAATGCATCATCAAGGCCACTTGCCTCAAATGAGGTAGCCAGACGCGTAGGACCCAACTTGCAGGTAATTCCGTCAAGGTTCGATTTTTCTGACAGTTTAATTAACTCCGTAAAGCCTGACCCAAAAATACTGGCCCGATTGATTAGTACCGATTTTCAAGATAAGGATCTCGTGATCATTGATTGTGCTCCTACCGAATCTATACTCACACAGGCGGCCTATCACGCATCGCGGTTCGTTCTCGTTCCTGTCAGACCGGAGTTTTTTGCCACAATTGGCTTCCCACTGCTTATAGACTCTCTTGATGCTTTCAGACGGACAAATCGCGGACACCAAATTGACGTGATCGGAGTTGTCATTAACGATATGTCTGATTATGGGGCTTCGCTTTATGGTGCACCAGAAAGAGAAAGAGCACTAACCGAGATATTCGAAGAGGCAGACAAGAATGATTGGCATGCTTTTGAGAGCATTTTGTATTACTCTCGCGGCTTTCCCAAGATAATGCGGGGTGACTACGACTATCCTGGCGATGCCCCCAGGCTGTTTAGAAACTTCGCAACGGAGTTTATCGAATTGTTGTGGGACACCGTCGATCCAGAGTTCTTGAACTAGAGGGATACTATGCGAAATTCAGACCTCGAAAAGTCATTGCGACCCATAGTCCACGAGCATGGACTGGGCAGCGTACTTGAAGCGTTAGGCACGATTGCGGCTGAATATGACTCGCAATTTGCCCCACCGCTTGCCCTCAACGGCGCGGACAAGCACGCCAAGCCCAAGAAATCTCGCAAGCGCAGTCCAAAGCCAAACGCTGCCGAATACGCCGCCAAGATGGAGCTGCCGTCGGATAAGCAGCCAATGGTAGTTACTCTCGCAGAGCAGTTTGAGCGCAAGGACTTCCTGCCTACCCTTGGCGACATTGCTCATTTCTGCCAGATTTACGGCATTGATGTGCCGGCATCCAAAACACGCGCAAGCGCCATTCCTAGAGTGTTCAAATTCCTAGCCAACGAGATGGAAGCCGAGGAAGTTCAGCGCATACTGGATGATGGGATGTTCTCTGGTCCGTCGCGGCTGGGGCCGATTGCGGACGCGATACGGCGTAATGGTAGGGCGAGCCAGACTAGGCGAGATTGAGCAGAAGAGGGCGTCGGTGTCACTTGCTCTATGGCAAGGGCTTAACATTCTGTTCTAACCATGCATGCAGTTGAGCGAAACGAAACGAATTCGTCTCGAATAGCCCCATGAAGAACTCATAGGCTTCATCGTTGTCGCAGTCGATGAATTGGCCGTTCTTTCGTAAGAAGGTGTCGGTGGCGAAGAAGGCGGTGCGCTTGTTGCCATCCACAAATGGATGGTTCATGGCGAGACTTTCCATCAGCGCAGCCGCTTCTTCAAGGATGTCGTTGTAGTATCCAAGCTGCGGACGCATCAACGCGGAGTAGAGCGCGCCTTCGTCCCGCAGCCCCAATGAGCCGCCGAATTCATGCACCGCAATGTCATGTATCTCCAACAATTCCTCAATTGTCGGAAAGTCGTGCATTATGACTTGCCAAACAGTTCGCCGAGGCGTCGATTCTTCTCAAGACTTGCTCGAAAGTGTGCCATGGTATCAGGACGTACCTGCTGCCCTGTCTTGCTTTCTATGTACGCACTCATAGCATCTTCAATTACGGCCTGAAGCTGTCGGCCTTCCTTACGAGCAATATCGCGCATTCCTTCCAGCAAATCCGGAGATGCCTGACTGGAAAACTTTTCTCTCGCTATAACCATCTTGCGCCCCCTTGAATGGAGTAACGCTATGCAGACGTAGCATATACGCATATACAGCCTGTACAACATGTACAGTATGTACGTATATACTGAATTTTGTCAAGAACCATCTTGATGTAACCAGAAAACGTGCTTGGTCATTAGGCACATTCGGAATTCTCTCTACACGCCCGCCAAGTCGCGCGCCTCGTCTAGCAGCATTTGCACGTCGTCGGGGGATTCGGCTTCGGCGTAGATGCGGAGGAGGGGTTCGGTGCCGGAGAAGCGGATTAGCGCCCAGTAGCCGCCTTCTAGGAGGTAGCGGAAGCCGTCCTGGGTGTCCAGTTGCTCGACTTGCTTGCCGGCTAGGTATGCGGGGGCGGCGCTTTGGAGGCGGCTGACGATGGTTTGCCGCAGGTCCTCGTCGAAGGGGAGGTCTAGGCGGTCGTAGTGGTGGGGGCCTACTTTGTCCTCTAATTCTCCGAGTAGGTCTTGGATGTCCATGTCGGTCTTGACCATGAGGTCGAGGAGCATGAGGGCGCTGAGGATGCCGTCGCGTTCGGGCACGTTGCCCTGGAATGCGTAGCCGCCGCTCTCTTCGCCCGCGATGATGGCGTCTGCGCTCATCATGACGGGGCCGAGATACTTGAAGCCGACGGGGGTCTCGTGCACGGGGACGTCGTAGATTGCGCCTAGCTTGTCTATCATGCCGGTCATGGTGATTGAGCGCACTAAGGGGCCGCGCCTGCCGAGCGTGTCGAGCTGGTGCATGCACAGGAGCGCGAAGGTCTGCAAGGTGGTGAGGAAGTTGCCGTCGTCATCTACTACGCCAAGGCGGTCTGCGTCTCCGTCGGTGGCGAGGCCGATGTCGGCGGTCCTGTCGGAGAGTTCGTCTATGAGCGGCCGGAGGTTGTGCGCGAGCGGTTCCGGCTGCGCCATGCCGGGGAATGCCGGGTTCGGCTCGGAGCGAATTTCGATGACGCGGGTGGAGCCGCCGGAAAGAAGGTCGGCTAGGTAGCCAGCGCCCGCGCCATGCATGGAGTCCACAACTATGTCCAAGCCTGCGTTGCGGATGGCGGCGAGGTCCACGAATGAGGCGATGTGGTTGAGGTAGTCGGGCGCGGGATCGAATGTTTCGAGCAAGCCGCTGGCAGTCGCTTGAGCAAGAGATATGCGCTGGACGCCGCCGGATGATTCGGCTGCGGCGATGCGCGATTCCAGTTCGGCTACGATTTCTGGGGATGCGCTGCCGCCGTAGTCGGGCTTGTACTTGAAGCCGTTGTAGGCGGCGGGGTTGTGGCTCGCGGTGATGACCGCGCCCGCGCCCGCGTCTTTCGCGACAAGGTTGTAGGCGATGACGGGGGTTGGCGCTGCCCTGTCGCACAGCAGCGTGGGTATGCCGTTGCCTGCCGTTACCTCGGCGACCGCGGCGGCGAACTCGGCGGATGCGAAGCGCGTGTCGTAGCCGACCATGAAGCCTCGATAGGCGAGGCTGTGGTACTTCATCAGGTCGGCGGCGCCCTGGGCGCAGAGGCGCACATTGTCGAAGGTGAAGTCTTCGGCAATGATGGCGCGCCAGCCGTCTGTTCCGAATCTTATGGGCATATTGGTCTAACAGGATTTACAGGATGGATAGGATGGGATGTGAGAGACAACCTATCACCCCCATCCTAACCTTCTCCCATCGAGGGGGAAGGGATGTATTTGAGTTACAGGCCGGCGGCTTTGCGGAGCTTGTCGGCTTTGTCGGTGCTCTCCCAGGGGAGGTCGAGGTCGTCGCGTCCGAAGTGGCCATATGTTGCGGTCTGCTTGTAAATGGGGCGACGCAGCCGGAGGTCGCGGATGATGCCGCCGGGCGTCAGGTCGAAGTTCTCGTGGATGAGCGCCTCTATCTTTTCGTCGGCTATCTTGCCGCTGCCGAAGGTTTCGATGGATATGGAGGTCGGCTCGCGCTTGCCGATTGCGTATGAGACGATGACTTCCATCCTGTCGGCGAAGCCCGCCGCTATGCAGTTCTTGGCGACATAGCGCGCTGCGTAGGCTGCAGAGCGGTCAACTTTCGTGGGGTCTTTGCCGGAGAAGGCGCCGCCGCCGTGCCGGGCGAAGCCGCCGTAGGTGTCCACGAGGATTTTGCGGCCGGTGAGGCCAGTGTCTCCGACGGGACCGCCGGTTACGAAGCGGCCGGACGGGTTAATCCAGAATTGGGTGTTTTCGTCGAGAAGCTCGGCGGGGATTATCGCCTTTGCGGCTAACTCGATTAGGTCGCTTGCTATGACTTCCTGCTCCACATCCTCGCTGTGCTGTGTGCTCATTATTACGGTGTGGACGCGCTTTGGGACGCCGTACTCGTATTCGACGGTTACCTGTGACTTGCCATCGGGACGGATATAGGGAAGCGTGCCGTCCTTGCGGAGCTGCGCCATGCGCTGGCAGAGCTTGTGCGACAGCGCAATGGGCAATGGCATCAGTTCCGGGGTCTCGTTGCAGGCAAATCCGACCATCATGCCCTGGTCTCCCGCGCCGACGGCTTCAAGGTCGTCGTAGTCCCCTTGTTCGCCGCGCACTTCGATAGCGCGGTCAACGCCGTGCTGGATGTCCTGGGACTGCTCATGCACCGAGACCGTGACGCCGCAAGACTGGAAGTCGAAGCCGTAGCTGGAGTCGATGTACCCGGCGTCGCGGATGGTGTTGCGGACGATGGTTGCGATGTCCACGTAGGTGCTCGTGGTAATCTCGCCCATGACGACGACGAGTCCGGTTGTCGTGCAGACTTCGCAGGCGACGCGCGCCTTGGGGTCGTCAGTGATGATGGCATCAAGCACAGCGTCCGAAATCTGGTCGCAGAGCTTGTCCGGGTGTCCCTCGGTTACCGATTCGGATGTGAAAAGGTATGAGGCGGAATCTGTAAAGGTGTGGCTCAATTTTCTTTCTCCTATAGAGGCTAACAGGATTCACAGGATGGATGGGATGGGAATAATTTTCATGCTCACCACCCGCTTTCGCGAGCGCAGGCTCTAACCCTCCCCCATCGAGGGGGAGAGGATATTGGATTAAGTGATGCCTAGCCGGTCGATTTGTTCTTGGCTGAGGGCGACGAGGTTTGCGTTTCCTTCGGCGATCAGGTTGTTCTGGACGAGAGTTGCCGTTACCGACATATCGCGTCCGGCGCATAGTTCAAGGCGAGCAACGGCAGTGATGCGCTTGCCGATTTTTGCCGGTCTTCGGAAGTTGACCTCCAAGTTGCGCATCATGGCGACCGTACCATTCCGGTAAGCGAGATTCTCCATAATCTCGTATAGCAGGGTGGAGATGATGCCGCCATGCACGATGCCGGGCCAGCCTTCATGCGTTCCGCCTGGCGTGAAATCGGTTACGAGCGCATCGCCTTGATGGCGGAAGATGAGTTGCAACCCGAATGGGTTGTTCTGACCGCAACCGAAGCAATTGGGGTACTCTTGAATTTTTTCTAGCTCTGTAAAGGAGGTGTTCACGTTCCTATTTCCCAACTTGCTAGGTATTCTTCCTGTTCAGCCGTGAGTGTGTCGATGGTGATGCCCATGGACAGGAGCTTCAGGCGTCCTACTTCTTCGTCGATGTCGCGTGGGACATCGTACACCTGTGGCTTGAGTGTGTGCGCGAACTGGGCGATGTGCTCGGCGGAGAGGGCTTGGTCGGCGAAGCTCATGTCCATGACGGCTGAGGGGTGTCCCTCAGCGGCTGCAAGGTTGATGAGCCGCCCTTCGCCAAGCAGGTAGAGGCGCCTGCCGTCGCCCATCAGGTATTCGTCCACGAAGGGGCGCGCTTCCTGCTTGCCGTCGGCTAGTTCTTCCAAAGAGTCGATGTCTATTTCGACGTTGAAGTGGCCGCTGTTGGCGAGAATCGCGCCGTCCTTCATAGCCTCGATGTGATGGCGTCCGACCGCCTTCATGCCGCCGGTGAGAGTGATGAAGATGTCGCCGACTTTCGCGGCGGCGTCCATGCTCATGACCTGATGGCCGTCCATCGCGGCTTCGAGGGCGCGGATGGGGTTGACCTCGGTAACGATGGTCTGCGCGCCCATGCCTCGCGCTCGCAGGGCTACGCCTCGCCCGCACCATCCGTATCCCGCGACGACGACGTTCTTGCCCGCCCACAGGATGTTAGTGGCGCGTGTGATGCCGTCCAGGGTGCTTTGCCCCGTGCCGTAGCGGTTGTCGAAGAAATGCTTGGTGTCGGCGTCATTGACGGCGATGATGGGGTACTTCAGCCTGCCAGCTTCGGCTAGGCTGCGAAGTCGTATGACGCCGGTGGTGGTCTCTTCGGTGCCGCCGACAAGTCCGCTGAGTGCGTCCGTGCGATCTGAGTGGAGCGTCGCCACGAGGTCCGCGCCGTCGTCCATAGTGATGTGGGGCTTGGTGTCGAGTGCGGAGTTGATGTGCGCGTAGTAGGTCTCGCTGTCCTCGCCCTTGATGGCGAAGGTTGGAATGCCGTACTCGTGAACGAGCGCGGCGGCAACATCGTCCTGCGTGCTGAGCGGGTTGCTCGCGCAGATGGCGGCTTCCGCGCCGCCGTCCTGAAGCGTCAGCAGCAGGTTGGCGGTCTCGGTGGTTACATGCAGGCAGGCTGCGACTCGCAAGCCTGTGAGCGGCTTTTCCTTGGCGAAGCGCTCGCGTATTTGTCGGAGCACCGGCATCTCGCGCTCAGCCCAGTGGATGCGACGGATGCCTTCTGATGCAAGCGAGGGATCTGCGATGTGCCCCTGTGTGGTTTGTGAAGTCAAGGTGTCCTCCCAGTGAGTTTAATCAGGATGTACAGGATGGAGAAGGATTTTCACCTCCATCCTAGCCTTCCCCCGTCAAGGGGGAAGGAACTATGCGGTCGCCGTCTTGCAGAGGGGCGAATGTCGTTAGGTCGGTGAAGGCTCGGAAGCGGTCTTCGATGTCCTGCATATTCAGGGTGAGCAGCTTGTCCACGCTGAAGCCCTGCACGCAGAACGATCCCATTACCGAGCCGAGAATTGCTGCGCGGCGGTAGCCTTCGGGTGTCTTGTCGCCGGTTGCCGCGATGTAGCCGATGAAGCCTGCGGCGAATGTGTCGCCCGCGCCGGTGGGGTCAACCACATGGTCGAGAGGGAAAGCGGGCGCGGAGAAAACCGTGTTCGCACTGAAGACGAGGACGCCGTGCTCGCCGCGCTTGACGACGACCGCGCCGGGCCCCATCGACATGATGCGGCGGGCTGCCGTAACGAGGTTGCCTTCTTGCGCGTAGTCACGCGCTTCGCCTTCGTCCATGAAGAGGACATCGGCCTCGCCGACAACCCTGTTTAGCGCCTTTCGCTTGCCGTCAATCCAGAAGTTCATGGAGTCGAGGGCAACAAGATCGGGGCGTCTCTCCATCTGGTCGAGCACGTCGATCTGAAGCTCGGGGTCGATATTGGCGAGGAACAGGTACGGGCTTCGGCGCTGTTCGGTGCTGAGCTTGGGCGAGAAGTCGGCGAAGACGTTCAACCGGGTGTCCAGCGTGGTGCGAGCGTTGAGGTCCGCTGAGAAGTATTCGCCTGCCCAGCGGAATGTCTCGCCCTTCTGTCGCTGCAAGCCGCTGACATCGACGCCGCGCGAGCGCATCAGCTCGATGTGCCGCTCCTGGAAGTCCTCGCCGATGACGGCGATGACGCTGACAGGAGCGAAGCGGCTGATGCCGATAGAGAAGTAGGTCGCCGAGCCGCCGAGCGAGTCCTCGCGGCTGTCGGCGGGCGTTGTTACGGAGTCGTAGGCGACTGAGCCGACGACGAGTACGGTCATTTTGTGTCCTCTAGTTTAACTAACAGGATGAATAGGATGGGATTTTGCATTAGATAATTCCACCCCCTTCCCCCTTGATGGGGGAAGGGGCTTTTGCGGTTATTCGTCTGCGCCGTAGCTGGTGGGCTTGCCCGCCTCGATCCATGCGGGCGTACCCTCTTCGATGTTGTACAGGCGCTCGGACTCAAAGCCCATTGCGGCTGCCATTTCAGCGGCGAGACCGCTGCGGACGCCGATGGCGCAGATGAAGAGCAGGTTCTTGTCTTTGGGAAGCTCGTCAATGCGTCCGAGCAGGGTATCCACGTGAATGAAGAGCGCGCCCTTGACATGGCCTTCGGCGTATTCGTCGAGCGCACGCACGTCAACGACGACAGAATCGCCGGATGCCTGCATCTCTTCGGCTTCGTCGATGCTGATGCGGTAGTAGGGTTCGCCGGGGTTTCTGGTAGGCATTCTTTTCTCCTCTGTTGTTTAGGTTTCAGGTGTCAGCGGTCAGGTAACAGGGTTTGGTGAATTTGGGCAAAAAAATACTTCTCTGATGAGAGAAGTTCGTTATGCTTGCTGCTCTCATCTCCGAGCCTTAACTAGCTCTCCGGATTTAGCACCAATTCACGCGCCGCATGACGCGAAAAGGTTGCCGGGCTTCACAGGGCCGGTCCCTCAGCCGCTCTTGATAAGAGATTTTTGTATTCGGTTGTTAACGATTCGATAGTACAGGACGGAGAATGAGCGTGTCAAGGAAATTACGGACGGGGCTAACAGGATGTGCAGGATAGGGTTAGGCAAGTCTGCCGTAGTGCGGGAGTGGGTCGCCGAGGAGGGGGCGGGCGTAGTCGAGGAACGCCTGCGTGACGAATTGGTTGGCGGGGTCGAGGTATTCGGGGGGCATGCGCTTGACCTTGCCGCCGACCGCTTGTAGTGGTGCTGTGCCGGTGGTGCAGGCGTAGCGGTCTCCGGATGTCCGCTTCAGCGTGATGATGATGTCGCGCTCGCCGGCGATGGCGCGGCGGACGGCGGAGCTGCCTGCCATACTCGCTTCATACGCGTCCGTGTGCGAGACGCATGCCATCATAGAGCGCTGGATTGTGCCGGGCTTTTCGTGGCGCGCGCGGACGCCGAGGCGCGCGCTGACCTGTGTGGCGAGGTATCTTGAGGGCCCGTCGTAGTATGGGTGGCCGAAGTCGTCAACGTGATAGGGTTCGCCCTGCTCGCCTATTGGCTTGCCGTCGGGTGCGCGGATGTTCTCGGCGATGACCGCGACCGCGAAGCCATGCCTGCGGTAGGCGTCTTCGATGCAGTCGAGGAAGTGCGTCTCGTCAAGCGGAATCTCCGGTACGCCGATGAAGTGGGGCGCGTCTCGCTCATCGCGCTTGGCGAATGCGGCGGCGGCGGCGAGCCATCCGGCGTCCCTGCCCATGACCTCGATGATGGTGATAGGCGCGGCGATGCCCATCGCCTCCGCATCCCACGCCGCGCCCATTGTAGCCAGGGCGACGAATCGTGCCGCGCTGCCGTATCCGGGGCTGTGGTCTGTGAGCACGATGT
Source organism: Dehalococcoidia bacterium (assembly GCA_965204855.1). Classification (GTDB taxonomy): domain Bacteria; phylum Chloroflexota; class Dehalococcoidia; order Lucifugimonadales; family JADFKI01; genus Bin90. Next base: position 252,902 of record OZ242018.1, read on the forward strand.
CGTTGTCGATTGTCTTGGGTACGTTGATGACGCTCAGAGGCAGACCTTCGGCCTCCGCTGCCTGTCCGATGGAGTGTCCGGTAGTCGCGGAGTCGTTGCCGCCGATTATGAACCAACAGCCGATATTGTGCTTTCGCAGGGTGTCGATGACCGGCTGTACATCATCGTCGCGGAGTTTGCGGCGTGTGGAGCCGAGCACGGCGCCGGGAGTGCGGGCTATGCGCCGCCATTCGTCGGCGGGTGTGCGGCGCAGGTCAATGATGTCGCCGTTGATGATGCCCTCCATGCCGTAGCGCGCGCCGTATATCTCACCAATGTGGTCGTCGGAGTACGCCAAGGCTTCCCGCATGATCCCGTACAGGCTGCGGTTGAGGACGGGAGTGCAGCCGCCGGACTGCATGATGAGTATGTTTTGCTTCATAGACGGGGTGGGGCTGACAGGATGTGCGGGCTGAAAAGGATAAGAAGGATTAGGGCCACTTGAGTGTGTTGCCGTCGTAGATGGCGTCGAGGAAGTCGGTGGTGAAGGCGTCGTTGTAGTCGAAGGGCTTGGGCAGCGCTTCGTGCGCGGTGAGATGGTCGTAGAGCGCCTGCCACTGCTCCGGAGACATCTGGCCTAAGCCGCGCTGGTCGGTTAGTGGGCTTACGGCATCCTCGAACTCCGTGTCCAGCATGAAACGCTGGTGCGCGGGGTCTTCCTCGGGCGCGTATTTCATCACGATTTGAATCGCCTCGTCTCGGTTGTCGCGGGCGTATTCGAGCGCCTTCATGGTCGCCTTCAGGAAGCGTTCCACCTTGTCGGAGTCGGAGTTGGCGAGTTCCTCGCGGGTGATGTATGTCAGTCCCAGAGTGGGTACGCCGAAGTCGGCGGGGTCCCAGAGCGTAACGTCGAAGCCCATGCGCCTAATGGTGTCCGGCTCATTGGACTTGAATATGGCGAGTATGTCAACCTGCCCCTCGGTGAGGACGCGCGGGTCGAACCCAACACGGACCTCCTGCACGGCGCTGCGGTCAACCTGCTGGTCATCGATGATGGCGAGGTAGTCGGGCGGGATGGAGACTTTGTAGCCGAAAGTCCTGCCCTCCCAATCGGTGGGAGTGGCAATGCCGCTGTCCTTGAGCGCGAGGAAGCCTTGCTGACCGCGCTGCCCGAATAGAGCGAAGGCGACTATGGGCAGACCGGGGTCCGACCTGCGCTTGAGGACGGATGGGGCGTCGGCGGTGGTGAAATCCACATCGCCGGCCATGAGAAGCTGGATATGCTCGCCGGTGGATGCGTGATGTATTTCCACATCGAGCGACTGCTCGGCGAAGAAGCCTTTCTCCTGCGCGACATATACGGCGACTACGGGCAGGTTCGCCTGCGGCTTGTACCCGTTCATGAAGACGACGCTTTCGGGCTCGGGCTGGGCGCAGGCGAGCGCGGCGATTATGAGCAGGGATGTGAGGGCGAGTAGTTTCAGGAGTGTGAATTTAGAGTGCAATTTCAATCGTCCGTATTCTGTATCCATTTGCCGCACAGTGGCGGGAGACTGCGTAGGGTTGAATTACAGGCTTTGTGCCGCAGTTAAGACTAGGATATACGAACTGAAAAATCAAACCATTTATCTCTGTACTGAGGCTGAGTGAGTGAGTCTGATTCAGAACGCCACGGTCGAGTCGTGCCAGAAGAGCATCTTGCGCTCTATGTAGGCGGTGATGACGGTGAGGGCGATGCCGATGAAGGCGAGGACGAGGATGGCGGAAAACAGCGTCGGCATGTCGAGGTTGCTGTGCGCCACGATGATGACGCTGCCTAGGCCCCTGTCGCCGCTGAACCACTCTCCCACGACCGCGCCGATGACGGATAGCGGAATGGATATGCGGAATGCCGCGAACAAGTATGGCAGCGAGCTTGGCAGTCGCAGCTTGAGGTAGGTCTCGGTGCGGGATGCGTGGAGGGAGCGGAAGAAGTCGAGCGCACCGGGATTGACGGCGCGCAGCCCAACCATCGCGTTCACGAGAACGGGGAAAAAGGTTATCCAGCTTGCTATGAAGACCTTGGGGAGCGAGCCGAATCCGAACCAGATTACGAACAGGGGCGCGACCGCGACTATGGGCGTTACCTTGACGAGAATGGCGATGGGAAACAGGGTGCGCTCCAGGAAGCGTGAGTGCGCCATCAGGGTTGCGCCCGTAAATGCGACCGCTGCGCCGAGCGCGAAGCCTGCCAGCGCCTCCACGAGTGTAATGCCTCCGTGCAGCGCAAAGAAACCTAAGTCGCTTGTGAGCCGCGCGATTACGGCGGACGGCGCGGGCACGATGTACACGGGGATGGATGCGGCGCGGACCCACGTTTCCCACAGTGCTATCGCAACGGTGAGCGCGAGGGCGGGCGGAAGGATGTAGCCGAGCGTGATGGCGCGTGCGGTGAAGAGAGACTTCCGCGTGCCGGAAGGCTGGACGGACGCAGCGTCTCGATCTGTAGATTCAGGCGATTGGCGTTGCAGCGGGGATTCCACTCGAAAGCGCATCCTTGACTTTGTACGTGTATTCCAAGAACCGGTCTGAGCGTTCCACTTCTTGCAGGCGCGGGCGGGGAAGGTCGATTGTGATGTCATCAACGACTTGGCCGGGCCTTGCAGACAGCACGATCACCCTATCGGACAGCACTACTGCCTCCGGTATGCTGTGAGTTACGAAAATGACGGTGGGGCGCTGACGCTCCCAGAGGCGCAGCAGTTCGTAGCGCATCTCCTCGCGGGTCATCTCATCGAGGGCGCTGAGCGGCTCGTCCATCAGAAGCAAGCCGGGACTGATTGCGAGCGCTCTCGCGAAGGCCACTCGCTGGCGCATGCCGCCGGAGAGCTGGTGTGGGTAGTATTTTGCGAAGTCGGCGAGTCCCACCGCGTTGAGAGTCTGCTCGGCAGTCGCGAGCGAATCAGACTTTGTTGAGTCGGAGTTGAGCTGGAACGGCAGGCGAACGTTCTCCAGAGCGGTGCGCCAGGGAAGAAGCGCGGCGTCCTGCGAGACGAACCCGATGCCCTTGCGCTGCCGCAATTCACCGGGCTGCATGCCGGATAGCGCGATGCTGCCGTATGTAGCGTCCGTCAAGCCGCCGATGGCGCGGAGCAGAGTGGTCTTGCCGCAGCCGCTCGGCCCGATAAGAGACACGAACTCGGAAGGCGCTACATCGAGGCTGACATCGCGCAGGACTTCGAGGCTGCCTGTGTCCGAATCGTAGCGGTGGCTGAGTCGGCTGACCGATATACTGGTGATGGCGCTCTCCTCATGATTTGTTCTCGGTGATAAATGGTAGCACAGCAAAGGGCGCGTTGGCATGGACATTCAATGAAGAGGATGGACATTACTAGGCGTGCTATAATCCCCATTGTGGAAGGGAATCGGCTTTGCAGAAAGGCAGGATTGCATGTCCCCTGAACTTGTAGCCATTATTGCTATGGGATTTCTCGTCATCGGCGTCCAGATGACAATTTTTATCTATACGATGCAGCGTATCGATAAACTGTCTGACCGCATAGCTTCAATGGAAGTGGAGCTGAAAGCGGACATGGCCGCTCTAAGGGTGGAGATGGTGGAACGAATGACAGCTTTGGAAGTAGGCTTGAACGAACGCATGACAACCCTGGAAGTAGGCTTGAATGAGCGCATGACGACTCTGGAAGTGTCATTGACAGAGCGGGTGGCGCGGCTTGAGGGCGTAGTGCTGGCTCGAACGGAGTCAGGCAACGGTACCGTAGGCACCGCAGGCGACGATTAGCCCCAAGCATCTATATAAGTAAAAGTATAGGGAGCAGACCATTGAGTACACTTGCGAGCGTCTTGAATCCACAGAGCGCGACTGATTTGGCGATAAGCGTTCCGGGTGGCGCGGAGGTCTCATACGCGGAGTTCGGAGAGGAGATCGAGCGAGTAGCCGAGCTTCTGGCGGGCGTGGGTGTGCAGCGCGGCAGGGCGGTATCCATCGCATTGGCGAACGGGTTGGAGTTCATGGTTGTGTTCCTTGCGGTGGCGCGCGCGGGGGCAATCGCCGCGCCGTTGAACCCTGCTTACACTGCCGACGAGTTCAAGTTCTACATGGAGGACGCAGAGGCGCAGCTTGCGATACTGCCGGAGGGCGAGCATGCCGCGCGTGAGGCTGCGGCTCAGCTTGGCGTGCCGACTATGGAAGCATCGCTGGACGACGGCGGACGCACGGTGCTGTCACGAGGCGGGGACGTGCTAACGGCGCGTCGGGATGCACCCGCTCCCTCTCCTGACGATGTGGCGCTGTTCCTGCACACGTCGGGAACTACCAGCAGGCCGAAGGGCGTACCCCTGACGCATGGCAACCTTGCCGCGTCCATCAAGAACATCAGCGACACTTACAGTCTGACGCCGGACGACAAGGCGATGGTGGTGATGCCGCTGTTCCATGTGCATGGGCTTATCGGGGTGTCGCTGTCCACGCTGAGCACGGGCGGGTCTCTGGTGATTCCGCCACGCTTCAGCGCGAGCCGCTTCTGGGAACAGCAGGAGGCAAGCGGCGCAACATGGTATTCCGCGGTGCCGACGATTCACCAGATACTGCTTGCGCGAACTTACGATGAAGGTGGACCGCACGGCATATTCAGATTCATAAGGTCCTGCTCATCGGCGCTGGCACCGGCGGTTTTCGAGCACTTGGAGGCGCGGTTTGGCGCGCCGGTGCTGGAGGCGTACGGCATGACGGAGGCGTCGCACCAGATGTCGTCGAACTTGCTGCCGCCGGGCGATCGGATGCCTGGTACTGTGGGCAAGGGCACAGGCGTTGACATTGCAATCATGGACGATGAAGGCAACTTGCTGAGCGCGGGGGAACTTGCTGAGGTTGTCATCAGGGGCGCGAATGTTACGCACGGCTACCACAACAACCCGGACGCGAATGCGGAGGCGTTCACGAGCGGCTGGTTCCGCACGGGCGACCAGGGGTTCCTGGACGCAGACGGCACACTGACGCTGACGGGGCGCATCAAGGAGCTGATAAACCGGGCCGGCGAGAAGATTTCGCCGCTGGAAGTGGACGCAGCACTTCTGGGGCATCCGGCGGTCGCGGAGGCGGTTTGCTTCGGCGTGCCGGACACGATGTACGGAGAGGTGGTTCAGGCCGCAGTAGTATTGATGGATGACACGGACGAGAGCACGCTTCGCGAGTATTGCGGTGAGCATCTAGCGAACTTCAAGGTGCCGGACCGGGTCTATATCATCGACACGATGCCGCGCACGGCGACGGGCAAGATACAGCGCCGGCACATCGCAGGGATGTTCAGCGAAGCGCCGGCGGGGTAAGGTTCTGGATTAGGCTGCCTCGTCCTGCACGACTGAGGCCTTGCTGAAGACCAGCCCGTCCTCGTCAGCGTCCACTTGCACGGTGTCGCCTTCGGTGTAGTCACCGGCGATGATGCCGCGAGACAGCGGATTCTCGATGTGCTGCTGGATGGCGCGGCGCAACGGGCGCGCTCCATAAGTGTGGTCGAAGCCTGAGTCCGTGAGCCAGTCCTTGGCGGCATCCGTCAGAGCGATGGAGACGCCGTGCTCGCTCAGACGCGCTTTTACATCGCGCAGCATCAGTTCGACAATCCGGCGCACCTGTTCCTGAGTCAGCGGCTCGAAGACGATCGTGTCGTCCAGCCTGTTCAGAAACTCCGGGCGGAAGGTGCGGCGCAGCGCCTCGTCCACCGATGCGCGCAGGCGGGCGGAGTCGTCTCCTGACCTGGCAGTTACGAAACCGGCGGTGCGGCGGCTTGCCTCCGATGTGCCGAGGTTGCTGGTCATGATGACGAGCGTGTTGCGGAAATCGACCGTCCTGCCGTGCCCATCGGTGAGGCGCCCGTCTTCGAGTATCTGTAAGAGCGCGTTGAAGACGTCAGGATGTGCCTTCTCTATCTCGTCGAATAGGATGACGCGGAACGGGCGGCGGCGTACTGCCTCAGTGAGCTGTCCGCCCTCGTCGTAACCGACATAGCCGGGCGGCGCGCCTATGAGCCGTGAGACGGTGTGCTTGTCCATGTACTCGGACATGTCGAGGCGCACCATGTTCTGCTCGTCGTCGAAGAGATACTCTGCCAAGGCGCGTGCCAGCTCGGTCTTGCCTACGCCTGTCGGTCCCAAGAAGATGAAGCTGCCGATGGGCCGGTTCGGGTCCTTCAGTCCCGCGCGTGCGCGGCGAATGGCGTCCGACACGGCGACGATGGCGGCGTCCTGTCCGATGACACGCTCGTGTAAGCGGTCCTCCATGTGCAACAGCTTGTCGGCTTCGCTTTCCAGCAGGCGGTCAACGGGGATGCCGGTCCAGATTGCGACAAGGCTGCCGATGTCTTCGGCATGCACAACGCAAGGGTCCTTGCCGTCGGCTCTGCCGCCGAGTTGATCGCGCTCCGCGTCGAACTCGGATTGCAGTCTCAGGCGCTCTGAGCGCAGTTCCGCGGCGCGCTCGTAGTCTGCCATCTCTGCGGCAGCGGCTTCCTCGTCTTCGAGGTGGCGCAGGCGATGCTCGGCGTCCTTGAGGTGCTCGGGCAGCATCTGCGCGTCTATGCGGAGCTTGCTGGCGGCCTCGTCTATGAGGTCAACCGCCTTGTCGGGCAGTAGCCTGTCCGAGATGTAACGAGCGCTGAGACGGACGGCTGCGGTCAGAGCATCGTCCTCGACACGGAGCTTGTGGTGCGCCTCGTAGCGGGGGCGCAGCGCCTTCAGCATTTCGACCGCGGTCTCCTCGTCAGGCTCCTCGACAAGCACAGGCTGGAAGCGGCGCTCAAGGGCTGCGTCGCGCTCGATGTGCTTGCGGTACTCTTCTTCGGTGGTCGCGCCCATCGCCTGAAGTTCGCCGCGAGCGAGCGCGGGCTTCATCATGTTGCTGGCATCGACCGCGCCCTCGGACGCTCCCGCACCGACGACGGTGTGAATCTCGTCGATGAACAGGATAATCTCGCGCTGCGCCTCGCGCACTTCGTCGAGAACAGCCTTCAGACGCTCCTCGAACTCGCCGCGGAACTTGGAGCCAGCGACCAGTCCGCCCATGTCGAGGGCGAGAACGCGGCGGTCCTTGAGTTCGGCGGGGACATCGCCCGCGACTATGCGCTGCGCCAGACCCTCGGCGATGGCCGTCTTGCCCACGCCCGCGCCACCGATGAGCACAGGGTTGTTCTTGGTGCGGCGGATGAGTGTCTGCATCACGCGCGCCACCTCGTCATCGCGCCCGACGATGGGATCGAGCTTGCCGTCTCTCGCGAGTTCGGTCAGGTCGATGGTGAAGCGTTCCAGCGAACCGTAGCGGCTCTCAGCCTGTGGGTCGGATACGCGATGCCCGCCGCGCACCTTCTGGAGCGCCTGATAGACGGCTTCCTGCGTGATGCCGTGCTCGGCGAGCAGACGCGCGGCCGGGTCCTGCTCGTCCTGGGTCATGGCAATCAGCAGATGCTCCGCGCTGATGTAGTTGTCCTGCAGGCGCTCGGACTCCGCCTTTGCGCTGTACAGCAGGCGACCGATACGCGGTGTCTGGTAAATCTGGTTGGTCTGTTGGTTGGACTTCGGCGTCTGCTCCAGTACGGCATGCAGGCGCTGGCGCAGCTGCGACACGTCCGCGCCGACCTCTGCCAGTATGTCAGCCGGGACGCCCTGCTGCTGTTCGAGCAGAGCCATCAGCACATGCTCGGCGTCCCACTGGGTGTGACGGTAGCGCTGTACAATCTGCTGTGAGTCGTGCAAGACTTGCCTAGCGGCGTCGGTGAATTCGTCGGGTCTGAGTACCATGACTGTGTCCTTCTATATCAAATGGTCAATGCTTTGCGAAGCACTATGATGGCTATAATTATAGCAATAGAATTGATATGTAGCAAGTCAATGTATAGGACACGCTTTGCCGTCTTTACCTTTTGTGTGTATTCTATGTGTATGTCACGCACCAATGTGGATATAGACGATAAGGCGTGCGCTGAGGTGATGCGGCGCTACCGCCTAGCTACCAAGCGAGAGGCGATTAACTTCGCCTTACGTACTCTGGCTGCCGAACCGATTTCTATTGAACCGATGTCACTTGAAGAAGCCCGTTCGCTTCGTGGTATCGGCTGGGAGGGCGACCTAGACGAAATGCGCTCCAGCCGTGGGCTATGATTTTATTAGATACTTCAGCTTGGATTGAGTTTCTGCGAAATACTGGGTCTCCGGTGTGTCATCTCGTTGAGGAACTGCTGGCGGACGAAATCGCCGTCTGCGCTCCTGTGAGGATGGAGGTTCTCGCCGGCGCGCGAGGCGAGGAAGATTTGCTAGGACTTCGTCGTCTTCTGGCGCGAGCGACGACTATACCTATGCAGGCGACGGACTATGACGCCGCCGCAGCGCTTTACCGCCGCTGCCGACGGCAAGGGGAGACCGTCCGTAAGTTGATTGACTGTCTCATCGCTGCTGTCGCCATACGCGCGAGCATACCAATTCTGCACAATGACGCTGACTTCGACGTGCTTGCGCGCCATACGGAACTGCGAATCTATGAAGTCAAACAGCGACGAGAAATCTGAAGTCAGCATTCGCACGACTTTCAGATTCCTGCCTGACACCCGTTGCATTGCCCTGCTGCTTATAGTCATAATCACGGCGCTCGCCTGTACCAGCCCCGCGCCACAGGCCGCCGCCACACCTACGCCAGAGTCCTCGCCCGAATCACTCCGCCTCGCGCTAGCGTCCAGCGACCTTGCGGTGGGCAGCAATCGCGTAGTGTTCGGTGTGCTGGATGCTGACACGGGCCCGGTGAGAGACGCGGATGTGGTCGTCTCCACATTCTTCCTGCCCCCAACCGGCGGACAGGAGGGACCGGTCGAGACGGTTGATGCGGTGTTTCGGGCTTGGCCGGTTACGCCGCGCGGGGTGTTTACGGCACAGTTGAGCTTCGACCGCCCGGGCGAGTGGGGCGTCGGTGCGCTGGTTACGGACGCGGACGGAGCGGAGCGCAAGGCGTCGGCTCGCGTACGGGTGAAGGAGGCGAGCGCTACGCCCGCTCTCGGAACTGCTGCGCCGCGCAGCGTGAGCAAGACGCTTGCGGATGTGGACGGCTTCGAGCAGATTACGACAGACTTCAAGCCGGACGCCGACTTCTACGGCTTGACCATCGCGGAGGCGCTAGACACCGGCAAGCCGCTACTGGTGGTATTCTCCACGCCCGCGTACTGCCAGACTGCTACCTGCGGGCCGCAGCTTGGGGTCATCAAGGAGCTGAAGGCTGAGTATGCGGACAGGATGAACTTCATCCACATTGAAGTCTATGACAACCCTCACGAGATCGAGGGCGACCTGAGCAGGGCTGTCATATCGCCCACTGCTGAGGAGTGGGGGCTTCCGAGCGAGCCGTGGACTTTCATCGTGGACGGTGAGGGCGTCATACGCGCCAAGTTCGAGGCGTTCACGACACGGGAGGAGTTGGAGGGTGCGCTGTCCGGCGTACTGTCGGACGGAGGGGCTTAGGGAGAGCCAAAGCCGCCGTAGAGCCGCTGGAACAGCGCCTTGGTCAGCGGGACGCTGACATTTACCATCTCCGGGTCATCTTCGTCATCGTCGGTTGAGATTATCACCAGGTTCTTGTCCTGCCTCACGTCGGCTTCGTAGCCCACTTCGGCGAGGTATTCGGTGAGCATGCCCTGGAGCGCGACGGCGAGAAGGTCGGCGTCCCTTGAAGCAAGGGCGATGTTGAACATGGCGGACTGTCGAATGCGAGGAACCATCCAGTCGGCGATGCGCTCTATGCCGTCGGGGCTGAACAGGTCGTTGGGGTCGATTTTTGAGTTCATCGGGATGCAACTCCTCTCAGCCATCTACCTGAATTCATCAAGGCGTTCAGGCGCCTTATAACCCTTCCACTATCATTACATTGCTGTTGGTGGAGTCGATTCGCATCTGCTTGGGGCCGGCGTATTCGTTGGAGGCATGCCACGCCTTTGCCTGTTCGAAGCTGGAGAACTCTATTATAACGGTGCGGTGCGGCGTGTTGTCCCCCTCTACGACTTCGGACTTGCCGCCGCGCACAATGTATCTGCCGCCGTAAGTCTCTATCGTCGCGGGCACCAGCTTGCGATACTCCTCGAACAGCGCCTCATCGGTTACTTCCACATCCGCGATTACATAACCTGCCATTTAACTCTCCTCTTATTCACGCTTCCGTGCCGCTGTGTGTTACCATTTTCGATTGTTAAACAGTAACACTACTTAGGGATGCTCTGTCAACACGGCGGCAGGAAAGGGTTTGCGATAATGCTCGACTATTTTCAGATTGGTGAGGCACTTTCACCTGAAGACAGGCAGACACAGACCGTGGCGCGCGACTTCCTGGAGGCTGAGGCTGCGGACGATGTGCTGGACTGGTGGGAGAGCGGCGAGTTTCCGAAGCAGCTTATTCCCAAGATGGGAGAGATGGGCTTTCTTGGGGCGAATCTGCCGACGGAATATGGGGCGAGCGGCGTCGGCAATGTGGCATACGGGCTGATAATGTACGAGCTGGAACGCATTGACTCAGGCTTCCGCAGCTTCGCGAGTGTGCAGGGAGCGCTCGTGATGTATCCGATATATCGCTATGGCTCGGAGGAGCAGAAGCGCAACTATCTTCCTCAGCTCGCTGCCGGGAAGATGGTGGGCTGCTTTGGCCTCACCGAGCATGACGGAGGCTCCGACCCGGGCGCGATGAAGACGCGGGCGCGAAGGGACGGCGAGTCATACATCCTGAACGGCGTGAAGATGTGGATTACCAACGGGAACATCGCGGACATCGCCATCATCTGGGCGAAGGACGACGACGATGTGGTGCGCGGGTTCGTCGTGCCTACGGATACGCCGGGCTTTCAGGCGAACGCCATCAAGCATAAGATGAGCATGCGGGCATCGGTGACGAGTGAACTTGTGATGGACGAGGTGAGAATACCGGCTTCGCAGATGCTGCCGGAGGCGCGCGGGCTGGGCGCTCCATTGTCGTGCCTGACGCAGGCGCGCTATGGCATCGCTTGGGGCGCGCTTGGGGCGCTGGAGGCGGTGTACGAGGACGCGCTGTCGTTCTCGCAGTCACGCAGCACGTTCGCCAAGCCGATAGCGTCGAGACAGTTGGTTCAGACGAAGCTTGTGGACATGGTGACGGACCACACGAATGGCTTGCTGCTGGCGTGGAGGCTCGGTGTGCTCAAGGACGCGGGCACTATGCACCATACACAGGTGTCAATGGCGAAGCGACGGAATGTGCGAGCCGCGCTGAACGCTGCGAGGAACGCACGCGAGATTCTGGGGGGCAGCGGGATTACGCTGGAGCATCCCACCATACGGCACATGCTGAACCTTGAGACGGTGGACACCTATGAGGGCACATACGATGTCCACACTCTGATACTGGGGCGGGACATCACGGGTCACAACGCGCTGGTATGAATCCAGCCTGCTCACTTAGCGAGGGTGAGGCGAATGGTCACGGTCGTACCTTGCCCTAACCCCGCGCTCGCTACGGCAATCGTACCGCCGTGCGCTTTGACAATGGCTTGGGCGATTGCCAGTCCCAGGCCCGTACCCGCTATCCCGCGCTCACGAGACTGCTCCGTGCGGTAGAAGCGGTCGAAGACATGAGGAAGGTCTGTGGGGTGGATGCCGATCCCGTCATCGGCTACCGAGATAGCCAATGTCTCGCTGCGCTCCAGTCCGGCCCGGAGCACAATTTTCCCGCCGGACTCAGTGCAATCTATGGCGTTGCTCAGGACGTTCCCCAGTGCCTGGCTCATGCGCTCCCGGTCGAGCTGCACATTCGGGATGTCGGATGAAATCTGTTGTGACAGTTCAACCTGTTTGGCCTCTAACTGTGGCCGCCATCGCTGTGCCTCTGCGCTGAGAAGGTCGTAAATCGAATTCTCTTCGAGCGTGAGCCTCAACTCACCGTGGTCGGTCTCCGCAATGTAGTTCAGGTCGCTTACGAGACCACGCAGCCTGTCAACTTCCTGGATGATGTGGTCGGATGCGCTCTCCGGCGCCTGAAGTCCGTCGCGCAACCCTCTTGCCTCCAGGTGAATCACACTAAGCGGCGTGTTGAGCTCGTGTGACACGTCGTTTATCAGCCGCCTGCGAAGTTCACGCTGAGTGTCCAGTGCATATGTCATCCGGTTGAACGCCTCGCTCATCTTCCCCAGTTCATCGGAGGAAGTAACCGGCAACCGTGTCTTGTCTCCTTGGGCAATTGCCTGCGCTGCATCAGTCAGTGCCGTCACGGGCGCCGTGATACGTCTGGACAGCCAGGCGGACAGAAATATGGCAACGCCAACTGTCAGGATTCCGCCGACTACGGTCGTGAACAGGAGCGTGTTGAGGAAGCCATGCGACTCGGCGGATAGGAAGTCACGGCTTACATCCACATAGACATAGCCTATAGGTTGGTTCGTAGATAGATCGAACACCTTCTCCTGATGCCCATCCAGACTGCTTGCGACGCTTCCGGGCGGCAGCTCGGATAAGTTGTCCTTCACGACACGGCCATCAGCGCCAACTATGACGACTCGTAGAGGGTCACTGTGGAAGAATTCGACGGATTCCCCTTCATGGCCTTCGGTTGGCTCACGCTCCGGAACTTCATCGTAGAGGTATCCGGCTTCAGACAGCGGTTCGTCCACCGTCTCCCAGCCGCCGGACGCGGTATATTCCCGACTCAGGTTCCGAGCCAGCCGGCGCGCCTCATCGTCACCTAACCCGTCTATGAATACGCCCAAGCGGTACTGCGTAGAGTAATAGCCCACACCAACACTGATTAGTACGGTGAGGACGATGACAAGGACGGTCGCTCCCATGATTCGCCAGCGCAAGGACATCATTCGTCCTCTACCACGAACTTGTAGCCTGCGCCGTAAACGGTCTGAATAGGCTGCCTGCCATCGTGCGCGATATGCTTACGCAGACGTGCCACCTGGCTGTCGATTGCGCGGTCGAATCCGTCGAATTCGTGCCGGAAGGTCAGTGAAATTAGCTGATCGCGGGTGAGCACCTGGTTGGGATGGCGCATGAATGTCGATAGGAGGGCAATCTGTCCCCGGCTCAGAATTACCGGGTCTTCGTTGACCGTCACAGTTCCCTCGGTCTCATTCAGAGTGATGTTATTGAGTGTCATGACCTCCTGAACTCTGCCCTTGACACGACGGAGCACCGCTTCGGCGCGCGCGATGACCTCTTCAGGGTTGAAGGGTTTGACGATGTAATCGTCGGCTCCACTGTCCAGCCCGATTATCCGCTCGGCGTGGGCTTCTCTGGCAGTCAGCATGATTATCGGAACATCTGACTCTCGGCGCAGGATTCTGCACAATGTCACGCCATCGAGACGCGGTAGCTTCAGGTCGAGGATTATGATGTCCGGCATCAGACTGCGGGCTGTGGCCAAGCCGGTCTCGCCATCGTGGACGACTTCGGTAGAGAATCCGGCGCGCTCGAAATATAGCTTGACCCAGTTCGCAATCCTCTTGTCATCTTCGATTATCAATACTGTGCCGCTCATTACCAGTCCTCTTTTCGGACTTATCTTTGGGCACGGAGTCTCTATGAAACACCGCGCCCATCCACCAACGACGCTTATGCTTTTATTATCTCACTTGGGGCTTCGACATATTCCCTCTGACGCTGCGACCGTCTCTAGCCGCCACCACGCCGCTCACCCCTGCCGCCGTGTTCGCCGCCGGACTCCCTGCCACTATCATGCTCGCTCCCGGATTCCCTATTGCCGTGTTCACCGCCGGATTCGCCGCCGACTTCAGCATGCGCTATCCATCCGGTGAACGATGCCTGCGTAGCGGGCATGTTGACCACTGCCACCGCGCCCGGAGGCATGTCGATCGGAGTCGTCGGACCTAACTCCGTGCCGTTCGAGAGATGCACTTCAATCCTGACCCGCTTCAGGACGTTGCCGGTCGTGTTCTCCACAGTGCCTTTGAACGAGTTGCTCGGAGCGTCGTAGTTCAGGATTAGCCGCGCACCGCCGCTAACCTCGTCAAAAGCCTCATCCAATGCCAGGGTATTCGCCCCGCTGCCCTCTTCACCACCGGAGCCGTGCTCACCGCTGGACTCGCCGCCGCCTGATTCGCTTCCCTCGCCGCCCGTGTGTGGCACGGGGCCAGTTCCGGCACAGTCATACACTTCCATGTGTACTACAAATCCATCGTAGGATATTCCCGCAAGACTCGGCTCACTTGCGACCGACAGGTTTGTGTTCGCCGTCTGTTCGGGATTCAGGTCTCCCAGTTTCTCGGGGCCAAGTTCCCCGACCGTCTGCGTTCCCAACTTCAGGTGAGGCTCGGCTTGCACATAGCAGAGCTGCCGCGAGGTCGCGTTCTGCACCGTTCCATGGACAGACTTCGTTGCCGCATCGTACTGCATGGCAACTGCCAGTCCGCCGAGCGTGCCGTTCCACGACTGGTTGAGTGGAATGACCGGGCTGGACATGGCGGCTTCATTTATCTCACCACCGCTGTTTTCGTTACCACCTTCACTGCCGACTTCGCCACCTCTGCCGCCATGCTCGCCAGCAGATTCGCCGCCGGACTCGCTTCTCTCGTTTCCCGACTCGCCGCCATCGCCATCGCTTCTGCTTTCATTCTCACCTCTTGCCTCGTTGCCTCTGCCGGATTCGTTGCTTTCGCGTCCTCCGCCATGCTCGCCTCCTGCCTCGCTGCCTCCCCGCTCGGAGATTCCCCGGCTTACCGTGGCGTGGTCGGAATCTCGGTCGGCTTCAATTCCGTTGACCACCGCGCATCCGGTGATTATCGCCGCAGAGAGCATGGCCCCCAAGACCGACCCAATCAGGAGTTTCTTCGTCATCAGTTTCTTGCAAGTAATCATTTCGCCTCTTTCGTGAAGTGAATTTGATACCCTTCACATTAGAGAGGAAATGTTGCAGAAATATGTCGTGACTGCCAGAGTTGGGCTGTCAATGGAGGCGGATTGTCTTTGGCGCGCTCGGAGTCGCTGCCGTGACAGTCGGCTTGCGCATGCGGGACTGCCGGGTGACGAATAGGTGCTGTGGGACAGAGGAGGGCGTAACGGAGATCGGGGCGGTCGCCTAGCTGCGGACTGACGACTTGCTATCAGTCCGCGAGAAGAGTCAGGTACCAGACGAGCATAGTCGTGGCTACCAGGAACAGCAGCACGGACCTCGTGTAACCGATGGCGATAATGCCGCCAAGCAGGTCCCGCGCGATGGTCAGGCACAGTAGGATCGACCTGAGATAGAGGTACTCACCTACGATCTTAAGCTCTTTGAGCAATTTGCCGTTCACCTGTCTAATACGCGCTGCATGTCCGTTTTGATGGTGGAGCTGAGGGGACTCGAACCCCTTACCTCTTCAATGCCATTGAATGGTTGTCACTGATTTCTCGAATTTCCTGGCATTCTTGACTCGTTCTCAACCTCAGAGTGATAGGCGTGCCGCTCCTTATCAGGGGGTGGGAAATGAAGACGGAACGCGCAATGAACTTGTTCTTGGATAACCGTCGGTTGAGGCTTCTGTCCAAGTCCACGATTGATACCTACGAGTGGGCGCTTACTAAAATGGTAGAGATGTACCCGGAGGAACTACCGGAGACAAAGGATGAATTG
Organism: Dehalococcoidia bacterium; assembly: GCA_965204855.1. Taxonomy (GTDB): domain Bacteria; phylum Chloroflexota; class Dehalococcoidia; order Lucifugimonadales; family JADFKI01; genus Bin90. Next base: position 268,503 of record OZ242018.1, read on the forward strand.
CAGCGAATATTCATAGAGAACGCCCGATTGTCTCCGGCGTCCCTTAGGACGATCTGGCACAGGCTGCGTATCTTCTGGGGCTGGGCAGAAGGTGAGGGAATCTGTGCCAACATCATGTCGGACATCCCCGTACCGATGATGAGGCGGAAGCTTCCGCGCGTACTCAGCACATCGGAGATCAGACACTTGCTTCGCTGCACTGATGGAGAGCGAGAATACGCCATCTTGGCGGTCTTGCTGGACACTGGAATGCGGGTTGGCGAGTTGGCCTCGATGACGTGTGACAAGGTGGGACCGGACGGAGTGTTGGTATCCGGTAAGACTGGCGACAGAATAGTGCCTATTACTCAGAACGTCCTTGAACTACTTGACAGACAGGGAGACGAACGCGGCCTTTGGATCGGGTGCCAGGGAAGGCTGACAGGCTGGGGATTACAGCAGATCGTGAGACGGAACATGAGGCGCGCAGGTTTCAAGCCGCCCAAGATCGGACCGCACACGCTGCGTCACACATTCGGTGTACAATACATCCTGAACGGCGGGGATGTGTTCTCGCTCCAGCGCATCATGGGGCATCAGAGATTGACAACTACGATGATATATGTGGACATGTCCACCGAACTGGTGGCGCGCCAGCACGCCAAGTTCTCGCCGATGGCGAATGCATTTTCTGGAGATTAGAGGTAGCCTCAGACTTCACAGGCAATGGCTTGCGATAAGGCGGAGTTCACATACCACGGTCCCTTTCAAAGACGGCTGTCCGAATTATTGGGTCCACCTCACCTTTCCGAAAACGCCAGAGAGGGACAAGAAGAATGCCCTCGCAATGGTCAAACAATACAGAAGTTTGGTCCCTATGGCTCAAGAAGCACGAAAGCCCATCTTTCACCTTACATCGGCTGATGGTGCAATTGGCAGCCACGCGAGTGCCGCCGTCAGTGCCCGCACCGATTTCAAAATCCTAGCGAATAAGTTTACCGCATCGACCTTCTAGACGACTAGCCTTGGAAAGTCTATTGCCCAGCAAGTCCTCCGGGAAAGTATTGGATGCCTAATCTAGCGCACATCGACTGTTGTATCGGTGCAGGGCTGCGATGAGTATTCATGTAGAGTTGGGTCCTTATAGCAACTATGCGACTAATGAAGACATCATCGTGCTTGTTCAACAAATAGTTGAGTCTGTTACGTTCTCTCTCACTTAACTGTGTCGCACTATCTAGTTGGCTGAAATAGCCAATAAGATCGTAAGCGGGAGTTCCACTTTTCTCTACTATCGCATCTATAGCCTCTCTAACCTCTGGGACGTTTATCGTCTCGACTATCTGCTCGAGATTTATCATCGTCCACAGAAACGAAAGCGACTCGAGTATCAGTCTGGCCTCACTAACCTGTAAATCGGGCGTCTTGCTTGCTACAAAACGTGCGTAACGAATTATCTCTTTCTCATCCTTTAGTATGAGGTTAACTAGTCGGAGTCCACTGTCAGCGATCGTCGCTATGATCTCTTGAATCTTGTTCTTCTCTAAGTTGCCGTGCATATTTCGTAGCACTTGTCCCATTATCTTGTTGTTCTTCAGGATCCTATGAATCGCAATTGCACGTGGCTGCTTCACTGAATCCGGAGTCGTGATTGATGCGTCAAAATCGTCGCCATTGAACTCATCCTGTAAGTCTCGCTGCATTTCTCGTGATTCTTCAACGCTAGCTTCAGACAAGATGTTGTCCGGAAGTTCTTCGACAATGCTCCTAAACCTCTCTGTCTCTTCGGGCACCAATGTTGCCGAAGGTGTGGCCTCTAAGGCAGAAATCGTTCCCTCTAGGATGTGGTCGATCAATTCATTATCCCTGCTATGGTGGATTGTGAAGAGAATCGTCAAGTAATTTGAAAATACATGGCTATTACTCCGCATCTCTTCGATGACAGACTTCCCTAGTGCATTGTTACCCGCGAGGAATTTTCCAAGGAAGTAATAGTACATGTACTCCGTTCTGAATGATCCGTCTCTTCCGATTATCCCATTCTGGCTGTCCATTAGTCTGCCGATGATGGACTGTTCAATGTAGAATTTATCCTTGTACTTCAACACGAAAGAAGAGAAGTCAAACAGCGTCGTAGGAATCTTTGCTCTATGCTGGTAAATCGCAAACGCCAAGTGTTCAGCGAAGTTGAAGCACGTGTTAACCTGTTTGTCTTCCGGTATGCCAGCTTGGATTAGACTAGCCATAATCAAGACGAAGTAACAATGACCGTAAGACGTGATAGAAAAGTCTGGCATGTATTTTTCTCTGGACTGCAGAATGGCCAGTACATAGAATGGATACCTTGGTACGATCCTATCTGATAAGATGACCGAATTCACATCGGTTTCGATTTGGTCCACGAGTCCGTCGGTGATTGGTTGCCCGATGTCAGCTAGAGACAACCTCTTCCTTATCAGCTCCTCCTGCTGGCTACGTGTCAGAGGTTCGAGCTTCATTACTTGGAAGTCGGCAATTCGAGGCTCATCCATATAGTAGGAGTAGAAAACGTCAGAAGACACTGTGACTATTATTCTGTCAAAGATGTCTTTCGCATTGCCGATGAGCTCAAGTGAGCGGGCAGTAGTGGTCATGTTATCCAAGATCAACGTCTTGTCGCCCTGTTGTTTCCAGAGATGGTAATCCCCACTAAACTGGGCATGATATGCGTTGCGAATGAAATTTTCATTTGGTCTTCGGCTTAGCTCCGTTGAGTCTAATAGAAGAACTGGTTTGGCTTCTTCAATTAGGGAGAGGTATAGGTGTCGGGCTAGGGCCGTTTTGCCAGATTTTTCCTGGCCGTGTACTAGCACATGATTGATGTCCATTAACTGCTCACGACTTGAGATCACGCGTGGACTTGTACTTGCAGCCTCTTCTGGGCTAATGCAAGTCATTCGTAAGAATACGAACAATTCTTTCAAAGCAATATATTCATCTGAAATAAAATCGGTCTTTTCGATTCCCTTTTCTTCCAAGAACTCTGGGTTGGGAGCGAATGTTTGTCTGACTTCATTGACGACAAGCTTGATGCCTTCGTACACTTCCAGCCAAGCGGTATCTTTCGTTCTGTATCGATTGATCGCTTTACCGTCCTTCGGAAGTGCTTTGAAGTCATCGTCTCCGAGAAAATCCAACCAAGGACAGTCGCTTAGAATGATCGGGATTAGGAATAACCTCTTTCCGTGGTCAGCAAGTCTCTTCGCGTAATTCCACTCTTTCCTGCATTCCACTGAATCTATGAAACTCCGGCTTAGAAGGAATGCGATGATATCCGCTTGGTCCATTTCATCTCTAATTTCCTTTGAGAGTCTTTCGCCCGGCAGGATTGCTTCGTCACACCATTCTTGAAGATATCCCTGTTCCCTTAGCAGCGAAAGGGACTTTTCCATCTGCTCCCTCTGATCTGCATCTCCGTGTGAATAGGAGTAAAACAGCTTCACCGGAGCACTAATTCGACGTTTTGCCATTTGCCTCTCCAATCATTTATTACATGGAATATGTACTAATTCTAGTGGCCGCTACACTTATGCATGCAAGTCCATTGAGGCTGTTGGCTAAAGCGATACACGAAACATCTTGCTCAGGTCTACTTCAATCCCGCTACTCTGTCCGGGTGATGTCGCATTACGCAGGTACCACTTGCCTCCCACATGCTCTCTCTAGATTCAGCCCCCACGTAAGTCAGGTCGATGTCCACTAACAATTTAGGCACGTCAGACAGGAACAGGTTGAATACCGTCCCGCCTTTGAGCGCCAGCTTCCCAGCAACAGACTTTGATCGCCGCATCAATCGGCTCCCCATAGTCGCGGACGACAGTCCTTTTCAACCGATCTAAGGAATGGTTCGTCAAAAGTGATTTCGATCCTGACCTTCGTATATGGCTACCCTTGCCAGGGGTACGTCGCGTATATATCGAACGCCTCCTGTCCTCCCGAGTGAGGTTCCCGCTCCGTATAACGCTCACAGTTGATTTCCAGATTGGCGTATTCTTCCACAAAGCGAGTCGCGACTTCACATACTTGCGCGGTGTGCCGTTCCATATCAAGGCCAGAACCCGGGTCTGATTGTTCTATGAAATCCAGGTCCTCCGAGAAACGATAGTCTCCGAAGTAGCATTCCTTTAGGGCGGTACCATCCTTGAACACTAGATTTTCACTTAGAGTGAGCATATGGCTGATTCCTGCCAGAATCCAAGAAATAAGGTAGTCTCTCTCAGTTACATACGACGGCAGCCCAGTGCTCTTTTGCGATTCTTGGAGTCGTGTACGGCGCGGCCTCACGTCAGATCTACCCCTGACAGGTTTTCAATGAGCATCCAGCGCCTGTTTTGGCGACCCTTTTTCGGACCAGACGGGTCCAGCTTGCGCCACCCCTTGATTGGAAGTGAGGCTATTCTGTCCACAACTGGATCATCAACCCCACGACTTTCCAGTACCCAGCACAAGCGCTTGGTAGTCGACATACCCATCCGAGAGGCGTATTCTGCCATCCGCTCTACGTCCAACCTTTCCATCCCCATGTCGAAACCATGAAGCACCTCTGCAAAGCCTCCACAATATTGGGGCATTGCGAGCCCATCCAGCAAGGTGCGTTCTAGGTCGGTGATCCAGACACGAGCATCGGCCAGCCATACTCTCTCGGTGCCAAAGAAGCGATGCGGCTTTACCCTGATAAATCTGTAAATCGTACTCCCAAGCTCATAACCATCACGGGAAGAGATACGTCCAGAGCTTCGAACCCTCGGCACGGACTCTTCCGATGTGGTGAGAACGAATATGGTTCTAGGAATCTGTTCAGTTAATCCTCGTTGATGCAGTGCCGACCAGTGGGATATAGCTGCGGGACTGACGAGTGACATCGCAATCTCGTACTCAAGGGCATCAGGAGTTCCCGGGGTAGTCGAAGAAAGGCCATAGAGTCCGCGCCGAAGCGGAACTATCCAATCGTTCCTGTGCAGGTGATGGAGTGCCTCCAGAAGATAGGATTCCTTGAGTCCCACTCGAGGTGCGAGTTCTCGTGCCCTCTCTGTAGTGAAAACACGGCCTCCCTCTTAAGCCAGAAGTCTGAACAACTCGATGCCCACCAGGGTTCTCTTTGGTTTGGTTGTCGTGGTCATTGCTTCTACCCAAATTTCAGATTCTTAACTCCACACACAAAATAATATGGCAAAGATTGGACATTATCAAATGTCAAACGGAGCTCAAATCTGCTTACCGAGAAATCGGAATGACTGCTTAGAGGAGCTTGATCTGAATTCCCATTCTATCAGCTTTGTCCCGTCCAATTGTTGAAGAGCGCGTCAAACAGTTGATTTCACTCATGCCTCTCCCGCTCCGCTCTTTCACTGGGGTCTGCTCGGGAAGAAAGAATTGACATCAAGTAAGCGTGTCACCTTGACAGTATATGCTCTGAAAGTCATAATGGCGCCATGATATGGGAAATACTATTCCATTCGGACTTTGAAGCGGAATTCGACGAGTTGCCCCTTGAAGTGCAGGATAAAGCCTACGCAGTGTTGCGAGTGTTAGAGACATTTGGCCCAAACCTGCGGCGGCCGCATGTGGGGATTTTGAACGGGTCCCGTCACGAGAATATGAAAGAACTCCGTTTCGATGCTAGTGGTGGTGTGTGGCGTATTGCTTTCGCATTCGATCTTAACCGACGAGCGGTCCTGCTTGTGGCTGGTGACAAATCCGGAGGCAGTGAGCGACGCTTCTACAGGCAACTTATTCGACAGGCAGATCAACGATTTACAGGCCACCTAGAGCAGCTAGCGCACAATGGAGACTAGAATGGATACGCAAGATGTAGTGTCAGATGAATCCACGAGCGTAGCTCCCTCGGGGACGTTGACAACTCTGACAGAGAAGATGAGCAGGCTGCCGCAATCTCGTCGTGAGGCAATCGAAGAGCAGGCGGGAATCCTCATTGCAGGAGAGATGTCACTCCAGGCAATACGCCGAGCTCGCCGGATGACCCAGGCAACTGTAGCCGAAGAACTTGGCATCAATCAGGAGAATGTGTCTCGTCTGGAAAGAAGAACGGACTTCTTGATTTCAAGCTTGAGGAACTACCTTGAAACTATGGGAGGGGAGTTGCGCTTGATTGTGGACTTTCCGGACCGTCCGCCCATCGCAATAGCTGGTATTTCAGATTTGGATAGCTATTCGGTTGATCCCAAATTGGACGAGGCAGCTATCAGCGGGAGTGCTGTTGCTAACCCGGAATCGGACTGGGCTTACCCTGAGGACGATAGGGGCACTTTTCACGGAGGGGGAACTGGGTCTGAATCCCTTTACAATGTTGGTCTAGCTTATCTGGAGGCGGCCCAGTTTGACGACGCCATCAAGGCTTTTGGTGCCGCGATTGACTTGGATCCAAACTTTTCTGAGGCCTACGCGAATAGGGCGCTTGCTTATCTGGAGTTGGACGAGAGCGAGAAAGCCAAGAATGACGTTGAGGCGATTAAGTCAACGCTAGCGCAGCCCGCTTAGTAAATTCATGGCCGTGCGAAGGTCTTCTCGGTCTTGGCTAGTCTCATGGCGCTCCTAAACTTCAATTGTCCACGCCACTTCATTGTAAATTGGCGGCGGCGTATGTAAGTCTAGCTCAAACGCGGCTCAGGAATAACAACCGGCATGAACTCAGAGAGTGAACTTGTCCGGTTATCACGATCGTGAACGCGAATGGCGAAAAGTAAACGGGTTGGGCCATCCCCCTTCATCGTGAGGGAAACTGGCGTCGGAGCGCCGGGAAAGGCGGCGAAGACTGTCTCACCTTCGAGCGCGAAATCAACATACCTCCGACCGAGGAACGAGTCGACGTGCTGTAGAGCGGTAGTCATGTACTGATCGTGGCGATTGTACGGAGCGTCCTGCAATTCATTGCTAAGTATATCGAGCGCCGTCTCAAGTAACAAATCTCTGGACGTTCCGGGTTCCATGATCTCGATTTCCACATTTGGATCTTGCGGCGCAAGCACAACTCCCTCGTAGGTTACTTCATACTCTCTTCCAAAGTGCAAAAGTTCAGCTCTCGTGGACAGTGTTGTCAGTCCGTCAGGCGTCAAATCGACGTCAAGCTTAGGTTTGACGCCAGCACCACCGAATTTCGCGACACGCCAATGGAACGTGGGCGTGTTTGAAACGGCCAGTGCACCCGATACGCCTCCGTTTCCGTCAATGAAGAAATAGTCCACATTGCCCGGTTTATGGAATACGTTCGCTGCGTGCCAGTAGGTCGCACTGCGCATGTTTCCGGAGCCTAAATTCATCGTCGGAACATCTGCTACCCACGCCCCGAACATTCTCCGATCAAGCCAAGGAATGCGTGCCAGTAGGTTTCGGCGTCGGATCTGAAATGGCGTGTGCTGGCGAACGTTGCTTCCATTAAGCCAAACGCGCTTATTCGTAAGGACCGAATGGACCAGACCAGTTCCATCGTCTCCAGATGACCACCACAGAACTGGCTTCGGGACTCTTGGCATTACTCTGGGCTCCTTATAAATCTGAAATTGATTCGAGTGTTTATGTCACGCGAGTCATATCAATTACAATGAAATTCAGACGGCGTAATCCCAACACCCTGATAGTAATCGTGTTGCCCCCGACCCGATGCATTGTATCCATAAAGCCAGTAGGCATGACAGTACTTCTTAGCACAGACTCTAGGCCTCGTTAGAATCTCGTATGGTAGCATAGGAAGGTGGTCGACGTCGGTTACGTTGGCCGGCCGATTATCACGAAAGGTACGACAAGGTTCGTCGCTGTATCCGCATAGGATTAAATGCACAATAATTTAACGGTACTGTGCGTTTGTTCGGACTGCTCAGATTATGCAAGACTTTTTTCACAAACGTCCCGCGCTCATCCTTCGTTCCTACCTGGCGCCCTTCCTTAAGCTGGACAACCTAACCTGAATTTAGGACTCTCTCTTGGAGACTTTACCAGCGAGAATTTAGCGGAAAAGTTGACTCATCACCGCTCTCGCTTTGCCAGCTACCGTATCCGTTCGCGCCTCAGAATCCTAAGATTAGTCTAGTGTGTTGACCATTGGGTTATGCTGGGAGCATGACAGCAGTTAAACTAACTCCGGAACAGCGGTCAACGATACTCGGCTATCTGAAAGAAGGAGACCAGCGTCTATGCCAAGTCTGAACAGGGCTGCAAGCGATACTGTAGATGATCAGGTCACGCGATCCGTGGAGGATGCTTTCAGCAGAGTCTGGCAAGTGATACAGCGTGTACAGGCATTTTGGCAGATGGAACGAGGGTATGGGAGAAGATGCACCTGCACTTTGTTGATGAGCCGGATATGGAGCATCCAATAATAAACAGCACAATGGCGCGCCGCAAAAAGGGGAGGACCATGGTCGTAGGCTTTGGGAAGAAGTCGGGGAGGATTCAGCACAGAGATACACGTGAATGTTGACGCTCTGGGCAATCCCCTGAGATTCGTGCTAACGGGAGGTCAGGAACATGACATCACTCAAGCCTATGAACTGATAGGCGGTATCAAGAGTGAATGTGTGAAATTTGATCGTGTATACGACTCACGGCAGTTTCGTGAACGAATCGTTGAGACGGTAGCGACCCTGTAATACCGCTACGCTCCAACAGAAGAGAGCTTCAGCCATACCATAAGCATTCATACGGTGAGCGCCACCTGGTGGAGTGCTACCTCAACAAGATGAAGCACTTTCGCCATGTCTTCAGCCGGTTTGACGAGTTAGCAAAGACCTACTTGAGCTTCCTACACTTCGTCGGCACACTCAAAGGAAAAAATGAAATGTCAACAAACTTAGTACGCCCAGCACTGAACTGTTCCGACGCAGTACAGTTGGACAAGCGAATAGCATCTGAGGAATCTTATAATGCATACGTACGAAATTCTGGCCCGTGGGTATTTCCCTAGGGAACTTCCTCCCCCTTTCACTAGTGCATCGCTCGCAACTGCCATTCAGTCCAATCATCAAAATTTACCCACGACTTTCTCCTGTAATCCTGGAAATCGAGGAAACATTCGAAGTCGTCCGACAGTTCACAGTCTTGCCCGTACTGGAATACTGCGACGGATGCTTTCCATACCTAATCCAATCAATTACTTTCAATTGGCAGATGCGATCGATACCAAAAGACAGGTTTTGCTTCAGCACGTCGGTTCTTCTGAGTTATCGTTGACCACCCCGCAGGCCATGCCAGGTAATCAGCGAGCGATAGACCCAATTCAGAGTTGGAGCTACCTACCTACCGCCCGGTCTCTCTGCCGAGCTTCAGCGCGTTACGTGTTACAAACGGATATTGACAACTTCTATCATTCCATTTACACGCACGTAATTCCTTGGGCCCTGCATACCAAGCAGGTTGCCAAGCAGAATCAACGCAACTTTGCGTATGTCGGAAATGTCCTCGACCTGATCATCAGAAACAGTCAGGACCAGCAGACTCTGGGAATCCCTATCGGACCGGATTGCTCACTCGTCATCGCCGAAATCATTCTCTCGGCAGTGGACGAGGCGTTGCAGAACGCTGGACTAGCGAACGGATTTCGGTATCTGGATGATTACGAGTTTGGGTTTGCCACATACTCCGAGGGCGAACAAGCGCTGGCTGACCTCCAAGGGGAACTTGGCACGTACGAACTGCACCTGAATCCGAGGAAAACCTCTTTGTTCGAGCTTCCGGATGCGATTGAACGTCCTTGGGCTACTGAGCTTAGAGGATTCCGTATCCGGCAGGAAGGTTCTGGTCAGCAGATCGACCTAATCGGATATTTCTCCCGTGCCTACGAGTTGTCAGGGACTTACCCTGATGATTCGGTATTGCGCTTCGCCCTTGGACGTATGCGTAGAATCGTGGTTGTCCATTCAAATTGGCCCCTGTATGAGTCGATTCTTCTGCATATTGCGGCAGTAGAGCCAGCAACTCTCTCAGCTGTTGTTGACGAATTATATCGCTACTATCAGGCGGGCCATCAGATTGATCTTCAAAAGGTGGACGATGCATTCCAGCAAGTTATCCGCCAGCATGCACGCGTGAACCATGGAAGCGAAGTAGCTTGGGCGATCTGGGGATGCCTCCTCTTCGGGATACGCCTAGACGATGAAACAGCCCGCCGAGTAGTGCAAATGGAGGACTCTGTTGTAGCAATCTTGGCGTTGGACGCGAAAGCGCAGGGACTCATAAGTGACAATGTCAACTTGACGTTGTGGGCTTCCCTGATGACCACGCAGTCACTGTTCGAGGAAAACTGGCTCCTCTCTTATGAGGCAAATGTTAAAGGCTGGCTACCCTCCGTTTGTGTTCCTGACCACGTCACCGCTGACCCCAACTTCCACTTCCTCAAGCAAAATGGCGTCCATTTCTATAGCGCAGATTTATCATCGAACTATCAGCCGGCAGGTGTGTCCATTGCTGAAGGACCGTCTGAAGAGGAACCACCGGACGTTGAGCAAGCTGAAGAAGCTTCTGGATAGACAAGATCGCACATCATGTTCGAATTCGACCTGACCAGTTGTCGTACGAATGTAGCTTGCAATCAGGAGCCAGACAAGCAATCCGATCGGCGCGCTTTGGTTGATCCGCAACACTCAAAGCCTGATCTTCTAAGGCCTGTAGTCAGCTTGGGCGGTCAAGCACAACTTGCAGTGGGAAGGGCTATTAGCTTCAGAATCTGGCTGAACTTGGTGGCTGCTGTCCCTGACATTTGAGGTAAATGATAAATCTGAAGAGCTTTTCACGGCGTCTATGATTCCTGGACCGCCAAGCGCTGTAAGGGCACCGCCTGGTCCATCGAATGCGAGGCTTATTGCACTTAGCTTTTGACCAAACGTGACTGATGCCAAGATCGTTTCTAATCCAATGGTCTCCCTTCCTATTGGTAAGCTAGTGAGCAATCCTGCGGTGAACCAGTCGCCCGCTCCTGCTGAATCGCTAATATGCGACTGTGGAATCGCGGGTAGTTCTTTCCATTCACTCCAGCCATCGGATGAAAGCGCGCTTGCTCGGACACCGCACGCGCCAAGAGTCTCAATGATGAATCTCGTCGACGTGCCCTTTCTCAGATTCCAGCCCTGGCTATGGTTTTTCCGTCGCACCGACACCTTAACAATATCACTGAAGGCTGCAGCACGGTTGGCAATGTCGGTGCGGGGGATCCTAGGGGGTTCAAACATTACGAGCAATCCTGCCTTCTGAGCGGCTTCTGCGAGGATTAACGTTGCAGGCGTGGCTCGGTCAAAGAAAAATGCATCATATTGGTCGATACAATTGGCCTCAATCTTCGCTTGACGCCGTGAAACTACAGCGTGCTTCGGTAACAGCGTCTTGCAAGCAGGACACTTATAGGAAAAACGATGCAAACCTTGGGCCGTACCGCGAATATGTTCAACAATCCCCGGCGTGCGTAATCGTTCAACTTTTTCGATACTAGATGTATCGACTCCTTCCTCATTCAGATACTCCATCATCAGCCCGCCGCGACGGTCCTCCCCAATCCTGGCCAATAGAGAAACGTCTGCTCCCAATGCAGATGCGAAGACGGAAACATTACCGCAGGTACCCCCTACTGCTTGCCAATAATCCTGTTCTTCCAAGTTCCGAACGATTAGGTCAAGAGTCAAATAGCCTGCACAAAGAAGGCGTGGCCTCCCCACATTATGTTGCGTCATAAGCCTCGCCTGTTAGCCAAATCTCGAACATTTCGCTGCCCTCCTGGTCATCTGCAGCTTCGTCTATTCCATACCTTGTTGGCTCGACGTGAGCAACGCCAAGGCCGTGCTCAAATGCAGCGAGCAGGACACCTAAGGAGAGTAATTTACTAGAGTGCGCAGAAACGACCGTATTCGCTACGCCTAACGGGGCGAGAGATTCAGAATAATCTGCGGCCAATGCACCAATCTGACGATAAATATCAAATGGGTCCCGCTCATCCGCGTAGATGAATCCGCTCGGTGCTACCTCCCATTCATTGAACAAGAGCAGGTGATACTGTGACACAAGCTCGTCTCCACGACGCGGGTTGCGCGAAGGGAAAGGCAAGAATGGTCTGATCTCAGCCGGTTGAAGCATCTCGTAAATCTTCCGTAAAGTCGGAATCGCCCCTTTACCGAGTACAGGAGCCCATACGTTGATGGGGTCGGAGACACCAGCTAAGCCTCCTCGGCCGCGGAAAGGGCTTATGTAGTCCGCAACATCCCCACCCTCTGCAATGATCAGTTCATCGACTTCAGCATTCTCACAGACAATGCAGTGTAGATTGAAGTTTGGAGACACCTCGCCTTGGCGATGAGTCGAAATTTCGATCAATGCCCCCAACAGAGGGAAGCTGACACTCGTTGGTAACGCAGTAATGTCAACGATGACATCCGTATATCCCTGCAGCCAGTTCAGGTTCGCAAAGAGAGCTCGAATGTGTGTAGAACTTACAAGCATTCCATCTTCATTAAGAACCTCTATCTCCTTAATCTCAAATTCAGTCCTACTGAACATAGTTTTCATCGAATCTTCGTGTTCGGCTGCTCTAGAACTGCGAGGCCTATCAGGCGTATCAAACGGATGCAGTAGCCGAAGCAGGTGGCAGGCATCAACAGGAAACCCCGCCCGCAAGAGCGCTTGGGGACCGTTCAAGGTGCGCGGGTCAATGCCACGTCCCGCAATAAGAAGCCCACGACGCCGTACGCCAGAAGCAGAAGCCAAGTTGGCCCAGAAAGGTTCGAACTCGCTGCCGCCGCAGAAGAACCCCAAATCCCACTTGAGTCTGCTCATTCGATGTCAAATCCAAGCTGCTCTGAAGATTCTCCCGCAGTTATCCAGTTAGACAGCCTTGAAACCTTAACTGGCTTGTATCCACCGAACCCAAGTGGCAACCCGAAAGCGGGACATATGAGACGGTTTAGGTAGAAGACCACTCGATTTTCGTCACGCTGCCGGTCAGTAGGGCGTAAAGACAATACATTGTGTGCTATGGCGGCTGCAAGTGTATTCAAGAGACGCTTCTCGACGCTTCCCGACGCTTTCGCATCTTCGATAAGCTGATCGCGTTCCGAAATCTGAATTGAAACGCCGGTCACGCCAGGCGTTATCGGCACGTTTGGCCGCCATGATTCTTCACGGCACATTTTCGCGATTCCTGTAATTAAGTTGAGAACGTCCACACCGTATGGAATCGCAGTATGAAGACCGGTCAGGTAGGCACGGGACTCTTCGACAATTGATCTATGTTGAGCTGAAGGAGGAAGTGCATTTCTGTGGAACCGACTCAGGTTTCCAGTATTCAATAGTAGGTCGAATAAGATGGAAGCCAGGGAGAGAAATTGATCAACGTTAGATGAAGCTAACTGGGCCACTCGCTTGGCGCCATAAAATACTGGCAGGCCGTTTCTATCAGACATGAAAATTGTTGCGATCTCCAGCCCTTCAGTACTCTTTTGCTCCAGATACGCACTAGAGAAGGGCGACAATGTAATTTCCCCGGAGTCGGGTGAAAATGTAAATTCCCCTTGGCCGTTCCTGTTACGTCTTTCAAGGAATATCTGAAGTTGTGCCCAGCGAGAAGCTTGAGCAACTGGCGATAGATCTGAGACTTTGGTGTGCCAATATGAGAGCCATTCGTCGTAAAGCTCGCCGTGTGGTCGCGCCAATTGAACCGCTCGGTCGCGTTCTGAGTGTGAAATTGCTGTAAGCCTTGCAATGTCGTACTCGGATTCCAGTGATTCCGAAAGGCAGGCTTCAAATGAAGAGACGTCCCGCTGAGCACGGGATGCTCGTCGATCTCCTACGTCAAGTAGCCAGGACTGAATATGAGATTGAGTCCGCTTGTCGAAGGTCACGGCGCTGAATCCCTCGCGGTTCCTTCGCACTTCCTCTGTTACTATGGCAGGAGGTTCCAGCCCTCGCAGTCTCATCGCTACCCAGCTAGCGAACGCACTCTGGTCATGTCTCTCAAGCTCTCTTATCAGCGTTTCTCGCTGAGTATGATAAAGCAAATGCGCATCGTCAAACATTACTAAAGTGTGCTTCGTCAGCATCTGACCATCAATGAGAATGCGGTGCGTATTCAAGAGTTGAAAGAAATCATCTACATTCTCTTCACTGGCCAACAGCGGAGCACGAGGCACGAAGCTATTCAGCGAGTCAACTATGCGCTGCTCCACCTTTCTGGCACGCTCAAATAAATCCTCACCATCAATCACACGAGCATCCGGGCGTCGGATTACGCCGTCTGATCGGGGTTCGAACCGAATCTTCTTGACGTCATGTGGGTATGTGTAGCCCTTTAATTGCAATGAGGCTCTAATGGTCAGCAACGCAAGACGTGAGTGAAGAAGTGACCAAAATAGTGCTTGATTCAATCGCGTCTCAAGCCCAAAATCAGCTAACCTACTGTAATCCTCCTTACAGTTTACGAGTATTCCTAGTAACTGTACGCCATCCTCGTCTATAGCATCGATTTTCATGAGTTTCTTAACGAGACTGGCGAGCTGTTGCTGATGACGCGCGTTAGAAATACTTGTCAACACAGTCGGAGTAAATAGGCGCAAGAGTGTCGATTTCCCGCTACCTGGCGGTGTCTCTATTGGGAGGAGGCGGTTCCAACTACCATCTTCGGGCAAGAAGTCCAATACCGCCATACTGAAGAGACTCAAGAATTGGTCATCTGACTCGGTCTGTTCCGCCGTGCGGACGAAGAATGGATTCCGTGACGCTGGCATTATCCTTCCTCCAAGGCACTCCGGTGCCGGTCATATCGAGGGAAAAGCGGCACGGTCTTCAGTCTTTCCCAGATCAAATATACCGAATTGTTCGGAGTGTTGTGAGACAATACTAGAGGCAACCCACAAGCAGAGTACCCATGTTTCACATTTCCTTTATGCTCATCCTCCACCGACGAGTCATAATATTTGTGCAGGAGTTGGTCGAAGAGTTGATCAGTCTCATACTCATTCCCAGAGTGATCGTGCGTTAACCTAGTGTGATCTCCTAGTGTCATTACGGAAATGACCTCAGGCGCATTGCTGCTGGCCCAAGGTGCCGCAGGGTAAGCCGAAATTTGCGCTTCAAGATATTCGGTCGCTTGCTGCGTTACAACATAAAGCGCAATGTATATCTTCGGACAACTCCCTTTCGTCAGTCTGGGCAACGTATCACTTATGAATCGGTCCAAACGTCCATCCCACGCTTCTTGCTCATCCTTTCGTAGGATTGTCCTACCGCTGCCTGAAAAATCGTCGACGAGGAAGATGTAATCAAATGTGGCTTCTTCATCATTCAGCCGATGCCTGAGACTGTTTATCATCGAGTTGGCACGCGAATCGTTGAGTTCGTATGTCATCGCGATCTGTTCATTCGACAAGTCCGGATTGCTCCTGCGAAACTGGTCAATACGAGCACCATCACTCATTCCGAGGAATAAAGACGAACTTAAAGCACGTCGAAATTCATTTGTTGCTCGAATTGCTGCAATGCGGTAGACCGGCAAGTCAAGTTGCCGCGAGACTTGGCGCTGTAAGACTGACGGCACGCGGTCATGTGCCATCAAGGCCACAAGATGCCGCATCTCGGCATCGGAAATGTATATGAGCCGCTCTTCAACAAATCGAAGTGCATCTCTTCGCTCATCTGGGGGTTCGAATTGATTGAGCCAGAGTCCTAATGATGAAATGAATTGGCGTCCAGGGGCGTATTGTTGATAGCTGTCATATTTGTATGTGGCTAGACTTCGAAAAGTGCCGAGTTTACCTGCTATTTCATCATAATCAGATACGTCCCTCATCACGGTACGGAGTAATCGCTCTGCAAGTTCAGGATCCATAAGAAAGTCCACATTAGGTTACTGTCAAACTATCAGTGTCGAGTCGGAATACATCTGGACCTCCTCGTAAGGCACGCAGATATTGAAGTGTCAACGCAGGGCCACTAGTGCCAGGAGCACCGAGATTCCAGCAAGTCTCCAAATTGCTGGAAACCCGGTCAACACTCAAGGAGAGTCCAGCATTTAGAAGGTCGAAGTCGTTGCCCCCGGCGGCTCCTTGGTCTCCTATTCGCAACACACAGCCGGAACGGATTGTCTGGAGAGCGTCGACAACCGCGGTTTTGGATGTGCTCACGGGGATAATATCTACGGAATGAGATGATGCAATTACTGAGACGTCCTCTATGCCCGCAAGTTGTTCCATCACTACGGTTCGCAGGTCAAGAGGTGAAGAACCATCAGCAACCGGTCGCAGCGAGATTTGGTTAGGTCTAGTTTCCGACTCGAACCCTATCGTCTTTTCAAGCCTACGCAATCGGGCGTGAGTTGCTGCTAGTGGACTCTTAATTTCTGCGCTTGACTCAGGGAGTTCTTCAAACAGTGTTATGACGGTAGCCCCGTTATAAAGGCCGACAAGGACATTATTCCAGTAGTCTGTGCAAATGGACTCCCTAAGCCTCTCGTAAACGGACCGACCGCGACCACTTGCGACACCAAGAACAATCCCTTCTCGTAGAAGCCGGTTCAGTTCAATGCTGATCTCGCTAGAGAGAGGTTCAAAGCGGTGGTCTATCCCACACAGGGTGCCATCGTAATCAACTGCCAAACTGCTGAAAGGAGTCCTCTGAAGACGATCTTCAAATTTCCGCAAAGCGGCCGCGATCTGGTTGTAATCCGCCGAAGGACCAAGAAATAGAGCACGCCTTTTCTTTTCGATGGGGGTGGATTCCTTGAGCCCAGCGTACCTAGATGTGCCAGCACGGTAGAGTCGCCTTCCAAAAATTGGCACTGTCGGACGCCCAGGGTCCATGCCTTTTGAATCAGCTACTTTTCCGGTGAGCTCCATAACTGCGCGTACTAGCTCTATTGTCGCAACGGGCCCTTCGTGAAAGGAGTTCACTCTCAAAATATCAATATCTTTCGGCAGAAATCTGAGCATCCTAGTGGCTTCCGGTTCGGAATCTTTAGTTTCCAGCGACACAATGCCAGTATGTTCCGCGTGGAACGATAACCAATTGTGGCGACCGTGGGCGAAGTTTCGCGGATCGCTTACCGAAACGTTTGCAATCGCGGCTTCAGAGAAACGTGTCTCCATATCAATTGCTGCTGGCATCGCCCAACCTTGAGCCAACGCTACTATTGTGCGTTTGTCGAGTACCGAGTCGTCGCCTGTGTATGACGGCTTAGAGTTCATGCTATTGCTGAGATCGTCGCTGACCGGCCAGCCTTCTGGTGCAGCCGCGCGACAGAGCAACACTAATGTCGCCATTAGAGAGTTTGTAGCTAAGAATCCATCGCGCCCCGTTGGAACTGCGAACTCATGCACGGTCGCACCGTAGTCCCTCAACAACTTTCCAAGTTGAGTTCCCTTACGGGTAGTCAATGCAGATATGAAGTCATAACCTAGCCTCGGCAGCAACTCCGCTGCCTTTCGTATGTCAGCATTTGTCCCTCTGGCACTTAGTAGCAACGCTGCAGTGTCACGAAGCGGGGAACGTGTAATGGCCTCTAAAGGCGTTGAAGCACGGGCGAGTCGTCCTGTAGCCGTTTCATGCAGTAGTGCAGCGAATGTAGCCGCTACAAGGGATCCCCCAGAACCCACCGCAACTAGGTTGAGCCCGCCAAACTTCCTAAGAAGCGTATGCCGAAGATCGCGGATGTCCTGTTCTAGCGCCCAATTAATTGTCGCCGGAATCTTATTTAGTTCACTGTGATACGGTTTTCCCATTACGATCCCCTGGGTAACGCGACCAAATTTCGACTTGGGCAGGGCAACGGCTCGTCGCTGGTATAAGCAACCCAGTAGAGTTTGCCTTCGCTCTTCTCTAGCGACAGGCCCCAACAACGATGATGCCCAGTTCAATTACGCTCAGCCTACTATTAAAGCTTGAAGCATTCTAGGAAGGAAGTTGTCCCTTAGTCGCGAATTACAGTCAATTGCAGCCGAACGTTCTCCGGAGGATGGGTATCTGCTGTTGACGCACCTTATCAGTATTATGGCTGTTGCCCGGAGGCAATCTCTTGCGGTCTGAATGCTCCTTTGGGCAACAATATGGTAGCACACACGTTCGCGGCCCGCAATCATAGCCTGTTTGGGAGCCATTCACTGCACAGTAGAGACTCTGCCTAGAAAGCTTCTCAACCGATGGACCAGTCGATTCAGAACTAAGCCACGACCCGGAGTAACTTATCGCCGATCTTGGCCATCGTCAGAGAGTTCCAGCCTCTCATTGATTGTCAGCGATTCGCCCGAGAGCGATCTTGTACGCGTAGAAGTCTACAATTTTCTTCCCGACGCGGACCACCGTGACTGACCCATCACGCTTGTCTGACATCCCCTGATTCGCGACACTTTGCCGGTCACGGCAATATATATTGCCCCCACCCCATTTGAAGGCACAGCTCTATTCGGCCAGTATTGACTCCCAGCCGGAACGTTGGGGATTCGCCCCCTTTCCCCTATGAGCACCCGAAGGATAGCATTGAGTGAGACTTCTCCTGTCGGCAGATGAGCGTCACGAACTTCTTCACGCCCGACCTGCGCTCCTTGCTCCAGATGCAGATGGGGAGTGCGTACGGCACTTCTTCCGTAGGGATGCCAGTGATTCAGCAGGACTTCTCTTTCCTCGGAGTCGTGGATTGTGCAGTAGTATTCAACCGTCTCGACTCTCCAGAGGGTACCTAGGCGATCAGGTTCAACAATCCGGTAAAACTGGTGCAACCTGAAACTGAAGCGCGACGGTCCGTTGAGGGCAATAGGAAATCCGTTGTTCATCGTTAGGCGATGCGGAATGGGAGAAGGGTAGTATCCACCGGCGACATCAACAACTGCATCTGTCACACAAAGACACCCACTGCTGTACCATACTTTTGTATGCGTTGACAGCGTCGGCGGGATTCCTGCCGTTCGTCACTCTTCCAAATACTCCGGCAACATTGATGCCAGAAAAACGACATCCTCATGTCTGTCTTTGTCATCGTCGAACTTGCCAGCCTTCCAAGCCGCTGTGAATTCATCAAGGCTCATGTCAAAGTAGTGACGGGCGAGAAATTCTTTCATCTCACTGTTTTCTTCTTCGGTAAGCATACGACCTTGCGGGAGTTCGTCATCTATGTCGTTGAGAGATTGGTGAGAATGGCATTCCCCTGACTGGGCCTAGCTGGTCACGCTAGGATACTATGTTGACAGCTACGAGGTGCGCGAGTCTCGGTATTATCCACGCCGATCCCACGTGAAACTGTAGCCTCCAGTGAGGTCGGAACGGTGAGTGACAACAATTGTACACCTTAGGGTATCGATGCCACGCTGCCGGTCGGGTCCGGCACAAGTTCGAGGTATATCAGCGTCGTCTGGATGCTGCTGTGTCCCAGCCATCGACTCAGATGATTGATCGGGACGCCGTTCAGCAGATAGTGCCGGGCGTAGCTGTGCCGTAACATGTGAGTGCCTATGCGCTTCCCCGGCGCGATCGTGCCCATCTCCTCCGCCCGTTTCACAGCGGTCTGCACCCAGTGCCAGGCCGTAGCCGGATGTGCCTCGACTATCCTGCCCTGCCGAACGCTTCCATAAGACAGCGCGCTCGTGAGCGCCGAGTGCAGTTCCGGATGAACCGGAACGAGGCGCGACTTCCCGCCCTTGCCCGACCTGACTCGGAAAGTGGCGTGGGTGGAATCAAGTGACAGGTCGCGCACTTCGAGTTCGAGCGCCTCCGATACTCTCAGGCCGACCCGCCACTGCTCCAGCATAAGGAGCTTCGCCTTCGGATTGGGGGCGAGACGGATGATGGCGTTGACCTCGTCGGCTTCGAGATACTCAGGCAGATTCTTAATTCTCTTCGGAGTTGCGCCGTCCTGTGTCTTGGGATAGCGCCCGCGCGGTCGGCGGCGGCGTACAATTTCGGTAGTCACGGGCAAAATCCTCCGAACATTCCAGTCTGCAAGGCTTAGTCCGATACATTCTTGCAAAACGGGCGGAGGTTGTCCGGTTTAAGGAGGGGTCTCAGGTAGGAGGGCATTTCGGAAATGCAAGGTTTTGGTATATTTCCTTGCATCCGCGCCGTATTATGGAAACTGCTCATTTGACAGGTTTGCGACTAATTTGAGCCTTCTGTGCCTTCAATATGGACCAGGTCAGTGATGGAGTGGCCGGGTCTTTAATCAAGAAATCAGAAGTTCATCTTGGTACGTCGAAGACTAATATAGTGAGGACAATCTCTCGACACTCGTCATTTCGGTTAGCGAAGATGTAGCGAAAGCCCGTCTCAGGATCGTATTCGCAATCTCGTTTGAACAAAGAATGGCTCTTGACCACTTCCGGAATTTTATTCAGCACATTGGTAAGGTTTCTATTGCGATTGAATAAGAGGATTGAAGTCTTGGTGTCTCTCCAGCTTGTGTATCCGAGCAGTTGGTCTATCGTATCTGTTAAACCAGACGCGCCGGTCCAGAATTTGCATTCGGCGATGAAAATGTTTTTTCCATCCGCACGTATTAGTATGTCAGTCTTTCCGTCATAATTGAAAGTCTCCCCCGTAGCCTGACCCTCGTATTGTCCATTTAACTGAACCAAAAAGTGATGTCGCAAGTCTTCCTCACTCATTCCCTTGAACGCCTTAGGACTTCGCTCTATAACGCTGACCATGTTAGATGCAACGGACAATATGTGCTCGTAGTGATCCATTGCCAAGGCGGGTTCTGGCTTGTAAGCTCCTGTTGGAGCAGGTGGTAAACGAGGAGTAATTTTTCGTTTTACTTCTGGGGCGACGTAAGTCGCAGGAACCCCTTCACTTCGCCGTAACGGGAAGCCTAAACTCTCTACGAGTTCTCTGTCTCGCAGAAGTTTCTCACGCCTTGAAGTTAATCGCTCGCTCACAATCGCTCGAATGTTTGAATTAAAATTCTCTACATCCCGCTTAATCCAGCCGATGTATTTCTTCACGGAATCTAATTCTCTCTCAAACTCTGAATGGACCCCTTCCATGTCTACCGTCGTGAGATCGTACGTAAATATAACCTCGCTCTTGTTGACAGCTGCGCGAGGCGGATTAAGTGAAAAGGTTGATGGTTGGCAGTGGAACAACTGATAATCACCACTGAAGGGAATATAAATGGTTACCCTGGTACCCTGTACATAAGTAGGCCGACTATAGTCAAAGACTGCAAATTCGAACCTATTTCTCACATCGATTTGCGTATCGCCGTAGCCTACTTGGATTTTGGATTCGTCGAGTTCGATAGGTTCAACATGAGACTCATCAACAAAATAGTCGACGAGGTCCTCCTGAGGAGAACCCAATAGACGATTCTCGTCTAGCGAACTTATTTTATCCACCACTTTTTTCCGATGAGCTTCCAGCGTTCGGTTCAAGTCTTTCCCG
Source organism: Dehalococcoidia bacterium (assembly GCA_965204855.1). Lineage (GTDB taxonomy): Bacteria > Chloroflexota > Dehalococcoidia > Lucifugimonadales > JADFKI01 > Bin90. The sequence continues at coordinate 289,872 of OZ242018.1, forward strand.
TAGAAAAGTAGTCCACTCATAGTTGTTACCTCACTACCACTGTCTATCCGAAGTTGAGAGAATTACCTGATTACTATGCCATCTGATATAGGCCTGTCCCATTTCTCAAATGATTAATCTTAGTCGAGTTCGCTCTCCGCATCATCGACCTGATATAGAGTCGCCGCAAGTGAAACGGCGCGTTCGTCATCTAACAGGTCTCGCCATTCTTCTGTGATAAGAGATTCCCCTTCTTCCTTACTGAGTAGACCGCTGTCAACCAGATTCGCCACAAGCGATTCAAAGCGTGCTGATAGCGTCAGAAGCATCCGAGATTGATTACCCTGTGTATGACCATCAGCAATCGCTACTCTACTGGTCGGGTAATCGACCGGAAAGAACCGGACGATCTGCTTGTAGCTTTTTACGGAATCCTCTTCGTGCGACGACCAGTACATTGCCCCTCCAAAACGTCGGTCCATATGGACTTCGTCAATTCCCAATCGGCGAATTTGCACAGCACGCAGCTTAAGGAGAGTTCGAAATGTCATAAATTCATCTTCCGATAGGTGCAACAGCACATGCAGACCGATAGATTCATTACGTAGCGTCTCAGAATTGTTAATGACACTGAAGCGATGCCCCTCAATTTCCAGCACATCGAACCGTTCAGGCATGTCCAACTCCTTAACTTCAATCTTATACAGCCTGCCTGGGCGCCCTACTTGATAACTCTCAGATTCTCTACGAATCGTGGCTTCGAAAGTCCTGCCTGTGAAGGGGTCCTCGACTTTCACAGTATCTTCCTTGATCAACTCCTTTATCTGGCTAATTTCGTCATCATAGTAGATCGTGCCCTCAAGAATGATTCCTGAAAGGGCTCCCCCGGAATGAACTCCATCGTATTCGAAAGGAGTGCCCCAAGAGATTGGGAATTCAATCCCGTTAATTGATATATACCTATCCTGCATTGATTGCCTCCTGTCTTGACCACATAATCTGGGTGGCTGGCGCTGTATGAATCTTGAGAAGGAGTAAACCCTTATGTTATGCCGCCGGGAAAACACATTGACCGACAGTTACATCTAATTTGGCGGAGGCCTGGAAAAGTTGACCCCGTCAAAACTCGTCGAAGGAAGGCAGATAACGGGAGTTACGATTTCATTTTTCGGACACACGTTTGACTTTTTCTCCTTGCGCAAATGAGCTTGCGGAAAGTACAATCCCAAAGTGGCGCAAAAGTACCGCACATCAACAGGTACGTAGCCACACGAGAGAGGGCGGACGCCAGGACTAGCATTTGCTCGACGACAACGAGATGCTGCATATGTTCAGGACTAGCGCCCTCTCCGTATCATCATGCCACTCCCAACCCGTCTAGGTCTAGCACATTCGGGTCGCTTTTCGACGAATTTTTGAACGGCAGGCTAGGATTTGGTTAATCAGTTTCTCAGATTTATCAGGGCACTTCGGCCCCTTGGAGTGGCAAGTTCCTTCCTCGGCTCACAGGACCTCTCACTTCTACATTGGCGATGAAGAGGACCGACGCCACTAAATGGGACATTTTTATGGTCAAATGTCCCGCGTGGTCCTGTTGCCTCATTGGAAAATGATGCTTCTTTTGAAGTATCTGGTTGGGCTTGCGGATGATCGAGTAGACTTCTCGAGCGACATAGCGTTTAAGGCAACGTATGACTTCTACCTTGCTCATTCCTTCTGCGGTTCGTCGACGCAGGTACGCCTGCGTCCTCAGGTCGTGGCACAGCCCGACGACGACTATGCGATACAGCGCCGCATTTGCCTGGCGATCGCCGCCACGGTTGAGCCGATGCCGGTTGGTCTTGCCGGATGATGCCGGTACAGGACTCACTCCGCACAGCGATGCGAAGGCGGCCTCTGAGTTGAGACGGACAGGATTGCTTCCAGCCGCGACCAGTAGGGCGGCGGCCGTGTCGGGTCCTACGCCAAAGGCTTCGACCAGCGCCGGTGCCGTCGTCTGGATGAGCCGCTGTAGCTCGGCCCTCAAGTTTTGGATCTCCTTGCTGAGCTGACGGTAGCGAGAAGCAAGCGAACGAAGCGCGTACTTTGCCGCTGTCGTGGGGTTCTCCGGACGACCAGGTCGGAAGTTTCTGCATCGTTCGATGAGGGCGCTGGTCCCCAGACTGTCAAGAGTTTCTCGAAGTTCAGCAGGAGCTGTGAGAACGTGTGCCTTCATCTGGTTGACAGCCTGGATACGGGCCTTTACTGCCGAGTTCTTGGCGCTCTTGAGCATACGGATCATCTCGACTTCGCCCTCGCCAGGCTTCGGAGTGGCGTCGGCGACGCCTGCTAGCACCGAGCGCGCTGCCATCTCAGCATCGGTCGGGTCGCTCTTACCCTTGCGATAACGGACAGATCGATCTGGCCTGTTGACCTCGAGGACTGTATGCCCAAGATCGGCCAGGAAGCGTGCTACCCCGGCACCGTAGGAACCCGTGCCCTCTATGCCAAATGCGCGAACCTGCCCCAGATCGCACGACCATCGTTCGAGCTCCTCGTACCCGCAGGTGGCAGCGGGCACGTGCTTCTCGTCAAGCCGGACACCCCGCTGGTCAATGGCCACCGCCACATGTTGGTCCTTATGTGTGTCCACTCCGATGATAACCTGAACGGCACGACTGTTGATGTGACTGACGGTCCTGTCATCTCTGCCTCCCCTGGAGTATGGTGCATGGGCTCGAGTGAGCGGACAGAACTGCGATGGGACTTGACGTCATGCTTCTATCAGGTCACGAACTCACTGAAGCCTCTAGTGCTTTGCGGACCACCCCGGGAAAGGATCGACAGATCATTTTAAGGGCATCTGAGCCAGTTACCGAATGGGTCAGATCCAGTCCCGGATGGCCCACAAGGTATCATCGCAGTTACCGAGATTTTTGCAGCTTTAATTGTCGCTCACAGGTGTGATGTCACCTAGATCTGCCTCGTTAATTTCACTCTGTTCAGCAGAAGCATACACCAACTGTTTCGCCACGACGATGCGCCATTGCCGTACCCTGCGCTGAAGCGTTCGCAACCGACGCCTACTGTATCGGTTGGGATAGCGAGCCATCAGCCGGTCTAGCAGCTCTCCGGCCTTCGCGTCCGGTTGCTGCTGAAGCCAGTCCAGTATCTCGCACCACACTCCTTCAAAGGGGTCCGGTCGCGTGCGTACTCCGCGACGTTTCCTCTTCTTCGGAGCGTGTGTAGGACGAACCTCACCCTGACGCCATAGTTCGGGCAGACTGCTCAGGAAGCGTTCCAGGCTCTCACTTTGCGGCACACTCGCAGAGTCGGTCTCATTGATGGTGGCGAGCGCCGACTGTGCCTCCCGTATAGTATGCAGCAATGATACCGGATCAAGCTCAACCCTACTGTCCCTGAGCATCGCCTTGGTATCCTCGCTCACGTCGTCTCGCCACAGCAGACGGTCGCAGGGTGTGGCAGGCAGGCCATATCTCTTCTTCACGGTCCCGCCGTCACGAGTCCGCTCCAGCAGTTGGAACGACGGCTGGAAGTGGTTCACGTACAGCCGCATCGCACCATACAGGTGCGCCATAGTCTGACCGGCCATCGGTCCAGAGTAACGTTCGTGTCCGATGAAGCGGCGCACGACCGAGCCGTTCTTCTGCTCTATCCACGCCTGGTCGTTCTTGCGGTACGCACGCGAGCGAGTGAACTCTATGCCCCGGTCTTCACAGTATCCCAGCAGAGTCTCGTTGATGAACACGCTGTCGTTGTCGGAGTTTATGCCACGGATGGGAACGGGGAAGATGCGGGAGACCGCTTCCAGTCCCTCCACCACCAGAGTCCGTTCGCGTGCCAGCAGTGGAATAGCCTCCGTCCAGCCGGAGCATACGTCGGTGACCACCAGGCTGCTGATGTACGATCCCGTCACCGTACCGCCGCAGTGCGCCACCAGATCTATCTCCAGGTAATCCGGTTCGGGCTCTTTCCAGTCGGAGAAGGTGCGTATCGGGATGCGACCGGCCATCTTCCTCTTCTGCTTGCGCTTCCTGCGGCTTCCCGCCTGCTCCCTGATGGGTCTCAGCAGCCTGTCTATGGTCGCGGCGCTAGCAGAGAACAGCCGTCTCCGCACACCGGGATCGAGTTCAAGATGACCGTGCCTATCCAGTGACTCCACCATGCTGGGCAGCGCTGCCTTGAGCCTCTTCCCGTATATCCTGTCCGATGCCTCCCATACCACGGTCAGCGCCTCCCTCACCGCCTCGTCGTATATGCGCTGGCCTTTGGAAGCTGTCTGCTCAGTTGGCTTATCGCCTTGGTTCAAGAGTCTGACAGCGTGCTTTCTGTGGCAGCCTACGATAGCCACAAACGCTGTGAGCGGGGTGTCATATTTTGCACGGCGCAGCGTGGAGACTATTCCTGAGCTCGCCCAGTCATTGACGACGCGCCCCTCTCACCCGGACCTCCAAACTGCCACATCTGAAGGTCTCCGACAACATACAAGCCATTGTCGCGTATCACACCCTATCCGTGTCCATTGTGACATGGCGTTATTGAGGCTGCCGAGCACAGTCATCACGCTCGCCTGTGCAAAGGCTGTGTTGACCTGCCACGCCTGTTAGGGCATACTCCTCACGAAAATGGCTTCTCGAAGGGGATTGCAGAAGATGATTCTAGGCACGAACGAGATTATAGGTCGCTTGAATAAAGGGAAGATTTTCAGGGAAGACACTCGGGACCTGAAGTGCGTAAAGGAGGCTTCGTACGCGCTTCGTGTTGCTGGAGACGGCATGATAATCGGCAAAGACATAATTGAGCCTGGTGACACAAGCAAGTCACGGTCTGAAATAAAGATACGACCTGGCAGGATAGCGATCCTATCTACTATTGAACACCTCTGCATGCCGAGCGACCTCGTAGGAAGATTGGGAGTGCGCCTAGAGTTTGCCTCCAAAGGCCTCGTAGGCCAGATGGGCATACAAGTTGACCCATTCTACGGGAAAGATAAGAAGGAGGGGGCACGTCTTTATATCAAAGTTGCGAATTTGGGAAACAATGATGTCGTAGTTCGCCGCGGCGACGCTGTGTTCAACATTGAATTTTCGAAGGTTAAAGGCGCTAGGCGTCCTGACGGGCCGAGAGTTGACACTTGGAAACGACTAATGCAGACTGTGGGCGATCCTAACTATCAAGACTGGACATCATTGACGCGAATCCAAAGCAACTTGAATAGAAGAGTTGGGGAAATTCGCGACAGTTACCAGGCCGTTGTGTTGTTCGGCGTGTTCTTGGTGGCTATTACGATACTAGCCGCGATGGTTGTGGCGATACTAAATGTAGAAGGTACGCCATCTTGGGCCCCGGACACTGGCTGGACCGTTCTCCTAGTACTCTGTGGAATAGCGACAGGAGCAATAGTCTTTTTCCTAATTCTGATCGGCGTGCTCCTATCGCTAGCTGCGTGGAATAGCTGGCGGAGTGCTTAGCGCCACCTCCGACAAAACCGCACATTAGCAGGAAGTAGATGGAATTCCTAGATTACTGCTCCAGCAACTTGATTCCGTCCGCCATGAGTCGGCTTCGATACTCTTGTAATCCACTGGTTCCATAGATACTTATGCACGGAGTTACTGCTCTTGGATGCCACATCCGCGGCAACCTCGCTCTCCCCGCGCCGGCGCAGCGACTCCGCAACTAGGATGTTAAGGATGTTTCGATAAGCTCGCGGGGCTTCGTCCCATTCACATATCTTGTATATGTCGATAGGGTATGCAGTTGGGTCAATTATCGCTTCTATTCGACGCTCCAACTCACCGAATGCCCATACCGACTCGTCGAACGACAACTTGAGGCAATCGGTATTTGGTACGACTTTCGTAGCCCGCTTATTGAGCGACGAAGCCACGCTCATCGCGTCTTTGTGATAAACGTGTAGGCTGTCGCTGAACTGATTGTACGAGCCACACTCGACGCCCAACCACCCGGCCATGACCTCTTGCAAGGTGGTGAATTGCACGAAGTTGTAAGGTACCCCTAGGAATAGGTCATGGCTGCGAACCATCTGAGTCCATTCCAATCTGCCATCGCGCATCTTCAGCATGGATGCGACATTGCAAGGAATATCGGGAGCGGACGGAGTTCCATCGGCAAGAGCCGAGTCGATTCCGGAGTCCCAGTATTGCAGAACCACCTGCCTTGACTCGGGATTATGCGTTAGCGTTTGGTACGCTCTCTTCAGTTGGTCAATACCAAGGTGCGCGCGAACTCGATATCCGTATGCGCCATGAATTTCTGGATGCGCGCCTACATAGTTTGAAAGTCCACGGTTCCAAAATTGAAGAAATCTCAGATCACGCCTTCCAGATATGAACCACACGACTTCCGCCAAGGCAAACGGGAAGTTCATCGCCGGCAATCTCGAAGTAACCCACCGTTGCGTCGGGCATTCAATCGACACCGCCACATGCAGTAATTCACTTGTCAGACCGCCCCTACCTTGCTGCTTGCGAACAAGACGAGACTCCTGAACAGCGTGAGCCACTTGTTGCCAGACATTATCTGCGGTTGGTCCGCTAAAATAACTAATCACGTTTAGCCTGCTACCATATCCTAGTGAATCACAATCCTCCTGCAATGCTAATTCTGGGGAAATATGTCCTTCATCTTCTAGCAGAAAATTGGTCATATAATTAGTCAAAGCACGCTCATGGCAGCGAGTCCAAGACACGAGTCTCTCAATTTCTGTATGATTACACACCAATGGTGTTGCATCAGTCGGTTATATATGACGAGTGAAAGGAGGCACTAGCATGGAACTCAATGAGTATCAGCGAATCGCAAACCGTACTGACCAGTGGCCTGCATCTAAGGCAGTGGAGCCTAACCAGAGCAATCTGATGATTCCGTTGCTAGGACTCGCTAGTGAAGTTGGCGAACTCCTTGGAGAGCATAAGAAATGGCTACGGGATGGTGAGTCCTACAAGTTATTCCCGGATAGGATGAAGGAGGAGCTGGGAGATATTCTGTGGTATGTCTCGAACGTGGCGACAAAGCAAGGATTCACCTTGGAAGATATCGCCGAATACAATCTTCGCAAAATTGGAAGTCGTTGGAAGCCAATACAGAAGACTCGCTGGAGACTCTTGGATGACGACTTCCCTCCTTCCGAACAACTCCCAAGAAAGATGAATGTCCAGATAAGGACAGATAATTCCAAAAGCGCGACGATGCTCGTCAACGGATTCAAAGTGGGAGATCCGCTCAGAGACAATCGTTATGAAGATGACGGTTATCGCTTTCATGATGTCTTCCATCTCGCCTATGCGTCCAAGTTGGGCTGGTCGCCGACTTTGAGGGCGCTCCTGAGGCGAAAGCGTAAGAGCGCCCCGAGAGTTGACGAGGTGGAGGATGGCGGTCGGGCGCTGGTAATAGAAGAAGGAATCTCGGCGATAGTGTTCAGATATGCAGAGGGCCGCAATTTTCTCGATGGGGCCAGAGAAGTCGACTATGAAATACTGCGAACCATCAAGGCGCTGACGGAGCACCTTGAAGTTTCCTGTCGTACCGAACGGGAATGGGAGAGTGCCATCTTGACAGGTTTCCACATTTGGCGCCGTATCAGGAAAGAGGAAGGGGGACATCTCTTGGCGGACTTAGAAAGCTGTCGCCTTGAATTCGTAGGCTGAATGCTATGTGAACGTAGGATGCTTCTACACTAAGCTACGCTATCGCCCGAATGCTTTGCAGACATCAAGTCATTGATGCCCCACTTGGGTGGGTACCACACTTCTAGACGTATGTCGGAAGGGCGGTAGATTTGCTTAATGCGAGTCCGACCGCTCACTCCGGCGATGCCAGGATGCGCGACACGAGCGTACTTTGACACCTCGCAGAACAGATTTTGAACATCTATTAGTTGAAGTGAGCGTCCCCACAGCGAACGGAAGCGTAGCCCCAGACGTTCGAATTCTATCTCTTGGCGTTCCGTTAAAGAGCGTATGACGTCTGACTCACTGAGCCCTCCTAGGTCGCTGAAGCACTTGTGTATGCCATCATAAGCTCCCGGACCGGGAGACACGAACTCCATTTCGGAAAAGTCGCATATTTTGCTATAATTCAGATCCGTGGCGAACTGATAGGCAAGGAACGTGCCAATCGTAGGATACGAAAGAAGGCTTTCAAATACCTCTGCCATGCTTTGGGCATCCGCCACCCTCAACGGCAGCTCGTCTTCCATCATCCGTTCCAGAAGGCTAAGGTGCGTGCGGTGCTTCTCGCGATAGCCGAAAGCGTTCCTTCCGGATGGCATAATATACGCTCCGGAATAAATGCGGACGCCATTTGCGAGAGCTTCGCTTAGAACTTCATCGAATTTCTCGAACGAATAACTTTCGGTTGTAAGCGCGCCAATGTTTTGCTGAAGAAGCTCCCAGGTCTCTATCTTGTTAAACAGCTTGAAGAGTATCGTGCGAAAGAATACCTCTTCGGGGGATGCGTCGCCCTCATATATGACTTGACGAATAAGATACTGACTTACTCTATCTGATGCCCTATACGCATTGGTGAATTTGTAGCGAGCAATCACCGGGTCTTCGGTCCAAGGCGGGGGAAAGCCGTCTAGCTTTCTGAAGAAGACTTCCTGTCTCTCCGCGGCGAACTCCCAGAATGTATCGTACACGATTGTAGGCTTGGCGGGCGACAGGGCGCTAAAGATTTCGGGAAGCCCTTCTGTCAAGGAGGCTGTCGTCTGGTGGTCGCCGAAAAGTGGCATCTGAGCATTCCCCGCCTCGTCTGCCGCCTGCGGAAGCAGATCCTTCAGGCTACCCAGGAGGTCATCCAGTTTCTCGTCGAGGCGCGCGTCATTCGAAAATGACATAGCCGGATATAGGCCATGCTCTTGGTCAAAAATCTCACGATATTCGGTTATGAGGCACTCTGAATCCTCACGCTCGGTATTTTCGATTGCTCGCTCGACTAAAAATACCATCGCGGGTTTGAAATTTCCCCAATGAAGAATCTCCAAATTTATCATCGCTTTCAAAGATTCCTGGGATACACCGGAAGCGATTCCATAAACCCAAGTTGACCACCAGTAGCGATCGAGCACGACCCAGCAGCCTTCTCTCAGCAAGGGGAGTATCTGTGACTCTACTGCGTCGATATGTGCGGCAATATGCAAGGTTTGTAATGCAGTCGGCGTGATTTGGCGAATGCCAAGCTTTTCGGAGTTGTGTTGAATGTCATAAACTAGGCTGCCTATTTGACCACATACTTGACCAGGAAAGGACATGTATTCGCAGGGAATGCCAAGTTCTCCAAGCTTCGCAGTGAGAGCTTTGGCGAGCGTGGTTTTGCCAGCGCCGTCTAGCCCCTCGAACACTATCAAGTTGCCGAATGCTGAAGAGTCAGACACGATTTCCTCGATTCTGGAATCGGTTTCTGCCGAGAGGTCAGGATAGGGCAGTGTTCACAAGACTGACTAGCTCACGAAGTTGCCTTTTGGTGGTAGGCTCACGCACGGCCGGCGTAGCTATGCATGTAAGTCGATCAAGCTTAAGTTCCATCTCGCGCGCCATAAATATCCCTAGCCGGTGCAGACCAAGGTAGTTACCGTACGCCTTATCGACTATGTTTTGCGTTGCATATACCCCTGTAACGGCAAGCAAACCTTTGCTGTGTTGAGCGAACGACACATGATGCAGACACGGAAACCCGCGCCGTGGCTGATTCGTGTGGTCTGTAAACGGGTCGAAGATAGCCGCCTTCAACGCTGACCTTCGACGATTGCCTCGATGCCAAGTCTGGATGATGTGCTCAAGCTGATTGACTGGCTTTGTTTGCTCATCGTGCCCGTTGCCGTAAGCAATTAGCCGTTCGAAATAAAGGCCATACTTATTCCCACCGTACTTCCGTAGTCTTGGGCGGATAGCCATATATCGCTTGTAAAGACTCTCCCGCGACGCCTCCGGATTCCACAATGACGAAGGAAAGATGGTATTAGCCACAGTGTCGCACTGATGACTTCCTTTAGACTCCAGCAGATTGTCAAGGGTATCGCGAATCGCCGGAATCTCTCGAGGTCCTACGTTGCCAATGTCTTTGACAGTCACTATTAGCGAAGCATCCTCTTTGTCACGATAGACCTTCAGAAGCGCTCTTGCCCAAGCTAGCGTCAAATTATTTTCCTCTATGATCACTAGAATGCCTCCTAGGGTGATTCTTCTAGGTGTCGAAAGGTGCTTCTGCCGACAAATTGCCGTTTTGATACTCTTGTGTAAATTGACTGCCGGGGACCGCTTTCAATCCTTCCAATTCCAGGTTCTCTGGCAACGAATAGGTACCCGTCAGCTATGTTGCTGAGAAACTCCAAGCAAGCCCCATGAAATTTTGAGTATCCGTGGACATGCACGAGATCGCCAATCTCAACGTCGAGCGCACATCCTGTCCAGTATTGGTCAACAACGCGAATTGTGCGTTCGCAGGGCCAGCCTACAGCCTGTTCCTGTGCATTTTTTGGTTTTACTTTCAGGAGCGCGTTGGCGTGGGACCTAGAAAGCAGATTCAATCCACTCTTCAAATGGTGGATTAATGTTGAGTAGCCAACTCCAAAGTAGTTCGATACAACGTAGGCTTGCCCCGGATTGCATGTGTTGGGGTTCCAGTTACGCAGGGCAAATGCCCGCTCCACGGCGATTTTGGGCATTAATAGGATTCCTGCGAAACAATCTGCGGCGAATTCAACATCGTCAAATGAGGAATGTCTTCTCTTCTCGACTAGTTCATCGACTCGTGTGCCGTCACCGTTGTTATAATGTCCAAGCTCGTGAGCGCAAGTGAACGCGCGGCGTCCTAGTGGACGAAGAGAAGATACCAATATGGTGGGAGTGTCCTCAGAATGAAGATACATGCCCTCCATACTGGGAATGTCAATAAAGCGGACCTCTACCCCAAGCCGCTCTGCCAAGTCATACACGCATACAGGTTCCGTCAACCCGTAACCTGCTTCTCTGCGTAAACGTAGGGCCGCTGCCACTGCTCTTCTCGCAATACTCTTCCGGTCAGTCAATCTTCTCCATTCCCTTCCGAACTCTTCAGGGCCTGTAACACCTGCAATAGACGGTCCAGGTCTTCATCCTTCAATTTATTCAGTTCCCGAGCTGCAAGCATCGCTTTATCGCTGGTGAGATCTGATGATTCCTCGCCGAAAATCCAAGGCGTGTTCACACCGTAGAGATTGGCAAGAAGCAAAACTTCCTCGGCAGATACTCTGCGTCTTCCTGCCTCTATTTCAGACACTGTAGGACGATGCCATCCCAAGACATTGGCTACCTGAGCCTGGGTGAGCCCGGCCATCTCCCTAGCTAACCTTAAACGCCTAGCCACATCTTGGCGCAGTGCTGCCTGTTCATTCATTTTTCTCTGCCCCTTAGCTCACGATGTTGCATATGTTCTCGGCAATTTCTGTCACTGACAGTGTCTGCTTTCCCTCTTTGGGAATGAAGACGCTATCAGGCAGTTCTTGGCCGAGCATTTCCGAAAGCAACAGAGTGGCTTCGACACCGCTGTAACTGTCGAACCCTTCCACGTCTCTGAAAGGACGAGTGCTAGATTGTATGGAAGTCACCGGCCTGCCACTGTCCCCCTGAATTTTGGCAATTGCCTCGATCACTTTTCCAACAGCATCCTTTTTGTTCATACTCCACTCCTTACTGTAGGTAAGAAAATCTTACATAAATGGATCATATATGTCAAGTTCAACGGGATTCGTAATTGGTAGGATTGTTGAACGGATATATGTAAGTACTCAGGCTCTTCCAGTTTGGAACTGGGTGAACAACGACATTTATAATAGCCGGTCCTGTTGCCTCATCGGAAAATGTATTACCGAGTGATGCACGATCCTGTCTATCGCAGCAGCTGTCGCCATCGGATTGGCGAACACCTTCTCCTATTCCGAGAAGACAAGGTTGCAGGTAATGCCCAGAGAGCGGCGTTCGTAGCGCTCGGCTATTAGCGTGAACAGCATTTCAAACTCTCCGACACTCTGAGGCTGGATAACCAGTCTCGATGACCAGCGACACAGCAAGCTCTTAACTTCCTAAACAGGCGGGCCAGTTCGGAGATGCTTTCTGAAGCGAGCTCCTGCGACCGTCAAGGTCAGCGGAATTGTTCGTGGTAAGCACAGTTATGTGGCATTCAGTGAGAACGAAAACACCACGAGAGCCTGTGTCACTTGAAGGGTGGGGATATGGGGTAACTGGTTCGACAACATTTTGGCGACAGCTGCCGGCGGTAGACAAGATCGTGCAGCACTCGGTCGTGCTCGAGTTCGACTTCCCAACTACTGAGCCAATGCGGAACAGAATCGGCAGGCGGAGAAGTTGTCGCACCGGTAAGAGTAACTGACGCGCGGCAAAAATGGTCCTCTCATCGGTTCTGTGCTTTCCGAGCAGCACGACGAATGGGCAGTCGCTCGTCGCTACCTAACGCATGGAGTTGCCGCGAAGCAGGCAGCTCTGCCGGAGGTCCCGCTGAGACAATCTGCCGCGGATTGAGCAACATCAACAGGATGACGAACTCTTACACCCCACATGGGGACTTTAACCAAGACTACAGTCTGTTTCTTACCCGCGGTTCATCATTTCGATTTGAAAATCTCTGGTATTATCGCTAGGACAGAATCACAAAGGGGCCGCTAGCGATTCTCTGCAAGTCTTGATTTGCTCTGAGTCCTCTATGGCTGCACTTTCGAGACGCCGGAGGAAACGATGAATTCGCTGCGCCTGTACAGAGGAATAAGTGCGCCTGTTGGAAGAAGGGATGAACTACTCTCTAAGATTAAAGGCGAGGGCCTGGCGTTTGGACAGGGACCGGGTGACATGAGCTACAGCTTCGGCCTGAATGTCGAGCTGCTTGTCAATAAACGAAATCTCTCCCAAGTGGACACCGAATCGGAATCTTCGCAGCGAGTCGCCACATATGCTTGTGGCACGCGCGAGGGCGCGGCTTACTATGCTTGGCGATATATTGGAGAGTCATCTGATCTGGCCCCAATAATGATTGAGTTTGATGCTAAGGTTCTCGACGTCCGAGTGGACGGCAAAGATTTCCTGTACAAACTATTCGAAATGGGTGAGCCGGAAAAGGCCAAGTTACCCATTAGGCAACTCTTCGGAAGGAAGGCTTTATACTACGCGGAGGCTGCATGGGCCTCAGGCGACCACTCTCGCAAATTAGCGCTGTGTGATCTGGCCACAATGGATCCGCAAGTGATTAATGACCATTACGCCAATCGATCAGGAATCGGCGGAAGATATGGAACGGTTTTTCACAACGCTTTCGTGGTAGCGTTGCCAATAAGTCGAACGGATATTGTGAACGTGTGGTCGCCTTCAGCTAGACATAGACCGCTAATCCCTGAATTCCAATTTTCCGACTACATTCACCCAAGAAACTAGCGAGTCAAATGATCGCTCCGCAAGTTCAGGGGGGACACTCTCAGTGAGTTGTAACTGAATGGACGAAACAAAGGAGTGGCGCGTGGACAACTCAGAGAATCCTCGACACCGGCACTCATGAGCCCTTCCAAACAGCTGCTCCAGCAGCGTTGAAGACTCTTGATCGCCGTTTAGACTTCACAGTTAACGGGTGGCCCAAGATCTACTTCCCTTCTAACTGGAAGAGTATTCTGATAGTCGATTAGAGCAAGTAAGCGAGGGAAGACTAAGCGCCGAGAAGCCCTTTCAAAGGTTGCGACTCAGCGCATGCGAGCGCTCCAACGGCGGGGCTGCCGAGGCTCTGAGCGGGATTGGGAACGGATGGTGACGTTCTATGACTTCCCTGACAAGCACTGGAGCCATCTCAGAGCTACGAATGTCGTGGAGTCGCCGCTTGCAGTGCTGAGGCTACGGACTGACGCGGCGAAGCGGTTTAAGAGGGTGGACAGGGTGACAGCTGTGATCTGGAAAAAAAGCTGATGGTAGCGGAGAGTAGGTTCCGCAGGCTGAAAGCGCCGGAGTTGGATGAAGAACGTACATCAGGGCGCCATCTACAAGGATGGAATTGTCCTGGAATCAGAACCTGAGAAAGTCGCCGCCTGATCTCGTTTGCATGCACATTGACGTGACCTTCGCAGCTGACCCCCAGATCATTCACTCCAGCCTGATGTCTTGTGATAATCTGGATTTGAAGTGAATGAATTTCTCGCCGTCCAAAGGATATAGCTGCCTTCCTTAGCGGCTCTCAAAGACAGGACTCATCGCCGGGACATTTGTCTCGAAAGGAGCACTTGCTCCCTATGGTAAACAAGTCGGATCCATTTGAAATTGACAAGACACGCAAGCACTACGAGCCAAGATTTTACCTTAGGGGTTTCTCGCCAGATGGACACGCTTTGCGGGACAAGGTTCACGTCTTCGACAAGTACCGTCCAGAATTCGGCGTCAAATTGCGGTCCGTAGAAAATGTGTCTGTGTCAAGGCATGCCTACACGATGACTGACGACGCACATTTGACGGCCTTGGAGGTTGGATTCAAGATTTGTTTGGACTTCATCGTTCGACGAGTGGAAAAGGATGGCGATTTTCCTATCAGAACTCAGAAAGGATCTGGAGATCTGCTCGGGTGGATGGCGAACTTTCTATTGATTTCCTTGCTGCGAAGTAGCGGCAATCGGTCGCCCGACAACCCCGCGATGCAGTCCTTGTTTCAGGAATCTGCACGTCAATTTAAAGGTCGACTGGATAAACTTAGACTAACTAATCTGGAGTGGGAAAAAGAACTTCGGAAAAATGGTTTGGAGTATGAGACACTCAGAGATCAATTCCTCGAAGAGTTTGGGTTAGAGAACATTCGTAAATTCATTCCGATATTCGTGGATCCCCTTGGAAGGTCGTCCGCAAATCGGGAAATACTGAGTCTCATCAAGGAGGGCAGTTGGCGGTTTTATCGCGCTGCTCAGGGAAGATCTTTCATAACATCCGATAGGCCTGCGACTTCATTTCGCCTTGGTCTTGAGCCCGAATACAGAGACTTCATTATGTGGGGGATGCCCTTGAGCAAGAATGTTGCCGTTTCTGTATTGTGTGGTGATGGGTCAGATCCGACAGGCACTTATCCCTTGCGGGGCGTCTATGAAATTGAAAAGCATCTGGATATGTACAACATGTGCCAATATGCAGTCGCACACCGCTTCGTATACGCGTCGAGCAAAAATGAGTTGATTCGTGCATGTAGATGGCACGAGAGTGGCTTGTCTCCACTTACTGACATCCTTCCTGATGACGCCTTTGTAGAGAGCACATAATAAAGCATAATTGATGCGCTGCTGTTATGGTGTCAACCTAATTTGCCGGTTATGACAATTGTTATTGCCACTCTGATTCACTCTCCAAAATCCGCTGAAAGAAGTGCCGCGTTAACTCTCCAACATTCTACATCTCTACTAAATTATAATTATTATATCGATATCTACCTAGATAATTATAGAGATATGGGCCTATGCTTTCACTATCCCAGATGAAAGGTGAGTGAATCACAATGATAGTTGCTGTTGCAGGTGAAAAGGGAGGCTGCGGCAAGACTTCGTTCGCGGTTCATCTCTCCGGATGGCGCGTGTGCGCCGGCAGGGATGTAATGCTAGTGGATGCCGACCGTCAAGGCAGTGCGAGTCTCTGGGTAGAGTCACGCCTTCAGCAGGAACTTCCCGCGCCCTCCACGGTGAGGCAGTTCGACAGAGGGCTGCGACGTGCTATCCGGGACCTGTCCAGGCGTTACGATGACGTTGTGGTAGACATAGGCTCAGGAGACGGTGCAGCGATCGAGGCGGTTATGCGCGTCTCTCAATGTGTCGTAGTTCCGGTTCAGCCGAACGGCATGGATGTCTGGACCATAGACCTATTGGATGAAATTGCTTCAGAGGCGCTCGACCTCAACGACCATCTGAGAGCTTTCTCGGTAATTAACCGCGCTTCCACGCATCATGCCAACCGGGATGTGATTGCAGCGCAGGAGGCTCTTCGCAAGTTTGAGGATGTCGAGCACTCCGAAGTTATCATACATGAGCGTTCCTCGATCAGGCGCGCAGTGCCCGCAGGCTTGCTGGTCAACGAGTATCGCCCGGTCGATCCAAAAGGCATCACCGAGCTTCAAGCCGTGTTCCGGCTCGTCTTCGGAGATGCCCCGCCCTCAGCAACCCGAAACAGCGGAGGTAAAAAAGCATGACAATGATAAACATGACTCCGCCGGGAGACAGAGAGAGAAGGCGCAGCCGCAGGTCTAGCGGCTCATCTGCTCATAGGGGGCCAACACGCACCATAGACGCAGATGGAGACACTTATCGCCAGATTTCAATTGACGTGTCTGAGGATCTGTTCAATCGGCTAAAAGTCGCGGCCGCGCTCGACAGGGTCCCTGCCAGAGAGCTGGTGCTGCGGGTTGTGATTCCCGAAGTCGATCGAGTTTACAGAGAGCACGGGCTTGATTCATAGGTCCGGGGCAGATGAGGCAACACGATGACTGGGGAATCGCTAGGCAGTATCCTGCGGCGCATCAAGGCACAGCGTGAGACCGAGGGCGCGAGTCCTGCCCACTTGCCCGCATTCGAAGCGCCGGCTCAGCCGCAGGAGCCAGTCTGTCAGATCTGCAAAGACCGCGGCTGGCTGACTCCAAGAGTACCAGTCGGGCACCCGGATTTCAGCAGGTTTCAGCCCTGCACGTGCCAGCAGGAAGTGCTTCAGTCCGACAGACTGCGAAGGCTTCGGCTTTACAGCAACCTGGGTCAGATGGTGCGCTTCACCTTCGAGTCCATTGATGAGGAAAGGATTGATCCCGCCAACGCCGACTTCTTCCGTGGCGCCCTGGCTGCCGCTTTGGCCTATTCCCAAACACCTTCAGGCTGGCTCATCTTCGATGGACCTCCCGCATCGGGCAAGACGCATCTCGCAGCATCCATCGCCAACTACCTTATCGCCTCCGGCCTTCCGGTTCTCTTTGTGTCAGCCGCGGACTTGCTGGACGAGCTGCGGTCCGGCTATGCTCCCGATAACCCGTTGCCATTCAGCGAGATCTACCAGCGCGTTGCTGAAGCCGATGTCCTCGTCCTCGATGCGCTCGGCGGCCACACCACAAGCCCGTGGGCACAGGAGAAGCTCCATCAGCTGATCAACCACAGGTTCAACGGTTCCCTTCCCACTGTCGTCACGCTCAGCTGTCCTATCGAAGACCTCGACACCCATCTTAGGGTGAGACTCCAAGAAGCTCCCGATTCACAAGTCGTCTCGACGGGAGTGAAAACTGCGGACGCTGGTGGCTCCAGCATAGGCTCACCCCATCCGTCGGCGCTTGAGCGAATGCGGTTCGATACATTTGAGCAACATGGCACGGCCCGAGAGCGACACGAACTGATAACAGCGCTGCAGCCAGCCCGCGCGTTCGCTCACACTCCGCAGGGCTGGCTGGTGCTGTGCGGGCCGCACGGAGTGGGTAAGACGCACCTTGCGGTCGCTATCACGGGGGCGCTGTCGGGGAGATACGACGTGTACTTTGCTCGCGTTCAACAGCTGATGTATCGCCTACAATCCAGCTTTCAGTCGGTCGACGACTCCCAGCAGACCTTCGACACGCTGTTTAAGGCAGCCGCAGATGCCGAGGTTCTCGTATTGGACGATCTCGGCGCGGAGAATGACTCTGAGTGGACCCGCGCCACATTGCATGAACTTCTTTCCCATCGCTATGAGGCACGTCTGCCCACCGTTGTGACGACATTCATCGACTTGACCCAGCAATCCGGCGCGATAGCTTCCCGTCTCTGCGACCGCTCAATCAGTCGGGTCATCCACATTGCCGCACCGGACTACCGTAGGACTCCGCCTGTTGACTAGCGGATGACCCCCATTGCGCCGTCGCCCGGGCAGTCGTCGCTCTTTCTCCCGTCTGGACAGACCGTATCGCGCCACTCGGCATCACGTGTGCCCGAAACCCTGGCAAAGTCCGCGCCCGTAAGGTCTGTCCGAACGAACTTCGCGTTCCTCACCTCCGAGCCGTTGAGAAAGGCGTCTTCAAGCTTCGCGTCGGTGAAGTCCGCGTTACGCAGGTCGGCATTTCGAATCTTTGCATCCTCCAGTCGCGCCCCGACGAACACCGATCGCTGCAGGTCGGCGCCGTCGAACAACACGTCCAGCAGGACGGCATCCGTGAATTCGGCCCGAACCAGCCTGGCTTGAGTGAAGTCGATACTTCTGAGCGTCATGCCGGCATAGATCGTCTCCCGCAGGTTCGCCTGGCTGAAGTCGGTCGTCTTGTCGAAGACGACTCGTGTCATGTTAGCTTCCTTCAGGTTGGCCTCACCCAAGTTGGCCCCGGTAAAGTCCGTATCGGTGAGGTTGGCGTCCTCGAAGTTCACTCGCCGGAGCGAAGCCCCGTTGAAATTAACCCGATAGAGCGTGGCTGAGACAAAGGAAGCTCCATCTAGGACCGTGCCTTCGCCAAACCTGCTGCGGGACAGGTCCGTCCCATAGAAGCTAACATCGATCAGCAGAGCCTCAGCCGGCCAAGTCGTGTTGTGCATGATCGCCCTGTCGAAAGAGACCACGCGGGACAAGTCGGCGCTACTCAGATCCACGTTCGACAGGTTCACCTGGTCCAGGATAGCGCCCGATAGAGACGCCTCCTTAAGAATTGCGCCTTTCAGGTTCGCCTTTCTGAGGTCGGCGTTCGCCAAGTTTGCGCCGGTCAGGTCAAGCCTCCGTAAGTCTCGCCCTGAGAAGTCGCAGCCGACCAGCTGAGCGCCCGGCGCGGGAGTGCAGGGCGGAGGTGTCTTCGTGGGCGTCGGCGTGATGGTAGGCGTGGATGTAGCAGTGGCAGTTCCCGTCGCGGTTGCAGTGCCTGTTGCCGTTGGGGTAGGCGTAGCTGTCGGAGTCGCGGTAGGCGTTGCGGTGGATGTTCTGGTAGGTGTAGCCGTCCCTGTCGCCGTGGGCGTTCTGGTCGGAGTTGCAGTAAATGTCGCGGTTGCCGTCGCCGTGGGAGTCGCGGTGGGTGTGCTGGTGGGTGTCGGAGTTATGGTCGGGGTGTGGGTTCTGGTCGCCCAGATTATTCCGTAGGCCGTCGCCGTGGTGTGCGGAGTGAAAGTAGGCGAGGGGACTGGAGTTTCCGCTGGGGACGGCGTTGAGTGCTCCAGGACCGCCTCGTCGTCCGCGTCCGCCATTCCTTTCTCTTCGACTTGCACGGCCAACCCATTTGCCACAGATTCCTCGGATGCTACTCCACCGTCCGAACCTCCGAGGAACTGGCAGCCGAGCGAGGGCAGCAGGAGAAGGGCAATAAGCAGCCCCGCGCCAAGCAGTCCTGCCCGGACTCCGGAGCTGGCAGGACCTGAAATCACTGCTGGTTCTCCTCCACTATCCTCGCCTGGCAGAAGCTGAATGCCATTCCAATGTACGCCTCGAAGCTGCCATACTGTCCGGCCTCGAGCGCCTCCCACATCCTACGTTCCGACTCCGTGATTTCACGCTCGATAACCTCCTTGGGCAGGTTCGGATTGAGATAGGTTCGAGCCGTGCAGTCGGCCATCCAGCGGACTATCTCCAGTTCGTTCTCACTGGCATCTTTCCTAGCCAGCGTGTATTGAGCCACGGAACCCTGACTGTTTGTCGACGAACCTCCACTTGCGCGGTCTTTTTTCGCTTGGGCGACGATATAGTCCTGAAAGCTCTTCATCTGCTCTTCCAGCGCCGCGATCCGCTCGCTGTCCGAGCGCCCATTTGCCGACGAACTCTCGTCATCGTCACCGCAGGCCGCGAGAACCAGAAGCGCGGCGATAAGCGCGGTGCCCAGATGCAGCTTAATCCCCGGCATTAAGCGCAGCATCGTCATACGACTCCTCCGGCCGCGGAAGCGGCGCAGTTGCAATCTCCGGCGTGTCCCGAATCAGCTCGGGATTCAGCCCCAGGCTCCTGAGTTCGGACAGTAGCAGTTCAAAGCTGTCCGGCACTCCGGGCTTGATCTGTGTGCCCTTACTGAACCCGCTCCCGTCGTCTGCCATAATCGCCCTGAGCAATGCCTCCCGCCCGCCGACATCATCCGACTTCACAGTCATCATCTCCTGCAGCAGGTGCGCCGCGCTGTATGCCTCAAGCCCCCAGACCTCCATCTCTCCCAGCCGCTGACCGCCACCGACGGACTTGCCGCCCAGCGGTTGCTGGGTGATCATCGAGTACGTGCCAGTCGAGCGTGCGTGCATCTTGTCCTCGACCATGTGTATGAGCTTGAGCATGTACTTGTAGCCAACCGTCACCGGTCTGTCGAAAGGCTCCCCCGTCCTCCCGTCTCGCAAGACCTGCTTGCCCATGATCGGAGCCGACAGGTTCTCTTCGCGATCAAGCCGCAGCGCTTCTTCGCGCAGTTCCTGATAAGAAGAGAAGCCCGTAGAGTCCAGTCCCTGTTGACGCATCCAGAGCTCCAGGCAGACACGCCCGCAGTAAGTACGATTCTCCGCGCCCTCACCGAAGAGCGCCTCGTAGTCGTAGCCCTGCGCCTCGGCCCAGTTCCTGACCCGATCCCAGTCCACCTTGTATACATCGTCCTCCGGCAACCGTTCAGTGGGTAAACCGCCTGCCTGCTCGACCAGCCAGGCCTGTGCAAGACACTGCTCTATCTGCTCCCAGCGTGCCGAGTCAAACACCGGCGTCCTCGCGCGAAACCCTAGGCGATGCGCCGCCCAGCCCAGATGCACCTCCATCAACTGCCCGAGGTTCATTCGGGACGGCACTCCGAGCGGAGAGAGAATCACATCCACGGGCGTCCCGTCCGGAAGGAACGGCATGTCCTCCTGTGGTACGATAATCGACACGCAGCCCTTGTTCCCGTGACGACCGGACATCTTGTCTCCTGACCTCAGGTCCCTCGTTCCCGCCACCTCGACCTCCACTCGCGTGTGGCAACTCGGCGGCAGTCCACGCGCGGCCTCGCTGCCGTCTCCTCGACGAACGACCTTCACGCTCACCACCCGACCCTGCTGGCCCTTCGGTAGCAGTCGTGAGCCATCCTGGTAGCGCAGGTTATCCGACGTCTCACCAAGTACCTTAAAGAGCAGTTTCTCCTCCGGCGTCCGTTCCCTGTCCTGATGCTCGACGGGGACGGGCTTCGGCGTCGCCTTGCCTATAAGAATCTGTCCAGATCCGACGTATGCGCCCACGGGCGCCACTCCTTCTTCGTCCAGAAGCTGCCTGCGCCAGTCGGCGACGTCCGGAACATCACGAGTTAAGATCTCCGGACCGAGTGGCGTGTCCATCGCGTCGAGCCTGTACTTCTTCAAAATGCGAGAGCGAAACTTGCCCTCGCGCACTACGCGCTCTGACACGATGATGGCGTCTTCGTAGTTGTATCCGCCCCAGCTCATATAGGAGACGAGGACACGCTGACCCAGAGCGAGTTCGCCTTCGCTAGTGGCGGGGCCGTCCGCGATTGGCTGTCCGGCATCCACGCCCTGGAAGCGGTTGACGATAGGCCGCTGTCCTATCCAGGTGAAGGCGTTCGACCGAATAGCACTCTGCAGATCGTAGCGTTGCATTCCACCACCGTCGTCCGGCATCAACTCGATGCGGTCAGCGGAGGCGGACATCACAGTGCCGCTGTCTTCAGCTCTGATCTGATGGCCGCTGTCACGAGCCATGTCCACCTCCATTCCGGTGGCGACGAGAGCCGTCTGCGGATGAAGCAGAGGAACCGCCTGTCGCTGCATGTTGCAGCCCATCAGCGCGCGATTCGCGTCGTCATGCTCGAGGAACGGGATGAGCGCGGTGGAGGCGCTGACTATCTGGCGGGGCGTCAGGTCGATGCAATCGATACTCTCCCGGGGGACGAGGAGCCAATCCTCGCCCCGCCTTGCCGCTACCTGCTCTTCTACGAACTGCCCTAGTTCGTCCAGTTCAACGGTGCATTGAGCGATGGTCAGTCCAGCTTCTTCATATGCTGTGAGATAAACAACGTCCGCATCGTCGCCCGATACATAAGGACGCACAGCTACGCTGAATGCCGGAATCGCCGCGAGGCGTTTCACCAGTTCCGGCGTCGCAATGCTGCCCACTCTCGCCAGAAAGTCCGCACCGACTCTTACGTCCTGCCTCAGTTCACGACCGGCCAGCCTCTCGTCGTGGCTGGAGACCTCCTTCATCACCCGGCGCACCGGCGTGGTGAGAAGCCCGTGTCGGTCAATCTGTGCCGCTGTCGTCAGAGTTGACAGCAGCCCGATGTTCTGCCCCTCGGGTGTCTCGATCGGGCAGAGCTTGCCGTAGTGCGTGTGATGCACGTCCCTGGGGTCCACGCCCGCGTTCTGCCGGTTCAGTCCGCCGGGGCCTAGAGACGTCACACGCCGCTTGTGCGTCAGCTCGGCGAGCGGGTTTGTCTCGTCCACCAACTGGCAGAGCTTCGAGCCGTTGAAGAATCCGTCTAGGCGCTTAAGCAGGGGCGCAGTGTTCAGGAGGTCCGAGGGACGCTTTGGGCGACTTCGTCCCAGCTCCAGTCGCTGGTTAACTGCTCTGCCGACCTCGTACAACCCGGTCTCGAACTCCGTCTGCACCAATTCGGCGGCGGTACGTACGCGCCTGTTTGCCAGATGGTCAATGTCGTCCGCCCCCGCGCTTCCCAGTGATACCTTTATTACGTGCCCGACGATTCGCACCAGGTCGTCGCAAGTCAGCAGCAGGCTTGTCTCGCTGGTGCCGAAACGCCGGTTGAGCATGTGTCGGCCGACCGCCGACAGGCTGTAATGCTGCGGGCTGAAGAAGAGACGCTCCCTGCGGCGCTCGGCGCTCTCGCGGCTCGGAGGCGCACCCGGGGCGACTTCGGCATAGACTTGAAAGAGCGCCTCGTCACGGCTCCGGCAATCGCCTGCCGCGAGGGTGTTGCGGATGAATCGCCTGCTCGGATCGGTGTCCGCATTGCTGAAGGCATCGAGCAGTTCGTCGTCGGTCTCCAGGCCGAACAATCGCAGGACTGTCAGCGCGCTCAGGCTGCTTCCATTGTTTAGCCTGACGCGCAGTTGGTCGCGCTCGTTCGTCTCGAAGCCGATCCAGGAACCGCGAGCGGGAATGATGCGTCCTCTTCCCAGCCGATGCCCGGAAACAGGCTCGCGGTCGAAGCCGAACCAGACGCCGGGGGCGCGTACTATCTGGTGAATGACGACTCGCCGCACTCCATTGATGATGAAGCTACCTGAAAGATCCATCACGGGAACCCGGCACAGGAGGAGGCGCTGCTCGATTATCTCGCTGCTGTTTGTGTTCGTCAGTGTCGCTCTGACCGTCACCTGTGCGTCGTATGTCAGGCCTTCTGCGACACACTCTGAGGGGCTGCGCTCACGCGGTTCCAGCTCGGGCTGGTCGAGGCTCAGCGAGAAGCGGCCGGACGCATCGCTTATGTCGGCCATTTCGCTGAGGGACTGGGCGATGCCGCTCTCCAGAAACTGGCGGTACGAGTCCAACCGGAGCGACAGTAGTCCTGGCTGTGCCGTTGGCGCTTTCAGCCTGCCGTACCGACGTACCGGTAGGGTTGATGTGATTTTGGGCGTCATAATTCAACGATACGAGCGCCCGTTATGCAGTTTCAACGGCTGGTGTCGGGTTGTATGTTCTGATTGCCCGCTTTGGAAAGTAGTAGATGAAGGCAAGACGGCTCGAAGTCCTGCTTTGTGCAACTGAAAGTGCGACGCCCCCTGCCAGCGTTCGATCTCGACGGCGCTACACCCGTCGCTTCCGAGTAAGCCAGGTCCCCGGAATAAGGAAAGGTCAATCCTTGTCTGACCCAATCCTCAAGCCAGGTATAATCATGAAGATACAGATCACGAACCCGAATAACCCGACACCTACAAATGCCTGCACCCATAAAGGTGCTTCAACGGAAGCCTGTCCTATAATTTCTTGGCTAGTGTAGGCGGGAATCAAGGCGACACAAAAGAAAACCATACTCCACACCATCAACTTGGTCTTTCTCCCCGATCTCACCTTGATGTTGTACCACTCATCATTGATGGCCTGAATGAACCCTCTGTTACGTAGCTTGCCCAAATTCAGGCATAATAACCATGCTCCGAAGATGAAAAAGCAAGGAATCCCGACCACAACGGCAATTTCGCTCAGCAATGCCAATGAGGCTGGCAGCCCTTCCGGGCTCCACACTTGATAAAGTCCTCCACCAATCAACGCCCACTTCCCGAAGGCAAACACCCTTCTCAAGACTTCCACTATGTCCTCCCGTTAAGGTATTGCAATGTTTCCATCCAATTCATTCGCTGCGTCTCTCTGTACGACTTGGACTCCGGCGTAACTCGACGTACGGTACCCGATTCGCAATAAGCGTTCTAAACTCGGTAGGAGTTTTGCAATCGCTTTGGAGTTGGCATTATCACAGCAATATTGTCCCTTCCCCGCTGATGGAGGAAGGTTCGGCCGGGGTGTTGCAATTGACACCAGCCCCGAATCATCTCGAAGACATGGAGTCCTGGATCCTCAACAACCCGCACTTCCAACAGTCCGCAAAAGTTCGCGGCACACTGAATGCCCCAAGTCCGAGACCGTCGGCTGCAGATTCCTGGCACAGTATCGTAAACTTCCAAATGCTCGTCCTTCCAAAGGGCATCTGAATTCATGGGAGAGACTATGAACAGGCAGAAAATTTCGACCATAATTGCTTCGTCTATTGATACGTTTATGCTCATTATTGCAGGTGTCTGCTTCCTTAGTGTCCTTTACGGAGCTTTCTTGTGGATAGTCCTGTATCTCCAGGATCCCAACCGCCCTTACATTGGTGGTTCCCTGTTCACGATAGCTCAGGTGGTAACTATATTTGGAGGATTCAGCTTCGCTGCGACATTTTCCGAGCGTGTAAACTGTGACACTCGCCACTTGTTGCGATATGTGGGCGCTTTGCACCTGATTTCTGCATTGGGATTCGTGCTTCTAGGGCTGCTGTTCCCGCTGGTAACAGTTGACGCAATATGGAGCCATTCTGCAGGATATGTCCTGCAGGGGATTGTTGCCCTAGCATTTTGCATGGCGTCAGGGGGCTTCGCCATTGGCACATTTCTGTGGGTGGGTCGTATTCACAAAATAGCGGACTCGCAGAGTGCCTGTTGTACAGAAACAGACTAACGACTCGAAGCAGATTCTGGTAAGAAGCCCTCTCTTTCGGCCCGAACGCGTTATTCAATCTCTAGTTGGGAACGAACTGCGACAACTCTGCTTCAGGCAGCATGTATTCAAGATTGAGGTGTGAATAATAGAAGTGACGAACGGAAACAGATATATTGATGAAATCGTGCTGACTTATCGGCCTGTTACCGGGTCCGGCACACCTGTCTATGAGGTTGGCCAAAGGCTACGAGGAATGATCCAGAGGTGGTACTCCGAGCGTTTGGAGAGAGTCCATAACTCCGGCTCCTTCGCCAAGGGAACATCGATACGAGGTGGAGTCGACCTGGACCTATTCATCTCATTGAAACCCGGAACCGGGAAGTCGCTCCGCGCCATCTATGAAGGACTGTACCGCTATGCCGACGGCGAAGGACTGAATCCCAGACGCCAGAATGTATCGATTGGCGTTGAGATGGACACCGTGAAGGTCGACCTCGTTCCAGCTCGCAAGCACAAGGGGAGCAACTTCCACAGCCTATACCGCAGTCGGCAACAGACGTGGACGAAGACAAACGTCGACAGGCACATTGATCTGATACGAAGGTCAGGAAAGTCCCGTACAATCCGCGCCGCCAAGATATGGCGTCGGAATAGGGGCCTTCGCTTTCCTTCCTTTTACCTTGAGCTCGCAGTGTTGAGAGCATTGCGCAACGAATCTCCACAGGGCTCCGCAGCAGAACTAACGAAAGTATTGGAATTCCTCGCTGCTGGAGTCGTTGAAGTGGAGTTCGTTGACCCGGCAAACGATTTGAACGTAATCTCCGATGATCTGACATTGGCTCAGAAGCGGGATATTGCAAACCAGGCACGGGCCTCACTGCGAATCATCGGACTTGGCTCGTGGGAACGAGTTATATGGTGAATTTGGAAATATGACTGCCAAAATCAATCGTATCGACCTCAACGACCTGTTTGAAAGCGCGCAGCAGAAGATGGTTGCTGAGTTGAGCAGCATCCGTCTTACAGTTGATCACGGAAGTACACTCGGTGACGAGACCGAGTTCGCTTGGGTCAGATTCCTCAACAGAATGCTGCCGAATCGCTATCAGGCCAGTGACGGCTTCGTGGTGGACGCCGACGGACGACGCAGCGATCAGATTGATGCCATAGTGTTCGACAGACAATACTCGCCTCCCCTGTTTCAGTTTGAAAAGGTGCAATATGTGCCCGCGGAGGCTGTCTATGCGGTATTCGAGGTGAAGCAGAGAATAGACGCCAGAAACTTGAAAGCGGCGTCAGCGAAGGCCGCTTCAGTAAGGAGACTGAGGCGAACCACGGCGCGCATCCCCACTGCGGATGGCGTGCTTGAACCGAAAGTGCCTCACCGAATCATCGCCGGCGTTCTCGCGTTGAGTATTGCGGATCCGAAGACATTCGAGAGAATTGTAAGGCGTGAGATGGCGCACGCTTCCGAAGACGCACGACTGGACCTGGGTTGCGCCATAAGAGACGGTTCGTTCACTGTAGATTACGAGGCAGCCAACGCTCCCGCAGTCAGCATCAGCCCCGGACAGTCCTCACTGATTACATTCTTCTTCCGGTTCCAAACCTTGCTGCAGGCTCTTGGCACCGTGCCTGCCATTGATTATTCGGAGTACGCTAAGGCGGCTATCGACCGCGTGTAACCACCATGGACGTGAGATTACTCATTGAAGAATTCTTCGGGCATTCATGAGCATCAGCAATTTCGCAAATTTCTTGCCGAGATCAAAAGCAACTTGGGGGAACAGTTAGCGCTCCAACTAGCGAAAGCCTATCTACCGCAGCAGCATCTAGCCGGATGCTTGTCTACGCAAGCATCCGCGATAATGCTAGGACATCTCACTCCCATCCCTTCCGACTCGCCAGACACACTGCATTGCGGCTTGCACGTCTCGCTCGGCAACACGACCCCGAGTTTAGCGACGTTAATCGGTCTTGTAGGCGTATCCTATCGCACCGTCCGCCGATTCACCAAGTTTCTCCTGTGGCTTCGGCTTGGCTAGTTTTAGCCGGTGCTTGAACTTGGCGATCTATATCCAATACTCTCACCATAAGCGATTCGACGCGCGCACGGTGGCAACCATATTCTAGGCGGATTCAGGTCCGTCAGCTTGCTCAAGCTCAGGACCGTCGATACCGTACGTCCTCATGTGTGTGAACTGCCCGCGAAACCTACACTCAATGCTATCGCCATCCACCGCGCCAACACTCGTGATGAGAGCCATAACGGCCCTGCTTTGTCGCAGATGGATTAATCTCTCCCGCTACGCACAATGTCAGATAAGCCGCTGCCAGCCGTGAAAGCCACACGCTTGCCCGCAGGAACCTCGACAAGCTGACCGGCGTTGGGACCGGCAATGGGCCTGATTTTTCGAGGCGACGTGTCACGCACCTCAAATGTGCCGAAGCCGGTCAGGGTCACCCGGTCATTCTCCCTGAGGGCCTGTCCAATGCTGTTAAGCACGGAGTTCACCGACTGGGCCGCCTGCGCCTTCGGGCAACCGAGGCTTTTCGCTACCATGTCTACCAGTTGTCCCTTGTGTATTCTGTCCGCCAATTTGAAACCTCCTCTGTTCAATCCGTTCTTGTAGTGGTTGATACCAGCAGGTTGCAATCGACTGGCGTTCCAGCTCATTGTTCGACGGTAGCTGCAGATCTCTATAACGCAGAAAAGACCGTTTTCTCGCGAACTTCGGTCGACTCAACGTCTCCCCAGCCGACTCATACGATAGCAAGTTCGTGGGGCCTCAGGAGTGCTGAGCCACTTCTGCCTGTGCTCCCGTAGATCGACAGTTGCCCTGACCGCTTGCACGACAGAGAATCTCGCACGGCTATATATGCTACACCAGGCAATGCACCTGAAACGCAAAAAAGTCCTTCTTTCCGTCAACTGATCCTGACTGGGACAATGAATGGTCAACGACATTTACTCCGACCACTGCAGACAGATGAGGGCGCTGCATCCTGTCCTTACGAACTCAGCAAGCAGAAACTCTCGAAGCGCGTCGTCCATATCGCGGTCATCTTCGACAGGAGTCTTATCGACCGCCCACATCCTTACGGCGCTGGCTATCTGCTCGCCCGGAAGAGGCTCGAACTCCTCCTCTAGCTCATACGCCAGCCTGCTGAAATCGGACGGCGGTATCGCGCTCAGAACATTCTTCAAGTTAAGCAGGACGTTGCGCCAGATTATGTAGTATATGGTCTCGTCAGGGTCATGCCACTGCAGCATCCAGAGGTTCCGGCGCGAACTCCCATCCATAAGAAGACGCAGCCTGTCCGCCAGCCTGTCATCGCTTGTCAAGAACTCAAGCATCGAGTATTCGAGCGACCTGCACCGCACGAAGACGTAGGTTCCCGGCACGGTTCCGCTTTCAAACCTGGCCTCCAGCGCGTCCAAGACCGATTCGGCGGAGCGACGCGGCGCCAGTTCCTCTACGTTCTTCAGTTCGCAGTCCTCGATCAGGTAGTATTCCGTATCCATCATTTTCCTCTTCCTCATTGCAGACGCTTATAGATCAGGGCCGACGCCGACTGAGCCAACTCGCTCACTCAGCCCTCAGAACTGTTGAGTGAAGCCTTCCCGCCCTTTTCCAAGTCGCAGCGACGCCTTGGCGCTTCTCCGACTTTTCTCCTGATTCCCTTACCCCTTGAGGCGGGAAGGCCTGAGTCTGAGTTTGTCGAGGGAATGGGAGGGCGAATCGTTTGCTCTCCGCCCTCCTGACGATGATTCCGCAAGTTTACCCAATGTCCGATTTTACCGGAAAGGGTCTCTTCGCTCAGTCTGTCCAGTCATGTACGAACATCGGCATCACGACATGCACGTAGCCGTTGTCCTCCGCAGGCTTCAGCACGCCGGGGTTTGTCGCCGATGACACTTCCATCGCAATGTCCTCGCCCAGCACGTCAAGAACATCGGTGAGGTACTTGTAGTTGAAGGCGATCTTCGCCTCGTCGCCCTCCACGGCGGCGTTCAGTTGCCCCTCGTTGTCTCCAACCTCTTGAGAGCGAGACGCCACCGTCAGGCGTCCAGGCGTCTCTTCTTCCCCTGCCGCCACTCTCAGCCGGATGATGCCGCTGTCGTCCCGGGCGAAGATCGCGGCCGTGCGCGTGGCCCGCAGGAACTCCTGCGAGTTTAGCACGGCGCGCGTTGCGTATCCTTTAGGGATCAGTCTCTCGTAATTCGGGAAGTTCCCGGCGATCAGCGACGAGACTATTTCCACGTCGCCCACGCGGAAGAGAGCCTGGTTTCCGGTGGGGGTCACCGTGAACTCCACGTCCTGCTCCTGGCTGCCCAGCAGGCGCGCCATCTCGTTCAGCACACGCGCCGGCACGAGGATGTCGATGTCCTTCTCTGAAGCCTCCGCCAGCTTCGCTCCGTACACGGCCAGCCTGAAACCGTCAGACGCCACGAACCTGGCCTCGTCGCCTCTTATCTCGACCTTCACTCCCGTCAGCGCGGTCCGCGCCTCATCGGTCGCCGCGGCAAACGCCACGCGCCTGATAGCCTCCCGCAGAGCGTCCGGCTGCATCCGCAGCGCTATCCCATCCTCGACGGTCGGGACCGGCGGGAAGTCGTCGGCATCCGTGCCGCTGACATTCGATTCGAAGCTCACGCACTTGACGTTAACGCCGACTGGCTTCGCGGTCGACTCTATGCTGATCGTCTCCTCCGGCAGCGAGCTCACGAAGTCCCCGAGCAACCGCGCGGGAACCGTGATCGCCCCCTCCTCTTCGACGTTCGCTCCAATCCAGGTCGTCATCGACAGGCTCAGGTCGGTAGCCGAGAGCTTGAGCATCGACTGCTCGGCGCACAGAAGCACGTTCTGCGTGATGGGCAGCGTCGAAGGCGACGAGACGGCCCTTCCGACGACCGACAGCGCGCGGGCAAGATTCTCCTGTAGGCAAGTAAACTTCATTGTAATTCTCCTGAGTGCATTTCGGGACCTGTCATAGACCATTCCGCTGCCATAACTAGCATGCTGCGGTTCAGCGCGCAGGTGACGATTACGTCCCGTTCATATATATTCGCGCGAAGGAGGCCCCGCTCGCATAAGCGAGACTTCCATTTTCACATCGACGGCGAGCTGCATCGCTTTGCCGTCAGGACATCTCAGTGTCCTCGGACACTTCCGCTTCCTCATTCAGGCATTCCAGAAACTCGGCAATCTCCCGCCCGTCGCCCCTCATCTCCTCGACAAGACGCTCGCCGAAGTCGTATGGCAGCACCGCGTACGAAACTGCCGGGTAGAACGACCCGAACGGCGCCGCTGCTCCTCCTATCCCGCTCTCTGCGGCAGACCCTCTCACATCAAAGCCCAGCCGGCAGTCAAGCGCCGCCCAGGCATCCTCGTTCCGCTCTTCGCAGTCGCCGTCCACGTCGTGCCAGTCGAAAGGCGTGGAGAACATTATCCCATCATCCTCGACGGACGCCGTGAACTCGAACTCCGCTCCATAGTGCGGCTCCTTTACCTTCAACCTAACTTCCAGTATCCTGCCGTCCTTGTCTAGTGCCACTGTCCTGTCCTCGACCTGAACCGGCTCGTTGCAGGCGAGGCAGACAACATTCGCACCTTCGAGTCGGCTGCGTAACACCTTTCGGTAGCCATGACACGTTCCCTCATATCTAAGTGAAAAGCCCCCACCAGTTTCCCGGCAGGGGCACATCTGCAGTTGTTTTCACTGGAAATCTCCTAGAGCTTCCCGACCCATCCCACGTACCAACCGCCATGTTCATCCGACTGCACCGTCAGAAACCTGAACCACGCGTTGTCGGACAGCTTCACGTCCATAATCAGCGTATCCCGCTTTCCGGCAGCCAGCGCCAGCTCGTAATCCCCTACGACGCTCATTGCGCCGCCAATCACTCGAGCTCTCCATGCAGACCTCATCAGGTCGTTCTGCGCCAGTTCCCTGACCGCATGTCTGAGCTGCGGGCCGGTCATCGGCGCTCCATACGTCCCGCCGCCGTCACGCTCGGTCCACACCGCAGAGCAGGTCATGCACCGCCAGATGCCGTCGAAGCGGCCACGCAGCTGACAGTCCCGCGAGCAGTCGATGTTTCTGGCACGGTATGCCCATACCGCTTCGTAGAACTCCTCGCATTCCTCTTCGGTGGGGTTTCGGTAGCTCTCGCCATCGTTGTCGGAAACCGCCCATGTGTATTCAAGCGCAGCGTCCCTGATACCGCCCACGAGCGCGGCGTCCATTCCGACGCGCTCCAGCACGAACTCGTCCAGCGTGCCGCAGGCGTCCGTGTCACCGTAGTTCCTGTATATGATCCTGTCTCCCATGAACCAATCCTCTTGTTCATCAAGTAAGAAGAGGGCGACAGCACGAGCCGCCGCCCTCCGAATCTTCCGGTGCAGCAGGTTATCTGCCCGAATCGGCGCCTTTCGCCAGCTTCAGGGCAATCGTCGCGCCGGCGGACGCGCAGGAGTCTCCCCACGAATACCCGTGGGAGAACTCGCCGTCCGTAAGCGCATGACCCAGCTCGTGTATCACGAGCGCCAGCTGCTCCCTGTCGCGTCCCTCGAAGAACTCGTCGCCCAGACGAGCCAGGTTGAACCTCATCGTGGGCCGCGCCGAGCGGGATGTGCAGTCCGCAAGCGCGAATGAGCGCGGGTTGTGGATGAATACCGGGTTCACCGTAACGCCGACATAGCGGCCAAGTTCCTTCACCCACTTCGCAAAGGCCATCTTCGCCTGATCGTCCGACACGTCGACCACCTTGAGGTGCGGGTCCCGCTCTCCGCCGAGAGTCTTCCCGAAGCGCGCGCTTGCCGATTCCATTCCGCCCAGCTCGCGCAGGTTGGAACGCTCCTCCCTGCTCATCGTGCGTGGATGAATCACTTGGTAGCCCTTGTCCATGGCCTCCGAGTTGGCGTTTCTGTCGGATGACCACAGCACCGCCTTCCTGCCGTAACGCCGTTCCACGGTCGCGCGCGCAGCGTCTTCGCTGATCCTGCCGTCCTCGACGGCGGTGCGCACCCACGTCTCGCCGAACTCCTCGCGCTCCATTTGCCCGTGCATGCAGTTCAGCGCCTCGGCGTAGATGTCCTGAAGGTAGGATTCACTCACGGTGTCACGGTTGGGCGGCATGGGCACCTTCTGCTGCACGTCCACGTCGTAGGGAACCTCAATCGGCTGTATCGGGATGCCCATCTCGTAAATCCATCCCCTGCCCTCCGGATCGCTGACGCCGGTGATGTGAAGCTCTGTCTTGCGTCTCGTCGGGCGCATCGGCTCCCCGGGCGCGCCCTGAATGAGCGTAGAGAGAATTGCCGTATGCACCTTCAGCGCCTCTCGACGCTCCACTTCAATGTCGTTGACGGTGTACTTGCACCCCTCAGGCGGACGGAACAGCATCAGCCGCTCGACGAGCCTCTCGGCGTCCGCCTTCGTCCACGGCATCATCGCCTCCACGACCGTGCCGCGCTTGCGGTCGTTCCGCCGGACCTCGCGGCCGCCCTCCGGCGGAAAGCTCACCGTCCAGCCCACTGTCTGCACCACCGCATATGCGGCGACCGACAGGACCTCCTTCTCGCCCAGGTTGAACCGCCCTCGCTTTTCAGGATCCGCCCGCTTCTCGGTCTCTCCCATAAGGGTGTAGGCATCGTCGATGTTCGCGAAGCCTTCTCCATCATCCTCCACCGACACCAGCACCCTGTTTCTCGACTGGTGCTGCACTTTCACCCTGCACATCGTGGCATCTTCGTCCCATACGTTCTGAATTAGTTCCTTCACCAGGCTCTCCGGAGTCCTGCCCTTGTGCAGCGCCCGCATACCCTCGGCGCTGACGCTGAAGCGCTCCTTCGCGCGCCTGACCTTCCTGTTTCTCATATCTCTAACCTTTCCTGACATTCCACAAGATCAGCCCCGCAGCCGCTCGCTGCGGGGCTTTGTTTTCTACGGCTCGCTTTACTCAGACAGCCTGCACCGGCCGTCAGAACATTCTTGCCTGTCCCACAGCCCTATTGCGAGTTGGGACCCTCAGCCCGAGGCAGTCATCGCATCGCTCTAGGAACAGGGGCATCGTAGGGCCGCCCCATCCACTGTTGAGCTTCCGAGTCCCGCCGCAGAAGGCGCACGCGCCGGTGCGCTCCTTTATTCCTATGTCCTCGCAGTCCCCGCTGTGGCACACGGCGGCGCCTCTCGTGCGCTCCCGCTTGCCGCACCCGATACACAGGTTGGCGTCGCGCCACGCTTCAAGTATCTTCACCTGTTCGTAGAACCAGTGCCAGTCGATGCTTCCGTCCGGCATCAGGCGCGGCTCGCAGTCGAGCGCATCCGGCGTCGGCACGCCAGCCGGCCTTCCCGTAGCGGCTGACACTATCTTCTACTCCCGCAAGCGCAGTCGCAGCGAGTGCCGGGGACTTCGATCCTGTCGCAGATGTGGTCGGCGATGTCGCCGCCCATCTCCACCAGGAACATCCCCACCTCTTCGCGAGTCGCATCCTGGGCTATCATCCCAAGGTCCTCCTGAAACGCATCGATGCACGCTCCGCAGATTTCTGTCGTTCCGATCATCTCTTCACCTCGTCATCGCCTCGAATTCACTCTCGGTCACCACACGGACACCGAGCTTCCGTGCCTTAGCCAGCTTGCTGCCGGCTCTATCGCCAACCACCAGCAGGTCGGTCGTCTTCGTCACGGAACTCTGCACGGTCCCGCCCAGCACCGCGACCCTCGCGTTGATGCTGCCCCTGGTGTAGCCTTCCAGCTTGCCGGTCGCGCATATCTTCATGCCTGACAGTGGCAAGGTTTCGGTATCGGTATCCACATCCTGCGGATCTACGCTTTCGGTGCCGACTCCGAGTTCTTGCAGGGCACGTAACTGCCGGCGATTGCTTGTATTCTGAACGTAGCCGACGAACGACTCTGCCATCTTCGGGCCGAAGCTCTCCACCTGACGAACCTCGTCGTAGGTTGCATCGAGCAGCCGGTCCAGGCTGCCGAACTGTTCCACCAGCTTCTCCGACGCGCTTCGCCCCACCTCCCTGATGCCAAGAGCAGCGAGCAGCTTGTGGAGCGGCCGGTTCTTCGACTCCCTTATCTCACGGAGCAGGTTCTGCGTCTTCTTTGGACCGAAGCCGTCAAGTGAGCCGATGTCCTCAGATTTCAGTCGGTAGAGGTCGCCGATCTGCTTCACCAGCCCGTGGTCGATCAGTTGCCTGATTACGGCTGGGCCTGCGCCGCGGACGGCCATGTAGTCCTGTCCGATGAAGTGCTCAAGCCCGCGCTGCAACTGCTCAGGGCAGAGCAGTGTGTTGGGGCAATAGATCCGAGCCTCGTTCGCCGGACGCGCCAGCTTGCTGCCACACGCGGGGCAGACGGACGGAAACTCGATGCGCTGCTCGCCGCCGGTGCGTTCGTCTGCGAACACCTTCTCGACGGCGGGAATGACGTCGCCTGCGCGTTTCACCAGGATGCTGTCCCCGACCCGCAGGTCGAGCTCGTCGATAACGTCTTTGTTGTGCAGCGTGAGCCTCGAGATCGTCACGTCGCCTATCACGACAGGCTTCACCTCGCCAACGGGCGTCACGGCGCCTGTGCGCCCGACCGAGAAGGACACATGGTCGAGCCTCGTGCGCTCGGCCCTTGCCGCGAACTTGCAGGCAAAGGCCCAGTTCGGCGAAGTCCGCCCCGCTCCGAGTATCCCCCTCGCCGCGAGACTGTCCAACTTCACGACCACGCCGTCGCAGTCGTAGCCAATGCCCTGGCTTTTCTCCAGCAGGGTATTGAACGCGCCTTCGATATCGCTCTCTGTGCGCAACCCGCCGATGCCGTGCTCGACGACCTTGAATCCCAGACCGGCAAGCCACTGCATGATCTCGGAATGGCAGGCAAAGCCCCGCGGCCGGTCGGAGTGAAGCAGCCCATAGGCGAAGAAGCGAATGCCGCGCCTTGCGACTTCCTTCGGGTCGGAATGCCGCATCCCGCCCGCGACCGTGTTCCTGGGGCTGGTGTACAGTTCCTCGCCCGCCTGCTCCCTGTTATTGTTCAGCAGAACGAATTGCGAGTTCGGCATGTACGCCTCGCCGACTACCGAGATGCGACCGGAGATTTTCTCTCGTAGCCGCCTGGGCACATCCACTATCTGCAAAGCGTTCTGATAGACATTCTCGCCAACCGTGCCGTCGCCGCGCGTAGCCGCTCCGGAAAACACCCCATCCTGGTAGTCCAGGCGCAGCGCCATTCCGTCGATCTTCAGGTCGGCATAGCCTTCCGCCTCATTTGCCTTCCGGACTATTGCATGCCACGCCTCCGCTCTCTCCACTTGGCCGAAGGCATTGTCGAGGCTCAGCATCACCGCAGGATGCGCCACCTTCGGGCTGCCTGCAGGGACCGCGGCTCCAACTACAGGCGGACTTACGGGCTGTGCGGACGTTCCGCCCTCTCTGCGATGCAGCTGGCGAACCATCGCGTCGTACTCCTCGTCGCTGATGAGCGGAGTGCCCTTGTCGTACAGCTGCGAGTGCAGCCTTATGCTCTGTTCCAACAGTTCAATCTCAGTCATATTCTTTCTCCTGTTTCCATAAACACGGAGAGGGCAGCGGGATTAAACCCACTGCCCTCTCTGTCAATAAACTATTCGGTTGTTGTGCCATGTGGCGCTCTCAGCGTCGCTCCCGCTCAGGAACCGTGCAGGTTGCCACAATCTGTCAATTCGGCGCGTGACGTGCCTGTTTCCGAGCTTCGGATGCTACGCAGGGAGTGGAGCCGCCAGTCTCGGGGTTGTTCGGGAGTAATCGACGAGAATCATGGAACGCCGTTATGCTCCCTTCCGTCTGAAATGAAAAGACCCCGCAGGGGGAATTCCCTACGGGGTCCGACTTGTTGTGGATTGGTGGATTCTACCGGGGTGCGTCCGGCTGCATATCTCGCAGTTCGACTTCATGCCAGAAAGCGGCATTCGGATCGTGCGCCTTCACGAAATCGTACTCGTCCCTTATTACCGTGCCCCTTATCTCTGAACGGACTGATGCGCCGGCGACCACAGCGTACGCATCCTTGCCTGTGGCGCGCGCAATCAATCTGGCATTGCTGGTGGATTTGGCAATGTCCCGGTCCTCAACCGTGTAGGATGCTTCAATCGCGACATAGAACTCAGTCCTGTTCCTGTTATTCTCGGTAACCTTCAGTACAAGGTCAGCAGTGTCGAGGTTCCCCAATAGCGTCTCCATGGGAATGTCGCCGTAAATGTCAGACATGTCCATATCTTCGGCGTTGCTGCTTATCAGGTTCAGCTCGTCGTCATCCAGCACCACCGTTGCCGACAGCCGATTGCCCCGGGCGCGGGCGATAGTCCTGGCGATAATCCTCCTGAACCTGCGCGTTCCTTCCATTGCATAAGCTCCGCGGAACCTGTCGAGGCTTCTATTCTGCTCACTGAACAGAGCGTGCTGAGTGTCCAATCGCCCGTCGATACCGTCTAAACGCTCATCGATACCGTCGAAGCGCCTGTCGATGCCGTCGAACCTTTCCTCCGCTCCCCTCTGGAACTCCTTCGTATCCCGCTGGAATACCTTCACTTCTTTCTGGAACTCCCCGAACTCGTGAGGCAGCCTAATCAATTCCTCAGTGAGGATCTTGTACCGCACGGCTGCCAGAAACTGCTCGTTTTCGTCCAGCAGTCGCAACAGGTCGTCGATCGAATTGATGGTAGTCATTTCCTATCTCCTTTTCAGATTATAACCGATGTTCGCCAATAGAGAAGGGTGATGAATCTAAAGCCATAATTCCGTCCCTGAAAGGCGTGGGCGTGATTAGGGACGCTCGTTCCGATCTTAGTTTCCGTGAGTCCAGGCCTGTCAACCTGGCCCTGAAGATCATGCGAGTTCGGCCAACTTCACGCGAGCCCATCGCCCCGGTCCAACTTCCTGATGCCGGGACGAACACCTTCGCTTACCACGGTAGAGCCAACTCTGGAAGCGCCATTCTCCCCTGCCGGTCGGCACCCCAGCGCCCTTTCGAGCAGGCTGTCGTACTCACCTCCGAGGAACCTTTTCAGCACGACTGCTACGCCGTCCTCAGCGGAGCGCACGAGCACACCCCTGTTCCATACGGGCTCCGACGTGATCCCGCTCAGCTGGTCGACTATTCCTTCGACACGTCCGCCGATGCGCAGGCAGTACGAGACCATTCGCGCAAGTCCCTCAAGGTGGGCGTACTCGATCTCCCCGCACTTGCCGACGCGGATGAATACCTCGAAAAGCCTCCAGTCCTCATCGGTGTTGAGCGTAACGAACAGCTTGCCGCCAGCCGTCATCACCTCGTCGGTGACTCCGGCAACAACCCTGGGACGTTCACGCGCACCGTAGTTGCCTTCTCTCCCGTTATCAGTCTCACCCGTGGTCAGGTCCAGTTCCTCGCTCAAATCCAATCGGAAGTCCTCTAGTGTCTCCGCAATCGGCTCCTCGCTGTCCAGGAACTCCGTCAGGTCTTTCGTCTCCCGGGCGACGTTCATCGTCGCGGTTACTTCCTTTAGCATTCGCTCTCTCTCTCCTGTCATTTACTTTCTGCGCGTGAGCTTCGGGAGCATCCTTGCGCGCCGCATGCTGAACGCCCGGTCGTTGTGGCAGATGATGTGGTCGAGAATCTCGATCCCCAGCATCTTGCCCACCCGGCACATGTCCCTCGTCGTTCGCCTGTCCAGCCTGCTCGGCTGCACCTTTCCCGACGGATGGTTGTGAAACAGCACCACGTACTCCGCGCCAGTAAGCAGCGCGTCGCGGAAGATGTCCCTAGGCTCCAGCCTCTGAATGCCGTCAACCGTGCCCTGATAGACCATCCTCTTCGCCAGAAGCCCGTCGAATCGCGTCAGCGCCGCAACGTGCAACTGCTCATGCCCCAGTCCATATAGCTCTTCGCGTACCAGCTCGAACAGTGCCTCGGGCCCCCTCACGATGAGAAGTCCTGCGGCGTCCCTGTTCAGGCTGTCCCTGTCGTATCCCAGCAGCGCCAGTGCCTCGATGAGGTCGGCCGAGTTCCCTTTGGGGGCTTGCCTGAGCATCCTGCGCAGGTGAGCGGCAGCCGCCACCGGGTCGATTTCAATCCTCTCTCGTCTTCCGGTAATCGTCAGAACCAACAGTCGCTTCCTATCCCTTCGCCATTCGCCGGTTTCGCAGCACTCTTGCGGAGTGAGCGCCGCCGAACTTCCGCCTGGTTCCACTTAGGCTCTCCTCGGCGGTCATGTCGAACTCCTCTCCCCACTCGTATGCGTCCTGGCTTACGGCATCCGCGCTGAGCGGCTCGGTCTTCATCGGATCGGCCGCCGTCGCCCGCAGGTGCTGCTGGTGCAGGAACCGCCGATAGCAGTCCCTCTCACCCGCGTGGTAGCTTCTGACCGTGGACACCGTTGCACGCGAGTCCTTTCCGGTTACGCTTGTCACATCCACGGATGTCGTCTGCACCGCTGGCGCGTCAGAGGGGATCACTTCCCTGCACCAGTCGCAGACCCTAATAACTTTCCGTTCCATTTCAGATTCCTTCCCTGACGACAAAAGCCCCCACCGCCGTAGCGAGTGGGGGCCGTCGGTCAGAACCGGGGTTGCCGGTAATCTAGTGTACGTTCAGCAGGGACTGCTGCTCCGCAGCCTCCGCTCCTTTCTTGCGTCTGCTCCTCTTGCGCCTGCCGCGCTCCATGTCCTCTGTCGTCAGGTCGAAGGCGCTCAGCCAATCGTCCATGCTCACAGCGCCGAAGCTCTCAGGCTCGGGCACGTCGGCAGCAGGCTCAGGCGCCGCCTTCGGGGCGTTGAGGGGCGGCGCAACCTCCACTGGCTCGTTGCCGTCCGCCCTTGCCTTCATCCTCTCGTCCCACGGGCCGTAGCAGCCGGTGTGGAACACCCGCCCGGGCACTATCCTGATCCCGTCAATCGAGCTAATGCTCTCGGCGGCAGGGGTCTTGATGCGCTGCTCGTCGGGTACTATGAACTGCTCGCAGCCGTCGCACACCTCGAGAGCCTCCGCGCCCGGCTCAAGCGTGCCGAACAGAGGCATCCTGAAGCCGTCCCCGGCGTCATCGCTTCCGTCGGCAGAATCGGCGGGCGTGAGAGTCTGCGTCACCAGAGACGCCGCGACGTCCGCGCTCAGTCCGTCCGCCTCCTCGGCCTCGAAGTCAACGTCCCAGGCATCGGCGTCGTCCACCAGCAGCTGCTCGCTCTCGGCGTCGGTGTCGAGTCCCGCGATGTTGATGCCCGACTCGAAGCTGCCGTCGAACTCGAAGTCGCCCTCGACGAGCATCCTCGCGATGTCGCGGCCCATGCTGTCCCCGCCTGCCATCGCGGTGAGCCCGTCGTTCGACAGGTCGCCCTCGACGGCGAGCGAGGTAGCGACTTTCTGCGCTATCAGGTAGAGCGCCTGCGTCTGCTTGCTGTCGCCGTAAGTGAGGTAGTAGATGCGCACGGGCTGGGTCTGCCCTATGCGCCAGGAGCGCCGCGACGCCTGCCTGACGCGGGCGGTGTTGTAGTCGGCTTCCATCCAGATTATGGTCGGAAACTCCAGCATGTCCACGCCGGTCTCTACGAGCTGCGGGTGGCATATCAGCACATCCAGCCCCGTTCTGAGCTGCTCGTCCAGCCAGCCCATGCGCTTGTCGGCATCGACGGTGTTGGAGCGCAGGACGCTCGCGCGGATGCCTTCCTTGCCGAGGACGTCGGCCAGGCGCGGCATCACGTCCCTCTTGTTGGTGTGGACACAGAATACCAGCACCTTGCGGCCCGCCTCCTTCTCCGCCTTCACTATCTCCAGGAGCTTCTCCTCCTTCGGGTAGAGCCTGTCGGCGGAGAGCGGAGGCCGGTTGATCAGCACGCTGCCGTCAGCAGGGCTGTGTATCACCGACGCCCCCGGCTGCGTGCAGCAGTCGGGGTAGCTGATGACAGCCTGCCCGAATATGGACACGAGCTGCGCGGCGGCGCGCGGATTCGTGTAAGTCAGCGACTTTATCTCCTCTTTGACTCGCCGCTCCATCACCTGGTAGACGTCCTTCTGCGTGTCGCCGGTGACGGGATCAGGCGTCTCGTCGAGGTCCACGGTGATCGAGTGCTCGCTGAAGTCGGGCAGTCCGGCGGCCACGTCCAGCAGGCGGATGAACACCGCCTGCCCCAGGATGTAGCGCAGCACGCCCGGCATCGCCCCCGGCAGGTCCTTGGGCTTTGAGTTCTGCTTCTTGTTGCGGCTGCGCTTGCTGTTCTCGGTGTCGAGGTAGACTGTCTTCTCCACAAATCCGAAGATGTTGCGCCAGCGTGTCTCCTCGCCGTGTCCGAAGTCGCGCCGTATGCCGCGACCGCCGAAGCCCCAGAGCAGGTGGAAGAGGTCCCGGGCGTAGCCTGCCATAAGAGTTCCCGTCAGGCTCATGTTCTGCGGAACTATCTCCGACATCATGCGTGCCATCATGCCCTGCACCGAGTTACCCGCCTTAAACTGGTGAACCTCATCATTGATCACCAACTGCGCGAATTCGGGCATGTACCGCTTGATATACTCCGCAAGGTCGTACCGCCGGGGCGGTATCTGCTTCGTCCTGAATATCTCGCGCTCTTCAGACTCGGCTACCGCGAACTCGTCGGGCGAATAGTCGGGAGACAGCGAGCCCATGCCTCGGTAGGAGAGGGCTTCATTTGCGTCCACGCTGTTGGCGTACAGGTACTTTCTGAGAACCTTCTGCTTGAGCTTCTCACCGCGCGTGGGAAAGCCGGTATCGACAGCGCTGACCCTTGTGTTCGTTAGCGCCTGCCAGAGCGGAGCGCCGCACCTGCGCGAATCGGTGCCGTAGGCGTCCATGCCCAGGTTGTCCTTGAACACGGCGCGTCCTGTCGTGATGCGGCTGTCGCAGAAGCGCCTGCGCCGTGCCAGCCAGTCCCACTCGGCGGGCTCGTCGTCCTTGCCCACGAGTATGGGCTGACCGCACTCGGTGCAGCACATCCTCTGGACCCTGCGCCTGACGACCTTCGTGAGCCTCTCGTCGCTCCGGTCGTCGTCATCGTCCTTCTGCACCTCGACCTCCTCGATGAACGGCCGCCATTTCGGATGCACCGGCTCGCCGGTCGTCTCCGCGTACTGCGGCTGCGGGCGGTAGCCCCAGCGCCAGTGGACGGCGGGTATGCGGCCATAGCTCAGCTTCGCCGTGCTGTGCGCGAAGATGGCGTACACCGGAGTGTCCGTGTCCTGCCTGCCGTAGTTGCGCTCAAGCCACCGGATCTGCTTGAGAGGGCTGCGGTAGAGCCGGTAGAACTCCTGCCTCGCCTTCGGACCGACCGGCTTCCGCCCGACGACGTACACCCGCGCCCCGGGTATCGTCTTCAGTATCTCGTCCTCCCACTTCCATACGAGGGTAGGAGGGCAGAGGATGAAGACTCGCCGCAGCCCCGCGAGGTACGATGCCGCGAGGCTGATGTAGGTCTTTCCTGTGCCCATCTCTCCCACGACCGTGGTGCCGGACTCACCGGAGAGCAGCGAGAACATCGCGCCCTCGATTGCGAGTCTCTGCCCGTTGCCGGGCATGGGCCTGCGCAGCAGCCTGTGGTACTCGGGCGCGTGTCCGAGCAGGTCGCGCAGCGCCTGCGGGCTGTACTTGGGAGGCATTATCGCCGCGAG
Source organism: Dehalococcoidia bacterium (assembly GCA_965204855.1). Classification (GTDB taxonomy): domain Bacteria; phylum Chloroflexota; class Dehalococcoidia; order Lucifugimonadales; family JADFKI01; genus Bin90. The sequence goes on from OZ242018.1 coordinate 331,598, forward strand.
GTAGTCCGCAAGCTCCCTGCTCCACTTCGCAACGAACTCACCGAGCTGCACGTCGTCGGTGAACTCCCATGTGGCGGGGTCCAGGGTGACGGCGCTGCTGGTCATGCGCTCGATCAGGCGCTGCACGGTGCCGGACTCGTTCTCCTTCTGCACGTCCACGACCTTCTTCGAGGCTGCTCTGAATATCGTGGCATCCTCGTCGCCAGCCAGTCCGATGCCCAGACCGCCCACGCCGCCGCCGGACATGATCAGCCCCATGTGACCCACGCGGGGCGGCATCAGGGGCTCCACGATGTCGTTGGCGGGGGGACTGGTCATGTCGCGCCACTCGACCCGCGTCTCGTAGCCGGAGCGCGCTATCTCCTCCAGCACGTCGGCGTAGTCCACGCGCAGCGCGGCGAACCTGTCCACGTCTTTCTCTGCAGCCGTGAGGCTGTACCTGACGTCCTCGCCGATGACGTCCTCCTTGCCCTGGGCGAAGCGTTCCAGGCTCTGCCGGTTTTCGGTCTGGCTCGGCGGGCTGGTATTGCGAACGGCGACGAGCATCACCTGGTTGAAGCGCTCGGCGTCGGGATTGCCGTCCTCCTGCCAGACGCGGAAGCTGGAGTAGTTGCGCGCCAGGAACTTCGCGCTTGTGTTGAGCACGTGGCGGGGCACCATGTATATGAGAATGCCGCCCGCGGCCAGCAACTGTGTCGCCCGCACCAGGAACCGCTGCTCCAGCCGCTTGTAGTCCGCGTCGTAGTCGTAGGGCGGGTTCAAGAGCATCAGGTTGAACGCTTCCGGCGTAACCAGCGTGTTGAAGTAGTCGGTCTGCACGACGCGCTTGAGCTTCCTGCGGGCCTTGCGGGCGCGCCCCGTGTCCAGCTCCACGCCGTAGGTCTCTATCTGCTTCCTTGCGATCCGTCGTCCGGTCCTGCTCTCGTACTCCGCCCGCAGCGCATCGGCCAGCGTCCGCAGGGCGTCTCCTTCCCCGGCGCATGGGTCGATGAGCCGCAGGGGAGCGAGGTCACGCAGTTGCCCGATGTTGTCGAAGAGCTGCACTAGCCCCGCGATGGTGGGACAGTATGAGGGCAGATATTCCATATCCGCCTGGGCTGAAAGTCTGCTCATGTTCTTCCTCTCTTAAGTTGTTAAGGTGCTGTCGGCCTGTCACGCCCGTGGCGCGACAGACACATTCTCGTGGCTACATGCAGAAACTCTAATCCGCGACGAATCCTGCCGGAGTCCATGCAAGGGCAGACTCGCGGCCCTCCGGAGTGATGCCTTCAGGCAGATCGTCGCCCTCGGCGAAGGTGTCTTCCATTGCCTGCGCGAGCGCGGCCTTCTTGTCCCCCGAGTGAGCGTCAGCCCACTCCGCGCCCAGGGTATCTTCGGCAATAGCGAGGATTCGGGGTTTCGTCAACCGACCCCAGAAGTTATCCACGGTGGGGCGGAAATTCGCCTCAAAGTCGATTCCGAGATCGTCAACGACCATCTCGACCTCCGGAGAGACGGTGGCATCCACCGTCAGTTGCCCCCTAAGGGTCATGGCGACACAAGCAGCGAATAGCGCCTGCTTCTCCTGTTCGCTGAGCGAGCGCATTTGCTCAAATGCAACGCCATCGTCCGATTCTCTCGCCCAGTCGGTCGAAAGCGCCTCGATGTCTATTGAACTGGCCGCCTCGTGCCGGCTGCCATCACGGAACAGCTCGACATCGAGCGCATGAGTGAAGTACCTCTCCACGGCGAACACCTCCCGGGCCATCTGGAACAGCAGAAGGTCGAACGCCTCAGTGAACGCGCCCGACAGGTGGGAGCGCACGATCCTGGTACGCTCGTCGCGCATAGCGTCCATGTGCTTCTTGCTGTAGCCTGCCTTCTCCCGCGCGACTGTCTGGGCGTCCTTGTAGCCGCCGCTATCTCGACCGCCTTCGACCTTCGGCGCATCGCCGGGCCTCACGAGACCCTCGATTACCTTAGACTTCCCTGAGTAGTCAATCGTCACGACGCATCCTGCCATCGCCCGCTGTTCCTCAGAGTAAGTGTCGCGGGATGCCTTCAGGTCCCTCAGACATTGAAGCCGCCGGTTGACCTTGTCGTATTCTTCCCGCATCTCTTCGGAGACCCCGGCTTCCCGTATCTCCCGCAGCCGTTCCATCAGGCCGTCCGTCTCAGCCTCCTCGTCTGGCGTCAACTCTCCCTTTGTGGGGTGAACCTTGTTGAACTTGCCCTCTTCCTCCCATCCGAACTCCAGAGCGAACTCCACCCACTTCCAGGACTCTCTCAGTTCCTCGGCAATCGCCGCCAGCTTGCGGTCGGCGAGGTCATGCAGAATGTGAGGATCTTCGAGCCAGATGCCGCTGTCGTCCTCGGCGGCGAACAGGTCCCGCGTCACGCCGCCCCCGGCCTGCTCATAGTCATCCATTCCGACGAACTGCGCGAGTCGCGAGTCGCCGCGAACGCGGTCCTCAAGCAAAATCTCACGGACGTGGTAGTTGCCCACAAACCCTCTCGTCTCACACAGGTTGTTCCAGATTTCCTCCTGCAGCTTCTGATCGGTCGTCAGAGCGAACGCCGTCAGTGTCTCCAGGCTGGTTTCACCATTCCGGTACGCCTCAAGGAGCATCGGGGAGACGTTGCCGAGGCGCAGGCGCTGCTCGACCGTCCTCTCCGACATGCCGAGTCTCACGGCGATCTCCGAAACTGTGCTGCCTTCGCTCACGAGCCGCGCGAATGCCTCCACCTGGTCAGCAGGGTGCATGTCGGCTCGCATCGTGTTCTCGACGAGGGATACCTCGACAGCCGTCGACGCATCCTCGAGCAGGATGCAGGGCACGGGAAAGTCCTCGCCGATTACGCCTTCTGCGGCAAGTTCCTTCAGCTGCGTGACGCGGCGCCTGCCGGCGTCAACGTCGTAGTGCCCCTCGATGCTCTCGTTCCTGTGGACGACGAGGTTCTGAAGGAGGCCGTGAGCGGCGAGCGAGGCCTTCAATTCAGCGTCGGAAGCGGAGTCCGCCGGAGTTCGCCTTACATTCAAGTCCGAAACCGTCAGGCAATTCAGCGGGACGGTTATCTCAGTAGTAGCGTTCATTTCATTCTCCTCGATTTGAATCTGTTTCAGGTAAAGAAAAAGCCCCGATCGGCGAATTGCCGACCGGGGCTCTTAATTTTAAGTATGCTCTGTTAGCGGACTAGCTGCAGCACGATGCCAACGACCACAGCGCCACCTATCTCGAGCATGAAATACGTCAGGCGGTCTATCTTGGCGTTGACCCTTGCGTCCAAAGAGTCGATCTTCGTGTCGAACTTTGTGTCCAGCGCCCCAATTTTCGCGTCGAGCGCCCGGTAGTTCTCATCGCTCCGCCGTCCGTTCTCGCGCACCACTTCGATCAGCAGTTCCTGCTGAGCCTCGACGGCAGCCATGCGCTCGCCAATGGTCCTCTCTCCAACAGCCTCTATCTGCTGTCCTTCGTTTGTAGTCACCAAAGGTAACCCTCCTTCGAGTTATCCGTATATTACCATAGCTCATCAGCGCTCGATGAACCCAGTTGCCGCTAGTAGAAGAGCGTCACCGAAATGCCGCAATGCGCCGGCAGATCGCGCTCCTTCCAATACTCTTCGCACCACTCCAAGAACACTCTCGCCTGCTCGACGTCGTCCTGCTCGTATCCGCCGCGCTCTTCCATCGACTCGTATGCAGACCTGATCTCCTCCAGCGTCAGCACCTCGTCGTTCTGGATGCAGGCGTAGTGAACGAGATGACTGTCCCACAGCGCCAGTCCCGGCCGGGGCGCGCTCCAGTTGATCTTCTCCACAAATCCTATGTCCAGTCCCATGTCGGTTCTCCCGTATCTCTCCCGCGACTTTACCCTCGTCGCGGTCATATGTATCGATGATTGGGCGACGTGACGACACGCCGCCCCAAATGTCTAGCCTTGCTCGCGCTCGATCTCGCGGGCCTGCTGCACCAGCAGCGCCAGCTCTTCGCTCGTCGCCTGGCTGATGGGCTTGCCGTGCTTGCGCATGTAGTTGGTGAAGATCTGTCCCCTGTTCAGCCCGCACTCCACGCCTATGGTGACGTACTCCTCCATGACCTCGTCACGCGAGAGCGCGCCCGAACCATTCCCGTTTGCCGTGGGGGTAGGCTGCTCCACGGCTTCCCGCGCGGCATACGGCCACTCGCCTGCCGCATCCTGAGCAGTTCGCGCGGACGCGGTTGCGCGGCCGTTGCGCTGAGGGCCGCTCGACGCGGGCGCTGCATAGCTCGCCGTCTCCCTGCTCAGCGGAACCTCTGCCGGCACGTACGGCGTCTGCTCGCAGTAGCCGGTATCGGTGCTGTCCTTGCGGGAGCAGTAGTAGCCGTCCCCGCGATTGCTCTCGTGGATGTGCCTGCCCGGTCCGTGCCTGGGGCAGGTCGGCTGGTTGGGATCGGACGCTGAGCTCTCCCCGTCGCCCGCGTACAGCGCGTTTCCGAACTGGTTGCCCAGACCCCGGCTGCACCGCTTCAGGCCGTCCGAGATGCTGCCCTTGCGCGCCTTCTCGTGGTTCTCCAGAACGACGTGCATCGAGACGCCCGGCTTCATCCGGTCGACGAGGCCGAAGCCCTCGTCGCTGAACATCTCGCGATCGAAGACGTACAGCGCCACGAGTGCCGCGTAGTATTCGCCCCTGCGGATCGCTCCCGTATTGTCGTCCACATGCTCCACCCGGTAGAGCGTGGGACCCGCCTTCACCCTGTAGTGCCAGTTGCCGTGCCCGAAGATGCGGTTGTGCTGGTTGATGACCTCGTTCGTTTCCAGGTAGGAATACTCCTTGCCGCCCGCGCCGGTGTAGCTGTCCACCAGCTTCGGGTCCAGCTCCTCCTGCAGCTGCTGCACGATCCCCTTCGAGAACGCGCCGTCTCCCGTTCCGTCGATGTTGTGCTTTCCGTTGTTGTTCTCCAATGTCTTTTCCTTTCCGGCTCATGGCCAGTGGGTTCCGTTGGCTTTGAGAGACGGCGCTATCCGCCTGTCACCAGATTCAGCAGCGGGGAGATGGGCTGTAACTCCGTTAGCATCTCGAGCATCTCGGAGAGTCCCCATCCCAGCGCCTTGGACGAGATCCACATGACCGCCAGAAACGTGGGCGCCGTCCGTATCAGAACGTCCGCCGTTCCCCTGAGAAGTCCGTCAATCTGCCGTTTCGCTATCTCCATCGCGCTACCCTCTCACCAGGCCCGGGTTCAGCGCGCGGAAGTTCGCCGTAACTATGCCGTTGAAGGTCGCGTCGTCCGCCCGGTGCCCGAACGCGCTGTGCAGGCTGACCGGCTCGTCCGGGGCGAAGAAGACGATGCGGTCGTCGTCGGTGATGCCGCCGTCCAGCCTGACCTGCCTCAGTTTCTGAAGAAGCCCGATGTCGATAGGCTCTTCGTGGTGGTTCGATGTTGTCATCTACTCGTTCCTTTCCATTCAGCCGCTGATGCGGCGTCAAAACAGAAAGCCCCTCTCGATTCGTATCGAGAGGGGCTTTCGCTTGTTCGGATTGATGCAGGAGCCTGCGGCAGGCGCTAGACTCCTATGTCCTTATGCTCGTACTCGAAGCCGTCGTCCTTCGCGTTGTCGTAGAACCTCGAATCCCCGGAGCGCACCCACTGATGCACGATGGACAGCGCCTCCTGTTCGGACAGCGCCGACACGCTTATCGACGAGCTGCCGGAATAGGGCACGTACACCGTGTACTCCGACTTCTCCCGCTTGCCCGCTTCCCTTGCGCCCACGCGCACCGCCTCCATCACCGCCTCGTCCAGGTTGTCGAAATCCGTCGCCCTCCCCAGCGTCACCACCCTCGCTATGCGCGGAGGGTCCATGCGCTCACTCGCGCTGGTGTACAGGTACAGCTTCCAGTAGCCGGCCATGCGCTCGCTCTCCAATGCGCCTCGACTGATGTCGTGTATTGCCATCTTGGAGACCGGCTGCTCGGAAGCCGGCTCCGCCCCCCGATACCACATAGCGTCGTATCCGCTCCCCGGACACAGCCGCACGCTCCATTCGTCCGCCCCGGTCTCCGGAACTCTCAGGTCAGTCATCTCACCTTGTCCTTATCCTCTTGTCGTCAAAGCGGAACCCGCCCCTTGGCGAGTCCCGCATCACTTCTAGAACATCGACGCCTGCACGCTGACGGTCGGAGTTTCAACCGTGTCGTCCGGCTGCGCCTCGGCCGACTTCCCGGAATCAGCGTCGAACGCGCTGACCTGCATGCGCTCGATACTTCGGGCCTTCTCGTTCGTCTGCCGGATCCACTCCCGGGCAATGTCCTCGCGGACTTCACCCTCGACGCCCTCTGCCATGTTCCTGAAGGCGTAGATCTCGCAGGACTCGTACCTGCCGTCCTCCGGTGCAAGCGGGATGTTGCGCTTGCCCTTGACCTGCAGCGCGCCGCAAAGCGACTTGCAGTCACCGGCGAGCGGACAGACTCGCAGATCATTCTTCACTGCATCGGGGCTTTCGACCACTCCCCTGAGCATCCGCCGGGCGTGCTGCACGGTAGTTCCTTCAGCGAGCGCGACCTTCACGCCAAGGTCGATGGTGAACTCGGTGTGCCCGCGCACCTCCTCGACGAGGATTTCCTCTGCGGGCCTGCCGTAGTGACCTCCCATGGAGATATGCGGCGTCCAGCCGGCGGAGCAGCCCGGGCAGCGGTTGTACCAGTCGTAGGGAATCTTGTCCTCGTCTACCGCGAACCAGTTCGTGCAGCTCACGCAGCCGCGCACCCTCGCGCCGAAACGCTCGATAGCATTGCGCACTGCCTCCGCGCTGTCGATCGCGCCGCAGTCCACGAGGAAGTCGGTCAGTCCCGCGGACGACAGGGACTTATGCACTTCCTCTACACTTATCCGCTTACTGGTGTGCTCACGCGAGTCGCTCTCGATGCGGTCACGCCGCCACTCCATCTCGTTCAGGAGGTGCGTGACCTCAGACAGCGTGACCTGCAGTCTCTCGTCCTCCGGCAGTTCCCCTTGTCCGGCCTGAAGCATGCCCAGCACGGCGGGCGCGGACGGAATATCGGGCAGGAGCGACGCCAGCGCCGTGCGCAGCGCCTCGGTCAGCAAGACGGTTGACTCCGTATGCGCCTTGTGATGCCCCTCGATCAGAACGTAGTAGTTCAGCTGTCCGTCGCGCTCCTTGCCGCGCCCGTCGGAGTCATGCAGCCACCACGCGCCCACGTCCTCGCCGATGCCGGGGAGCAGGGCGAAGTTCTGAAGCACATGCTGAAGCGCGTAGAAGTCGCCCGCTCCGGGGTGGCACCCCCTTGCGCCGACCCCGCTCCACAGCTCGATGAGCTCAAGCTGCCTCCTGCTCATGCCCTTGCCCAGAAGCTCGTCGCAGCGCTGCATCACTCCAATGGGAATGACGGCCGTCTCCCGCGCTATCGTCTTCTCCGCCTCGGCCCTGACGCCCGTCGCCCACTCGACCGCGTCCCTGTACTCGGGAAGCTCGTCCACCGGCACAGGGAGCTTCCGCATTCTAGTCTTGTTCGGTTTCCGTATCGTCGTTACCATTCGATCACCTCGCAATCAGTCGGCTGCCACTTCGTACTCGACCGGCTGCATCGTCTCGGGGAAGCCATCCGGCAGCGGCAGCTTGCCGGACCGTCCCAGATAGCCGATGGCGTCCCGCAGCACCTCACTCGACGGCTCGCATAGCCACGCCTTGCCCCGCAGTCTCGTCAGTGGCTCGATGCCCTTCTGCGCCAGCACGCAGTAGTCCCACAGGGGCTGCGCCCACTCCGCAAGCATCGGCTCGCTCACGCGCTTGGGCAGGTAGGCGAACCAGCGCTGCGCTATCACCGTCCTGTCCTCTTGCTCGTCCGCCATCAGGATGAAGCGCCTCTGAGCAAGCTCCTTCTGCGCCTTCGCCTGGTCAGACTCGTCCTTCTCCTCTATGGCCGCCCTGGTCTGGATGTGGGCGTAGTTGTAGTCCCAGCGCAGCAGGTTGGACACCAGCACCACCTGCGCTACCCTTGTTCCCTGCACCTTCCTGGTGATGCGGCGCATCGCTCCTATCGTGTGCGTGGCGATCTTTATCCTCGTGGACTTGCTCCACAGCCCGTCCTCGCCGTTGAGCGGCGTGTTCAGGTACACCTCGTTCTTGTTGCGGTGCCCGCTGTCGAGCAATGCGGCCGCAATGCCCTCGGACATCTGGCGGCTGCCAGCCATGCTCAGGTAGTACAGCCCGCCGTCCTTGTCGTGGGCGATGTCGTACACGACCGCGTACTTTCCCTTGTGCGTTACCCTCTCGAAATCGGTGAATTCTCTCTTCTCCAATTGACCTCGTTCCTTTCCGTGATACACTGAAAGGGCACGGGCAATCTGCATTGCCCGCGCCCATTTGCATTGGGGCAGTCTTGTTTGGCGGCTTGTCTGCCCCGATCTCTACTTCTTCTTCGCGGGCGTTATGTTGAGCCTCCGACTCACGGTCGGCAGCACCACCTGCTCGCGGACCTCGGGAGCGACAAGCTCGTTGAACGCGTCCATGTCGATGCTGACTCCCGGCTTCTCCGAGACCTTCATATTCCACGTCTTACCGTCGATCACCATCTCGCCGGCGAGCTCGCCGGTCGAGACGAGGTGCGCCTTGATCGTCTCTGATGCCGCCTTCTTCTGCTTCGACGCGGGAGAGCTGGACTTCGGGGCGCCGGAGCTGGCGTCGATCCACGACCTCAGCTGCGACTCTAGCTCCTCGTCCGTCAGACCGCCCTCGCCGGGGTTCTCAGGCTTCTCGGCGTTTCCGCACAGGCTCCTGTAGGGGCAGGACTGGCAGTGGGAGTCTCCCTGTGGAAGCTCCGGCTCCGGTATATCGCCCTTCAGCACCATCCGGCCTATCTCGCTCACGCGCTTCATCGTCCTGTCGTACGCCTGCTTCGCGCGCGCCGCCGGTATCCGCTCCGCCCTGTAGTCCCCGGAGTCGCGCGCCATCGTTACCACCACGATGTCCCGTATCTCGCCGAACCTCGCCATGCTGTACAGCGCGGCCTGGTTCACGGCGTCGGGATGCGTGCGCTCGACACCCACCTCCCAGGCGTACTCGGCCATCGACACCGACCGCGTCTTGATCTCGATGACGGCAGGCGCGCCCGATGTCTTCACCGGGTGGCTCGCCACGCCGTCGGGGTGTCCGGTGAGGATGATCCTGCCGTGGGGCAACTCGACGACATCATCTTGCTCGCCCTCGATCTCCCAGCCGTCCTCGCGCATCAGCTGCTTGACCAGCGGCTCCAGGTACTTGCCCATCTCCATCAGCGCACGGTTCCGCGTGGGGATCTCGTCGCTCGGCTCGACCTCCTTTGCCTCGTATGCCAGTCGGCGCATGCACTCGTCAACGCCGGACATGCGCACCTCCATGCTCACGACCGCCCTCACGTTCGGCCTGTCGAGCGGCAGGTCCCTGCTCTCGCCTGGCTGCGCAGGCGGTCTCACCGGCTCCGGCGCGGCGGCCGTCACCTGAGCAGTGGCAACCGGCTCAGGCCCGTACAGCGCATCCACGATTTCTCTCGTCTTCGCGTCACTCGTTCCTATCATTGCTTTCCCTCTCCGCCCTTTCGGGCTGGCTTCTTATCCTCGGTTCTCCCCGATGCACGCGTGGCAGTAGGAGTTCGGGTCGAAGCTCTCGCTTTGTTCGTAGGCGATGAACTCCCACTCGAACTGCCAGTTGACTTCCGCAACAGGCAGTCCGCAGACCGTCACGGACGCCAACGTGTCACGCCTTACGTGCAGTGTGTTCTCGTCCGGGGCGCAGCATGCGCTCGCCGCAGCCTCGGTTTCGTAGTGCTGTCCGCAGCACCCGCAGGTGTATCTTCCGCTCATATCGCTCCTTCCCCGTATATGCGCCAAAGAAAAAGCCCCGATGCGCAGTCGCACCGGGGCTTCACTTTGCGGTTCGCTTTCTCTACGCCTTGCCGGCGTACTCGATGTTGTGCTCGTCGAACGGCAGTCCCGCCGCAAGCACCTCGCCGAGGCGCGAGTTGGGGCAGTCGTCGAATGCTGCCCCGCAGACGCCACACATGACCTCGTATCCGGTCCTGATGGTCTCGCTCGCGGGAGCGGGCTTGATGTAGTCCTTCTCGCAGGCGCAGTCTATGTAGTCCAGCGCCAGCCATACCTCGGTCGGCCTCTCGCGTCTGCGGGGCGCCACCACGTCGGAGATGTCTATCAGCATGTGGCCGGCGAACTCGGGCATCGCGTCTATCCACTCCTTCGCCGCCATCACCTCCTCGAAGGTGGCCTCTAAGTCGTTGAAGTAGTCGCGCAGCCACTCGTGAGCGTCGTGCCTGCTCACGAAGAACACCGTGCCCTGTGCCTTCTCCTGCTCCGGGTAGTGCAGTTCAAGCAGGAACTCCCCGAAGCCTACCGGGATGTCCGGAAGCTCTTTGTGGATGATCCTGCGGGCTATGCCGTATTTCATGTCTGTCATTTCAGTTGTGCCTCTCCGTTGCTGCTTCCCAGCGGCAGCGACCCATCGATGGGCCGCGCCGATCTCAGGTTCCGTGACCCGGCGCCTGCTGCCTACGCAGCCTCCTGAAGAACCTCCTCGTCCCCGAAGTCCTCGGCGTTCGGCGGGGGATTGTCCTCGTTCACGAACCTGATCACCGCCATCGCGTCCTTGATCGCGCCGCCCAGCAGCTCCGGCTTGTCTTCGATTGCCCTATACCAACTCACAATGTAGTCGGCGCTGGTCTTGCGCTCGTGCGCGAAGCCGTACTGCGTGAGCAGCGAGGCGGTGGCGAACTGCGTCACCATCTCCTCGTACGCGTAGTCGCCTCCCTGTGGGGCGCAGGGCGAGCCGTACCTGTTGACCTTGAATCGGTTGAGCTCGCCCGGCGCGCCGGTCGCATGCACCAGTTCGTGGATCATCGACTGCGCGAACCGCTCCGGCTTCCGGTACTCCCGCGTCGGCGGCAGCACGACCTCGTGAGTCGCAGGCCGGTAGTGCGGGGCGCGTATCATCGCCTCCTCACGCATCGTGGGAGCGGTCCTGAAGTTCGCCAGCATATGCTCCTTCACCGCCTCGATGCGCTCGCCAGCCGGCGTATCGCCCCAGTCCGATACCTGAAGCGGCGGTATGTCCAGCTCCGCGAGGTTCGCGAACTGCTCCACGTTGAACACGAAGAACGGACGATAGTACACGCCGACCACCTCTTCCTCGCCCGTGTCCTCGTTGACCTCCTTCCGCTGCATCGGATACCAGAGCTGCGTCATGCGCTGGCCGCGGAAGTCGGCCTTGAGCTCCCTCGCCTTGCCCCTAGTGACGAAGCGCGGGTCCGTCCAGCCCGTGCCGAAGGCGCGCACCTGAAGCATGAACATGTTGAACGAGCCGCCGTACTGGTGGCTCGTGAACGGGTTGTAGGGCAGGTGTCCCAGCCTTCCGGAGTCCCAGGGCATAACCTCCCGCTTCAGAACCTCTTCCTTCAGCCCGAGCATGTACTCCAGTATCCTCTGCTCAGGCGTCTGCTTTTTGCCGCCGGACTTCCTGCGCCTGTAGGTCTTCTTTCCTCTGTTCTTTGGCATTTCCGTTCCTTTCCATCTTTATGCGAATGCCGTCACCGACCGCATCCGGCTCTAGTTGCCTGCACTCGCCCTGCGGCGCACCTCGTCCCGCCACCTCTCCTCTGCATCGCTTCTCGCGGGAACCTCGTCGAGGTATTCGAGCGGGCATGCGTAGTACGCAGGCAGCATCTGTGTCTCCATCACCTTGCGGCCCCAGCACTGCACAAGCTGCGAACCGGAGCTGTACACCTTGTCGCTCATATCGTCGTAGATCAGGTCTCCGGCATCGGCGAGCATTTCGACCTTCGCTTCCATGTCGGCGTCGAAGAGGATGACGCCGATGAATCGCTCCCCGCTCACGGGCGCGGTGGCGACGAACCAGACCTCGATGAAGTCGTCGTAGGTCCTGCCCTCAGCCTTTGCCGCAAATAGCCTCTGCGAAGTGGTCGTCATCTTCGCCTCAGTCGCGCCGACGTTCCCAAGCGCCCTGTTCACCTGGTTGTTCAGGTGATCCAATCCAATCGAGTAGTCCCAGCCCATAGTTCTTCCTTTCGTTCGTAGAAGAGAAAGCCCCCACCGGTATTCGGCAGGGGCTTGGTGATCATTCTGTGGTGTACAATTGATATATGCGCCCCGGTGGGATTTCGGTCCCATTCCTCCCTCAGAGACCAGCTCGCGCAACTGAGCTACGGGGCCTGCGTGTTGGGAGCGACGCCATCCATTTCTAATGGCGTCGCTCTCTTCTATGCAACTCTGTACTGCTGTCTCAACTGCGTCATAGCCTCCTGAAACCGCCGTTTCTCCAGACTCGCCTTCAGCTCCGTATCTTGCCTGTGGCGCTTTCGCGCCTCCTCCATGCGCCGCTCATAAAGCGCATCCTCAGCCTGCCTCGCGCCCTCGACGAGCTTCTCCAGAGTCTTCGCCTTAACCGCAACGAGCCTCGTGCGCTGCCAGGGAGTGCCGACCATTCCGAGGCAGCGAATGCAGTTTCCCCGGTAGGAGGGACGCGGCTGGCTGTCCGAGTGGCGCACGGCCTTCAGCCAGATCATCGACACCTCCCGCCTGCAGCTGAGGCAGTAGGCGTACTCAGGCGGCTCGAAGACGAGCTTGCGCTCCGCGAGACTGCGATGCCTCTCCCTGCGTACCTTGATGCCGCCGGTGCGCGTCATGATGGCGTCGCACTCAGGACAGCTGGCGATAGTCATCGTGCGGCCGCCGATCTCCACCTCTTCTATATCCTCCGCGGCAACCGTCCTCCGGCAGTCCTCGCCTCCGGCGTTGCGGCAGCTCACGCAGTAGAAGTCCTGAAGGACGACCTGCTCGAAGCGAGGCTCCTTCCTGGTGAAGAGCTTGCCGCGCCTGCCGGTTCTCACGTCAACCTTGTTCTCGTCGCTGTCGAGGAACTTGACCGCGTATATGCCGTGCAGGGCAACGTCCACCTGGCGTCCCGCAAGCGCGGCAATGCCGGCGAGTTCTTCCGTATCGGTTATCGCCTGTCCGGTCAGGGTGATTACGCTGACGAACCCGAGGGGGTAGCGCTCCATCTCGTCGCGCAGCATGTCGAGCGCAGGCGAGTCGAACTTGGCGACGACGGCCACGGTGTCCCCGTAGCTGCCAACGCCGAGCGCGAGGCAGTCGCCGCTGCCCTCGTTGACCTCGGCCTCACCGATGAAGCCGAGCGTGAATATCCTTGCCGACCTGATTTGCTTCCTCATAGCAGTTGTCCTTTCCCGGCGTCCTCGCACCGATTCCAAGTAGAAAAAGCCCGATGGCAAATGCCACCGGGCGTAGGTTTGCGATAGCTGGGTTGACCTATTCTTGGGGGAAGTAGTCCGCGAATGGACTCAGCAGGAGCGCGTCCAGCTCATCGCGCACCTTCCTGACTTCCCTGTACTGCGTCACCGCGAAAACGGCGAGGTCTTCGAGCAAGCCTTCCGTGTTTCGCAGTTCGTAGAGCCCGCGTTCGAGACCCGCCACAGCCTCGATGTTCCGCAAGTAGCTGTCGTCCTTCCTATCTTGGACCGGCTGCGTGACTTCAAGCAATTGCGGAAAGTCCCGAGTTCTGTTCCGCAATCTGAGATTCATCACCGCGAGAAGCAGGTCCTTCGCAAGCTCGTCGCCGATGTACTTTCGCGGCTCCACTCTGACCCACCGCGTACAGGCTGTCAGCCGCTCGTACATCTGCACGATGGGATTACTGCTCGTAAAGAGCGGCTCGGCCATCAGGTAGAACCTTAATCCTCTTCGGTCGATCCACTTTCCCATGTATTCTTCCCAGTAGAGTGGGTCGTATGAAATTGTGGAGCGGCGGCCGTCTATTGGCGCGTACACCAGCTCGCTGAGGTAGGTGCGGTCGAAGACATACAGCGTGTCTTCGGGAGCGTCCTCGACCATTTTCATATCCGCATCGAGCCTGTCCGGCGTGCTGTCGCCCCTGGAATGGTGAATGCTCTGCACCTCCTTCCATTCACCGGACGCCAATGCCACCTTCTTGATCTGCCCGGCTAGTGTGCTCTTGCCCGACCCATGTGTGCCTTCCAGTGCAATTATGTGTCCCACGTTTCTCACTCCGATTCTGATTCTTGTCTGGGGTTGCAGACCGTTACCTCGATTGCCGACTGCTTGCCGAACTCCCTCTCGATGACCTCCCGCACGTCTCGCCAGCCAAGACCGCCCAAACCCACGCCGAGCGCGGGAAGCGCGACCGAGCGGATACCGCGTCTGAGCAGCTCACGGTTCAGGTTGCCCAAGCCCAGCCGTATGTCGCGCAGCCGGCTCTCATCGCGCCAGTGCCGTTTCGTGGGGAAGTTGACAATGTACCCGGGGCTGTCCAACCCTGTCTCGGTGATGGTCCCGCGCCCCGGCTTAATCCGACCTTCCTTGCAGGCCTTCCTGTACAGCCTGTCGTTCTCCGGATAGCGCGTGGCGAACTCTCTCGCCAGCCCTGCCCCGGAGACACCGACGGAGTTCACCGGATTCACAATAGCCTCTGCGTCTATCTCGAAAATGCTGCTGTCCGTGTAGCTGACTCCCATCCCTAGCCCATCCTCACGAAGTTCGTGTATCCGCCAATACCGATGTCCCTCCTGTAGAGGTGCAGCTCGCCGCGGAAAATGCTTTTCCTTCCGACGGCAATCTCAACGCCCCTGAAGCGACCGTATCCACCCCTATTCACCTCAAGATAAGGTAGTCTGTTTCTTGTCTTCACTTTGCATTCCTCCATTTCTGTGTTCACTGATTCCCGGTGTGATGTCGCACGGCGGCGCGGCGACATCTTCGGATGCCGTTGCGCCGTACTCCGGATGATGAAGGCGCGGAACCTAGCACCTTCCTGTCCGTGATTCCTCTCCTATCAGGAAGGGGTAAGTCCTCTTAGAAACGAAAGCCCCGTCACGAAATCGCGTGACGGGGCTCTTGTGCTGTTAGTCGCGCTGTAGGACTACCAGGGCATGTCGTCTCCCTGCCGCCCCGAGCCGTTCCCTGCGGGCGCTCCAGCAGGGGCACCGTCGCTGGGCGCGCGATCGAGGAACTGGATGAAGCTCGCGGTCAGCACGAAATTAACCCTGTCCTCGCCGGCGTTCGTCTTGTAGAAATCGAGTTCCACGCGCTCGCCCTCGACGTAGAGCTTGCTGCCCTGGCGTGTGTACTGGTCGAGGTTCTCGGCGAGGCCGTTCCACGCGGTCATGTCGGCCCAGAGCGTGTCCTCCTGGCGCTCGCCCGCGCTGTCCGTGAAGCGGCGGTTGAAGGCGATCCTCGCGTTGGTGACCGGAATGCCCGCCTCGTTGGTGTAGCGCATCTCAGGATCCGCGCCCAGGTTGCCGATTCCGCGGAAGCGGATGTACGTCTCAGAGGAGTCTCCCAGCGGGAGAACCCTGTGCGCTGCGATCACCATACGGGCCTGCAGCGCGCCGTCGCTCTGCCTGTTGTACTCGCGCACCTTCAGGTCGCCGTCGATGAAGATGGCGTCGCCATCCTTGAAGCGATCGGCGCAGAAGAGCGCGGTGTTGTTCCAAACCTCGACGGTGAAGTGCGTCTCGCGCTCGCGCCTGTCGCCGCCCTCCGTCTCCCACGACTCGCTAACGATGACCGGGATGCGGCCACCGACGGCGCCGGACTCGAACTGCTGGGTGAAGATGTTGCCGTTGACCTTGCCAATGATAGAGATGTTCTTCATTTTGAAGATTCCTTTCCTGGGCTTTGCCCTGGTTGAGATATAGTTGATTCCGCACTCCGTTCCTTAGTCCCGCTGAAGCTCTCAGCCGGACCGCCGTTTCGATGCAGCCTTACGCAGCTTTTGCCGCTCCAGCCGACGTGCCGTTTGCCTGTCTGATCCGGCAGGTCAGGAACCTGACGTCCGACGCCTGCACGTCGAGGCTTGCCTTCTGCTTGCCATCGCGCCCGCGATACTTCGACACCTGCAACGACCCTTCGACACGGACACAGCGCCCCCGGTAGAGATGGGATTGGCAGACCACCGCCCTTGCACCGAAGACGCTCACGTCCACGGTGTCCGTCCTCTCCCTGCCGCGCTTTGTGCGAACCGCCTTCACCTGGAACGAGCTGACGTCAGTGCCGTTCGCCGTGCGCGAGTGATAGGGATTCGTTCCCAACTCGCCCACGACGGTCGCCTTCGCGTAATGCTGCTCTCCCCTCTTGCAGAACGTCACCTCGTTTGTTGTCACGGTTGCCTTCGCCTTCACACCGCCTCTCTTGCCCTCTCTAACCGAGAATTCGAGCGTGCCCCTGACCTGGACGATTGCGCCCCTGTCCACATACCTGCTGGCGTATTTCGCCGCGGGCCCGAACACCAGCACGTCGTAGTAGTCGCGCCTGAGCGGGTTTACCTGCACTCCGACCTTCAGCAGAGCCATCTTCCCGTTCGCCTTGAGTACCGGCTTGAATGTGGCGAATCCCTTGATATCGATATTCAGCTCGTGTCCGTTTCCCTTCTGCGTGGCCATATCCGACTGTCCTTTCTCGACTCTTGCCGTATCATTTCGTTGTTGGCTTGGGATTGCGCTACTCGCCTCAGTCCATAAGAAAAAACCCCCGCCGGCGGGTGCCTTGCGGGGGGGGGTGATTAGAGAATGGCGATGATTACCCGAGCGCCTCCATAAAGCGCGTCTTGCCGTCGGGGACAGTCGCCAGGTCCGCTATGTCCTCGTAGCCGCCGGGCAACCTGATCGCTGACGCGTTCGCGAGAGTCGCAAGCTGTTCTTCGCCGTCTTCGATGTCCAGCCCCAGCAGCCTTCTCGTCAGGCTCTCGCCTTTCTCGTTGGCGTCGAGCGCGAGAACCACCTCTCCCGCCCGCACCCTGTTGAGCTGCTGCACCAGCCGCTCGATGTTGCCGTTGCCCGCAAGCCCCACTGATGGCAGTTCCCACTCGCGCAGGGTCAGCCAGTCGAAGACGCCCTCTGCCACTATCAGACGCTTCATTCGTCGAGGCAGGGTGCCTATGCCCAGGATGGCCTTGCTTCCGGGTAGGGCATTGAAGCGAGGCTTCACGTTCTCACGGACGGTGCGACCGGTCATCCAGACCGTACTGCCGTTCAGTGTCTCCGGAACTACTACCATGCAGGCGAAGCGTTCACGCCTCCCTCTGTCCAGCAGAAGCCCCGACCGAAGAATGCGGTCCTTACCGAAGCCCTGCTTCAGCAGGTAGCTCTTCAGTCCTTTTCCCGTGCAGTAGCCGAGCTGCAGGGCTTGCGCCGTCGCCCTGCTGATGCCGCGTGCCTTGAGGTAGTTGCGTCCGGGCAGTCCTGAATCTGCGCTCAGCAGTATGTCCCGATAGAAGGTGAGCGCTGCACGCACTACCGCGCCGTCCTGCCCGAGAGTGCGGCGGAACGTGGGCTTGGCGTAGCGAGTCCTGACTGGTGTCACAGGCTGTCGCTGTAAGGTACTTGCAGCCTCCTGAACACCCACGTCATCGAGCTTGCGGATGAAGTCGAGCGCGTCGCCCCAGGCCCCGCAGCCGAAGCAGTGAAAGCGCTGACTATCAGCGTAAACGGTGAAGCTGCCTTCGCTTTCGTCGTGGAACGGGCAGACGCCCTGGCGAACGCGTCCCGAGCCGGGAGTGAGCTTGATGCCGCGACTCTCCACGATGTCTCCAAGATCTCTGGTCCGTGCTATCTGTCCGAGTTTCGTGAAATATGCAGTTGCCATTTGGTCTCCTTTCTGCGGTTGGATTACTTTCCGAGTTGACTCTGGCGTTTGAAAAAGACGTGACGATACGCAGCGGGTCTTAGTGTGCGAGACGCGCCGTTAGGAAATAGGGAAGGGTAGGGGAATGAGCTGCCATGCAGTTATAGCGAGGAAGGGTTTGGATGCTGGCTATACAGTATCCACAGCTATGCGGCTTCAATGCATTACCTGAGGAGAGCTGGTGAACCTGTGGAGTTACAGGGGCGTAGGGGAACGCATAGGTCCTTGGACAGGCTATGCGGAATGAAGTGAGGGAAGCGCGTTAGAGCGCAGGAAAGCCCACCGCTGTTTCACGGCTTTTCTGAAAAAGCGCCGCAAACGCGATGGACAGAGGCCTCGGAATTGCACCGGTTGGGAGCGATGAACGCTGCGACACATGCCGATACCGATTGTCGAAATCATAAACACAGAGGGACTGGGAGCGAGAACGCTACAACGCGAATCCTTGCATTCCTAGCCGGATGGATTCCGGCTGCTTCGACTACGACTGCTCAGAGGCTGCAGGCGTAACTGATGGGGTGGGGGATAGATTTATACACCCTTATTATCTCACGGAAAACGGGCGATGCAAGGAAGAACGCCCGAATTTACTCAGTATCGGTGCACATCCGCCGTAATTCCTAACTATGACGTGGGACACGGTGATCCGAGCCACCTGCTACTCCCCCTTCGGCATCCGGAAGCCGACGCGGGGCTCGGTGAAGATGTATGTGGGGCTGCTTGCGGCGTCGCCCAGCTTGCGGCGGAGCTTGCTGACCATCGTGCGCATTGGCCGCACGCTGCCGTCGCCCCTATCCCTCCAGACGCGCTCCAGCAGGTGCTCGTAGGTCAGCACCCTTCCGGCGTGGGCCGCCAGCTCCGCCAGCATCCCGTACTCCGTAGGGGTCAGCTCCACGCGGCGGCCGGCCAGTGTCACCCTGCGCTGGGAGTAGTCGATTGTCAGGTCGCCCAGCGTGTACGGCTCCGACGGCTCTTCGGTCACGCGCCTGCGCAGCGCCGCCCTGATCCTCGCGGAAAGCTCGGTGGGAGAGAACGGCTTGACCACGTAGTCCACCGCCCCCATCTCGAACGCCCTGGCGACGACCTCGTCCCGCCCGTATGCGGACAGGAAGATGACCGGCACGTCCGCCACATCCAGGATGTCGCGCATCAGCTCTATCCCACCGATGCCCGGAAGCATCAGGTCCAGCAGCACCAGCTCGGGCCTCTCCTCCTCCACGAGGCGCACCGCCTCATCCGGGTCTCCGGTCACCACCGGCGCGTAGCCTGACACGGTGAGCGTATCGCGGATGTAGCGGAGGTCGTTGGGGTCGTCGTCCACCGCGAGCACCCGCACCCGATCCTCCGGGTCCATCAGCCCGCCTTCCCGCGACCCGGCTGGGACGAGCCGGAGCGCGCCCGCCGCGCCGTGCCCCGTCCCCTCCACCGTCGGCAGGGTGAAGGTGAAGCGCGCGCCCAGGCCAGGCCCGTCGCTCTCCGCCCATATGCGGCCCCCGTGCGCCTCCACGATACCCTTGCAGATGGCAAGCCCCAGTCCCGTGTCTCCTCCCCGCTCCTCGGACTGCACCGCTGAGAACTTGCGGAACAGGTGTGGCATGCTCTCTGCCGGGATGCCTCGCCCTTCGTCTGCCACCGAGACCGCCACATACACGGCTTCCCTCACCGCGCTCACCCTGATGACCGACGACTCCGGCGAGTGACGCGCCGCGTTGGCGAGCAGGTTGCCCAGCACCTGCGCGATGCGCCGCCTGTCGGCCATCACCAGTGGCAGGCCCGGCTCGATGTCGATGGCAAGGTCGCTCCTGCCTCCCGCGCTCCTGAAGGCGTTCCTCGCCCGATCTACCAGCACTGCCACCTCCGCCGGCTCGGGGCTGACCGGCAGCGTGCCCGTCTCGATGCGCGCCACGTCGAGCAGGTCGCCGACCAGAGCGTGCATGTGGTCGGCCTGGTCGCCGATGATGCGGAAGAACTGGCGCACCACGGCGGGGTCCAGGTCGGCGGGCGAGTCCAGCACGGTCGATGCCGAGCCCTTGATGGAGGTCAGGGGCGCGCGCAGCTCGTGGCTGACCATCGCCAGGAACTCAGCGCGCATGCGCTCCAGCTCCTCGACGTCCGCCATGTCCTGGAGGGTGACCACCATAGACTCGACCTCCCCCTCCTCAGAGCGGATGGGCGTGGCGTTGATCAGGGTGGTCACGCTGCGCCCGTCAGGGACGCTGATGACCACCTCCTCTGCGCGCAGCGTCTCCCCCGAGCGCAGCGCCTCGGCAATCGGGAACTCCCGCAGCGAGACCTCCCGCCCGTCCGCCCGCCGGAAGGTCAGCACGCCGAGAAGGTCCTGCGGCGACTGGTCGGGGTCGCGCAGGCTATCCACGATCCGCCGCGCCTCACGGTTGAAAGACTTAGGCGCTCCGGTCACGGCGTCGAAGACCACCACGCCCACTGGGGAGGTGTCTATCAGCGTCTCCAGGTCGGCCCTGGCGCGCTGCTCCTCCCGGTGCCGGCTGGCGTTGGCGATTGCCATTGCCGCCTGCGCCGCGAACAGCACCAGCGTCTCTTCGTCCTCACGGGTGAACTCCTGCCCGCCTTCCCTTTCGCCCAGTTTTTCGCCCAGTTTTTCGCCCAAGAGAATGTATCCCACACGCTCACCGCGGTTCGTTATGGGAGCCAGCAGGAAGGACATCGCCGCTCCCGCATCCGTGGGCGGGCCGAGTTCCGGCAGGCCCATGTCTCTGAGGTGGGTGTTCAGGTCGGCGACCCGAAGCGCGCCGGGGAGTTCGCCGAAGTAGCGCAGCAGCCGCTCCCCGCCCGGCATGTCGCGGAACCGGCGCGCCTCCTGCTCGGTTACGCCGGAGAAGAAGACGTCCTGGAGGCCGAGGGAATCGTCCACGAGGGTTATCGCGCCGTAGCGAGCGCCGGTGAGGGAGCGGGCGGAGTCGAGCACGCCCTGGAGCACGGTGTTGAAGTCGAGGTCTTCGGTGATGCGGAGGCTTGCGCTGCTCAGGCGTGAGAGGCGCTCTTCCAGTTCCCGTATCCGTATGTCTTGCTCGTCGGGTCCGTTCATCTCTTCACCTCTATACAGGAATCGGTGTCAGCGCGGTCAATTATGCCGCATTCGGCGTATAGTTACAATAAGTTACAGATATTTGCGGATAAAGTGACGCAATAGAAATATTTGTAGTGGTAAGATGCCGTGTGGGTTTGCCCATCACACGGGAGGTACGCACTCGTCTCTTGAAGGAACCCCGCCCGGACCGGCAGCATTGGCGCCGATGGCGGATACCTCAGAACCAAGGTATATGACGATAAACAGCTCAGCGATAGGAATGATTCAATGAGAAGGTTTACCATAAGCAGCAGTCCGTCCACAATTACGGCCCGGCTCATGACCAGAGCGGGACTTGTTCTGCTCGCGCTGTTAGCGTTCGCGGCATCGGTGGGAACGCCCGTGGCATTCGCGCAGGAAGCCACATGCTCTACGGGCACGGCGGTTCCTGACGTGGCGAACAATCCCGGACTGGTGGCGGACTGCGAGGCGCTGCTTGCGTCGAAGAGTGTACTCGACCCCGGTGGTACGCGCCTCAACTGGAGCGCGACCGTTTCGATGTCGTCCTGGCAGGGTGTCACACTGAGCGGCACACCGCTCCGCGTAACCGAGCTGTCCCTCGCCGGTAACCCCGCCGATCCCGACAGGCAGCTGACCGGCAGCATACCCGCGAAACTGGGCGACCTCGACAGTCTGACTTTTCTGTACCTGTACGGTAATCGATTGACGGGGAGTATCCCGGCGGAGCTGGGCAACATTGGCAGCCTGTTGAACCTGTTCTTGTACGACAACCGACTGACGGGCAGCAT
Organism: Dehalococcoidia bacterium; assembly: GCA_965204855.1. GTDB lineage: Bacteria > Chloroflexota > Dehalococcoidia > Lucifugimonadales > JADFKI01 > Bin90. The sequence continues at coordinate 353,157 of OZ242018.1, forward strand.
ACCCGCGGAACTGGGCGACATCAGCGGCCTGCTGAATCTGCTTCTCCACGACAACCAGTTGACGGGCAACGTTCCCGCCGACCTGGGTGATCTCAGCAGCCTGAGGGTGCTGAACCTGAAGTGCAACGAACTGATGGGCAGCGTTCCGTCCGAGTTGAGCGGCCTCTCCGGCCTCAGGGCAAATTCACTCTCGCTCTACGGCAATCAGCTTACCGGCTCTGTGCCCTCCGGGCTTGCCGACAAGCTGGAGCCGCCGGGACTGTCCCGTTCGGGCTGCGCGCGTCCGCCACGATTCGAGGATGGCACACCCACGACCTTGACCATCGAGGCGGGCGCGCAGTCCGGCGCGAATGTGGGCGACCCCGTAACTGCCTACGACCCGGACGGAGATACGCTCGCATACAGGCTGTCGGGGGATGACGCCGCGTCATTCGCCATTGCCGCAGATGGACAGATGAAAGTCGCGGCGCAGACACTGGAGGTCGGCGACTACGAGGTGACCATCGAGGCAAGCGACGGGACGGGACGCACCGCCAGCACAGCCGTGACCATCAGCGCGACGGCGCCGCCGAGTCCGTGCTTGACTGGCGCTGCGGTCCCTGACGCGGCGAACAACCCCGGCCTGGTCAAGGACTGCGAGGCGCTGCTGGCATCGAAGGATACGCTCGACCCCAGTGGCACAAAACTCAACTGGAGCGCGAGTCTATCGATATCCTCGTGGTGGGGCGTCACCCTTGAAGGAACTCCGTCCCGTGTCACAAAATTGAACCCCGACAGCTACCAGTTGACGGGCAGCATTCCCACAGAGTTGGAAGACCTCTCTAATTTGACGTATTTGAGCCTCTGGGGCAACCAGTTGACGGGCAGCATTCCCACGGAACTGGGCAACCTCTCCAACCTCAAGCAACTGCACCTCCACATCAATAAGTTGACGGGCAGCATTCCCACAGAACTGAGTAACCTCTCCAACCTGACCGAGCTGGTCCTCCACAGCAATCAGTTGACGGGTAGCATTCCCACGGAACTGAGTAACCTCTCCAACCTGGAGTTTCTGACCCTCGGCGATAAGCTGACGGGCAACATTCCCGCGGAACTGGGCAACCTCACCAACTTGACGGAACTGCACCTCCACAGTAATGAATTGACGGGCAGCATACCCACGGAGTTGAGCAACCTCTCCAACCTGAAGGGGCTGGGCCTCGCCAGAAATCAGCTGACGGGTAGCATTCCTACGGAGTTGGGCAACCTCTCCAATCTAGAGAGTCTGCGGCTCAGTGGCAACCAATTGACGGGCAGCATTCCTACGGAGTTGGGCAACCTCTCCAACCTGCAGATACTGATCTTCAGCGACAACCAATTGACGGGCAGCATTCCTACGGAGTTGGGCAACCTCACTAACTTGTGGGCACTGAGCTTCAGCGACAACCAATTGACGGACAGCATACCCACGGAGTTGGGCAACCTCGCCAACCTGCAGCATTTGTGGATCAGCGACAACCAATTGACGGGCAGCATCCCTACGGAACTGGGCAACCTCACCAATCTGTTAGAGTTGCATCTCGCCAATAATCAGTTGACGGGCAGCATTCCTACGGAACTCGGGAATTTATCCAATCTGGGGACTCTGCATCTTGAAGGTAACCAATTGACGGGCGCTATACCCGCGGAACTGGGCAACCTCCGGAATGTGATTTCCATATATCTACAATGCAACGAACTTACGGGCAGTGTCCCTACCGAGCTAGGAAGTCTAAACAACATAGAGGTAAATTATCTAATCCTCTACGGCAACCAACTCACGGGTTCCGTCCCGTCCGGACTTACCGATAAATTGCGGTCCCCAGGCTTGTCGCGTTCAGGCTGTGCGCGTCCCCCACGCTTTCCGGAGGGTACGCCGATGAAGATTGTGCTCACTTCCAGCGCACAGGCGGGTGTGAATGTAGGCGACCCAGTAACAGCTTACGACCCGGATGGCGACACGCTCACTTACACTCTGTCCGGTCCCGATGCCGCATCATTCGCCGTCGCCGCGAATGGGCAGCTCAGCATCGGCGCTTCAGCTCTTAGCGGAGGTGACTACGCGGTGACGGTAACCGCTGGCGACGGCACGTTCTTCGATAACGAAGAGGACGAGAGAGTGGAGCGAACCGCGAGTATCGATGTGACGATCACCGTGGCCGCACCGCCCGAGCAACTCGGCACGCCCGATGTGTCCGCCGCAAGCACGACCAGCCTGAATGTCAGCTGGACCGCTCCGGACAGCGGCTCCGCCATAACCGACTACGACCTGCGCTATCGCGTGAGCGGCAGCGACGGCGAGTTCACCGACTTCGAACACGAGGGTACGACCACATCCGCAACCATCGCGGGATTGGCGCAGAACACCGAGTACGAGGTGCAGGTGCGCGCGGTCAACGCTTCGGGGACGGGCGAGTGGTCGCTGTCCGGTATCGGCAGCACGAACGCCCCCAACCATGCGCCGAGCTTCCCGCCGGACATCGTCAGTTCCGACGGCTACGCGCGCCGCAGCATGATCGAGAGCGTGGGCGCGACTGTCTCGGTCGCGGCGGACCTGGGAGCTCCTATCGCGGCGACGGACCAAGACGGCGACGCCCTGACTTACAGCCTTGTCCTCGATGAGGGCGATGCGGGCCTGTTCACGATAGACCCAAGCAGCGGCCAGATTCGCACGACGGCAAGCATCTACGACTATGAAGCCCGCAGCGGGTATCTCGTGCAGGTAGAAGTGAGCGACGGCAAGGACGCAGAGGGCATATCCGACGACTCGCCGGACGCCTCGGTCGATGTGCTCATCGAGATACTGGATGTCAGCGAACCCCCGGTCGGGCGACTCTCACTGACCACGGGACTGGTTGGCGCCAACCGGCTGAGCATTTCGTGGAACGAGCCCGACATGGCTGGGCGTCCTCCGGTCACCGGCTACGAGGCGCAATACCGCACTGCAGGTAGGCACTTCGCCGACGCCACCCCCACGGTCAACGGCCGGAGCGTGGACATCAGAGGCCTGAGTCCGTATACCTTGTACAAGATCCGGGCGCGCGCGCTCAACGAGGACGGAGCGGGCGAATGGGCGCTGCGGTCGATACAGACCGTCAGATCGAACGCACCTCCCAGCCTTCCCACCGGGCTGATAACGCGCGATATAGACGAGAACGCCGCACCGGGAGCCGCCGTCGGCGCGCCTATAGCGGCGACGGATGACGACAAGGACGCGCTGGCGTACAGCTTGCAAGAGACCGGGGACGAGGAAGTGGACGGCGCATTCACGATAGACGGTAGCGGACTTCTGCGCGTGAGCGGGAGTCTGGACTATGAATCGCGTGTCGCGTATCTGCTGGTGGTGCAAGTCAGTGACGGGAAGAACGATGACGGCAATCCTGACGCTTCGGTGGACGACACGGTTACGGTGCTCGTTCGCCTGGGCGATGTCTTTGAACTGCCCCCTGCGCCTGCCGCGCCAACGGTGACTCCCGCCAGCGCCACCGCGCTGACGGTCGAGTGGACTGTGCCCGGTGCGGCCGGATCGCCGGAGATAGACAGATACATACTGCTGTACAAAGCCGCAAGCGCCGCTTCGTATGAGGACGTGGACATCTCCGGCGCCGAGAGCAGCGCCACGCTGCTGGGGCTGAGACCCGACACCCTGTACGATGTGCAGGTTCATGCCTACATTGACGAAGTCGGATTGGGCCCGCCGTCTCCTGCGGGTCAGGGCAGGACGAATGCCCTCAACTCCGCGCCAAGCTTCCCGAGCGCCGTGGCGGTGCGTCGAATCGATGAGAGCATCGGCGCAGCGGTATCGACGGTAGAGAAGGTGGGCGCGCCGGTGGAGGCGCAGGACGGAGACGGGGACGCTCTGACATACGGCTTGCAAGGAGCCGGCAGCGGGCACGCGGCGTTCTTCACCATCGATCCCGCAACCGGGCAGCTAAGCACTGTCCGAAGAAACTACGACTACGAGACCGTGAGAGCTTACCTGCTCGTGGTGCAAGTGAGCGACGGCAAGGACGCCTGGGGGATGTCCTCCGATGCGGTGGACGCGCGCGCCACGGTCATAATTCAAGTGCGCGACTTGGACGAATAACGCAAGAAGAACCACAAACGGACAGGGGCAGGTTACCCATGTGGCGGTGCGGAACAGCAACCTGAGCGGCGGGCTGCCGTCCGGTTTCACCAGCATGGGCGGCCTGCAACGGGCTAGCCATCGCCAATACCGGCATCTGCATTCCAGCGGGTGACACGTTCAGCGATTGGCTGGCCGCGGTGCCTGACAAGCCGGGGATCGATGGGCTGACGGCCTGCGCCTCACCATAAGCGCGGCAGTACAATGTAGCCTGCAGGATGCAACCATCCTACAGGCTCTAACTCGTTTGAGTGCTGGGTTCGGGCCAATTATGCTGCATTCGGCAGATAGTTACAATAAGTTACAGATAATTGCTGCTAAAGTGACATAATGGTAATGCCTATGGTGCTATGATGAAACGTGGGTCCCCCATCAGCGGGAGATATCTATTTGTCTCTCAAACGGACCCGGACCGGCCGCATTGATGACGCGCCGCCGCACCCGAATCAGACCGAGGATAAATTGTGATGAACAGTAGCAGCCATGGCGTAGCACAATCACAACTCCTGAAAATCGGGGGGGGGGGGGTGGACTCCAAGAGAAGGCTCCAGATTCCCCTGGCCGCCGTACTCTTCGCTCTGGCGGCGTTTCTTGCCTTGTGGCAACCTGGCGCAGAAGCTGCCCCGGCGCAGCAGGCCACCGTACCGGGCGTGCCCACCAACCTCATCCTCACCTCAGACGTTGATTCGATCACCCTCTCCTGGACGGCGCCCACTTCCGACGGTGGCTCTCCTATCACCTATTATCACATCACGTACCAGAGGGGCGATACAACAAGGGACTATTGGACCGACACTGACGGGCCGCCCGGCAGCGACCCCCTCGCTACCACGCTCACCATTTCAGACCTCGATGTTGGCAGGTACGAAGTAACCGTAACCGCCGGAAATACAAACGGTGAAGGCGACCCCGTCACCGGCACCATCGCCACCTCCACTTACGTCACGCCCGTCATCTCCATAGTGTCCGACAGCTTAGATGAGGGTGCGACTACATCCATTGTCGTCAGAATCGATCCCGCGCCGGCCGGGGCCGTGAATTTCGATTATCAGGCCTCCAGGGAATCCGGCAACACTGCCGCAGTCGGGGACACTTTCGCTATTCAAACAGGCTTGGACATCTCCAATGAAAAGTATACAGACGGGTTCTTTGACGACTTCGAGGGAAACCAGGAGTACTCCCTTTACATAGAGATCGTACAGGACGCCATAGATGAGGACGACGAGACCTTCACGTTAACCCTGTCCAACCTGACCGGCAGCGACGCCACGTTCGAGGGCGGCACGGGTACATTGACCAAGGTAATCACCCTCATCGACGACGACAGGGCGGCCAGCGCGCCGCAAAAGGTTCATGCTTACGAGGATGACTCCGGCCTCTGGGTGGCTTGGGACGAACCGGCCGACCTGGGGGAAGAGGATGGCGCGACGGGTTCGATCCAGTACTACGAATACCGCACCTCAACGACGAGCGGCTCCCTGGCTGTAGCGTCGTGGGATTCGACGTTCGACACCGGCACAAGCCTCCTCATCGCCAACCCGACCACCGGCAACCATTACTTTCAGGTGCGCGCAATCACCCATTACAACGGGGCGATCGCCGGCGCAATCTCCAATGTCGCAGCCGCCACAGCCGACACCGACGTCGTGTTCGCAGTAACTACCCCCGGATTCATCGTTACCGAGGGCGAGTCCGCAGATCTCCGTGTGCGTCTGGCGACGCAACCCACGGCCAATGTCACCTTGTCCATATCTGAAAGCTCCGCAGATATCAGCTTGGACAAGTCTTCACTGACTTTCACCCCCACGGACTTCGACTCGGACGGTTCCAACGGTTTTGACGATTACCAGGCTATCAAGGTGACTGCCCGCGAGGACGACATGGATGACGCCGACGAAGCGGCGATTATCAATTTCACAGTAACCAGTACCGACCCCAACTACGGCGGGAAGACCGTCGTGGCAAGCGTGATCATCGAGGACGACGAGTCCACGCTGGTCCCGCCGGAGAACTTCCAGGCAACGCCGCGCGACAAGCGTATCGATGTCTCCTGGGACGCCCAGACCGGCGCCGCGTCCTACACCATCACCTGGAGCTGCGGCAGCGCTTCAGCGCAAACCCATACCACCGCCGATGGGGATGCTACGACCTACACCATTCCCGGCCTGACCAACGGCACCGAGTGCTCCGTCTCCATGCGAGCCAACGGCACTGAAGTGGACGGCGGCACCTTCGACAGCGCCTCGACTGCCAGCATGACCGCCACACCGCTCCCACTCGTCGTAGTTACCCCAACTGTCCTGTCCTTGAACGAGAACCTTTCGCACACGGACAACACCGGCGAGTACACCATCGTCCTGACGCAAGAGCCGACGAACACCGTATTCATACTGGTAAATAACCCCGATTCCTCCAAGTTGGACATCAGCGCCGGATCATCCGGCGAGCTGACCTTCACGCCCAGCGACTACGACCAGCCGCAAACTGTCTCCGTTTTTGCGCTACAGGACGACGATCCGGTGGACGACACCCTCACCGTGACGAACACCGTATCCCACAGCTCTGACCCCGCATACAGCGGCCTCGTCATTGACAGCGTTACAGTAACGGTGACCGACAAAGACCATGCCGCGATTGATACATCGCCGTCGTCGCTGGACGTGACCGAGGGGAACCAGGATACCTTCAATGTCTTTTTGTCGTCCAAGCCGGCGGGCAACATCGTCGTCAACGCAGTTAGCGCCGATACTGACACGGTTACCGTAAGCCCGGATAAGCACACCATCGCGCCGGACGATTACTTCAGTGGAGTCGATTTCACCGTAACAGCGCAGCAGGACTCCGACGGGTCGGACGCAACCGTTCAAATTACGTTCAGCATAAACACCGGCGAGTCTGTGGATAAGAACTACCCCGCTCCCAACATCATCCGGGCGGTCAACGTATTCGACGACGACACGCGGGGCGTCACCCTTGCCTACGTCACTTATCCAGACGTGAATGAGAACGGGGGCACGGCTACCTACACCCTCGTGCTCGATACTAAGCCGACGGGTCCTGTGACCATCAGGCCGCAAAGCTCTGACGTCAGCAGTGCTACGGTGATGCCGTCATCGCTGACCTTCGATGCCTCAAATTGGGACGACCCTCAGACCGTTGCCGTCACCGGCGTCAACGACAACATCGACAACAGCAACGACTTCCGCAGCGCAATCATCACCCACAGTGTCAGCGGCGGCGATTACGGCGAAGTGGACACATCAGCGTCGGATCTGTTCATTAGCGTGAACGACGACGACACCCGGGGAGTTACGGTTACGGCCACTGATCCGTTGGAAGTGCCGGAGAGCGGCTCGGCCCAATATACCGTCGTGCTGAACACACAACCCACCGGTACGGTTACGGTTACGCCGGAAGTTGACGGCAACAGCGCCGACCCCGGCTCGGTCACCGTGTCCGGCCCGCTGACCTTCGATGCCTCGAATTGGAGCGACCCGCAGACCGTTAACGTTACCGGCGTCAACGACAATATCGACAACGCCGGCGAGATGCGTGAAGCCACCGTCACCCACACGGTGAGCGGCGCCGACTATGCGTCTGAGTCGGCCGATAGCGTGAATCTGCACGTTACTGACGACGACGATGACCCCACGGTTGGCCTGGTTTTGAACCCGGACAACATCAGCGAATCCTCACCGGGCAACGTCGCCACCGTAACGGCCACGCTGAGCCATCCCTCCGACGCCGCAACCACCATCACCGTGACGACAATGCCGGCAGCGGGTGATTTCGCCCTCAGCTCCACCCCGACGTTGACCATCGCCGCCGGCGCAACCACCAGCACAGGCACGGTTACCATCATGGCCCGAGACGACGCCGACAGCGTTGCGGATGTCGTCAGCGTTGGGGCTACCGTGGTCAATACTGAGGGATTTGTGGCGCCCGCTGCCAGAACACTCACCATCACCGACGATGATTCGGCCGGCGTAACGGTCAGCGCCGCCGACCCGTTCGCGGTTCCTGAGGGCATGGGGGCGGACTACACCGTCCAGTTGGTCAGCCAACCCACCGGCAACGTGGTCATTAACATCGGCGTAACCGGCAGCAGCGACGTTTCGACCACCCGGAACCAACTCTTGTTTGACGCGTCGAATTGGAGCGACCCGCAGACCGTAACCGTAAACGCCTCCGATGACCAGGATGCGGTAGCGGACACGGCAACCATCACCCACACCATCGACCAAGGGGCAACCGTCAGCGAGTACGACGGCGTCAGTGTCCAGAACATCAGCGTCCAGGTGACGGAGAACGATTTCCGGGGCATCGTCATTGACACCGACAGCGTGATGAGTGGCGTCCAAACCACACCCATCACCATCGCCGAGGCCGACGGCGAAGGCGCGGACTACTCCATCCGGTTGGAGAGCCAACCCACCGCGACGGTAACCATCAGCGTCCGAAGCTCCGACACCAGCATTGCCCGAGTGACACCGGGCAGCCTCAGGTTCACGCCTACCAATTGGAGCGACCGCCAGGAATTCACCGTCCACCCCGTGCCGAACGACATCGACGACCCGGGCGACAGGCGCACCGCCACTTTCAGCCACACCGTGTCCGGCGGCGACTACGCCGGCGATACGGCCGCCTCAGTAACCGTGGACGTAACCGACGACGACACCCGGGGCATATCGGTGGACACCGACGGTGTACTGAGTGGTGTCCAATCCACGCCCATCACCGTCGTCGAGAACGCAACGGCCATCTACACCGTGGTTCTCACCAGCCAGCCCACCGGGACCGTAACGGTCACCCCCAACAGCCTCAGTCCAGACGTTGCCACAGTCAGCCCCGCGTCCCTGCGTTTCACGTCAGGAAACTGGAGCCAGGCTAGGACCGTCACTGTAAGGCCCGTCAACGACGACAAAGACAACGCCGGCGAGAAACGCACGGCAACCCTTAGGAACGATGTAGCAGCTCCTGGCTCTGACTATGTGTCGGTCTCCGCCTCCAGCGTGACAGTGGACGTTACCGACGATGAGGATGACCCCACCGTTTCCCTGGCGGTTGCCCCGTCCGCCATCGTTGAGAACGGAGAGGCCGCTCTGATAACTGCCACACAGAGCATCGTCTCGGACGCTGATACCATCGTTACCGTTACTGCAACGCCGGATGTCGAGAATTTCAACGTGGATTTCGAACTTCTCGGAACAACCCTGACTATTCCCGCCGGACAGACCGGCAGCGTGGGTCTCGTGTCCATCCGGGCGCGCCGGGACGCCAACACCGCCGACTACACGGTGGCAATTTCCGGCAATGCGGACAACATAGAAGGCGTCAATGATCCGGCTGACGTACAGGTTACCGTCGGTGAGGAAGCCGAGCCCGGCGCCACGCTGTTCCCCGCCGACCTCCTCACAGTCGAAGAGGGTTCTACCTCCATCTACACGCTGGTCCTGAACCGGGAACCCCTGGGCGACGTGGTAATCCAGGCGCGCGTCACCGGCAACAGCGACGTCACGATTGATACCGACGAGATTATGAACGGCAACCAGGACACGCTGACCTTCACGCTGGAGAACTACCGCGACCCCCAGATCGTAACCGTCCGGGCCGCCTCGGATGATGACGCAGCGAATGATACGGCCTCCGTGACCCACAGCGTCGTCGCCTCCCAAAGCTCCAACGAGTACGACAGCGTTGCCATCGCCGCTTTGAACGTGAGGATAAACGACGACGAGACCGCTGGGGTAACCGTCACTGAAAGCAATTTGCGCATCGAAGAGGGCCGCAGCGATACATACACCGTCCGGCTGAACACGCCACCCGTGGGCAATGTCCGCATCGCCGTCTTCAGCAACCATGATTACATAACCGTCAGCCCCAGTGCGTTCACACTCACCCGGAGCAACTGGCAGCGAGGGCAGACCGTAACCGTCCGCTCCCGAAACGACGACGAGGCCCTGCCGGTGTCGGCCAGGCTTACCCATACCATCGACGCCGATGCTACCACTGCCGACGAGTACGACGGCAAATACGTCGCACGCGTGGACGTGGACGTCATCGACGATGAGTCGCCGGTGGACTACGACCGCGAAAACAATGGCCGCATCGACATCACCACGAGGGAGCAGCTGAACGCCATCCGCTGGGACCTGGACGGCGACGGAGAGGCGGACGACGCGAACAACGACAGCCGCTACGCTGCCGCCTTCCCGCGCATCATGGAGAACATGTGCGACGAGGACTTCACCGAAACTGCAATTGGCGGCGACCCCGGCAACTGCACGGGATACGAGCTGGCCAACGACATCACCCTGTCGGGCAGCTGGACGCCCATCGGTGGCAACCAGGATGACGAGGACTTCTCCGATCCCGCGGAGTACGACGCCGAGTTTGACGGCAACGGCTACACCATCAGCAACCTGAGCATCAGCCGGGGCGACCGGATCAACGTGGGGCTGTTCGGTGCGGTCGGCGACGGAGCCGAAATCCGCGAAGTTGGCGTGGTGAAAGCCAACGTGCGCGGCTTTGCCCATGTGGGCGCGCTGGCGGGCCGCAACAACGGCACGATTTTGGGCGCATGGTCAAACGGCCATGTGTCAGGCAACGCGTTCGCGGGCGGCCTGGTGGGCTGGAACATGAAAGGCAGCACCGTCGAGCGGAGCTTCTCCAAGGCCGAAGTGACCGGCTTCAACTCCTCTGACCAGGGCGGTCCCCTCTGGTCCACGCGGATCGCCGGATTGGTGGGTGGAAACTACGGCACGATAGCGAACACCTACGCTACGGGCAGCGTGCGGGGCAGGGGCCATGTCGCCGGCCTGACCGGGGAAAACAGCCACAGCAAAGGCATCAGTAACGGCGTCAGCAACGACATCAGCAACAGCTACTCCATAGGCGCGGTGTCCACCGAAGAGGACTGGCCCTTCGTGGGCGGCCTGGTCGGCTGGCAGACGGCTACGGTGACCAGCAGCTACTGGGACACCGAGGCCTCGGGTCAAAGCGAAGGTTACAGCCAGGGCGAACCTTCCGGCGCTGTCGGCAAGACCAAAACCGAGCTGCAAGCGCCCACCGGCCCTGACGCCGACACTGACGGCGACGGCAACCCCGACACCTACGTCGGCTGGAGCGCAAGCGTCTGGAACTTCAGGGATGACGACAAGTACCCCTGCCTGATAGATGTGGGAGATTGCCCAGCGCCAACCGCGACGCAGCCGGAGCCGCCGGACTCCACGCTACAGCCGGTCCTGGCAATGCGGGCAAGCGTAACGGTTGACGCCATCGACCCGGTGGAGCTGGCGGAAGGCGGCTCGGCCACCTATGAGATGTATCTGGACGGCCAGCCCACCGACAACGTGACCATCACGATGAGCAGCGACAACGGCGACATCACGCTGGAGCCGTCGTTCCTGACCTTCACGCGTGACAACTGGCACACGGCGCAGTCCGTAACCGTCCGCGTGGCACAAGACGACGACGCGGCGAACGACACCGCGACCGTCAGACACGCGGTCGGCGGTGCCCACGAGTACGCCGGCATCACGGTTGACACCGTTGCCGTTGCCGTATCCGACGACGACACTGCCAGCATAACGGTGCAGCCGACCAGCCTCACCCTGCCGGAGGGCTTCACCGGCTCCTACTCGATATCGCTGTCCCACCGGCCCGTCGGCGAGGTGCGAATCTTCATGCTCAGCGACAACCCCGACGTTGTGCCGTACCCGGACCCGATCATCTTCACCCCGGACAACTGGCAGACGGAACAACTGGTAGGGGTCCCGGCGGCACACGACGACGACGTGGCGGACGATGAAGCCTTCATCACCCACGGAATCCTAGCCGCCACCGGGTCCGGGTACACCAGCGCGACGGTGGCATCCGTAGTTGTGTCCATAACCGACGACGACGAACCCGCCGCTCCGGGCGTCACGGTGTCCGCCGCCGACCCGGTAACGGTTGCGGAGGGCGGTTCAGCCACCTACCAGGTGTCGCTGGACGCGCCGCCCACAGGCGATGTAACCATCACCGCGAGCAGCGACAACGGCGACGTTACGGCGCAGCCGGCCAGCCTCACATTCAACCCGGACAACTGGCAGAACGCGCAGACCGTAACCGTCAGCGCGGCCCATGACAACGATGCGGTTGACGATACCGCTGCCGTCAGCCACGCCGTCAGCGGCGGCAACTACGACGGGGTGGCGGCGGCATCCGTAACCGTCAGCATCGACGATGACGACAGTGCCGGCGTTACGGTGGAGCCGTTGACCCTCATGGTTATCGAGGGCGGCGACAGTGCGTCCTACACGGTGGTTCTGGATACCGAACCCAGCGCCAATGTGGTAATCGACGTGAGCAGCGACAGCGCCGACGTAAGCACGCAGCCGACCGAGTTGACCTTCACCACCGGCGACTGGCAGACCGCGCAGACCGTGACCGTCAGCGTCGGACAGGATGACGACAGCGACCCGGACAGGGCAACCGTCAGCCACGAGGTCAGCGGCGCAGCCGAGTACGACGGTATCGACGCAGCCGGTGTAACCGTACTCATAAGCGACGACGATCCGATCACCCTGCCCGCCACCGATGCAGGGAGTGTAACGGTGGAGCCGTTGACCCTCGACATAACCGAGGGCGGCGACGGCGCGTCCTACACGGTGTCGCTGGACGTCGAACCCAGCGCCAATGTGGTCATAGACGTAAGCAGCGACAACGCCGACGTAAGCACGCAGCCGGCCAGCCTCACCTTCACCACCGGAGACTGGCAGACCGCGCAGACCGTGACCGTAAGCGCCGGAAAGGACGACGACAGCGACGACGAGACGGCAACCGTCAGTCACCAGGTCAGCGGCGGCAACTACGACGGCGTAACGGCTGCATCGGTAGCCGTCAGCGTAACCGACGACGACCAGGAAACGGAGGAACCCGTCGCCGAAACCGACCCCAACCGGGCGGCACTGGAGGCGTTCTACAATGCCACGGGCGGCGCAAGCTGGACCAACAACGCCAACTGGCTGAGCAATAGGCCGCTGTCCGAGTGGCACGGCGTAACCACCAACGGGCATGGCGAGGTAACCACCATAGTCCTCGACGGGAACAACCTCACCGGCAGCCTGCCCGCCGAGCTAGGCAACCTGGGTAGCCTCACACGTCTCGCGCTGAACCGCAACGGCCTCAGCGGCGCCATCCCGTCGCAACTGGGCAGCCTGCCCAACCTGAGCATCATCGGCCTGGCACGCAACCAGTTGAGTGGGTCGCTACCTGCGAGCCTGGGCAACCTGCCGCTCACGCGGCTGTCGCTCCACGACAACACAGAGTTGAGCGGACCGCTGCCGTCCGGCTTCACCAGCATGGGCAGCCTGCAACGCCTAGCCATCGCCAACACCGGCATCTGCATCCCCGCAGGCGACGCCTTCACCAACTGGCTGGCGACGGTGCCCGACAAGCCGGGGATCGACGGACTGACCACCTGCGCCTCACCATAAGCGAGGCAGGACAACAGAGCCGGTAGGGAACCACCCCGCCGGCTCCAAATCAGAGGATGAACCTTCCTGCCGCGCCACCGCGCCACCTGCCAGTGACGCTCGTGGTAGGAAGACCCGCGCACGGCAGGGTCGTGCTGCGCGACGCTATCGCGGCTTACCGGCCACAGCGCTTCCAAGTGACACGGAGAGCCTGTGTCGTTGCTGCGACCACTTATCGAGAAGGAGATTATGAACACTCAAAATGTAGTGAACCTGTTTCTGGAGAGCCGCCGATCCAAGCAGCTCTCGAAAGTCACCATAGACACCTACGGCTGGGCGCTCGCCAAGATGGCCGAGATGTTCCCGGGAGAACTGCCGGAGAATACATCCGACATTCAGCGACTGCTCATCGAAAACTCCGACCTGTCGGCTTCGTCGCTGCTGACTATCTGGAACAGGCTTCGTATCTTCTGGTCGTGGGCGGAGAAAGAAGGCTTCTGCTCCAATGTCATGGAAAGTGTTCCCGCCCCGGTGATGAGGCGCAAGCTGCCTCGCGTGCTCAGATCTGGCGAGATCCGACAGCTCCTGGGCTCTGTGGATGTCGAACGCGATTACGCCATACTTGCAGTGCTGCTGGACACGGGGATGCGAATCGGGGAGCTCGCGTCGATGACGCGAGCGTGCGTCAGCTCGGAGGGAGTGCTCATATCGGGCAAGACTGGGGACAGGACCGTGCCCATGTCGCCGAGTGTAGTTGAGCTGGTGAGCAGGCAGGGAGACGAGCACGGCCTGTGGACCGGGACCCAGGGCCGGCTGACGGACTGGGGCCTACAGCAGATAGTGAGGCGAAACATGCGAAAGGCGGGTTTCGAGCCACCCAAGATAGGACCGCACACATTGCGGCACACATTCGGGATGCATTACATACTGAACGGCGGGGATGTGTTCTCGCTGCAGCGGATAATGGGACACAAGAGGTTGACGACGACGATGATATACGTGGACATGTCCACAGAGCTTGTGGCACAGCAGCACCGCAAGTATTCGCCGATGGCGGGTATCGCGCACGCTCGCGAGTGGTAGAGGGGGAAGGAAAGTCGTCCGCTATCCACCCGCCATAATTCTCTTCACGGAAGCGAAAGCGCGGTTTGGCGTCTTTACCTGTAACATGAGAAGGACGATCTCGGAGTTGAGTGGCATTATTTCTCGTGCGCGATCAAGCAATTGCCGTATGCGGGGTAAGTCTTGTGGTGCCGGCTTTCAAGAACTCCTGAGATTCGGGATACTTCACGCCACTTTAGTAGACACTCATTCAAGGTATGAGAGTTTACCGTGCCGAAGTTGAAAATGCCTTGCAGGATCCAAGAAAGTGGGAGATTCGAGAATGAGAGGATTTAGAAAGTCCTTTGGCACAACTCTTATGATCGTGGGCGGCATTTACATTGTCTTTTCTGTTGGGGGGTTGATATTAGGCGGAATTGTAGAGAGTGTATCGTTTGTTGACTCGATAGCAGAGATGCACGCCATAGCCGCCATGCTTGCCTTGCTGATAGGCGGTATATTCTACGTCATGAACCACCTGACGTTCAGGGCTTTTGTATCGCACCTGGCCGTATCTCACGAGATCTCTGACAGGCTTGCAGGCAGTAACCGTATCCACGTCTTCGTGAATGTTCTTCTGGAAAATACATCTAGGGTCGACGTAAACGTCCGAAGCGGGAATTACCGCACTCAGAAAATGGTGCCGCTGACCAGAAGTCGAGCCGGTTTGCTTTGCGCCCTTCTGTGCGGTTGCAAAGATCACGATGAGTTCAAGTGGGGACGGCCGGAGGATTATCCACAGACCTGGCAGCGGGGCGAACTGATAATAGAGCCGGGTCAGATAGCGTCGGTCATTTACGAGTTCGAAATAGAAAAGTCGGTCAAAGCGGTTAAGATAACGACATCCTTCAATACGCCAAATACGTCCGGGAATTCCAAGTATGCTGAGAGGTGGGGGCGCACTTCCGTGTATGATATTGTCAGCACGCCCAGGGGCCTGTGGACCCGCTTCCGATAGGCTCGGACGTGCTGCTAGGGAACTCGCCCCCCTGCCGAACAACAGCCTCCATATTCCTCATGGAATCCTCGTTGGAAGGAGTGACAAGGGAGGGTCCTCAGCCTTCCATTTCTTCTCACCGCAGACGCTGCCGTCCAGCTCGTGTTCATGCGGATACAGCAGCAGCTTCAGTAGGCGCGTCGCCAACCTGTCGCTCTTCGCCAACTCCGGCTCGTGCAAGGAGGGTAGCACTCTCTCGCGGAGTCTCTGACACCGGACGCCCTTTCCCGGATCGTCCGGATCAACGGGTTCGGGCGACCCGTACTCTGCCAGACCGCTTCGCAATTCGAAGATGACTCGCCTGGCAAGTCGCCCCGGAAGTCTCGGAATCCAGAGCAACGCTGCCGTCAGCCTCCTCCTCCTCTGAAGCCGCCGAATCTCCGCCTCGTTCCACTCAATCTCGTCCTTGCGCCAGCGAGTCTCGATACCTAGTCGCGTGGACGGCGCCCATGTTCTGTCACCATCGACATACTCGCCCATCGTCAGTCCGTAACGCTCACTCACCATCAGCAGTTCCACAAGCATCTGCTCGTTGATGAGCGCAAGTTGCCAGGGGGTAAGCTGCTTTCCGGGGGGCAGCGCAGGAAAACTCGATACCATAGCGAGCATCTTTCGGCGGGTTGCTATGACATCCGCGGCGCTGAGCTCCGACTCACCATCACCTGTACCCCCTGCCGAGCCGAAGAACCATTTCTCGTCCGGATAGGGTTTTTCCGGTAGGAGGGATGCCATCCTGATGCCGATGTACATCTCCCTGTCCTCGTGCCGCTCCACCGCATAACGCTTCTGGCGCCGCCTGGGATGCACTCCGTAGCGCAGTTCCGCGCCCGTCAGGCCGCACTCGAACATCTCCGTATCAGGCGCGAATGCTATCCGCTTCGCTCCCTCGTCTTCGAACGACACTTCCTCCCCGGTATGCAGATAGAACAGTGCGTCTCCGTGCAGGCCGTCGGGTGGTGGATCACGCATCCAGCGCCAGCCCCGCGCCAGTGCCTGCGCGCCCGCCCGCGCCGCCTCCAGCGACACCTCCGATAGAACAGGCGCAGACGCCAGCGTCGCGAGTTCCGAGGGGGTCTCCGACGAATCTATCCTGTCAAGCAGCGAGAGCGTCCCAGCCGCTCCGCTGGAATTGGCACCGGGGATAGCATCCGACACGACAGGTACATTCCCGGGACTTGATTTCGCTTCCGTCAACCCGGGCTGCGCGTCATCCGCTCCGTCCGCCGATTCCTCGCTGCTACAGCGTGCGGATGGGCTGTCTCTTCCAACTGACGCATCCCCGCCTTCCGCTGGTGCTTCGCCTACTGCCTGCCCGCACGCGTTCTTACCCACGGCGTCGAGCGCATCCGCGTTGTCCGTTGCCGCGCTCTCATCCTGTTCACCAGCCGTCTCCCCGTCGCCGCTCTCTCCCGTTCGTCCCTCGTCTGCTTCCACCAGCTTCCCTTGTCCTGTCGCCTCCTCATTGTTCTCCAACTCAATCCCGTGCGCCGTCACATGCCTCACAGCCGCGTCTCTCAGCACTCCGCGCAATGCCCCACCACCTCTCACCCATCGGCTCACCTGGCTCTGGTTCACTCCCAGCAGTCGCGCCACGCTCGACTGGCTTGTTGATTCCACCTGACTCAGAAGCCATTTCTCCAATCCGTCGCGGTCCACTTTGATCCCCCTTCACCGTCTGGACACAAGGCTATGCAGACCAGTGCACTTGCCCTAAGCTCGTACTCAGGAATCCCGCCCTATGCAGACTTTGCATAGCCGCTCGCCCCGTCATTCTCCCCGTGCTTCCCATCTATGCTTATCTTGCATAGCGCCCTCTTCTCTGGACAGGTTATTCGCATGCGGTTTGCGACTCGCTTGGTGATTGCCCCGCCTAATAGGCCGTCTATCATATATCACCGTTTATGCCTTAATGTCTCCCTAAGAAGGGACTCCGGCTTGACATGACCTATGCTCAGATTCGACGGAATCAGCCAGCAGCGGCTGAAGACTCCCTGCGCCTCGAACGCCTCCGCGTTGCCCACCAGAAGCGGCAGGCCAGTTGCTGCCCTGTCTGTACTGGAAATCTCTTGCGAAACCAGAGCCGCGAACCTACTGGCAGATGCTCGCTCGGGAAAGACCACCGCCACCATCGACCTGCCGTCGAAGTCCCTCTGGGTTGCGAGCGCGCCAAAATAGGAGCGGTATCGAGACAGGCGCTCACGCATGCGAACCGGCTTGACAGCCCTCTCCTCATACTCCAGCAGGAGCGACACGGCGTGTCCGCGCCATGCCAGACGCGCGGTCGCGTCGGGCCTTATGCCCAACCGCCTGTTGTTGTGTCTGAACCACCGTTCCCACCTGTGCGGAGGCAGCGCCTGAAGCAGTTCCCAGTCACTTGAACCGCGACAGCACGCCGCCAGCTCTGAGACAAAGTGGTGGACTCCGCTGGTGTGACTAAGCTCTCGCGCGAGTACGCGCAGCTTAGTTCCTCCGGCCCTGAAGTCGGATTCGTCCAGTTCAGGGTTGCCGCCGGAGTCGGCGCTTACGGACCAGAATCTATACAGGTCCGACAGTCGCGTCCTGTCTCTCCATGACAGGTGTCGCAGCCCGTCCCGGCTCAGCGCCAGTCGCGTTTCCTGACCACTTCCCTCTTGCCGGCCTCTGTTGAATCTGAGATCCAGGACCAGCCCGAGTCGTCTTAGATGAGCGGCACCCGCCCGGATGCGCCCCGGACTGACGCCCAGAAACCTCGACATGTCGGATTGCCGCATCAGCGGCCAGTCGGCGAGCAGGTCCAGCATACTCGCGGCCGGTTCGACCAGATTGCACGCCACGAGGTCAGGTCCGCCAGATTTGATAGCCCCGTCGCGCGGCATCGAGGCGCGCCTTGCGGCGGGCGGTGCAGGGGGTGGGGACCGCTTCAACGCGCTTCGGATTACGGCTTCGAGCGGAAAGGCGGTATCCGGCCTGTACACATGGCTTCTCCAGATCGCATCTCCCGGCGGCCCGTTCCGCACCTGATCTTCCTCGCAGACCGACAGGTTGAGCGCCTTGCCGCGCATCCATTCGAGTACTATATGTGCCTCGATGGGACCGGGAACGACGACAAGCGCCGCGAAGAGATGACCGCGCCTGTTCATTTCCACAAGGCTTCCCAGCCTGCTGAACATCCCTCGTTTGGACAGTGCCCGCCCGAACCTCGCGATGCCAAGAGTGCGCCCACCCGGAAGTGTCATTACGGAATCGAGGGCCCCGGACCTCTCCCAGCGCCATACCAGCATGCCTTCATACGGCGCGCACGCGTCCAGTGCGATCCGATAGCAGGTGGCGACCGTCGCCATTCTCCTCAAGAGCGACCGTCGCCACTCGACGGACAGCGGAAACTGCCGGAGCGCATCGACCGTTGCCATGCCCTCCATTTCACAGAACTTCCGAATGCCGCGAGCCGTCAGATACCAGCGCTGCATCCGCGCCCTCTCGTTCAGCGAATGCTTCACCGAGAAGGCAAGTCCGGCGCGCTCAAGCCTGTGAAGGGCGTTCAGCGCCGTTCTTTCCGCAAGTGGCGCTACCGCGGACAGCTCGCGCCTCTCAAGAAATGGCATACGCCCCAGCGCCTTGATAGCCGTTTCGTCACTTGGCAGCACTCTTGCCGATGCCATCTTCTATCGCACGTCCCTAGTCGGCAGCCTCGCGTCCGGCGTCGGATTCGACATCCTTCTTCTTCCTGCGTCCCCTTCGCCTGCCGCCCCTCGCGGGTCTGTCTCCCTGTCCAAAGTCCAGACCTCTGTCTCCTGCCGAGTCGAGCCTGTCGCGGTAGTTCTGTACTTGGTCATCCATGTACTGGGCCTGCTCGCCCGCCACCACTGATGTCGGCCGTGTATATGCGTCGGACGCTTTCCTGATCGCATCCGCGGCTTCGGAAGCGCCTCTCAGAGGTGGTAGCAGTTGCATCGAGAAGTATGCGGGGCGGTTGCCGCCCACATTCAGTCTTCCGTAGCAGTGATGTACGGGAAGCCCCGTGATGTCCTCTTCGTCCAGATGCTCGCCGTCGAGTTCGGGCAGCAGCCGGCTTGCGTCCACCGCGTTCACCTGAAACACGCACAGGCAGCCGATATTGGACAGCAGCGTATCTCGCATCGTAGGCGACAGCTCGTCCAGCTTGGAAAGACTCTGGGTCGCCAGAACCAGCACTCCACCGAACTTGCCGAGCTCCGACAGCATCGACTCGTACCGAACTCCGGGTATGGACTGCATCTCGTCAACGACGACCATAGCGCCTCTTCGCTCCGATGCCGGGCTCTCTCCCTGCCGCCTGACCACCGACTCCACGAGGTTCAGCATCGCCGCCCCGACGAGCGCCGCCACATCCTGCCCGACCGCTCCCTGGTCGGTGCTTACCAGCAGCACGTCTCCCTGTCTAATGACTTCAGACACGTGGAGCGTGCAGCTGCGCTGTCCCAGTATGTTCCGAGCGGACGCGGAAGCCGCGTAGTATGCCAGCCGTGTCTGAACCGGCGCGACCGAGTCAGCCAGATATTCCGAACGCCAGTTGCCGAAGTCGCTCTGCCACCAGTCCAGAATGTAGGGGTCTTGCACCCGCCTGAGAGCCCTGTTGCGGAAAGTCTCGTCGGTGAGCATCAGGCGCGCGTCCAGCAGAGTGTACTGCTCGTCGCGGGCCAGAGTCCGATTCGCCTCGTAGAGCGCCTTCAGCGTGTGTTCCAGAATGGCCTGCATGCGGCTTCCCCACTGGTCCCACAGGCCGTGCGCCACCCGCACGATTGTGTCCACGGTGGTGTCTCTGTTCCGGAAGACATGCACGTCGAGGAGGTTGATGCCACAGCTGCGCTCCCTGTCGCCCAGGTCTATCAGTCGGACGCGCTCCCCCAACCCGTTCGGCACACTCTCCAGGATGCTCTCTACCAGGTCGGCGTGAGGGTCCACGACCACAACCGCGTCGTCATCGCGACCCGCGGCCTTCTCAAGCAGTCTGTTTCCCACTACGTGAGACATGAGCGTTGACTTTCCCATCTGCGTCCGCGCCACGTATAGGTGATGGCGTCGTCTCGCCTCCGAGGGAAAACGAACTACGCGGACGCCGCCATCCGCGAGCTGCTCCTGACCCACAGGCGCACCGGCGTTCAGCGCCTGCGGAACCGGGAGCCGTCTGCTGCCCGCGCGCTCCAGTCCCTCGACGTTCGACGACTCCCCCGGAAGGTGCCACAGCGCCGCCACCTCGCGCACTCCCACCACACCCTTGCCGCCGCCGGGCGGACTGAAGATGCTGCGCTTTCGCCTTTCGCTCTCGAAAATGATGATCTTATCTTCTGCCCTCTTATCGGTGACTTCCGTCAGCTCGCCCACCGCGAAGCGACAACCGAGGGGATTATCGAAGCCACGGTACGCGCCCACGACAGGCTCCAGCAGCTCACGAGCGCGAGAGGCCCTAGCTTCGTTCCCGACAATCGCGTACAGGCGCACTTCCAGCATGAACGCCGAGCCGGAGACCCTCGTGGCCACCTGCTGGGGATCGTAGTACACTTGCTTAGGCTTGCCCCCGAAGAACCCCAGCTTCCAGAGAGCGTAAGCCACAAGCCCCACCAGTGCCGTTCCCAACAGTGCATACAGCGCCAATTCCAGGAACCTTCCCGATTGCCAAAGCTGCATGAACCAGTAACCGGCCAGCAGCAGACCCATACCTCCCACTAGGAGGAACAGCAGGACCTGGCTGAAAGGCTCATTTGCGCCACCGTCAGTGCCACCTCCTGAATTGCCGCCGCCGGCCGGGACCGTTCTACCCGCGCGTCTCAGCTGTTGGGCAATCCGCTCCGCTTCGGTTGCCTGCTGGTTCTCGCTTCCGGCTCCGCTCATCGCGCGAGCGCGCCACGCTTCCGACCAGGCGTGATCCTTCTGCTTCAGCATCAGCCTCGATACTATTCTCTCGCCCGGACGCACATCGGTCAGCAGTCCGCCCAGCACATCAGCGAACGGATCAGAGCCATGATCGAGCAAGCCGGTGTCGTCATACACCTGGAGGGGAAGCCACTCGTCTCCATCCGGGAGCAATGTCTGGGTCCAGACCCTCTCACCGTCGCCGAATTCCATCGGATCGTCGCAATCCTGTACGTGTTCAAGCTCCACCTCCGGGTAGTGGGACCGCAACTGCTGGGCGACCCTGTCCGGATGCTCGCTTCTGACCAGCATCGAGACACCCCGATGCTCGGCCACCAGTTCCAGGCTGAACTGCTGCTCCGCGTCCAGGGATTCCAATAGGTTCTCGAAGCTCAGCAGCGTGAATTCGCCTAGGCGCGGAGGCTTTACTCGCAACAGCGTTTCTTCACCCATCGTATATGGCCTCCTTTCTCATTACCTTGCCTTTGGGGCCGCTACGCCATTGAGGTCGGCAAGAGCCTTGGACAACCACTGTATTCACCACGTAATGATGAGCAGCGCCGCGAAGACCACAGCGCACGCGGCCGCAAGCCACATGGATGCTTTGATCCTGGCAATGCGCCGGCTCTTCGCGCAGTCCTCGCAGGTTGCCGTCTCCCTGAGATGCATGCACTCGCTCCGCTTCTGCTTTCCAACCTCTTGACCGTCGGAATATCCCGCCATCTCCTGTATTCCCTCCATGCTCCTAGAACACCGCCCCCAATATGAAGACTCTCCTCAATGCGCTCCGGCCTCCCATTTGATGATCTCGGTCTCCACGCCGGACGCCTCGATCTCGATCGTGTAGCGGCCCGTGGGGGTTATCAGGAGTCCCTGTCCGGTTGGGTAGGAAGGCAGCTGAGACGCGATTTCACGCGGTAGCTGGAAGGTGTCGGCTATCGTCTCCACGACGGCAGGGTCCTGACGCAGCAGCAGCTTGTAGCTTGCGTTCTGTATCAGGGCGCGTCCGCTATTGCCCCGCACGCCCTCGCTCTCGTTCACGGCGAGCAGGTCGTTGACATCCTGCGTGATGCTGGTTAGGCCGAGAACGTGCTTTCTGGCTCGCTTGGCGGTGTTCATCATGAATCCGGCTCCTTCCGGGTCCTGTATGATCGCCCAGACCTCATCCACGACCAGCCTTCGCGGTCGCGGATCGCGCGCCGCCATCGTCCAGACCGTCTCGGTGCAGACCATGCCGGCGGCAGCTCGCATCTCGGACTCGATCAGCCGCAGATTGAAGACCGTGATGGGCGGTTCGTCCGCGAGAAGGTCGGTGCCCTCATCTGACAGCAGGTAGCGCATGCTGCCGGAGTAGAAGGGGCTGACCATCGCGGCCAGCGCAGGCTCTGTTTCCTTCAGATGCGCGTAAAGCCCAGACCAGTTGCCCTGTTCTCCATCCGCCGTAGCCTTCTCGTAGTAGGTCGTCATCGCGTTGTCGAGACTAGCGGACTGAGTCGCATCGAGCCTCTGCCCGATCATTACCTGAAGCAGCTTGACCAGATTCTGTATCCGCTCCATCAGCTCCGGCCCAGTCTCCGTAACGACGAAGGGGTTCATGCCCTGTCCGGGGACGCCCGGCGTCAGCACCCGCCCTCCCGCCGCGATCGCGCTATCGACGTACTCGCCTTCCGGATCCACGATGTAGGCGCGCACTCCGCGAGTCAGTTCGCGCACCAGCGCCAGCTGCGCGCTGAAGCTCTTGCCCGCTCCCGACGTTGCTAGGATTGCCATGTTCATGTTCTGCGCGACCGGAGAGTTGAACATGTCATAGGTGACGAGGCTCCGGGCGTTTACGTCCACGCCCACCAGCGTTCCCTCCCTCGTGTCTAGGTCGGGCGGGCTGAACGGAAACAGAAGCGCGACGGTCGTGGTGTTCACTATCGTCCAGTGCCGCAGCGGATTCTCGCAGAGCGGCATAGTGGCGCGAAGCGCCTTGCCCTGAACGCGACGCAGCTCATCGACCTGCGCCAGCACGGACGTGAAGATCGAGCGTAGCACCGTGACGTACTCTTCGAGCTTCCGCTCGGAGGGAGCGTGAACGGTGACCATAAGGCAGACATTGAACATCTTCTCGACGCCGCGCATAACGGCCCCACGCATCCGGATGATGTCGTCCAGCGCTATCTTCTCCTTCTCATCGACGATTCCCTTCCGCTTCATCTGGATGGTCGCAGACGCCTGCATCTTCGTCAGCTGGCTCTGAAGGTTGGACAGCGCCTGTGTGGAGGGTATAGGCGACACGTGGATCGACAGGTCCATAGGGATGCCCATCGTCAGGATGGACTCAAGGAACCCGACGGTCATAATCCGAGGGAACACTTTGAGCCATAGTGTGCGCCGGTAGTCTCCGCTGTCGCTGAGCACATGCGTCGCCTGGGTGCGATAGCGCAGCTTCTGTTTCTCGGGCAGGTCCGCCGGAGACTGTGCGAAGGCGCAGCTCAGCATGAATATGCTCAGCGCCCGGTCGGTCAGGACGCCGGCCGTAAGCTGCACCCGGCTTATCGCGGCCATCACGTCGTCCATTCGCTCTTCGTCGCAAACGATGTAGAATCGCCTGTCCATCAGCCCCTCTTCATCCTCCTTGTCACCCAAAAGAACGTCCAGGGACTCCGCCGCTTCGACCAGTCTTTCGCTCAGCCCGTCGCCGCGCTGCGCCCGCATCTTCATGCGGAACTCGTTCAGCCGGGGCGAGTGCTGCCGAATTAAGAACTGCACATGTCCCTGCAAGGAGTTCAGCGCGCCGGCGAAACTGGCGACGGAAGCATGGTCTATTTCCTTGCCCTTTACCTGAAAGACAGTCATCCTGCGCCCGTCGGACCTCACGATCCGGTTGCCGTTCTCGATATGCGTGTAGCCGAAGAAATCGTTCAATGTGGGTGTCTTATCGGGGTCTTCGTCAGGCCACTCGCGCAGGCGCTCGGCTTCCTGAATGCTCTCCTGCTCATCCGGGTCGAGGAACGCGGGGATGACTCCGTCTTCGGCACCGGCCTGTCGCCTCGCCCTACGCAGTCGTCCCATCATGCCTGTCGCGCCTCTGGCCACCGCACCGGCCGCAGCCCTCAATCCGTCCGTGCCCTTTCGTAGGGCTTCCTCGCGCCTGAAATCCTCGCTGTACGCCTCTCCTTCAGCCGCAACCTGTGTTTCCTTCTGCTCTATGCGCTCTTCCGCGGCGACCGCCATGATCAAAGACTCTCTTTCCTATTCATTCTCATCACCGGTCCCGGCGTTCGGACTGCCGGCGCGCCAGTCCCGGAGCGTGCGCTCCGGCTATCCCCATACGTCGGGGTTCAGATACCTCTCGAAGTTGTAGCGCATAGTGACGTAGATCACAGTTGCCAGCACATACGCCAGAAACACGATCAGCAGCCCCACCAGTGGGCTTGTTATCATGTTCCGCAGCGCTCCTGCCCTGTCTCCTCCGGCGGTCGAGTCCACAACATGCATCAGCCCTCCCCAGGCGAACGCCATCAGCGCCACGCCGACCGCGCTCCATGTGACTACTCCTACCACATGCCCAACACGACATGACATCATCAGGAAGAGAGAGTTCACCTCATCGGCCTCCGGCTCAAGCCCGTCGTGGTAGTAGCACTTGGAGCGCCTGTCCCTGCCGTACTCGTACTTCTGGCCATAGCTCGAGGTGTATTCCTGGTCAGCCCCGCTGTTGGCGTAGTCGGGATTCGTGAACCAGAAGATCTGAAATATGTTCAGCCACGGCCCTTCCACCCCCTCGGGTGGCGTTTGGGCATACGCTCGCGCGGGCTGCGCCAGCCCCAGCACCGCCCACAGAAGCGACGCGGCCAGTACACCGCACGCTGTCGCCCGAAAGAGGCGGCTACTTGTTGATACACTCATAGTCTTCCTCCACCGGGGTGCCGCCCGGTCCGAAAGGCTCCTCCTGCTGCGGAATGTTCAGCTTGCAGGTGAAGGCCCGCCTGCAGCCGCCATAGGCTTCTCCCTTGCTGCTGATGCCAGGCTCCACCCACAGCCAGCCCGTCCAGCGCCCCTCTGCATCTTGAGCGACGCCGGGTCCGCAGTAGAGCGGCGCACCGTCCCACAGCCCGACCACGCGCCCTTCTTCGTAGTAGTCTGGCTCCCTGACCTCGCCCGGTTCCGGTGTTGGATCGACATACACCAATTCCTCATAAGGCCGGTCGAAGGTAACCAGCATCTTCTCGAACAGGAAGCTCTGCTCGAACACCAGCTCAATGTCTGAATCGTCCGAGTTCGGAAGGTACTCTCTGTCATCCGCGTCCACCCGGTAGTGAGGGTCCCAATACTTGAAGTAGCGACGCGTCTGGTTCGACGAACACGAGCAACTGCAGGAACCGCCGCCCGGGCTGCACGTACCGCCCGACTCCGAGCAGCCACAGCTGTCGATGTGCCGGACGCCGTATTCGTCGAACCGCTCGATTGGCTGGTACGCGGGCCGCTTGACCGTCACGCGATGCTCGAGGTCCACCCGCAGCTGGATTATGGCGCTGTCCGGATCGGTGCTGTTGCCCTTGTCTTCGAGGGCAGGGGGCGCTACGTTGAACTTCACCGTATCCGGATCCAGTGGGTCGAAGCCCGCACCCCCCGGCTTCGGAACGTTCAGTGCCGCAAGCTCCGTCGTTCCGTCCTTATCAAGCACGAAGAGCGTCGCCCTGTTCACTATGTTCAGAGGCTCCATAGTGCTCACCACCGGCCTGATCCTGATCTCGAAATCGGCCTCACCTGCCGCGAACACCACCATCTCCGGCAGTATCACCTCCACATTCGTAAGCGCGACTAGAGGACATGTCTTAACCACCCCTGCGATCCGCTGCCCGCTTTCGCCCTCGAAGTAGTCATTAGCTCCCGGGTTGGCAGGTCGCTCGCCCTGAATGCCGAGGCTCACGATCTTGACCAGCCTTCCGTCGCAGATCTTGTGGCGATCCAGTAGCTCCACTTCTCCGTCCGAGAGTCTGCCGACGGGCGTAACGCCGATGACGGCCTGCGCGGGATAAGGCAGCATGCCCTCCCCTATGGTGAGCGCTCCCTGGTTGCGCTTGCGGTCCTGCCAGTTCACGGACAGTACGGGCTTCGATATGGCGTCTCTGGCAGTGAGTCCCTCAATCTGATCGACGATTCCGCCCTGCGCGCGGATGCGGCAGTCCTTGGAGTGGGCGCGATAGCTGATCCTTGGCGGCGACGAGTGTTGGACGAACTGTCCCTCACCCATCGCGATGTCGCAGTAAGGACGGATGTCGTCCGTGCCCAACTGCAAGCCCGAATCCCCCAGGTACACATTCTCGAAGACGAACTCCTGCCCCGTGGTCAGGGCCTGCACAGTCCCGATTGGGCCCTCTGCGCCGCCCCTCGTCCACGCTGGAATCACGCGTGTGCCGTGAGATTGCAGTTCGGTGACGGACTGAAGCGTCTCGTTCAGGCGGGGTCCGGCCTCTTTCAGGGGAGCGGCGGCCTTCAGTCTTATGGTCGCGCTCTGGGCGCCTTCGTTGATGGAGCCCGCGAGCTGCGTCACAATCGACTGAAGATAGACGCGCCTGCCACGATAATCGTCGGCAACCTGCGCTTGAACCCTGTCCGCTCCGCAGGCTGCCGCGAGAATCCCGCTACTAAGAATCAGCAGGAGCATCGGGGTCCCGCCGCTCCGTCCTGCAGAGAAGGACAGCGGAATTCGGACATCCAGCCGGACGATGCGCCCAGGCAGTGGTAAGGGAATGCTGAGACTTATCCCGCGCCGCCTTCGTCGCCGGTGATACCGCTCCACCGGATGAGTCGCCACGAGGTGCCTCACTGCGCTGACGTGATAGCGCGGACCGAGGCGGAACGCCACGTACTCTCCTAAGACCGCGAACATCGTGCGACCACCGGGCTTGATCGCGACGAAACCTGCTATGACAAGCGCCACCGTCACACCGGCGGCGATCCTTGCCAGCGACGGAAGAAACCAGAGGGGCGAGAACTGATAGACGACGTACCCGAGAGTTACGGCCAGGACCAGCCCCAGCAGCTGCCTTGCCGTGAGGCCGGCGATCCATGTGTCCTCAGCCTGCGTGAAGGTCGGCACCTCATGGGTGCGCCATCCCTCATCGTACCGCTCTGTCGTCATACGCCACTCGCTCCTTTATTCAACCTACCCGTGGCTTCGCCACTGGCACTGGAGACAGGGCCTGTGCGGTGGTATCTCCTCGTGATTGGGCACCTGCCAGCAATAGCCCTGACTGATCGAGGACCTGAATGCGATGAAGTACCATCCACGACTTCTTGCCTCCTCTTTTCTCGCAACCTGCTCCGAAGTCCACTCCGCGCGCATCTGCGCCTCTTCGTCGTCAAGAGATACCGTGTAGAATCCCCGTTCATTCGTCCAGCCGGCCCAGGGCAGCAGCCGGTCGTCGCACTCCATATGCCATCCGTCATTGAGCGCCTTTCGGGAGCCGCGAGGATACCCGTCGGCATAATCCCTCGGGGGAACGCTGAAGTCGCGAGCGTTATCATCGAGAGCGAATGTCAGTTCGTCGCCCCACTTCGTATGTTTCGCCCTGATCTCCTCAACCGTCAGGGGCTTCGCGGGCAGGGGCTTGTTCATCCAGTCCTCGTGCCTGCTCAGACCCCAGCAACCGGGCAGACCCTCGCCGGATTCCACCCACACCCATACCCAATGGCTGCTGTCGCTCCAGGTCGGATTGCTGCCGTCGAAGGCCGTCCCAATCTCAGGGCTGCAGGTCACCTTTCGCGTAGTCTTCGGCCCCAGATACACCCTGATTGACTTGCCTTCCGAAACCCTCTTGAAGAAGTAACCTCTTTCGATGAACGGTCCCCAGTCCAGCCGGTCATAAATCTCCCTCGGAGTCGGCCAGCCACCTTTATTCGGGGCGATCGAAGGCTCTGCTGTCGGGGCCGGTAACGCAGTCGGGGTGTCGACAGCCAGGGGCGCCTGGGTGGGCGCAGCCACAGCGGTCTGTGTGGTGGCAATCGCCGTGACCTCAGCAGTCGCTGTCGGTATCGCGGTAGCCGTGACCACCACAGGGGAGGGGATTCGCTGTGCGTAAGGTGTGGGCGTGTAACGCGGCCGCGGGTCTTCAGTGTTCACTTTTCCGGTTGGTGCCGTTGGCGCGATCTTGGGCGCCGTTGCCGCCTGATGCGCCTCATCCTGCCGGGCGCAAGAGATTACGGTCGTCCACAGCAGCGCCAACCCGAGTAATGACAGCGACAAGGTCATAAGCCCGCCTGTTCCACTCGCATACACCGAATCAATCCTTCTCACCAGTCGCTCTTTTTCTTTCCCATCTACCTTTGTAGCCTCACTCGCCTGCACCCGGATTCGTCACCGTCCCAGATCCACCCGCTCCGAAGTCCCACCTGTCCCGCAAGTTCGGGCCCGCAACGAACAAGAGTCCCGTCGGACCGCATCGGCGCATCCGGCAGTGCTTCGCCAACTTCCAGAAGCTTCGGAAGCTCGGTGCGCTCCAGCAGCGATTGCCTGTGCCTGGCAACTTCCGGTGTCGGTGGCGCGCCACCGCTCTCGTACTGCCTGTAGAGGGACACTCCGGAAGTCACCGCCAGGTACACGCTCACCGCGACGACTGCCAGAATTGCCGAGATTGCCGCCAAGACCTGCCTGCGCGAAACGCCGAGTAGCGCCGCCGCTCTGTCGAGCGGTCCACCGACAATTGCCTCTTCCTCACCAGCCATTACGCCTCCTACCTCGAACAGCCGTCCAGACCGGTTCCCTCTATCCCCGTCACCCAAACCCACCCGGCGTCGCGAGCTGCTTCTTCCAATCCGTCCCGGCAGACGACTGGCCTCCCGCCGCCGTCCAGCATGATCACCTCTCCTTCCAAGGCCACTTCCCCTTCAAGAAGATCGTTTAAGTTGAACTCTTCCTCAAATGCCGCATCGTCCCAGAATCTGACGACGCGGCTGATGTCCGCCGAGTTGATGTACAGCGTCACCGCACCGCTGATTATGAGGTAGGAGCAGACCCCCAGAACCAGCCCCTTCACCACGTTCCAGATCACTTCTCTGCACCGCTCCAGTCGCCTCGCCTCGTCTCCGGCCAGCATCAGCAGATACATCGCGTAAGTCCAGTATCCGAACGCCGTCACCACGGTAACGAGGATTATCAGGCGGGCCGCCGTCCTAGACATGTCCAGCACGGCGTTAATCTCCCTGTCCTCGAAGAAGGCCTCCTGCGGCTGGGGCAGTTCCCGCGGGGCCACGTCGAATGCAGAGATGACAAGTTGCTCGGCCTGTCCCACCTGCTGAATCAGCTCGACCGCTCCCGTTTCAATCAGCATGTCCGTCGCCCTTCACCGGATCTGCACCCGCTACCCTAAGAATCTCCCCAGCAGACCGAACACCTCGTCTCCGAACATCCAGCCCAGCAGGAACATCATGAAAGCCCAGAAAAGTATCACCAGCACCATCAGCAGCGCCGAGGTGAAGTTCGTCACCATCGCGCCGAACCCGAAGAAGAGACGCTTCAGGACGGTCCCTAAGCCCGAGCCCTGATGAGTATGGCTCTGGATCATGTCTTCCAGTTCCAGCACGAAAGTCCTTCCGCAGGTTGAGCAGCGGATCAGCTCGCCGGCGAATGGTCCTCCCTCCTCGGGTGACGGTATCGACAGCAGTTCCGCGCAGTACGGACATCGCTCGATCATGCCCTTCGGCTTCACTGCCTGTCACACTGACCCGTGTCGTCATTGTTGTCAGCGTCGTCATCAGCGCCGGCTGTCCATCCCCAGACCGCACTTCCATCCACCACGGTGGTCGTGTCAACGGTGTCGTCGCACAAGACGACCTCTCCGTTGTACATTCCGAGAAAGTCACCTTCGAGGCGTATCTCGCCGGTCTCCTGCTTGACTATCCCCACATTGCCCACGTCAACGGCAGCGCCGCCGGACGCGCCCGTGACGAACTCTATGCCCGCCCCGATGAAGAAGAACCCCAGCGTACAGCCAGCCGCTGCAGCGATACTGAGGACGACTTGGTTGCGCGCCTTGGTCCACCTCTGGGGATTGTCAGCCGCGCCATTGAGCAGTATGAAGCCCCAGATGCAGTAGGCAATGGAAACCAGCACGCCGATACCCATCAGCCACCGGATTATCTGCTCCGCGCCGTTGAAGAAGGTCTGGATAGCCGACTGGTTCAGCTCTCGATAGACCTGCTCGCCGACCGGCACGAGCGCGGGCGCGCCTCCCTGCGCCTGCATCGCAAGTTCCCCTCCGAATTCAAACATTACCCAAACCTCCGGTTACTGAAATCCACTACCGACGCCCGTTCAATTCCTCGCCTGTACGCGCCGTTTTCAGACAGGATCACCCCCTCTCGTTTCATGCCTACTCGTCAGGACTGCGCATGCCGTAATAGCGCCGCCGCTCCTCTGCGTCCTGAACGCGATGGGCGTCATACGGTAGACGCACTTCGCGTCCGCTCAGATCCTGCGCTGCCGATCGTCCCCAATCACCCAGCCCGTGGGCCATCCTCGCTCGTCCGGCCTCGTCCGCAAGCTCGCGCCCACGCTCCATCAGACGCCCGCCGCCCTCACGAGCTTCACTAGCGAGACGCGCGCTGTCCCCGCGCGCCTGCTCCACTACCTCGCCCATAGTCGGCATCTGGTCCACGCGGAATCCACCGCCCGCATCCTCTATGCGACGCTGCATCACATCGTTGAACCGCCGCTCGCCAATCTGGTCGAGAAGCCTGCTCTCGCCCTCAGTGGCGAGCCTCGTGGTGCCCTCGTCCCTTACGAAGTTCCCTTCGCCTATGAACTGGCTACGAGAACCCATCGCTCTGTTGAAACCGCGAACGCCAAGCCCCTCGGGCGCGATGAGAGAGGCTTCCGCCGCCGTCGCCGTCCGCTGCTGTCCGTTCTCCGTCACCAGATACTCGCCCTGGTCGTCTCTCTGTCCCTGCGTCCTGACGCTGCCGTCCATAGCTCGCCCGAACTCCTCTTCCCCCATAACGGAACGGGCATACATCTGCTCACTTGTCAGGGGACGTATAGCTCCGCCCGTGTTCTGCCACGCGCCCGCTCCCACGTACTGAACGCGCCTGACCGCGGTGTCCCAGTATTCCTGCTCGCCGAGGGTCTGCCGGGCCACATTTGCATCACCGGATTCCGGAGTTACATTTCCGGTCGCCACGTCCCGCACGAGGGGCACACGCGCCTGCTCCATGTATCCGCTGTATCCCTCACGGAACGCCTGCCCCATCTGGTGCAGAACGGATGGACGCCCCGTGCCCTCATCCTCAGCATCGCCTTCGACGCGTCCTCCTCGCTCCGCGGTCGCGCCCTCAGAGCTTCCTGCCTCGGACGCGGCCCTTGGGGGGCTGAATGCCCTGTTGAAGCGCTCTGGGCCCATATCGGAAATAAGCTGGCGCTCGGTCGCTGTCGCAAGCCTCGTCCGTCCGCCCTGCAAGACATAGGGACCGCCGAGCGCGCTCAACCCCTCCTGTCGAGCCTGTGTGAAAGCATCCTCCCCCATTTCCGATCGCGCTCGCATGGCGTCGAAGTAAGTCTGCCTCTGGGGGATTGAGGCCGTCTCAGCACTGGCGCGGCGCGCGCTGAACACCTGGTTGAAGCGGTCTCGCCCCATATCTCCAATGACACGCCGCTCTGCTGCCGTTGCTGGTCGAACCGCCCAGCCTTCAGCGACATAGTTATCGTTGATCGCAACGACGCCGCTTCCACTCGTCCTGTCGAATGCGCCGCTGCCCATCAGCGCCCTAGCCCTTATGTCGTCGGCAACACCTCTGGCCTCAGCCGGCTCGCCGGTTTGAGGCTGCGCTGCGGGTCGCGCCTCGAATGCTCGGTTGAATCGATCCACACTCAGATTGTCGATGAGCGCTCTTTCCTGCGACGACGTGGGTCTTATCGCGCCGTTTTCTCGTACGTACCAGCGGCTCATCGCCTGCAGTCCGCCTCTGCGCCCACGCAGGTATGCTCTCCCGCCAATGCCACCAACGATCTGCCTGACATGCGCCTGATGCTGCTCGCGAGGAGTGAGCGACCGCGAGGGCTCTCCGCGACCGCCGTCACCCACTCCGGCCTGCGAGACGTTCCCTCGCACATCTCCCACAGCGCCGGGCGTCGGTGTCGCCCCCACGGACGCGCTAGTTGCAGGGGCTACTCCTGATGCCGTGGACTCCGAACTCGACTCGCCGGCTTCGCCGGGCGCAGACTGCGCGTCGGTCTCAGCTGAAGCGGCAGGCTGGGCGCTTATCTGGGGAGACACGAATCCACCTGCCCCCCGAATGGCGCTGAAGCCGGCGCGCAGCGAAGTCACCCCTCCCATTACCGTGCCGACAGCCACATTGGAGGCTGACGCCGCAAGTCCCGTTCCTACTCCCCTGACTTGTGCCTGTGCCGCCAGTCCGCCAATCGCTCCTGGCACAGCTCCTGGAGTCGGCCCTCCGCCAAGTCCGCCGCCAAAACCCATGAAGCCGAGAGGCCCGCCCATTCCTCCACCGGCGATGAAGCCCAATGCCCGCATTCCCAGTGCCGCGAACGAAATCGTACTGATGAAGCTCTCCTGCAAGCTCCCCTGTCCCAGTATGCTCGGCACCTTGAACGTCACGATCACTGCCATGATGCCCAGCAGCAGTGCCCACAGCATCTGAGTTGGCAGCGCGGCCTCGAGCGCGCTGCTCACGGTTCCGGTGTCCGCGACGATTCCGATAGGGGTCGCGAGCCGAACGAACCAGATCGCCAGCGCGAAGCACACGATCTGAATCCCATGCTGGAAGAGTGTAGTGGTGAAGAGGCTGACCCACCTGCGTCCCCAGCCTGAAGTCTCGGGCAGCGCCCACATCAGCATCCCAAGCGGCGAGATGACTATAAGCAGGTTCAGAAGAACGATCCGCATAACGAACTGCGCGATGACCAGCAGCACCGCTATTGCGAATATCTTCATCAGCAGAACCAGGAGACCGGTGAAGGCCACCTTCAGAGCCACGAGGAACGTACCCGCTATGGGCACACTCGCCAGCCACGCATGTGAGATGTTCTTCGCCAGGACCGCCAGCAACGCCTGTCCCAGCGTCAAGGTGATGTCCGCAGGAGTGACTCGCATCGCGGCTGCGATGTACCGCGACACGCCGTCTGCCACGTCGATGAGAAGGCTGCACCACCAGTAGCTGGTCAGCGCCGCAATAAGCGCCAGAATCAGCCGGGGAATCGTCTCCCGCCAGTCCGCCATGCCGCGCTGCGCCCCCAGGAAGCTGCGAACCACCTGGCTCAGGCCTATCCATGCAATCACCAGCGCAAGGAAAGCGACCATGACGTTCAGCATTGCCGACCAGCCGATCCTGACTATCCCACGCTCGTATGTAAGCTCGGGCGGCGTTCCCGTGAGGAGTCCCGTGAAGGTGGTGATGCCACCGGACACCTGGCTCGGCGGGGCTGCGCTTACACGCTCCCATGCAAGTCTGGGAGCCACCGTGATGTGACTTAGCTCGTAGTTGACCTGTGCGCCGAGCCGAACGTCTGCCGACCGCGGATCCCTGCCGTCCAGCACTTCTGACAGGTAGGTGTCCCGCTTCTCCTGCCTCTGAAGAGGCGGCAGTCCCACTAGCGCCCGATCCTCGTTCACCTCGTTGTACGAAGCCGTGCGTAGCTCCTCAAGCTGCTCTCTCGGCGATTTCGGGGGCTTCTTGCAGTTGCCGTTCCCGTTTGGCTTGTTCGGGTCGTCCGCGTTAGCTACCTTCGTATCCAGCTTGCCGTCGCCGTCCGAGTCGAACATGTCGAAGGCGTCGCGCTCAGCATCGGTCATGAAGTGACCCATGGCGAAGCACATGCCGCCATGCACGGCGGTGCCGAGTCCTTGGAAGAGAAAGATCAGACCTTTCTCCAGCCAGTTTATTGGCGACAGCACCCTGATTATCTTCTGCCACCAGTTGCCGCCGAGCTTCCCCACTATCTCGAACACCCAGCCGAATATATGATTGTCGGGTGCGCCCTCGAAGGGCACGATGTCGAACCTGAGAAGGTAGTCGCGATTGTTCGTCAGCGGCCTGACCATCGCCGTGCCCTGCTGCACCTCGTCGTTTGCGAACTCGAACTTGAACCTGTACGCCGTAACGGGAGGTGGCTGCTCGGTTGCCGGTATGCCGTTGCCGTCCTCGTCAACAACTACGTCTCCGGCCCGGAACAGGACATTGCCGTCGGCATCTGTTACGTCGGAAGTGTGCCTCTGGTACACGATCGTCTCAAGGTCAACCCACTCGACCTCGTCGAACTTGTCGTTGATGCGGTTCGCGCCTGTGCCACCCTGAACTATCCTGCCGGCGTCGTCGAGTATCTCCCAGCGAATCTCGTATGCCTTGCAGTTAAGCACGATGAACGTTTCGAACCCGCCGCTGCCTTCGCGCTTCGACTGGTCCTCGGGCAAGGCGTTGAAGCCTCCGTTTAGCACATCGACCTTCATGCCCTCCACGCAGTCACCTAGCCCGTCCTCTGTCGGTGGCGTCTCGACCGGCGGCTCCTGTGCGGATGCGGTGCCCGTAACAGTCAGGGCCGACAGCAGCAAGAGAAGCCCAGCGATGAACAGGCCAAGCGCTCGCATAAGCCCACGACGGATTGCCAGGCGCATCACGACCATCCAACGATCTCCTCGCGGTCGATGCGATGCAGACGCACCACATGCCCCACTCCGCAGCGCCACCGCTCTGACGACCTGTCGCGCCCCTTCATCACGCTCAGAGCTCCGTCTTGCCGGCACATCGGGCACGCGATCCTCAACCCAATGCAGGACTCCGGTTCGCCCCCGACTCCATCCACCATCACGACCGCCAACGGCGGCAGATACGCAAGCCTGGGACTCGTGCCGACGTACGGTAGGCGGAGAACTCTCCCCTCCTTTACGGAGCGCAGAGGTATGTCCGCGTAATGGCGCCACCCACAATAGATGCACGCGAATTGCTCGGGCCCCACCACCTGCGCGCTGATGTCGCCGCCACAACGTGAGCAAGCGCCCTCGAACCGAAATTCCGCTACCAAAGTTCTTCCTCCACGACTTGCCCATCGCTGGACAGGTCGCCGTCCAGATCGATGCAGCAGAACAGCACCTGCCTGATGTCTTCCAGCCACTCCCCGCACCCAAGCGCCATAGTGTCCAGTTTCAGGTCCGGGTCCAACTCGAACGCCACGTCGTCGCGCGACCGTTCGATGTGCATTCTCTCCATGTGGGCAGTTGCCACGTATGCCGTCATCACATGATTCGGCTCCATGGCGCAGAGAACTTCAGAGGCCAGCGTCCCGCTCTCACACCCGTCCCGCAGCATCCGCGCGTACTCGATGGCATGCTCTATCCGGGCGACTCCGGACGAGCTGTCATACAGCGGCGTACTCTGTCGCAATGTCCCGTTCGGCATGCGCTTCTGAAATACGATCTTCACGGTCTGCGCCATAGCGCCCCTCCGTCCGGCATTTCAATGACAGGTTCTTGACTCGTCGCGGATTTTGCTGAAAGGCCCCAGTCCTTAGTCCAGAAGAGTCAAGCAGCCTTACCTCCCCATACCCCAAAGTCGTCGTCCCAGATCTCCACGCTGAGCGACAGGCCGGTGAGGGCTTCCAGTTCGGTCGCGAACAGCTGGCCCCAGCTGCTCCAGACGTGGTACGCGTCTTCAGCTGACGAGACTGACAGCAGGTACTCACGTCGCTCCATATCGAGAGCCATAGGACTGACCTTCTTCAGCCAGTGCGCCTGGGTCCCATCCAGCTTCCTTCGCAGCTTGGGCAGGATATGAAGCCAGAGCATCACCGCCACGCCGTCCGCGCCGTCGCAGCACATCCGAACCCACTCTGTGCCGTGCTTGATCAACTCGGCCTTCTCCTCGCCGACCTCGGAAAGTTCGAGATGTTCAGAGAGTTCCAGCACGTCCCGAAAATAGCGAACTCCCTCAGCGTAGAGTTCCTCCCTGTCTCTGCCCGATCCGTAGTCGGCGAACCAGTCCGCCACCTCCCGTGCTATCCGCAGGATTACAAAGTCCGGGTCCTCTTCCATCACTGGTCTGTCGTGCTGTTTCAGCAATTCAATCTCCTGTGAAGCCTTCAGAATTCCTAGTATCTGCTTTTCCGAACGCCGTACCGCCTGCGCTGGGAGTCGTTTCCAGTCCTGTGCAAGAAACCCTGCGCCGCTGCGCTGTCCGGAGCACCCTGTACGGTGTAGCCTTCCTCGATGCTTCGCTCCAGGACGCCAAGTACGTACCCTGCGAACCGGTCGGTGCCGGACTTCAATGCTTCCGCTACCGCGTACTCGGCAAAATGCTTCGGAACGGGCTTTTGCCGCCGATTTATCCACTTCACCTCCATCGAAAGAAGGCGTTCGCGCTGCGTATCCGTCAGAGACCTGACATTCAGCTCCTCGAAAAGAGCGTTGATCTGTACTTCCAGCGGAGAATCAGCCTTGCCATCGGCCTGCACATAGGGAGGTGCCTCGTCAGATTCTGCGGTGTCGTTCTGGCCGCTCTCCTTGTCTTCTCCTGAGAGCAGGAGGCGCAGGCGTTTCACGCTGCCGCGCAGCCGCCGGATCTCGCGTTCCTGACTCTTCGTCAGCCGCTCAAGCTCGCGCACTCTGTCATCCACGGATTCCGAACGCTCACCCTCGCTTGAGGAGACCGTTACGTGCTTATCCGCAGGAGTCTCCGTGGCAGCGGCAGGCGGCGACGGAGCTGGGGAAGGTACGATGACGTGGGGATCTGGAAGTGGGGAAGTGCGCCGAGGACGGGCGTCTGTGTCGGCAGGCTCTTGAGGGAGAGCGTCGTCAAAGTCCATCCGCAGCTGGCTGGCGCACAGAACGACGTCGAGTCGCATGCGCCAGATCGTCCGGGGTCCATACTGGTTCGGACCGCGACTGACGATCTCAAGGAGTCCTAGCTTGCGGAGCGTGGTGAGGTAGTTCTTGAAGGTGACGAACTTCGTGCGCAATAGCGGTTCGACGCGGCTCCGAAGTATGTAGAACTCACCGTTGCGTATTTGGAGTCCGCCGTATGCGGCCACCAGCACACTCAGAGCATCGCGTGTCGCGCCGCTGAGGGCGGTCTGCGCCATCACCCAGTCGCGAGGATGCAAGGCGTCTGTTGATACCGATTGGAGGGCAGCGCCGTCTGAGACGACCGCCTTCTCGGGAGGAAGGGTGTCCATTCTTGGCGTTCACTTGGATGGAATTGAGATTTGTTGGCGAGGGCAGATTACTACGTACAGGCGCATCCGTCAAGCCCAAAACGCAAAAAGAGAGGCACGTCCATTTGGACGTGCCTCTTCAATTACAAGAGCTCTAGGGTAGGGGGACCGACGGTGGAAGTGAAAAGTGCCAACAAATCATTCCATCCGAGAGACCAATATGGACTGCTCTGAGGCCGCCGGTCCTTCCCATGATTAAGCAAGCCTGTCACTTACGGACAGACCGGGAATCTCAAAATTTTGTCGATTTACAGAACAGTGCCCTCTCTATCTCCGCGCTTCCAGGTGCCCCTGAGATGCACTTTTCTCTTTTAGTCGGAAAATCACCTAGCTAGCCGGCTGGCGGTTGTCCATGGGTTTCTTCTTAGAGTTCTCTATTTAGTTATGCCGTCATAACCAGAGTGCTGACACGCTTGAGAACCGTGCTGCCATATAACCTGTGACGGCAGTGCTGCCACTTTCATTGTGACGCCACTATGCGTGTCTTTCGGAGAGTGGGACGGTCATATTCTGTTCTGATTCTCCTGCCAAAGCGTCAATTTCTGTCGTTCATCCTCGTTGACAGCATCCCTCCGATAAAGTAATGTGAATTTGCTAGATACGACCCTTAACATAATTTTGTGTTCCTCATTTAGAGAGCCAAGGTGTGCTCTTGCCCCTGAGTGTCTCCTCGATGAGGGAGGGTCGCGTATCTAGCAATTCGCACCTGTACACAAGGGGGCTTCTTTATGGGCGAATTGCTTAACGACTTCCTTATTCTTGCTCTGCCGCAACTTGCGAACGGACTGGACCCTCCCTGACTATTACCTCAGACTGTTGCTTTACTAAACTTTACTGAGCGTCACTTCCTATCAGTCCGCGAGAAGAGTCAGGTACCAGACGAGCATAGTCGTGGCTACCAGGAACAGCAGCACGGACCTCGTGTAACCGATGGCGATAATGCCGCCAAGCAGGTCCCGCGCGATGGTCAGGCACAGCAGGATCGACCTGAGATAGAGGTACTCACCTACGATCTTAAGCTCTTTGAGCAATTTGCCGTTCACCTGTCTAATACGCGCTGCATGTCCGTTTTGATGGTGGAGCTGAGGGGACTCGAACCCCTTACCTCTTCAATGCCATTGAAGCGCTCTCCCAGATGAGCTACAGCCCCACCCACGCTTGCGAGCCCAATGTACAAGCCCGCCAGAGGTACGGCTAAATATAGCAGACAGCTATTGCGTCCGCAAGGAATCTTTCATAGCCTTGGCTTGTGACGTCAATACATGATTGCCAGACACTGGTTCATATTCTTGTGGTTTGTCTTTCAGAAACATCTATCAGCTCCGAAGGAGGTGTGGGCTATGAGGTTTGCAGTATTCACGACTGTGGCAGACGCGGCAGGAGAGGCTACGGATGCGGCCGGTTTGCTGGACAACCTCAGGCAGCAGACCGTCCTTGCCGAGGAACTGGGCTTTGAGGCGATGTGGCTCGGAGAGCATCACTTCGGTCCCTATGGTGCGGGCGACATTCCGAACCCGATTCTGCTGGGCGCGGATCTCGCTGCCAGGACATCCCGGATTCGCATCGGCCAGATGGGGAACATAGCGCCCTGGTGGCATCCTATCCGGCTGGCAGAGGATTTAGCCATCCTGGACAATATGACTGCCGGGCGGGTCGAAGTCGGTTTCGGCAGGGGCATCTGGCCGTACGAGGGGCCTCAGTTTCATCCGAACGCGGATCCTCGCAAAGACAAGGAAAACAGGGAGCTTTTCCGAGAAACGGTAGAGATAGTGCGGGAAATCTGGAGCAACGAGTATTTTTCCTACGAAGGGAGAAACTATCGATTTCCTGCCGAAAACACGGTGTTCTCACATCCTTCGTATCCGCCGAATCCATTGTGGCTGGACGGCGAGAATGTAACGAAGCTGAGAGTTACGCCGAGGCCCTATCAGAAACCTTATCCTCCGATGTGGATGACAGTGTCCACCGACAACTCGGTAACTACGGCGGCTGAACTGGGATTGAACGCCTGCTACTGGCAGCCGCCAGCACTCAGAATCAGGCAGCGCATGGAGCTTTATTCGGAAGTCAGGTCCAGGATTGAGGGACGACCGTTCAGGCTGGGAGAAGGCCAGGCGGTGATGCGAACCACCTATGTGTCGTCTTCCATGGAGCAGGCGCGGCGTGAGGCGGAGGAAGCGGTTATGTCTGCCTTCATTTTCAACGACCCGTTCCGTGGCAGGCAGGTATTCACGAACCCGGACGAGGCGCTGGCCTCCGACGTGAAGCTGGACTGGGATTTCCTAGAACCCCGCACTCTGCTGGTCGGCTCTCCTGAAAATGTGATTGAGAAGATTGAAGAGCTGCAGGAAGTATGCAACCTGGACTACCTGCTCATCTCCTTCTCTCATACCGGTTTGCCGCTGCGTAATTCCCTGCGGAACCTGGAGACATTCGCTACGAAGGTCATGCCGCACTTCACCTGACGCAAGCAGCGAAGTGGGGTTTGTAGTTCGACAAGCTCGCCACGGACGGGTAGTTACCGCCTTGTAGGCGCAAGCCGCGCTCTTTGCAATTCTTCAGTCGTGACCGGAGGCTGTGCGAGAAGTTCGTCGTACAGCGACTTGGGCGGGTCGAGGTCGCGCAGAGCGGGTACGACCTGCTCGCCCATCAACCGAATGGAGCGCATCAGCTTTTCGTGCTCGATGCCGCCGAACATCATCCAGTTGCTGATGTGCGTCGCGCCTGCGTCCGCCGCGCGCCTGAACTTCTCGATGACGGTTTCCGGACTGCCGAAGTAGAGCCTGTCGAGAAACGCTTCGTCGTCGAGTTCGCCGTCGAACGGGGTTGCAGTTACGGCACCGTTAGTTACATCGTGGCGGTTCAGTCCACGCTGGGCGCGAATCTGCCAGCGCACGTAAGGCAATGCTTCGAGCGCCTCTTCGTCTGTAGGCGCGACGTGCGTCATGCATTGCAGGGCGAGTGAGGGCTGTGTCAGCGACCTTCCCATCGTTTCGCGCGCCTGGAGATATGAGCCGAGCTGCTTCTTCACGCCGTCCATTCCGAGCGCGCTCGATGACAGAGGAAGCATGTCGTGCTGTGCCGCAAGCTGCATAGACTCGACGCTGGTGCCTGAAATCCAGAGCGGCGGGTGCGGCTTCTGCTTCGGCTTGGGGAATACGGTAACGGGGTGCTCTATCTGGATGTGCTCGCCTTCGTAGGTGAAAGACTCGTCCGATGTCCACGCCTTCAGCAGCACCTCAAATGTCTCCTGGAACTTGCCGCGCGATTCGTCGAGGTCGCTGCCGAAGCCTGCCATCTCGTAGCCCTGATAGCCGCGTCCAATGCCGCACATGAGCCTGCCGTCGATTAGGTTGTCGAGGACGGCTATCTCCTCTGCGAGTCGTAGCGGCTGCCAGACAGGTAGGATTACGGACGCGGTGCCTACCTTGATGCGCCGCGTGCGCTGCCCGATGTATAGCGCCTGCATCAGCGGAGCGGGCGAGTTGCCGTAATTGGTGAAGTGGTGCTCTGCGATGAGGCAGTAGTCGAAGCCCATCTCCTCCGAGTATTGAACTTGCTGGACGCCCTCCTCAAAGAGCGTCTTCCAGTTCCGCAGAGTTGGGTTGGGCCATTCGAGAAACAAACCAAATTTCAATTCTTTTATCCTTTATCGTGACCGTGATGTTGTAAGAGATATGCAGAAGTATCGTTCGGACAGCGGCGGCAAGCGATTTCACCCCCATCCCTTCGGCAAGCTCAGGACAGGCTCTAACCTTCCCTCATCAAGGGGGAAGGAACTATATTCAGTTGAAGCGGCTCATGGTCTCGTCCATGCCTTCGGAGAGCAGGCAGGCTACGGCTTCGGCGGCGCGCTCAACTGCCTCGTCAACGACTTCGCGGTCCTCCGGGTCCATCGGGCCGATGACATGCTCGATCTGCCCCGTGCCTTCCCGTGGGCGTCCAACACCTATTCTGAGACGGGGAAAGTCCTGCGAGCCGGCAGCTTCTATGACGGACTTGATTCCGTTATGCCCGCCCGCGCTGCCCTTGCGTCGCAGCCGGAGCTTGCCGGGCGGCAGGTTGATGTCATCGCAGACGATTAGAAGCTTGTCGGCGGGCAAGCCATAACGCGCTTTCAGATAGCTGATTGTCTTGCCGCTGCGGTTGACGAATGTGCGGGGCTTGACCAGAACGACGGGGTAGGTCTCAATGTGGCCCTCTCCGATGACGGCAGACCTATGCTTGCGTTCCAGAGATATGTCGTGTCTGCCCGCGAGCGCGTCAATGCACCAGAAGCCTGCGTTGTGACGGGTGTCGGCGTATTCGGGACCTGGATTACCCAGTCCGACGATGACTAAGGCGGGTGATTCTCTGCGCGGAGCAGGCTTGCGACGGAAGGACTGGAATAGGTTGAGCATGGTGTAAATCAAATGAGGCTCTGGAAGGTGTCAGAGCCTCGGCGATGGGATGCTGTTCCTGGTACGATTACGGACTATGACGCTAAGGCTACCACGGCAGCTATCATTCCGAGTGCGATTGCTATAGTGCCGCCATAAGTCCATCGCAGCGTAGTTACTTTTGCTTGCTCTATTTCAAGCAAAATCTCGGTCTTGTTGTTATTCAGCGACTGCCTGAAGTCGTCGCGCAGACGCTGTTCCGACGCTTCCAATGCGCTCAGGAATCGTCGCTCCGACGCTTCGATTTCCGAACGAAACTCCCGGCTGAGTGTCTGAATTACTTGTTCCAAATCCGCTTTGGTAGCGAACTCCGTATCGGGTGGCAATTGCGACGCCTGAGTAACCACAGCAGCCTCCTAGACAACTCAGAACTAATAATACACCATATCGCTGCTCTGCGTTATAGCGTTGTTCGCTATTTCGGTGCTTTGCCTAGCGTCTTTATGCCATGCGTGGCAAAGCGTGTTATTATGTACGGCAATTCACGATGACTGGCGGAGTAGGTCTGATTTGACGCTGCTGCAAAGATACGGGTTGACACCTGAAGAGATCGAGAGGCTCAGCCTTGAGATGGTGGAAGATGCCATGCCTGCCACGCCGCATCTGACGGCGCACGAGCGGTACGTGCTTGGGCGCATCGTCCGCGCCGAGGGCGAGCCGCAGATTGTAGATTCGGTTCGCTTCAGTGACGGCGCGGTCGAGGAAGGCATTGCGGCAGTCCGTAAAGGCGCCACAATCGTCACGGATGTGAGAATGGTGGAGGTTGGGACATCGAAGGCTCTATTGAGGCGCGCGGGCAATCCAATCATTACTATGATTGACGCGCCGAGTGTCGCCGAGCGCGCGAAGCGGGAGGGCATCACGCGCTCCGCAGCGGCCATACGTGAGTTGACGCCGCAGATCGACGGCGCAGTTGTGGCGGTGGGCAACGCGCCGACTGCCTTGCTGGCGCTGCTGGACAGCGTGGACGAGGGAAAGGCGCAGCCCGCGCTGATTATCGGAATGCCTGTGGGATTTGTCGCGTGCGCGGAGGCGAAGGACGAACTCGCGCGGCGCGCGGCGGCGCACATCACGATTCTGGGCAATCGTGGAGGAAGCAGCGCGGCGGCTGCGACCCTGAATGCGCTCTTGACGCTTGCTATGGAAGATGCTCTATGACTATGGTCACCGGAAAAGGGAAGAACGGCGCCACGCCCAACGGCGAGTGGGGCGTTGTGCTGCTGGCGCATGGCAGCCGGAGCGGCACCGACACGATAGACGGCCTGAATGAGATGGTGCGCCGGCTGCAAGAACGTCTTGGCGTCCGCAATACGAGGGTCAGAATGGCATGCCTGGAGTTCATAGAGCCAGACTTGCCACAGGCTGTTGGCGGGCTGGTCTCAGAGGGTTGCACCGACATCACCGTCATGCCCTTTCTGCTTGGACAGGGGACACATACTACCGATGACCTCGAAGAGGAGATAGCGAAGTCGCTGGACGTGCATCCACAGGTAAGCATCAAGGCTTCCGATGTGTTTGGCCCGGACCCGGCACTGGTGGATATCGTGGTGGAGCGCGTGCAGGCTCATGGCGCATCTCATAACGGAGATTCGAGAAGTTCACCGACCGGCGTGATGCTGGTCAAGGCAGGCACGCGCTCACAGTCTGAGGACCATCTGTGGCTGTTCAAGATGGGGCGCATGCTGGAGGAACGGCTTGGGTCCGGCTACGCCGTGGCAGTAGCGCAGTCGCACTTCGGCTCCCCGACGATGGAAGAGGCGGCGGTTGAGCTTGTCGAGAAGCGTAGGGTGTCTTCCATTACCTGCGTGCCGTACATCTTTTTCCCGGGACTCATTTTAACGCGGAACATAATGGGCGGGCTGAAGACGCTTGGGCAGAAGTATCCTGGGATCGGCTTCGACGTTACGCCGACTTTGGGAGTGGAAGACGGCCTGGTGGAACTGGCGGCGCGGCGCGTTCTCGACGCGCGAGTTGGCGTCTGACATCGATGGGCAGGACAGAATAACCCGTTCGCCCCCTGCTTCCGCAGGGGCCGGCTCTGAGCTTGTCGAAGGGTGAGTACGCAAGCTGGCGGTCTTGTGGTTCGACAGGCTCACCACGAACGGAACTAAGGTGAACGGGGCTGGAATTTATGGCACGGCGAGAGAGCGATTACAGCCGCCCGACTGTGAAGCGTCGTGGCATGCGTACCGGCTACACGACGGGAGCATGCGCCGCCGCCGCCGCCAAGGCCGCGACTCTCGCACTGCTTTCCGGCGAGCCTGTGCGCGAAGTAACCATCCGCCTGCCCATAGGCAAGGACGCCACATTTCAGATTCATCGCTGCGAGACTGACAGCGGAGCACCCGCACCCAGCGCATTCTGCTCGGTCATCAAGGACGGCGGCGACGACCCGGATGTTACTTCCGGCGCTGAGATTTGCGCCAGAGTTTGGCGGGACTCCGATGACGGTGGTGTAACCTTGCTAGGCGGTGAGGGCGTCGGCACGGTAACCAAGCCTGGCACCGGTATTCCTGTGGGCGACCCCTCGATTACTCGCGTGCCGCGCCGCCTGATTACGCAGTCCGTTCAAGAGGCGGCGAATGGCCTGTCGTTCACGGTAGAAATCTCGGTGCCGG
This sequence comes from Dehalococcoidia bacterium, assembly GCA_965204855.1. Lineage (GTDB taxonomy): Bacteria > Chloroflexota > Dehalococcoidia > Lucifugimonadales > JADFKI01 > Bin90. The sequence continues at coordinate 397,989 of OZ242018.1, forward strand.
GTGGCAAGGAGATAGCGAAGAAGACGGACAACCCACGCCTCGGCATCGTGGACGGCATTTCGATTCTCGGTACGACGGGCGTGGTGCAGCCGTTTTCCACGGCGGCATGGCGGGCGAGCGTGAACGTCTCCATCGACGTAGCTGCCGCCAACAGCCTACCTCACATGGTCATCACCACCGGTACGCAGTCGGAGCTGTTCGCCAAGCGCTGGCTTGGGCTGGAGGACATGGCGTACGTGAATGTGGGCATATTCACGGGGGCCGCCCTGAAGCGGTGCATGCAGCGTGGCATTCCGCGAGCGACGCTTGTGGGTATGATCGGCAAGTTTTCCAAGATTGCACAGGGCTATTTCGTCACGCATGTGGCGGGCAACAAGGTGGATCCGGTGTTTCTGGCGTCGCTCGCGGCGGAGTGCGGGGCATCGGAAGATGTGCAGGCGGAGATGCGCGATGCGGCGAGCGGGCGGCATTTTCAGGAGATTGCCCTAGAACACGGCGTGATGTCTGTGTTCGATCTCGTGTGCGAGCGCGTGTGCGATGAGGCGCACGAGTATCTAGGCGATAGGGCGGACGACCTGATTGTGGACGCGATATGCTTCGACTTCGAGGGCAGCATCCTGGGCAAGGCGACAACCGCGGACACGCCGATACCGATTCTGGAAGCAGTGGCTTCCGATGACTGACACGCCTATCCCATCCGATTCAAAACGCGCTGAGCGCCCTCTCGGTCTGCCCGACGACGCCTTCGCGCGGCGGAAGCCGATGAGGGGGCTAATCACCAAATCGGAGGTGCGCGCCGTCAGCCTGTACAAACTGGGCTTGCGACGAGACAGCACCGTATGGGATGTGGGTGCGGGCAGCGGGTCGGTCGCCCTGGAGGCAGCAGTGATTGCGTCTGAGGGCGTAGTGTATGCTGTGGAGCGCAATGCGGAGTGCGTGGAGATGCTGTGCCACAATGTTGCGAGACTCGGCCCCGACAACGTGGTCGTGGTGGACGGGGAAGCGCCGAATGCCCTTGATAAACTGCCCGCGCCCGAATGCGTATTCGTGGGTGGCAGCGGCGGCAGGCTACCGGAAATCTTGGAGTGCGCCGCGTCCCGCATGCCCGAGTATGGGCGCATCGTGGTAAATCTGGCGTCCATCGAGCGAGTAGCCCAGGTGCAGGGGCTTCTTGAGTCGCTGGGATTCGATATGGAACTTACGATGATTAGCGCATCCAGGGGTAGGGCGCTTCCGGACGGCACCATGAGGCTCGCGGCGGAGAACCCAGTGTTCATCATAGCAGGATCGAGGTTGGCAGAAAGCAATGAGTAGTACGGAACCAGGATGTCTGTACGGTGTGGGCGTCGGGCCGGGCGACCCGGAATTGCTGACGCTGAAGGCGGTGCGTGTGCTGAGGGCGTCGCCTATCGTCTTCACGCCGCAGGCTACGGGCAGCAAAGACAGCCTTGCGCTCACGGTCGCGCGCAACTACATTGACGAATCGAGGCAGCGGCTCATTTACGCATCGTTCGTGATGGGAGGGACATCCGACGACGTATGGAGTGAGGCGGCTGAGAGAATCGCGGGATTCCTGCTTGACGGCGAGGACGTGGCATTTCTGACGCAGGGCGATCCGTTGCTGTACGGCTCGTTCATGTATGTGATGGTGAAAGTACAGGCGACGCATCCACAGATTCCGATTGAAGTGGTGCCCGGCGTAACATCGATAACCGCTTCCGCTTCCAGGGCGAAGATGCCTCTGGTATCGCATGCGGAGCGACTGGCAGTGCTTCCGGCGATGTATGGGATAGACGACCTGCGGGATGTGCTGGAGCGCAACGACACGGTAGTGCTGATGAAGGTGAACCGTAAGGCTATGCGCGCCGTGTCGCAGCTAGAGGTGGATGGTGAGCTGAGTCGCTGCGTGTTCGTGCGCCGCGCTACAACGCCTCGTGAGCGGGTTGAGTTCAGCCTGCGGGATGTCAGACCGGAGGATACGGACTACTTCTCGATGCTTATACTGAGCGGCAAGAGAGAAACTAACAGCGATGGACAGGATTGGAAGGATATAGATGGGTAACAACGGCAAGGTATGTTTCATTGGCGGGGGACCTGGCGATCCCGAATTGCTGACGCTGAAAGCAAAGCGCATCATCGACTCCGCGGATGTGATCATCTATGCGGACTCGCTGGTGCATCCGTCCGTGTGCGACGGCGCAAAGGAAGGCGCACAGGTTATCGGCAGCAAGACGCTGACGCTGGACGAAATCACCGACCTGATGATCGGTGCGGCAAGTGAGGGCAGGCTGGTCGCGAGGGTGCAGAGCGGCGACCCATCTATATATGGCGCGGTGCTGGAGCAGATGCGGCTGCTTGAGGCGGCAGCCGTGGAGTACGAGATTGTGCCGGGGGTGAGCGCGGCATTCGCGGCGGCGGCAGTGCTGAAGACCGAGTTCACCGTGCCGGAGGTGTCGCAGACGGTGATTTTCACGCGACTGGAAGGGCGTGTGGCGATGCCGTCAGGGGAGAAGTTGCGCGACCTCGCCAGGCACGGTTGTACGCTGGTGCTGTTCCTGAGCATCACGCGCATCAACAAGGTCGTGAGCGAGCTGAAGGCGGGCGCTTATGATGACGACACGCCTGTCGCCGTGGTCTATCGCGTGGGCTGGCCCGATGAGATGGTCATCACGGGAACGCTGGGCGACATCGCGCCGAAGGTGAAGCGCGCCGGTATTACGCTTCAAGCGCTTGTGCTGGTCGGCGCGGCATTCGCGCCGGACATACGGCGACTTGAAGCGGATGGACAAGCTGCGACTTCGCACCTGTACTCTTCCAACTACACTCATCTGTATAGGCGCGCAGTTGACTTTGCAAAGAGCGAGGCGGTGCATCAGGGCGCAAGTGATGGCTAACGCAACAGCGATAGTCGCCATCTCACAGCGCGGCGCGGCGATTGGGGAGCGGGTGCGTGATGCGCTTGGCGAAGATGCTACGCTGTACGTGGAGCGGCGGTTCGCTGATGGCGTCGAGGGTGCGGTAGTGTTTGACCTGCCGGTGCGCCCTCTCGTTGGTCGTCTCTTCGCCGAATGTGACAGGCTTGTGCTGATGATGCCGGTGGGTGCGGCGGTGAGGCTTATCGCAGCGCACATCGGGGGAAAGCACACGGACGCTGCCGTGGTATGTGTGGACGATGCCGGACGATTCGCCGTGAGCCTGCTGTCGGGGCATGTGGGAGGTGGAGATGCACTTACAGAGCGGGTTGCGGATGCGATTGGCGCGACTGCGGTGATTACATCGGCGTCGCATGTGCTGGGGACAATTGCTGTTGACCTACTCGGGCGTGAGTTCGGATGGCGCATCGAGGCGAGTTCGGCGATGATTACGCGGACTAGTGCGGCGGTCGTGAACGGTGAGCCTGTGGGTGTCTATCAGGACGTGGGGGAACGCGACTGGTGGGATGTGAATAGGACGCTGCCGTCGAACCTGAACATCTGCGAGTCGGTTGATGCGCTCGCGCGGTTCCCGAATGTGCTGCTGATAAGCGACCGCGTGGATGTATCCGATAGGGTTGCCGCGCTCGAACCACAAACGCTGGTGGTGTACAGACCGCGCAGTTTGGCCGTTGGGATTGGCAGCAGACGCGGAGTGGCGTTTGATGAACTGGAAAAGCATCTGTACCGGACGTTCGCGGCATTTGACCTGTCGGTCAATGCCATTAAGTGCATCGCTACCGCGGAGCTGAAACGGGATGAGGCGACGATAGGACTGCTTGCGGAGCGCATGGGCGTGCCGGTCCAATACTTTGGAGCTGACGAACTGAACTCGATGCCGGGGCCGTCCGGGGCGTCGGAGTCGCAGCGACTGCTGGGCATTGTAGGGGTGGCGGAGCCTGCGGCGCTGCTGGCGTCGGGGGGCGAGATCGTTGTGCCGAAGGTGCGGTCCGCGATGGCGACGCTTGCGGTGGCGAGAATTAACATCGATGTACAGGCTGGGTAGGATGTTTCCCTCACCCTAACCCTCTCCCCTAGGGAGAGGGGATTCTAATGCTAGTCTACGAGGAAGCGGCGGAGCTCGGTTAGCAGGAAGTCGGGGTTGTCGGATGCGATGGGGTGGCCGGAGTCAGGGACTTCGATGAACTGCATGGACGGCTGCAACTCGCGCATGCGCGCCACGATTTCCGGCGACAGGAAGTCGCTCTCCTCGCCCTTGAGTTCGAGGATGGGGCATTTTATCTGCGCCCACTTCTCCCACAGTAGTGGCACCTCGCGCGCGCCGAAGCTGCCGTTGATCCAGAAGATGTCCGGGTCCTGCTTTGCCACATACTTGCCGGCGTAGTTGAGGCGCAGGCCGTGCTCGGCGGTGTTGCGGTAGTATTCGGCAGGAGGGCGCGGGTTTGCCTGCATGCTCATCTCGACATACTCGTCGATGCTGCGCCAGCCGAGCGGTCGGCGGTTCATGCCGCCAATCTGCTTTTGCGCGGAGACAACGCTCATCTCCGGGCCGTAGTCGAGGCAAACGAGGTGTTTCAGGTGGGTCGGGTTGTCACCGGCGTACGGGATGGCGTTGCGCGCGCCGAGCGATGCGCCCACATAGTCGCAGGGGACGATTTCGATTGCCTCCGCGAATGCGGCAAGGTCTTCGGCAAAGGCCGTAACGGCATAGCCCTCGCGGGTATGTGAGGAGTCCCCGTGCCCGCGCTGGTCGAGTGCAATGACGCGGAACTCGTCGCAGAGCTCGCGGGCGATGTGGTCCCAGTTGTGGGCGTTGCCGCCCTGTCCGTGGACGAGCAGAAGGTTACGCGGGGAGTCGCCGCCCCAGTCGAGGTAGTGGATGGTGAGTCCGTTGACTTCGATATAGTGGTCGGTGGGTGTGACTGTCATGGCTTTTTCTCCCGGAGGCTAGCAGGATGTACAGGATGGATAGGATTGAATGTGGGAATAATGCAAACCGCCTTGTGTAAGGGAGCACAAGGCGGACTGGACTGGAACATTCGATTTTCGTACGAAGGGGCGCTTAGCGGTTGCGGCGACGGCGGATGCGGCGTAGGCTGCGCTGCTTGTCAAGGCGCGCCTGCTCGCCCTTGGAGCGGAAGAAGCGTCGATTACGCAGTTCACGCAGAATGCCGGAACGCTGCATAGTAGTCTGGAAGCGCCTTAGAAGGGCTTCGGGGTCTTCACCTTCGCGTAGGGTAACGTATGCCAAGTGTGTTTCCTCCGGGTTTTGGTCGAACGACGGGATGGGCGGCACAGGGATGTACACCTTCATCAAGAGTATATCATGCGTCATTCGGTTTGTCAGGTCGCGATGTCCGGCAGGAAACGGCGAGATGGGCTTTGCGAAATGTTGAGTCCATGAGTGAAGACGGGGATATTCTGTTATCATACGGAGACGGGCAGAGACGGGAATCGACAGGACAAGGGCGTATAGGATAGGTGCTCCCGAATGGCAGAACTAGATGGAATGCGTGTAGCAACACTTGAAGCGCGGATGACCGGCGCGCTTGCGAGCATGATAAGCAAGCGGGGTGGCGAGCCGGTGTGTGCGCCCGCCTTGCGCGAGGCTCCGCTGGACTGCGCGGATGATGTGCGTTACCTGCTTGACAAGCTGGAGAGCGGCAGCCTGGATGTGGTGGTGTTCCAGACAGGTGTGGGAGCGAGGGCGTTGTTCAAGGAGGCGGACAGGCAGGGGCGACTGGACTTCCTGCTGGATTCGCTGCGTGGAGTCACGACAGTTTGCCGTGGGCCGAAGCCTACCGCGGCGCTGAAGCAGGTGGATGTGCAAATATCTACCGGGATCGAAGCGCCTTACACTACCAAGGAATTGCTGGATGCGCTTACCGCGTTGCCGGTGATGGGAAAGCGGCTGATGGCGTTGCAGTACGGAGAGCGCAACGCCGCGCTGATGGCTGCGCTGAGTGAGCAGTGCGCGAGCGTAGATGAGCTATGCTTGTACGAGTGGCAGTTGCCGGACGACACCGCGCCGATGGCGTCACTGATAGACGAGCTTCTGGATGGGCGCATCGATGTAATTACGTTCACGAGCCAGGTGCAGATCCGGCACCTCTATATGGTTGCGGCGGCCGACGGTGTGCCCGCGAATGAGCTGTCGGATGCGCTGAATACAAGAACTATCGTATGTGCGGTGGGGCCGACCTGCGCTGCTGCGCTGGCGGATGTGGGAGTGGCGACTGATACGCAGCCGGAATATCCGAAGATGGGGCACATGGTGAACGCGCTGGCGGAATATGTGGGACGCAGAGAGCTGGTGAGCCGGTAGTCTTACCCAGACGTGCGGAGCGGAACTTTCAGCCGGGGCAGGTTTAGCGACCTGCCCTTTTTGTTGGGCGGCAGCGCCTACGCTCGCAACTCTTGTGCGGTGTTGTCTATCCGTATATCTTGATGGCGGGCAATCTGCCTGCTGCGAGTCGTATGCACTTTGCGATAAACTGACCTCTAACCGGAAAGCTCGACAAGCTTATCTCTGCACGACCAAAATACGAGCGAAAGGAATTACCCAATGACCTCTACACGAAAACCCGTCGCCGTTGTTATAGGCGCGACATCGAAGTGGCAGTCGGACGGACGCAACACGCGGCTCATCCATGGCACGGACCTCGACGACAGCGATATTCCGGTCGGTGTGCGCTGGGGCGTTGGGGGAGCCATCTCTCAGAAGTTCGCGCAGGAGGGATTCCTGACGGTGCTGACCACTCGCACTGCCTCCAACGCTGCCGCATTGCAGGCAGCGATCGGCGAGCAGGGCGGTGAGAGCATCATTGTCGAGCTTGACCTCGCGGACTACGACTCCATATCGAATGCGTTCGCGCAGATACGCGAAGAGGCGGGTGAGCCGGACGTGCTCGTTTACAACGCGGGATACCTGGAGGGGCGCGACCTGCCGCCGGAAAAGGAACTGCTGGAACACATTCCAATCGAGATGCTTGAGACCGCGCAGCACATCTCCGTCAGCGGGCCCTTCCTCGTCGCCAAGGAGGTGCTGCCCGCGATGCGAGAGCGGGGCGAGGGCACCATCCTGTTCTCCAATAACTCGTCGTCGCTGCGGGGCAAGAAGCGATACACCGGGCAGTCGCTGTACTATCCGAGGGTGATGATGCGCACGCTGGCGCAGGCGCTGACCGAGGAATACTCTGAGTACGGCGTGCATGTCGCGAACGTTGTCATCGACGGCACAATTGACTCGCCGGGCACGCGGGCGATGCCGCGCTCGCAGCAGAACCCCGAACTGCTGATAAACCCTGTCAAGATTGCCGAGGCGTTCTACTATCTTTACACACAGGACAAGTCCTGCTGGACGCATGAGTTGCAGTTGACGCCGTATCCGGTGAAGCCGAGCTTTTAGAGTCGGTTATTGGGGCAAGCAACTAGAACGAAATCAAAGGAGTGTCCGCATGGATGTAGGAATGATGATGATATATTCCAGCTACGGCTGGGAAGAAGGCTCGGACGGTCAGATGTGGGAGGAGGAGCTGCGGCTCGCCGAAATCGCGGCTGATTCGGGCTTCGATTGTCTATGGTCGGCAGAGCACCATTTCAACGATTATTCCTTCGTGCCGGACAATCTTCAATTGATGACCCATCTGGCGGCAAGGCATCCGGACATCGATGTGGGTACAGCGGCGGTCATACTCCCCTGGCACAATCCGCTGCGCGTCGCCGAGAACGCTGCCGTTCTGGACCTGCTGAGTGGTGGTCGCCTTAGGCTGGGGTTCGGCAGAGGTCTGGCGCGGCGTGAGTTCAAGGCATTTGGGATGAGCATGGACGAATCACGCGAGCGATTCGACGAAGCGGCGCCGATGATTGTCGATGCCCTCAACACGGGCTTTATCGAGGGTGACGGGAAATACTACAAGCAGGAGCGCACAGAGATACGGCCCCGACCGCAGCACTCATTCGACGGGCGCATCTACGCCGTTGCTGCCAGCGACGAGTCCGTCCTATCGGCTGCCAAGCTCGGCGCACACATCATCATGTTCGCCGACCGTCCGTGGGAGATGAGGATGCCGGGCATCGAGCGCGGCAGGGCGTTGCACCGCGAGTTTCACGACACTGAGCCGCCAAACCTGATGCTGACGGAGTTCGCGATATGCGGCACAGACCTCGAGCAGTGTGAGGAAGAGGCGCGGCAGTACCAGGGCAAGTTCGTGGAGAGCAACTTCTACCACTACGAATTCCTAGGCGATCACTTCAAGTCTGTGAAGGGCTACAACGCCTACCAGCAGAAGGCAGATATGGCGCGCGCGGCAGGACTTGAAGGTGCAGTCGAAGGCTTCATGAGGGCTGCCAGTTGGGGCACTCCGGACAAGATACTCCGGGGACTTGAAGAGCGTAGGGCAATCGTGGGCGACTTCGAGTTGAACGTCGCCTTCCGATTCGGCGGCATACCACTGGACATCGCAGAGCGGAGCTTGAAACTGTTTGCGAAGGAAGTGTTGCCGGTTTTGAAGGAGTGGTAGTTTGGGTGTTGAAACGTGACGGAACTGCCTCGATGGGTACATCGCTTTCCGTTAGACATCCACCGCCTACAATGCTACTATCCCAACTGCACCCGATTGCCAGTGTACAGGCACATACTAATATCATCCGGAGGACCGCCCTATGACCAGTAACGCCCTCGACTATTCGACGCTTTTCAACAAGGACTTGCCCGCTCCCGCCGTTCAGTGGGAGGGGCATCCGAGGTACAACTTCATTGGCGGGCACAGCGACCCTGATTCGGTGCCGATGGAGGGGTTTATCGAGGCTGCTACGAATGTGTTCAGCGGCGACCCGAAGTATATGTCCATGTACAGCCTCGATGGGCCGCAGGGAATCCTGCCGCTGCGCCAGTTCGTGGTTGACAAGCTCAAGGCACATCGCGGCATCGAAATCACGACCGATGAAGTGCTGATTACCTCAGGCTCAGGGCAGGGCATACAGATTGTCAACGAAGTCCTGCTGGAAGAGGGCGACACGGTCATCGTGGAGGAGTTCAGCTTCTCCGGCGCGCTGAACTTCCTGCGAAAGCGCAATGTCAACTTCGTCGCCGTGCGGATTGACAACGACGGCATACGGATGGACCACCTTGAGGAAGTGCTTGAGGACCTGCGTGGCAGGGGCGTGCAGCCCAAGTACATCTACACTATTCCGACATTGCAGAACCCCAACGGCTCTGTGATGAGCATGGAGCGCCGCCACCGGATGCTGGAACTGAGCGCGGAGTATGGAGTGCCGATATTCGAGGACGAGTGTTACGCTGACCTTGTATTCGAGGACGAGTACGAACCTGCGATAAAGGCGCTGGACGACACCAATCGCGTGCTGCACATCGGCTCATTTTCCAAGAATCTGGGGCCGGCGATGCGCCTTGGATACATGGTCGCGCCATGGGAGGTTCTGAGCCGGTTCATAACTGCCAAGGCCGACGCCGGCAGCGGGGTAATGGACCAGCTAATTGTCGGCGACTTCTTCACGAACCACTACGAAGAGCATATCCAGGACCTGCGCGCGGCATTACAGCGCAAGCGGGACGCGCTCGGCAGCGCGCTCCGCGAGTCGTTCGGCCCCAATGTCGAGTTCGAGATGCCCAGGGGCGGGATGTACCTGTGGCTGAAGTTCCCGGATGGGATAGATGTGCGTGACCTTGTCGCGCCCGCTCTCGAAGAGGGCATCGCGTTCAATCCGGGCCCCGACTGGTCCGCCGACCCGGAGGCTGCCGCCAGCTACATCCGGCTCTGCTTTGCCCTGCCAAGCGTAGATGACATCTGGGAGGGCGTGGCAAAATTGGCGGAAGTGTTCCGCAGAGAAGGAGCGCTCACCTAACGCGATAGTTTGGTGTAGTGCTCCGGCATAAGAGGGATGTAACATCTGAGTTGTAACTTTGGCGGAGGTGCTTCGACTTGGATCTTCAAGGGTCGCTTCTTGCCATTGGCCTGATGATTGTTGTCGCAAAGCTGCTAGAAGGCATCTTCAGGCGCTTCGGCATTAACGCCATCTTCGCTTACGCCAGCACGGGAATCGTTCTAGGTCCCATGACCGGGCTAATAGTGCCCGGAGCGGACATCGAGATCGTGCTGAGCATTGGCATCTTCATCTTCTTCTTCCTGATTGGGCTTGAAGAACTGGATATTCGGGGATTCCTGTCGGCAGTTCGTGGTCGGTTGTTCCTCGCTTCAGTGCTATCTGTGACCATATCGCTGCTTGTTTCTCTCGCGGTTACTACCGACGTCTTCTTCAATTTGGGGCTAGGTCTTAGTTTCACCGAGGCGCTTGCGCTGGCCGGGGTGCTGTCTCTTTCAAGCCTGGGCGTCGTCGCCAAGGTTCTGATTGACGAAGGGCGTCTCAGGGAAGCGGTGGGCGTGCAAATCTTCACTGCCGTGGTTATCGCGGAACTCCTCGCTCTCTTCGTCGTAGGGTTTGCTATAAGCGAGCAGTTCGATGTAGGCGCGGAAGGCGCGCCCGCACTGGACCTGATCAGTGTCGCGATCGTTGTCGGTCAAATCCTCGCCTTCGCGGTAGCAACGTGGTTCATCTCCACGAGAATTCTTCCCAGGGTAATCGTCCTGCTGCATCGCTTTCTGCGTGTGCCGCAGCTCTCTTTCGGACTGCTGCTGGGTGGCCTGTTCCTCGTCGTCGTGGCGGCGGAAGAGGTCGGGTTGCACGGCTCACTTGGCGCTCTCCTCTTTGGCGCGGCGCTTTCGATACTGCCCTACCAGGTCCGCCGCGACATAATGCCGGGCCTGCGCAGCGCGGCGGAAGGGCTGTTCGTTCCGCTGTTCTTCGCGTCGGCAGGCCTGCACCTTACCCTCGATTTCCTGGATCTGCCGCCCCAGACGATTGCGGCGCTCGTATTCGTCCCTATAGCCGGCAAGTTCGCGGCGGCTTTCATCAGCGCATACATGACTCGGCTAGAATCTCCCTTCGCGACGGCAACGGGCCTGATGGCGAAGGGTGTGGCAGAAATCGCGCTGCTCATTCTCCTGCTGCACGCCGGCGCGATCAACGAGGCAGTCTTTTCCCTGATGCTATTGATTATGTTCGGCTACATTCTGCTGACGCCGATGGGAATGATCTACGCACTTAGGAAATTGAGACGCGTGAGCGGCGTCAACGGCGAACAGACCGTGCCGCCCTCGTTCGTGCGCTTCGCGCTGGACGGCGTGAGGGTGCGGGATGTTCTGGATACTTCCCGAAGGCACCCCGAGCAGTCGCTGACCGTCAGAGACTTTACTGATAACTGGCTGCAGCCGGAGCAGCACGACTATGTGGTAGAAGACGATGGCAACTTTGCGGGCATAGTGTCAGTGGGCATGCTGCGCTACCTGCCGTACAACGAGTGGGAGCACACCACGCTCGGCAGCGTAACCCGGCGAATCGAGACGCCTGAAGCCTCTTCGGACGAATTCGTGGAGGACGTCTTGCAGCGTATGACGGACAACGCCACAACCGTATTGCCGGTGACCGATTCCGAAACCGGCGAGTTCATTGGCTCTATCTCCAGTCACGAAGTCGTGGAGATGATTGTCCTGACCGTGCGGGGGCGCGAAGTATAGGGCACATCCTGTCCCATTCCCCGTCCCATTACTCATTCACTCCGTGTTGTGTTAGTCTTGTGCGCGACTATCGACTGCCTTTTCAGATTACGCTTTTGAGGCAACGCATATTAGTAGCATTGAGGTGACAGACATGAAGATAACGAATGTAAAAGTCGAAATGTTCAACTGGAAGTCGGAGCAGTGGCAGACGGGCGTAGGCACGAGCTTCGGGCAGACGCGGCAGCTCGGAATCGTAACCGTGGAGACCGACGAGGGCATCAGCGGCAACGCTTTCCTGGGATCGTCCCGGATGGGCGCGGATCATTATTCGCTCGGTCTGATAGAGTTCCTGAAGCCGCTTGTCATGGGCCGCAATCCGCAGGACATCGGCGCAATATGGTGGGACATGTGGAAGATGAACCGCTCCGTCTCCACCAACGCCATCGGCGCAATCGACATATGCCTCTGGGACATCAACGGCAAGGTTGCCGGCCAGCCTATTCACAGGCTTCTCGGCACCTGCAAGGAATCCGTTCCGGTCTATTCCTCAACAGCATACTGGGAGACAAAGGAAGAGTATGTGGAGGAAGCGCTCCGCTTCCAGGACATGGGATGGACCGCCCACAAGATACATCCGCACGGCAACCCCATGTACGACATCGAGATTTGCAAGGCGGTGCGCGAGGCGGTCGGCGACGACATGAAGCTGATGCTCGACTCCATGTGGGCTTACCAGTACGAGGACGCCATGCGCGTAGGGCGCGCCATCGAAGACCTGAACTACTACTGGTACGAGGACCCGCTGGTCGAGGAGGACATCTACAACTATGTCAAGCTGCACCAGAAGCTAGACATCCCCATCATGTCCACCGAGTACGCGCCGGGGCGCTACTACGGGATGACATCCTGGATTACGCAGTACGCCACCGACATACTACGCGGCGATGTCGCGGTAACCGGCGGCATCACGCCGATGGTGCGGCTGTGCCACCTGGCAGAGGGCTTCAACATGAAGTGCGAAATCCACCATGGCGGCAACTCGCTGAACAATGTGGCTAATCTGCACATCACCATGGCGGTGCCCAATTGCGAGTTCTTCGAGTTCTTCCCATGCACGGGCGCGAACATGTACGGGCTGGTTGAAGACATCGACATGACCGGCGGCGTAGTCCACGCTCCGAATGAGCCTGGCCTCGGCTACCAGATAGACTGGGACCTCGTGAAGAGGGAGTACACGGCGACCGCGGAGTAAGTCAAGGGCGACCACGCTCAAGACCGCGTTAACTCAAAACCGCATTCAACTGAATCCATTGCCGTCCAAACGATACTTCTGTATAGTTCCTCTATATTGAGCACATACATGGTTTGTTTTACCACCACTGTGGTATAATCGCGCTTATATATCGTGTGCTCATACGGTATATCCTAGAGCGAATAGTCGATTGGAGTGGTAGGATGGTAAAGACCACAGACAAAATGCGGTTGAGCGTTCTCGTGTTTTCGATCGCGATGCTTGTCGCACTTGTCGCGCCCGGCGCCGTTCAAGCCCAGACCGGAATTGATGGCGTCCAGAACACTCTGACTGTACTGACAGTTGATAGTGGCGACACAGGAACCACCTTTATAGCCCGCTGGCTTGATTCCGTGGAGTGTAACTCGCAATACGCCATCTACATCGGTGGCGTAGATACGGACAAGACATCACTTCCGGATGGGGCAATGGTAAGCGGCACAGGGCTCATCCTCGCCGGCACTGCGGAATCCACTGATGCTCTGCTGTCCGTTAAGTTCCCGATTTTCGAAGCTTCCGGCTCGGTGAACTCGCTGTCGGTCTCAGTGTTCTGCGGTGACCACTCGACCGGCCGTCTGGTCGCTGAAGTGAACGATATTCCGGTGGATACTGATAGCGGCAGACCCGTAGAAGGCGCATACTCCGGCGAGCTTACACTCGGCTTGCGATTTAGTGGCACGCCTGGCTCCCTCGACACCTTTGACGCAAACGACTCAGGGCTGTCGGTCGCGCGGATAGATAGGCAGGCGCAGGATTCTGTAGGCGAAGGCGTCTCTTTTATCACGCTTTGGCTCCGGTAGGTCTTTCCAGCGGCAGCGAAACACCCAGTTCGATTTCGACTACCATCGCCGACAACGGTACCACCGGCTCCACCTTTACCATCACTTGGGTTGACGCTAGGACATGCGCCGGCAGCTACAATCTCTACCTGGACAACATCGACTCGGATGGCGTGGGCCTGCCCAGCGGCGCTACTCAGGACCCTGATGGACGCGTCCACTTAGGGGCTGTGGCTGCAACCACGGATCCCCTCCAGAAGACCTCAACATTCTCGTCGGTCAAGGCGGTTTCGGACAGCGACCACCTGGCACTCCAAATACACTGCGGCGACACGGGCCGCAAGATAGATAGCGACGAGTTCCCCGTTGTCTCGACCACGCTCAGGCCCGTTGCCGGAACCTATTCCAGCGCGCCGGGAATCACTGCGTTTCAGATCAACGGCACTGCCCAAAGCGACTTTGATCCGTACAAGACGCACGAAGAGTACGATTACACCTGGAACGCTGGAGAAGCTAACGAAGCAACAATCAAGCCGGTGCTGAAAGACGGCTATTCTGCCACTTACTATGGCTCGACGAAGACAGTGTACTCCCTCACCGTTGGCGTCGTCGATTTCGGCAAGTTCGCCACTTGGACCATCAACAACGAATTGCCCATCTCCGACGCCGACGACGCGGAGGACGACTTCCAGTTCCGGTTTGACGACAATGATCCCAACGGCACCGATATGTTCCTGTTGAGTGTCAGTCGTGGAGATTATCACACCGGTCACCACTACATCTTCTTCGTTATCCGCAAGGCAGCCGTAGCCGGTTCCACGGCGCCGGCCTATGCGGAGAATGGAACCGACGCTATAGGCACCTATACCATTTCCGACCCTGACAGGGACTATAGCTGGAAGTTGGCATCGAGAACCGGGGAAGGCGAAGAAGACGACAAGGACGCCTTCAGCATAACTAAGAACGATGACGGAAATGGTGTGCTATCTTTTGCCTCCTCGCCGGACTACGAAGCTCCCACGGACAGCAGCTCGCCGCCGGACAACGTCTATCACACATCCGTGCTGGGTTGGGAAGTGAATCCAGTTCTGGGTCTCTGGTACGGGAACTACTACGGCTACTCGGACGTACAGGTAACCGTAACCGATGTGGACCCCGAATAAACGGCCGCGCCAGTCGATGTCGGGCACAAGTATCGCCGCTCTTGAATCTTTAGGAGCGGCGATTGACTCCCGAGACTCTATTGAAGTTCAAATCACAGAAGTTCACCTTGGCGAGTGTCTAGGTTCTGGCCATCTTAGGCGTGTATGCGCGCATCTGAGAGCCAAAATATAGTACCCACTGATTGGTTAAGTAATCCTATGTCGATAGTCATATCCATATAGTGTCATTAGGGGCGGAGAAATGAGACTGAAAGCCAGTGTCGTGGCAATTACGCTTATTGGGGCATTTGTCCTCGCAGTTCTTGCAGGCATCCTGCCAATGGGATTTCTCTCACTAGAGAACCCAGGAAATGCCGAAGCGAGCAGCCACGAATTGCGGCTCCTCAAAAAGGATAGTGGTGCATCGCCTCAGACCGAAGTCGCTCCGCTCGAAGCGACCAAGGCTTACGTGAATGACGCCATCGCTGCATATCGAGAAGACCCAGAGAAGGCACTGGCATACTATCGGTCGGAGAAAAGCATCGTCAGCGACCCGCCCGGTCTGTACCTCACTTTGCTGGACGGCGACACCATCAAGGTAAACCCTATATTTCGTGGCGCTGAGGGATTGAGCATCTCTTGGCGTGGAGACCCCCTGGGGAACAGATATGGGGCAAAGCTGGCAGCAGCAGACGAAGACGGCGCCATAGTGGAATATCTCCTTCCGATTTCCAGCCAGGACTACACTTTCCGCAAGAAGACCGCTTGGGCAATTCGCGCTAACGTCCCTGACATCGATAACCCTGGTGAAATGGAAGACCTAGTGTTCTCGGCGGGCTGGTTGGACTTGGAAGGAGAGGTCGAATTCACATTCAACGAAGCGCAGAAAGCCGTCGGAGCCGTCATTGAAGCCAGAGCCCGCATGCAGGTTGAAGTAACAGTCCCAAATGTTGGAACAGCAGTCCCAACATTTAACTATTACAAGTCAACCGACAGCATAGACGGCGAGATTTACGTCTGGTTGGCATTTCCAACCGGTCTAATTTTCGCCGACGCTACCATGCCCGAACTGGTAGGACAGAATATAGACGACGTCTATCCTGATGTTGGCGAGGACATGGTGGCGGTGCAACCTCAGCAAGCACGCTGGATTACACACATGTGGACGAATCCTCAAACGAATCAGGTGGAATTGAAGCACTCATACGTGACCAATTTCATTGGCTTATATATCGTCTCCGGTTACTATAACGAAACGCCTCCGGCCACGCTCATGGACCCTTGCATCGAGCCAATTGCCGGGACTGGCACGTTCACTCGCAGTTGGGCCGACTCCTGCCGCTCGGAATACAGACCTCAGGACGCTGCCGGTGGTGGTCAAGCCGGCAGTGACTACTACACCCGCTTCTACACCTTCACGTTGGACACGGCGGCGAGAGTCACGATAACCCTGACTTCAGATGATGACCCACCGGTGGATACTTTCCTGTATCTCAGGGGCGGAGAAGAAAAGGACGGAGAAGCAGTGGTGGAGAACGATGATATTTCATCGAGCAACCGCAACTCACGCATAGAGGACCATCCCCTGGAGCCGGGCACATACACAGTCGAAGCGACAACCTATAACGCCGGGGAAACCGGCGGATTCACACTCGTCGTGGACATAGAACCAACTGGCGAACCGCCTGGGCCACCCGTGCCCGATATGAAGTACATATCCATCAGTAGCGGCGCGAACCACGTCTGCGCCATTGCGGCCGACGGCTCGATAATGTGTTGGGGCAATGAAGACGGCGACAGCCATGGTCAGATCTCAGACCGGCCCACGAGCGGGCGTTTCACCGAGATAAGCAGTGGCGACACTCATACCTGCGCGCTGCGTAACGACGGCGCAGTTGTATGCTGGGGCAGCATCACCGTGCCCTGACTAAGCGGCATCAACAGTGGCGTAGCTTGCTCGTTGACGCGAGAGATTATTCCAACCTAAGAAGCGCTATGATATTTCTGCGGCTGATGCCCTCAAGAGATTCCATTGGCGCTTCCGGCAACCTGTGTCGCCGGGCGAAGTCGTTGAACCTCGTGAGTGGGTCTTCGGATGGGCGTACATAATGGGTGTTGCCGACAGTTCTCTGTCTTCAATTCCCGTGGTAGCTGAACTGGAACCTGTTGCCGTTAAGGTCTTCCACATCCGCAAGGCGAAGCCCCGGAACGCCTCCGTCGTAAGGTCCGTCCACTACACGCCCACCCGCAGACTCAAGTTCGCGGCAGGCGGTGTCAATGGCGCTAACCTCGAAGTTGAGGCCGGTCATTCGATAATTGTCGTCGCTGCCTAAGTGCAATGCAACCGTCGCGTTTCCAAACGCCAATTCCGACCAGCCGGGCGATTGAACTTTCGCATCGAGACCAATCACATCACGATAGAAGCCAACCGACTTATCCATATCGCTTACCCACAACATGTACAAAACCTTCGTTACCTGCATTGGCGATCTCCTCACATAACATCATCTAGTTCACCTGACCGCTGCCACCCGAAGGCTAGAACACATCCGCCATCATCATGTCAGCGTAGGTCTCCCGCCGTCGTATCAACCTCGCGTCTCCGTCCTTGGCCATCACGATGGCGGGCCTGCCGTTCAGGTTGTAGTTGCTCGCCATCGAGGGCGCGTATGCGCCGGATGACGGTATCGCCACGATGTCGCCCGGCTCCACCACAGGCATCTTAATGTCATTTATCAGCACATCCCCCGACTCGCAGTATTTGCCAGCCAGGGTAACTACCTCTGCCGGAGGCGCGGACATCCTGCTTGCCAGCACCGCCTCGTACTCTGAGCCGTATATGGCCGGGCGGATGTTGTCGCCCATACCGCCGTCTAGCGACACGTACTTCCGCACGGTCGGGATGTCCTTGATGCCGCCCACCGTGTACAGCGCAACGCCCGCGCGCCCCACGATAGACCGCCCCGGCTCCACGACTAACTGCGGCGTCCCGAATCCAAGCTCGTCGCACAGGCGCGAGGTGTATTTCGTGATGGCCTCCGCGTACTCAGCAATCTCCGGGGGCGGTTCGTTCCGCACATAGCCTATGGCGAACCCGCCGCCCGGGCTGAACACCTGCAACTCCAGGCCTTCCTCCTTGAACTGCGTTAAATAGTTCAGCACCACCTCTATCGCAAACTCATAAGGCTCAAGCTCGAATATCGGCGACCCCAGGTGGAAGTGTATGCCAACGAGGTCCAGGTTCGCCGCTGACATCGCCTGCCGTATCGCTTTGGCGGCGTCTCCGGTCTCTATCGAAAAACCGAACTTGCTGTCCAGAATGCCCGTCGTGGTCTTCTCGTGCGTATGAGCGTCGATGCCCGGCGACACGCGTAGCATGATGTCCTGTCGAACACCCCGCCGTCCTGCGATGGAGTCCAGCGATTCCAGTTCGTGGAAGCTGTCCACCACAATCTGCCCGATGCCATAGTCCAGCGCGAATTCAAGCTCGTCAGGCGTCTTGTTGTTCCCGTGAAAATAGACACCATCCGGAGGAACATCCGCGGCGCGTGCCACCGCAAGCTCGCCGCCGGATACCACATCAAGCCCAAGCCCCTCTTCGGCGACGAGGCGCGCGATTGCCGGATTCACGAACGCCTTTGACGCGTAAGCCACGCGGCTGTTCGGGTATCGAGTGCCGAACTCCGTCCTGAACTCGCGGCACATTCCTCGCAGGGTATCCTCGTCGAATACATACAGCGGCGTACCGAACTCCGCCGCCAGGTCCACTACGTCGCACCCTCCAATAGCCAAGTGGTCGTCCCCATTCACCTCCGCCGTAAATGGAAAGAGGCTGATATTTTCAAAGCTCATTGTCATTTCTCCATAACCGTGTTTTCTTTCGTCCGCCACTTATGTTATATCAATGCGCGTCATTAGCGAAACAGGTAACTCGCAGCAGCGGCGGAATCTTACCGCTCTGACTCCGGGGAAGTCTTTCACAAAGCAAGAGACCTCGAAAATCGAGGCCTCTTCATTCCGTACTAAGTGGTGTGCACTACAACTCCGTTTTCGGCATTTCCTTTGTCGGATCGAAGAATGGGACACGCACGACTTCGGCGTCCACGATGCCGTCGGCGGGCAGCTCCACCTTTGCCCGCGTTCCACGTCGCCAGTGCGAGCGCGGCATGACCGCGAGCGCGATGTTCGATCCCATATTGGGCGACCAGAACGCGCTGGTGCAGTAGCCGACATCATCGCCGGTGTCGCTGTCTTTCACGAGGTAGAAGCTTTCGTTGTACCACGAAATCGGCTCGCCGCCGAGCTTCAGTCCCACAAGCCGCTGCTGCACCCCCTCTTCCTTGATTTTCGCCAGTGCCTTCTTGCCCACGAAGTCGCCCTTGTTCAGGTCAACCTGCCAACCGAGCCGAACCTCATACGGGTTGTTCTCGATGTCCATGTCCTGCCCGTAAGACAGGATGCCCGCCTCCAGCCGCCTGATGTGGCTCGGCGCGATGACCCGCAGGTTGAACTCCGCGCCCTGTTCCAGTATGTAAGGCCAGACATCGTCCGCGTAGAGCATCGCGTCATGCAGGTATATCTCGAAGCCCACTTCAGCCGAGAATCCGGTGCGCGAGATGGTTACATCCCGACCGTTCAGTGTTGACCTGAGGAGGCCATAGTAGGGGATTGCACGGACCTGTTCCCCGAACATCTTCTCCATCAGGTCCACCGACTTGGGACCCTGTATCTGCACGGGCGATACATCAATCTCGTTGATGCTCACATTGAACCTGCCCGTGTGGTTCACGCCCTGCGCCCACAGCAGCAGATCCGAGTCCGAGATACTGAACCAGAACTCGTCCTCCGCCACGCGCAGGAGCACAGGGTCGTTGATGACCCCTCCATGCTGATTGCACAGGATGACATAGCGCGCCTGCATCGGTGGCAGGAGCGTATGCACATCCCGTGTGATGATGTAGTCCACGAATGCGGCAGCATCAGGTCCCTTAACCTGAATCTGCCGCTCCACCGCCACATCCCACATGCTCACATGCCGAGTAAGGTATTTGTACTCTTCCAGAAGCCCTCCATCTTCCGGCCTGATGTACGCGCGTGGATGGTACATGTGATTGTATGTCGTGTATGCCCAGCAACCGGCCGCCTTGGACAGATGCCACCACGGCGACTTCCTGATTCGAGTGGAAATCAGCATCTTCGCGTCGCTGTTTCCGCTCTGACGCAGGTTGATAGGCAATTTACGCCGCTTGAGACCGTCAATAACCAGAGTTTGCGCCACCTTAATAACCTCCAGCAATTGGCTGCAATGCCAATTCGACTTCACGCAACGCATATAGATTAAGTTTTGCTAAACTCTACGCTTACCTCCTTTACTCTCGCCGGATAAAACATCCTGTCTATCCTGTCCATCGATGTTAGCCCCCGTGTCGGCGGCATCAGGCTAAGTCGAATGTCGTCTCACCCTTCTCCAGCACTTCCATCACGTCGTTCGCGAATTCGGCAAGCTCGGTATCGTTCGGTACGCCGTTCGCTTTCAGCCTCTCCTTGAACTTCTCGAACAGCCAGTCTTCCTCGCGCCCGTGCGGGAACTCGAAGAACCCGCGGTCGAACTGCGGCAGCTCGCCGGAAGCGAAGTATCCTTTGCCCTTGAGCGAGTACCCTTCCAGATTTTCGCTGCCCTTTCCCAGCACCTCCCCGGTTTCCACATAGTGCTCCATGACCGGCCTCATCCCATACTTCTGGATGGGGCAGACTATCATGCAGACCGCGCAGCCGTGGTATGTGACCATCACGGGGCGGCAGCGATCGTAGATGAGCTTGTTCCTCTCTACTCCTCGCCACCAGACCTTGTCTCGCGAAATCGCGCGCCCGGGACAGCGGTTCACGCACACCTGACACTGCTGGCAGAAATTGTGGATGCCATAGTCAGCTGGCTGGTCGTAGGTAACCGGCGCGTCGGTCGTTACCAGCATCAGCCGTGACCGCGAGCCGAAGTGCGGCGACAGGAGTTGGCCGTTAGCGCCGAGCTGCCCTAGTCCGGCCGCGACAAACATCGGTATGTACGGTCCACTGCAATCGCTGCCGTCGTGAACTTGTCCGTGGTAGCCTCTCGACCTCAGGTAGTCGCACAGCTTCAGGCAGATTTCCTGCTCCACCTCGTACGTCTCGAAGCGCGCAATGTCGGAGTCCGGGCTCGGTCCCGTCTGCGTCTTGACGTAGCCCTGCTCGACCGCAAGGCAGATGGCGTGCTCGTACTTCGCCCACCGCTTCTTGCCCGCGAAGGTGTAGCGCCGGTCATACCGCGTGAAGCCCACCTCGCCGCATCCCATTTCGCGCGCCAGCCGTCGGATGTCCTCAGTAAGGTCCTCGCCGGGCACGGGCGTTCCCGTTGGCTCGATTTCGCCGGAAACCAGAGCCGCTTCGTACATCGGCTTCATGCGCTCGTCATGGCCTTCCCTGAAATCGTCAAAGTCCCTAGACTGGTTTGCCAGCGCCCACTGACGGTCGGCGGACTTCTCGATTGCCTGTGTCTCCAGCGGATACTCCCTGCTGTAGAAGGCAATGTCCGCCGGGTTCTGTGGAATCCCCGGCACGGTGGCAAGTTCCTCGGCAACCGGAATTTTCACATCAGGGTCTCCGGGGAGCCTTCCGGGTCTCTCTATCGTGTGACTCAGTGCTTTAGCCATCTGACTACTCCCAAGAATCCTGTCCATCCTGTTCATCCATGTTAGCTCCGGGTCACGCCCTCATCCTGCTCCCGTCCGGATCGTACAAGGGTTCACGCGCTACCGTCGCAGCCAGCCGCTCCCCAAAATACACCACATCTACCTTCGTCCCCAATTCAGCGTACTCGGTAGGCAGGTAGCCGTACACGATTCCTCTGCCAATGGAATGCCCGTAGTTCGCGCTGGTAACGTAGCTAAGCACGCGGTCGCCGCTCCCATCTGTCCCAAGAATCGGCTCTTTGCCCATCACCACCGCGTTTGTGTCGTCCAGCGTCATGCAGCACAGCTTGCGGCTCACTCCTTCCGCCCGTACCTGCCTCAGCGCGTCCCTCCCGATGAAGTCGCCCTTCCGCATCCTTACCGCAAAGCCAATGCCCGCTTCGTAAGGGTTGTACTCGGTGTGTATGTCGTTGCCCCACAGCCGGTAGCCCTTCTCCAGTCGCAACGAGTCGAACGCTCCACCGCCCGCCACTATGACTCCAAGCGGCTGTCCGGCTTCACAGAGGATGTCCCACAGGCGTAATCCCTGCTCGGATGGCGCATAAATCTCCCAGCCCAGTTCACCGACATACGAGATACGTAGAGCGAGCGCGGGCACCTCGCCTATCGTAATGTGCCGTGCGCTCATGTACGGAAAGCCGTCGTTGCTCAGGTCGTCGTCGCACACACGGCTCAGCAGGTCGCGTGCTTGTGGCCCCCATAAGCCGATGCAGCACAGCGCAGGCGACACATCCGTTGCGATAGCCGAACCGTCTGAAGGCATGTGCGCCTCCATCCACGCGAAGTCGTGCAGCCCCATCGCACCGCCAGTTACGACCATGAAGCGTTCTTCGTCCAGCCGCGTAACGGTCAGGTCGCACTTGATTCCGCCGCTCGGTGTGACCATCGAGGTGTAGGTGATGCTGCCGACGGGCTTGTTCATCTGATTCGTCGCAAGCCGCTGAAGCGCGCCCAGCGCACCGGGTCCCGCAACCTCGAACTTGGCGAACGGGGTCATGTCGAACATTGCGACCCGTTCGCGAGTGGCGACATGCTCTGCGGCGACGGTCGGCGACCACTCCCGCGCCTCCCAGCCTGTGCGCGTCTCGCCCGTAACCGTCAGCGAATCAAGCAGCCCCTCGTTAGCCGCGTACCACTGAGGGCGCTCCCATCCGGCATTCTCGAAGAACACGCCTCCGAGTTCCTGCTGCCGCGCGAAGAACGGTGTGAGCCGCAGGTTGCGGGGATTCTCCATCTGCTGGCGGGGATGGATGATGTCATAGACTTCGCGGTACTGCTGCGCCGCCCGCGCTCGTACATAGGGACGGGTGTATGCGTGTGGGTGGAAGCGCCGGATGTCGCACTCGCGCAGATCGGTCGTCGGCTCGCCGTTCACCATCCACTCGGCGACCGCCTTGCCCACACCGCCCGCCTGCGTAATCCATACTGCCTGCGCCGACCAGAAGCCCTTGACCTGCGGCGCTTCCCCAAGCACCGGAAAGCCGTCGGTGGTGAAGGAGAACATGCCGTTGAACTTGCGCGTCAGCCCCGCGCCCTTCAGACCGGGCAGCAGTTCGTGCGCCGCCGACATAGCCCGCTCGAAGTGCTTTGGCGTGAACTCCGTCTCGGCGGGGGCGACCGGAGCGTCCTTGTGGTCGAGAATGTCGTCGGCGTCCACCAGCAGTGGTTCATGGTTGTACGAGCCAATGCCGTAAGAGTCCCCCACCTGGCGGAAGTACATCGCCGCGTCCTGATGGCGCAGGAGCGGCTGGCTTATCTCCTCAGTCGCGCCCGCAAGTCCCTCAAGTGGCGTCGTAACGGCATACTGGTGCTCCATCGGCGACAGAGGAATCGGCACGCCCGCATACCCGCCGAGCTTCGGTGCCCAGATGCCCGCACAGGCGACTACGAGTTCCGTCTCGATATCTCCGTGCGATGTTTGCACCGCGGTTATCTTCCCAGTGCCGGGCCGGCCGTCAGAGATGCCGAAACCGGTAACCTTAACGCCGCCGTAGAACGCGGCGCCGTTGCGCTCGGCTTCGCGCGCCATCGCCTCGGCGGGTCGGGTTGCTTTCGTCTGTATGTCGGATGGGACATAGAGAGCGCCAAGGATGCGTTCAGACAGCATCGGGATGAACTCTTGCGCCTCGCTCGGGCTGATGACCTGTGCCTCGATGCCCCAGCTCATGCCGTAGCCCGCCTTGCGCTTCAGGTCGGCAAGGCGTTCCGGCGTCCACGCCACTTCGAGGCTGCCCACATTCTTCGCGCACGGCTCGCCGTCGAGGGTAAGCTCGCTCCACAGGTCAACGGTATATTTGGCGAAGCACGCCATCGTCTTCGACGGATTGACCTGAAAGACAAGGCCCGGCGCGTGGGAGGTTGAGCCGCCCGTCTCGAACAGCGGGCCTTGCTCAACCACGACAATATCTCGCCATCCGAGCTTGATGAGGTGGTACGCGACGCTGCAACCTACGATGCCCGCGCCGACGATGACGACTCCGGCATGCTTCGGAAGGGTGAAGTCAGACATGGCACCTATGTCTCCCGACCAAACGCAGGTATAAAGAACAGCCTAGTTAGCCGATGCTAACATAAGAATGGCGTGCATGTAAGGGGAATTTTAACGGAATGTTAAACGGATTTTAGGACGGGGCTTCAAAGGACGGAATAGCGGCTAGTGGTCCACACTAACTTCCAACACCGCCGGCAACTCACCCGCGCTCCTCAGCATCATCACAGGCTCATACTTCGCGAGTGCCTCACGCTCCGTGACGCCCGACAGTACGGCGACGAAGCGCATCCCCGCGCGCCGAGCCGTCTCCGCGTCCGTTATGCTGTCGCCGACATACAGGCAATGCTCTCTAGGTGTAGCCAATGCCCGCGCCGCGCACAGCAGCCCGGTGGGATTGGGCTTCAACTCTTCCACATCCTCCCAGCCGACTATGACCCCAAAGCGTCTGTCCAGACCGTATCTGCGTAAGGTCGCACTAATACGCCGCCGCCGTCCGGAAGACACGATACCGACTTTAATGTCCTGACTCGACAGTGTATCTAGCAGCGATGGAACAAACTCGTACACTAAGGACGCTTCGGACATTATCTCGAACGCCAACTCTAAGAACAGCCGCGTGAACTCTTCGCCAAGCTCCGCATGTTCTTCTCCCGCCAGCGCGGTCAGAGTGTGTGGCAGCGACAAGCCAATTGTGCGGCGAATGGCATCATCCTTGGCAGGGGGCAGACCCAGCCGCCCAAGCGCATAGTTCGCGCACTCGATTACGCCCTCAGATGAATCTGCCAGCGTGTAATCGAAGTCAAAAATGACACTCCGTATCCTCTCACTATCCACTATCCTTCCCATCCTGTTTATCCTGTTAGCTCCGGTCACAGACCCATCAGCTCGGCGAGGGTCTTCAGGTCCGGCACTTCGAGGTCCGCGCCCGAATCGCCGTCCGACGGATTGCCGGATGCGCTGCCCTCGCGCTCCAATCCGGCGTGCCTGTTCACCCACACCGCATCCATGCCGAAGCTCTTAGCCGCCTCTATGTCCAGTTTGACGCTCTCCGCCACATGCAGCACTCGCTCTCTCGGGATGCCCATGCGCTCGATTGCCAGGGCGAAGTTGTTGTGCGAGGGCTTGTATGATCCCGCCTGCTCCGCTGTGACGATATAGTCGAAATCCACATCCAGCGTTCTCGCCGTTCCTGCGAACAGGTCGTCGTCCACATTCGATATTATGCACAGCCTGTACCTACTCTGGAAACGCTGCAATGCGTCAACCGTATCCGGGAAGGGCTGCCAGCTGGCCAGAGATTCGGCGAGGCACTCCACCTCGGACATAGTCGGGACAAATTCCAGACGAGTGCAGATGCCCCTCACGGTCGCGCGCAGCACCTCTCGATAGCGCCTGTACTCGCCGGATTTGCCTGCCCTCTCAATCTCCGCGTACAGCTCCATCAGCTCCGCATCACTCACTTCTGTGCCATGCGCCCTCATGACAGGCCTCAACGCGCTCGCAATCCCCGACTCCCAGTCGATCAGAGTTCCGTAGCAGTCGAAAGTCAGCGCCCTGTACTTCTCAAAATCCAGCATTCCCGTGCCCCTTTCCTATCCTTATTGGTCCGATCAATCGATGTTCGGTACCCGTCCCTCTGCTTCCAGCTTGATCAGGTGCGCCCGTATCTGGCTGCGCGCCGTCTCCATCAGTTGTGGATGGATATTCCCGGCGTAGATGGCGTCCAGCAGCGCGTCCACGCTCCGGTTGCCGGCATCCACCAGCGCGACAATCTGCTCTTCGCGCGCCAGGCGGTGCGTGATGAGTTCGTTCAGCTTGTCCTGAGGCGTGTCGATGACCGGCCCGTGTCCTGGCGCGATCAGACTGGAGTCGCAGCCTTGCAACTTTCGCATCGACTCGATGTACGCTGTCATGTCTCCGTGTTCCGGGCTGATGACCGTCGTGCCTGTGCCCAGAATCATATCCCCGCTGAAGAGCGCTCCAGTCTGCCGGTGGAGAATGCACAGGCTGCCGAGCGTATGTCCTGGCGTGTGTATAAACTCCAGCGTCGCGCCGCCAAGCTCCAGTGTATCGCCGTCGCCCACGATAACGTCAACGCCTACACCCTCTACGTTTTCGGGATCGCCCGCGGGGTCGGCAGTGCGTTGAAAAGGCACATCTTCTATGCGTGATGAGGAGAACTCCGACTCGATTGCCTCGCGCTCGGCCGCATTGCAGGTTATCGCGCCGCCCATCGCCTCGCGCAGGCGTGCCGCTCCGCCGATGTGGTCGCCGTGCCGGTGCGTAAGCACAATCGCCGCGATGTCCGGTGCGCCGACGGATCGCCAGTGCCCCAAGTACGTCTCCACCTCTTCGTCCTTGCCGTAAGCGGTGTCAATTATGGCTGCGCGCTCACTGCCGATTACCAGATAGACGTTGGGGGCGTACACGCCTCGGTGCGCACCCTCGCCTACTACCATCTGATGCACGCCGGGCGCAATTTCCGTGATGCTTGTTTTCATTCTTTCTCTTCCCCTGACGCGTTCAATCGCTTCGTTCAGCAAATACAATACAGTGATGATAACGCTCTAAGCAATCCACATGTCCTTTCCATTCCTCATGATTTCCTCATATACCTGTCAAATGACTGGTAAAATCGCCTTGAAATTATGGCTAGCAAGAGTATAATTCGCTGTGGCGTTAAAGAAGGCTTAATATACTTTTGGAGGGAGCACACCGATGGACCCCGTCAACCTGTTCGATATGGAAGCCCTTGCGAAACAGACGATGCCACACAATATGTGGACATTCGTCGATGCGGCGTCTAACGATGAGATAACGAAGCGGAGAAACCGGGAGTCCTTCGAGCGCATCCTCGTGAATGCGCGATTCCTCACAGACGTCACCGACCGTGATATCTCCACAACGGTGCTGGGTGAGAAGATCGATTTCCCCGTGATGGTCGCGCCCACGGGCGGGCAACGGCAGGCGCACCCCGAAGGCGAGCGCGCCACAGCCACGGGCGCGGGTCGCGCGGGCACTCTCTATACACTCCCCACAAGTTCGGGGTACAGCATCGAGGAGGTAGCTGAGGTTGCCACGGGGCCGTTGTGGTTCCAGCTCTACCATCAGGATGACGAAGTAACCGAAATTCTGGTCAAGCGCGCTAAGCAAGCTGGCTACAAGGCAATCTGCCTCACCGTTGATACGCCCGTCGGCAGCCCGAAAGAGCGCGACGTGCGCAACCTCTACATGGCGCAGCCCGGTCTCCACTGGGGCAGCCTGCGGGACAGGCCTGATCTCATCAACCGCAGAAACGTGGGCGTCCCCGACCTTGCGGACTGGGCGCCACCGGACTACGTGGGCCTCACATGGGACAGGCTGGACTGGCTGCGGGACCTCACAGGCTTGCCGCTCATCGTCAAGGGCATCCGCACCGTTGAGGACGCCATCCAGTGCGCTGAGTATGGCGTTGACGGCATTGTCGTATCCAACCACGGTGGCAGGCAGCTCGACGGCACGCCCTCCAGTATTGAGACGCTTGCGCCTATTGCAGAGGCAGTTGGCGACCGCCTAGAGATCTATCTCGACTCAGGCGTGCGGCGCGGCTTGGACGTATTGAAGGCGCTTTGCCTAGGTGCGCGGGCCGTTCTCGTCGGGCGACCGCTCTACTGGGGCCTGGCTTACGGTGGCGCTGACGGCGTGGAGCACATGCTCAACATCCTCAAGGTTGAGTTCGACCGCGCTCTCGCTTATGTAGGCTGCCGCACCACGGATGAACTCCATCCCGGCATAGTTGACGTGCCGGATACGAACTGGTGGCCACGCGGGGGATAACCAATCAGCCCCAGATTAGGCAACAGGATGGGCAGGATAGATAATTCTATCCTGCCCATCCCGTACATCGATGTCAGCGCCCTGACACCTGATCGCTGACAGCTAAAGTATCGCCCCCGCCTCTTGGAACTTCGCAATGTCGTCCCAGTCGTAGCCGAGTTCGTCGATGAGGACGGCTTCCGTGTCCTGTCCAAGCTCGGGCGCTCCACGCACGATTGCTGATGGCGTCTCGCTGAATGCCACCGGGAAGTTGCAGACCCGGATAGGGCCCATGTCCGGGTGATCGAAGTCTGTGATGAGGTCGTTCGCAATCACTTGCGGGTCGTCCTTGAGTTCCTCAACCCTCTGCACCTTCGCGTAGATGAAACCGTACCGCCGGAAGATAGCGTCCCACTCCGGGTAGGTCTTGGTGGCAAAGGTGTCCTCAATGAGCGCCAGTAGCTCCGGTACGACCGCCGCACCGTCCTCGACCCCATCGAACTTTGGCTCATCCAGAACGTGAGGGATGCCAAGCGCCTCGACGAATGGGCGCCAGTAGCGCTTCGGCTGCGGGTTCGACAGGCGCAGCCAGCTGCCATCCTTGCACTTGTATATGTTGTACATGTAGTTACGCACGTCCTCGCGGTTGAGAGTGGGCATGTGGTTACCGATGAGCAGGTCCATTCCAATTGCTAGACCTTGCAGCCACATCGTGCTGCTCATGTGCGATACCTCGACCTTCTGCCCAACGCCTTGGCTTTCTCGCGCCCACAGCGCGGACAATATGCCAAGACAAAGGATGATGCCGCCAATCTGGTCCGAGGGCGCGCCCCGCACCGAGATGGGGTGCTTCGCCCAGGGCGGTGTCGCCGACATCATCAGTCCTGCTCGCGCCTGACCGCAAGCATCGAGAGAAGGCATCATAGCATCGGGACCTTTCGTTCCGAAGCCGGACGCGGAGGCGTAAATGAGGCGAGGGTTGATCTGCTTCAAAGTGTCGTAGTCCATGCACAGTCGATCCGCCACGCCGTTGCGGAAATTCTCGATGACCACATCCGCCTCTCCCACCAGTTTATGGACAATCTCCCGTCCTTCCTCGGTCTTCAGGTTCACCGCTATGCCGCGCTTGTTGCGGTTGCAAGTCTCGAAGTAGGCGTTGCGACCGTTGGGCATTCCTGCCTCCGCCGACTCGAGCGAAGATACGGCCCGGCCCACATCGCCGTCAAGGGCCTCCAGCTTGATTACATCCGCGCCCATGTCCCCCAGCATGGACGCCGCTACGGGCCCGAACTGCCACATTGTCCAGTCCAGAACTTTTACACCGGATAGCGGCCCATACTTCTCAGTATTCTGTGATAGGGTTGCGTTGCCGTTCATATCCCCCTCCGCGTGATTGCAATTTGTCTTATCATCTCACATCGTCAACTTGCGCCCCAGTGTAGCATATCCCTAACTCCAGTTAGCGGTCACGTCTGTCGTTCCCTACCTTGGCTGCTTACGGACTGCATTCCGCCCTTGCCAGTCTTGAACCTGTGAAGCGCTAATGCTATCGTGAATATGCCTCACTGCCTTGAGCATGCAGGCGCACCGCAGCGATGGAGGTGCTATGCACCAATTCGACCAGGAAGACCCCCAGCGTGAAGGCGACCGAGCGGGCTTCACCGGTGGATTCACGCTGCCCGGCGCGGATGGCAAAGTCGTAATCACCTGGCTGCTGCTTGCCATCAACATCATTGTGTGGGTGCTCATGCAGCTCGTGGGCGGGTTCCTCAATCAGGACGTTGACCTGCTGCTTCGCTTCGGCGCGATGTTCGGGCCCCTCATCGCTACCGGGGAATACTGGCGCTTCTTCACCGCCATGTTTCTCCACGCGGGCATCATACACCTCTTCTTCAACTGCTTCGCTCTCTTCATTTTCGGCAGGCTTGTGGAAGGCGTGTACGGCTACACTCGCTTCACTGCGATCTATCTGCTGGCAGGACTGTCCGGCGGTGTCCTCAGCTACATGTTCAACAGAACTGCAATCGCTGTGGGCGCAAGCGGCGCAATCTTCGGCATCCTCGGCGCGCTCGCCGCCTATTTTTTGGTGCATCGCAATACATTCGGGGACATGGGCAGGCGCAATCTCACCGGCCTTGCGACGATAGCAGCCATCAACCTCGCCATCGGTTGGCTCATTCCCAATATAGACAAGTGGGCGCACGTCGGCGGCCTCGCCGGTGGATTCGTGATGGGCCTGGCTCTGGCTCCCCGCTACGTGTACGAACTTATAGGAACCCCTCTTGGGGCTGTCCGTCAGATAGTCGCGCAGCGCTCGGCCGGGATGCGCTGGCTGGCCGTTCCCGTATTCGCTGTGTTACTTGTAGTCTCCGTCTGGTACATCGGATCGGACGTGTCCGATGCTCAGCAGTCGCAAATTCTAGTAGTCCGTGCTGAGCGCCTTCTGCAGGACGGAGACGCCATGGGCGCACTGGAGCACGCAGAGCGCGCAGTGGAATTGGACTCACTCAGCGGTCATGCATTCTACACGCGCGGCAAAATCATGGCGCGAATAGGCTCCACCGACCGCGCCAAGTCCGACCTCAGCGCCTCGTTGCGCCTGCCAGGTCTCAATCCGTCACAGCGCGAAGATGCGATTTCTCTACTCGTCTCACTACCCTGAACTCTGTTAGCTACATCTGTGTTTGCTGGCATGTATGCTGGGCATCGATGTTGAAATCCACTATGATACGGTACAAGCATGACATTCCCAACATTCCCCAAAGAACGTAAGCAAAAGCGTCAGGTTCTACTGGATGCGGTAGATTCGGTGCGGGATACTGTATCTGCCTGCACCGACGAGTCCGAGCGACTTGGCACACTCGCGCCCGCCGCAGTCGAGGCCATACGCGGAGCCGGCTTGTTCACGCTCAAGCTGCCCATGCCACTTGGTGGCGCAGAGGCCGATCCGGTGACCCAGATGGAAGTCATCGAAGAACTTGCTTACACGGACGCCGCTGCGGGGTGGTGCCTGATGATCGGGGCGACCGCGATAGGGCGTCCCGGGGCTTTCCTCTGCGACGATGCCATCGCCAAGATGTTCGTCGGTGGACGCATACCGACCGCCGCCACCGCTACCGCCATTTCCGGCAATGCCATACCGGTTAAAGGCGGATATATGCTCACAGGCAGATGGCCCTTCGCAAGCGGCGTCCGCCACGCTGAATGGATGGTAGCGGGAGCAAAGGTTCCGGCTCGCGCCAATACGGAAGAGACCAGCCTGACGCTGGTTTATCCCGTAGCGAAGGGCAAGATTCACGACAATTGGCATGTGATGGGGCTTGAAGGCAGCGGCAGCAACGACATCTCCGTGAAAGACCTCTTCGTATCGGCCGAATTCACATGGGAGACGGCGCTGTGGGAACCCAGACGCGGCGACGCCATATACCGCATGGGCAGGCCTGGATTTGTAGCCAACGAGCATCCCGCAATCGCACTCGGCATCGCACGCCGCGCCCTCGACGAGATTATCACAAGCGCGCCAAACAAGAAGCGCGGAAACCCGCCGACATCGACGCTGGCGGACAGGGAGGCGTTTCGCGGCGACATAGCCCGTTGCGACTTCCGCTTGCGCGCGGCGCGCTCTCTCTCCCACGAAGTCTTTGAGCGCGCCTATGAAATCACCTGCTCTGGTCAAGTCCCCGACGACGCGGTGCAGACAGAGATGCGCGCGGTAGCGGCTCATGTAACCTTTGAGGCAGTCGATGTCGCCACCATCGCCTTCCGATACACCGGCGGCTCCGCGATACACCGCAGCAACATCTTGCAGCGGTGCCTCAGAAACGTCAACGCCGCCGCCCAGCACTTCATGGTCAGCGACAGTTCCCTGGAAAGTTACGGTGCGACCCTGTTGGACATCCCGGACGTCAAGCCTATGGCGTAGTTTCGCCTAATTCCGATACCGCAGCCCTATCTCCGCTTGCTCCAGCAGCTGACCGTCGCGTATCTCTTTCACTTCGTCCGCCATCGACAGCAGTGTCGAGTCGTGCGTAGCCGACACCACGCTGATTCCCTGCTTAATCACCATGTCCTTGAACAGCCCGAATATAGCGTGCGCGTTGTTTGAGTCGAGTTCCCCCGTAGGCTCGTCCGCCAGTATAAGCGAGGGCCGTATCACGATGGCGCGCGCGATGGCAACTCGCTGCTGCTCGCCGCCGGATAGCTCGTAAGGCCGGTGCCGGGAGCGGGTCCACAACCCCACGATGTCCAGAGCCTCCCGCGTGCGTTCCGCTCGCTCGCTCGCGCTCATGCCGCGTATTCGTAGCGGCAGCTCAACGTTCTCGAACGCCGAAAGCAGGGGCAGCAGCCCGAACGACTGGAATATGAAGCCTATGCGATGACGGCGCAAGTCCGTAAGTTCCTGCTCGCTCATCTCCGCGAGGTCCTGCTCCTCGAAGAGCACCTTGCCATCGCTCGGCTTATCCAGCCCTGCCATGATGTTCAAAAGCGACGTCTTGCCGGAACCTGACCTGCCCACCACCGCGATGAACTGACCTGGAAATACGTTCAGGTTCACGCCGCGCAGCGCGTGCACTTCCTCAGAGTCCAGTTCATACCTTCGCTCCACATCAACAGCGGCCAGTAGCCTTTGTATTCTGCTCAACTGCTCTATCCCCTTAAATCCTATCTATCCCACACATCCTGTTAGCTTGTTACTGAACATCGTCCGGTATCAGCGTAACCATTCCGTCAACAGTGTCGATGCGGGCGCGCTCACCGATCTTCAGCCGGTCAATGATGTCTCTCGGAATCTGCACTCTGCCGCTGCCGTCCACCAGGATGAACTCTTCCAGGGGCTGGTCAGTCGCGGCGGAGCCGGAAAGTCTCTGGTATGTAACCCTGCGTCGCACTTCAGTCGCCATTTTGCCGTCGCGTATCATCACGACGCGCCCAACTTTGTAAGCGATGTCCGGGTCGTGCGTGACGATGAGAATGGTGGTGTCCAACTCACGATTGATCTCGCCGAACAGGTCGAGAATCTCCGCCGCGGTATTGTCGTCAAGCTCACCGGTCGGCTCGTCTGCAAGCAGCAGTGGCGGGTGGTTGGCGAGTGCGACCGCAATAGCGACTCGTTGCTGCTCGCCACCGCTCAGCTTTTCGGGCGTGTGCCCCATCCGATGTCCAAGTCCAACAAGCTCGAGCAACTCCTCGGCACGCTGTCTGCGCTCACGCGGCGATGTGAACGTGAGCATCATGGGCAGAGCTACGTTCTCCACAGCCGTCAGGTACGGGAACATGTTGCGGCTCGTCTGCTGCCAGATGAATCCAACCTCGTCGCGCCTGTAAATCTCCGTCTCGTTCGGCGTCATTCGCAGCAGGTCTTTGTCGCCAACGCTCACTCGCCCGGCAGACGGCGTGTCGTAGCCCGCGAGTATATTCAGAAGCGTACTCTTGCCGCTGCCACTCGCCCCGACGATTGCCACAACCTCGCTGCGCTGCACATTCAGGTCGAGCCCGCGCAGCGCGACAACTTCAAGGTCTGCAATCTTGTATATCTTGAACAGGTCTTCGCAGACGATATACGTCTCCCTGTTCGCATAAGTCATGTCTTTATCCCTTTCGTCTTTACATTAGGATCAGGTGGAGCCTAGAGCTCGCCCAGCCTCAGTATCCTTTGCAGCGAAATCCTCCGTATGAACCAGATCATGCCCAGTATTATCGCCGTGAACACCAGAATCATGAAGCCGTAGGTAATCGCCAGCGTGCCCCAGTCAATCTCCAGCACAAACGGCGGCAGCACCTGCGTTCCCCGGTCGTTGTGGCTCAAGAACGGCATTATGATCGCTCCAAGTCGCCGTCCCATTTCCGCACCCAGCGCCATGCCCGCTCCGATGACGATTGCTTGCTCCAGCCACACAAGCGTAACCAGCTGCCGCATCGAGAATCCTACCGTGCGCATCAGCCCGAACTGCATCTCACGCTCGCGGAAAGATACATACGAATGTACGAGGAATCCCAGGCAGCTGAGTATTAGCACCGCGCCGAACGCCATAAACAGCAGTGCGCGCCATCCGGCCTGTACCAGAGGATCAACCGCAGACTCTTCCAACTCCTCGACGCGGTCATATACTGCCCGGCTCTGGAAAGGCTCGCCGCCGTTACGCATCTCTTCGACCACCGCGGCGCGTTCACTTCCGTTGGATGCCGTTTTCAGCCACATCTCGTTGGGTTTAATCTCGGCAGAAGTCGGCTCAAGATTGGTGTACCGCACTATTGCGGCTAAGTCTCCGATCAGGTATCGCTTGCTCACAGTATCCAGTGTCGGGAAGTACTCGAACGAATCGATGATTTGTATCGGGACGCGATGCCCCGAAACCGAAACCGTGAACTCTTCGCCAACGCTGTGTCCCGTTTCCGAGAGGAACGAGTCGCTCGCAAGCACGGGCAGTGGGCTTGCCGGCGGCCCATGATATATTCCGCGCCCGGTGAGTGGCGGACCCTCGGACCAGATGAATTGCGCCGCATCGTGAGTCGCAGGATCGTCCGCTCGGGTGCTTATCGATTGCAAGTTGTCGGTAATCGACTCGCGCGCGCCTCTCAGCACTGTCCACTCTTCAACTGAGTCGAAGTCTTCGAGGACGGTTACTTGATTCGAGCCGTTTCTTACCCAAATCTCGTCGATGGCGATATTGCCCGCGCGCAGACGGCCGCGCGAATTGGTGTCGTGAATAGCAAGCGACACCATCGTGAGCGGCTGTTCCGGCTGAAGCGGTCTGAACCTCCTGAAGCTGCTCCCGCGCTCCAGCCCGCGCTCCAGCGTCAGCCAGTCTCCGTTGCCGCCCAGTCGCCCCATCAGGTAGGTGAAGTACCTGTCGTTCACATCCTTGATGCGTATCGATACAGCAAGACTCTCCCTCGGTCTGTCGGGCTTCACTCGTATGCCTATTCCGCGCGCGTCATCCGGCAGGTCTATGCCAACAGGCGGGTTTTCGTGCCCCAATTGCGACAGCATATCCTCGACGGGACGGTCCGCGAAATCACCCCGGAACCAGCCGATTCGCCGCATCGTCTCGCCGTCCACGCCCACCATTGTGTAACTTTCGCCAAGCAGCTTGGACAGGTCGGAGCCAAAAGCCTTGATGACAGGTGATGCCTCGTCCACTATTGGTATAGCTTCATAAGTCTCGGTAAGGGGGATGCTCCGTCCCCTGTTGTTGACGGTCAGACCTTCCACGCGTATGTCCGCGCCGGTAGCGTACTGTGCCTGCTCCTCGAAGCTGCGCTCCAGTGTGCCGCCGAAGCTCGCCGCGAATATGCCCAGTCCCGCCATGAGTATGAGCAGGAGCGACATCCTTGCGTAGTGCGTAGGATTGCGCGCCATCTGCCACATGCCCATCGAGAAGCCTACGGGCGCACGTTGGGCGAAAGTGCTGAACGCCAGGAATATCACGCCCAATGGCAGAGGCAAGAACAGGCTCGTTCCGGCCGACACACCGACGACGAGTGTGCCTCCCACTATCCCCGGCGTTACCTCGGTGCCGCCGCTGCTGTACGCGAGAAACTCCAGCATCGGCACGGTTAGGGGACTGAACATCAGGCCGGCAACCACAACGACCTGCGCTGCCAAGCCTGTCGCGCGCAGCCTACCGGACGGCAGACGCTCCGTAAGCCCGTACATCGCCACCATCACCGCGATGATGCCCAAGGAGACTACACGCGCCGTCCAATCGGCACCTGCCGCACCGCCAAACACAATCGAGGCGGCTTGCACGCCCGCAGCCACGCCAACTATCAGGTGCATTAGGTTCGGAGATTCACCGCTTATGTACCGGATGGATAACGGGAACAGGCGCAGCAGCGCAATCGCGAAAGCCACCAGAATCAGAGCGGGCACGGCAAGCAGCGCCTGGTTCACCGCAACGCTTCCGAACAGTCCTGTCGCCACGACAGAACCTTGGTCGTGCAGCTGGCGGAATAGGAATATGCTCACGACCAGCAACATTACATCAAGATAGTATCGCTGGTAGAAGGGCGGTCCTGTCGGACGCGCCGACTGCTGCCGATGCCTCGTAACGCCAATTCGGGATGCGCGCACGGCGGGAATCAGCAGCGCGGCGAAGCTGAACAGCCCGCCCAGCGCGCTCATCAGGTACGCTCCTCGATTGACGAACACGCCTAGTCGGTCGCCGCCGCTCAATTCGGAGAACGCGGGAGTGTAGCCCATGAAGCTGATGATGGTGGCGGCTAGAATCGGGGCAACCGCAATTGCGATAATGGATATAGTCGCCCCCTCGAGGATGAATACGACCAATATCTGGCCGGAACTTGCTCCCCGGCTCCGAAGGAGGGCGAGCTCGCCGCGCTGCTGCTCGACCAGCAAGGACGACAGCGTTATCACGTAGTAAAGAATGACAACCGCTATCAGCACCATAACCACGAACATCGGTATCTTGCTGAAGAACAGCCGCCTGTCATACTCGGCGAGAGTCGCGTCAAGCGCGGTTATCTGGCGGAACCCGAAGAGGTGGGTGGAGAGTTGCGACCGCATAGTACGTATTTGGAGATGCGTAATGGTCGTGTTGCCGGCGTTCAGCCTGTCGCGGTCGGTGTCCAGATGCCAGGCGTAAGATGCGTCCAGGTCGGTGAAATTTGCTCCCAGAATGTTGAAAAACATCTGCTCGGAGATGTAAAACGGCAGCGTGCGGAACGATCCGGAAGTAACAGACTTGAAGAGTGTATCGTCCTGATGCCAGAATTCCGAGTTCGGGTCGTTGCGCGTGAACAGACCGCTTATGACCACGCTCGTGTACGGAAGCCGGTCGCGCCAATATGGAACTGCGGAAATTCTGTCGCCCACGCCCACGCCAAAGAGTTCGGCGGCTTCAACTGGAACAATGGCTTCAAACTCCAGTGGCGCCGTCGAAGTCTCCAGTGGCTGCTCGCTCGGATACCTTCCGCCGGGCAGCAGAGTGATATTGTCGGTCAGTCGCGGATTGAATGTGAAGAAGGCGCGAGCATCATCCTTGCCGGCGTTCATCTCGTTTCCGGGCACTGTCAGATAGAAAGTAGCGGACTTTGCGCTGCGCTGCACATCCTTGAACAGCCAGCCTAGCCGGGCTTCGAACTGGTTCCGCGTGGCGTTGGCGACCTTCTCGTATTCTTCGACCTTCGTAGGCCCGCGCTCAGCCTTGACAAGAATGTCCAGATCCAGGTCTTCGACGTTGTTGAGGGAGTTCTTGAGTGCAAGTTCACGAAGTGCGTCGAAGTAGATGACAGTGCCCGCCATTACTGTCGAGGACAGCAGCACGCCAATGATAACGGTGGATAGCAGCCTCCAGTGAGACAGGCTGCGCTTCGCCACCATTGGCCACGCTGCGATTATTGCGGATACTGTCTGGCGCATAAGAGTTCGTCAGTCTATCAGTCGGTCAGTTCTTCAGTCTTTTGTCCTGTCAATCTCGTATATCCAAGTTAGCCCCAGCACATCATTCCATTCTTGATATAGCGTGAAAGTCCAGATTGCGCATGCTGCGCGTAAGCCGATATACGGAAAGCGCGAATATGCCTATCAAAATCAGATAAAGCGGCGCAAGGAAGCGAAAATCGGTTTCCAGGATGAAGGGAGGGACGACCTGCCTGCCGTTTTCGGTAACCGCAACCGATGATACCATAAGGTCGCTCATCAGCCAGCCGGCACCCGATCCCAGCCCAATGCCGACCGCTATGATGATGAAGTGTTCCAGTATCAGCAGCCCTGCCATCTGTCGCGATGAAAGCCCGACCGACTGCAGGAAGCCCATCTCGTTGCGGCTGCGATTGGCAAATGCCAGCAGGTATGTTACATAGCCGAGTCCGGCAGTGAATATGATAATCGCCATCGCCAGCAGCACCATCGCCTGCCAGCCGGCGGTTATCAGTGGGTCGAGGCGTACCTGTTCCAACTGCTGCTCACGGTCATGCACGAGGTCGCGTCCGACCATTCTCGTAACCACCGAATTTACCGAGTCGCCCGCTCCTGAAGCCTTCTCGATGAACATCTCGTTCGGTGTCGCCACGAGAGCGGGGCTGAGGATGTTGATGTGCCTGATTAGAGTTTCGAGGTCCGCAATCAGGAATCCTGCGCCACTCGGGTTGAGCGTGGGGAAGAAGTCCACGGAGTCGCGCACCTGAATGGGCACAAAGCGCCCTTTTAGCTCAACGATGAGCGCATCTCCCACGCGCGCTCCTGATGTCCGCAGAAAGGAGTTGCTGGCAACCACCGGCACTGGCCCACCGCTTGGGCTTCTGTAAATCCCTCGCAACCCGTTGTCGGTGTCCTTGCCGAATGTGAATAGGCCGGATAGATCGCCTCGACTTACATCGGCGTCTGTAAATGTCAGCAAGTCCGACGACAGGGTGGAAGTTGCAAGCGGCAGCCACGATGAGCCGGTATCCTCGAAGTCTTCGATGTATTCAATCGTGCCGTCACCCTTGATCGCATGCACGTCGTCGATAAGTATTGAGCCTGCTGTGCCTGCGGGCCCGAATACAGGCTCGAATATCTGAATGGAAGCGAGTTGCACCGGTCGCTTCATTCTCCCTGGCACTTCCAGCGTGCGGAGGTGCCACTCCGGAGGCCCCATGTTGCCGAGCGACTGTGTGTCCAACACGCCGTCCGCGTCCTGCAGCACCAGCCACATGTACATGTTCGGGTACAGCTCCTCAGGCTTCAGCCAGACGCCGACCGCCACCGCATCGTCGGGCAATGTGACCGGCTCGCTCACGCTAAGCGGGTTGAGAGCGCGCATAACCTCCGGCAGTGTACTGCGTGAGAAATCATCCCTATACCATGAGTAGTAGTGGAAGTCGTCCGCCTCGACAGCGAGCATACGGAAAGCATTGCCTGTATAGTTCGCTCCGAGTGTGCCGCGGTCCCTGAATGCCATCGTGACTGAGGTTACACCCGGAATGGTCTGATAGCGTTGCTTGAGGCCGTCCACGCTGCGGGCGATGTAGCCGGGTATATTCGATACGCGCAGGTCGGTCGCCACATCGTATTGGATGCGCTCCTGGTAGCTCCGGTTGAGCGTGCCGCCGACGGTCGTCGCAAGTACGGCAAGTCCTGTAACCATGACCAGCAGCAACACAAGCCAGCTGTACTGGAGTGGGTTGCGCGCCATGTGCCACAGGCTTAGAGATACCCATACGGGCGCTCGGTGTGACAGCAGCACGAGCAGATAGAAGATAATCTGGAGCGGCACAATAGCCGCAAAACCCAGCGTCGGCAGATACGCCAGCGCTCCTTCTGTTGGTGGGTAAAAGTAAATCAGCGCAGCTATGAGTGCGATCTGTGCCGCAAATCCGTACAGCCTGGCGCGGCCTCGTTCGGCTCGCTGTGTAGCCCAATATGCCGCCGCTGCCATAAGTGCCAGTCCAAGCGGCGGCACGGCGCTCATAAAGTCCGATTGGCGCAGCGCATCCATAGCAAGAGTGACTGCAAGCAGCGCTGTTATCACCCACACATACAGGTGAATGAGGGCGGGCGATTCGCCGCTTATGAACCTCACGAACAGCGGGAAGAATCGCATGAACACCAGAGCCACCAGCGTCAGCAGAAGTACGGGAGCGAACAGCAGCGCCTCGTTTATCTCGATGCCGCTGAACAGTCCCCCGGACACAAGCCGTCCTCGCGCATTCAGTTCCCAGAAGACCAGCCCACCGATAGCCAGCACCATAATGTCGAGATAGTAGCGCTGGAAGAACGGCACATCGGGCGGACGGGACGACCGCAGCTTGTGAATGATAAGCCCGGTGCGTGCCCCGATGACGCTGGGTATCACGAAAATGGCGAGTCCCAGAGCGCCGACGGCTGCCGACACCAGAAACGGCATCCAGCGCCAGTTCACGGGCAGCAGTGCGCCACCCGTAATGTCCGTGAAGTACGGCAATTTGCCTGAAATGGCAATAGCGCCCATCGCTAACAGGGGAGCTATGACGACCGCAACTGCCGTAATGACCAGTCCCTCGATTGCGTACAGGCGCACAAGCTGCGCCATGCTGACGCCCCGGCTTCGCAGCAGCGCGACATCGTCCTCGCGGCTCTGCACGAGATACGACACCATCATCGACATGTAGTACAGCACAGTGATGACCATGATTGTCAGCAGCAGCAGAAGGGGTATGCTCGTGAAGAAGCTTCGCCGCTCGAAGCGGTCCAGCAGTGAGGTGATGCCGGTGAATACCGCGCTGCCCTGCATCCGAATGGCCATGCCGCTTTCGAGATTGTCCAGGCGTTCTCTAAGCTCCTCCGGGCGAATCTTCTTGAGTGGCTCTTTCTCGATAAATATGAACCACGACGAGGATACAAGACTGCCGGGATATGCCTTGCCGAGACTGTCAATCAGCGCCTGCTTCGTGACGAACAGCGCTATGGGCGGTTCCTCCGGGTCCACCTCGATGCCCACGTCTGGTATCTCTTCCAGCGGCGCGGGCTCCATGAACACGCTGGCGTTCTGCTGCCAGTAGTCGGCGCTTGGGTCGGTCGGTTCTATGATGCCTACTATCTCTGCGGTGATGGCGACATCGGTGCCGAGCGACGGCTTCATCTCCAGCTTGTCGCCGACCTTCAGGCTGAACACATTCGCGGGCGTGCTGCCGAGCAGCACCTCCACATGCAACCCGTCCTCCGTCGGCGTAACCGTGTCCGTGTACGCCCGTCCGGATGTGAACTCAACGTGCTTCTCGACGTTGGACAGGTATTGAAGGTATCCGCGCGATACGAGATCAACGTCGGCGTTCGCAAGCGGCCTCCACGGAGTGCCAACCAGCAGCGTAGTTCCCCTGAGGAAGCGTTCTCGACTCACGTAGAAGTCGGAGATGTTCTCGTCAATCAGCCCGTCGATCTCGCTGTCGGTAACATTCAAGCTCTCTTCGTTCAGAGGCACGTTAGGGGCGAAGGCGAAGATATTCAGGAAGAGGATGGAGGAGCGGTCGATGGATGTGTTCAGCGTGAGACGCGCCAGCGAGTTCAGGTACACGGGCGCGCCCGCAACCAGCGTGGAGGCTATGATGATGCCTGCGAATATACTTAGCAGGAGCTTCCAGTCGGAACTGAGACGCTTGATGATGAAGCCGAATGTCGAAAAAGAACGCATTACCTATATTGTCATTCCGAATGAAGTGAGGAATCTGAAATCCTTGCATCAAGAGCAGGTAAATGCATGAAGCCTTCAACTCAACACGACAGCTGAAGCGCCTTCGACACCCGCAACGCCATAGTAGCACATAATCGTGCAGCAGGTGCGGATTGACAAGATCAAGGAATCAGAGAGGAATCCTGTCTATCCTGTACATCCAGGCTGGTCTCTCTACCCCAGCGCCTGCTCCAGGTCCGCCAGCAGATCATCCACATGCTCGATACCCACGGACACCCGCAGCAGGTTGTCCGGCGTCTGCGTGTCCGGTCCCTCGACAGAGGCTCGATGTTCTATCAGACTCTCGGTGCCGCCCAGGCTCGTCGCGCGCGTGAATAGGCGCAGTCCCGCAGCTACGTCCATAGCCTGCTCTCTTCCGCCCTCGACCTGAAACGACAGCATGCCCCCGAAGTCCGACATCTGCTCCGCGGCGACCGCCCGTTCATCGGGCGCCGCCAGCCCGGGGTAGTGAACGGCTTCCACGCGGAGGTGCTCGCTGAGGAACGATGCGACCGCCATCGCATTCTCGCAGTGCGCGCGCATTCGCAGGTGCAGAGTTCGTATGCCGCGCAGCGTCAGCCAGCAGTCGAACGCAGAAGGTATCGCGCCGTAAGTCGCCTGCACATGGCGCAACCTGTCGAGGAACTCATCCTCACGCACGGCGATAACGGCGCCGCCCATCACATCGCTGTGTCCGGATATGTACTTTGTGGTCGAATGGACCACCGCGTCCGCGCCGAGGCTGATTGGCTGTTGAAGCATCGGCGTCGCCCATGTGTTGTCGCACACGCACAGCGCATCCGCGTCGTGCGCGATTTCCGCGATGCGCCGTATGTCCGTAACTTTCAGCATCGGATTGGACGGCGTCTCCACCCAGATGAGGCGTGTGTTGGGCTGTATCGCTCGCCTCACCCGCTCCGGGTCGGTTACATCGGTGAACGTAACCTGCAACCCCCATCGCGCGAACACATCTCGAAGCAACGCGCGAGTGCCGTGATAGCAGTCGTTGGGCGCTACCACATGGTCTCCGCTCGCCAGCGCCTGAAAAACAGCTGCGCTCGCCGCCGACCCTGACGAAAAGGCAGTGCATGCAGCGCCGCCTTCCAGTGTCGTCAGGATGTCTTCAAGCTGCCGGCGGTTCGGGTTGCC
Organism: Dehalococcoidia bacterium; assembly: GCA_965204855.1. GTDB lineage: Bacteria > Chloroflexota > Dehalococcoidia > Lucifugimonadales > JADFKI01 > Bin90. Next base: position 440,024 of record OZ242018.1, read on the forward strand.
GGTCCGAGAATAGATATAACCGCCGGGATACTCTCCGTCAGGCGCGCGCTCGAAGGTAGTCGAAGGCTGTATGGGTGCAAGTATCGCGCCCGACTCCGGATCGACATGGTGGCTGGCACGCGAGGCGGCAGTCTCGATCCTCATTGCGCCAGAAAATCGTAAAGAGGCACAACCCCGGTCGCCCGTGAACCGTCGCTGAGTATCTCATCGATGCGCTGCATCGCAATAGAACTCAGCAAAGTATCGCCGCATGTGCCGCACACCTCAGCCGGCACATTATCGACAACTACGATCCGCTCATTGTGCCGAGCCGTATGCACGATATACTGCTCTTCGTACTTGCCCTCACAACCCTGGATGGTGCAGTCCATAGTCCTTCACTCGCCGGAACGGCATAATCTGTTTACAGACCAATCCCCTCCGCCACCGTCTCTAGGTGGAAGTCTGTGTCGCCGAAGGCAAGCTCAGCAGCTTTCGCCCGCCGCGAGTACAGTTGCATGTTGTGCTCTTTGGTGAAGCCGATGGCGCCGTGGCACTGGTGTCCCAGCGCGCAAATGCGCCTGTACGCGTCGCTCACCCACGCCTTTGCCATCGCAACTTCCTGCGTCGCGTCGTCGCCCTCCGACAGCCTCCACGCCGCCTGGTACGTGATGTAGCGCGAACCCTCCACATCGGTCGCCATGTTCGCGCAGTGATGCTGAATCGCCTGGAATGAGCCAATGGGCCTGCCGAACTGCGTGCGCTGCTTGGCGTACTCTACGGTCATATCAAGGACCTGCTCGGCGCCGCCAACCATCTCGGCGCACTTGCCGATCGCGCCCCAGGCCAGCACCCTCTCAATCGTGTCCCAGCCGGCGTTGACCTCACCAAGAACGGCGGACGCGGGTACGCCGGCATTCTCGAAGGCGAGTTCGGACTGCCTGTCGGACGCGATCGTCTTCAGCAGTGTGTGGCCTACTCCGTCAGTTCCACGAGGCACCAGGAACAGGGTGATGTCCCTTTCGCCCTCACCCGTGCGCGCTGCCACGATATAGGTGTCGGAAACATGCGCGTTCGGCACGAACAGCTTGACTCCGTTCAGAACCCAGCCGTCCCCGCTCTGCGATGCGGTCATCTCCACACCCTCGGCATCCCAGCGCGCGCTCGGCTCAGTCAGCGCAAGTGTAACGATGAGTTGCCCCTCGCTTATCTGCGGAAGAAGCTCCTGCTTCTGGTCCTCGGAGCCGGCGTCCATGATAGCCATGCCGCCCATCACGACCGTCGAGAAGAACGGACCCGGCAGCAGCGCACGTCCGGTTTCCTCCAGCAGCACCGACAGGTCGAGGTAGCTCAGTCCCACGCCACCGTACTCTTCCGGAAATATCAGCCCCAGCCAGCCCTGCTCGGCGACCTTCTGCCACATCTCAGGAGTGTAGCCGCGCTCGTCCTCTTCCATCTCGCGCACATAGGTATCCGGGCACTCCGCCTGCAGGAACTCGCGCGCGCTGTTCCTGAGCATCTGCTGCGTTTCGTTCAGTCCAAGGTCCATTTGTCGTGTTCCTCCGTAAATTGAGACAGCACCTCTATGCTGCGAATGTTGATTGTGTCCTGTGAAATGGGAAGGCTGCGAAGGTTTACCTCGGCAGCTCCAATCCCCTCGTCGCGATGACATTACGATTTATCTCCGACGTGCCCGCCGCCACCGTGCCGCCGTGCGAGCGCATCCAGCCGTTCTCGATTCTCCCCCGCAGCGGCGCCCACTTCGATTCAGGGTCGAGCTGACCGTACAAGCCCATCACCTGCATCCCTAGGCTGTACAATCGGATCATCATCTCCGTGCCGTAAGCCTTAGTGATAGACGCTTCCTTGTTCGGAATCATATCCTGGCTCTGCATCCATGCCACGTTGTAGCACATCAGCCGGCAAGACTCTATCTGCACCGCCATATCCGCAATCCGCTGGCGCACCGAAACATCCTCGGCAAGCGACTCGCCGTTGCGCCTGTTCTCCTTGCAGAAGTTCACGATATCTTCCAGGAGTCGCTTCGCCCTTGCGGGTCGATCTACTCCCGACCGCTCGAAGTCCAGTAGCGCTGCGCCAACATACCAGCCTCGATTGAGTTCGCCCACCAGATTCTTCTTCGGCACGCGCACATCCTCGAATGTGACCAAGGCGCGGTGAGCGTCCCACATCATCGGTATCTTCTCGACGGTAACGCCCGGCTGCTGCATCTCCGTCAACAGGAAGCTGATGCCCCGGTGCTTCGGCGCGTCCGGGTCGGTGCGCGCAAGCATGAACATCCAGTCCGAGCCGGAGTGCGCGCCATTCCATATCTTGGAGCCGTTGATAACGAAGTCGTCGCCGTCCTCGACTGCCCGCGTCTGAAGCGATGCCAGGTCCGAACCGCTGTCCGGCTCCGAGTATCCCTGCGACCAGTCGATGTCGGCTTGCGCTATGCGTGGCAGGAAGTATTGCTTCTGCTCATCCGTGCCGTACAGCATGAGGATGGGTCCCACCATTCGCACGCCGGAGTCGCCTGCTGGGACGCCCCTGTACGCCATCTCCTCATTGAAGATCATCTGCCGGATGTGAGGCGCGGCCTGTCCGCCGTACTCCTCGGGCCATGCCATCGTCAGCCAGCCGTTGCCCGCGAGCTTCTTCTTGAACTCGCGCACCAGCCCGGCGTCTTCCGGCTCTTCGGCATCTACGGCGCGCTCACGCCAGTCCCACGGCAATTCGCTTTCGACGAATTCTCCTACTTCCTGTCGGAAGGCGTCATCATCGCTGCTAAATCGGAAATCCATATATGCACCTCATCGTAGGAGCAAACCTTTGTGTTTGCCCCCGCTGCGCTACCTGACGGCTGACACCTGATACCTGATGGCTAACGCTACCTCGGCAGTCCAAGTCCGCGCGTAGCAATGATGTTGCGCTGAATTTCCGATGTGCCTGCCGCTATTGTCGCGGACACCGAGGTCATGTAGCTCTGCTCGATGCGGCCCTGCATCGGCGCGTACTTCGATTCCGGCTCAAGCTGACCGTACAGTCCGAGAATTTCCATTCCCGCGCGCGCAACTGCCTGCTGCAACTCCGTGCCGAAGCTCTTGCCCATCGAGGACTCCTTGTTCGGCACAAGCCCCGCGCTCTGCATCCATGCGATCTGGTATGAGATGAGGCGGCTTATCTCCGTCTTTACCATCAGGTCGGCGAGCTTGCGGCTTATTTTCGGATCGTCAATCAAGCGTCTGCCGTTGCGCGAGTTATCCTTGCAGAACTGGATTAGCTCTTCCAGCGTGCGCTTGGAGCCTGCCGAGTATTCGACGCCGGAGCGCTCGAAGTCCAGCAGGGTAGCGCCCACATACCAGCCCCTGTTGAGTTCGCCCACAAGGTTGCGCTTGGGCACTCGCACATTGTCAAAGATGACCATGTTGAAGCTGTGGTCGTTCGCCATATTGATGATGGGACGCACTTCTACGCCCGGCTGCCTCATGTCCGCAAGTAGGAAGCTGATGCCGCGATGTTTGGGCGCGTCCGGGTCGGTGCGCGTCAGCACCATCACATGGTCGGCGTGGTGCGCGTTTGAAGTCCAAATCTTCGTGCCGTTGATAACGAAGTCGTCCCCGTCCTCGACCGCGCGCGTCTGGAGCGATGCGAGGTCTGAGCCGGACTCCGGCTCCGAGTATCCCTGGCACCATTGCACTTCGCCACGCGCAATTGGCGGCAGGTACTCGCGCTTCTGCTCCTCCGTGCCGTGAATCATCAGCGTGGGCGCGAGCATCTTCGTGCCGAACTGGTCGCGTCCCGGCGCGCGCTGGTAAGCCATCTCTTCGGCGAAGATGAGCTGCATCATGTGCGTTGCGCCGCTGCCGCCGTACTCTTCGGGCCACGCCATCGTCAGCCAGCCCTTGTCCGCCAGCTTCTTTCGCATCTCCAGCTCGAAATCCCAGTCGCCCCCGTCTTCATCCCCGCCGCCTGTCCAACCCTCGGGAAGCTCCCTACGCAGAAACTCGCGCAGCTCTGCGCGAAAATTCTCTTCATCAGCCGTGAACTTGAACTCCATTAGACTTCCTCCGTTACATTCGGTAATTCTCACTGATCGCCCAGCCTTCGTTAGACACCTGATGAGCTTGCCTGTTAGTTTGCCCAAAAGCTCATCGACATGCCCAATGCAACACTCAAAGGCTGCGTAAGACTTAAACGCTGCCTACAGAAAGGCACGTTACGGTGCGAACGATTCCGTTTATCGTGTGAATGCGGCTCGTAACCATATCCCCGACGGAGTTAAGGTCCGGAGCGACTACAACGGCGATGATGTCGTAAGGCCCCGTTACCGCATCGACATTCTCAATGCCGTCCAAAGAACGCAGCGTATTGGCGACATCTCGCGACTTGCCCACTGCGGTTTCTATCAGAATATACGCCTTTGTTGACAATTCTCATTCCTCCTGGAAGTGTGAAGCAGCCTTTGGTTTTCTAGCAGAATGAAGCGGTAGTGTAATACGCTGTACAGGACACGAGCCGACGATAGCGACGAAAATCCCCGCACACGCTCATCACCCCGCACAACCGTATGAAATCTCCTGCATTTTATAGGTGTGCAAGAAAGAGTGTCAATCTAAACTCGCAGTAACGGCCCGTGTTGAGACGCACATCTGTCGCGCTCATCTACGGAGTCCACCAGTAGGGTAGGTAAGAACAGCGCGGTTACAATTCCTGATGTGCCGACTTCAGGAGAATGACGGCACATCAGATGACGAGTTGTGGACGCCTGACATTGGCGATGAATCTGTTATATAGTCTCTGAACCGTTTCCAATATAGTGTTTCCGAGTCCGAGAATGCTTAAGCGATCCCACTTTCATGTCATTGAGGAAGCAAGCCTGACCGAAAGGCGTTCGTCGTGCAGCGGCATGCCGTGTCCTGGTGACATCTCGACATTTGATGCAATTCGGTGATGATTTGGAGTATTTAGATTAACGCAGTCCTGCCCATGCAGGTACAGCGGAGACATCAAACGTTCCCGGATACTTCTGGAAAGTGTCCAAGAATGCGGCGGGGCTTTGTTATAATTCATGCTCAACGTACCGGTTCGCGTCCTCTTGCTATTGTATGCCCAGCCGATAGATGGGCTGAAGTTTGAAACATGGAAGAATCCACTCTGATACGGGATTTCGCCGCGATTATGGCAGTCGCGGGCGTCGCGATCGTCATATTCCATCTGCTCAGGCAGCCGCCGGTTCTGGGCTACCTCATCGCGGGACTCATAGTGGGCCCATACACGCTGCCGCTATTCAATCTTCCCACGCCCATTGCCCATATCGAGAGTATCCACCTGATGGCAGAGCTGGGCTTCATAATGCTGCTGTTCGCCATCGGGCTGGAGTTCGGCTGGCGGCGCATCCGGCAGTTGGGTCCGCGCGTAATCCTCATCGGCACAATCGAGATTATCTTCATGATTGCGCTGGGCTACGAGGTGGCGACGCTGCTCGGGTGGAGCGGCATGGAGGCGATATTCCTCGGCGCGGCGCTCTCCATCAGCAGTTCGGCAATCATCTTCAAGGTGCTGCGCGACACGGGGATGCTGCATGAGCGGCACGGGCGCCTCATCGTGGGCATACTCGTGGTGGAGGACTTCGCCGCTGTCATTCTCCTGAGCATACTCTCAGGTATGGCAACGTCGGGTACCGCAAGCCCGGGGGAGGTTACCGGCTTGGTGATGCGGCTGGGACTCTTCTTAGTTTGCGCGCTGTTCATGGGCGCGCTGGTCGCGCCCCACATCATCAGGTTCGTGGCGCGCTTTCGATCGACGGAAGTGATGCTGGTCGTCAGCCTGGCGCTGTGCTTCGGCCTGGCACTGGTTGGCCAGCAGTTGCACATTTCAGCGGCAGTGGGGGCATTCATCATCGGCACCGTGCTCGGGGACACCGAATATTCCGAAGTGCTCAACAACACCATCGCTCCGGTGCGCGACATCTTCTCCGCTCTCTTCTTCATATCCATCGGGATGCTCATAGAAATCGCCGTGCTGTGGCAGTACATCATCCCGGCGCTGATAATCGCGGGCGTGTTCATGGCAGGCAAGATGTTCGCCGCCACGCTTGGCACATTCATCACGGGCCACGACGGTAAGACCTCGCTGAGCGTGGGCATGGGTAAGCCGCAGCTGGGCGAATTTTCCCTTGCGATGACCAAAGTCGGCGTTGACCATGCCGTAGTGGGCGCGTTCCTGTATCCGGTGGTTGCGGCTGCATCGGCGCTGACGGCGCTGTTCTATCCGTTGATTGTCCGCTCCTCGGGCGGCGTAAGCACCGTTCTGGAGGAACGCTCTCCCCGCATGCTGCGCCAATACATCGGCAACCTTTCATACATTCTGATTTCCACGCGCACCGTGTTCGGCATGGAAGGCGAGGTAGCCAATGTAGTCCGACGCTCCGGGCGGGTCATAATCGTGAACTTAGGCGTGATTGTGGTTAGCATAGGACTGGGCACGTTCGCGCTTAACTATGCTGGCGAGTTGTCCAGAGGGCTGAACACTCAGCAAGGCATGCTGGGGCTTATCGTGAGCTGCTTAGTCGTGCTGCTGTGCATTCCGCCTTCCGTGTTCATTTGGCGGGCGCTTCAGCGAATGACCGATGGCCTGTCCGCATTCATATTTCGCAGAAACCTGTCCAATTTGAGGCTGCTCAACAGGGGCGGCCTGCATATCATTCTTCGCAATAGCATCCTGATCGTAATCGTGGTCATGCTGGTGATTTGGAGCCTGCCGCTTCTTTCTCAACTTGTTGTCCTCGGCAGCTTTTCCACCCCCATAGCCATCTTCGCCCTCATAGGCGTCGTGGGGCTGCTGTGGCGAGTGTCCTTCAAAATCCACGGCTTGATGGAATCTACCTTCTCTCATACTTTCCTGGGGGGAGACGACGGCGACTAGCTGCTGCAATAGCGTGGAGCGGCCAAGCCCTGTATGATAGCGACAGGTTACGGCGATAATCGCAGGAGGTCGCAAATGCGTCTTGAAGGAAAAGTAGCGCTGATTACCGGCGCGGCGGCAGGAGTACAAGGCGAAGTCAAGGGCTTTGGTGGTGCGGCGGCTTGGCTGTTCGCCGAAGAAGGCGCGAAGGTCGTGCTCACCGACATCCTTGAAGAGCAGGGCAGGCGGGCGGAAGCACAACTCCGCGAGCAAGGCCACGATGTCGTCTTCTCGCGCCATGACGTTACCAGCGAAGCCGACTGGGAAGCCGCCGTCAATCTCGCGGTCGATACCTACGGCAAGCTCGATGTCCTCGTGAACAACGCGGGCATAGGCGGTCGCTCGCTCCTGATAGAGACGACCGAGGAGGCGTGGGACGCGCAGATGGACATCCATGCCAAGGGCGTCTTCCTCGGTATGAAATACGCCGTACCCGAGATGCGGAAAGTGGGCGGCGGCTCCATCATCAATGTGTCTTCAATATACGGACTTGTCGGCAGTCGCACATCCACCGCCTACCATGCGGCCAAGGGGGCGTCTCGCATCATCACCAAGTCTGCCGCCGTCCAGTACGCCGGCGAGAATATCCGGGTCAACTCCATCCATCCCGGATTCTGCCGCACACCCATGACCAACGCCAGCTACCAGAACCCGGAGCATTATGACGCGCTGCTCGAGCGCATTCCGATGGGCAGGGTAGGGGAGCCGGAGGAACTCGCGCAGGGCATGCTCTATCTGGCGTCCGACGAGTCGAGCTACGTCACTGGCTCGGAGCTGGTCATAGACGGAGGCGTAACGGCAACATGACGCAGACGCAAGCTATAGAGACCGTCTGGTTCGTATATTCGGAGGACGGCAAGCCACTTGGCAGGCGTTTCATGGAGGAAGGCGCACCTGCACCTGAAGTCGGTGCGTCCTTGCCTGATGGTGAGAGCTGGGCATCCGGTGTCATCACTGCGGTGCGCGAACTTGCGCCCACCTGCGCCATGCGCCGCTTCCGAGTAACCATCAGCCAGTCAGTCCACTAGCCTGACGAAATTCATGTGGAAACCTAACCCCAATCATAGTAAACTGAAAAGGTGAGCCAACGTAGCTCAGTCGGCAGAGCAGTTGTTTCGTAAACAACAGGTCGGTGGTTCGAGTCCACTCGTTGGCTCCACAGCAGTCTCCCTGCCTCCTCTCCTCACCCCAAAGGAGCCTACCCATGCGTGTAATCGTATTCGTAAAGGCGACCGCAGACAGTGAAGCAGGCGTCATGCCCACCACGGAACTCATGGAAGCGATGGGCGAGTATAACCAAGAGCTATTCGATGCCGGCATAATGAAATCGGGCGATGGACTCAAGCCGACATCCGAGGGCAAGCGCATTAGATTCGACGGCACGGACCGCACCGTCACGGACGGACCCTTCTCCGCCACCAATGAGCTCGTCGCGGGCTTCTGGATATGGGAAGTCAAGGATATGGAAGAAGCCGTCGAGTGGGTCAAGCGCTCTCCCAACCCCATGCCCGGCCCCAGCGAGATGGAAATCCGCCCCTTCTACGAATACGAAGACTTCGGCGAAGCCCTGCCCGATGAACTCCGCGAGCAAGAAGAGCAGATGCGCGAGGAACTGGAGAGGCGGTAGTAGCACGCTCCACTATGTGCATCTAATTGGATTTCGGCTTTGCTGACGGAGATTCTTGCCCCTTGCGCGCATCCGTGTCTGTGCAGGGACGATTTGGATGGATAGAGTCGTGGAAGTGGCGGATTGAGGAGTGGGAGTTCACTCGTCGGCCTTTTTGCGTGTGCTTTAAGGATTGAGAATAACGGCTACCTAAAACTCTCCGCGTTGTCTCGTGCCTCGAAGCCCAGCACTTCCCACGCTCTCGGCGTGTCGTATATCTTCCATGTGTTCGCCGACGCGCCGTAGAAGATGTCGAAGCCAACGCCTTCCGCTTCGATGCAGGCTTCGACCATTGCGGCTATATCGCGGTGACTGAAGTAACTTACTAAGCTGCGAGCGTCCGCCCCGGGGCGGTCGTCGGGACTCGTGGTGCCGAACCTGATGCAGATGACGCTGATGTCATGGTCTTCCCAGAAGTAGCGTCCCAGCGCCTCGCCGAATATCTTGCTTACGGCATAGGGGCCGTCGGGCCTGTCTGGCATCTCGTGGGTGATTAGTGGAACGGTATCAGGGTCGAGGTCGCCATAGTCGCCTTCCGCGATTGCCTTGTAGGGCTGGTCGCGCTCGTACATGCCGACGACGTGCATCGAGCTGAAGAAGATGATGCGGCTAACTCCGCCCTTGCGAGCCGCCTCGAAGACATTGGCGGTAGCGACTACATTGTCGGGCATGAGCAGGTCCCAGCCGATGTCCGGCGTGTGGCGCGGCTCGGCAGCGAGATGCACCACTACATCCTTGCCCTCGAATGCTGGTGTGATGGCATCTAGGTCGGTGAGGTCGGCGGTGAGGGAGGCGAGGCCTTCAAGGGGAACGCGGTCGATACCGCTGAACTCGTACCTGTCGCCCAGATGGTCGCGCAGGACTTTGCCTATCCTGCCGCCGAATCCTGTAACTACGACTTTCTTCTTGTCGGGCATGTTTTTCCTCCAGTGGGTTGATATGATTGCGGTATCTTATCACTCTGGGACAAGGGCTGACAGGATGGACAAGATGGATAGGATATTAGATAGGCTCGCAGGTGGGGAGACGCTGATTTCGGACGGTGCGACGGGGACCTATTTGCAGCAGCGCGGGCTGGAGCCGGGCGGCTGTCCTGAGGCGTTCAATGCGAGCCACGCGGACATCGTGCGGGAGATGGCGCGGAATTACTTCGGCGCGGGTGCGGACATGGTGCTGACGAATTCGTTCGGTGGCAGCCGCTTTATGCTTGGCAAGTACGGGCTGGCGGACAGGGTGAGCGAGTTCAACCGGCTGGCGGCGGAGCATGCGAGCAGTCAAGCGCCGGAGGGGTGTTTCGTAGTTGGGTCGGTCGGACCGACGGGCGAATTCCTGGAGCCGCTGGGCGAACTATCGGAAGCGGAGATGCTGGACGGATTCGCGGAGCAGATAGACGCGCTGGTTGCGGGCGGCGTGGATGCTGTGGTCGTGGAGACGATGACTGCACTGGAAGAGTCGGCGCTGGCTATCAAGGCTGCGCGAGAATATACGGAACTAACAGTAATGGCGACGATGACCTTCGACATAGGGCCGCGCGGGTTCTTCACGATGATGGGCGTTACGCCGGAGCGCGCGGTAGCGGAGCTTCAAGACGCCGGAGCGCACATAGTCGGCGCGAACTGCGGCAACGGGACCGAGGTGATGGTTGAGTTGGCGCGGGAACTGCGGGCGGCCACGGACGCACCGTTGCTGGTGCATTGCAACGCAGGCATACCGGCGGTGCAGCGCGGCGAGATAGTCTATCCGGAGTCGCCTGAGTTCATGGCGCGGGGCTTCAGGACGCTGGTGGATGATGTTGGCGTGAACATCGTCGGTGGGTGCTGCGGGACGGGCCCGGAGCATGTGCGTACGCTGAGAGCTTACATCGATGGACAGGATAAACAGGATGGATAATAGCCCGTTCCGGTTCTTCGATAACCGCGAAAAATATCTGCTGTTCGTTACGACCTGCAACGAGAAGCAGGTCATCGCCGAGCGCGTTGCGATGGACACGATGTACTTGCAGCCGCGCCAGCCCGCGCTGCGGATTTTCGATGCGGGGATGGGCGACGCGAGCGTGCTGACGCGGGTGATGATGAATCTGCATCATCGATTCCCAACTGTGCCTATGCTGGTGGTGGGCAAGGAAATCAGCTACGAGGATGTGCGGATCAGCTTGGAGAAGATGCCGGACAGGCTGATGGAACACCCGCTGACAGCGCTGGTGGTTACGAATATGTTCTACTCTGAGGCGCCGCAGCTTATGCCGCGCCTGCGCCGCAACCGCGAGCGTCTGAGCTGGATGGAGGTGGCGCTGGAAGGCTCGACTGCGTATGCCTTTCACGAGCAGATAAAGGCGATAGAGCCGCAGGTGCGCGACTGGTGGCAGACGAAGATAAGCGAGCGGTCGGGCAACCCGATTTACGCCACGCCGTCAACACTGGTGATATATCGAAAAGATATGGAGTGGCCGCTTGCTCCGGTGATTCCGCGGCGAAGGGAAGCGATTCAGCGCGAGTATGACCTCGTAATCGCAGCGCAGCCGTTCAGGGCGCGGCAGAGCGAGCGCGTGAAGGTGCGGAATGTGCTCGCACCGCTTGCTCGCACGCTTGCGCCGGATGGGATGATGGTTGTGATACAGTCCACCGGGAAGGATCCGGGCATGGAGATTATCCGTCGGATATGGCCCGGCGAGCGTCCGTTTCGCACGCCGCGCCTGACGCTGCTGCGTGAGCTTCAAGAGCAAGTTGGGGATGAACATCCGGACCTGAAGTATGTGAACTATATGGATTCACGCGCCGAATTCCGTTACTTCATGCAGCTGTCGGACGCTGGCGGCGCGGGCGCGATAGGCACATCGGCGATACTGGCGGCGTGGAACGCGGCGGTCTATGTGGCGCAGATTGAAGACGAGCGGCTGGACGAGGTGATGCGAGACGGCCGCTACCTAGACGTGACGGCGCAGGTGCTTCAGAAGTATGGAGGGCTGTGGTTCACGGACGAGTCGTTTATTGTAACGCGGGTATGAAGCGAGTCTGACTGCGGTTCAGTTTTCAACCTTCATGGACGGCGAGTTATGTACTATCGTCCTAATCTCCATTACGATGTGTTTTCGACATTCAGCAGACACTTAATCAAGGGAGGATCGAATGTCCTGGAGAAAGCTTGCGGGCAGCCCATTTGAGACCTACAAGAAAGACGCGGTTGCGTCCAGCGGGATGGTGGCGACCAACCACCCGATGGGTTCGGCGGCGGGACTGGAGATGCTGGCCATGGGCGGCAACGCGATGGACGCTGCCGTAGCGTCTGTCTTCGCGCTCAGCGTCGTCGAGCCGATGATGGTCGGTATCTTCGGTGCGGGGTTCATCAACTACTACGACGCTTCGAGCGACCAGTTCGTGAACATCGACAACTATTCGGTCGCTCCGGCTGCCGCGACGCCGGACATGTACGATACGGTATCAGACACATGGCCGGACTATATGGAGACGGTGGACCGCGCCAATCTGGTCGGCTACAAGTCGGTGGGAGTGCCCGGCGCGCTGATGGGATGGTGCTACGCGGAGGAGAAGTACGGCAGGCTGGGTCTCGATACGGTAGTGCAGCCAGCGATACGCTACGCGGAACGCGGATTCGCGGTCAGTCGCTATCTCGCGGACATCATCCGGCTCAATCGGGACGATCTCGCGCTGTTTCCGGCGAGCGCAGAGGTGTTTCTGCCGGGTGGCAAACCGCCGTCGGTCGGGCAGACCATCGTCAGGGCGGACTACGCCAAGACGCTTGAAGCCGTAGCCGCCGAGGGACCGGACGCGCTCTACAAGGGCAGCATCGGCGAGATGGTAGTCGCGGATATGTCCGCTAACGATGGCATCATCACAGGTGAGGACTTCGAGAACTATCGCATACATCTCAGAGAGCCGGTGCGGGGCACTTACAGAGGATACGACATCGTGTCGGTTGCGCCGACCAGTTCCGGCGGAACGGCGATTATCGAGATACTGAACATACTGGAAGGGTTCGACCTTGCCTCTCTTGGGTTCGGCACGGCGGAGGGGGCGCACCTGCTGGCGGAAGCGATGAAGATTGCGTTCGCCGACCGCTTCGAATATCTTGGCGACCCTGCCTTTGTCGAAGTGCCGGTCGGTGCGCTGACGGACAAGGGATATGCAGCCGCCCGACGGCGTGAGATAGACACGGGCCAGGCGCGCGAATATACCTACGGCAATCCGTCGCTCTATGTCGGCGAGGGCGCGGACACGACTCACCTGACGACTGCGGACTCGGACGGCAATGTGGTATCCACCACGCAGACGATTCATGCTGTGTTCGGCTCCAAGGTGACGACACCCGGCACGGGCATGTTTCTGAACAACACGATGAACATCTTCGACCCGCATCCGGGCAACGCGAACTCCATCGCGCCGGGCAAGCGAATGGTCAGCAGCATGTCTCCTACCATCGTGATGAAGGACGGCAAGCCGTTGATGGCGCTGGGAACGCCGGGCGCGACGCGCATATTCCCTTCGGTGCTGCAGGCAATCGTGAATGTCATAGACCATGGGATGACCTTGCAGGAAGCGGTTGAAGCGCCACGGATATGGACGCAAGGGCAGGACTTGGAGGTCGAGCCGGGTATTTCCGGCAATGTTCAGCAGATGCTAAAGGGAATGGGACATAAGGTGCAGGTCGTGCCGAGGGTCGCCGGCGGTATGAACGGCGTAATGTTCGATCACGCGAATGGAGTGATCCGGGGCGCTGCGTGCTTCCGTGCGGACGGAGTTCCGGCAGGCTTCAGCGGCGGCGCGGCTAGGCCGTCAGACGATCCTCTGTACAGATTTTAGAGGACTAGATGAAGTCTTGGCGGTCGATGCGGCTGCCCGCTAGGAATACGTCTGCAATTTGCCTGAGCGCGGATAGGTCTTCCAGCGGATTGCCGTTGACTACCAGTACGTCCGCCTGCTTGCCGTGTTCGAGCGTGCCCACAAGCGAATCGACGCAGCAGGAGCGCGCGGCGTCTCGCGTGGCGGACACGATTGCCTCCATGTTAGACATGCCCGCCATTGCATGCGCCTCGATGTCGGTCTGGTAGTCACCCATTGGGTAGTATGACCAAGCGGAGTCGGAGCCTGCTGCCATCACCACGCCCGCATCCCGCATGCGCGCGAAGTGGTCCATCCGTGCGTCGGAGTTCTGGCGGAAGGTGTCTAGCTCGGCTTGCTGCTCGGCAGTCAGGCTGTCCATGTCTTCGAGCATGCGGATTCGCGCGACGCCCTGCCCGAGCGTGGGGTTGACGAATACGCCCTGCTCAGCGATGCGCTCGGAAATATCCGGCCGGTAGGTGTCCGCGCCGTCCGGGTCCTTGTGAACGCCGTGGATGATGGTGTCGATGCCGGCATCGAGAGAGTTGACCATGCCCTGCGACGAGACGCAGTGCGCGGCGGCGTGCTTGCCGAACCTGTGCGCCTCCTCGCAGATGGAGCTCAGTTCCTCGACGTTGAAGGACGGCCTGAGCGGGTGGCTGGTGCGGGTGCTGCCGCCGGTGGCGGTTATCTTGATGAAGTCGGCGCCCTCCTTGATGAGCTGGCGGACGGCGGCGCGGCACTCGTCGGTGCCGGTGGCGGTGGTGCCGAAGTAGCTGAGGTGGCCGCCGATGATGGCGACGGGCCTGCCCGCGAGGATGAGGCGCGGCGACGGCACAATGCCCATCTCTACCGCCTCGCGCAGCAGGAAAGTGGTGCGGTTCTTCGCGCCGCAGTCCCGAAGCGTGGTTACGCCGGAGTATAGATGGCGGCGCGCGTTCTCGGCCGCCTGCACAGTCAGCACCTCGTCGGGCAGGGTCGCAAGCTCGTCGCCCGCGCGCCCGTCGCCGATGCCGTTCAGATGCACATGGGAGTCCACAAGGCCCGGCAGAATAGTGGCGTCGCCATAGTCGAACTCCCGCACGGACGCGCCCTCCGGCGCATGCACCGTCTCCGTCGTGCCAATCTGCCGCACGGCGTCCCCTTCAAGCAGAATGGCGGCTTGCTCTTGCACGGATTCGGCGGCTGAGTCGATTAGGCGGGCAGCTTTCAGAAGCGTGAACTGCGAGGTTGTTTGCGGCATGATCGGTCTCCGTGAATCGACGTCGATGGACAGGGTAGGTAGGGTGGATATTAGATCATATCTGTGCGGGTGGCTGCCGAACTGCGGCTATCGACTCATCCGAGCCGCGCTCGACCCTGCGCCCAGCCATGTACACATCCTCGACATCCCAGAGGGCGTTGATGTCCTCGGCCGGGTTACCCTGTACAACAAGCACATCTGCCGCCTTGTCGGCTTCGAGCGTTCCTACGATGTCGGACACGCCAAGCGCCTCCGCTGCCCAGTTCGTTACCGAGAGGACGCCCTGCATCGGCGTGTATCCGGCATGCACGAGCAGTTCGGTCTCATAGATGGTGTTGCCGAGTTGGTAGCTGCTCCACGACGAGTCTGATCCTGTGATGACCTTCACCCCCATGTCTATCATGCGGCGGGTGTGGTCGAGGCGCACATCCAGATTGGCGCGCGCCGTGTCAAGCTCAGTCTGCTCTGATGCGGTCAGCCCGCTATCGTCCCGCTTGTGCGTGAGATCCCACGCGGTAGCGCGGCTCACCTGAAGTGTGGGATTGACGAATGCGGATTGCCGCTCGATGCGCTCCGCGATGTCCTCACGGAAGTTGACCGTGCCGTCCGCGTCAAGGTAGTAGCAGTGGATAATCATGTCCACGCCCGCATCGAGCGAGTTGGCGATGCCCGCGGAGTTCGAGGAGTGCGTGGCGGTGAGCTTGCCGAACTTTCGCGCCTCGTCGGTGACTGCCCTGAGTTCGTCCACGTTGAAGGACGGCAGCGTCGGGAACGACGTGCGCGTGGTGCCACCTGTGGCGACTATCTTGATGTAGTCCGCGCCCTCCTTGATGAGCTGGCGGGTGAGCGCGCGGGCATCGTTCGCGCCCGTAACCTCGCCGCCGAAGTAGCCCATGTGCCCGCCGATGATGGAGACAGGACGACCGCACAGCACCATGCGAGGGCCAATCGCAAGCCCCTGATTGATAGCGTCCCTCAGCCTGAACATAGTCACATTCTTAGGGCCATTCTCGCGGATCGTAGTTACGCCGGAGAACAGGCTGGCGCGCGCGTTCCTCGCTGACTGAACGGTGAGTATCTCATCGGGGAGCAGCGCAAGATCGTCGCCCAGCCGCCCGTCGCCGAAGCCGTTGTGGTGGGTGTGGCAATCTACCATGCCGGGCATGATGGTGCATCCCGCATAGTGAGTCGTCTGCACCTCTGCGCCCTCCGGTGCGCGGATATCAGTGGTGCGCCCCACGGCAGCGATGGTGGAGCCGTCGAGCAGGACCGCGCCGTTCTCGATGGGGACGCCGCCTTTCGCGTCAATCACGCGGTCGGCGGTGAGGATGGTGAAGTGCGAGGCTGAGGGCATAGTTTATTTCCCAACTACATCGAAATCGCACCGCCGTCTATCACCAGCTCCGACCCCGTAACATACGACGAGTCGTCCGACGCCAGATACAGCACGCCCTTTGCGATTTCGTCAACGGTGCCGAGACGCCGCATCGGAACACGCTCGAGGCGCGCTTCGAGACGGCTGGGGTCGGCCATGGCGGACTGAATCATGTCGGTGTCGATGGGGCCGGGATGGACGGAGTTGCAGCGGATGCCATCAGCGGCGTGCTGCGATGCCGTCACCTTGCTGAAGATGCGGACCGCGCCCTTGCTTGCTGCGTAGGCAGGCTCTTGGTGCTGGCTCTGGCCGATGCCGGCGACCGAGGAGATGTTGATGATGGAGCCGCCGCCCGCCTTTCGCATCTCTGGAATTGAGTGCTTAGTGCCTAGGAAGACGCCCTTGGCGTTGACCTCGAAGATGCGGTCCCACTCGTCGCCGGTGCGGTCCTCGATTGCTGCCTTCTGGATGACGATGGCGGCGTTGTTGACGAGGATGTCTAGCTTGCCGTACTTGGAGACGGCGGCTTCGACTGCGCTCTGCCAGTCGGCTTCGCTGGTCACATCGAGGTGAACATAGAGCGCGTCTCCGCCGAGTTCGTTGATTTCGGCTTCGACCTGCTGCCCCTGCTCGTCGAGGATGTCGCCAAGTACGACCTTCGCGCCCTCCTCCACGAAGAGGCGGGCTTCAGCCGCGCCCTGTCCGCGCGCGCCACCGCTGATGAGTGCTACCTTGCCGTCGAGCTTGCCCATGGTTCACCTCCGTGGGGCTAACATCGATATACAGGATGTACAGGATAGTTGGCTAGTACGTCTGAAGGTGCGGCACTCCAAGCTCGTTGCAGATTTCCTCGAACCAGCCTATGACCTCGGTGTGCAGGATGGTGCCGTTGGCGCGTCTGTCTTGCTCCTCTTCGTACTCGGCAAGTCCGGGGTAGAGCACGCGCTCGCTGCCCGGTTCCGGCGGCGTCTCGCGCAGGGTGCGGAGCATCTGGTCCATATTATCCTTGAAGGCGTCAACATCGGTGAACGCCGCGATGTTATATGCGGCGAAGTAGTGCTTGTAGCCGCTCTCGAAATACTCCTCATCGAAGACGGCAGGCAAGGAGCCGGACATGAAGGCGCATAGGATGTCCACAATCATCAGGAAGCCGTAGCCCTTGTGCGAGCCGTTCTCCCGCGTCCCGCCCATGGGAAGCAGGCTGCCGTAGTTGACGCCCTCGCCGCCGGGAACGGGCGTCTGCTCCATAATCGGGTTGCCTTCCTCATCGGAAATCCAGCCGGGCAGCAGGTCTGAGCCGACCCTGCGAGCGAGAGAGAACTTGTTGCCCGCAATCTGCGACGTCGCGGCATCGAAGAGCAGCGGCGCTTCCTTGTTGGCGGGCGCGGCAATCGAGATGGGGTTAGTGCCGAATCGCCCTTCCGCGCCGAATGTGGGCAGGACTCCCCTGCCGGCGGATGTGGCGCACATGCCCACCATGTCATGCTCTGCGGCGTACATGGAGAAGTGCCCGACCGCGCCCAGGTGCGCGCCGTTGTTCATCGTCACGACGCCGAAGCCGACATCGCGCGCCTTCTCGATGGCAATGTCCATGGCGCGCCTGCCGAGCACGACGCCCAGTCCCTTGTCGGCATTGATGACGGCCGTGCCGCGCGTTTCGCGCTCCACGCGCCAGTTGGGTTGCGGGTTAACCTGTCCGCTGGTGTACTGCGTGACGTAGGCCCGCAGCATATTCGATACGCCATGAGTCTCAACACCCCGCAGGTCCGTCATAGAGAGCACTTCGGCGGCTTCCTTAGAGTCGGACTCTGAGTTGCCCATCTTCTCGAATATCGCCTGTATCACCTCTTGCAGCGACTCGATGGGTACGCGCACTTCGTCTTGCTTTGGCACTTTGAATCGTTCAAGCATTCTTCGACCTCACGCTATTGGGTTTATCTGTAATTCAGTATATCGGTCAGTCAGTAGTGTGGAGAATAACACATAACTGGTCGGGTCTCATCGTATCACGAAAGCGTGCTATAATTCTGCCCGTTCGAGAACTAACGGGATGGACCGGATGGATAGGATACTGAAGGGAGAATACTTGCATGGCAAAGGGTCTCAGGGTCAGCTACGGAAAATATATATATGAGCATGTGCCGGGATGGGGCAGCCTGCCGGACGGCTGGGAGTGGAACCACGCGGTAGGCGTTGCGGTTGACGGGCAGGACCGCATCTTCGTGTATAATCGCAGCGACCACCCGATAATCGTGCTGGACACAGACGGCAATGTCATCAACCACTGGGGCGAGGGGCAGTTCGGCTCGGCGCACCACATCGAGGCAGGACCGGATGGCAGCGTGTACACGACGGACATCGGCGACCACACGGTGCGGAAGTGGACGGCTGAAGGTGAGCTTCTGATGACGCTGGGCGATCCGGACAACGTGCCGGAGGCGTTCAGCGGGGAGCCGTTCAACAGGCCGACGGACATCGCGATAGCGGCGGACGGCTCGCTGTACATCGCGGACGGCTACGGCAACGCGCGCGTACACCACTATACGGCGACGGGCGAACTGATAAGGTCATGGGGCGAGCCGGGCGAGGGCCCGGGGCAGTTCCGCATACCGCACGGAGTCTGCGTCAGCTCGGAGGGACTCATCTACGTGGTTGACAGGGAGAACAGCCGCATACAGGTGTTCACGCCGGAAGGGCATTATCTGAGCGAGTGGGGCGGCGTTCACAGGCCCGACCACATCGTACAGGGGCCGGACGGCAACATGTTTGTAACCGATCTGGGCTTCCACCAGGGACTTGGGCCGGACCAGCCCAGCCCGAATGCGCTGTCGCATCCTGCCGGCGTGAAGATTATGACACCGACCGGGCAGTGGCTCGGCGGCTGGGGCATGAGTTCGGAGACTCCGGGCGACATCATCGCCGGTCACGCGGTGGCGATGGACTCCAGCGGCGACCTGTACGTGGGCGAGACGCTGGACGGCGCAAGGGTGCAGAAGTTCGCGCGAATTGCGTAGGGTCAACTGACATCGATATACAGGATGGGCAGGACTGGTTGAGTGCCAATCCCGCCCATTTTTTATTTCACCCCCATCCTAACCTTTTCCCCCTTGATGGGGGAAGGGACAGGGTTTTAGCGAACGCGGTAGATTTGTGACTCGCCATTGGGATCGGAGAACACGAGGTCTGCGATGGCGTCGAACTTGGGGGTGCCTTCGGTGCCGTATTTTTCGCGCTCGCGGCGACCGATGTACACGTAGTCGATATTGTACTTGTATAGAATCAACTGCGCCTCGGCGGGGTCGAGTGTGGTATAGATGCGCTCGACTTCGGCTGTGCGCTCGTCGAAATACTGGTCGCGCAGCGCGCGCGACACATCCGGCGTGTCAGCGTCGAACCGCTCCCAGCCGCCGCGCCACTGCTTCTGATGGCCGAGCCAGTTGACGATTGTGGGCAAGCCGGTGCTGCGCGAGATCATGCCCCAGCCGCTCCACTCGCCGACTGCCTCGACGATTGCAGAATCGGTGGGCGCATTCTGCTTCAGCCATTCGATGGCGTCGTACTCGGCTGGGTTGTACTGACGCACGAATGCCAAGCCGTCTAGGGTGCGCCCGGCGTGGGGAATTTCGGGCTTGGTCTTGACGGCGGCGAGCGGGTAGTAGAGCGAGCCGAGGAGCAGTATGGCGAACGCCGCCGCCCAGACATACGAGAATGCAGTGCTCCAGCCCTTCAGATTGCGAATTGCGCTAAGCCAGTAATAGACGGCGAACGCGGACGCCGCGGCGAGCAGTATCCACGCCTGATAGTAGAGCTTGAAGACCGTGTTGCCGCGATTGTTGAAGAAATCGCGGATGAACAGGAACTCCGCGCCGATGATGAGTCCTAAGCCCAGTACGGCTAACACGGTTGCGAACAGCCTGCCGCCTTCGTTTTCCTGCCGTGCCAGATACAGCGCATTATAGGCACCGATAGCCGTCAGCGCGGTGAGCGGCAGTATGCCGATGAACCGCCCTATCGCCTCTTCGATGCTGCCGTCACTGGGCAGGTAGGCGAGCGCCCATAGCAGCCACGGGACGAACGCGAGCGCGAGCGCCGTGAAAGCCTGCGCCGCCCAGTCGCGCTGCACCGTCGTCTGCCAGAATGTCGCCAGGAGGAAGGGCGCTACCGCCGTCAGGAATAGGCCCCACACGATGAACATGTGGACTGCGCGAGTGTGCGTCACGACCACGCCGATGCCGTTCACGCCCGCGTTGATGTCCAGCAGGTACGGCGAGTACATCACGACCCCAAGGACGATGACCGCCAAGCCAACCGGAAATAGGGCGAGCGCGAATGACTGCCGGATGTCATTGCCCTCGCGATATGCCCTCAGCGCCAGAACACCGATGAGCAGCGCCGCGAATGTGGGCATGTCCCAGAGGTTGTTGAATCCAAGACCGCCGAGTGCCGTCGCCGCCATGAGGACAAGCGCATAAGGATACACGCTGCGATAGTTTCGCCAGAAGTCGGCGGGCAGACGGTAGATGTTCAGCACGATGCCCACGAAGAGCAGCACGAACGGGATGGACATGACGTGCGGGTGCATGTCGCCCAGCAGGAAGCTGAAGAACGGGAACTCCTGTATCGTGTTGTCGATATAGTGGATGCCGTCGAATGTGTTGATGACGCGGCTCGCGTGGAACCACCACCAGAAGTCAGGCGGCGTCCAGCTCTGCGGCGGCATGTCCGCGGGGCCGTCCAAGCCGTTGATGCGAATCCAGTCGTAGAACCCCTGCGAACCCATGCCGTTGAGCCGCATGAACTCCAGCACGCCCTCAAGGTTGGAGACCACACCGAGGAACAGGGTAGCGGCGATGCCCGCGACGATGGCATAACCCCAGCGCGCCTTGTCCATGCGAACCATATTCACGACCAAGCCGAATATGCCCGTCGCCGCCATCGCAGGGATGAGCGCCATCGCGAGGTTGTATGCGATGTTGGACGACACGGCGGCAATCTGGCTGATAGCGCCCATCATCCAGTAGCCGAAGTAGTAGTAGCTAATAGACTCGCCGCGCAGCCATGGGTCCTCCGGATGTCCGACCTGCGAGTTGATCGACGCGCTGAGCAGCGCCAAGTCCATCGGCTGCTCGGTGTGATTGATGAACGGGTCGTACGAGCGGAACAGCGCCCAGCCGATGAAAAAGACCAGAAACACCGCCTCCGCGATAAGCAGCATGCGCCGCTCGCGCCTGACGAACTCGCGTAGGTCGTCGAAGTTGCGGTAGGCGATGTACGCGGACGCCGCAGCCACGAGCAGCACAAGAGCAATCGCAATCGGCTGTATGGTCGGGATATGCGCCAGCCCCAGCACCCAGAAGAGGTACGAGACGAGAAGAATGCCAAAGGGTTTGCTGAGGGTAAAGCCCCTGTCAGCAAGTTTGGGGAGAAGCCAGAAGGCAAGCGGAAAAACCGCCAGCCCGATAATCTCTACGGTGATGAGCCATCGGAGGGCGTCGAGCATGGTGGAGGAATTATACTATGGGCGGGGGTGGACCGACGAGCAAACTGAAATCGGAGAGTCTGTATGCTTTGTCATCTAGGTCGCTCTCTTTACCTTCGCGGGTATTAGGAGGCAAGAGTGTGAGTGAAGTGTCGGTCGCTTCCCGAACTGTTTGGTACTGGAAGATCCTTAATCCTCTTCCCACGCTGACGACTCGATTATCGAAGCGAATGTGCCTTTCGTGGGCGTATAACCTGAAATCGTCCTCTGGTCGCAATCGGACTTCAATTCTGTTGACTCCGTAGGTGCTGAGTTGAGTTATCCTGCTGCCCAAGCTACTGGAAACAGCGTTCACGTCATCTCGGCGTTCCGTTTTGGGCGAAGAATATATCGTGACATCGCAGC
Organism: Dehalococcoidia bacterium; assembly: GCA_965204855.1. GTDB lineage: Bacteria > Chloroflexota > Dehalococcoidia > Lucifugimonadales > JADFKI01 > Bin90. Next base: position 461,972 of record OZ242018.1, read on the forward strand.
CATTAGCATCTCCGTCGAGAAGTTCAAGGAACCGCGTCAGCCCGCGAATTGTATTATCTCGCACTGCCCATTCATCAACTATTACGACCTCGCGCGCATGTTTAGCCAATTGCTGAAATCTTTCTCGCCATAGATCGACTGTTGGTTCATCGATATTGATGCGCTTCCTGCTAAGTTCCTCGGATTGCCCGAACTCCTTAGATGCGCTGACTTCAGTCAATCTAATCCACTCTACGGCACCCAGAGAACCACCATCTACATAAATGCTGTCACCATTAGAAATTTGGCGATCATTAGCGCGCTTCTCCGATACGAGCGCAACGCTGAAGTTGCCTCTGCATCTCAGATACCGCACCGGGTCGTTCAGTATCTCCTGCCAAGCATCAACCCATAAAGTCTGTGTCTCTTGTTTAAGTTTTGGAAAACTGCGGCTTAAGCGACTAAGCAAACCATCGTCGTAGTTGGGATGTGCCAACACCCCGAATTGTCGCCACTTACTTCTCAGTGCGTTGACATGGTATCCGTTTGTAGAATCATCAATAGCGTCAGGGTCGATACCAAAATTTACAAGCATACAGCGCCTATTCGGAAAACAGCTCGTCAAGTATGTTTACGTCTTCATCGAACTCATCGTCGTCAGGGAGTTGCTCCACAAGTCCTTCAGAGAAGAAGCCGTCGGGCCATTGGTCTTTGAAGTAGCTGTCTTCGCCTAGGCGCAGCACTTTGATGGCGCTGCCTTCTACGCTCTTGTCGTTGGGATCGACGTAGAGGACGGAGATGTCTTCGGGCTTGATCTTGCCTTCGCGGATGCGGCGTTGCAGGCGCAGGATGAGCAGTTCGCTGTGGGTTTCGACAATCCACTGCTTGCGCTTGCCGGGTTCGTCGGCGATGGTGTCAATCATCAGGTCGGCGATGTTGGCTTGCAGGCGGGGGTGCAGGTGGATTTCGGGCTGCTCGACGCAGAGGATTGAGTCTTTGCGGGATGCGACACCTTCGATAATGACAGGCAATAGTTGATTTATACCATAGCCCACATCCGCAAGCGTTACCTGCGTTCCGGTGCGTCTGTCTGTGAGCGCAACGGTGATGTACTCGCCTGCAAGGGATGCTTCACCCAAAGGCATGACGTCTAGCTGGTACGGTATTTCAAACCGACCGAACCAGCGATTCACATCTTCTTTCACAACCCATTGCATAGTTGTGCCAACCAAATCTCCACCGTAGAGAATGCTCGCAGAGAATTCACCTTGTGCCCCAGTGATGCCCGCTAGACTATCCGATTCGTTCGTGTGGCGGTAGAGCCTCTGCGGTACACTTCGCAATGGTCCTAAGTAATTGATCGAACGCAGAAGATTTTCGTAGTTTTGTGGTATATTTTCAGGCGTCAGCATCAATATCTCGTCTGGACTCAATTCGAGTTGCCCTAATAACTTCTCTACCTCTTCATCCACTGCCCATCCAGCTGCTCGGTCTCTAGCAGCCAGCAGAGCCGATACATTCTCATCTTGCGCTCCTACAATAATCTCATTGAGTTCACCTATTTCTTGGTCGCTGATGGGCCGTCCCTGAAGTTTTGCTTGCCGAACGCGCGCCAATTCGGGAAAAAACAGCGTAGGTAGAAATTCGGAGAAACCTAGATGAGAAGCCTTATAGCCACCAACGTCAAAAAATTTGAAATGCGCCTCATTTCTCTCAAGATAAGGGTAGTAAGGATCATTTTCGCTCGCAGCGATGCGCGTGCGCGCGCCCATGTCTATTTCAATGCTTAACAGATTCTTCCCATTCTCATTGAGGACAATCTTATAGCACACTTCCGACATGCTTGCGTAACCATAGTCGTCGGCGAATGTCATCTCCACGCTCTTTTCAGACATGTCGCCAATCTCAGGCTTCGTGAATCTCAGGCACATACCAAGACTTCGCCCAATATCGTGCTTGTGAACCAGTGCCTGAATACTGTTTAAGTCCACCAATTCCCCTTGGAGAACGAGTTCTCTCTTGTCAGACTTAGCGGGTTTGTAGTACTGAGATTTGAGCGACTGCTTCAGCAGCAACAACGCCTGAATGATAGAACTCTTGCCGCCGGAGTTCGGCCCATAAATCAGCGTGATTTTGGACAAGGGAGCTTCCTGCATTTCGTCGCCGAACGCTTTGAAGTTTCGCAGTCCTATGCCTGTGAGCATGGTGTCATCCTGTGCGGCTGGTGGGTTCGTTGAGGTTAGCCATCCATTTTAGCAAAGTCAGAATATCTTGCAAGAGTAAAATGGCTCGGCATTCTCTGAGAATACCGAGCCGTTGGCTTAGCTTTCAGGATTTCCTACCCTGCGTTCACCAGACTGTTCAGCGCCGCTATCTCCGGCGACTCCGGATCCGCGTTTTGCCAGTCCTGCGCTACCATCTTCAGCGTGTTCTTGGCTGTGTCGGTGTCGCCGGTGGATGCCTTGGTGCGGGCGAGCCAGTAGCTGTCGCGGACGGAGGCGCGGCGGTTGAGGCGCTCGCGGAGCAGGTCTTCTGCCTTGTCGTATTGCTCGGCGCGGATGTATGACTCAAGCAGTGTGTCCTCGAAGACTTCGCGCTGGGCGTGGCTGCCGCCGATGCGGGCGAGCTGCGGGAATACGGGTTCGAGGTATCGCGCGGCGTCTTCGTAGCGGTCGCCGGCGAATGCGCTGATGCCCTTGACGAGGGGCAGCGTAACCTCTTTGGCGAGTGCGTCGCCCTGTCCGGCGAGGTCGCGCAGGCGGGTCTTGACTCCGCTCAGGCGCTCTTCGTCTCCGCTGGCGGCGAATGCGAGGGCGGCGTGGGCGTCACGGAATGCGGGTCCGGGCGTGGTTGCGGCGGGCGATGCCTGTTCTGCGATCTCCTCGGGCGGGAATGGCGTGCCGCAGCCGCCGTACACCTTGAGTCGCCACATGAGGGAGGAGCTGTCCATGAGCGAGTTCGCGCTCTTCTCGACTACGGTCGGGCGGATGACGCCTTCGTAGATCTTGACGGCGTCGGAGTACTTGCCCTGCGCCAGCTCGAAGAGCGCCTGGTGCCAGGAGAGGTGGATGTTGAAGGGGGCGCGGCTGTCGTAGCCCTTGAGCCAGTTGCCGAGGAAGTCGCCGCCATCCACCGCGTTGCCCTTCTCGAAATAGACATGGGCGACGGAGTGAGAGGCATGGCCGCTGGTGGGGCGACCGGCTAGGGAACGCTCGGCGAGGGAAAGAGCTTCGTCGAGGCGCCCCGTCTCGTGGTGAGCGAAGGAGTACTGGCCGAGGAACGCCCAGTCGTCACCGTAGCTCGGCTCAAGCTTCTGGAGCATGGCGTAAAGCTCGTCGGGGAAGTTCTGCACGCCCGCGCCGCTGCATCCGAGAAGGTAGAGACGGTTGGCGACGCGCATCATCACGGCGTCGCGGGGGAACTCGTCGAGGTGCTCAAGGGTGACGGCTAGGGACTTTGGGCCGTGGCCGTTGATGAAGAGGGCGATGCCTTCGACATGCCCCTGCTCGCGGCGGGTCGCGCTCCTGACGAGCTGCTGGGCTTTGGCGACGCTCGCCTTGGCCTCCGCGGGCGCGCCGCGGAGCATCTGCATCATGCTCAGTCCGGCGTAGGGGAGGGCAAAGCCTTCGTCCGCGTCTATGGCCTGCAGAAAGCGCTGCTCGGTGCCGTATCCCTGTTCGAGCAGGATATCAACGCCTTCGACGTAGTGCTCGGCGGCGGCGGCCGATGTGGTGGTCATGGCGAGTCCGTAGCGGTCTCGGATTGTGGCTGTGGCTGTCATGGGTGTGCCTCCTGTAGTTTATGGATCGGTACTATCAGTTTAGCGGTAAATTATCATGAATTGTGGCGGTTGTCAGCGAATCAGCCTTCTTCCTCGGCGAACAGACTCTCCACGAAAGCCTCCGGGTCGAACGGCGTAAGGTCTTCGGGCTGCTCGCCGGTGCCAATGAACAGGACGGGAAGGTCTAACTCATCGCCGATGGCGAAGACAACGCCGCCTTTAGATGAGCTGTCCACCTTGGCGAGCAGGACGCCTTCGCATTCGACGGCTTCGGTGAAGGCGCGCGCCTGCATGAGTCCGTTCTGGCCGGTTGTGGCGTCAATGGTGAGCAGTACGCGCTGGGTGTCGGCGCCCTGCCGCGATAGGACGCGCTGCATCTTTTTCAGCTCTTCCATGAGGTTGAACTTGGTGTGCAGGCGGCCTGCGGTGTCGATGATGACGACATCCACATCGCGGGCGCGTGCGGCTTGCAGCGTGTCGAATGCGACCGCGCCGGGGTCCGCGCCCTGCTGGTGCGCGATGACATCGACACTGAGGCGCTCGCCCCAGACCTGGATCTGGTCGATTGCGGCGGCACGGAAGGTGTCGGCTGCGCCGATGAGGACGCTCTTGCCCTCGTTCTGGTAGAGTTTGGCGAGCTTGGCGATGCTGGTGGTCTTGCCTACGCCGTTGACGCCGACCATGAGGATTACGAGCGGCTTCTCATCGACATCTAGCGCCTGATCGACGTCATCGAAGTTGACGAGATAAAGCATCTCTTCGCGGAGCATGGCGAGAGCGTCCTGCGGATCTGAGATGCGGCGGTCGCGCACTTGGTCGCGCAGGCGCTCGATCAGCTTGAAGGTAGTCTCCACGCCGACATCGGCGGTGATGAGCAGCTCTTCGAGTTCGTCCCAGAGGCTGTCGTCAATCTGCTGGCGACGAAACAGTCCCGTCATCTGTCCGAAGAACGTCTGGCGGGAGCGTTTGACGGCTTGTTCGGTTTTGGCTTTGTCTTCTTGAGTTGAGCGACGAAAGAATTTCAGCATTTTCGATAGACTTACAAACTCACATGGATATGCAGGATATTTAAGCGGGCGCGATTTTAACGATGACGCGCTGGTCGTTCGGGTCGCGCTCGGTGAATACGTCCGTGCCGACGTACTTTCTTGCGAGCGAGTCGATGTGCTCGACGGCGCCTTCATGCGCGAATTCGACAACGCGCCCTCGAATGGTAACCTGCTCGTAAGGATTGTCCGCATTCAGGATCGCCACAGCCACACGCGGGTCGCGGCGTAAGTTCTTAGTCTTGACCCGCCCTTCGGCTGTGTTGAAGCGCACATGCTCGCCGTCGGTGTCAACCCACACGGCGGTTGCCTGCGGAGAGCCGTCGGGCATGATGGTTGCGATGATTGCCAGGTTCTTGCCCTCGCCAAGCAATCTGAGGGCATCCGCGCTTAGGGTGCTCATGGGTGTGTGCCTCCTTGGACATTGCTTCTAGCGGAGAGCCGGTTGGACGGCCTTTTGCCATCATCTCAAGCGCTCCCTGATTAGAGATTAACACCAAGGGCAGTGGCTAACAAGTTGCCCGTACGGACATAGGCGTAGGTGATGGAAGAGGTATAGGACGTGTAAGCGGTTATATATCTGAGGAAGTACATGCAACGAAAACGGGAGCAGCCTTTCGACTGCTCCCGCCGATTTATCTATCCGTGGAAAGCCTCTATCCGAGGTAGCCCTGGAACTCGCCGCGCTTGATGTTGCGGAAGTCCTTGCGGGCCTCGTCGAACTTAGGACCGCCCCAGCCTCTGCCCTTCTGGACATTGACGAGGTAGGAGTCGAACCCGGTGCGATGGCTGCGGATTCCCCGAATGGAGCCTACGAATCTGTCAATCATTGTGCAACCTCCCTGTCTTAAAAGGTCTGCAATGCAACCGTCTCATGCTGCCACGATTAGCAGGTTTCTACGGTCTGCATTCATGATAGCCAGCCAATTACATTCCTTGAAGGTATATTGTCTAATATGATATATTTGCTGAGGCAATGCACTTATCGTCTTGCACACTTCCGGAGGACTATCACTCAATGGAAATTCGTGAACTGAGAAGCTTTAGCACCGCGGCGCGCCTGCGTAGCATATCCAGGGCGGCGCGAGAATTGGGTTTGGGACAGCCGACGGTTACGACACACATCAAGAAGCTGGAAGAAGAGCTTGGGATGACGCTATTCGATCGAGTAAAGCGTCCGATACAGCTCACACTCGCGGGGCAAAGACTTTCAGACCTCGTTACGCCCCTCGTTGAGGGCATAGACTCGCTGCCATCTATGACGGCGCTGGCGGAGGAGCAGGGGCCAGTCCATATTGCATCAACTCCCGACATCATTCCACACACGCTAATCAGGGTCGTGCGCGTATTCCTCAATCGTTACCCGCGCGTACACCTGCGGATTCGCTCAGGCACGAGGACCGAGGTCCTTCAGATGGTGGAAAGCGGGGACGTTGACCTTGGAGTCGTCCAACACTCGGAGAAGCGTGAGGCACTGGAGTTTCAGGGCCTGTTCCTGTACGAGCGAGTGCTGATTACTCCGCTGGATCATCCCCTGATGAGGGAACCGCTGAATTCGCTCGACCAGATTGCCGATTGGCCTCTCATCTTGATGGGGCGCGGCACATATACGCGCCAGATTTTGGAGGAGGAGTTCCGGCGGCGTGGAGTGGATTACGACGTTATGGTCGAGTTGGACAGCATGGATATGATAAAGCGGTATGTTGAGCTTGGGATGGGAATATCTGTTGGCCCGCGTCTGTCCATCGAGCCAGAGGACTCGCAGCGTGTGGGTGTCATAAGTCTTGCGAACTTCTTGCCAGTAGATCAGGCGGGCATCGTTACGCTCAAGGGCAAGACGGTATCGACGCCTACTCGCAACTTCATATCGGTTATGCAGGACGTGCTTTCGCCGGCGGGTTCGCGGCGATGAGCCGGAGCGCTAGTTCACGGTGCTGCTTGCGTCTTTGATACCGACGAGTTCTGCGGTGACCACTATACGATGGTCATAGACGAGGCGAGGCACGCACGCCACCAACGTCAACTGCGCCGTGTCGGAACCGTACAGCTCCAGGTCGTCTTCGTGCATGACCTCGGTGCGCGTGGTCTTGTACAGGTAGATGCGCCCATCGACGTTCTCCAGCTCCACGAACACGTCGTCGCCGTCACGCAACAGGTCTGGGATTTCCGGCAGGCGATGGAAGACGTTGCCCTCCCCCTTGATCGGACTTTCGAGATGCCCGAAGTACCACGCGTTGCCTAGTTCGCCGGGATTGGGCGATTGCGGTATATGCCCGACGAGGTGCTTAGGCGTCTCATATGCCCTGCTGTCTCCTAAGTTTAGAATATCCAGCTCTTGTATTTCGGAATCGACGTCGATAAGCGGTATGGCTATGCGGCTGGTCTGAGAGCCATCGCCTCGCCGCAGCGCATCGTCCACTGCTGATACGGCGCGAAAGCCGTCGGGCAGGGTGGTGTCAGGGTTTGCCGGATTATATACATACGGCTCACCGCCCGCCCATAAGGGCTGCGCCCAGAACTTCGGGTGTATGTACATTGCCGGGTAAAGAGCGGAGTAGCTTTCTGCCGGACGGGCTGTCACTTGCTGATTGGCAGGAGCGGCAGGAATGAGGGGCTTTGCCCGTTCTTCCACGCCTACGGAATTGGTGATGGGTTTGTCGCCTGCGGAGGGAATCGCAATGCTCTCAGTGGGACTAGCTACGGTTGCCCGCGATGACTCCGGCGAGATGGCAGGAGCCGCCTGAGTGGGCTGCGCGACTACGAAGTTAAGCTCATCGAGTTGAGAGCGGGCGCTTGCAGTGTATGCGTAGTAGCCGCTGACGAGTGTGAGCAGGATTGCTCCCGCGAGTACCATTGCGATGCCTAGTGTTCGCCCCAACCGGATCGGACCAAGTTTGAGCGCGTTCAGTCTCCGTTGGCGTACAGGATTATTCGGATGGGCATCGCTTCTCATCGGTTTGCTCGGCTGTTGAGAATGAAGGACGGCGCTTATGGCGATTATACCCAAGTGTCTTTGGGCTATAATGAAAAATGCGCCTGCTTGCAGCGCAAGACACTAACCAAGACTCTGGCAGCCGGCAAATTGAAGCAAATAAGAGGGGCTGAAACTATCGCGCGCGCGGGATATGCGCCGCGCCATTGGCAATGGGTTCATTCAGATACACATCGCCGTTGCGAATTTTAAGGTTGAATCCGCAATCAGGGTCGCTACATACCCAAGCCTTGTAGTGAATCGGCGCTCCCTGGCTTCCGAAGTCCGATAGGGGGAGCAAACTACCTTCTGGGCATACTCTGCATTCCGGCCAAGCCTGCTGCACGGCTTCCTCCTCATACTACCTACACGACTTTAATGACCGTCTCATGATTGTATCATTATATCATTATCAGGAATGATTAAACAAGCAAAGGTGATACAGCATTTCAGTAATTTGCTTTCAGTGGTCGGTCGCCATTGAATTTGAGAGGCGAACGGGCTATGCGTTCGTAGATTGCGCCGTCGGGTAGCAACGTGCTCTTCATAAGGCTTATAGAGTTCACTGCGACGGTTTGATTTGCGGGCAAACGTATTTCGGCTAGGGCGTCGGTGGCGCGTTGCCTGTCGAGACGAGAAGCCCTGCGATGCATCCTGCCGATGGTGAGGTGCGGGTTGAACGGCTGCCTTTCTGCCGCGAATCCGACCGACGTTAGCGCCTCTTCGACTCCTGCTTGCAGGAACTTGAGCGCCTCGATTTCGCCATCCAAGCCGATCCATAGGACACGAGCGCGACTTGTGTTGGGAAACACTCCGGGCGCGCCCAGATTCAGGCTGAAGGAAGTCTGTCGCGAAGCAGCATGTCTCATAGCGTCGGCAACCTTCGATACTTGTGAAACTTTAATGTCTCCTAGGAACTTCAATGTTAGGTGGACGCCTTCGGGACGCACTAGGCGCAGATTATCGATTCGCTTTTGGCGCAGTGTCTCGATTGCGGCAGCGATGTGCGCTTTAGTGTCGTCGTCGAGTTCGATGGCGACGAAAGTGCGAATCGTGTCCCTTTCTCGCATGCTCAATTGCGGTCTTCCTTGAGCCTTTGGCGCAGGTCGCGCAATGCCTGGTACCAACCTACAAGCGTATCGAGGGAATATGCGGCATTTGCCGGGCTGGGATTAGGTACCAGAAACACCCGCGAACGACCGATGGCGAGCGGCTGCAAGCCCAGTTCGATGGCTACGTTGGCATTGCCTTCCGCGTACTTGAGATAGTTGCGGTATGCGACCGCGCCGTGAAAGCAGACTATCAGCGGCTCATATCGCTCCAGCTTCTCCCGCAGCACAGGCGCCCACTCCCGGTAGTCTGCGGCGCGCAGGTCGGATGCGCCTCTTGTCGGGCGCTTCACGATGTCGGTCAAGCCAATTCCATGCTCAAGCATCTTATAGTCGGTGTTTGTATCAAGCGGCTCGGCAAGCAGACCGGATCTGTTGATAGCTCGCCAGAACCGGTTGCGCGGCGTGGCGAAGTAGTGTCCGACTTCAACCGAGCGCAGACTTGGGTTTAAGCCGACCAGTACAATGTCCAGATTGTTCTTCAGATAGTCCGGCAGTGTTTCCATAGGACTGACAGGATATACAGGATGGAAGTGATATAGGATGCCAAGTATCATCGAACTTACGAGATTTTACAGAAACTCTACTTACAAGCTGATGAACTGACCGGCTGACAAACGCTAGTACGGCATCCGGGCGTCTGGGTGTTCGCGAATGTAATGCACCTGGCGCACGCTGAAGTCCTCCTGAAGCTGGATGGTCAGCCCACCGTCAACGACAAGCGCATGCCCGGTGATGAAAGACGCCTCTTCGGAGCAGAGGAAGGATACGGCGTTGGCGATGTCCAAGGGGATGCCGGTGCGCCTCACCGGATACTGGTCCTCAAAATAGCGCAGTCCGGCGGGGTTCTCGTCCCAGCGTTCCTGCTGGCGCTCGGTGACGATGTGCCCGGGACAGATAGCGTTGACGCGAATGCTGTCCGGCCCGAAGTCTATCGCCATCTGCTTCGTTATCCCGATGACGGCAGACTTGCCCGCCTCGTATATGAGCTTTCTCGGCGCCATGAGCAGTCCATGAACTGAGGATATATTGACGATACTGCCGCCGCCAACCGCCCGCATGTGCGGCACTGCATGCTTGGCCGCGAGGAAGTGCGCCTTCACCAGCGTCGCCATGCCGGCGTCCCAAGCATCTTCACTCACTGTGAGTGCGTCTCCGTCGCCTTCGTCCGTCGGGCTGAAGGCATTGTTCACGAGGATGTCGAGCCTGCCCCAGCGATCCACGGCGCGCTGGACCATCGCAGCAATGTCATCATGACTGCCGACATTGGTTGCTATTACCTCGGCTGTGCCTCCCGCGCCGCGAATGGTCTCAGCGTTCGCCTCGGCTTCCGGAATGTTAACGTCGGCGATGAGTACGCTTGCTCCCTTTTCGGCGAGCAGGCGCGCCGTGGCTCCGCCGATACCTGCCGCGCCGCCCGTTATTATCGCCACTTTGTCCGCGAATTTCGTCATTCTTGAACCTCACTTCTGCACTAGTGAAAGGGAAGGGAAAGCCGATGCTCCTTGATTGTAATGCTTTGGCAATGGTACTGAAAGAGATGTCCTATGCAAATCGGCAGTCTGCTAGAATACCCCTAGTTAAAGAATAGTAATGTTGACTATTTGGAAGGCGCGGCGCGCCGGAATGTGGAGGGAGCGCCATGAAGTGGAGTTCGGCAGTATCGGAAGAATCGACGCTGGCAGATGCCTTCGATGAGTGCGTCCGCAGGTTGGAGGATGAGCTTGGTGGATTGATGCCTCACATGGTTGCCGCCTTCGTGTCGCCGCATTACGCGCACGAATATGAGACGCTGACGGCGCTCGTCGCGGAGCGTTTGGGTGATGCGCTGCTGGTGGGGTGCAGCGGAGGTGGTGTCATCGGTGCCGCGACCGAGGTTGAGAACAGGCCCGGGCTGGCATTGACTGCGGCGCACCTGCCGGATGTGCGGCTTACGCCATTCCATATCCAATATGGCGGGCTGCCGGACGGGGATGCCCCGCCCGATGAGTGGGGCGCCCTGGTGGGTGCTCCCGTTGGCTCCGACGTGGACTTTCTCATTCTTGCGGACCCGTTCAGCATGCAGGGGGAGCAGCTGCTAATGGGGCTGGACTACGCCTTCCCCCACAGCGCGAAGATTGGAGGACTGGCGAGCGGAGCGCACCACGAGGGTGGCAACGCGCTGTATCTCGGGAACGAGACGCATACCGATGGCGTGGTAGGCGTAGCCTTCGAGGGCGATGTGCAGATAGACACGGTTGTGGCGCAAGGCTGTCGTCCCATCGGCGATCTGATGCACATCACATCGAGCCGCCGCAACATCCTGCTCGAAGTCGATGGGCGCACGCCGTTCGAGGTGCTGAAAGAGATATTCATGACACTAAGCGAGAGGGACCGCGAGTTGGCGCAGCATTCGTTGTTCCTCGGCGTTGTCATGGATGAACTTAACGACAACCCTCAACTGGGCGACTTCCTGATTCGCAACATCGTGGGCGTGGACGCGCAGCGCGGCGCGCTTGCGGTGGGCGAGATGCTGAAGGAAGGGCAGACGGTGCAGTTCCACCTGCGAGACGCGGAAACCTCGTCGCAGGACTTGAATGCCATGCTTGAGCAGTATGTTGCGGTGCTGCCGGAGGGTGGGCAGACCGAGGCGGGCGCGTTGCTGTTCCAATGCTTAGGGCGGGGATCTTATCTATATGGCAGACCTGACCATGACACTGGCATGTTCACCGATATGGTGGGAGCTGTGCCGCTGACTGGCTTCTTCTGCAACGGCGAGATTGGCCAGGTGGGAGACTCGACTTTCCTGCACGGCTACACAAGCTCATTCGGCATATTCCGCCCGAAGAGCGGCTAGAGTCCCAGCAGCCGCGCCGCGTTCCCGCCTCGCACGGCGGTCTGCTGATCCGCAGTAAGACCGGACGCCGTTATATCGTTCAGAAGGCGGCGCGGGCGCAGCAGAGCGTAGTCGCTGCCGAACAGTACTTTGTCCACCCCTACCAGTCCTGACACCGTTGTATAGACAAGTGGCGTGTACAGGAAAGGCGAGGCGGCGCTGTCGAAATAGACATTGTGGAGCGCGCTCGCGACTTCCGGCATGAGCGCGTAGAAAGGCAGCCCGCCACCCCAGTGAGCGCACACGATTGTCGCGTCCGGGAAGTTGCCGATGAACTGCATCAGGACTTGTGGCGTTACACTGCCCTTGCCGGTGTAGAGATGTCCCACAGGCTCCGACGAGTGCGTGGTTACGATGAGGCGGCGTTCCTCGGCGACCGCCATAATTCCTGCCATCGTGTCCCTATCGGCGAGATCGAAGCTCTGCGTGTCCGGATGCAACTCCCCTATGCCGCGCAGCCCTGCGTCGGCGCAGCGTTCAGCCTCCCATACCGCCTTGTCGCCCCACGCCGGGTTGATGCCCGCAAATCCTACGATACGGCCCTGCCAGCGCCCTGTCGCATCGATGATGTAGTCGTTCGCCTCACGCGCCGTATCGTAGTCCGCCCAGCCTATCCCCATCGTGACGGCGACATCTACGCCGTCCTCGTCCATCACGGCAATTAGGTCTTCAGCGGACGCCATGCGCGCCCTGGAGTCGGTGTAGAGCGCGGCGAAAGTCTTGTCTCGCCTTGTGAATCTATCCCGATTCTCGCGCATTCGAGGCGGGAAGATATGGGTATGGAAGTCGATAATCATTGCGATCTTCGCAAGACGGGTGGAGTGAGTAGAGTTTCAGTGACTACTGAATCCTGCGGAAGTGTGGGTATGCGAAGGCGAATACGATAGTCAGGCCGGTCAGTATCATGCCGCTTATACTGAGCGCTTGCCCCGTGCCGATGACTTCGGCGAACTCGCCAAAGGGAATTGCGCCAATAGGCATGAGACCAAAGGTCATCATGAAAAGGCTCATGACGCGCCCCCGCTTTTCGGGGTCCGCGTATATCTGCGACAGGGTCATGTTCAGCGACATGTAGAGCGAGCTGAGCAGACCGTTTATGACCAGGAAGAATATCGCGGAGACGAACTCTGCTGAAAATGCGACGCCCACGACGGATATGCCCCATATCACGCTGATGACAAGCAGGATTATGCCGCGATTGCCGAGGTTTCGCATAGACGCCAGCCCCAGTGTACCCACGAGTGCGCCTATGCCCATCACAGCCATCAGGTAGCCGAGATCGAAGGAGGTTACGTTGAGCTGTTCGCGCGCCCACGCGGGCATGAGCGCGAAGAGCGTGAAGCCGAACAACGCGGGCAGAAACGCCATGATGATCAGACCTCTGAGCGTGGCATCGCCTAGAGCGTAGCGCAGCCCCTCCTTAATGTCTCCGGTTACGCTCTTGGGTGGTCCAACTCTCACCACGCCTGTGCCCTTGACGCGCAGAATCGAGAAGCCGGAGATTACATACACAGCGGATACGATATAGAAAACTAGCGCGGTGCTGAAGAAGGCGATGAGTATGCCCGCGACTGCTGGGCCTGCCGCGCGAGTCAGATTCATGGACGCGTTGTTCAGCGCGACGGCGTTCATGACGCGGTCTCGCGGCACAATCTCGGAGATGATCGCCTGGCGGCTGGGCATGTTGAGAGCGAACATCGAGCCGTTCAGCACGCCGAGAGCCATCAGCGCGCCGAGCCAGATGGTGCCGGTTGCGTCCATCATGCCAACGACGAGGGTGAGAGCGGCGTTGCCTAGCTGGCTGCCGAATATGAGGTACTTCTTCGGCACTCTGTCTGAGAGGGCGCCGCCGAGAAGCGAGACTATCGCCATGGGCGCGGCGAATGACACCATTGCCCATGTGAGCGCGGACGGCGAGTCGTTCTCAAGCCGTAGCACCAGCCAGCCGCGAGTTATCATCTGCATGTTCATCGCGGTGAACGACGCGAATGAGCCGATCCAGATCCAGCGAAAGTCGGCGAGTAGCAGTATCTCGACGATAGGGGACTGCTTCAGTCTTGTCGCAAGTGGCGGGGCGCTAGGCTCGACTGCAGCCGGCCCTGGTGCCCTCAATGTGCTTTGTGCCAAATCTGTTCCTTAGCGAGGACGGCAGACATGCCGGGTGAGATGCCGCCGCATGTAGTCTATGCTGACGATAGCATTGCGCTCCAATGCCGTCAATCGTTACAGAAATAGGTTGCGCTTTAGTTTGCGGGTGCTTTACGGGTGCGTTGACAGTCCGCTATATCTGGAACACCTCGAATCCGACCGCGTAGTCGCAGCCAAACTGCTCTCCGATGGCAGCGGCGTTGAACGCCAGGAACGTATCGGGATCGAAGTCGGTCCCAAGATTGTCGATATAGACGCGGTGCTTTTCCAGCGACTCGATGCCCTTGTCGATGAAGTCTGTTACATCGACCGCATGCGTAGCGCCCACGGCTCCGGTTGTCAGCACGGAGCGCACGCGCTTCCACGGTTCGTACCCTTCATCGAGCAACTCCGGGAATATCCAGCGATTGTCTGCATCCCTTGCAGCGTCCAGTGTCGCCAGTCCTACCGCGCGATGGTCTGCCTGATTGAAGCGGCCACCGCCCCACCGGAGATCGAAGTTGTTCGTCAGCACGATATCAGGCTGGTGCTTGCGAATCGCGCGCGATAGGTCGCGGCGCAAAGGCAGCCCGTACTCTACGACGCCGTCCGTGTAGTTCAGGAACTCAACGGTATCTACTCCGACGACGGCTGCGCTGGCAAGTTCCTCCTGCTCGCGCAGCGGCCCGGCCTCGTCGGGAGTCATGGCGTCTATGCCTGCCTCACCGCTTGTTACCATCAGATAGATAACCTGCTTGCCCTGCGAGGTCCAGCGTGCTATGGCGCTTGCCGCCCCGTATTCCAGGTCGTCCGGGTGGGCGGCGATGGCGAGCATCGTCTCCCAGTCTTCTGGCAGGGTAAGCAGTCTGTCAGGTTGCATTTATCCGTCCTTAAGCTGCATCAGTTTATCGACACGGCGTCGTTAAGAAGCAGTTGCGCCCTGTATGCCAAGGAGAATCAACCAAGGAATAATGCCGATGATGAAGGTAATGACTGCTACCACAATTGCGCGTCCGATGCCTTCGAAGTCCAGTGCATGCCTGATTGCTATCACAACCGCAACCAAGGTCCAGACAGCCGCAATGGGCCCCATGAGATCGCCGATGCCTGGCAGAAACGAGAGAAGGACTAGCAGGCCCGGCGTATATGCAAATCCCACGACCCTGCCGAGTTCCGCCCAGTTCGTGTTGGTGCTCTCGGTCTTTAGCATTTTCCCGCCGACCAAGAGGATGAGGGTGACCCACAAAGCCCATCTGAGTAGCCCGAACAAACCTCCGTTCAGGACTGCCCCCAGTATCCCTATCCCTCCGCTTGTTGCGCCCGCTATGACATCACCGACTATGCCGCACAGGGTAACTATAATCACAACCCCAATTGCCTGGGGCAAGGCGTTGTTGTCCGCCTCGATCTCTTCGTAAGTGGAGGCTCTAAGCATAGCCGCGCCAATCATTCGCTGTAGCATTTTCGTCTCTCCCTTCATCCAGTCCTAAGACGCTCTGAGCGTCGGGAATTCACTCGTCCAGCCCCTAGCATGCTCTATCCTCTAGCTCAGCAGCGGCTTCACATTGTTCACGAACCTGTCCATGCCTGCCAGCGTCTCGTCCATGCTGTCGGCAGGGAACCCGAGCATCAGATGGTTGATGCCCATCCCTTCAAGTCGCTTTATGTCGTCGGCTACCTGCGCGGGGTCGCCCGTGAGCAGCCTGCGCTCGCCGTCCACTTCCTGTGCGCCCGTGTCGCTGTACCAGTTGACGCTGTATGCGAAGTCGAGCGTTGCCGGGTCGCGGCCTGCACGCTCCGCATTGGCGCGTACTCGCCCCTGGTACTCGGCATATTGCTCGAAGGTGCCTACCGGAAAGCGCGGATTGCTGCATATCGGATACCATGCGTCCCCGAGCTGCGCGGCCCGGCGCAATGCAGGCGGGCTTTCGCCGCCAATCCAGATGGGCGGGTGAGGCTGCTGTACCGGCTTCGGCGCGAAGCTGATGTCTGAGAAGCTGCAATACTTGCCGTTGAACGACGGGTTGTCGCTTGTCCATAGTTCTTTGAAGGCGGCGATGTACTCGTTGCTGACAGCGCCGCGCTCCTCGTAAGGCGGTGCGTCGATAGCCTCGAACTCCTCGCGCATCCAGCCCACGCCGCATCCGACTATGAGCCTGCCGCTGGAGACGACGTCGATGGTCGCCAGAATCTTCGCCGTCAGCACCGGCGCGCGATGCGGCAGCACCATGACTGACGTCAGCAGCTTGATGCTGGAGGTGATGCCCGCGAGGTAGCTGACGGTGGCGAGTTGCTCCATGTACTCGCCGGAAGCCGACGACACGAACTCGCCGGTCTCGTTGTATGGGTAGATGGAATCTATGCTGGTCGGCACGACGATATGATCGCTGACACTCAGTATATCGAAGCCCATCTGCTCGCCCTGCTGCGCCAAAGTGACGATGTCCTCCAGCGACGCCAGTGGCCCGCGGCTGGGCACTCCAAATCCGAACTCCATGTGATGCCTCCTTGTTCGGGGTTGCTGTCGCACAAGACTAATGACCGACAAGCAGTCATGTCAACAGCGAACGGACATAAGTTAAGTCCCCTCTCCCAGAGGGAGAGGGTTAGGGTTAGGGCAAAAAGTCCCTTCCCCCTTGATGAGGAAAGGTTAGAGCCTGCCCCTGCGAAGGCAGGGGATGGGGTGGTACGAATTACGGCAATTGCTGCACACAAGGGCTCACGACACCCGGCTGCGCTGGTGCGGCCCGATATACCCGACTATTACCCGCTGCGAGTCCTCATCCCAGTCGAAGGCAACGCGAATGATATTGCTGTCGCGCCCCGTGCCCTTGCCGATATGCTTACGCAATTCGTATGTGACGCCGTCCTTGGTCGTGGTGTACCACTCGCGGTACATGTTGAAGGTGATGTCCGTTTGGTTGGCTTTGTATTCCCAGCCGCCGCAGATGTTGCGTATGGACTCGTTAAGGTCGATGACCCGCGCTTCTCCCGACTGTGTTGGATGATAGATAGTAGCCAGCCATTCCAGTGCATCCCAGACCTCTTTCGGTCTGGTGTAGCCGTAATCGGGGTCCGACTTCTTGTTGAGGCGAATCGCGAGCCTGTCTCCATAACGCGCCCTCGCCAGTCCCAGAGCCTGCCGGATGCTTCCGATTTCAGGCGGAATGGGTTCGGGCGCAGGCGCGTCCTTTCTGCTCATCTCCGCTTCGTACGCGTTGCGCCAGTTCAGTTCCTTCGCTTCGCTAATCTGCAACTGGTCCTTCAACTCCGCCACTTCGTCCGCGAGTGCCTGCTTGTCGGCGTTTAGCCCCGCCACTTCGCCTTCAAAGTCTCGATTGCTGGCCTCCAACAGTTCGTTTTCCAGCTTGAGCGCCTGGAGTTCACCGTGCAACTGGAGGTCTGACTCAGATTGCGCCTGCTGCTGGATTTTCTCCGCAGGGCCGGAACTGGGTTCGGAGTGTGCGGCTGTGGCATGCGAGAGTCCGTCAATCTCATTCAGCATCCCTTCGATGGCTTCCTCAAGTTCGTGGCGCTGTTCGCGGCGTTCGCGCTCTTCAGCAAGGGTGTCCGCGCGCTCCTTGATTTGGCGATACGAGGAAATGGTCTGCTTCAGCTCGGTGACTTTGCGAGTGGATTCATCTATGCCGTGGGCGGTGGCGAGGACTGTGGCGAGCAAGAGTGTGCCCCAGTCTTCCCCGCCATGTCTGAAGAATGCCAGTTCAGTCTTAAACGCGCTCTGGATATGGTCGAGGTCGTCCACGAGACCCTTTACCTGTAGGAGGTCATCGTTCTTCTGATCTATGATTTCACTTAGCGACTCCACGAATTGCGGCACAGATTCTCGCCATAGCGGAAGTGTGGCTGGCAAGTCCCGTAAGGACACGAGAAGGTCGTTTAGGGACCGTTCGATGACGTCCGGCCCGCTCCCCGCGCGCTGGCTGTCGGCGCTTTCCTCGGCGCTTTCCTTCTGTGAGTCCGCTTGAATCTTTGCGTGGGCGTAGCAGACCTTCGTCATCAACAGGACATCGTCTTCGTCATACCTGCCATGCTTCTCCGTCAGAAGACTTACCTGTGCGTCCCAGAAGTCTTCATCTATCTCGTCGGTGTCGTATATCTGCTCGCCCAGACTGTCGAGATGCTTATTGACCGCGACTCGCAACTGCGGTTCGGTGTCCGCCCACACTCCAACTACCAACTGCTCGAGGTCAAGTTCTCGTCCGAGGCGTTCCAGCATGTGTTGCTTCAGTAGGGGAGCGAACGCCTTCAGTGGGTCGTTATTGAAGCCGGGAATGGGTTTGCCCGCTCTGAATATATCTCTGAAATCGTTGATTGTCTTCGCCGATAACTGCCCTTTCGACTTAAGTGCGCTGACGACTTTCTCAACAACCTTGTCCTGCTGTTCAGGAAGCAACAGTTCTTCGTAGCGACTGGTCATCCTGACTCTCCTTCACTATGAAATCGACTACTGTTCGTAGTCGTATAATACCAAGAACGCGGACGATGCTCTATGGAGATTTGCCGCATACACATTTCGAGCGCGCCATATACAATTAGATGTCCATAATCCTGATACTTGGAGGGACGAATTGAAAGCTGTTTACATTACCGAGCACGGCGGCACGGATGTGCTGACGTACGGCGACCTGCCTGAGCCTGAAGTGGGGCCGAACCATGTCAAGGTGCGTGTGCGTGCGTGCGCGCTGAACCGACTGGACGTCTATACGAGACAGGGCGCTCGCGGCACGCGCATTCGCTTCAAGGGTCCCCATGTGCTCGGCGGCGATGTCGCTGGCGATGTGGTCGAGACTGGCAGCGAAGTCAGCCGCATCGGTGCGGGTGAGCGTGTGGTCGTCAACCCGCGCATCACCTGTAACCAGTGCCGCTACTGCCTGTCGGGAGAAGAGGAGCTTTGCGCTCGCGCGGGCATGCTCGGCTCGACGATCAGCGGCGGTTACGCGGAGTTCGTGAGTGTGCCCGCTGTCAATGTTGAGCCGATACCGGACTCGCTGTCGTATGTGCAGGCGGCATCGCTTCCGACAGTGTTTCTGCCCTGTTGGACCATACTCGTGCGTAAGGCGCAGCTCAAGGCGTGGGAGACGATGCTGATTCCTTCTGCGTCGAGCGGCGTGGGCACGGCTGGCATTCAGGTCGCCAAGAACGTGCTTGGCGCGAGGGTCATCACCACGACCAGCACCGAGGACAAGGCGCGGAAGGCACGGGAGTTGGGCGCGGACGAAGTTATCAATTACACGACCGAGGACATCGCCGAGCGGGTCAAGGAGATTACGGAAGGGCAGGGCGTAAACGTAGTGCTGGACCATGTGGGCGAGGACTTCTACCCGTCGGCGATAAGGTCGCTTGCGATGGGTGGGCGCTACGGCATCTGTGGCGTTACCAGCGGATACCGCGCCGACCTGCAGATGGGGCTGATGTTCCTGCGCTACCACACCGTATTCGGCGTATTCATGGGGCGCAAGGAAGACCTGCGCCAGATAGTGGAGCTTGCGGGCAGAGGTGTGATTCGCGGCGTCATCCACGAGACATTCGCGCTGGAGGACGCCGCGAGGGCGCACGAGGCAATGGAAGCGACGAACTTCTTCGGCAAGCTAGTGCTCACCGTTGCGTAGGGATCGAATGATGGCTAAGAACCCCTTCCCCCATCAAGGGGGAAGGTTGGGATGGGGGTGAAATCCCCCATCCCGTCTATCGACTTGACTCTAGACTACACGTTAACGGCCGGCTCGCGTATGGGCAGTGCCGAACGCACCTCGGGATTGACGAGGGACATCGGGAAACTGCCCTTCAGCACGCGCGCGGTCTCCTGCCCTACGCGGATGGGAGATGTAACGCGCGAATTGTTGGAGCTGCCCGCGGAGTGCGGCGTAACGATAACATTGTCCATTTTCAGCAGTGGGTTGTCCGCCGGTGTGGGCTCTTCCTCGAACACGTCGAGACCTGCGCCCATGATTTCGCCGTTTCGCAGCGCCTCGATCATCGCCGCCTCGTCCACCGTAGGACCACGGCAGGTGTTGATGAAGTACGCGGTGGGCTTCATCGCTTTGAAGAAGTCCGCGCCGACCAGTTTGCGCGTCTCATCATTGAGAGGCGTGTGCATGGACACGAAGTCGGAGTCCGCCGCAAGTTCCTCCAGCGAGGCAACCGGCCTGACGCGATACTCTTTCGTAATCCACGGCGGGCAGTACGGATCGTAAGTGATGACATCCATGCCGAGCGCCTGAGCCTTGCGAGCGACCGCGCGGGCGATGTTCCCGAACGCCACCAGCCCGAGTGTCTGGCCGTCTATTGGCGCCATAGGCATGATTGCCTCGCGCGTCTCCGCGCCCCACTTGCCCTCGCGCACCAGGTTGTGCAGGATGGTCAGCTTCTTGGCGCAAGCCATCAGCATCAGGATTGCGTGGTTCGACACCTCTTCAGTGCAGAAGCCCGCGCTGTTGATAATCATCACGCCCTGGTCGGTCGCGGCATTGTGGTCTATGTGGTTGAAGCCGTGGCTGCCGACGATGATCGCCTGCGCGGTATCGATCTCCTCGATGACCTCGCGCGGCATCTCCACTCCGCCGTTCAAAATGACGTCCGCGCCCTTGCAGGCTTCGATGACCTCACCTTGCGTCTCCACTATGCTGACCTCTATCTCGTAGTCCAGCCCTTCAAGGCCGTTCTCGATGAGAGTCGTGTCGGGCGCTGCCCTTCCTACGTATGCTACTTTGTGTTCTGCCAATTCAGTTCCTCCTTGATGGTCGATTGTTTCGCTCTGTCGATTGTATTGTTCTCTTGTACCTGTTTCGCTGCCTAATTGTAATAGCCTGAAAGCCTAATCGCCATCAGGCGGAGCCGAACCTCTCGCGGATCTCGTCCGGACTGCGATTGCTGTATCGTGCCATTTTCGCCACAAGCTCATCGACGTCCATGTCTTGCGGCCGCACGCGCACCATGTACTCGCGGGCGACATTATAACGCTCAGAGTCGGTATCGACCATGCGCACGCGCGTCCTGCCTGTATCGGGGTCGCGTAATTCGTCAAATGACAGTGTGCTCAGATTTTCGCCGTCGAGATAGATAAGCCCTCCGTTTTCGAACCTCCCATCTGTTGGCTCGGAAAGCAACAGTCGCGCGGCTCCATATCCGAGGCTGCGGGTGTAGTCTATGTCGAAAGATATGGGTGAGGCGCAGCGCAGTTCGTAGCCGATGGTTACATCCACCATGCCGATGTTCTTGCCCCCATCTGCGAAGCGCTGCTGCACGGCGCGACGAACCATAGCCGACAAGGGCAGCTCTCCTAGGCGGATATGCCCGTGCGGGTCACGGTTGACGTCTATCCCCGCGAGGCTGACAAGCTCCTCCGGGTCAAAGCGCTCCGCGACTCCTTCGGAGATTACCGCAATGCCGTCCTCACGCCCTTCGGCAGCGTACCGCTTGAGCATTGCACCTTCCATCATCTTGACTACATCGTCAACCTTGATTACGGGGTCCGGGAACTCTTCCGGAATAATGCTGAGCGCCGTTCCCGCGGAGCTGCCGATTCCGAGCGCGAGGTGCCCTGCCTTTCGTCCCATCATGATGACCACATACCAGCGATTGGTGGTGCGGCTGTCGCGCATCAGGTTCTGCACGAGTTGAGTTCCGAGATGCCGCGCCGTCTCGAATCCGAATGTGGGAATGTCGCCGGGCAGCGGCAGATCGTTGTCGATCGTCTTGGGGATGTGCGCCACGCGTACCGTGCCGCCGGACGCTCTGGCCACCTCTGCCGCGGACAGCGCCGTGTCCTCGCCGCCTATAGAGGCCAGTCGAGTGATGCCAAGCCTTTGCAGCGCATCCACGACGTTCTTCAGGTGGTCGGGATTGCGTGTGGGGTTGGCGCGCGATGTGCGGAGGATTGAGCCGCCCTCAGAGTGAATGAAGGCGACGTCAGCAGGCGTCAATCGGCTAACATGCGTGGTATCGCCTGCCATCAGATGGCTGAAGCCGTCCAGGATGCCAAACACCTCTGCGCCTCTGCTGATTGCTTCGAGCGTGCAGGCACTGATGGCGCTGTTGATGCCAGGAGCCGGCCCACCGCCGACGAGGATACCAAGCTGCACATTGTCAGGGTTCATCGTTCCTCCTGTCGCACCTGCGCTTTCTATCTGAACCGCAGGCCGTGGAGTCTCGACCTGTGGCGCAACTAAGATGGCGAAAGGTTATAATGAATGCCGCCTGTTTGCAATAATTCGCATTAGGGTATTTGTTGGTTAATTGGTCTGTTCCGTCATATTGGAAAACTCTGACTCGTGAGCAACTTTCACTCGGCAACTGGCCCGGCAACTGGAAGGTAGTTTGTGGACATTCTGAAACACAACAGCGCGGCGTGGGATAAGTATGTGGAGGGCGGCATAGAATGGAGCATTCCGGTCGATGCGGATGCGATAGCCGCTGCGCGCCGGGGCGAAATATCCATGTGGCTGACCGACAAGACGCCGGTGCCGTCCGAGTGGTTCGATGGGATACCCGGCAAGGATGTTCTGTGTCTGGCGTCCGGCGGCGGTCAGCAAGCGCCCCTTCTCGCCGCGGCTGGCTACAATGTAACCTCTTACGACAACTCGGCGCGACAGCTAGCGCAAGACCGATTTGTCGCGGAGCGTGAGAGACTGGCAATCGAGACCATGCAAGGCGACATGGCGGACCTGTCGGTGTTCCCAGACGCCGGCTTCGACCTGGTCTTTCATCCCATATCGAACCTCTTTGCCGAGAATGTGCTTCCGGTGTGGCGCGAGGCGTATCGCGTGCTACGTCCGGGTGGTGTGCTGATGGCTGGATTCATAAATCCGATTGAGTACATCTTCGACCGCGAGCATATGGACAATGGCGAAATGGTGGTCAAGCACGCACTCCCTTACTCTGATCTCGAAAGCCTGTCTGAGGAAGAATTGCGGCGCTGGCTGGACGAAGGAGAGGCGTTCGAGTTCGGGCACACGCTGACCGACCAGATAGGCGGGCAGATTGCTGCGGGCTTCGTCATCACCGGCTTCTACGAAGACAGGCGGCTGTCCGATGATCTCGATGACATAGAAGTATTGCTATCCAGGTACACGCCGGTCTATATCGCGACACGCGCGCTGAAGCAGGCGTAGGGCAGCGCAGATACAATCGTTCGGAGTGGTAGTTCGCGCAGTCGTTGTGAGCGCAAGCCTCATAGTCGAACGCAACGATAGATTGGCGGCTTGAAGGCGGATGCCTGTCAGGTCTTGAAGGGAGAAAGTAGTATGGACAAGGCGCTTGAAGGCGTAAAAGTGCTGGACTTGACGCATGTACAGGCTGGACCGTCATGTACGCAGATTCTGGGATTTCTCGGCGCGGATGTCATCAAGCTGGAGGATGTCTGGGGCGGCGATTCCACTCGCAGGGATCTGCGGCATGATGACGCGTCAGACAGCTTCTACTTCCTGATATTCAACAACAATAAGCGCGCCGTAAGCATCAACCTCAAGACCGAGAAAGGCAAGGAGTTGTTCACCGGACTGCTGAAGTGGGCGGACGTGCTGGTGGAGAACTTCTCGCTCGGCATGCTGGACAGGCTCGGCTTCGACTGGGACACGATGCACGAAATCAACCCCGGCCTGGTCTATACGGCAATCAAGGGATTCGGCACTTACGGCCCATACAAGCAATACAAGGGCTGGGAGATGGTGGCGCAGGCGGTAGGTGGCGCGATGGCGACGACCGGCTACCCGGACAGGCCTCCGGTCTATCTGTCCCCGGGCGTGGGCGATTCGGGAAGCGGGCTGCATGCCGCTATCGGCATCCTCGCCGCGCTGCGGAAGCGAGACATCACGGGCAAGGGCCAGCGCGTGGAAGTTGCGATGCAGGATGCTGTTGTGAACCTGATGCGAATGCAGATGACGCCGGTTCTGGGACTGAAGCAGCCGGAGGCGCGGCGCGGTCATCGAGCGGGAAGGGGAATACCGCTCATATATCCTTGCGCTCCGGGTGGTGCGGACGACTACATAATGGTGTTTCCGCGCGGAGAGATGTGGGAATTGCTGTTCGTCGCCATCGGCAGGGAGGACCTGATAGGGGACGAACGCTTCACCGACTACGAATTGGTAGCGCAGCACGCCGACGAAATCCAGGAGATTATCTCGGAGTGGACGCGCAAGCACACGAAGCACGAAGCGATGAAAATTCTTGCGGGTGCGGGCGTGCTCGCGGGCGCAACCATGAACTCCAACGACCTGCTCGAGGACGAGCAGATGAAGGCGCGACACATGGTCGTCAGCGTGGAAGATGATGTCAGGAGCGATTACACAATGCTGGGCTGCCCGATCAAGCTCTCCGACCAGGATGATACTGTCACGCGCGCACCCCTCTATGGCGAGCACAACGAAGAGGTTCTGACGTCGATACTCGGATGCACGCCGGAAGACGTGGAGCAGATGAGAGAGCAGGGCATAATAGGCTGACACAAAACTCCTTCCCCTTCGATGGGGGAAGGTTGGGATAGAGGTGAGATTAAAGAGGTAGGCGCGATCAATTCATCATCGTCCCCACCCATCGCAGCCCCGTTGACGGGCATATTTATTTGCCTACACGCGCAAAGTCGCCTTGCTAAGAATCCGCCAATATACACGCTCCGGCAGCACCCTCGCCGCGAGCATGCCGGCCCGGGCGTCTATGCCGACCGGATAGCGGAAGTTCGGCGACGGCGATGTGATTACCTTATGCACCACCTTCGCCACGCGAACCGGGTCGCCGCCCAGTAACTCGAACAAATCGTGGTTCTCGCTTTGCTTTCGGATATAT
Source organism: Dehalococcoidia bacterium (assembly GCA_965204855.1). Taxonomy (GTDB): domain Bacteria; phylum Chloroflexota; class Dehalococcoidia; order Lucifugimonadales; family JADFKI01; genus Bin90. The sequence continues at coordinate 486,660 of OZ242018.1, forward strand.
GGGGAATAGGCGCTACTCTCGTCGTCAGCCGCCTTGCCCCTGATCTCATTGTCCGGGAAATTCGTGCGGAACAGGCCCGGCTCCACCATCGCTACACGCACGCCGAAGGGCTGCACCTCTGTCTTAAGGGACTCGCTTATGCCTTCCAGCGCGAACTTGCTGGAGACATACGCGCCGTTGAAGGGCGTACCCATGCGTCCGAGCACCGAGCTGATGTTGACGATGGTGCCGTGCCGCTGCTCTATCATCGCTGGCAGCACCGCCTGCATCATTCGCACGGCAGCAAAAAAGTTAGTCTCGAACTGGCTCTTGAGTTCGGCGGTTGACAGGACTTCGACAGGCCCCCAGAGACCGAATCCTGCGTTGTTCACAAGTGCGTCGATCGCGCCATGCCGCTCGATAAGCTCCGGCACGGTAAACGCTACGGAATCCTCTGAGTTGATGTCCAGCTCCACGCCGATGACGGAAGCGCCGCGCTGTTCAGCTTCAGAGTGCAGGTCGCCAAGTCGAGAACCGACGCGGCTGGTTGCGATGACGGTATAGCCGCGCTCGGCAAGAAATAAGGCGGTGGCTTTGCCGATTCCGGATGATGCTCCGGTGATAAGTACGTTTCCGCCGCCAACAGCTTTTCGTCCGGTAGCGTTTCGCCTAACCTTGGCGCGCCTGCGAAATAGGATCAGCATTTCCTTTCCTTGTATGGAATCATTCCGGCTGGCAATTGATTGATTGTCGATTAGAATATTGAAGGCTGAGAGTTTAGATCGAAGAGGATGAAGTATGCTCTATTTGCTGGCTATCTTCTTGCCACCAGTTGCGGTGCTTATCGCAGGCAAGCCATTTCAAGCTTTGATAAACTTGCTTTTGTGGGCGTTGGGGATTATACCCGGAATTATTCACGCTTTGTTTGTGGTACATAACCATTATGCAGACAAGCGCACCAACCGCATAGTGGACGCGATGCACTCTGAGCGCAAATAGACTGCATTTGGCAATCACAAACTTCCAGTTCGTTTTTCCTCAGTTTTTTCTGAGGAAAGATTGGGCATATTCTCGTCTGCGCGTCTCTGCACGACTTCTCTGAGCATATCGCCGAAGAGAGATGACGATGACGCGAGCGCGAGAAAGTCCTCGCCACTCATGACGAGAATCTCAGCTGGCGTTCGCGCCCTGACCGACGATGAATGAGGCGCATTGTCAAGCAACGACATCTCCCCGAAGTACTCGCCGACTCTCAGATTCACCATTTGCGATTCTCTGCCGTCCTGCTCGCGCAGCACTTCGACTTCTCCGCCGAGTACGACATAGAATTCGTAAGCTATGTCGCCCTTTCGGTATATGTAGTCCCCTGCTTCGTAGTGACGTCTCGAAGTTCCGCGAGGTCGGTCTATATCGACCTTCACGATGTCCGGCGGGAATATAAGGTCGAGTGTCCAGTCGGTTACCACGCGCAACTTGCGCTCGATACGCGGAAGCTGCAAGAGGTAGAAGGTGCGATACAGCCACCACGCAATGAACCCCGACAGTTCCAGTCCAAAGGTCTCGGTTGCCGCCGCGAAGCCGCCGAGCGGCACGAACACACCGCGACTCTTGTATCTGAAGGGCTTCGTTGGCGCGCTCCTGATTTTAGCGAGTACATTTTTGGCCGCAGATTTTGCCTCCCTGAGCGCGAACTGCGCCGTAGGCGGGCAGAAGCCGCCTCGTAGCACATCCGGCACGAGCGCGCAGTCGCCAACCGCCCAGAGGTTGTCGCCTCCCTTGACAGCGAGAGTCTCATCCACCACAAGGCGACCGCGCTCTTTCTCGCATGACAGGTCCGTCAGGATGGGATTGGGTGACGCGCCGATTGTGGCGACAAGCGTCCTGGTGGGGATATACACATCATCTGCCAGCAGCGCGCTCTGCCCCGTCGCCCCTCGCAATTCCGTGTGCAGTCGAATGAATATGCCGCGTCTCTCCAGCAGCCTGTGGCTCAGGTTCGCCAGTCTTTCGCCAAGTTCGGGCAATATGCGCCCTGACCGGTGCAGCAGGATTATCCGGAAGTCATCAGGATTGATGTTGCGGTAGCTCCTGCTCGCCACGCGCAGAAACTCGTTTATCTCAGAAGTCACCTCGACGCCGGTGTATCCGCCTCCCGCGATGACGAAGGTGAGAATCTGATGCTTGTAAAACGGATCGTCCTCCACATCGGCGGCTTCGAGCATGCTGATGAGATGATTTCGCAGGCGAAAGGCATCGCCAAGTGTCTTGAAAGGCAGCGCGTGCTCTTCCACGCCGGGGAACTGCGACAGGTCGGTCGCGCTGCCCACGGCAAATATCAGGTGGTCGTAACGGATGTGTGTGAGACGTGCGTGGCCCGGGTATCGGATGGACACCGTGCGGCTGTCTGTATCGACTGACTCGATCTCCGCCTGATGCACGTCCGCGTATGGCACCAGGCGCCGAATCGGGCTGACCACATTGAAGGGTCCAATGGAGCCTGAAATGACCTCGGCGAGCATCGGCTGGAAGAGGAAGAAGTTCTCCCTGCTGATGAGCGTAAGCTCGATTTCACCGCGCTTCGCCGCAGATTGCAATTCGAGCGCAGCGTGGACGCCGCCGTACCCACCGCCGAGAATGACGACGGAAGGAACGGGACCCTTGCGTTCAGCGCGCCGAAAGAGTGAAAACATACCGCCTCATTTTGCCGTGCTGCGCCTCTCTACAACTTTAACCCTAGTATTTTTCGCCCATTGCCGCAAGTGTATGTAATATAATCGGGTGCGAGTGAGCGGCTAAAGGAAATATGAGCGAAAAGGTGCTTTGTGGATAGGCAACTCATAATATCTGTGATAGGTGAGAGCAACGCGCGACCGCACATCGCGGCGCTGGCAGAGCAGGTGGGCAGAGAATTAGCGGAGCGCGGCGTCATCATCGTCTGCGGCGGGCTTGGCGGCGTGATGGAGGCGGCGTGCAGAGGCGCGAAATCAGCAGGCGGCACGACCATCGGCATCCTGCCGGGCGACAATCCGCTGTCCGGCAACGACTACATCGACATTCCCATCATCACCGGCATGGGCTATGCACGAAACTCCGTTGTCGCTAAGACGGGCATGTCTGTAATTGCGGTCGGCGGCGCATACGGAACCCTGTCCGAGATTGGTCACGCCCTCGGCGACGGGGTGCCGGTAATAGGGCTAGAGACATGGGAAATGACACGCAGCCGTGAGCCTGCCGACAGCGCCATCATTCGCGCCGTGGACGCCGTCGATGCCGCTGAGAAAGCGATAGCCGCCGCCAGGCAGAGACTGGCCGACATCGTGGCTGGTATATCGAGAATCCCTGAGATTTACAACAGATGAGACAATATCATTCCTTCCCCCTTGATAGGGGAAGGTTAGGATGGGGGTGAGATGAATTATGCCCGTCGCTACTATTTCAGATGTGAAAGCAAGAGAAGTCCTCGATTCGCGAGGCAACCCGACGGTCGAGGTGGATGTGGCGCTGTCGGACGGCGCCGTCGGCAGCGCTCTGGTCCCGTCGGGCGCAAGCACGGGCGCGAACGAGGCCCTCGAGCTACGCGACGGCGATACGACTCGTTTCAGGGGGCGCGGCGTACTCGCACCGATTGAAAACATCGAGCAGCATATCAAGCCTGCGGTGCTTGGACTGTCCGCTCTGGAGCAGGAGGCGCTGGACAACCTGCTAATCGAGCTTGACGGCACGCCGAACAAGAGCAGGCTAGGCGCTAATGCGATACTGGGAGTATCCATGGCGGCTGCGCGCGCTGCGGCGCAGAGCGGAGGCAAGCCGCTATACGAGCAAATTGGTGGGGACGGCGCGATAACGCTTCCCGTGCCTATGCTGAATATCATCAACGGCGGCGCTCATGCGGCTGGCTCCACCGACTTCCAGGAGTTCATGGTCGTGCCGGCTGGCTTCGACACATTTCGTGAGGCGCTTCGATCGGGCGTGGAGATATATCACGCGCTTGCGGACATCCTGCAAGGACGCAGCCTCAGCACAAGCGTGGGCGACGAGGGCGGCTTCGCACCCTCACTCGATGACAACCGGGACGCGGTCGCGCTTGTAATTGAGGCAATCGAGCGCGCCGGATACCGCCCGGGCGAGCAGTGCTTCATCGCGCTTGATGTCGCTGCATCCGAACTGGACAAGCAGAAATACCCCTCTGACAGGCTGATTGGCATATACGAGGACTGGGTTGCCGAATACCCGATTGTCAGCATCGAGGACGGAATCGCCGAGGATGAATGGGACGACTGGCAGTCGTTGTCGAGCGCCATAGGCGGCAGCGTGCAGCTTGTCGGGGATGACCTGTTCACCACGAACACTGAACTCATCCGCAAGGGCATCTCGATGAATGCGGGCAATGCCGTGCTTATCAAGCTGAACCAGATAGGCACGGTGACCGAGACACTGAACGCGGTAAATATGACGCAGGATGCTGGCTGGGGTGTGGTCATCAGCCACCGCTCCGGCGAGACCGAGGACACGACGATAGCCGACCTCGCAGTCGGCACTAACGCGGGCCAGATAAAGTCCGGCGCGCCCGCTCGCGGAGAGCGCACCGCCAAGTACAACCGCCTGCTTCGCATCGAGGAGGAGCTAGGCGACAAAGCGCGCTTCGCAGGGCGGCGAGTGTATGAGAAGGTGTTGGGCTAGATTTAACCTCAGACAATGCGACAAGCAGATGGACGACACGCGGACGGAGGGACAAAGTGGCAACATCGTACACACGCATAACCGACGAGCAGGCAGAAATGATTAGGAATGTTCCGGTGTTCTTCGTTGGCACGGCGAACTTCGGCGACGGCAAGAATGGCGAAATAGATGCAGTCAATGTCTCACCCAAGGGCGGCGTGCCGCTGCACATCATCGGCCCAAACCGCGTGGCATATCTCGACTACACCGGCAGCGGGAACGAGACGGCGCGTCACTCGGAGGCCGGCAGCCCCGTCACAGTGATGATATGTGCCTTCGAGGAAGAGAACGCTGGAATCGTGCGCCTATACGGACGGGCGCGGGCGATGCCGATCGAGGATTCGCCTCTGGCAGCCCTGGTACTGGGGCAACAAGCCGATGACATCGCTCTCCCAATGCGACAGGTGATAGACATTCATATAGAAAAGACCAGCACGAGCTGCGGGTACGGCGTACCTATCATGTCCTTCGAGCGCGACCGCACGGTCGGAGACAGGGGACGCCTCTACAAGGGCGATCCGGTGCCGCAGAGGGTCTGACGCTTTCTTCTTTCCGTAAGCTGGCAAGTCCAGAAGTCAACGGTTCGTTGAACTGCGGCGCACTCGAATTCGACTCTTTGTTACGACAATCAAAGCATCTGCGGTTAGGTCGTCTTGGTAGTTTTCCAAGAGCTCCGTCATTGCTGCCACTTTCTCCGCTACGGGCATGTCAACGAAGCGAATGATGCAAGGATGCGGCAGCCTGCGTACAAAGACCAACTCTCCAAAGTCTTTGTCTCCAGTGATGAGTATCCGCTGTTCTGCGGTCGCAAGCGCAAGGAGTTCCTCGTCTTCGGCGCTGGGGTCGATTTCAAGGGCTGATACTACATCCTGCCCCAGGCTCGTCAGGGTTGAGTACATTCTGCGCGATGAGGCACAGGCGTCAAGAAGGAACTTCATTACGCTTCTTGAATCGACATACGCTCATACACATACTCTCCCGCCAGCGAACGATAGGCGTACAAGATACACGCCTGAATGTCTTCCGGTTCGAGAAATGGATATTCTTCAAGGATGACTTGCGCCGTGTCTCCGGCGGCAAGCATGCTAAGGACGTGTTCGACCGCTACACGCATACCGCGGATAATCGGCTTACCCCCAAAAATCCCTGGATTTACTGTAATACGACGAAGCAATTCCTGTTCGCGCTCCATATTGTCCCTCCGAGATTGAGGCAGTGGGTTCAATAGTCGTTTCGTCTCCGCGATGTGTGTCGAATTTCCCTTTATCATATATGATAAACACGTGGCGTAGCGAAGACACTATGCCGCATGCAATTTGAAGACTTTACATTTTACTGCCAGGCGTGAAACTTGGAGATGGTTGAACCGATATGTCCCAAATCTATGACATCGCAAACGACTACGTTGAGCGATACGCTGCGCTCAATCCCCTGAGCGCGACTTCGATTGGCGTGCCGGGCTACGACGACAAGATGTCGGACTTCTCGCCTCAAGGCGCGGACGCCAATGCCGACCTGAATCGGCAGACCGTCGCCGCGCTGAACGCCGCAGTCGTCGAGAACGAACGCGACCGGATTGCGCGAGATGCGATGCTGGACGACTTGCAGACAAGCCTCGATACGCATGATGCCGGCGAGCATCTTCGCAGTCTGCGCGTGCTCGGCAGCGCCTTTCAGGGCATTCGAATGACCTTCGACCTGATGCCGCGCGACACGGAAGAAGAATGGCGGAACATAGCGGCGCGCATGGCGCTCGTTCCGCAGGGGCTGGAGAGCTACCGTCAGAGCCTGCGGGAAGGCGCGCGCCAGTCCAGGACAAGCAGCCGCCGACAGGCTGCCGGATGCGCCGAGCAGGCGCAAGTGTGGACGGGAGCGACAGGCTCTCCATCGTTCTTTCACGGATTGCTCGATGCGTTCGACGCTTCGGGCGTGGAGTCGGACGCGATGCGTCGTGATCTTACAGCGGGTGCTGATGCCGCGGCAGCTGCATACACCGATATGGGGCGCTTCCTGTCGGATGAATACATGAAGGGTGCGGTGGAACAGGACGGCGTCGGCGAGGAGCGTTACGCCCTCTCCTCGCGTGCATTCAACGGCACGGACATGGACTTCATGGAGACATACAACTGGGGCTGGGAGCAGCTGCGCTGGGTCGAGAGCGAGATGGCAAAGACGTCGGAGCGCATCCTGCCCGGCGCGGGCGTGGAGGCGGCAAAGCAGTTCCTGGAGACCGACCCCGACCGCGCCATCGAGGGGGTGGATGCATTCCGGAACTGGATGCAGGAGTTGCAGGACACGACCATCGCCGAACTGAATGGCACGCACTTCGACATACCGGAACCCGTGCAGCGCATCGAGGCGATGATTGCTCCACCCGGCGGCGCGCTGGCGATGTACTACACCTCGCCGTCGGAGGACTTCAGCCGTCCGGGGCGCACCTGGTATCCCACGGGCGGAAAGACACGCTTCCCGCTCTGGGGCGAAGCGTCCATCGCGTATCACGAGGGCGTGCCGGGGCACCACTTCGAGCGTGGCATCGCCAAGTACCTCACCAGCGAACTATCGCGCTTCCAGACGGCAATGGGCGGCACTTCCGGCTACATCGAAGGATGGGCGCTGTACGCTGAGCGACTGATGGCAGAACTTGGATACCTCGAAAGCCCCGACTACTATCTCGGCATGCTGCGCGCGCAGGCGCTTCGCAGCGTCCGCGTGATTATTGACATCGGCATGCATCTCGGATTCGCCATCCCCGACGACTCCGACTTCCACCCTGGAGAGGCCTGGAATCCGGACATCGGACTGGAGTTCATCAAGCAGCGCAGTCACTTCCCGGAAGACTTCGTGGCGAGTGAGGTTGACCGCTATCTCGGCATGCCGGCGCAGGCAATCTCATACAAGGTTGGCGAGCGTGAGTGGCTGAACGCTCGCGAGGATGCCAAGCGGCGCAAAGGGGCGGAGTTCGACCTCAAGGAGTTCCACACACGCGCATTGAACCTAGGGCCGATGGGTCTGGCGCAGATGCGGCGCGAAATGGCACGAGTGTAGCGAAATTGCTGATTTCCCACCTTTAATTGTAGTGCGCTTTTGCGATAGATATAATTGGGTTGTGAGGTGGCAAGCCGATATTCAGGTATGGAAGGAGGCTTCGCAGCGCTATGAATACTCGCGTAGGGATCAATGGCTTCGGGCGTATAGGCAGACAGGTACTGCGCGCCATCTTGGAGCGCCATGCCGACAAACTGGAGGTTGCCTCCGTCAACGGCGCCTACCCTCCTGAGACGAACGCTCACCTGTTCAAGTACGACTCCACTTACGGCAAGTATCCTGGAGAAGTTGAGGCGACCGATAGCGGTATCGTCGTTGACGGCAAAGAGATAGGCACCACCACCGAGCGGGACCCCTCCAACCTTTCATGGGGCGCGTGTGGCGTGGATGTCGTGGTGGAGTGTACCGGCGCATTCACCAACGCGGGCAGCGCCGCTCAGCATCTCGAAGCGGGCGCGAAGAAGGTCATCATCTCCGCCGCCGCCCGCAACGAAGACATCACTCTCGTACTCGGTGTGAACGAACGCCTCTACGACCCCGACCGGCACAACATCGTGTCCAACGCATCCTGCACCACCAATTGTGTCGCGCCGATGGCGAAGGTGCTCCACGACAACTTCGGTATTGAACAAGGGCTGATGACCACTATCCACGCCTACACGAACGACCAGCGGATACTGGACGGCGGACATAAGGACTTGCGGCGCGCGCGCGCCGGTGCCGTGAACATCATCCCGACCACGACGGGCGCGGCAAGGGCGGTTGGCATCGTGCTGCCCGAGCTTGACGGCAAGCTGAACGGCATGGCAATGCGCGTTCCAACGCCGGCAGGCTCGGTGACGGACTTCGTCGCCACGCTGGAGCATCCCGCTTCCGCAGGTGAAGTTAATGCCGCGTTCAGGGAAGCCGCCTCGAATGGGCTGAACGGCGTGCTGGAATACAGTGAAGAGCCGCTGGTGAGCAGCGACATCGTGAAAAACCCGCATAGCTGCATTCTCGATGCCCTGTCCACAATGACCGTCGGCGAAAATATGATCAAGGTGGTCGGCTGGTACGACAACGAATGGGGGTACAGCTGCCGCACAGCAGACCTTGCCGCCTATATCGTGGACAAGGGCATTTGAGTTGCCAATTGTCCCTTCCCCCATCAAGGGGGAAGGTTAGGATGGGGGTGAAATGAATTATGCTCGTCCCTAACGGTAAAAGTACAAATTGAAAACCCCCGAGATTATGACGAGCGCGCCCTTTGAACTCCCGGAAATGACACCCTGCGTGTTCTGCGAACTGATAGCCGGGCGGCTTGACAAGGGACTCGTGGAAGAGACCGAACTGACGCTCACAGTCGTCAACATACGCCAGTTTGAAGTGGGGCAGGTACTGGTCATTCCGCGCAGGCACGCGCCCACCGTCCTTGACCTGACCGACGAAGAATCGTCCGCCGTGATGTGTGCAGTGCGCCGGGTGTCCGCCGCGTTCGTGAAAACATACTCGCCGGACGGCATCACGCTGTACAATAACAACGGCGTCGCCAGCCTGCAGGAGGTGCCGCACTTCCACATGCATGTGGTGCCGCGCCGCAAGAGCAGCCTCTGGGGTGACGGCCCGCCGCACATCGCGACACTACAACGACAATCTCAAGATATACTGGACAAGGTTCTGGTTGACATCGACCGTGAAAACGAAATCGCTGAAGAGATAAGGGCGGCGCTATGAGTGATGCACAGCAGGTGAAGGAGCGCATCCGGCTCGTGCGCGACCTGTCGAACGAGATGGCGGCGTACCTGCATACGCTGCCGGACAACATCTGGCGCGACCCGGACGTATATGCCAGCGCATGTGAAGGCTGGAAGATTGCCGATGTCATCACGCACCTGATTCTGGGCGCGAATGTGTTCGGCCTCAGCATCACGAACGCGGTCAAGGGCATCGTGGAGCCGCCGATGGGCTGGACGCGCCCGTCAAGCCCTGAGCAGGGAATGGAGCGGCTCGTCGATACGCGCAACGCCATCCACGAGGACCTGTTCTACGACTTCAACGCCAGTTGCAAGAGATTCAACACTATCCTGCTGGAACTGGATGAGTCGTCATATCCTCTACCCACCTGGCATCCGTACTTCGTAATCAGCGTGGACAGGCTCATAGACATTCGAGCGTCCGAGCTGGCGATACACTTTTGGGACATTCGCTATCCCATAGACCGCAGCGCGAAGCTCAGCGACCGCGCAAGGCCGTTCCTGCTGGACTTCGTGTGGCGCTGGCTGCGCTCCGGCTTCCAAAAGGGCGAGCCGCTCGACACGCCGATACGCTATCGCTTCGACCTGACCGACGCGGACGGCGGCTACGACGTAACGGTGAGCGGGGACAACTTCACGCACACGCCCTCTGATGACTCCCTTGCGGACGTCACGTTCGCCTGCGACACCGACACTTACATCCTGTACTGCTACGGCAGGCTGCAGCTGCGCCGTTCGGTGCGACGGGGACGAATCGCGCTCTCAGGCGACGAGGCACTGGCTGCTCTGTTCACGGAGTGGTTCACGAGCGTCTAGCTGTCGTTAGTCACTCCCTGTCCCGTCGGGCATATTTCCAGCAGGCAGCATCTCTCGCACACGGGCGCCCTTCGACACGCCTCCTTGCAGTGTTGAACAACTAGCGCGTGATACTCGGCGAACAACTCTGTATCCTGCGGCAGGCTATCGCTGAACATCCCCTGGTACGCTGAGTAATTCTCTGATTCAGGCGTAACCCCAAGCCGATTGAACAGCCTGCGCGTGTATGCGTCGATGACGAACGTCGGCTTGTCCAGCGCGTATAGCAGGATGGCGTCCGCCGTCTCCTCGCCGATTCCCTTGATTGCCAGCAGTTCGCGGCGCAGCTTCACGCCGTCCTCGGCGCGCATGACGTCGATATCGTCGTCGTATGTGTCGCCGATGTACCGCACCAGCGCCTTCAGCCTGATGGCCTTGGCGTTGTAAAAGCCGCTGGAATATATGAGGCTCGCAAGCGTTTCGGCATCCATCGCGCGTATGGTCGCAGGCGAGAGCGCATCTTCCTCCTTCAGCCTTGCAATAGCGCGCTCCACGTTCGTCCAAGCTGTCGCCTGCGTCAAGACCGCCCCCACCATCACCTCGAAAGGCGTGTCCGATGGCCACCAGTGCTGGCTGCCGTAGCAGTCGAGCAGTCGGTCGAATACACTCGATAATCGGACGTGGATACTGGAATCTGACATTATTAAGCGGCGCGAAAATGACGGGATAGGCACTTGTTCAGGGTATGTTGCGATATTAGACTGGATAGAACGCAATATCAATGGGCGCACATATTCTCTCTCCTTCAGGGAGAGGGCTGGGCTGAGGGTAAGAATAGGTGAGCGAGTTCATAAAGAGACTTGGAAACGCGGCGCGCGCCAATCGCAGCCTCGTCTGTGTGGGCTTGGACGTGGACCCCGCGCTCATGCCCATCGCGGATGTGCGAAAGTTCAACCGCGCCATCGTGGACACCACAAGAGACCTGGTGTGCGCGTATAAGCCCAATATCGCCTTCTACGAGGCGCTCGGTCTGGAAGGACTGGAAGCCCTGCGCGACACGGTATCGTACATCCGCAAGGTCGCGCCGGACGTCGTACTGCTGTGCGACGCCAAGCGCGGCGACATCGACTCCACCAGCGCGAAGTACGCCGAGGCTATGTTCGACTACTGGGGATTCGACGCCGTTACCGTCAACGGTTACCTGGGCGAAGATTCCCTCCTGCCATTCTTCAACTACGCTGACAGGGGCGTGTTCGTGCTATGTCGCACATCGAATCCGGGCGCGTATGAGTTCCAGGACATTACGATTTCACCGGACGCTTCGGAAGTTGCCGTTGATGATGAGGGACATGATAAAGGACAAAAGATGCCGCTTTACGAGTGGATGGCGATTCGCTCATCAGAGTGGAACGCCAACGGCAACCTGGGGCTGGTAATGGGAGCCACTTCTCCCGACCAACTCCGCACGGTAAGGCGACGCTGCCCCGGCATGCCGATACTCATACCCGGCATCGGCGCGCAGGGCGGCGAGCTTGAAGCGGCAGTTAAGAATGGCATAGACCGCAGTGCCGATGGGCAGGCAGCCTCACCCAACATCCTGATCAATTCCGCGCGGGGAATAATCTACGCCGACCGAACGGCGAATGGCTTCGCGGATGGCGCCCGCGCCGCCGCGGAAAGGCTGCGCGATGACATCAACCGCGTACTGTTGCAGGAGGGCATGCAGTGGTAACGCAGTACGAGGTCGGCGATTTCGTGCGCCTGAAGAAACGGCATCCCTGCGGCGAGTTCGCTTGGCGCGTCGTTCGCGTTGGCGCGGACATCGGCATCATCTGCGTAGGCTGTGAACGACGCGTTACCATGGCGCGTTCGGCGCTGGAACGACGCCTGAAAGGTCAGCCATTTAGAGAGCTTACGCAACTCTAGCAGGCGTCTGTCAACGCATCTGGGTGCGTTGACACCAATATGCCATGTGCTTACAATAGGCTCACATTCGGAGCGGATTTTTATGGAGGGGATGGTCTGATGCTGGAATTAACCATTGATGGCATTCGTGTAAGCCTTATGAACCAGCAGCGGGTGGTTATACTGCGAGTGAAGGACACGGAAAAGTTTCTGCCTATCTGGATCGGCCCCGGCGAGGCGGACGCAATAGCGCTCAAGCTCCAGAATGTGGCCGTGCCCAGGCCGCTTACGCACGACCTTCTTTCCGATGTCATATCATCTCTGGACGCGACCGTTGACAGGATAGTCGTCTCCGATCTTTCCGACGACACTTTCTACGCGAAAATCGTGCTTCAGGTCAAAGGCTCCACTATGGAAGTTGACTCCCGACCCAGCGACGCCCTGGCGCTCGCCGTGCGCACCGAGTCTCCAATCTACGCCGAAGACGCCGTTGTGGAGAAGGCTGCGATAATGCTGGACGCGGAAACCGGCAGGGCGGTGCATGTCGATGAAGACGACGAAGCCGAACCGCGCCCCGTCACCGAAGAGGAGCGCGCGAAGCTCTCGGCATTCGAGGACTTCATCGGCTCGCTCGATCTGGACTTGGGGCAGGGAGACGCACCTCACCAACATCGGTAGGCGCACGCGCAATCACCATGCATTAACCGTAACGACTCCGCTGAACATCGGCGGAGTCGTCTGCTTTTGCGACATGTAAACTAAAAATTTACATTCCGAAATCGATTGTGATATACTACACAAGCCCTCGGAGGGGACGCGATTGAACGCCGAAAGATTGGCGCTGGTACTCCGTCTTACAGGCATCGGCTGGTATGTAGCCGTTTGTATCGGGGGTGGAGCCTTGGGCGGTTGGTGGCTTGATGGCAGGACCGGTTGGAGCCCGCTGTTCACACTGCTGGGGCTAGGTCTGGGGATAGTGGTGGCGCTGGTCGGAATGATGCGGATGTTGTTGTCGGTCTTCGCCGCCGATGTTGATGATTAACGGCTGTATTCTCTGCCAAGTCAGATTCTGATATTGAATAACAGGGGACATTGTAGAGCGTGCTTAGCAATCCTAAGACTCTGGCAATACTCATAATCGCGCTAATCGCATTTGTAGTCAGTCTGTTGGGTGGCGCTCTCGGCAATGCGTTCGGACTTGGCTTCCTCGGCGCACCACTGGCGCACATTCAAATCCCTGCCGAACCTTTCATCCCCACTAAGATATTCGGCTTCACTCTGAAAAATACGATGGTGACCGCCTGGATTACCATCGTCGCTTTGCTGGTCATATCCTTCTTCGCGACACGACGGATGAGCGAAGTGCCGCGCGGCTTGCAAAACCTCGTCGAGGTCTTCCTTGAGTTCTTTCTCGACCTGTGCGAGCGTATCGCGGGCCGCGAGCGAGCGCGCCGCTTCTTCCCCCTCGTTATGACCATCTTCCTGTTCATTATGGTCTCCAACTGGATAGGCATCCTCCCCGGATTCGGCACCATCGGCTGGATCGAGCCGGGGAAATATGTCATTAAGCACGCGGAAGAGAAGGCAGAGAAGTCCGGTCAGTCTGTCAACTATGACGACATCCACCTACAGATATTCGAGGGCGACGGGGCATTCGGCTACTTGAGCTTCGGCTCGGTCAATAAGGAAATTGGAGACATAAGCGCCACGGAGTACAAGGCAAATGGTGCGCCCGAAGGCAAGCGGGCAGGTCTGCTCGTCCCGTTCCTCCGCAGCGCCAACACCGATGTGAACACCACGCTCGCCATCGCGCTCATTGCGATGGTGACGATCCACTTCTGGGGCTTTTCCGCCCTCGGATTCGGTCACCTCGGCAAATTCATCAACTTCAAGGAGGGCCCCGTCGGGTTCTTCGTGGGCATCCTCGAAGCAATCGGCGAGGTCGCCAAGATCATCAGCTTCACCTTCCGTCTGTTCGGCAACATCTTCGCCGGCGAGGTGCTGCTGATTGCGATGGCGTTCCTGTTCCCGCTCATCGGCCTGATCCCGTTCCTGGGGCTGGAGCTTTTCGTGGGCGCGATTCAGGCGTTCATCTTCGCTATGCTCACTCTGGTCTTCGCCGTAATGGCAACGACCGCACACGGCGGCGAGCATCACTAGACAACATCATCGAGTCAACAAATGCGTATCACCCTGAAAAGTACAGGGGACGCAGAAACTAGAAGTAAGGAGAATTGGAAATGGAAGTAATGCAGGATTTTGCAAGTCTGGGCGCAGGTCTGGCAATCGGACTCGGCGCGCTAGGCCCTGGTATCGGCATCGGCCTGCTGGCAGCAAAGGCGATGGAGTCGCTGGGACGCAACCCCGACGCGGCCGGCATCATTCAGCAGAACATGATTCTCGCCATCGCGTTCACCGAGGCTATCGCGATTTACGCGCTCGTCGTGGCGATCATCATCAAGTTCGTATAGGCACTCTGAATTTGCAATAGTCCCTTCCCCCTCAATGGGGAAGGTTAGGATGGGGGTGAAAGCCCTTGTCCGCCAAAAAGCTAAGTTAGGGGAAACGGCATGGAAGCCTTGGGAATTAACCTGCCTGGCTTGATAACGCACATCATCAGCTTCTTGATTTTGCTGTTCTTGCTGATGAAGTTCCTGTACAAGCCCATCGTCAACATGCTCGACCAGCGCTCTGAGCGCATCAGGGAGAGCCTCGAAGCCGCCGAGCGCGCCCGGGAGGAATCGGCAGCGTCTCAGGCTGAGGTCGAGTCGCAGCTCGAAGCCGCCCGCACTGAAGGGCAGCAGCTCATCGCCTCAGCGCGTGAAGTGGCGGAGCGCTTCCGAGAGGAAGAGACCGCCAAGGTCAGGCAGGAAATCGAGGCCGAGCGTGTCCGCGCCGAGGCGAACATACAGCGCGAGCGCGATGCCGCCATCGAGCAGCTTCGCGGCGAGTTTGCTGGCCTCGCGATTACCGCTGCCGAGCGCGTAGTCGAGCGCTCCCTCGACGAACAGGCCCACCATGACATCATCGACCGCGTTCTCGAAGAAAGCGACTCCCGCATAACCCGCAACTAGCTATTGGCAAAAGTCCCTTCCCCCTTGATGGGGGAAGGCTAGAGCCTGCCTTCGCGGAAGCGGGGGATGGGGGTGAAACCCCACAAATCATCGTCATTCCTGCGGAAGCAGGAATCCAGAAACAAGAAGGACGAAATGGCAAGAGGAGCATCCGCGCGAAGGTACGCACAGGCGGTCTTCGCCATAGCATTGGATCAGGGCGAGCCGGACAGATGGCTTGACGACCTTGCCTTGCTCTCTGACGCGATGGCTAATGAGGAATTCGCGAATTTCTTGGACGCCCCGCAACTTACGCTTGCCCAGAAGACTGATCTGATTGGAGAGACGCTGGGCGATTCGGTCAGCGATCTCGCGCGAAACCTGATCTCTCTTCTGGCGTCGCGCAATTCGGCACGCCTGCTCCCCAGCATCACGGAGTCCTACCAGCAGATGCTTGACGAGCACAATGGCGTTGAACGCGCCGAAATAGTCGCCGCCGTTCCGCTGAGCGACGAACAGCAGCAGCGCATAGAGGCGATGCTGACCGGCATAGTAGGCAAGGACATTACGGCTACATCAAGAGTTGAGCCGCAGATTATCGGCGGCTTCGTAGCGCGTGTAGGCGACAAGGTAATCGACGGTAGCACACGAACGAGACTGGACGAACTGCGCCGCGAACTCGTACACGGTGCATAGCGTAACTGGGCGCATAGAGAACTAAATCTTCGAGCGACACGCCGGCGGTGTGTCGCTTGCACACGGAGGACCTGCATGGCAGTCAGAGGACAAGATATTGCTTCGGTAATCAGGCGCCAGATTGAAGAGTTCGGGCGCGACCTGAGCATGGTTGATGTCGGCACAGTCATTGAAGTTGGTGACGGCATAGCGCAGGTTCACGGCTTGTCCGGCGTCGCCTATTCCGAACTGCTTGAGTTCGAGGGCGGCGTTATGGGCATGGCGCTCAACCTCGAAGAGGACAGCGTAGGCACCGTGATTCTCGGCGACCCCCTCGCCGTGAAGGAAGGCTCGGAAGTCAGAAGCACCGGCCGCGTTGTTGTCGTGCCGGTCGGCGACGAGCTTGTCGGGCGTGTTGTGGACGCTCTCGGTCAGCCCATTGACGGCAAGGGCCCCATCAACACGAGCAGCACACGCGAAGTTGAAGTCGTTGCCCCCAACGTGGCGATCCGCAGTTCTGTTGACACGCCGGTTCAGACCGGCATCAAGGCAATCGACGCGATGATTCCCGTCGGTCGCGGGCAGCGTGAGCTTATCATCGGCGACCGCTCCACAGGCAAGTCCGCGATTGCTCTCGACAGCATCATCAATCAGAAGGGCGGCGACCTCATCTGCATCTATGTCGCCATCGGCCAGAAGGTCGGCAAGGTCGCGCAGACGGTAGCGCTGCTGGAGCAGTACGGCGCGATGGAACACACCATCGTAGTCGCGGCCAACGCCTCCGACCCCGCGCCGATGCAGTACCTCGCGCCCTACTCCGGCTGCGCGATGGGCGAAGAGTTCATGTGGCAGGGCAAGGACGCCCTCATCATCTACGACGACCTCTCCAAGCACGCCTGGGCATACAGGCAGATGTCGCTTCTGCTTCGCCGTCCGCCGGGACGCGAAGCCTATCCGGGCGATGTTTTCTACCTGCACAGTCGGCTGCTTGAGCGCGCCGCTAAGCTCGACGAGCCTAACGGCGGCGGCTCCATTACGGCATTGCCAATCATTGAGACGCTCGCGGGCGACGTGTCGGCGTATGTGCCCACCAACGTTATCTCCATCACCGACGGTCAGATATACCTTGAGCCTGAGCTGTTCAACTCCGGCATCCGCCCGGCAGTGAACGCCGGTCTCTCCGTCTCTCGTGTGGGCAGCGCCGCGCAGACTCGCGCAATCCGGGGCGTGGCAGGAAGCCTGCGCCTCGACCTCGCGCAGTACGCCGAGCTTCAGACATTCGCGCAGTTCGGCACGGCAGACCTCGACGCGGCGACGCGCCAGCAGCTAGAGCGCGGCCAGCGCGCCACCGAAATCCTCAAGCAAGACCAGAACGCCCCGATTTCGATGGAACAGCAGGCGGTAATCCTGTACGCGCTTGCGAACGGCTATCTGGACGATGTTGAAATCGAAAAGGTTCGGGCGTTCGAGGCGGCATTCGCGAGCTACTTCGCCTCCAACCAGCCTGACCTCCTCGCAAGCATTGCTGAAGCGCGGGACATCGGCGGCGACAACGAAGAGGCGCTCAAGGCAGCCATCGACGATTTCAAGGCGAATGTGCCTTACTAGACCACATATCTGTCATTCCGAACAAAGTGAGGAATCTACAATCTAGGAGTAGGGTAAGGCAGTAAATCTGGAGCGTAGTGATGCAGAGGTGGGAGTACAAAGTCATAGAGCCGACTACCCTGAAGAAAAGCAACATGGGGAGATTGTTCGAATCTTGGCTTCCTAGCGAAGAGGAAGATCACTTGAATTCGCTCGGTGATGAAGGGTGGGAACTTGTAGGCGTGACTGGATACCACCGTGGATATGGCGGGGCATCTGTTAGAGCGTATCTCAAGCGCCCCAAGCAGAAGCAGTAAGAACGTTACAAACACGAAGGCTCCGCGCAGGATTAAATTATGGCAAGCGTAAGACAAATCAGACGGCGCATTCGCAGCGTCGAGAACACCGCGAAGATTACGAAGGCGATGTCTATGATTGCGGCGTCCAAGATGCGCCGCACTCAGGAAGCCGCCCTTCGCGGCAGGCCATACGCCGATCTGATGCAGACGCTGCTCTCGCATCTCGCCGCACAGACGCAGGACGATGAAGAGCACCATCCCCTGCTCGTAGAGCGTCCGCGCAATAATGTCGGTCTTGTCGTCATATCCCCTGACAGGGGACTCACGGGCGGCTTGAACTCCAACATCAACCGTGCGGCAGGGCAGTTCGTCGTCGATCAGCAGGGCGCGGGCGTGAAAGTCATCGCGATGGGCAAGAAGGGCAGGGACTTCATGGTGAGGACCGGCCAGGATGTGCAAGCCGTCTTCACCGATATTCCTGACCGCCCCGGACTCGACGCCGTCACGCCGGTAGCCCGAATGGTCATTGACTCGTTCACCAACGAAGAGGTGGATGCTGTTTATGTCGCTTACGCCGACTTCGTGAACACCACGCTTCAGCGCCCGGTAGTCGTGCAATTGCTCCCGGTCGTACCCGCGGAAATGGAAGCGTCCCAGGCAGTCGGCTACATCTACGAGCCGGACGAGCGCCCGGTGCTTGACCAGCTGCTTCCTCGCTACGTCGAGATGCAGCTATACCACTACCTGCTCGAAGGCATCGCCAGCGAACAGTCGGCGCGCATGGTTGCGATGCGCAACGCGACCGACAACGCCAATGAGATGGTCGAAGACCTGACGCTCGTGATGAACAAGGCACGACAGGAAACGATAACTAAGGAATTGCTGGACATCGTAGGCGGTGTCGCGGCGGTCGAGTAATAGGCTGGTTTTCAGCCTCCTATATCCCCTCTCCCTCAGGGTGAGGGTGAGGGCAGAATAATCATCCTAATGGTATGGACATAGTAATCCATTATCTAAATGGCTGCTTACCGATAACTGAAAACTTACCACTGAAAACTGATAGCTCTTACGGAGGAACCATGGCAACGGGAAAGGTAACCCAGGTCATCGGCACTGTGGTGGACGTTGAGTTCCCCGCAGAGGAAATGCCGGCAATCTACAACGCGCTTGAGACAAGCATCGCAGGCGAGCGTCTGGTGCTTGAGGTCGAGCAGCACATCGGCAACAACTGGGTGCGCTGCCTCGCGCTTGGCGCGACCGAGGGCCTCATACGCGGCGTTGACGCCGTTGACACGGGCAATCCCGTCTCCGTTCCCGTCGGCGACCCCACGCTCGGCAGGCTTTTCAACGCGCTCGGCGAGACGCTCGACGACCTAGAAGAGGTCGAGTCCGGCGACGAGTGGCCCATCCACCGCAAGCCGCCAACGTTCGAGGACCAGGCGACGCAGGTCGAGATTCTCGAAACCGGCATCAAGGTGATGGATCTGATTACTCCCTTCACCAAGGGCGGCAAGGTCGGCGCGTACGGCGGCGCCGGTGTCGGCAAAACGGTCATCATTCAGGAACTCATCCGCAACATCAGCGAGGAGCACGAAGGCGTGTCCGTATTCGCTGGCGTGGGCGAGCGCTCCCGCGAAGGCAACGACCTCTGGCGCGAAATGCAGGAGTCCGGCGTTCTCGCCAACACCGTGCTAGTCTTTGGCCAGATGAACGAGCCTCCCGGAATCCGCGCCCGTGTCGGTCTGACCGGTCTGACGATGGCAGAGTATTTCAAGGAAGAGCGCGGCCAGGACGTGCTGCTCTTCGTTGACAACATCTACCGCTACATTCTTGCGGGCATGGAAGTCTCCGCGCTGCTCGGCAGAATGCCCTCCGCGGTCGGATACCAGCCCACGCTCGGCACCGAGATGGGCGACCTCGAAGAGCGCATCACATCATCGCTCAACGGCTCCATTACATCCTTCCAGGCTATCTACGTGCCGGCGGACGACTACACCGACCCTGGCATCGTTACGACCTTCGGACACCTCGACGCGGTTGTCGCCCTTGAGCGCGCGCTTGCGGCGCAGGGCCTCTATCCCGCCGTTGACCCGCTCACTTCCTTCTCCCGCATCCTGGAGCCTGCCGTCGTCGGTCAGGAACACTACGATGTGGCGCGCGGCGTGCAGCAGGTGCTCCAGCGCTATGCCGACCTGCAAGACATCATCGCGATTCTCGGTATCGAGGAGCTTTCCGACGAAGACCGCCAGATTGTGGCGAGGGCGCGCAAGATTCAGCGCTTCCTCACCCAGCCGTTCTTCGTGGCTGAGGTCTTCACCGGAGCGCCGGGCCGCTTCGTGCCGATACGCGAGACGGTGCGCGGCTTCCGTGAGATTCTCGACGGCCAGCACGACGAACTGCCGGAACAGGCTTTCTACATGGTCGGCACAATCGACGAAGCCGTCGAGCGCGCCGAGCAGATGGCCGCCGTAAGTTAAGATTTGTTCCTTCCCCCTTGATGGGGGAAGGGGTTAGGATGGGGGTGACAGTTTCCCTTACCCCCGGGAGTGCCTTAAATGGCTATGCGACTGGAAATAGTAACCGCGGAGCGGATGGTCTATTCCGAGGATGTGGACATGCTCGTTGCGCCCGGTATTGACGGGCAGCTGGGCATCCTGCCGAACCACGCGCCATTGCTGACGGCATTGCAGCCGGGTGAGATTCGCGTTGACAAGGACGGCGAAGAGAACTACATGGCGGTCAGCGGCGGCTTCCTGGAAGTGCTGGCAAACAGGGTTACGATACTCGCCGACACTGCGGAACGAGCCGAAGAGATCGACATCGAGCGCGCCGAGGCAGCCGTGCTCCGAGCCGAAGAGCGCATCGCCAGCCGCACCTCCGACATGGACTTGCAGCGCGCGATGTTCTCGCTCAGGCGCTCACAGGCGCGCGTGCTGGCTGCAAGGCGTCGGCGTCGAAGACGCGGTGACGGCGCTGCGCCACCACAACAGTCATCATAGCCCAGTAAAGTCTCTTCCCCCTTGATGGGGGAAGGTTAGGATGGGGGTGATGCTTCCTTCCCAAACCATTCAAAGGGACACGGGCAAATCTGCCTAAAATAAGGGGGCGGCTACTATAGCCGCCCCCTTTTGTTGTCCTGTCAGTCCTGTGTATCCCTGTAAGTTTCCGTCATTCCAGTTCGCGCAGATAAAAGGTCATCGATTGCAATGACAGCACCGGATCTATGTTCCGCACGACGATGTTCATCGGAACCTTCGCCGCGACCGGCGCATAGTTCAGGATGCCCTTGATGTCGTTATCTATCAGGACGTCTATGACGTTCTGGGCCTGTTGCGCGGGAACGGCGACGATGCCGATGCTAATCTTCTTGTCTATGACCGTCTCGGTTAGCTCGGACATCGGCTGCACATTGAACTCGCCGATGGTGTTGCCCACCTGCGCCCGGTCCCCGTCGAACGCTGCCACGATGCGGAAGTTCTCCCGGTAGAAGCCCGGGTAGTTGATTATCGCCCTGCCGAGCCTGCCCACTCCGACTAGGCATGCGCGCCACTCGCGGTCGAGACCCAGGATTTCCTGCAGTTCGTGCAGCAGGAAGCGCACATCGTAGCCTCTGCCTTGCTTCCCAAAGCGCCCAAAGTAGCTCAGGTCCTTGCGAATCTGCGCGGGCGTCATCTGCAACAGGCTGCCGAGCTGCTGTGAACTGACCACATCCGTCGATTCGGACATGAGCTGTGATAGCGCTCTCACATACAGCGGAAGCCGCAGGACCACTACTTCAGGAACTTCCACAGAGTCCATTGACATCAGAACTTTCCCTTCTGGTTATTCCGAATTGGACTGCTTCATACTTTGTGGAAAATGGCACAAAGTAATAGGCTTATTCTATAATCCTGCCCTTATTTCGTCAAACCTGAGTGCAATCGATACACTCTTATTACGGAGCGATGTTAGCTGCTCACTCAGCCGAAAACGCCTGGCTTCATGTTGACAGGCACGGGCTGGATTGTTAAAGTTGACGCTAGTATGCCGCAATGCGCTTTCGACATTATATGCGCCTGTATGAACGACCATTAAGGGGTCGGCAAGCAGGCTTTGCCGAATGACATAGACGCCCCGCTCAAAGGAACAGAGCGGGGTTTTTGTTTGATGCGGAATAGTAACCCCTCCATACTTAGCACACTTACTCATTCTCGGAAGGAGAGCGAAGATAATGACCCAGACGGAATGGAAGCCTCGAGCCAAAAGCATTATCGAGATACTTCCGGAAGAAATTGACGACTTTGAAACGCAGGTAGCCCGCTTCCGAGCAGGCGAATGGTCGGAGACCGATTTCATGGCTTTCCGCCTGCGGCAGGGCGTCTATGGCCAGCGCCAGCCGGACGCGCAGATGTTCCGCATCAAGTGCCCGTTCGGTGGCGTGAATGCGGACCAGCTCGATGCGCTCGGAGTGCTTGCCGAAAAGTACGCTCCCCTGAATAAGGGGCATGTTACAACGCGGGAGAACTTCCAGTTCCATCACATTAAGCTCGATGATGGCGCCGCCATCATGCGGCTAATCGGCGATGTCGGCCTGAGCACCCGCGAGGCATGCGGCAACACCGTGCGCAACGTAACCGGTTGCGCGGCGGCAGGCGTATGCATGAACGAGCCGTTCGACGTAACGCCCTATGCGGCAGCTTACGCCCGCTACTTCGTGCGCCACCCGTTCAGCCAGTCCCTGCCGCGCAAGGTCAAGAGCGCGTTCTCCGGCTGCGACAACGACTGCGCCATCACGCCCATCCACGATGTCGGCTTCCTGCCGCGCATCCAGGACGGCAAGAAGGGCTTCAAGATGGTCGCCGGCGGCGGCACCTCCATTATGCCGCGCATCGCGCCCACGCTCTACGAATTCGTGCCCGTCGAAGACTACCTGAAGATGACCGAGGCGCTGCTTCGCATCTTCCATCGTACGAACGAGCTGCGCCGCAACCGCATGAAGGCGCGCATCAAGTTCTACATCGCGCGCATCGGCATCGACGAGTTCCGCAAGGAAATCGAAGAGGAAATCCAGCAGTCTTGGGCGCAGCGTTCCTTCGACCCCGCTGACTTGATGTTCGTCGAGGACGAGTCGCTGGACGCGCCGCCGCTCGACGGCAACTACGCCGCGGTCGGCAGTGATCCTGAGTTCGAGAAGTGGGTGAGCACAAACGTAGAGTCGCAGCGTCAGGCAGGCTACAGGGTCGTTACGGTCAAGCTGCCTCTCGGCGACATCAACGCCCGGCAGTTCCACCAGCTCGCCGACATGTCGCGCAAGTACGCCGGCGGTCGCGCGCGCATCACCCACCAGCAAAACCTCGCCTTCCGCTGGGTGCCTGAGAACGCCCTGTACGAAGTATGGCAGCGACTGAGCGACATAGGCTTCGGCGAATCAGGCGCGCACGAGATTACGGACATCGTCTCCTGCCCCGGCACCGACAGCTGCAAGCTCGGCATAACCTCCTCGATGGGGCTAGGCAGGGCGCTGACCGATGCCGTCGAGCATGTGGACAGGTCCGATCCACTGGTGCGCCAGATGCATGTCAAGATGAGCGGCTGCCCCAACGGATGCGGCCAGCACCACATCGCGGACATTGGCTTCCACGGCGCGGCGGCGAGAGGTCCGGGAGGGCAGGTGCCCGCCTACGAGCTGTTCCTCGGCGGCAGCTACTCGCAGGACGACCCGCGCTTCGGACAGCGCATCAAGGCGAAGATACCCGCTAAGCGCGCACCCGAAGCTCTGCACAAGTTAGTCGCGGACTACAAGGACAGCCACGGCGACGGCGAACTGTTCAAGGACTACGTGCTGCGGCAGGGCGCCGGGTACTTTGAAGAACTGATGGCGGAGTACAAGGAACTGCCCGACCTCAACCGCGAGACGCTGGAGCAGTACATCGACTGGGACAAGACCGTCAAGTATGTGCTGGAGCGCGGCGAGGGCGAGTGCGCCGTCTAAGGCGACAAGCCGCTAAAGCAGACCTAATGAAAGAGGGGCAGGCGTGAAGCCTGCCCCTTATCTTGTAAGACTGGCTTAGGCTACTTCCTGAAGCGCCTCTTCAGCCCTTGCCACCACGAACTGCCGCCGTTCGGCTCGTCGTCGATGTACCGTCCCCGCCACATTTTGCGCTGCCCCGTCTTGGACGGTCTCAGAAACACCATGCCGTAGGCGACGATGAATATGATCAGCCCGGCCCATGCCAGCAGTCCGAACATTCCCGGAACGAAAGGGCGCAGCAGGAAAGCCGCAAGCAGTATCGCCAGCGCCGCGAGCATGATTTTGCCCGGCGACACCCCCCAGGCTTTGGTATTCAGCGACTGTCGTACATACTGCCACACCATTCCGCGCAGGCTGCGGCGTGAACTCCCTGACGGCAAGGGCGCCTCGGCCTCCGCCTTTTTCAGTATATCCTCGATCTCTTTCTGATATTGGTCAGGCATCCTCGCTGTTCCTAGTGTTTCCATAACCCTGCGTTTAGGCGCCGATAAAGCAACTCGTCCCATTTCTTGCATCGTAAACAACTGCACTAAGCGTGTCAACATCATAATCAAGCAGGAAAACTCCACAAATCACTGACTTTTTTGATTGTTTTCTAGCGCATAATGTCCGTGCTATAATTGTATGAGTGTCGCAATCGCTTTATAGGAGACTCTCGTGCGAATTACCCAAGGGGAAATAGTCGATCTTCAGACCGTGCTGCATATTGAGATGGAAGACGAGGACATCCGTCCCTACCTCGATATTGGCTACCAAAAAGTCAAGCCACACATATCTTTCCCCGGATTTCGCAAGGGGCGTGTTCCTCGCCACATAGTCCTTCAATTTGTGGGACGTGAGGCTCTGCTCAACGAGGTGCTCGACACAATGCTGCCGGAGGTTACCGGCAGGGCGATAGACGAGCAGGAGCTTGAGCCGGGCGGTATGCCCGACATGGAAGTCCTTGATCTCGACCCCGTTACCTTCAAGGCGACAGTCCCTCTTAGGCCGCAGGTTGAACTTGGTGATTATCGAGACATACGCGTCGAGGTCGAGCAGTCTGAAATTGGCGAAGAAGATATCCAGGAGAGGCTGGAGCGCCTGCGAAGCAGCATGGCATCATGGGAGCCCGTAGAGCGTCCGGTACAGATGGACGACATGGTGACTATGACCGCCACCGGCACTGTTGAAGACAACACTATTCTCGATGAGACCGACACCGTGTATCTCCTCGTCGAAGACGCGGACCGTCCTTTCCCCGGATTTCCGGAGGCACTGATCGGCGCTGAACTGGATACCCCGAAAGAGTTCGAGCTGACGGTAGCCGACGACTTCCCCGTTGATGAATATGCGGGTAAGTCCGTGCAGGTAACGGTAACTGTCAGCGATGTTAAAGAGCGCATTCTGCCCGAACTGGACGAGGAGTTCGTTCAGGGAATCGGCGAAGGCTATGACTCCATGGAAGCCCTGCGAGATCAGATTGAAGAGGAGCTCAAGACAGAATCCGAAAACACCGCCGAGCAGGAAGTGCGCGAGTCAGCCATGAACAGTCTGCTGGAAGGCGCGAACGCGGTTATCGCGCCCGTTATTATCGATAACGAAGTCAACTACATGCTCAACGAGCAGGCGCAGACACTCGCGCGCATGAACATTCGCTTCGACGACTACCTGCGCTCGGTCGGCAGTTCTGAGGATGAGCTACGTGAGCAGTTGCGCGAAGAGGCGGTAACCCGAATCAAGCGCGCCGTCGCCCTGGAAAAGCTGGGTGAGGCGGAAGGAATCGATGTTTCGGACGATGATGTCGAAGAGCGTATCGAATCCCTGATGGAGCAGAACCGCGAGCAGTATCCGGACGCGCCCGATACACCCGAAATAACCGACGACATGCGAAGTTCCATAAGGCGGATGATGCACTCGGAGCGCGTGATGGAGCGCCTCGTGGAAATCGCGAAGGGGGAAGCCCCCGACATTGCAGGGTCGGCTGAAGAACCGGAGGCGGAGGAGACACCCGACGAAACCGCCGAAGCAGAATCCAAAGAAGAATAAACACCGACAGGGGATCCCCCTGACTTAAGGAGAAAGCCCATGCTGTTTAGGCCCCAAGATTTAAGTGCGCCGGACTTACTGCAGGACGGTGGGCCTGAAAATGTCATTCCCATGGTCGTTGAATCTGGCCCGCGAGGCGAGCGCGCCTACGATATCTACTCGATGTTGCTCAAAGAGCGTATCGTATATCTCGGAACCCCGATTAACGACCAGGTTGCCAACGCCATCATCGCGCAGTTGCTTTTCCTCGACAGGGAAGACCCCGAGCGCGACGTCAGCCTGTACATTAACTCGCCTGGCGGAGTCATCTACGCCGGCCTGGCAATCTACGACACGATGAATCTCATTCGCCCTGATGTCTCCACCATTTGCGTGGGCTTGGCGGCGAGCATGGGCACCGTTCTATTGACTGCGGGCGCCAAGGGCAAGCGATTCGCGCTCCCGGACTCCACCATACATATGCACCAGGCGATGGGTGGCGCGCAGGGACAGGCGAGCGATGTCGAAATTGCCGCGCGCGAGATACTGCGCCTGCAAGAGAAGATTCGCACCATCCTGTCCGATACGACCGGTCAGCCCTTCGACAAGATAGCCCAGGACACCGACCGCGACCACTACATGAGCGCGGAACAGGCGCTGGAATACGGCTTGATTGACGAAGTTCTCGCTTCCTCCGCCGGCGCGTAGCCCTCACGACTTTACCTATTCGCGCCGTCTGTCGTGTTCTTGTCGCAGGACGGCGCAGACCCTTAGATAAATACGGAGCTTCCGCAATATGACTAGCCGGACCGACTACCGTTGCTCCTTCTGCGACAAGGCGCAGACTCAGGTTAAGCGCCTCATTGCAGGCCCCGACCGAGTGTTCATCTGCGACGAGTGCGTGCTTCTCTGCGACCAGATTATCGCCGAGGACGGTCCCACCACCCAGTCCAATGTCATATCCAACCCGATGGCGAACGGCCTGAACCCAAAGCTCATATACCAGAACCTTGAAGAATATGTCGTAGGGCAGGACCGCGCCAAGAAGATACTAAGCGTGGCCGTCTATAACCACTACAAGCGCATTAGCTCCGCCCAGGCACAGTCGGATGTCGAAATCCAGAAGGCGAACATCCTTATGCTGGGTCCGTCGGGCTCCGGCAAGACCCACATAGCGCAGACGCTCGCTCGCATCCTGCAGGTGCCCTTCGCCATCGCCGATGCAACCTCGCTTACCGAGGCAGGCTATGTCGGCGAGGATGTCGAGAATATCCTGCTGCGCCTTATACAGGCTGCCGATTACGACGTGGCGCGTGCCGAGCAGGGCATTATCTACATAGACGAGATAGACAAGATAGCCCGCAAGAGCGTAAATCCGTCGATTACACGCGATGTGTCAGGCGAGGGCGTTCAGCAGGCGCTGCTGAAGATTATCGAAGGCTGCGAAGCTAATGTGCCGCCGCAGGGTGGGCGCAAGCACCCCCACCAGGACTTCCTGAAGATCAAGACTGACAACGTGCTCTTCATGTGCGGCGGCGCGTTCGAGGGCATGGAAGACATCATCAACCGGCGCGTCTTCAAGAGTAAGCACTCGATCGGCTTCACGGGTTCGGCGAGTTGGAGCGCGCCGACCGAAGAGAATGTGCTCCACCATGTGAATTCTGACGACCTGATGGAGTACGGTTTCATCCCTGAATTCGTTGGCCGCCTCCCTGTCATCGCCACACTGGACACGCTTGACGAAGCCGCGCTCATCAAGGTTCTCAGCGAGCCTAAGAACGCTCTCGTGCGCCAGTACCAGTCGCTCTTCGACATGGATGATGTCGAGCTTGTCTTTACGCACGATGCCCTCGTTGCTGCTGCGGAGCAGGCGCTCAAGCGCAAGACTGGCGCCCGCGGCCTTCGCACCATCCTCGAGCAAACCCTGCTAGATGTCATGTACGAACTGCCCAGCATGTCCGATGTCAGCCGCTGTGTTGTGGACGCCGACGCCATCGTGGGTGATGCCCCCGTGACGCTGAGTCTGAAGAACGGCGAGATTGTGCCCATGCCCACGCCGCCGGTCCTGCTTGAGAAGAAATCAGCGTAACTCCGCCCCTTCTCTCACCCTGCCCCGACCATACTCCCCGCTCGTCCTGAGCTTGTCGAAGGACGCCCTCCGTTCAATCCTTATCCACGATCCTGTGCATCTTGTTAGCCTCCGATCCACGAAATTCGCCACGGCGCTGCGTACATAAGTATTGAAAAATTCGAGTTTTACGTTTAATATTTGTGCATTCCTCATTGGCTCACTCTTTCCCGGAGAGGCACGGCTTATATGCGTATGCACAGAAAGACGCCCCTGCCGGGCGCGATGGACAAGCAGCTCGACGATTTCACTAGCGCGCACGTTGCCCCATCATCCAGCCGCGTATCGCCCATCCACCGCGAAATCACTACTTGCTACGCCTACATGTGCCCGTACGCCTATGGCTGCACCGAAAAGACGCGCCGCCCCGCGCAAGTCCTCATGCGCCGCTGCATGCGCTACAAGCCCGAGGAACTTCGCATACGAGCGGGCGTCTCAGACTACGTGCTCGACCTTCTCGCGAAGAGGCGCACTTCCGGCGAAGACCTCTCCGCCCAGACCACAGCGATTCTCGACGACCTGCGTCCCGATGGCCCCCTGCGCAAGACCGCATAGTCCAGTGTCCCTTCCCCCTTGATGGGGGAAGGTTGGGATGGGGGTGATAATCCTCCCCATATCCCGCACTTCTATGTCAGCCCCGGAAAGCCGAATGACGACCGAAGACCGAATCACCTGCCACACGCCCACACCGGGCAAGAAGCCCACTCGCATCCACAGGTGGAAGTACGATCTGCTGCGCGATATCATCCTGGATATCCTCACCGGCAGCGCGGACGGTGTGGAATTTCGTGCGCTGCCTAGCCTGATAGAAGAGCGGCTCGGCGCAGAGCAGAAGGCAAGTCTCGGTTCAGTGTCGTGGTACACGACGACGGTCAAGATCGACATGGAGGTGAAAGGCGATATAGTGCGAGTGCCGGACGCAAAGCCCCAGAGGTTGCGCCTAGCTGAGTAACCGTATTCTGCTGCCTTCCACATGGAATCGTGTCGTATCCGGTGGTAGCTGCCTGAAGATGGAATCCGCGTCCGCGGTCGTTATCAGCGTCTGGTGGTACTGTGAGGCATGCCCAATTACCTGGTCTCGTCTCGCCGCATCTAGCTCCGACAGCACATCGTCCAGCAGAATCACCGGCTCCTGTCCGCGCACCTCCCGCAGGTATGACGCCTCGGCAAGCTTTAGCGCGAGCACGGCGGTTCGCGTCTGGCCGCGTGAAGCAAACGCAGCCGCCTCCATGCCGTTCAGCGCGAGCGCGAGGTCGTCCCTGTGCGGCCCTGTTACCGTCATGCCCCGCGCCAACTCCTGTCCCCTTCGTTCCGTGAGCTTCTCTCTCAGTGCTTCCGTGATGCTTTCCCCGGGCATATCGTCAGACAGTAACACGTTCGGCTTGTACGCAATCGTCAGACTTTCGCTGCCGTCGCTAAGATCGGCATAGATCGGACTCGCGCCCTCGGATAGCGTCCGCACGGTGGCGAGTCGCTGGGCCATAATCTCGCTGCCCTCCTTAACAAGCTCGTCGTCCCAGAAAGACAGCTCGCCAACTTGCCCTGCGCCGTCCCGTATTTGGCGCAGCAGGTGGTTGCGCTGCCTTACCACCCGCTCATACCGCTGTATCGTGGAAAGGTACGCGCGGTCCGTCTGCGAGATGAGTATGTTCAGGTAGCGTCGTCGCACGCTGGGCGCGCCATACACGATCTCAAGGTCGTCGGCGCTGAACATCACCGCGTTGAGATGCCCTATGAGTGCTGAGGCGCGGCGCGGCGCTCCATTCACCCGAAAGTATTTCTGCACTGACATCCCCACGCCGCCGGGCGTGGGACCCGGCGCGCTCGTAGTGCGAAAGTTGATCTGCAAGTCCACGGAATCCTGCTGGCGCTCCACGTTTCCGGCAACCTGTGCATAGAACTCTCCCTCTTGGTTGATACGCTGCACGAGTTCGCGGTCGCTTGAAGCGCGGGGCGACCGAGCCACCGCGAGCAGGCACATCGCTTCCAGCAAGTTGCTCTTGCCTGCGCCGTTGTCTCCCTGAAACAGCGTCATTCCCGGCTGCAAGTCCAGTTCCAGCCGCTCGTAGTTCCGGAAGTTCGTAAGGCTGATGTGGGAGATATAAATGTCGCCCTTCACCTCCATTGATTTGCCGGTGTAGTCGGCGGGTCAGATTTTATCATGGCGCAATCATCAGTCGTGCCTCCCAGCGCACAGGCTGGAAACCGCCGCGACAATGTTGATAGAATTGGAGGAAGGTCGTAGCTGGAGGACACTATGCAGGTAAATATGGATGAAGCCAAGTCTAACCTGTCTGAGCTTGGCGAACTCGTCTGGAAAGGCGAGGAAGTCATAATAGCCAAAGCGGGCAAGCCGTTCCTGCGTCTCACGCCTTACGACAATCCGGAACATGAGGATGAGCAACCTAAGCGTCGCCCTTTGGGGTTGCTGAAGGGGCAGATATGGATTGCGCCGGATTTTGATGACACACCTGAAGAGCTGATTGACCTCTTCTATGATGGCGATAAGTCCGCTTCATCCAATCTGTCCTTTCAAGTTAGCCGCGTCTGCATAGGAGCATCATGAAATATCTTGCGCTCGCAGGCGGCGTCGGTGGCGCGAAGCTCGCCCTCGGCATGTCGAACATCTTGTCGCCTTCCGAACTGACCATCGTCGTCAATACGGGCGACGACGAGGTGTTTCAGGGCCTGCACGTGTCTCCTGATGTTGACACGGTGATGTACACGCTTGCCGGGCTGTCCAACCCTGAAACGGGCTGGGGTATCACGGGTGAGACGTTTCAGGCGCTTGAGCGGATGAATGCCTACGGCGCGGACACATGGTTCAATCTGGGCGATAAGGACCTGGCGACCCATATACGCAGGACCGACCTGCTGCGTCATGGCTATTCCCTCTCTGAAGTTACGGAGTCGTTGCGGACCGCGCTTGGCGTGGCGCATCCCATCGTTCCCATGAGTGACGCGCCTGTGCGCACGATGCTGATGACCGGCATCGGCGAGCTTGCGATGCAGACCTGGTTCGTCAAGCATCGCTGTGAGCCTGCCGTCAGCGACATTCGCTTCGATGGCGCCGAACGCGCGGAGCCTGCCCCCGGATTCGAGCGCGCCCTGCGCGACAGCGATGTCCTCGTATTCTGCCCATCGAACCCCTTCGTCAGCGTCGCGCCCATCCTCGCCGTTCCGGGTGTGCGAGATGCCGTCCACAATTTCAAGGGACTTCGAGTGGCGGTCAGTCCCATCGTCGGCGGTCAGGCTATCAAGGGCCCCGCCGCCAAGATGATGGGCGAGCTTGGCATCGAATCTTCGTGCGTTGGCGTGGCGAAGCAATATCGAGGTTTGTGCGACGTGTTCGTGCTGGACGATGTGGACAGCGATAGGGCAGGGGACATCGAGGTGCTGGGCATGCGCGCTGCCGTCACCAACACTATGATGATTACCGATGCCGACAAGGTGCGCCTTGCCGAGTATATCTGCGGGCTTCCGGCATGAGCGGCGAAAGCATAGTCGCAGTCGTTCCGATGAAGCCGTTGAGCCAATCCAAGACGCGCCTGGCAGGCGTGCTGTCGCAGCGGGAACGCGCCGATTTGAGCCTGGCGATGTTCGGCAAAGTAGTGTCCGCGGCGCGGCATGCGCTCGGCAAGGTCTGGGTGATCGGTGGTGATGAAGCCGTTCGCAAGACTGCGGAAAGCCTCGGCGCGCTATGGCTCGAAGACCCCGGTAAGGACCTTAACGACTCACTTGCATTTGCCCTCGACAGGGCATGCAAGGCCGAAGCGTCCGCAATCTATCTGCCCGCGGATCTGCCATTCGTAACCGCCACCGATATTGAGAAGGTTGTGCAGGCATCGAGCAGGGGCGAGACGCTAACACTCTCTCCCGCGCAGCAGGACGGCGGAACGAACGCCATGCTCATTCCCAAGTGCGTGTCCTTCCCGCCTCTCTTGGGCAAGGACAGCTTCAATCGCCACAAGCGACAGGCGTCGGCGCTCGGCATCCCATATACTGTATGCTTGACGGATGGCTTAGGATTGGACCTGGACACCCCCGATGACCTGGCGCAGTGCGATAGCCTGCGACCCGGGTTCATATTATCTCTGGCATCCGAAGGTGCCGCATCTCGATAACGCGATAAGGAAAACTGATGGCATTGAAACTCGGCATTTTACTTCCAACACGCGGTCTTGTCATGAGCAGCGACGAGCCACCCGGCATTGAACCGCTACTAGCTATGGCGCAATCCGCGGAACAGGCGGGCATCGATTCCGTATGGGTCGGAGACAGCCTCACCGCGAAGCCCCGCCTCGAACCTCTGACCACGCTTGCGGCAATAGCCATGCGAACGCAAAGAGTGCGGCTAGGCACAGCGGTCATGCTTGCCGCCCTGCGCCACCCGGTGCAGCTCGCGCAGATGGCAGCGACCGTTGACACTATCTCAGGTGGACGTCTGATTCTCGGCGCAGGTGTGGGCGGCGCGTTCAACCCTGCCCAACAACAGGAATGGCTGAATGTCGGCGTCAAGCCCTCACAGCGTGCCAGCCGCTTCGAGGAAGTCCTTGAGATTACCAACGGCCTGACTGGCGGCGAAGAGGTTACTTTCGAAGGACGACACTTCAATTACGATGGCGTAAGCGTCCAGCCGCGCGCTGTCCAGCCCAATGGCGTCCCGTTTCTCGTAGCCTGCCACTGGCGCGCCGGACGCGAGCGCCAGTTCCAGCGCGCCGCAAAACTCGGCGCAGGCTTCATGTCCATCTCCGACTATCCCGACGAGTACACCCGCGTCGTGGACAGGGTGCGAGGATACACGGCGGAGTACGGCGGCGACCCCGAATCCCCCGAGGCAACCTTCTACATGACCGTCAACCTCCGCGAAGATGAAAGCGCCGCCGCCGAAGAAGCCGACACATTCCTGCACCAATACTACGGCACAAACATCTGGGGCGACCGCTGGGGACCCTTCGGCAACCCGCAAAGAGTCGCGGAGCGCATCTCGCAATACCACGAAGCTGGCGCGCAGACCATCATCGTCCGCTTCGCATCCTTCGACCAGGAACGCCAGCTAGACACCTTCCTGAATGACATCGTTCCGTCATTACGCTGATATAAAGTGGTAGAAGGAAATGAATGCAAAGAAGACTTGGCAACAGGAGACGCTGCCATGACACAGACACTTACGCGACCGCCGGGCGACTCAACCGTGGGGGAAATCGTCCCTTTCCTGGTCAAACTGGATCCCCATATCGCGATGACTGATGAGCAGTTCGCGGACTTCTGCGCAATGAACGACGACCTGCGCATCGAACTCACCGCAGAGGGAGTAATTGAAATAATGCCGCCTGCCTTTGGCAACACATCGAGGAAGAACAATCTGATCGCGCTACAACTGGGAAACTGGACTCTTCAGGACGGAAATGGAGTGTCGTTTGATTCGTCGGGAGGATTTACATTACCCAATAGCGCTGTGCGCTCTCCCGATGCCTCTTGGGTCAGTAATGCGCGATATGATCTGCTTTCATCGGAGGAGAAGAACAGTTTCACTCCTCTGTGCCCCGATTTTGTCATAGAGCTACGCTCCAACTCCGACAGGCTCAGTGTCCTCCAGACAAAGATGGAAGAGTACATGGCTAACGGCGCGCGCCTCGGCTGGCTGCTTGACCCCTTGCAGCGGCAAGCACACATCTATCGCCCCGGCGCACAGCCCGAGATTCTCGACAATCCCGAAACCCTGTCTGCCGATCCCGAATTGTCCGGCTTCACCTTGGAATTGACGCGGATATGGGAGCCGGTGAGATAGAGCATACTCCGGTGGCATCCAAACTCTGACCTGAGAAGTGAGAAAGAATTGAGCGACAACTCCAACGAACAAGACGACATCATTGTAGAACGAGACGGCAGCGTTGCGACCGTAACTTTCAACCGGCCCACCCAGCGCAACGCCATCAGCTACGCGGGCTGGCTGGAACTTCAGCGCATTGCCATAGAGCTTGAGCGCGACGATGCGGTGCGCGCGGTCGTATTCACGGGCGCGGGCGATAGGGCGTTCTCCGCGGGCGCCGACATCAAGGACTTCGAGCAGTACCGCACCAACTCGCAAATTGCCAAGGTCTATGCGGACGCATTCGATGGCGCGATGGACACGGTAGAAGCGATGTCCAAGCCCACCATATCCATGATCAGAGGCTTTTGTGTGGGCGGCGGCTGCGAGTTCTCGATGGCGACTGACATCCGCATAGCATCCGACGACAGCCTCTTCGGTATCCCCATTGCGCGGCTTGGCATCCTCGTCGGCTACGGCGAGATGCGCCGCCTCGTCAACCTTGTAGGACCGGGAAACGCGTCCTACATCCTGTTGAGTGGCAGGCTCATCGACGCGCAGGAAGCCTACCGCATCGGCCTGATAACCACGCTCCTGTCGCCCGACGAGCTTCACGAGCAAACCTACACACTCGCCCACGAAATGGCGGAACTCGCGCCCCTCAGCCACAAGCGCAACAAGCGCATCCGCGACATCACCCTGCGCAACCCGTCCGGCGAAGACTTGACACAAGAAGAGCGCGACCTGCCCTTCACCAACTTCGACAGCGCCGACTTCCTCGAAGGCCGCGCCGCCTTCATCGAGCGCCGCAAACCCAACTTCAAAGGCAAATGAATCAAACAATCTGACCATTCCCCCGTAGAGTCTTCATCGTCATTCCCGCGAAGGCGGGAATCCAGAAATTTGACGAGTTGCAGAGACTATCTAAGAGGACATCCTGTAACTGTAGTAGCGGAGAAAAAGACGCATGCAAACCTCAAACGGAAAACTTCCCCTCCAGGACATCAAAGTAATCGACTTCAGCCAGATTCTCGCGGGCCCCTTCTGCACTATGCTGCTCGCCGACATGGGCGCCGATGTCGTCAAGATTGAGAAGCCCAACGGCGGAGACGATACGCGCCGCTATGGCCCGCCCTTCATCGAAGGTGAGTCCGCCGCGTTCCTGACGCTCAACCGCAACAAGCGCAGCATCATCCTCGATCTCAAGAGCGAGCAGGGTATCGTCATAGTGCGCCGCATGCTCGAAGACGCCGATGTGATGATTCACAACTTCCGCCCCGGCGTCGTTGACCGCATGGGGCTGTCATACGCCGATGTGAGCGCGCTCAACCCTGCTATCGTCTATTGCACCGTCTCAGGATTCGGCACGACCGGCCCGTACAGCAGTCGTGCGGGCTTTGATCTCGTGGCGCAGGGCATGAGCGGTCTAATGAGCATCAACGGATTCCCCGGCGCGCCGCCCGCGAAGGTCGGCGTCCCGATGGCAGACTTGAACACCGGCATGTTCTGTGCTTATGGCATCCTCACCGCGTACATCAACCGCCTTGCGACAGGACAAGGGCAGCACGTGGACGCATCCCTGATAGAGTCTGGCATCGCCTATACTCTCTACGAGTCTGCGACATACTTCGCAACGGGCGAGGTGGCTGGCCCTCTCGGCTCCGCGCACCGCATGATCGCGCCATATCAGGCATTCGCCACGAAGGACGGCTATATAAACATCGGTGCCGCGAACCAGAACAACTGGGAGCGCATGTGCCGGGCCGTCGGGCGCGATGACCTGCTTGAAGACGAGCGCTTCTCGTCCAACCCTGAGCGCATGGTCAGCATCGACGCGCTCACGCCGATAATGGAGGAGACCTTCCGCACGCAGACCACCAGCCACTGGGTTGAAGTTTTGGAGAATGCCGGAGTCCCATGCGGCCCCATATACAACATAGAGCAGGTCTATGCCGACCCGCATGTGCAGTCACGCGAGATGGCAGTGCCACTGGAGCACCCCAAATCCGGCAGCATCCGCAACATCGGCGTCCCCGTCAAGCTCTCCGACACGCCCGGCTCGGTGCGAACTCCCGCGCCGCTGCTAGGCCAGCACTCCGACGAAGTCCTGTGCCAGTATGGATACGCGGACACAGACATCGCCGCCTTCAAAGCTGCCGGCGTACTAGGCTGATTATCTTGTCCCTTCCCTCTGATGGGGAAGGTTAGGATGGGAGTAGAATATGCCTTTCATACAGACCCACGAAGCCGAAATCTACTACGAGTCCCACGGCGAAGGCTCTCCCATCGTCCTCGCTCACGGCGCAGGGGGAAACACTCTAGTCTGGTGGCAGCAGATTGCCCACTTCGCCCGCCGTCACAAGGTCGTAGCCTTCGACCATCGCGGCTGGGGCAGGTCAGAGTGCGCCCCCGAACACAAGCACGCCCGCTACTTCGCGGACGACATGTGCGCCGTCATGGATGCCGCCGGAGTCGAGCGCGCCGCAATCGTCTGCCAGTCCATGGGCGGCTGGACCGGAATGCAATTCACCCTCGCCAACCCTGAGCGCGTCTCCTGCCTGGTACTCTCCGGCACTCCCGGCGGCGTTCAGACCCCGAGTGTAATAGAGGCTCGACAAGCCCGCGCCCGCAGCCGCACAATCGACCTGGACCGCCCCATTCCGTGGAACGAGCCTCACCTTGCGCTCGCGCCGGACGCCTTCGACAGAGAGGCAGCTATGGCGTTCCTGTACCGCCAGATGTCCGGACTGAACCCGCCCATCGGCGACACAGGCACCGGCGATATTGGCGTCTCTCCCGAATGCCTGTCCGGCTACTCCGTACCGACGCTCATGGTCGCTGGAGCGCAGGATCGTATCTTTCCCCTTGCAGTCCTCAGAGAAGTCTCGCAGGTCATTCCCGGCGCGCAGCTTTACATCATCGGTGAGGCAGGACACTCGCCCTACTTTGAGACGGCCGAGGAGTTCAACAACGTCGTCGGCGCCTTCATCAGCGAGCACCCGTGACGCGGCAGTGATAGCCTGTAAAGAAGCGACTATGATCCGATAGCGTTCCCTTCTAGTTGGCAAAGTCCCTTCCCCCTTGATGGGGGAAGGTTAGGATGGGGGTGAATTTGCTGCTTCCCCACCTGAATGGAAACACAATCCTATGCTCCATGCGAACCTCTAGTTCAATCGCCCCCTAAGCCTGGGGTCGAGATGATCGCGCAACCCGTCGCCAAAGATATTGAAGGCGAGAATGGTAAATGTGATGGTCATGCCGGGATAGAATACCAACCACCACGGTGGCTTGAAGGCATCGCCCAGCACGCCACCGAGCATATTCCCAAGGCTGGGATTGGGCGGCGGTATCCCAAGTCCCAGGAAGCTGAGCGCAGCCTCGGCGAAGATGGCTCCACC
Organism: Dehalococcoidia bacterium; assembly: GCA_965204855.1. GTDB lineage: Bacteria > Chloroflexota > Dehalococcoidia > Lucifugimonadales > JADFKI01 > Bin90. The sequence goes on from OZ242018.1 coordinate 523,805, forward strand.
CAGACTTACGCTGGCAATCACCATCAGCGGCGCAATGCACTGCGGGGTTATGTGGACGAACATAATGCGCAGAGGTGACGCTCCGAGTGCGCGGGCGGCCTCTACGTACTCCATCTCTCGCACCGAAAGCGTAACGGAGCGGATCACGCGCGTGGTTCCGGCTACGCCCGTAATGGCAATGGCGGCGATGACCGTGTAAAGGCCGGACCCCACGCCGACCAGCAGCAGCATCGCCAGAATGATGCCCGGGAACGACATCAGTATGTCTAGGAATCGCTGGCTTATCAGATCGAATTTGCCGCCGGCGTATCCCGTCAGAACGCCCCATGAGAAGCCGATTACCTTGCTGACAGTCACGGCGAGTATGGCAACATACAGCGAAGTGCGCGCCCCAACGATAACCCGGCTCAGCACATCTCTCCCCAGGTGGTCGTTGCCCATGGGACGCTCCAGCGAAGGCCCCTTCCTGAAGAACGATGGAAAAGTCTCTAGTGGGTCGTTTGGCGCGATTATGTTGGCGAACACCGCAACCAGCACCAGAAATATCAGAAAGCCGGCAGCCACAGCGCCAATAGGCGACGTGCGGAAGAAGCGGACGATTAGTCCAAGAGAAGAATCGAACCGGCCCGGAGCGAAACTGCCCTCCGGCTGCTGCCCGGGCGTGGAACCTATTTCCTTCATAGTCTTACCTTCACCGAAATGCCGCTCGGTGCTACTGATAGCGAATACGCGGATCCAGCATCCCGTACAGCAGGTCCACGCCCAAGTTGATTATCACGAAAGATATACCGTACAGCAGCACGACATTCTGAATAATCATCCAGTCGCGTTCCGCAATTCCGTTGACCAGCGTGGTGCCAAGCCCCGGCACGGCAAATGCGCGCTCGACCGCAACCGACCCGCCCAGCAGAAACGCCAGCTGTATTCCGGATATGGTTACGACGGGAAGCAGCGCGTTTCGGAGTGCATGACGTGCAATCACAAGCGTCTCCGCGAGCCCCTTGGCTCTCGCCGTCCTCACATAGTCTTCCCTGAAGACTTCCAGGAGCGTGGCTCTGCTCATGCGGGCAAGTTCCGCCCCAAGATTGATTGCCATGACGAGCGCAGGCCCCATCACGATTGCCAGATTGCCCTTCGGATCGTCCCATAAGTGAATGATGGTCAGCGGCGGTCTCCACTGCCAGATAAGCACGGTGGCAAGAATCAGCGTAAGACCCAGCCAGAAGCTCGGCACCGCCATGAAGAACGTAACGATTACGCGCACTACATAGTCTATCCATGTGTTGCGCCATGCGGCAGCAATCAGGCCCACGGGAAGTCCTATCAGCCACGAAAGCGCGACCGCGATCACCGCAATCTCCACGGTAATGGGTCCGCGCCTCAGTATCGTTTCCCTGATTGGCTTGTCCTGCCAGAACGACTTGCCAAAGTCGCCCCTGAGCACATCTCCAATCCAGACCAGGTATTGAAGATACAGCGGCTTGTCCAACCCTAGGCTCTTTCGCGCGCCTTCGAGTTCTTCCTCAGTGAGGATATGCAGCCCCTCGGACTCGCCGTAGATTGCCATGAGCGGGTCGCCCGGAAGTACACGCATGGCGATGAATATGAGCGCTGTAACGCCGAATAGCGTGGGAATCGCCAGCAAAAGGCGCTGGTAGAGATACTTACGCATTGCTTAGGTCCTGATAGACCATTCCTCCGATACGCTCACGCTATTTAAGCAGGCTAGGGGATTGTTGGCGGCAATTTCTGGCGCAAGCAGGCAAAACCGGAGCCGGAAATCACTAGGTTCTGTGTGCGATTCAAACTCTCGGCCCGTCATTCCCGCGCACGCGGGAATCCAGAAATGTTGAGCGGTGCTGATGCACGCTATGTCTTTCGATGCTGAACTACGGCAGACCGTTTGGGCAATCAAAATGTCCTCACAACCTGGCGGTGGGCTTGGCAATCCCCCTCCCCAAATCAAGGGAAGGGGGAATACTAGGCTTAGTTCAATGCGGATTGCCCGAAATTACCTGTCAAGCCACGCGGTGTCGAGGCGCTCCCAGAGCACATGCAGCCTGGTCTCCATCGACATGCCTTTCACGTCCTTGCTCCACGCCGGGGAGTGTCCGCAGAACCCTATGTGATAGAAGGGCGGGTTCGCGTCCAGAATGTCCATACCCTGGTTGAAGAGCTCGGCGCGTGCGAACGGGTCAAGTTCACCGGCAAGCTGGTCCAGGACCGCGTCGAATTCAGGGTTGGCGTAGCGCGACCAGTTCTGCGAGCCGCCCGTCCTCAGATAGATGTTCCACATTGGGAAGGGGTCGAGAATCTGGCCGGAGAAGTCGCCGTTCCTGAACAGGTCGAAGTTGCCATCGTGCAGTATCTCGCTCTGGAGGGCACGCTCGACGAGTTTGATGTCCGCCTGGATGTTCAGCGTCTTCCTCAGCTCGTCCACGAACAGCGGCACGGCAACCTCTGCGGTCGTCGGAAGGTTCCATGTGGTGATGGTCATCTCGAAGCCGTCCGGGTAGCCGGCTTCTGCCAGAAGGCGCTTCGCCTCCGCTATGTCCTCTGTCTTGTCCGCGCGATAGCCCGGCATCTGAAGTATAGCGTTGGGATCGGTGGAGAACGGGCTTGGCTTGGGAATCCAGCGGGTAACGAAAGTAGGCTCCCAGACTGGCGTGTACCCGTCAATTTGCGTCTGACGACTGACCGCCAGGTGTATTGCCCGCCTCACTCTTGGGTCGTCGAACGGTGCCCGCTCGTTGTTTATGGCGAAGTTGTGCGAGTTAAGGCAGTCGTATGTTACGGCGCCGATGTCCTGCCTCTTCTTCGCTTCCGCGTGCGTGTCGGGCGATATGTTCCACGAGAAGTCAGCCTGCCCGGTGAGCACGGCGGCGCCCCTGTCAGGCCATGTGGGAACATGCAGCATCGTCAGCCCGTCGAGATACGGCAGTTCAGGATTCCAGTAGTCCGGATTCGCCTCGAACTCCCACTTCTCTCCCGCGATATGTTCCACGAACCTGAATACCCCAGTGCCGGGCGCGACTTCAATCTTTCGCAGGTCGTAGTTGTTCTCTTCCAGAGACTTCTTGGAGTACACCAACAGGTTGTAAGTTGTCAGAAGTTCCACGAAGTAGGGAGTGGGAGCGTTCAGGTTGAACTTGACGGTGTAGTCGTCAACCTTCTCCACCGAGTCGATCATCGGCAGCAGGTCCTTGCTCCTGCTGGATATTCCTGCCGGCGGGTCAATGATGCGAGTGAAATTGGCGACCACATCGTCCGCGCTGAACGGAGTGCCGTCACTATAAGTAACGCCGTCTCTCAGGTTGAAGGTATAACCCATCCCGTCGGGAGCAGCCTCCCACGACACAGCAAGGTCGGGCGCGATGGTGCGGAGTCCGTCAGCCAGGTTCTTGGTTACAACTTTGTTATACAGGTGGCCGAGCACATGCGATCCCGCGCCCTGCTGCACATCGAAGTTCGTCATCGTTACGCCGAAAGCGGTCCTCATATTGCCGCCGCGCTTCGGGTTTGGCTCCGGCGCGCGCATGATGTATGTCGCTTCCCGCGCCTGTCGAACCGGCGTCGCCACGACGACAACCTCTACCTCTTTTACGACTTCCTTGACAACTTCCGTCTCTACTTCCTTCACCACCTCGACTTCCACTTCCTTGACGACCTCAACCTCTCTTACGACCTCCTTTTCGACCGGGACCTCAACTACTTTTTCTACGATCTGAGGCTCTGCTGCTCCGCAAGCGATAACTGCCATGCTTGTAATGATTGCCACTAAGACGACAAGAAATAACGACAGACGATTCATTTGCTCCTCCCAGCGAAAGGCAACTAAGGTGCATTGGCGGACATCGCTAAGTCATCAGTTTGCGCGGTCTGCAAACCTGCGGCGATGTTACACTGGGCAATATGTTATGTCAAATCAACTGGTTCCGTTTGCTTACGGGGGATGAAGGCGGGCATAGGAGAGTTTGATGGCACAAATACCAAAGCAATACCTCAACAAACCCCAATTGGTTGAAGCGGTGATTGATGCTCGTAGAGTGCAAATGGAAACAGAAGATACCGCCTTTGCAATCGAATGGTTGATGGAGCACCACGCATCCTTCTCATTAGATTCTGCAAAGCGAGTATTGGAAGATGAAACCTTCCGATACGTGGCACTCTATCCAAAAGGGCACCCAGGTCTCGAAGCGATGAGGGCCGAACAGAGAGCAAAAGGAAGACGGGCATATAGACTCAAGAAGTTACGCCCGCAAGTCATCGACCGCGACGATAGTAGGTGTCAAAATTGCGACAAGAGAGTTGAAGGCAGAGAGGCTTCGCTAGACCACAAAGACCCAGAAGGGTCAGAAACGCTAGAGAACATTCATCTACTTTGTCGCCGATGCAATACATTAAAGGGCAAGCGAACTTGGGTTGAGTTCCGAAAAGAGCAAGAAGAGTGGGAAGCCCGACTCAAAGAGCGGCAATTGAATCGCCCTGACTTTGTATGCAAGCAAACTAACCTATCTGTTAGGGGCAGAAGTTGGAAAGAAGCGGGTTGTCTGTCGCCTGATATGTGCTCGTTTATGGAGGAATGCGACAATGGCGGGTATGCCGTCTTTGAAAGAGAAATGGACGAAATGGTTGAATCGTTACATGCCGCATACGACAAAGACTGAAGATGCAAGTGGACGCGGTACACTGTATCAGCCACAAGCAAACGGAACCAATCAACTGAAAACAGCCTGCTAGAATTTGTTGACTCCACTCATAAACATCAATATCGTGCGAATCAGATCTGCTCGTAATCACTTCACGGCTCCCCATCATAATCGTTAGCGTTGTATGAGATTTGAACCACCGGAACCTATCAAGTCAAACAGGCGCAGGAGGCGTCGGCTCCTGCCTTTCGTCCTGTTCGTCTTAATTGCGCTTATCGTCCTGGTGGCGTCCGTCAGCGCCTATAACTACTTCGACATAGCGATTCGGACGCCCCACCCCTCATCGGCGACTACGCGGACGGAAACCGTCGCGCTCCCTTTCGTAGCGCCTCCGTCCGGAGAAGTCGTATGGAGTTACGATGCCGGTGAGGCGATTGCCGTGCCGCCGGTCGTGCATGGCAATTCGGTATTCATCACAGCCGGACTGCAAGCCGAGACCGGGCGAATAATCGCGCTCGATACCGACACCGGACAGCCTTTCTGGACTTATCAGCTTCACGGTATCTCGGACTATCCCGTCACCATCGCTGCAGACCTTTTATACACGGGTACGAGAGACGGTCGCCTCATCGTTCTTGAGCATCGCACCGGGAAGGAATCTTGGTCATACAAGACTGAGGACATCCTTCACGGCAGCCCCGTTGTGCAGGACGGGCGCCTGTTCCTCGCTTCAAGCAAAATCTACGCGCTGGACGCGCTCACCGGCCAACTCCTATGGACTCACGAGCCGGAAGGCGGCAAGGCAATCGGCCCCATAGCCTATTCAAAGGGCATCATCGCCGTCATGAGCGCGGGCAACCACCTCAACCTGATTGACGCGGTGAAAGGTAAGCGCCGCCTCACGAAGCGACTCTGGTTTGGCGGCATCGGTACGCCTGTTATATTAGGGGACAGGGCTTTCTTGTCAGGCGATCGCGGCAGCGTACAAGCCGTCGAGCTTCAAGCGCGCGACATCCCCATGGAAAAGGCGCTGCGCTTCTGGTGGAACAAGCTCTGGCTCTACAAGTCCGCGCCACGCCCCCCCGTCCCGGTCGGCTATTCGTGGTTTCACAGGGGCATCGGCGGTCTGTCCGCCCACATAGTAGCAGCGGAGGGTGACAGTCTGTTCCTCGTCGCAAGATACCCCGACCACAGCGCGACCGTCGTTGCTATGGACGCAACATCGGGAGAAGTGCTTTGGCGCTTCAACCTCAGTGCGCTCGTCGCCGAAGGAGTTGCATCGGTGGGCGAAGCCCTTGTTGTCTGTACGCGAGCAGGCGAGATTTATGCTCTGGATGCCGTATCCGGAGAGATAGTCTGGCAGCACGACCTGGGTTTCCCCGTGAGTACAATCAAGGTTGTGTCCGAAGACTCTCTGCTCGTAGCTTCCCAGTCAGGCGAACTTCACCCGGTCCGCTGACACGGCGAGCAGCGGTCTTGGTAGCCTGAAGCAAGCAGCGAAGTCTTAAGTGGTCGCCCGACCCCGCCGCAACGCCCGTCCCGGCAGCGCGCCCGTATTCTCGCCCTGCTCTATGACCACCTGGCCGTTGACTATCACGTAGTCGATGCCGACGGGATAGTGATGCGGGTCCTCCCGCGTCGCGTGCGTCTTCACGGTGTCAGGATTGAACACTACGATGTCCGCCTTGAACCCGTCTCGCAGAATGCCCCTGTCCGGTAGCCCTAGTCGCTGTGCCGGGAACGAAGTCATCTTGCGTATAGCTTCGGGCAGGCGCAGGTGCTTCTCCGCGCGCACGAACTCCGCCAGTACGATGGGGAAGCAGCCGTATGTGCGCGGGTTCGGATACTCGCCGAACAGGATGGCGTCTGACGCTATCATCCCCGCCGGATGCGACACGAACGCGGGCAGCGTCTGCGGATTCGTCCCCAGCCCGACCGTCGAAATCCCCAGGTTCTCCTCCAGCAGCAGGTCGAACAGCGCCTCCGCCGGTTCCTGATTACGCATCTCCGCTATGTCGGTAATCAACATGCCTTCATACTTCTTGTTGCTCTGCCGGTTGAAGTTCGTCAGCCAGTTGTTCTCCAGCCGCTCCCTCGATAATTCGGCTGCCATTCGAGTGCGGTCGTCCGGATCGCGCAGCGCCTCCATCAACCTTTCCGGTCCTCCGTCCTTAGCCCAGTGCGGCAGTCCGATTGTGATGGTCGTGCCGGAATACGGATACGTGTAGCAGTCGAATGTAACGTCCATCCCCTCAGCGCGCGCGTCCTCCACCAGCCCGAGATAGTCCAGGTGGCTGCCCACTCCCTGCTCGCTCTGCCGGTAATGCGTCAGATGCACCGGAATGCCTGAGCGCCGCCCGATCTCTACCGCCTCTTCCCACGGCGCCAGCAGCCCCTGGGCGCGCAGGCTGGCGCGCGTATGCGTGTGGTAGATGCCGCCCAGGCTCGCAGCCGTTTCCGACAGCTCCACAAGCTCATCCGTGGATGCGTATGCGCCCGGAGGGTAGTCAAGCCCTGTCGATAAGCCCCACGCTCCCTCCTCCATCGCCTCTCGAACGACCGCGCGCATGTCGGCAGTTTCCGCGACAGTGGCAGGCCTGTCATTCCAGCCTACCGACCATATCCGCACCGGCGAATTGCCCAGGATATAGGCGACATTCACCGCGACCGTGTTGTCGAACTTTCCCAGATAGTCCGCCACGGTAAGCCAGTCTCCCGGCATCGGCGGATAGCCGTTCAGTCCTGAATCCAGCCAGATATAGCGTTGAAGCTCGTCCTGGTTCTTGAACGGCGCGTGCGAGATTCCGTCGATGCCCACAAGTTCGGTGGTCACGCCCTGCCGGACTTTCGGATCGTGGTGAGGCGCGCCCAGCATCGTCAACCCAGCGTGGGAGTGCAAGTCCACAAAGCCGGGACAAACTACGCATCCTGCCGCATCAATGACCCGTGTCGCCTCCAGCGCGGACACATCGCCTCGGTGTATCGAGACGGCATCTCCCTGCACCCCGACAGCCGCGTAATAACCCACGCTGCCCGTGCCATCCACCACCTGACCGTTCACTATCAGCAAGTCCAGCATCTATGTCTCCCGGTGGGCATTTGTCAGTATGTTCGTATTTATGAACATCAGACTGGCTCAAATTCGCTCATAGTAAATGTCTTCGCGTCTTATAATCAGCCCTTCCGGCCATGCTCCGACTGAGCGGACAGGCAATATCTCGCTGAGCCTATCTCTACGGGCTTTTGACTGTTGTATGCGCCGAAAAGACAGTGATTGCGCTCGCATATTCAATTCTTCGCCGCATCGGGTTATCCTCACACTTCACTCCCTGGGCATCCTGTCCATCCATGTAAGATATTCCTACCGCACCCGCGCCACCACCCTCCGCACTCCGTCCACCAGCGCATCCACCTCCGCATCCGTAGTCAGCACATTCAGCGCGCCCGCGCCGCCCGTCTGTATCAGTATCCCCTCGTTCAGCAGCCCCGTGAACAGCGCCTTTGTCATATCGCTGTCACCCGTCAGCGTTGACCGATAGTCAACGATCTCCTCGTCCGTAAAGTGAATCCCGAACAGCGACGCCACGCCCGTAACCTGCGCCGGTACCTCAAGCTCGTCGAACACCGCCCGCAGCTTGGCGCGCAGCGTCTCGCCCAGCGCATTCATCCGGTCATACACTTCAGGCGTCAAGTGATTCATCACCACCTCGCCAGCGACCATCGTCATCGGGTTCGCGTTGAAAGTCCCCGCGTGCGCCAGCGGAGCGCCTTCCGTCGGGTCGAACAGCGCCATGATGTCGCTTCTGCCACCCCATGCACCCACAGGCATGCCCCCTCCGATTATCTTGCCGAACGTAGTCATGTCCGGTATCACGCCCATCATCTCCTGCGCGCCGCCCGCCGACACCCGGAAGCTCTGCACCTCATCGAATATCAGCACGATGCCCAGTTCCTCGGTAATCTCGCGTATGCCCCGCAGAAAGTCCACATCCGCAGGCAAGTATCCGAAGCTCGACGACACCGCCTCCATGATGACGCAGGCAAGGTCGTCCTTATTCTCCCTGATAATGCGCTCACACGCCTCCAGGTCGTTGAATGGCATCGTAAGCACGTCTTCCGAGACGCTCGGCGGCTGCCCCGGGTGCTCCGGCACAGGCGTAGTGGCGTCCGGCCCAAGCGCATCCGCCGGAGGTCGCACGCTCACCGACACATACTCGTGAGAGCCGTGATACCCGCCCTCGAACTTGGCAATCCTGTACTTCCCGGTGTAGGCGCGCGCTCCCCGTATCGCCATCATCGTGCCCTCGGTGCCCGAGTTTGTGAACCGCACCGTCTCTAGCGAAGGCACACGCTCGCACAGGTTCTTCGCAAGCCGCACCTGCGCCTCAGTCGGCCCGCTGAACGAGTTCCCCCGCTCCGCCTGCTCCTGAAGCGCCGCAACGATATCCGGGTGTGCGTGCCCCATGACGTGTGTCGTCGCGTTTATCATGAAGTCCAGGTAGCTGTTGCCATCGACATCATAGACATGATGCCCCTTCGCGTGATCAACGAAAGTAGGGTAGGGCGCGAAGTACGCCGTACCCCGTGAGCTTCCGCCCGGTAGGTACTGCGCCGCTTCGTCCTGCAGCTCCTTCGATCTCGGCGTGCTCGCCACGAAAGCGTCAACCTCGCGCTGCACATACACTTCTGCCATCGGTGTCTCCTTCGTATTTCCTCTATCTATACTCGGCCTCTGGACGCGCATTATTCTTCAGACTGCCCGCCCGCCCGCCGCTCCGTCACGTGATCGACTACCGCGTCCGTTATCAGCTTCAGCATCACCGCAAAGCCGCCGATGATAAGAATGATTAACCCTATGATATAGAGCGCGACCGCCGGCACAAACAAGAACCAGACTTGCGAAAAACTGCCGAATACGAATAACCCCGCCCCTATGCCGATTGCGGCGATGCCCGAAACATACACTATCGCGAACGCCAGCAGGGCACACAGAGAACGTGAAATCGCTTCTTTCCAGGTCATCGCTGTCCCTCCTTACGACTACACTGCCGGTATATCAGCATGCGACGGTTATGCTCGCACTTGATGAGCTATCTTGCCGTAGTTCCACCGTCAATAACCAGTTCGCTCCCGGTCATGTACGACGACTCATCAGAAGCGAGGAACAGTACCCCGTAAGCAATGTCCTCCGGCTCCCCGAGGCGCGGTATCGGCGTGTTCGCCGCACGCGCCGCACGCGCTCCCTCTTCCCGGAAAAAGATGTCGAGCATGTCAGTGTCAGTGGGACCCGGATGCACCGAGTTCACGCGGATGCCCTCCGCGGCATACTGTACGGCAGTGGACTTGGTGAGCAGCCGCACCGCGCCCTTCGATGCGTTGTAAGCTGTCATAAGCCCGCCCACAAGACCGGCAACCGACGATATGTTCACGATTGACCCGCCGCTCTCCCGCATCGCCGGAATCACAGCCTTTGTGCCCAGGAACACCCCTCGACTGTTGACATCCATAGTTCGATCCCAGCCCTCTGCGCTCGTCTCCTCGACGAGACCATGTTCCAATATACCGGCATTGTTCACCAGTATGTCCAGCCTGCCGTATGCTGACATCACCGCGTCCACCGCATTCACCCACTGCTGCACGTCCGTAACGTCGAGCCTGATGTACATCGCATCGCCGCCCGACTCCCGTATCTCCGCCTCCAGAGCGCACGCTTCCTCCTCACGAATGTCCGCGATGCCGACCCTTGCCCCCTCGCGTGCGAACAGCCGCGCCTCCGCCGCCCCCAGCCCCCGCGCGCCCCCGCTAATAAGAGCAACCTTACCTTCCAGCCTCATAGCCCACCCCTCGAACTCACCTGTCGCATAGCGATCAATCCGCTGAACTCAATGCCGCATTCCTGCTCTGTCCCTCGCCCTCACCGAATATCCCGAACGGGTTCAGCGAGCGCGGCGCGTCATAGATGTCCATCTGCTCCGTCCGCTTCAGCCAGTTCACGACCAGGTAAGTAAGCGGTGTGGCGATGATTTCGTACACCGATTTAGCGAGCCATGCGAATATCATGGCCGCGAACACCGCAGGCCACGGCCACAACCCGGATACGCCGAACGCGATCCCGAAGAACAGCACCGAGTCCACGCCCTGTCCCACCACGGTTGACGATATGGTCCGCATCCACAGGTGACGCCCCTCCGTCTTGTTCTTCAGCACGACCATCACCGCCGCGTTCGTGAACTCACCCACGATGTACGCGACGAAACTGCCCAGCAATATCCATCCCGTCGCGCCCAGTATCGTCATGTATGCGTCCTGTGCATCCCAGAAGACCGCGCCCGGTATCAGTCCGCCCAACATAAATAGGATCACCATCAGCAGGTTACACACGAACCCAAGCCAAATCACGCCGCGCGCCACGCGGAAGCCGTACACCTCCGTCAGCACATCACTGACGATGTAGCTGATTGGGAAGCAGATGATCGCCGCCGACACCACGAACAGGTTATCGCCGAATATCTGGAAGGGGAGAGTGAACAGCGAAACCGGCTTGATGGCAATGATGTTGCTCGCCAGCAGTGTGGTAATCGACAGCGCGATGATAATGACCAATCTGCCGGAAAACTGCATCGCATCACCTCTCAGGCGTGGGCTTGGCATAGGGTTTTTAGGGGAACTGGAGCGGGAGACGGGATTCGAACCCGCGACAGCCTGCTTGGAAGGCAGGGGCTCTTCCACTGAGCTACTCCCGCTCGCCACATAAGCATAGCACATCAATGCAATACAGCGTAACTGCCACCACAGTCAAATCGTCATTCCCGCGCACGCCGGAATCCAGGATCGTTCGGGTAGATGTTGAGTTGAATCTAGTCAGGATTTGCGTCCCATTGGAGTGTTCACTTGATGTAAAATGGCATCCCGCATTTTCCTGCAACCAGGAGGCAATCCATGAACTTACGCCAACGCCTGCATACCCAGTGGACAGAATCCGCGCAAGACTGGATCGACGCCGACCAAGCCGTCCGCACCGGCATGCTCGACAGGTGGATGCTCGACTCGCTCGGCGATGTTGGGGGCAAATCCGTCATCGACATCGGCTGCGGCGAGGGCAGATTCAGCCGCCTGCTGTCGAAACTCGGCGCAACCGTCACAGGCGTTGACCTCACCGAGCCTCTCATCGAAAAGGCGCGCTCCACAAGCAGCCATGAGACCTACTTGATCGGCAACGCCGAGACCCTCCAGGGCATCGAAAGCAACACTTACGACATTGCCGTATCCTACATAGTCCTCGTTGACCTGCTAGACTTCCGCAGCGCCATCAACGCCGCCTATCGCATCCTGCGCCCCGGCGGTCGCTTCGTCATCTGCAACATCCACCCCATGCGAAGCGCCTCACATGACAACGGCTGGATTGCACAGAGAGACAGGAAACTCTTCTACCCGTTAGATAGCTACACCGACGAAGGCCCCCGTGAATGGGAGATGTTGGGCAGGCGGTTCGTCAACATGCACCGCACCCTCTCAAGCCACATCGGGGCGTTCTTGGACGCAGGCTTCACACTTACCGCACTCCACGAACCAATCCCCTCAGCCGAAGAACTAGCCGCCAACCCCACCTTCGACGATGAGTACCGCGCCCCAAACTTCATCATCTACACCCTCGAAAAACCCGACGCATAACCCGTTCGTGGTGAGCTTGTCGAACCACATTCCCACACATCACCCCATCCTATCCATCCTGTCCATCGATGTCAGTTCTCGTCCCTGTGCTACAATACCGCGCAATCCTACATTAGAGGTCTTCCCATGACTTACGAATTCATCGAGTACAATATATCCGACGGCATTGGCCGCGTCAGGCTCAACCGCCCGCAGAAACTCAACGCCCTCAGCCGCGAACTTCAGGATGAAATGGTGGACTGCATGCAGCGCCTAGACGACGACCCCGATGTGCGCGTCCTCACGCTCATGGGCAACGGTCGCGCCTTCTGCGCCGGCTACGACATCACGCCACCCGCAACGCCGGAAGAGCAGGCGGCATCCCAGGAGCGCCGCGACAACATCCGCTCCGACATCCACCGCATGAAGCAGACCCCCAATACCATGTCGCACGTCCTCAACCTCAGCAAGCCCATCATCGCCGGCATCCACGGCTACTGCATAGCGGGAGGAACCGACCTCGCCATGCACTGCGACATCTCCATCGCAGCCGACGACGCCCAGATCGGCTTCCCGCCCGTGCGATCCATGGGCACCCCGCCCACCCACATGTGGACATACATGGTCGGCCCCCAGTGGGCGAAGTGGTTCCTGCTCACCGGCGAGTCCGTCTCAGGCAAGCGCGCTGAGGAAATCGGCCTCGTCTGGAAGTCCGTCCCTCGAGACGACCTTGAAGCCACCGTTGAAGACCTCGCCTGCACAATGGCACGCATCCCCTGGGAGCTTCTCGCCGCCAACAAGAGCATCGTCAACCGCGCACTCGAACTCATGGGCCGCAACACCCTCCAGCACATCGCCGCCGAGACAGATGCCATCGCGCACCAGGCGCCCATAGTAAAGGAATTCGCCCGCCGCTCAGCCACAGACGGCCTCAAAGCCGCCCTCGAATGGCGAGACGGCCCCTTCCGCGACTACCGCGGCAGCAGATAGATGGCAAAAGTTCCTTCCCCCATCAAGGGGGAAGGCTAGGATGGGGGTGAGAAATAGGGTGAGAGAAAATCCTATCTATCCTGTCAGCCCCCGCTTGACTTAAACTCCGTCATAACTTCCTCGGCAAACAACTCCAGATCTCCAACACTCACTGGCTCCGGAAACAGCAGGAAGAACCACCCGATGCCATAGTCCACGTACCGCCGCAACTGCTCCACGCACTGTGGCGGCGTACCCACAACCGCATTGCCCAGCGACGCCCGAAACCGCTCCGCCGACACCCCATGCCGCGCCGCTTGCTCCGCCAACACTCGCTCCACCGCCTCCTCGTCCTCCCCAATGAACACATGCGTGTTATGACTCAGCGCCACCTCCGAAGGCTCGCGCCCCACCGCCTCGCAATGAGCGTCCAGCACCCGCCGCTTCGCCCCATGCTCCGCGACGCTCATATCCGCCCGCATATTCGTGATGTCCGCGTGCGCCGCCGCCGCGCGCAGCAGGCGTCTCTCACCGCTCCCACCTATAAGTATGGGCGGAGCCGGCCGCTGCACAGGTGCCGGACTGCACAGCGCGTTATCCAGCCGGTAGTATTCCCCCTCGAAACTCACCCGCTCCCCCGACCACAGCAGCCGTATCACTTGCACCGCCTCACCCATCATCGCCACACGCTCACGAGTAGAAGGGTAGGGCAGCCCGTAAGCATTGTGATCCCCCTCACCGCCGCCCGCCCCGATGCCCAGCACCAGCCTGCCCCCGCTGATGACATCCAGCGTAGCCGCCATCTTCGCCAGCGTCGCAGGATGCCTGTACAGATTCGCCAGCACCATCGGAATCAGCCGTATCCGCTCCGTCTCCGCCGCCAGCGCCGAAAGCGTCGTCCAGCACTCCAGCGTCGGAATCCCCAGCAGGTCATACAGCGAAGCCCCATCATACCCCAGTCCATCCGCCGCCGTGAATATCTCCCGCAGGTAGTCGTACTCGAACCCACCCTGGTGCAGCCGCACCACGAAATTCGGTGTCATCATCCGCATCCGCCCACTACCCCATCTCCCCCCAATTATCCCCCACCTTCATCTCCACCTCCAGCGGCACCTCGAAGCCAACTGCGGGAGGCACAGCCGCCGGCATCAGCTCCGTGATAATTGCCTGCATCTGCCCCAATTCGTCGCGCGGCACCTCGAATATAAGCTCGTCGTGCACCTGCAAGATCATCCGCGAACGCATACCAAGCTCGTTCATCCTATGCTGGATATTGATCATCGCAATCTTGATGATGTCCGCCGCCGTCCCCTGTATCGGCATATTCACCGCCATCCGCTCGCCCGCGGCCCGCGTGTGATAGCTGCGCGAGTGTATCTCGTTGATGCGCCGCCGCCGCCCCATCAGCGTCTCCACATATCCGTCCGCGCGCACCTGATCCTTGATGCCCTCGATGTATCCCTGGATGCCGGGATAGTTCGTAAAGTACGTGTCGATGAACTGACGCCCCTCCTCCGCGCTAAACCCCGTCTGCTGCCGTATCCCGAACGGACTCAGCCCGTACAGCACGCCAAAGTTCATTATCTTCGCCACGCGTCGCATCTCCGCGTCCACGTCGCCGATTCCCACACCATAAACGCTCGCCGCCGTCGCCGCGTGGATGTCCTCGCCGTTTCTGAACGCCGACATCAGCCCCTCGTCCCGCGAGTAGTGCGCCAGTATCCGCAGCTCGATCTGCGAGTAGTCCGCCGCCAGCAGTGTCCAGTCCTCGTCCTCCGCCACGAACGCGCTTCGCACCCGTCGCCCCAACTCCGTTCGCACCGGAATGTTCTGCACATTCGGCTCGGTACTTGATAACCGCCCCGTGTCAGACCCCGTCTGCTTGAACTCCGTGTGAATCCTGCCCGTATTCGGGTTCACCAGCGTCGGCAGCGCGTCAACATAAGTGGACTTCAGCTTCGTCAGCTGCCGGTACTCCAGCACCATGTCCAGCACCTGGTACGCCTTCGGGTCCACGCCCTCCGCATTCCCGCTGTCCAGGAACTCCTTCAGCCCCTCCAGCGCAGCAGCGTTCGTAGTAAACCCTCCGCTCGGCGTCTTCCGCGTAGGAGGCAGGTACAGCTCGTTGAACAGCACATCCCCCAGTTGGCGCGGCGAGTTGATATTGAACTCGTGTCCCACCGTCTCGTACATGCTCTCGGTGATCGCATCAATCTGCTCCCCCATCTCAACCGACATCGGCGCGAGCGCACCCGTATCAATGGCAACCCCGTCCCGCTGCATCTTCACAAGCACCGGCACCAGCGGCATCTCCAGCGTATCGAAAGTATGCCGCAGATTGTTCTCCTCCAGTTCGCCCACGAACACATCTATGAGGCGGTAGGTCATATCCGCGTCCGCGGCCGCATAGTCCGCCGCCTTCGCGATCTCCACCTTGTCCATCGTGATCTGGTTGCGCCCCCTGCCGATAAGCTCCTCGATGGGCGTCATGTCCTCCTTCAGCATCGATAGCGCAAGCGGTTTCAGCCCCACCGCCGTCCGTGTCCGCCCGCAAAGGTGTGCCGCGATCATCGTGTCGAACGCGATATTCACATCAATGCCGTAGTTCGCCAGCACCGTCATGTCATAGTTGGCATTGTGCGCCGCCAGAGCCACCGTCCCCAATTCCAGCAGCGGCCTCACCCGTTCCAGCACCTCATCGCGCCCAAGTTGCCGTCCATCTTCATGCCCGACAGGCACATACCACCCCTTGCCGTCCTCGTTTGAGAACGACAACCCCACAAGCTCCGCCAGCATCGCCGTCTGCGAAGTCGTCTCCGTGTCGAACGCGACGAACTCCGACGATTCCAGCGCACCCAGCATCTCGTCCAGCGCTGCCTCAGTATCCACAACCATATACTCGGTTTGCACGCGCTCTTCGTCCGGAATGTCCAGCATCCCAAGCTGCTCACCCTCATCGCCGGCCGACGGTATGCGGTTCACCATGCTGAAGAACTCAAGCTCCCGCATCAGAGCAAGCACATCTCCGTGCCTGAATCCGCCGAACCGCGCCGCGCCAAGCTCAAGCGTCACCGGCGCGTCCCGCTTGATGGTCGTCAGCATCTTGCACTGCAACGCCAATTCTTCGTTATCTATCAGCGTCTGCTGTATCTTCTTCGCCCCTCTTAATTTCGGTAGAGCGCTTACTTCCTCTATGTGTTCATAGATTCCCTCGATGCTGTCGTACTCGGTGAGCAGTCTTATTGCCGTCTTCTTGCCCACGCCCGGCAGCCCCGGGATATTGTCCGACTTATCTCCCTCCAACGCCTTGATTTCAGCCACATGCTCAGGCCCCAGCCCCTCGTACCGTTCCTTCACCCTCGCGATGTCGTAAGCGCTCGCCCGCTGCCTCCCCGAGTCCAGCAGCACTCTCACCGACGGCGAAACAAGCTGCAATATGTCGCTGTCCCCCGTCAGTATCAGCGTATCCAGGTGCTGCGCCTCCGCCTGCGCCCCCAGCGTCCCCAGAATGTCGTCCGCCTCGAACCCCGCCATCTCGAACACGGGAACGTTGAAGGCCTCCATGAACTGCTTCACCCGCCCGAACTGGGGCCGCAACTCCGGCGGCGTGGGTGGACGCTGCGCCTTGTACTCCTCGAACGCCTCGTGTCTGAAAGTCGGCGCGGAAACATCGAACGTAACGATGCAGTGCGACGGCTTCCACTCCTCGATAGCCCGCAGGAACATGTTCAGGAAGCCATAGACCCCCGACACTACCTCGCCCGTGCTCTGCACCGTCAGCGGGTCGCGCATCGCATGGTGCGCCCGGTGAACAAGCGCGTGCCCGTCTATCAGGATGAGCAATTCGCTCTGTTGAGGCTCTAACAGCGGCGCAGGTCCTGCGGCAGTCGTCATATTTATTCTTCACCTAGCGCATTCTTGCCTGTACTATGGATATACGATGCCAGACGTTGATGCCAGACGTTAATAATTATACACGCGCCTCAATGCGAGTCCACAAGGCAGGTTCGGTTCAGGAGCGACATAAATTGCATATATCCTGTCCATCCTGTTAGCCCCCGTAGGAATAACCTCATGAACGACTATACTGCGGCCACCTACGGCGACAAAATCGCCGAAGTCTATGACCGGATGTACCCCATGCGCGCCAACGTCGCCCCGACAGTTGACGCGCTCTCCAAGCTCGCGCGCAACGGCCCCGCGCTCGAACTCGGCATCGGCACCGGCAGAGTCGCCCTCCCATTGGCGGCTCGCGGCATCGAAGTCCACGGCATCGACGCCTCCGAAGCCATAGTCGCCAAAATGCGCGCCAAGCCCGGCGGCAACGACATCCCCGTCACCATAGGCGACTTCTCCGAGTTCACCATAAGCGACGGCAAGCAGTCCAAGCGGTTCGCACTAGTCTATGTCGTCTTCAACACCCTCTTTCAGGCGACCTCGCAGGAAGCCCAGGTCAATTGCTTCCGAAGCGTGGCGGCGCACCTCACCGACGACGGCATGTTCTTGGTCGAAGCATTCGTGCCCGACCAGACGCGCTTCACTCGCAACCAGAATATCAGCGCGGGTAGGGTGGAGTCCGACCTCGTTTCGATAGACATATCCCGCTACGACCCGGTGAACCAACTCGTCCACTCGCAGCATGTCTTCATCGGCGAGTCCGGCGTCAAGCTCTACCCCGTGCAGGTGCGCTACTCCTGGCCCTCCGAACTCGACCTCATGGCGCAGCTCGCCGGCATGCGCCTCCGCGAACGCTGGGCCGACTGGGACGGCTCACCCTTCGCCGCATCCAGCGAATACCATATCTCCATCTACGAAAAAGCCGCTTAACCCCTTCCCCCTCAATAGGGGAGGGCTGGGATGGAGATGAAGATCCTCCCCATCCTGTCCATCCTGTTAACTCCCGAGCAGCATCAGCGCCCACACCACCACCGCCAGCGCCATCGACAGCAACACCGCCGCCGAACCCAGGTCCTTCGCCTTCCTCGACAGGTCGCTGAACTCCGGTCCGATGCGATCTATCGCGGTCTCCACAGCCGTGTTCAGCAGCTCGACAATGAGCACCAGAAACAGAACGCCGATCATCAGCGCCCGCTCCACATTGTCCTCTCCCAACCACACCGCGACGGGTATCAGGACTAGCGTCAGCACCGCCTCCTGCCGAAACGCAGCCTCACCGGCAAAGGCATCACGCAACCCTGCGAATGAGTGCATGAGCGCGCGGATGAGCCGCCGAATATCAAACACCCCATCCCGTCCTATCTATCCTGCACATCCTGTTAGTCCCCGTCCTGCTAAACTCGGAGCCGCCGCAGCGTAGGCCGCAGTATCCCAAGCCACAGCACGAACGCCATCATCGCCAGCGCGCCTCCGCCCAGCGACATCGGCCAGCCCCAGTATTCGCCCACCGTGCCCAGCGGCCATGCGCCGATGTAATGCACCGCCGCGCCGATAAGCCACAGGCTCATCATGCGTCCCCTCAGTTCCGGCGGAGTCGAAAGCTGCAAAATCGTCGTGCCCATCGAGATGAAGCCGGTGAACCCAACCCCCGTGAAAAACAGTAGAATCAGCGACAGAATGTATATCGGTGTCAGCGCGAAGAAGAACAGCGACACTCCGAAGAGGATTATCATCCCCAGCAGCAGCCAGTTCTTGTGTCTGGCGTTCCCCAGCGACGCCAGGTATATGTTCCCCGCCAGCGAGCCGATGCCCGCGACCGTCAGCAAGAATCCCGCGCCGTCCGCGTTGAGCCGCAGCACGTCCTTGCCGAACGCTGGGAGCACCTGCACATACGCCGCCCCGAAGAATCCGAACGCGAAGCTCAGTCCCACCATCGTGAACGCCACCGGCGTAACCCACACGAACTTTACCCCGTCCCAGAAGTCGCGCAGCATGTTCGCGTCCTGGTTCTGGCTGCGCGACTCCACCCCCGACATCATCAGCAGGCACACGCTGCCCAGCGCGTAGCATATCGCGTTGAAGTACAGCGCATGCCCCATCCCCACATACTGGATTATCCACCCGGCAAGCGACGGCCCCATGATGCGCCCCGTGTTGAACACCGCCATGTTCAGCGATGTCGCGTTCAGGATGTCGTCCTTGCCAACCAGGTCCGGCACTATCGCCATCCGTGCCGGCATGTTCAGCCCCTGTATCGTCCCAAGCACGAACGCTATGGCGTATATGTGCCAGATGGAAATCAGCTGGTACAGCGTCAGGGTCGCCGCCCCGAATATGAGCGCGGCCACAATCGTCTGGCTGTAGAACAGCAGCCACCGCCGGTCGATCCTGTCGGCGAATATGCCTCCGAACATCAGCATGGCGAGGTTCGGCGAGCCGTAAATGGCGATTACAAAGCCAAGCTGCGCCGGCGAGCGCGTAAGCTCCAGCACCAGCCAGCCGAGAATGAGGAACTGCATGCCGAGCGCTGCCGCCTGCCCGATGCCGGCGAACCAGTACAGCCGGAAGTTGCGGTGCCGCAGCGCCCCAAGCGCCTGTGTCGATGAAAATGTCGCCGCCAGTTGCAGTGCCAATAGCCGGTCCCGTGTCAAGCCTTGTGCGGATAATGTCCCTTCCCCCATCAAGGGGGAAGGTTAGGATGGGGGTGAGACTCAGTCAGTTCAATCTAACAGAAATACCACCCACCCATAAAGTCAACGCAACCACGATTCTACCCCTTTGCCCGCCGCTTGTCATAGGCAAATCATCCTGAATCTCATCCTATCTATCCTGTAAATCCTGTTAGCCCCTGTTTCGCCTTGCTAAACCAGTGGAGCGATGTTAATCTCAATTGAATTCAAATTCTGGGAGACCGTATTGCTTCAAGCCTTCTTTGGCGACAAGCGCATTTTCTACGGCTACTTTGTCGTCGCTGCGGGCTCGTTCGCCCTCTTCGTCTCCATGGGCGCGCGCAACGGACTCGGTGTGTACATCGAGCCGATGGAGGCCGATGGAATCTGGAGTAGCCGTACCGCTATTTCTGCCGTAATAGGGCTTGGCACACTGGTCAATGCGCTCACGCAGCCGTTCTTGGGCCGCTTATACGACCACTACGGTGGGCGCGTGGTAATCTCGGCGAGCCTCCTTGTACTTGGACTATCCACAATCTTCCTGGCGCTAACCGGAAGCTACGGCCCCGAGTTCAGCGTTCCCATCGGAATAAACCTCATATTCTTCAGTTACCATCTCTTTGACCTTACCAACTCCCTTCTGTTTCTGTTCATCATATACAGCCTGATAATGTCCACCGCGTCCAGCGGCGTCTCTCTGGTAACGGTTCATGCCATGCTGTCCAAGTGGTTCTACCGCAAGCGCGGAATCATGCTCAGTGTCGCTACCGCAGGTACATCGTTCGGCGGGCTGTTACTTACTCCGTTCGCCGGTTTCCTGATTCTCGCTTCCGACTGGCGCGTCGCTTGGGTTGCAATGGGCGCTTTCGTGCTGCTGCTTGCCTTGCCCCTCTCTCTCATAATCATGCGCGACGATCCCTCAGAGGTGGGCGAGATACCGGATGGCGAGGATTGGGATGACGCTCCGGCTGCCAGGGTAGGCGGCCAAAGAGCGGCCCGTTCCAGAGAGCCTGAAACACCGTTACAGACGAGAATCTGGAAGGACGCTCTCAGGTCGCCTCCGTTCTGGCAGCTCTCCGGCGCATACTTCGTCTGCGGTGTAACCACGATCATTATATCCGCCCACTATGTGCCATTCGCCATAGACCTCGGCATTGCCCCCGGCGTTGCCGCGCTCGCATTCGGCTTTATGCAGGGACTCAACGCTGTCGGCGTAATCATCGTCGGCTTCCTCTCCGATCGGTTCAGTCGCAAGAACCTGCTTGGCACGATCTACTTCATCCGCTTCCTCGCCTATGTGATGCTGGTTACTCCCGGATTCATGATGATGCTATGGGGCTTTTCCATACCTCCGTCAATCGGAATCTGGTCGTTCGCCGTGCTCGCCGGAATGTCCTGGATTGCGACTCCGCCGCTAACGAGCTCACTCACGGCTGACATCTACGGTGTGAGGAATATCGGCACACTCAACGGTCTGTCAACCATGTCTCACCAGATAGGCGGCTCTTTCAGCGTATTCATGGCAGGCGTTCTCTACGACGCCACCGGCGCCTATGAGTTCCCCTTCGCCATCGCTGGCCTCTTCCTGCTCGGCGCGACACTCGCCAGCTACGCGGTCAATGAGCGTAAGTTCTCCATCCGCTACCAGCCGCCATCACGCGCAGTGGCAACCGGCGGAGGAGCCGACTAATGCCGCTCCTGCTATCCGTACTGGGGCACCATTCAGAGCCGGGTGACCCGGTGCTGCTCGACTGGATGTTGCATCTGTTTCACAGCGTCGTGGCGTTAGGGCCGATGGCGATTGTCATAGTGTTGGGTGTCGTAATAGTCGCCATCCCGATTCTCATAATGGCAGCCTTCTTCACCCAGCGCGCCAAGTACAACTCATAACGAGCCATCTACCCGCTCGTCCTGAGCCTGTCGAAGGACGCCCCCATCCTGTCCATCCCTGTTACCCCTCGTCCGCCTCTTGCAGCACATTCCCCGAAAGCTCCGTGATGCTCTCCACCCGCACCAGCGCAGCCACGCCCGTCCGCTCAGGGTCCCGGTCCAGTTCCGGCTTTGGCGTCAGCCCCATCGCCCGCTCTCGCTCCGCGCCCGACGTGTGCAGCGTAACCCTGCCGTGAAAGCGCCAGTGAATCCGTTCCGCATTATTGCGGTAGAAGATGACCACTTGCGGATTCTCGTCGATGTTATCCACCGATGAGCGCATCCCACGCTCCCACCAGCACAGCGTCTCGCTGTCATACACCGCCACGCTCCCGCGCATGCTAATCTGCGGCTTGCCGTCCGCCGCAGCCGTCCCCACGAAGCACGGATACCCGTCCGCAAGCGCGTTCGTTATCTTCTGCCGTATCTCTCCAGTAATCGAAATTGCCATTGCTTATTTCTCCTGAGTCAAACCGAGAACAGGACGCCCT
Source organism: Dehalococcoidia bacterium (assembly GCA_965204855.1). Classification (GTDB taxonomy): domain Bacteria; phylum Chloroflexota; class Dehalococcoidia; order Lucifugimonadales; family JADFKI01; genus Bin90. The sequence goes on from OZ242018.1 coordinate 546,059, forward strand.
GCGTAGTATCCTTCTTCCGCCCATCCTGTACATCCATGTTAGCCCCCTCGTCCGGCCACACGCTCACCTTGCCGAACACCCCATCGTAGCCCGGCTCGATGACGATGTCCCCCTCACGCACCCGCTCTACGCCCTCCGCGATACGCTCACCGCCAACCCGTGATATGTCCAATGTATCGGCGTCCATTAGGATGTGCAGCTCGCTGCCCAGTTCGTCCACCAGTTGCATGTACCGCGCCTGCACGCCCTTCGTGTTCACGCCTCGCCCCATGCTCTCCGCCACAATCTGCTGCAGCCCCACCAGCGACCTGAACGGCGGCCTGCCGTCCTCGCCGCGCCCGCCACTACGAACAAACCCGTCTCTGTCTCTGAACGCGCTCGCGTCCCGCCGCGCCAGCCTTTCGGTACGCTGCATCACGCCCAGCGTCATGCGCCGCCCGCAGACAGGGCATGCCTCCCCCGTCCTTGCCACCTCGTCAGGCGACAGGTTCACCCCGCACTTCCGATGCCCTGAGTGATGATACTTGCCCTCTTCAGGGAAGAACTCCACCGTGTAAGCGATGCTCTGTTCCTTGAGCGCATCCCTCAGTCCGTCGTAGCTGAGTTCCCCGTCTATGAAAGTCAGTTCCCGCGCCATCTTCGGCAGCGAGTGAGCGTCCGAAAACGACACGATGCTCACATCGTCGAGTTCCGGCATGCGCCAGTTCATCGCGGGATCGCTCGAAAGCCCCGTCTCGATGGCAAAGATATGCGGCGTCAGGTCGCCGAAGCACTCCTCCAGCGAATCGAACCCCGTCCGCGAGCCGTATATCCCGAAGTGCGGAGTCCACGCATGCGCCGGAATCAGCATAATACGCTCGTCTATGTGCAGCAGCGTTTCCAGCAATTCCCGCGGCGTCATGTGTAGGGTAGGGCGTCCGTCCGATGCCAGCAACCCCTTGTCGCTCAGCAATACATTGATGCGCTCCACGACTTCGATGCTGGGCGCGAGCATCAGAATGTGGATGCGCCGGTTCCTGCCCCCTTGGTAGCCGTTGCAGTTCACCTCGGTGCCAAGCACGAACCGCGCGCCGTCACACTTATACAGCCCATCTCCCGTCGGTTGCAGCGTCCGTTTCGTGTTTTCAAACCACTCCGGATGTGTAAAGTCAGCGCTCGCCAGCAGGTCAATGCCCTTAATGCGCGCCCACCGCGCCATATTCTCGAAGGTCAGCTCCCTGCTGGTCGCGCGCGCAAACGGCGAATGCAGGTGCAAGTCCGCGGAATAGATCAAGGCATGTCCCTCGGTGTGATAGCGTTTTAATTCGAGTGGTTGAAATAGTAAGACCCGTTCGTGGTGAGCCTGTCGAACCACGGATATGCCAACATGTGGTATTTGTACGATAAGTTCTAGGCAGTGGAAGCGGGCGGACGTGGCAGCAAGTCTGCCACCGACAACTCCAAGTCGGGCAGGGACACCGGGATCAGAACTTCCCCTCGCTGGTGAACGGTATGCTGGGCGTATCCGTCTGGCCCAGGTTCGGTGAACCGCTCTATGCAGTCTTCGGGCAGGTTTCTGACCCAAGTCTCCGGCACGCCGCTGCGCCCGTAGATGTGCGCCTTAATGCCCCGGTCATATTCCAGGCTGCTGTGCGCCACCTCGATAACCAGCAGCACATCCGAGGGCGTGGGGTGCGCCGCGCCGTAGCCCTCGGGACGGCGGCGCAGCAGGGCAACATCCGGTTCCGGTTCGGATTCGTCGCTGAGTCTGACCGGATTCTGGATTCGGACTCGGTAACGATCGGGAGCATATCTGGCAAGGACTTCATTAAATTCGTCCACATTGTCGGCATGCTCAGGACCAATGGGCGGCATAACTAATATCTCCCCCTCGATTAGTTCCACCCGCTCGTCGGGCTTCAAGATGCCGACCTCCGCCATCCGGTAATACTCTGCTACCGTGAACTTGCGAGTTTGAGGAAAGAGCGCCGCGCCATCGGGAACCGCCGTAACCGCTGGCGTGGTTAGGGTAGTGGAACCCACCGTCGGAACTTTCTCTTGCGTAGCCATAAGGACACCTTATCCTATCCATCCCTGTCCTGAGCCTGTCGAAGAGCTGCGTATCTTGTTCGCCCTCGTTACTCAAACATCCCCCGCCGCTCGAACACATCCGCCAGCGTCGCCACACCCTCGCGTATCTCCTCCGCCGTGTTATGGCTGAAAGTCAGCCGCAGGTGATTATTCCGGTCGCGCGGCGCACGGTAGATGCCGCCCGGATTGTACTTGACACCCGCCTCCACCGCCGCGTCCAGCACCGCCCAGGTGTCCGCGCCCTCCGGCATCTTCACCCAGCCCATCATGCCCCCGTGAGGCGGCACGATCTCGCACTCCGTCGGGAAGTTCTCTCGCACCGCGCTCACCAGTGCATCCCGACGCGCCAGAAGCTCCCGACGCACCGTCTCTACATGCTCCGCCTTGCGCGTCCGCAGGTACTCGTACACCAGCATAGTCGCCAGTTGGCTCGGCATCCCGCCCGTCAGCACATCCTGCACCTGCTGCGGCGCGACAGCAAACCCCACACGCAGCCCACACCCCAGAAGCTTCGTATATGACGACACATAGATGACCAGCCCGTTCTCGTCCATACCCAGCATCGATGGCGGCAGCGGCTCTCCGTCAATCCGGAAGTCCGCGTAAGACTCATTCTCCACGATCGGAACGTTGTACTCCGCCGCAATCTCCAGCATGCGCTCGCGCCGTTCGAGGCTCAGTGTAGAGCCGGACGGGTTCTGATAGACCGAAATCGTGTAGATGAACTTAGGCTTCCGCCCGCCGGCCGCCAGCCTCCTGATCGTCGCTTCAAGCGCGTCCGGGTCCATCCCCTCCGAATCCGACTCAACATGAATGACCTCGGCGCGCTTGCTCAGCAGCATATTCAGCGTACCCGAGTAGGTGAACTCCTCTGCAAGCACCACATCGCCCGCGTCTATGAAAGCGTCCACCAGCTTGCGTATAGCCCCGCCCGCGCCGTCGCTCAGAAAGATGTCCTCGATGTCCACCGTTGCCCCGCGCTTGTCCTTCAACTCCGCCGCAATCAAGCCGCGCAGCCCCTCATGCCCCTTCATCCCCGGGTATCCCGCCAGGCTAGTCGCCTCACGCGCAAGCGCATTACTCATCGCCTCCGCGTACAATTCAGCGTCAATCGCCTGCGGCACCGCATTCGTAACCGAAAATATGTGAGCAGTATCCGCCCGCAACCCTGCCGGCATCTCCACCGTAGCAGGAAGATTCTTAGAAAAAACCTCGGAATAGTCCATGAAAATCTCCATCCAATCCGTATCGTCAATACCACGCCGAACCCTTTGACACGGCGCAAGTCTATACTATCATGTCAGAGTGAAATCGCGGGCGCTCTCAGCATGTCAAGGAGATACCCAATGGCAACATACATACTTCGCATATCCACCACATCTAGAGGGCGCAGGATGATACTGGATGATCCGAACGTCATCCTCAACACGGAAGACGAAATGAACTTCACCGACGCTAGGATAATCGGCCTATACGCTGTGCTGGGTGACATAGATTTCGTCGCCATACTGGACGCTGACGACAACGCCGCCGCCGCCAGATTCGCGCTTGAACTCGGGGTCAGGGCAGGCTTGCGAACCACCACGCTGCCCGCCATCCCCATCGGCCGCCTCGAAGACAGGTCCGGCGACCGCCCAAGAGAGCAAAGCGCCTACACTGTCATCGGCTCCGGACCAGGCGGAGGCGCCGGCGCATCCTAGCGACGCCCTCTACCTGTGATAAAATCGGAGTGAGCAAGAAGGATCCATGACCACCCGAGCCGCCATAGTCTATCCTGAAACGGACGGAATGCCATTGCCCGACGGAGCATTTCAAGCGCCAATTTACCGCAGAGTCGTCGGCACTCTCGAAGTTCACTTGGCAGATGTTCCCGGTGCGTGGGTGAACGGCAACACCTTCATCTGCTACGTCGAGGGCAACCCCCGTCGCTCGGTGTCCCCAGACTGCTATGTCGTCTTCAATCTGTCTGAAGCAGCCAGGCATTCGCTGTCCATCGAAGCGAACAATACCTACCTGCTGTGGGAAGTGGGCAAAGCGCCCGACTTCGTCTTGGAGATAGGCTCCGAGAGTACGGCTCGCGCCGACTTGGGCAGTAAGCGCGATTTGTACGCCGAGCTCGGCGTGCCCGAGTACTGGCGGTACGACTCGACCGGCGGTGATTTCTACGGCGAGCCTTTGGTGGGCGAGCGACTGGTGGACGGTTAGTACCGTCGGTTCGAATTGCGTGTTGAGGACGATGGTCGCGTGTGGGGACACAGTGAAGCATTGAACTTGGACCTGTGGTGGACGGATGGCCAGTTGCGCTTCTGGGATCCTGCCGCGGGTCATTGGCTGATGAACCAGAAAGAGGAGCGCGCCAGTCGTCTCGCAGCCGAAACTCTGGCGGAATCAGAGCGCGTGGCGCGACTGGCATTTGAGGAGAGAGTGAATGCGGAGAGAGCAGCGAGACTGGCAGCCGAAGCGCGCCTAGCCGAAATGGAATCCGAGTTGCGCCGACTGCGCGGTAAATGGCGCAAGCCGAATTTGCCTGAAAACACTGCCCTTCTTTCTTGATAGAGAGAAGGGCAGCCTAAGCCATATCAACCCGCGACAATTACAGCGGCAGATGCACCTTCTCCCCCGTCTGCGCGCTTATCGTAACCGCCTCCGTGAACTCCATATACCGCACGCCGTCCGCGAAGTTCGTGTGCGTAATCTCCTCCACGCCGCGTATCGCGTTGATGAACTCCTCTTCCACGCGCCAGTACCCTTGGTTCTCCTCAGGTATCTCGATCTCCGACATCTCGCCGTCGTCCCGCGTCCCGCCGTAAAGCGCCATCCCCGGCGACTCCGCGAACAGCGTCCCGTCCGTGCCGAATATCCACGCCCCGTTCTGCGGCGAATGACCCGTAACCGCGCTCATCCGGATGTGCAGCAGCGGCCCCGAATACATCTCCGCCAGCACCTCGATATGGTCCGGTATCGTGATGACCTGCGCGTTCCCGTCGCCGTCCTTGCGGCTCTTCACATGCACCCGCGTCAGCGCCTGCACCGTCTCCGCCGGCCCGACCCAGCGCATCATCGCCTCGTACCATATCCCCATCTGCATGATGTTATACCCGCTCATGTCGCGGTCGTGCCGCCAGTGGAACGGCGCGCTCGGCTCCACGAACCCCGCCGGATGCATCGTCCTGTCGTTCACCACCAGGTTCACCGACAGCACATCCCCAAGATAGCCGTCCGCGATCAGCTGCCTGATAGTGTTGTCCACGCGCAGCGTCATCGGCGACGGCACGATCTGCGCCACCAGGTGCGGCGACAGCCGCGACGCGTCCAGCATCTCCCTCGCCTGCGCCGCATCCATGCACATTCGCGCCTCTGTCATCACATGCTTATCGTTCTCCAGCGCCGCGATCACCATATCCCGGTGCATATACGGCCACGTCCCAATGCAGATAGCGTCTGTATCGTCCGCCTCGATCAGGTTAACCCAGCTGTCATAAACCTCCGGCAGCCCGTACTGGTCCGCGATCCGCTGCCCCGACGCGCGGCTCCGGTTCGCCACGCTCACAATCTCCACGCCGTCTATTTCGTTGAACCCCGGTATATGGCGCAGCGTAGTATTCCCGCCCGCGCCCACAAGCCCAATCCGTATCGTATCGTCTGCCATCTGAAAACGCTCCTCTGAGTAATATATGCCTCTGCTAGAATCGCCCGAATTATAGCGATGGGGCATGCGTTAGTCCAGTTGAGTGCGCCTGCAGAGAAATATGCAGAAATCCCTTCCCCCTCGATGGGGGAAGGTTAGGATGGGGGTGAAAACACACTGATACTGCCCCGAATATGCCCTTTTGCATATTTCTGCCTGCAGTCAGCGTTTCCTGTCGGGTGCTTCTGGGGCATTATGTTGCTGGATTCCCGCGCTGGCGGAGGTCAAGTCCAAGATCATCTACTGCCCGCACCACCGCGCTGCCTGGCGCGACGAAACAACCCTGGTCTCACGCGGCGGCCCTTTGTTGGCCCTATCCGCCAAACCGTCACGCCGCCGTGCGCGTCAAGAGCGGCAAGCCCGCCCCCGTCAGGCCGCCAATATAATTCGGACACTGTGGTACCCACTTCTGCGGCCCCTATCGGGCGTCCTTTTCCATTTCTCTTCAGCGACCACACAACCACGCCGCCATCTCGGCCCCCCGATGCCAGGTGCATCTCGCCGGGAGTAAAGGCTAGCGTCGTTACAGGTTGAACATGAAACTCCAGAGCGCCGGGCCGCGTGCCTTCGGGACCCTTTCCCCGGAAACTCCAGACCGTCACCGTCTCTCCGCCGCTGGTTGCCAAAAGGGTGCCGGTATCATCGAAAGTCAGGGACGACGGCTTGGTAGGATAGCCGGTCATCTCGGAGTCCTGCCCTGTGGAGCGACGCCAGAAGTGCACCGAGTTGTCCTGGCTGCCGCATGCCACGATGCCACCGTCCGGGCTCAGCGCCATCGACACCAAGGATCCCTGCCACTCCAGCTTCTGGCAGAGCTCGCCGGTGGCTGCGTCGAAGAACGCCGCTCGACCATAACAGGCTGTCGCCAGTTCCCTTCGGCCCGCCCATGCGATAGCACTGACGGTGCTAGGATGATCATCGGACCGCCAAAGTTCGATGCCGTCCACATCATACGTGCGAACCTGCCGGGAGCAGGATACCGCCAACCGTTTGCCGTCCGGAGACCACGCCACGTTTTCCACCCAGCCGCTTCCGAAGTCGATAGCCCGGCTTATCTGACCTTCGGCGGCGCTCCAGATTAAGGCTCGGCCGTCCTGGCCAGCCGTGGCGAAGGCGGTTCCGCTTGGGTGGATTGCCACCGAGAGCACACCACCGTCATGAACCCCGCGCTGCGCCCAGACGGTCGCGCCGGACTCGCCGTCGAATGCGTAGATGCCACCCTCGGTATCGCCGGCCACCAGCGCCTCGCCACGCAGGATCCACCCGCCGGCAATAGCGTAGTCGCCGACCACCTCAGACCAGCCACGGCTAAGAACGCCCATCGGGGTGCCGGCATTTATATTAGACATGCTTCGAACCCCTCCTGCATACCCTGCTCATCGAGGTTGCGGCCGATGAAGACGAGCTGGTTGCGGCGGGGCTCGTCCCCCCATTCGCGGTCCGGCTGGCCGTCAAAGAGCATGTGAACCCCTTGGAAGATAAAGCGACGTGACTCCCCCGCGACGCTGATGAATCCCTTCATTCGGAAGATGTCCACCCCGCGCTCCGCGAGCAGTTGGCCAAGCCAGGCGTTGATCCTTTCGGGATCGGCGTCGCCATCTACTTCGATAGAGATCGATCCCACCTCGTCGTCATGCTCGTGCTGGGCGACCCAGGTTCGCTCGGCTTCGGCGGGAACCGCCGCGCCCTTGATGCGTTTTGTGTCTGTCTCTGTCTCTGTGCAGACAGGCTCGGAGCAAAAGTTGCCCCCCAGTTTGAAAGCCTCTCCATCCGCGTTCCTCAGTTGGAGATCGAATTCCTCCGCGAGGTGCTGGGCGTAGAGGCCGACCTGCACCGGCGCATCTACGGCAAAGAAGAACGACTTGCGTCCTGGGGAATCGAGCTGGAGGTCCACATGCTTTCCAACCGGAATCTCTTCCTCTGGATGAATGATCTCCGCAGGTTCGGCGTACTCCCGGACGCACCATTCCGCACTCTCCCGTAGGGCAGTGTCATCCGTGCCCTGATCAGGCACGACGACGAGCGACATCGCCGGATCAGGTCCTTCGGCGAGGTTGAGTTCGTAGCGGCCTGTATCGAGCGAATAGACTCCCGTCCATTCGAAGGGATACTCCGGCTCGAGGAAGGTGGGACGACGCTCGAGCACCTGGTCCAGGTCGAAGGCAGCGAGGTCAAGTACAGTGTCAACGGGTATGTTTGCTCGCTCGCTGCGCACCACTCGCGCCATTCGGTTCATGCCTCGGAGCCGGGCTTCCAGGCTGTCAAGGGTCTCGCCGTTGACGAGGTCCGTCTTGTTGAGCACGAGGACGTCCGCGAATGCGATTTGCTCCGTGCTTTCGTCGCTTCTGCCGAGCTGCTGCTCGATGTGGGCTGCATCAACCAGTGTGACGATCCCGTCAAGTGAGTAATCGGCGCTAAGCTCGTCGTCCATAAAGAACGTCTGAGCGACCGGGCCGGGATCGGCGAGCCCCGTGGTTTCCACCAGTACATAGTCGAACTTGTCGCGCCGCTTATTGAGATTGTTGAGCACCCGAATCAGGTCTCCGCGCACCGTGCAGCAGATGCAGCCGTTCGACATCTCGAAGACCTCCTCGTCAGCGTTGATGACGAGCGCTTGATCGATGCCGACCTCCCCAAACTCGTTCTCAATCACGGCAATGCGCTTGCCGTGCTCTTCAGTCAATATCCGGTTGAGCAGAGTCGTCTTGCCGGAGCCGAGGAAGCCGGTGAGGATGGTGACGGGTACTTTAAGTTACGTGTTCATATAGATTCTCCTTCAAGCCTTATCGATCACTCGATTGCAAAGCCCGGAAGAATACACTGACAGTCTGTTGCTGTCAACGAATTAACTCACGCGGAGAATCTTGCGTTAGTCCAGTTGCGCCGCCCCTATGCTACAATCGTGGCGGAGGTTAGAAGTGGCAGAATATCTTGATGACGCAAGAGCCTTGTATGCCCACGCCCTGCGTGAACTAGCAGATTGGCGGCACTCCCATGATGAAGTACTGCTGCGAGACGCCGCCGAAAAGACTTGGGGAGCCGTAACCCAAGCTACGAACGAGCTTCTGCAAGTCTATGATCGCACCGTGCCGTCCGGGACGGGCGCGCGTCGAAGCAGCTTGAACGCTATTGAGAGGCAGAATCGGCGCATCAGAAGTTTGAGGATGTTAGCGCGGTTCTCAGAAGTGGAGGGCATCCTTCACAAGGATTGCTTCTACGACGGCTATTGCCCCCTGCCGCTAATCACGGATGTCATTACCGAAGACGCGCGAGAATACCTCGACGACGTAGAAGCCCTATCAAACGGTCATCGCTGATAAGCACAAAGAGCGCAGGAGAAATCCCCCCTGGGCTCTCTGCTTCAAAGTTTATCCTGCCGCTCTTGCCGTGTCAGCCCCTACACCGCCGGCCCTACACTGCCGGATAGTGCAGCCGCCCCTGCCTCTCCGTCTGCGCCATATACACATCGCCCCCGCCCGTCGTCACGTACAGCGTCGTCAGGTCCGGCCCCCCGAACGAGCAGTTGGTCGGCCTGTCAGTCGGCGTCCGGTGCGTCTCAAGCACCTCACCGTCCGGCGCGAACACATACACCATCGGCCCAGGCCCGCTCTCGTCGAACCCTGCCGTCGCCACGATGTTGCCCTCCGTATCCAGCACCATTCCGTCGATCCCCCGGTGCGCCCCGAAGTCGTGCAGCACCGTGTACTCGCCCAGGCTTCCGTCAGCCTGCACCGGATACCCGCGCAGCTCCCGCTTCTCGTCCGCATCCCGTCCCGACTGCGCCACATAAAGCACGCTATGGTCCAGCGAGAACAGCAGCCCGTTAGGCCGCGTAGTGTCGAAAGTAACTCGCGTGATAGACCAGCTTCCGTCGTCCTGCTCGTCCAGCCGATAGACCGAGTCGTGATCCAGGTCCTTGTTCGAGCGGTCGTTGCTCCACTCGCCGCCCGCGCCGTCATAGAACGGGTCGGTGAACCAGACGCTCCCGTTCTGGTCGATAGCAAGGTCGTTCGGCACATTCAGCCGCTGCCCCTCGAACCCGTCCGCCAGCACCGTCGTCGAGCCGTCCGCCTCGTACCGCACCACCCGCCGTGCGCCGCCCTCGCAGGCATACAGCCGTCCTTCACTGTCGAACATCAGCCCATTCGCGTTGTTCGTATCCGCTCGATAGATGCTCGATCCTCTGTCCTGCGGATCGTATCGAATAATCCTGTTCCCCGGGATATGCGTGAACAGCAGCGCGCTCCCGTCCCACGCAGGCCCCTCACACGTCCCTAGATAAGGCCCATTAACCAAAATAAACTGCCAGCTCATAACTTAACACTCTCCAGTCTTCATCAAAAGTCCCTTCCTCCTCGACAGGGGAAGGTTAGGATGGGGGTGAAAAAATCCCTTTCATCCCCTCCATCAATGTCAATTTCCCTAAATAACCTCTTCAGACTCTCCCACATCCTCAGCCACACCGCCACCAAGCTCCGCGCCCACAGCCTTAATCGTCCCGAACTCCTCCCGGTAAGCGTTATGCATGCTCCGCGCATCGCTGCTGTACAGCACGAACCGCGCGCCCTCCGCCAGCCACTTCGTCGTCAGTTCCACCGTCTGGTGATGAATCAGCGTCGGCACATCCGCAGCCTGGCACTTCGCGATAATCTCCCGCAGCGCAGCCTCGTAGTCCGGGTGGTCATACTCGTCCGGTATCCCCAGCGTGATGCTTAGGTCGTTCGGCCCCACGAATATCGCATCGACATCCTTCACCTTCAGGATATTCTCCAGGTTCTCGATAGCCGGCACGCTCTCGATCCCGATGATGCACACATTATTGGCATTGCGCGCCGCCAGATAGTCCTTCGTCGCCTCGCTCGGAAACTCCCCATTATCCACCGCCTTCCGCACCAGCTCCCCCTTCAGCGGACGCCACTTCGCAGCCCCCACAACCTCCTTCACCTCTTCCACCGTCTCGCAGTACGGCGCGAGAATCCCCTGCGCCCCGGCGTCCAGCGCCATCGTCACATAGTGCGAGTCCGGTATCGGAATCCGCACGATAGGCACCACCCCGCTGAAAGTGAACGCCGCGATGAAGTCCGCGACATCCATCCTCCCCCTTGGCGAGTGCTCCGTATCTATAATCACATAATCAATCCCGAAATTCGCGAACGCCGAAGTCCAGCGCGGGTTCCGCCCCATGCTGATCATCGTCCCATACACAATCCCCCCGCCATGCACCCGTTCCTTCAATTCTGCCCCGTTCATACAAATCCTCCAAGTCAAGAAACTCATTCTGAGACTTTTGTGCCTTCTTGTGGCAATCCTTGCCCCGCAATCTTCGCCCCGATGAATTGTATCCTGCGCCACCCGTCTGTCAAGTACGCACCACCCTAGCCGCCTACCTCCATGCGAGCGACCACATCACGACACAATCAGCCCATCCTGCGGATGCGTCCACGGCAGATTATAGAGTGGCGCGAACTGCGGCGCGGGCGGAATGGGCATGTCTCCGATAGGCACGTCTATGACCACCGGCGCCTCGCGTTCCAGCGCAAGCGGAATCAGCGTTTCCAGCTCCATCGGGTCGTTTGCCCTCATCGCGACCGCGCCGAACGACTCCGCGAACTTGACGAAATCCGGATTGTGCATGTCAGTCTCGTAAGTTCCGGCAAAAGCCTCCTCCAGGTCACGCGCCACATTGCCGTAAGAGTCGTTATTGAACAGGACGGTTACCACATTGATGCCGTACTTGACGGCAGTGGATAGCTCCGATGCGTTGAACATAAACCCGCCGTCGCCGACAATGCACAGCACCGGACGGTCGGGTTTAGCCACCTTCACGCCCAGCGCCGTCGGGAACGAATAGCCCACATTGAACGAATAGCCCGAGTCTATGTAAGTCTTGGCATGGTTCACCGGCCAATGTGTGCGGGCGTAAAAGCTCAACTGGTTGATGTCCCAGACCACGAAAGCCTCCTCAGGGATGCCCCTGCGGATTGCTTCCATCACCGCATACTGCGGCTCTTTGAGCCTGATGTCGTAGTAGGCAATCAGGCTGCGCGCCGCGGCAACCGCTTCCGCGGGCGAAGGACGCTCTCCGGCGCCCGCCTCGATCAGGTGCGGAATAAGTGCCTCTATCGTAGCTCTCGCGTCCCCATGTAGCGGGATGGTGTTCGACTGAACTCTTGTAAGCTCGCCGTCGTCGATGTTTATGTTCACGAGTGTTGACGACTCCCCGGCGGGATTGCCGAGAGAAAAGCGCGCCCCGATCCCGATCACCACATCGGCGGACTGCATCACCTCGTAAAGCTGGTTCATCTCCTGCCTCTCTCCGCGAGGGCTGAAGCAGGAACCGTAAGACAGCGGATGTCCGTCCGGTATCGTTCCCTTGCCGCCGCTGGAGGTAACCACAGGTATATTCGTCGCCTCCGCCAGCCTCACCAGCGCCGATTCCGCATCCGACCTCGCCACTCCGCCGCCGGCGTATATCAGCGGCAGGCGAGACTGCGCGATGATGCGAGAGGCTTCCCGAAGGTCGTCAGGACTCGGCACGATTCGTGAGATGCGCGCGGGATTGCGAAGCGCGACTTCCTCCGTCTCAACGCCCGCCTCAGGCGGCATCTCAATCAGCGTAGGGCGGGGCCTTCCCGTTCGCATCTGCCTGAACGCCTCGAACACCGCGTCGGGAACCTCCCTCGGTCTCATCGCCAGTCGCTGCCACTTCGTCACTGAGCGCACCGCCCCCGGCTGGTTCTCAATCTCATGCACCGCTCCAAGCCCCTTGCCCATCGCGCCGCGCGGAATCTGGCCCGCAATGAGTAGCACGGGCGAGGAACGAGAGTAGGCGTTGGCCAAGCCCGACGCGGCATTGTACAGACCCGCGCCCGGAACCACCAGCGCCACTCCCGGCTTCCCCGACGCGCGAGCATATCCGTCGGCCATGTAAGTCGTCGCCTGCTCGTGCCGCGTAGTTATCATGCGTATGCCGGGTTCATCCCGCAGACCGGCCACGATCCCATATATCTGTATGCCGGGAATCCCGAACACCACCTCCACACCCTCCCGCACGAGCGACTTCGCCAAAGCCTCTCCGCCACTCATCTTAGCCATCGGCTTCACCCCACATAATTAGTCCTACTCACGCCGAAAAACGACCACCCCACAAATTTGAACTGCGGCAACCTTCCCGTTTACCGAGTAATGCTAACACAGCAAAATAAACCGGTCATCAACCCTCCATTAACTCCCGAATCGTGCTCTCCCACGCCCGCCGACCGGATGACAGAATACCGTTCGCTCACGTAAAAAGCCCCTTCCCAAGATGAGAGGATTGGAGCCTGCCCGTGCGAAGGCAGGACGTGAGGGAAATAAAGAAACCTTCCCTCATCAATAGGGAAGGTTAGGATAGGGGTTCATACCAAGACTCAGGCAAACCGCAATACCGCCATTTACCCCGATGGGTTGTAACCCGCACCACCCGTCTGTCAAGAGTGCCAAACTCTTACTGGCAAAGCCTTCTTCCCCGGGTACATTATTGTTAGAGTTTCAACATGAAGCAGTCAGTTTATTATTGGACTTGTTTATGCCGCTGTCTGTTGTTAACGTACAACTTCGGCTAAATCTAGATAGCTAGTTCAATTGATTGCCATTCTCTGTGAGGAAACCTTGTTAGCATTCAAGTGTCCAGACTAGGAAAGGACGTTACCCAGTGACGGCTAGCGATACGACTAAGTATATCTGTTTTGCCTGTGTCGAGGATAAGTTCTTATCTGATGAGATCAAGGCCAAAGGAAACCATTACTCATGTGATTATTGCGAGAGCGTACAAGAATCTATAAGTCTAAGGGACTTGGCAGATCGAATTCACGGTGTTCTACAAAGGCAGTTTATACCAGCCAGCATGGAACAGATTATATTGTACGAACACTTCGGATTTGAAACTGAGTGGGAATGGACAGGATATGTCGTTACGGATGTGATTGCTGATATAGTGGGCCTATCCGAAGATGTGGCCTGTGAGTTGAGACGCATTCTGTCAGAGATTCACGGATACTCAGCGGTAAAGGGTGGTGAGGAAGATCCCTATGGAATTGAAGCGCGTTATGAGGAAAAAGGTCCAAATGATGGTCATTTTAAGGACACTTGGTCCAAGTTTCGTGAGGAGGTAGTCAGCCAAGCAAGGTTCTTCAGTCGTGAATCCGAGGAGAAATTGAACGAAATATTCGGAAACTTAGGGGTGCTTAGGACGACGGATGGCGAACCAGTAGTTCGAGAACTTTCCCCAGGTTGTCCCGAAAGCGCCTTTTGGCGAGCACGAAGAATCGTTGGCGAAAATGGTCTTACGAAAATGCTCAGGGATCCAACTCAGACACTTGGTCCACCTCCGTCAGGCAATGCTGGGAGCGGTCGCATGAATCCGCGTGGCATCCCTGTTTTCTACGGAGCAACCAGTGAAAATACCTGCCTGTCAGAAATTCGCGCCCCTGTGGGTAGCCGAATTCTCATTGGCAATTTTGCACTGTTGCGTCCCGCTAGACTTTTGGACTTCGAAGCAATGACGAATGTATTTGTTGAGACGAGTCACTTTGACCCAAATTATGAGGAAATGAGAGGTCGAGCATCTTTCTTAGGGGAGTTAGTTGCAGAAATTAGCAAGCCTGTGATGCCAGAAGACGAAGAGTTTGAATACATTCCTACTCAGGTAGTTGCGGAATATCTGGCAAATAGGGCAACTCCACAGATCGATGGAATTCTCTATCCATCTTCTCAGACAGATGGCAACAATGTTGTTCTCTTTAATCACGCCTCCAAAATCAAGCCCTATGGTATACCCAAAGAGACCGAAATCGAGGTGTATGATTGGTCATCCGATGAGATTATTGAATACTTAGGCGAAATGGGTATAGATGTAAATGAGGTCACTCCTGATAACTGCGAAGAAGTGGCAATCACTGAGCCGTATATGATGCTGGAACTTGACCAATTGAGCGTTAGAGTTCTGGACATTAAGAGTGTTGAGTATGCTTATGATACGCATCGTGTGCATCGAATAAGATCAACCGCATCCGAAGAAGCGGCCAGAAAGCAGTCAGTGCTTGAGATGCTGGGATATGATTCCAATTCGGAAGGCAAAGATTCTTAATCTGGCAATTCCCCCTTGACATCCCAAACATCCGTCCGTATCATAGATGCAGTCACTATTGCGAACAAGTATTCGCCCTTGTGAACTTTGTGCCTCTTGTGGCTATCACCCTGAAACCTGATTCCTGACACCTGAGACCTAAACATGTGTAATTCAAACGCACTACAACAGAAGATAGCCGAACTCACCAACGACGGTGAGGACATCCTGCGCTTCCTTGCGGAAACAGTGCGCGGCGAAACACCCGGCGTCAAAGCCCATCACAGGCTGGAAGCATCCAGGCAACTCAACCGCCTGGGCGCCCTGAACAACCACGCAACCATCGCCGATTGCCATTCCGCAGAGCATGTCCCTACGGAGACAGAGACCGGGAATCCAGCCGAGCAGACCGAGGGCGGTATCAACACCCCTTCCCCCTTGATGGGGGAAGGCAGGGATGGGGGTGACGCCCCCGCGCGCACTCAACCTGCCAAGCCACGAGCACGCGAAGTAACATACCTCGACATCCTAAACTACAACCTCGCTCAGCTAATCAGAAAGGAAACAGCCGAAGGTCACACCATCACCGAGTTCCTGATGGAAACAGTCAACGGCAGAGACGAGGCATTCACGCCCAACAAGCTCCGCATCAAGCCCGACGACCGCATGACAGCCGCAAGAGAGGTCATCAACCGCGGCTTCGGTCGCTTCGGCAGACGACGCAAGCTCATCGACGACGCAGAAGAGGCAAACGACTACGACACCCTGCACTCGGACCTCGCCAAGAGACTCAGGCAGTACAGCGAGCAGGGAAGCCAGGCAATACTATTCCTGCTGGACGTGATGAGGAACGAATTCCCCGACGAGCAGTACACCCGCCGCCATAGAGTATCGGCAGCACAGGAGCTTCTCAGGCGTGGCTGGGACACCAACTACGACAGAATCAAGATGGAGCACCTGATGGACTACTGGCGAGACCAGGAGGACGCCGTTCTCTCAGTCGGCCAGAAGAAACAACTGGCAGGTCTGCACACCTACGTCGACGAGTACGACCGGTACGACGACAAGAGCATCAAAGACTACGAGTCCATAGCCAAAGAACTCCGCGCCCAGCAAGATCGCGAGTCCGAACCGCCCCGTCGTTACCGCGCAAGCAGAAAACCGGAGGAGCAGAGCCTGCCCCTAGCGAAAGCAGGGGCCGAGGACGGCAACAACACCCCTTCCCCCTTGATGGGGGAAGGCTGGGATGGGGGTGAGAGGGGTAAAACATCCTCCCCATCCTGTGCATCGATGTCAAGTAGCACCACCGACCCTGAGCAGGACTACTACTACGAGCCCCTAAGTCCCGAAGACCAGGCAATCTTCGACTACCGGATGAAAATCGAAACCGGCAGTTACGAGGAATGCGAGATAGAAATACGGCCCGTAACCGAGGCATCGCGCCAGGAATACGCCGCCACCCTCAAGTGGATGCAGCAAGTAGCCACCGAAGAAGGCGTCCCCCTCCTCCCCAACCCCCTATCCGGCACCCTAACACACCCCAACGCCCGCAGCCCATAAATCCTATCCATCCTGTCCATCGATGTCAGCCCCCGTCCCCTGGCGGCTGAACGCTGACACCTGACAACCGAATACTGTACACTGACCCCCTGACGGACCGAAAGACTGACCGACTAGGGGATCACGCCGTGCGCCGCATCAACTACGCCTGGATTATCCTGGCGACCGGCTTCACCGTGCTGTTCTTCAGCAGCGGCTCCCGCTTCGCCTTCGGTCTCCTCCTCAAACCCATGAGCGAGGACCTTGAACTCAGCCGTTCCGCGCTATCCCTCGCCGCCACCTGCTTCATGATTGTCGGCGCCGTCACGATGCCCTTCGTCGGCAGGCTCGTTGACAGCTTCAGCGTCCGCAAGGTCGTCTCCATCGCCGTAGTCATAGCCTCCGCCGGCATCGGCCTCATGGGACTCGCCCAGACTCAGTGGCAGGTCATCCTGCTCTACGGCATCATCTTCGCCATCGGCAACGGCGGCTCCTCCGTCGGTCCCATCGGCGTCATGATTAGCCGCTGGTTCGAGCGCGGCAGGGGCACCGCCACCAGCGCCGCAATGTCCGGCAACGCCATCGGCCAGCTCATCATCATCACCGCTCTGGCATCCACCCTCACGATTATCGGCTGGCGCAACGCCTACTTCACCCTGGGCATCGTCAACCTGCTCATAGTAGTCCCGCTAGTCATCGCCTTCGCCCGCTCCACCCCAAAAACCCCTTCCCCCTCGATGGGGGAAGGCCGGGATGGGGGTGACGCCGCCCGCAGCGAACCTGCCGAACCACCAGAAACCGCCGCCCTTCCAGCGAAGACCATATTCACATCCCGCCAGCTCTGGCTGCTGCTCGTCATTTACGCAATCTGCGGCTTCCAGGACTTCTTCGTCGCGACCCACGTCGTCGCCTTCGCCCAGGACAAGGGTCTGACCGCGGCATTCTCCGGCACCCTCTACGCCTTCATGGGCTTGCTGGGACTGTTCGGCGTCATGTCCGCGGGCCTCCTCGCCGACCGCTTCAGCTCCATCCATCCCACCGCGCTCTGCTTCCTCGCCCGCATCGCCTGCTTCGCCCTGATAATCCTCAATCAGAGCACCCCCGCCATAGTCGTCTTCGCCCTGCTCTACGGCTTCACCTTCCTGATAACCGCGCCCCTCACCGTAACATTCGCCGGCAGCATGTTCGGCGCGCCCCGCCTCGGCATGATGAGCGGCATCATCAACATGGTGCACCACATCGCCGGCGGTCTCGGCGCACTGGTAGGTGGCTTGGTCTTCGACGCCCGCGGCAGCTACGACGCAGGCTTCGTTCTGATGCTCGCTCTCGCCGTCCTCGCCTCCGTCCTGACCTTCACCATCCGCGAGCGCCTCATCACCTCCACAAGCGAATCCCTGTTGATGCGGCAATGCTAGTCCCCCGCCGCCGCCTGCCCCGGCATCTTCGTCGGCGTCCTCGTATTCCCGATGATGAAGCCCAGCGCCCCTATCAGCGCCCCGATGCCCGTCAGCCCGAACGTGTTCGCCGTCCCGATGACCGTATGCACTGGTATAAACACGAGCGCCCCGAACGAACCGCCCACATCCCAAGCCTGCTGAAGCGTAGCCATCGCCGCCCCGCGCTCCCGCATCGACGCCCTATCGACCGTGAACGACTGGATGCCCGGCTGCAGCATCCCAAACCCCAGCCCCGCGAAAAAGCCCCCGCTCAGGAACATCGCCTGGAAGAACGATCCGTTCAGCACGAACATAGCCGTCGCCACCGAAAGCAGTCCCGGAATGATGACCGTCGCGCGCCCGAACCTGTCTGCGATCGGCCCTGCCGCCGCCATTGCGAACATCGAAACTATGGAGAACACCGTATAGTACAGCCCCGGGTTGCCCAGATTCTTCTCGTGCGCGAGCAGCGGCAGATAAGTGTTCGTGGGCGCCGTGGTGAATGTGTAAGTCAGAAACACCAGCGTGGGGAATATCGCCGAGCGCGCTATAAGTGGCGGCTTGTCCTGCTCCGCTGCGGGCGAGGCGGACGGCGCGGGCCTCTGGAATGATATGCGGCTTGCCGTAATTCGCCAGCAGGCTGCCGTTCCGATAGACGCCGCCAGCGCCGAGAACAGGAATGCGTTGTGCGCCCCCGCGTTCTCATACAGGAATGACGCCATGAACGGCGAGTACAGGAACGAGATGTTGATTGCGTTGCCCATGTACGCCATCGCCTCGGCGCGACGAGTGGGCGGCGCCAGGTTCGCCACGATGGTCGATGTCGCCACCGGCCCCAGCGCAAGCCCCACGCCTTGCAGCATCCGCATAGGTATCAGCCACCACGCGCTGAGCGCGAAGATGTACGACAGGCTGCCCAGCGCCACGATGATAGTGCCTATCACCGCAACCCGCTTCGGTCCCAGCGTGTATATCCACTGCCCGCCGAATGGCCGTATCGCCAGTCCGACGAAGCCGAATGCAGCCACGATGAGCGGCAGGTGATACGCGAGGTCGCCGCCCAGGTCTATGGCGAGCGGCGGGATGATGGTCAGCGTCGCCGTATAGCCCGCGAACATGAAGTGCCCCGTCAGCAGGGTGAGGACGAAGTCGGTCGTCCAAAGCTCGTCTCGCCGCAACCTGACGCGGAGCAGTTCTATTTGCCTGGTTAACTCGTTCACAAGACGCCAACAATATCGTTTCGTGGTGAGCTTGTCGAACCACAATATACAAAACAATGTAGCCCGTCAGCAGACTTTAACATATCCAATCCTGTCCATCCTGTTAATCCATGTCAATTCATTAACGAGATTGCAGTGAGACTGCAATCGCTTTATACTCACGGCAAAAATACACTGACGGATGGAGGGCAAGCGATGAAACTACTGGTCATTTCGGGCGGCAGACACCCCTACGAAGAGTCCACACCGATATTGGAGAGCTTCCTCAAGGAAGCGGGACACGAGGTTGATGTGTCATGGGAAGCCTCGGTTCTGGCTGACGCGGATGCCATGAGCGACTACGATGCGCTGGTGTTCAATACGATGCGCGCCGGTGACGATGGCATGAACAAGGAAGAGCAGGCAGGCATGACGCGGTTCATCAGCGGCGGTAAGGGCTTCGTCTGCATCCACATATCAGGCTGTGCCTCGGAGGACTGGCCCGAATACTACGACATCACCGGCGGCGGCTGGCTGCTCAACGACAGCTACCATCCTCCTTACGGCCAATTCGAGGTGAACGTAACGGACGCGGACAGCCCGGGCACCGCAGGCATATCCGACTTCACGACCAACGACGAGCTGTATATGGGCATCGAGTATCGCGACGGCAACGATGTATTCATGACGGGTGACTCCGAGGACGGCACTTGGATGTGGCGCGGCGAGGAGACGTTCATGGCCGGCGGCACGTTCCCGCTTGGCTGGACGCGCACCTATGGCGACGGCAAAGTGCTCACCACTCTGCTGGGGCACAACGGCCTCAGCTTCGAGACCCCTGAGTTCCAGCGCATAGTCCTCAACGGCGTGGACTGGACAACGTCGTAGAATGAATTAACATGGACGCGCAGGATAGACAGGATAGTCCTATCCATCCTGTGCATCGATGTTAGGTCCTTGATAGGAGGTTGTGCTTATGAGGCTCGAAGGCAAGGTTGCAATCATTAGCGGCGGCGCGCGCGGACAGGGTGCTGCCGAGGCAAAGATGTTCGCCCGCGAGGGTGCGAAAGTAGTCTTCGGCGACATCCTTGACGACGACGGCAAGCAGGTGGAGGCTGAAATCAACGAGACGGGTGGAGACGCCACCTATGTGAATCTGGACGTTACAGACGAGGACTCATGGAAGAGCGCGGTAGATACGGCAGTCGAGCGCTACGGCAAGGTTGACATCCTGGTGAACAACGCGGGCGTCGCCTTCTGGACATTCGGCGATGATGCCAGCGTCGAGGACTGGGACACCGTGATGGACATCAATGCCAAGGGAGTCTTCCTCGGTACTAAGGCGGTCATCGCCGAAATGCGGAAGGCAGGGGGCGGCTCCATTATCAACATATCATCCATTTCCGGCATGGTAGGGCAGGCGACCATACACCCCGGTTACAACGCATCGAAGGGCGCGGTCCGTATTCTCACCAAGTCCACGGCGATCCAGTACGCCAAGGAAGGTATCCGCTGCAACTCCGTGCACCCCGGACCGGTGAAGACGCCGATGACCGAGCGGAGCTGGAGTACGCCGGAGGGCATTGCGCGCAACCAGCAGAATACGCCGCTTGGTCGCTACGCCGACCCTGACGAGATTGCGACCGGCGTGCTGTTCCTCGCGTCGGACGAATCGTCGTACATGACGGGCAGCGAACTCGTGATAGACGGAGGTGTTACGGCGCAGTAGTTGACAACTGGAACTAAGACCTGAAATGCAATAGGGCTGTGTTCATCAGGCACAGCCCTATTGGCGTAAGAAGGGGAGGGGTGAAGAAGAAAGTCGGCCATCCCTCTTCAACTATGAACGAGGGATAGGGCCTTGTTTCCTAGACGGAGATGAGTTCTGAGTCCAAGACCGCGATTGGGTCGTCATCCAGTTCGATGGCACGAGAAATGTCTTCTGCGTACAGCAGTCCGACCACTGCGCGGCTTTCATCGATCACCGGCAGGTAGTCCACTTCACATTCCATCATTATCAGCAGCGCGTCGCCGACGTCCGTCTGTGGAGTCGCCGCCTCGTTGAGGATGGTCATGTGGCGGTACACCTGGCACTGCCATGAGGTATGGCCGTCTATGAGGCAGCCAAGCACCATGTCGCGCTCGGTTATGATTCCTGCAAGCGCGCCATCGTCCGTAACGACGATACATCCGGTGTTATGCGTCTGCATCATCTTCGCTGCGTCCGCTACGCTTGTCGTGAGGTCAACCACCGACACATCATTGCTCATCAGGTCCGCGGTGTGCATAGCCGCTCCTTAATCTATCTCGTAATTCTGCGATTCTCTAACAACTCTACCATTTCATTGTGAACTGCATCACAAATTCTAGACGATGTTTGTTATCGGAATGTTGAATATCTGTTAAGTCCGTGTTACGGAAAGCGTTAGTCGGTCAAGCCGAAGCGTCTGCACACCGTTCCGACTCACGCATGTTGAACATGCAGAGACATCCGCACCGTCGCCGATTCTCCCCACATAAAAGAGGGCAGAGGAGGGTCTATATAATTGACTCATTTTGGCAGGAATTTCGGTTGACTTGCTCCCTATCGCCTCAATATACTTTGGCGAATAGTTCTGGATGGGGATTGAATTGGCAAGAGGCTCATTTGCTGATGACAGGCATAGGCTCAACAATGATTGCGCTCATCACCTTTGAAGACGGAGTTTCCCCGTAATGAGAAGGAACGGCGCACCACCGAACCTTTCGCCCGCACTCCTAGTACAACTGCCCCCTCAAAACATCCTTCGCAGCGTGAATATGCTGCCCTCTTCAATCACCGTAACGGCATTTTTATGCCTGAAATCGCCCACACATACGCGTGTCAGTTGGCCAGAATTCGCTCCAAAGGTGTTCTCTCATGACGACTAAGTTTGTGTTCGTAACAGGCGGAGTGGTCAGCTCGATCGGCAAGGGCATTGCCGTCGCTTCTCTTGGGCGGGTGCTGAAGAGCAGGGGAGTGTCCGTTTCAGTGCTGAAGCTCGACCCGTACCTCAATGTTGACCCCGGCACGATGTCTCCATACCAGCACGGCGAAGTATTCGTAACGCGGGACGGCAGCGAGACGGACCTGGACCTTGGCCACTACGAGCGTTTCATAGACGTGGAACTCTCGCGCGCCTCCAACCTGACCGCCGGCCAGATATACCAGGACATCATCTCGCGCGAGCGGCAGGGCGAGTTCCTCGGCGGCACCATCCAAGCCGTGCCGCACGTCACGGACGCCATCAAGCAGCACATGCTCAGCCTGGCGCAGACGAGCGAAGCCGAAGTCATCATCGTGGAAGTCGGCGGCACCGTCGGCGACATCGAAGGGCTGCCATTCCTCGAAGCCATACGGCAGATGCGTAACGAGGTGGGCCGCGACAATGTGTGCTACATCCACCTGACCTTCCTGCCCTTCATCATGGCGACCGGCGAACTCAAGACGAAGCCCACCCAGCACAGCGTCCGCGAGCTGCGAAGCATCGGCATCCAGCCCGACGCGATAGTGTGCCGCAGCGACTACGAGGTCGATGAGAACATCAAGCACAAGATAAGCATCCACTGCGACGTGCCCCTTTCGGCCGTAATCACCCTGCCAACGGTGGAGACCGTGTACGAGGTGCCGCTCATACTCGAAGAGGAAGGCATGGGCGAACTCGTCATAAGCACCTTGGGCATCGAGAGCGGCGGGCGCGACCTCGCCAACTGGGAGACGCTGGTAGAGGGCATCAAGACGCTGAAGCAGACCTTGCCCATCGCCGTAGTGGGCAAGTACGTTGACCTGCAGGACTCGTACCTGTCGGTGAAGGAGGCGCTCTTCCACGCCGGAATGTCGCACGACGTTGACATCGATGTGCGCTGGGTGCGCTCCGAGGACATCGAGCAGCAGGGGCCTGATCGCTTGCTGGACGACGTGCGCGGCATCGTGGTGCCCGGAGGATTCGGGCAGCGCGGCATCGAGGGCATGATAAAGACCGCCGAATACGCGCGCACCGAGAAGATACCCTATCTGGGGCTGTGCCTCGGCTTGCAGGTCATGGTCATCGAGATGGCGCGCAACGGGCTTGGCAGGGCCGAAGCCAACTCCACGGAGTTCAACCCGATGACCGCCGACCCGGTAATAGACATAATGCCGGAGCAGCGCGTCATCACGCAGATGGGCGGCACCATGCGGCTCGGCGAATACCCCTGCGAACTCATGGCTGACAGCAAGGCGCGCGCCGCGTATGGCGTGCCGTACATCAGTGAGCGCCACCGCCACCGCTTCGAGTTCAACAACGACTACCAGGAAGCGTTCGAGGCGGTAGGCTTGTGGCCTACCGGGCTGTCCCCCAACCGCAAGCTGGTGGAAATCATGGAACTTGACGCCGACAAGCACCCTTTCATGCTCGGCGTGCAGTTCCACCCGGAGTTCAGGTCCCGCCCCAACAGGCCGCATCCGCTCTTCCGGGAGTTCGTCACAGTCGCCATGGATACGCTTCGGGAGGGCGGGCAGCATTCCCTGCCCATGAATGATACCAAGCGGCGCGCGGATGCGTCCTGAGATGCCATTGCGATTACCAATTACAGCCTGTATAATGCGATAGACAGGGTATTTTCACTTGTGCTATACTCTGTTGAGACCCCCCAGAAGACGCCCGGTGTTGCGGCTACATCTTTCCGATTGTCCCCTGCAAGCCAGCGTCCTATTCTGCAAAACATCGCAAGCAGCGATTTTCACCCGTAGTGAATTGGCTGGCAGGCTGTGTTTTACCGGAGCGATTTCCAGTAGCTGATACTCCTTAGACATGTACGGCGAGATGTTGTAATTCGCCGTCTCGCTGCGAAATGCCTTCTTCCCATCGAATTGCGGTCTTGTACTAGCCTATTAGGCTCCTATCATTATCATCCCATAGCTTTCGCCTGCGGGTGCGGAGTGTGTCATGAACCTAGCTGAACTTCAAAGTCTGAACAACGACGAGCTGTACAAGCTCGGCAAGGAACTGGGCGTCTTCGAGAACGGCAACATGCCGCACCGCCGCGAGATGATGAACAGGGTGCTCGCCAACCTGTCGGAGAAGAACGGCAACCTCAAGGCGACCGGCATCCTCAGCATCCTCAACGACGGCTACGGCTTCCTGCGCCAGAGCGGCGGCACCGCCAGCAACTCCGACGTCTATGTGTCGCAGTCGCAGATTCGCCGCTTCAGCCTACGCACCGGCGACGAGGTCATGGGGCAGGTGCGCCCGCCCAAGGACGGCGAGCGCTACTTCGGGCTGGTGCGCGTCGAGGAGGTCAACAGCAGCGAGCCTGACCGCTCGCGCCGCCGCCGCCACTTCGAGAGCCTGACCGCGATCCATCCCACGCGCCAGATTAAGCTGGAGACGCGCAAGGACCTCGTATCCACGCGCCTCATAGACATGCTCGCGCCCATCGGCAGGGGACAGCGCGGCCTCATCGTGTCTCCGCCCAAGGCGGGCAAAACCACGCTCCTCAAGCAGATTGCCGACGGCATCGCCGCCAACGCCCCCGACATCCAGATTATGGTCGCGCTCATCGGCGAGCGCCCCGAGGAGGTTACCGACGTCACGCGCTCGGTGGACGGCGAGGTCTATAGCTCCACCTTCGACGAGCCGGTGGAGGACCACTGCCGCGTCGCCGAGATGGTGCTGGAGCGCTCCAAGCGCCTGGTGGAGAGCGGCAAGGACGTCGTCATCCTGCTCGACAGCATCACGCGCCTCACCCGCGCCTACAACCTCGCCGTGCCCAGCAGCGGGCGCACCCTCTCAGGCGGCATGGACCCGGTCGCGCTCTACCCGCCGAAGAAGTTCTTCGGCGCCGCGCGCAACACCGAGGAGGGCGGCAGCCTCACCATCATCGCCGCGTGTCTCGTGGACACCGGCAGCCGCCTCGACGACCTGGTATATGAAGAGTTCAAGGGCACCGGCAACATGGAAGTACACCTCGACCGCCGCCTCGCCGAGCGCCGCTTCTTCCCGGCCATCGACATCGAGCGCAGCGGCACCCGCCGTGAGGAACTGCTGCTGGACGAGGGATCGCTGCAGCATGTCTGGCTGCTGCGCCGCTTCGTTGCCCTGCAGAATTCGTCGGGCGACGACAACGCCATCGAGATAATCGACAAGATTATCCGCCGCACCCGCAACAACAAGGAATTCCTAGCCAACCTCCCCCGCCTCGCCCAGGAAGTCTCCCCCATGCGAAGATAGCGGACGCCAGCCCCCGTCATTCCCGCGCAAGCGGGAATCCAGAAGGGCGGGGAAGGGGAACCCTGACCGCTAATCACCGCCCCGGCCTCAGCGCCACCACGCTCATCTCCCGCGGCAGGTTCGTCGGCGTTACGCGCAGCGTCGGCTGCGTCGCTGCCTCCGTCACGCCCAGCTCGCCCAGCAGCGCGCCCAGCGCCTCCGTGTCCTCGGGCGAGCCGCCGGACTGCCACCCCACCGGCACCACGATGCGCGGCCCTATCTGGTTCACCAGCCGCGCCACCCGCTTCGCCGCCGCCTCGTCGCCGCCCGCGTCCACCACCAGCACCTCGGTATTGTTCAGCTCGTCGAGCTGCCGCGACGTCAGCGTCGGCACCACCGCACCCGCGTGGCACACCCGCACACCCTCCGCGCGCATCGTATAGACCGTGTTCACCTGCCGGGCATCCGTGTCCTCCGCGTCGCCGACAGGCGTGCCCATCCCGCTGATATAGAAATTCGCAATCTCATAATCGCCCGGACCGCGCAGCACCCGCGGACTGCCCCCCACGGCATTCGCATTCGAGTGCCGCGGCGCGTCCATGCTAATCGTCACGATATCCGCGCTGGTCTCCGGCATCGCCCAGCCCGCCTCAGCGTAATACGGGTCCGTAACCACCGCCGTCTGCCCCGACTGTATCCGCACCGCCGACCGCCCAAGCCATGAAATATCCATCTGTTCATTGCTCCTATGTATATAAGTAGAGGCTGCTCCCAATTCGAGAACAGCCTCTTGCGTATTCTAACTCATCCGGTGAGTCTAACAACGCCTTTCAATCCCGTAGGGCCGGGTCATAAGGCTTCTCCCTGAACTTTCTGATGTCAAAAGACGGATGTCCTTCGGGAATCTTGTCCCTGAGCGTGCCCAGCCGCGAGTAGTCTATGCGTCGTGGTCGCAGTATGTATCCGTCAGGACCCTCAATCAGCTCGATCCGGTCTCCCTGCCTGACGCCCAGCGACTCCAGCACGCTGCGAGGGAATGTGACCTGTCGCTTCGCGGTTACCTTCAATAGCATGGACACCTCCCGTTCCTTACGAAGAAATTATAGCAGGTAAGGGAAGACGTCAACTATTCCCACCTACCAAGCCCTGAAATATCCATCTGTTCATTGCTCCTAATATGAAGTGTCCTGTATTATAGTTTAACAGACAGACATGCTATCCGAACAAACATAGCAGGGATGATGTGACTGAGGACAACCACGACAGGAATGACGAGAGCAATAGAACTTCGATATGGAGCGTCCGCACTGAGGACAGGTTTCAATTCTCCGTCATATTCTTCACGCTGTTTTTGATCGGACTGTGCTTGGCTGCTTGCTATGAGATATGGATTGAGGACACCGACAGCTTATTGGGGACGATCTTCGCACTGGTCAGAGATGTCGGGATGGTTGGACTAGCGTCAGTCGTCTTGACCTTCGCTAGATTTGAAGGAGGTGACATAGTGGGTGTCGCACAAGATATCTGGAAGAAGAAAGAGTTCGAAAGAGGCGTAGCCGAGGGCAGGCGCCTGGAGCGCGAAGCGCAACTCCGTCGCACGTCAAAAGACACTTCCGGCACGAGAGACGACAGAGAAGACAATCAACAGCAACGATAAACTCTTAGACTCATACCCCGCCCAAATAAAAAGCCCCGCTCCGGAGTGGATGCGGGGTTTTCTCGACCAGCCCCTATCCAAATAGCAGTATGATGCCCACTGCCAGGCAGAGCATCGCCACCTGAGCGGAAACCACGGTTAGCATAACCCTGCGCAAGTCCGCCTTCGTCGCGAAATGCGCCCGTATCTCCTCGATCTGCGCTTCGTTGCGCGCCATCCGCTCTTCAATCGTTGTCATTGCTTTCTCTTTAGCTATGTGCATGCGGGGCACTACACTATGGACGGTGAGCGTTTGCGCTACCCGGTCACAGCAGCAGTTGGACGAGTCCCAGCGCCGCAATCACCGCTATCAGCGTCGCAACCTGCAGCCCGACGCTTACCCGCATCCACCTTTCGATGCCGTCCACGCGCCTAGCCAGCCGCCCGGCTCCACCCTCCGGTCCCGCGCCCTTGCCCGCACCACACCTCACTCTATGAACCTCGCTATGCTGAACGTTATCGTTGCCGCCGCGCCTATTCCCACAACCATTATCCCCGCCATCCACATCGTCAGCGTCTGCATCTGCTTCGTGAGGCGCATTTCCATATCGCCTATCTGCTTCGTAAGGCGCGCTTCCAGCGGGTACAGGTCCGCCTTGCTCGCGAACTGCTCCCGTATCTCCTCGATCCTTGCCATAGTCCCATCCATATATAAGGATATAAGGCAACCAACCATCCCCAGTCACACACCCGCAGTATAGCACACGGCCACCCTGTGCCCTCTGTGCAGAAATATGCGAAAGGGTACTGTTAGGACGATTGACGGGAGTCTTCACCCCCATCCTAACCTTCCCCCGTCAAGGGGGAAGGGATTTTGGCCGTCGAAGGGGACGGGGGCTGACATCGATGGGGAGGATGGGGAGGATACTTTGTCCTGTCTCTTCGGCAAGTTCAGGCGGACGGTGATTTCACCCCCATCCTAACCTTCCCCCGTCAAGGGGGAAGGGACTGTGGCCTTCGAGGGGATTTTTGGGCTATCAGGGGTCGCGGGTGAGCTTGCGCCAGCGGATGCGGCTGAAGTCTATGTCCATGCCGGGGTTGAGACGGGTCAGGTATGCCTCATAGCGCGCCTTGAAGGCTGCCTGCCTGTCGGGGTCGTGGATGAAGATGTCGTAGCCGGGGGCTTCCATCTCGACTTCGGAGATTTCCTCATCGGTAAGCTCGTTGCCCTTGCAGTCGTGTCGCCTGTCCTCGCAGATGCAGGGGAATGGATAGACTTCGTAGTACACAGGGCCGTGCAGGCTGAACTCGATGGCATCGGCGCGGCGGCGCTCGTATTCCTCACGGCGCAGGCGCTCCTCCTCTTCTTCCGGTCCTTCGACAGGCTCAGGACGAGCGGAGTCATCGTCTTCCTCTATGAAGTCGAAGACGCAGCGCAGCAGTTCCCTGGATGCGGACATCCTGTGGCAGGGCTTGAAGTCTTGCAGCTTGCCTTCCATAGCGGAGACCAGGAACTCAACGATGGTACTGCCGTTGTCTGTCTTTTCTTGGGCTATCTGAGCTATCTCGGAGCTTATGCGCCTGTCGGCGCGGCGCCCATCGCGGCGCTCTCGCCTGGTGGCGGGCTGCAGGTCCAGGCCATCGATGAGTGACTGGGCTTGCACGCCGGTGAACTTTTCGAGCAGTCTTGCGGCTTCGAGCTTGTGGCAAGGCTTGAAGTCTTCCAGCTCGCCGTTGACGGCGGAGATGAGGAATTCAATTATGAGACTGCCGTTGCCGGTTTTTTCGAGCACCATCTGTCTGAACGACTCGAGGAGTTCGCGGCGGGTGGTGTGCTGTGTGTGTTGTAGTGTTTCTGCAATCATGTGTTCTGCATTATAAGCACGAATGTTCCTATTGTCAAGGGATAAGAAGAAGCGCTCTCACCCCCATCCTAACCTTCCCCCGTCAAGGGGGAAGGGACTGATGCGCTCTCACCCCCATCCTAACCTTCCCCCGTCAAGGGGGAAGGGATAAGGTGTCGGGCTTATCCATAGCCAATTGATTTACGCTATAATCACGAAGGGAGCAATCAGATGGTAGTCATCAACACAACCGACGACCTACTACGACTGCTGGACGAGAATGAGCAGTTCCGTGCTGCCGTGCGTAATAAGATTCTCACGGAGGAACTCATCAAGATGCCGGCGGAGTTCGAGGAATTCAAGAAGGATACGCAGAAGAACTTCGACCGTATTGACGGGCGATTCGACCGCGTTGACAGGCGGCTTAACGGGCTAGGCGGCAACGTCGGCGCCTTGAAGGGTCACTTCGCCGGCCGGAAGGCGCGTGAAGACGCGGACTATATAGCGGCGGAGATGGGCTTGGATTGGAATCGTTCACTGAAGAAAGTAGAAGTGCTTCGAATCTGGCAGGCTGCTGAACGAAACGGCCTGACAGACGAAATATCAAGAGAGAACAGGCGCAGCTTCCTTGACGCCGACATCATAATGGACGTTCTGGACCAAAATGGCCGCCAAGCCTATGTTGCAGTGGAAATATCCTACACAGCTCACTCGGATGACACGGAGCGTGTCATCCGGAACGCGGGATACCTAACCCGATTCACCGGCATCCCGACCTACACGGCAGTGGCAAGCGTCTTTAAGGACAGTGAAATTAACGACGTTATAACGGAAGAAGTCCCACAAGCATTCGATGTCACTCAAGATACCAACGTATTCTGGTTACAACTAGAGGACATAAAGTCACCTGAATAATCCAACCTGAACCTCGGACGAAGCCCCCGTTCACCCCCATCCTAACCTTCCCCCGTCGAGGGGGAAGGGACTGATGCGCTGTCACCCCCATCCTAACCTTCCCCCGTCAAGGGGGAAGGGATTTTGGCCATCGAGGGGGACGGGGGCTGACATCGATGGACATGATGGGGAGGATAGTTTGTCCTGTCTCTTCGGCAGGTTCGGGTGGACGGTGATTTCACCCCCATCCTAGCCTTCCCCCGTCGAGGGGGAAGGGACTGATGCGCTCTCACCCCCATCCTAGCCTTCCGCCATCGAGGGGGAAGGGACTTTTGCGCTGTCACCCCCATCCTAGCCTTCCCTCGTCGAGGGGGAAGGGACTGATGCGCTGTCACCCCCATCCTAGCCTTCCGCCGTCGAGGGGGAGGGGGCTGATGCGCTCTCACCCCCATCCTAGCCTTCCCCCGTCAAGGGGGAAGGGACTGATGCGCTGTCACCCCCATCCTAGCCTTCCCCCATCAAGGGGGAAGGGACTTTGGGGAAGGGACTTTGGGGAAGGGGCTTTTGCATAGTTCTTTTGCCCCATGAGGCGTAATACTCCCGTAATACAACTCGCGTACTATGGAGTTCGTGTAATTGCGCACAAGCGCATCGCATGCCATCCGCATGCCGCACAATCAGACCACAGGAACGAACATCGGATATATCATCCATTGAAACCTTACTCAGGAGGTGTTCAGCACTGACTCTGGCCCTTGTCTAGTCCGGAGTTCAGCAAAATGCTCAAAAAGGTGCGTATTTTGCGTTGACATCAGGTTACGACATGCGTATCTTTTTCAGGTATGTGAAGGGGCAAGCTGCGCGGTTGCGCGGCATTCCCCGTTATAGATGAAAACCCATAGGAAAACCCAAGGCAAACCCAATACCCCGCTCTCGCGGGAACAGAGACAACACACAGCCAAGCGAGCCTTCCCCGTGAGGGGGGAAGAGGAGGACAAGGAGGATACACCCGCTTATCAACAGTTTTCGTAGTGAGGGCCCTTTAGGCAATCCCCGGCTCCGATGGCCACGGGCGCGGATGCCAGAGGGCAAACGGAACGAAACAACCGGAACAAACTTATCGAATCGTTGGACAAGAAGCTAAGAACTACTAGGAGGAACTAGTGAGTAATAGAAGAAAGATTTGGTCACTGCCACTGGTGCTTGTGACTGCCCTGCTTCTGGTGGGGCTGTTCGCAGCGTCTGTGCTGGCGCAGACACCAGATCCCAGTGTGCAGAATGCAAATGTAAAGGGAGCGGTAAACGGTGGCACTACTATAGGTGATACCGACGTACTTGCCACAGTGACAATAGAGAACTGGGCGGCCAACAGCGGTATTGTACCGGCCATAGCGGCTAACCCGGGTGCAACCCCGCCGGTCGTTGGATTTGACAATCCTGCGATTTTAGGTGGTCCTTCGTTCACACCGACCGGTGGGACATCGACTCCTGTATTTGAGGCAGTTGCCGGCACAGAAGATACCGCAAACGGATTGCAGCCGATTGAGGTTAGCCTTACTTCTGCGGCCGCCACTGCTGTTGATAATGGTTCGCTGGTCCTGAGTGACAGTTACTCATTCAGGGTGCAGGTCGTTGTTGATAGGGACGACCTTGTGGATGGTGCGGCTGATACCGACACGACTGAAAACAATGATCGTGACATCACGCTCACTGCGAATGTGGCGATCAATGTAATGAGGATTAAAGCGGATGACCTTCAGTTCGACCTCGTTCCTGCAAAGGCAGTGAAGGGCGCTGTTGTTTCAGGTCTTCGCAATCCGATTGGTACCAGCCCACTCGAATGGGAAATAACTGGTATTGGCTCCAGTGCGAAGTTAGTCAGTATTGCCAACGACGGTCTGGTCGATTCAGGTGATACGGTGCCGGACTTCCAGATTAAGGAGACCCCTGCTGGAAGTGGCAAGTTCCGCCTGTTCGTAAACGATTCCGGGGCGGACGACCTTGACACTGATTCTTCCCAAGAAATCAGCGTTATCCTGACATACGACGAGGACACGGCCGTTGACTCCGACGGCACCACTGGTGGTAATACGACGGCGGCAGACGAGAACACGGATGTCACCATCACCATTACAGGTGATGTGACTGAGCGAAATGCCTTGGCTTTGAGTGGAGGCAACATTGGCGCCGACGGTGCTCTGGAAGAAGGCGCGGATGTTCACTATGACTTTACGATTCCTTCCAGCACGGCCACCAATACGCCTATTGGCTTCTTTGGCGTCGCAAACGGAATCCCTGCGGTTGCCAATACTGCTACGCCGCCCGAAGATAACAGCGTTCCCGCTGAGTATCTGGACGGCATTGTAACTGGTGCTGACAGCGCTCCATTCGCGGTCAGAGACTCGGACATGACGCTAGTGTTCGACGGCAGTCCTGCTCTTGAAGTCAAGACCTACGAGTTCGACCTGACGGTGAGCGGTGATGCGGGCTTGGCAAGCAGGACAGTTATTGGCAAGGTGCGGGTAACCGTAACCGCTTCTAACCTGGGCGCAGACGCTCCCGCAACTTTCACAGAAACCGTGAAGGAAAACGAACCGCGTGTAGAGGTCGCAGCGGATCCTGCCGCCACTCCTCCGGTTACCGGGGTTCCCGGACTGGTTAAGGCTGGCACTGAGGTTGGCGACGCAAGCGCAGGTGTAACCAACCCAGACAATGACACGCTCGCCTATTCCATAACCGGTGCCGGCGCGGCCATGTTCGCTATTGATGAAGACAGTGGCATGATAACCGTAGGCGATGCGGGTATTTCGGATTCGACAGGCGGGCCGACTGACGACGATGCGGACGCGAAGTATGCGCGTCCTGCGAACGACGGCGGTACGTTGGTGGACGATACGGACAAGTACTCGGACATCACTTACGAGTTCAATATAACAGTGTCGGATGGCATCTCCGCCAATGACAAGACAATCGCAGCTACCGTGACCGTAGATGTGAACGAGCAGGCCGTTGCCAGCGTCACCGACAGGCAGTTGGCGAATTACAGCTCGAACGATCCTATAGGTCATGAGATATTCGACCTGAACACCGTCGTAACTGACGAAGACGGCGATACTTTGACATATGTGCTGGAGGGCGCTGAGCTCGTTGAGCCTGCAGGCGTTACCGGCTTGCCCTCGACGCTGCCGTTCAGCGTGAATGATGCGGGCATGATTGTGTCTTCATGGACGGGTCTGAGGGTGACGGACGACCTGACCTGGCATCTCGATGCGATAGTCAACGACGGTTTCGTCAATACTGACGACGACGCGAATGACGCGGTGGTGCAGCTGGCGATCACGCTGAAGGCACCGGAGCCGCAGGAAGCGGGCGACCTGTCCTTCTCGGTGGCTGAGGAATCTGCCGCCGGTACGGTTCTCGGCTCTGTAGCTGTGGACTCGGACGGGAACGCGATAATTTCCGATGCGTCTTCCTACGCGATTACGCACGCCACAGGTGGCGCGTCCGGCGCGGACGGCACAATCGGCACGGACGACGACCATTTCGAATTGAACGCTAATAATGTGCTAGTAGTTAAGAATCCTCGCGACTTCGAGGGCGACAAGGCAGCAATGCCGAACGCGGTTACGCTGATTGTGGAAGCGACGGGCGCATCGAACGAGATTCGCGGCCAGATAGTTGTCGCTATCACGATTACAAACGTAAACGAAGAGCCTGAATTCGACGCGCTTGGCGCCCAGCCTTACTGGGTGTATGAGCACGCGCAGGTTCGCGACTTGGCGAACAACATCATGGGCGACTATGTGTTGACGTTCCCGCTGACGTCCACGACGCCGGCGACGGCGTCAGCCGTGGACCCGGATGGAGACTCTATTACGTACAGCATCCTGGGCAGTGAAGACCGCTTTGGTATTGACGCTGATGGCAAGCTGTATGTCGCAAAGAGTGTTGATTTGCCCGACGGCACAAACGAGGCTGATGTAACAATCACGGTTGAAGCCGACGATGGCAACGGCGGCAAGTCCACGATGGCTGTGACTATCAAGATAGTCGGCTCCAACGAGGACCCGAGATTTATTGACAACCCGAATGACATGTACCCGGACAATACGGTTTCGGCTGCCACTCCGAATGGAGACGGCGTTGTCTTGGCGGTTTCAATACCTGAGACGGCCCAGGTCGGCATGGAAGTAGTTGATTACGACGCTTACGACCCGGACGGCGACACGATTCACTTTGTGTTGCGCGATTCCGATGACACCGCACTGTTCGAGATCGACGCTGATACCGGCGTGCTGAAGGTTAAGGGCGACCTCGACCTCAAGCCAGGTATTGACGAAGGTCAGGACAAGGTGCTGATCGTAGAGGTCAATGCGCGGGACAACACCACTGGTGAGGCGGAAGTCGCTCTCCAGGTGACGATAACCAACGAGAATGACAACCCGCCGGTGATAGGCAACACGGACGACGACCTGAGCGTAGTGGAGAATAGTCCTCGCGGTACGGTCTTGGGCGACTACAGCGCTACGGACCCGGACGACCCGACAGGGGCTAGCATTAGCTACATGCTCCGCGAGGGTGGTAACAATAAGTCGTTCCAGATTTCCGATGAGGGCGTTCTGATGACGCTCGAGTCGCTGGACGCGGACTCTAATACGCCGCACTGCCCGGCAACCGGGTGTGTAGTGGACGTTGTCGCGACGGACGGCGTGAATCACGCTACTCTAGCGATCGACGTGACCGTTACTAACGCCGACGACTCTGTGAGCGGCTTTAGCATCAGCAAGGCTAACCCGATTGAGATGATCTCCGATGACGTAGATTACTCGATGACGGCGCTCGCTGACGCGAAGGCAGGCGGCGCAGACCTCAGTGGCAGCGACACTGTTGCTTCCCACTGGGACAGCCTCGACTGCGGCGCGATGCTGTGGCTGGTCGAATCGACCGACAAGGACGCCTACTGCGTTATGTATAAGGAACTTAGCGACGACGCTAAGGCGGTCGTGACCAAGGTTATCAGCGACTATCCCGCTGAGAGCCCGATCGACCTGCCCGGGACTGACGCGAGTTATGGACTAGGTCCGCAGAGCTTCGTGAGCGCGGACTGGGGCAACTGGGGCACGGTGCTTCGCATAGAGGTAACCTCGCCATCCCCTGACGCTGACTGCGGCAACGGCAACCAGTGCGTATTCGTCGGACTGGACGCTGACTCGTCCGATGAAAATATTCAGCTGCGGGCGTACAGGTCATCCACCAAGGAGAATCTGTTCGTCGCGGCAGTAATGCTGGTCAAGCGTGAAGACGGCGGAACCGCGAGCGGGTCAAATGGTGTGTACAAGCATTCCGACGGCTCCTTCGCCCGCCTGATAGTTGACGAAGAGGACGATGTTGAAATTCGCCTCATCGAGAAGGACGCGGATGACGATTTCGTTGACAGCAAGGTCGCGCCGAGAAGAGTAGAGGTGGAGAACGAAAGGCCTGAGTTCACCAACTTCATGCCCGAGCATGAGGCGGCGTTCGATGACGGCGACGTTGAATACACCTTCACGATAACCGACGCGGTATCCGGCGTACCGGAGCCTGAGGACCTGCCAGACGCGAACGGCGACGGCGACTACATGCCGCTGGTAGCGCTTGTGAGCGATGTGCAGTGTGACCTCGTACAATATGACAGCGACGGCTCCCGCGAAATCCCGCTGGACGACAACGGCAAGGCGCGCTACTCCGAGGCAACCGACGTTCATTCTTACGCCGGTAACGAAGTATGGTGCAAGGGCGCACCTGCAATCTGGCCGATAACGGACGACCGCGACTTTGACGAAGTTGACGACGGCTTCGAGGTTGATACCAAGATAGTTCTGGACGAGAACGACCACCACTACGTTACGTTCGTAGTCTGCGACAAGGCGGGCAACTGCGCGCTGTACACGCCGGACAACAACGAGATCGAAGAGGCGTTCGCCAGGATTACGGTTGACACCGAGGACCCGGTGCTCCACGAAGCCAGAACAGGCATCATGTGGGACGCCACGGACGAAGAGCTAGACAAGAACAACTCGACCTGGATACAGGTCATCTTCAGAGACTTGAGCGTAATCGACGAGGATTCCGTCGAAGCTGACGACTTCGTAGTCAAGGGCCACACGGTCAAGGACGCGAAGCGCTACGGCGACGACGCCGACGGCGATAACGCCAGGCTCGACGGCGACGGCACCGACCCCGGGAACGAGAACACCTGGCGCTCGATATTCCTCGAGCTAGAGGACGAGCTTGCACCGGACGAAGAGCCTAACGTCTCCGTAGTGCCGAACGGCATTTCGGACAAGGCTGGCAACGAGCAGGACGACGGCGACGAAGACGCGAAGGACTACATTGCTCCTAGCTTCACGGTGGTTTCCATCGTATCGCCGCGCACTCCCGATGCCGGAATGGACGACCAGCTTGCTGGTGAGGACGACGAGGTAGTAATAACCCTGATGTCCGACGAGCGGATCCAAGAGACCCGCCCGAAGGTAACGGTTACCTATGTTGACGCTCCTGCGGACAGTGTGTTCACGAAGACCAAGCGGGACACGTGCGACGACGAGGGCACCGATGACGGCTACCGCGTCAGAGGCGAAATCATGCATAATGATGACTGCCAGGACGCTGACGCCGCCCAGGGCCCGACTCTCGGCCAGACAATCGCGAAGGTCTCCAACACTGAGTGGACGATCATCGTGAAGGAGCCTGAGTCCACGGGTTACTACAACATCTACATTGAAGGTACCGACCGCTCCGAGCAGAAGAACCGTGGTGACGAGGGCATCGCGCCAGGTGACCTGGTAACCGACTTCTTCGAGCGCGACGGCGATGTGAACACGGACGATGCACACTTCTTCCAGGGCGACAGGAACATTGCGAATCCTGCGGTCTGGGTGAGCGGCACGCGTATCGAGGACACTGAGCCTGGGGTAGAGTTCAAGACTCCGCTATTCGTGGAACTGAACTTCACGGAGACCTATCTGGACGGCTGCGAGGGCATAGAGCCCGGCAGCGACGAACACAAGGCTAAGTGCTTCGCTGAAAGCAACGAGTACGCTAAGGACAGCTTCGACTCGGTAACCGTCACGAGCTTCATGCTCAATGGCGAGGACATAACTGACATGGTCAGGACCACCGACGACGAGACCTTCTTGGTGTCCATCAGTGGCATCGAGATTGGCGACCACGAGATCGAAATTGAGGCAATGGACGAAGCGGGCAATACGCTCGACAAGACACTGTCGGTCGAATTCGAGGTCGAAGAGCGCGATGACTTCAGCATGCGGCTGGATCCGGGCTGGAACCTGGTTAGCATACCTGGCGAGCCCGCGGACAGCGACATAAGCACAGTCTTCGGTTCCGACATGGAAGTGCGCACCGTCTATACCTACAACCCGATCATACCGGGTGGCTGGATGGTTGCGGTACGCGAATCCGCCGATGCCGAGTGGCAGGGCGACCTGAAGGAAATCACCGCGCGCCAGGGCTACTGGGTGCTTAGCGATGTGATACAGGACTGGGATGTCTCGATACCGAGACTTGCCGGTGGAGCGGTAGGCAGCGGGACTCCGATCCAGCCGCCGGTAATCGCACTGTACGCTGGCTGGAACCTGGTTCCTGTGATAGATGTTACCGGCGACTTCGCTGGTGGCGGAATCTCGGCGACGGCATACCTCCAGAGCCTTGACGACGGACTGGACCTCGCTAGGGTGCTTGGCTTCGACACCATCACCAACAAGTGGAGCACTATAAAGGCTCCCGAGAGCGGCGTGGATCAGGACCTCGAATTCGGCAGCGCATACTGGGTGTTCGTGCGGCAGGCAGCCAGCCTGGTGCCCGGCAACTAGAACAGCGATAATGCGATGCGCTCCCCCGCCCCAGCGGTGGGGGAGCGCACCAAAACCGGGCCACCAGCCCGGCCGAGGCGCATAAAGCCGGCTAGAGCTAGAACCAACTAAATCACGATAAACCAAAGAAACTAAATAACCGGAACGGCCCCCTCCCCGCAAGGGCAGGGGGCTTTCCTTTTCCCGCCAATAAGAGGTCCCTTCCCCCTCGACGGGGCAATGCTTTGATGGGCAACCAAAAGTCCCTTCCCCCTCGACGGGGCAATGCAACCCCAAGTCGCTTCCCCCTTGACGGGGGAAGGTTAGGATGGGGGTGAAGCCTACGATGGCGGTGAACTTCCCATCCACCGCCACCCATACTCCCCAAATACAACTTTCGACAGAGCGCAACATTATGGACGATGTGCCATGAAATGGATATAATGATTCAGGGATTCAGCCGGATCCAAGCACCAGACGTAATCGGACAGGAAAATGGACACGCCTGAGGCAATTAGAATGGCATCAGACAGCGCACAGGACAATAACACCCGCCTGGCAGTCGTGGAAGCGATCACGGAGGAACACCGCAGGCGGCTCGACCGCCTCGAATCCAAAGTCGATCGCATCCTCTTTGCCATATTTGGCGCCGCGGTCGTTATCCTGGGCGCTATGGCGGCGGGCTTCTGGGCCGTGCTTGCGGCGCTTGCGAACTAGAACTATCGGAACTCGACCAACCGACAAACCGACGAGCTAGAGATGGGGAAAATGAGAATCACTAACTTGATTGTGGCGCTCGTGGGCGTCCTGATTTTTGCGGGCGCCGTGCTGCTGCCCTCGGCAGGCCGGATATCCGCGCAAGCTCAAACGCCGGTCGCGACACCTGTGCAGTCCGTGCCGCCGATCCCGATGATAATAGCGGGCGTCGCGCAGGGCGCGCCCGACGGCTACAGCGTCATAGCGCGCATAACGCACGGCGTCGTCGTGTACGAGACGCAGCCCTCGGTCGTGGAGAACGGCGCGTACCTGCTCACCGTCGCGCCGCCGCACTCCGGGTTCATCAACGGCGAGGTCATCATCACCCTCGAGGGCGCGGAGGCGAACGAGCGGCTTACCCACTCGCCGGGCGTGAACCACTTCAACTTCACGCTCACCTTCGCCGAAATTCCGGTCGCCACCCTGACCCCCACCCCCGTGCCCGTCCTCCCCGCCACATACTCCGGCACGATAACCATCGCGGGCATCGCCGTGAACGAGAACATGTCGCTCGTGGCGAAGGTCGGCGACTACACCAGCCCGCCCGCCGTCATCCTGGAGAACGGCGAGTTCATCAATCTCGTCATACTCACCGAGGACGAGTCGCTGATAGGCGTGCCCGTCGAGTTCTACCTCGAAGGCGAGCCCTCGACGCCGCCCACCATCGGCGTGTTCGATCCCGGCAAGCGGCTGTACCTGGACCTGATATTCGGCAGCGTGCCGCCCACCGAGACGC
Organism: Dehalococcoidia bacterium; assembly: GCA_965204855.1. Classification (GTDB taxonomy): domain Bacteria; phylum Chloroflexota; class Dehalococcoidia; order Lucifugimonadales; family JADFKI01; genus Bin90. The sequence continues at coordinate 585,022 of OZ242018.1, forward strand.
CCACCCCGACGGAAACGCCGGTGCCGCCGACCGAGACGCCCGTGCCCACCGAGACGCCGACACCGACGCCGGTGCCCACCGACACGCCCACGGCCACGCCAGTGCCGCCGACCGCGACGCCGGTGCCCACCGACACGCCCACACCCGTGCCGCCCACCGCGACGCCCGTGCCGCCGACCGCGACTCCGGTGCCCACCAACACCGCCGTCCCGGTAATCGAAGTCGCGGCCGAGGAAGACGAGCCTAGCGGCGGCTGCCTCGTCGCGACCCGCATGACCTTCGGCCAGGCAGCGGCGAACACGATGATGCTCCTGGCCCCGCTCGTACTGCTGGGCGGCGCGAAGTACGCCCGCAGGCGCAAAGACTAGCGCCCGCCAGCAACCCGCCGACACCCAAACACCAGGGGTCCCACTAACACACCAGTGGGACCCCCTTTTATGCCTTTTACGCCTTCTGTGGCTGTCACGTCCCACCTTGTCCCTTCCCCCTCGACGGGGCAATACTTTGATGGGCAGCCAAAAGTCCCTTCCCCCTTGACGGGGGAAGGTTAGGATGGGGGTGAAATGAACTATGCCCACCGCCGTATCGATGCGTTACACTTGTTAGACGCCGCCCGCGATTGTAGAATGTGTGAATACTACTCGCACATCGGAGTGTGCCTGAGCCAGAGTACAACCGAGCAATTGCCCATGCTTACCAGCCGCCAAGAGCTAATCCTCAAAATCATCGTAGCCGACTACACCCGCGCCGCGACGCCCATATCATCCGAGTCGGTCGCGCGTCGGGAGGAGCTGGATGTCAGTTCCGCGACCGTGCGCAACGAGGTCGCCGCGCTCCGCGAGCAGGGATACCTCGCCAACCCGCACACTTCCGCGGGCAGCGTCCCGCTCGACAAGGCGTACAGGTTCTTCGTCGAGTCCATCGAGCCTGTCCTCGACTCCGCCATCCCGCTCAGCTCGCGGGACAGGGCGCGCGAGCAGCTCCAGCACATCCTGCAGAACCTGGACGAGTGGGCGAACGTCTCCGCGGCGGTGCTCTCCGGGCTGGTCGGCAACATGGCAATCGCCACATTCCCGAAGGCGCAGGAGACCAGGGTGCACCACCTCGACCTCGTGCGCATCCAGGACCTGCTCGTTATGCTCATCGTCGTGCTGGAGCAGGCGCGGCTGCACCGCCAGCTCATACGCCTGCCCCATCCCATGGAAGCGACCGAGCTGGAAGAGTCAACCGCCCGCCTGCGCTCCTACCTGATGGGCCACGACCAGCGCGAGATAGAGTCCCAGCAGATGCACCTCACGCCGCTCGAAGAGGAGCTGGTCGAGGCCACCGTCACCGTCCTCCAGGAAGAGGAGCGGGCGGTATATCGGGACCACTACGTGGACGGCATACGCAACCTGCTCTCGCAGCCCGAGTTCGCCGAGAATGAGCGCGCCCGCGCCATCGTCGAGGGCGTCGAAGACGGCAGCCTCGCGCAGACCATCCTCGCCGAGACCCCGGAAGGCGGGGTGCTGCGCGTCATCATCGGCCACGAGCATCCGGACGACGCGCTGTCGCCGCTGAGCGTCGTCGTCTGCCAGTACGGGCAGCCGCACCAGGCCGTCGGCGCGCTCGGCGTCGTGGGCCCCACGCGCATGGAGTACACGAGGGCCATCGCCGGCGTCCGGTTCGTCTCCGCCGCAATGAGCGAACTCCTCGATGACGTGTATGTAGCCTACTAGTTGGCAAAAGTCCCTTCCCCATTCCCGCCCCTCTCGTCCCTTCCCCCTTGACGGGGGAAGGCTAGGATGGGGGTGACGCCCACCACCAATGCTTGTAAAGGACAAAAGATGTTTGAGGCTCTCTCCGAAAAGTTGAACGGCGTATTCGGCCGCCTTGGGAACAAGGGCAGGCTGACCGAGCAGGACGTGGACGCCGCCCTGCGCGAAGTGCGTATGGCGCTGCTAGAGGCGGACGTCAACTTCCGCGTGGCGCGGGAATTCATCGCGCGCATCCGCGAGGAATCCCTGAAGTCCGACGTGCTGAAGAGCCTCTCCCCCGGCCAGCAGGTCGTGAAGATTACCAACGACGCCCTCGTGGACATCCTGGGCGGCAGTGCGCAACGCCTCGAACCCGGCCCCAGGCGCCCCTCCGTCATACTCATGGTCGGCCTCAACGGCGCCGGCAAGACCACCGCGTCCGCCAAGCTCGCCCGCCACCTGAAGCAGGACGGGCAGACGCCCGTGATGGTCGCCGCCGACCTGCAGCGCCCCGCCGCAATCCAGCAGCTCGAAACGCTCGGCAATCAGATAGACGTCGCCGTCTATCAGGACACGAACTCCCGCAACACACCGGATGTCGCGAAGGACGGCGTAAAGCGCGCCACCGAGCTGAACGCGGCATGGGCAATCGTTGACACCGCCGGCCGCTTCCAGGTTGACGATGAGCTTATGTCCGAGCTTGAGTCGGTGAAGGACGCCGTCTCCCCCGACGAGACTCTGCTCGTCGTGGACGCGATGACCGGGCAGGAGGCCGTTGAAGCCGCCCGGCAGTTCCACGACCGCATCGGCCTGACGGGCCTGATAATGACCAAGATGGACGGGGACGCGCGCGGCGGCGCTGCGCTTTCCATCACATCGGTTACGGGCGTTCCGATAAAGTTCATCGGCACGGGCGAGCGCGCCGACGCGCTGGAGGCGTTCTACCCGGACAGGCTCGCCTCCCGCATCCTCGGCATGGGCGACATGCTCTCGCTCATAGACAAGGCGCAGGCAACCTTCGACCAGGACGAAGCCGCCGCGATGGAGCGCAAGATACGGCAGGCGTCATTCGACCTCGACGACTTCCTCGGTCAGCTTCAGCAGCTAAAGCAGATGGGGCCGATAAGCCAGGTGCTGGAGATGGTGCCCGGCTTCTCCGCGATGAAGGGCAGGATTGACGTGGATGAGCTGGACGGCAGCCACCTCGTCAAGACAGAGGCGATAATTCGCTCCATGACGCCCGAAGAGCGCCGCCGCCCGGATATTATCGGCGGAAGCCGCAGGCGCCGGATCGCGCGGGGCAGCGGCACCACGCCGCAGGATGTCAACCAGCTCCTCAACCAGTTCAGCCAGATGCAGAAGATGATGCGCCAGATGATGGGCGTCAGCGGCAAGGGCAGCCGCCGCCAGAGCAAGAAGATGCGCCGCATGATGCGCCAGCAGGGCAACATCTTCAACCTGCCGAATGTGTAAGGCGTTCGCTACAGTTCTAGGGTAATCTCCCTGCCTTCCAGAATAGAGCGCTCCGCCTCATTGCAGAGCACGACGGCTATCTTGCCCTCCTCGGGCGTGACGATTGGCTCTCGTCGCCGGAACGCGTCCACGACAAGCCGCATCTGCTCCTCGAGCTCGAAGGCTTCACCTGAAGCGGCGTCAAGTTCCAGTGTCTGCGCTCCGTCATCCGTGTTGCGCTGCACCTTCAGCTCGAAGGTGGGTCTTCGCGTCCGGTCCATATCTCCCGACCACCAGCCGCGCACTGAGCCTTCGGTGCCGACGACCTCGGTAACAAAGTGATGCTCAAAGCCTCCGAGAGTCTGGCTGATGACGGCATATGCTCCGTGGGAGAACTTCACGACCGCGGTGAAATTGTCGTACATACCCTTGTCGCGCTCTTTTGAATTGCCGTAGCCCATGACGGATACGGGCTTGCCCCACTTCTCCATGTACCATACGGCCTGGTCGAAGAAGTGGATGGGCTCTTCCAGAATCCACGAGCCGACCATATCACTCCGGTAGCGCCAGTTTTGCGATGTGTGGCGAAACGGAAATCTGAAGAGGCTGATGTTGACATACTTCGGCGTTCCGATTTCGTCCGCGTCAACGCTCCTCTTGATTGCGCCCCACTGGCTGGACAGCCGAAACTCCTCGCCAATGGTTAACACGCGACTGTTCCGCCGTGCAGCCTCTATCAGTCTGTCGCACTCTTCGGCGGTGGCTGCCATCGGCTTTTCCATCAGCACGTCTTTGCCGCTCTCCAGCGCGGCGATGCCCACCTCGGCATGCAGGTAGTTCGGCACGACTACGGTCATGGCATCGATGTCGTCCCTCGCCAGAAGGTCTCGGTAGTCGAGATACGCGGGCACATCCGGATAATCTCGCCGAGCGTTCGACGCCGTTTCTTCGCTGCGGCAGCTTATGGCTGCAAGCTCTGCGGAGTCCAGTTTCGCAATCGCGTCAGCGTGACGCTTGCCCCATAGTCCGTATCCGATAACTCCAAGGCGCATGGCGCTTTCATCTCCTCTCACTCAAAGGTGTATAAGGTGCAGCAGTTCCCACTGTGTAGCCATGAACATCCTACTAGACTTCATAGGGCAAATATAGCAGGGCAGTGGATGAGGCTCACGGCGCTGACGGCTGGAAACTGATACTACTCATGGGACAGATAGATGTACTTATGCTATTATAGCGCCCGCTGAACCTTTTCAAGTAAGTTCGACATATAGGCTGAAATGAAACTTGTCCCACTCTTCGCGTGGATTGCTGTAACGACAACCACACTACTTATACTCGCATCAGCGTGCAGTGACAGTGCTGAAAGTCCCTCCCGAACCGCAGTGTCCACGTCTGATACGCCGACACCTGCGACCGACGGCGCACTGCCGCCCAATGTGAACATCCAATTCGTTGGCGGCGAGGACTTGTCGGATGATAGAAAGTCGTCTCTTGCTGACATCATAGAGCGTATTCAGGGCGGGGTGGTGGAAATTGCAACGGGTAGCGGCAGCGGTTCGGGCTTCATTATCAGCGCGGACGGGATGGTCATTACTAACGAGCATGTCGTTAGTGGCGCGCGCAGCGTCGAGATATGGCTGACTAATGGACGCCGTTATTATGGCGAGGTGTTGGAGCGTAGCGCAGACGCCGACCTTGCTCTGGTGCAGATAGACAGCGATAACCGTTTTGATCCCATTGGAATTGGAAACCCGCAAGATGCCCGAGTGGGCGACGAAGTGCTTGCGCTCGGCTTTCCACTTGCCGACAGAATTGGCGGCGACATGACCGTGACGCGAGGCATTATCTCATCCACTAGGAAGGAAGCGGGCGTTGACCTATTCCAGACGGATGCCGCGATAAATCCGGGCAACAGTGGCGGCCCGCTCGTCAACATGGACGGCGTGGTGATTGGCGTCAACACATCCAAAATAGACGCAACCGATAGCGGCAGACCTGTGGACAACATAGGTTTTGCTGTATCCGTCATTGAGTTGGAGCGCAGGTTGAGCACGCTGCAAGGACTCCAAATCGCCAAAGCAGGCTCGCCAACGCCAACGCCCACTATCACACAGATACCCACCATTACCCCGACGCCAACGATAACGCAGACGCCGACCGTCACTCGGACACCGACGCTGACGGCAACACCTACGAACACGCTTACGCCGACGCCAACTTACACGCCTACACCTACATTCACACCGACAGCCAGTTCAACACCGACACCCACGCCCACTCCAATACCGCCGTTCGTGACTGTGAGCAGTGGCGCGTATCACACTTGTGGATTAAGAACGGACAGCACTATCGTCTGTCGAGGCTCTTATGAATTTAGGAGTACATATATCAATGCCTCGTTCCATCAACGAGGGGAAGAATTGATATCCATAAGTAGCGGAAGTGCTCACTCATGTGCACTGCGCGAAGATGGGAATGCCGTTTGTTGGGGTGTTATTCTTGGTGGAAAACCTATATCACAATCCGAACCGCCGAAAGGCGAACGGTTTGAAGCCGTAAGCAGTGGTCGTGGAGACTACGGGCAGACTTGTGGATTGCGGACTGATGGTGTTGCCATTTGTTGGGGGCAATTCGTGAGTAACCCTCCTGAACATGAACGCTTTGTCGCCATAAGTAGTGGCTATAAATACTCTTGTGGGTTAAGGGATGATGGATTCGTTGTCTGTTGGGGTGAAGAGAATTACGAAGGACAATTGACGCCGCCAAGAGACGAGCAATTCACAGTCATAAGCAGCGGTGGCTCTAGCGTCTTTTCGAGCCATTCTTGTGGACTTCGTGAAGATAGAAGTGCTGTCTGTTGGGGCGATGACGACAGTGGCCAGTCGTCCCCACCAGAGGATGAGCGTTTCATCGCCATAAGCAGTGGTGGAAGTCATACCTGTGGATTGCGTGCAGATCACATTCCGGTTTGCTGGGGGAGCAATAGACGTGGCCAGTCTTCCCCGCCAGAAAATGAGCAGTTCGCAGCCATAAGTAGCGGTTATGAACACACTTGTGGATTGAGAGAAGACGGCATCATTGTTTGCTGGGGTGACAACTCGCGTGGGCAGTCCCATCCGCCGTTGCGCTGACATCCACTACCGCACATTGGCTTCTACGAACAACGCTTTGCATATCTCATGCGAGGCTTCTGCCCAAGTGTGCCTGTCCGCTATGTAGTCGGCTACGGCGCTGTTCATCTTGACTCCGGTGCGCCATGCGACCGGCAATTCGGTGACAAGGTCGTTGTGGAACAGGTTCACCAGATTGGAGCGTGCGGACTGGTTATTGTATCTGCTCAGGCAACTTCTGAATGCCGCCGGCTGAACACCGTCATCTATCAAGTCCTCTATCTCGTCTATGTCTCCGTCCCGTATCGCCTTGTCCAACTTCTCTTGACCCTCGGTAGTTCGCCGTCTGCTTTCGGCTACCGCTTCGATGGTTGCTTCTCTTGATCTTTTTGCCTCAGCCGTTGCCTTGTCTTCGGCTTCCGCCGTTGCTTCTACTACAATCTGCGTAGCCTCTGCTCTGGCGCTTGCCAACTCCGCTTCAGCCGTCGCCATCTCCCTGTCGGTTTCTGCCGCCGCCGCTTTTTCTATTGCCTCTTGGATGCGCTCTTCAGGCGTAGTGGTGAAGAAGACGTAGCGCGTACATTGAAATACCAAAAATGCAATCAGCAAGAATCCGAACAGTGTGAAACCGGCACTCCAACACCCGGATCCTTCGTTATTATTGTCTTGTTGCATTTTCCTCTTCCATCATCGAGAACTCTATCGTGTCTTTGTTTGTAAGTTCGCTGTGATAATATGTTCCCGTTGAGAGGTAGTCAAAGACTGCCACACCTTATCCTACCCACAGGACATAAATTTGCTCGACGCCGTCAGCGCAACTGAACTGGCCTACGCCTTGCTGGTGGTGTTCTTCGCTTGCACGGTCTTCAGCGCCATGGGCTTCGGCATCGGCATCGTCGGACTGCCGTTCCTGTTCCTGATGTTCGACCCGGCGACCTCGATCATCCTGCTGAATGCGATGGCGCTGCCGGTCGTAATCCTGGTGGTGCTGCGGAATCGAGAGCATCTGCGTCCTCGAGAGATCGTGCCTATCGTGGTGGCGGGCATCATCGGCGCGATGATAGGTGCGTGGGTGCTCGCGATGCTCGACATCGCGGAGTACAAGGACCTCTTCGGTATAGCCGTGCTGGTGGTCATCATAGCGCTTACGGTTGGCGGCATGTTCAGGATGCCCTTCCGGATGCCCAGGGCGAGCATTCTGGGGCCTGTGTGCGGCTTTCTGGTGGGGCTGTTCATCACCGGGATAGGCGTCGGCGGGCCGCTGCTTGTGCTGTTCTTCATATCACAGAACTGGGGACGCCAAGGCACCCGCGCGGGCATGGCGCTGTACTTCATATTCATGGGGACTGCGCTAATCGTGGGCTACGGGCTGAACGACCTCTATACTCCCGCGAGGACCACCCTGCTGCTTGCCTCGATTGTGCCCGCGATACTTGCCGCGCTGCTCGGCGACCGCATTGCTAAGAGCCTGACGGATGTCGTGTGGCGGCGCGCTGTTGTGGGACTTGTGCTGGCGTCCAGCGCGTTCGCTCTCGCTACGAAGATGGTCAATGTGGTGTCTGCGTAGCGAGTAATTTACATCGATGGACAGGATGGGTAGGATAGAGGCGCAAAGACAAGAACGTTTGAAAATTACAGGAGGCGATGATGTCCGACCGGAAGATAGGCTACATTGGCTTGGGTAACATGGGCGGCGGTATGGCGTCGCACCTGGTGGCGAGCGGCTACGATGTAACGGTGTACGACGTGCGCGAGGAGGCGGTGCAGGCGCTCGTCGATAAGGGCGCGACCGCCGCATCATCTCCGAGAGAGGTCGCGGAGCAGTGCGATGTCATCGTCTCGTCGCTGCCCACGCCGCAGAGCGTGGAGAACGCCGCGATGGGCGAACACGGCATCGTGCAGGGACTGAGTGCGGGCAAGGTCTATATCGACATGAGCAGCATCGACCCGGACACCACACGCAGGGTCGGCGCTGCGGTGCGCGCTGCGGGTGCGGAGATGCTGGATGTGCCTGTCGGCATGGGGCCTCAGCAGGCGGCAACCGGCATGCTCACGCTGATGATTGGCGGCGATGCAAGCGTGGTCGAGGACTGCAAAGATGTGCTGGACACGCTGGGCGACCAGCAATTCTACTGCGGTGAACTGGGCTTGGGCGTTACCACGAAGATTGTCAACAATCTGGTGTCTTGCTCGGTTGCCACGCTGCTGGGTGAAGCCGTTACGATGGGAGTTGCCGCGGGACTGGACCCCGAGCGGCTGCGAGAAGTGATGAACAACACGGCTGCGAGCACGCTGCACGGACGCACGGGGCTGAAGGCTAAGGTGTTCGAGCGCAACTTCGAGCCGGGCTTCAAGCTGGCGCTGTCGCACAAGGACCTGGGACTTGCGGCGCAGCTCGCGGCGTCTCTGGGAGCGGCGAACATGGTTGGCTCGGCCGCGTACCAGGTGCAGACGCTTGCGATGGGCAAGGGCTTGGGCAACGAAGACCAGTATGCCGCTATCAAGGTGGCGGAGGAGACCGCGGGCATCGAGGTCAAGGGCGACTAGGACTAACGGGATGAGCAGGATTGAGAGGAACCACCCAAATCCTTCCTCATCCTGTCCATCCTGTTAGCCCCCGCGCCAGTGCAGGACTCGCGGCCAGTAGCTCAGCGAGACGGCCACCGCAAGTGCGCCCAACGCCCCGGCTACGATGTAGGTGTCGCGGAACGCCAGCACGAATGCTTCGATGCCGTTGGAGGCTGCCGCCTCGTGGAGCGCGAGCCGCCCATCGAACACGCCTCCCATCAGGGCGACGCTGGTTACGATGCCCATGCTCATGGACAGGGAGATGAGCGCGCCGCCAGTGCCCAGTCTGTCGCGCGGAACGGCGCCCATTATCAGCGTCGCGTTCGCCGCCTGAAACACGCCCAGTCCGATGCCGCCTACTGCCATCCGCAGAGCGACATCGCCTACGCCGGATTCGGATGTCAACGAGCTGAACCAGAGCATCGCCGCGGCAGACACCACCAGCGCAGTAGTTGTGAGGTACGCGGGCGGCATCCTATCGGACAGCCAGCCTCCTACGGGCGCGACGCTGCCCGCTATTACCGGCGTGAGCATCAGCAAGAATCCCAGCGCCCTCGCATCGACTCCGAGCACGTCCGAGACGTAGAAGGGCAGGATGAACAGGTTCACGAATGTTGACATGAACATGAGGAAGGACGCAGTGATGACGGGCACCAGGAGCGGATGAGTCAACATTCGCGGGTCGAGAATGGGATGCGCTACACTGCGCTCGAATCGCACCAGCAGAGTAAGCATGGCTGCCGCGCCGACACCCAGAAGCACCACCGGCGGCGAGAGCCAGCCTATCCTGCCGCCCAGCGTGAGAAACAGCACAAGGCAGGCGAGTCCGACCGCTGCGAGCGCCGCTCCGCGTAGGTCGAAGCGTGGCGGCTTCTCCGGCTTGTACTCGAGGAGTATTAACAGGGCAAGCAATATCGTAATCAGCGTGAGCGGCACGCGGGCGAGGAATATGGCGCGCCAGCCAAATGCATCTACCAGCACGCCGCCGCCGAGGGTTGCGGAAATCATGCCCAGCGTGGATATGGCGGACATCAGGCCGAGCGCCCTGCCGCGCTCTTCCGACGGGAATATGGCAGTGATGAGCGCGGGGGCGGATGCGACGATGAGGCCGTTGCCGATCGCCTGCGTTACGCGCAGCGCAAGCACGAATGGCAGCGTTGGAGCGAGTCCTATCAGCAGGACGGCGAGCGCGTAAGCGGCCAGCCCGATGATGTAGAAGCGCTTCAGTCCGTACACATCGGCTGCGCTGCCCAAGCCAAGCTGAAGGCTCGTGCTGCTGCCGACATACAGGACGATAATCCACTGGACGGTGCGGAGGTCTGTGCCGAGGTCGGTGGTGATGTCCGGCAGCGCGACGTTGACGGCGAGGTCGAGCGAGGTCAGGAACATGCCGAGGGCGGCGGCAACCAGCCCCAGCCACTTGTTCGATGCTCTAACCGTGGTAGTTTCCGTGACTAATTCCTACTTTGGAGGGTGGCTGTGCCACCGGTTGCCCTTTGTCTTGATGAATTCGCCTAGCATTTCCCGCGGCTCGCTGATGTCGAGGTCTATGACCTCGACGCCGTGCTTGACCATCATTTCAAGCCCCTCGTTGGCTGTCCTTGCCTCAGCCACGACGACCTTGGCTATTCCGAATTGCAGGACCGCGCCCGCGCACATATAGCAGGGCATCAATGTTGAGTAGAGAGTTAGGTCGGTGTAGTCGTAAATGGTCTCGCCCGCGTTGTACAGGCAGTTTATCTCGCCGTGCATAATGGGGGCATCCTGCTGAACGCGGCGATTTCGCCCGGTCGCAATTAGTTTGCCGTTACTTACGAGGGCAGCGCCGATGGGAACACCGCCTTCTTCGAAGCCGTGTCTCGCCTCGTCCAGCGCCGCCCTCATGAATTCGTCCATTGATTATTCGCTCCCCTGCCTTATACGCTGCTGACGAGGGCTATCTTAGTCCTCAAACCGATCTCGTTCTATTCCCGCTTCGTCAGCCCAGTATTTCAAGTCATCCCAATAAGTGTAGCCTTCACTCACATCTAACATACCAATTCTGGTACTTGGATATGGGAAGCGGATGATTAGCCAGTCATCAGGGGTTTGGTGAACTATAAAGCCGTATCGTCTAAACGTCCGTATGACCGTACAGGCGCTAATGCGATCCAACATAGGCTATCGTTTCTTTCACCCGTCGCATAGATGTGCCTCTTGCGGGTGTATCGTCTGTAACTGTGTATTCGACGCCGCTTTCATCCAAAAACTGTGTCAGGTTGCCATCTGCTTCGTATGCCTCAAGCAGATGGTCTAACCCTTTCTTAGAGCGGTCAATCGAGCCGTCAAATGTGTCTGCGTATCCTGTCACCTGGAATGGCATTATCGTGGCAGCGTACAGATTTTCATCCCTCTTAGATACCTGAATTTCCACCTCGAAGTTAACGCTAGGCAATGCCATGATTCCCTCACTCCCAACTTTTCCTGCCTGCTTGTCATTAGCATACCAGGCTATATGCGCCTACCAGCCGAGTGCGTAGCAGGCACGGCGTGGGTCTGCGCCCGCGCTAAGCACGCCCGTATGCGGGTCGCGCGTTGTTACTGTCGCGCCCATGCCGCAGGTTGCCGCCTGCACAAGCTCGCCATGTCCCAGCGCCCGCAGCCTGTCCCAGTTCTCGGCGGGGTAGCCCTCTTCGAGCGATACGCGGTTGGGATAATACACATGCGGGTAGAACGAGTCGGGCACGCTCTCGGTGGCGAAGCGTGGCGCTTCCACCGCTTCCTGCGCGTTCATGTCCCACATCAGCGTGTTCAGCATGAGCTGCACGTTCGCCTGTGCCTGATGATCGCCGCCGGGACATCCGACCGTCATAACGGGCGTGCCGTCCTTCGACACGATGTAGTTGATGAGCGTGGTGCGCGGCCGCTTGCCCGGCTCCAGCCTGTTGGGGTGCCCATCTATGAAGTTGAACATCTCGATGCGGGTGCTGATGGCTGCGCCCTGCTCCGGGAAGAACACGCCCTTGCTGAACGAGCCGCCGCTCGGTGTGGCGCACACGAGGTTGCCGTCGCGGTCGATGCACGCGATATGTGTAGTCCCGCCGCTGTTGCCGGATTCGCCCGCGGCAACGCCGACGGGAATCTGCGCCGTGCCGTTCACGGGCCTTGGAACCGCGGAATACTTCCACGGATCGCCTGCGGTGGGAAGCTCAGGACAGGCGCGCCCTGGGTCAATCTGCTGCGCACGCTCCGCCGCGTATTCCTTCGAGATGAGGCCGTCTATCGGCACTGTCGCATAGTTGGGGTCGCCGTAGTATGCCTCGCGGTCGGCGAAGGCGAGCTTCGTCGCTTCAAGCACCGTGTGGGTGTATTGCGGTGAGTTGTGCCCCATCGCCATGAGGTCGAAGCGTTCGAGGATGTTCAGGATTTGCAGCGCCATGATGCCCTGCGTCCAAGTCGAATGGCTGCTTATCTCATGTCCGAGGAAAGTGCCCTTTATTGGCTCGCCGTATTCCGGCTCATAGTTGGCGAGGTCGTCCGCATCGAGAATGCCGCCGACCTGACGGGAGTACGCCGCGATGCTCTTTGCAATGTCGCCCTTGTAGAATGCATCGTGTCCGGCGCGGATGCCGTCAATCCGGCTACCGTTGCATGCGTTCTCCGCGGCGACCATTTGCTTCAGCATATTGGCGAGGTTCTTCTGCACCAGCATCGAGCCGGGCTGCGGCACTTCACCTTTGTCGAAGAATATGTTCATGCCGCCGGGCGGGAACAGAGCGAACTGCTGGCGCGTTCCGGGGCTGTCCAGCCGTTGCAGCATGTACTCGTAATTCGGGAATCCGAACTCAGCGTGGTGGATTGCTGGCGCAAGCACCTCGCCGAGCGTCTTGGTGCCGTAGCGTTCCAGCATCGACGTGAGCGCCGCGATGACAGCGGGCACGGTGAAGGACATCGGCGCGTCGGAGCCGGGACCGGTCGGAATCTCATCGAGGCCGCGCGACTTGTAGAAGTCAACGGTCGCCTTTTCAGGCGCGGTGCCTTGCCCGCTCAGGGATAGCAGGTCGCCGCTGCGCGAGTCGTACATCATGAAGACGCCCTCTGCGAGCAGTGAGTAGTTGGCGAGCGGCTCAGTTACGCCAGCCGCGAAAGTGGCCGCGACTATGGCGTCGAAGGCGTTGCCGCCGTTCAGCAGCATCCGCATGCCCGCCATGGAGGTCAGGTAGTGGCCGCTGGAGATGACGCCTTGCGTGCCATATACAACAGGCCTGCCGGTTGGGGGGCGGACCGTGTCGCCCTTGTCGATACTGAGATGGTTTTCATAAGTAGGCATATCCTGTCCTTCCTGACCTGTGTAAGCGTGTCTTATCTGCCGCCATGTTCCATTAGGCAGGCGGGTATGTCAAACTCAATGTCCGTCTCTTCAATCTGTTATTCCGGGCGCAGCGAGGAATCTAAAATCGTAGCAGTCCAGTCGCGTATGTATTTCAGTTTCTTCACTCCGCTGCGCTGTGTTCAGAATGACAGAATAGGGAGCGCTGTGTTCCGATACACTCTACCGCTGCCGCAGCTTCTCCAGCGAGAAGTCGTCGCTGTTCACCCAATCCCGGCTCGCCTTCTCGCGCTCCAGCACGTCGTTGGCGGCGACAACCACATCCCGCGCAATCTCGTTTGGTATGGTAACGACACCGTTGGCGTCCGCGTGGATGAGGTCGCCGGGGTTCACCAGTACGCCGCTGATACGCACGGGCACCTGCGCCTCCATGAAGCCGAAGTTGCCGTGCGCCGGCACCATTCCGGGCGCGAAGTAGTGGAAGCCCATCTCGCGCACGGTGTCCACATCCCGCACGCCGCCGTCCGTAACCAGCCCTATGGCGCCTAGCCGCATGGACACCGTCGCCAAGCCGTCCCCGAAGTGGCAGCCGTGCTTGGGCTTGGAGCTGAGGTCTTTCAGCGCCAGCACGACGGGCTTGGGCGATGCCTCGATTGCCTCGAACATCTGGAATCGCGCCTCGCGATCGTGGACCCTGCCGTGTGTAGTGGTGTCGAGCGTAGCGGTAACGGCGTATCCGACCATCACGCCCATCTCCGGGAACATGCAGCGGATGTCCCAGCCCATGAAGCCGTCGGTGTTGCTGCGAATGTCGAAATGCTCGATGGCGTTGGCGATGGTTGCGGTGTCTATCTGCCGCAGGGCATCTAGTTCGGCGTCGTTGAGTGAGTCTTGCATGATAGAATCTCCGTTGAAGTTAATCTGTTTGTCGGTTAGTCAGTTTATCAGTTTCGCGCGCGATTTGCCGTGAAATGACATCGATGGACAGGATAGACAGGATGGATTGAAAGGATAAACGATGGCTGTAAACAGAGTGCTTATGACCGGGGCGACGGGATACATCGCAAATCAATTGCTGCCCACGTTCCGGGAGAGCTACGACATGGTGCTGGTGGATGTGAAGGAGGAGAACCCGCGCGGCGAGAAAGTGGAGGGCGTGCAGATAGCCAACCTGATAGATACGGATCGCAGCCAGTATGCATACCTGTTCGAGGGTGTGGATGCGGTGGTGCATCTGGGATACAAGCGCAGGCAGGGCGAGCCGCTGGACCACTTCTTCGACGAGAACGAGAATGTGCAGATGGCGTACAACGTGCTGCGCAGCGCGTACGACGCGGGTGTGCCGCGCCTCGCCATCGCAAGCTCGAACCACGCGGCGGACTGGTACGAGCACAACCTCATCCACACGCGCAAGATGGAGTCGCTGGACCCTTACAGGCTGGCGCTGTCCGACAACTTCTATGGCTGGGCAAAGGCGACCTATGAGCACCTGGGCTTCCTGTTCGCCTGCGGGCTTGGCGGCTTCAACGACGACTCCGGCAGGCAGCAGCATACGGGCGGCATGCCTTACCTGCGCAAGACAGGCGTAGTGATGGTGCGTATCGGTGCGCCGCGCGAACTTGACCCGGCGATATACGTGGATGATCCGGACAACTACAAGCGTGACCTTGGGGCGTACATCAGCCCCCGCGACATTACGCAGCTGTTCCAGAAGGCGATAGAGGCGCCGAACATCGAGAACGAACACGGCGTTCCGTGGCAGGTGGTGTATGGCATTAGCAACAACACACGGGCGTTCTGGTCGCTGACAAGCGCGCGAAATGTGCTCGGCTACGAGCCGGAGGACGACTCGGAGGTCAGGTTCGCGGATGATATTCGCCGGCTGCTGATAGGCGGCGATGTGTCAGGTGGCAGAGTTGGGTAATCTGCGCGCCGAAGACTTACTCCCCACACTCCGCGACAGAACCACCGCTACCGCCGACTTCCGCAGGACGTCCGACGAACTGGCGCGGCTGATGCGCACGCAGACGCTGAAGCGGCTGGGTCAGGACGATGCTGACGAGACTATGCTCGTGCCGGTGCTGCGCGCTGGGTTGGCTCTGCTGCCCGCGTTCACGACTGCCGCTCCAAATGCGCCCGTTGCGTTCATCGGCATCGCGCGCGATGAACAGACCGCGCAGCCGGACCTTTACTACACGCGATTCCCCGCGGTAATGCCGCCGAGGGCGCTTATCATCGATCCTATGCTTGCCACTGCGGGAACGGCCTGCCTGGTCGCGGAACTTCTGATGCGGGAGGGCTATTCGGCGGACGCCATACACTTCGTGGGCGTGCTGGCTTCGCGCGAGGGAATGGAGCGTCTAGGCGGCGTGATTCCGCGCGCCAACATCAGCGTCGTCGCGGTTGACCCGGAACTTGACGCGCGGAAGTTCATCGTGCCTGGCATCGGCGACTATGGTGACAGGTACTTCGGGACATAGCGCCAAATCTGCCGCACGATGACGATGGCAACTTGTCCGTGATGCTGTGGTAGAATTACGGCGCGGACGGCGACACCGACCGTTGCTACAATTCGGAACCTGAAACTGGAGGAATACCGATGAGACCAAATACTTTGAAGCAGAAGCTGGACGCAGGCGAGTCAACGCTTAGCACGCACATCCTTTCGGCATGGCCCTCTGTCGTGGAAGCAATCGGGCATACGGGCATCTACGACTATGTGGAGTTCGTTGCAGAGTACGGCTCGTTCGACCTGCACGATCTGGACAACCTGTGTCGCGCCGCCGAACTGCACAACATGGGTTCGATGATAAAGATTGACCAGAGCCACCAGGCGTTTCTGGCACAGCGCGGTATTGGCGCCGGCTTCACGAGCGTGCTGTTCACCGACTGCCGGAGCGCCGCCGATGTGCGCGAGTGCATCCGACAGGCAAGACCCGACACGCCCAACGACAAGGGCATGTACGGCGTGGCGACCCGCCGCAACACATACATGGGCTATGGCGGCTCTCCCGAGTACGTTGACTCCCTCAACGACATCGTGATGGCGGTGATGATAGAGAAGAAGGGCGCGGTTGACGAGCTTGAGGAGATTCTGGAGATACCCGAGCTCGATATGGTGCAGTGGGGCGGCTCAGACTTCTCTATGAGCATCGGCAAGCCGGGCCAGCGCAACGACCCGGAGGTTGTTGCGGCGCACG
This sequence comes from Dehalococcoidia bacterium, assembly GCA_965204855.1. Taxonomy (GTDB): domain Bacteria; phylum Chloroflexota; class Dehalococcoidia; order Lucifugimonadales; family JADFKI01; genus Bin90. Next base: position 601,397 of record OZ242018.1, read on the forward strand.
ACAAGACCTTCAAGACGGCAATCAATATGGGCGTAGCGCCTAGAGCTGAGATTCAGTCGCCCGACGAGGCGAAGAAGTACCTCGACATGGGTGTGCGGCACTTCTCCATCGGCACTGACCTTGCAATTTTGCATGGCTGGTGGAAGAGCAACGGCGAGGCGGTGCTGCGCGCGATGCAGGGTGAATAGACCTCAGCGACTATGAAGTGGTGAAAAGGCGGGGCAGCCGGCGAGACCGGCGCTCCGCCTTTTCGCTTGCTGGCGCTTCTAAAGTGGCACTTAGTGCATAACCAGGCCGCCGTCCACGTTGAATGCCTGTCCCGTGATGTTGCGGGAGCCGGGACCGGCGAGGAATGCCGCCATGTCTGCTATATCTTCAGGCTCGTTCGCCCGACCGATGGGGACCCGGGCGTTCCTCTGCGCTTCTAACTCCTCCATGGGGATGCCCATGTCCTGTGACCGCTGAACCATTGTGGACTGGCCCATTGCGGTGCGCGTAATGCCGGGACATATTGCGTTCACGTTGATGTCATGACCTCCAAGCTGGTGTGCCGCTATGTGCGTCATGGCGATCACGGCGCCCTTGCTGGCAGCGTATGCCGCGTTGGAGGTGCCGGAGTAGCCCTTGCCTGCGATTGACGCGATGTTGATGATCCTGCCTCCGTCGCCTTGGTCAATCATCTCTCGGGCGACACGCTGAAGACAGAAGAACACACCCCTGGCGTTGACGCGGTGAATCCTGTCCCAGTCATCCACCGTCAGATCCATGATGTTGGCGAAACGGGTAACCCCGGCGTTGTTCACCAGTATGTCTATGCGGCCGAATGCGTTTAGTGCCTCCTCGACAACACGGTTGATGTCGTCGATGTCGCCGATGTCTGCCTCGACCGCGATGGCTTCGTGACCACTCTCCCTGATGTCGATGCTGGTCTGCTCGACGAGCCTACCGTTAATGTCGGTGGCGACCACGCTCGCGCCTTCACCGGCGAGTCGTAACGCGATTGCCCTGCCCATTCCCTGTGCCGCACCCGTGACGAGCGCAACTCTGTTACTTAGAGACATTGGAATCCTCCCGTTTCAGTGTGCTTGCCAAAACTCTCAGATGGAATGCAGAGCGCCTATGACTCCAACATCCATTGATGGAACGGAGTATATGACCATCGGACGATTATGGAAAGGGAGTTCGACAGGCGTATGAGCAAACGCGCCTGCCCTGAATTCGCAAGGACGGCTGAGTTGCACTGCGGCACTGCTACTGCATGTCTGCGATTAACCTTGCCTAGCGCATTGTGTACGATTACAATGGTAGAACGTGTCGGGGCGTAGCGCAGTCGGGAGCGCGCCACGTTCGGGACGTGGAGGTCGCTGGTTCAAGTCCAGTCGCCCCGACCAGATTCACAAGGCAACAGTCTCGTCATTTCCCTTCAGTCTCTCCCAGAGGGAGGGGGATTCAGTAATAAAGTGGCGCGATAATCATTTGCTAATGTGATGAAGCGCGCCGTTTTTTATTGACAATGGCTGTTGGGTTTTGCTAACCTCATTCTCACTGAACATAATGAGACGATAAAACGAAAACGCATAGAAGGGGAGTAGTACGGAAGGCACCGGCCCCAGAGAGTCGGCGGCGCTGTAAGCCGATGCCAGGACCTTCCAGAACTCGCCCCGGAGCGCCCAATCCGAAAGTCAGCGCCAAGTATAGACAAGTGCTGCTCATTAGGACTGGTCGGCTGGCAACCGTTAACAGCTTCGAGAGGCCTCCTTCGTGGGGGCAAATTGGGTGGTACCGCGAGATTTCTGAATCCCGTCCCTTTGCAAGGACGGGATTTTTTGTTGGGAGCTTTCAGCGAACAACGGAGGTGTTCAATATATGAAGATGAACGGTGGGCAGATGGTCTGCGAGAGCCTCATTCGTGAAGGCGTGGATGTGATTTTCGGGCTTCCGGGCGGGGCGATACTGCCGCTGTACCAGACGCTGCCCGAGTTTCCGCAGCTTCGCCATATACTTGTACGCCATGAGCAGGGCGCCGCGCATGCGGCGGACGGATATGCGCGCATTACTGGACGCCCCGGCGTAGCGTGGGCGACATCCGGTCCGGGCGCGACTAATCTCGTTACCGGCATCGCCACGGCGCAGATGGACTCCGTTCCTATGGTCGTTATCACGGGACAGGTCGGCAGGGCGGCGATTGGCACGGACGCCTTCCAGGAATGCGATACCACGGGAATCACGCTGCCGATAACGAAGCACAACTACCTTGTTATGAGTGCTGCCGAGATTCCCAGCGTGATAAAGGAAGCGTTCTACATCGCCAACACGGGCAGGCCGGGGCCGGTTCTGGTGGACATACCTAAGGACGTATTCACGGAAGTCGCTGAGTTCGAGTATCCGGATGAGATCGACCTGCCCGGGTACAAGCCCACTCTAAGGCCGCACTCCGGTCAGGTGAGGCGCGCAGCCAGGCTCATCGAAGAAGCGGAGCGTCCGGTAATACTCGCTGGACACGGCGTCATCTTGTCCAGGGCGTATGACGAACTGCTGGAACTTGCCGAGAAGGCGCAGATACCCGTTGTTACCACACTGCTGGGCGTGAGCAGCTTCCCGACGGGGCATGTTCTGTCCGCGGGCTGGCCTGGGATGCACGGGATGGCGTATGCAAGCATGGCGCTCGAAGAGTCCGACCTGCTGATAGCGCTGGGCATGCGCTTCGATGACAGAATCACGGGCGACACTAGCACATTCGCGGTCAACTCCAAGAAGATTCACGTCGATATCGACCCGTCTGAGATTGGCAAGAACATCGCGGTCGATGTCCCAATAGTCGGCGACCTAAAGCTCGTATTGCAGGCGCTGAACAAGCGTGTCAAGCCACTGTTGCACGGTGACTGGATTGCTCGAATCGATGAGCTTCGTCAGGAGCACCCACTGCTTGGGGCGGACTCATCCGACAGCCTTGAGATGCGTTATGTCGTGCAGGCGATCGACGAAGCGACGAATGGCAACGCGGTTATCGTTACAGGTGTTGGACAGCACCAGATGTGGGCCGCGCAGTATTATTCGTTCAAGCAGACAAACTCGCTGGTGTCGTCGTGCGGCTCCGGTGCAATGGGCTATGAGGTGCCCGGCGCGATGGGCGCGCAAGTCGGAGCGGAAGACCGCGTGGTGTGGTCGGTCGCGGGAGACGGCGGCTTCCAGATGACGATGGTGGAACTTGCCACTCTTGTCGAGAACAACATCCCGGTCAAGTTCGCCATAATGAACAACAACTCGCTGGGCATGGTCCGCCAGTGGCAGGACTTCTTCTATGAGCACGACCATGTTGCCACGATATACAGCGGCAATCCGGATTTCGTCAGGCTGGCACAGGCTTTCGGCATGCTTGGCATCCGCGTTACGGAGAAGAGCCAGGTGAACGCGGCGGTGGAGCGCGCGATGCTTCATCCCGGCCCTGTGATCGTTGACTTCGTGATCGAGAATGATGACAACGTGTACCCGATGATACCTGCCGGCATGTCGATACAGCAGCTCATCGAGGAGCCGTCGCCCGTATTCCAGGAGGTGATCGGATGACGATGATAGCCGAAGCCAACAGGCACACGATAACCGCGCTAGTCGAAGACAAGCCCGGCGTGCTGAATCGCGTCGCCAGCATGTTCAGGCGGCGGGGATTCAACATATCCAGCCTCGCGGTGGGTAACAGCGAGATTCCCAACCTGTCGCGCATGACCTTCGTCGTCGAGGGCGACAGTCGCACCGTGGAGCAGGTTACCAAGCACCTGCACAAGCTGATCGACGTCATCAAGGTCTCGGACATATCGGACGATAATGCCGTTGCGCGCGAGCTTGCGTTGATACGGGTGCATACCGACACGAATACGCGCAGCGAGGTCATGCAGATTGTTGACCTGTTCCGCGCGCATGTCATCGATGTCGCCGCTGACAGCCTCATAGTCGAGGTGGTCGGCGATGAGGACAAGGTGGACGCCCTGCAGAACTTGCTCGACCCCTACGGCGTGATGGAGGTTATGCGGACCGGCATCGTAGCGATGACGCGAGGCATGAACGCCAACAGCGGCGCCATCAGCAGGAGGAACGGCAGCTCCGGCAGAACTACATTCAGCGAAACCGGAAGTGTGTAAACGGGTTATCAGTTGTCAGTATTCAGTTATCAATGAGTCGCGAGTACCCCTTGATAATTGATTCTATGACTGACAACTCATAACTGAAAACTGATAACTAATCAACCTGAAAGGACAATACTAAATGGCAAAGATGTACTACGAAGCGGACGCCGATATGTCGCTGGTGGACGGCAAGACCTTTGGCATAATCGGCTACGGCAGCCAGGGCCATGCCCACGCGCTCAACCTGCATGACAACGGGCTGGACGTGATGGTCGGACTGTACGAGGGCAGTAGCAGCATAGCAAAGGCGGAGGCGGACGGACTGAAGGTCGGGCTGGTCGCCGAGGTCGCGGAGCAGTCGGACATCATCATGATGCTCATCCCAGACCACCTGCAATCCCAGGTGTACAGGGAGTCCATCCAGCCGCACATGCTTCCGGGCAAGACGCTGATGTTCGCTCACGGCTTCAACATCCACTACAATACCATCCAGGCGCCTGAGGGCGTAGATGTGTCGATGGTCGCGCCCAAGGCTCCGGGTCATCGCATGCGCGAGGTCTTCACGAAGGGATCGGGCGTGCCGGGTCTGCTCGCAGTGCATCAGGACGCCACCGGCAACGCACACGCCATTGGATTGGCATACGCGCGCGGCGTCGGCTGCACGCGCGCCGGTGTGCTCGACACCACCTTCAAGGAAGAGACCGAGACCGACCTGTTCGGAGAGCAGGCGGTTCTTTGCGGCGGCGTAACCGCGCTGGTCAAGGCTGCGTATGAGACGCTCATCGAGGCGGGGTACCAGCCGGAATCGGCGTACTTCGAGTGCATGCACGAGCTGAAGCTCATCGTGGACCTGCTGTACCAGGGCGGCATGGGCTACATGCGCTACTCGGTCAGCGACACGGCGGAATTCGGCGACTACACGCGCGGCCCTGTCGTCGTTGACGAGTCAGTGAAGGAAAACATGAAAGAAGTGCTTGCGCGCATACAGGACGGCAGCTTCGCCCGCGAGTGGATCGCGGAGAACGACGAGGGCCGCCCGACCTTCTACCGCATGCGCGACGAGAACGCCGCGCACCCCATCGAAGAAGTGGGCAAAGAACTGCGCGCCATGATGCCCTTCTTGCAGGACGTGGACTAGGGGACGGGGGCTAACATCGATATACAGGATGGACAGGATAGGCAGAACGGGATGGTGAACATACAGGCAGTGCTCTTTGATGCGGACGGCGTCTTGCAGCAGCCGGTGGAGGGCGGACGCGAGAAGCTTGCTTCACTTTGCGGCGTGGACGCTCGAAGAGAGGAGTTTGTACGAGACTTTCTGAGCGCCGAAATGCCCTGCCTGAGAGGCGACACAGACATGGCTGACACGATCGCCGAAGTCCTGAAGAAGTGGGATTCCCCCTACAGCGTTGAACAAGCCATTGAGACGCATACGAAGATTGTTGCGATGAACCCCGAATCCTTGGAGGTAGTTCACGCGCTGAGAAAATCGGGCGTTCCCGCCTATCTCGCGACCAACCAGCATGAGTATCGCGCGCGGTATATGTCAGAGGTCTTCGGCTATGCAGACATCTTCGACGGCGAATTCTACTCGTGCAGGCTGGGCTCCAAGAAACCTGAACCGGACTACTTCCATGCCGTGCTTAGGTCGCTGCCTTATACGCCGGAGGGCCTTCTGTTCATCGATGATCGGGGTCAGAATGTTGTCGCCGCTCAGAGTGTCGGCATCAACGGCGTACAATTCGATATCGAGGACGGCGTGCAGACGCTGCGTGACATACTGAAGGACTACGGTATGAATGTGTGTTCTATAGCATAGTGGGAAATGACCTCTTCGCCGACTTGGAGAATATACGATGACAACAGCATCTGAGCAAGATACTACGAATGAACGGCTTGCCAGAGTGGAGACAATTGTGGAATCGCTGGTTCGTGAAGCTGTCGAAAATAGACAGGATGTGCGTGACCTGAGCGCCAAGATAGACATACTACAACTTGAGATGCAGCGCAACTTCAGATGGACGGTCGCCATCTTATTGGGGATATTCTTGCCCTTCCAAATAGGCTTACTCGTATCTCTGATAACCTTGATTCTGAGAATATAGCAGGAGAAAACACAATGAACCGCACGGAGGCATCCTTCGCAGTTCGCCACAATGACCGGGTTATGGCAATGCTCGGTCTGGCGGACTGCGTTGTCCTTGGGTAGTCGGCGTTCACATAGCAACGACTGACTACCGAACATTGATAACCGACAGGAGACGAAGATGTCTGACGAAAAGGTAATTATTTTTGATACGACGCTCCGAGATGGCGAGCAGTCCGCGGGCATCGGGCTGACCACGCAGGAGAAGCTGGAGATTGCCCGCCAGCTCGACAGGCTGGGCGTTGATGTAATCGAGGCTGGCTTTGCCGCCAGCTCACCCGGTGACTTCGAGGCGGTGCAGGCGATCGCCAAAGAGGTGCGCCGCCCGGTCATCGCGTCTCTCGCCCGCTGCGTGCTGCCCGATGTGGACGCCGCATGGGAGGCAATCAAGGACGCCGAGCGCCCACGCATCCATGTGTTCATTTCGAGCTCCGACGTCCAGATAATGAACCAGCTTCGGAAGAACCCCGAAGAGGTCATGGACATGGCGATTGCCTCTGTGGAGCGCGCAAAGAGCTACTGCGACGATGTGGAGTTCTCGCCGATGGACGCCACTCGCACCGACATCGAGTACCTGTACAAGATGCTGGAGGGTGCGATTGCCGCAGGCGCGAATACCATCAACATTCCCGACACGGTGGGCTATGTGATGCCCTGGGAGTTCCGCGAGCGCATCCGCCTCATCAAGGAGAATGTGCCGAACATCGACCAGGCAACCCTGAGCGTCCACTGCCACAATGATCTGGGCCAGGCGGTCGGCAACAGCCTCGCCGCCGTAGCCGAGGGCGCGCGACAGGTCGAGGGCTGCATCAACGGGCTTGGCGAGCGCGCCGGCAACGCCGCGCTCGAAGAGGTCATCATGGCGCTGGAGACGCGCAAGGACATGTACGGCGTTGACACCAACATCAACACGCGCCAGATATACCGCACCAGCCGCCTCGTCAGCGACATTACCGGCTTCGCCGTGCAGCCGAACAAGGCGGTCGTGGGCGCGAATGCCTTCCGCCATGCCTCCGGTATCCACCAGGACGGCGTGCTGAAGGAGCGCACCACCTTCGAGATTATGGACCCGCAAAGCATCGGCTGGCCGAGCAACGAACTGGTTCTGGGCAAGCTCAGCGGCAGGGCAGGGCTGCGCGCCCGCCTCGACGAGTTGGGCTACCACCTGGACCAGGACGAGCTGAATACCGCATTCGAGGAGTTCAAGAACCTCGCCGACCGCAAGCCGGAGGTAACGGACGCCGACCTGGTAGCGCTGATGTCAATGCAGCGTCGCAGGGTTGACGTGCCTGCCGTGTTCAAGCTTGAGCATGTGCAGGTAACCTGCGGGAATCACGATGTGCCGACCGCGACTGTTACGCTGATTGACAGCGATGACAATTCCACTACGGACGCCGCCACCGGCACCGGTCCCGTAGATGCTGTGTACAAGGCGATCAACCGGATTATCGATGTGCCGAACAGGCTGACCGAGTATCGCGTGGACGCCGTAACCGAGGGCATTGACGCCCTCGGCGATGTTACGATTCGCATCGAGAAGGACGACCATGCATACGTCGGGCGCGGCTCTGACACCGACATCATCGTCGCGAGCGCGAAGGCGTACATGAACGCGCTGAACCGGCTCATTGCCACCGAGGAGATGCGCCCGACCGAGGAAGTGCCTATCTCCTAGCCAACAACCGAGATATTTCATAGACTATCGAGGGCGGCAGGAATAGCCGCCCTCAAAAATATGCAAATTGGGAGGTTTGCAAGCAAATGCCACCAAAGACAATGTTCGAGAAGATATGGGACAGCCATGTTGTCCACGAGGACTCCGGTCAGCCGACAATCCTGTATGTTGACCTGCATCTGGTCCACGAAGTTACATCGCCACAGGCTTTTGACGGCCTGCGAATGGCGGGTCGTAAGGTGCGGCGTCCGGAGCTGACCATCGCGACCGCGGACCATAATACGCCCACATGGGAACTCACCAGGCCTATTACCGATCCTGTCGCAAAGGCGCAGCTGGACGCGCTGGACAGGAACTGCGAAGAGTTCGGCATCACGCTCTACGACAGGTTCAGCCCGCTGCAGGGCATCGTCCATGTCATAGGGCCGGAGCAGGGCTACACGCAGCCGGGCAAGGTCATCGTGTGCGGCGACAGCCACACTTCTACTCACGGCGCGTTCGGCGCGTTCGCCATGGGCATCGGCACATCCGAAGTCGAGCATGTGCTTGCAACGCAGACATTGCGCCAGTTCAAGCCCAAGACGATGGAGATTCGCGTCGATGGCAAGCTGCCAACCGGCGTTACCGCGAAGGACGTCGTGCTCAGCATCATCGGCAAGATAGGTGTCGCGGGCGCGACGGGCCATGTCATCGAGTACACCGGCGAAGTTATCCGTTCGATGTCGATGGAAGGCCGCATGACCGTGTGCAATATGTCCATCGAGGGCGGAGGGCGCGCAGGAATGATCGCGCCTGACGATACGACGTTCGAGTACATGCGCGGACGGGCGCAGGTGCCGCAGGGCGACGACTTCGACGCTGCCGTTGAAGAGTGGCGCAAGCTCGCTACCGACGAGGGCGCAGAGTATGACAGCCTCGTGGAGATCGACGGCTCAGCACTGGAACCACATGTAACCTGGGGCACGAACCCCGGTATGGTTGCTCCCGTTACGAGTCGTGTACCTGACCCGAATTCCTACGACGATGCCGGAGACCAGGAATCCGTGGGACGGGCGCTGCAATACATGGGGCTTGAGCCGGACACTCCGATTCAGAACATCACGCTCGACAGGGTGTTCATAGGCTCCTGCACGAATTCGCGCATCGACGACCTGCGTGCAGCGGCAGAGGTCGCTCGCGGTCGCAAGGTCAACGATAATGTCTATGCGATGGTCGTGCCCGGTTCGGCTGCCATCAAGAAGCAGGCCGAAGAAGAAGGACTGGACGCGATATTCAAGGATGCCGGCTTCGACTGGCGGGTGGCAGGCTGCTCGATGTGCCTCGGCATGAATCCCGACATCATTCAGCCGGGCGAGCGCTGCGCATCCACCTCGAACCGCAACTTCGAGGGACGGCAGGGCAAAGGCGGACGCACGCACTTGGTCAGCCCCGAAATGGCAGCGGCAGCGGCAATCGCGGGGCACTTCGTTGACATCCGCGAGTGGTAGAAGTCAAGCCTTTCCTCGGAGAAAAGGAGGCGTTGCGATAATGATTCTCGCAAGGCGCTGGCTGGAAAGGATGGAGGCGAAGAGAGAGGAGGAGTTAGCCCAAGGAATAGCCCAAGGACATGCGGAACAGCAGAAGAAGTGGGAAAGCTGGAACAACCGCCGTCTGCAAGCGCAAGAGGAAGGGCGTGAGTTCACAGAGCCACCGCCGAGCCTGTACGATGATGAAGATGAGAACCGCTAATACTCGGAAAGCGATAATTTCCGCGATAATCGTGCTGTTCGTCGGTGCTATGGCTTGCGGTTCACCGCAACCGGACGGCGCACAGCTGTTCGCCGACAACTGCGCGCGCTGTCATGGAGAGATGGCGGATGGTACGGATATTGGGCCGCCGTTGGTGCATAGGTTATATGAGCCGGGGCATCATCCCGATTTCTCATTTCAGAATGCGGTGAAGAGCGGAGTTATCTCCCATCACTGGGGCTTTGGCGATATGGCGCCCGTCCCCGGACTATCGGAGGATGAAGTAACTCAGATTATCGCCTATGTCAGAGAGCTGCAGCGTGAGGGCGGCATTATCAGGTAGAAACTCTTGGAGGATAGATTGAACCGAGTACAGGAGCTACGAGCACAAGAGTTTATCAAAAAACTCAAGATTGAGTCTTGGAGATACAGCAGAAAAGAAGTGGCAAGTTCGTATGAATTCTATGCCGATCTGCCAAACGGAAAAACAAGGAAGTTTGGTTCTGTTAGATATAACATCAGAGGTCAAGATCCGGGGAAGCTAATTGTGTATGCAGTCAAGGGATTCTCGGATCCTGAAGAGAGATTTGAGTGTCAGAAACAGAACCATAAGCATTGCTCATACAAATTTTGGCCAGATGACGAAGAAGCGATGAAATATGCAGTGCGTGCTGTTGAATCTGCTTATGGAAACAAAGTGCGATAACACGCGTTGTCGCTCAGGATAACGAAAGTAAAGAACAACATGGAGATTTGTAATGGACGCATTCGTAAAGCATGAGGGCGTAGTCGCGCCGCTTAACCGTGTCAATGTTGACACCGACCAGATTATCCCCAAGCAGTTCCTGAAGCGCATCGAGCGCACAGGCTTCGGCCAGTTCGCGTTCAACGACTGGCGCTTCAATGAGGACGGCTCGACCAACCCGGACTTTATTCTGAACAAGCCCGGCTATGAAGACTCATCCATTCTCGTGGCGGGGCGCAACTTCGGCTCCGGCTCGTCGCGTGAGCATGCGCCCTGGGCATTGCAGGACTACGGTTTCCGCTGCATCATCGCGCCGAGCTTCGCGGACATCTTCTTCAACAACTGCTTCCAGAACGGCTTGCTGCCAGTGGTGTTGCCGGAGGATGTAGTGGAGCGCATTCTGGAGAAGGCGGAAAGCACACCGGGCTATACGCTCAACGTTGATCTTGACGGACAGCGCGTCTGGGACAACGACGAGGAGATTTCCGCTTCCTTCGAGATAGAGGCATTCCGCCGCTACCTGCTGCTCAACGGCCTGGACGACATCGGCCTGACTCTGGAGCAGGAGGCCTCGATAGCCGCGTTCGAGTCGCACCGCAGTCCGCACGGCGGTACTCTCACGGCTGGCCGCTAAGAGCGCAGAGGCATAGCAGCAATTGCCCATACCTGATGCAGACCCAATCGTGGTCGCGCCGACTCCAACTCCATTCACGACGGACGATGCGGTTGACTACGATGCGCTGGAACGCAATATCGGACGCTGGCTGGAAACTCCGCTTTCGGGCTTTGTGCTTACGACCGCAAATGGTGAAGAACTGGCGCTCAGCGAGGCAGAGCGCGTCGAGATTGTACGTGTCGCCGCCAACGCGCATCAGGGGCAGCGTTTCACCATTGCGGGCATCGACAATCCCTCGACGCGCGAGACGCTGCGTCTGACCGACGAATACGCCGCGGCGGGCTCCGACTTGGTGCGTGTCCGCGTTCCCAGGGGGCTTTCGGATTCTGCCGTCGAAGCGTACTTTCACGCCGTTACCCGTCGATCGGCTATGCCGGTCGTGGTCATACACCAGACCTTCAGCGGAGTGCCCGCCGCATCGCCGGAAACGCTGGGCGCTGTGTGCGCTATGGACAATGTCTTCGGCTACATCACCGACCACGACATCCGTTTCGAGGCGTATGTGCGTGCGGAGGTGCCCGACAGCCGGCGATTCTGGATATGCAACGGTGGCTTGCTGGCGTATGGCGCTCTGATGGGCGCTAACGGCGCATGCATGTGGCTGGGCAACGTCGCACCGAGGCTATGCATGGACATCATGACGCACGGCCTTCGAGGGCAGTTCGCGGAGGCGCGTCAATCGCAGGAATCCGCTTCCTTGCTCGACCGCACGATAATCAGGTACGGCACGCCGGGCGTCAAAGAGGCGTTGCGACTACTTGGATTCGAGGGGATGCGTCCTCGCCTGCCGACTCCAGGTGTCGATGAGGACGCAAGCTCGCGGATTCGCGCAGTGCTGGAATCGGAAGGACTGCTGGTATAGACGCATTTCAAGGAGCGTCGCTATCAGTCGTACATCGCGGTGCTCTGCGGCGGTTCCGACTGTCCGGGTGCCTGGCGGCGCGCGATGCGGCGAACCCCACTGGACACAAGGCCCTGCAGCGCGCTCGCTTCGCGGTTGATGGCCGCGCGGAAATATGAACTGTACTCACCCATGTTGCGGAACTTCTTGTACCGGTCCCTGAGCAGGCTGCGGCCCGACTTGGAGTGTAGTCCGGACAGTTCCTGCAGCAGCACACGCCTGAGCTGTCTCGCCGCTTCATCCGGGTCGGTGTGCGCTCCGCCCGGAGGCTCCTGCACGAGCAGGTCAACGATGCCGTATTCGCGGCAATCGTGCGCGGTGAGCTTCAGGGACTCAGCCACTTCCTCGGCGCGTCCTTCGTCCTGGTATATCAGCTCCGCGGCCCCTTCAGGTGAGATTGTGGAGTAGATTGCGTTCTCCATCATCAGCACCCTGTCAGCCACACCGAAGGCGAGCGCTGCTTCGCTTCCGCCTTCCCCTACGACCACCGCAATCGTTGGCGCGCTCGTACCGCTCAACTGCGCGATAGTCGTTGCGATTGCGCCTCCAAGACCATGTTCTTCCGACTCGATGCTGACATCCGGGCCTGTCGAGTCGATTAGGGTCAGGATGGGCATCCCGAACTTCTCCGCCATATCGAACGCCCGCTGCGCCTTTCGGAATCCGCCTGGAGATATGCCCCTGCTCGAAGCTCTGCTTCGCTCTTGCCCGACGGCCATTATGGTCTGACCGCCGAGCTGTCCGAAGCCGCAGATTACTGACTCGTCGTCCTCGTTTGCGCGGTCACCATGAATCTCCACGAAGCTGCCGAACATGTTGCGGATATAGTCTGACGACGTAGGCCTGTCTTCGTGGCGAGCCAGCCTGACGTAGTCCCAGGCGTCCGTCCGCTGCGGCTCGACGGTCTGCCTATGCCCCTTGTCCGAGGATGTCAGCCGGTACTGCTGACCGAGAAGGTCGAGCATGATTGCCAGCAGATTACGCAGTTTTGAACGGTCAACTATGCCGTCGATCAGACCGTTTCGCTGATGCGACTCAGCCGTCTGTGAACTGCTGGGGAGCGGGTCTTCGGCTGCTTCCTGGAGGGCGCGCACTGAGGAGAACCCTACGATTGCTTCAGGCTCGGCGACAATGATGTCCGCAAGGCTCGCGAAGCTCGCGTATGTCTGTCCGGTGGCGGGATTGGCCAGCACGACGATGAACGGCAGTCCCTTTTTGCCGAGCTGCACGGCGGCAATCGAGGTCTTCGCCATCTGCATCAATGAGAGCACACCTTCTTGGAAGCGTGCCCCGCCGCTGGTAATGACCGCGACCACGGGCAGATTTCGCTTTGTGGCTTGTTCCAGCGCGAGCGCAATCTTCTCACCGACGACACATCCCATCGTGCCGCCCATGAAGCCGAAGTCAAGCGCAATCAGCATCACGGGGCTGCCGCTGATGGAGCATCTGCCGGTTACCACTGCTTCGGTCAGGCCCGTGCGCCGCTGGTCCCTGAAGATGAGCTGCTTATACGACCCTCGTGAGGAAAACGATAGCGGGTCGAGTGAAGAAACGGAGCGGTTGATCTCGCGGAAGCTTTCTGCGTCCGCCAGCGAATCGATGCGTTCCCGAGCCGTCATGCTGTAATGGAAGCGGCATATAGGACAGACGCGTAATCGTGCGTACAGGTCTGAGAATGCCATGCTCTGGTCGCAGACAAGGCATATCTCGCGTACAGGAGGCTCGGTATGTCCGTTGCGGTTACTCATTACGGAACTGACGATGCCGGTAAAGTTACGCATCATAGCACGCGCTCCAACTCTTGCGCGGGTTGCACTCGACTACCGCATTCCGTGTATCGTCTGTACGAGGCCCTCTTTCAAGAGTCTCACGGCAGAGTGAAGTCCGAACCTGGCCTCTTGGCAAGATACTTGGAGGGGCAGCCGCTACACTGTGCTACCGATTATAACATCCCTTGACTTGGAGCCGTCGCCGGCGCTCACCACGCCGTTCTCTTCGAGTTCATCCATGAGCCTCGCGGCGCGTGGGTAACCTATGCGAAGGCGTCTCTGCAAGAGGGATGTGGATAGCTTCTTCTGAGTGTACGCTAGTTCCACTGCCTTGTCGAACAGGGCGTCCGTCGATGATGAGACGTCCGCATCTGCATCTTCGGCCTCTTCCGCGGACACCGGACGTAGGTCAACATTGGGAACCCAGCCGCGTGGGGTCGTCTGCCAGAAATCAATGAGGCGGTCGATCTCTTTATCGGATATGAACGCACCCTGAGCGCGCAAGGGCCTGGCGGCGTCTCGCGGCAGGTAGAGCATGTCGCCCTTGCCCAGCAGTTTCTCCGCACCGTTGGTATCCAGAATTGTGCGCGAGTCAATGTGCGACGTTACGCCGAAGCTGATGCGGCTTGGGAAGTTCGCCTTGATCAGGCCGGTAACTACATCTACGGAAGGGCGCTGCGTTGCCAGTATGAGGTGGATGCCGGTCGCGCGCCCAAGCTGCGCCAGGCGGCAAAGGGACTGCTCTACATCGAAGGCTGCGGTCATCATGAGGTCCGCTAGCTCGTCAACGACCACAAGCAGGAACGGCATTTTATCGTCGCGCATGCGCTTGTTGTACGCCTCGATATTGCGGACGCCGACCTCTTCCATCTGGCGATAGCGATTCATCATCTCGTTGATGACGCCTTTCAGCATGCCGACCACTTCGTCCACTTCTACTATCACCGGACACAGGAGATGCGGTATGCCGTTGTATGGAGTCAGCTCCACGCGCTTGGGATCCACCAGGAGCATGCGGAGTTCCGCGGGCGAGCGCTCCATGAGCAGGCCTGCGACGATGGCGTTAAGCGCGACGCTCTTGCCGGAGCCGGTCGCGCCCGCTATGAGCAGATGCGGCATCTTTGCGAGATCGAGTGCGAGGTTTTCACCGCCGGTGCCCTTGCCCAGAGCGACGGGCAAGTCGGCATTCTTCCGAAGTTGCAGGTATTCGGGGCTTTCCATGATGGAGCGGAGCGTAACCGGCGCAGGTTCCTGGTTGGGAATCTCGATGCCGACCTGCGCCTTGCCCATCACGGGCGTTTCGATACGCAGGCTGGGAGTACGCAGCGCGAGCGAAAGGTCCTGTTCCCGTGAGAGGATGCTGCCCACCTTGACGCGCGTCTTCTGCTCCTGGCGCTTGGTTATCTGCTTGCCGTTCTGGTCTCGGATTGGATTCCCGAACTCGTCCTCGAGCTTGACCTGCTTGTACCGCCTCACCCAGCCGGGGATGATGCCGTACATCGTTACCGTGGGCCCGTACTTGATGTTGCCGATTTCTACTTCGATGTCGTAATCCGCGAGGGTCTGCCGGATGGTTTCTGCGGTCTCTCGGATCTGCTCCTCCGGTACGCCGCGGTCCTGCACGCTCTCCAGCATCTGAATGGACGGTTTCGCCCACTGCTCCCTGTTCCTGCCCAGGAGTCGCACTGCTAGACTTGACCGCTCCGAGTCATCTTGAGAATCTGGCGCCGGCGCGTCCATCAGATCCTGTATTTCACCAAGCTGCCCACTTGCGGTTTCAGCGTCCGGAGTGTCGATTTCCATATCGAGTTCTACATCTGCATCGCCGTTCTCGCTCGCTGTCCACGGTGCGTCAAAATCGCCTCGCTGAAAACCAATGATACCGTCAGGCTCGATGCCGTGTTCACTGGTTTCCGCATCTGCAAGCGCCGTTCCAAGAGTTGCATGGGAAAATCCAAAGTCAAAGTCCGTATTGGCTTGCATATCGGTTTCCTCTCGTTCTCGTATTTCTGCAACAGAATAGTCCGCTGATGTCGCAGTGGGCGAGGCTCGGTCATCCGCGGACTCGCTCAAGGTTGATTCAATGGAGAGTGGTGCGGTGGCCGTAGCCATCGCGAACTTGGACAGCGGACGCTGGGAATAATCGTCTTCGCCTGTGGGCGCTATATCCCCGGATAGGTCACGCTCCGGCTCGGGATCCCGCGGCTTGCGCTGAAAATGGCTGCCAATGGCTCTGGAAATGAGCATAATACCGATGCAGCCATACGTAACCAGCCTCCCCGTGGCAATAGCGAGCAGGGCCGCGAATGCGGGAGACAGCACGCACACCGCGACGATAGCCAGTGCGCCCAGCCTGAGTATCTGCTGCCAGAGGACGGGGCCGGCAATCGCCTCGCCCATCGTGCCGCCCAGCGAGACGTACCCGTCTAGGGTAAACCAGGTGAGAGGACCGTCGAGTGGCCTGAACAGCGAAAATACACCCATTGCCAGGAGGACAAGCAGAGCCGACGCAAGCCAGTACCTGTAATGGCGAAAGACGCTGGGCTTGATCATCAGCACCGCAATGAAAACGCCTGCCCAAATTCCGAGCGGCATCATGCCGAGTCCCAGAGAAGAGGTTGTGCGCTCCTGCGCCGTCCAGAACACCTCCGTGATGGCTTCCTTGAACCAGAAGATTGCTGCGACCACGGCTATAACCGGAACGGCAAGCAGTTCGTACCACGTTACCTTGGAAATAAGGTGAAAAGCCCTGGAGGGAAATCCAGCAGCCTTTGGCGGTGCGGAGATCGTGCTGTTTTCCATCTGTAACTGACCTCGCCTGATGAAACATATACATGCGTCTCATAAGGAGTGGGTCAGGCGGCTCAATCGTCTTGTCGGACGATACGAGCGTCATCTATCCCGACTGGAATCTATCCAGCCTAGATGTACTCTATGACGGTGAGTACCGTGGGACGCCTACCAGTCTCTGCGTGCAGAAACTTGGAAATCGAATCCCTGACCCTTGCCCTTGTCTTATCTAAAGTTAAGGCGGAGGGTCCCATTTCTTCTAGTGAAGTGAGTGCCTTTTTTGAAGTTTTTTCAAAAAGTTCTAAGGATTCGTCCAATTCCACAAAGCCGAACGAGGCGATTTCAGGATCGGTGAGAACTTCGCTTGTGCTCGCGCTGAGTGTCGCCGCGACAACGACGACTCCCTCTCTGGCGAGGCGTCTGCGCTCCGCGAAAACGCTGCTGTCTCCGTCCCAGAACGTTCTGCCGTCAACGAATACATGACCGGCGGGGACGCTGTCAATCACAACGCCCTCCTCCGGCGTGAGCGCCAGGACATCGCCGTCTTCCAGCACGAATGTATGCTCATCAGGTATGCCCATCGAGCGCGCGATCGCCGCGTGAGCGACCAGATGGCGTCTTTCTCCGTGAATCGGCACGAAGAAGCGAGGATTGACTATGCTCAGCATAGTCTTCAATTCTTCCTGGCTGGCATGTCCATGCACATGCACGGTGGCGATTCGGCTGTATATGACATTCGCGCCCTGGCGGAAGAGATTGTCTATGGTCTTGGCTACGACCTTTTCGTTGCCGGGAATGGGAGAGGCTGAGATGATAACCGTGTCTCCCGGCTCGACTTCGATGTCGCGGTGATTGCCGTTGGCGATTCGCACAAGCGCCGATGTGGGCTCGCCCTGGCTGCCCGTTGCCATTATTATCACGCGGTCGTGCGGCAGGCGGCGTGCCTCGTTCATCGTTACGATGGTGTCGGGCGGAGCGTTGAGATAGCCCATGTTCGTTGCCATCTTGACGTTGTTGCTCATGCTGCGTCCGACCACCGTTACCTTGCGGTTGTGTCGTACGGCGGCGTCAATGACCTGCTGCATCCGCGAGATAAGGGAGGCGAATGTGGCTACCATAACCCGGCCCGGCGCTTCTGCGATTACCCTCTCCAGTGACTCGCCCACCACCTGTTCCGACTCTGTGTAGCCCTTCACCTCCGCGTATGTGGAATCGGAGCAGAGCAGCAATGCGCCGTCGCCCGCCAGTCGTGCGATTGCGGCTAGGTCCATTGAGCGGCCATCGGCAGGCGTATGGTCGATCTTGAAGTCGCCGGTATGGATTACCGTGCCGATGGGCGTCGTCACCGCAATGCCCATGGCGTCCGGAATGGAGTGGCAGACCCGGAAGAACTCGATGCGGAAGCAGCCCAGCCTGAAGGGCGCATGCGGTTCGACCACATTCAGCCGGGCGCTTCTTAGTAGTCCGCGTTCACGCAATTTGACGGAAATCAGACCATGTGCAAGTCTTGGAGCATACACAGGGACATCCAGCTCAGGCAATACGAATGGCAGAGCGCCGATGTGGTCTTCGTGCCCGTGTGTAATGAGGATGGCGCGAACTCTGTCCCTGTTCTCCACCAGATAGGTGATGTCCGGGATGCCGAGGTCAACGCCCGGCATGTCCTCTTCAGGAAACAGCAAGCCTGCGTCGATGACGATGATGTCGTCATCGAACTCCAGCGCCATCATGTTCTGGCCGATTTCGCCCAAGCCGCCGAGGGGGATAACCTTTAGGAGTGAGTCTGAAAACTGTGTGATGATGGGTCCTGCTCTACATTGAACTCTTCCAGTCCAATTATACCCGATTGAGTCGGGCAGCGTGGTCCGACAGGCTCACTACGATCCGTGCCTTCAGAATACCCTCACCCCCCTGTCTGCACAGGGGCAGGCCGTGACCCTCTCTCAAGGGATGGGAGACTAGTGCCTAACCTCGCGCATAAATCTGGATGCGATGGCGGTTGCTTTCAGTTACGAATACGCGCCCTTGACTGTCGAGCTTGATTGAGGTTGGCGCCCAGAAGAACTTCTCAATGTGAGAGGATTCCTCATGCGGGTCGTCGTTGAAGAACTCGATGTCGGTCTTTTCCAGGTTCGCGCCTGCGCGTGCGGCGGCCTCCTCGATATTGATTTCCAGGAAAGCGTCAGCCCACTTGGAATCGGTAGCTTCACCTCTGAGATTCTGCACGAAGTCGCCGTCCGAGTCCAGAACCTGCACACGCTCATTGCCCCAGTCGGCGACATAGATGAAGCCTTCGTCGTCCACGGACACGCTGGCGGGTCTGTGGAACTGCCCGTCGCCTCGACCCGACTCGCCGTATGCCGTGATGAACTCGCCGTCCGCGGAGAACTTCTGAACGCGGTCGTTGCGCCAGTCGGCGATATAGATGTCTCCCTCGGCGTCTATATCTATGCCCCAGGGGAGATTGAACTGGGCGTCGCCTTCTCCCGCCGACCCAAAGGAACTGAGGAACTGTCCGCTGGCGGTGAATTTCTGCACCCTGTTGTTATGATGGTCAACCACATAGATATTGTCGTCTGCATCGACGGCGAGGCCGGAGGGACCGTCGAGTTCGCCTTCAGCGGAGCCTGTCTCGCCCCAACCCGGGAGCGGCTCGCCCGAGGAGTCGAAGCGGACGATGCGGTTCAGGTACTCGCAGGCGACATAGGTGTTGCCCGCGCTGTCTCTCGCGATTGCGGTGGGCCAGATGAATTGCCCCTCGCCTTCACCGTGCTCACCGAACATGTCGTAATAATTGCTGTCGATGTCGTAGATGGTGACGCGCAGTCCCCGGTTGTCCCCATCGAGTGAGCGGCTTACCGTGTATATCTTGCCTTCATCGTCAAACGCGGTGTCCACGGGATAGTAGAAGCCGCGACCGGTCATGGTCGAGAGGCCAATGGAATGGCTGTACTTCAGGAAGTCGGTCTTCTGTGCGGTAGTCATCATTGCACCTCGCGATTGTAGTAGATTATGTTTCGGAGGAATGTCACTTTTAATATCGGATGATAGGAACTCCTGCTAGAAGGGCGGCTCCCATATCCGGCTCAGATTCAGCGTGAAGCCGGGAAGTTCAGGTTCGCCGGAGATTTCGGATGGTTCGTCCAAAATAACGACTTCGGCTTGCGGACGGTAGATATGAACGCGCTTCGGGCTGGATATGGGGTCGATGAGCCAGCCAAGTCTCGCGCCGTTGTCGATGTACTCTCGCATCTTTTCTTGGAGCATACTGAGCCCGTCGGAGGTTGAGCGCAGTTCGACCACAAAATCCGGGCATACAGAGTAAAATCCACTTCCTTCGTCAGATGTCAACTCGCGCAGCCTGGAAATCAGGACCCACGAGGCATCAGGAGAGCGCAGCGCGCCGTTGGGCAGCTTGTAGCCAGCGGAGGACTCGTAAGCAATGCCTGTGCCGTCATTTTCAGCCCAGACGTCCAGTTGCGAGCTAATCTTGATATTCTGCTTACTGGTATAGGTAAATGCTGGCGGCATAAGGAGGATTTCACCTTTTGCGTTTCGCTCGATACGCAGGCCGTCGTTGAGCGCACAGAACTTGGCGAACTGCTCGTCGTCCATGTGGATGAGCGGCTTGAACTTGATGACGAAGGGTTCGCGTTCGACTGCCGCCGAAATCTCAGCCGGGTTTGTGAGTGTCTGCGTCATATCGCACCGACTTTAGTAACAGGCATTTCGCCCCTCGCTTGAGAGGCGAAATGCCCATACCACATACATCTACTGACTTACCGAAGCACTGACAGGATGACCAACTTCTATGCCCGCTGGAACTCGTGGCTTGCCGCAACCATCTGGAACATCTGGGAGATGCGCTCCTCGGCGTGCTCGCTGATATTGTCCGCGCTGACTTCCAGGTCGCCTAGCTTGGCAGCGAAGTTCTCCAGAACCTCCCGCGTGTCTTCTGAGACGGCCACCACGCCCATCGCGTCGAGGCAGGCGTCCACCAGCCTGATCGAGGAAATCAGCCCGTCGCTCTCGGATGCGACGCGGTTTATCATCGACCTGACGCCCGGCATGCTCACATCGCCGAGCTGCGCGGTGGCGAAGTTCAGACGCTCCACAAGCGTACCGGTGTCAATCCACTCCATGCCCTGGTGCCAGCCCTCGACGCTGGGCGGATTGTTGAGCTGCTGTCCCATGTATTGCATCTGCATTGCCCTGTCGAGGATTTCGCGGCGGGGCCGTGTGAACTCCTGCGTCAGCCGCAGTGTGCTGGCAACCAGCTCTGCCGGACTCTTCACCCTGATGAATCGGACGTCCTCGTCGTTCTTGAAGAAGTCGGACGTGAACAGCACCTCGAGCATAGCGGAGATTTCGTAGCCGCTGTCGAAGTAGGCGTCCACGAGTGTCTGGATAGCCGCCTCATCACGCGGCGGCGAGTAGGGCCAGACCGGCACCGGCGGCTCTTCGGCTACGAAGAAGTCGTACAGGTGGCGGGAGATGAAGCGCGCGGTCGCTTCCTGCTGGCAGATGATGTCGATGATGTCTTCGCCGTTGAAGTTGCCCGTCTGTCCGAGGAAGGTCTTTTCTCCCTCGTCGTGGTCTTCGGGCTTGTACTCGAAGTGCCAGGCTATTCTGCCGTAAGGCCAGATGGAATCTCGCTCGCCGCGAAGGGCCATGTACTCGGTATTGCCCAGCGTCCAGCCCGTGAAGGCGCGGGAGGCTTCCTTGATATCGTATTCGGAGTAGTTGCCCACGCCCATGCTGAACAGTTCCAGCAGCTCACGGCCATAGTTCTCGTTGATCGCGCCCTTGTGATTATCGTGGTTGTCCAGCCATACGATCATCGCCGGATCTCTCGACAACTCGATCAGCAGTGTCCTGAAGTTGCCCAAGCCGTACCTGCGGAACATGCGAATCTGGTCGTTGAGCACCTTGCCCTGCGTAATCTTGGGGTACCCGGTGGCGAACACGGAGTGCCAGAAGAGGGCTATCTTTTCTGTGAGCGGCGCCTTCGTGGAAATCATCTTATACAGCCAGTATGCGGCAGGGTTGACCTGCCCCATCATCCCGGACTGCTCATGATGGTAGCGTCGAATGATGTCGTCCGGCATCGCGGAATAGTCGCTGGGGTTGAGGAGTTCGGCGACGACCGCGTCATAGCCTTTGGCTTCGAGGGCATCGAGTTCGTCTCGCGTCGCGCCGAAACCTGCCCGGCGCATTAGGTGTGCTATCTGTTCAACTGCCTGTGTTGTTTCGACGACCATGATGCCCTCCTTGCGGACTTATTTTTGCGTTTGAAGTTTGGCTGGCAAGCCCACAGATCACACCCCTGGACTTTGGGGGCAGTATAGCACATGGAGCCGCTTTTTTGGCAATCGACCGATTGCTATTCGAGCGCGATCAGACAGGTGTTTCTATTCTACTCTGGGATGCTGGGAATTGACTGATAGACGCCTCTTCTGCTCGTCATATTCGGTCTGGAAGTGCCGCGTTTTACCTTGTCCACGATTGCAAGTATAATTCGCGCATTAACACAGCCACCCGTACATGCTCAACCCATGGCGAAAGGAGACATCACCATGCAGTTCGGATTGCTATACGAGACGCAGCGCCCCTTCCAGGGCACTGACATTGACTGGAACACCCTATATAAGGAGACGCTTGAGCAATGCGAACTCGCGGACCAGGTCGGCTTCGACGCGCTGTGGTTCGTGGAGCACCATTTCCTGACCGGCTTTTCCGGCTCGCCCTGTCCGGAAGTCCTGTTCGGCGCGCTCAGCCAGATTACGAAGCAGATTCGCATCGGCTTCGGTGTGTCCATCCTGCCGCACGCGCACCCCGTCCGTATCGCCGAGCGCGTGGCGATGGTTGACCAGCTCACCGACGGGCGCGTGGAGTTCGGCACGGGCCGCTCGAATGCTTATGAGCAGCTCGGATTAGGCGTTGACCCGCGCGATACCCGCGAGATGTGGAGCGAGTCCCTGTCCATTCTGCCCAAGATATGGCAGTCCGACGAGTTCGAATACGAGGGCAAGTTCTGGAGCGTTCCGTCCCGCCGCGTGCTCCCTAAGACGTACCAGAAGCCTCACCCGCGCATGTACTTGGCTTGCACATCGGAAGACAGCTTCAGGCTGGCGGCGCAAAAAGGCATCGGCGTGCTGTCGTCCGCGTCCTACGCCGTCAATGTACTGAAGGACAAGTTGAAGATTTACCGCGAATCTGTGGGAGAAGTCGAGCCTGCGGGCGCGTTCGTGACCAACTTCTGGGGCAACAACGTGCATGGCTTCTGCGACAGCGACGACCAGTACGCCAAGGAGCTTGCCGCCGAGTCCATGAAGACCTTCTTCGGCCCCGACAAGCCGTACATCCAGGGACGCATCGGCGCTTATGAGCAGCTCCTTGAAGACTGGGGCGGCGTGCCCGACCACTTGCAGGCGGACTTCGGGCGCTGGCTGCGGCAGTCGGACGAAGAGCACAAGGAACTCGCTTCGGAAGTCGGCATCTCGCTCGATTCCGGCCCCGGCGCGGCGAGAGCTGCCATCGCGGAGTTGGACGCCAATGTCCTCGCCGACCGCGGCGTTATCATTGCGGGCAATCCGGAAAGCTGCCTGAAAGCCATCGAGATGTACGAGGACATCGGTGTTGACCAGGTGCTCATGATTATGCAGACTGAGACCATCCCCCACGAAAAGGTGATGAGTTCCATCGAGATGTTCGGCAAGTACGTCATTCCCAAGGCGCGCAACGGCGCGAAGGACAAGCTGGAAGCGGTGATGGCTGCTGATTAGGTATTAGCTAACGGGTATCAGCGTTCAGCCGTCAGCGTATCTGCTCGGCGGCTGAATCCTTACTATAAACTGACGATAGGTTACTGACGACTGACAACGTACGGAGGAATATATCCAATGCCCAAGTTCGTGTTCCTGCCCCCGCAGGATGATGACAGGCGAATGTTCGCCGCCCGCCTGGCGGATACCGAAGCCGAGTGGGAAGTCGCCTCTCCGGAGACGGACGATGAAGCGATGCAAGAGATCCGCGATGCCGACGGAGTGTATGGTTGGGTCTCGCCCGACGCGCTGAAGATTGCCGAGAAGCTGAGCTGGGTGCAGAACCCCGATGCGGGCCCCTTCTACGGCTACTACTACCCGGAGCTGATCGAGCATCCGCTCACGATATGCAATCCGCGCGGCATATACTTCGACCACATATCGCACCACATCCTGATGTTCCTGCTCGCGCTGTCCCGCGGTCTGCCGTGGTACATGGACGCGCAGCGGCGCGGGGTCTGGGATAAGGACGCGCGCAAATCGCCATACATCGACCTATCCAGCGCGACTGCGCTCATCAACGGCGTCGGCGGCATCGGGCACGAAACGGCGCGCCTGTGCAACGAACTGGGCATGGAAGTCATCGGCATCGAGCCGCGACGGGAGTTCGACCTGCCCTATGTGGAGTTCCACACCCCCGACGAGCTGGACGACATGCTGCCGAGAGCGGACTTCGTAATAACCACAGTGCCCCACACACCGGAAACCGAGTTCACCTTCAACGCCGCTCGCTTCAGCCTGATGAAGAGCACCGCCTACTTCATCAACATTGGCAGGGGTATGGTCTGCAAGATAGACGACCTCGCAGACGCCATCGAGAACGGCGTCATTGCGGGCGCGGGCTTGGACGTGTTCGAGCAGGAACCGCTGCCCTCCGACCACAAGCTCTGGGGCCTGCCGAATGTGCTGATGACGCCCCACGTCGCCGTCAGGGACGCCGGCAATATCCCCGAAAGGCGATTCGAGATTATCCTCGACAACGCCCGCCGCTTCGCAACTGGCGAAGAACTGACGAATGTCGTGGATAAGACGAAGTGGTACTAAGAGCATTATTGAGATAGTACGACCTTTTTGGAGAATCCGATGCCGGAGACGATAAACGCCAGAGAATTGCCAACTGTAAAAATCTTCAATAACGACTATCGTTTTGAAATACCTGACTACCAGCGTCCTTATTCTTGGACTACTGAGGAAGTTGGGGAACTGCTTGACGACCTTTTATATGCAACAAGGCAATCTAGCTCCTCAATTGATGCGTCTCCGTATTTCTTGGGAAGCGTAGTTATTATCAAGAATGATGCTGCACCCAAGGCGGAGATAATTGATGGACAGCAGCGTATCACGACACTGACGATTATTCTCTGTGTATTGCGAGAACTCGTTGGTGATGATGGCGGTGAGATAGATGATTACATTCAAGTACCTGATAAACCACTTGCTGGTATAAAAGGGCATTTTCGTCTTGCCGTCAGGGAACGCGACAAAGAATTCTTTCGAGATAATATCCAGAAAAATGGCAAATTGCCCGACTTTCTCAATGGCCCTACTGCGAACTTTCCTGATAGTAGGCAACGAATGTTTGAAAATGCCAGGTTCCTGTGGAACGAACTCTCGAAACTTGACGAGAGCAGTCGTAATGCCCTCACGGCTTACATCATTCAGCATTGCTATCTTGTGGTAGTGTCTACATCGGATCAGAGTTCGGCATACCGCATATTCTCAGTACTCAATGATAGGGGGCTTGACCTGTCGCCAACTGATATTCTGAAGGCGCAGATAATTGGTAGCATAAAGGACGAAAGCACTGCTGATTACACAAAGATCTGGGAAGATGAAGAGGAAGACCTTGGGCGTGATGGCTTTAGGAACCTTTTTACCCATGTACGCATGATTCATCTGAAGAACAAGATGCGTAGGGCTTTGCAAGATGAATTTTGGGAAGGTGTGTTACAGGTAAAGAAGGGTGAAGAATTATCTCCTGA
The DNA here is from genome assembly GCA_965204855.1 of Dehalococcoidia bacterium. GTDB lineage: Bacteria > Chloroflexota > Dehalococcoidia > Lucifugimonadales > JADFKI01 > Bin90. Next base: position 626,754 of record OZ242018.1, read on the forward strand.
AAAAGCAAAGCATTTCATCGACGAAGTTCTTGAGCCATATTCGGATTTGTATGAGGCAATAAGCACATCATCATTCCAAGGGCATGCTGATTCTGACAACGAGAAAATCAACAGATACTTACGCTACTTGAATCGGTTGGACAATTTCGATTGGATCCCGCCTGTCTTAGAGTTCTTCATACACAACATAGATAAACCTGACAGGCTAGTTGGATTTGTCAAAGACCTTGAACGACTGGCGTATGGAATGTTTGTCAGGCGCGCGAATATTAACGAGCGAATAAATCGATATGCAGAAGTTTTGCGTGCAATCCAAAATAATGAAGAGCTATTCGAAGATGATTCGGTGCTCCAGTTGCGTTCCGAGGAGAAATCAGACATTCTCCAAGCGCTTGAGGGTTCTGTATATTCTCAAGTGCGAGTTAGAAGACCACTTCTGCTGCGGCTTGACAGTATGCTGGCAGGTGGCGGCGCGACTTACACATATCCCATCATCTCTATTGAGCATGTATTGCCACAGAACCCTCAAAAGTGTTCGCAATGGCGTAAGTGGTTTCCGGACGGCGAGGTAAGAGACTTTTGGACGCATAGACTGGCAAATCTTGTTCTGCTGTCGCATAGGAAAAACTCGGCAGCAAACAACCGTGAGTTTAACGAAAAGAAGGAAACATACTTCAAGACCAAGGACGGTATTTCTCCTTTCGCTTTGACTACACATGTCATTAAAGAGTTGGATTGGACACCGAAAATCCTTGAACGCCGTCAGGAAGAACTGATTGACGCTTTGAAGAGAGAATGGCGTCTCGACTGACGCTTATTCACGAGTGCCCCCACCCATGAAAATCACATCCATCACCGCCCACCCCGCAGCCGCCGCCCCGCGCGGCCAGGCGCGCAACTACATGTTCGTGAAGATTGAGACCGACGAGGGCATTACGGGCTGGGGTGAGGCGACATCTGGCCCACTCGCCGTCGCCACGATGGTCGAGGAATTCGGCCAGGTACTCGTCGGGAAGGACCCGCACCGCATCGAGGAGCACTGGCAGACGCTCTACCATCACTTCCATGTGCGCGGCGGCGTGGTGCAGATGTCCGCTATCAGCGGCATCGAGATTGCGCTCTGGGACATCAAAGGTCAGGCGCTCGGCGTGCCCGTCTATCAGCTTCTCGGCGGTGCGATGCGCGATAAGCTCTGGTGCTACGGCAGGTGGGACGGCCTCACTGTCGAGGACGCGGTGGAGAACGCACTGCGGCACACCGAGCAGGGCCTCACCGCGCTCAAGGGCGACCCCTTCGACCATCGCGGACTGTTCATACCCATCGAGGCGGAGCGCATCGCCGTCAAGAAGCTCGAAGCCGTGCGTGAGGCGGTCGGCGACGATGTGGAGCTGCTGGTTGAGGTGCATGGCAGGCTTGCCCCCGCGGACGCCATTCGCATCGGCAACGCGATGGAGCCGTACCGCCCGTTCGTGTACGAGGAGCCGGTCCCGCCGCAGAACCTTGACGCCATGCAGCGCGTCGCGGAGCAGGTGAACATCCCGCTTGCGACCGGCGAGCGTCTCTACACGAAGTGGGACTACACCGACCTCCTGCAACGACAGATAGTGAAGATGATCCAGCCAGACATCGTGCAGGGCGGCGGCATATCCGAGCTGAAGAAGATTGCGGCAATGGCAGAGGCGCACTATGTCGGCTTCCAGCCTCACAACCCCTACGGCCCTCTCTGCACCATTGCGTCGCTGCATCTGGACGCCTGCGTCCCCAATTTCATGATCCAGGAGGGCGGCATCCATCCGTGGTTCCAGGACGCCTGCACCGGCGACTTCCCCGTGCAGAAGGACGGCTTCCTGCCGCTGCCGACTGGAACCGGACTCGGCGTAGGCATGGACGAAGACTGGCTGAAGGCGAACCCGTGGCGGGACGATGCCGCAGTGTGGCGTCCGGCGGACGGCGCAATCGCCTCTTTGCAGCAGACGAACTGGTCATGAGGAGTATGTCAGTCGTTCAGTGTCTCAGTCTGTCAGTAGTGAATCCTGTATGAGTGTTCTGCCCCTCGCTGATATAACTGCCGTTGAAGTCGCGGAGTCTATCGCCGGTGCCTTCTGCGGGCGCATGCTGGCAGCTTTCGGCGCTCGCGTCATCAAGATTGAGCGACCGCCGCATGGCAGTTGGACGCGGTACGCTGAGCCGCAGCTTAAAGGCTACGATTCCCCTGAGTCCGGCGCGCTCTTCCTGTTCGACAACATGGGCAAGGAGAGCGTTACACTCGACTGGACGAGCGCGGACGGTAAAGCGGCGCTGCTCGACTTGGTGAGCAACGCCGATGTGCTCATTGACGACTGGCAGCCGCAGACCCGCCGCGAGCTTGACGTCGATGCTGACACACTCCACAACCTCAACCCGCTGCTGGTCAATCTGTCCATAACGCCGTTTGGCCTCAGCGGGCCTTACGCCGACTGGCAATCAACGCCGCTGGTCAGCCTTGCGCTTGGCGGCTACCTCTATCTCAGCGGCGAGGAAGACCGCGAGCCCCTGATGCTGCCGGGCTACCAGGCGCAGCGACTCACCGCCCTGAAGGGCTACGCAGGCATAATGCTCGCCCTGCGCGCTCGCGAAATGACCGGCAGAGGACAGCCCGTAGAAGTCTCCGAGATGGAGGCGCTTACGGCGCTGCACCAGTTCACGTTCGTTTCCCATGAGTACGACGGCATCATTCGCAAGCGCGCCGGTGTGCGGCTGGCCACAGGACGGCGCACAGGCGGCTATCCAATAACTACCTTGCCATGCAAAGACGGCTACATCACATTCTCCGCATCGGCGCCGCACCAGTGGGACTATGTGTGCGCCATGATTGGCCGCGAAGACCTGCTCATAGACCCACGCTTCTCCGCATTTCAGAGCCTGAAGGACGCCGCAGACGAGATAGACGAAATCCTTCTGGAGTGGGTTGCCGACAAGACGCGGCAGGAGATTGTGGAACTGGCGGCGGGCGTCTATTCGGTCCCCGCATCGCCCGTCTTCGACCTCAGCGAGACCTTGCGGGACAGCCAGTATATCGAGCGCGGCCTGTTCGCCGAGTTCGAGCATCCACAGGGCGGCTCTCTGACATTCCCCCGCGTGCCGTTCCACATGAGCGCCACGCAGCCGAAGCTCAGGCCCGCCCCAACGCTAGGCGAACACAGCGAAGCCGTCCTTCCCAAGACTCCCTCCCCCGTCAAGAGGGAGGGTTGGGGTTGGGGCGAAAATCCTCCCCATCCATGTAAGTCCCCACTATTGTCGGGCATCCGAGTAATCGATCTGACGCGCGTGTGGGCGGGTCCATTGGTAGCGCGCATCCTCGCCGACTTTGGCGCGCATGTGATCAAGGTCGCCGACCCGCGCGTCCCCATCGACCGCACCAGGGGCGTTGACAACAAGCACAACCGTAACAAGGACAGCCTCGCGCTGCGCCTTGACTTGCAGGAGGGTAGGGATGCCTTCCTAGACCTTGCCGCCGTGTCCGACATCGTTATCGAGAGCTTCCGCCCGCATGTGATGCGAAACTTCCGCCTGGACTACGAATCGCTGCGACAGGTACGCCCCGACATCATCATGTGCTCCATTTCGGGCTACGGCTCGGAGGGCGCGGCAGCCGAGTTCCCCGCGTATGGCACATCCGTCGAGTCCATCACTGGCATTCCAAGTCTGATGGGCTATCCGGGCGAAATGCCGATGACATCCGGCATCGCCTACCCCGATCCGGTTACAGGAATGAACGCCCTTGCTGCTATAATGACCGCGCTGCGCCATCGCACTGCGACGGGGCAGGGGCAGTTCATCGACTTGGCTTTGGCTGAGGGGCCGGTGTGTCAGATAGGCGAGTTCATCGGCGCTTATGCCCACAACGGCGTTCAGCCTGCCCGTAGCGGCAACAGCCACTACAAGCATTCTCCGCACGGGGTGTATCCATGTCTGGGTGATGACAGATGGCTGGCGATTGCCGTAACCTGTGAAGAGCAGTGGGTTGCGCTCTGCAAAGTGATGGGTGTGCCTACACTGACACAAGACAAGCGGTTCTGCGACGAGTCGGCACGCAAGGCAAACGAGGCAGACCTGAACGGCATCATTACGGGCTGGACGAAGGCGCGCGATGCCATTGAGATGATGAACGCGCTGCAAGGCGCCGGCGTTCCTGCGGGCGCGGTTCACCGGAGCGTGGATATGCTTGGCGACCCGCACCTGCGCGAGCGCGATTTCTTTGTAACGCTGGACGAGCTTGATGTGGGTCGCAAGACATACCCTGGTCAGGCAATCATCACAGACGGGCTGCCCAAGCAGACCTGGAGGCCGTCGGCGCGTCTGGGAGCGCATAACAAACATATTCTGAGCGAGTTACTGGGACGCGCAGCAATGTCCTAGAAGAAATACTTCTTTTGAAAGGTGATAGTGGGTTGGCAGATATAGCAGTTGAATCCCCGATAACCGGAGTGATAGTCGAAATAGGCGTCTCGGTCGGCGAAGAGGTCGAAGACGGCGACTTACTTGTGGTTATAGAGTCTATGAAGATGGAGAACGAGATTCTCTCGGAATACAATGGCACGGTGAAAGAGGTCCTGGTTCGCAACAACCAGAACATATCTCAGGAAGACCCGATGCTGATACTATCGGTGGAATGAGCAGGCTTGTGTTCGACAAAGTTCTCATCGCTAACAGGGGCGAGATAGCCTGCCGTATCATAAGAACCTGCCGGAAGTTGGGCATCAGGACGGTTGCGGTCTATTCTCTGGCTGAAGGCAGTCCATTGCACGCGGAACTCGCTGACGAGTCTTACGCGCTGCCTGAGAGCACCACGCCTGCGGGATCGTATCTCGACGCCAAAGCCATCGTTGACATAGCCACAAAGAGTAGCGCAGACGCGATTCACCCCGGCTACGGCTTCCTGTCCGAATCACCTGCCCTTGCCGAACGCTGCGCCGAGCGCGGCGTCGTGTTCGTAGGACCTCGCCCTGATACGGCACGCCTGATGGCGGACAAGTGGGCGGCGCGCGACAAGATGGCATCGCTAGGCGTTCCTGTGCTGCCGGGCGCGAGCGCGCCTGCCGACCACATAGACGCTGTGACAGCCGCAGCCGCGGAGATAGGATTTCCGCTGATGGTCAAGGCGAAAGATGGCGGGGGCGGCATAGGCATGCAGGTAGTCGAGCGCGAGAACAGGCTGGGTAGGGCTGTGCGTAGGGCGAGTTCGTCCGCGTTGCGGGCGTTTGGCAGCGCAGATGTCTATTTGGAAAAGTTGGTAGCGCACGCGCGTCATATCGAAGTGCAGATAATTGCCGACGAGCATGGCAACGTCCGCCACCTTTGGGAGCGCGAATGCTCGGCACAGCGCAGGCATCAGAAGATCATCGAAGAGGCGCCCGCGCCCTGCCTGCCGGGATCGCTGCGAGAGTCTCTTGTGAATATGTCGGTGAGCGCAGCGTGTGGGACGAACTATGTCGGCGCGGGCACATTCGAGTTCATAGTGGACGATAAAGACAGCGCATACTTCTTGGAGGCAAACACGCGATTGCAGGTAGAGCACGGTGTTACCGAGATGGTCGCGGGCGTCGATATCGTGGAGCAGCAACTTCGAGCGGCGGCTGGTATGAAGTTATCGCTGAGCGATAATGTCCCGCTGAACGGTCACGCCATCGAATGCAGGATATATGCCGAAAATCCGAACACATTCATCCCGTCGCCCGGCACGCTGGAGGCGTTTGACCTGCCGACTATACCCAATCTGCGAATTGACAGCGGCTATCGCAAAGGCGACGCCGTAACGCCCTACTTCGACCCGCTCCTCGCCAAGTTCATTGCATGGGGCGAAAGCAGGGACGCCGCTATCAGCTTGATGGATAGCGCACTGGACGCATGCGATATTTCAGGCGTGGACACGAACATACCGACGTTGAGGGCGGCGCTGGGACATCCTGATTTTGCCGCGGGGCGATACACTACCAGTCTAATCGAGAGTCTGCCTTAACCCAGGGAGGGAATAATGCCAATCGACAAGAATCGAGATATGTGGAAGCCCGGCATGCCCTGGGAGTACGCCGTAGATGACATGAAGTATGTGCGCGGACTTGCCGCCGAATTGGGCGGGCCCGAGCGCGTGAAGCGCCAGCACTCCGGCGGACGCTACACCATACGCGAGCGCATTAAGAAAATGGTGGACCCCGGCAGCTTCCTGGAAGCCGGCCCTATGGTGGGCGCAGCCGAGTTCGACGACGAAGGCAACATGGTGGAGTTCACCCCCGGCGCCTACGTGATGGGACTGGCGGAGGTTGACGGACGCCCGGTCGCCATCGGCGGCGACGACTTCACCATATCAGGCGGCAGCCCGCACAATGTCCGCAAGCACTCGCGCCAGTTCACGCAGCCTCTCGCAACACAGTACGGCATCCCCTACATACAGCTTGTCGAGGGTGTCGGGCATAGCGCGAAGGCGGACGAAGCGTCCGGGCACATGGGCTTGCCCGGCGGCGACCTCTGGTGGAAGGGCGTCGAGCTGATGAAGCGCGTGCCGGTTGCCGCGGGCATAATGGGTTCGGTCGCGGGCGCGCCCGCGGCATTCGCCCTCATGTCCCACTTCACCGTGATGGTCAAGGAACAGTCGCAGATATTCCCGTCAGGTCCGCCCGTCGTGCGCCGCGCCATCGGCGAGCAGATGGACAAGGAGGAACTCGGCGGCTACAAGCGGCACGTCCACGAAAGCGGGCAGGTGGACAACGAAGCCGAGTCTGAAGAAGACGCCTTCGAGCAGATTAAGACCTTCATATCCTACCTTCCAAACACGACGAACGACGTCGCGCCCCGTGTCGAGACCGGCGACCCCCCTGACCGCCGCCCCGAAGAGCTGCTGAACATCATCCCGCCCAACCGCAGGCGAGGCTACGACCCGCGCAGGCTCATCAAGCTCGTTGTCGATAACGGCGAGTTCTTCGAGATGCGCCGCCACTGGGCAGGTTCGATAATAACCGGCTTCGCGCGCCTCGACGGGTACAGCGTAGGGGTCATCGGCAGCGACCCGATGAAGCTCGCGGGCGCGATGGACGGCTGGGCAGCCGAGAAGTACGCGCATTTCGTTGACCTATGCGACGCATTCAACCTGCCGGTCGTTATTTTCCTTGACATGCCCGGCTTCATGCTCGGCTCGCACGCGGAGCGAATTGCCACGATGCGCCGGGGCGTGCGTGCCCTGATTGCGAGCGCCGAAGCCAAAGTGCCGAAGATTGAGTTCAACATTCGCAAGGCGTATGGCGTTGCGGCGGACGCGGCGCACAGCCTCGGGCATCCCGACGGCTTGAACCTGCGCTTCGGCTGGCCCGCGGGCGAGTGGGGCGGCATACCCATCGAGGGCGGCGTCGCTGCTGCCTATCGCCGGGAAATCGAGAACGCGCCCGACCCGGAGGCACACCGCGCAATGATTGAGGAGCGCCTACTGAAGCTGCGCTCCCCGTTCCGCGCGGCGTATCGCGGTGATGTGGTTGACCTCATAGACCCGCGTGAGACGCGCCGCCTAGCCTGCACCTTCGTCAAGCTCGCCCAGCCCATGCTCCACAAGCTCGCCCAGCGCGAAAAGCGCGCCGTCAGGCCATAAACGGACATCGACTTAGCCGAACGCCTCTGCCATCGCCTTCTTGTCGGTGCCTACCACCAGCCGTCCTTCGACCTGAATGAGCGGGCGGCGTATCAGGCGCGGCTCGCCGACCATAAGGCCAATCAGCTCGTCGTCGGTTACCGTGTCCCTGTCCAGCCCCAGCTTGCGCGCCGACGGGCTGCGCCACGAGAACACGTCCGCCGGGTTTGTGTCTCCCAGCAGGTCTCGCAGTTCCGTTTCCGAGAAGCCGTCTTTGAAAAAGTCTCGCTCATTGAGTTCCACACCGTCCTGTGAAAGCGACGCCTTCACCTTTCGGCATGTGCTTCAACGCGCCCATGTGTAGAATTGGACATCTGCCATCGCTGTGCCTCCCTATGGTGTATGATTTGCCGGACTGAGCCGGTGCCGTGCATCCCTATTGGGATGCTTGCATCCAATTGGCTAGAGGGGTGGGAAAGTGCTGTTACTTCGCAAAGTATCGTTTGGAGTTTTCGTTGTCGCTACCGCCGTAGCGGCCGCCTGTTCGTCCGGGCCGGTTCCGTCGCCGACTGCGACGGCCGTACCTGCTACAACGTTCCCTCCCGTTGGCGCTGCTCCGACGGTTCAGGCCCTCGCCACAATGTCGCCGCAACCGACTGCTACCGCCACGCCCGAGCCTGCTTCCGAACCAACACCCATACCCTACGACTCCAATAGCGCCATGTACAAGGTGTTTCCGGGCTTCGGTCACACAGGCAATCGCACGTATGACGCGCTGGACGAGGTGCTGCTGAACAGGGACGAGTCGATGGTGCCCGTACTGGTCGAGTCGATGCGCTACCAATCGACCGCGAATGCGCGCGACGCTACGGCTTATGTGCTGGGCGAACTCACCGGCGAGCGCTACGGCGGCGAAGACTGGAAGGGCTGGATGGAATGGCTGGGCAATCATCGCGACGAGTACCCGCCGCCGGACGAGTATCTGGACTGGAAGATAAACTTCATGTCCCAGCTCGACTCGCGTTTCGCGGCGTTCCTGTATCCCGCGCGCGCCGGCTCAATCACCGTTGACCCGACTGAAATAGTCTGGGGCGGAGTGCTGCCCGACGGCATACCGGACATACGCGACCCGAAGATGTTGATACCCGGCGAGGCCGACTTCCTTGATGACGATGATCGAGTGTTTGGCGTGTCAATCAATGGGGACACGCGCGCCTATCCGCTCCGCATCATCAACGCCCACGAGATGGTAAACGATACGGTAGGGGGCGAGCCTATCTCGCTTGCTTGGTGAACGCTCTGCAATAGCGGGATCGTGTATTCCGCGAAAATCAACGGCGAGCCAACCACATTCGGCACATCCGGCATGCTCTATCGCAGCAACAAGGTGATGTACGACCGCCTGACACAAACGCTTTGGAGCCAGCTTCGGGGCGAACCGATACTCGGCGAACTGGTAGGCTCGGGCATCAAGCTGGAATACTTCCCGGTCGCGCTCACCACTTGGGGCGAGTGGCTCGCCGAGCATCCGGACACGAAGGTGCAATCGCGCGAAACCGGCTACTATCCGCCGCGCAGTTATGATCGCGAGGACAGCCCCCGCTCCATCTACTTTGCGTACCGCGAAGACCCGGAGACGATGTTCCCCATCTGGAATCGGGACGGACAACTCGCACCCAAGCAACTGGTGCTGGGAGTGGTTGCAGAAGATGGGCACAAAGCGTACTCGATAGACGCGCTGAGGCAGGACCGGCTTGTCAACGACAGCGTAGGCGGAGTTGACATTGTGGTTGTAGGCTCGTCCCTGTCGGCGGACGCGCTCGCGTTCCGCAGGGAGGGCAGGCAGTTCAGGCTGCCAGATGACGCGCCTCTTAGCTTGCCCGACACCTTGCTCGACGAAGATGGCGCGGTGTGGCATGTGGAGCGCGACAGAATCTGGAAGGATGATGACCCAACCGAGACACTGCCGCTGCATCCGGCGAATGTCTCGTTCTGGTTCGGCTGGTACATAACCCACCCGGATACGCTATTATACGGAGCGGCGGACAACTAACATTGATATATAGGATGGGTAGGATAGGATATGAGTGGGCAGAGCAACGTTGACGATAGAGCAGCGCAGATTATGACGGTCTTGAGGCAGCGATATGGAGACCGACTCAGCGAGGACGAGCTTGAAGAAGTAGGCGAGGCGGCCAAGGCAATAGCGCAGGCGTCCGACGACATGCGCGCTGTCGAGCTTGGGCACGGAGACTCGCCCTTCAGCGTCCCGCCCTATCGCCGAGACTAGCAGACAAAAGCACCTTCCCGTTACATATTGTTCCCTCACCCAGAGGGAGAGGGTTAGAGCAATAGTCCCTTCCCCCATCAAGGGAGAAGGTTAGGATGGGGGTGAAAATGTCTGCCCATCGTATCGAAGCTTGACTTATCAAATCGTCTCAACAGGATTGATAGCATTAAAGGGGACAAATCGTGACAAGCCCGGTATTCACGCCAATACGCGACCTGGGCGAACTTGTTCGCACCCGTCAGGTCTCGCCCGTCGAGCTTGCCGAGACATTCTTAGAGCGTCTCGACAGCATTGGCCCACGCTACAACGCCGTCGTTACCGTCACACATGAGCGAGCGATGGAGCAGGCGCGCCGCGCCGAAAGCGAGATTGCGGCGGGCGAATACAAGGGCCCGCTGCACGGCATCCCCTATGGGGCGAAGGACCTGCTGGCTACCTCGGACGGCATCCCCACCACATGGGGCGCTGCGCCGTTTCGGGAGCAGGTCTTCGACTACGACGCGGCGGTGGTACGCAGGCTGGAGGATGCGGGCGCGCCTCTGGCGGCGAAACTCGCGATGGTGGAGATTGCCGGTGGGATGGGTTACAGGCAGCCCAACGCTTCGTTCACAGGCCCCGGAATGACGCCGTGGGGCAAGGACGCATGGTCTGGCGGGTCGTCAAGCGGCTCAGGGGCTTCCGTGGCTGCCGGACTCGTGCCGTTCGCAATCGGATCGGAGACATGGGGCTCGATACTGTCCCCTGCGAACAACTGCGGGCTGGCAGGGCTGCGACCGACTTACGGGCGTGTAAGTCGCGTGGGTGCGATGGTGCTGTCGTGGACGCTGGACAAGCTGGGGCCGCTCTGCCTGACCGCCGACGACTGCGGCATTGTGCTGGAGGCGATTGCCGGCGAAGATTCGGACGATCCCTCGACTACCGACATGCCTTATCGCTACGACATCTATGCCTCTGCCGGGCGCAGGTTCAAGCTGGCGGTGCTGAAGGATGTCACGGAAGGGGCGCAGGCAGAGGTCGCGGCGAACTTCGAGCAGGCGCTTGAAGCGTTGGGGGATGTGGCGGACATCGAGGAGATTGAGTTCCCGGAGATGCCTTATGAGGCGGTTACGCGCACCATCCTGAACGCCGAGTCCGCAAGCGTATTCGAGGAGTTCATAGAGAGCGGCGCGGTCGCCGGGCTTACGGCGCCGGAGTGCCACCATCCGCATGCGCGGCTGATGGTGCCGGCGCAGGACTACATCAGGGCGTTGCGGATTCGAGGCAAGGTCGCGCGCATCGCGGACGAGGTGATGTCAGGATACGACGCCGTAGTAGGACCGACCAGGGCCGTTACCGCAACTCCTATCGATCAGGACTTTCGTGGCGTGGTGGCTGGAACGGCGCGAGATACTCTGGGCGCGGTAGGGAACAGCGCGGGACTGCCTGCCATCAGCGTGCCGAGCGGCTTCTCAGACGAGGGGCTGCCGACTGGCATCCAGTTCATGGGGCGGGCTTACGACGAAAACCGCATCCTCGCCGTGGCGCGGGCATACCAGTCCCTGACCGACTGGCACACCCAACACCCGGAGGGACTGTAACAGGATGGACAGGATGAAAGAGATCTAGATTCTGCATCCTCCCCATCCTGTCCATCGATGTCAGTTCCGGTCCTTGATCGCTGACGGCTGACCGCTGACAACTACCATGTAGGCGAATAGTCGTCATAGCCATTATTCGTAAGACGCTGCTGGTTGTGCCCGTCGGCGTCCATCATCACGATCTCGCCGTCCCCATCCAGATATGAGACGAACGCGATGCTCTTGCCGTCGCGCGACCATACGGGCTGGTCGTCCCGGACGCTGTTGCGGGTCAGCCTGTTCACCTCGCCGCCACGCACATCCACCACATATATTTCGGGGTTGCCGTCACGGTCGCTGGTGAATGCGATCTTCCTGCCGTCGGGCGACCAGGCGATGTCGTACTCCGTGCCGCTGCTTTCTGTGATCCGCTTCAGCTCGGTCGCGTCTGAATTCATCACATATATCTCAGGGTTGCCGTCGCGCTCGGAAATGAAGGCAATCTTGTGGGAGTTGGGAGACCACACGGGGCTGTAGTCAGGCTGGTCGGTCAGGCGAACTTCGTTGACACCGTCGGGATTTCGGACATAGATGCCCTGGCCCGGACCTTCGCGGACGGTAAATACTACGCTTGAGCCGTCGAAGGACCACCCGCCGACTTCATGCGCTACGATGGTGGTGAGTTCCATCGAGTTGGAACCGTCATAGCCCGCGACATGCGTTGATGGATCGCCGCCGTTTTGCACGAGGTAGGCGAGGCGGTCGCTGGAGGGCGACCATCTATGGTCGCGGTGGGTGCCGTCTATCTTGCTTATGTGAGTTCGGCTGTCGGACTCGGTGTTGAGGGCAATGACCTGAAGAGTGTTATGCTCGTCGTCGCCGGACAGGAAGGCTACGTGTGAGCCGTCCGGCGAGAGGGCAGGGGAATACTCGCTCCCCGCGCTCTTCGTAAGATTGACCAGTTCGGCTCCCTCGGGGTCCAGGGAGAATATCTCGCGGTTGCCGTCGATGTCTGAGGTGAAGACGATGGGGTTACCTGCGGATGAGCAAGCGAGTGATGCCAGTACCAGAGCCAGTAGAGGTATTATGAGTAGTCGCATGTGCAAGCTCCTTCCACTTGTGCTTCAAATGCTTACTACTAGCACAACACACGTTTGGGATTTGCATCAAGCGTAGTTTGGTATCTTTATTGAACTTTGTTTGACATTTGTCCCGAAAGCCCCTTCCCCCTCGATGGGGGAAGGTTAGGATGGGGGTGTCACCCACCTGAAAGGAAACGCCATTGCTTGGCCGCGTTCAGCGGACCGCCGGGGCGCTGAATCGCATAGAGGTCGCCGTCCGTTTCAGCGGGCGCTGCGCTCCAGCACGCTTCTGAGGCGCGCATTCTCCTCGGATAGGCGCTCCACCTCGCTTTCTGACGCGTTGAGCCTGTCGATAAGGCGAAGTATGACCTCGACGCCGGCGAGGTTGACGCCGAGATTGTCCATGAAGCCGCGGATGCGTCGCACGCGCTCGATGTCGGCGCGCGAGAAGACGCGCTGGTTGCCGCCCGTGCGCGCCGGTTCGATGAGTCCCAGCCGCTCGTAGTAGCGCAGGGTCTGTGTTTGAACGCCAAGCATGCGCGCCGCCACGCTGATTATGAATACGGGTTCGTCTTGACCCAGCCTTAGTTCGTTCTCATTCATAATCCAGAACTCTCTTATCCTGTCTATCCTGTCCATCCATCTAAGCTCACCCGCGACTGCCGTTGGCTACCCGAAGACGCCTGAACTCTTCGAGCGCTGCCCTTTCGTCGTCGCTGAGGGAAGACGGCATCTGCGGCTTGACCGTCACGTACAGGTCGCCGGCGGACGAGGGTGATTCACGCCTCGGCATTCCATGTCCCTGAATGCGGATGCGCCTGCCCTCGCCGCTGTCAGCCGGGACCTTCAGCGCGAGCCTGCCCTTGAGAGAGGTGAACTCGACCTCGCCGCCCAGCAGAGCGTCCTCGAACGGCACGGAAATGTCGGCGTAGAGGCTGTCGCCCTCGCGCTTGAAGCGGGCGTGCGGCGCTACGCTGACGACAAGGAACACCTGAATGCCGTCGTCCAGCGATATGTGCACGCGCGAGCCGTCGTCCACCGCCGCGGGGATGCTGACCTCGATTCGCCGCGTGCTTCCGTCTTTCGTGGGCACGTTGATCATTCGCTTCGTGCCGCGGAACGCCTCTTCGAGCGTGACTGTAACCGGCACATCGTGGTGGCTTGCCCGGCCCGGGCGACTGCGCCGCCGTGTGCGCGTGCCTGCACCGTATGGCGATGCCCCGCCGAAGACATCGCCGAAGCCGCCTAGTAGGTCGTCGAGGTCGCCAACATCGCCGAAGCCGTATTCCACGCGCCTACCCGAACCGAAGCCGCCGCCAAATGTCGCGCCCGCCCGCGCCTGCTCATCGAGACGGTCGGCATGCATCCAGTTATCCCCGTAGCGGTTGTACTTCGCGCGCTTGTCCGGGTCCGAAAGCACCTCGTTCGCCTCGTTTATCTCCTTGAACTTGCGCTCGGCAGCTTCGTCGCCCGGGTTCAGGTCAGGATGGTACTGACGAGCCAGCTTCCTGAAGGAGCTCCGTATCTCCTTCTCATCCGCGCTGCGGGAAACCCCCAGCACTTCATAGTAGTCTCTAGCCATCTGAATGCCCTTCAGTTTTCATTGCCGTTCACATTGCTCCCTCTCCCCCTGGGAGAGGGTTGGAGCCTGCCCCTGTGAAGCCTGTCCCTGCGGAGGCAGGGAGCAGGGGGTGAGGGCACAAGTCCCTTCCCCCTCAGGGGGAAGGTTAGGAAGGGGGATATGGCGAATCACCACACCACCACATAAGTTCATTGAATACATTTTAACATACTTGCAGCGTTAGTAAAGCAAAACTTGCAGTAATCGCTATAATACTATTGACATATTGACGCACACTTCCTATAATATATCCAGTAATTAGATATGAGTTGATACGACTCATATCACAAGACACACCAACGGCTCAATAGAAAAGGAGAACGTACATGTTTGACAGATTCGCAGGCACCATTCGGAGAATCCCCAGCCACCGCTCCGGGTTCGACTCCTACCTCGCAAATGTCCAGAAGGCCGGATGCTCGTCCTGCCCCAGGTACGACGAAGCCCGCAAAGACTTCAACAGCAGGCATCGCGGCGAGGTCCACGGCTACCTCGGATAGATAAGCCCGGCGAGAGCAAAAGCCCCTTGCCCCAATAGTCCCTTCCCCCATCAAAGGGGGAAGGTTAGGATGGGAGTGAAGTTCCCGCCCCACCCGGAATAAGAAGTATTTTGAACATTCTTGATAACCGAGCAAAGAAAGACATCACTTAAGGAGGAATTGAAAATATGGTTATGCAGAGGATAGACCCGTTCAGGGAGTTCAGAAAGCTGGACGAGATGCTCAACCGCGCCTGGCAGGGCGATGGCGACGGGCATGTGGAGCGGCGCTGGGCGATTCCGATCGATCTGACGCAGGACGGCGACGATGTCGTGCTGCGGGCAACTGTCCCGGGCGTGGCGCCGGAGGACATAGATGTAACTATCGAAGACGGCGTGCTGACCATCAACGCGGAGACTCCGAATGACGGCGATGCGTCGTTCATAATCCGCGAGCGCAGGGCAGGCAAGCTGTACCGCGCGCTGCGCCTGCCGAACACCCTTGATGTCGGCAAGGCGGAGTCGGAGTACAAGCACGGCATACTCATGCTGACCTTCCCGAAGGTGGAGGCAGTCAAGGCCCGACGCCTGGAAATCAAGGGCGCCTAGCCGTCCCAACTCAATTCAACTGGGGGCAATCCGAAAGGGTTGCCCCTATCTGTATCATGTTCATCCTGTCCATCCATGTTAGCCTCCGTTGTTAGCCCCCGTTCCACCTTTGCTGATATAATTCTCCTATGACAATGAAGATATACACCAAATCGGGCGATGCGGGCGAGACGGGGCTGCTGTTCGGCGGTCGCGTACCCAAGAACGACCCGCGCTGCGTAGCCTACGGTGAGGCTGACTTCGCCACCTCAGCGATGGGCCTTGCGCGCGCTCTGTCGCAGGATGGGCGGGTGAAAGAGATCCTGCTTCAGGTGCAGCGCGAGATGTTCACACTGAGCGGCGAACTTGCCACCGACGTCGAAAACTACGAATACTACAAGTCCAACTTCCACGCCATCAGCGCGGACAACGTGGACGCACTTGAGAGGCTCATAGACGAGCTGAGCGCGCAGGTGGAGCTGCCTCCCAAGTTCATCATTCCGGGCGCGTCAGCGGCGTCCGGCGCGCTTGACCTTGCCCGTAGCGCCCTGCGCGCCGCCGAGCGCAGTATAGTCGGCCTGCAGCAGCAAGACCTGCTGCCGAACGGCGAGTTGCTGCGCTATGTGAACCGCCTCGCCGACCTGCTCTTCATGCTCGCCCGCTACGAGGACAGGGCGCTCCCGATGGACATCGTTACCGGCACCCGGCTTGACGAAGAGTAGAAAGAGGATTGCAAAAGTCCCTTCCCCCATCAAGGGGGAAGGTTAGAGCCTGTCCTGAGCTTGCCGAAGGAATGGGGATGACAAATCCTCTCCATCCTGTCCATCAATGTAAATGCTACGTTTAGGAAGATTGATGAGCCTTTCCCCCTCCATAGCAATCATCGACTACAAGGCCGGCAACCTCCGCAGCGTGCAGAAGGCGCTGGAGGAGTGCGGCGCATCCGCGCGCATCACCGCCGACGCCGACGACATTATCGCTGCCGACGGCGTGGTCTTTCCCGGACAGGGCGCGTGCGACGCCTCGATGCAGAGCATCCGCGAGCGAGGCCTGTTCGATGTCATCAGGCGCTCGATAGACAGCGGCAAGCCCTTCCTCGGCGTCTGCCTCGGCCTACAGCTGCTGCTTGAATCGTCCGAGGAAGGCGACGAACCCTGCCTCGCCATACTGAAGGGCAGCACAAAGCGCCTGCCTCCCGAAAAGACCGATCAAGCCGGTCTGAAGATTCCCCACATGGGCTGGAACAGCGTATCGCTGTCTATCCAGCACCCGGTATTCGAAGGGATACCGCAGCAGTCGTACTTCTACTTCGTGCACAGCTACTATGCCGACCCTGACGACAAGGACATCGTTGCGGGCGTGACGAACTATGGCATAGACTTCTGCAGCGCGGTCGCGTGGGACAATGTAGCGGCCGTGCAATTCCACCCCGAAAAGAGCGGCGCCGTGGGCCTGCGGATTTACCGCAACTTCGTATCGCTCGTTTCAAGTCAAAAAGTCCCTTCCCCCTTGATGGGGGAAGGTTAGGATGGGGGTGAAATCGCAAATGCAAGCACGATTCTTCCCACTTCCCGATTCTAGCAGTCCCCTCTCCCCCTGGGAGAGGGTAGGGTGAGGGTAAGAGTAAGAAATAAGACATGCAAGTAATCCCGGCCATAGACCTCCGCGGCGGCAAGTGCGTCCGCCTGTATCAGGGCGACTACGCGCAGGAAACCGTCTATTCGGATGACCCGCTCGAAACCGCACTGTGTTGGATCGATATGGGCGCGACGCGGCTGCACATCGTTGACCTCGACGGCGCAAAGGACGGCAGCCCGGCGAATCTGCGCGCAGTCGAGCGCATCGCGTCCTCGGTCGATGTCCCCCTGCACCTCGGCGGCGGCATACGCGACATGCCCACCGCGCGCACGGCGATTGAAGCGGGCGTCAGCCGCATCATGCTCGGCACGGCAGCGTTCGAGGATTCCGAACTCATACGCACCCTGCTGGACGAATTCGGCGCGGAGTCCATCATCGTGACCGTTGACGCCAAGGACGGCAAGGTGGCGCTGCGAGGCTGGACCGAAGGCACCGGCGCGCTCGCAACCGACCTCGTGGCGGATATGGCAGCGCTTGGGGTGGTGCGCTTCCTGTACACCGACATATCCCGCGACGGCACTCTCACCGAGCCAAACTTTGACGGCGTAAGCGCGTTGGTCAATCAGAGCGACATCCACATAATCGCGGCAGGCGGCATAGCAACCGTGGCTCAGCTGGAGCGGCTTGCCAGCATCGGCGCGGAGGCGGCAATCGTCGGCAGAGCGATATACACCGGCGACATCGACCTGCGCGAAGCAATTGACAGACTTAGACCCCCTTCCCCTTGATGGGGGAGGGCTGGGGTGGGGGTGACAATCCTCCCCATCCTGTCCATCGATGTAATTTGCCGAACTGAAAGACTAACCATGCTGACTAAACGCATAATCCCGTGCCTCGACATCGACAAGGGCAGGGTGGTCAAGGGCATCAGCTTCGTGAACATACGCGACGCCGGCGACCCGGCCGACCTCGCGCGCTTCTACGACAAGCAGGGCGCCGACGAATTGGTATTCCTCGACATCACCGCAAGCTCTGACGATCGCGACATCATCGTAGATGTCGTAAAGCAGGTGTCCGAGCAAGTCTTCATCCCGCTAACAGTAGGCGGCGGCCTGCGGAATGTCGCGGACGTGCGGCGCATGCTGGAGGCGGGCGCGGACAAGGCATCCCTGAACACCGCAGCGGTCGCCAACCCGACCCTGGTTGACGAAGCATCCGACTTCTTCGGCTCCCAGTGCATCGTCGTCGCCATAGACGCCAAGCGCGTAACTCCCGACGACGAAATCGGAGAGGTCAACTTCGATGTCGCCAAGGGGCTGACCGGCGAAGTGGCAGCCGAGATTGCGCTCGATGAGTCCTCCGGCTGGCAGGTGTACGTGCATGGCGGGCGCACCCCCATGGGCATAGACGCCGTGAAGTGGGCACGGAAGGCCGCCGAACTCGGCGCGGGCGAGCTGCTCGTCACCAGCATGGACACCGACGGCCAGCAGACCGGCTACGACCTCGAGCTGCTGCGCGCCATATCGGAAAGCGTCACCATTCCACTGATCGCGAGCGGCGGCGCCGGCGAGCCACAGCACCTCTACGACGCGCTCGCAGAGGGCAAGGCGGACGCCGTTCTCGCCGCCAGCATATTCCACTACGGCACCCATCCTATACCGGAAGTGAAGCGGTATCTTTCCGGCAAGGGCGTTCCCATAAGACCGACTGAAGAACTGACCGACTGACCGACTGAAAAACTCCCAAAGGTGAGAACCATGGCAGCAGAAGTAAAACTCGACGGAAAGGGCCTCGTGCCCGCAATCGCGCAGAACGTGAACACGGGCGAAGTGCTGATGCTGGGCTACATGAACCCCGGCTCGCTCAAGCGCACGCTCGAGGGCGGCGAAGTCTGGTTCTTCAGCCGCAGCCGCTCCGACCTCTGGCACAAGGGCGAGGTCTCCGGCAACTACATGCGCGTCAAGTCGGCGGCGGTCGATTGCGACGGCGACGCGCTCATATTGCAGGTCGAGCCGGACGGCCCCATCTGCCACACCGGCGCACCGAACTGCTTCTTCACCCCCATAGACGAGTTCCCGGAGTTCTACCGCGACGAGACCGGCCCCGGCGTCCTCGAAGACCTGTTCGCCCTGATTCAGGACCGCAAGCGCGAGATGCC
This sequence comes from Dehalococcoidia bacterium, assembly GCA_965204855.1. Taxonomy (GTDB): domain Bacteria; phylum Chloroflexota; class Dehalococcoidia; order Lucifugimonadales; family JADFKI01; genus Bin90. Next base: position 645,699 of record OZ242018.1, read on the forward strand.
CGAGGGCAGCTACACAACCAGCCTGTTGGAAAGCGGCGCCGACCGCATCGCGCAGAAGGTCATCGAGGAAGCGGGCGAAACCGCCATCGCAGCCGTCAAGGGCGACGCCGAGCAGGTCGCCGAAGAGATGGCAGACCTCCTATACCACGCCCTCGTGTTGCTCTCCGCATCCGGCGCCCGCCCCGAAGACGTCTGGGAAGTCCTCAGAGACCGCGCCGGCTAGTGCTACAATGGGTTTCAGACGACCCATAGTCGAAAGGCGCTTGCAATGGAATGGAAAAAAGTCAACAGGCCGCCGTCCCCTGAGTTTGAGCAATTTCAGAAGGACAGTAAGTGGTTCAGAGATAATCTTTCCGAACTGAAGGCGCAGTACCCCGACCAGTGTGTCGCAGTCTATCACGGCAAAGTAGTCGGCGCGTCGCCCGACGGAAGGGCGCTCGTGGACGAGCTGAGCGCCAAGGGAATGCACGTGGGAGACATATACTTCCACTACGTCTATGTCAGCGATTATCCGCGCGTCTTCGGCTCTTCCCTTCACTGGCCCGCGCTCAAGCAGGATAAGCTCCAGTGACGACCGGATATTTCGTAGCCGAAGGAGCCTTTCGCCGTCCATACGTCGAAGTGGAAGTAACCTTTCTTGACGCAATCAGTCGGACTATGAAATTTTCCTTCGTGGTTGATACCGGCGCTGACCATACCCTGCTGTCCCCTCGGGACGCCGACCGTCTGCATAGCGAGTTGGGACTTGACATTCGCACCATGCCGCGTGGCAACCCGATAGGCGGTGTAGGCGGCTATGCCGAAACCAGATTAGTCAGAGCAACACTAGTTATCGGCAGCTACGAAACCACGATGCCTATCCATGTCGTTGACATGCCCCCGGGCCCGAATGACATGCCCTCCCTCATCGGCCGCGACGTCATCTACGACTTCGCCCTCTTCATGGAACACAGCGCCGACAGGATCCTCTTTCTGAGAACCGGCGAAGAAATCATCCCGCTTCTCGAATCCTGACGCAGCCCCCTAGTCGCCATCCCCTGACATCTGACCGCTGACACCTGACACCCGACCGCTGACCGCCGACACCCGCACCCCATCCGCTGCCTGCGCCTCCCGCATCGCCTCGATCGCAATCTCTATCTGGTCGTCGTCCGGCTGCCGCGTCGTCAGCGACTGCAGCGCGAGGCTCGGCCCCGTTATGATGCCCACCAGCGGATTGTCCGCATGCCGCCCGCTGAACCGTATCACCTCGTAGCTCACCGCCGCGATCGCCGGCACCAGCACTATCCGCGACGTAATCAGCCACCAGAACGGCTCCCGCCCCACGAAGATGAACGCCAGTATCGCCACCACCATCACCACCAGCAGGAACGCCGTCCCGCAGCGCGGATGAGCCGTCGGATACTTGCGGATGTGCTCCACCTCCAGCGGGTCCCCCCGCTCCTGCGCGTGAACCGTCATGTGCTCCGCCCCGTGATACATGAACACCCGCCGTATGTCCTCCATCCGGCTTATCAGCAGGATATACCCCAAGAACAGCAGCAGCCGAATGACCCCCTCCGCGATATTCGCCAGCAGCGCCGAGCCTATCAGTTCCTCCAGCCAGTCGCTCGCGAACACCGGAATCAGGAAGAAGATGCCGATAGCAAGGCTCAGCGACACCGCCATCATTCCCGCCATCGAGCCCTTGCTTATCTCCTCGCCCTCAGCCTCCGCCGCCACATTCGCCGAGTAGCTCAGCGCGCGCATCCCCAGCGTCAGCGTCTCCGCCATCGCGATAACGCCCCGCACCAGCGGTAACCGCCGCAGCCTGCCCGTGTAAATCGAAGTCAGCGGATGCCGCATCGTCGCCACCGTCCCGTCCGGACGCCGCACCGCCACCGCGATGTTCCGCTGCCCCCGGATCATCACGCCCTCGATGACCGCCTGCCCGCCGTATATCGGCCTCTGCTCTGTGCTCATTCTTCCTCGCGCAATGGATTTCCTTGCAATTGCTGACGCAAAAAACGGAGATGAGCGCACCCATCCCCGTTCTATATCTCGACACATGTCAGATGACATTCAAATCGTCCCTTCCCCCATCAAGGGGGAAGGTTAGGATGGGGGTGAGTAGGACAAAATATCCTGCCCATCCTGTAAGCCCTCGCTATAGATACATGCTTTCCGACTGACCTACTGCTGCGGCAAATTGAACCGCCGCATCAGCCGCTCAACGCGCCCCTCCGTGTCGATGATGCGCTGCTCCCCCGTGAAAAACGGGTGGCACAGGTTGCATATCTCCACGCGGTACTCCGGCAGCGTCGAGCCTGTCGTATATGTCGCGCCACAAGAGCATATCGCCTTAGCTTCCGAATAGTAAGTCGGATGAATCCCCGGCTTCATGTCTCTATATCCTTCCTATCCAACATCTTGTCCCTTCCCCCTTGATGGGGGAAGGTTAGGATGGGGGTGAGCAGGACAAAGCATCCTTCCCATCCTGTCCATAGATGTAAGTTCCACTACGGATACACACTCGCCCGCTTCTTGTCCCGCGTCTTATGCTCGAACTTCACCTTGCCGTCTATTAGCGCGAACAGCGTATGGTCCCTGCCCAGGCCCACATTGTTGCCCGGATGGATGCGAGTCCCCCGCTGCCGCACGATGATCGACCCTGCCGTCACGAACTGCGTGTCGTAGCACTTCACGCCAAGCCTCTTCGCGTTGCTGTCTCTCCCGTTTCGCGTACTGCCGCCGCCCTTCTTATGTGCCATCGTCTCCCCCTTTATTCCCTGTCGTTATTTCAAAAGTTCCTTCCCCCTTGATGGGGGAAGGTTAGGATGGGGGTGATAACGTCCACCCATCGTGGATTCCAATCCGTTCGTGGTGAGCGCGCCGAACCGCCTACCTATTATACGAAATATCCGTAACCCGCAGCTCCGTAAAGTTCTGCCGGTGCCCGTTCTTCCTCCGGTAGCGCGTCTTAGCCTTGTACTTGAAGACGATCACCTTCTTGCCGCGCCCCTGCTGCACCACTTCAGCCGTAACCTTCGCCCCCTCCACTGTGGGAGCGCCGACCGTTACATCGCCGTCGTCATCCGAGAGCAGGCGCACATCGTCAAGCTCGATGAGGTCCCCCTGGTCTCCGGGCAGGTACTCCACCCGCACCGTATCGCCGGGCTCCACCCGGTACTGCTTGCCGCCGGTATTCACAATTGCATACATGGTAATTCTCGCGGGTATCTGATGCTGAAATTCTTCTTGGGTTACAAATAGTAATTGTATGGATGTGAGCGCGGGCGGTCAAGGGTTATCGGCTGTCGGACGATGGCTTGTCCTTGGGAAGGGTTGCGCCGGGCGGCTTGCGTGAGGCCTCTGCCTTGGGCGGAGATGACTTTGGAGATGCCCCATTCGTAAAGTGAATTGCTTTAGCAGGTCTTACTTTCGGAGCCATCCTTGCCTTTCCACCCCTACTGACGGAGTCGTTGCGCGGCATATCTTACCTCTTGAATATGGGCTAATTCGATTGAGACTTCTTGGGTGAATTAGCGCCGGGCGGCTTGTGTGAGACTTCTGCCTTGGGCGGCGCCTTTTTTGGACCAGTCCCCCTTATGACGGCTACATTTCCTCTACTGCGCTTGTTTTGTAATGCCATTGCAACCCTCGTCCTACTCAGCCGTGCCATCAGATACTCCTGCAGGCGAGCGTCATTAGTCTGTCTGCAATTCCAGCCACAGCAGATACCGCCCGCCAATGTAAGGCGGCTCATTCTCAACGACCATGGTTCGGAAGTCTGCTACTTTCAATGTGGATGCATCTACAGTTGTAGATTATAGATGGTAATCTAATATACTGCGCAACCCGTCTAGGCTTGACAAGGAGAAGCAATAATCGCATCCGCGCCACATGGTTTGTAAGTCGTTGGGACGCGCCAGCCAGCCACCGCCGTCAATCACATTGATGAACAGAACATCGGGATTGTTGCGTTGATTTCTGCTGCTATTATAACTCTGCACGTCCTGATACATACGCAACTGCTCATTCGCCTTGCTGCTTTGGGATGAGCCAGTAGTAAGTTGATATGACGACATAATCAAGATGCGCGGAGTGTCAATATCAGGTATCGCTATATCAACTTCCTTGCTGTCAACAATGGCGACCTGGCCTTTTTCATAGGTATATCCGGTATCAGTGACGATCTCGCCTATCTTATCCTCCAGAGCGTAGCCGATGTCGGTAGCGTATTGAGATTGCAGGTTGCCCTGAACGATTGCTTGTAAATAGTCGCTGTCTTGTAGCAACTCTATCCAGTTGTCAGGCAGGAAGAAATTGCTTCGAATAAACTGCGGCACAAAGATTTCATCGTCATGCTGACTGATGAGGAAAGCCGCTATCCTGCGGCGTTTATCATCATCGTGCCATAATCTGCTCCACCTGACGCCCGGGAACATGGCTTCGTAAATGCGCTTCACTCTCTCCAATGAACCCCTAGAGAAACCTATTATGACTTTCAGGCGTTCCTCTGTATCACTACCAGCGTTGAGATAATCGGTTAGAACATCTACAGGGTCCCTGCCACCATTCTGCGCCTTTGACAGCAGAATACTATTGACAGTCTGCTCGACTTCCTCTTGAAGAGATTGCTCAATTTCTGGAAAATCCAGAAACACCTGCATCCCCGCCCTGAGTTCCTCAAGCGTTAGCTTTCTTGACTCTACCATTCTTGTTCTTCCGCATCTTAATGTCGATGTCTCGCATAGAAACTATCTTGTTCAAGTGAATGGACACATAGGCGTCCCTGTCCTTGACGGGTTCGGCTTGTTCCATCCGTTCTGTTGCGGCGTCGCAATATCCCTTGTCTATGTCAGAACCGATGTATCGGCGTCCAAGTTGCTTTGCCGCGATTGCCGCGGAACCTCCGCCGCAGAACGGATCGAACACTATGTCGTCCTCATCTGTCGTCATTAGTATCATGCGCTCAATCAGGTGTATCGGCAACTGGCACGGGTGCGAGTCGATACGCTTGGAGCGATGGCGCACTCGGTGAATGTCGTCCCACACATCGCTGATCTGATAACCGAATTCGTGCCGAAGGTGTTCCTTTCCGCCGTAGTCCTTCAGAAATGCGTCGCACTTTCGGCAGGTCTTATGTGGTGCGCGCACATCGTAGAACTTGCTGCTCCTGTTCTTAGTGTAGAACAGGATGCCGTAGTGCGCTGGCTGGAGCGTCTTGCCAAGTGGCTGTCCGTTCGAGTTCCACGCAATCCAGTGGCGAAATTCGGCAAGGTCGTTGAGTATTGCCGATGTGTAAGTGAGTAATTTCGGGATGTTATAGACGAAGATGCTGCCGTCGGGCTTCAGTACACGGCAGGCTTCAGTGAGCCATTCTTCAGTCCAGTCCCTGTACTGAGTGAAAGGGAGATTGTCCTTATACGAAGTGTACTTCTTGTTGAGATTGAACGGTGGATCGGCGAACACCATGCTCACCGACTCGGCAGGCATCGAGCGCATCAGTTCAAGGCAGTCAACATTGTGCACCTTGTCAATCAGATGCTCTAGGTCGCCCTCAGTACCCACATCAAGCTCCAACTCTAGTGGCAAGTTCATTTGCTCAGTCCTTTGGTTTGTGTTGCAAATGCCCTAATCTCGGATTATCTTATAGTACATGTGTACGAAGTGCAAGCGCTATTCAGTTCAATGTTGCAGTGAAAGAGGGAGATGCACGATGATTATTGACCACATCGACAATTTAGAACTTCAAGATGAAGTAGTTGAGCAACACTTCAACGAAATCGGCTCGTTGCAGTACCTTTCGACGGGTCTGAATTTTCTTAACGCCCAAGTTCAGAAGATTGAAGCAGAAGTAATTGCCAGATTACCTGACGACCAAATTGTTATTATGGCTGGCAACGCGCCAGAGTTAGAGGGAATACCACAAGACCTTGTGGCCTGTGCGTTTCACTGGTATTCGGTTACAGCCTGCAACTATGTCAAACTTGTGGGCTGGTTAACTCACGGAGGCGATAGCCATCAAGCAGGGGAATATCTGCGGCGAGTATTACCAGAAGTTTATGTTTGGCGGAACAAAGTAGGCGCCCATTTCGCACGAATTGATCCTCACAAGGAGGACTCGCCCGCCGACGTCGCATGGAGTGTTATGTTTCCCACTGGTTTTGAAGAAGGCTCCTTTTGGACAGATCCAATCAAGTTGATGTTTGCATCGGGAGAACGGAAACCAGCCCCACCAGGTGTTGCAGATTGGCGTTGGCGTCTGTTAGCGATGTCAGGGCGGAAAATAACATCCAGTCGGGGAGATATGAAGTGGAGTTTGACCGCCACTCATCAACATTTAACAGCACGCTATTGGCCCAATCATGCCAGTTAAGTCATTTCCAAATATTCGCATGAGACCCCACAAACCACCGCACCATTCCCGGCTGCTGCTAATGTGCAGTTGGGAACTAGGGATGAAAAATCCTCTCCATCCTATCTATCCTGTTAACCTTCCCCTTAACAACCCCAAACACCCGCACCTATCGCCAACCTATACTCACGCCCAAAGCATCGAGATTAGCGACGACCCGGGTCGAACTCCTAGCCATCTCATTAAATGAACAGATTACTGCATCCACCATCCCTCCATCCTGCCCATCCAGGTCTGCCCCCTCCGTATAACCCACCTCAAAAACCTTCTCCAGCTTCCACCGCCGCAATTCGGTGCCGCACCTCACCACAGCCAGAAAACGCCCGTCCGTCCTGAAGGGGCGACCGGCCCGTCGCCCCCATAAAAGCAAGCCCGCGCAAATCACACCCCACGCAAAACCCCCTCCACCCTGTGAAATCTGTGCCTTCTGTGGCTATTTCCCTCGACAACTGCCACATAGAGTACAGCCGAAAGCCCAACCTGCTGCACTGCACAATATAGACAGCCACTCTCGCCACCCCATCCCCTCCATCCTCCACATCCTGTTAGCTCCCATCTCTTCCACAACCTTGACACACATCAACGCCACAAATACCATTTCTCTTAATCAGAAAGCCAACGCCACCGGAAAACTAATCCCGACGGTTTAGAAAAATTGCACGGGAGACGAGTCAAGATGACAATCTCCAAAGACAAATCATCCTCCCCCGCTTCAGCCGAACACGCCGAGTCAAAGCGCGAAATCAGCCTCGAAGACGAGTTTCAGAGCTGCGCTGCCGCTTGGAAGCGCGACACCGGGCATCTATCCGTCGCCGGCCAAATCGCCAAGCACCCGTCTTATCGGCGCATCGTTGAAATGGGAGAACCCGCAATTCCATTGATTTTGAATGACCTGAAGAGAGAACCTAATCACTGGTTTCTCGCACTTTCCGCCATAGCAAACGACGCTCCCAAAGTCGCTGAGCGGGACAAGGGCAAAATGAAAGCCATATCCGATGCCTGGATAGAGTGGGGCAAGGATAAAGGATACATCGAATAACGCCTTCATGCGCCGCCCACGAACCTAATGTTCCCCCCATCCCCTCCATCCTGTCCATCGATGTTAGCCCCAGTCCGGATAGCTCAGCGCGAACACCTTGTCCGGCTTCCACCGCCGCAGGTCCGCATCGTACGCGACTATCGCCAGGAAGCGCCCGTCCGTAGTGTACGCGCGGCAGCGCTCGCCCGGAGATGGCTGTTGCAGCTGTGAAACCGCGCCGCCACCTGCGTCGCCGCCCGCGTCGCCTACAGCATCGCCCTCCGCGTCGCCCATTGCATCGAAAAATCGGCCGTTGCGCACCATCTCCTCCACGCGCGTCCCCACGATGATCGCGCGAAGCCCCCGAAGCGCGACGTCCGGCGAGTGCATCACCTCGCGCCAGCTGCCGTCCGCGAACCGCTCCTCCGCTTCATCGAGCGACAGCGCGTCATCAACCGAGAACGCGCCGCTCCGCAGCCGCGCCAGCGTCTTCATGTGCCCCCCGCACCCCAGCGCCTGCCCCAGGTCGTGCGCCAGCGACCGCATGTAGAAGCCCTTCCCGCAGTCCACCCACAGCGTCACCACCGGAGGCTCCCATCCTTCGACCGCGATGCCATGCACCGTAACCGGCCGTGCCTCCCGCTCCACCTCCACGCCCGCCCGCGCCAGGTCGTACAGCCGCTTGCCGTCCTGCTTCAGCGCGCTGTACATCGGCGGCACCTGCGCTATGTCGCCCCTGAAGTCAGGCAGCGCCCCCTCGATGTCGGCAAGCGTTACGCCGGATGCATCGCGCCGCCCCGTAACCTCGCCCAGCGCGTCGTAAGTGTCGGTGGACACCCCCAACTCGACCGCCGCCAGGTATGACTTCGACCCGCCCACCACGTCCTCCATCAGCCGCGTCGCCTGCCCCATGCACACCGGAATGACGCCGGTCGCGATAGGATCGAGCGTGCCCCCATGCCCCACGCGCCGCTGCCCCGACGCCCGCTTGACGCGCCGCACCACGTCCATCGACGTGATGCCATAGGGCTTGTCGATGTTGAGGATGCCGTCTATTGCCGGCTTGCGCGCCCTCGCCATCAGGGCTCCTCGTCGTCCAGGTCCCTTGGCGGGTTGCGGCTGATCAGGTCGAGCATGCCTGTGCCCTGCTCGATGGATTCGTCGAGCTGGAACGACAGGAAGGGCGCAAACTTGAGACTCAGGTTGCGCTTCATAGTGCGGTGGATGTAGCCGCCCGCGCTTTCGAGCGCCGCGAGTGCGCTCTGCTTCTGCTGCTCGTCGCCTAGCACGCTGAAATACACCTTCGCGCTTCGTAGGTCGCGCGATGTCCGAACTTCGGTGATGCTGATGAGCGAGGACAGGCGCGGGTCGTTCATCTCGACCGCGAGGATGCGGCTGATTTCCTGGCGCACGAGCATATTCACGCGGTCCATTCGGCGGTTCATGGGGAGACCTCAATAGCGGGAAAGGCGCTTTTACGGGGAGTTAGCGGACGCGCTCCGAGCGGTGCGCCTCCAGGATGTCGCCTTCCTCGAAGTCGTTGAAGCCGTCAAGCGTGAGTCCGCCCTCGAAGCCTACGTTGACCTCTCGCACGTCGTCTCTGAAGTGCTTGAGGCTGGCGATGGACCCGGCGAAGAGTTGCGCGCCGCCGCGCAGGACGTGTATGGTCGAGTTTCGCTGTATCTGACCGTCGTTGACATAGAAGCCAGCGACTTTGAGCCGCCTGCCCACGCCGAAGATGGCTCGGACGGTGGCATGTCCCTCGGTAACATCCCGATACACCGGCTCCAGCAAGCCCGTGAGGGCGCGTTCCACGTCTTCCAGCAGGTTGTAGATGATGTTGTAATGGCGGATTTCAACACCTTCCTGATTGGCCAGTGCCGTCGCGCCCTGTCCGGGTTCGGTGTTGAAACCTACGATAATCGCCTGGGATGCCAGGCCGAGCATAACGTCGCTCTCAGTGATAGCGCCGCTGGCGACGTGGACGATGTTTACCCTGGTCTGTTCGGTATTTAATCCGTTTAGCGCACCCTTGACCGCTTCGACGGTACCTTGCACATCGGTCTTGATGATGAGGTTGAGCGCTTTGACTTCGCCCGCGGCGATGCGGGTATGGACATCTTCAAGGGTGGGGCCTGCCGCTCGCTGCCGCTCGGATTGGCGGATGCGCTCTTCGGCGAGTTGGCGCGCCGCGCGCTCGTCCTGGGCGACTTCCAGAATATCGCCGGCCTCGGGAACGCCGCTTATGCCGAGTATTTCGACCGGCTGAGAGGGAGTCGCTTCTTCGACCGGCTCTCCGCTGTCGGCGAACATAGCGCGAATTCGCCCACGCAGCGTGCCCACTACCACGTTGTCGCCGATCCGCAGTACGCCGGTCTGGACGAGGACCGTGGTGACAGTGCCGCGGCTGCGATCTATTCGAGCCTCTACGACCACGCCCCTGGCTTCCTTTCCGACATTCGCCTTGAGTTCGCTGACCTCGGCGACAACCGTGAGATTGTCGAGGAGGTCGTCAACGCCGTCGCCGGTTAGCGCGGAAACGGGAAGTGCGATGACATCACCGCCCCACTCTTCGATGAGCAGATCGCGCTCGGCAAGCTGACGCTTTACGCGCTCGGGGTCGGCTTCGGGGCGGTCAACCTTGTTTATGGCTACGACGATGGGAACGCCTGCCGCTTTGACGTGGTTGATGGCCTCTTCCGTTTGAGGCATTATGCCATCGTCTGCGGCGATGACGAGAACCGCAATGTCGGTGACTTGTGCTCCTCTCGCCCGCATGGCGGTAAATGCCTCATGCCCCGGCGTGTCGAGGAACGTAATGACATTCTCGTCGTAATTGACCTGATATGCGCCGATGTGCTGCGTAATGCCGCCTGCTTCGCCTTCGACTACGTTGGTCTTGCGGATGGTGTCGAGCAGAGTGGTCTTGCCGTGGTCAACGTGTCCCAGAATCGTGACGACCGCAGGGCGATCTTCGAGCATAGAAGGATCGTCATCATCAGTGGAAGGGACTATAGAACCGACTCCGGCTTCCTCTTCGAGCGGAAGCACATCGAATCCGAATGAGGGCGCAATCTCGGCGACAAGGTCGTGCTGTACGACTTCGTTGATGGAGAACATGTACCCGGTACGCATGAATTCCTTGATGACCTCAATGGGGGTTGTCTCCATGAGTTCCGCAAGGTCATGGACGGCTATCGCAAGAGGAACTTCCAGAGGCTCCAGCTCATAGTCGTCATCGTACTCGTAGTAATCATCATACTCGTCATCGTAGCCGTGATCGGCAGTTCCGTTGTACTGATCCTGCCATTCAGCAGCGTCGGCTCTGTTAGTCATTGGCACCCCCATTGTGTACAGCGCGCTCAGGCGCGACGCGCCTACCGGGATCTAGTAATGCGTCTTGCCGATTTGCCGGCGTAGTTGCGTATGCTTTCAAGTCCGTGATTACCTTGTCCCACTCAGCATCGTTGATGCTCGTGCGTAGGGTGTGTTCCAATCGATTCTTTCTTATGTCCTCCACGGCTGCTGCGCATGTCGAGCACAGATAAGCGCCTCTGCCGGAGAGTGTGCCGCTAGCGTCAAAGGCGACGCCATTGTTCCGGTCTGCGACGATTCGCAGCATCCCTCTCTTTGAGTTCTTCTTCCTGCAACCGACACAACTGCGCAGGGGAACGTGGCGTTTCCTCGCACTCAATCTCTAACGCCGCCTTCTCGGTGGCCTGCGCCGCCTGTTGCCTCCACCCGGAGTTTGCTGGTCCGGACGCCTCCTGTTGCGGCGTGATGCGGTAACGCCTCCGCGTAAGCCCGCAATGTCCTCGGCGAAGCGAATGCGTCCCGGGGCGTCATCATCCGAGCGAACGGGTCTACGAACACGTGGGCGTCTGACTTGCCAGACATCTTCAGGCAGGTCGCGCAACGAGGTTGACTGGTCTGCGTCGGAATCGGGCTCCGGTTCCTCAACCACCGGTTCGAGAGCGGGCAGAGGCTCTAACACCTCTGCGGGAGGTTCCGTGGCCTGCGAGACTTCTGGCTGCGCGGCGTCCTCGACAACTTCGTCAGCGACCGGTTCGACGACGACATCTACAGGCTCAAGCTCCGCCGCGGCAGGCTCGACCTGCTCAGCCACTTCCAGCGATTCCACTTCCAACGGCTCTTCGGCGACCGCTTCCACTACGACAGGTTCAGCGACTACAGCTTCGGGAGTTTGATCGATCTCCGCCGCTACCGGCGCAGGCTCCGCTCCAATTTCGGATTCTTCCTGTGCGACTTCAACTTCAATTTCTTCAACAGCCACGGCATCAGCGACAGGCTCTTCGATGAGGGTTTCCTCAACGGCTTCCTCTGCTGTTGCCAGTTCGGCTTCTGCTGCTGCGAGAGCGGCTGCGGCCGCACGGGCTTCAGCGGCGAGTTTTGCGCGTTCCTGCAATTCGACCTGGTACTCGACATCGCTCTTGATGTCCACCTTCCATCCGGTTAGCCGAGCGGCAAGTCTGGCGTTCTGCCCCTCGCGTCCGATGGCAAGGGAGAGCTGCCGCTCAGGAACGACAGCCATCGCTGCCTCGTCGTCGTGATTCAACTCCACCTTCATTACCTGCGCCGGACTAAGGGCGTTGGCAATGAATATGGGAACCTCCTTGTTCCATTCCACAACATCAATCTTCTCGCCGTGCAGTTCGTTGACGATATTCTGGATGCGGACGCCTCGTAGCCCTACGCAAGAGCCTACGGGGTCAACGCCGTCTTGTCGCGCACGAACCGCGACTTTGCTACGTGAACCGGGCTCTCTCGCGATGGCTTCAATCTCGACCGCCCCGCTGAATATCTCAGGGACCTCCATCTCGAAGAGGCGCCTGAGCAGGAGATTGTCAGCGCGCGAGACTATCAGCTCAGGTCCCCTGAGTGTGCGCTCAACGGACTTGAGCAGTACGCGCATCTTTGTATTGCTGCGATAGCGCTCAGTAGGCACCTGCTCGCTGAAAGGCATTATGGCTTCGGAGCGACCGAGGTCAACGGTAATGTGGCGCGGCTCGATTTTCTGTAGGGTTACGAGGAAGACCTCCCCCTCTTTATCCTCGAACTGCTTGAACACGACCTCGCGCTCCGCATCGCGAAGGCGCTGCATCACGACCTGCTTGGCGGTTTGTGCGGCGATTCGACCCGGAATATGCGGCATGCTCTCGGTGATGACTACGTCACCGACCTCCGAGGTGCTGACAATTTTGCGGGCGTCGGGCAGAGTTATCTCCGCCTTATCGTTGATGACATCGTCCACGACGGTTTTAAGGACGTGAACGGTTACATCACCTGAGCCCGGATCGAGCTTGACCGAGATATTCTGACCATCAGCTATGCTGTCCTTCCTATAAGCGGAGACCAGTGCATCTTCGATTGCGGAAAGAACAGTCTCCTTCGGAAGGCCGCGCTCTGCGGCGAGTTGTGTCAAAGCGACAATGAAATCGCTCTTCATTCCTCAGCCACCTCCTGTGTACTGGTTTCCGTATCCCCCTGTAACAAAGAAAGTGGGACAAGCCCACTTCCCGCAAAGGACGATTTCCGCGCAAGCCGAACCTGAAGACGCTCGACAAGTCTATCGACTAGAAGTATAGCACTAGCCGCCCTGATACACAACCTCCTCACAAGGCGGAATCAACCTGGCGATCGGTTTCGGATGGTAGATTCCAGGCCTGTTTGGCATTAGAGTCACCCTCTCGCCGTGTGATTGGTTCGTGATAAGATGTTCGCATGGCGCCGCTTAACTACGACGGACGAACACTGGAATCTCGGATGGGCGAAAGCATATTCGACTATGCTGACGCCCTAAGCGTGCGTGTGCCCACTTCTTGCGGCAGGACCGGGGAATGCCATGAGTGCATCGTCGAGATTAGAAGGGGTATAGAGGCTCTTTCACCACTGACGGACGCGGAGGCGTTTCTGCGAGACGACTACAGGCTGGCTTGTCAGGCGAGAATCGTTGACCCGGACGCGGATGTGGAATTTGCCGTGCTACGCAGGCAGCCGCGTATCCTGACCCACTCGGTCCGACGTGAAATCGAGCTTTGTCCCCTGACGCGGCAGGTTGATGATGGAGTCTATTTCGGAGAGAGGCGCATCGACGACTATCGCGGGCAAGTGTACGGCGTTGCAGTAGATGTGGGCACGACGACGGTGGTGCTCAACCTGCTGGACCTGGAATCAGGGGAGATTCTGGCCACTGCGTCGTTTGAGAACCCCCAGCGCTTTGGCGGCAGCGATGTCATGCACCGCATATCTTATGACGGTGGCGATTTTCCCGGTGAACTCCGGCAGGTGATGCTGTCGGCATTGAACTTCGAGATAGGCGAACTTAGCAGGCGGCATGGATTCCACCGAAGGCGCATCTATGAAGTGGTCATAGTTGGCAACTCCACGATGCGCGACATCTTCTTTGGCCTGGATGTGCAGCCGATAGGGGAGCGTCCGTACAAGTCAGTAACTGAACTCGACATGCTGGAGGGAAGGCGGCGGACGACCGCACTGAATGTGAAGGCGTCGGACCTAGGGTTGCGCGTGTTTCCGGACGCGAACGTATATGGGGGGCCGCTGATCGGATCGCATGTGGGCGCCGATGTTGCCGCTGACATGCTTGCCGTTGGTGTGGATGAGGAAGACGAAGTGGTAATGCTAGTGGATGTGGGTACCAACACGGAGGTCGTTCTTGGCAACCGGCACAGGCTCATGTCGGCGTCATGCCCGGCCGGACCGGCGTTCGAGGGTGGACAGGTGCGCTATGGTATGCCGGGTTACGATGGCGCGGTGGAGAGCGTGAGCCTGAACGGGGACGGCATATCTTATCGTACTATTGGTGACGCGCCGCCGCAGGGGATATGCGGCTCCGGACTGGTGGACTTATTGGCTGAACTGCGGCGAATTGGCAAGATGAACGAGCTGGGAGTGTTTGAAGGCGGCGATCGCGAATTCGCATTCGTGCCGGAAACGGGGATGTCTCTGTCAAGGGCGGACATCAGCGCGCTTGCGCAGGCTAAGTCCGCAAACTATTCCGGACAATTCATTGTGCTGCGTAACTACGGAGTGCCGCCTGAAGGAATCTCAAAACTGTACCTTGCGGGTGGGTTCGCCAATTACATCAACGTGTCTAACGCCGTGAATATCGGATTTGTTGCGAATCTGCCGGAAGAGCGCATCGTAAAGGTGGGCAACGCATCGTTGGAGGGTGCGACGATAATGCTGCTATCGGGCAGGCTGCGCTCCCGCATCGAGCAGTTGGTGCAAACGATACAGCATATCGAGCTTGAGACAACGCCGGATTTCTTCGACATCTTCGTCGAAGGCTGCATGTTCGATCCGATGAAGATGGATATTGCCTAGGAGTAAGGAAATGTCATTCAAAGTTCTGGTAACGGATTATGTCTGGCCATCGGTGGAACCTGAGCGTGCCGTGCTTGCGAAGATAGGCGCGGAACTGGTAGTAGCTCCGGATGGCGAAGAAGAAACGCTGGTGGCGCTCGCGGAAGATGCCGACGGCATACTGACATGCTTCGCACAGGTTACTGATAAGGTCGTCCGAGCGGCCGAGAAATGCGTCGTAATAGGGCGCTATGGCGTGGGCGTGGACAATATCGCCGTCGATACCGCTACGGAACTGGGTATCGCCGTTACATACGTGCCGGACTACTGCGTGGACGAAGTGTCAGACCATGTTATGGGGCTGCTTCTGGACTGGAATCGACGAATTTCTATGTTCGACAACTCTGTGAAGGGTGCGGGCTGGGGAAGCGTACCGCTTACGATGCGGATAATGCGGCTGCGTGGTAAGAAGCTGGGCATTGTAGGGTTCGGCAGGATAGGCAGGGCGGTGTGCGCGAAGGCGCTGGCGTTCGGCTTCGATGTGTTGGAATACGACCCGTTTGTTTCGTCGGAGCAGGCTGCGGAAGCAGGAGCCAAATCGGTAGATTTGGAGACGCTGCTGCGGGAGTCGGACTTTGTAACGCTGCACTCGCCGCTGACGCCGGACACGGAGAACCTCATCGGCGCCGCGGAACTTGCGCTGATGAAAGAGGATTCCTTTCTGATCAACTGCGCCAGAGGACCGTTGATTGACGAGGGCGCGCTGTACGAGGCGCTCAGCTCCGGGAGGATTGGCGGCGCAGGGTTAGATGTGCTGGTGGACGCTCATCCGTCGCCTGATAACGAACTGCTTAAGCTGGACAATGTGGTGGTAACTCCACATGTGGCGTTCTTTTCTCAGGAGGCAGTGCTGGAACTCGAGGAGCGTGCGGCAGGTGAGGTGGCTTCGGTACTGCTTGGGCAGATGCCGGATAACTTGGTCAACACATCGGTGCTCGACCATGCTAGTCCCAGGCACAGCCTGTCCGGTTGAAGACTCAGACTCCTTTTCTCTAATTGGACATAGCCAAAATTGGTTGTGAAACTGCCAATTGGTGCGATACTCTATTTGTGGACAAAGTAATGTTTGCAAATACGATTTAACGTGCATTTTACAGCAAGAGGAATGGAATGAGGAAATCTACGACACATAGTTTAGGGTTGCGTGGGGTCGTCATTGTTCTGGTGGCGATAGCATTGATGACATTAATGAGTGCGTGCAGCGACGGTAGTGATTCCGAAGCGATAGCCGGTGTGACGGAGAATGTATCTCAGCAGGGCGCACAGATCGAAGCGCTTGCGGCACAAGTCGGAAGTTTGCAGTCGGAGTTAGCTGAAGCCCAGAAGATGGAAGCCGCTAATGTCGCCGAATTGCGTGCCGGTATCGAGGACCTGCGCGAGCAGGACAAGATGTCCGTGGAGTTCGACGACAGCGCGCTGAAGTCGGAAATCGGCGAATTGCGCGACGCCATTGCCAAGTTTGAAGGTCGGATAGATTCTATCGATGATGACGGGAAGAGCATAGACGCTCTCGGACAGGAGTTGGCGGCTCTCAACAGTGCAGTCGCAGACCTTCAATCTCGCATGGATTTGGACGATGATGACGATGAAAGTATAGATAGCGAGCACATAGAGAGCCTCAACGCCGAGCTTTCAAGTGTGCTTATGGCGCTCACGGAACTTCAAGGTTCCGACGCTGGTCCGCAGATAGAGGAAGTCCTTGCACGGCTTGACTGGCTGGAGAATGCTGTCGCGCCTGCGTACACCAGGGCTTATGTGGAGGAAGCGATACTCCGCTATAACAGGGAGGGACGGCAGGCAACACTTGACTACTACAACACGATGGAGAGTGTTAACGGAGACCTGTATCTTTTCGTCCTAGATGAAAACTACAAGCTCATTGCTCACCCGACAATTCCTGCCAACATTGGAATGGACATCAGAGGACCATTAGGCACGGACATCTCCGGTAAGAATTATGGCGCCGAGTTCGTGACAGTGGACGATCAGGGCAAGTGGGTTGACTATTTGTACCTGAACCCTGCCGCGAATTTCACATTCGAGCGCAAGCATGCCTGGATAGTTCGGCACGATAATCTGATATTCGGATCCGGCTGGTACGAGCGTACTGTGTCGTTCCAGAGTACACCCGGCGACTATGTTCGCGCTCTTGTAGGGCAGGCAATCGCGCGTTATGACGCTATCGGCAAGGATACTATTCTGTCCTACTACAATAGCCCCGCCAGTGTGCATGGCCCGTACTATGTGTTCGTCGTGGATTCAAGCGACCTTCGCAGCGTGGCAAATGGAGCGCGTCCTGACCTGGTAGGAACAATCCCCGACCGAATTGATCCAACCGGCTATAACTATACTAGTGACCTCGCCTCCGCGACCACGGAAGGGGGATGGATTTCGTACGTCATACTGAATCCTGATACCGGTGAGCAGCAGAGGAAGCACAGCTGGATAGCGCTGCACGACGGTTTGATATTCGGCTCAGGCTGGTATGAATCCGGTGCGATCACCGCATCGAAGGACAACCCTCCAGCTTTTACGCGCGCTATGGTGGAGCATGCCATAGCCCGGTACGAATCCGATGGACGTGAAGCCACGGTGACTTACTACAACTCTCCGGAGAGCGTTGACGGACAGTGGTATGTGTTCATAGGCGACGAGAACGATGTAATGATCGCGCATGCCGCAGTCCCGGAGAATGTGGGCAAGCACTTCAACGATGTCATCAGTCCCGACGGCTATCCTGCCGGGGCGCAAGTAGCAGCGGCGGCAGTGGAGGGAGGCGCGTGGACGACTTATACCTACCTGAACGCAGCCACCGACAATGTTGAGACAAAGCACTCTTGGGTGACCCGGCATAACGGGATGATCTTCGGGTCGGGCTGGTACGAGGAAGGTACGCCGAAGTCTGATGCTGCGGCGTACACGCAGGCATTTGTCGAGCGTGCCGTAAACCTGTACAACGATTTGGGGCGCGAGGGCACCGTAGCCTACTACAATTCGCCGGAGAGCGTTGACGGACAGTGGTATGTGTTCATAGGCGACGAGAATGACGTAATGATCGCGCATGCCGCAGTTCCCGCGAATGTGGGCAAGCACTACAATGAAATCATAAGTCCTGACGGCTATCCGGCGGGAGCGCAGGCGGCAGCGGCGGCAGTGGAGGGAGGCGCGTGGACGACCTACACCTACCTGAACGCAGCGACCGGCAATGTTGAGACGAAGCACTCGTGGGTGACCCGGCACAACGGGATGATCTTCGGGTCGGGCTGGTATGAGGTAGGACCGTCGAAGGATGATGCGGATGCGTACACTCAGGCGTTTGTGCAGCGTGCGCTGAACCTGTATGACGACCTGGGGCTTGAAGGCACGGTTGCGTACTATAATTCCGAGGAAAGCATTGATGAGCAATGGTATGTGTTCATCATTGGAGAGGACGACAATTTCCTCGCGCATGCGGCGACGCCGGAGCGGGTAGGGACAGATGTCAAGGTTCTAACAGACGCCAACGGCTTCGCGCACGGACAGGCTATCGCGGATCAGGCCGGCGAGGAAGGTAGTTGGCTGAGTTACGCGCGCGTCAACCCTGTGAGCGGTAATGACGAGCCGAAGCGATCCTGGATTATTCGCCACGACGGGCTGATATTCGGTTCGGGCTGGTACAAGAGCGACGAGTAGCAGGTGCATTGCCGGCGGATTGACCGCCGCAAGCGCGCAAGACGGCAGGGCAGGGATTCCGTTCCTTGCCCTGTCCTTTTGATTCGCATTTTAGTCAACTCTGACACCATAACCTCTTTGCGATAGAATATCCCATATGAGACGCCTCGTAGTCGTAAAGTTCCATGAGCCTGCGCTGAAGGGCAAGAATCGCCCGATGTTCCTGCGCCGCCTCGCCAGCAATCTGCGCCGCGCCATCAAGGGCACCGGAGTAGAGCGCGTATGGCAGCAGCATCTGATGATATGCCTCGCCCTGCGCGATGACGCCGACTGGGATGCGGTGCGGCAGCGTGTTGGCGACTGCATGGGGGTAGCCAAGTTCTATCTCGCCAGCAAGGTCCCGCCCGACTTGGATGCGGTGAAGGAATTGCTGCTGTCTGAGCTGCCACTGCATAGGTTCGATACCTTTCGCATAACGGCGCACCGCTCCAATAAGAGGTTTCCAATCAGGTCGGGCGAGATAAATCGGGAGATGGGGGCGTATGTGGAGGAGTTGACGGGCGCCAGAGTGCGTCTCAACGGCGCCGACTTAGAGATTTTCATAGATGTAGTGAGTGATGGGATGCTGGTCTATTTCGACCCGATACAGGGCTATGGCGGCATGCCCGTGGATTCGAGCGGTGAGACGATGGCGCTGATGTCGGGCGGCATAGACTCGCCGGTTGCGGCGTGGCAAATGATGCGGCGTGGCAGCCGCGTGAAGCTGGTTCATTTTCACAGCCACCCTCTCGTGGACAGCTCGTCAATCGAGAAAGCTACCGAACTCAGTGAAATACTCACGCGATACCAGTACGACGCCGAGTTGTTTCTCGTGCCGTTCGCAGGTGTACAGCAGCGTATTATCGTGGATGTTCCGCCACCGTACAGGGTGCTGCTGTACAGGCGCTTCATGGTTCGCATCGCGGAGGCTCTGGCGCGGCAGCAGGGCATTGCCGCGCTGGTAACGGGCGAGAGCTTGGCGCAGGTGGCGTCCCAGACGCTGGAGAACATAGCCATCGTGGATGCGGCGGCGCAGTTGCCGATACTGCGCCCGCTGATTGGCTCAAACAAGAACGACATCGTTGACATCGCGCGGCAGATAGGCACATTCCCCGTGTCCATCATTCCGGACCAGGACTGTTGCTCGCTGTTCGTGCCGCGTCATCCGGTCACGAAAGGCAGCGCGAAGGTCGTGGAGCGCCTTGAGGCTTCGCTGCCGGTCGATGAACTGGTGGAGCAGGCGGTGGAAGGGCTGGAGATGCGGCGACTTTCCTACTATCGCAATTAAACGCGTCGTTGTGTCCGCTGCGGGCGCACGGGTGCTCTCATCATCAGCACCAGTCCTAGCGATACGAGCGTTGCCGCGCCGAACCCGAGGAACGCCCACTCGTAGCTGCCGGTGGTGTCGAAGACGTAGCCGGAAATGAGCGGGCCAATTATGATGCCGACCATTTGAATGGTGCTACGGAAGCCTTGTATCGTGGCATAGGCTCTGCGTCCGAAATACTCTGCGATGAGCGACTGCGGTATGACCGATATGCCGCCCTGCGCCGCCGCGTACAGCACGAGGAACGGTATCACCTGCGTCACGCTGGTGGCGCGCGCCATGAAGATGATGGCTATGGTCATCAGAAAGAGCGACGCGGCCATGACATAGCGACGGTTAATGTAGTCGCTGACCGCGCTTAGTCCGAACCTTCCCGGTATGCTGAGGACGCCCACCGCGCCGGCGAGAGTCGCCGCGAAGACATCGGACGCGCCCAGGTCCACGAAGTACGGAACGAGGTGCAGTCCCACGCCGCCGCTGACCAGCGAACGCGCTGCGATAGACAGCGTGAGATACCAGAAGCTCGATGTCATCAAGGCTTCTCTCGCGGTGAAGTCCTGCGACAAGTCGGGCTGTCTCCGTCTGCTCGCCGCGCCCGGCCCATCGCTTCCCTCCGATTCTATACCGTCCGGCATGTAGCCATAAGGCTCGGGCCTGTGCCGCATGAGGGCTGCGATTGGGACGCCCATCACAATTATGAATACGCCGATGATGATGGATGCGATTCGCCAGTCGTAGATGGCTATCAGCCAGCCGACGGCAGGAACGAAGAAGCCGCCAAGCCCAACACCGGACCACATGATGCCGAACGCGAGGCCGCGCTTCCTGTTGAACCAGTTGGCCACTGACGCTGCCATCGGTGTGCTCATGCCGAGACTGTTGCCGAGCGTGATGGCGAAGATATAGACGAAAAAGAACGCTGCCAGCGAATCGACTCGGCTCATCAGCATGTAGCCGACGCCCATCAGCGGGACGCCGACAAGCATCAGGCGGCGTGGACCTACGCGGTCAACCAGCCAGCCCTCAAGGGGACCCAGCAGGCCGGATTCCATGCGGGCGAGCGAGAATATGCCAGATATTGTGGTGCGGTTCCAGCCGAATTCGTTGGTGAGCGGGATGATGAAGTTGCTGAATCCGTGGAAGTTTATGCCTGCGGTGATGGACATGCCGAGTCCGCCGGCGATTACGATCCACCAGCCATAGAATATGCTGCGTCTTTTTTTCTGTGCGCCGCCGGATGTGCTCACGGCGCTAAGTTCCAAGAATTTCTGAAAGCAGGATAGAGTATTATGCCCACCTCCTATTGAATAATGACCCAGAGTGTATCATTCTGTCATTTCCAGTGCTTTCTCTCCCCGATGTGCTTCATGTCGCAGATGTCGTTTTTCTGTTATTGCAACTAATTGACAATTGCAACTTACCGACATTAAAATCGCATGTGTCGAGAAGACCTATCCTCGCTTGACGGGAGTGATTCAAGATGACATTGAGCATTAATTTGCCCATCCTAGATGGCAGCGTACCGTTGCCTCTGCATGCGCCGGACGGTTTCTTTAGCCTTCCGGTCGCCATCGCGGGGTATGTGCTAGCCGCCGTGTTCATAGGAATCGCTATCAGGCAGACCAACAAGAGCCTCAACGAACGCATCGTCCCAATGATGGGCGTGATGGCCGCGTTTATCTTCGCAGCGCAGATGCTCAATTTCCCGGTCGCGGGCGGCACTTCGGGCCACCTCGTAGGCGGTGCGCTGGCGGCAATCGTGCTGGGTCCCTGGGCGGCGATACTCGTCATGACGGCGGTCGTGGGATTGCAGGCGTTGCTGTTTCAGGACGGTGGGCTGGTAGTGCTCGGCATCAACCTGCTGAACATGTCAATTGTCAGCGTACTCGCAGGCTATGGCGCGTACTGGGTCTCCCGTAAGCTCGGCACAACCTTCAAGCACCTGATGGTAGGAGCGTTCATCGCGGCGTGGCTCTCGGTTGTTGTGTCCGCGGCGTCCACCGCATTGATGCTAGGAATGAGTGGCACAACTCCGCTCGCCCTCGCGCTGCCCGCAATGATTGGCGTTCACATGCTGATCGGCATAGGCGAGGCGCTGATAACCGTGTTCGCGCTGTCTTTCATTCGCGCAGCACGCCCCGCTCTTTTGCAGATGCCAGATAGGGCGGCGATATCGAGTAAGCCTGCCGCGCAGCCCGCATCTTCTGCCGGCGGAGGCATGGGCGTTCGCTGGTGGGTTGTCGGCTATATCATCGCCGTGGCGGTTACGCTGCTCGCGCCTCTTGCGTCAGGCTCTCCCGACGGATTGGAGCGGGTCGCTGAGGACGCAGGCTTCATCGAGCGCGCCCAGGACGCACCATACGCCATCATCGCCGACTATGTGGTACCGGGCATCCAGAACGAGGGCGTCGCGACAATTCTGGCCGGCGTAATCGGCGTAACTGTCATCTACGCACTGGTGGCGGGCAGCATGTACGGCTTGTACACGCTGTACCGGCGGCGCACGACCCTCGCCCACGAGTAAGCTCATTCGATGACGACTGCCGCCGGATTTCTCGACCGCTACCTCGAAGGCGGAAGCTGGTTTCACAGGGCGGATGCGCGCATCAAGCTGGTGATGGCGCTGGGCTTCATATTCGCTACGACCTCGATACCACCCGGCAAGTGGTCAGGCTTTGCCATAATGATGGCGCTGGTGTGGGTTGCGGCTGGAGTGTCTCGCGTGGGACTGGTGCGTGTATTCCTGCGCTCTCTGGTGGCGATACCCTTCATCCTGATTGCGCTGCCAACAGTGTTCACCAAGCCCGGCGCGCCGCTATTTGAGCTTAACCTTGCCCTGTTCGCGCTGACTGGAACACAGGAAGGGCTGGATTTCTTCATAAGCGTGCTGCTGAAGTCGTGGACGTCTGTGACAGCCGCTGTCGTGCTGACCGCCACCACGCCACCGTTGCACCTTCTGGGTGCGCTGCGCTCACTTCGCGTTCCGGCAGTGCTGGTCGCCATCGTTATGTTGATGTACCGCTACCTGTTCGTGCTGGTGGAGGAGGCGCAGAGCATGATGCGCGCCCGCGCCGCAAGGAGCGCGTTTATTGGACATGGGACGAGCGGGCGCAAGTCCGGCGGTTCGATCGTCTGGCGTGCCAAGTCGGCAGGAGGCATGGCCGGTTCGCTGTTCATCCGCACACTCGACCGCAGCGAACGCATATACATGGCAATGGTCGCCAGAGGCTATGACGGAACGCTGCGACAGGCGGATGTGATCCCGCTGACACGCGGCGCGTTGGGAGCTATGGTTACGGCACTGTTCATATTTGCCGCGGTTGCCGTTGCCGCAAGGACGGTGCTGTAAATGGCAAGCCAGAACGGACATTACTCGGCTATATCAGTGAACAGCCTGGAGTTCTCGTATCCGGACGGACGTCTTGCGCTGGGAGGCATCGAGCTTTCTATACAGCCCGGCGAGAAGGTGGCGATACTTGGTCCAAACGGTGCCGGCAAGTCAACATTGCTGCTGCACCTTAACGGTCTGCTGCATGCGGGAAGAGGCAGCGTTTCCATAATGGGCCGTGAAGTTCGAGAGGATGACAAGCGCGGGCTGCAGGAGATACGAGCTTTGGTGGGTGTGGTCTTTCAGGACCCGGACGATCAACTCTTTTCGCCAAGCGTCCGTGATGATGTGGCATTCGGGCCCATATATATGGGCTTGCCCGGTAATGAAGTCGAGGCGCGTGTAAGCGATGCGCTTGCGCAGGTGGGGCTGGAAGGTTACGAGGACAGGATGCCGTTCCACCTGAGCGGCGGCGAGAAGAAGCGTGCGGCAATCGCTTCAGTGCTTTCGATGCGACCGGAGATACTCGCGCTCGATGAGCCGTCCGCCGGACTGGACCCGCGGGCGCGACGCGGACTGATCCGGCTGCTCGACCGGCTGGAGCAGACCATCCTCGTCACCACTCACGACATGCACATGGTCAAAGAGATATTTACTCGCTCGGTCATCATGGACGGCGGCAAGGTCGTAGCGGACGCACCCACGCATGAAATCCTGTCGGACGAGCCGCTACTCGAAAGACACGGGCTGGAATTGCCGTAAGCGTCGTCTGTGTAGATGCCGTCTGTTGTACCATAGGCGCAGCTATGAGCACGGCAAGCGGCGCGGTGACGTCCACATCGTCACTCTGCTTGAAGCTCGAAGGCAAAGCTACGCGCTACTCGCACCGAGTGAGCGAAGCCAAAGAAATGGCATTCTTTGCGCCAACCTTATGCAGAGTCTTTGCTTTGGCTAACTGGCAATGGTACTCTGATATGCCGTGCATGGCGGTTCGCGCTATAATGCGCCTGATTATGAACCCAGAAGAGGTGTGACGATATGACGCTTCAGAATCCAGCAAATGACATTGACCCAAAGATGCTGAACGCCGTCAAGTGGCGTTGCATAGGCCCGCCGCGCGGCGGGCGCGTGGTCGCCGTCGCGGGCGACCCTGTTGACCCCGGCACTTTCTACTTCGGCGCATGCGCAGGAGGCGTCTGGAAGACCGAAGACGGCGGCACATACTGGGAGAACGTGTCGGACGGCTACTTCAAAACGGCATCCGTCGGCGCGATTGCCGTGTCAGACTCCGAACCAAGCGTAGTGTATGCCGGCATGGGCGAGGCTACCATCCGCCTCGACGTGACGCACGGCGACGGCGTGTACAGGTCGAATGACGGCGGCCACTCGTGGGTCCACCTCGGCCTTGAGGACACCCGACACATCTCCAGCCTCCGCATTCACCCCACCAACCCGGACATTGTCTTCGTAGCCGCCCTAGGCCACGCTTTCGGTCCCAACGAACAGCGCGGCGTCTTCCGCTCCACCGATGGCGGCAAGAACTGGGAGCGCGTCCTCTACAAGAGCGAGGACGCCGGTGCCGGTGACCTCAGCATCGATCCCTCAAACCCGAACTTTCTGTTCGCCTCCATCTGGCAGGTGCGCCGCAACTTCTGGAATCTCAACAGTGGCGGCCCGGATAGCGGCCTTTGGCGCAGCAGGGACGGCGGCGACACCTGGGAGGACGTGTCGAGCAACCCCGGTCTGCCGGACCTTCCTTTCGGCAAGATTGGAGTGGCGATATCTCCCGCGAAGTCTGGACGCATCTACGCAACGATAGAGGCCCACGAGCCCGGCGTGTACCGCTCTGACGACTACGGCGACACCTGGGAACTCGTCTCCGACAACCGCGACCTTCAGGGGCGTCCGTGGTATTACCAGCATATCTTCGCGGACCCGCAGGACGCCGACACGGCATGGGTGCTCAACTATGGCGCGTGGAAATCCATTGACGGCGGCAGGACATGGACTGAGGTGAACACCCCGCATGGGGATAACCATGACTTATGGATAGACCCTCGCAACCCCCGCCGCCTCATCGAGGGCAACGACGGCGGCGCATGCGTCAGCTACAACGACGGCGAGACGTTCTCGACGATATACAACCAGATGACCGCGCAGTTCTACCACCTTACGACCGACACGCAGTTCCCGTACCGCGTCTATGGCACGCAGCAGGATAACAGCGCAATCAGCGTTCCGTCCCGCTCGCACAAGGGCGCGATACCCTGGGGCGACTGCTACACGACCGGCAGCTCCGAAAGCGGATACATCGTTGTTGACCCGACCAACCCGAATATCGTCATCTCTGGCGCGATAGGCTCTTCGCCCGGCGGCGGCGGCAATATGCTGCGTTACGATCACTCGACCGGGCAGGTGCGAATCATTACCGTCTGGCCCGAGCTGAACACCGGCTACGGTCCGGTTGATGCCCGCTATCGCTTCCAGTGGACATACCCGATACAGTTCTCGCCCCACGATTCCGGCGTCCTATACGCGGCGGGAAATGTGGTATTCCGCTCGACCGACCAGGGAGAAAGCTGGGCTCCAATCAGCCCCGACCTCACGCGCAACGATCCGGACAAGCTTCAGCCCTCCGGCGGCGACATCACCGGAGACGCATCCGGGGCAGAGACCTACTGCACGGTCTTCTCATTCCTCGAATCGCCCCACGAGAAAGGTGTTTTCTGGGCAGGATCGGATGATGGCTTAGTTCATATCTCGCGAGACGGCGGTGCCAGCTGGCAGAACATCACGCCGCCTGACCTTGAAGAGTGGACCCGCGTGGATATGATCGAGGTTTCCCCACACGACCCCGCCACCGCGTACCTCGCCGGAACGCGCTACAAGTTTGACGACAATCGGCCCTTCCTCTTCAAAACGACGGACTACGGCGCAACGTGGCAGTCCATCACAAGCAATCTGCCGCAGCACGACTTCACACGCTGTATCCGGGAAGACCCCGGACGGCAGGGGCTTCTATTCGTTGGCACGGAGTTAGGCATCTACGTCTCCTTCGACGACGGCGGAACGTGGCAATCCTTGCAAGGCAATCTGCCGGTTGTTCCAGTGTACGACCTCGCAATCAAGGGTGATGACCTTGTGGCAGCGACCCATGGACGGTCATTCTGGATTATGGACGGCATCAGCCAACTCAGGCAGGTCTCCGGGGACTTCGCGGATGAGGCGATACATCTAGTTGAGCCTCCAACGAAGATTCGGCTTGCCGCGCCCTTCCGTGGGCGTGACGGCACCCCCACAAAGAATTACCAGCTCGCCCTGGGCGCGGCGGTTGCTTTCATCGACACGAAGGGGGAATACGGCGAACCTCAGCGCAAGATGCTGGACGCTGGCGAGAACGAGCCGGCCGGCGTGCGCGTCT
Organism: Dehalococcoidia bacterium; assembly: GCA_965204855.1. Taxonomy (GTDB): domain Bacteria; phylum Chloroflexota; class Dehalococcoidia; order Lucifugimonadales; family JADFKI01; genus Bin90. The sequence goes on from OZ242018.1 coordinate 672,287, forward strand.
GGTACTGGCTGAAGGACGAGCCGGAGGACGAAGTTACGCTTACTTTCCTTGATGCGAACGGTGACGAGATCAAGACCTACTCCAGCAACAAGCCCGACGACGATGAATCGGAAGGCTCAGACGACCCGCGCGTTCCTGCCGAGGCTGGCATGAACCTATTCGACTGGGACATGCGCTATCCGGGCGCCCACACCGTCCCCGGCGACAAGACGACCGAGGGAGTCGGACGCGGGCCGCTCGCACCGCCTGGCACTTACCAGGTTAGGCTCACAGTTGGCGACCAGTCGCAAGCTCAGACCTTCAAGATGGTCAAGGACCCGCGCGTTGATGCTACGCAGGAAGACTTTGACGCGCAGTTCGCGCTCGCGCTGCGCATCCGCGACAAGCTCTCCGAGACGCACGACAGCATCAACAAGATACGCAGCGCGCGCTCGCAGGTAAGCGAGTGGGCGAAGCGCGCCGAGGGTACTGGCGCGCATGATGCCATCTCCGATGCCGCGGACTCATTGAAGGCGAAGCTGGACGAAATCGAAGGCACGCTGATACAGACCGAGTACAAGGGAGCGCGGGATAGGCTGCACATGCCAATCAAGCTGAACGCAAAGTTGGCAGGGCTGATGCCCGTTGTGTCCGCCGGCGACTATCGCCCGCCCCAGCAGGCGTATGCCGTCCTCGATCACTTCAGCGAACTGCTGGACACTCAGTTCACCGCGCTGCAAAGCGTTCTCGACGAAGACCTCGACGAGTTCCAGAATATGCTCGCCGAGCTGGAGATACCTGCGATCGTCCCTAGGGCAGAGGCGTAAGCAGAAGGCGGGCAGAGGGGCACTCATGTCAACTGAAGCCGATGAGTTCCCACCTGCCTGCCACCTAAGTCGAAGGAAATTCCTCCGCCTGAATCCCTAAATCCGATGGACTCGAACATCGATCGCTTGTCCTCGTCTTCCACTGAGACATCCGCATACACATGGGCGGCGCCATTCTCCGCGCCCCAGCCAACCGCTGCCTGAATTAGGGCCTGCCATGTGCTGGCGTGATCGCTGTGCGTGAATCCGTCCACGCGGCATCCACCTTTACCGTCGAGCCGCGCCGTTGACAGCCCCACGACATGTCCGATGTCTGTTCCGGCGCGGAACCACGCACCGCGCCCGTCGCTGGCGATGGCGGCATATCTGCGGTACAACCCCAGGCATGAATCTTGCACCGCGTACCGGGTGGACATCAGGCCTGTATTAAAGTCCAGCACCTGCCAGTCGTGCGGCAATGCCAGCAGTGGGATCATCGGTGCGCGATCGGCGGGCGATGGTAGCCTAATCCTCACAGTCTCGCCGCGGATACCGCGAAAGTAGTCCACGAAGAACTCCTCCGGCGACTCGCCGTTCAACACATTGAGCATCAGGTTCGCGCCTGCCAGCTTACGCCAGCCCAGCCGATGGTAGATTCTTGCTGCAGCCGGATTGACCGTGCCGAGGAAAAGCGCCTGGCCTCCGCGCTCTCTGAAGTCGCCCAGTGCCTGATGTGTTAGCGCGGTCCCGATTCCGGTACGCCGCGCGTCCGGGGTGGTCGCCACCTCGCCCAACCCGCCCAGGCTCGGCATGCTATCCGAGGAAGCCACCAGGCACGCGCCCGCCAGTCTGCCGTCCATTCTGCGGGTATAGACCGTTATTCGGGAGTGTGGCACTTCCTCGCCCAGCAATGCCTCACGTGTCAGGTCGATTCCATCCACGAATATCGGCAGCCAGAGGTCCATCAACTCGTCCACAAGAACGGGGTCTAGTGGTGCTTCGTATCTCATTCCGACACCTCAGGGAATTGAATGCCGCGAAGAGCGGCAAGCGTCCGTGGTCGAATTGATAGCATAACAAGATTCCTGTACGATTTCGCCACGACTACGAACACGAGCCGCGACATCGGCTTTCAACTCGCATGTTAGGAGTATCGCAAGCTTATGACCAGAGACGCACTTTCCACGCTGACACCAATCGCAGGCTGGGACGAGAAACGTGCCGGCGAAGTAGAGTTTTCGGGTGATGCCGATCCCATCTTGCCCACACCCTTCCGCATCGTCGAAACTGCCGCCGCCAGCCTTGCCGCAGTCGGGCTTGCAGTCTCCGACATCTGGAAACTGCGCACCGGTCGCAGCCAAGAAGTAGGTATTGATGTCCGACAGGCAACGGCATCACTCCGCAGCAGCCGTTACATGACGATGGAAGGTAAGTCCATCGCGGCAGAGCGCCATCCTCTCATGGGAGTGTATCCCGCCAAGAACGGGCGCTGGAGCTACCTGCATTGCAATTTCCCCAATCACCGCGCCGTGGCGTTGTCCGTTCTAGGCGTAGAAAGAGAGGACAACGACGCCGTGCGGAAAGCCGTGTCAAAGTGGGACGCGCTGGAACTGGAAGAAGCAATCATCGCGGCCGGCGGGGCGGGCGGAATGGTGCGCTCGATGGACGAATGGGCGCACCACCCTCAATCTGCCGCCGTTGCGTCACTTCCCTTGCTGGAGATAACCCAAATAGGTGACAGTCCACCCGAACCCCTGCCCGATGGTGACAGACCGCTATCAGGCATCAAAGTCCTCGACTTGACGCGCGTGCTTGCGGGCCCGACATGCGCCCGCACTCTGGCGGAGCATGGGGCGGACGTGCTGAAGATTACCGCGCCTCATCTTGCCAGCATAGGCTCTCAGGAGTTTGACACGGGCCATGGCAAGCTGTCGGCGCACCTCGACCTCCGGCAAAATCAAGACCTCGAAGCGCTGCGCGACCTTATACGGCAGGCGGACATCTTCTCGCAGGGCTACCGTCCGGGCACGCTTGCGGGACGCGGGCTTTCGCCGCACGACCTGGCGGCGTTGCGACCCGGCATCATCTACGTCTCGCTGTCGGCATTCGGGCGCGTGGGACCTTGGGCGGCGCGGCGCGGTTTCGATACGGTCGTTCAGACGGTGAGCGGCATAACCGCGAGGCAAGGGGAGTTATTCCCCGGTTCTGAGCCGGGCCCACAGTTCTATCCGGTTTCGGCAATCGACTACCTGACCGGCTATCTTATGGCATTCGGCGCGTTGCTTGCCCTCGCGCGCCGGGCGACGGAAGGAGGCAGCTGGCTGGTGTCAATCTCGCTGGCGCAGACAGGGCGCTGGCTCGTAGGTAGAGGACAAGTATCTGAAGACCAACTGCGAGATGTGCCGGAAGACTTCACTTCGGAGGAGATAGCGAGCTGGTCAACATTCAGCGACCTTTCGATAGGGCGCGTAAGCCATCTCGCCCCTGTACTCCAATTGTCAGAGACGCGTCCACACTGGTCACGGCCCGCTGTGCCGTTGGGCCATCATGAGCCGGTGTGGCCGGAAGGCGAATGATGGTATTCGCCTGCCAATCTTTCTGCGTCAGCCGCTGGTCGCAATGTGCAATTTGGCGCTAAGTGGAGAGCCAGGTGATATTGCCTATTACCACTTACCATTGCGCGAAGATCGGCATCACTGTTTGTTTATAGGTACAGCAACCGCGCTTGAAACTGCCCGTCGAATGTGGTGACCCTTACAACACTAGGTCTTGGACTCACTTCCCGTTCGACCTGTCCGATTCAAGCACTACAGCAGACCCAATCCGGAGAGACTGTTTGTGCCAACCTATTTCAAACCTAACTGACTCATGCCTCGGCTATGATGTCCCTTGCGATGCGTTGACTTCCGGGGCGTCGTTCCGCTGCTTCACTACCACCTCTTCCTCACGTTTGATGAGCCTGCAAAGCACGGCCTGGGGATACAAGGAGCATCATTTATTCCGCCTCACGTGCGAAGTCAAGGACGAAACAGTAGGTGCTGCTTACGCTACTCAACTGCTATGACGCGGCACAAGAGGTTTGCCCAGCACCCGCTCGAACACGTACCGCCCGATGTCCCGGTTCTCCGTAAACTCGAACCCGTCGAAGTCGCCGTTGTAGCCGATTATCGGTACGTCCTGCTCGTGCGCCGATGCGTGCGACCGCAGACTGTGACCCGCCCCGGTGTCGTCCCACGAGTCTTTGAGCTCCTTCGGGCCGAACACGGTGTCGATGTCTCCGGTAACGACCAGGTCGCCAATGCGGTCATAGTTCAGCCGAAGCTCGTCCGCAGCCTCCTCTCGGCTGTACACCCGCTCCACGCCAGGGGTCTCACGCAGGATGCCGGCTACCTCGTCTGCCCGCGACGCGTCGCCGGAGTGGAGATACATAAACATGCAGCCGCCGAGGTTGTTGTGATGCACCACGTAGCGGTCCTTTATGATGGGCACCGCCTCCGCGCCGATCCCTTTCGCGGCAAGCACGTGCGCGAGGTCAACCATGCGCCGTTTAGGGTTCATGCCGTGGTCCGCCGTCAGCAGCAGCGTGACATCGGGATGCGCGTCCACGAGCTCACCAATAGCGTCGTCCAGCACAGAGATATGCTGCTGCGACTCCGGCTCGTCGGGCGCATACGTGTGCATGGCGAAGTCGGTAGTCGAGATATAGACGATGTCGGCAGGTTCGAGTTTCATCGCGTGGCTGGCCGCTCGTATGGTCCAGCCGTTGACCTCCAGTGAGTAGATCGGAGGCGGCTCTCCCACGCCCTCGACCGCCCACACCGGCGCACGCTCCGACGAGATAGCCACATCCGCGCCGTCGGACAGCAGCGTGCGCAACTTGTCCTTCGATGTCGAAAGGATCGTCCTTGCGCCCATCCTGCTCGCCCGCTGGAACAGTGTCTCCGACAGGATGTACTCCCCGGACTCCATGTAGATGTCCTCGCCCGTCTCGCGCACCATCCTGTAATTGGAGCTTATCCCGTGCGCCGATGGGTACTCGCCGGTCACGATGGACACGTTGTTCACGTTGGTCACCGACGGCATCATCGACTTCCCGACTCGGTAGAAGCCCTGTTGCGCCAGTGCCATCAGGTTTGGCGCTTCACAGGCATCTATGTACTCGGGGTCATATCCGTCAACGGTGATGATTACGGTTGTCTTAGGCATCGTGTGGCACCGTCCAATCAGATTGGGCATCAACCGCGAAGGTCGCCAGAACGTATCTTAACATGAGGCGCCTCTCAGCCTGACCTGTTCATCTCTCCGGTGTCAAGAGCGGCGGCATATTTTAGAGGTGGGCATAATTGCCGCTCGTCTTGTCCCTTCCCCCCTCTGGGAGAAGGTTAGGAAGGGGGATATGACGAATCATGCCCTGCCCTATGACTTCAGGTTGATTCCTTGACTGGGGATTCAACGTTTCGAGATTGAGGTACTCGCCTCGGCACCTCCAGTGCCTCCTGCAGGCTGGTCATGTCCATGTGCGGCAGGTCCACCTGGACAAACTCCTGTACGCTGTTGGCCAATTCGTTGTATCTTTCAAACCAGGCGGCCAAACGGCGGCGCCATACCGGCGGCCCTCCACTGGCATGGAGCTCGAAAGCCGCCTCTCGTCCGTCCAGGCCCGACGACACCTGGTCCCAGGCGAGCTGCAGCAGCGCCGCTCGTTGCAGCGCAGTATAGCCGCCTCCGCCAAAGGCGTCTTCCAGCTCGGCGGCCATCCTCGGGTCTGCGAAGTCAGTGTCGGCAGGAGCGTTGACCAACGACGAGCCGGGGAGACTACGCAAGATTTCAGCCATTCTCTGGCGGACTTTGAGCATGTTGATTCCTGAAGCGGCCACGTGGAGCAGGTTGGGCAAGGCATACCCGCTCGCTGTCGCTTCCGGGTCCAGTTCTGCCGCCGTCAGGCAGGAGCGGGTGGTCTGGACATTGACGGTCAACTCGACCAACTGCTCAACTGTCCGAGGATTGTTCTTGAGGCCCATGACCTCAGCCAATGCTAGAGCCAGACTCAGTGTCAGTTCCGCCTTTGCAAGCCAACCGTGGCTGTGGTGCCAAAGCAGCCAGGACACTAGCGAATGGCGCCTCGTTTGACGCGCCGGTTCCCCGGTAAAGACGCGGGAGCGGGGGACGAATACATCCTCCAGCCAGACCATGGAATCTAGTTCATCGAACCGGCTGCTTAAAGGTGATAAGAACAGGTTCTCGTGCTTGACGACGGGTCGGCGCGACACCACCCGGATGCCGCGCGCGTTCACCGGCACTATGAACCAAAGGTGTCTCCCACTGCCCGGTGGCAACTCATTCATGCTGCCAACCAGCAGGTCCTCCGCAAAGGGCGTGCTGGTGTGCATCTGAATCTTGCCGGTCACCACGATGCCTTCAGCGGTTTCGCTGACCAGGCGGAGTGCCACGCGTTCGCTCTCAGCCTCACGGAGCCGTGCCCCGATTAGCGGCCCACCCGCGGCGTAGGTGAGAAACCTGCCACTCTCAGTCAGAGACTCCAGATACGCCTCAGCCGCCTCAATTTCTGCTGAGGAGTGGTTCAGCCGCTTCAGGGAATTCAGCAACCCCAGAGCAATCAGGACTCCATAACCCGGGGTGTGGGTCATGTTCCCGCCGGTCACGAAATGCACGGCGCTGATGGCCTTCCCCAGTCGCCTCAAGTCTGCGGACGTCTTAGGCGGAGTGAGCGCGAGTGGGTGGCGCTGGCCGTTTCCGTCGGGTGGGGTCAGAAGGATGTTCTGCCAGTCAGGGTCAAAGTGGCGGTCATGCCAGGCGACATACTCATCCACCATAGCCGAAGTCGAAGGGTGTGTCGTAACGTCACGCACAGCGCCTTCGCCCAGTACCCATACGTCGCGCCCATCGCGCAGACTCTCTTTGTACTCAGCCCCTGTTCGCATACTTCACCGTCCGCAACTCCCTTCAGCGAGTTCATAATAATGTACAGTCCTCTTCGTTGCAATTCTCCACAAATTCGCACAAGTGTTGGTCTGACAACATCCGCCGGAACGACGATTAGCTGACGTTCCCGTGCCACTCCTTGACAGTGTGCGGCCTCGAACATACCATCGGTCTTGTAAGCTCAGGAGGAGGTAGGTCTTCATGCTGGATACCATTGTTATTGGCGGGCAGGTTGTGACTCCGCAGGGAGTGTTGGAGGCGGACATTGCCATCTCGGATGGCAGGATCGCGGCGCTGGCGCATCCTGGCGTGCTTCCGACTGAAGGAGCGCAGGTCGTGGACGCGTCGGGGTTGATCGTTCTTCCGGGCGGGATCGAACCACACACGCACATCGGCATTCCGGTGCCTGAGCAGTGGGCCGGTCGGCCGGAGGTGTTCACTCAGCCTCCCGAGGCGGCCACACGAGCCGCGGCATTCGGCGGTGTCACCACGCTGCTCGACTTCGCGGGGACGCTGCCGGTCACGCCTGACGACCCAGTCTCCCCGGACCCGATCATGCGGCAGCTGGAGTCGCGGCAGCAGGCGTTCGCCGGTCACAGCTACATCGATTTCGCATACCACTACATACTCGCGGGCGCGGTGAGTCCGCAGACCATCGGTGAAATCGGAGAGGCGATCCAGGCCGGTCAGGCCAGCTTCAAGATATTCACGACGTTTGGCGGTCGCGTGCCGTATGGCCACCTGCAGGCCATCTTCGAGGAAGTGTCGAAGAACCAGGGCATCATGGCAGTCCACGCAGAGGACGACGACATGGTGACCTACATGGAGGAGAAGCTGAAGCGTGAGGGTAGGGACCAGGGTCACAACCTGCACCTGGTACACAGCAACATCTCCGAGGACGTCTCGTTCCGCAAGGTGATCAGGATGGCGGAGCACGCGGAGGTGGCGATCTACTTCGTCCACGTCACGGCCAAGGAAGGTGTGGCGGCTATAGGTGAGGCAAGGGAGCGGGGTCAGCCGGTGTACGGCGAAGCACTGCACAACTACCTCGAGTTCACCTGCGACGACTACAAGAAGCCGAACGGTACGAAGATTCACACGTACCCGGCTATCAAGTACGAGTCGGATAGGGACGCGCTTCAGCTTGGGCTGATGGACGGACGAGTATCCACGACGGCTACGGACGAGTACACTACGTACAAGGACGTCAAGTTCTGGGGGCAGACCATCGAGACGGTGTGCGGAGGTCACAACGGCATCGAGACGAGGATCCCGGTTGCGTTCACAAAGTTCGTTTCGCAGGGAGGGATGTCGCTGACGCGGTTCGCGGACATAACCTCGACCAACGCGGCGAAGATACTAGGACTGTATCCGCGGAAGGGGGTCATTGCGCCGGGCAGCGACGCCGACCTTGTGTTCATAGATCCGAACGTTCGCAAGACGCTCACGCTCGACGACCTCCACGCGGACTCCGACTACAGCATCTGGGAGGGATTCGAGTGCGAGGGATATCCGGTGAAGACGATGCTGAGGGGCAAGGTGATCGTGGAAGAAGGGAAGCTGGTCGGCAACTCGTCCGACGGCAAATGGCTGCCGCGCAAAGTGTCACCCGAAACGCTGGCGCGACCGGTGGTCTAGGGATCGCGTAGGCGTCAGCCGCTGCGGTCGGCAAACTCCGTCTTCGCGGACTCTAACAGCGTGGCATCGCGCAGCAGATCGCCGGCCGTCAGACTCAGTGTCTTGGCAACCAGGAGCGCGTTCGAGAGGGCCGGATCGGTGATGGCAGTCTCGGTCATCTCTCTCGAATGAGCAGCGACCGGTTCCTCGCTGACAGCAAACCTCATTTCGAAAGCCGGCATTACCTGACTCACGTTGCCGAAATCGGTTGAGCCTCCACCGCCCGGACGACCTGACACGGGTTCATCCATCTTCATGCCCAGCGCCTCGGCGTTGGTTCCGATAGCCTGTGCCAGGGTCACGTTGGGCTGGACATTCTCGTAGAAGGGGTAGAATTCCTGGACCTCCAGACGCGCGCCCGTCATTGACGCGGCCCCTTCCGCCACCTGTTCCACTTTGCCCACCACCTCGTCGCTCAGGTATCGCCGGTCCCTGCATCGCAGCATGAAGTTGGCGGCGGCAAACTCCGGCACGACGTTGGGCGCCATGCCCCCATCAGTGATTACTCCGTGGATGCGAACGTCATCTCTCAGGTGCTGTCGCAGGGCATCGATGCCGGTAAAGAGGTGGATAACCGCGTTCAGCGCGTTGATGCCGGCCTCAGGGGCAGCAGCAGCGTGAGCGGCTTTCCCATGAAACATATACCGGTAGCCGACCATCGCCAAGCTCCAGCTCTCCCCCTCCGCCGCGGTCGTCGGTATCAGAGTGCGATTGGAGAATGGATGGGACGAAAGGGTGGCGTCCACGCCGTCGAATACGCCGGCCTCCAGGAGCCGTATCTTACCCCCGCCGCCTTCTTCCGCCGGAGTTCCAATTACCACTGCGCGTCCGGGCAAGTCCTGTGCGTTCGCCTGCAACCCCAGGGCAGCGCCCATCGCGGCCATCGCAATGAGGTTGTGTCCGCAGCCGTGCCCGATCTCGGGCAGCGCATCGTATTCCGCCAGGACGGCAATCGTGGGGCCTTCACCTGCGTCGCCGGGGATGATGGCGCGAAACGCGGTTTCCAGCCCGCCGACACCCCGTTCCACCTGAAAGTCCCGGCTTTCGAGGAATCCGGCAAGAGCACTGGACGAGTAGTGTTCTTGGTAGTTCAACTCCGGGTGGGAGTGGACGTCTCTCGACAGGTCGATCAGGGCTTGTCTCGAATCATCGATCGCAGAGTTAGAGCGAGCGGTGATCTCTTCCTTGTGTTGGGTAAGCTGGCGAGCCATGGTATGCCTCTCCTCGGGGCTATATGCAGGTCGAAAAACGGTGCGGAGTGCGCTACTGTGGACGGTCAAGCCCGTGGATGCCTCGGTAATCGTTCGTTGGGGGCGACTGCCAGCCCTCCACGAGTCCGGGATGAGGCTGATAAATCTCGACGCCCAGAGGATGGCAGGTGTCGCCGGGATCCTCGGCGTCTTCTCCCCAAGACTGTACCGACAGGTCCCCGCCGGGACAGGTTGATATGGCGCAGAGCAGGTCTATCTCTGCGAAGAACTCAAAGTAGTCTCCCCGCCTGGCCGGTGAGGGCTTCACGAAGTAGCGGTCGTCGGTGGTAAGTCCGGTCACCTGGAATATGTTGAGAACGTCGTGAACGTCGATCTCATCGAGGTGGTACGGAGCGATTGCCCGCACCAGGTTCGAGTGGCAACAGTAGTCGAAATCATCGCCGTTCAGCATCTTGTGGACGTATGGATCGCAGCGGGTGCCCAGCAGGTCATGACATCCGGCGCCATCCTCGTCCAGTGGATAGTCCACCGTGTCTGCCGTGATGGTGAGCATGGGGCGCAGGTACGGAAGACACGACCATAGCCGGTCGAATGTGGTGACGTGGGCCCGGTGCAGCTGCTTGGTGCGGGCCGCCCAGAACCGTTCTCTGGGATTATTGAGGTTCCATGCGTTGAAGTCTGCTACCTGCGCCCCTTCCACCACAACGATCCGACATATCTGGCCTGCCAGTACCGGCCAGGCTCTGCCGGAGCGTATTGGCACTACGAACTGTTCGATCAGGTTGCGCGTCTCCGTCTCCTGGCCCAGACGTCCGTAGAATACCCGGTCAACGTCGATCGGACTGCCCGGCCTGGGTTGGTAGATTACTCTGGGAATTGGCATAGGAACCCCCCTTGGGAGTGTGCTTGACGAATCTCGCCGACCATGGCTGCCCGCGAACGGACAGGTTTTCTCACTCGCACCGCAATTGGTGTTAGGTTACCATAGAATAGTCGAAGCGCTGTTGAAGTAGGCGGGCCTCCTCGCGAGTAGTGGAAAGCACCGACTTCCAGCCGCTGTCCCCAATGCAGACATTTGTGGTGGCGGGCTCCTCGTGAACCACGATGCTCAGGCGCTCGCCGCCGGGATTTAGGATGTGAATACCATCGGAACCTGCCGCAATAGGTATTGCCCTCCGTGTCCACATTCATACCGTCCGAAGCGCCTGAACTCCGGTCGGCTTCACCTGATGACTGCCAGTAGAAAATCCCTTAGCTCTCGTTCGTAGCGCGTGGAGTCAACGTTCCAACCGCTCGCATGGCTGGCATCCGGATAAACACTGTAGGATACGATGTCGGGACGCAGTTCAGCCAGTCTGTCGCTCGTCTCGATGGGTACGCGGGTGTCGTCCTCCCCATGAGTGAGCAGGACAGGCAAGTCGAGGCGGTCCGCATCCTGCAAGTAGTCCATGGCGTCCCAGTCCACGCCGAAGCGGAGCGTGGCCACCCACTTCACCGTATCGGCCACGAATCCGGGCAGATTGCGCTCTCGAGCTCCCAGGTCAACCAAAGCCTTGAAGTCCGTCACGGGCGAGTCCAAGACAGCGCCGGTCACGGAGCCGGCCAACGGCGACTCGTAGAGGAACTTCAACACTATGCCGCCGCCCATGCTTTCGCCAATCAGAACGACGTCCCTGACGCCCGGCTGGGACAGTGCGTACTCCACCGCTGCATGGACATCTTGCCATTCGGTCAGGCCGTACTGGTAGAAGCCGCTCGGGTCACGTGGCTGTCCTTCGTCGTTGCGGTAGGTGATGAAGAGCGCAGGGACGCCAAGGTCATTCAATGTGGGCAGCAGGAACAAGCCGTCGCCGCGAGCGCCACGGTGACCGTGCACAAAGATCGCCAACGTGTCGTCATCTCCCTCAAACCACCAGGCGTCTTGACTTCCCAGGGGCGATTCGTATTCCACCTCTGCGTACTCGATGCCAAAGGCAAGATAGGGATCGCTCGGATAGATGTGATCCGTCACGAACGCCGGAGCCGAGTGGGGAGGGCCTCCATCTATCATCGTGAATTGTCGGAGCAAGTAGTCATCCCCGCGCTCCACGACGTCTTCGATCATTCCATTGCCGCCATCCCAGCCGAGCCACCACTTGCCGGCGAGACTCCACTCGCCGTCTTCAGGACCTTTCTCCAGTTTGACCAGACCATCGCCATAGGAGGAGGCAACGAGGTTGTATTCCACCTCCTTTGCTGCCACCTCCAGCGCAAGTTCGTTAAGCACGCCGGAGTAGTACCATGCAACGCCGAAGTTGAGGACTGCCAGAACGGAAAAGACTGAGATGAGCGGCACGAATAGCCATTTCCACCTGGATCCCCGCCCTGCAGGGAGATGGCTAGCGAGACGGAAGAACCTTGCCGACCCTTCTCTCCATATCCGCCAAGCCGTGGATTCCTTCATCCGTTCCCTCATGCTTCCGCTCAGACAGGCTAGTTTCGCGGCCGTGACGATGGATGGCGGTTGCCGTCGCAAACGCTGGTGCTGGGAAGGGCGAGGCGCAATGGCGTCGAACCCAACCCTCCTCTACGTCAGGTGGGGCAAGACCTCCTCGACGCACTTTCTGAATTGAGTCTGCTGGTCCCAGCTTGGGAAGCGCAGCAGTATATCGGTGGCGCCCGCGTCAATAAAGCCCTGAAGCTGTTCGACACACTGTTCAGGAGGACCGCACGCCACCCAACCCTCTACGGCTTCCCTGGAGAAGGTCTGGGGAGTGTAGTAGCCTTCGAGGTATCTCTTTGATTCTTCGATTGCGGCGTCGCGGTCTTCGTTGATGTTGATATTGTAGTACAGAGAACACGGCAAGTCGTCGAAGCTCCTGTCATAGTCTGCCGCGTACTCTAGTATCCGGCCGCGAAGCTCCGCGAAGTCGGCGGGAGGCCAGGCGGTCGTCATCCAACCGTCTCCGAGCCTGGCGACCCTTCGCAGGTTGCGCTCCGTTACGCGCGCATCCCCGCCTCTGAGTCTGGGAGTGCCTATTACCCAGATCGGTGGCGGCTCCTGCACCGGCTTAGGCTCCACGAATGCCTCATCCAGCTCGTAGAATCTCCCCTTGAACGTAACGCTTTCCTCGGCCCAGAGCCTACGCAGGATCGTTATACCCTCTTCCAGCCTTGGGCCCCGCTCCCTGTTCGTGATGCCCATGTTATTCAGTTCGATTCGAGCGAGGTTCTGGGACTCCGGGACGCCCATACAGGCTGCCATTATCATGCGGCCGTCGGAGAGCTGGTCCAGACTGGCCCACTGGTAGGCCAGCACGATTGGGTGTCGGGACGGGAAACTTGCCATGCAAGCGGGCCCGATCTTCACCGACTTGGTTCGAGCGGCGATTCCGGCCATCAGGACTATCGACTCCATCCTGGGCTTGGCCATAATCTGGTCGCCGACCCAGACGTGAGCGAAGGCGCCCGAGGAGTCGGCGGCTTCCGCCATTTCGATGAGTTCGGTTGGAGTTGTCAGCCCCAACAGCACCCCCCTGTTCGACAGCGTCAGACCGAATCTCGCTGAGTTTGCCATGTCGTATCCTCCTAAGTCCAGGTTCTGGTTTCTGCCTTTCTGGGATACTGGCGTGGTGTGGCGACTCTTAAGCTCCTTTCCAGCGAAGCTCACGGTTGCGGCGCCTTAATTTCTCGCACTACTGCTGTGTCATGCGATAGTTGACCTGAGTGCCTCCCAATTGGCCCATTCATTGCCCAAGTGTTTGCATTCGACGGTATTCTTCAGGGCATCGAGACCAGATCATACACTTCCCATACGGCTTCAAGGACGTGGTCCGGCTGGACGGAAGGCACCATCCACTCTCGGCCAAGGCTGATCCAGGCAGTCGCCATACCCATGCTATTCGCCCCCACGATGTCGTCGTCAGGATTGTCACCAACAAAAAGGTGGTTTCTGGAGAATCTCCTATCTGTTCCAATGCGTAGTTGAAGATTGATGGATCGGGCTTGCGAGCGCCGAATTCCTCTGAGACGACGCATGCGGTGACCAAGTCGGCGATGCCCGCGTTGTGCAACTTGCCCCACTGCGTGGCTATACCACCACTTGCGACGAGGCCGACAGGGACGGAATCCGATCTGAACCGTCTGAGCATGTCCTCGGTTCTTGGGTTTAATCTTACCATCTGAGGCATCAGACTCGAATGAGCCTCCACCGCTTCGTCCACGTTTGAGATACTGCCCGGCCAAATTTCGAGAATGTCCAGGTAGATGTTCGCAAGAGGCTCGTAGTAATCGACAGTAGCTCACTTTGAAATTCAGAGAGAATAGTTGATACCCAGGCCTGTGATACGATGTAAGGGTTCTGAGGCGGACTTGAACCGCCATCTTGGTCTTAGCAAAGCCAGCTCTATCCATAAGCTACCGGGAAACAAACACAAAGACGGCTGCGCCCATCACTTCAGCCGAAGGAACGGCAAGTGGGTCTTGAGCGTGAAATACTGGCGTGAGCCAACTGTTCGTCCTGAACCCGACTGTCGCATTGCCGCGGGCGCTGTGGATACCGGCATCAGCCCGATGGCAACTGACTCCGATGGACAGGTCTGGGAGAATCCCAAGGCCTACTATCAGGCCGAGCGTAAGCTGCGACGATGGCAGAAGGCGCAGGCTCGCCGTAAGCTAGACAGCCGTGGATGGTGGGAGGTGCAGCGGGGCATAGATCGGCTCCAGCCAAGGACAACGGGTCCGCGTCGCAATGCCCGGCACCAGATGACCTCGACCCTGGTGAATAAGTTCCAGTCGCTGGTCATCGAGAACCTGAATATCAAGGGCATGTTGACGGGCCTGACACCGAAGGCGCAGTCTGACGCAGGGATGGGCGAGATAAGGCGGCAATTCCTGTATGAAGGTGAGTGGCACCATTGCGAGGTGGTGCTTGCCGACCGGTTCTATCCATCGAGCAAGACCTGTTCTGCCTGCGGGATCGTGAACGCGAAACTCAAGCGTGAGCGACACTGGCGGTGTGGCTCCTGTGGAACGAAGCATGAGAGGAATCTTAACGCAGCAGTCAACCTGCGTAATCTGTTGACTTTCCCTGGAGGCGCCGGGGAGACGCTCCGTGACGGGAAGGCCCTGGCGGCAGGCTCGACCTGCCGTGAAACCCGCCCGGATGACCGGAGAACAGCACGGCAGGGACTTGCTCCTGACAACGCTGACTGTGTGATGGCAGACCGCTCAAAGCTGAATGTCAACACGCCTTAATCAAGACCGACTACATTGAGACGATGAACGATAATCCGTCCCCATACGGAGCTGGGTAATAATGAACTTCAAACTGCTTCGTTTGGTCATTTCATTCATAGCTGTCCTGGTGTCCATGTCCTTGATTGCAGCCTGCGCGCCAGACGAAGAGGCCGAAGAGGTCACGGCCAGATTCGTGGCCATCAGCAGCGGCGAGCTGCACACCTGCGCACTGCGAGAGGACGGCTCGGCGGTGTGCTGGGATCTTAACGAGGACGGTCAGGCAAGCCCGCCGGAAGGTGAGACTTTCGTAGCCATCAGCAGCGGCTTGTTCCACACATGTGGGTTGCGAGAGGAGGGCTCGGCGGTGTGCTGGGGTCTTAACGAGGACGGTCAGGCAAGTCCGCCTGCCCCGTGAATGAGAGGAGCGAGGGAGGCTACATACCACCAACCGATAATTCGCACGAAGGTGATACGGATGCACAGATCACCTGTAATTTTGAATTGGGCACGCCCTGGTGGACTTCGGGTTGGATACAAGCAGCCCACCTGACCTGACGAAATCAAGAGCCTTCACGATTAGGCTCAGGATGGACCTGTAGCTTTTGGCCGTTTTCTCACTCCTTCTGGCGTTGGCCCGCCGCGAGCGGCCGAACGGAGAATTGACTTCAGGCCATGTTGCAGTCGGGAGGGCGTAGTGGGAAAGAGCGGTTGAGGGGGCGGACAATGGTCCCAGCAGCCATACTGGGACACCCTTTCTAGGGAGTGCGGTAGAGGGAGTATCCATGCGTCCCTCAGGACTCCCCACTTCGCAAGGGTCTTGACGTCCGGAGGTGCCAGGCAATAACTCTACATACGACGACTATCAAATCTGCGACCGTTGTACCCTGTAGTGCTATAGATGCATAGTATGACTAGAATAGCTCCGTATCTGACAATCCCAGTGTTCGTGTTGACGGCCGCCCTCCTAACGGCCATAGGGTGTGCGGGCGGTGACAGCAGTGAGGTGGCAGCGCCTATTGAAACGCCTCCACCGACCGCAACTGATGCTGCTCCCACGGCAGTGTCAAACGCTACAGCTCCCTCCCCCTCCAAGCCGCCCACACCGACCCGACAACAGAATTCCGCCCCTCCACAGGTGCTCCGCATGGAAGCCGACAGATCCATAGAGGACTCGGAGGAGGGCCAGTGGTATCTCATTGAGGTAGACGAGGACAGATGGCAGGCCACGGCGTTTGTTATGCTGACGCCAGGTGACCGGCTGACGACCTCTTACCAATGTTCCGTCGTTGGTCATGGCGGCAAGGGGAGCGGACCGACGGTGAACATCAGGTACCCCGAGCGCCTGCCGAATGACTTGGCAGGGGAAGATGAGATTGTGACCGTGGAGACGATTGTGACCGGGGAGGTCCTCCCGGTCAAATGGAAGCGGGCGTATTCCTACGACACGGGCATCTCCCTCTTCGAAGAGGATGCAAAGCTGCTCGTTAGGCGCATCGGGGAGACGGACGCTGAGAGCTACCGGCTGATCTTCCCCGACCACCCTGAACTCGACCGCACCGTGCCGTCCGTGGGGCTTGGCGAGATAGCTGGTGAGGTCATGGCGAAGTGCGAGGTGTGGGACTACGGCGCCTCGTCCGCCAGTGAACTCAGGCCACCCCAAGTGGTGCAGGAGCCGGCGGACGGAGAATATACGTTCACCGCTCCCGATGGGCGGTTCACGCTGCGGTATCCAGCCGACTGCGGGCAGATGTGGGAAGCGCCCGGCCTAGCGGACAACGCTCACCGCTGCTCCGACGGAGAACCAGCGATAACCACTGGGGTCGAGTGGCACGACATGTCCGTTACCGGGCTCACCGACCGCTCCCCTGAGTGGTGGGCGAGGACTTTTGCCGACAGAGTGGCGGCGGGCGCTGAGGCTGAGGGGGCCCTGGTCAGCCGCGACACGCTCAAGACAGCGGCGGGCCATGTGCTCGAGACAGTCGAATTGAAATGGGAGACTGAAGAGGGCGGCATGGTGACGCAGGGAGCAGTCTTCGTGGATACCGACTTGTGGGTGATCGCGGTCTATATGAACTACCCGGCTGATGAGGTGCACCTTTATAGAGAGAGGGTTATAGGTGCCTTCAAGACGTTTACGGCCCGGGAGCTGGCGAAGTAGGAGATAGGAGTTTGCGTGCACACAGGTGCTGAAACGAAGAATGTCTTCATTTCCCATGGCCCCTAAATCTGGTCGGGCATCATGGCGACCGGCTTGACTCGGACCGGCGCCATTCTCTCGGCGAGGCTCGGCTTCTGGCTGGACAGGCTCTCCTTCAAGGTGGATGACCTTTCGGACAAGTCAGAAACTCACCGAGTCCACCCAAAATGGTCGACCATTTTGACTCGAGACCCAGTTGGACAATACAGAGGACTCAGGTATAGGTAGAAGTCTCAGCCATAGCGCCACAACCTTTGCACCCAGGTTGCGTACAACTCGGTGCATGATCCCCTAAAGTGGTCACGCAGACTGTCGCCAAAGCTCTTTCCGGCTCCCACATCCTCCACCTCCACACTGAGACTCTGAATTCCATATCCCGCTTCGAGTGATCGGATGAACTCCCATGAGATGCTGTACAGAAGCCGGATATCAGTACGACTACCTCCAGATATGTAACTACAGAACTTTGTGGCGGACAGCAGGTGGTACATAGTAGTGTCTGTCTCATAAGTTTGCTGCGAACCGCAGTGGAGACGACCTATGCGGCATCGAGTTGAGGATTTGCGCCAATGGCGTTATTCCATCAGGATTTTAGGTGAGGGTGATGCGTGATCGGCGCGAAGGTGTTCCAGGGTGAGAGGTACAAGTTTTGCCCTATCGTTCGCACTCAGACGAAGGTCGAGCGGGCCTCGGTCCTAGCGCGCCACACCCTCCAGAGAGTCCGTAGGTTGAACGCCGTCACGAGCAGAGTCCATTCGGCCCTGACATTGGCAATGCCCCGCAACTTGAATTGTTGCGCGTCGAGTTGGTTCTTGATGATCGCGAAGAGAGGTTCCACCAGCGGCAGCCGGCGCACATACATTTGCTTGGCTTCATCGGTCGCCATCCACTTCCTGTGACGGCGAAGCGCGACGTCGTGTAGTCCAGTCTCCACGCTGCGCCCATACCTCTTGTTCTTCGTACAGGTTCCGAAAGCGGGACACCCTCGACAGATTGTCGCAGAAGCCACTCGATACAAGCGGCTCTTCTTCCGGTCGCTCTTCATTCCTGTGAAGGCAAGGGTCTGTCCGTGAGGACAGGTGTAACTGTCGGTCTCCTCATCGTATCTGAACTGGTCTTTGTGGTACGGATGGTCCGTTGGCCGGGCCTTATCCGGCATTACCACCTGCTGCCCCCTATGGTGCAATTCCGCAACGTGCTTGCCGGCGAAGTAACCGGCGTCAGCCAGCGTCATAGGCACTCTAACTCCGGTCATCTCCTCGGCCTGTTCCGCCATCTGAGTCAGGCGGGCGGTGTCATTGGGCTCATCCACCACGTCAGAGGCGGTGACCAACATGCCGGCAACTCCCTCGTCAGTAGCCACTGGCGATACCATTGCCTGTGCATTGTAACTCGGCACAATCCCCTTGCGAGTTCGCATCAGCCTGGCATCCTTGTCAGTCAGGTTGATGCGCGCCGGGCGCTTGTATCGGTTTGGACGCTCCATACTCGGCAGGTCATTCATTGCCTGCCTGACCCGCTGTCGCAGCGCCTTCCGCTCTACCAACTCCTCCGGCAGACGCGTCACATCCCTCTCTTCTCCACTTTCGTTCTGAGCCTCCAGAGCCTCTATAGCACTCTCAACCCGATCGAGCAACTCCTGCAATCTCTTGGCGTCATAGGTCTGTATCACCGCCGCGCTTGCGTACACCTTCGTTCCGTCCACCGCCTGTATCGCCAGGTCCACAAGATCCATAGCCACCGCCGTACGTACCGTGCGCCTGAACAGTTCTCTCATACTCTGCCTGTGCTTCCGGTAGAACCGTCACAGCGTGTTGTGATCGGGATGCTGCCATCCAGTCAACCACAGATAGGGTATCTGGTCCCGGCGGGCTGCCTCCAGCTTCCGGCATGAGCGCACGTTGGTCATGAAGCCATACAGCCACACGCTCAGCACCGCGCGTGGATGGTAGGCTGGCGCTCCCAGGACTTCTCCATCCGGCTGCACTCCCAACTCTATCCAGTCCTCCCGGTTCAGGGCATCCACGAATTCGGCGACGAACCGGGCAGGGTGATCGGAAGGGACAAGCTCATCGAGTGTCGGCGGCAACAGCCAGGCCTGCTCTCGGTTCATCTCTCGAAGGGACATCTGCTATCCTCCCACTCCCGAGTCCTGCCGACATTCTACACCCCGAAACCACGCAGACTCATGAGACAGACACATGAGTATGCCACGTGCAATAAGACAAAGTCTTTCCTTGCATCGTCATCAACAGTTACCTCCTGCGCCGATGAACGTGCCGTGGAGCCGGAAGGGCCTATTCGCCGAGCCGAGGAGTTTCAAAGCAGAGAGACTAGGCTGTTCATCGAAATGAAGGTCACCGGGCAGAGCAAATTTGAAGCCGCAAGAGAAACTGGCCGATTGAGACAGGCTGGTGTTAGCGTAAACAGTTGTGTGTTCGGGTTCCGTCAACAGGGAAAGACTTATGGAACATGTGGTTATCGACAGCATCGAAGCGTATGAGAGAACTCGACGCAGACTTACTGACCTCTTGAGCGATAGTAGATCTTTGAATGCGGCAGTCGCCCTCGCCGAATCTCTGGTTCCGGGCGAATGTCAAGAACTAAGTGTCAGGCACCTGTGTGCATTCGTTTACGCCGACGCAGGCTTGAGGCTCAAGAACTCTGCTTTAGTTCAAAAGGGTATCCTGATCTGGAGCGAAATGATTCCCGACGACTCGGTGACGATCTCGTATAACCTGGCCTGCGCTCAGCTGGGTCTCTGGCAACTTGCTGTCGAGCAAGCAGGTATGGGCGATGCGTAGCTGACCAAACGTTTTCATCTTCACGAGGCTCGCAGATTATTCAACTTTGTGGTGCAACACTTTGTGGTGCAACACAAGGATGCGGACACTGAGCTACGCCTAAAGGCCCTCACCGATTGCGGCAACTCCTTCGATATCGTTGGACGGTATCTCGACGCGCTCGACTACTACCAGCAGGCACTCAAGCTGGACTCGTCCTTTGGTATAGCTGCGGGCAACCGCGGAATTACACTTCTCAATGTTGCGCCACTCATGGGGGGACACGAATCCCATGTACATCTACAAGCCGCCTCTGATCTGGATATTGCGATCAACGATCAAGATCGTGTATTGCGTTGCGGTGGGCAATCGGCACTCGAAACTTTCAAGCGACGGCGTGCTGGATTGCTAGTCACGGAGCAATCACATCACAATGCCACTGAGCCTTCCCCTCAGCTTGGCGACCCACATCTCGACTGGTGCCTCCGCAATCAACTTTTTCTGCACATTTCGCCGGATTGCATCAGGGCTGAGTCCGAAACCCTCGATGCCGTCACATTCAGAAACTTCAGGTTGAGTCTCGCTGATAGTGCGGTTCTGGACCGCGCCAATGAAATCGTCGATGCTTTCAATACCATAAAGCAGGACTATATCGCCGCTCGGTATCTCGTTTGGCTAGCTGCAGATGAGAACAGTCCGATTCAGGGACAAGCGAAAACGATCACAAGACGAACTTCGTTCTGGGATTCGCTCAATTACGCTTACTGGGGTGTGCGACCAGGCATCGGGATCCAAGCACTTAAGGTCACCATAGACACTCTAGATACGATTGCAGCATTCGTGCACCTGTACCTTCGTTCTGGTCGTAGGGTTCGCGACATCGATTTTCGTACTCTCCCCTACGACAGTAGATCGAAGAAGAAACTCGCTTCGTCAATTGCCGCAGCCTTGAGGCGGCCCGAGGAAAACAGAGGTTTAGCTGCACTACTTGATTTGAGCACTGAACTGGAAGAGCAATTAACATCTCCTTTGAGAAAGCTTGTCCAGCACCGGCATGCTGCGACGCATCGCTTCTTCTCTGTTCACATTGAGGGAGCACCTGAATCATCCGATTGGATTAAACGACTCAGTTGGCCTCAACTTCTCGAAGAATCTCTTGAATCGCTCCGAATCACACGCCGCGCAATCCTGTACCTGGCGCAGATGATCCACATTCATGAGACGGCGGCACACGTGTCGGATTCACCAGGATCAATGACCATGCCCTTGCCTTTTGAGCGTACCGATGCTGACCTCATGGAGCCTGGGTGAGCCTCGTGTTGGACGTGTTGTATCGCGCTGACACGATGAACTTTTCCGTTTCGGGCTGATCTATCCTAGCTGCCCCGCACTCGCGGTGATAGACCGATGATGTTGCGCTCTGCCTCTGGTGGTGCCGTTACTTTAGTTTGTCTGGGCTGTAGCCGCTACTATAACGTTAAACATAACAGGCCCGGCAATTGCAGCTCAACTTGCCGCCAACTAGCCTACTGGAAGCGGAAGTTAAGTGTTTGTTAACTGTGCTTACCACGCACAATCGCGCCACTTCTAATGCGCTCTATCACGATCAGCAGCGCGCATTCTTCATGTCTGACTCGATCGCCGCTCTGATTCGACTTCCCAGTAGCGTCCCATATGATGGTGTAGAAGAGAGGACTGTACAGGTACAGATCATCGCGTCATCCTTAACATCGGTGAATGAATGATCGAGGTAAGGAGAACAACGATGGTAAAGGACAGTGTGGATCTTTTGGAGCTATTGCACGCATCGTTGACGAGCCAAAACTCAGGAAATTCATGGATCCGACTGTGCATGGAGTGGAATTTCCGACGGTCTGCCTGTCGCAGGCGTTCTACGATGTCGATCGAACGAGCCTGATAGTGTCCACTGACGCCGGTCTTCCAGCCGCTGCCGGCTCTCCGACTTCATTCCGAATTGCCAATGTAGAGCCTTAGCGTTGTAAGGTATCAATTGACGGTCAGCCGTCTGGCACATAGTGGAGGGCGAAATCGAGATTCCTACCATTGTCGGCCAGCATACCTTCGTAATCACCCAGCAGGGGTGAAAAGATATGTGCTGGGTCGATGAACGTCCTAGCTCTCCTATCTTATTAGGTTTCAAGCAACTTCATCGAGCGCATGGGCTGTGTGTCCGATGTCAGCCTCTTTCGACCTGTCTTCTTCCATGAATGGGGAAGTTTGCCAAGTGCCGCATCAGTTCAGCCGCAATCCTCGTCAGGACCGGAGCCGATCCCAATGCAGGGAAGGATTCCGCTCATTCCCTTCTTCATTTTGAGGTCCTCTATGGCTTAATGGCTGATGTGGTTACTTTGCAATAAGCTGGAGTATCGTGGCTAATGCAGGCTCAATGGTCGTTGAGAGGGTTGCCTATGTCCAGGATGAAGTGCTATGGCGAGATCGGTTGAGTCCCAGTTGACTATCTCCCGCCTCCAGTGCGAGTGATCTGTCGAGACGACAACCACTCTGGCCCAGGTGTCACGAGCGTTCCTCGAATTCGTACACTATAGTGAGTAATATCTATCCCGACAGTTTTCGGCAACGATAGCGAAGTCTTACACTGATGCTGAATTAGGAGAAACGGAATGCGAGTTTCGCTGCAATGGTTGGGAGTCTCCACCTATCGCCTGGTCATCGATGACTTGATCATCTTCCTCGATGCCTACATAGACCGAAACCCGATGGCGCCGCCTGTTGGTATCCGAGTATCGGATGTGGAAAGGGCCGACTATGTGCTGGTGGGACATTCCCACTTCGACCACCTCTGGGGCGCCGAGCGAATCGCCCACCAGACGGGTGCGACCATCATCGGCTCCCATGAGTCGGTGAGACTGATGGAGATAGAGGAAGTGCCCGACGAGCAGCTGGTTGCGGTGGCGGGCGGGGAACGAATCAGGCTGTCGAGCAGCGTGTCTGTGCGAGTGTTTCCCAGCCAGCACTCATGCATATGGGCTACAATGGGGGCTTCGGGAGAGGTCTGCCTAGGAGACCTGGGCTTGACGCTCGAAGAGCGGCAGGCGAATCTCGACAGCCAGGCGGCAATGCGTGCCTCGTCGGGTGCACCGGGGATAGCGGAAGCCGAAGCCCACATGATGGAATGTCCTCAACAACCCAGAGGCGAAGGCGGGGCACTGGCGTATCTCATCGAGACCCCGATGGGCAGCTTGCTTTGGAAAGACACGTCGGGACATTGGACCGGAATTTTACGTGATCTTCGGCCTGACGTGGCGCTGCTGGCAGCCGCCGGCCGGGGCAACATAGACGGCGAACCTATCCAGGGCACATTGGCGCAATTCGTCGCCCGGGAAGTGAATCTTCTGCGTCCCAGGCGCATTGTGCTCGGCCATCACGACGACTGGAACCCGCCGATGACCGGACCGACTGACTTGGAACCCATAGAGCGGAAACTTGCCCTAGAAGCACCCGGGGTCGAGTTGGTGCATATGGACTACCTGGATGGCCGTCCCATACTGGACTAGTGAAACTGCCGAATCACCTCGACGGGCTCACTGTGAGAGTGTGCGTCGATACCTCCGTCTTCAATCCATAAATATAGATGACAGTCGTCAGTTTCGGTCCCAAGATTAGCGGTGGCCGAGCTAATGTCAGTTGTTGTGGAAATTGAAAGGCGCCGGCAACAGAGAGGGCTAACGCGGTGGTTATTCCTCGACAACTTTGGCAGCGGAGAGGAAGTCGGCGTCCACGAAATCTGCGAAGCGGTCCGGGAGGAATTGGCTCATATCAGAGACGACCTCGGTTGAACCGCGGCAGACATAATCGGTGATGATACGACCGGTGATTGGCCCTAAGTGGATGCCCTTGGTAGTGTGGCCGGTGGCCAACAGGATGCCTTCTTTGCCGGGGACCGGTCCGATAATGGGTTTTCCGTCGGGACTCAAGGGGCGGGAACCGGCAAGCTGCTGAACCAGCTGGGCACGCTCGAGGTCTGGCAACACATCTATGGCGCGCTGGAGGAGTTCCATCCGGGCAGTTGAGGTGGGCTGGCGGTCGAACTCCTCGCCCCAGAAGATCTCTTTCCGGTCGTAATCCCGCCCACCGGTGCTGCCGACGCTGGTGAGTCCGTCCATCCGGCTGATCATGTGACCGCGCTTGGGAGAGCTGATCAAGACCGGAAGGGGTTCGCCGGGGTAGTCAAGCAGAAGTCGCTCTCCTTTCAAGGGGCGGACGGGAATAGGGAACCCCAGCGAAGGAGTGAAAGCCCTGCTCCATGTGCCGGCGGCCACCACCACCGTGCTGCAGGATATGTCCCCGGAGGCGGTCCTGACGCCGGAAATCGCGGTTCCGTTAGTGACAAGGCCGGTGACTTCCCTGTAAAGGATGTCTGCGCCCAGGAGTTCGGCTCCCCGGCACAGAGCCAGGTTCAGGCGGTAGCTGTCCAACTGAGCGGACTCGTCCTCATAGACGGCGCCAATGATGGAGGGGGAAAGGCGGGGCTCGATAGAGTGTACTTCCTGGGCGTCAATCCAGTGCATTCTGACGTGCGGTTGCTGCCATACCATCAAGCTCTTGATCAGGTCTGCCTCTTCTTCGTCCAGAGCCAAGCGGAGAGAGGCACGACGCTGGTAGAGCAGGTCTATGTCCGTGGCGGCTTCCAGTTCGGGGACAATCTGCTGGAACTCGAAGTCAGAGGCCCGGGCTAATTCGAAGGACGCTCCTGGTGAGAACTCGGCACCTAGCAGACTAAGGGAACCGGTGGCGTGAGCGGAGGCCCCACTGCCAATGGATTCCCGCTCCAGGATGGTCACCCTGATGCCTTCCCTGGCTAGGTAGTAGGCGACCGAGCAACCGACCACACCAGCACCGATAACGACTACGTCAGCACTTCCAGGCAAACCTTCGCTCCCTCCAATGTGAGGTCCTGGGATTATCGCCGTGAGCCGCACAGGTGTCAATCGGAGTATGCTGCTTACCGTGCTGAAATCTATAGACCTAGCTCTGTCATGGACCTGTCCAGTATGTCCACACCGCGGTCCAGCTCCTCGTAAGTTGCCGTCATTGGAGGCGCAATGCGCCACACGTTGGCGTTGGTGGCGTAGGACGCCTGCTGGAGGATCAGGCCGTTCTCCATGCACTTCCGGGTGAGACGCCGGGTTTCCTCTCCGGCCGGCTCTTTAGTCTCCGGGTCCTTGACCAGTTCCATGCCTAGCAGGAGCCCTCGCCCACGTACATCTCCTATGATCGGATGGTCTTCTCTCATCCTTATATACGAATCTTTCAGGTACTGGCCCTTTGTTCTAGCCTCGTCGGCCAGCCCTTCCTTGACCAGCACTTCTAACACCGCAAGTCCGACGGCCGCGGCAAAAGGATCATTCTGGTGGGAAGAGATGAAGGCCATTCCTTGATCGTGGCAGGTCTCCTCTATTTCCTGGGAAGTGATCATCGCCGACAGTGGAAGCCCCGCCCCGAGGGTCTTGGACAACGCCAGAATGTCCGGCACGAAACCGTCCTGCTCGAAAGCGAAGGTGGCACCCACTCTACCCAGTCCTGTCTGAGCCTCGTCCAGAATGAACAGCATCCCACGCTCCTCGCACATCTGCTTCACCATTGGGAAATAGCCGGGAGGAGGCTCTAGGATGCCCGCCGCGCTCAGGATGGGCTCGGCAATGAAGGCGGCCAGGGAACCGGTGGTCTGCGCGTCCACCATGTCGAACCCGAGTTTCGCGCAAGCATACTCGCAGGACGGGAATGTCAGGTTCAGAGGACAGCGATAGCAGTAGGGCGTGGGTATGGCGATGCCCCCCGGCACCCATGGCCCGTACCCTCCTCTGCGGTTGGAGAAGGTGACGCTCATTGCGCCGCCCGTATGACCGTGGTAGCCCTGAATGAGTCCCACGACTTCGAATCGGCCTGTGAACATCTTTGCGACCTTCAGGGCCACCTCCGTGGACTCACCCCCGGTGCTGAGAAGCAGCACCTTCTGAAGCTGCTCCGGCAGGAGGTCGGCAAGGGACCTGCCCAGCTCGATAACCTCTTCGCTGACGAAATTGGTGTTTAAGTGGAGTATGCGCTCGCAGCTGCGCTTGAGGGCGTCGGTGATGGCGGGATGGTTGTGCCCGAGACTTGCAGCCATCTGACCGGAGCCGAAGTCGAGGTACTCCTTACCGTCCGTGTCGACTACTGTGGCGCCTCGTCCGGAAGCGATGATGGGCTCGCCGTAGTCCTTGGAAGAACGGAACAAGTGAGCCTTCGCATGCTCCAGCAGTGTGGCTTTGTGGGAGACTTCTGACATCTGTGGCTCCTATCATATTGCTTTGCTACAAAAGAGGGGTCCACGGGCGAACCGGATGATTCGCCTAGGCGGAAAGCCCTCAGGTTCAGCGGTCACAGAGGTGACGTATTACCTCTGATTGTAGGGCATTTTCAATATGTGCTGGTGTAGCAAAACATGGAGCGTATCACCGGCAGTAGTCCTCGTTGATATTCTGTGCTCACCGACACAGTCCACAGTCGTGACTGGCAGTCGTACTTGCCAGGTATCATTCCCTTTGCAACGACATTACGACCTCCCTGTGTGACGACTATAGGAAGTGCCGGGAAGGCCAGACTTGGCTAGAGTCGATATGCCTTTGCTGCCGTTCCCTGAAACATGTCGGCTCTTTCCGCCGCTGAAAAGTCCTGGGATACCCGCTTGAACGCATTCCATACGGCTGTGTAGGTGTATGACGCCTTGTCCACCGGGAAGTTGCTTTCAAACATGCAGCGTTCAGGTCCGAACTGTTCGATGCAGAACATCAACCAGGGCGTGATGGTCTCCACCAGCTCCGCCGAGCTCGGCGGAATGGGACGCTGGTGCCAATCGTAACCGCTAATCGGATTGCCGAACCCGCCCAGCTTGACGAGTACATTGGCACGCTGGGCAACAGCGGTGATCCCTTCGCGCCAAACATCGAACACTTCGTCCCCTTTGCCTGCATATGGGCCGACTCCCAGGGGACGGCCGATGTGGTTGAGGATGATGGTGGCGTCCGGGAATGCGTCGGCCAGATCGGTCAATTCCCCTAGTTGAGTGTGATACACCAGCGCGTCAAAGCTCAATCCGAGCTTTTGCAAGCAGGCGAACCCTTCACGGAACCGGGAGTCCAGAAGCATACCGGGCGCATTGGAGCCAGGGGAACCGACTTCGGGGCTGGCGTCCCAGGCACAGGAGAAACGGATGCCTCTGAACCGGTTGCCGCTGGCAGCGAGGTGCGCTTCCAGGACAGGCTCCACCGCAGCGCCGAGCATTAAGTTGGCGTTCGACACGATGCCGGCGGCAACCGCCGTCGGGCCGTACTTGCCACTCGCACTCTGGGCGGCTATGCCTTGAACGAACTCGGTCTCCCCAACCGAGCGCAATTCCTCTGGCCCCTCGGCACGATACATGGAGCGGCACTCGATGAACACGGTATCGGTGACATTGTGACCCCCGCTCAGGTCCTGGGCAAGCTCATCGAGGAGATACCGGTCGCCCCCTCGGTGGACGTCCCGATCCCAGAAGTGATGGTGTGGGTCACAGATGGGCAACTCAGGTTCTACGGCGTCTTCTACCACTAGCGCAGGCCGATCATCAGGTTGGTTAACCATATCTCTCCTCAAGTCGCAATATACGGGCTGGAATCTTCGGTGAAGGGCGGCCAATTGGCTTGATGGCGCCAAGACCTCCGGTTCCGACGGAGTTGGCGCATGACCGATACCTGGCACCTCTACGATCCGGCAGTTCTACATTTCTCGGACAATTCGCTGGGAGGTTTCCGGTGAGAGCATGTCGCTGTCACCGCGCCAGGACTTGAAATTGCCTGGCAAGGGGCCAGGCGCTTTCGGGTCGGCCGGCGTGGGGGCGGCGCGAACTGCCGAGTCCCTCTTCCAAGTATAACCACATCCGGGCAGTAGTCGCAGATTTGCCACGTATGCAACCGTCGGCGACCGGCAATCAGAATCGTTGGACAAGCTCGATCCGTATATCGCCCAGAGCGCGAACGAACGCAATCTTGATGTCCGAGCGCAGTTGCATCGGCTCCAAGTCGAACTCCGCGCCCTTCTCCTTCAGCTCGGCCGCCGCCTGCTCGATGTCATCCACCTTGAACCCGAAGTGGTCCAGCCCCAGGTGCGGGTCAACCGGCCCCGCTGGCACGCTCTCGTCGGCCGCCGCGATGAATATCGTCAGACCGTTGACGTTCAGGTCGATGCGCGGCTGCCCGTCCGACTGAACCGACTCGATGATCTCCGCACCGAACATCGTCTCAAAGTACTTAGCCGTCTCCATCGGGGTGAGGCTGCGCAGGTGAATATGGTCGTAGGTGTATGTCGTCATTGCTGCCATCCTCCGCGGTTGTTTTGTTACTCGCGCTCTGCCACGGCATTATATCAGCAGCGCTGATACTGTTTCTTTCCAACGATTGCACCGTGTTAACTTGAGAGAGGAGCATTCTTCTCCTGCGCACGCAAATCTGACGAGAGAGTTGCGCGTCCGCTTGCCCGAACTTACAGAAAGGAGTGCACGAAAATGGACACTCAAACACAGAAACGCCTTGAAGAGCTTACTTAAGGGTTTCGACTACTCTGCGCCGCTGCCCTTATTGGCATGCTGCCCCAACAATGTCGGCGATCCCTTACACGACAACAACTTCCTCTGCAACACCCACGATGTGGAGCGCGTTGAGGACGCCGTCCGTCTGGTCGATGCGTTCCAGGGCGGCGTCACTCAGCTCAGACGAAGATACAGCCCCGTTCTGAAGGGAACTGTCGATCCTGTAAGGGGGTGCATACTAAATTGACACAGCTTATGGGAGTCGACCCTAGACTGTTGCGCCCTTCGAGTGGATGCCAGTCGCGCCACTTGGCCTGGGTGGGTTCTCTTCCAATGTCTGCGGCGTGCCATCGTCCTCGTAGGTGCGCACCTCGAACTCGTGCCGACCCTCGACGAATGGCCAGTCGTATCTCCAGATCACCCAGGTCGTGTCCGACAGGGGCTTGCGCAGCATCGCTTCGTGCCAGACGCCGTCGCCATCGACCTGGACTTCGACCTTGGATATGCCCCGAGCTCCCGCGTGTGCGATTCCGCCGATCGGCACCAGCTTTTCGTCTCCGTCCTCGATGATCGCGTCTATGGCTATGGTGTCGATGACTGCCGTGGCGTGCATCCGCGCGACCTCGTCCCAGTCGCGAATGACCCAGTAGCCGGGCTTGTACTCGTCGATGACCTCGATGCTGGTTATCCACTTCGGCTGCTTCATGCCGTAACGGTCGGGTAACCATATCCGCAGCGGGAAGCCGTGGTCGAACGGTATTGGACGACCGTCCCAGTTGTACGCGAGCATAATCCTGGGGTCGGACGCTATCAGGTCGAGAGAGACAGTCTCAAAGAAGCCGTCCTCGCTCTCGATGAACAGGTGGGTCGCGCTCGGCAGCGGCTTGAGGTCCGCGAGGATGTCCTGCAGGCTCGCGCCGGTCCAGTAAGTCGTGCTGATGAGGTCTCCGCCCACCCGGTTCGAGATGCAGGAAAGAGTGACGAACTCGTTCTTCGGCTCGTACCTGTTGCGGATGTCATCGAGGGTCAGCGACATGGGGTTCTCGACGGAGCCGTTGATCGGCAGCGTGTACGTGTCGCCGTCGATAATGCTCGGCTGAGATCTGATGAAGATCTTGTAGTGGTCCCTGACCTGAGTGTACTCGGGACGGGTGCCCAGTGCGGGCTTCACAGGATCGTCTTCGTTGGGAAGCTCGATCATGCCTTGCGCCGCGCTGTCGGCGACTCTCTGCTTTATCGCGGCGAGCTCGGCTTCGAGCCTCTGCTGCTCGTTGCCTGCCATTACTCGTCCGATGCCAGCTCCGGCAACGGTGATCGTCGCGGTCGCCACTCCCATGCGAACCAGGAACTGGCGTCTGCCCATAATCTTTACCGACCGCTCTCCATCCTCTGAGACGATGACCGTGTGCTCAGTCAAGACCAGGCGGCGCGCGACCAGTGCCGCCGCAGTCCCCCAGACTACCGACACGATCATCACCCATACGAAGTTCAGGGTCGGGTCGATGGTGGACTGGCCGATGCTGAACGTGATGAGAGCGATGGGTAGGCCGACGATGACGCCGCACAGCGCTCCAAGTTGAGGCTTGCCGCTCCAGATGCGCCTCTCCACGAGCGCGAACACGATGATAGTCGCGACGACTCCTGCGCCGAGGAACAGCATGACCGCCATCATCTGTTCCGCGGTCTTCGCGAAGTCCTTTACGCTCAGGTTTACCAGCATCAGGGCATCGACCATCGCGTCGATGCCGAACGTCACCAACGGACCCGGCAGCTGCCGCGCTATCCAGTCGAAGGTGTCGAACGGCGTGAACGACAGGTCGAGCCACTTGTCCGTGAGGTACAGAACTGCTATGAGAGGGGCCGTGAGGAAGACGCCGGTCAACGCGCCGAAACCGAGGGTTCGCTGTTTCATTCCACCTAGTCCTCCTCTCGAAGTGGACCTCTGCATACCCCTCTCCCTCAGGGAGAGGGGTGGGGTGAGGGTGAAAAGGCTTGATCACAAGCTGCTTGGCGTTACTTACACCACTTGGCAGTCTCGATTACCTGACAATTGCCCTAATTCGAATTACTGTGGAATCTAATTTAACTATACGTAGATTTAGTATAACTGGACTTAATCAGTCTAGGTAGTGTTGACATTTCCCGTCATTCCTGCGTAGGCCGGAATGACGAGATTGAGCTTGTCAAATCACCTTACTGTCAAATGCGTGTTGCCTCAAGGTTTTTGTTACCGAACTGAAGCTATTGCCTCACGCAGGATGTTACCGAAATCAGGTCATTGCCTCACAATTGGTGTTACCAAGATTATTGGTGTTACCAAGATTGAGGAGGCAGCAAGATGGTCGGAGAGATCAGCGGAGTAACGAGAACCGAGGTGATCAGAGCTATTCGCAACCGGTACAGAGAGGCATCGAAGAAGGACAAGAGCCGTATGCTGGACGAGTTAGTAGCCATGGTGGGCTGCCACCGCAAGCACGCGGTCAGACTCCTGAGGCGGGCCAATGAGCCGACTCCTCCGGGAGATCCAAAGGGCCAGCGCATCTACGACGAGGCGGTGAGAGAAGCGCTGACCGTGGTATGGGAGGCATCTGACAGGATTTGCGGGAAGAGACTGAAGGCGGCGCTGCCTAGCATGGTGGAGTCGCTGGAGAGACACGGACACCTTGACCTCGACCCTGGCGTACGGAGACGGCTGTTCTCTGCGAGTGCCGCAACCATAGATAGGCTGCTGAGACCCATCAGGGAGCAGGCGGACAGACGGAGTACCACGGCGAGCAGGTCCCGCAGCTTGAACATGCGCTGCAGGCAGCCCACCTCGCCGGAGAAGACGGTGGAGACGAGCAGGAAATCATCGCCGCCCTCCTCCACGACATCGGCCACATCTGGCCCGTCGAAGGCCGACAGGTGACCAGCGTTGGCGTCGTCGAGCACGATGAAGTCGGGGCACAGGCCCTCAGGGAGCTGGGCTTCTCCGATGACGTCGCCGACATAGTCAGCGGCCATGTCGCTGCGAAGCGATACCTCGTCGCCACTGACAAGGACTATGCGTCGAAACTTTCCGACGTCAGCGTCGAGTCCCTTCGTCTCCAGGGCGGCCCCATGTCAGCCGGGGAGGTGCAGGACTTTACACGGTCACCCAACTGGCAGTCCATGGTACGCGTCCGCACCTGGGACGATCGCGCCAAGACCCCCGGCGCCAATGTCCCCGGCCTCGAGAGCTACCGTGAACTGATCACGGCCCACCTATCCCGCCAGCAGGGAGGCGACTGACGTTTCCGCTCAACGGTCCGCCATCCAGAAGTCATCATCCCTCTTGTCGAACTTCCCGTGCCCCGCCAGATCGTCCAGCCATACCCAGGTCTTGTTCAGCCACCTCCACCGGAAGTTCCTGATGAAGAAGCGTGGTATCGCATACATCTTGTGTGGCGGTTTGGTCCACGCGCACCTGCGGACGCACGTGCTGCAGGTGCTCCCGACACGGATCTGGAACGTGCTGCACTTCTCTGCATCCACTTTCCACGAGAGCACTCCCTCTGAGTTGCTCTTGGCCAGGGGATCGAAACTCCGGTCGCCCGTTGTGATGGCTTTGGTGCCACACTTCGGAACGCACTTCTGACATGCGTTGCAAAACTCGGTGATGCCCGAGTTCACGGCTCCAGCGGGCTCCAGCGGAAGGTCGGTGAAGATCTTGGAGATACGGCAGCGCGACCCCACCTTTGGGTTGATCAAAAGACCGTGTCTCCCAAGCTGACCGAGGCCCGCGTCGACAGCCAGTGGGATGCTCAGGGCCGTGTCGTTAGCCATAGGGATGGCGTTATACCCCAGCCCTCGTATGAACTCAGCCGTCATCCATAGCGTCGGCGCCATCCGGGCATATGCCAGTGTGCTGAGCCCCTCGGTAAGAAGAGTCGGTGCATACTCCGTGCCGTCGATGTCCTTACCCCACTCGTGGAGCATCACTACCACGTACTTCATCTCCTTCGGGATGACCCGAGTTCCATCTTCGAGGCGAATGGGCTGGTCGTACCGCTCATATCCGGGCTCATCGGAGAACTTGATGGGGTAGGCATCCTTCGTCTCGTCGTCAAAGTAGTGAGAGTACACCCAGCGACGGTCCAGCTCAGCAAAGCCAACCTGGTCCGCCCCGAACATCTGGGCGGCCTTCCTCACAATCTGTGATGCCCCTTCAGGGGAAGTTTCGGGTCGTCCGGTGGGTGAGGGCTCTATTTCAGACTGCCAGGCATTGGCTGGCCTGTCCGACTGGTTCTTCGAGAAGTCCATGAGATTCAGCAGTGAATCCGATGCGTATTCGAGGCTCCACGCAGAGGCATCGAATCCGACGCGTCCCTTCTCAGTGAGCTGTCGCTGCTTGACTTTCAGCTTGTCCCTTTCAGCCTTGGACCGGGCATCCCAGATCATCTGCGAACCCATATGGTCTCTCTGATTGAACCGGACGTACGAGTCCTGCACCTGGTACATTTCGGCGGCCGTGACGTGGCCGTTTGTTTCTGAGTCCTGTTGAAAGTGAGATTTAGCGGGCCGCCGCAGTCCAAGTTTCATTGCATGAATCCTCCTACAGGTAACGCATTGTCACATGTTGCAGCCTGACCGACTTTTTTGCAAATGCTCCAGTAACCACGAACAGATAAGGACTCGGTAGATATATCCCAAGCCACCGCGTGTCCAAGCTATTGTCAGTGACCGAGGCCGATGGTACAACTGAACTGGCGCCCTTGATCAGAAGAGGTGCAGTTGGAGATCGACCGAGTCGGTCTGCCCTTGACTCGAAACACAAAGGAGACTCTCTTGATTATCGTTCGACGAACCTACACTCCAAAACCCGGCGGGGGAGGACTTCAGCGACACCTCCGGGACCTTCAGACGGCCACGGTTGAGGCCGGCTTTCCTCCTCTGAGCGTGTACCGGAAGGTACTTGGCCTCCACGGGACGATGGTCACCGTTCAGCGCTGGGAATCCGTAGCGGCCTACGACGCATCACGCAACGAGGTCCGCGCCACGCGATCGATAACCGATATTTTCGAAAGAATCTACCCCGCGCTGGCGTCCACTCATGAGACGGAGATATACGAAGAGATCGTGTAGAAGTACTCTAGGACTCGTCAGCGGACAGTCTATGAACATTGGCGAGAGCGACCGGGACGTGGTTCTGCACTGGTCGCGTATATCAGCGCCAAGGATTAAGTCACTGGCATGACCTTCAAGAGCAAGTCCCGTTGAGATCAGTGAGGGGACAGCCAACGAAGCTCCTTCACGGTAATTGGGAAAGTTGGTAGCACTCACTTCTGCGGAAGGCCATAGGGACCACCACGTCATCCTAGAGAGGGTCGCGATCACGTCGGGACAGAAGTTGCTTCTCACCAGGGAAGACCTGCCGCATACGCCGTAAGGATTCCCGATGACGGTTTCACGGAGTCCTCGGGCCATGAGGGCGATTTCATCGAGGTCAGGTGCAACTACGACTGGGGCGCGGGTAAGTACCGGCTTCGCATGGGACAGGATGGTCCAGACGACTCGGCCGGGCGTTGATATGGGCTGTGGATAACTGACCTCGCCACGAATACAGAGACTTGGATTGGCTCCATGCGGTTTCCATACGTCGGTGGAAGGGCTATGCTCGCCCCCAGGTGCTTTGACACTGTCGAGATATACGGCCCGCCGATAGCTCCGCGCGACATCCCGTACTGGAAGGTCACGCTGAACCCTCCGAAGGGAGACGGGAAGGCTGCGACAGTAACCGACGACGGTTTCTCTCCTTTCACAGGCGGTTACAGGAATACCCGCTTCACGCACGACGAGAAGGCGCTGTCATCTATGA
The DNA here is from genome assembly GCA_965204855.1 of Dehalococcoidia bacterium. Taxonomy (GTDB): domain Bacteria; phylum Chloroflexota; class Dehalococcoidia; order Lucifugimonadales; family JADFKI01; genus Bin90. Next base: position 706,520 of record OZ242018.1, read on the forward strand.
AGTCGGGCTGGATCATATCCCCGCCGCCAGGTAGGCACTTGCCAACTGCTCTTAACATCCTGAATAAGGCACTGGCGGGCAGACGAGCGCCGGTTTCCCGCCACGAGCTGAGTCTCGCAGACACTTCACGCGCCGCGACTGCTAACTGGAGCTGCCGATTGGTCAAATTAGCACTCCCGGCGATTTGTGATATCGTCTTGTAATCCATGCTGGATCGTGTCGGTAACCACAGAGAGATGAGCGCGCGAATACGCGGGAGGCAAGAGCCATGTCTATGATTCCAGGACTGGAGAGACCCGCACCGGTTCCCAATGAACTGACAAAGCCCTTCTGGGACGCCTGCAACGAGAGACGGCTGGTTCTGCAAATCTGCACCTCGTGCGAGAGGCTGCAATATCCGCCCACCCCGCGTTGCGACGAATGTGGATTGGCCGACAGTTTCGAGTGGAAAGAGGTGCAGGGCAGAGGGCACATTGACGTCTATTTTGTGATACGAGACTCCCGCATCAGGGGGTTCCGGTCCGCCCAGCCCATCAACTTCGCGGTGATAACCTTAGACGAGGACCCGGGTATCAACTTCCTTTCCAACCTTCCGGGCACTCCACCGGGTGAGGTCCCAGTCGGAGCGCCGGTCGAGCTGATATTCGAAGAAACGAGTACCGGCCAATTGGTCCACGAGTGGCGGGTGGTCGGCTAGCCCCGCCGGATCTATGGACCGGATCTATGGAGATACTCGAAGACGCAGTGGCGATAAGGGAGTCGAGATGATTGGCGACACAAGTTGGATGAGAGACCGGGAAGGTATGGGAGTCTGGGAGCACCGAGGCAAGGTCGCCGTTGTAGGCTGGGGACAGTCCCACATGGACCGGCGATGGGACGGAGTGACTCTTGACAGGAGTTGCGGCGGCTTGAGCAAGGAGGCGTGCCTGAAGGCAATCGCGGACGCGGGCCTGTCGCTGGACGACATTGACGGGCTTATCACGAGTGCAGAGACCCGCGCCGAGCAGACCTGGGCGCCTCGCCCTTACTTCGACCCTCCCTACGACAGCGAAGACGGTCTTACCAAGGCTTCGGCGGAGTGGATGCAGAGGGAGTTGGGTTTCAGGAACATAAGGTATCTTGAGTCCGACGCGCCCTACATCGGGCCGATGATGGGACTGGCCGCCCAGGCGGTCGGCGATGGTCTATGCGAGACCGCCCTGGTGTGGTATCCGATGGTCAACCTCTCAGGACGGTACGGGCATAACAACCCTCAGAATGTCGGCAATGAAGCCCACGGGAACAGTGCATTCACGATTCCGTGGGGCTACCAGAGCGGGGCGATGTTCAATAACCTGGTGGTTTTCCAGCAGTACTGCCAGAAGTACGGCAAGTCCCACGATGGGCTGGCCCCCCTCTGTCTGAACTTGCGCAGAAACGGCCTTATGACACCCTGGGGTTTCTACGCACTGCACGAGCCCTATCAGCTTACGCTCGAGGATTACCTGAATGGGCGCGTGATCGAGGAACCACTGGTGATCTATGATTGCGACAGGCCGGTGAATACGTGCGCGGCCTTCATCTTCACCACCGCCGAGCGCGCAAAGGACCTGAGGCAGAAGCCGATCTATGTCCTTAACCACGCACAGCACAACAGCAGGGGCAGGAGCAGCATGGCGACCCTGGAGGAGCATCAGGAGGCGGTTGCCAGCCTTGCGCAGAAGATGTGGGAGGGTTCAGGGCTGGGTCCCGAGGACGTTGACATATTCAACCCATACGACGGATACCTCACGTTTACGCAGCAATTCCTGGAAGGCTTCCAATGGCACGGCGTCAAATTGGGAGAAGCCCACGACTTCTATGCCGATGACATCAGGGTCGAAGGACCGCATCCCTTCCTCTCCAGCGGCGGAAATAACGGAACAGGACGCAACCGTGCCGTCCTCTACGCTGACAGTATTCAGCAGCTCCGGGGAACAGCAGGCGCGCGGCAGGTGACGGTACGGGCGGAAACTGCCCTTGCGGGCTGTAATACACCCGACAGCAACGGGTTCATGATGTTCAGCAAGTATCCGAGCTAGAAGTCATTCCGGCGGGGCCATTCGTCGATGCGTACAAGGTGCTGGTGTTTCGGGGCGGCATGTCCACGAAGGACTTCAACCGTCTGTGGAGACACATACGGCCGCCAAAGCAGAAGATGTTAGTCGAATAGCGATGCAAGGGAATACACTCATCTGTTGCATGCCCTAGTGCCTGAAAAGTGTGGATAGCCCCGGCACATCATCGCTTGCGCCGAAATTGAGGCTGCCGGAGTCAGGCACAGAATCCACGATCCAGAAGTCACCCGGCGGGCACCACAATGGCATCGCATTGTTCAGTTGCAATCCCAGGGGGTCGGTTGCGCGCACCAGCCTTCCATTCAGAGTGGCATCGTGGTCATCGCGAGCTACTACGACACCGTGCTGGTCAAGGACCTTAACCTGCCCGTCCTGCTCCCTGATACTGAAGCCGGATGGCCACACCGGAATCTTACCGTTCTGGATATATAAACAGTTGTCCAGTATGTGCAGGTCTCCGTCGAGTTGGTCGAGACCTGATGACGAGCCGGTGCGAGGAGGCTCTTGGTGGTGGAGAAGAAAGATTGGCGCGTCCGGGTCCGCCGGACCACTCGATAGCTTGATCTCACTGGCAGGAATCTCTATCTCGGCGCCATCTGCCGTGAGAGCGACTATCTTGCGTTCATAGAGGCCGGGAGGGAGTGGTCCTCCTGTACTTTGGGACACAGTGTCCTCGGGGATAGGAAGTTCGATCTGAAGAGATGGCGTGTCCAGTTGGAACGTCTCGACATACCGCATATTGTCGTTCTCCAGAGTCAACACCACATTAGAGATTTCCTTGTTGAAGGAGCATCCCCCGTGGTTCACAGCGTCAACTGCTGTACGGGCTGGATCGTCCAGTGATTCCAGGAGGATGCCAAGAATCCCGCCCTGTGCGGTTGAAACGCACTCCCGATTCAGTGCTACCTCTCCTGGTATCTTGATACCAACCACGTAGTTCACCTTGTGATGAACTTCAGAACCACCCTCAAACCACTGCGCGTGCAGCCTGACGTTGTATCTCCCGGGCGGCAAATCCACAGCGAGTTCCGGCTTAGCCTGCGACAGGTGCAACAGGTCGCCGGTCATGAGTTCGCCGGGACTCGTGAAGACCGTCGCTAGCATCTTGGTAGGGCGCTCGTCCGACGTGATCTCGATCTCTATTCTGTCACCGCTTTCGACTTCGTGATATTCTTCAAGCTCGCCGCGCGGGGAAGTTTCCACGCATTGGAGTTCCGACATCGCGGCAGGTGTCCAGCATCCTTCGTACCGACGGGCCTCTAGGGTTCTGCCCTCGTGGGTCAGCGAGAGTGTCGGAAGCGTCGCTTCAGAGATTACCGGAGCAACGGTAGCAGCTGGCTTTTTGTCAGTGCCATTCACAAAGTAGCCGCAGCTAATCGAGGCCAGAAGAAAGAGAATCGGTGATAACATCATCAGCATCTTTGAATTCGCGAACAGCACGAGATACTCCTTAATCGAGGAATTGGGATCTACTTCATACACTAAGACGAACTCTGGAGGCGAATTGTTCCATTGACAGCGTTTCCAGTAGTCTGGCATTCAGCTTTGATACTCCGCCAGGACAGTCCGCACTTGCCGTGGTGGAAGTCTGCAAGGAAATACTTACAACTCTTGCGTCATCAACCGGCGCATCTACAGAACACCCGAACATCGCCAACTCCATCGGCCAACAGTGATACAATTAAGCCAACCACTTCACACATAGAGGATTTCAGTGAGCGAGCATCACGGAGAGTCCGATTATGACTACCCAGACCACTCTGGCGCAGCCGCACTCAGAAGACTACTCGCACATAGAGCCGCTGCCTGACCCGCCGCGGGAGCCTGATATGGTGCAGCGCAAAAGCCTCTCCACACTCGACGGCACGCTGGGTCCTCACTTCTCCGCATTCAGCAACATACTGCTCACCGGAGAGATATACGTGCGCATCGATGAGGAGGACGCGAGAGAACTGGCTCCAGACTTCATCTTCGCAAGGGGGGTCAGTGACCCCGAGAGGATAATCCGGCGCAACGGATATGTGATAAGCGAGGTGGGCAAGCCGCCCGACCTGGTGCTGGAGGTGGGCTCTCGCAGCACGGGCAGGCGGGACTATACCGTAAAGCGCAAGGGCTATGCCGCACTTGGCATTGCGGAATACTGGCGCTTCGACCCGAGCGGTGGCTACTATCACGACAGGCACCTTGCCGGCGACACGCTGGTCGATGGTGAATACGCCCCCATAGAGGTTGTCGCAGAGTCAGACGAAAGGCGTTGGGGATACAGCGCAGTGTTGGGGCTGGAACTCTGGTGGGAGGAGGGGACGCTGCGCTTCCGAGACCCTGAGAGCGGACAGTTTCTGCTGACGCCTGAAGAAGAGCGCGTGGCACGAGAAGCTGCCGAGGAACGCGCCGGAAACGCCGAGGCTCGGGTTGCCGAGTTGGAAGCAGAACTTCGGCGTCTGCGCGGCGAATAAGGACAAAGCCTCATTGGCATAGTTCTCCAGCCAATTCCTTCCGAAAACTCCGTGCAAGAAATTGTCCTCCCTTTTATTGCATCCAGGCGTCGAGCCCCTAGCTGAGCCATTCCCTTAAACTGGACAACCTCCGGTAGAGTCGCAATGATGACTCGGGGCAAATCTTGCACGGGAAATTGCAGGTAGGACGATGTTGCGTTCCCTATCAGGTGGTCTCGCAAGCCTACGGCAGGGCAGGGGGTTCCTTCTGACGCTGGAATAATAGTCAGGCCAGGGAATGGGACCATCTATCTTGCAGGGCTACCGGAGGACGAACTTGCCTTGGCATTGAAGTGGGGGATGACGTGCTTGCCGAAGAGACGCAGCGTATCCATCACTTCCTCATGGAATATGCCACCCACTTGAAACAGGGGTATGACCTCGTCCACGCCCGCCTCGGCATAGGCTTCCAGGTAGCGGATACAGTCGTCGGGGTCGCCGATGCAGTAGCGTCCACTCCTTATCTGGTCGAGGGATGATGTTTCCTCGCGCTTTGGAGAGTCGGTCGCGGTGGAGCGGGTGTAGTGCCACTGGTAGTCTTCGGGAACGCGGGACGGGTCCTGTTCGCTCCAGACGCGGACGTCCCTGAGGGCCTGCTGATGACGGTACCAGTCGATCAATTCGGCGGAGCGTTCCTGCACCTTCTTGCGCGACTCCCCGCAGATGGCCACGGTGCTTGCAGCGACGCGGTTGTGGACAACCCCTGTGCTCGGACTGGCGTTCCGGATGCCGCCCCGGTAGGCTTGCACGAGAGGAGCCAATCCTGTAGCTCCGCCGCCGGCCATTGCCAGGCAGCCCAGGCCCATGAGGCCCGCCTTCCTGAACGTGTCTTCCTGGCTGCAACCGAGCCAGATGGGCGGGTGGGGCTGCTGGACCGGCTTGGGGTGGACCTCGCGCAAGGGAATCTTATAGTGGTTGCCCTGGTAGGTGAACTCTCCCTCCGTCCATGCCCGCGGGATGATTTCCAGGGCCTCGTCCACCATTCCGGTGGCGTCTTTCAGGTCTGTACCGAAAGCGGCCATCTGGTAGGGGTAGCCGGAGCGGCCCACGCCCAAGTCAACCCTTCCCTTGCTGAGAATGTCCAAGGTGGCGGTGCGGGCCGCGATGTGGAGAGGGTGCTGCACCGGGGGCACCACCACGGCTATGCCCAGACGCATCCCGATGGTGCGCTGGCTCAATGCGCCAAGGGTTACGTCGGGGGCGCTGGAGTGGGACCACTCGGTACGGAACTGGTGGTCGGCCATCCAGACGCTGGTCAGGCCCATCTCTTCAGCATAGGCCACCTGGTCAAGCATTTCCAGGAACCGGTCAGCCTCGTAGGAGCGGGATGACGGCCTGGGGACCTGCATCTGATAGAACATGCCGATTTGCATGGACACGCTTCCTGCTCGTTGACTCCTTGCCGGGCATCCCGGCAAAATTTGTTCTCTCGCAAATGGAGAGAGGGAATATCTCGTGCCACCCTGTGGATGTGAAAGCCACGATGAATTCGGCCTGCCTTTCATATTACTACAAAGTTGGGCTGCCGGGTGTTCCCGCGGGCACAATCCAGGGCAATCGCATCTTGCGATAATTGGAATACTTATTGCGCTCACTTATCTTATACAATGATGATCCCAAGTCTCATTGAAGGTTTGGAAAAGCCTTGACTGCATATTTCAGCAAATATCGTAGCCTGGAAGAGGCGCAAAACGGCTGATTTCTCCGAAGTTCTCGCCCAATCAATTTGGATGCGATTGCACTGAGGCGAGATTAGCATTCAATTTCGTGGGAGTTCTAAATGCGTTATAAATTACCCTTATACCCCATTTAGATGAGGCACATCATGACACTTCAGAACCGTACCGATGTTTACGCTACGGCTACCGTGACCGACGAGCAGCGACGTCGGGCGTCGGATGCACTCGAGGACGCACAGTCCGAGAACACACGCAAGAACTACGCCAGCCAGTTCGGAAAATTCAGGACCTGGTGTGAGCAGGAGGGCTACTTGTCGCTTCCGGCCCAGCCCAAGGTCCTGGCTGCATATGCCGTGAAGATTGCTGATGAGGGCAAGAGCATGTCCACGATCCGGCTTGCGGTCGCGTCCATTGTCGATGCTCACAGGCGCGTGGGCCTGGAGTCACCCGTCACTGTCGGCGTAAGCGAGACCTTACGGGGACTGGAACGGCAACTGGGTGTCAGCCAGAAACAGGCGAGACCACTTGACGCCGATGCCCTTGCGGCGATCCGGGCGACGGCTCTCACTCCCCGGATATCAAGAGGCGGTTCCCTTGAGTCCGAGGAGACTGCTCTTATGCGCGGGCGACTTGATATTGCGCTGGCATCCGTGATGTCCGATGCGGGCCTGCGCATCTCCGAGGCTGCAGCTCTCAGGTGGCGCGACGTGACGGATGCCGAGGATGGAGCAGGCCTTGTCTTTATCGAGCGATCGAAGACCGACCAGACGGGTGAGGGCGCCTACGTCGTGGTCACACCCGATACGCTGGCGGCTCTGAAGCAGCTGCGGCTGAACTCCCAAACCTGGACCGATGATGATACGGTGTTCGGCCTATCGATGTCGCAGATAAGCCGGCGTGTGGACAGCATGCCGAGAGCCGCGGGCCTGGGCGAGGGCTACTCGGGGCACTCCGGGCGCATGGGACTGGCGTTGAGGATGACACGCAGAGGAGCCCCGTTGCAGGCGGTGCAAACTCATGGGCGCTGGAAGTCGCCGTCGATGCCCGCGAGGTACACTCGGAGTGAGAAGGCGCTAGAGGCTCTTGAGTGGCTCGTCTGAGGACAAGAAAGATGATGCAGGCCTTCACCTTGGCTATCTGACGCTTGGATTCCGTCTAGAATAGATTACATGTCATACGGTCACGACATACACTTGGATGGGGCTTTTGACCGCGCAGCCTTTGCGGCAGCAGCTAGAGATATCAGAACACTCATAAGACGCTCGGAAAACGAGGTTGTGGGTCCAAGCGGCCGTCCGAACTCTCTGCCAATCGCCGAGCAAAACCGCATCGCGTTCAACGGAGTGAACCATAACTGTGTCTGTGGCTCAAGTGAACCTGAGATCCGCCCGCTCTGCCCCCGCGAATGTCGCGCATATTACAGGTGGAGAAGCGAGAAAGGCCAGCCGTTCATTATTGACGTCAGCTCGGATGAATATCTGCGCCACTCCAGGAGGCACCAATACTGGTTCGACTGCAAGACGTGGAACTTGCCTTATGACGAGGTAGTGAAGATGTCGATGATAGCGCTGAAGCATCATCTCGGGGACTCGATCACGCTGAACAGTAAGGGTAACTGGTTGCATCACTGGGGAGCCGGTCACCAGTGGCACGGACAACCACCGAAGAGAACTCCCGGCGGCGCAGTTGACGCCTATGAGCACGTATTTCCTGAGCGGGCACCGGTTCAGAACGTGCTCAGCAGCGAAGGCATCGGCTTCTAGCGATTGAGGACAGGGGTGCCAGGCGTTCACAGTCCGTGATCCTAGCCTCTTCGGCGACATGGACGACCGGCGGTTGCGCTTGGCGAAGATTATCATTATAGTCTTGGCATAGGCGGTGTGAGGTGGTTGACTGACAACAAAATAGCCTGAGGAGGGAATGATGACTAAGCCATCAATGTTTCTGCTACTGATCTCAATCATCATTCCGGCTGTTTTCATTGCCTGTTCCAGCCCCGAACCCTCGGCTCCTGCCGCCGCCCCACAGGTAGCTCCCTCGCAGGCACAGGCGCCAGTTGCTCCCGGGCAGGTCGCCGCTCCTCAAGTGCCCGCTATGCCTGCTCAACCGGCTCCCGCCGCTCCCGCCGCTCCCGCTACGGCTCCGGAGGCCACTCCTACGAGTGTCGTGTACATCCAGCCTGGCGCTGTGCCGACCAGAGCTCCGCGTCCGGCCCCGGCGCCCTCCGAGGAAGGACAATCCGGCACGCTTATAGTCGGCGAATCAGACATCGCATTCCCTGGTACAGTTCCGAGCCTGCTTTCCTGCATCAGTCAGGGTACATCGCACCGGTACAGCGTATATGAGACGCCGAAGCGCTGGGACCTTTTGGATCCCGTAATCGTGCCTAACTTAGGTGAATCCTGGTCGTACGACGACACCGCTACGGTGCTGACGTGGCAGTTGAAGGAAGGAGTGCAGTTCCACGGCGGCTGGGGTGAGATGACCTCGGAAGACTGGAAGTTCTCGCACGAGGACATGGTCGCTGACGGATCGATTCACTCGAATATCTTTATATCGAAGGCGCGAGTGCAGGAGGTCAAGGCGGTTGAGCCGTACACCGTTCAGTTCATTCTGGACAAGCCGAACATCTTCTTCATCGACAGTCAGTTCAATGGGCCCGGAGGTTGCGGCTCGTTCGGTATCGTAAGCAAGAAGAGGGTCGAACAACTCGGCAGGGAAGAAGCTCACCTTGACCTGTCCGGCGGAACAGGCCCCTTTAAGTTCGTGAAGTGGGATGCGGGTGACCAGGTGGAAGTCGAAGCGGTCCCTGGACACCACAGGAAGGATTCTAGCTATGCCATTATCAAGGGCGTAGAGATCAAGGAGCAGGCGACTAAGGTGGCGGCGCTTGCTGTCGGTGAGGTTGACATATCCGTCGTGCCGGTCACTGAGTCAGAGAGGCTATCCGGTAGAGGACTGGACATCAGGCGGTTAACGGGAGGCGGCTACCAGCGTCTGTACCCACAAGGCAGGTTCTGCATGCCGGAGACCCTGGACGGCACGGTTGTGGACCCGTTCCCCAGACCCGGCTACAATCCGGATGCGCCGTGGGTGGGTGACTGTGACAACGAATCGGAACAGGAGAACGCGCGCAAGGTGCGCTGGGCGATGTCGATGTCGATCGACCGTCAGGGAATCGTGAACAATATACTTGGTGGACTCGGACGGCCCGCAGGTCCGGCAGAAATGTCAGGCGTAACCTACGAGAAGTACTTCCAGGACAAATGGACTGTGCCGTATGACCCTGAGATGTCGCGGCAGTACCTGAGCGAAGCCGGACATCCCAACGGATTTGAGGCGACCATGAGGGTCACGACCTGCTGCCACCCACTTGAGGTGGAGATGGGCGAGGCAATTGCCAAGTTCATGGAGGAAGTCGGCATCAATGTCAACATAGAGATTCTGACTTATTCTGCGAACAGGCCGTCGGTGGTAGCGCGCGAGAACGGGGACTGGTGGTTCCGCAGCTCCGGCCCCGGACTGGGACTCAATCCTGAGATTGCCATGCTGAGGCGCAATCCGGTCGGGGCGTTCAATCCCGGCTTCGAGGTGCGCCGGCCACTCGAGATTATCGCGGAAATTGACGGTTGCCTGGATGCTGATTGCATCGATAAGTTGCGCGAGAACCAGTGGGACTGGTGGCATGAGCAGCAGCAGATAATCGGCGTAGTCGAGACATACGGAATATTCGCCGTGAGCCCGTCCAAGGTGGGCGTTTGGACTATTCCCATCGGAGGCGCAGGCCTTACGGCATTTGAATACGTGCAGAAGCCGTAGGTGACTGCAACGATAGTTACCGCCCGTCACCCTTGCAAACGTAAGAGTGACGGGCAAATCCTTCATAGTCAAGTGAGCAGCGCGGTGAGTTCGCGCCCGCAGCCGACCTTGCGGATAGGCGCCGCGCTTCCTGAGGAATGCCAGAGTGCAGAAGTTCTTGTTCCGCCGGTTCACGGCTGCGGTCGTTACCCTCTTGACCGTCAGCATCCTGGTGTTCGCGCTAGCCCGCATGCAAGGCGACCCTAGAACCATTCTGCTGTCCGACGACACTACGCAAGCGGACTATGACGCATGGGGCAGGGAATTTGGACTGGACAAGCCCATTACGGTGCAGTACCTCATCTACATGGGCAAGCTCGTGCGGGGAGACCTTGGCAAGTCGGTGCTGCAGCGCGTCCCGGTGAGTAAACTTATCTGGTCCAGAATTCCGAACAGCGCACAGTTGGCCGCGCTGGCATTTTTATTCTCTGTAATTATCGGAGTGCCGCTCGGCGTGCTGGCAGCGGTCACGAGAGGGGGCGTGTGGGACTATCTTGCCAGGTCATTTGCGATCATCGGGCATGCCGCACCTTCATTCTGGATCGGCCTGGTGCTGATTTTTGTCTTTGCAGTGTCACTTGAATGGCTGCCCACGTCGCGTAAGTCGGGGTTGGACAGCATGATCCTGCCTGCCATTACGCTGGGCTGGGGTTCTGCCGGTGGGCAGTTGAGGCTCGTGCGCTCGTCGATGCTTGAGGTGCTGGACTCAGAATTCATCAAGCTTGCGCGTGCAAAGGGTGTCCCCGGAATAAGTGTGATCTGGAAGCACGCCTTGCGGAACGCGATGATAGCGCCTCTGACTTTCGCCGGGCTTACTCTGGCAGGCCTGATAACCGGCACAATTGTGGTGGAGACGATATTCGCCTGGCCTGGTCTCGGCTTGCTGTCGATTCAGGCTCTGAATAACTCGGACTATCCGGTAATCCAGGGCGTAATACTGATGGTTACTCTCGTTTACGTAGTAACCGCCTTCGGTGTGGACATCCTCTACGCATACCTGGACCCGAGAATCAAGTACACATAAATGGCTGCTACCAGAATTGCGGGCGAACTTGCGCCTTCACGCACGATAAGGATCAGAGGCGGTCTCAGCGCGTTGCAGCGCTGGCCCGTTTCTTCGATCATAATTCTCACCGCGCTCTTCATTGCGGCTGTGGGGGCGCCGTGGGTCGCCCCCTATGACCCGTTGCAGGACGGCTCTCTCGACGACAGGCATATTCCACCTATGTTCTTCGGCGGCACAGCGGAGCACATTCTCGGCACCGACCATCTGGGGAGAGACACGCTGAGTCGCCTTATCTACGGGGCGCGGATTTCGATGCTCGTGGCGGCGATAGTCCTGGTTATTGGCGGCGGCATCGGCACGCTGATAGGCTTGGTGTCCGGATACTTCGGGGGGTGGGTTGACGAGATTCTGATGCGGATTGTCGATATCAAGTTCTCGCTGCCGCTAATCCTGATCGCGCTTGCGCTTGCGATAATCTGGGGCGCGAGCATTCAGCTTCTGATGGGCCTGCTTGCGTTTTTGATCTGGGGCAGCTTTTCCCGACAGGTGCGGGGAGAAGCGCTTGTGCTGAAGGAAACGGACTACGTGAAACTGGCGAGAGTCGCCGGAGCATCCACCACACGAATCCTGTACAAGCATATATTCCCGGGAGTGATGAATACCGTTGTAGTAGTTGCGACATTCCAGGTTGGCTCGGTGATCCTTGCGGAGGCGTCGCTAAGTTTCCTGGGCGCGGGCATTCCGCCGCCAACTCCTGCCTGGGGCTCCATGGCGTCCGCGGGTCGCCTCTATATCACTACCGCCTGGTGGGTAACGCTGATACCCGGACTTGCGATTGCGCTGACAGTAATCGCCTTCACACTGCTCGGGGACTGGATACGGGACAAGGTAGATCCACGTCTTCGGCAGTTGTGATCATGGCCGGTTGTCTGTCCGTCAGCCAGTGTGCTCTTGTCATTTCGATAGAAAGTCTATGAGCCTGCCCCTAGGCGCGCTCGGCGTCCTGGCGAGCAGAATGACGAAGGCTACCAGCAGGCTATTCGCATCAAGTATGTTCCGACTAGAACCATAGCCACATGTCAGGGCGAACGCTCAAAACTCAAGAACCAAGAGAAAGCCATGTCAATCTCAGAAATCCCAGCCAATTCTTCTGAATCATTTCGACTCAAGTACAAATCTGTTAACAAACGCCTCATCCCAACCCAGCAGCTCCCTATCCCTCAACCGCATTCCCCGTCTCCAACATTCTCCACCAATTCACTCCATTTCCTCACAAGCCTCGCCTGTATATGAAACCGCGTGCCATAGTTCAGCCTATAATGTCACCGTCGTTTAGCGACACATAATTCGCGAGATTTATTCCTTTCCTAATCTCGTTCACCCACCCTTTGGGTAGGCCGGCTCTGTCAACTACCTCTCCAGTGTTTGCATTTCCTCCAATGGAAAAGTCCTTAGCGTATTTTATGCCGAACAAGATTACGAACGTATTCTGTTCTCCAAAGGGTGTGTTGTCGTACGCTTGGCGCATAAACTGCGCCAAGCTGCCCGGGGACATTTGTTCCCTCCGTTCGCTTCTCGGGGTCGAGTCTAAGCGTGCCCGCATTCGTGGCAATAATTCATCCCTCGTCAATAATCTGGTCAATGATGGCCTCCTTACGATGTGATAAGCGCGCGAACCACAGAAAATCCTATCGAAGGCAGTAGGAGTATCGAGATTACGATGGTGAACCATGTCCTCACGCCCTTGGTAGGCCTGTTGATGGACCCGTAGGCTGCCATGCCCGTTGCAGTTGCGACTACCGCAATTACCAGCAAGTAAGCCGGCAGAGGTATCGTGGGGAACAGGAACTGGTTTGCAGCCCTGTGAGAGATGAATGAGGCCATAAGCAGCCAGCCTGCGTGCTTGATTGTGAATAGCCTTACACCTGCCATATCCCACCTATTCCCTTCTGACCCACGTCTGGCAACCGATCGAGAAGAAGCCGCCGTCGGTAGGCGCGATGTTCGCTATCGCCTGGCCCTGCGAGAGCTGCTGCTCTATGACCTGGCTGAGGTCGCTTGCGCCCCCGCCTGCAGTCTTGAGGCGGACGAATGTGCAGACCGGGAACGGCTTCTCTGGCCCCGCCGACACGTAGCGCCCCGGCTTGATGTCAACACCCACCTCGAACGAGCCGTTGCCGAACGTTACGGGCGTCGGCGTTCGCGTGGGTGCCGGCGTATTGGTCGGAGTGGCCGTCGGCGGCAAGGGCGTCGCCGTCGGAACGGGCGTCGAAGTCGATGTATTCGTCGGCGTTGCGGTCGGAGTGGCGCTGGGGGTAGCTGTCGGCGATGCCGTCGATGTTCTGGTTGCCGTTGGCGCTCTTGTCGCTGTCGCGGTGGCCGTGCGCGTTGGCGTCGCGCTGGCCGTGAACGTTGGATAGGGAGTGTAGGTCGGGTACGGCGTGTAAGTTGGATATGGAGTCGCAGTGGTTACCTGCGTCACCGGCGGGATTGGTGTCGGGGTGGGCGCATTTGGCGAAATCGTAAGCGTGGCCGTCGGCTCCGGAGTGGCGGTCGGCGTTGATGTGTGGACCACCGTCTGTATTGACCTGACGGCCACCGCCGGCGTCGGAGTCCATCCTCGCCTGTAAGCCGTCGTCGGTTGAGGACTCACGGTCTGGGTGGCCGTGGCGGTAGATGTCTCAGTGGGCATGGCCATGTGGGTCGGCGTGATTGTGTATGTCGGGGCCGGAGGCTTTGGTGTACTGGTGGATGTACCCGTGGGCGGCAATGGCGGCTCGCCCGGCGAGTTGTCGCAGGCGTTCAACAGAACGGCAATTGTCAGCAGCGCGGAAAACCATCTCGCACAGCTAAGCATCATTCTGGTCAAGCTCTTGCACCTTATCGATGAAATCCAGGGGGTCCGAGAACATAATTGTTGCGGCACGTTTCCAGGGCCACGTCGCGGACGGTCGTGTAAGCACATGGACCACTGGTACACCGTCATCTTCGTATTCCAAGAGGGTCAAGTATTCCTGAAGTGGATAGCGGAAGAGGTTTCCATTGTTCGCCTTACTCGTTGACCTCGCTAATGGACTGGTCGCTAACTACACCTTTTCGCTGGCGGCGCCTGCGAATGAAGCCGCGTGCCACGCGCTAGAATGGCTTGCTCATTTGGGCATTCTCGGTCTATGGTCATCTCGCCCTTCATAATGAATAAGTGTGTGGCTTCCCCAAACCCGACGCTAGACGGCGGGCGTATAAAATACCACCTCGCGCTGGGCCGGGGAGAAGACAGTTTTTCAGACATGTCCAGGCCTGGTTCTCTTCTGAATAGGCCCCTAACGCTCTTATGCCCTTTCTCAGTCCAGTTGTCGGTCGTCTGGGAAGAGTAGGTTATGGCTTCGATGGCATGGTCTCCGGCAGACAGACCTGCTTCGAACTCATTCCATACCGGCCACTCGATGCGACTGAACCCGGGCGGCAAGGTTTCCACGACTTGTCCGGCGAAATGCTGTGGCCATGGTCGCTCTGGGCATTGCGCGCGCCGACGAAGACGAGTGCGGCTGCCAGAATTACCATGAAGACGGCTGCCAGCGTCACTTTAGTCTTGGCGTTGCCTCCCGTCACGTCGGCCGCTTCTCTCTTACTGGCCATCGGCTACTCATGGCGCTCGCGGTGCGCCTCAGAATGTCTAAGTCATCGCTCGTTCAGATGGTCTCTTCCGGGAAGTTGGGAGTTCACTCTTATTATCGGAAAGGCCGACGAAGTATTCGGTAGAAACACCCAGTGCCTTGGCAACAGCGACCAGCATAACGATGGAAGGAGTTCGCCTTCCTTCCTCCACCGCCGCAATCGTCTGTGGGCTGACTCGCCCACCAATCAGATTTGCCAAGTCCGCCTGGGACAAGCCGAGTTCTCGCCGTTGTATAGCAATGCGTTCGCCTATCATGTCCTACCCCGTCCCTTCACTTATGCACACAGTACGCCTCCATGCGGTTGTCAGCCGGCATATCAGGCGCGGCGTCCATCAGCCAGACGTACAACACGCCGTGAGCGAAATATGCGCGCTCCGGGTGGTTGTTCCTCTCTAAATCCTCCACTACGAGCTCGTAGTCCCAGAAAGCATTTCCTGAATATTTCGCATGGCGTAGCGAACCCCTCCGGCTGGAACGGTTGTCGGCCGGATGCAGGTTGCGGGTGATGTTCGCGTCGATCTGCGCTATCTGCTCGGAAGAGAACGCGCTTCGCGTCGCACACGCGGCAGCGGGCAGCGAAATCACCGTAAGGATGAAATGCAGCCGCGTGTCATTTGTTGCCTCTTAAGCCACGGGTAAATCATCACAGTCACAATGAAGATGACCATGCCAACCTTGAAACACCCTCAAGCTCAGGCATTTCTTATGTTGAATACCGTTAATTGAAAACCAACACCGGCCACGCCAGCGCAAACACGACCGTCAACACCCGGCCTGCGAATAGTTGCCACAGCACGTGCTCAGCGTCCTTCATCTGTGCTATGTATTCAAAACGGCGAGACCCAGCACCCTGTGCCACGGCATTCCACTCTCTCTGCTATCTCTGATGTTCTTCAACCGCGAACCACGGATGACTTTCTCCGTGATTCCCCAGTTGTTATGGCTCAAGCCGGCACATTGTTATTCCAAACTTCCCTTCGCATTCAGCCGCGTTATTGTCCGTTGAATAACGGCGGCGCTCAGTGTTATGCATCCACAATTGCAAGGAGTGAAAATAATGAGTCTTGAGCGCCGCCGTCCATCCTAAGATGGCTATTTGAATCAACCCTGCCTATGCATTCTTGTCAGTCTTTTTCAAAAGATCTCCTACTTCTTTGCTTGACATTCTCGGCCTTCTGCTTAACTTGCTACGTAGATGGGACTTGTGAGACACCGGGGATATTGCGAGTCAACCACACGCCACAAGATCAGCCGAGCAACTGACCGTCTTCCTTTTCAGTACTAATATCCAATACGAAGGGCGAACTGGCCAGAACTGCGTAATCATCTTGAAATACGTCGGAGACTGTGAACGAAACGCTGACAGTAGCAATCACCCCATACTTATCGTTGCTAATTGAACGAGCCAGCGAATACGACCACTTAACCACATCGTGGATTCTATCTCGACAAGCTCACCGCCAAGCCAGTTATCATCTACAACAGACTTGGAACCACTCCGATAAAGAGGCGCCGCCGTACATTCAACCTCCGCCAGGGAGCAACACATCGATAAATCCGCCCTTCAGCTTGCGCCTGCGAGCGAAGAGCCTGATGGCTACTCTTGGATGGTACACGAAAGACAGTGACAAAGGGGTGAAGTTTCTTGTGATTACCCTGACGTTATGATGACTATATGAAGGTAGCCGCTTGCTCAACTCGTTTAGCGAGTCATGCCCGGCAGTGGCGTACTGGCCAGACTCATTTGATCTGCATGGCGTCCATGTCCAGTTAATGACGCCGATAGAAATTCCTTGATTAACGTTGAGTAATCTTGGAGTTTCCAACCAGGATCGCTACGCAACCTTTCTCATATTTCCGCTGAGACGTGGCCTGGTCACGCTCGCGGCGCACCCATCGAGACTTGCTCTCAGGGCGGGGATATCTCCCAGCGCGCGCAGGTATATCCCACGCGCTCCATTGTGATCACGGTCCATACGCTCGCCGTCAACGCGCAGATCGCACAGCAAATTTGCGTGAACGGTACGGTGATTCTGAGCCGCGCGACGAACGGCGGACTGGTGGGCAACTGCGTGGCGCTGCTGCAATCACGGGGCGCTCAGGAAGGGGCGGACAGCTCGCTCAACTGGCCAGGCAGCCTGGCGATGATGAGCTGGGACGGCCTCACAGCCAGTGTCTCGCCATCACGTGACTACGAGCCGAGTCCGACTAGTGGCATCCGATTTTACAACAGCAGTAGTGACAGAGAAGTGACAAGGAGGCTAAAATAAAGGCCGTTTAGATGACCATTTGAGCGCAGATTGCTCTTGGAAAGTGCTCTCACAACTGTCGTGCATCCGTAAAGGAGCCGATGCTGAAATATATGAAAGTCGAAAATGTGCGAGTAAGGCAGAGGGCGCACTCTTCCGGGAACCGGAACGTCAATAAGGAGAAACCCTGAGGCACTCGTGCGGGGGAAATGCCTCATAGCCATGAGTGCGAAAACAAGGGTCACTGATACAATATCGCAGAATCATTGGGAAAAATCATGACAAGGTGATAAATTGATGCAACCGGACATGCGAGACCAGGAGATTAGAGCACTGAGGGATCGCCTCTCGCGCCTGAGCGAGGCCAGTCTCCGAATCACTGAAGACCTTGACTTCAACTCTGTGCTGCAGGGGGTGCTCGATTCTGCGCGATCTCTCACGGGCGCTCGCTATGGCGTCATCGCCCTGCACAGCGACGAGGGAGTAGCTGAGGATTTCCTATCTTCGGGCATGACGGCGGACGAATCGAGCAGGCTATGGACCGTGCCCGACTGGCCAAGGTACTTCTCGTACCTGAGCAGTCTCCAAGCCCCACTGCGACTTCCTGACCTGCTCAGCCACTTCAGGTTCCTGGGCCTCCCAGAACTTCGGCCGCCAATGGATGTAAGCGAGAAGGTGTCCTTCTTAGCCTTCCCAGTTCTGCACAGGCGAGAACGTGTTGGCAGCATCTACCTTGCTGAGAAGGAAGGTGGCAGGGAGTTCACCCGCGAAGACGAGGAAACCCTGGCGCTCTTCGCTTCCCAGGCGGCAATGGCGATCTCGAACGCTCGCCAGCACCGAGAGGAGAGGCGGGCCAGGACGGACCTTGAGACGCTGATTGACACATCCCCTGTCGGTGTGGTGGTTTTCGATGCTACGACTGGAAATCCGGAGTCATTCAATCAAGAGGCCCGAAGGATGGTCGATATACTCCGTGAACCCGACCAGACACCTGAGCAACTCCTGGAAGTGATTTCATTAAAGCGCGCCGACGGGCGTGAGATTTCCCTGCAGGAGTTTCCGATTGCCGAACTATTACGCATCGGCGAGACGGTGCTGGCGGAAGAAATCGTCATGGAAGTGCCAGACGGACGAAGCATCAGCGTTCTGATCAACGCCACTCCTATAAGGACTGATGACGGCGAGGTTGACTCGGTCGTAGTTACATTACAAGACATGGCTCCTCTGCAGGAAATGGAGCGTATGCGCGCCGAGTTTCTTGGAATGGTAAGCCACGAACTGCGGGCTCCCCTGACCTCAATCAGGGGCTCGGCGACCACCGTATTGGACGCGTCGTCAGAACTCGACCCTGCTGAGCTCAGACAGTTCCTTCGAATCATAGTTGATCAGTCGGACAACATGCGAGAACTAATCGGCGGCCTTCTGGATGTGGCGCGCATTGAGACTGGCACGCTACCCATTGGCGCCGAGCCCACCGATGTTGCAGTGCTTGTGGACAGGGCAAGAAACACCTTTATAAGCGGAGGAGGAAGAAATAACCTTTACATCGATGTCCCTACAAGACTGCCCATGGTTCTGGCAGATAGACGGCGCATCGTACAGGTCATCAACAACCTTCTGTCGAACGCCTCCAGGAATTCTCCCGGTGACTCTGTAATTGGAGTTAGTGCAGTTCACGATGGCATCCACATCGCGGTCTCCGTGACCGACGAAGGTCGAGGCGTTCCCGCTGATCAGTTACCTCTATTGTTCAGGAAGTTCTCCCAGGCGAGATCTGATGGCCAGGGCGGGGATACCGGTCTGGGACTAGCCATCTGCAAGGGGATAGTAGAAGCTCACGGCGGGCGCATTTGGGCGGAGAGCGAGGGAGCGGGGCTTGGGACGCGGTTTACCTTCACCATTCCTACCGTTGAGGAGGCCAGCTTTGTTACAGACACACCTACGACGCGAGAAACCGACGAAGTCAAGGGCCGTGAGCCGATCCTTGTCGTCGACGATGATCCCCAGACGCTGATGTACATCCGAAGCGCGCTTTCGGAGTCCGGATACACACCGATTGTGACAGCATCCGCCGAGGAAGCTCTCAACCTGTTTGTGGAGAGTCGGCCTCACCTGGTTCTCCTAGACCTTATGTTGCCAGGATCGGACGGAATTGAGCTAATGGGCGAGATACTGGCAATTACCGACGTGCCAGTGATCTTCGTTTCCGCATATGGTCGAGACCAGGTGATAGCCCAAGCCTTCAGTAAGGGAGCATCCGACTACATCGTAAAGCCATTCTCGCCGACAGAACTAGTGGCCAGAGTGAAGGCCGCTCTTAGGAGACGCAATGTCGTAGAGCAGTTGGAGCCCTCGGACCCGTACGTGGTGGGTGATCTGTACATCGACCCCTCGGAACGCCGGGTGAGGGTAGCCGGACGAGAGGTGAAGTTGACGGCAACAGAGTATAGACTGCTATATGAGCTCTCCGTCAACGAAGGCAGAACTGTGACTCACGATCAGCTCCTACGAAGGGTGTGGCCTCTCCATAAATCGCCTGATTTGCGAACCCTCCGTACGCATATCAAAAGACTCCGCAAAAAGCTCGGCGATGATGGAAGTAACCCGAAGTACATATTTGCCGATCCTCGCGTTGGCTACCGGATTGCCACGGGTGAGACGGAGGACAACTCTGAGTGAATGCTATTGCCGGGAGTGCTGTTTGTGGAGGAGGGTGTCCAGCCCGCTGCGGCTTTGCAGAACAGAAAGATTGACGATCTCCCACACCACAACCTGGGACTTGTATCTTGACATACAAGAGATAATCTCGTGAACGAGACGGTTCCGTGTGCGGCAAGAATGGTTGTCTCGTTAACCACAGATTGTTGTAGCTACGAGGCGCTGAATCAACAGTCAAGCAAGGAGGCGGAGCGGCTACCAACTTGATTCCAAGTCCCTCGAACATGGTCAGGGACATAAGTGTAAGCATGAACGACGACAGCCTGACGAGCCACCAGCCGTGGAACAGTCGCCCCCTGAGCGCCGCGCACCGCGCCCGCAGAGCTTCGTTCCTTAGACCGCCTCTTTGAGCGGCTTTTGGATGCTCGACTAGGCATAAGTGAAGCTTCAATCATTCAGTAATGTCATCCGCACTCTCACGGACGAGCAACCCTCAGCCGGCCTTTGGTACAGGTGATTAGTGGGAACGCCGGGGAGGTCGAATGACGGTCGGCAGACCCAAAGTCAATATATCCCTACTGTCAATTGCGCCGCTGGTCACGGCAGCCTGGAAGCCTGACTTACTCTGGCCGGACATCACCGTCAGACGCACTAGTTGTTGACATAATCTAGGCAGAAGTGTATTTTATCACCATATTCGAGAATTATTTCGTTGGCATCCGATCAACATTGAAATTAACGGGACGGAGCATTAGGTCAATCTTCGCCGCGAGCAATAAGAGATTTCCTTAACAAACCCACATCGGGAACATATTCAACGCAGCTTTCTCTGAAAGGGAGGGAAGTCATGAAGCAAGTTATTCTCCTTTCATTGATTATCGCGATTTTCGGACTGACAATGGCAGCCTGTGGTGGCGCCGAGGAACCCTCAGCGGCGCCAGCGCCTGCCCCCGCTGCGCCAACAGCTGCGCCCGCTGCTCCCGCGCCTGCCCCGACGACCCCTCCTCCCGCACCACCCGCCGCGCCCGCTCCTCCACCCGCAGAGGTGACAGGCTTCCTGCTGAAGGCGCCTGAAGCCAGCCCCAAGCGTGGCGGCACCGTCAGGACCGCATGGGGCGCTACTACCTCGAACTTCGATATGCACCAGGGCGGTAACAGCAATGTCCTCACACAGATGTACAGCAATCTGGTGAGACGCAACCCGGCTGACGGTGTGAAGGAAATCGTGCCCGAGCTGGCGACCGACTGGGAGATTTCGGACAGCGTAACCCAGTATGACTTCAGCCTACGCGAAGGCGTCAAGTTCACGGACGGCAGCGACTTTACCGCTCAGGATGTGGTTGCCAACTTTGAGCGCATAGTCAATCCGCCGGAAGGCAATGTCAGCCCGTTCAGAAGCAATTTCAACGCCATTGAGAAAGTCGAAGCCGTGGACGACCTGACCGTGCGGTTCACGTTGAGCGAGCCTCGTGTCTGGATGTTCGACTGGTTCGCATTCCCTGCACTGGGCCTCTACTCCAAGGCTACACTAGATGAAAACGGACAGGATCTGCGAAAGGTAGCCTTCGCACCGGGTACGGGACCCTTCACCGTCAACGAACACCTGCCCGGTGAGAAGTGGATTCTCGATGCAAACCCTGATCACTGGAACCCCAATGTTCCTTATGTTGACCGTCTGGAGATGATTCACGTTCCCAACTCAGTGGACAGGGGCACCGCGGTGCTGACCGATCAGGCTGACTGGTCGTGGAATGTGGCTCCCGAGACATGGGACGAGGGAAAGACCCGGCAGGACATCGTTACAACGTCGCTGGCTCCCAGCTTCGGAGGCCAGATTCTCTACATCAATAACGAAAATCCGCCATTCGACGATGAGCGAGTTCGCAAGGCTATACGGCTGGTCATCAACCGTCACGACGCCGTTCTCGTCGGACGCGAGGGAGGCTTCTGGTATGATCTGGGACGCTGGATTCACCCCAAGGGTGAGGCGGCCCTTTCAGAATCGGACCTCGCCGACATACCAGGTTACCGTAAGGAAAACGCCGCTGATGTTGAAATGGCCAAGTCGCTACTCGCCGAAGCGGGCTTTCCTGATGGGGAAGGCTTCCCCGATGTAGAAATCGCCACGCCGACGGTGCCGGTATTCTCGCAGGCATTCTCACCCTTCGTTCAGGACATGCTCGGACGGCACCTGAACATCGATGTTTCTATCCGAACCTACGAGAGGGCGCTCGAAGGCGAGGAGTTGAAGAAAGACTACCAACTCATAGTGGGAACGCTGGGCGGACGGCCTCCGACGCCTGATCATACAGCCTTGTGGCTCGCGAACTGGGTAACCGGCGGGTCGCTCAATTTCTATCGCTATTCCAATCCTGAATTCGACGAGATTACCGCCGAATTGAACAGGACGCTTGATGCCGATGCCCGTGCTGCTTTGTTCCGCAGGGGAGAGGACATATTGGACGCGGATTCGCCTGCGGTGCCTCTGGGCTGGATCAGCCACCAACTCATGTGGCGCAACGATGTCAAGGGATTGACACTCGACAGGCGCGCCGTGGTGGAGTGGGGCAGAATTGAAACCGTCTGGCTCGATAGGTAGCCGCTTCATTCAATGCCGCACCCGCGAACCGAATAGGGAGAAATGACCGGTGACGAAGCCCCGCTCTGCGCTCTGGTGGAGTACCGGGTAAGGATGCGGGCTTCGCCCCCCGGGAAATAGACATGCAGACCTACGTGTACAGACGCCTGCTGTTGGCGATACCGACGGTATTTGGCGTAACTGTCCTCATCTTCGTTGCCATGCGCGTCCTCCCCGGCGATCCGCTTGAGATTATCGTCGGTGAAGCGGAGGGTGTCTATGTCCTGTCCGACGAGGAACTTGAAGCGGCGAGGCGCAGCCTCGGTCTGGACAAGCCCCTTTATCTCCAGTACTTGAGCTGGATGAAGGACGTTTTCAGTGGGGATCTGGGTAGGTCGTTCTGGACGGAGAAGCCCATTCGCGAGATTATCCAGAGACGCGGACCGATCACTGGGGAAATTGCGCTACTGTCCATCATCCTCTCATGGGTTATTGGGCTGCCCATTGGAATGATAGCGGCGATGCGCCGCAACTCGCTCCTGGACTATGCGTCACGCTTTTTCGTTACGCTCTTTCTGGCCATTCCGAGCTTCTGGCTCGGTCTCACGTTCATCCTGATTACGGTGGTTTTCTTCACATGGAAGCCGCCCATCACAATAATTTACTTCTGGGATGACCCAATCAAGAATTTACAGATCACGCTGGGGCCGGCCATAGCGGTTGGCGTGGGCATGGCGGCCTTTATCGCCAGAATGGCAAGAGCGCAACTGTTAGAAGTACTCCGCGAGGACTACGTTCGCACCGCTAGGGCGAAGGGCATGGCTGAAAAGCTCGTCGTCTGGCGACACGTCCTAAGAAACGCCCTGCTTCCCGTAATTACCGTTTCCGGCCTTCAGTTCGCGTCCCTGCTGGGAGGCTCGGTGGCTGTGGAGCGAGCCTTCTCGGTGCCAGGACTCGGTACCGCCCTTGTGCAGGGCATCACAGAACGGGACTGGATGCTCATCCAGAACCTTGTGCTGCTATACGCAGTCATCTTCGTTCTGATCAACCTCATAATTGACCTGACCTATAGCTGGATAGACCCGCGCATACGCTACCAGTAGGCTAGTGAGTCGCGACAGGAGATTAAATGAGTGAATCTGACGTTGGCTTGGAAGAGATCAGACCGCGCCAGGGCGTGGCGGGTCTGTTCGGATACTTGTATGGCGTGTTGCAACGCTTTACTATTGCCTCGCCTATGGGCGCCGCGTCTGCGCTTGTCCTCGTACTCGTTGTGCTCTTAGCCATATTTGCCGAGTACATCGCTCCACAAGACCCACTAAAGGGCAACTATGGCTCGCTGAAGGAGCCTCCCTCGCTCAGCCACCTCGCCGGCACCGACAACCTTGGAAGGGATGTTCTCAGTCGCATTATCTTTGGAACACAGATAACGCTGCTGGTCGCATTCGTATCTGTCGGCATCGGCGATGCAATAGGCTTCTCATGGGGGATATTGTCGGGATATGTCGGGGGGCGCTTCGACCTGATAACGCAGCGCTTTCTCGATGTGCTCATATCATTCCCCAGCGTGATTCTCGCGCTGCTCCTTTTGGTTGCGATGGGAGCGGGACTTCAGACGATCATCATCGCCATAGCGGTTACGAGGATTCCGGGATCGACCAGGGTAGTGCGGTCTGTCGTGCTCTCCGTGAAGGAGACTTCTTATGTTGACGCCGCACGCGCCATGGGGGCGTCGCCTTTGCGAATCATGGCGAGGCACGTATCGCCCCAGGCAATCGCGCCTCTGCTGGTGGTAGCCAGCGCAAGCCTTGGAGGGGCAATCTTCACGGAAGCCGCTCTCAGCTTCCTCGGAATGGGCGTACCCCCGCCGAATCCCAGCTGGGGCAATATGCTGGGCGGCATTCTAACCGAGTCCTTCAAGCCTCCATGGTGGCTCGTCATATTCCCCGGAGTCGCCATCACACTGACGATTCTAGCATTCAACCTCTTCGGAGACGGCTTGAGGGACCACCTAGACCCTAAGCTCAGGGGTCGCTTGGACTGAGGCCAGGCAGGTGCGACGGGAGCAGAGTTGCGCCTCATCGCGGCAGCAGTCGCCATTAGGTTTGAGAACACCTTTTGCCACTCTGAGAAGACCAAGTGAGCGCACACCACTAGATTCAGCAGCGTGGACTTGTCGCAAACGCTGGAGCTGGGAAGGGCGAGGCGCGATGGCGTCGAATCCAACCCTCCTCTACGTCAGGTGGGGCAAGACCTCCTCGACGCACCTTCTGAACTGAGTCTGCTGATCCCAGCTTGGGAAACGCAGCAGTATATCGGTGGCGCCCGCGTCAACAAAGCCCTGAAGCTGTTCGACACACCGCTCGGGAGGACCGCACGCCACCCAACCCTCTACGGCTTCCCTAGAGAAGGTCTGGGGAGTGTAGTAGCCTTCGAGGTATCTCTTTGATTCTTCGATTGCGGCCTCGCGGTCTTCGTTGATGTTGATATTGTAGTACAGAGAACACGGCAAGTCGTCGAAGCTCCTGTCATAGTCTGCCGCGTACTCCAGTATCCGACCTCGAAGCTCCGCGAAGTCGGCGGGGGCCAGACGGTCGTCATCCAACCGTCTCCGAGCTTGGCGACCCTTCGTAGGTTGCGCTCCGTTACGCGCGCATCCCCGCCTCTGAGTCTGGGAGTGCCTATTACCCAGATTGGCGGCGGCTCCTGCACCGGCTTAGGCTCCACGAATGCCTCATCCAGCTCGTAGAATCTCCCCTTGAACGTAACGCTCTCCTCGGCCCAGAGCCTGCGCAGGATCGTTATACCCTCTTCCAGCCTTGGACCCCGCTCCCTGTTCGTGATGCCCATGTTATTCAGTTCGATTCGAGCGAGGTTCTGGGACTCAGGGACGCCCATACAGGCTGCCATTACCTTCACGACGATCTCTTAGTCAATGTTCAATGTGATGTTCAGGAGTGTCCTCTCCCATCACGACCGTATCGCCAGTTGATACAGTTTACCGGTAGTAAGGCTGATATGCCAGAGGGGATACTGGCCGCAGTAACTGTGATAGCGGGAGAGAGTGGGGCTAGGTTCTGCCGCCGAACCGACGGCGAAGATGGACTTGTAGAAGGTGAAGGTGCAGCTAATGCACACGAGTTCGTTTCAGCCCTACCGCAAGGATACGAAACTGTAATCGGGCAAGCAGGAGACCGGCTCTCAGGGAGTGAACTCCAGCGCCTAGCGGTTGCGCGCGATCCTGAGGGGACGCTCTAATCGTGATATTGGACGAGCCTACCGCCTATGCCGACCGCGAGAACGAGGTGGCGCTCCAAGAAGCCCTTGATGGTCTGGTCACCGGACGTACCGTGATGATCATCGCGCACCGTCTGTCAACCGTCGTCGTCTATCATGTACTGGTATGCAGGGTGGTTCCAATGAACAGGCGCAATGTCATGACTACGCGGCATCCACCGTCCCAGCCTTCCATTCAAGAACGAGCGTACCCTTACACCCTATGGGTCTGGTGGGCCCAGATGGCGAGCTCGACCCGGTTTCGGACATCCAGTTTTGTCGTAAGGCTGGCCAAGTGCGTCTTAACGGTGCTGAGACTTACGTGCAGTGCGTCGGCTATCTCGGCGTTGGTCAGGCCGTGGGCGACATGCACCAGAACTTCCTCTTCCCGATCTGTCAGAGGTGCCACAGGTTGGGTAAGCCTTCCCATAGCCGGACCCTGTGCGAAGGTAGAGAGAAGCCGTGCGGTCACACTGGGACTGATGAGGGCGTCTCCATTGGCGGCTGCGTGAATCGCTTGGACCAGGAGTTCCGCCCCAGCGTCCTTCAGCACAAACCCTCGCGCACCCGCCCTGAGAGCGTTGTAAACATATTCGTCGAGATCGTAGGTCGTGATCATGACGATAGCTAAAGGAACCTCGGCTTGCGATCCGGCCAATATGCGAGTGGCCTCGATGCCATCCATTTCGGGCATACGTATGTCAAACAGGCAGACGTCGGGTCTGAGTCGACTCGCAAGGGCGACCGCCTCGCGCCCGTCGGCGGCTTCGGCGACTACCTCGATGCCGGGCTGGTGGGACAATATGACCCGAAGCCCGGCGCGGATGAGTTCTTGGTCGTCAGCGATTAGCACCCGGACCGCCACGTCTCACCCCTTTCCCTTCGGTATGAAGGCTTCAACGACCCAGTGGTCGGCAGGTCCGGGACCCGCGTGAAGTCGTCCGCCGAGCAGGGCCGTTCGTTCAGTCATGCCAATGATGCCATAGCCCGATCCGCCTTTCGCTTCGGGCCTGACGGGGTCGCCGTCATCGGTCACGGTCATGCGTACAGAGTCGGCGGACCCGGAAATGAGGACTGAGATCCGGCTTGCGCGGCGAGAATGCCTACGTGCATTAGTAATGGCCTCCTGTGCCACCCAGAACAGCCCTGCCTCGATCGACGGCCCCAGGTCGCTCAGCTCTCCCCGCAGGCCCACGTTGACGGGGGTCTCTCCGTCAACGGAGTTAGCGATGCGTTCGATCTCGGCGACGGTATGCTGTGAGTGGAACTCCGCGTCACTGTCGCGGAGCACACCGATAATTTCGCGCATCTCTCTCAAGCTGCTTGATGCGGTGTCCTCGATTGCCGTCAACGTCTCCATTACGGCCTCTGGGTTTGATGCTGCCACAGCGCGCCCGGCTTGGGCTTGAATGGCGATGGCAGTCATCCTGTGGGCTATGGTGTCGTGCAGATCTCGGGCGATTTGGTGGCGCTCTTTAAGACGCACCTCCAAGTCTCTCGCGTGGCGCAACTCCGCCGAGCGACGCGTAGCCGCGCCGCTAAAGACTGGCAAAGCAATGAAGATGCTCTCAAAGATGGTTCCGGCGAGGTGATCCGAATGGGTGCTGACGACAATTATCCAACAGACAGCGGCTATGCCGAGACCGGTCGTAATTTGCCGTCCGGACCCCCAGCGCACAAGGACATGGGTCAACACAAGCAAGGTTAAGGGGTTAACAACGCGACTTTCAACATTGGCGATGAGCATTGCCAGGTGCAACACGCCGTAGCAGCCGAAGACGATAGCAGTCGCCTGGAGCGGAAATGCACGCCCCCATGGCGTCGCCAGCGGCGCAGCGATTGCAACGCTGAACACAGCCGGTTGCCATTCAATCCCAGACGAAAAAAAGAGCCCCTCCAACAGACTGGCGACGATCAGGGCGCACGCAAGCAGCCAGTCTCGCCAAGATCGTTCGGGAGGGTCTAGTGCCGAGGGCAGCTCCCATAACCTTTGCCTAGAGCCTATAAACATACTCCAAGTATAACAAGGCGAGAGTTGTGAACACATTGGCCAAAAGTACTACAGAAACCTGTCCAAGCGGTTAGTCCGGATCGTCCTTTCTCCCGATACGTTACCAGTTGGCTGCGTGTCAACATTACTCAGGGCTTCGGCAGAATACGAGGAGGGAGTCGGAATGGCATGGTATTGTGTGGTCTATACAGTCCGTTGAGACAGAAATTCAAACTCTGGGCGGTGATGGTCGATCGGTGGCGCATGGCTGACACCGGTCGTCGTGTCCTATTGGGAGTAGGTTTCATCGGTGTGATCGCAGTGGCAGCCTCCTTGGCTGGTTGTGGAGAAGCGGTCAACAAAGTGGGATTAGACACGCCAGCGGTGGCGCCCTTGTCGATTCCCCCGCTGCTCGAGCCGATGATTGAGAATGGTGTCGCTCATTACGAGCTTACGATTGGTGCTTCACAGCACGACTATAAACAGGCAGGAATGACTGACACGTACTCCTACAATGGTCTGTCTGTGCTTGGTCCCACCCTTCGTCTCAGGTCCGGCGCCTCGGTGGAAATTAGCGTGACTAACGCTTTGGACGAGGTTACGACTACCCACTGGCATGGTGGCGACGTCCCGGCCGAGGACGACGGCGGCCCGCACAGCCCGATTGAACCGGGCGCAACATGGGTGGCTGACTTCGACGTCATCCAGCCGGCAGCTACTCTCTGGTATCATCCCCATCACCATGGGGCGACAGCTGAGCATGTTTACCTCGGCGCTGCCGGACTGATCATAATCGATGATGACAATCCTACCGGCACACTCTTGCCCGCGACTTATGGGGTTGATGATATTCCGGTCATCATCCAGGACCGGGGTTTTACCGACGACGGACAGCTCGACTTCGCCATAGACGAAGACGACGACGGCAAACTTGATGATGTTCTGACAGTGAACGGTACGATAGACCCGTATGTTGAGACACCCACGGGGCTGGTTCGTCTCCGGTTGCTGAACGGGAGCCAGGCACGAATCTATCACCTGAGCGTCAAGGGTGCCGATATGACCAAGATAGCTTCTGACGGCGGCTATCTGGCTGGTCCTGTCGTAATCGAGCAGCTCGCGCTCGCGCCCGGGGACAGAGCCGAGATTATAGTCAATGTCGGGGTGGAGTCCGTCGCCTTGGTTGACAGTACGTTCGGCCGGGTGCTGGAGCTCCGCCCGAACGGAGCAGACTTAGGGACGGGTATCCTTCCAGACAAGCTCGCTACCATAGACCGAATATCCGAGTCGGAGATTGCAGTGGACCGGAGTTTCAATATGAGCGACGCGCGCAACTTCTGGGAATTCAGCCCAAGCTGGGCATTTAACGGAGTCCAGTTCGACATGAGCAGGATCGATGAAACGGTGCAATTCGGAGATACCGAGCGCTGGACGCTCTCCAGCGATGACGGCGAGCATGTGTTCCACACCCACCAGACCATGTTTCAGATATTGGCGATCAATGGCGAACCTCCGCCACCGGAGGAATCAGGCTGGGAGGACTCCGTATGGGTGAACTCCGAACGGGAGGTCGTTATCGCCGCCCGGTTCGATACTTATGCCGCTGAAGAAATTCCGTATCTGTTCCACTGCCACATTCTTGATCACGAGGACCTGGGCATGATGGGGCAGTACATAATCGTTGAGTAGATACCCTCGTGCTTGCTCTGATTGACGTTCTGCTCGTACTGTCGCCTGTCATCGTGATGCTGGTGCTGCCTGTGACGATGATTGCGCTGCTTTCCACATCCGCCAATATTCTTCTTCAGAAGGCTGCCGAAAGGTTCGCACGATGACGTCCGAAACGGGCATAAGATCTATATCTGCCACCGCCACGAAGTTGTCATGCTCCCGTGCCCCTCTCTCTCCCCAGACGACTCTCAATGATCGGAGACGCTTCAAGGCAATTCGCTACCGACATACGGCAGTCCCCTCTCGTCATAGAGGAAATCGCCGTGTTCGGCAGCGGACGGACCGTCTTTCAGCAGGCGGGCGCAGTGTTCGTGTATTGCTCGCAACTGTCGAATACGGACTTCTTGTCTGAAGGTGAAAATACGGGCGATTCAGTCGCAAAATAGCCTTGGTCATCAGAGGCCAAGGCTATTTGTGGTGCACCTCTCGGCAGTCTATAGACTGTTTCAGAGGAAGCTTTACTACCACTGCACGAACATTGGCATCACGACATGCACGTAGTCGTCGCCTTCGACGGGCTTGAGTACGCCAGGGCTGGAAGGTGACGACACTTCCATTGCCACATCTCCGTTCAGTACGTCCAGCACATCGGTCAGGTACTTGGAATTGAAGGCTATCTTGGCGTCTTCGCCCTCGACTGCCGCGCCGAGTTGCCCCTCATTGTCTCCCACCTCTTCGGCGCGGGACGACACTGTCAGGTGGCCGGGCGCGTCCTCTTCGCCAGCACCCATCTGCAAGCGTATTATGCCACTGCCGTCTCGCGCGAATATGGCCGCCGTTCGCGTGGCGCGCAGGAAGTCGTCCGAGTTGAGCACCACGCGCGTCGTGTAGCTCTGCGGAATGAGCTGATTGTAGTTGGGGAAGTTTCCGGCAATCAGCGAGGACACTATCTCCACATCCTCGACGCGGAAGAGCGCTTGATTGCTCGAAGGAGTTACCATGAACTCCACGGCCTTTTGCTGAGTCCCTAGCAGCCGGCTAATCTCGTTCAGCACACGCGCCGGAATGAGGAACTCTATATCCTCGCTTGGCGGCTCGGCCAATTTGCCGCTATACACGGCGAGCCTGAAGCCGTCCGCGGCGGCGAACTTGAACTCGTCGCCGGTGATTTCAGTCTTCACGCCCGTCAGGACGGGTCGCGAGTCCTCGGTTGCGGCGGCGAAGGACACGCGGCCTATCGCCTCGCGCAGGACGTCGGGCTCTATCTTTGCAGCCAGACCACCCTCTACGGCGGGAATGGGGGGAAAGTCGTCAGCCGGGCTGCCGCTCATGTTGGATTCGAAGCTCACGCACTTGATGTTCAGCCCGATGGGCTGTGAAGTTGCTTCCATGTCGATGCGCTCAGGCGGCAGAGAGTTCACGAAGTCGCTGAGCAGGCGCGCCGGTACCGTGATTGCGCCCTCTTCCTCCACCTGCGCCCCGATCCATGTGGTCATAGCCATGTTAAGGTCCGTAGCGGAAATCTTGAGCATGGATTGCTCAGTGGAGAGAAGGACATTCTGGGTGATTGGCAGGGTGGATCGTGAAGCGACCGCCCTTCCCACGACTGACAGGCCGCGCGCGAGATTCTCTTGTAGGCAGGATAACCTCATACCTCATGTCCTCCGAATGTGTTTTTATGCAGTTGCGCTTTTATACGATTAAGGCTTATCCCGTGATTTTAACCCATTGATTGCGGGGCTTTCTACATGAGAATTGGCGAATTAAAACCAAAATGCGCTCCCTAAGTGAAATGCAGGGAGCGCATCGGTAGTTGGGCGGGGTTGCAGTCGCTAATTCACGGTGATCGTGCCCACCATACCCTGCGGGCTGTGCGGCGTGCAGATTAGCTCGAAAGTACCGGCCTCGTCGAACGTGAAAGTGTAGGTCTGGGTATCACCGGCATCCACTTCGACATATATGTCGAGATCGTCCACCTCAAACGTGTGGAACTCGGTCTCCGAAGTGAGCGAGAAGGTTACCGTCTCGCCTACGCTGAACGACATCTCGGAAGGGCTGTATATATACTCACCGCTGCCGCCAATGTCCTGCATCGAAACGCTTATGGGGGTACCACCTCCGGCGCCTTGCCCGGATGAGCCGTTCTGGGTCGCGACCGCAACCGTTGGGGCCGGTGGCGGCGGTGGCGGCGATGTGCGCGGCACCGTGGTAGGCGGCGGCGGCTCAGGCGTGGGCTGCCCACAGGCGGTAATCACAAAAGCCGCGATAGCAAAGGATGCTATCGCTGCCAAAGCCAACAGTCTTCTTTTGTGCAATGTCGTCTCCTGATGCCTGGCTTTCGCTCCGTTCATGACGGCCTTGCGGGTGATGCGTCGCAAGGCTGTTTGGAGCGCGGGCGACTGGATTAGTGAATGATTTCACTTTATCATTTGGCGCGATAACAAGTCAAGAAATCCGGGCGCTTTCAGAGGCGGATATAGCGCATTCAGCGCGCCTCTATTTCCAGCCGTTTTGCGGTCAGGCGTGAGGGGACGGTATTCGGTTGTGCTGGCGTATGTGAGGGACAGGATTTTCACTCCTATCCCAGATTTGCCTTCGGTGCGGGGCTTTCCCCGGGGCCCTAGCCGGGGGCCTTCGCGGTCAGGGGCTGCGGTTGTTGATGGGGACGGTCAGCTTGGGCGCGCGGACGGTCGCGGCTACGGTGCGATTGTCCGATGCGTCGTCCTGACCGGCGAGGCGGCGGTAGCGGTGTATTTCGGCGTATATATCGTCTTGCTCATCGTCGGGAGCGGGGTCGTCCGGTCCGTAGCCGGCGTATCTCATCGCCTCTTCAGGGTCTTTGCCTTCGCTGATGTAGCGGTTGTAGGCCTTGTACTTGTCC
Source organism: Dehalococcoidia bacterium (assembly GCA_965204855.1). GTDB lineage: Bacteria > Chloroflexota > Dehalococcoidia > Lucifugimonadales > JADFKI01 > Bin90. Next base: position 738,634 of record OZ242018.1, read on the forward strand.
TCGGCTCTCTGCGCCGCCTCTTCGTCCCCGGACTCATAAGCCTCCTTGTATTCGCGGAGCAGCGCGTGGCGTCCGTTCTGGATACGGGTGCGCTCCAGCGTCTCGCCTTCGTCCGCGAAGTCGGTGGCGCGCTTGTATGCCTCCACTTGCTCCCAGCTTACGGCTTCGTAGTTCAGGTCGTAAGCGCGGTGGATTAGCTCCCTTGCCGCGCTCACACGGTGCGCGGGTGTCCACTCGCCTTCACTGCGGTCGTTCTCCGCTATCCGTATCAGCAGCTCGGCGGCTTCGGCGCCGTCGGCTGTCTTGTCTCGCACCAGCTTCGCCAACTGTCCGTTGAGCGGGTCGGTGTCGTCTATGTCCGCTTCGGGGTCGTATGCTGACGACTTGCGGCGTTTGGAGGATTCTCCGAGCGCACGGCGGATGATTTCGTTTGCCGCGGCGAGCTTGTGGTGGGGCTTTGCGGGTGGGCGTGCCGTGCCCCCACGGATGCCCATTGCCGCTTCGATGTCGTATTCTCCGTTGTCGTGGATTACTTCACGGAGGGCTTCTATCAGGGTCTCGCCTTCGTTGGTGCGGTTTCGGATGTAGCGTGCTATGGGGTAAGCGACGATGTCGTAGAGGGTGGGTGTGAGTTTAGAGTTGTCGGTGTGTGGTTCGTCGGTATCTGTGTGGTCTTGTCCTTCGACAAGCTCAGGACGAACGGGGTCGTGGGGGGATTCACCCCCACCCCAGCCCTCCCCCATCGAGAGGGAGGGAGTATTGTCGGCTGCGTGGTCGTTCAGGGCATTCAGGCGGTTTAGCTGCCTGGATGCTTCGAGGCGGTGGCAGGCTTTAGCGCCCGGGGTCTCGCCGCGCATGGTTTGTGCGAGGAAGCGCAGGATGTCTTCGCCATCGTTGGTTAGTATGGCTATTTTATGTTGCAGCTTGTTCTGGATGCACATTTTTGACCTGACATCGATGTACAGGATGGATAGGATTGGCTTGATTGGATTATTTGTTCTGTATCTATGATACGGACGGGTGTTTGGGTTGTCAAGGGAGAAGGGACTTATGCAAGATTCTTGGGACGGGCCAGCGGCGTGGCGTGGTATCATGGCGGGGATTTGTGCTGAGGGAGAGGGATTGATGGAGTTGACAGATTCGACACGGCGGTATTCCACGGGCACTCCATGGGAGGCTGTCGGGGGTTACAGCAGGGCGGTCCGCAGGGGCGATAGGATTTATGTCTCCGGCACAACCGCCAGCGGCGAATCAGGGGTGATGGGGCTGGACGACGCCGGAGAGCAGGCCAGGGCGGTGCTGGAAATCATCAGGAATGCCGTCGAATCGCTCGGCGGAAGCCTGTCCGATGTCGTTCGCACGCGCATCTATGTGAAGGACATCGCGCACTGGGAGAGCGTGGCGCGCGTACATGGGGAGTTCTTCGCGGATATTCGCCCGGCTTGCACACTTGTCGAGGCGCGTCTTGTGGATGACTCTTTGCTCGTCGAGATTGAAGCCGAAGCAGTAGTGGCAGATGACGATGCGCTTTAGCCTGCGTCTGAACAACGACCTGCCGGTGCCTCAGTATGTCGAGCTCGCGCAGCAAGCCGAATCACTGGGCTTCGATCAGTTCTGGGTCAGCAACGACCTATTCCTCAGAAGCGCAGGAGTGATTCTCACGGCGGCGGCGCTTAACACCGACCGCATCCAGGTCGGCAGCTGCATCCTAAACCCCTACACCATGAACACGGCCGAAATTGCCATGCTTGCGGCAACGCTGGATGAGGTTTCGGGCGGCAGGTTTCTGCTCGGCTTGTCTGCGGGCGCGGCAGAGTTTCTCGGCTGGGTGGGCATACGGCACGGCAAGCCGCTGACGGCGATGCGTGAATCGGTGGCGGCGGTCAGGAAGCTCCTCGGGAACGAGAGCGCCGAGTGCGATGGCGACTTTCTGCGCTGGGGCGGCGAGGCGTATATGCGCTTTGTCGTGGAGCGTCAGGTTCCCATCTACATCGGAGGGATGGGTCCGAGGATGCTGCAACTCGCAGGCGAGATTGGCGATGGCGCCCTGCCGCTGCTCTTTCCGCCGGAGCGCTACTTCGCCGCGCGCCGCCATGTGGGCAGGGGACAGGCATCACGAGCGAATCGTGACGCGGACTTCGATTTCGCCACTTGCATCTGGGTATCGGCATCCCACGACCGGACTGCGGCGCGCAGGGTCCTGGCGCAGAAGGTCGCTTACTATGGCAGCGCCATGAATGAAGCCGTGCTTGCAGACCTGGGGCTTGCCAAGGCGGACTTCGAGCCGATCAGCCGTGCGCTCCTTGAGGACAAGAACGAATCGCGTGCCATAGAACTCGTAACCGACGACATGCTCAGAATAGGCATTACGGGCGATGCCGGGCAGATAATCGAACGGCTGGAACCGCTAGTCGCCGCCGGCGCGACACACCTCAGCTTTGGGCCACCGCTCGGACCCGACTTTGGCGAGGCGCTTCGTATCTTAGGGGATGTCATCGCACACTTCGAGCGATGATTGGCAGGCGGCGTATTCGGGTGGTTCGACAAGCTCACCACGAACGGGAATATGACTGGAAGGCAACTGCAATATGGTAGAGATGGGAAGCTACATCCGAGTTCTTGTAGTGGCGCAGAGGCAGAAGCGCGCTGACGAACTTACTGAAATCCTTGAACGCAACAGTTGTCTCGTTTCAGCGACCACGAGTGTTACTACCGCTCTGGACATATCGGGTTACTCGGACTTCGATGCGCTGGTGATGGCGGAAGACATCCCGCCCTCAGAACGCGCCTACCTTCGCACTCAGGTCGCCAGCAGCCAACCTTCGGCTGTAATCGTGTCGAACCGCGCCTCGCGCTCGGTGATGATTCAGCTCAGCCAAGCGTTTAAGGAGGCGGGCGGCGGGGGTTAAGTTGTGTTGACATAGCCTTATGAGCGATATAGGCTGTTTCAAGAAGGGAGAGTGCCGTGGCGGTTGAAACGAACAACAGGACAGCTGCAACACAAGACTTGAACAGGCTTGAAGATAAGATTGACAGGCTTGATGACAAGTTTGATAGAAAGTTCGACAGGCTATTCTATACAATGCTTGGAATTGGTGTTGCGGTATTAGGCGTTCTGGTAAAAATCGCGTTCTTCTAGGATGTGAGAGTAATCGAGAATTAATGCTTACCCTTCTCAGTTCGAGAAGGGTATTTTTGTGTCTGCTATAAGGAAGAGGGCGGGGTCAGTATAGCGCGTTCGACCGAATGTCGATTTGGAGAAGTATTTCGCAGTCTAACAAGGATGTAAAGGGATTTTACCACCCGTTCATCAATCCTTTATGCGGCGTTAATGCTGTGTTCACATGTGCGCCGTATGGTGGGAACTGTCAGATTTCATGACGTGGCTAAACACACGAAGGCATTAACAAATGAGGAGGTAAGACTCAGATTACTATGCCTAGTTTAAGACTTTTCCCACGGAAACGCGGCGCTCTTGGCGTCGCCCTAATACTTAGCCTGGTGCTCGTGATTGCGGCACTGGCCTGCGGAGGCGCCCAAGAAACGCCTACCGCGCCCGCGCCTGCGGCGCAGCCACAGACACCCGCCACAACGGCGCCTGCCGCTCCTGTGGTAGCGGAATTGAAGGGCACAATCGAGATTGACGGTTCCAGCACCGTGTTCCCGGTCTCCGAGGCAGTAGCCGAAGAGTTCGGCAAGCTGCACCCTGACGTGCGCGTCAATGTTGGCGTTTCTGGCACGGGCGGCGGCTTCAAGCGCTTCACCGTCGGCGAGACCGACATTTCCGACGCTTCTCGCCCCATCAAGGATGGAGAGGCGGCAACCGCGGACGAGAACGGCATCGAATACTACCCGCTCCGTGTCGCGATGGACGGCCTGTCCGTGCTGGTCAGTCCGGACAACGATTTCGTAGAGTGCCTGACTACTGAACAGCTCAAGATGATATGGGAACCGGGAAGCACGGTTACGAAGTGGAGCGACGTTGACCTTAGCTGGCCCGACAAAGAGATTGCGCTCTACGGCCCTGACACCGACTCCGGCACGTTCGACTACTTCACCGAAGAAATCATGGGTGAGGCGCAGCTAAGTCGCGCCGACTACACCGCAAGCGCAGACGACAACGTGCTCGTACAGGGTATCGCGGGCGGCAAGTATTCACTTGGCTACTTCGGCTATTCTTACTACCAGGAGAACCAAGACAAGCTCAAGCTGGTCTCTGTTGACTCCGGTGAGGGCTGCGTGCTTCCGACCTCCGAGAGCATCGAGAACGGTACATACTCACCGCTCTCCCGACCGCTCTTTATCTATGTAAGCGCGGGAAGCATGGAGCGACCTGAGGTAAAGGCATTCGTTGAGTTCTACCTAGACAACGCTGCCGAATTGTCGCAGGAAGTTGGCTACATCAGGCTAGGCGACGCCGAGTACGCCGCTAACCGTTCGATGATCCAAGGGCCTCCTCCTGAGCACATGATGGCTATGGAAGAGAAGAAGGAAGAGCCTGCGGTGATGGTGGAGCTGAAAGGCACTATCGAAATCGATGGCTCCAGCACCGTGTTCCCGGTGTCTGAAGCAGTCGCAGAAGAGTTCGGCAAGCTGCACTCCGACGTTCGCGTCAACGTTGGCGTCTCCGGCACAGGTGGTGGCTTCAAGCGGTTCACCGTCGGCGAAATAGACATTTCCGACGCTTCCCGACCCATCAAGGACGCGGAGGCGCAGCAGGCGGCGGACAACGGCATCGAATACTACCCGCTCCGCGTTGCTATGGACGGACTCTCCGTGATGGTCAGCCCTGAGAACGACTTCGTGGAGTGCCTGTCAACCGACCAGCTCAAGATGATCTGGGAGCCGGAAAGCACGGTAGAGAAGTGGAGCGATGTCGATCCGAGTTGGCCGGACAGCAAGATTGCGCTATATGGTCCCGACACCGACTCTGGCACGTTCGACTACTTCACCGAGGAAATCATGGGTGAGGCGCAGGTCAGCCGCGCCGACTACACCGCCAGCGCGGACGACAATGTGCTCGTGCAGGGTATTGCGGGCGGCAAGTATTCGCTCGGCTACTTCGGGTTCGCCTACTACCAGGAGAACACGGACAAGCTGAAGCTCGTCGCCGTTGACTCCGGTAAGGGCTGCGTCCTCCCGAGCTCAGAGAGCATCGAGAACGGCACCTACTCACCGCTCTCCCGCCCGCTGTTCATCTATGTGAGCAAGCAGAGCATGGAGCGGCCCGAGGTTAAGGCATTCGTTGAGTTCTACCTAGATACCGCCGCCGAACTCTCGCAGGAAGTCGGGTACATCAAGCTTGGCGACGCCGAATACGCGTCGAACCGCGAGTCAATCAAGCAGTAGCCTGTAAACGCAGAAAGTTCCTTTCCCAAAATGGCGCATACGATATTCCCTCCTTCGTATGCGCCATTGGTTGTGTTGCGCGTCTTCGTTACTGATATCGATGGACAGGATGGGCAGGATATCTTATATGCTGGGCAGTGGGGCTGTGTCGCCGGTTTCGTGCTGCCACATCCGCAGGCGGGCGGACATGTCTATGACGCGGTCGCGCTGCGCCGGGTCGTCGTATAGGTTCGTCATCTCATGCGGGTCGCTGTTCAGGTCGAAAAGCTCACCCTGATCGCCGGCGCAGAGCGCGAGCTTCCATCTGTCGGGCGTGATGATGCAGCGCCTGGGCAGCGCGTTCATGCGGTTGATTCCGGCGCTTCCAAGGAAGCGGTCGGGCAGTTCCTCGCTGTTGCCGTTCCACTGCACTACGACATCGTTGTCGCTCAGGTCCTTCTCGCCGCGAAGCACGGGCGCGAGGCTTTTGCCCTGCAAGTGTGACGGCGGCTCCTGTCCCAGCAGGTCGAGCAGCGTGGGCACGAGGTCTATGTGTCCGGCGCTGCCCTCCAGCATCGTCTGCTCGCGACTCAGCCACGGCACGCGCACCGTGAGCGGCACGCGCGCCGCCTCCTCGTAGAACGAGCGCTTCTCCAGCATACCGTGGTCGCCCGCCATCTCTCCATGCTCGCTCGTGAACACGACGACTGTGTTGTCCGCGACACCCGCTCTGTCCAGCGCGTCGGTGATTTTCTTCACCATGCGGTCAACCAGCGTGATATTGGCGAGATAGTGCGCGCGCAGCGTGCGCCAGCCCAGCTCGGTCGTCAGGTCCTGTCCGGACGCGGGGTTGTGCGCCATATACGGGTCTGCTGTCGGGTCGCCGCCCTCGTACATGTACTGGGTGTAGTAGTTGCCGCGCACCCTGTTGTAGAGGGATACGTCCTCCGGCCTCTGCAAGAATGCGGGGCCAACGGGAATCTGCGCCGGATCGTACATGTCGTTCAGCGGCCCGTGATAGGGAGGGTGCGGCTCGAAAGTGCTTACATACAGCACGAAGGGCTTGTCGCTGTTGCGCTCTATGAAGTCCGCCGCACGGTCTCCAAGGAACGATGCCATCTGATGCTCTTCCGGCAGCCGTGAGCGCAATGCCGGCGAGAAGATGAACTTGCCCGGTGCTCGCTCCAGGTCCGGCTCGTAGCCGTTATCGACGAGGTGATGCCAGTATGTGCTGTACATGTTGCGATATTCGCGTCGCGTGTATTCCGGTATATGGCCGTCCTCGGTGCTTACCCACTCGTCGAAGCCGTGCTGTCTTATAACATCGTCGCCGAGGTGCCACTTGCCGTAGTAGCCGCAATAGTATTCGTCCGGCAGCATCTCGGCTATCACGGGCGTGTCGCGCGGCAGCACGAGCTGGTTCACGATGGGACCCGCCGCATGCGGATACAGCCCCGTCATGATGGAGGCGCGGGCCGGCGTGCATACGGGCTGGGTTACATAAGCGTTCTCGAACACGAAGCTCTGGTCTGCCAGCGCGTTGAGGTTGGGCACGTTCAGCCAGTCGTTGCCGTAGCACGCCATCGTGTCGGCGCGCTGCTGGTCGCTAAATATGAAGACGAGGTTCGGTCTATCTGCCATCTCTAACTCCCTGTCTGGTTCTCAATAGCGGTGAGATTTCCGTTCTGCCCTTTATTCCCTTCATAAATGCTTATCTCGCGCCCGTTTAGCGGTTGAAGCTCCCGACTGTTCGTTACGCCTCCCGTCGCTGCGGCAAGCGCTCTAACCTGTGCTTCCGAAACCTCTAAGACTTCGGATAGCACGAACCACTTCACTCCTTCGGTGTAAGGCGCGGTCGTGAGTGAGCCTGTATATGTGTAGTATCCCTCGTTCGCCGGCAGGAAGTCAGAGGCTGTGAGCGATGAAAAGGGCCGCTTATCATCCTCACCCTGACGCGGCGAAGAGTCGATCAAGCCTTGTATCGCCGCGTTCGCCTTGCCAAGGCGATAGAGTATGCCTACTGCCGCGATTCCGCCGGACTTTTCTATGTGTACCAGATGGGTTTCGAGTGCGAATCGCTCGCCTTCTATCGTATGCTCACCCGGATAATGCGTATGGCACTCGGTCAGACGATATTCGCGCCCGTCCAATAGGAGGCCTCCGCCGTCTTTATATTTGACCCTAACGAAGTCGCCTGTGTTGGTTATGTGGTCAGCGACGCCCTTGTACCTGAAATCCAGCTTAGAGGCGCCGGCGAAGGCGTATCCTGTTATGTCCACGGGCGACTGCTGCATTAGTGTATCGTTAATTGCCAATCTCAATGATGAAGTGAGGCGCAGGGGCACTTAGCGGTTTATGGAGAAGCGCCGACCTTTTCGCTATGTTTTCGTGCGCGGAGTGGCCTTGCGACGCGCCCGCATGTCTATCGGACGTTCCGCAGCCTGGGGTCGAGCACGTCCCGCAGCGAATCGCCGAAGAGGTTGATTGCCAGCACTACCAGTGTAATCGCCAACCCCGGCGCGATCGCTATGTGGGGCGCGAGGTCGAAGCTTTGCTGCGCGCGAGTCAGCATGTTGCCCCAGGACGGAATGGGCGGCTGTATCCCGATGCCGAGGAAGCTCAGTGCCGCCTCAGCCGTAATTGCCGCTCCAACGCTGACAGCCACCAGTACCATCGACACCGGCAGCGAGTTTGGCACGAGGTGGCGGAAGATGATGCGCGTGTCGGTGCTGCCTATGGCGCGCGCAGCTTCGACGTACTGCATTTCGCTCAATGTCAGCGCGCGCGAGCGTACTACGCGCACCGAACTTGCGCTGTAACTCACGGCAAGCGCCGCGATGACCACCGGCACGGTAAATCCGAATGCGACTGTGATGGTCATCGCGACCACGATGCCGGGTAGTATGAGCACCGTGTCAACGAGTCTCTGCACGAGCAGGTCGAAAACCTTGCCGAAGTACGCGCTCGCGATGCCCAGCACGGTGCCGAAGGCTACGCCGATGAGCGGCGACATGATGCCCACGAACATGGAGACGCGCCCGCCGTGCAGCAGGCGGCTGACCACATCCCGCCCCAGTTCGTCGCTGCCGATCCAGAGCGTTCCCTCTTCCAAGGTGGCTTGAGACATCGGCGGCAGCAGTTGACGTCCGACCGTTCTGTCAAATCTGAACGGCGAGATAATGGGGGCCAGCGCGACCAGAAGAATGACTACGAAGAGGACTATGCCACCCGCCGCGCCCGTTGGGTGGTTGCGACCGAAGTCGATGAGCGCGCTTCTAGCCCTCATGAACCTTCCGGCGAAGGAGTCGCCTTGTATTATTCTTTCGGGAGTAACTCGCTCTTGCTGCAACTACGAATCCCTTCCTAGTCTCTACTCGTAGCGAATGCGCGGGTCGATCCATGCGTACAGCAGATCGACCACCAGAATCCAGATCATCATGAACAGCGCTAGAATCAGTACGATGCCCTGCACCATGACGAAGTCGCGTGCGCTGGTGGCGTCAACGATTTGCTGTCCCAGACCGGGTAGCGTGAAAATTCGCTCGATGATGACCGCGCCGTCCATCAGCGCGGCTACCAGGAGTCCCGCCATCGTCAGAACGGGTATGATGGCGTTGGCGAGCGCATGCCGCAGCGTTACCACCCAGGGGCCCAGGCCCTTGGCGCGCGCGGTGCGGATGTAGTCGTCTCCGATTACTTCCAGCATCGTCGAGCGCGTCATCCTGCTGATGGTGGACGCGGACCTGAAACCTATCACCAGAGCCGGGAAAATCAAGCGCTTCAGCGCCGTCAGAGGCTCATCGAAGACACTCACATGCTGTACCGGCGGAATCCAGTTGAAGAACTTGACCAGGAACAGCAGCATCAATATGGCGACCCAGAAGTTGGGCATCGCGATGCCCGCCGCAGTGATGACGCGGATGGTCTGGTCTATCCAGCTTCCGCGCCAGATTGCGGATATGATGCCCAGCGGCAGCGACCACGCCAGCGCCACCACTACCGACAAGAACGCCAGCGTCGCCGTAACCTCTATCTTGCTTGCCAGGGCGTCCACCACGGGGCGGTCCGCGTAGCGCGAATAGCCGAGGTCGAATTTGGGCAGCCACAACCAGTCGCCGCGCTTCACGGGCTGAAGGATGTCCCAGAGCCAGCGACCGTACTGCACATACAGAGGGTCGTTCAGGCCCCATGCCTCGCGCAGCTTTTCGATATCCTCAATCGTTGCCACCGACTCTTCGCCCGAGGTGATGAATAGCGCCTCGTCCCCAGGCAGCACGCGCAGCATGAAGAACAGGATGGTTCCGAGTAGGAACAGTGTTGGAATTATGAGGAGCAGCCGCCGGACAGTGTATTTCCACACGGAACTCACCTAGTCATCTGGTCTTATCCGTAAACGAAAGGCATGATACAATCGGCTAAATTGAAATTCATAAAGAATTGTTAATGACCACTACGGAAGAACGAGTCAGCAGACTTGAAGGCTCTTACGAAACTGTCGCCACAAAAGCAGACATAGAGCGGCTTGAGGGCAAGGTGGAGACAGCCGTTGCAAATATGGAGGCGATGGAAAATCGCCTGCTGCTCAAACTTGTCGGTTCCACGGTGCTTATTGCCGGTCTGACGGTTGCCATTCTGCGTTTCTTGGAATAAAGCCTTCGGTCAGTCCGAAGGCGGGATTATAAAAGCAGGGGCGTGTTCAATCGCCCCTGCTTCTTATTTTATACGCGTCTTCACTACCTTTGTGGCGCGCCTTCGCTCAGCCAGACATCGTATAGTCGCGTCTGTATGAATTTCATGGCCGGGATCGCATCCCAGTTGTTCACATAGCTCCACGCCAACTTGTACTCGTTGAAGCGCAGCGTGGGCACTTTGGGTATCCACTGCTCGCGCATGATGGTGTCGAGCTCCTTGAACTGCTGATTGCGCTCAGGTCCGGGGAAGGTCTTCTTGATCTCGGAGACCTTGTCCAGGAATTCCTGCGGCGCGGGCGCGCTGTGGTAGAAGGCGCCTGCTCCATCGAGATAGAACAGGTCTATGAAGTTCACCGGGTTTGACATCGCAACAGCATGGCTGTCGAACATCACGGTGTAGTTGCCGTCCTGTCCCAGAGCGCGAAGAGGCGCGGTCTCGAAGGTCTCGAGGTTCATCTTGACTCCGATGTCTTCGAGCTGCTGCGCGATTATGAGCGCGCTGTCAGCATTCGCGCCGGTTATACCCGAGTGAGCGGTGAACTCTGTGACGCCCACTTCCGCAAAGAGTCGCTTCGCCTCTTCAAGGGCTTCTTCCCTTGTGGCAGGGTCGTAGCCGTAGTAGCCCATCACATCGCTCAGATTCGGGTCTGCCGAGCCGAAGTAGCTGACCTGTATGAAGTTAGCGGGCAGTTCCGGAATAGGAGTGGAGAGCGTCGCCTGTATTGGGCCGCGGTTTACCGCGAGATAAAGCGCCCTGCGCGCGCGAATGTCGTCAAACGGCGGCTGTCCACCGTTCATGGCGATGTACATCACACCGGGGCTGAACGCCGACACGAAATCGACCTTGTCGCCAAGTGACTCTTTTACGCCCCAGCCCTTCGCAAGGTGCATCGGCGCGGCGAGATCGACTCTGTTGGTCGCGACCGCTGCGGCCTCCGTGTCCCAGTCCGTGAACTGAATCGTCGTTACAAGGTCGAGATACGGGTACGGATCGCCATCCGGCGCGTCGCGGAAGTAGTCGGGGTTCGCCTCGGACAGCACGAAGCTGTCACGCTCGGTGTCCTTGACACGGAACGACCCGGTTCCAATCAGGCGGTCGGGCGAGTTTATGCCGCCTTCGAGTTCCAGGATATGCTTGGGCAGCATGATATGCCAGCCGTCCGCCAGGTCAAGCAGGAAGTCGGCGCTCGGCTGCTTGAGGTTCACCTTGAAGGTCGTGTCGTCGATCTTCTCTGTGCCCGCGATGTTCTTGAAGCCGCCCACACGAGGCTGAGGGATACCCTCCGGCGGGTTCGCCCAGCGGTCCAGCGTGAACTCGATGTCCGCGACGGTAAGCGGATTGCCGTCGTGCCACATTACGTCTTCGACGAGATTGACCGTAATCTCGTCAACGGTGGGAGCGAACTCCCAGCTTTCGCCGAGGTCGGGCAGCACGTCGATGCCGTTGCGCGGGTTGAATTGCAGAATGCCGCTGTAATGGCGATTGAAGTGCTCGGTGAAGTGCCATACGCCCGCCTGCGTCATATCCCACTTCGGCGGGAACGCGCGCGGACCCACGGCCCAGATAAGATGACCGCCACGCCTGACGCCATCCGCACTCGCCATTGCGGCCGGCGCTGCTGCGCTGCGTCCAGCAGGTTGAGTCGGCTGCGCTATGGGCTGCGCCGGCGCCGGAACTACCTGGGACTGGAATGCCGGCTGTGCTGGTGCCGCGGGTGCAGGCGCAGCGGGTGCCTGGGGCTGCTGTGCCGCCTGTGCGGGCGCCGGTGCTGCGGGCGCGGCGGCAGGGGCCGCCGCCTGTTGTGGCGCCGGTGCCGCGGGTGCAGGCGCTGAACTACAGGCGAATGCCGCGACAGTCAGCAAGACCAACGTAATAATGGATGCCTTCAACATCATTATTTCATCCTTTCCGGTTAAGTCTTTCAAAGCAGGATATGACAACTGGATATTCTGCCGAAGCCTATTGTGTAGTGTATGGAGCAGACTCTCTTGTCGTTGAGACTGCGCCGAGAATTGCGTGAACTTTAAGCCAAGTTTCGCAATAAAGTCAAGAGCGCGTAGTATGCCGTATTTCTGCGTTGCAACGTGCTTTGTATGGCATTAAAGGCGCGCGGTGCTTAAGTGGCGTTATCGCTATTTCGGGGCGAATTTTCCGAGACGGTTTCACAGATGCAATTTATTATTGTCATTTCGAGCAAAGCGAGAAATCTAAAGTCGGAAACAGGTTTGTGGGCAAGTATTTCAGATTCCTCACTGCGTTCGGAATGACAGGGGAGGCGTGTCCGGAATGACAGCATTAGGGGATTTGTGAAATCGTCTCAATTTTCCCACAGGCCTTGACACTAGCGTTCTAACTGCGGTACACTGCGAACATGCGTACTTTGACAGTCGGAGAGCATGAATTGAAATGTTACTTTAGGAGGACACCATGACCACTACTAAGAAGCTATCTGAGCGCCAAAGCAGAATACTGGAATACATCAAGCTGTTCATGAGCGAGCACCAGTTCCCGCCTACTGTGCGCGATATTCAGGCCGGATGCGAAATCAGCTCGACCTCGGTTGTTGACTACAACCTGCATATATTGCAGCGGCACGGCTATCTCAGGCGTCTGCCAGAGGTGTCGCGTGGCATCGAGTTGCTGGGCGAGCACGCCGCCGCCCGCGCGAATGTGGCTACTATTCCCATATACGGCAGTATCGCCGCTGGCGAGCCGCTACACATCCCATCCGTCGCGTCCCGCCACTCCGATGAGTTCGAGTCATTCGATGTGCCTCTTTCGATGGTGAGTGGTCGGGAGAACGCCTACGGACTTCGCGTCAAGGGCGATTCGATGATCGATGCCTTTATCGCTGACGGGGACCTCGTCATCATGCAGCCCGTAGATATACCGAACACGGGCGATATGGTGGCAGCCGAGCTGGAGGACCGCGATGAAGTAACCCTGAAGCGCTTCTTCCTCGAGGGCGGCACGGTGCGCCTGCAACCCGAGAATGTCACGATGGACCCCATTCGTGTCCCCGCTGAGAATGTCAAAGTTCGCGGCAGGGTAATCGGCGTTATCCGGTCCTTCTAGGGTCTCACACTCGCATTGTCTTGCGCGCCATGCCGGTCGATCCTCGCAGATTTTCAGTCAAGCCAGGATTTCCGGCGACGTGAATGTGGCGCGCAAGTGCTTTTGGTGCGATAATTAAGGTGAGCATGGTCATGGCTGATGCCCTGCTGTGGTAGGGCTTCAGCTATTCAGCAGCCATGCGCCGAAAATAAACGGGTCGCGCTTTGATCGGCGTTGACCTTCGCCCAAAGGCATGGATTCGTATGGCCTCTGACACCCGAGATCGCATTGTATTGCCGATTAGCGGTATGACTTGCGCTGCCTGCGTGAGCCATGTTTCGCACGCGCTCGAAGAGTTGCCCGTCGTCACCGACGTAAGCGTGAGCCTCGCATCGGAGAAGGCGTCCATTCAGTTGAGCGACTCGTCATTGCGAGTTGCCGAGTTTGCCGACGCTCTCGAAGATGCGGGATACGGTATAGCGACGGACAAGATCCTCCTTGCGGTCGGAGGCATGACTTGCGCTGCCTGCGTCACTCATATCGAGGACGCGCTCAGTGACGTGGATGGAGTCATCTCCGCAGGCGTCAATCTAGCTTCCGAACGGGCTGCCGTGGAATACATCCCCGGCCTGGCGGCGGTTTCCGACATGCGCCACGCCGTCGAGGACGCGGGATACTCCCTTCTCGGTGTCGTGGGCGAACAGGACGAGACCGCCACCCCGCGCGAGGTTACCGCACTCCGGCGAAAGCTCCTGTTCAGCCTTATCGTTGCCGGGGCGATAATGGCGTTAATGTTCCTTCCGGGGGCGCACGACTTCCTGCCGTTTCACATGGACTACCTTTTGCTGGCGCTTGCCACGCCGGTGCAGTTCTGGGCAGGCAGGCAGTTCTATCATGGCGCCTGGGGCGCGCTAAAGCACCGCACCAGCAATATGAACACGCTGATCGCTGTGGGTACTTCCGTTGCGTTCTTCTACAGCGGAGTCGTTACATTGCTGGGCAGTGTTCTCCCGCTTGCCGAATTTGGCGCCGCTACCTATTTCGATACATCCACCGCGATTATCGCGCTGGTTCTGCTCGGCAAGTACCTAGAGGCAAGAGCCAAGCAGCGAGCCTCAAGCGCGATACGCAGCATGATGAGCTTGCAGCCCACTACCGCGCAGGTAGTGCGCGACGGCGGGCACCAGTGGGTTGACATCGAAGACCTACAAGTGGGAGATAGCATCGTGGTGCGACCGGGGGAGAGGATTCCGGTTGACGGCGAGGTAATAGAAGGGGCTTCCTCCATCGATGAGTCTATGCTCACCGGAGAAAGCGCTCCGGTGGACAAGGCTCCGGGCGATGAAGTCTTCGGAGGTACGATCAATACCACCGGCAACATCACTTATCGCGCGAACAAGGTTGGACGGGACACGCTGCTGTCCCAGATAATCCGAATGATAGAGGAAGCGCAGGCATCGAAAGCGCCTGTGCAGCGACTCGCTGACACCGTATCCGCGTACTTCGTGCCAGCGGTCATTGGGGTCGCCGCCCTGACATTCGTTTTCTGGCTGCTGTTTGGGCCGGCGCCCAGCTACGTGCATGCGACTTTGACTGCCGTATCCGTTCTTATCATAGCCTGTCCTTGCGCTCTTGGGCTGGCTACGCCCGCGGCGATAATGGTGGGGACGGGCAAGGGCGCCGAGTTCGGCATTCTGATACGCAGCGCGGAGGCGCTCGAACGCGCCAACATGGTGCGAACCGTCGCGCTGGACAAGACAGGCACTCTCACGAGAGGAGAGCCCTCGATAGTCAGCCTTGTAAGCGATGATCTGGACGCCGATGACCTGCTGCGCCTAGCCGCCTCCGCCGAGTTCGGTTCGGAGCATCCGCTTGGAAGGGCGATAGTGAAGGCCGCTGAAGAAAAGGGCTTGGCCCTGCACCCTGTCGAGGAATTTCGCACCCTTCCGGGATTCGGCGTAGCTGCCACTCTAGACGGGGTTGATGTTCTTCTCGGCAACCTCGCGCTTATGGAAGGCGAGGGTGTCATCCTGAAAGGGTATGAAGAGCCTGCCGTGGAAATGGCAAACCGAGGGAGCACGCCCGTCGCGGTAGCGCGGGGAGGAGAGGTGATTGGGCTTATCGCCATCGCCGACACCATACGCCCCGGGGCACAAGATGCCGTCAGCCGCCTCAAGCGGGACGGAATAGAGGTCATAATGCTGACCGGCGACAACAGGCGTACCGCGCAAGAGGTGGCGAGACAGGTTGGCATCGACAGAGTTGTGGCCGAGGTCCTGCCCGGTGATAAGGCGTCCGAAATCAGCGCCCTCCAAGCCGGCGATGATGTCGTTGCCATGGTGGGGGACGGCATAAATGACGCCCCCGCTCTCGCGCAGGCAGATGTGAGCTTCGCGATTGGAGCGGGCGCGGATGTGGCGGCTGAGACGGCTGACATTACGATAGTGGGAACGGACTTGAACGCGATTTCGGGCGCAATCCGTCTGAGCAAGGCTACGATGCGTTCCATTCGCCAGAACCTCTTCTGGGCTTTCGCTTACAATGTCGCGCTCATTCCGGTCGCCGCGGGCGTCCTGTACCTGTTCTTCGCGGACGGTGGCGTTCCCGATGCACTCAGGCCGGTGCTTGGCGAATATGGCTTCCTCAATCCCATACTCGCTGCCGCGGCAATGGCGATAAGCTCGGTTACCGTCCTTGCGAATTCGCTTAGACTTCGCCGTTTCAAGTAGATTGTGACAGGTGTTGGTCTTGCGGTGGGCCGGACCGCGAATTGTCAGCACCGGCTTAGACCAGGAGAGGGAAGATGCGAATAAGGCTGTTCAATAGGAACCCGGATATGGCTACGGACCCAGTCTGCAATATGCAGGTGGACATGAGCAAGCCGAATGGCGGCACCTACGACTATCGCGGCGAGACCTATTACTTCTGCGCACCGGGCTGTAATCGCGCGTTTCAGAGGGAGCCGGAGGCATATCTCTCCGGCGAGAAGAAGATAGAGATGTAGCGGTATCGTTGACCTCGACTCCGCGATGCTTAATAATTGACCTACACGTTTTGACTGTGCCGAAGTGGCGGAATGGTAGACGCGACGGTCTCAAAAACCGTTGGGAGCGATCCCGTGTCGGTTCGAATCCGACCTTCGGCACCATTGCCTCTTGCTTCTCCCTCTCATATTCACTGCGCTTCTAAGAATCTTGCATAAGTGCAGTTACAGTGATGATGCACAGGCATTTTCACCCCCATCCTAACCTTCCCCCGTCAAGGGGGAAGGGACTTTGAATCCGCATTTATGGACACTTTGGGCATTTACATACCCTTGCCAGCCCGTCAAGGGAGAGGGGATTTGTGAAATCGTCTTGCCTATGGACAGCCGTGTTGATAGATGTGTAAGTGGTATAATTCCTCTGTTCGCGGCCGCAAGGATACACGACGGAGAGTTTCCCCCGCATGAAAATCGTTGACATCACCACCACGCAACTCTTCTACCCCCACACTAATCCGATTCAAGACGCTACTATTCCCACACCACCACCCGGCGCGGGAGGCAGAGGGCAACTCTTCGTCCACATTCATACCGACGAGGGCGTCGAAGGGCTTGGAATCGGCCAGTCATCGCCCGGCGTGCGGCAGGTAGTCGAGGACGGCTTCCGCAACCTGCTGATAGGCAAAGACCCCTTCAACATCGAACAGCTGTGGAATGATATGTTCTGGCATGTGCGCGGCTATGGGCGCAAGGGCATAGCGTTCTGTGCGCTCTCCGCCGTTGACATAGGACTGTGGGACCTGAAGGCAAAGGCGCTGGGAGTGCCGCTGTTCAAGCTGCTCGGCCCGTACCGGGAGTCCGTTCCCATCTACGGCAGCGGCGGCTGGACCAACTTCAGCGAACGGGAACTGATCGAAGAGATGGTGGGATACGCGGAGCAGGGCATACCACGCGTCAAGATGAAGGTCGGCAAGGACTTCGGGCAGTCTGAGCGCGAGGACATACAGCGCCTCGCCGCAGTCCGCAAGGCTCTTGGCGACGATGTTGCCATCTACATTGACGCCAACAACGGCTATTACCCGAAGCAGGCCATATACATGGCGCGGGAATTCGAGCAGTACCAGGTGGGATGGTTCGAGGAGCCGCTGATTGCCGATGACATTCAGGGCCTTGCCGAGGTGAGCCATGCGATAAATATCCCTGTCGCGACGGGAGAGCATGAGTACACCAAGCATGGCTTTCGAGAACTCATTGCGGCAGGCGGCGCGGACATCGTGCAGCCGGACGTGGGCAGAGTCGGCGGTGTTACGGAGTGGATGAAGGTCGCGCACATCGCGCACGCATTCAACCTGCCGGTCGCGCCTCATGCGGTCCAACTCGTCCACCTTCATCTAGCCTGCGCCACGCCCAACCTCAAGGTCGTCGAATACATGAACACGGGACTTGAAGGCGACCGAATCTGGTACACCGAGTTTCCACAGCAGCAGGAAGGCATGTGGGCGCCGTATCCGGACAGGCCCGGCCTGGGTCTTGAACTTGACCCGACAGCCGTCGAGCAGTGGGCCGTATGAGCACCTCGGGAACGGCAGGAGGTCAGCCGGCTGCCGCTCGGGGGGCACGGCCCCGGGGCACCACGCGAAGACTGCGCATACCTCGCTTGCAGACGCTCGACTCTCTTCGAGGCTATCCCAATTTTCGCCTGCTCTGGATAGGGGACTTCTGCTCCAACAATGCCCTTTGGCTCCAGATGCTCACCGCCGGGTGGCTTGTTCGCAGCCTTACGGCGAACTCGCCGTACTCTACCTTCTTCGTGGTTACCGTGGGCGGAATGGCGATGCTGCCCGGGCTGGTTATGGCTCCTGTGGCGGGTACGCTTGGGGACCGTCTCGACCGAAGAAAGCTCGTTATCGGGATACAGAGCTTCATGGCGGTCTTCTCCTTCCTGTTCGCGATACTGGTAGGGCAGCAGCTCGTATCGTGGGTCCATGTGTACCTGTATGTCTTCATCGGCGGAATCTGCCTCTCCATTACGCAGACCAACCGAATGGCGCTCATAGCCAACACGGTGCCGCGCGAGGCAATGGCGAACGCCTTCGCCACGAATGTTCTGACCATTCCCGGCACGCGAATGATTGGGCCGTTCGTAGGCGGCATACTCATAACGACGCTTGGGTTCTTCTGGAACTTCACGCTGGAGTCGGTACTGTACCTCGGCACCGTCATCGCATATTTGCCAATGAAGACGCCGTACACCCAGCGCAGGCCCGCGCAAGAGAGCGCTAGCTTCATAGACGATCTGGTGAAGAGCTTCACCTATGTCTGGAAGGACAAGCGCGTGCTTCTTTACATCACACTGCTCGGCTTCATTCCCAACACGATCCTGGAGCCTGTGATGTTCCTGCTGCCGGTGTTCACCGATGAAGTGCTCAGGCGCGGCGCCGATGTGGGCGGCTATCTCGTAGCCATAAACGGCTTGGGCGGCTTGCTGATGGCTTTCTTCATCGCGTCTTTCGGGTTCATCTTCCCGAAAGGCAAGATAATCCTGATTTCGGCGATAATCAGTTCCATAGTCATCCTGATGTTTGCCAATGCCTTCATCCTTCCGCTCGCGTTTTTCCTGATAATGGTCTTTGCGCCGAGCCAGACGGCTTTCAGGACCGCCACGGTTACGCTGATGACGCTCATAGCGCCCGACGAGATGAGAAGCCGCGTAATGAGCCTGATGCGCTACAGTATGGGGGGCGTGGTCCTGTTCAGCCTGGTGGTCGGATGGTTTGCCGGCGTAACATCCGTTTCCATCGCGCTTACGGTGATGGGACTGCTGGGCATCGGACTGGGCATCGTGTTCTGGGTGTTCTCGCACCAGATACGCGAGCTGGACGCATAACCGAATGAGTACATCCAACTCCACAGGCGAACGGCAATCCGCGTTAAGCGCGCGCCCGCAGCCGAGATTCAGCATCCGCATCCCTCGCCTGCAAACGTTCGACTCCTTTGCCTATTCCAACTACCGATACCTGTGGATAGGAAACTTTTTCTCCAACAACGCTCAGTGGCTGCAACTTCTTACCGTCGGCTGGCTCGTACGCTACCTTACCGTCCACTCATCGACATCCACCTTGTTCGTGGTAACCGTCGGCGGTATGAGCCTGCTGCCGGGCCTGATAATGGCGCCGATAGCGGGAACGCTGGGCGACCGCCTGGACAGGCGCAAGCTGGTCATATCGATCCAGTGCTTCATGGCCGTATTCTCCTTCCTGTTCGCCGTCCTGGTCGGACAGCAACTCGTAACGGTCTGGCATGCTTACATCTACGTGTTCGTCAGCGGCATCTGCGTGTCCATCAGCCAGAACAGTCGCATGGCGCTCGTTGCCAATACCGTGCCGCGCCACGCTATGGCGCACGCCTTCGCTACGAATGTCCTGACGATACCGGGCACGCGGATGATAGGTCCTTTCATCGGCGGCATACTCATAACGACGCTAGGCTTCTTCTGGAACTTCACGCTGGAGGCGCTGCTCTACCTCGGCACGGTGATAGTGTTCCTGCCGATAAAGACGCCATACGCGCGCAGCCGGCGGGCGAGGGCGGACACATCGTTTCTTTCCGACCTGCTAGGCGGCTTCACCTATGTGTGGACGGACAAGCGGGTGCTGCTCTACCTGACGCTGCTGGGCTTCATCCCGAATACGATATTGCAGCCGGCGATGTTCCTGCTGCCCGTGTTCACCGACGAGATACTGAGGCGCGGCGCGGATGTGGGCGGCTACATTCTCGCCGCCAACGGCCTGGGCGGGCTGCTGATGGCGCTGTTCATCGCGTCGTTCGGCTTCGTGTTCCGCAAGGGCATGATAGTGCTGGTGTGCGCGCTGGCAAGCTCGGTGTTCATACTGCTGTTCTCTTATGCCCTCATCCTGCCGCTGGCGTTCTTGCTTATCATGCTGTTCGCCTCTACGCAGACGGCGTTCAGGACGACGAACGGCACGCTGATGCAGCTGCTGGTGTCTGACGAGATGCGAAGCCGCGTTACGAGCTTGCAGCGGTACAGCATGGGCGGCGTGCTGCTGTTCAGCCTGCTCGTGGGGTGGTTCGCGGAGTACACATCGGTCTCCATCACGCTGGCGGCGATGGGGCTGCTGGGCATCGCGCTGGGGCTGGTGTTCTGGTTCTTCGCGGGGCAGATACGCGATCTGGACGCCTGATGAGGAATTGATATCGGAGGACGGGATGGGAAGGACCGAGGAGAAGATGTACGCATGGAATACCGCACACTCGGCAGGACGGGACTGAGGGTATCGCTCGCGAGTTTTGGCACGGGCGGGCCGTCACAGTTCGGTCAGCATAGGGGGCTGGAGCAGCGGCAGCAGACCGCGCTCGTCCGCCGCTGCCTTGAGCTGGGAGTCAACCTGTTCGACACGCACGAGGGCTACGGGGACAGCGAGCTAATCCTGGGGGAGGCGCTTCGCGGTGTGCCGAGGGACTCGTACCATATCGTTACCAAGTGGTCGTACCACAGCGGTGGCGGAGTCGGCAGAGACGCTGCGGCGTTCGCTCGTTCAGTCGAGCGCAGTCTGGGTCGTCTCGATACGGACTACGTCGATGTGATGATGATTCACGGTATTCTTGCAGCCGAGCACGAGAGTGTGATGGAGCGCTTTCTTCCGACTCTTGAGCGGCTATGCGAGGAAGGTAAGGTCCGCTTCAAGGGTTTCAGCACACGCTACATCGTCGATCCCGCCCAGGAGATTGTGCCGGTTGCCCTTCGTTCACATCCCGAACTGTGGGATGTGGTCATGCTGAAGTACGGAATCCTGAACCAGATAATGGCAAAAGAAGCACTGCCCCTCGCCGCGGAGCACAACATCGGCGTGCTCAACATGGCGTCCGTGCGAATCAAGCTGCCCGTTCCCGCGCTGCTGGAGGAATTGATTGCCGAATGGAAGGACAAGGGTTGCATTCCACGAGACAGCATACCTGCGAAAGACCCGCTCGGCTGGCTGGTTCATGACGATGTGGACTCGGTGGTGAGCGCCGCGTACAAGTTCGCCGCCGACCATCCGGCAATCGGCAGCGTCATCACCGGCACATCGAGCATAGCGCATCTCGAAGCGAACATCGCGGCACTGGAAGAGCCGCGCCTGCCGGAAGGGGACAGTGCGCGGCTCAAATGCTTGTTCGGTGATATTGCGGAGTATGCTTAGTCGGCTACCCTCGGTGGGGCGTCAACCTTAGGCCTCTCCACGACGTTGTGCAGAGGCGGTGGTGCGAAACCGTCCTTTAGGAAGTGATCGCGTATCTCCTGCTTGCTCATCGGACGCCATTCTACGCTTTCGACCCACTCGATCAGTTCGCGCTCTTCCTCGTCCAGGAACTTGAAGTCGGGGTGGCCGTAGTAGATAACCCTTCAATCGGCGACGTTCGGCGTAGCCTTCACATCGTCGCTTGTGCCTGATTCGGGCATACCTCGTATCTCCATAGTGCGACGCGCCATCTCTTGAAGTTGCTTAATCACCTCTTCCTGGTTCTCCATCGGACGCCACTCGCCGCGTTCGTATGACTCTATCAACTCTCGCTCTTCTTCGTCGAAATACACAAAGCCCGGGTCGCCGGGAAATATCACATCTCTTCGCTCTGTGTCTTTCATGATTCACCTCTCACTACGACAGGTATTCTCGTGTAGCCTTTCGGCTAGGAATGACCGTTTTCAGAAAGTAGCCTGAACCCGCCCTCACTGCCGGAATCAAATGAGCGTAGTCCTCGATGTTCACCACAATCATAATTTGCCCCGGATACCTGACCTGATTTGGATGGTCATCTGCCGCTAACAGATATCCCTGTCGTATATGACTTACCACTTCTTCAAAAGAAAGCCCTCGCTCCCTTTTGAGCCACTCGTTCTTCTCTTCACTCCAGTATAGAGGAGCGCTAATGATGTCTTCAAAGTCTAGCATACAGATTACAGGACGACCACCGACCGCAACACCTCGCCGCGCTCCATCTTGTGGAATGCCTCTTCCACGTCGTCCAATGCAATCGTTTCCGACACGAAGCCGTCCAGGTCGAGCCGTCCCTGCATGTACAGGTCGATGAACAGGGGGAAGTCGCGTGTGGGCAGGCAGTCGCCGTACCATGACGACTTCAGCGAGCCGCCTCTGCCGAATATCTCGATCATGGGCAGCTCGATCTTCATCTGCGGGTCAGGCACGCCCACCATTACTACGGTTCCGGCGAGGTCGCGGGCGTAAAACGCCTGCTCGTAAGTAACCGGATTGCCTACCGCTTCAATAGCGACATCCACTCCGTTACCGCCTGTCAGCTCTCTTATCGCTTCCACGGCGTCCGTTTCAGACGCGTTGATCGTATGCGTAGCGCCGAAGTCCTTCGCCCATTCGAGCTTTTGGCCATCGATGTCCACGCCGATGATTGTATGCGCGCCCGCGAGCCTCGCTCCGGCAATCGCGGCGTCTCCGACTCCACCGCAGCCAAAGACTGCCACAGAGTCCCCGCGTGAAACGTTGCCTGTGTTGACGGCGGCGCCCAGCCCAGCCATAATGCCGCAGCCTACCAGCCCTGCCGCTGCGGCCGATGCCTTCGGATCGACCTTCACGGCCTGACCAGCTGCGACGAGTGTAAGCTCGGCGAATGCGCCGATGCCGAGCGCGGGCGAGAGTGGGCTGCCGTCCTTGAGCGTCATGGGCTGCAAGGCGTTTCGGCTGTCAAAGCAGTACCAGGGCCGGCCGCGCAGGCAGGAGCGGCAGTTGCCGCAGGGCGCGCGCCAGGCGATTATCACAAAGTCTCCGGGCTCGATATTCGTAACGCCGTCTCCAACCTTTTCCACGATGCCGGCGGCTTCGTGTCCAAGCAGGAATGGGAACTCGTCCGTAATTGCGCCCTCGCGGTAGTGAAGGTCCGTGTGACACACGCCGCAAGCCTGTACCCTGATAAGCGCTTCGCCCGGGCCCGCGTCCGGCACTACGATTGTCTCCACCGATACCGCCTTGCCTTTTGCTGCGGCGATGACGCCCTTGACCTGGTTTGCCATATCCTCGTGCCCTCCGAAATTCAGCCGCTCAGCGCGGCGACAGTTGATTGATACTGATTGGAGCCAGATTGCTTGGCGAGACTGCTGTTGCCGCCAATTTGCCCCAGCGAGAATATGTTAGTATCAGTATCAGTGTCAAGCGGAGCGGAGACGGACAGCCCGTCTCGTATCTGAAATTCTGGGTATCGCCTGCGCACTACCTACCGGTAAGTTGCTACTGACAAAGAATGCGTTGAGCTGCATCTTGTTCGTGTTCTTGGGCAATTTCACAGGGAGTCAGGCCGTAATTCGTTTCCTCACGGAGGTTTGCGCCATTCTCCAGCATCAGCCTTATAATCTCGGAAACCAGTTTTTCTTGAGTTGCCTTATGTGAGGCAAGGTTGAGCCACACCGCCCGATGCAGCGGTGTCTCGCCGTGTTCATTTCGCGCGTTGATGTCAGCGCCCCCGTTTAGCAACATTTCAATGATTGGGTATATCTCAATGTCTTGGGAGCGAGCTATTTCTCCGGCATTGTCTATCAAGAGATGCAGTGGCGTATTGCCTTGGGCGTCGGTCGCGTTGGGGTCCGCTCCATGATCAAGCAAAGACTTGATGATATCTTTAAGATTTGGTGAGCTGTTAATGTACATCGCTTCATGCAGAGGCCTTCTACCGACATCGTTCCTTGAGTTCGCGTCTGCCCCCCGTTGCAGCAGCAATACTATAATTTCAGGGTTTGGTGGAGGGTGGAATGGTCTCATGGCGTTGTGTAGCGGTGTATCGCCTTCTGAATCCACCCCGTTGACGTCCGCGCCGTTGTCTAACAGCAGTTTGATTGACTGGGCGTTTGAGTATAACGCCACACTATGCAAAGGTGTTGACGACCTATTCGAGCTTGCGTTGACATTTGCACCGCTGTCTATCAGCAGTCGGACTGCATCAGCGGACTCAGCATAATGCAAAGGCGTTCCACCGGCGGCGTCCTTCAAGTTAACATCCGCGCCATATTCTAACAGCAACCTAATTTCTTCCGGATCACCTGCTGCAGCTGCGCTATGCAACGGGGCTCGCGGGTATCCGCCCAATGTGCCTAATGTGTTGATTTCTACATCCGCCCCATGTTCCAGCAATAATCTAGCGGCGGATGTTCCCAACGGATAGTAGATTGCGGTATATAGAATTGTTGTATCTTTTATCTCGCATGGCTGCGGTGCATGACAAGCCAAATAATAAGCTTTTGCGGTAGGGTCCGCGCCGTGTTCCAGCAGCAGCGCGACGACTTCAGGGTGAGCGTCCGAGTTCCATGTTGCGTCGTACAACGGCGTGTTACCCAGTGAGTCTTTTGCGTGGACATCCGCGCCGTGTTCTATCAGCAGGGCTGCCACTTGGTGGTCCGGGTTACACTTCGCGGCGATATGCAAAGGCGTAGCGGTATGTATGGCATCGGTGTTAATCATTTCGCTGACATTCGCGCCGAGATTCAGTTCTGCCTGAACTTCGGCTATCGTGCCGTTTGGCCAGTGGTCAGGGTCGCACACCAAGTAAACCGGGGCGCAACCGGACATAAACAAGACGCTTACCGCTATCGCCAATGTCCTTAGGATAAGGTGCAAAGATTTCCCGCTCATCGATTCGACCTTCATTCATTCAATTCCAGTCCGATCGGCGGCTCCGCTCCCTGCCGCGTGCACGCAATCGCAGCCGCGCGATTCGCGTATCCCAGAGCGTCCGTCAACACCTCTTCGCCGAGCGTCGCCAGAGCGTCCCGTCGCAGCAGGTCTCTGTCATCCAGCCGCGCCAGTAGCGCCGACATAAAGGCATCACCCGCTCCTACGGTGTCTGCTACGTCAACGGGCAACCCTGGCACCCGCACTGCCGCATCGTCGCTCAACGCTATCGCGCCATTCTCGCCAAGCGTAACGACGACCAGAGCCGGCCCCATGTCGAGCCACCTTGCCGATATGTCCATGTGGCGCTCGTCGGGGTAGAGCCATGCGAGGTCTTCCGCGCTCGCCTTGACCAGTGTTGCGTATCGCAGCAGTCTTTCGATGCGTTCTCGATACAGCGTGCGATCTGGGAACAGCGTGGGGCGCACATTCGGGTCGAGCGAAATTACGCGCGAGCCACTTTCACGGTGCATCAGCGTCTCATAGGTGCGCGCGCTCTCCCCGAGCATCAGCGAGTAGGAACCGAAGTGCAGCGCGGTTACATCGCTGGGGAATACGGCGGGAACATCGGCCTCCGTAAGGCTCTGTTCAGCCGTGGCGCTGCCGTAGAAGGCAAAGTCGTGTCCTCCATCATCGGAAGGAATGACGAAGGCAAGCGCGCTTGGTTCGTCGCCGCGCGCGACCCAGCGCAAGTCAACGCCGTTCTTCGTCAGATGCTCACGCAGTACGTCGCCGAAGGGGGCGTTGGAGAGTTTGCCGATAAACGCCGTCGGCTTGCCCAGCCGCGCCAAGCCAACTGCTACATTGCACGGCGAGCCGCCGGGGAGCGGTTTGTACACGAGTTCGCCGCCATGTTCGATGGGAGTGAAGTCGATGAGCGCCTCGCCGCATACGCCGATCATTCCTGTCCCACCGTCAAGCCCGCAAGGAAGGCGAACTCCTCCTTGAGCGCGGGATAGAGTCGCCGGTAGGCGGCATAGAGTTCCTCGTAGGCAGCCTGCTGACTGGCATCCGGCTCTACGGCGCCTTCGGCTCTGATGCAAGACTCCACCGCTTCCTCGATGTCGGCGAACATTCCGCATCCAACTGCCGCCAGAAGCGCAGCGCCATAAGCCGCGCCGCCCGACGGCTGCACGGTACTGATGGGAAGCCCGAATACGTTGGAAAGAGTTTGAAGCCACATCTGACTGCGCGCTCCGCCTCCAATCAGCCTCACCTCGCTGGGCGAAACGCTTTGCTCTTTCATGAGTTCTAGCGAATCTCGCATGGCGAAGCACACACCCTCGACGACCGCTCGTGTCAGGTGTCCTACATCGTGCGCGAAGTTCAGCCCGAAGAATACGCCGCGAGCATTGGCGTCGTTGTGCGGCGTGCGCTCGCCGGTCATGTAGGGCAGGAATATCAAGCCGTCGCTGCCCACCGGGACATTCTCGGCCTTTGCCGTCAGCGCGTCGTAGGACTGCCCCATGGCAACAGAGTCGCGCAGCCACCGCAACGCGCTACCCGCCGATAGGACGACGCCCATGAGATACCAGAGGCCGGGCGCGGCGTGGCAGAAGGTGTGCAGGTTCATGTCCGGCGCCACATGAGGTTCGCTCGCGGGCGTAACCACCGCTCCGGATGTGCCGATACTTGCCTGCATGACGCTGCCGTCCGTAGCGCCGCAGCCCACCGCTCCCGCGGCATTATCCGCGCCGCCGCCGACAATGGGGATGCCCGGCTTTACGCCAAGCGCGGCTGCTGCCTCTGCTGTTACGATGCCGGAAATCTCTGATGATTCAACGACATCAGGCAGAATGTCCGCGTCCAGATGCAGCGCCCGTAGGACGGGTTCCGACCAGACGCGACGGCGCACATCGTAGAGCAGCGTTCCCGCGGCATCCGAAGGCTCTGTGGCGAACTCGCCGCTCATACGATAGCGAATGTAGTCCTTCGGCAGAAGAAGTGTACGGAGTCGGTCGTAATTTTCCGGCTCGTTTTCTCGCAGCCAGAGTAGCTTGGGCGCGGTGAACCCCTCAAGAGGAAGATTGCCAACTGTGCCGTGCAGTAAATCCAGTCCCACGCTTTCGAGTACATGGCGGCACTGGGCCGATGTGCGTACATCGTTCCAGAGCAGCGCGGGACGGATTACCTCGCCGTCGGCGTCAAGGAATACCGAACTGTGCATCTGCCCGCTGAGGCCGATGGCGGAAATTTCGCCCCGCCAATCACCACCGCCCTCAGTGTGCAGCACCTTGCGAACCGCCTGCGTGGTGCTGCGCCACCACATTTCCGGATGCTGCTCGGACCAGCCGGGGCGCGGCACACTGACGGAATGCTCTACTTCGGATTCTCCAAGCACTCTGCCGTCGCTGCCGACGAGCATCGCCTTGACTGCGGTGGTGCCGACATCTATGCCAAGAACGGGCCCAAGAACGGCTTTGTCAGGAGTTAACATCGACTATCCTGTATATCCTGTCCATCGATGTTAGCCCCCGCTAAATCTGTCGCAGGCGTGGGTCGAAGTAGTCGCGCAGCCAGTCGCCGAGGAAGTTAAGCGAGACCACGACAAGCGCAATGGCGAGGCCCGGTATGACGGCAATCCACCACGCCGAGTCGATGTAGTTCCTGCCAAACGAGACCATGCTGCCCCAGGCGGGCTTGGGCGGTGGAATGCCCACGCCAAGGAAGCTGAGGGTAGCTTCGGTCAGGATAATCTGGCCGGTTCCCAGCGTTGCGACGACGATGAGCGTGTTGGTTACGCCGGGGAGTAGGTGCTTGAAGATGATTCGCGGCGATGACGCTCCCGCTATTCTGGCGAGATTGACATAGTCCATCTGCTTGAGCTGCAGTATCTCGCCCCTGATCTGGCGCGCGGTCGGACCCCAGGAGAATATCGCGATGATGATGAGAAGAGTGGTGAAACTCGCTCCGAACACGCTCACCACGACAAGGGCAGCCAGGATGAACGGGATGGCGTTCTGCAAGTCAACGAGCCGCATCAACGCTTCGTCCACATGCCCGCCGAAGTATCCGGATATGGAGCCAATGACCGCTCCAAGGGCGACGCTGAGGAGCATAGTAACGGCAGCGAAGCTCATGGAGACGCGCGCGCCGTGGATAATTCGACTGAATATGTCCCGTCCCTGGTTGTCCGTCCCGAAGAGGTGCTCTGCCGTTCCGCCAAAGAATAGGGGAGGCTTTTCCCGCGCTCTCAGATCACCTTTCACCGGGTCGTATGGGGAAATGATCGGAGCCGCTAACGCCGCAAACACCAGAATAGCGAGTATTGCCGCGGGAATATACGGCCATTGGCGGAACTTGGTATAAGCCCTCGAAATGAAGGAGGGCCGGTCGATTTGAAGTAACGCTTCTTGCTGTTGCTGTAGCATGAGACGGCTCTTACTCGTATCTAATGCGCGGGTCTATCAGAGCGTAAATCATATCCAGAATGAAGGCAAACACCACATACAGTAGGGCGAAGAAGAGCGCCGAGCCTTGCAGAATCGGGAAGTCGTTTGCGAGAACCGCTTGCAGCGCCAGCCTTCCGAGGCCGGGAAGCGCGTAGATTGTCTCGGTCAGAACAGTGCCTGTGGCAAAGCCCGCCAGTAGCAGGCCACCATAAGTCAGCGGGGCAATCAGAGCGTTTCGGAAAGCGTGCTTCCAGATTAGCGTCATGTTGTTCACGCCCTTAGCTCTCGCCAGCTTGACGAACTCCGAGTCCATCACATCCAGCATCGCTGAGCGCGTAAGGCGCAGGAACCCCGCCGAGCCGAACCAGCCGAGGATGACGCTGGGCATTATCCAGTGAGAGAATCCTCCCTGTCCTGCGGCGGGCAGCCATCCCAGGTTGACGGAGAAGATGAGGATGAGGACGATTGCCAGCCAGAAGGCCGGCACCGACTGTCCGAGTACGGCCATCGTCCTGCCCAAATAGTCCCAGAAGGAGCTTCTGTACACACCCGACAGCACGCCGAGGGGAATGCCGACGACGACGGCAAATAAGAACCCGCCGCCGGTTAGCTTCAGCGTCAGGGGGAGTCTATCGGTTACGGCAGTCCACACGGGGATGCCGGTGTCGATGGACTCGCCCCAGTCACCCAGTAGAATGTCGCGCAGCCAGTAGAGGTACTGCAACGGCAGAGGCTTGTCCAGCCCCAGCTTCCTGCCCCATGCTTCCCAGACTTCAGGACCCACATGCGAGAAGGCGTTCAAGTAGAGAAGGCGGGGGTCGCCCGACATTCGTGACAGGGCGAATACGATAACCGTAGCGAGAATGATGGTTACGAGTGAGTAGCCGAGCCTTCGTAGTAGAAATCGCGCCATAGTATCTCGTAATTCTCACTTCGTCATTCCTGCGGAAGCAGGAATCCACTTTAATAATATCCCCTCCCCAGATGATAGGGAGGGGATAGGTATCAGTAATAGCGAATAGCGTTTCGGCTTGGGGGAGTTTTACACCCCCACCTTAACCCCTCCCCCTCAAGGGGGAGGGGTCTTTTATCTATTGCTTGAGCGTTATCGTTTCGAGGTTGTTGAACAGGCCCGTTATCTCCATTTCCCAGCCTTCTACGAATTTAGGATTTACCCAGACGGGATTGTCCGCGTGGACTACGCCCGTTGAGAGCATCCAATGGTAGAAGAAGTCGGCTTCCTTGATGTTGGCGGCTACCCTGGCTTCTCTGTCGAGCGGGTTCGCTTCGACCTCGTTCACATAGGTCATCACTTCCAGGACCTCGAAGCCGGGATTCCAGTCGCCTTCACCGATAGTCGAGCCTTCGCGCGCCGCCAGCCTGGGCTGGTCCATCAGCAGCAGGGGACCGCCGCATCCGGGCCAGGCGCAGCAGGATGTCAAGCCGTTCCACTCGCGGTCAACGAGGCGCGGCCTGAACGCCTGATATGCTGTGCTGTCCACAGTTACATCCAGCCCGATGTTAATCCACATCGTGGCAACGGCGTCAAAGACCTCGAAGTTCACATTCGGGAGCTGCTGCACGTATATCTGGAACGCGGGGAAGTCCTCTACGGGTACGCCCGCCTCCTCGAGCATCGCTATCGCGCCGTCGGGGTCGTAAGGAATTATCCATTCGTCCTTGTGCTCAGGCAGCGAGCTGGAGTAGAAGTTGATGTACTCCGGGAAGCCGTTGCCCAGCAGCACTTCATCAACGATGAGTTCGCGGTCTATCGCGCGGGACAGGGCATGGCGCACCAGCCTCGCCGACTCCATGCGTGCCGGGTCGTTGGGGTCGCCAATCCACGGATGGTCGGCGTCCGGCTCGAAGCCCGGACGCGGTGTTACGGGCTGTCCGTCACGTCCCTTGTTGTCGTTCTCAGGATACTCGAACATCCAGAAGTTGCCGCTGTATGTTATCGCCTGGGTCGCGCCGCCCAAGTTGTCGCTGTTCGCTTCCATGCCCGCGTCCAGCAGGTCCGGCAGGAAGCTGAACGGCACCGGGTCTATGATATGCACCGCGTCCGTTTTGATGAGCGCAACACGGGTTGAGTCTTCCGGAATCTCCTTCACACTGAGTTCGCCGAACGAAGCGGGCGTGTCCCAGTAATCCATGAACGTGCTGCCGATGAACTCGTCGTTCGGCGTCCAGCTTTCCATCTGGAAGGGGCCTGTGCCGATCGGGTTCTGGAAGGCATGGTCTCGACCCATATCATTGATGTACTTGCTGCTGTACACGAAGACAAGCCCGATGATCGCGCCCTCGTACTCGGATGTGAAGCTCTTGAGTGGGAACTCTACCGTGTGCTGGTCAACAACGACGTGAGGCTCCTGGTATTCGTGCAGGTAGCCGACGTTGCCAAAAACGGATTCCTGGTTCTCCACTCCCGCGTCGCCGAAGCTCCACTTCACGTCTTCCGCACCCATTTCGCCCCATCCGTGATGGAACTGGACGCCCTGCCTGAGATTCACGGTAATCTTCGACAGGTCGGGCGCTACATCATAAGACTCTGCCAGATGCGGGTAGAAGAGCAGGTCTTTCTTCTTGCGCTCCGTGATGCTCTCCATCAGTCCGATAAGGCCGGGAATAGTGTCGCCCGTGCCGCCGGATGCCTGGCTGGGCAAGCCCTGAGCGTTGCCGAGCGTGCGCATAGCTACCTTGAGCTGTCCACCGCCACTCGGCGCGGCAGGTGCGGCTGCGGGAGCCGTCGTCGCAGCGGGGGCGGTTGTCGCGGCCGGTGCGGGAGCCGCCGGGGCCGGCGCAGCGGTTGCTGGCGCGGGTGCCGCCGGCGCTGGCGCAGCTGGAGCTGTTTCCTCCGGAGCAGAGCCGCATGCTACCGCGAAGAGCGCAACCAAACCTACCATGCCCATGAGCATTAGGGCTTTGAGTTTCATATCGTCACCTTCCTTGAAAAGCGCCTTAGCCAATTCCGTACCGGCCGTGAAAAGGGACTGCCGCTGTGTGAACTAAAAATCCTGAATTAGACGCCGCTATTAAAGCATTAAGTAGTCATATAGTCAATATCTTATGGTCGAATTGAGAATCTTGAATAAGTGCAGTTACAGCGATGATGCAGGCACTTTCACCCCCATCCTAACCTTCCCCCATCAAGGGGGAAGGGACTTATGCAATTTTCTGGTCGAATTGCAGTAACCGTCTGAAACCCGTGTTCCTCATTTTTCAGGCTCGGTAATTTCCACGACCTGATTGGAATCAAGACTTTCGATGACTTGTAGCCTTCCGCTTGGCCACCTGACTTCGACCTTTTCGACTTCATCACTTTCGCCAAGTCCAAATTCGAGATCTATGCTGTCCATCGACAGGTAACTTGAACCGGCGCGCACCTCCTGAACCTGAGTCCGCCCGCCCGCCGTCAGATAAACTCTGGCGCCGATGCCGTCCGCATTGCTTCCGGTGCCGTCAATTGCCATGCGCCCCTTCAGCCTCAGCGTAACCCAGTTGTGCGCGTTGTGGCCGTTCAGCCATACGAAGAGGGGGCCGGTCCGGGGTGCGGTGGCGGGCGGCGCGCCGGGAATCGACGGAATGTAGATGTCGCCGCTGCTGTTCGTGGCGATGAGATCGACAAAGCCGTCGCCGTTGAGGTCGCCGTGCGCCAGCCCCTTGCCGTTCTCGTGCAGCTGGCGGTTGATGCGTCTTGCCTTCAGCGCTTCGGGATTCGTTCGCGCGTTCGGGTCGTCCTCCAGCCCGTCGTAGCTCACATGCGTGATGTCCAGAAGCCGGGCGCGAACGGTTATGTCTTCAAATGAACCTGTGTTGTCGCCGCGCAGCAGTCGCCCTGCCGCAGGAAATATATGCCCGTCGGGACCGCCGCCTCTGCCCATTGTGGACCCGAACCAGTACAGGTCCTGGTCGCCGTCATTCTCATAGTCGAAGAAGGTCGTGCCAAAACCGAAATCGTAGGCGGCCAGTCCCGTCGGTACTTGATGGTCGGGGTCTATGGTCAAAGGGTCGAGCGACAATGGCGGAAACCACGGACTTGGATCAACCACGGTCGAGTTCGCGACATCGACGAACCGGCCGCCTCCGCCGTTGCTGAGAAGAAAATGAGAGCATGTGCCGGTGGCGAATCTGCCGAAGTATTCGCAGGTGCCGCGAGGAACCTGTCGCGGCGGTTGTATCAGCGTGTGAAAGCCGACATTGGGCACGAAGATATCCAGGTCAACATCGCCGTCGAAATCTCCGACCGCGAAACCCATCCAGGCGCCTACTTTGTCTATGCCCAGAGACCGTGCTTCGGGCGTGAATCTTACGCCCGTGGAGTCGGAGTCATTCCGATACAAGTGAAGCCTGTCCGCGTCATTTGCAATCCAGAGGTCCTGGTCGCCGTCGTCGTCGTAGTCGAAGAACAGCGCGGCGTGAGTCTGTCCCGTAGGTTCGCCCACGCGGTTGCCCTGCGCGTCTATCGTCGCCGGGTCGTAACCTACGTAAACGTCTCCTGTCTCCTCGTGCCTGTAACTGACGGGGCTGCCGTCGGGATGTTGCATCAGTATCTGGGGACCTTGCACTCCGGCTGCCTCAGTCACGTCCTCGAAGTTCAGGTTGCCGTTGTTGATAAAGAGCGCGTTGTAATGACCGGGATGATTGAGGTCCTCGAAATGGCGAAAGTCCTGGTCCATCAGGTTGCCTACGAATATGTCAAGCCAGCCGTCATTGTTGACATCGGCGCACGCGATGCCGGTCGCGGAGCGCGCGTTGACTCTCTCGCCAAATGCGGCGACCGTGATGTCGGCGAACGTGCCGTCCTTCATGTTGAGCAGCAGCGCGTCCAGATTGCCCTGCTGCGGCGACCTGAAGCCCAGGTCATCGGCGGGATTACCCCACGAGCCTACATACAGGTCCTGAAAGCCGTCGTTGTTGATGTCGCAGGCGACTGCCCCTGTGCTGTGAGAGTCTTCGAGGGCCGCTCCTGCCGCTGTGCCCACATCGCTGAATGTCTCATCGCCGTTGTTGCGGTACAGAAAATTCGCGTGGCCTGCCATCTGCGTTACATAGAAGTCCATGTCGCCGTCGCGGTCATAGTCGAAAATCACCACGCCCGGCCTGTCGTTCCATACCCCATAACCGTCCTCGAGCGCGGTGTCGGCTACATTCGTAAAGGGCACTATTGCGTCAGGGTCGTGTGGCTGGACGGAGGCATCATCGTCAGACACCGGGTTACCGGCGAGAGGCGGGAACTGGCAGCCGAGCATGGGAGCCAGCAGGAAAACGGCAATCGATAGGAAGTAGAGGAGATACGTTCTCATGACAAGTGAGTTCTACGCTTGGTGTCCGTTCTGAGATGATGGCGGAGACTGCTGAGAAGGGTGGCAGTATGAAATTGAAATGTAGTGTTTCCGAGAGAGGCCACAATGTCAAGGACGGCCGCAAGGGATGAGAAATATGCAAAAGGGTACATTTAGGACAATAGACGGGAGTTTTCACCCCCATCCTAACCTTCCCCCATCAAGGGGGAAGGGACTTTTGCATATTTCGCCATGGGATGGGCTGCCTGACTGCGTGGGAATAGAAGAGCCTCACGTTCTTATGTATTCCTAAATTCAATCTTGACTATCAACTCAAGTGATGATTAAATGGCGGCATTCTTGAGGAGGCGATACAGCTTAACCAATAAACACATCTCGGTTCTATTCTATTAAATAAGCCGTCAAAAGCGATTGATACGACCAATCAATTACACTGGGAGGCAAAATTATGCGAGGTTTGCGGACAACGAAGTCGGCGATTTGGCTTGTATTATGCGCGATGGCGGCTATGCTGGCTGTAGTGGCTTGCGGCGCTGCCGAGCCTGAAGTGGTGGAGAAGATCGTCGAGGTCGAAGTGCCAGTGGAGGTGGTGAAGGAGGTTGAGGTCCCGAAGGAAGTCGTCAAAGAGGTTGAGGTAACCAAAGAGGTAGAGGTTGAAGTAGTCAAGGAAGTACCGAAAGAGGTAATCAAAGAAGTCGAGGTCGTAAAAGAGGTTACCAAAGAGGTAATCAAGGAAGTGCCGATCGAGCGGGTGGTGATTGCAACGCCAAGCCCGACCGACGAAGTCTTCTACGTTAGGCCGCTCGACCCGTTCCCGAAGAGCGGCGGTGTCTTCCGCGCAGGCGCGCACGGGCCGCCCGCTCACTTTGACTGGTACGCCTCCGGCACCATCGCCAACCACGGTGTGCAGTCCCCCATGTATGACGCGCTTCTGCGCCGCGATCCGCGCACGTCCGATGTCCCGGTCATACCGGACCTGGCGTACAGGTGGGACATTTCCGATGACCAGCTGACCTATACATTCAGCATCCGCGAAGGCGTCAAGTTCCACGACGGCAGCGATCTGACCGCCGAGGACATCAAGGCTACTTATGACAGGATAATCTTCCCTAGCGAAGAACTTGTCAGCCTGCGGAGGGCTCTGTTCCCCAATGTCTCCGCAGTGAACACTCCGGACGACTACACCGTGGAGTTCGAGCTTAGCGAGCCGCGCGCTCTTGCCAACATGATGGTCGCCTTCTCCACCGAGTGGAACCTGGTCAGCAAGAAGGAGACTCTCGAGGAGCACAATGGAAATCTTCGAGGCGTTGACAACCACCCGGGTACCGGTCCCTTCAAGTATGTCCAGAGAAACGATGACCAGTGGGTGCAGGAAAAGAATGTGGACTACTGGAGTCCCGACGCGCCATACATCGACAGGATAGAGCATATCTGGCTGAAGGCGTGGACGCCTGAAAATACGGCAGCCCTACTGGGCAACCAGACCGACTGGACGATGTGGCTGGCTCCCAAGGACGGCAAGGACATCGGAGACAGGCCGGGCCTGAATAGCATTCGCCAGCATCTGCTCATCTGGCATGGCATCCCGATGAATAACCTGCGGAAGCCTTTCGACGATAAGCGCGTGCGACAGGCATTCGCCCTGGTTCTCGACCAGCAGGCGCTGCTGGATGTTACAGCTGATGTGAAGGCTACTCTGTTCGGTGGCGGCTGGTTCACGGACGGCACACCTTATGGGCTGCCGCTGGCAGAGCTGGAGCAGAGGAAGTATTTCCGCCATCCTACCGAGGAGGACATCGCAGAGGCGCGGCAGCTACTGGCGGATGCGGGTTATCCCAATGGAGAGGGAATCCCCACGCTGGACCTTGCGACTCGCGAGACAATCAACCAGCGCCTGAGAGCGCCCGCAATTCAGGCAATGCTTAAGGAAGGTCTCAATATCGACACCGAAATTCGCGTGATCGACGTCTCCGCGCACGGTGAAGAGATTAAGGCAGGAAACTACGACATCTCGGTTGAGGGCGGCGCATGGGCGTTCATACCGGACCCGTCGTTCTACATCAAGGACCTGTTCGGACGCTGCGGCGACAGGCTATGCGACGGCAACACCGCGTTCTACGACAATCCGGAAATGGACGCGAAGCTCAGGGCTATGGAAATTGAACTGGATCAGGCGAAGAAGATTGAAATGTCCAAGGACTTGGCAGCCTTCCTCGACCAGGAAATGCCTTGGGTGCCTCTCGACACTACCGAGATTACCTATTGGGGCTACTGGGACCATGTGAAGGGCTTGATGCCTGCGAACAGCGACTTCTACTCGAACTACGAACTGCACAAGTGGGACTACGTCTGGCTGGATAGGCAGTAGAAAGAATCATAGTCAATAATACGTAAGAATCGGAGAGGCAGGGCGCTTCACGGAGTATTAGCCACTGCCTCTCCTTGCAACGGAGGGGATGATTGCGAACCTACGTGTTAAAACGGTTGCTGTATGCAATCCCCACCATATTCGGCATCACGGTACTGATATTCGGCATTATGCGGATATTGCCCGGTGACCCTCTGGGAGCCTACTACGGGATAGAAACCATCATCCAATGGACGCCCGAGCAGAAGGCGGCGATACTCAGAGATCTCGGGCTGGACAAGCCGCTTGCCGTGCAGTATGCGGTGTGGGTGAGGGATATCGCCTCCGGGAAGCTCGGCGAGTCATTCTTTCGCGGTGACCCCATCATCGAGATTCTGGCTCAGCGTGGGCCCATAAGCGCCCAGATCGGGATTATTTCGGTCGCAATTTCCTGGATTATCGGTCTGCCGGTTGGCATCATTAGCGCTGTGCGTCCCAATTCCGTATGGGACATGTGCACCAGCTTCTTCACGGTGCTCTTTCTCGCCATCCCGGGATTCTGGCTCGGGCTGCTGGTAGTGGTCGCGTGTATCTCATGGTTTCAGTACAAAGCACCTATCGTCTCCGTGCAGTTCTGGGAAGACCCATGGACGAACTTTGAAATAATAGTGGGCCCCGCGATTGTGCTGGGCTTGGGGCAGGCTGCGTTTATCGCACGGATGGCTCGCTCGTCGCTGTTCGAGGTGTTGCGTGAGGACTATGTGAGGACTTCACGCGCCAAAGGGCTGATAGAGCGGTTGGTGATTGCGCGCCATGCCATGCCGAACGCTCTGCTGCCGGTGCTGACACTGAGCGGCGTGCTGCTTGGCTTCGTGATGGGCGGCTCCGTCGCGGTGGAGCAGGCGTTTACCGTGCCAGGTCTGGGCAAGGCGCTTGTGGTTGCCGCGATCGACCGGGACTTCAATGTAGTCCAGAACATCGTGCTTTTCTATGCGGTCATCTTTGTTTTGGTCAATCTCTTCATTGACCTGCTTTATGGGTGGCTCGACCCAAGAATAAGACTCAACTAGCGCCATACTCATTCGAGAGTGGCGCGAGAAGGTAATGCAATGGCAGTGGAATCAGTAGCGGCGCGTGGGAGCGTCAGTGCCAGTGTTCACAGATATGGGGTGAACCTGCGCGGCTTCGTCCGTCGAAGCCCGTTTGCGGCTGTGTGGGGAGTTATCGGACTGGCGCTGATTCTGATGGCTATCGGCGCTCCTATAATAACGCCCAAAGACCCTCTGAAGACCGACTTCACGAAAATGAGCGCGCCGCCTGACAGCGAAAGCTACTTCGGCACCGACCAGATTGGCAGGGACCTGTTGAGCAGGATTCTGTACGGTGCGCGAATCTCACTTTTCGTGGCCTTGGCGTCGGTGCTGCTCGGCACTACCATCGGCGGCGTATGGGGTCTGGTAAGCGGCTATCTGGGCGGCTTAACGGATATGATAAGCCAGCGTTTCGTCGAGATAATCATGGCGCTGCCGGGCCTGATACTCGCATTTGCGCTCGTGCTTGTCATGGGCGCCGGCATGTGGACGATTATTCTCGCCATCGCGGTAACTCGCGTGCCGTTCGGCGCAAGGATTATTCGCTCCGTGGCGCTGTCGGTCAAGGAGACGGCTTACGTCGAGGCGGCAAGAGGGATCGGCGCTTCTCAGACGAGGATAATGGCGCGGCATGTCGCGCCGCAGTGCGTTGCGCCGTTTCTGATTCTGTTCACCGTTCACCTGGGAACGGTCATTGTAATCGAGGCGTCCCTGAGTTTCCTGGGACTTGGTGTCAGCCCGCCCACACCTACATGGGGCGGCATGCTTGGCGAGGCATCGGCGCTGCTGTACCCGTTCTGGTGGCACGTTTTCTTCCCCGGCGTCTTCATCACTATCACCGTGCTCGCCTTCAATCTGTTCGGTGACGGCCTGCGCGATGCGCTCGATCCGAGGCTGCGCGGCACGCTTGAATAGGCTAACAGGCTTCGCAGGACAGGCGGGATGGCTAGCCTCTAAAGTGCGGAATTATTTCTTCGCCCAGTACGTGTATGGTCTGCATCGCCTGCTCAGGCTCGTCCAGAGCACAACGGAAGAGGATGTGGGTTGCGCCCATAACTTGTAGCCGTTCCAGTGCTTCAATGCACGATGCTGCATCGCCTACGATGAGCGATTCTCTCATCTCGCGCTCTCCGAAGCCACGGTAGCCACGCTCGTACAGGACCTCTGCCTCGCGCATTGCCGCTTCTCCCCTCTGTGCCAAATGCAGGTCGCGGCGCACCACAAGCTCGCTCACCTCATCGCTGCGTCCGAACTCTTCCAGCGCGCCGCGATAGAACCGCAGTCGTTCCTCGATGTAGTCCGGCGTCCAGCCCGGGCTGACGACCCACGCATCGGCAATCCGCGCTGCACGTCGTACCGCCGGGTCCGCGTTCGCGCCGATCCACATCGGCAGCGGCTGGCTGATCGGCTTCGGGTTGATGGATACGCCGCTGAAATTGTAGTGTCTGCCCGAATACGTTGCCTCGTCCCGCTCCCACAGCAGGCGCATAATCTCGAACGTCTCGGTAAAGCGCGAGACGCGCAACCTCTGCGGCGTCTCGAAGGCGTCGTGCGCCTCCGGCTGGTGTCCCAGTCCGCTGATGACGGTCGTCCTGCCACCGCTTATAACATCCAGCATCGCCAGCTGCTCCGCGAGCAGGATGGGATTGTAGAATGGCAATAGGAACAGCGGAATCAGGCGCATATCTCCCGTGTATGCCGACAGATGTGACATAGTGGGAAGCACCTGGAAATAGTTGTTGCTCGTGACATGATGATCCCCAAGTGAAAGGGAGGCGAAGCCGAACTCCGCCATCGCCTTCACCTGTTCCGTAAGCCCGTCCATCAGGGTCTTAGGATCTCGTTCTATGCCGTAGCTCGTGGTCAGCGACATTCCAATCTGCATTTTCCCCTCCACTTGCTTGTCCATCGGTAGCGCCGTCAGACATCAGCAACTTATAATCATTGTCATGGATATGCCAGAGCGAGTCCTTGCAACGACCATGCCGGATACGGACGTTGACGCCCTTCAACGAGCCCTGAATGAAAGGCTGCCTCGCTACGCGGTCATATTGTACAACGACGACTACCATGCCATGGACTATGTGGTGGAGGCGCTGGTCAAGAGCGTGCCCGACCTGATTGTAGAAGAGGCGGTCGGCATCATGTTCGAGGCGCACAATACGGGCAGCGCGGTGGTAATTGTCTGCCTGCTGGAGCAGGCGGAACTGTACCGCGACCGCATCAGCAGTTATGGACTTGGCGTCAGCATCGAACGGGAGTAGCTAGGCTAACAGGATGGGCAGCCCTTCAACAGGCTCAGGACAGGGATAGGCAGGATGGACGGGGAGAGGTCTTAGTTCGATACCCTGAAGACGTGTGACTCCCGGTAGCCGGTTACGACCTTGATGTATCCGCTCAATTCGGCATCCAATTCGGCGTCGCCCGTATCGACAAGCAGCGGCCTGCTGCCTAGTGCAAGTAGTTTGCCGTGCGTTGCCACCACGATGATGTTGTCCTTGCCGGAGCGTCGTATAACGCCTGGACTTATCTGCTGGTTGCCGCGCCCGAATATGTAACCCTGTCCCCCAATGACGCTTACTATGATCTTCGCCGACCTGTCGTCTATGAGGCTGAGCAGTTCATTCTCGCTTGCGTCCGAGGCGAGCAGTTGCCGATTCAGTACGACATCGACGCCAAGCAAGGTATTCGGAAGTCCCAGTGCGTCCGGGATGCCTGCCGTAGTTGTGCCTGGTCCAATGATGTAGAGCGTATCGTCAGCCATATCCGCGATTATCCGGCGGGCGATGTCGATTCCCGCTGTGTCGTCAGCCGCTGCAACACCCGACTTAGTGGATTGAACGCCGCTCGAATCCTGCGGCACATCGAGATAGCCATGTAGCGCGGCAGACAGCCTGCCGCTGCGGAAAGCGTCTTCGTCGATGTCCATGACCTCCGCTTCCGCCACCACGACCTGTTCGCAGGTCAGGAAACTCGCGGCAATTTCGCCGGCCCTGAGCGGTGTGAGCGCGAATACCGCTGAGTGCATCTTGACGCCTGAAGGTATGCCAAGCACAGCCATTGACCGCTCGGAACCGGCGGAGTTGAGGGCGTCGCAGATGTCGCGCGCCGTGCCGTCCCCGCCGGCGAATAGCAGCAGGTCCACACCGGCACGCTGCATTTCAAGCGCGGCGCGACGAGTATCTTCGGGAGTGGTTCCAAGTCCTTCGCTTGGCGGGCCGTCTATGAGAACGGCTGACATGCCGAGTTGTCGGGCGGCATCCTCCCCCATCGAGCCTGCAACGGTCAGCAGAGTCACCTCCGACAAAGTGTCGGCAATAACCGTTAGGGCTTCCACCGCGCGATGATGCGACCGCGGCTTCGCTCCAAGCGCCAGCGCCCTCCGGTACACGTCCTCGCCGTCCGTACCCTTCAGCCCCACTCTGCCGCCCATGCCAGCGATGGGATTAACGATAAGCCCAAGTTTCTTCATTGTTCCATCCTGTCTATCCCCATCCCTAGCTTGTCGAAGGGCTGTTCATCCATGTTTCCATGTTAGCCCCGCACCCCAATTGACACAACGCCCGCTTGGAATTAGTCTGCTTGTGCCGATACTACTAGCAAACTCAGAGGGCGCAAATGAACTACTTTCACCTGACAAGCGAGCAACTGGAGTGGAAAGAGCGGGTCGCCGAACTAGCGGAGCGCATAATCGCCCCGCGTGCCGCCGAGTATGACGCGAAGGCGCAGTTCCCGAAGGAATCACTGGACGCACTGGGCGAGTTGGACCTTTGGGCGCTGCGTGTGGACAAGGAGCACGGCGGCTTGGGCGGCGACATGGTGACGACTTGCCTGATAGTCGAGGAAATCGCCAAGAAGTGCCCTTCTACGGCGATGTGCTACAAGATGCACCTTGAGTCCGTCGAGGCGGTCAGCCGCATACCGACTGCGCTGCAGCTGAAGCGATTTGTGGAGCCGCTCGCCAGGGGCGAGGTATTCGCGGCCGCGGCCGGTGGTGAGTCGCGTGGTCAGTCGGGCAGGGACTGGCGACCGGTCTCAGCCCCGGACGTTCCGTTGCCTCGTGTTGAAGGCGGGTTGAAGCTCGACAACATTCGCAAGTCCTATGTAACTTCCGCGGGGCATGCATCGCACTACATCATGTTCTGCCGCGTAGAGGGAGGGCGAATGGAGGGCCCTCCCGACCTGCTCATGATCGAGGCTGACAAGGTTGACTGGAAAACGGTTGGCGAGTGGGACGGGTTGGGCATGCGCGGCAATTGCAGCGCGCCGATGATCTTCGACGGCGTAGTGCCCGAGGAGAATCTGCTCGGCATCGAACTCAAGGGCGAGAAAGAGCCGGTGATGGCGAAGTACATGATGCCGGTGCTCATTCTCACCTACGGGGCGGCATACCTCGGCATTGCGTCCGGAGCGTATGAACTTGCGTGCAGGGAAGGGGACAAGCGCTTCGCGAGCGGGGCGAGGCGCCTGGATAACCCTATAAACCAGCGGCGCATCGCGGAGATGAGCGCGCAGATTGAATCGGCGCGCGCCTTCCTTCATGTAGCCGCTTCGATGATGGATGAGGGAAGAGCGCCTTCTCTGCTACCGTACATCCAGGCTAAGGTCATCTGCTCAGAGGTAGCCGTGCGCGTAACTCAGGAACTCATGACCATGTTCGGAGGCACCGCGTTCGCCCGCGAGCTGCCATTCGAGCGTTACTTCCGTGATGCCAGGGCAGGCGTGGTCATGGGACTCGCCAACGACCAGGCGTATGAAACCATCGGCCAGCTACTGTTTCCCAGTGAGGATGCCAACTAGCGTCCTTCGCTGAAACACTGAGAGACTGACCGACTGAAATACTGACGAACTATCACACCTTCGTCAGTACGAATCCCTTTTCGCCTGTGATTCGCTGGTCGTTCGGCTGTGCAATCACCACGCCTGCGAGCGAGTCGTCGATAAGGCTGCTGTTGAACTTCCAGGTTACGCCGATTTCCTCTTTCGGCAGCCCAATCGTGGTAAAGACGACCTCGTTGTACTTCAGGCGGTTGGCGAGAGTGAGATTCTGCGCCCGCCACTGAGTTTTGCCCTCTATTGGCTCATCGAAGGTAATGCCGACCGACGGCTCCGACTCGTCGAGCGCAAGCGTTACCCCGCGCTCCTCCTGCTCACCCGGCAAGACCATAACGCCCTTGTATTCCTGCACTTGCTGATTGCTCATTATGAATCGCGCTCTCCCTTTGAATGTGCATTGAAATCCGCCGATGTTGTGCGGTATTTTGAAGTGAATTCCACGTCAGAATAGGATAGCGCAGGGCGCACAAGACTACAACTCAGGCGATAATGTTCATTTGACACTCAAATCGGCAGAATGATAAAATTGCCTTGCCGTGCACCCCACTTATCGGATGACGAAGCGGGTGGCAAGGCAAAGGAAATACAGGCATAAATCCCCGCAAATCAGACCTGGAGGAGTATCGTATGGCAACTGGTGAGAAGGTCCAGATTCATAGAGGCCTTCGAGATGTGCTTATAGACCGAACCAGGTCGAGTTTTATTGACGGCGATGTCGGCAAGCTCCTCTATCGGGGGTATAACATCGACGATCTCGCCACCAAGTCAACCTTT
Organism: Dehalococcoidia bacterium; assembly: GCA_965204855.1. Classification (GTDB taxonomy): domain Bacteria; phylum Chloroflexota; class Dehalococcoidia; order Lucifugimonadales; family JADFKI01; genus Bin90. The sequence continues at coordinate 781,124 of OZ242018.1, forward strand.
GAAGAGACCATCTATCTACTGCTTTATGGCGAGCTTCCGACGCAGGAGCAGCTTGAGGCCTTCGATGCCGAATTGAAAGCTAACCGAGCTTTACCTGAGGAAGTTCTGAATATCATCAGCATCGCCCAGAACGCGCACCCGATGGATGTGCTTCGCACCGCCATTTCCGCGTTGTCGGCATTCGATCCTGAGACGGAAGACAACTCTGCTGAGGCGACGTTGCGGAAGGGAATCAGGCTTACGGCGCAGGCGTCCACAATTGTGGCGGCGCATGCGCGCATCCGCGAAGGCAAGCAGCCTGTCGCTCCGAACAGCAGCCTGGATCACGCCGGTAACTTCCTGTACATGCTCTTCGGTGAGGAGCCTGATCCGAGAGATGCCAAGCTCATGGACAAGGACTTCATCCTGCACGCGGAGCACGGCATAAACGCGTCATCGTTCGGCGCGAGAGTTACGGCATCCACGCAGGCCGATCTCCACTGTGCCGTTACAACAGGTGTCGGTGTGCTGAAGGGTCCCTCGCACGGTGGCGCTGCCGAAGAAGTGATGAAGATGGCGCTGGAGATTGGCGACGAGTCCAATGCCGCGGATTATGTAGCTGACCTTCGCAGCAAGGGCGGCAGAGTTATGGGCTTCGGACACCGCGTGTACAAAGCAGTGGATCCCCGCTCCATCCACCTGATGGACGACGCCCGCGACCTTGGAGTTCGCAAGGGCCAACCCGGCTGGTACTCCATTCTTGAGGCGGTCGCCAAAGTCATGGAACCTTACTCCCGTCGCGGCATCTGCCAGAATGTGGACTTCTTCTCGGGCGCAATCTACTACCTGCTTGACATACCGGAGGACCTGTTCATATCCATCTTCGCTATGGGACGCATTCCGGGCTGGACCGTGCAGGTGATGGAACAGTTCGACAACAATATCCTGCTCCGGCCGAGGCTGCTCTATGTCGGGGACATGGACGTGGAGTATGTGCCCATAGAACAGAGGTGAATCCGTACACTGAGAGACTAGAGTGCGAAAGTTGGACGAAAGGATTGCGCGATGACTCAAGAGGCTGTTGAGACCACTGAGTGTACTCACCACTGGCAGATTGAAAGCCCCAACGGACCTATGAGCGTCGGTCAGTGCAAGCGATGCGGTGAGCGCCGCGAGTTCAACAACTCTATTCAGGGCTCCGGCTGGGACAGGCAAGGTTCTCACAACAGGAGACTGCGGCAGGCAAAGTCAAACTCCTAGCCATAGAATTAGTCTGACATCGTGATTTCAAAGGGACATCGAATGCCGATGTCCCTTTCTCTTTCAGGAAACGCTATGACGGAAATCACCGCAGCCGAGCGGACAATCAGGCGGCGCATACGGCAGCAGGGCAGCATCACCTTTGCGGAGTTCATGCAGACCGCGCTGTATCACCCGGTTGACGGCTACTACACGAGCGAAAAGCCGTTCGGCGCGGCCGGTGACTATTACACGAGCCCTGCCGTGCATCCCGCGTTCGGCGCGCTGCTCACCGTACAGCTCTATCGCATGTGGCGCTGTCTCGGCAAGCCGTCCGAATTCGCTGTCGTCGAGATGGGCGCAGGCAATGGAATCCTTGCCGGAGACATCACCTCGTTCGCAACACGATTGCCTGATGGGTTTGCCGAATGCCTGACATACATCTGCGTAGATAGGTACGCTCTACGCTATGCAGAAGCGGCATCAGATAGCGCTGCTTCACGGATCGAACGGCTGCGCGCGGAGGTGCTGCCCTTGCGCGGAGTGGTAGGCTGCTTCATATCGAACGAACTGGTTGACGCCTTCCCGGTGCATCGGTTTCAAATTGCGGCTGGAAAAGTCCGGGAAATCTATGTGTCACTCGATGGCGATGGCGAGTTCGTGGAGGAGCTGGATGAGCCATCTACTCCACTCATAGAAGAGCGGCTTGGCGAGCTGGGTTTCCCACTGGAGGACGGGCATCGAGGCGAGGTCAGCACGCAAGTCAAGCCATGGCTCAACGAAGTTGCGCGCGCGCTTGCCAGAGGGTTCGTCTTGACAATCGACTACGGCTACGAGGCGGCAGAACTGTATTCTGCACGGCGGCGATTCGGTACGCTCCAGACTTACTATCGCCACACCGAGGGAAGCAGCCCATACCAGCGCGTCGGCAGGCAGGACCTCACGGCGCATGTCGATTTCTCGCTGCTGCAATCGGTGGGGCAATCCGTAGGGCTGAACTCTGTCGCGTACACCACCCAAGCGGAACTGCTGGATAATCTCGGCATCCAAGATATGATGGAACAGGTGCGAAGCGCCAATATCAGCTGGTACGAGCGCAGTGCGAACATCGTTGGTCTGCGAGAATTGCTGAAACCTGAAGGTCTTGGCGGCTTCAAGGCGCTGATTCAAGAGAAGGCGACAAATGCGACTCTGGAATCGCAAATTGACTCGCGCGATGCAGAGTGGGGAGAACTGCCTGTGCCTCTGCTGTCAAGCCGCCACATGCCGCTGATGGAAGGTCGCTATCCGCATACATCTTGGGAGGCGCCTTCGCTGTGGGGCGAGTGGAGACCGGCAGCTCGCTAGTCTCGACTGGAGACGTTTGATGCCGGACGCGGGGAACATCTTCGCGCCACCGTAATGAAGCCGGTGTGCGCCACCATGCGGTGCTCCGGCCTTACGCTGCGCGCGCTGACGTTCCAGGGGCGCTGGAGCACCTCCATCGTCTCCATCATCTCGAAAGCGTGCGTCGCGCGCAGTGTCCGTACAAGTTCGTGAACCTGAAGGACGGTTGGCGAGAAGCTTACGAAGATGCCGCCGGGCAGCAGGCTCTCCGAAGCGTGCGGCACGACCAGCCAGGGTTCCGGCAAGTCGAGAACGACCCGGTCGAGTTCACGCTCCTCGAAGCCCTCATATACATCGCCGAGCTTCAAGGTGAGGTTCGACGTGTCCGCGAGCATCGCGCTCACATTCTCGCGGGTGCGGTCTATCATGTCCTGCCGCACGTCGTAGGAGATAAGCGACCCGTGCTCGCCGATGGCGCGGAGCAGGGCCATCGTTACGGCGCCGCTTCCGCACCCCGCTTCCAGTACGCGCGCGCCAGGGAAGATGTCGCCATAGACCAGGATCGCTCCGAGGTCTTTGGGGTATCCCACGGTGGCGATTCGCGGCATTTCCAGCGCGAAGTCCGCCATGGTGGGCTTGACGGCGAGCAGCACATGACCGCGGTTCGTCGTCATCCATGAGCCGGCATCGGCGCCGATGAGCGCGTCGTGCTCGAACGCGCCCAGATGCGACTCGAATTTTGCGCCGGAGCGCAGCAACGCCAGGTAGCGTCGCCCCCGCCGGTCAATTATGAGAGCGTGTTCGCCCTCCTGAAATGTGTACCGCGCGGAGGCGTCTTCGTTCATGTCGGACGTGCCTAGAGCTTGTCGATTTCGGCGAGTATGTCCCGCGGGTCCAGGGCGCGGGCGCTGTCATAGACGCGCTTGAAGCGAATTACGCCTTCTTTGTCAACAATGAAGATGGCGCGATTCGGCGCGCCGCGCTCCTCGTTGAAGATGCCGTACGCTTGCGTCATCGCGCCGTGCGGATGGAAGTCCGACAGTATCGGATAGGGTATGTTTCCGAGCGATGTCGAGTACGCGGTCTGGGACGGACGGGAATCGCAGCTGATGCCCAGAACCTGGGCATTCTTCTCCTCGAACTCAGCGTTGTAGCTGCGCATCGAGGTGACCTGGTCCGTTCAACCACCTGTGAACGAGAAGATGTGGAACGAGAGGACGACTGCCTTCTCGCCCCTGTAATCACTTAGGGATACGTTTCTCATGTCCTGTGCCGGAAGCGTAAAGTCCGGCGCTACCTGTCCTACATCAACCATAATCCTATCGACTCTCCTATCTCAGTCTATTGAACCGGCACGAATGGCTGCCGGTTAGGCTATTGTATCACTATTGATCGCGCCGCCAGCGCAGGTATGGACGCCGGGCGGCGGTCGCTTCATCGAGCCGCGTATTCGGCGTACCGTGCGGCGCTTCGTGCAGCAGGTCCGGGTCGTCCCGCGCCTCCTCCGCTATCGCCTGCATCACTTCGATGAAGCCGTCGAGCGTTTCCTTGCTCTCCGTTTCGGTCGGCTCAATCATCAGCGCCTCTTCGACGATGAGCGGGAAGTACATTGTGGGTGGATGAATGCCGTAGTCTATCAGGCGCTTGGCGACATCGAGCGCGCTTACGCCGTGCTCCCGTCGCAGGCTGCGCGCCGAGAATACTACCTCGTGCATGCAGGAGCGGTCGTAGGGCAGGTCGTAGTGGTCCTTGAGCTGGCTGAGGATGTAGTTCGCGTTGATGACCGCGTCCCGGCTGATGTTGGCTATTCCTTCCTTGCCCAAGGTGGACATGTAGGCGTATGCCCGCACGAGCGCGCCGAAGTTGCCGTGATACGCGCCCATTCTGCCGATAGTCTTGGGCGGCGCATCCAGTGAGTAAGTCTCCACACCATCGGCACCTTCGATGCGGTCCGCGACCGGTGTGGGCATATATGGCAAAAGACGCTCACCCACTATCACGGGCCCTGCTCCGGGCCCGCCGCCGCCGTGCGGTTGCGTGAAGGTCTTATGCAGGTTTGAGTGCATCACGTCGAAGCCGAGCTCGCCCAGCTTCACACGACCTAGCAGCGCGTTCAGGTTCGCGCCGTCGCCATAGACTATGCCGCCCGCGTCGCGCACGATTCGCACTACCTCAAGGATGTTGGAGTCGAACAACCCCAATGTGCTGGGCAGCGTTATCATCAGTCCCGCGAGGTCATCGCCGACTGAGAATCTCAGCGCTTCAAGGTCGGTGTTGCCGTCTGCGTCGGAGGGCAATGTGATGACCTCGAAGCCGCACATGCTCGCCGTCGCCGGGTTTGTGCCGTGCGCGCTGTCCGGGATGAGCACCTTGTCGCGCTTTGTGTCGCCCCTGTCCAGGTGGTACGCGCGCGCCATCAGCATACCCGCGAACTCGCCGTCAGCGCCTGCCATGGGCGCGAGCGAGCAGCCCTTCATGCCGGTTATCTCGACGAGCCGTTGCTGCAGTTCCCACATCAGTCGAATGGCGCCCTGCACGGTGGCGGCAGGCTGCAACGGGTGAATCTCCGCGAATCCCGGCATGCCCGCGACTTCATCGTCGATTTTGGGGTTGTACTTCATCGTACAGCTGCCGAGCGGGTAGAAGTTGTGGTCGATAGAAAAGTTGAGCTGGCTGAGTTGCGAGAAGTAACGGACTATGTCGTTTTCGCTGACTTCAGGGAAGTCAAGCGAGTCCCGAAGCAAGTCCTGACCGGGCAGCGGCTGTTCGGGAACGTCGCTCTTCGGGAGGGTCGCGCCTACTCTACCGGACACGGTGCGATCCATCAGAAGGCGACGGCGGTCTTGGGATAGCCTTGCAAGTAGTGTCGTCATGCTGATGCGCTTTGTCCAGGGATGGCCGCAAGTGCGGCGGCGAAGGACTCAATTTCCTCGCGCGTGTTGACCTCGGTCGCGCAGACAAGCATGCCGTAGTCCATTCGGTCGCTGATGTCCAGCCCGCCGATAATTCTGTAATCGAGCAGCCGCTCGTTGAGCGTTGAGGGCGGGATGGGACATCGCACTGCGAACTCCTGGAAGAATACGCCGCCGTCAACGACCGAATAGCCCGGTATGTCATCTATGAGCGAGGCGAGGTAGTGCGACTTCTGGTAGGTCAGCTCTGCGGTGCGGCGCATGCCGTGCCTGCCGTTCGCCGCCATATATACCGTCGTCATCAGCGCGATGAGCGCGACCGATGTGCAGATGTTCGATGTGGCGCGCTCGCGGCGTATGTGCTGCTCCCTCGTCTGGAGTGTCAGCACGTACGCGGTCCGCCCTTCCGTGTCAACGGTGCGACCTACTATGCGCCCGGGCATCTGGCGAATATAGTTCTGCTTGCAGGCGAATATGCCGACATAGGGCCCGCCGAAAGTCGGAGGCACGCCCAGCGCCTGTCCCTCGGACGCCACAATGTCCGCGCCGTACTCCCCTGGGGGCGTGAACATCGCCATCGCCAGAGCGTCCGCGTACACGACAAAGAGCGCGCCGACTGCATGCGCCTGATCGGACAGGGCTTGCATATCCTCTATGCAGCCGAGGAAGTTCGGCTGCTGCACTACGAGACACGCGGTGTCTTCGGTGAGCGCCAGTCCGTCCCTACTTACCACATCGATGTCGATGCCCGGCGCTTCGGTATAGGTCCGCAGCACGCTCGTGTACGCGGGCGAGACTGAATCCAGCACGGCAACGCTGCTGCGCCGTGTTACGCGAGACGCCATAAGGACCGCTTCCGCGAGCGATGTGGAGCCGTCATACATTCCCGCGTTGGCGACATCCATCGCCGTCAGTTCGGCGCAGAGCGTCTGAAACTCGAACTCGGTCTGGAGCGTCCCCTGCGAAATCTCCGGCTGGTATGGCGTGTATGAGGTCATGAACTCGCTGCGGCCCGTGAGCTGGCGAACGATAGCAGGTATGTGATGCCTGTACGATCCCGCGCCAAGGAAGCAGGCGTAATCGCCCGGCGTTTTGTTCATAGAAGCGAGTTCGGCGAAGTAGCGCTTGAGGTCGAACTCGGACATCGGCTGCGGCAGGTCCAGCGTCGGGTTGCGGTACTGTTCAGGGATGTCCGCGAATAGCTCGTTCACCGAGTCAACGCCGATGGCGTCGAGCATCTGTCGCCTGTCAGCGTCAGTGTTTGGAGAGTATGGGGAAGTGAAGGGCGAGTTGGTCATGGGACGAGAACTAACAGGATGGACAGGATGGGGAGGATACTAGGATTGGGCTTCGAGCATCGCCTGATATTCTGTGTGAGACATCAGCTTGTCCAGTTCGGCGCTGTCGGATAGCTCAACGCGGAGCATCCAGCCGGAATCGTACGGGCTGTCGTTGACCAGTTCGGGGCTGTCGATAACCGAATCGTTGCGCTCGGTGATTGTTCCGGTTACGGGGGAATAGAGGTCCGAGACTGCCTTCACCGACTCTATCTCGCCCATCTTCTCAAACTGCGTCAGGCCGGACCCGACTTCGGGAAGCTCGACGAACACGACATCGCCCAGGCTCTCTGCCGCGAAATCGGTAATTCCGACTACTACCACACCGTCTGACTCTACGCGCACCCACTCGTGTTCTTCCGAGTATTTGAGCTCTTCAGGCGTCATCATTCATCACTCCGAATGTAAAATGGAAGGCTTGTTACCTCAGCATCGACGAGGCGACCGCGTATGTCAATTTGCAGGCCGGTGCCAACCGCCGAGTAATCAGCAGGAACATATCCCAAGCCTATATTCCTGTCAAGCAGAGGCGACGGCCCGCCGCTTGTAACCTCACCAATCTCTTGCCCGTCAACATGGATTCCGTGACCATGCCGCGCTATGCCTCGTCCTGTCATGAAGAACCCCACAAGCTTCCTTTCGACGCCGTTGTCGCGAGCGTGCAGCAGGGCGTCGCGGGCGATATAACCGCGTCTGTCCGGCCTGACGAAACGGCCAAGACCGGCCTCGTACGGGTTAGTGTCCACGCTCATGTCGTTGCCGTGCAGCAGCAAGCCCGCCTCCAGTCGAAGCACATCGCGCGCGCCCAGACCGCAGGACGCGGCCCCCTCTTCCACCAGCGTCGTCCAGATTTGCGCGGCCGCCTCTGCCGGCACAATCGCCTCAAAGCCGTCCTCGCCTGTGTAGCCCGTGTGCGCCAGCATCGCTTCCGTTCCGTCAATCTTCGTCCGTATCGTATTGAAGGGCAGTACGGATGATATGTCGTCTGCTGTGATGGTGTTCAGCATCGGTATCGCCTGAGGCCCCTGAACGGCAATCATCGCCGTCTCTGAAGTGATGTTGGTGATGCTTACCGTGTCCGGCGATGTGTTCCAACGGTCGAGCCATTCGGTAACGGCTGCGGTATTCGCCGCGTTCGGCACAAGCAGAAAGTCCTCGTCGCCGTTGCGATACACTATGCAGTCGTCGATGATGCCGCCCTCTTCGTTGCAGATGAGGCAGTAGCGCGCACGCCCCGGTCGCATCGAAATCGCACCAACGCTGAGCACGCGGCTGAGCAGGGGAGCCGCGCCGCTTCCCTCTATCTTCAGCCTGCCCATGTGCGATACATCGAATAAGCCGACGTTGGTGCGGACTGCGCGGGCCTCCTGCAGGATGCTCTCATACTGAATTGGCATCGCCCACCCGCCGAAAGGCACGATGCGCGCGCCAAGGGATACGTGGGTGTCGTAGAGGGAGGTCTTTCTGAGTTCGGTGGAATCAGCCATGCGGTCCATATTAAAGTGTACTAGATATTAGTACGAATTAGATTAAGTATCGCATATCTATTATAGCGCAATACGCGTGCGGGCGAAGTCGAATTTGATGAAGGCGACAAACTCGATAATCTGCTTGCTCCCGGAAACTAGCGAGAAAGGCGCTCTAAAGCCCCGCCGTTGCTTCCTTGAACTGCCGAATCGCCTCCACATGCGCCGCCGGGTCCGCGAGGTCGGCGCGCATCGTGTTCAGCGATACATGCGTCGCGCCAAGAGCCTTCCAGCCTTCTGCTTCCTTCGCCCACTCGTCGGGTCCGCCGATGCTTGCCGACACCCAGCCCTCGAGCCCGATACTCGCCATGTCGCGTCCCGCTTCCCCCGCGTAGGAATGCAGCTTGTCGATCAGGCCTTTGGCGCGGTCGTCCGGTCGTCCCGTGAGTATCCAGCCGTCGCCGGTGCTGACTATGCGGCGGATTGTGCGGTCAGCGGCGCCACCAAGCCATACGGGGATGGGCTGTTGGACCGGCAGTGGCAGAATACCGGCGTCCGTTATCTTGTGCCACTTGCCTTCGTAGGTAATCAGTTCGTTCGTCCAGAGCTGCCGCATGACGTCGATCTGCTCTTCCGAGCGAGCGCCGCGGTTGCGCCAGTTCTCGCCAAGCGCCTCGTACTCCACATAGTTCCAGCCGACTCCGATTCCGAGTCGCAGGCGACCGCCACTGAGGACATCGACTGCCGCAGCCTGCTTGGCTACGAGCGCAGTCTGGCGCTGTGGAAGTATGATGATGCCTGTGGCAAGCTCGACACTGCTCGTAACTGCCGCAAGGTAGCCGAAAAGAACGAACGGCTCATGAAAGGCGTCGTAGTGGCGATATGGTCCGGTTAGTTCGGTGTGCGTCTCGGCGTTCGCACCGAGCACATGGTCGAATGCCAGCAGAAAGTCGAAGCCGAGCGACTCGGTTGCCTGCGCGTATTCGCGAATTGCTCCAGTGTCGTTGCCAATCTCGGTCTGAGGGAATATAGCTCCAAGCTTGGTCATTGCATCCTCCGGGTCAGTTTTCAGTTGTCGGATGTCAGTGTAACATAACGGAGGCTGATTGGATGAACGGGATGAGCAGGATAGGATAGTGGGATATGGCGAAGTATGACCTGATTCTGAGCGGGGGAACCGTGCTGGACCCCGCGAACGGCTTCGAGGGCTTGGCGGACGTGGGTGTGAAAGCCGGAATGATTGCGCGAGTTGAGCCGGAACTGGACCCTTTCGACGGCGATGAGATAGTGGATGTCTCGGGCAGGTGGGTGATGCCCGGCCAGATAGACACCCACGCGCACACGGCGGGCTTGTCGCGGAACTGGGACCCGGCGCTCGGCTATGCGATGCTGGCGCGCGCGGGGACCACCACCGTCCTCGATATGGGCGGCACCGGTCCCAGCCTTACGGACGGAATCAAGCGGAAGGGCGCGGGACTGAATGTGGCCGGGTTGTACGCGCTCATACCGGGTGTGACGATGCCGTCGGACGAGCCGTCGGCGGTGGAGGCGCGGGACGTTACCGCGGGCGCGCTGCGACAAGGATGCTTCGGCATAAAGATATTGGGCGGCTATCACCCATTCAGTCCGGAAGCGACCGCGGACGTGGTTCATGCCTGCAACGACCAGCTTGCGTATGTCGCCTTCCACATCGGCACTCGCGAGTCGGGCAGTCATCTGGGAGGTGTACGCGAGATACCCGCCATTGTAGGAAACGGACGGCTGCATGTGTGCCATGTGAACTCATACTGTCGGGGGGTCATCGAAGAGGCCGACGCGGAGTGCGACGAGACGCTGGGCATATTGGAGAGCATGCGGACGCAACTGAACTCGGAGGCGTACCACGCGATACAGAATGGTACGAGTGGAAGCTGCGACGGCGAGGGATTTGTGCAGGCTAACGTGCCTCGCAACTGTCTCGCGATGCGAGGGTACGCCCCCACGCGCGAAGGAATGGAGCAGGCGATACTGGACGGATACGCCTCGGTGATTGGCCAGCGCGGTGGGCACGTCGTGTATCTGAAAGGCCAGGAAGCGCTGGCAGTGTATGAGCGGGAGAAGACTCACGTGGGTATGAGTTTCCCGGTGAACCTCCCGTCATCCGCGTTCAAGCTGACGACCGCGAAGAATGAGGCAGGCGAATTCATCGTTAACGCCGTGAGCACGGACGGCGGCTGTCACCCGCGAAACGTGGCTATCCAGTCGAGCATGGCGCTGGTGAAGTTCGGCGCGCTTACGCCCCTCGAAATGGCTACTAAGTTGTCGCTGACGCCCGCGCGAATGCTGGGTCTGCCCAGCAAGGGGCATTTCAGCGAGGGTGCGGATGCGGACATCACGATTATCAATCCGGAGACTAACGAGCCGGCGATGAGTTTCGTGGCGGGCAAGCCCATCATGATTGACGGGCATGTGGTGGGCAGTGGCGGAACTCTGCTGATTACCCCTGCCGGAAGGCGAGCGGCCGAGGCGAGCGGCCTGCCGTACCAGGTAGTCAATATGGTGGGGACGAAGTTGTACGCGGGGCATTAAGGCAGCGGCATGGCAAAGGACGAATGGTTAGGACTGTTGTGTTCGGGTACAATGGATGCTGAAAGGAATCATAATGCCCACTGTCAACACGACTGAAGACTTGACGCGGCTGCTGCGCGAGAACCCTGATTTTCGTGAGGCGGTCAGGCGCGAGATTTTGAGCGACGAACTGCTTGCTTTGCCGCAGCGCTTTTCAGAGTATGCTGAGAATACGGACCGAAGGCTGGAAGCTCTGACCGCATCGCACGACGCTCTGACCGCCGAAGTAAGCAAACTGTCCGCGGAGGTGCGTGAGTTCATAAAGGCGACGAACAGAAGATTGGGTAGCATCGAAGGAAAAATCGATGAAATGGACAGTACCCAATCCGTGTTGAAGGGCTTCGGGCTTGAGTACAAGCTTGCAAGAACCGGGATGCAGCGTATGATAGGACAGTTTGACATACGCAGAACCCGAGAGGTCCGGGTTGCCGAAGAAAATAGGGCGTCCGCGGACTTCAACAATGCGATTTACGATGCTGAAGAGCAAGGAACACTGTCGGCAGTGGAGTACAACCGCATCCTGCGAACCGACCTAATTGTGCGCGGCAGAACTCGCGACGATTCCACGATAGTCTATGTCGTCGCCGAGGCTTCATATACGGCAGAGGACGATGACATAGAGAAGGTTGAATTCAGCGCGAGCGCAATCAGGAAAGTGTTTCCCGACGCACATGTCTATCCGGTGCTGTACTGCACGATAATATCGGACTGGCTTGCCAACCGTGCGGAAGAATCGGATGTAACCGTTATGATAGAGGACGATTTCGGCTAAGGCGCGCTGGCAATCGCGTCTCGGCTTGAAGCAAGGCAACCACGAGGGCTGTTGACCTACGATTGACTTCTGGGCATAACTCCCCTTCTTTAAGTGATGGGGAAAAGAACTGTTGCAACCTTACTTGACGGATAGAATTAGAATGGTCGATACCGGTTCGCGATGGGCATGCGGCGGTCACGCCCGAAGTTGCGCGGAGTAATCTTGATGCCTGGCGGAGACTGGCGTCGCTTGTACTCGTTCCGGTCAACGAGCGTGATTATCTGCTTCACCGTTTCCCGATCGTAGCCCATAGCCACAATGTCGTCGAAGGCATAGTCGTCTTCCACATACGCCTTCAGAATCGGGTCCAGCACACTGTACGGAGGAAGGGAGTCTTCGTCTTTCTGGTCCGGGCGCAGCTCCGCGCTCGGCGGCTTGTCGATGACGCTCTGAGGGATTACCGGCGCGTCCCCGATGGTGTTGCGGTATCGGCAGAGCTCATACACAAGTTGCTTCGGAACGTCCTTGATTACCGCGTAGCCCCCTGCCATGTCCCCGTAGATAGTGGCGTACCCCGTCGCCATCTCGGATTTATTCCCCGTCGTCAGCACTAGCCAGTTGAACTTGTTGGAGACCGCCATGATGAGGTTGCCGCGTATGCGAGACTGCATATTCTCTTCGGCAACACCCGTTTCGGTGCCCGCGAACTTGGGCGCGAGGGTGTCTAGATACGCGCCGAAAGCGTCCTCGATTGGCAGCGTCCATAGCTCGATGCCGAGGTTGTCGGCGAGCGCCTTGGCATCCAGGACGCTGCCTTCCGACGAATAGCGCGAGGGCATGGCGATGCCGACAACATTTTCGCTGCCCAGCGCGTCGGCGGCTATGGCGGCGACAAGCGTGGAATCAATGCCTCCGGAAAGCGCGATTAGCACCTGGCTGAATCCGCACTTTCGCACGTAATCTCGTGTGCCGAGTGTCAGCGCGGCATAGACCTCCGCAGTCTGATCGTAGGGTTTGTCTTTCGGATGGTTTTCCTCCGTTCGTCCTGAGCTTGTCGAAGGGTGAGTGGAGGAAGGAAGCGCGGGCTTGACGGCGTTCTCCGAATACTCCGACATCTGTACATTGACGGGTTTGCCTATGTGTGTAAGGTCTGCGCCGCGCTCCTTGCGGGTGCGCGGGTCACGCAGGCGAGAGCGAAAGACGGCTTCGACATCGAGGTCCGCGACGAGAAGCTGCTCCTCGAACTGCGCCGCTTCAGACACGATCTCTCCTTCAGGATCGAAAATAAGGCTGCCTCCGTCGAACACAAGCTCGTCCTGACCGCCGACAAGGTTGACGTAGGCAACGAACAAGCCGTTGTCAGCGGCGCGGGTAGCAAGCATCTTCTCTCTGAACGCGCGCTTGCCTGCGTGGAACGGCGAGCCGTTGATATTGACGATAATCTCCGCTCCGGCGGCGCGCTGCACCACTGCCGGCCCGGTGGCGTACCAGATGTCTTCGCAGATGTTCACGCCTATCGGCGTTCCGTTGATGGTATAGACAGGACACTCGCTGCCCGCCGCGAAGTAGCGGTCCTCGTCGAAGACGCCGTAGTTCGGCAGGTACATCTTGCGGTAAGTGCCGACAATCTCTCCATCGTGGATGACTGCGGCGGCATTGTAGATGTCCGCGTCGGAGTCTATGAAGCCTACTATGGCAGTGATTCCGCTGCACTCAGCGGTGATCCGGCGCAGATACTCGTGATTTTCCTGGATGAACTGCGGCTTGAGCAACAGGTCTTCTGGCGGATAACCCGGAAGCGCAAGTTCCGGAAATGCGACGAGGTCGGCTCCCAGTGAGCCGGCTTCACGAATGCTGGCGATTATGCGCTCGGCGTTGCCGTCGAGGTCTCCGACGGTGGCGTTCATCTGCGCCATTGCCAATCTGAAGGTGCGCATCGTACCGCCTAGCCTAGCAGGATGGACAAGAAGAATTCAGGTGATTAAGAAATAAGCAAAAGTCCCTTCCCCCATCAAGGGGGAAGGCTAGGATGGGGGTGAGATGAATTATGCTCACCGCTGATTACAACGATTGCACGAAGCGGTCGAGTCTTCTAAGCGCTTCTTCTATGTTTTCAACGGAATTGGCAAATGAAAAGCGAACGAAGCCGTTGCCGTATTCGCCGAATGACTCGCCGGAAAGGCAGGCGACCCCTGCTTCTTCCAGGGCGCGGTCGGCGAACTCTCTGCTGGTCAGCCCCGTGCCTTCGATATTCGGGAAGGCATAGAATGCGCCCTTGGGCGTGGCGCAGCGGACACCCTCGATCCCATTGAGGCCGTCCACGATGATGTGGCGGCGGCGCGCGAACTCTTCGACCATGCTGTTCGGCGCGTCCTGCGGCCCTTCGAGCGCTTCGAGCGCGGCGTACTGCGTGAAACTGGCCGTGCAGGACACGCTGTTCGTCACCAGACGCGAGATAGGCTCGACGAGTTCGAGCGGCATCACGCCATAGCCCGCGCGCCAACCGGTCATTGCGTAAGTCTTGGAGAAGCCGTCCAGGATGATGGTGCGGTCGCGCATATTGGGGAAGGAAGCGATGCTGTGGTGAGTGCCCTCGTATAGGAATCGGATATATATCTCGTCTGAAAGGACGATGATGTCGTGCTCCTTGGCGAGATCGGCAAGCGCTTCAATCTGCTTCCTCGCGAGTACGCTGCCACAGGGATTGTTGGGCGAATTGACTATCATCAGCTTCGTCTTATCCGTTACCTGAGCCGCGACTTCGTCAACGTCGATGTTGAAATCAAGCGACTCGTGCAGGCGCATTGGAACCGGAACGCCGCCCGCGAAGCTAATCATCGACTCGTATATGGGAAAGCCCGGATTCGGATACAGGACCTCGTCGCCATAGTCCACAAGGGCAAGCATAATGAAGAACATGATTGGCTTGCCCCCCGGCGTAATGACGACATTGTCGCCGGTCACTGAGATGCCGCGCGTCTGCGAAATTTCATCCGCGATGGATGCGCGAACATCAGGGAAGCCTGGAGAGGGGCCGTAGTGGGTTTCGCCCTGCCGGAGCGCCGTCACGCCCGCTTCGACTATGTTCTCCGGCGTATCGAAGTCCGGCTCGCCGATTTCAAGATGGATGACGTCCATGCCTTCGGCTTCTAAGCGGCGCGCCTTAGCCAGGACTTCAAAGGCGGTTTCGGTTCCCAGTCGGCTCATTCGATCGGCAAGCTTCATGCGTGTTCCCCCGGCTTGGCGCGTTCGGTGTCTTGTTTGGCAGATGATATAGTCGGCCACCTGTCGCATTATTATAAACGGGTGGTTGTGTATATGAAACAATTAACAGGCAAGGTTTGCGTGGTTGTGTGGTAAGATTGGGTTGCGAAACTGCCGTAAGGGGGTGAGAAAATGAAGGTTTTCATTGGCGCGCCGAGGGGATTTTGCGCGGGCGTGGTGCGGGCGATAGACCTTGTGGAGATTGCCTTGGAGCGCTTCGGCGCTCCCGTCTATGTGAAGCACCAGATTGTGCATAACTGGCGTGTGGTGGACTCGCTCGAGGCGAAGGGAGCCATCACCGTGGAGGATGTGGATGAAATACCGGAAGGCTCACGCGTCGTGTTCTCGGCGCACGGGTCGCCGCCGGAAGACTTCGCCAAGGCGCAGGAGCGCGGCTTGCAGGTCATAGACGCCACCTGCCCGCTCGTTACCAAGGTGCATAACGAAGCCATCAAGTACGACAACGAAGACAGGCGGATTATCCTCGTGGGACACTCGGGGCATCAGGAAGTCAAAGGGACGATGGGGCAGACCGAGATGCACCTTGTGGACGACAGGGAAGAACTGGACTTGCCGGATTGGGACGAGGATACGCCGGTTGCGGTGCTTACGCAGACTACGCTTTCGATGGACGACACGAAGCGGTCGATCGAAAGCATTCGGGGCAAGTTCTCGGACGCGATTATCAGGAACGACCTCTGCTATGCGACGACGAACCGGCAATCCGCCGTGAAAGAGATGGCTGACAAGATTGACCTGATGCTCGTCATCGGCGCGAAGAACAGCTCCAACTGCAACCGGTTGCGCGAGACGGCTGAGGCGCACGGCGTTCGCGCGTATCTCATCAACGGCGTCGATGAGATTCAGGCAGAGTGGCTGGACGGCGTGGAGGATGTGGGCATAACATCGGGCGCGTCCACCCCGGAGTATCTGGTGAAGCAGGTGATTGAGTCACTGGCGCCCGAAGAGGTTATCGATGTGGAAGTCGCCAAGGAGGAGATAACCTTCGTGCTGCCCAAGGAACTGCGGTAGATGCGGGAGCCAACATCGACGGACAGGACGAACAGGGCCATTGGAGATACGGATAGATAGTGGAGATACGGATAGACAGCCTTTACAGGGGCGCCAACGAAGCGCGCGGAACGGCCGTAATCATCGATGTATTCAGGGCGTTCACCACTGCGGCAGTGGCATTTTCCAAAGGCGCTGAGAAGATAGTGCTGGTCGCGGAGGTGGAGGAGGCGCTGGACCTGCGAGAGCGGGGCGTGGGCGAGATGTGCATGGGAGAGGTGGGCGGCATCAGGCCTGACGGGTTTGACCTGGGCAACTCCCCATACGAAATGCTGGACGCGGATGTCGCCGGAAAGACGCTGATACAGTCCACGCGCGCGGGCACAGTCGGCATGAGCGCTGCGAAGAACGCTTCTAAGATTTACGCCGGTTCGTTCGCGATCGCGGATGCCACTGTTAAGGCAATCCTGCGTGATGACCCCGATCTCGTCTCTATCGTAGCTATGGGATGGGAAGCAAGGGTGCATGCCGACGAAGACGAGCAGTGCGCGCTGTACCTGCGGAACCTCCTTCAAGGGCGAAAGCCGGACCCCGACGCGGTGCGGGCGCTTGTGCTGGCAGGCGAGGAGGCACAGAAGTACGCCGACCCGGCACAGGCGCAATACCACCCGGAAGACAGGGACATGGCGCTGCAAATCGACAGTGTGGACTTTGCGATCAAGGTAGAGAGAGAAGACGGGCTGCTGGTGGCGCGTAGGTTTAACATCGATGGACAGGATGGATAGGATAGGAGTTAAGTGAGGGATGGAGTATCGCTATCTGGGCAAGTCGGGTCTGAAGGTCTCGGTAATCGGGCTTGGAACTAACAACTTTGGCCGCCGGCTCGACGCGGACGCTTCGGCGCTCGTCATCAACCACGCGCTCGATATGGGCGTCAACATGATTGACACCTCCAACAGCTATGGAGACGGCTACTCTGAGGAGTACATCGGTCGAGCGCTGAAGGGCAAGCGAGACAAGGCGATTATCGGGACTAAGGTGTCCAGCACCGTGGGCGACGGGCCGAATGACGGAGGGAACTCTCGGCAGCACATCTTGGCTGCGGTAGAGGACAGCCTGCGCCGTCTCAAGACAGACTACATCGACCTGTATCAGATACACTGGCACGACCCTCATGTGCCGATAGAGGAGACGCTTCGCGCGCTGGACGACCTAGTGCGACAGGGGAAGGTGCGGTACATCGGGTGCTCGAACTTCACCGCGTGGCAGGTGTGCGAGGCGGCTTGGACTTCTAAGACCTTTGGTGTTTCCGAGTTTGTGAGCGTGCAGCCGAGATACAGCCTGATGGACAGGGAGATAGAAGCGGAACTCGTGCCATTCTGCGAAAGCTACGGAGTGGGAATACTGCCGTACTACCCGCTTGCCAACGGCTTCCTGACGGGAAAGTACCGAAGGGGGCAGAACGCGCCCGAGGGAACACGCCTCGCGGAGAGTGACAGGGGCATGTTCACGGACGCGAACTTTGACCTTCTTGAGCGTCTGGAGGCGTTCTGCCAGGCGCGCGGGCATAACGTGCTGGAGCTGGCGTTCGCGTGGCTGCTGGCGAACGGTGCGGTCAGCTCGGTGATTGCCGGCGCGACTCGCGTGGAGCAGATAATCTCAAATGCGAAGGCATCTGCCTGGCAGCTTACGCCCTACGAACTGGCAGATGTGAACGGCATAATCGACGCCGTGAATCCCTGACACTGACTTCGACGACCGGATCAGAGTGTTAGGAGGGATGACTTATGCTTACAAAGTACATCGACACTGCTATGCGGACGGCAAAGTATAAAATACTGTCGGACGACGGCAGTTACTATGGCGAAATACCTAGGCTTCAAGGCGTCTGGGCTAATGCGGAAACTCTGGAAGAATGTAGGGACGAATTGCAGAGTGGACTGGAAGACTGGATTATGTTCAAGCTGGAGTTGGGACAGACGATTCCGCCTTTGAATGGCGTCAGCATTTCCACGAAAGAAGAAGTAGCGTAGTGCCGCCGATTCGTCCTATTAGCAGAAGAAATCTCATAAGAAATCTTAGACGCTTGGGATTCGAAGGGCCGTATCCAAGAACGCGCCACGAATGTATGGTTAAGGATGACCGGGTGCTGATACTTCCCAACCCTCACAGAAGAGATATTGGCAGGGCACTACTTATGGACATACTCCGGCAGGCAGGTATCTCTCGCGCCGAGTGGGAACTGCTCTAGTTTTCTTACTACCGCTAGATGCGCGTCCCCTTGCGTACTATGACGGGTGAGCCTTCCGCCAGTAATGCCGACGTGGGGGCGCTGCCGATATATGCGGCGAACTGCGGGCCGTAGAGCCGCTCCACATCGCAGTTCAGCGTGGCGTCGTTTATGTTCCACACCCGCCAGCGCGGATGCTCCACCTCGTATTCCAGAGTGCCGCCGTCTCGTTGCACCGCGTATCCCCAGTAATGTTCCGCGATGAACTCTTCCTCCGTATCGTCCAGAAGCAGGGTTGGACTGCCTTCCGCGCGGACATCGAGGCCGTGAGTGAAATCCGGCTGCTTCCACCAGTACGCTACCGACATGCTCGATCCGTCCTTGCCTACGCTGTGGCTGGTGGGCAAAGTTACATAGTTCTCGTTGTAGAATGCTCGCGCCACCATTGTGATTGCCGGCTTTGGTACGATTTCCTTGATGAACACTACGCCGCGCCTGACCTCGCCCGCCACTTCCCGACGCACGTAGAAGCGCAAGTTGATCTCCTCGAAGTCCCTGTGGAAGGGCACGGAAATGCCGTATAACCGTGTGTTCAGAAACAGAAGTCCGACTACGCTGATGTAGTGTCTGCCGTTCCACGTGTCTAATTCGGTGCCCGCGGGCAGGTAAGGGTCAAGAACGGCTGGATCGATTTCATAGTTCAGCATCGCCAGGTGTCGCCACTCGGTCGTCAGGAAGATTGGTCGCTTCGTGCCACGCGACATGTCCAGACGGTGCTTCAGCAGTAGCAGCATGGGTTAGATGTTCCTCCCCTAAATCTTGAGCATCCACTACCATGATAGCATCGCAGGGTCCGGCTACGAAGATGGACTTGCAAGACCCGCCCGCTAGGGTCTTTGGATATTTGAGGAAATGGGCATATTCACCCCGAAGACGCTCTTATACCAATTCGCTTTACTTATGACGCATGACGCAAAATAGTCACCGGCGGGCTTTGTGCAGAAATGACGGTTTGCACAATAGTCGCCAAAGTTGCACAAATAAGAAGCCCCCGCTCAATCGGGACAGCAGTCCTCATCGAGGCAAGTGTCCCGTGTGTGGCAGTCGAGGCGCGGTGCGATCTACGCTGTGAATGGGAGCATTGGTGGCTAGTCGGCGCAACCCAGTGCTGCGGGAAGTTTACCAGCGACTGTTGGAAGCCGAGAAGCCGAAGAAGGTAGCTCTCACTGAGTGCGTGCGGAATGAATCGCTAAGAGACAACACCGCGTGGTGGTCGACAAAATGGCGCATTAGATGCAGTGAATGTATGATGAAATTAGCTGGTTAACTTGTGGCACAACTATGGAATTGGGATTCGATATCCAGAAGCGGAGGACGGTCGGTAATGAGTAGGCTTGTGGTGTTTTTTGTTCTTGCGGCTCTCGTTGTGCTTGTTGTGACCGGGTGTACAGGGGATTTCCTGTCTGGGACTGCCACCAGCAGAGCAGAAGTCCTCGAGATTGTACGGGCCGAAAATGCTCGCACCGCGAGTATCTCGAATGAAAACGCCACTAATGTAACCACGCCCGTTCAGGGCCTGTCACGCGAAGACGTGGAAGATGTTATCAGGGAAGTGCTTTCTGAAATGGAAGGGACGGAGAGCGGCATCACGCTCGAGGAGGCGCGAACGGTAATCCAAAGCTCCTTAGCGGCGATTCCACCGAAAACGTCTCCCGCCGAATATACGAAGTTCTACGTGGAGTCTGCCATAAGCATGTATGAGACGGAGGGGCTTGAGGAAACCTTACGGCACTACAACAGAGTCGAGAGTGTGGACGGGCAATGGTATCTGTTCATCATCAATGGGCAGGACAAGGTGATCGGGCACTTCAATGAGCGGGCCAGGGGAGTGGACATAAAGGGACCGCTCGGGACGGATGCATTGGGGCATGTTTTCGGGGAGCAGATAATCACTGCAACTGAGGACGGTAAGTGGGTTTCTTATGTCCATAGAAACCCCGATGTGGGCGGAACTGGCCCCGACCACACGATAGCCCGCGAACTCAAGCACACGTGGGTCGTGAAACACGACGGCCTCATATTTTGCTCCGGATGGTATGTGAGGGGAGACGAGTACGCGAAGTTTCTTGTCGACGAGGCGATAGGCAAGTACCGCAGCAGTGGCCTGGAGGCGGTACTTGAGCATTACAACAGCGCCGAGAGCGCTGATGGACGCTGGTACGTTTTCATTGCGGATGGCCCGGGTGCCGAGCAGGATGCCTACGAAATCACGGCGCACTCCGACGAGGACTTCATAGGGCGCAGCCTTGACGAGTTGCTGGGCATGGGGGCGCCCAGGGTGACGGAGACAGGAACATGGGTGTCGGGCGAGGACGTCAACCCCTTGACCGGGGTGGTGCAGCCTAAGCACTTCTGGCTGGTCAAGTATGACAGGGTGATATTCGGTTCAGCTTGGTATCCGTCAGTGACTGAGGCATAAAGCACGGGTGGTGATGCCGCAAAAATCGATTTCACAAATAAGATTCGCATGAAAAAGCGACAAACCTGCCGACGCTTGTCAAGATTGGCAGCATGCTCAAAGGAATATGCAAAAGGTAGCCTCCGTCCTTCTTTGAAGATGCGAACGTTTAAGTCTGCGTAACAGTTGGCTTCAATTTGTCCGACGGAAAATCAGTTCCTTTGTGTCACAGGTAAAGCGAATCGGTATTACTCCGTCATTCCGAACGAAGTGAGGAATCTAAGATCGTTGTATGGAGGGCAATTTTCGACTTTAGATTTCTCGCTCTGGCTCGAAATGACAAAAGGAATTGCCGTTCTCGACGAAATGCCCACACAGCCTAGTCAATGCAGCAACAAAAAGGACTGACGCGGCTTATGAACAACGCTTACGACGCGGTGGTCGTGGGATCGGGGCCAAACGGGCTGGCGGCCGCAATAGCCCTAGCCCAAGAGGGGCACGGCGTACTCGTGCTGGAGGCTGCCGAAACTCCGGGAGGCGGAACGCGCACCTCGGAGCTGACGCTTCCGGGATTCCGGCACGACGTATGTTCTGCGCTGCACCCACTTGCGGTTGGCTCTCCGTTTCTCAGCACACTGCCTCTGGAAGCGCACGGCTTGGAGTGGATTCATCCCCGATATCCGGTTGCTCACCCGCTTGATGACGGCGGCGCGGCTGTCCTGGAGCGCGATGTAGCTGCAACTGCGGAGGGATTGAGCGAGGACGCTCGCGCCTACCACAGGCTGTTTTCTCCTCTGGTGCGCGATTGGAGCAAGATCGCGAATGGCGCGATGGGCCCGCTCCGTCTGCCACGTAATCCGGTTGCGATGGCGCGCTTCGGACTGAGAGGGCTGCGCTCTGCGAAGAGTCTCGCGGATGGATGGCTGCGAACCGACCGGGCGCGTGCGCTGTTCGCGGGAATCGCGGCGCACTCCGTTACCCCGCTGGAGTTCAGAGGGTCTGCCGCAGCCGGGCTGGTCTTGCAGACGGCAGGCCATGCGGTCGGCTGGCCCATGCCAAAGCGTGGAGCGCAGAGCATAGCCGACTCGATGGTGTCGTACCTGAGTTCTCTGGGTGGAGAGGTCGCCTGCGGTATCAGAGTGGACTCGCTCGCTGAATTGCCGGAGTCCCGCTTCGTTCTTCTGGACGTCGGAGCGCGACAGTTCCTGTCGTTGGCGGGGGACAGGCTTCCGCAGTCTTACCGGCGGGGGCTGGAAGCCTTTCAATACGGGCCCGGCGTCTTCAAGATGGACTGGGCTTTGGACGGACCGATTCCATGGACCGCGAATGAGTGCGCCGGTGCGGGGACGGTCCACATAGGCGGCACTCTCGAGGAGATTGCCGAGGCGGAAGCCGCGGTCTGGCGTGGAGAGCATCCTGAGAAGCCTTTCGTTCTTCTGGCACAGCCAAGCGTCTTCGATCCGACGCGCGCGCCGCCCGGCAGGCATGTGGCATGGGCGTACTGCCATGTGCCGAATGGCTCGGACGCTGACATGACGGAGCGCATAGAGGCTCAGGTGGAGCGGTATGCGCCGGGCTTCAGGAGACGAGTGCTGGCGAGAAGTGTGATGTCCCCGCAAGATATGGAGGCATACAATCCGAACTATGTAGGCGGAGACATAGGCGGCGGCGCAAACACGCTGCGGCAGCTATTCGCCCGTCCGGTGTCGGCTTTCGCCCCGTACAAGACACCCATAGACGGCGTGTTTCTGTGCTCCGCGTCCACGCCGCCGGGCGCGGGTGTGCACGGCATGTGCGGCTACTGGGCCGCCCAAAGCGCATTAGACTGCCTCAAGCGCTAGACACAAAGCCCAAATCAATAAATACTAGCGATCGGCTAAAAATCTATGAAACTCTCTCGCCTTTGTGCTACTGTTTTGGCAGGAGGGTTTCTTGTTTTCTGCGGGCAAATTCTGGCTTGGGCTTGGGCTGAGCGCGCTGCTGGTGGCGCTGTTCTTCGTAACGGTAGATGTGGAACACATGCTGGCTGCGCTTTCGAGCGCGAACTACCTGTATGTCATCCCGGCAGTAGGGCTGTACCTGATTGGTGTGGTCTTTCGGACGATCCGGTGGCAGGCACTGCTGCGCCACATCAAGTACGTGAGCAATAGACGCCTGTTCCCTGTGGTAGTCATCGGCTACATGGCGAACAACCTGCTGCCGATGCGCCTGGGCGAGGTCGTCAGGAGCTATTATCTTGGCGAGCGCGAACAGGTCAGCAAGAGTTCGGCGCTCGCGACTATCTTCATAGAGCGGGTCTTCGACGCACTGACGCTGCTGCTGTTCGTGGCTCTGGTGGCGCTCTTCGTTCCGGTGAGCGGTGTCGCGGAGGGCTTCGGCGCCCAGTGGGGGATTCCTCCTCAGGTCCTGGCGGCGGGACTGAGCCTGCCCTTCGTCGCGGCGTTCATCGTGATGCTCCTGTTCTCGCGTTGGCCCGGCAGGACGCGGGCGCTTGCAATGGCAGTGTTGAAGCCTCTGCCGGACCGGTTTCCGCACGCGCGGGCGATGCACATCATAGACTACTTTCTTGCCGGCTTCGCTCCTTTGAGCAGCTTTCGAGTGCTCGCGCTGCTCTTCGCGCTGTCCGTGCCGGTGTGGGCGTTCGAGGTCGGGCTTTTCTATCTCATCGGCTTCTCCTTCGGTTTTCACCACATCTACGACAACCCCTGGCATCTGGTGGCTGCGATGGCGCTGGTTACCGCGCTTGCCAACATAGGCAGCTCCATTCCTTCTTCGCCCGGGGGCATCGGACTCTTCGAGTTGATAGCGCGTGAGACTCTGGTGCTTCTGCCGTTGGCGACCGTTGCCAGATCGGATGCCGCGGCGTTTGCGGCAGTCAGCCACTTCGCGCTGCTTCTGCCGATGATTATTCTTGGGCAGGTTTTTCTGTGGGCAGGCAACCTGTCGCTGCGGAAACTTGCGCGGGCTGAGGGCTGAGTTACTCACCGGATAGTTGGGACTAAACGGGTGGAGCGATATGCGAGTAGGGACATGAGAGTAGGAATAATCGGTGCGGGTGCCGCCGGGCTTGCCGCCGCCTACGAACTGGTCAGGCAGGGGCATTACGCAGCTGTGTACGAACGTGCGCCTTTTCTCGGAGGTCAGGCTTCGACCTTCGATGTTGGCGGCGCGCGCCTTGAGAAGGGCTATCATCACTGGTTCACCAGCGACACCGACATCGTTGACCTCACCGTCGAGATTGGGCTTGGCGACCGAATACGCTGGATAGACTCGACGGTGGGAACACTGGTTGACGGCAGATTCTATGACTTCGTTACCCCAATGGACCTGCTGAAGTTCACGGCGATGAGCTTGCCGGACCGCATAAGGCTTGGCCTGACGACCCTCTACTTGCAGAGGCAGCGGGACTACCGGAAGTACGAAGACGTAACCGCCGACGAATGGCTGAGGCGCTATGTCGGCAAGAGCGGATACGATGTGTTCTGGGGTCCGATGATGCGCGGGAAGTTCGGTGAAGAGCACTACGAAGAAGTGGGCATGGCGTGGGTGTGGGGGAAGATACAGACGCGCGTGAAATCGCGCGGCAAGAGCATGATCCGTGAGAAGCTGGGCTATCCCATGGGCAGCTTTGGCGAAGTGTTCGATGTGCTGGCGGAGCGCGTGCGCGAGATGGGCGGCGAAGTCCATACTTCCGCGGCAGTCGAGCGAGTGGAGATTGAGGACGGCATAGCGCGGGGGCTTCATGTCGCCCTTGACGGCGAAGACGGCGAATTGGCGGAGTTCGACGCGGTTCTGGCGACGACACCCTCGTACATTTTCCCGTCGCTCGTGCCGTCGTTGCCGGACGACTACCTTGCCAGGCTGACGGGCGTCAACTACATGGCAGCCGTGCTCATCGTGCTGGTACTCGACCGTCCGCTGAGCGATGTATATTGGCTGAACGTGTCCGACCGCTCGATACCGTTCGTGGCGGTCATCGAGCACACCAATTTGATAGAGCCGGAGCATTACGGCGGAAAGCACATCGTCTATCTCTCGAACTACCTGACGACAGACAACCCCCTCTACCGCATGAGCCATGACGAACTGTTGCAAGAGTACCTGCCGCACCTGCGGAAGATAAACCCTGATTTCGACACATCCTGGATCGAGGAGAGTTACCACCATCGCGTTGGCGCGGCGCAACCCATCATCGGAACGCGCTACTCCGAGCGCATACCAAGCCATCGCACACCCTTCGAGGGGTTGTACCTTGCGAATACGACACAGATATACCCGGAGGACAGAGGCACGAATTACAGCGTGCGAATGGGCCGTGAGGTAGCTCGCATGATGATGGAAGACCGGGAAGGCACATAGGGCAGGGGAGCATGCCGGACGTGGTAGCAGCAGATGTACAAGTATCTTTTGACAAGAGTGAAAGATTGTCGCTAGGATGACGGCATGAGCAAGTTGACGAAGAGCGTCGGAATAGCCGGTTGCGGGACGATAGGGCGCAAGGTCGCGTCGGAATTGGACGCGGGCGCCGTGCCCGGAGTCGTCCTGCGCGCGATAACCAGCAGGAACATGGAGCGCGCCGCGCGCTTCGCCTCTACGCTGAGTTGCCGTCCTCCCGTGGTCGAACTGCACAGCTTAGTCGATATGGTCGACCTGGTAGTCGAAGCTGCGCCCGCCGGCGCGATGGACTCGATTGCCGTGGCTACGCTGTCCGCGGGCAAGGACCTCATGGCGCTCAGCGGCGGAGCACTACTGGAACGCGAGGACCTGTTCGACCTGGCTGAGAGAAACGGCGCCACAATATACGTCCCGTCGGGCGCGATAGCCGGATTGGACGGAGTCGCGGGCGCGTGCTTCGGTCGTGTTGACTCGCTGACTATGATTACGCGCAAGCCGCCCGAAGGCTTGAAGGGCGCGCCCGGCATCGAGCTTTGCGGCATCGACCTCGACGCCGTTTCGGAGCCGACGGTGGTCTATGAGGGACCTGCCTTAGAGGCATGCAGGCTGTTCCCCGCTAACGTGAACGTCTCCGCAGCGCTCAGTATGGCAGGGCTGGGCCCACGCCGGACGCGAATTAAAATCTACGCTGACCCGACGGTGGACAAGAACACTCACAACATCGTTGTCGAAGGCGAGTTCGGCAGGCTGAGCATTCTGATAGAGAATATCCCTTCAGACGCCAATCCGAAGACGGGAAAGATGTCGGCCCTCTCGGCGCTTGCCACGCTGCGCAGGATTGTCTCGACGGTGCGGGTCGGGACTTGAGCATGCTTGTCGCTTTGCGCGCAGCCCGGAATCGAGAGGCCGTGCTATGGAGGTGGCGGGCGTTCTGGATGGTTGCGCTTGCGGTGCTTGGCAAGTATCCTATAAGCGTCAATTTTCAGGTATGTTCCCCTGCACGTTTTGCATAGCAAGGAGCCTTGTCCGTTGAGCCTAGATAGTGTTGACATGAGAGAGCGCATAAGGACGGCAATCGGGTCGCAGACGCAAACTAATGTGAATGTCCTGTCTTCGCTGCACGCGGTACTGGACGACTTGGGTTACATCCCGCAAGAAGCCATCGAAGAGGTGGCCGACCACATGGACACGACCATCAACGAAGTGTGGGGCGTGGCGTCCTTCTACACGAACTTCCGCTTCACTCCGCCGGGCGACAACACCGTAGAGATATGCTGGGGACTCTCCTGCCACCTGCTTGGCGCGCCGGACATACTCGACGCAGTGCTGCAAGAGCTTGACCTTGAGGACGAAGGCGAGACGGACGACAACCGCGTCAGCCTCAAGTACAACACGTGCCTCGGCGCGTGCCCACAAGCGCCCGTGATGATGGTCAACCACCGCCTCATCGGACGCATTGACGCGCAATCGGCGGTGCGGGTCGTCTCGGAGTTAGAAGCAAGCGGCGGACACTGAAGGCAATCGAAATCATCCCACACCAACCTACTCCCAATTTACTACCATCAAAGGCGAGTGGCTCTCAAGATTAGCCACTTCAACGGGAATATCTAAACAGCAGGACGAAAAATGCCCACTTACAATGATCTGAAAGCGCAGGCTGACGAACACTGGCTGCGCCTGACGAACGGCGACAAGGCGTGGATTCGCGTCAGCACAACGATGTTCGGGCATGCTGTCGGCGCCTTTGATGTGCGCGATGCGATTATCCGCGAACTCGACGCACAGGGCATCGACGCCAATGTGGACGATGTGGGCTCCTTGGGCATCTGCTACGCCGAGCCGCTGGTGGACATCATGAAGCCGGGCGGTTCGCGCGTCTTCTTCAATAATGTTACGCCCGACGACGTGCCGAACATCGTCAAGTCCGTGCTGGTCGATGACAGCCTGCCCGACGAAGGTGTGCTGGGCTACCTTGGCGATACACCGGTTGACGGCGTAGAAGACCTTAACAGGCTGCCGGGCATCGGAATGCAGCAGCGCATCGCAATGCGAAACGCGGGCAACATCGCTCCCAACGATGTGATGCAGTACATCGCCAACGGCGGCTATTCCGGCTTGCAAAAGGCGCTCTTCGAGATGCAGCCCGATGAGGTCATCAAGGAAGTCATAGATTCCGGGCTGCGGGGCAGGGGCGGCGCGGCTTTCCCCACAGGCGTAAAGTGGAACTTCATGACTCGCGGGGATGGCCCCAAGTACATCCTCTGCAACTGCGAAGAAGGCGACCCGGGCGCGTACAACGACAAGGGCATACTGGAAAGCGACCCCCACACGCTGCTAGAAGGCATGTGCATCGCGGGCTACGCCACGAATGCGACCAATGGCTTCGTGTTCATTCGGCACGGTCATGATGGGCCTATCAGCCGCACGGAAAGAGCCATCGAGCAGGCTTACGAACACGGTCTGCTGGGGAATAACATACTCGGCTCGGACTTCACCTTCGACATAGAAGTAGCTCTTACGGGTGAGTCGTATGTCGCCGGCGAAGAGACCGCGCTGATGGAAGCGATCGAAGGGCATCGCTCGCAGCCGCGCTATCGACCGCCGTTCCCCGCGGCGTTTGGCGTATGGGGCAAGCCCAGCACCATCAACAATGTCAAAAGCCTGTCATACGCGCCGGAGATAATATCCAAAGGCGCGGAGTGGTTTTCCAGCATCGGCGTCAACCGCAGCACCGGCACCGCGATAGTCTGCCTGAGCGGACAGGTGAACTACCCAGGCTTGTACGAAGTGCCGATGGGCTTAACGCTCGGGCAAGT
Organism: Dehalococcoidia bacterium; assembly: GCA_965204855.1. Lineage (GTDB taxonomy): Bacteria > Chloroflexota > Dehalococcoidia > Lucifugimonadales > JADFKI01 > Bin90. Next base: position 808,918 of record OZ242018.1, read on the forward strand.
CGTCAACGATCTGGGCGGCGGCGTGAAGAACGGCAAGAAGCTGAAGATGCTGCAGACCGGCGGTCCCCTAGGCGGCGTGCTGGGCGCGGACAGCCTGGACGTGCACATCGACTTCGACGAGATGCGCGAGGCTGGTGCGATATTCGGCTCCGGCGGAATCATCGTGATGGATGAAGACACCAGCGCGGTGGAAGTAACGCGCAACCTAGTGGCTTTCACACAGTACGAATCGTGCGGCAAGTGCTTCCCCTGCAGGCTGGGCATGGAGCAACTGCTCGAAGTGATGGACCGCATTATGCGCTATGAGAGCCGCCCTGGAGACCTAGACCTGATGCGCAACATCGGCAATACGATGGAAGCCAGCTCGCTTTGCGGGCATGGTCAGCTCGGTTTCGGGCCGATACGCTCCGCATTGCAGCACTTCGAGTCCGAATTCATGGCTTACATAGAAGGTGAGCGCCCGACCGGGAGCAGCCCGCGACCAGCCATCTCTCCGAAGAACACACGCCCATACGCGATGGATTCGCTTCGCGTTATGGCACAGCCTGTCGCGCGCAGCGGCTAGTTGGGGCTTTCGATGGACGCTTGCCGGACGAAGTTTCGCGCGGAGAAGACAGCCGCGCATATCAGATAGGACGAATCCCGTGCCCGCTATCAAGTCCATACACATCGCACCCGTGAAATCCCTCGCGCTCATCAGCCCGTCGAAGGTTCGGCTCGGCACGGGCGGCGTCGAAGAGGACAGGCGCTTTCTGGTGCGAGACGCCGGCGGCGCGATGATTACCCAGCGGCAGATAGGCAAGCTCGCGCAAGTCAGCGGCGATTACAGCGTCGCCACCGGCACGCTGCGGCTGGACTTCCCAAGCGGCGAGTCAATCAGCGCAAGCCCGGAGTTGGGCGATTGCGTGGAGACAAAGGTTTTCCGGCGCATGGTCAGCGGCAAGGTGGATACCGGCGAGTTATCGCAGGCACTGTCAGACTTCTGCGGCGTGAATCTGTCGCTTGTGATGACGGACAACCCCGGCGAATGCTTCGACGCATACCCGGTTACACTGCTCTCGCAAGCGTCCATCGAACGGCTTGGCGATGTCGCGCAAGACAGAATCCCGCAGCATGGCGTCGAGTTGGAATATCGCCGCTTCAGGCCGAACTTCCTGCTGGAAGGCTGCGACGCGCATGAAGAAGACTCGTGGCTGGGCAAGGAAGTAAGCGTGGGCGATGAAGTGCGCCTTCGCGTGGAAGCGCTCGACCCGCGCTGCGCGATAACCACCTTGAACCCGGACACCGGCGAGCGCGATTTGGATACGCCACGCTTAATACTCGGTTACCGACCCTATGCAACCTACAAGGCGGCGTGCTTTGGCGTGTACGGCTCCGTCGTTACACCCGGCAGCGTGTCCGTCGGCGACGAACTGCGTATCGCAAACCGACTTGCGGACTGACTTGCAAATTGGCGCGGACATGCAATTTCATTTGCCGCATTCAACTCGACAACAGCGCCAGAAATCCGAAGCACAAGTCCGAAACTGAAATCCAATAACGGGAACGGAGACAGGTATGGCAGACGAAATCACCATAACTATCGATGGCGTCGAGGTTAAGACCACGCCGGACAAGATGGTTATTCAGGCGGCAGCCGACGCGGGGATATATATACCGTACCTGTGTTACTACCCTGGCATGAAGCCGTTCGGCGCCTGCCGCATGTGCGTCGTTACGGCGGAAGCTCCGGACCGCGAGGGCAACTACCGCCCACTTCCGGGCAGTCCCGCGTCCTGCACGACGCCCGTAATGCCCGGTATGCGAGTAACGACCAACTCCGACGACATCGTGGATCTTCGGCGCGGCATCATGGACTTGCTCATTTCTGAGCATCCGCACGGCTGCCTGACCTGCCACCGCATCGACCTGTGCGGCCCGTCCGACATCTGCCTGCGGCATGTGTCGGTCAACGACAGGTGCGTTACCTGCCCTAAGAACGAGCGCTGCGAACTGAAGGACACCGTGCGCTTCCTCGAAATGGACATGGAGTCGCCGCTGTCGTACAACAACCGCAACCTGCCGCTCGCGGTCAGCGACCCGTACTGGGAAATGGACATGAACCTCTGCATCGTGTGCGCTCGCTGCGTGCGCGTGTGCGACGAGGTGCGCGGCGACAGCGCGCTCACCCTGCTGGAACGCTCGGATCGCGTTCTCATCGGCACATCGCAGGGTACTTCGCTGCTGGAGTCCGGCTGCGAGTTCTGCGGCGCCTGCATCGATGTATGCCCCACGGGTGCGCTCGTCGAGCGCAAGTACAAGTGGGACAAGGCAGTCGATACGGTGAAGAGCATCTGCCCGCACTGCCCGGTCGGATGCCAGATGAACCTTGAGATTGACAAGCGCAACCGCCTCATCCGCCCCACGACGGACATACATGCGCCCGCGAACCAGGGGCAGGTGTGCTTCAAGGGCAAGTTCGGGCTGGACTTCGTGAACAATACGCGTCGCCGGCTGAAGAAGCCGCTCGTCAGGCACAGGGATGAACTCGAAGAAGTATCCTGGCCGGATGCCCTCGACTTTGCCGCGGAGCGACTCGTCAGGCACAAGGGCGACGAGTATGCCATCGTGGTATCGCCGCGAGGCACCAACGAGGACAACTACATCGCGCAGAAGTTCGCCCGTGTCGTGATGGGCAGCAACAATGTGGATGTGTCCTCGAATCTGCGCCCGGAGCTGACCGCCCCGCTGCGCGATATGCTGGGGCGCGCCGCTGCTACCAATCCAATCTGGGACTTGGAGCAGTCGAAGGCGATACTGGTCGTTGGATCGAACATGACGGAAGAGCAGAACGTTGTTGGCGTGCCTATCAAGAAGGCGGTCCAGGCGGGCGCGAATCTGATTGTGATAGACCAGCGCGAGACGGAACTCGCGCGCTACGCGAAGGTATGGCTGAGGCCGCTCCCGGGGAGCGAGTCCGCGCTTATCGGAGGCATGCTGCGCGTCATATTGGATGAGGCGCTCGGCGACCATGAATTTCAACGAAATTCCTGCGACAACCTCGACGCTCTCAAGAACAGCCTCTGGTCGTTCGACATGATCAAGGTGGAGCGAGCGACCGGACTGCCGCAGGACGACATCCGAGAGGCGGCGCGACTGTTCGCTCGCAGCAAGCCCGGCACTATCCTCTACGCCCTCGAAACGCTGGATTCCGCGCTACGCGAGGATTGCGTGCGCGCTCTGGCTAACCTTGCGCTGGTAACCGGAAATCTCGGCAAGCCCTCGACCGGCCTCTACCCGCTGTTCCTTGGAGCGAACGAGCAGGGTTCTAAGGATGTGGGCTGCTCTCCGGAGTTCCTGCCCGGATATCATGCAGTGGCAGACGATGAGGCGCGCGGACGCATCGCACAGGCGTGGAGCGCGGACCTGCCGGCTGGGGAAGGCGTGGATGTGCGGGGCCTGACCGAGGCTATCGAGAGCGGACGTATCAAGGCGCTGCATATCATTGGCGACAGCCCGAACTTTACCAACGGAGAGTTGGGCTCTCTAGTCGAAGCCGCGAACAAGCTGGAGTTCCTGCTGGTGCAGGATGTGTTCCCCAACGAGCTGACAGAGATAGCGGACGTGGTGCTGCCCTCGATGACATTCGCGGACAGGGACGGCACATACACCAACATCGAGCGGCGCGTGCAGCTGCTCAACCCCGCGCTGGGTCCGAAGGGCGACGAGGACGCCGACTGGCGCATTATATGCCAGATTGCGGGCCGCATAGGAGCGCAGGGCTTCGATTTCCCCAACTCCGAGGCGGTCTTCGACGAGTATGCCGGACTTTGGGAGCCTTACGCGGGCATCACATACGGCAGGCTGCGGCGAGAGACGCTGCAATGGCCGTGCCCCGCCGCCGACATGCCCGGCACGCCCGTGCTGTACGCCGAGTTTTTGCAGAGCCACAAGATTGCCTTGTCGCCGATGACATTCGTGGACCCGCCGTCGCGTAGTGACGAGACGCACCCGTTTGTGCTCGCGCGAGGTCGTGTGCTCAACCAGCCGGAGCGCCCAATAGACATCCAGGAAGTGCGTGGGCGCAACCTCGTAGAGCGTGATGATTTCGTTGAAGTGCATCCCGACGACGCCATAAGCCTAGGCATAGACGAGGGTGATGAAGTGCATGTGATGCACCCAGGCGGCGGATTCTACGCGAAGGCAACCCTTAGTGGCACTCAGCGTGGCATGCTCTCGCTAACAACGCTGTTCGGACAGCTGATAACAGATATAGAGCGTGACCGTTCGCCTGACCCGATGCTGAAGATTGACGGGCTTCCGCTCGTTCCGGCAAGCATCGTCAAGGTGGCGGTTGGTGCAGCCGCTGACTAATTTGCGCTAACATGTAGATGCGGGACATGGCAAATGGTGCCGTGTCTCTTCTTGGCGCGTACCAGAATTGAAGATAACCAGCAGTAGGAAGTGGAGGACGATTTCCGTTGACAACAGCAAGGAGGGCCCGCCTAAGGCCGAGACTGGCTGAAACTAAGATATTGGAACGGCGTGAGCTTACGCCGGACCACTGGCTGATGTGGATTGAGAAGCCGGAAGGCTTCACATTCAAGCCGGGGCAATACTGCACGATTGGTGCAGAAGGAATCGAGCGGGCGTACTCCATCGCGTCCGCGCCGTCCGAGGAGCGAATCGAACTGTTCATCGAGCTTGTGCCATACGAAGAAGGCGGGCACCTGACTCCACTCTTGCACGCGCTCAAGACTGGCGACAAGCTGACCATTCGACCGCGCGCGAAGGGCATCTTCACCTTCAACCCGAATTTCAAGAACCATCTGCTGGTTGCGACCGTTACCGGCGTCGTGCCGTATATCAGCTACATACGCGACTATCTGCACAGGGGCCTGAATGATGGTGAAGGCGGACACCGCTTCTTCGTGCTGGAGGGCGCAAGCTATCACGACGAGTTCGGTTATGACGATGAGCTTTCGCGCTACGCAGCCGAGTATCCCGACCTCGTTACTTTCATACCGACCGTGAGCCGTCCCGGCGAGGCGCACAACGAAGGCTGGCAGGGCGAGACCGGGCGCGTGAACGCAATCGTCGAGTCGCAGGTCGAGAAGCTCGGTCTGGGCAAGGACGATACGCTCATATACGCTTGCGGGCATCCCGGCATGATCGAAGACGTGAAATCTCGCATGATTCCCAAGGGCTACTCGGTTGACGAGGAGCGGTTCTGGAAGGAAGACTAAGGACACCTGCCAGTCGTCGAGTGCTGAAGCAGGCGTAACAGGAAAGGCGGAGCAGCAAGGCATGGCGAAAACACCGATTGTACGCAGGATAAAGCTGACTTCGTATCGCTTTCCGACTGAGAATGTGACGACGGACCTTGCGTTCGCCGCAGGGCCCTTCTATGAGCCGGGCAGCCGTGGTACCCGCACCTTGCTCGCCATTCATATCTACACGGACGCCGGTGTTACCGGCGAGTACATCAGCGGAACGCCGGCCAACCGCGAGCAGATAGAGATGATTGCGCCGTTCCTCATCGGCAGGAACGCGCTCGACCGGGAGCTGTTCTACCGGCAATCGAAGATGATCCTGCGGAAGCACGACCGCATGGGCATCGGCCCGATCGACATCGCGCTCTGGGACCTTGCGGGCAAGCTTTTCGATGCGCCGATTCACCAGTTGCTGGGCGGCTACCGTGAGAAGCTGCCGTGCTACGCCAGCACATACCACGCGGACCGCTCGCCCGACGGCTTGAGTTCGCCGGAGGCTTATGCCGACTTCGCCGAGCAGTGCCTGGAGATGGGTTACAAAGGCTTCAAGATTCACTCTTGGGCGACAGCCCCTATCGAGCAGGAGATTGCCACCGTCAACGCGGTCGGCAAGCGTGTTGGCGGCAAGATGGCGCTGATGACCGACCCGTGCTGTGTATATGACACCTATGGCGACGCCCTGCGAGTAGGCCTTGCCTGCGACGACAATAACTTCTTCTGGTACGAGGACCCGCTGAACGACGGCGGCGTGTCCCTTCAGGCACACAAGCGTCTGCGCCAGTCTCTGAAGACGCCGCTGCTCCAGGGCGAGCATGTACACATGGTCGAGGGACACACGGACATGGCGGTGGCGGAGGCGACCGACTACTGGCGCGCCGACCCCGAGTACGACGGCGGCATCACGGGCGTGATGAAGATAGCCCACGCTGCCGAAGGCTTCGGCATGGACGTGGAACTGCACATCGCGGGTCCGGCGCAGCGCCACTGCATGGCCGCGATGCGAAACTCCAACTTCTACGAAATTGGGCTGGTGCACCCAAAGCTGGGCGCCCGGATGCCGGTGTACAAGTGCGGCTACTACGACGGGTTGGAAGGGATCGACTCGGATGGGTGCGTTACCGTGCCGTCAGGCCCCGGCCTTGGCGTGGAGTACGACTGGGAGGGGATCGCCAATTACAAGCAAGGGGAGATTGTCATCGAGTAGAGCGAACGCTCGTCCTTCTGTTCGTTCTAGCCCAAATTCGGTGTGCTTATAGTTCGCCTCGCGAGTCGTTGATGCTGTGTGAGTACGCAGCTAATCACCATTTAGTTAACGTTTGATACATCAACAGCAAACCAGGTATTGTGCTACACAGAAAAGAAAAGACGAACGGCAGGATATAAGTGAAAGCAGGCAAAACAGTGCTATTTGAATCGCCTGTACTTGTTCGCAATTGTCTTACCAGAAGCAATACTATCGCAGTTATCCACAGAGGAATGCCAAGGGGCACAATTAGAATCCAAAGCACGTTTGAAGGGTCGAAAGACAAAAGACCAAGGACAATTATTGCCAGCCACGCGACGAAAAGTATCGCATAGTATCCGTGTATGGTGGAACTGGAAGTGGGCGTATCCTGCAATTTCCTGATCAGATAGATGCCCAGCCCAATACTCAATATGGAATAGAGAGCACCTAGGCGTGCATAAGACCTTGCGTCCAACCCTCTACTTCTTGCGGAGTTCGCGCATCTGCGGGAGATGTCGAGAGCGGTTAAGAATCCGGCGGCGTAAAAGCCCAGCCAAGATATGCCGATCAACATGATGGCTAGACCGACCGGGAGATGCCACCACTCGAATTGGTACACAGTTGTTATGACAGACGCTAACATCAGTGCCTCTCATGGGTTAACCAATATAGAGTTGTCTAGTTCAGATAAAGTCAATGGACGATATTTTTCAGCGAATGATTATACAACTCACTGGCGGTTATAGTCATAAAACGGGCAATCGGGTAAAATACGCGGAACAGTAGGACATGCCCCTCGCCATTGCCGAGGGAACGCACAGGAGGAAGGCAGCATGAAGTCGGATCGGGCGCTTGTGGCGCATCTGATGAGGCGCGCGGGATTCGGGGCGACGCCCGCGGAGCTTGACGCGCTGACGAGAGACAAGACTTACGAAGAGATTGTGGACGGCCTCGTCAACCCCGAGCAGTTCCCGGAGCTGGACGAGTCATTCATCGACCGCTACTACGGAGGCGAGCTTGTCGCCGTTCACGTCGGCAAGTGGCTGTACCGCATGGTGAACACGCAGCGCCCGCTCGAAGAGAAGATGTCGCTGTTCCTTCACCACATATTCCCGGTGGCATGGGGCAAGAGCGAGCACGGGCCATCGCTGTACTCTGAGATTGCGATGTTCCGCAACGTCGGCCTGTCCGACATGAAGACTATCCTGTTGGAGCTTTCGCGCGACCCGGCGATGCTCTTCTGGCTGGACAACAACGAGAACCACAAGGACGAAATCAACGAGAACTACGGCAGGGAACTGCTGGAACTGTTCTCGATGGGTGTGGGCAACTACACCGAGGACGACATCAAGGCGGCTTCTAGGGCGTTCACCGGCTGGACTTTCAGGCAGCCGCTTTCCCTCTACCCTAACGGGCATTATCCCGCCGAGTTCATGTTCATCGAAGACGACCATGACTTCAGCGAAAAGACTTTCCTCGGCGAGACCGGTAGCTTCGACGGCGAGGACATCATAGACATCATCGTGCGCCAGCCGGCGACCGCGCGCTTCATTTCCCGCCACCTGTACAACTTCTTTGTCGAAGACGAGCTTCAGGTGCCTTCGTGGGCGACCGAGCCTCCCAGAGACGAGGACGCGATTCAGCAGTTGAGCCAGGTATTCCTCGATTCGGGCGGACAGATGCGCGCGGTACTGAGTGCGCTGTTCAACTCTGACTTCTTCAAGAACGCGAGGCAGTTCAAGAAAGTAAAAAGCCCGACCGAACTTGTAGCCGGCGTGCTGAAGCAGACCGGCGAGTTCAGCGAACCCAAGCCCGGGTTGTTCCAGTTCGCGATGACCACGCTTAACGGCTCGCTGATCGAAGGCCCCATGGCAATCATGGGCCAGCGCCTGATGAACCCGCCGACGGTCGAGGGCTGGCATACCGGCCACGAGTGGATTGACTCCGGTACTCTCAGCGAGCGCGTGGGCTTCGTGGAGAGCCAGTTCGAGGACATCGCCAAGCCGGGCGTTGCCGATATGGTTGAGCGCATAGGCGAGCTTGACGCCGAGCCGTCCGAGTTGGTTGACCGCTGCCTGGACATCCTGGGCGGCATCGCAGTCAGCGAGCAGACATACTCGTCGCTCGTGGACTATGCGCAGGAATTGCGAAACATCAAGGACGAAAACGACTCGGTCGGCGTGCATAACCTCCTGCAGATGACGGCTTCGACCGTTGACTACCAGTTCGCATAGCCGGTTCACATACACCTAACTCACATGGCATCGTCTGAAACAGACAAGATGGGGGACAAGATGACCACCAAGAAGAGGGAAAAGACGCTGGTTGTAGTGCAGCTCACGGGCGGCAACGACTTCATGAACACCATCGTGCCGTACAACAACCCGCACTACTACGACTCGCGCAAGACGGTCGTGATGAAGCAGGACGAGGTCCTGCCCATCAATGACGAGCTGGCAATGAACCCGAACGCCGCGCCATTCAAGCGCCTCTACGACGAGGGCAAGATGGCAATCATCCAGGGCATCGGCTACCCGAACTCCAACCGCTCGCACTTCCGTGGAATGGACATCTGGCACACCGCAGAGCCTGATCGCGTGGGCAACGAAGGCTGGCTTGGGCAGGCCGTCCGCGACCTCGACCCCGACGCTGAGAACGTGCTGACTGGCGTGAACATCGGTATGGGATTGCCGCGCGCGATGTCCGTGACGGGCGTTCCGGTTACCTCCATAGGCGACCTGGAAGGCTACGGCGTGATGACGCGCATCGAGCAGGAGAGGCTGCGCGACAGGGCGCTTGAGGCGTTCAAGGGACTGTACGGGCAGGCGCTCGGCAGCGGCGCGGTCGCCGAGTATATCGGTCAGACCGGCCTTGATGTGCTCAAGGGCGCGGACATGCTCGCGGATGTCGCGGACAACTACAGCTCCAGCGTGGAATACGCCGACAACCAGATTGCGAAGAACATGCGCGATGTGGCGCGGGTGCATCTCGCCGACCTCGGCACGCGCATCTTCTACACATCGCACGGCGGCTACGATACGCACGCCAACGAGATGCCCTCACATCCGAAGCTGATGAACGACCTTTCCGGCGCAATATCCGACTTCCTCGACGACCTCGAAGAGCATGACGCCGGTGATGACGTAACGGTGTTCGTGTTCACGGAGTTCGGCCGGCGCATGCGCGACAACGGCAGTGGCACCGACCACGGCTCCGGCGGAGGCGCGTACATATTCGGCAAGAATGTTAAGGGTGGGCTGTACAGCGAATATCCCTCGCTCGACCCGGCGGAATGGGAGCACGGCGAGGACCTGAAGCACACCATCGACTTCAGGGGCATCTATGGCACACTGCTGGAGCAGGTTCTCGATGTCGATGCGAAGCCAATCGTCAAGGGCGAGTACGAGCAGATTCACCCGTTTGCCAACTAGGGCGCATTCTCGGACGGCAAAGGGCTTGTTAGTGAGTAGGAGCAAGATACTATGACGAGGCCATGGGGACTGCTGAGGGCGGGTTATCCATACCTGCGTACTCTTGGAATGCGGCGCGTTACGAACTACCCTGCGGACATCGCCTTCTCCAAGGACGGCGATGCGCTTATACTGATGCGCTCTGAGGCCGGGTCGAGCATCCGCATCTGGCCGATTGATGACGCGGAAGCTCTGACTGACGACCTCAAGGGCATCGGTGGCTACGGAACCGGCGAGGGCCAGTTCGTCTGGCCGGTACAGATTATTACCGATGGCGAGAGCAACATCTTCGTCAGCGACGAGGCCATTCACAAGATTTCACGCTTCAACGCGGATGGCGAGTTCGAATCGCGATGGGGCACACACGGCGACGGCGACGGTGAATTCGACGCGCCCAACGGCATTGCATTCGATAATGACGGCAATATGGTCGTCGTCGATTCCAAGAACCACCGTGTGCAGCGATACACGCCCGATGGCGAGTACCTGGGCGGCTTCGGATCGCACGGCGACGGACCAGGTCAGTTCGAGCTGCCCTGGGGCGTCCACGTGGACGAGCTGGGAGATATATATATTACCGACTGGGGCAACAACCGCTTCCAGATTTTCTCCTCCGATGGCGAGTTGAAGCAGGTTATCGGTGAAGCCGGCAGTGGCCCCGGCCAGTTCAACAGGCCGACCGGCGTTGCCGTTGACGCGCACGGCGACATATACGTCGCCGACTGGGGCAACGACCGCGTGCTGATGTTCAACGCGGAAGGACAGTACATCTGGAGCTTCTCTGGCGACGCTACGCTATCCCGTGTCGCGCGCACCTACATGCTTACGAACGCGGTCCCCAACAGACTGCGCGAGATGGGCGACCTTGAGCAGGAAAAGCGCCTGCGCCGCCCCCGCTCCGTAAGGATAGACAGCGAGTTCCGTCTGTTCATACCGGACTACGAATCGTACCGCGTGCAGATATACCAGAAGGAAGCCATCGAGCTCGACCGCACGCAGTACGCCGAGCCGCTGCGAAATGTGACACTTGAAGTTACCTAAGCGATTGGCAAGCCGTTGGCCGACAGATTTTCAGGGGCGGTAGTTTTAATACCGCCCCCAACTTTTGCTGTTCATCACTATCTCTCTAGCAGAAATAGGCTATAATCTTTGAGGAATAGAGTGTGATGGCAATGATTATTGAAAATACTGATGACTTCATACGCGCCCTGCGTCAGAACGAAGAGTTTCGGGCTGCAGCCAGACGTGAACTGCTGACCCAAGAACTCTTGGAACTGCCACGCAGGTTCGCGGAATACACCGCCGTGACTGATAAGAGGTTGGATACACTGACTTCAGATGTGTCAACTCTGAAGTCAGATGTCGCAACCTTGAAGACGGACGTAGCCGAACTGAAGGTGGATGTGGCACAACTCAAGACGGACGTAGGCGCACTGAAAGGATTTACGTTCGAGTCGAGACTTCAGGCGGCTGGACTGCCACAAATGGTGCGAGAGTTCGGGCTGCGTAGAACTCGCATCGTCAAACTGGCTGAGGACAATCGTGTATCTGAGGAGTTCAACAGTGCGGTCTGGGAAGCTGAAGATGAGGGAATCATATCCGAAGCCGAGTACAATAGGCTCACTGTGACGGACATGATTGTGAGAGCAAGGTTGCGAGGCGATTCTGATGCGGTCGCGTTTGTAGTGGCCGAGGCGTCCTATTCGATTGACGAAGGCGACATAGGAAAGGTCGGGTTGAGCGCGGAAGTTGTCCGGAAGGTTTTCCCGGATACTGAAGTCTTTACGGCCCTTTATGGCGTGAATATATCGGATGACCTGCTCGTCTCAGCAAGCAATAGGGGCATCAAGGTCTTCTTGGAAGTAACTGATTAGAAATCAAACGAGCACACGCTGCCCCGCAAAGACCACCGTCAGCGGGGCTTTTCTTTTGCACTGCGCTTGTCCAAGCGTTTTCTGTGGTGTAAATGTTACGAGATGCGCTTTAATGCTGTCCCTGTCATCGCTACAATGTGTGTGAATGTATGATAATGGAACACACAGCATAGGCGAATGACCACACCTGTACGACGGCAGTACCTCAACGTCAAGCGGGAACATCGGGACGAGGTTCTGCTGTTCCGCATGGGCGACTTCTACGAGACCTTCGATGACGACGCCCGCCTGCTCTCTCGCGAGCTTGAGATCGCGCTGACCTCTCGCGAGTTCGGCAAAGGTCAGCGCGTGCCGCTCGCCGGCATTCCGTATCACTCTCTTGAAGCCAACCTGGCGCGGCTCATCCGAAAGGGCTACAAGGTCGCAATCTGCGAGCAAGTCAGCGACCCGGCAACTTCCAAGGGCATCGTTGACCGCGAGGTGGTGCGCGTCGTAACGCCGGGCACTATCATCGAAGACGCGCTGCTGGAACAGAAGACGAACAACTATCTGGCCGCTCTGGTGATGGAAGATGACGCGGTCGGGCTGGCATGGGTTGACATCACCACCAGCGAGTTCGCCACCACGCAGTTTGACTTATCCAACCTTGCCGTTGAGCTGGCGAGATTGACGCCGTCCGAGCTTCTCGTGCCCGAAGGGCAGGATGACGCGGACGTGGCTGAAGGCGTGATGCTTACTCCGCTCGCGGCGGATGCCTTCCACGCCGACTGGGCGCGCGAGACCCTCATTAGGCACTTCGGCGTCGCCTCTCTGGAGAGCTTCGGGTGCGAGGGGCAGCCGCTTGCGGTGCGGGCGGCGGGCGCGGTCATAGACTACCTTCAGGACACGCAGCGCGGCGCGGTCGGGCAGATTACGACTCTCTACACTTACTCCACGGCAGACTACATGGTGCTGGACCCGCAGACTCGGCGCAACCTGGAGCTTTACGAGGGCGGGCGCTGGGGCACAGCAAACGCGTCACTGCTGTCCGTGCTGGATGTTACGAAGACTTCGATGGGCGGTCGCCTGCTACGCCGCTGGCTCGGTCAGCCTCTGCTTGATGTTGAGCGTCTGGTGCGGCGGCAGGACGCGGTGGAATGGTTTCATCGCAGCGCCCTGCGGCGCGAGCGTGTGGTGATGCTGCTCGAAGCCGTGTCCGATATGGAGCGACTGGTGAACAGGGTTCGTGGATACAACGCCACCCCACGCGACCTCGTGAGCCTCGCCAATAGCCTTGAGGCAGCGCCGAAGATAAAGGCGGTCCTCTGCGAGGATGACGACGCCGATAAGGTGGAGTGGCTTGCCCGGCGCATCGCGGACAACGGAGAGGTGGTCGAGCTAGTCAGGTCCGCGATTGCCGACGATCCGCCGCTGAGCGTCGGCGACGGCAATGTCATACGCGCCGGATTCTCACCGGACCTGGACGAGGTGCGCGGCGCGTCCCGCAACGCGCAGGACTACATCGCCCGCCTGGAGCACAAAGAACGTGAGCGCACCGGCATCAAGTCCCTGAAAGTAGGCTACAACAGGGTCTTCGGATACTACATCGAAATCAGCAACGCGAATCTGGCTCTTGCGCCCGACGACTATGTGCGCCGTCAGACGCTGGTTGGCGGCGAGCGCTTCATCACGCCTGAAATGAAAGAGTACGAGTCCCTCATCCTGAACGCGCAGGACCGAATCGGCGAGATGGAAAGCGCGCTGTTCCGTCAGGTGTGCCAGCAGGTCGCGGGTTATGCCGAGCCGATACTGAGGACTGCGCGAGCTATCGCCAACATAGACGTCTTCGCTTCACTGGCTGAGGTCGCATCGCGCTATGGGTATGTGCGTCCGGCTCTCGACGAAGACGACACGGTGCAAGTAAGGCAGGGACGGCATCCGGTAGTCGAGCGCATGCTGCCGTCGGGTGACTTCGTCGCCAACGATACGGAACTGTCCAGCGGCGGCGAGCAGCTAATCATCCTCACGGGTCCCAACATGGCTGGCAAGTCAACCTACATCCGACAGGTTGCGGTGATAGTTCTTATGGCGCAGGTTGGCAGCTTCGTTCCGGCGGAGTTGGCGCGCATCGGCATCTGTGACAGGATATTCACCCGCGTGGGCTTGCAGGACGACCTTGCGATGGGGCAGTCCACATTCATGGTGGAGATGGTGGAGACGGCGGCAATCCTGAACCATGCGACTTCGCGCTCACTCATAGTGCTGGACGAGATAGGGCGCGGCACCAGCACCTATGACGGGCTGGCGCTGGCAAGAGCGGTCGCCGAGCATATCCACAATAACCCCAGGCTCGGCTGCAAGACACTGTTTGCCACTCACTACCATGAATTGACGCAGCTTGCCGACACTCTGCCGCGCGCGTTCAACTACAACGTGGTCGTAACTGAGGATAAGGGGCAGGTGGTGTTCTTGCGGAATATCGCGCCCGGTGGAGCTGACCGCAGTTACGGCGTGCATGTGGCGCGTCTGGCGGGCATGCCGGGCAGCGTAGTCAGCCGTGCGTGGGAGGTGCTTGCTGAGCTGGAGGACGGCAGTAATTCCAAGTCAGGCTCATCCCGTCGCGGGAACCGCGCACCGGCACCCCAGCAAATGCCGCTTCTCGGATTCGGCTCACCTGTCGTGGATGAACTGCTTGCCCTAGATGTTGCCTCGATGACGCCGCTCGACGCAATTAACAGGCTGTACGAATTGCAGGAACGGGCGCGGGATGACCGGTAGGATTTGCCTCGGTCGATGGGACGGGACAGACGATAGGCACATCATTGGGAAAAATAATACTATCTATTGCACATATCATATAGATATCTTGCTGGGGTTGTATTATCGTGTCGTATGTTGGGAGTATTCAAAGTTTTGATGTAGCGTAGCGACTTTAATTTGAAGTTATGAATAGATAAAGCTACGCAAGCTTAATCCGTAATCGTTACGGAGAAAGGTAGGAACAAGCGAAATGGTAGAGTTCAAGGCATGTCCCCGCTGCGCTGGAGACCTGAAGCTGACGAGGGACATGTACGGTGATTACAGAGAGTGTCTCCAGTGCGGTTACACCAAGGACATCATCCCCGAGCCCAAGACCAACTTCGATTGGGCGAAGACCCGCGGCAAGCCCGGTCGCCGGCGCAAGACCAAGGTTGCCGCATAGCATAGCATTAGTTGCCGCAGTCGTTGTGATTTGACATCCTGCGGCACGCCTCCAAATGACGATCCCTTTTGATGGACGGACGACGCATCCGTTAATCAGGAGGGACGCGTTTTCCCACACCTGCCGGCTGGTGATTCTGCCCGGTAAACCCGCATAGCGGGTTTGTGTGCCTTTATCCACGTGCTTGCATCTGGTAGGCTTGCCATTAGCAACAGATTTTCTGCCGTTATATGTCTTTGCCTTAAATGTCATTGTAAAGCGCGTATTCCAAATATCTGCTGGGGCTGAAGAATTGAAGGTTACGGTAAGGGTGCCGGCGACGACTGCCAACATGGGACCCGGCTTCGACTGCCTGGGAATGGCGCTGGACATCTGGAACACGATAGTCGTGGAAATCGACGGCGTGGAGGCCGATGATGCGGAAGCGGGCGATGGCATCGTTTCCATCAGCGGCGAGGGTAGGGACAGCCTCTCCACGGGCGACGACAACCTGGTGTACAGTTCCTTCAGGCGCATTTACGATGGCATCGGGTTGCCGGTGCCTGAAGTGCGTATGGCGTGCGAGAACGAGATTTCGCTCGGTCGGGGGCTTGGCAGCAGCGCGGCTGCGGTCGCGGGCGGGTTGCTGGCGGGCAGCGCGCTGAGTGGCGCAAACCTGTCGCAGGAGCGGATACTGGAGCTTGCGGCAGAGATAGAAGGACATCCCGACAATGCGGCGGCGGCAGTAATGGGAGGCTGTCGCATCGTTGTCAGTGACGGAAGTGGATTTCTGACGGAATCCATCAGTGTCCCGGAAGACCTGAAAGCGATTCTTTTCGTGCCTGATGTCCCGATGCCCACCGAAGAGGCGCGTGGACTGTTGCCGAAGATGATTGACAGACAGGACGCGGTGTTTAACATAGGCAGGACGGCGCTGCTGGTCAATGCTCTCGCGAGCGGAAACCTGCGGCATCTCGGCGTTGCTACGGAGGATATGCTGCACCAGCCCGCTCGCCAGAAGATATTCTTCCCGATGAAGAACATCTTCCGCGCCGCGATGTCGGCAGGCGCTTTGGGCGTCTTCCTCTCGGGCGCCGGTTCGAGTGTACTGGCGCTCGCACGAGACCGCGAATACACTATCGGCTACGAAATGGCCGACGCCGCTATGAAGTCCGGCGTCGATGGCGCAATCAAGGTAACGCAGCCAACCGCGCTTGGAGCGCACATAGTCGATCACTAGGTCAGTAAGTAATTGATTAATGGAGTTGGCGAGTAAGGGAGCTGGATATGGTACAAGCCAAGCCGAAAGCGAAACTTACATATGACGACTACGCGAACTTGCCGGGCGATGAGCGTTATGAACTAATCGACGGAGAGTTGATTTTGGTTGCTTCACCTAGCGAAAGACATCAGTGGACTGCTACGCGACTGTATCGGCTGATGTTGCTTGCAGAAGACCTGGGGCTGGGCTGGGTATATTTCGCTCCGTTCGATGTAGTCCTGACTGACAATGATGTCGTGCAACCTGATTTGCTGTTCATTTCAAGGGAGAGTGCGAATATACTCACAGAGGCGAATGTACAGGGTGCGCCTGATTTGGTAGTAGAAATCCTCTCGCCGTCCACTTCAAGGCTTGACCGCACTCGCAAGCGAGAACTCTACGAGCGGCATGAAGTCAAAGAAATGTGGCTTGTCGAGCCGGAAGAGCGCAAGATATGGGTTTTGTCGCTTCGAGACGGTAAGTTGGAGGTTGCGGGAGAATATGGCGATGGGCAAAATTTCAACTCGGTTACGCTCGGCGGGCTGACGATTGAGTTGGATGATGTGTTTCAGCCGCGGAACTAACACTGAAGAGCAAAGAAGATTACTGACATACTGACCAACCGAAAGACTGACAGACTACCATGCTAATCGTACAGAAATACGGCGGAAGCTCCCTGGCCGACGCCGACAAGATAAGAAATGTCGCCGAGCGCATCGCGCGCAGCAAAGACGCGGGCAACAGCGTCGTCGCCGTCGTTTCCGCTATGGGCGACACTACGGACGACCTTATCGACTTGGCTAACGAGGTCTCGGAGCGACCGGACGCGCGCGAGATGGATGTGCTGCTCTCCACCGGCGAGCTGGTCTCCTGCACACTGATGGCGATGGCGCTGCGAGCGATGGGCTACGAGTCCGTAAGCCTTAGCGGGGCGCAGGCCGGCATACGCACCGATTCCAGCTACGGCAGGGCGCGCATCGCCGGGGTCTCGCCGGAGCGCATCATCAGCGAGGTCGATAAGGGCAACATCGTCATCGTCGCGGGCTTCCAGGGCATTACGGAGGACATGGACATCACCACTCTGGGACGCGGCGGCTCTGATACCACCGCAGTCGCGATAGCCGCTGGCGTCGAAGCCGACCGCTGCGAGGTCTATACCGATGTGGACGGCATCTACACGGCCGACCCCCGCCTCGTGCCGAAAGCGCGAAAGCTGGACGAGGTCGGCTTCGAGGAGATGCTGGAACTCGCAAGTTACGGCGCCAAGATGAACCCCCGCTCCATCGAAATGGGTATGTATTACAACGTTCCGGTTCTAGTCGCGTCCAGTTTTTCCGACGCTGCCGGAACGCTGATTCACGGAGACATAGATATGAACAGCAACGTGGGCGAGATTCGTAACCGGGTGCGCGGAATCGCGACTGACACAAATGTCGCCAAGATAACGGTGCTGGGTGTAATCGATCGACCCGGCATCGCCGCAAGCCTCTTCGAGCCGTTGGCTGCGGCCGACATCAGCGTGGACGTCATCGTGCAGAACGCGAGCGTGGACGGCACGACCGATATGACCTTCACGGTTGCGCGCACCGATCTGGCGCGCGCCTTGGATGTGGTTGCCCCTGTTGTGAAGGAACTCGGCAGCAGGGGAACTGAGAGCGATGATACCCTCGCCAAGTTGAGCATCGTTGGCTCCGGCATGCAGGACGCTCCCGGCTACGCATCGCAGATGTTCCGCGCTCTCGCCGACAAAGGCATCAACATCGATGCGATAACCACATCCGAGATTCGCATAACCTGCCTCATCAGTGAGTCCCAGGTTGCCGCCGCCGCCTGCGCCCTCCACGACGCATTCCAACTGGATGTGCCGCAGGAATAAGTGATGCTTCAGTGCCTGGTTTTCGCCCTAACGCCCCTGACGCCTGTCCTCGTCGGCTGATTGACGGCAGTTGAACACCGGAAATGCCTGATCCCTTCCTTTCAGTAATCATTCCCGCATACAACGAGTCGGGGCGAATTATCGCCACGCTGCGTTCTCTGTCGAGGTATCTTCTCGCGCAGTCGTACACCTGGGAAGTCATTACGGTTGATGACGGCAGCGAGGATGATACCGCCGAAATCGTCGAGCAATGGTCGGCAGGGAGGGACCGCTTCAAGCTGGAACGCATCCGGCACGCCGGCAAGGGAGCGGCGGTGAGGCATGGGATGCTCGTCGCGCAAGGCGAGTACCGCTTCATGTGCGACGCGGACCTGGCAATGCCGATAGACCACCTCTCAGATTTCCTTAGTTATATGTCCGACGGAAACGATATAGTCATAGGCTCGCGTCAGATTGCGGGCGCCAACCGCTACGATGAACCTCAGTCGCGCCACCTTCTCGGTCGCGCGTTCAACACCATGGTGCAAATGCTGGCTGTGCGCGGCTTCCACGATACGCAGTGCGGATTCAAGTGCTTCAGCGCGGCGGCGGCGGATGCCCTCTTTCCGCTCCAGCGCACGACCGGGTGGGGCTTTGATGTCGAGTTGCTCTTTCTGGCGAAAAAGCAGGGCCTGCGTGTTCTGGAGATTCCAATCGACTGGCGCCACGACTCGGATAGTAGGCTCAACCCAGCATCCGCCGGGCTGAATATGCTTCGGGATGTGCTGGCAGTACGCTGGCGAAGCATGCTTGGCAGGTATTCGTCCCCACGCACGGACGACCGCCCTGACGAAAATGTATCTGCAACCAGCTCTATCACTCCGAACGATGCTACACCGACTGGCGCTGCGGCAATCGTAGTGCCAACATACAACGAAGCCGAAAATCTGCCACTGCTGGCTGAACGCATCTTCTCGCTTGGCGTTCCCGATATGCGAATCATAGTCGTTGACGACAATTCCCCCGACGGCACCGCGGACGTAGCCCAGGCTCTAGGCGACCGGTACGACAACCGCCTCGACCTCATCGAGAGGAGCGCGAAGAGTGGACTGGGCACGGCGTACAAGATCGGCTTCAGGCATGCAATCGAGCAACATGCGAATTATGTGATTCAGATGGACGCTGACCTATCCCACGCGCCAGAGTACATACCCGAATTTCTGAGGGAGTTGGAACGCGCCGATGTGGTCGTAGGCTCTCGATATACCGAGGGTGGCGGCGTGGATAAGGAGTGGCGCTTTCGCAGGCACCTCCTGAGCGCCCTTGCGAACCACGGCATACGCGCCGTGGTGGGGCTGAAAGTGAAGGATTCGACCACGGGCTTCAAGGCTTTCAGGGCGGACGCCTTGAGAGCTATCGACTTCGACGAGTTCCGCTGCAAGGGGTTTGGTTTTCAGGCGGAGGTGGCATACGCTTGCCAGCGAAGGGGACACCGCGTCGTGGAATACCCGATAACCTTTTACGACCGGGCGCATGGCGAATCTAAACTTTCTCTAGGCATTATCTTAGAGGCGTTTTGGCGGCTATTTTTGTTGCGCTGGCAACAAAAGTTATGATGAATCGTTGCGCTGGCAACAAAAGTTATGATGAATCGTTGCGCTGGCAAAAGAAGGTGTCATGAACGTTTGCGTTGGCAAAGGAAGTTGTGATGAACTCTCGCGCTGGTAAAGGAATACGTCTCGAATCGCTCCGTTGGCGAAAAATCAGGTCATAAAACCCCTTTAATTCTTCTGTAATAATGTTTCTAATACCCTTACGCTCCTGAGTACAAATACAACAATTTACTTTGGCTTTACCAATAAAGTCTTGAACATTTCTGAACAAAAAGGTACACGAAAATGATGACAATAGCGGATAAGAACAGAGAGAAGGTGAGGCGCGACCGCGCCAAGAAGGCTGTAGCGCTGGCGATGCGCAGCAACTGGAACGAAGCTGCGGCGATGAATCGCGCCATAGTCAAGGAGTTCCCGGACGACTTGGAAGCGCACAACAGGCTGGGCAAGGCGTTGAGTGAGCTTGGGCGCAACAAAGAGGCGAGAGAAGCCTTTCAGAGGGCGCTCGAAATCTCCCCGCACAACGGCATCGCGCGCAAAAATCTCGATAGACTGATGAGCATCGGCGATCAGGATGCGCCACGCTCACAAAGCGGGGTGGATGCGGCGCCGCGCGTATTCATCGAAGAGAGTGGAAAGGCGACCACCACGTCGCTGATTAGCCTCGCCCCTCCGGGCACTCTCCTCAAGCTGGCTCCGGGCCATCGCCTGAGCCTGGAAATCGAGAACAGGCGAGTGAAGGTCCTGAGCGCCGGCAGTGAATATGTCGGCAGCGTGGAGCCGAAGCTCACGGCGCGGCTATTGCGGCTGGTTCGCGGCGGCAACCAGTACGAAGCGGCCGTAACGAGCGCGAACGCTCAAGAACTGTCCGTCATCGTTCGCGAGACATACAAGCACCCCTCGCAGGCAGGGATAGTGTCGTTCCCCTCCCGAGCGGGCGCGAACTACCACGTCGTTGTCTCCGGAAGCGTACTCGGATACGGCGAGGACGAACCGCGACCGGATTCTCTGGGCACAAGGATTATCAAGGACTGGTCCGACGATGACACCGAGCCGGGAGACGACGAAGCTTTCGCTCCGGTGATTCATCGCATCATCAACTCCAGCGGCAGTGACGACGACATGTCGGACGACGACTACTAGATTAGAGGCAAAAGTCCCTTCCCCCTCGATGGGGGAAGGTTAGGATGGGGGTGATGTCGTTTGAATGGCGGCAGCGATAGCGCCCCGCTGAAGCGCGAACAACTCCCCAATGCCGCTGTAGGCGACTGCAAGAACCTCATCGAGGGCATGCCTTGAATACGGCATGCCCTCCGCCGTTCCCTGAACTTCCACGAAGTCGCCCTCTGCCGTCATCACGATGTTGAAATCCGCATCCGCCGAGGAATCTTCCTCGTAGCAAGGGTCGAGCCATGCCTCGCCATCTACAATGACAACGCTGGTCGCGGCTATCGCCGAGAGAATGGGAATCTCCGGCAACTGACCCTCCTCGACAAGTGCCGCAATAGCCTGATGCAGGGCAACATACCCTCCGGTGATGGCTGCCGTTCGCGTGCCCGCGTCCGCCTGGAGCACATCGCAGTCCACCGTGAACGTGCGCTCGCCAAGTCTCCGAAGATCAACCGCGGCGCGCAGCGACCTGCCGATGAGTCGCTGTATCTCCTGCGTTCTGCCTCGCGGCGTTCGCTCTCTTGGAGTGCGTGTCAGCGTAGCGCGCGGAAGCATGGCGTACTCGGCCGTTACCCAGCCCTGGCCTGAGCCACGCAGGAAGCGGGGCACCTTGTCCTCCACGCTCACGGCGCAAAGCACGCGCGTCATCCCCGTCTCGATCAGTACGCTGCCCTCAGGAAATGCCTGCACACCGCAGGTAATCTTCGTCGGGCGCAATTCGTCATTGGCGCGTCCGTCCGGTCTTGTCATAGCGTCTTCACTCGCTGGTCAAAATGTTAGTCGGCTTGCATCACTCGCGCACTCCACTCGCGCCATTCCATTGTATCAACCCTGATAAACCGGAAACCTGCTTTCCCCGCGAAGAACTCATCCACGTCGGTGTCCCCGATGTGGGTATAGCTTTTGGCTTTGAAGCGTGCCTTCACGTCGTCGAGGTTCTGCTTGAGCGCGGTGAAATCAACGGATACGTCGTGCTGCCGCCAAATCCGCTGCTGGTAGCTGAGCGGCCGGTCCGAGCAGCTGCCGATGATGTAGCCCTTGTGCTGGACGGCGCGCACGAAGTCGATGGTTATGCTGCCGCGCGGCTCGCCGAATTCAAGCGTGCCGTCTATATCGAAGCTGATCAGGTCTGTCAATGAACTAACATCGATGTACAGGATGGGAAAGATAGAGTTAGTTGTGGCGGGTGGCGTAAACCTGCTTGGCACGGTCTATGGCGGCGACCCTGCCCCTTACCAATTCATCCTGGTGCGCCATCGCCCAGTCCTGTGACGCTTTAGTCGAAATCGCGCTGCCCTGGAAGTGCGGCATCACATACCGTGCGAGCAGTTCGTAGCTGTGAAGCATGCGGTCGCGTGGTGCCCAGTCAACCGTCTGCACCAGGAAGCCGCCGAACCCTCCGCTCAGATCGTCGAGCCTGTGTATCGCCTCGATGCAGTCGTCCGGCGTGCCGATTATCCACGCGCCCGTGTCTGCCATGTGGTCGATTATCTTCTCCACGGGCCCGTCGAAGTCAGACTTTCGTCCGTTTGTCTCCTCGGTGTACTCGCGCAGGAAGTAGCCCGCGCCCATACGCGCCTCGTCACGCGCCTGCTGGCGAGTTTCCGCGAGATGCACCGGCACGACAAGCCGCCACTCATTGCGGTCAACGGTCTGATTGTGCTCAGCCGCAGACTCCTCGGCAATTGTCCAGAGGTCGTTGAGGTTGCCCCTGTCGGCGGTTGTTGGGTCTCTTGGTACAGTGATGGTCAGCACGGATGCGCCGTACTTGCCGGCGAGCGCGACGCCGGACGGCGACTGTATCGACGCCACGGCAATGGGCATGTGCGGGCGCTGGTACGGGCGGATTTGCAGCATCGCCTCATTCAGCTCGAACCAGTCGCTCTTGTATGTAATCGGCTCCGTCTCCGTGAAAAGCCGCAGAATGACGCCGAACGCCTCGTCCATCTTCTCGCGCTGGGTGGTTGACTCGATTCCCATCATGTACGCGTCGCCGGGCAGCGCGCCGGGCCCCACACCGAACAGCACGCGCCCGTGGCTCATGTGGTCGATCTGCACCATGCGGTTCGCCACATTGAACGGGTGGTGGTACGGCAGGCTCACCACGCCCGTGCCGAGCTTGATATGCTTCGTGCGGTCGGCGGCGACTGCCATGAAAATCTCAGGCGACGAGATAATTTCCCAGCCGGAACTGTGGTGCTCGCCTATCCATGCCTCGTCGAATCCGAGATAGTCGAGCCACTGGACAAGTTCGAGGTCGCGGTCGATGGCAAGCGTCGGATTCTCTCCCACGCGGTGGAACGGTCCGAGGAAAATGCCGAACTTCATACGGTCGGGCAGCGCCATGATGGTGTCCTTTCGTGTGCTGGCTGGTGGCTGTCGTGAGTATGGGCGAATTATAGTGGCAGAGCGGGGGAGTGGCAACAGCAGCCTAAAATTACTCGTATCCTCAAGATTGACCGTCGCCGCGCGTTCTGATATGGTTTGCTCCGTTTGGAAGGAACTATTCATATCGCAGATAATCGTTTGCAGAACACAAACCTTGACAAGTCGCGTTCCTCGCGCGTTGTTGGCATGGTCTGAATCGTAGGTACAGAGCCTCGCTGTGACGCCTAATCAGGACTTGGAATCTGTATCTTGGTGGAAGTGGTGAATAGCGAATGAATGCAGAGGGAGCCGCAATACTAGGATTCTTCTTCGTTGCCATTGTATTCAGCGTTTTCACAGTCATTTTTCATATCTGCGGACTTCTGTGGGCGTGGCCGGGTGCGTTGGCATGCGCTCGAATAGCAAATGAGAAAAGGTTGGACGATAAGCCATACATGGCCAGAGGCGCACTGTATTCGGCTTTGAACTTCTGGCTTTGGTTTTACTTTATAAGGCTCATGCAGGGTAAGGAGCCTTCGGATTCCCTCGTTAGAGCATTTTACATTCTTCACTTCGCAAATTGGCTATTTGGGTCCATATTTTATAGTTTCATGTGGGCAGTTATATTATCCACCAGAACTTTCGATGGTATTCATATAGTGGTCGCGGTGTGGGCGATGTGTTTCTGCGGGGCAGTCAGTGCCTTTCTATGGTTGGTATCGTTAGTGAAGATCTTAAGGGAAGGTGCCAGTTACAAATACGCTTATGCTCCTCTGCGTGAATCTGACGCTGAACTAATCACATCTTTCTCACTGCGTCGCGTGTACATAATGCCCTGCTTGTTTTCGCTCGTGTCGTTCTTAGCGCCTAACGCGGTAATGCTAGGTGTGGCTTTCACCGCCTGACCAGATTTTTCGAGCTGCGAATTCAAACGAACACAATCGCCGAGAATCGGATAGAGTGCCACCAAGTACATTTGCCGGGAGCGTGCGCTGTAGGCGGACAGCGCACTAGGCGACGCGCGGGTGGCAATCACGATGAGGGATATGCTTTATGGAGGCCCGTTCGACTTCGAGACGCTGCTGGGCAATCCATTCTTCTCGGCTTGGATAAAGTCCCACAAAGATACCACTTCCAGGCGCAACGATGATAAAGGGGTGGATGAACCGCAAAACGAATGGCTTCTTGGCTTTGTTCAGTTGAAACCCTTCGCATACTTCTCTGCCAACATTATCGCCTTTCCAACTTTCGTTTTCTTGTGGTTACAAGTGTTAGTCCGCACATACTTGGTCTATGAAATGGTAGTGCCTCACCCCGCTATAAGTAAGGATTCTAGACATGGCAGAGACTTTGGATTCCATCGCGTTTTTTGCTGCGGTGATTCTAATTCCTGTTTGGGTTATTGTCATTATCTTTCAGACATTCTGCATAGTTTATGCCAGATTTGCCTCAGCAAAGTGCGCTCGGATTGCTCACGAAAGCGGACTGGATGCTAATGTGTACGCCAGAAGAGGTGCGCTGTATGCGGCGTTGCTAATAGCGCCATGGGTGCATCTAGTGCGTAGGATGGAGGATAAATCGTATTCATTCGGGACAAACAAATTCGGTTACGCGCCATTGTACATATTGTGGCTAGTTGTAATTGCCGCGAATGTGTCGGTACTTACTATGACGGTGCTTCGTGAGGGACCATGGACCTGGATTCATACCGTCATTGCGCTTGTGCCTATTGCTTTAGGTATGTTCCCTTGGATGCTGACACTGCTCCTTCTGTTGCGAAGACGGTCGGAAGTTGGCAAGAAAATGAGCGACGTGCGGAATGACGGACTTGCTGAGGGCGTGTACCTGATGCCCTTCGTATGGACATCTGTCAGCATTTTGGCTATTCCCTGCGTTACGCTCACAGCAATTTTCGTTGGATTGGTGATGTCTGCCGCGATATTTGCCTTTCCTCTGTTGTTAATTGTAGGCATTGTTGCGTGGCTTGTCTTGTCGCCATTCTTCTCAAGCAGACGCGCTTGAAGATGGCGACCTTGCCCGCAACGAAGCCCATCACATCGTCGCTGGATACTTCGGCAGTCCACCGCGACGAAGATACTCACGCCTATCGCTATACATGAACATTGCAGCGCCTTACCCCACAAATTCCCTCATCACCTCATCCGCAAACAGCCGCATCGCCGCATGCACCTTGTCGCGCGGCATCCCGCCGAATGCGAAGTTGCAGCCGAAATACTCTATTCCCTGCGCCTGCAACGCCCGTATCTTCTCCACGCACTGCTCCGGCGTGCCGATGATGGACCGGTGCTCCGCCACATGCTCGAATGTCAGAGACGGCTCGCCGCGCGTCTTGCGCCACTCGTCGATGCTGCCGCTCGCCTCGCTTGCGCCATTGAGCGTGCCGCGCCATTGCAGCAGGTCTATAACCCAGTTCAGCGACTTATACGCTTCTTCTCGCGCCTGTTCCTCCGTCTCCGCGAGGTAGGTATATCGGAAGAAAGGAATCTCTGCCGCGGTTACATTGTGCCCCGCCTCCGCTGACATCGCCTCATAGCGGTGACAAAGCTCGATTGCCGGCGCGTTGTCAACCGTCAGTCCGATCATCGTGGGGAACCCGTTCCTCACCGCGAACTCCAATGTCTCCGGCGTCCGCGTGGCGGCGATGTAGATGGGCGGGTGCGGTCGCTGCACCGGCTGCGGCACCAGGTTCGCCGAATGCACATCATAGAACTGCCCTTCATGCGTATATTCGGGCGTAGTCCACATACCCCGGATCATGTTGATGGATTCCTGGAAGCTCGCCTGCGTGTCGCCGTGGTCAACGCCATAAGGCGTAAACTCGCTCTTGGACGCGCCACGCCCGAATCCCGCATCCAGCCGCCCGTTGCTGATAAGGTCGAGCGTTGCCGTGTCCTCCGCGAGGCGAATCGGGTTGTGCAGCGGCGGCACGATAACCGCGGTTCCGAGCCGGATCTTGCTGGTCCGCGCCGCAATCGCGCTGGCGAACACGAGCACCGATGAGCCGATCCCATAGCGTGTGAAGTGGTGCTCCGCCAGCCACGCGCTGTGAAAGCCTAGCTCCTCGCCCAGAGCGACGTCTTCTATCGTCTGCTCCACGATGTTGCGCGCATTGGTATCCTCGGGCCACGGCAGATGTGTTATGAGTGCGAATTTCATTGGACGCTCTTTCGTTGTGCTGCTTTCCGTCTGCGATGCGGTCTATTATAGACCAACTCACACGGCGGACATGAGCATAAGTCCCTTCCCCCTTGGTGGGGGAAGGTTAGGATGGGGGTGAAGCCAGCATCAAATGGCAATGTTGAACCCGACACCAGCAGTTAATAGCGATACCCGAAAAAGAGGTTGATTTACATAAGGCAGTCGCATGCTATAACCTGCTACGCGAATTGTCTGCACATTCTGGGAAATTCACGAAGGTGGAGGAAACCGAAATGATTAAGTTCGTCAGATTCATAGCGGCGTTCCTGGCGTACGCCATAATCGATATAGTGTGGCATCTGTTTCCATTCGTTACTGCCATGTATGTCAACCTGCGTGAAGCAAGCGGGCTGGGCAGCGATTGGAGTTTCGGCAAGGAGATGAGCACCTGGGGCGGTTTGGAGTTTTCGGCGCTTCTCGTGTTCTTCCTGCTGATGGGCTTGGCTAACAGCCATCTCGCAGTCGAGCCTGCCCTCAGAGAAAACAGCCTCCGAAAGGCGATGCTGAACAGTTTCATTCTGGGTTGCGCCGCGTACGCTACATACAGCGTTCCGATATTCGTGATGATAGCGAAATGGCCTGTGCCTCTCGTTCCGATAGACATCATCATCGGCGGCTGCCTGAGCCTCCTGACATCCACTATCGTTACCGCCGTAGCCTTACGTCTGCGAAAGTCCTGATTTGGCGTAATACCTAATGCGAGTGATGTATGTCGATGCTGGGCCATAATTTGAGGAATATGCTGAGGTTCCTTCCCCCTTGATGGGGGAAGGCTAGGATGGGGGTGAAAATACTCGTCTATTACCATCCTAAGAGTTACTTCTGAAAATCGCTTGAGTAGATGTTGGCTTTTGACGCATTGGCGAGGCGACTCTTATAATTGACGCAAGGAGCGACCCTGATGGGAGTCACGGATTAGACCTATGTCCGACGCGCTGAACAACGAGACCCTGCTCGAAATCTACGGCAAGATGGTGCTCTCGCGCACGCTGGACGAGCGCATCTGGATGCTGAACAGGCAAGGGAAGGCCGCTATCATGGCATCATCGCAGGGCCACGAGGCGGCGCAGATTGGCAGCGTCTATGCGCTGCAAAAGGGCAAAGACCAGTTCTACATCTACTACCGCGACCTAGCCGTGATGCTTACGCTGGGCATGTCCCCGCGCGAGATTATGCTCGGCTTTACCGCGAAGGTCGGCGAGCCGTTGAGCGGCGCGCGCCAGTTCCCCACTCACGGCGCGTACCCCGAACTGGGACTCATCAACCTGTCGAATGTAATCGCCACGCAGCTCCCGCAGGCCGTTGGCGCGGCGCTCGCGATTCGGATGCGCCGGGAAGACGCAATTGTCATCGCCTACTTCGGCGACGGCGCGTCCAGCTTCGGAGATTCGCACGAGGCGATGAACTTCGCGGCGATACACAGCCTGCCCGTCATATTCATGTGTGAGAACAACAAGTACGCGACTTCGGTGCCGCAGCGCCGCCAGATGGCTATCGACAGTGTGGCAAGCCGCGCTGAAGGCTACGGCATGCCGGGCTTCTCGGTTGATGGCTGCGACGTGATTGCCGTGTATGAGGTGGTGTCCGAGGCGGCGGCGCGCGCGCGCAGCGGTGACGGACCCACCCTGATAGAAGCGCAGGTCGAGCGATACCTCCCGCACACCAGCGACGACGATGACACGCGCTATCGACCGCGCGAGGAAATCGAAGAGGCGCGGCTGCGCGATCCGCTGAAGCTGTTCAGCGAGCGCCTTCAGGCGATGGACATTCTCGACGAGGCGGCAAGCGAGCGCATTTTCGCCCAAGCCCGAGCCGAAGTGAACGCCGTTACCGACTTCGTAGAGGCGGCGGACTACCCGCAAACCCACGACTTCTTCGAGCATGTGTACGCGGGCTGATTTTGTCCCTTCCCCCTCGATGGGCTGACAAGGATAGGTAAAGTCCCCTCTCCCTCTGGGGAGAGGGTTAGGGTGAGGGCAAAAGTCCCTTCCCCCCTTGATGGGGGAAGGTTAGGATGGGGGTGATTAGGTTTAACACCTTACCCCTAATGAACAGGATAGGTACGGTCTTTGCATGGCTGAGATGAATGTGCTGGAAGCGGTGCGCGAGGCGATGCGCGAAGAGATGGCGCGCGACGAGCGCGTATTCGTGCTCGGCGAAGATGTGGGAATACGCGGCGGCGTATTCCTGGCGACTGATGGCTTTGTTGACCTGTTCGGTGAGGAGCGCGTGATAGACACACCGATTGCCGAGTCGTCCATCGCGGGAATGGCGCTGGGAGCCGCTATGCACGGCATGCGCCCCATAGCCGAGATCCAGTTCGCGGACTTCATCTGGCCCGTCTTCAACCAGATTGTGGGCGAGGCGGCGCGGGCGCGCTACGGCAGCAACGGCAAGCTGAGCGTCCCGCTCGTGCTGCGCGCACCGGAGGGCGGCGGAGTTCGCGGGGCGCTTTACCACTCGCAGTCGGCGGAAGCCTACTTCTGCCACACGCCCGGCCTCAAGGTGATTACGCCCGCAACACCCTATGACGCCAAGGGCCTGCTCAAGAGCGCCATCCGGGACGACGACCCCGTGATTTTCTTGGAGCACAAGCGCACCTACAGGCTGGTCCGCGGCGAAGTGCCCGAAGGCGAATATACTATCCCGATTGGCAAGGCCGATGTGAAGCGCGAAGGCGATGATGTATCTATATTCACCTACGGGCTGATGGTGCATCACTGCCTTGAGGCGGCGCAGACTCTGGAAGGCGAGGGCATCAGCGTGGAAGTGGTTGACCTGCGTACACTGCGCCCGCTCGACATGGCAGGTGTGCTGGAATCCACGATGAAGACCGGCAAGGCGCTCGTTGTGCATGAGGACAACAAGGTTGGAGGCATCGGCGGCGAGGTCGCGGCCACCATAGCCGAGGACGCCTTCGAGTACCTCGATGCTCCCGTCAGAAGACTCGCCGGGCCGGAAGTCCCCGCTATGCCCTTCAGCCCGCCGCTCGAAGCCCTGTACATGCTCGACTCCACCAAGATTGCCGACGCCATCCGCAATCTGGCGGCCTATTAGAATTCGGTTGTCATTCCGAACGTAGTGAGGAATCTCAAATCGTTGCATGAAAGCATGTTCCCAACTTTAGATTTCTCGCTTCGCTCGAAATGACAAACGAGACTAAAGTCATCGACAAATTGTCAACAGGACACTACTGAAAACGATTACTGACGACTGATAACCCTCACAGGTAAAACTATGATAATCGAGTTGCCGCAAGTCGGCGAATCCGTCACCGAAGGCACCATCGTCCAGTGGCTCAAGCAAGTGGGCGACACCGTCGAACGGTACGACCCCCTCGTGGAAGTGCTGACCGACAAGGTGAGTATGGAAGTCCCATCGCCCGTCGCCGGCGTCGTCACTGAACTACTCGCCGAAGAGGGGCAGACGCTGCCGATGGGCGCGCCTATCGCATCCATTCAGACGGCAGACTCCGTTGAACCTGCCGCAGACGCCGAATCGCCTCCTCCGGCATCCGAACAGCCGCAAGCACCTGACCGCATTGGCGTCCTCCTGAAGGACGTGGCGCCCGTCGGCCCGACCGGCTCCGGCAATGTGATCATTCCTCCCCCTCAGAGCGAGGCGGCGTCAGCATCCCCGCGTAGCGGCACTCGCCGCAGACGCTATTCCCCGGCAGTACAACGACTCGCGGATGAACACGGAATAGACCCGGAGCAGGTCGAAGGCACAGGCATCAACGGTCGAGTAACCCGCAAAGATGTGCTCGCGTACATCGAATCACGGGCTGACGCAGAAGTAGCTGCCGCTGCGCCCGTTCCTCCTGTCGCTGCGCAGGCTGACGGCACAGACGAGTCGGACGAGGAGCGGCTGCCGCTGTCCCCTGTGCGCCGTATGATTGCGGCGAACATGAAGCGCAGCGCGTCCGAGATTCCGACCGCCTGGTCCATCACCGAAGTCGATGTAAGCGGGCTGGTCCGCCGCCGCGAGTCTCTGAAGGACGAATTCATGCGGCGCGAGGGCGTCAACCTCACCTACCTGCACTTCGTCATCAAAGCCGTCGCCGAGTCCCTGCGCGAGAATCCGCTGCTCAACTCGTCGTGGGGCGAGGATGCCATCATCCTGAAGAAGCGCATCAACATCGGCATAGCGGTGGCAGCTCCCGACGGTCTGGTAGTGCCGGTCCTGCAAGACGCCGACACGCTAAGCATCGCGGGCATAGCGGTGCGCGCCGCCGACCTGACCGCGCCCGCCCGTCAGGGCAAGCTCGGCGTGGAAGACGTGCAGGGTGGCACGTTCACCCTGAACAACACCGGCGCACTCGGTTCCATTGCGTCGCAACCCATCATCAATCATCCGCAGGCCGCAATCCTCACCACAGAGGCGGTAGTAAAGCGCCCCGTCGTAATTGGAGACGCCATCGGCATTCGCTCCCTGATGAACATCTGCCTCACCTTCGACCACCGCATCATGGACGGCGCCGAAGCCTCAGAGTTCACCAACGGAGTCAAGCGGCGCCTGGAAGCAATTGGCGACGATACGGGGATATACTAGGGCGATAAGATAGACCCATGCTGGGAGGCGTTCCGATGAATAGTTTGATGAATCCCCAGGAACTGGACGAGTCAAGACGCGATACGATAATCGAGCAGCTCAAAATGAAATACGGCTCTGACCCTGAAGGGTTTCGCGCATACCTGCCCATGGTGGCGGCGATTCTGGATGCCATGAACCCGCCGTCTCCGTCGGGTCGGCGCGAACCGCCTTTCAATCTGACCGAGCAGGAGCGCGCTTACTACAAGCAAGGCTTGTCCAAAATGCTCGAAAAGCTGAAAGACGGCAGCCTGTCTTTCGAACAGGCAGTCAAGGCATTGGAACACTGCGCCAATCTGATGCGGGACGACAGCCTGACGCGATATACGAACCATGATACGCGGGTTAAACTGACAAAGGTCGTCTTGGGCAGGTCGCATGAGTCCTACACGGAAGACACGACAGTCAGAATTGCCGATGAAGACGCGTCAGCGCCGATTGTCAGCAAAATCTCATTTCTGAGAGGCGTCTATCTTGAGCTTGACGATAGCATGCGTCTCATATCAATCAGCATATTGCCCGCCAAAGTCGCGGAATTTCGCAAGATGACGGGATTTGTTGGCATGGGGCGCGATATAGAGGGCAAGCGGGATGTGTCCTTGAGGCATGACGACTATCTGGCGGAGATTTACTCACGTGGAAGATTCTAATCGTGTTTTAGTTGACTCTGCCGCCTTCTATGCGCTCGCATCTGACGAAGACGACTTTCACCAGAGGGCGCAGGCTGAGTACTATGACTTGCTAGGAAATAACCAAGAACTCTGGACTACTTCCTACGCTATGGTGGAAACTATGGCGCTCATACAGAGAAGACTGGGATTTCGCGTCCTAGCTGAGTTCATGGACGATGTAGCAAGGAATGTCAGAATCCTTTGGATAGATGCGCGAACCCACAATGAGGCGTGGGGCCGCTTGGTAGAGCAACAAGGCGCGGGGCTGAGCTTCTTGGATTGGACGGTCGCTTTGGCTTCCGAGGGATTGGACGCCACGATATTCACCTTCGACGGCGGCTTCGTAAATCGGGGCTACTCCGTGATACCGAGGTAGAGTCCATGAACACATGCCTCGCCATCCCACTTGGTGTCCAAGACTACCGAGCCGCCCACGAATTGCAGCGCCGCCTCCACGCCCAGGTAGTTGCCGGCAATCTCCCCGACCTGCTGCTTCTATTGCAGCACCCGCACGTCTATACGCTGGGACGCAGAGGCAAGCAATCCGACATCCTCGTTTCCGAGGCAGCCCTCGATGAATTGAGCATAGAGACTCATTTTACCGACAGGGGCGGGGAAACCACATACCACGGCCCCGGACAGCTTGTCGGCTACCCAATCATCAACTTGCGGCGCTGGGGCGGCGGCGTGCGCGACTACGTGGAGACGCTTGAGCGAACCCTCATTGACGCGCTAGACGAATACGGAATCCACGCTCACACTGAGGGCAAGCCAACCGGCGTCTGGGTGGACGACGCGTCCCTGTGCGCCAAAATCGCGGCAATCGGCGTGCGCGTCAGCCGCCACACGACAATGCACGGCTTCGCGCTCAATGTAAGCCCTGACCTGTCATACTTCGACCACATCGTACCCTGCGGCATGCCCGGCGTCCGGGTTACCTCGATGGCACGGGAATTGGGACGCGAGGTCGAAGTCTCCGATGTACTGCCGGTGGTGGCGCGGGTCTTCGGCAGGAAGTTTGGACTTGCCATCGAGTGGAGTAGCCTGGACGCCACAGAGAGCGCCGCCGCCGCAACGACTGCCTAAAGGAACTGCCCCCTAAGACGCGGGTCGAGGTAATCGCGCAGTGCATCGCCTATCAGCACCACCGCGAGCACTGTAAGCGTCAGGAATACGCCGGGGAAGAAGGAAATCCAGAAGGCGACCTGCACGTATCCCTTGCCCGTCGCGACGATGTTGCCCCAAGTGGGAATGAACTCCGGCACGCCCGCTCCGAGGAAGCTCAGGCTCGCTTCAGCAAGAATCGCGGTCGCCAGCGTGAAAGTCGCCTGCACCAGCACGACGCCGATCGTGTTCGGCGCGATGTGCAGGAACAGGATGCGCCACACCGGAGCGCCAATGGATCGCGCCGCCTCCACGAACTGCTCCTCGCGCAGGCTCAGCACCTGCCCCCTGACAAGGCGCACCTTGCTCGCCGTTCCCGTCACCGACAGCGCGATGATGACATTGTTCACGCTCCCGCCAAGCAGCGCGATGAGCGCGAGGGCGAGCAGAATGGTAGGAAACGCGAGCAGCCCATCCACGAACCGCATCAGTATATGGTCCAGTATTCGGAAATACCCCGCGAACAGCGCGATGACAAGCCCGAGAACCACGGAGATGATGGTTACCGCAAAGCCGACGTAGAGCGAAACTCGGCTGCCCGCGATCACCCTGTCGAACACGTCCCTGCCGAATGCGTCGGTGCCGAACCAGTGCTCCGATGACGGTGGCAGCCTCAGGTCGGTCGTGGTTTCAGTGTAATCCGAGCGCACGATGATTGGCGAGAACGCCGTCATCAGCAGGATTGCCGTCAGTATCACCACCCCAATCAACACGTTAGGGTTGCTTCGCGTGATTAGAAGGAATGCGTCGAACGCGCGACGAATGCGCGCCCCGGTGCTGGGCGCAAGCCTGATTGAAGCCTGTTCCTGCTGCGTATCCATTAGTATCGAATCCTCGGGTCGAGGTAGGCATAGAAGATGTCTATCACGAGATTTATCATCACATAGGCGGTCGCCACGACCATCATCATCGCCTGAATGATGGGGAAGTCCCGCCTGATGATTGCCTCTATCAGCATTCTACCCAGTCCCGGTATGGCGAAGATAGACTCCGTTACCACGAATCCGGTGGCTAGGCTTGCCAGTGAGGCGCCGATGACCGTTACCACCGGAATGGATGCGGGGCGGAAAGCGTGCCGCATGTACACCGCCAGCTCCCGCAACCCCTTGGCGCGCGCGGTACGCACATAGTCCTCACGCAGCACATCCAGCATCGCCGAGCGGGTAATCCTCGATATGAACGCCGACGACAGAATGCTGTTCACTGCCACGGGCAGGAACATGCTGTGCAGGTGCGAAAAGAGTCCGTCCCCTATGGGCCGATAGCCGAGCGCGGGGAACCACCCCAGATTTACGGCGAACACCCATATCAGGATGAACGCCAGCCAGAAGCCGGGCGCGGAGAATCCCAGCACGGCGAAGAACATAAAACCCCGATCGACGGCAGTGCCCGCCTTCCATGCGGACGCTACGCCTATTGTCACCCCAAGAAGCGTTGAGAGGATGACGACCTGGATGCCCAGTGAAAGCGTCGGTTGCAAGCGCGGAGCCATCAGCGACGTTATGGACTTCTTGGAGAATATCGAAGTCCCCAGGTCGCCCTGTGCGAGGCGCGAAATCCACCGCGCAAACTGTATGTGGATGGGCTGGTCCGTGCCAAGCTGCTGGCGGATTCGCTCCAGGTCTTCGACTGTGGCTTCGTCTCCCCCGATGATTGCGGCGGGATCGCCGGGCGCGATGTGGATTATGGAGAATGTGATTACGCCGACAACCGCGATAACGGGTATGGCGGATACTATGCGAACCAGTGTGTAGCGCCACATCCGCCTAGTCACACTCCTTCGTCGTAGGACTCGGTCTTGGGATTCTAAGTGCCCGTGTCAGTTCACTATACACGAAGGGGGCAGGTTTTAATCTGCCCCCGCCGTACTTTTCGCTAGATGTCGGATATTGCCGGGCTCCTTGATGATCGATAGCGCAGCTAGTTGACCAGCCACTTGTCGAATGGCTTCTGCTGCGCCGAGCCGCCGTTCACGATTCCCTGGACATTCGTGCTGGCCGCCCAGCGGCTGAAGAATTCGCCAACCTGAAGGAATATCGCGTCCTCGTAGAAGTGCATGTGGAACTCGTTATTCAGAGCGATCTGCTCCTCTTCCGTGGTGGCGCGCGCCAGCCTGGAGTAGATTTCCCGCTGCATTCCGGTCGTGTCCTGGTAGTTGTTGAACCAGGCGTCGTACTGAAGCTCGGAGAAGAGCAGGTGCCCAACAGGGCCCGACCGCACGGTTACGCCGCTCCACGTATGGAAGAACTCCCAGTCGTCGGGGCGCGCGCGCTGCGCGACCATCGTCGCCCAGTCCATGACCTGGAAGTCCACGTCGAAGCCGAGCGCGGTCAACACTTCGCGGCTGACCTGTGCGGCTGCGTGGGCCGGCTGCCTGTCGGCCGGGTCCATCAGGCGCACATGCGCTCCGGTAACGCCCGCCTCTTCCAGAAGCTGCTTCGCTTCCTCGAGGTTCTGCGCGTAGTAGAAGCCTTCGGAGCCTGAAGTGGTCTCCCACTTCGTGCCGCACTGGAGCAGCGACGGGCATAGGCGCGTGAACGCCGGATCGCCGGTCGCCAGGGTCAATGCCTTCTGGTTGTCGTATGCCTTGATCATCGCCTGTCGCGCGAGCTTGTTGTCGAACGGCGGGCGCACATGGTTGAAGTGCCCCAGAAGCCTGAACGGAGGGTTGTCATAGAGGGCTACTTCCGGATCGGCTTCCAGGCGCGACAGCAGCTCTGCCGGGAACTCCTGGACTATGTGCACTTCGCGTGTCTGAAGCGCCGCCACACGGGTCGTCTGGTCCGGAACCTCGATATAGACCATCCTGTCCACCCAGGCAGTATGACCGCCCGATGTGCCGTTTGCCGGACTGGGATGCGGGCTGTAGTCCTCATAGCGCACTGCGCTCCAGCGGTCGCCCGGCAGCCACTCCTCGAACTTGAATGGGCCTGTGCCGTTTGGCGGTCCCTCAGCCGATTCGTTCGCCGTGTAATTGTCGTACCAGTCGGCAGTAACGAGGCGGGGGCCGAAGCCCTGCGGGCCGATCGCGTCGATTACAAGCCCTGTTCCCTCTTTGAGATTGAGGCTGAAATGCTTGTCGTCAACAATCGAGAAGAAGTCCTCGAACTCCCCGTCGCCCGCGCCGAACTCATTGCGCACCAGCCGCAGTATGGGCGCTCTGTCCTTCTGGCGGTTCAACGTTCCCTGGACCTGCTCAGTGGTCAACGGCGTCCCGTCGTGGAACGTTATGCCGTCGCGTATCTTGAATGTCCACGAAAGGTTGTCGTCGCTGCTTTCCCAGCTTTCCACAATCAACGGGCCGATGCCATAGTCGCTGGTGTACTCGAACAACCCTTCAAGAATGGTATTCGACACGTTGCCAGTGCCGGAAGCCGTAGTCCACAGCGGGTCGAACGACTGGATGCTGCCCGACGCCACGATTCGGAGCGTTCCGCCGGGCTGTGCTTCCTCGGACATCATCATCATGGCCGGCTGGCGCGTCTGCGTTTGCGGGACCGGCGCGAGTTGAGGCGCCTGCGGGGTCGGCAGAGCCTGTACCATTGCCGGTGCCGCGGGCGCTGCGGGAGCGGGAGCGGCGGGCATAGCCGGCTGTGCGGGCGCCTGAGCCGGCTGTGGTGCGGGCGCCGCCGCTGCGGGTGCCGGCTGTGCCTGAGCCGGCTGCTGGACTGGCGCGGGGCTGGAACATGCCAGTGCCCCAATTGCCACGATAGACGCTACGGGCAACAGCCACGATAGGCTTTTCTTCCTATTGCGAAAGAAATTCATAAACGAAACTCCTTGGTATGTTGAAGTGGAGGCATACGCTAAAGCCT
This sequence comes from Dehalococcoidia bacterium, assembly GCA_965204855.1. Classification (GTDB taxonomy): domain Bacteria; phylum Chloroflexota; class Dehalococcoidia; order Lucifugimonadales; family JADFKI01; genus Bin90. Next base: position 845,624 of record OZ242018.1, read on the forward strand.
CACATCTATAAGCGCAATGCAATTATGGGCGCTTAACGGCAAGTTAGTCAACGATTATTGAGACAACTGCAACCTGAAACCTGACCGCTGACCCCTAAGTATCCCGCCGCATCATGCTGAAGCTCTGCGAAGTAGGCCCCTTGTCAGGCTGAGTGGCGAGGAATAGCGCCATCGGGACGACATCCTCCGCTTCCTTCACCCACTCGCTGCCTATCGTGTTGACGCCTTGCCCTTCACGCTCCCACGAGGCGATTGCGCCGGGTGTCAGGACGGGACCCGGCACGAGTTCGTTGACGCTGATGTTGTACTCCCACAGCTCCTGGGCGAGCACGCGCGTAAGCATCCACGAGCCTGCCTTGGCGCATGCGTAGGCCGAGGTGTTTGGGCGTCCGTTGTGCCCGATGCCGGAGCCGATGGTGATCATCTTTCCGCCGCCGCGCTCCTTGAGGTATGGAATGGCGCTCCTCGCGGTGTAGTATGCCCCCTTCAGGTTGAGGTCTATAGTCGCGGTCCAGCCTTCCGGGTCGCTTTCGTCGATTGGCCCTGCTCCGATATTGCCGCCGGCATTTATCACCACTATGTCGATGCCTCCGAAGGCGTCTGCGGCAGCCTTGTTCATTCGCTCCACATCGTCGTAGTTCGTAACGTCGGTCTGCACAGTGATGGCGTTGCCGCCTGCACTCCTGATTTCTTCGGCGACCTGCTCGATATCGGAGATCGTGCGCGCAGCGCAGCAAATCGAAGCGCCCTCAGCCGCGTATCCGATTGCAATCGCGCGTCCAATGCCCCTGCTTGCGCCTGTAATTACCGCAACTTTGCTCTCTAGTCTGCGTGTTGATATAGCCATCTGATATTCGTCGCCCCCCTAATTCTCTCGTTCTCGTCTGCTCAGGATTATACGAGCGTCTGACTTCCCTGCATAGGATACCCGCTCTCAACGAGAAATATGCAAAGTTCCTTCCCCCTTGATGGGGGAAGGTTAGGATGGGGGTGAAAACTCCCGTCAATCGTCTAAAAGTACCCTTTTTCTTAATTCTTCTCTCAACCGTCCGCTATTTTCCAACTCTGCGATTCACGCGCCTTTCCTAATCTATTCTCACTGATAAATTGGCAGTCTGACACACTGCAAACTCTGAAAAATGGGTTTGACACAATGTGCCATGCTTCCTATACTGACATTGAGAAATTGGGACGGTAAGAATAGCGTGAAAATGGCTTGCAATGGCTCGGATAATGGTTGTTGAGTGGCTGTCCGGTTTGGACGCATTTTTAGGCAGGAGGAAGCGTAATGGCACATAAAGACGATGTTGCGTTGATGGCGCATCTGATGCGACGCGCCGGGTTCGGGGCGACTCGCGATCAGCTGGAGCGTTATGTCGCTCAAGGCTACGAGGCGACAGTTGAAGAACTGCTCCATCCTGAGGCGCAGGAGCCTGTGGACAGGTTTGAACTGCTTCGCTACCATCCCTGGTCCTGGAAGCCCGGCACGATTCAGGGTACGGGACACGCCACCTGGCTGTACCACATGATTAACACGAACGCTCCCTTGCAGGAGAAGATGGCAGTCTTCTGGCACGGCATATTCGCTACGGGCGTCTCGAAGGTTGACCACTGGGACGAAATCCTTGACATGATTGACATGCTCCGCGAGAAGGGCATGGGCAACTACAAGGACATCCTTATGGCAATCGCCCAGGACCCCGCGATGATTTACTGGCTGGACAACAACGAGAACCACGCGGACGCGCCCAACGAGAACTGGGGACGCGAGCTTCTCGAGCTTTTCAGCATGGGGCAGGGCAACTACACCGAAGAAGATGTCTTCGAGTGTTCTCGCGCCTTCACCGGCTGGACGATAACGCCAAAGCTGCCTCGCTTCCCGATGGGACGCTTCGACTGGTATTTCGAGTACCGAGAAGACGACCATGACGAAGGCGAAAAGTCCTTCCTCGGCTACACTGGCAACTTCAACGGCGAAGACATAATCGACATTATCTGTCAGCAGCCTGCGACACCCCGCTTCATCGCACGCCACCTGTACAACTTCTTCGTGGCGGACGAGGCGCAGGTTCCGGCATGGCAGAATGTACCGCCTGTAGATCCGGACGCTATCAAGACGCTTTCGGACGCATTCGTCGATTCCGAGTACGATATGACGGCTGTCCTGCGCGTGCTGTTCAACTCCGACTTCTTCAAGGAAGCGCGCTTCAGCCGAATCAAGAGTCCGGTCGAGGTCGTGGTGAACACCCTCCGCTTCGTCGGCGGGCACGAGTTCCCCGCGCCGGGCATCGGCAATCTCGGCAGGCAGATGGGCTACATGGGACAGGAAGTGCTGAACCCGCCCAGCGTCGAGGGCTGGCACACCGGCCGCGAGTGGATTAACAGCGGCTCGCTCATGCGCCGCATCAACTTCGTCGCCGACCTCGTTGGTGACACATCGCTCCCGGGCGTCCAGTCCATAGTCGGCAGGCTTCAAGACGCGGGCGACATCTCCACCGACGAGTTCGTGGACACCTGCCTTGATCTGATGGGTCCGCTGGACCTGGCTCCCGCAACGCGGCAGGAGCTGATCGACCACGCAGACATAGACGGCAACCTGAAGTGGGGCAGCGCCGAGGACAACGACTTCGCGACGATGCGCGTCAGTGAGATGCTTCAGCTCATCGTCTCGCTCAGGGACTACCAGTACGCATAAGCACGCGAATCCCTTCCCCCTTGATGGGGGAAGGCTAGGATGGGGGTGAAAATACTTGCCCATCGTTATTGGATACCGCCATGGAGCAGTTTAAGAAGGGAGATACCTTTCCTGTACATATTCATCAAGTGGTTGATGGCGATGTGCTAGAGGTTTCTGCGGTTGGCTTTCAGGCAGACGATGAGGGACGGATACTTGTACGGCTATACGGGATAGACACGCCCGAACCTACTCAAAGATACTGGATAGAGGCAAAGTCGCATCTGGAGCGTCTTGTACGAAACGGACGCTTCCTGCTGAAGGTCGTAGATATCGAGGAAGGCAGCGTAATTGTCGGGGATGTGTATCGCAATTCGCTTGACGATTCAATAAGCCAGGACATGGTAAGGGCAGGCTGGGCGTATTTGCGTAGAGATTGCATCGGAGATGCGCTCGGACTGCAACGCTTGGAACAGCAGGCTTTCTTCAATGGTGTGGGCGTGTGGCGACATGGCGGTGATGAGGTACGTCCTTGGGTGTACAGAGAAATGGTGAGGGAGGAAGAAGAACGGCGTAGGCGGCTCGAAAAGGAAGAGGAATCCGAGAGGAAACTGAAGGAGCGGGAAGCTGAACGACTGATACTCGACGAGTACTACGATTACAATAGGAAGAAGGACAGGGTAGGTGCGTTAAAGGCGCTCATCTCAATGGTAGCCGTTATTGCAGTTCTGGTTTTCATTGAGTATCTAGGCCATCCGCTTCCATATTCGCTTGCCTACTTGCTACTCTTGGCTAGTTTTCAAAGCGCGCTTGTGGCAGTCGGTCTCATCTTCATATACACAATCGGCTCACCTGAAAGTCAGAAAGTCTGGGCTACGATATTGGGTGCTTTGTATGTGCTGTATGCGTTTATCACTCCAAATAGAGTGTTGGATGATTGGGACATTCCCTTCGCAGATGAAATGGTGTCAATTTGGCTAATCTTTCTTGTCCTCTACTTTGTAAAGTGCATTTCGAATAGAATGGATTGGGATGAATGGAAGTGGATGCACGACAAAAGCGAAAAGCTAAAACCTCAACAAGGAATGAGCGAACGGCAGGAAGCAACAGGATAGGAGTATTGAAATGACCACAGCGCAGAAAGACCCGGTCGTGGTGGTTGTCCAGCTTTCGGGCGGCAACGACTATCTGAATACGGTAATTCCGTACAACAACGAAATCTACTACGACAACCGCCCGACGGTCGGCATCCCACAGGAGCAGGTGCTGCACCTTGACGACGAGATAGGTCTGCACCCGCAGATGGGCGCTATTCGCGACCTGTATCAGCAGGGCAATGTCGCCATTGTGCATGGTGTCGGCTACGAGAACTCGCCGCGCTCGCACTTCCGCTCGATGGACATCTGGCACACCTGCGAGCCGGACGACGTTGGCACGGAAGGCTGGCTTGGCAAGGTCATCCAGAACATCGACCCCAACAAGGAGAACGTTGTAACCGGAGTCAGCTTCGGCCCCAGCATGTTCCGCGCGATGGCCGTTCCCGGCGTGCCCGTAGCGTGTGTCGAGGACCTGAACAACTACGGCCTGATGCCCGGCATCAGCGCCGAAGAGCAGCGCCAGAAGATTCTGAACAGGTTCTCCCGCCTTTACGGTCAGGCGATTGGCAGAGGCCCCGTCATGGAGTTCCTCGGTCAGACCGGCTTGGACGCCCTTCAGGGCGCCGACATCCTCAAGGTCGCGCCGGAGCGCTACTCCTCCGACATCGAGTACGCCGACACCACGCTGGCGAAGAAGCTCAAGGGCATCGCTCAGGTTCACATGGCAGGGCTTGGCTCGCGCGTCTTCTACTGCGACCATGGCAGCTTCGACTCGCACGCGGGGCAGCCGAACATGCTCGCAGGCCTGTGGGACGACCTTTCCACCGCCATCAACGACTTCTTCGACGACCTGCGTGCCCACGACGCATCCGATAATGTTGTGATGCTGCTCTTCTCCGAGTTCGGTCGCCGCACCCACGACAACGGCTCCGGCACCGACCACGGTGCGGCGGGCGCGGTCATGGTCATCGGCGACAATGTGAAGGGCGGTCAGTACGGCGAGTTCCCGTCGCTCCGGCCCGAAGACCTGGAGCAGGGCGATGTCGTTCCCAACGTCGATTTCCGCAGCGTCTATTCCACCCTCGTCGAGGACTGGATGAAGATGGACTCCGGGGAAATCGTCGGCGGTCAGTTCGAGAAGCTCGGCTTCATCGCCAACTAAATCGTAACTTTCATAAGAGTCCCTTCCCCTTGATGGGGGAAGGTTAGGATGGGGGTGAAATCGCCCCTACGGTTCGTTCCCTCTCCCATTGGGAGAGGGCTAGGGTGAGGGCAAGGACGCATTCTTGCGAACGCAGGGATGCGGATGGGTCGAGCGGGGTTGATGCTGCTGGTTTGCCTTGACTTCACCAGGAAAGAGGACAAAATATGCTGACCACAGTAGCGAAGGGACGCACTTACGACTTCAGCCACGCGGTAGGCGGGCTCTACATGCCGCAGCCGATAGGCGTCGTCGCCGGCGAGGGCGATACCGTGTATGTGCTGAGCCGTCAGTACGAGCAGATTCTGGACGTGCCATGGAACAAGGCTGCCACATCAGCCCAGGTCAACAGGTTTACCATAACCCAGACCGCTGGCGAAGAGGAATTCCTGGGGCGCTTCAGCAAGTACGGCGACTCCGAGGGCGAGCTTATCTGGCCGAGCGGAATCGCTCGCGACGATGAGGGCAACCTGTACGTCACCGACGAGTGGATGAACAGGGTGTCCGTATTCAACGATGATGGCGAGTTGCTCAAAGTCTGGGCGTCGGAAGGCAGCGGAGACGGCGAGCTCAGCAAGCCGTCAGGCATCGCGCTCGATTCCGGCGGTGTTGTCTATGTCGTTGACAGCATGAACCACCGCGTGCAGAAGTTCACTAAGGACGGCGAGTACATCGCGCAGTTCGGCGGCCACGGTGATGGCGAGGGCGAATTCGATACGCCCTGGGGCATCACCTGCGACGACGATGACAATGTCTATGTCGCCGACCACAAGAACCACCGCATCCAGAAGTTCGATGCTGATGGCAACTACGTCATGTCTTTCGGCAGCTACGGCAAGGGCAGGGGACAACTCAACCGGCCCAGCGCCGTAGCGGTTGACCCCGACGGCGATGTGTATGCGTGCGACTGGGGCAACAACCGCGTGCAGGTCTTCGCGCCGGACGGCGGCTTCATCGCCAGCCTGCTCGGCGACGCGCAGCAGCTCGCCAAGTGGCACCAGGAGCAGGTGGACGCGAACATCGACGTCATCAAGGCGCGCCGCCGTGTCTATACCCTAGAGCCTGAGTGGCGCTTCGCCATGCCCACCGGCATCACATTCGACAGGGCAAAGTCGCGTCTGCTCGTTACCGACACTCAGCGCGGACGTCTCCAGATATACACCAAGGTGAGCGGCTACATGGAGGCGCAGTTTAACCTGTAGGAATTCGCTGCCAGACCGCGCACCGGATTTCTGCCGCCTCATAACCGCAAGGCAAATACTACGGTGCGCAACTGAAAGAAATATAGAGACCTGCACTCACGGGTGATTTTTCATCATTCCGCCTGTGAGTGCAGGTCGTAGTGTCTATGAGAGGAGGTGAGGCCTAGAAGAACGTCCAAACCAGATCGCTGAGATCGCTGGTCTTACCAGCATGCGTGGGTCCCTTGGGCATTTAGTCATAATTGGGGGGCAGAAATGCTTACAACGGTATCGGCGGGACGCGTTTTTGATTTCAGCCATGCGGTGGGCGGCTTGGAGATGCCCCAGCCCATCGCTTCCGCCTGTGGCTCAGGCGACACGGTATATGTGCTTAACCGTCAGTTTGAAGAGATTCTTGATGTGCCCTGGAACGAGGCAGCCCTTTACGCCGAAGTCTGTTCTTTCGTCATGCCAACTATACCCGGTAGCGAAGAGTACCTCGGTACTTTCAGCAAGTACGGTAACGGAGATGGTGAACTGATTTGGCCGGTTGGCATCGCTATCGATTCCGATGAGAACATCTATATTGCCGATGAGTGGATGAACCGAATCTCGATATTTACTAAGTTTGGCGATTCCCTGGGGAGTTGGAGCACGCAATCTGGCGAACAATTCAATCGCGCTTCAGGAATAGCATTCGACCCGGATGACGATCTATATGTAGTGGACAGTCTGAACCACGCAGTTCGCAGATTCACGAAGGACGGCGGATACATCTCGCGATTCGGGACGTTCGGCGATGGAGACGGGGAGCTGAATTCCCCTTGGGGGATTACAGTCGATAGAGAGGGCTGCGCCTATGTCGCCGACCACAAGAACCATCGCGTTCAGAAGTTCGACGCATACGGCGAGTTCGTCATGTCCTTCGGCAGCTACGGCAAGGGCAGGGGACAGCTCAATCGTCCCAGCGACGTCGCCGTCGATCCTGAGGGCGACGTGTACGTCTGTGACTGGGGCAACAACCGCGTGCAGGTCTTTGCCGCGAACGGCAGATTCATCGCCAGTCTCATCGGGGACGCGCAGCAGATGGCGAAGGGGCACCAGATTCAGGTGGACGCCAACCCGGACGTCTTCAAGGCGCGCCGCAGAGCGTACTCGCTTGAACCGGAGTGGCGCTTCGCATTTCCCACTGGCGTTACCTTCGACGCTATAAATTCCCGGCTGATAGTCGCTGACACCCAGCGCTCGCGCGTGCAGATTTACAACAAAGTGGATGACTACATGGAGCCGCAGTTCAACTTATAGCGGATAGTAAGTGTGTATCAGAAGTAGAACTTCGGGGATGGGCACGAAAGCCTATCCCCGAACAGTTTCAGCGCATCCGGCACCCCATCATTGACAACGGCGCGCGCACTGGCATACCTTCTACGCGAAAATAACGCTCGAATTCGCTATGGAGCATGCCATGACTACCCAACCCACATCGTCCCGCCCCAACATCATCGTCTGCCTCGTGGACGACCTCGGCTTCTCCGACATCGGCTGCTACGGCTCCGAGATTCGCACACCCAACCTCGACCGCATGGGCAACAGCGGCTTGCGCTTCACGCAGATGTACAACGCCGCACGCTGCTGCCCGTCCCGCGCCGCCCTCCTAACCGGGCTGTACCCGCATCAGGCGGGCGTCGGCCACATGGTGCAGAACTACGGCAGCCCCGGCTATCAGGGCTACCTGAACGAAAGCTGCGTAACCGTCGCTGAGGTGTTGCGTACGGCAGGGTATCGCACCCTGATGAGCGGCAAATGGCACGTCGGCGGCCACTACCACCCACCCATACCCGAAGAAGGCTGGGATGTCGGCTCGCCCGGACGTCCAACGCCACGCCAGCGCGGGTTCGACCGCTTCTTCGGCATACTCGGCGGCTACGGGTCGCTCTTCAACCCCTTCTCCATGATGCTGGACGACACCCCCATCAACGCCGAGACGCCCGACTTCTACTTCACAGATGCCGTAACCGACCACGCGCTCCAGATGATCGACGAAACCCCGTCCGACCAGCCCTTCTATCTCTACCTATCGTACACGGCGCCCCACTGGCCCCTGCACGCGCGCGACGAGGACATCGCCAAGTATGAGGGAGTGTATCGCGGCGGCTGGGACTCGCTCCGGACGGCGCGCCACGAAGAGATGAAAGGCATGGGCATCCTCGATTCCAAGTGGGAGATAAGCCCCCGCGACGTGGACGCCCCACCGTGGCAAGAAGCGGCGCACCATGATTGGGAAGACCTGCGAATGGCTGTCTATGCCGCAATGATAGACCGCGTTGACCAGGGCATCGGTCAAATCATGGGCAGGCTGGAACAGATGGGTCAGGCGGACAACACGCTCTTCATGTTTCTGTCCGATAACGGCGGCGACGCCGAACTCTTCATGGAGGATACCGATATTCCCGTGCCGTCCGTCTTCGCCATTCCCACCGTGGACGGCAGGCAGACGCGAGTGGGCAACATCCCGTCGCTGCGACCCGGCCCCGCCGACACTTTCATGAGCTACGACCTGCCTTGGGCGAACGCCAGCAACACGCCCTTCCGCCTGTTCAAGCGATGGATTCACGAGGGCGGCGTATCCACGCCGTTCATCATGCACTGGCCCGACCGCATCAAGCAATCTGGCATCATCGATTCGCCGGCCTACATCTCCGACATCACCGCGACCTGCATCGCGGCGGCGGGCGCGACCTATCCCACGGGAAACAACGGCAACAGCGTCACCCCGCTCGAAGGCGAGAGCTTCCTGTCCGTCGCCGATGGACAGCAGTGGAGCAGGGAAGCGCCCATATTCTGGGAGCACGAGGGCAACCGCGCCGTTCGAGTCGGCGAATGGAAGCTCGTCGCCGAGCACGACGGTCCCTGGGAACTCTACAACATGGACGAAGACCGCACTGAGCTGAACGACCTCGCGTCCGGCGACGCTGATAGAGTGCGCCGGATGGCCGCCCTCTGGCAAGGCTGGGCAGCCAGAGCCAACGTCGTCCCCTGGCCCGCCAACCCACTATTCCCCGGCTTCCGCATGATGGGCAGAAACGCCCACATCGCAGGCGCACCCTCGCTGCCCACGCCTACGGACGTACCATCTCGCTAGAAGCCAGAGGATTAAGTACAATGGTAACTACTGAAGAACGCCTATCGTTGGTCGAGCGCGAAATACAGAACGAACAGGAATGGCGGCGCGATATGATAGAAGAGATGCGTGCCGGATTTGAACGGCTAGAAGCTAGAATTGACAGAATGGAGAGTAACCAGCGATGGCTGATCGGCTTGCTGGTGGCGATACTTGTTGCCATTATCGCTAGTAACTGGCTTGGTTAAGTGAGGGCAAACTCCCTATCCGTAAAAGACGACGATACATATGACCAATCACCCCGTCACCCGCCCCAACATCATCATCTGCCTCGTTGACGACCTCGGCTTCTCCGACTTGGGAAGCTACGGCTCGCGCCTGCTCACGCACAACATCGACCGCCTCGCGGAAAACGGCATCCGCTGCACGCAGATGTACAACTCCGCGCGCTGCTGCCCATCCCGCGCCGCGCTACTCACCGGCCTGTATCCGCACCAAGCAGGCGTTGGACACATGACCGCCGACTACGGCATCGACAGCTACCAGGGCTATCTCAACGACAGGTGCGTAACCATAGCCGAAGTGCTGCGTACGTCAGGCTACCGTACCCTGATGAGCGGCAAGTGGCACGTCGGCGGCAACTACCACCCGCCCGCCCCCGAATTCGGCTGGCCCACCGGCGAGGAAGGCTACCCTACGCCTAGGCAGCGCGGCTTCGACCGCTTCTTCGGCATCTGGGGCGGCTACACCTCCTTCTTCAACCCCGACTCGCTCGGTCTGGACGACACGCCCATCAAGGCGGAGACCACCGACTTCTACCTCACCGAGGAGATTACGAATCACGCACTTCGGATGATTGACGAAGGCAGCGACTCCGACAACCCGTTCTTCCTCTATCTGTCATACACTGCCCCCCACTGGCCCTTGCACGCGCTGGAAGAGGACATCGCCAAGTACGAGCGTGCATTCCGCGAAGGCTGGGACGCCGAGCGCACCGCGCGCCACGAATCGCAAAAGGGCATGGGTCTTCTCGACGAAAAGTGGAATATCAGCGCGCGAGACGCCGACGCCCCCGACTGGAACGACGTGCGCCACAAGGACTGGGAAGACCTCCGAATGGCCGTCTATGCGGCGCAGGTTGACCGCGTTGACCAGGGCATCGGGCGCATCATGGACAGGCTGCGCGAGCTCGGCGAGTTCGACAACACGCTCTTCATGTTCCTGTCCGACAACGGCGGCTGCGCCGAGCTGTTCCAGGAAGACAAGGACATCCCTATCCCAAGCATCTACTCCGCTCCAACCGTGGACGGCAGAAAGGTTACTTGCGGCAACATCCCCAGTCTCAGACCCGGCACGGACACAACCTTCATGAGCTACGATCTGCCATGGGCAAACGTGAGCAACGCGCCCTTCCGCCTGTTCAAGAGCTGGATGCAAGAGGGCGGCATCTCCACGCCGTTCATCATCCACTGGCCCGATGCGATAAAGCAGCCCGCTATCAACCACAGCGCGATGTACATCACCGACATCACCGCCACATGCATTGACGCGGCGGGGGTGACATATCCGACTGAGTTTGAAGGCAGGCAGATAACGTCAATCGAAGGCGAGAGCTTCTTGCCGGTGATAGAAGGGCGAGAGTGGGCCCGAGAAGCGCCCATATTCTGGGAGCACGAGGGCAACCGCGCCATCCGCGTCGGCGAGTGGAAGTTGGTGTCCGAGTACGGCTTGCCATGGGAACTGTACAACATGCACGAAGACCGCACCGAGCTGAACGACCTATCGTCCGGCGACGCCGACCGCGTGCGGCAGATGACACATCTGTATGATGAGTGGGCAGAGCGATGCCAGGTCATGCCCTGGCCGGTTGACCCCCGCTACCTGCAAGGCAAGTACCCCACGCTCGGCCTCCACGACTACATCGCCTAACAATAATCCCTTCCCCCTTGATGGGGGAAGGTTAGGATGGGGGTGAAAAATCCCCCCATCCTGTCCATCGATGTTAGACCCCATCAGTGTGCGGTTTCTATTCTGTGTGCCTTCACCTCGTCCCCCACCTCGATGCGTGTCAGGTCGTACCCAATCTCCACCGCCCCCGAATATGTGCAAGCGGTTCCTTCCAATATCTCTTCCTCGTAACCAGGAATCGGCCCGCCGATGACATGCGAATAGACCGCCAGCTTCGGATTTATCCTGCTGAAGATTTCGCCCGCCTGCTGCGGTGTGGTGTGATGCTCGATTACCGCCTGCCGGTGATGCTCCGTCATCTGCACCGCGCGCTTGAGGAACGCCTGTGGTGCGATAATCTCGTGTATTAGCAGGTCGGCGCCCTGCGCGTACTTCACCAGATTCTCGCAAGGGCGCGTGTCGCCCGACAGCACGACAACCCTGTCCTTGTACTCGATGCGATAGCCGAACGCGGGTGTAACCGGGCGGTGGTCAACATCGAACACGACGACACGCACATCGCCCAGCGTGTACTCAAACCCCTCCGCGATGTCCTCTGCCTCGATGTCGATGCCCGACTGTGGCAGAAGCTCGTCCAGGTCCCGCCGGATATGGATGTCCGCCTGGTACGCCTGCTCGAGGTGCGCCATCATATCCACAGTGCCCGTCGGACCCCACACCTTGAACGCCGTCCTGCGCCCCATAATCCAAGCCGTCAGCCACAAGTCCGGTATGCCCACGATATGGTCCGAGTGCAGGTGCGTCAGGAACAGCTTGTCCACGCGCGGATAGTCCGGCCCCAGCTGCAACAGCCGTTGAATAGCGCCACGCCCGCAATCGAACAGCAACCGCTCGCCGCCCGCCTCCACCAGCGTGCTCATCCCAAAGCGCTCGATAGAAGGCGAAGGCGAGCTTGTGCCAAGCAGGGTCACGGTGAAGTCGATGGTCATCGTGCATCTCCGACGGCAGTCGGTAGGGTTTGGAGGATTTCTCCAATTTTCTGTTCCGCCTGAACCAAGTCATACTGTGATTGCAGGTTCATCCAGAATTGCGGCTCGACCCCGAACCAGTGTCCGAAGCGCAAGGCCGTATCGCCGGTTATCGAACGCTTGCCGGCGAGAATCTGGCTCACGCGATTGGGCGGCACGTTGATCTGGCGCGCAAATGACGTCGGCGTCACGCCCAACTCCTCCAATTCATCCTTCAGAATTTCACCTGGGTGAACGACTCGCCTGAGCATTGCTGTGTTCTCCCTGCTCACTAATGATAGTCCACAATTTCAACATCGGTCGGACCTGAAGTGCCTGACCAAACGAAGCATATCCGCCACTGGCGGTTTATTCTAATCGAATACTGTCCTTGCCTGGAACCTCTGAGGGCTTCTAACCGATTGCTTGGCAGTGCGCGCAGTGTATCCAGTGAACGTGCCGCGTTCAAGATTGACAGGCGCTTGGCTGCCTGCTGCTCGAATCCCTGAAACGCCCCGACGAATTCCCCAGCCGCGAACCGCTCGGTTCGTCTGTCTCGATAACTCAGTATCATTTCTGTTCAGTTTAACTACCATGGACGATATACGTCAATCGTCATGGCTTGCTCTGTTTCCAACTACGCGTAAAGGCTCCCATTGACACCACCCCCGTCTGTTCATAAAATCACGCAAGCATATCACATCATAAACTCCCATTAACGAGAGGTGAAAGTATGGCTGACACCCCCAATATCGTTTTCATCATGAGCGACCAGCAGCGTTCCGACACGCTCGCCTGCTACGGCGCGGACTACATGAACGTGCCGAACCTGAACGCGCTCGCGGAACGCAGCTTCGTGTTCCGGAACGCCTACGTCGCGCAGCCGGTATGCACTCCGGCGCGCGCCACTATTATGACAGGGCTTTACCCGCACAAGGCAGGACCCATCGTGAACAAGATTCACCTGCCGCCGGAAACGCCCGTCATCGCCGAGATGATCGACGACGAATACTTCAAGGGCTACATGGGCAAGTGGCACCTCGGCAACGACGTTCAGAGGCAGCATGGCTTCGATGTGTGGAATCCCACCGAAGACGGCCACCGCGAGGCATATACCAAGCCAGAGCTTCGCTACGAGATGACGCCGTATCACGACCATCTCATCGAGAGCGGCTTCGAGCCGAACGGCCAGCACTCGGACGGTACGCGAGTGTTCACGCCGGACAGATGGCTGGAACTCTCCAAAGAGCACACGATGGCGCACTACCTGGGCGATAGCGCGGCAGAGTTCATCGAGGAAAACAAGGACAGTCCGTTCATCCTATATGTCAGCACCTTCGAGCCGCACTCGCCATATCACGGGCCGTACATGGATATGTACGACCCCGCCGAGATTCCGGTGGGCGACGCATTCCTCGAGGTTCCGGAAGGCGCGTCCCGCGTCAATCGCGTGCGCTCCGAATACTTCATGCAGTTCATGCTCGAAGGTAAGAGCCACGCCGATGACGACTACATGACCCGCTACGCCGCCACGCGCGAGGACGTAACGACCGAGCAGGGCTGGCGCACACTGCGCGCGCACTATCTGGCGAACATCACGCTCGTTGACGACATGGTTGGCAAGATAACGGACGCCTTGGAAAATGCGGGCATCGCCGACAACACCGTTGTCGTGTTCACCAGCGAGCACGGCGACATGATGGGTGACCACGGCATGCTCGAAAAGCGCTCCTTCTACGAGGAGGCGTCGAAGGTGCCCCTGTTGATGTGTGTCCCCTGGCTCTCCAAGGAGCAGACAATAGTGGAAGGCAGCGTCGGCCACATAGACCTCGTGCCGACATTGCTCGACCTGATTGGCCACGATGCCCCGGACTCGCTGCAGGGCAAGAGCCTCGTGCCCGTGCTCAAGGGCGAGCAGACGCTTGAGGACAACGACGTGTTCGTGCAGTGGAACGGCACCAGCGATGAGCTTCCAGACAGGTTCCTTGGAAGCAGGGAAGTCAATCGCATGCTGACATTGCCCGGGCGCTCGGTAATCACGCCCGACCGCTGGAAGCTGAACATTTGCGCCGGAGACCAGGGCGAGTTGTACGACCTGAACAACGACCCTTACGAGCGCAACAACCTGTACGACGACCCGGCGCAGCGCGACAGGGTCATCGACATGGCGGCGCGCATCCGCATCTGGCAGCACGAGACCGGAGACACCGCGCCACTGCCCAGCGTCTAGCGAAGGATGAATCAATGTCTAAAGTTCTCATCCAGGTGCTGCTTTTCGTACTTGCGATTGTCTTCTTGTTGCCGGTGACTCCTGTCATTTTGCAGATTGACTCAGGCCTGGGCAATGTCCTGCGGATCGCCGCGCTTGTCCTATTGCTCGGCAATTTGGCGTGGGTATTATCCGCGCTCGATTCGTGGAAGAGGATAGTCGTCCATGTGCTGCTCTTTCTACTCGCGATAGTCGTCTTTTTCTTCGGGCTTGGAGTAGGGCTGCAGTTCAATCCGACCTATGGCACAATCCTGTGGATTGTGGCGGGCGTCATATTCGTGCTCAACCTCCTGTGGATGTTCGGAGTCCTCGGTAGGCGATAGGCGCAGCGCTCACATCCCATCCTATCCATCCTGTATATCCTGTTAGCCCCCCGTCACCGGGCTGACAGACTGAAAAACTGAAAGACTGACCGACCATGTACGAATTCATAAAGCTTGAAAAGTCCGACCGCATCGCCACCCTCACCCTGAACCGCCCCGCCAAGATGAACGCCCTCAGCACCGGTCTGCTGACGGAGTTCAGCAACGCGCTTGACGATGTGCATAACGACCACGACATAAATGTGCTCATACTCACGGGCGCGGGCAGGGCGTTCTCCGCAGGCTACGACATCTCGCCGGGTCAGGAAGCTGTTGACATCCCCGCGACCGCGGCGTGGGACGCCAAGCACCTGCCCGCCCGCACCCTGATGAAGCTATGGCACCTGCGCCAGCCCACCATCGCGGCCGTGAACGGTCACGCGCTCGCCGCCGGCAATGTGCTGGCGATGACCGCCGACATCGTTATTGCCGCCGACAACGCCACTTTCGGCGAGCCTGAAATCCGCTTCGTGGCGCACTCACCGGCGATTATGCTGCCGTTCATGATTCCGCTGCGCCATCTTCACTGGCTCCACTACACCGGCGACACCATTGACGCCCACACCGCCGAGAAGTGGAACATGGTGAACTGGGTCGTCCCCGCCGGCGAGCTGATGGACAGCGCGCGCAAGGCGGCGACCCGCATAGCGAACGTGCCGCCCTACGCCGTCCAGATGATGAAGCGCAGCATCAAGGGCACCTACGAAAAGATGGGCTTCTCAGAGGCGTTCGAGCACCACCTTATGATCCGCATGATAGAGGCGATGCAACCCGACGTCCCCGAAAAAGAGGCGCTCGAAGCCATCAAGCAGGAACAAGGCATGCGCGCATTCCTAGAAGCGCGGGACGCCCCCTTCCGCTAATCTGCGCCCTCCCTATATCCTTTCCCCCTCGATGGGGGAAGGTAAGAGCCTGTCCTGAGCTTGCCTAAGGGATGGGGGTGGATCTCTCTACATCTGTGCCCTTTTGTGCCTTCTGTGGCTATTCGACTTCTGTGGCTATTCCATCCTCGACGTCAACACTGATATGCAGTTCGTCGAGATGATACTGCTCCACCACATTCGGCGCCTCGAAGAGTGGATCGAAGCCGCTCTGTGTCTTGGGAAACGCGATGACGTCCCGGATGTTGTCGCGGCCCGTCAGCACCATTAGCAGCCTGTCGATGCCGGGCGCGATGCCACCATGCGGAGGTGTGCCATACTCGAATGCGGTCAGGAGCTGGTCGAATCGCTCCGCGACCTGTTCCTTCGTGTAGCCGAGCACGCCGAAGACACGCTCCTGAAGCTCGCGGTTGTGGATGCGGATGCTGCCGCTTGCAAGCTCTTCGCCGTTAGCCACCAGGTCGTACAACCTGCCGAGAACCTTGCCTGGGTCACTGTCCAGATACGCTTCATGCCCGTCCTTCGGCATCGAAAATGCGTGGTGCATCGCGTCCCATCGTTCGTCGTCCTCGTTCCACTCGAACAGCGGGAAGTCGGTTACGAACGCGAACGCGATAAGGTTCGGGTCGGCGAGTTCCAGCCTCCTGCCCATCTCGTTGCGAAGCGCGCTCAGCGCCTGGTTGGTCGTCTTGGCAGGACCGGCGACGATGAGAATCATGTCGCCCATATCGGCTTCGATCCTGTGTGCGATGGCCTTGACCTGCTCCACGGTGAGGAAGCGCGCCGCCGGCGAGCGGAAGCCTTCTTCGGTCAGGTCGTCGATGTCGCCCTCGCCCGTGAGCGCGATGGTTACGAGTCCCTGCGCGCCGTTCGCCCTCGCGAAGTCGATGAGCGCGTCTTGCTGGCGGCGCGGCATAGTAGCGCTTCCCGGCGCGCTGAATCCCTTGACGATGCCGCCGCCCGCCACGACGGAGGTGAACACGCGAAACTCCGTCTGCGCGGCGATGTCCGACAGGTCTGCCATGTCGAGGTCGAAGCGCAGGTCCGGCTTGTCGCTCCCGTAGGACGCCATCGCCTCCGCATAGGTCATACGCGGGAACGGGCGCATTATCCACTTGTCCGGGAAGAGCGTCTCGATAATCTTCGTGTAAAGCTCCTCGATGAGGTTGAGCACGTCGTCCTCTTCGACGAAGCTCATTTCGAGGTCGAGCTGGGTGTGCTCCGGCTGCCGGTCGGCGCGCGGATCCTCGTCGCGGAAGCAGCGGGCAATCTGGAAATACTTCTCCACGCCCGCGGCCATCAGAAGCTGCTTTAGCTGCTGCGGCGATTGAGGCAGCGCGTAGAACTTGCCCGGATACAGGCGGCTCGGCACCAGGTAGTCGCGCGCGCCCTCCGGAGTGCTCTTGATGAGGATCGGCGTCTCGACCTCGAGGAAGCCGCGCTCGCTCAGGAAGTCGCGGATGAAGCGAACCACCTCATGCCGCATTATGATGATGTCGCGCATCGACTCGCGGCGCAGGTCGAGGAAGCGGTACTTCATGCGAATCAGCTCGTCAACCTCGCTCTCCTCGTTGATGTAGAAGGGCGGCGTCTTGGACTCGTTGAGCACCTTGACCTGTTCGGCGGCGACTTCGATTTCACCTGTCGGCAGATTCGGGTTTTCGGTGCCTTCGGGCCTGGCGTTCACGTTGCCGCTGACCTGCACGACCCACTCGTTCCGCAGCGACTCGGCGACTGCATGGACGCCTTCAGGCGCGTTGTCGGGATTGAACACGACCTGCACGATGCCCTCGCGGTCTCGCAGGTCGATGAAGATGAGGCCGCCGTGGTCGCGGCGGCGATGCACCCAGCCCGCCAGCGTAACCGTCTTGCCAGTGTGTTCGGCGCGCACGTCGCCGCAACTGATTGTCTTAAGCAATTCTGCCCCCTTGAAATCACAAGTGTCTGGAAAAATTATACAGGCTTGCGCCCCAGATTTCAGGGTTTAATGGGCAGAGTATGGCGTTTCCTCAAGGTGGCAATAATCCCTTCCCCCTTGATGGGGGAAGGTTAGGTTGGGGGTGAAATTCCTATTCGTCCACCTGAATGGAGACGCCACCCGGCAGGGGTCAATACCAGAGAGGAGCTAGTTGGAAATGCCGTATGAGCGCTTCTTGACTTCGAGATGCACGAAAGTCTCGGTCCGGCGCACGCCTGGGATGGTGGCGACTTTGGTGCGTAGAAACTCGTTCAGGGCAGCCGGTGATGGCAGCGTAACCCAGCCGTATATGTCGTGGGGACCGGTGCTGACCGTAACCCAGGAGAGTTCGTCCATCGACGCCATCGCGTCCGCGGCGAGGTCGGCCTTGTCGGGGTCCACCTGCACGCCGACGAGCGCCTCGAACGGGTTGCCCATCATGTCCGGGTTCGGAATTGCCGCCACGAAGATGCGCTCTTCGTCGATGAGGCGGCGCAGGCGGCGGCGCACTGTGCCCTCGCTCACACCCGCGCTCCGGGCAATGCCTGCGTTGGACGCCCTGCCGTTCTGCCGCAGTGTGGCGATTATCTTCGCGTCTAGCTCATCCATGTCCCGGTCCGCTCCCGCCGTTTCATAATTCGGCAATTCTAGCGATGACCGAGCGCGTCTGTCAACGAAAGCCCAAACCGAGAGAAAATTGCATAAGTCCCTTCCCCCTTGATGGGAGAAGGTTAGGATGGGGGTGAAAGTGCCTGCATCATCGCTGTAACTGCACTTATGCAAGATTCTCAAACCGCGGTCGGCTGGAGGGCGCGCGGACTGATCTGCATTGCCGCTTCCGGCCGCCGCTCCGTAACCGCGCCGGTTGCGAGGGGCGAACTTGTGTGCTATACTCTGTGTGTCGCTGGGATGTGGGTTGCGGATGAATAACGGGAACTGAACATGGGTGGCGTGCCATGCATAGGCTAGAACGGGCGGATTGCGAGCCAGGTTGCGAGCGCAAGCCCTATGAACAGGTACAGCATGCCGAATGCGCCTATGGTCAAGTACCCGGATGAAATGAGAGCCGATGAAACAAACATGGAGCCGGCCGCTACAAGCTTCAATCGCGTCCCGCGCTTGCGGTTCGTGCTGATACTCACCGCTTCACCAACGGCGAATCCGATTGCAGCGATAGCGACTATGTACACATACGGTATTATGGGAAGCAGCGGACGCGCGTTGTATAGCACTAGCCCGAATAGATTGGGAGCGACGAACAGGAATATCGCGCCCAAAGCGGCGCCGACCACCCCTCCAGCCGCGATGCCGCGCAGCATGTACGGCAATGGGACGTCGTAGGTGGGCACCGGGTTGGTACGCCCGCAATCCGGGCAGCGCATGCCCACGGGCGAGTGGACAAGGCAGTCGGGACAGATAGCGTCATCGCATCTGCCGCAGCGAATGCTAGTTTCGTTCTTCGGGTGCCTCGCGCAATATAGAGTCTGTGTCATTGCTCTGATGCCTCGGTAATGTCTGCTGTCGGGGTGCGCTCCGTCCAGTTCTGTCTCTTCAGCACATCCCTGTCCCATAGGATACGACATATCAGTGTATGAATGACAGACTGCCCGCCAGCTGGTCGTTCCCAGTTCGCCGTCATGCGCTTTGCAATTAATATAACGCTGATGAGGGCGCACATGGCTATGACTTCAGTGGGCCTGGTTGCCCGTCCGAGCATTCCGACTGCCGCTGCGGTCATGGGCAGCGTAATCATGGCGATGAGGGTGAACAAACCCGTGTCTTTGAACGCCAGGCGCCCTAGCGCGACGATGAAGAAGGTCGCCATGAGTGCCTCGTACCACAGCGCGAATGCGAGGATTACGCCGCCCGCCGTGCCCACGCCGCGTCCTCCGGTGAAGCGGATATACGGCGACCAGTTGTGCCCCGTGACTGCGGCGAGCCCGACTGCCACCTGCACCGCGAGGCCAGCATCGAGCGAGCGCGCCAGCAGCACCGGAACCATGCCCTTGCCGATGAGATCGAACAGTCCGATCGCAACGCCTGTCTTGGATCCCAGGTGGACCAGCGCGTTGGACGCTCCCACGTTTCCTGAGCCGTAGTTTCGGATGTCGATGCCTGAGGTCAAGCGGGCTACGACGTATGCGGTCGGAATGCCTCCCCATAAGTAGGCGGCGGCTATCATCAGACCGCCGGGCATCAGACCGCCGAGCGCAGTCATCTGACCGGCGTGGCCTTGAGCGCATAGAGGGCTTCGACGCTGGACATTGGCGGTCCGACGGTCCCGGGTTCGGGCTCGCCGGGGTTGCCGAGCGCATGGTAGTCGCTGCCGCCGCACGGAATGAGGTCGAAATCGTCCGCCAGGCCGCGCAGCCATTCGACCTGCTCAGGCGTGTAGTCGCCGTAATAGACTTCCATACCGACAAGGCCGGCTGCCTTTAGGTCGCTAAGGATCTCGGGCAGAGAGGACACGCCCCCGCGGTCGGACTTCGATTCTGAGTACGTCGGGTGCGCCATGACGGGCAGGGCGTCATGCTCGATCAGCAGGCGCACGGCGTCTTCCGGCAGGAGCTTGGGCCGCTCGACATAAGCTGATCCGTTGCGTCCCAGGTATTCGTCGAAAGCTTCGCGCGGGTACTTGATATAGCCCGCCTCCACCATAGCCTGGGCAATGTGAGGTCTTCCGATGGGAGCTTCGCCCGCTATCTGCTGAACGCGCTCCCACGATATGGCGAGCCCCAGGCTGTTCAGATTCTCGACCATTTTCTCGCCTCGATGTTCGCGTCCAATGCGAAACTCCGCCAGAATGGATTGAAGAGAGGCGTCGTAATGGTCAACGAAGTAGCCGAGTATGTGAATCTCGCTGCCGGGGACATCCGTGCTCAACTCGATGCCGGGTATTACGGTCAAGGACGGGTAGGCTCGAGCGGCATCGAACGTCTCCGGCAGCCCGTCGGTCGTATCGTGGTCGCTGATGCAGATCGTCTTCAAGCCGCGCTCGGCACACAGCGCTACGAGCTGCGTGGGCGTCAGCGTGCCGTCCGAAAAGGTTGTGTGCAGGTGGAGGTCCGCTTCGATGGTATTCAAGGCTGATTCGTCTCCGTGTAGGGCCGGCTTGTTCGACGGTGTCTGCTCCGGCCGTGAGCTATGAGATTCTCATGAAGGTGAGACTGAATGACCGCCATTGGCTTTTTGTGGAAGCCGTGGCGGTCATTCAAGTTTCATAAGTAACCTATGGGGCTAACGAGCGTAGCCGACGGTACGGCTTTCCCGAATTACGGTAACCTTGATTTGCCCCGGATAGACCAAGGTTGCTTCAATCTTCTTAACGATGTCGTTGGCCATCTTGGCTGCGGTGGCGTCGTCAACCGCTTGCGGCTTGACCATGACGCGCACCTCGCGTCCTGCCTGAATCGCGTAGCACTTGTCAACGCCGTCAAAGGCGCGCCCAACCTCTTCGAGGGCTTCGAGGCGCTTGATGTAGTTCTCGGCCGTGTCCCGGCGCGAACCGGGGCGAGCGGCGCTAATGGCATCCGCCGCAGCTACGACGAATGCTTCGGTCGTGCTCATCACGTCGTCGTGGTGCTCGGCGATGCAGGTGCATACCGCTCTTGCCACGCTGTGCTTGGACGCGACGTCCGCGCCGATTTCGGCGTGAGGACCTTCGACCTCGTGGGTAAGTGCCTTGCCGAGGTCGTGCAGCAGTCCGCCCGCTTTGGCGACCTTCACATTCGCGCCTATCTCCGACGCTATCATGCTCGACAGGTGCGCCACTTCGATGCTGTGCTGCAGCACGTTCTCGCCGTAGCTGTAACGATACTTCAGGCGTCCAAGGAGGCGCACAACTTCCGGATGCAGCCCGCGGACGCCAACTTCAAGGGCGGCTTCCTCACCGCATTTCCAGATGATGTCGGAGACTTCCTTCTCGGACCTGCCCACCATCTCTTCGATGCGGGCAGGATGTATTCTGCCGTCCGACACAAGACTTGTAACCGCCAAGCGGGCAACTTCCCTGCGCACGGGATCAAAGCAGGATAGTGTTACCGCTTCCGGTGTGTCGTCGATTATAAGGTCCACGCCCGTGGCCTTTTCGATTGCTCGTATATTGCGTCCTTCACGGCCTATGAGACGACCTTTCATGTCGTCGCTAGGTAGTTGCACTGTGGTGACTGTGGCTTCGGAAACCACATCTGCCGCGAACCTGTGGATAGCTAAGGCTAAGATGCTGCGAGCCTTGTCGGTCGCTTCGGATCTTGCCTGCTCTTCCATGTCGCGGTAACGGATTGCGAGGTCGTGCTGAATTTCCTGTTCTGCGTTGTACATCAGCTCATTGCGAGCATCTGAAACCGACAGTCCACTGATTTCTTCCAGCTTGACCAACTGCTCGGAGCGCATCGTATCTAACCGTTGCGTGTGCTCCTGCTTCATATCCTGGAGAAGCTGCTTCCGCTTTCCTTTGAGTTCGGTCAGGGAACGCTCAAGGTCGCCGACGGACTTTTCTTTGTCGTTCAACTTCCTTTCTCGGCGGTCGAGATTGCTCGCTCGCCTCTCGACGTTCTCCTGCCTATTAGCAACGCGCCGCTCCGTGCGCTGAACCTCGGAACGGCGTTCGCGAATCTCGGACTCAGCTTCCGTACGGAACTTTAAGGCTTCCTCCTTGCCTTCGATGATGATTGCGCGCCGCTCATCGCCGGCGTCTTCCAGTATTTGCGCAGCCTCCGACTGCGCGGCTGCATAGCTCTTTCTTTGCAGCAGTCCTCTTCCGAAGTATCCACCAAGTGCGCCTATGGTCAGGCCTATGAGGACGGCGAGTATGGAGAAAATTGCGATTTCCAATTTACTCACCTCCCTTAAGTAAATTCACCCTAGAAAATCTAGGCCTCCCGATGACTCAATAGTATATTTCATGGCAAGTGCTGTCAAGGTGAGAGCTGTCTCAAAAAGGCGGTTAATTTGATTCTTGAAGGCAGAATGCAGAAGGCGTTTACGTGGTGCTAGACTGCTATACGCCGTTATAGCGCGTACGAGTCAAGGACCCGCAGGAGGGCGCGGTAGCCTAGCCTTCCAGAGCCTGGAGTTGCTGTAAAACTGTCTCCGGCTCCGGGCGGTCGGTTTTGCCCTTGCCGATGTACTTCCAGCGTATGACGCCGTTCTTGTCGATGATGAATGTGGACGGATTGGCGACGTTGCCAGCAAGCAAACCATATTCGTCGATGACAGTCTTATCCGAGTTGTACAGGATGGGGAAAGGCGCGCCCCATTCATGGGCTGCCGTTTCCGCTCCGTTCAGGTCGTCGGCGCTGACGGCGAGGATGATTGCGTCGCTCTCCTCTATCGCGGCGTAGTAGTCTGTCAGCTCGACGAGCTGAGCACGGCAGAACGGTCACCAGAATGCGCGGTAGAAGACGAGGACGATGTTGCTGTGTCCCCGATACGCGCTCAGCGGATAGTCTTCCCCACGCGCACTTGGCAACGTGAAGTCGGGGGCAAGGTTGCCGATATTCGTTCCGACGGCAGGGTCGGACGCGGGTATAGGAGTCGCGGTGGGCGCGGGCGTCGGAACGGTAGTTGCCGTTGGGGGAACGGGTGTCGCTGTGGGCTGAGTAGGGGGCTCAGGAGTTGCTGTTGCCGCAGGCTGTGTTGGGGTGCCGGTGGGCGTGTCCGTGGGCTGTTCTGTGGGCTTCGCTACGATGGGTCCCGGCGTCTGCGTTGGAGTTGCCGTCGCAGTATGTGTTGGGTCAATTACCGGTTCGGGTGTAGGGGTTGGCGTGGCGGGCGGGACTACGGTCGGAGATGGCGGCGTAGGAGTGTTCACTTGTGCTACGACAGGAGCCGCAGTCGCCACTGCTGCCGGAGCTAGTGTCGGAGCGGGTACGCTCGTCGCCGGTTGTGCGGCGGGCGCGCTTCCTCCGCACGCGAGAATAGCCGTGGCAGACAGCGCGAGCACCGTTACTATGATCGCGTGCTTGAATTTCAGCCGCATTTTCTGAAGATGCCTCCCATTGCTGCTACCTGAGACCAGTGTTTCAATCGGTAGCCGTTACTTTTCTCGATGCGATAATGTAGCATAGCCGATACGGAAAGAGTGTCCGTTACTATATGTGATGCGCGATTCCGTGAAACGGTTATTGCGTGGCAGAGGTAGATGAGACCCGAACCATCACTGGGCGCTGCCCAAGACATTTCACTGAGCCTGTTCACCGACCTGTATGAACTGACGATGGCGCAGGCGTACTGGCAGTCAGGGGTTACGGGAGAGGCGTGCTTCAGCCTGTTCGTGCGCCGCCTTCCGACGAATCGCGGCTACCTGATCTTTGCCGGACTCGATGATATGCTGGACGCGCTGAGCGAGCTGCGCTTCGGCGAGGGAGATATAGCTTCCCTGCGCTCGATGGGGCTGTTCGACGACGGCTTTCTGGAGTACCTCGCAGACCTGCGCTTTACCGGTAGCGTGCGAGTCATGCCGGAGGCGACCGTATTCTTCGCCAACGAACCTGTGCTGGAGGTAACGGCCCCGGTCATAGAGGCGCAAGTCGTGGAAACGCTCCTGCTCAACCTCTTCAATACGCATACTATGCTGGCGACCAAGGCGGCGCGAGTGGTGGAGGCTGCCGGTGGCAGAACGGTGGTCGATTTCGCGGCGCGGCGCACGCAGGGAATAGATGCCGCGGTCAAGCTGGCGCGTGCCGCTTATATCGCCGGGTTCGCAGGCACGAGCAATGTGCTTGCGGCAAGACGCTACGGTATTCCTGCGGTGGGCACGATGGCACACTCCTTCATAACATCGTTCGACAGCGAGCTGGAGGCGTTTGACGCCTACGCCGCATCCTTTCCGGACAACTCCACCTTTCTCGTGGATACTTATGACACGACGGTGGGCATACGAAACGCCATCTGCATCGCAAAGGACATGAGAAAGAAGGGGCACGAACTAAACGCCATCCGGCTGGACAGCGGCGACCTGCTGTCACTGTCGTTGGAGGCGCGGTCTATGCTGGATGCTGCCGGTATGCGGAATGTACAGGTGCTGGCAAGCGGCGGTCTGGATGAGTTTCAGATAGAGGACCTCATACGCGCGGGAGCCGCGATTGATGGCTTTGGGGTGGGCACGAACGTGGGGACATCGGCAGACTACCCGTGGCTCGACTGCGTCTATAAAATGGTCGAGTATGACGGCAAGCCTACGATGAAGCTCAGTGAGGACAAGGAAACGCTAGTGGGCGCGAAGCAGGTGTTTCGCGGTGTGAATGCGGACGGTATGCATGCGGGCGATATGATTGGTTGCGCCGATGAGCCTAAGCCGGATGGAACGGCAGCGCTACTGTCGGATGTGATGAAGGACGGCGAGCGGCTTCGTGAAGCGCCCTCGCTGAGTGAACTGCGGGAGCAGTGCTCACGAGAACTTGAGCGTCTGCCAGCGCATTACAGGCGTATCAGGTCTCCTGACGAGTATTCTGTTGTGGTGAGCGAAAGGCTACATGCACGGCAAGAACTTGCTAAACGTAGGATATTGCAACGGATGGTGAAGTCCTAACCCGTTCGCCCTGAGCTTGTCGAAGGGCGAATACGCAAGCCCGTGCCAAGTTTGCCGAATCACCCGCGCTCTTGTGGTTCGACAGGCTCACCACGAACGGGAATTATGAATAGAGAGGTAGTTATGGCACGGATTCCATATATTTCGAGACAAGACTTGCCTGCCGAAAAGCATTCGCTGTATGACCATATCGAGCGGACGCGGGGCGGGATCGACGGCAAGGGGATGCCGAACTCCTTCCGGCTGCTGCTGAATAGCCCAGACGCGGCTGAAGCCGTAGGCGCGCTTGGCGAGCATATCCGGCTGGGTTCCACGCTGCATCCCGCGTTCCGGGAGACCGCGATACTTGGGGTGGCTCGCGCGCTCGACAGCCAGTATGTGTGGGGACATCACGAACCGCTTGCGAGGGCTGTTGGGGTGCGACCTGAAGTCATAGAGGCGATTCGCATCGGAAGGGCGCCGATGGGACTGCCGCCAAAGGAAGGCGTGTTCGCGCAGGCCGGCAAGGAGTTCGTGCGTGACGGTGCGCTGAGCGAGCGCACATTTCAGGCTATCGAGCACCTGCTGGGACCTGAGGGCACGGTGGAGCTTGTGGTGGTCATCGGGTACTATGCGATGCTGAACGGCGTCCTTGCGTCGCTTGGCGTGGAGTTGGACGAACACCTGGAGGCTTCTCTGCACGAATGAACACACTTGTTATTGGATGCGCGTCTTGAGTAAAGAAAATTCTCGTAGCATTGCGTCGAAGCTTGTTCATAACGCCCGGTCGGCGTCTATTTCGCTCAAGCAGAACCCGCGAAGGTCGCTGTCCGTGCCGGCATGGTCGCTTTACGACTTCTCGGACACGATATTTTCGGCAAGCATGCTTACCTTCTTCTTCCCGCTCTGGGTAGCTGATGACATGAAGCACGCCGGAGGAAGCAGCGCCGTATTCGCCTTGGCGCTGTCGCTGTCCGCATTGACGGTCGCGCTCACCGCTCCGATGATGGGCACGGTTTCTGACAGACTGAACAGGCGCATCCCGATGCTTGCCGTCTGCCTGCTGTCCTGCGCGTCCCTTACCGCGATGATAGGCATATTCGGCGGTCTGACTACGGGGCTTGCGCTGTTCTTCGTCGCAAACTACCTGTATCAGACCGGGCTCATCTTCTACAACGCGCTAATCATGAATGTGAGTTCGGAATCTTCGCGCGGCGTGATTTCGGGCATCGGCATCGGCGCTGGGTACATCGGGCTATTCGTGGCGTTTCTGCTGTTCGAGCCGCAGGTTGAGAAATACGGCAATCAGTGGGCGTTTTTGCCCACTGCGGGTATGTATGTGCTGTTCGCGCTGCCTCTGCTGCTAATAGTCAAAGAGGGCGGCGCGATGCACCGCATAGACAAGTCGCTCATTGTGGAGTCTTATCGCCAGCTTTACGCCACATTTCAGCGTGCCCGCGAGCATGTCAACTTATTTCGGCTGATAGCCGCGCGTTTCATCTATATGGAAGCGGTCAACACTGCGAGTTCGTTCTATGTCCTTTACCTAGTGGAGATTGGCGTTGCTACGGGCAGTGAAGCAGTGAGCTTCGTTACCATATTACTCTTGGTAGCGGTTGTCGCTTCGTTCGTCGTGGGCTTCCTGGTGTCCAGGTTTGGTCCCAAGCGCGTGCTGATGGTGGGCATAGCGGGTTGGACGGTAGTCGTGTTGGGCGTCTCCCTAGTTGTGGGCGTCGTCTTCACAGACACTAATCTCACGATTTTCGGCTTGTCGCTGCCCGCTACCTTGTGGGCAGTCGGGCTGCTTGGGGGCACGTTCTGGGCTGCGCCGCCCATATCCGACCGCGTACTGCTGACGAAGCTCGCCCCGGATGGGCAGGTGGGCGAGTTCTTCGGTCTGTTTCAAATGTCCGGCAGGCTGTCGGCGGCGCTGGGACCCGCCTTGTGGTGGCTCACGACGACGACACTTGTCGCATTCGGCGACATCCGATTCAGAGTTGCGATGCTGCTGCTTTCGGTGTTCCTCGTCGTTGGGTTTGCAGTGCTGGTTTGGGTGCGAGAGGAGCGTGAAGAGTCGGACTTACCGGACGCGGATGAACAGCCACCTATGCCCAAAGTCGTTGACTGAAAAATGGCGTACTGATAAACTCTGTGAAGCATATCTGCGGGCGCGTGCGGTGCGATTTGGCGCGTATCATGCGCGTGCTGGCAAGCGGATGGATTCCTGCGGAAGCAGGAATGGCGAACAATGATTGACAACGAACATGGAGGATTGCAAATGACGACCGTGCAGTCAAAACAGGATGTTGCGCTGATGGCGCACCTGCTGCGAAGGGCCTCTTTCGGCGCGACGCGTAAAGAAGTCGAGCAGAGGCTTGAGATGGGCTACGAAGCGACTGTCGAGGACTTGTTGTCGCGCTCGAAGCCATTCTCGATGCCAGAGGACATCATCCGCCGCTACCATGTGGACCAGTCGGACTTGCGAAACGGACAGGCGGCGGGCGCGCACTGGGTGTATCGCATGGCGACTACGCCCAATCCGCTGGAAGAGAAGATGGCGCTGCTGTGGCACCGTGTCTTCGCCACTGCCGCGACCAAGCTCATCCAGGCGCGCATGGTCGTCAACCAGGTGGAGATGTTCCGTAATTATGGAATGGGCAACTTCCGCGACCTTCTGGTACAGCTATCCCGCGACCCGGGCATGCTGATGTGGCTGGACAACCAGGATAACCACAAGGACCAGATTAACGAGAACTACGGCAGGGAGATTCTGGAGCTGTTCTCGATGGGTGTGGGCAACTACACCGAAGAGGATATCAAGGAGTGCTCCAGGGCATTTACGGGCTGGAGCGTGGTCAATCCCGACTACATGTCCATCAAGATGCGGAATAACACGGCGCGTCCGTATGGCTACATCGCATGGCAGTTCAATTACGACGAGGACGACCACGACCACGACGAGAAAATCTTCCTCGGTGAGACGGGCGACTTCAACGGCGAGGACGTGGTGGACATAATCTGCAAGCAGGAAGCCACGCCGCGCTTTATTGCCCGGCATATGTACCACTTCTTCGTTGCCGACGAGTCTCCGGTGCCGCAGTGGCCCTACGAAGACCCGAAGGACCCTGAGGCCATAGACATCATGACGCAGGCGTACTTCGATTCGGGATATGACATATCGGAGATGCTGCGCGTCATGTTCAACTCCGACTTCTTCAAGGACGAGGTGGTGCGCTTCGGCAGGATCAAGAGTCCCGCCGAGATGGTCGTCGGCACGCTGCGGTTGGCAGGCGGGCTTGAGTTGCCGTCGATGGAGACTTATGCGGCTGCCGGCGTGTGCTCGCAGATGGGGCAGGCGCTGTACGCGCCGCCGAGCGTCGAAGGCTGGCAGGGCGGCAGCGAATGGATTAACACCGGCTCTTATGTGCATCGGGTCAACTTTGCGAGCAAGGTGCTTGGCAACCCGAACAAGCCGGGCCTGCGTATGCTGATATCTGACGTTAGAGGCTACGCTGAGGACGGTGTACTCGATGCGGAGACTCTGGTTGACGCTTGCTTCGATGTTATAGGGCCGATGCCCGTGTTGGACAGCACGCGTCAAGGGCTGATCGACTATGCCGCGAAGTGGGGCGACCTGTCGTTCGATGACGACGATTCCGCTGATTTCGCCGAGCAGAAGATTGTAACGATGCTCCAGATGGCGGTAACCACGCAGGAGTATCAATTGGCGTAGTATTCTCAGCGGCTTATTCCTAACCAGACTTGAATAGAGGACGGTAGCATGGCTACACAGACAATCACAAAGCCCTTCACTCTGAAGTATCTGGACACGATCGGGTTCGTGGCGGACCAGGGTGGCAGGGGATTTCACTTGCCCACCGACATGGTAATCCGCGATGACGGCAGGATATTCGTTGCCAGTCGCAGCAACACAACCGCGTTGGATATAGTGGGCATTCAGATGGCGACAGTTGACCACCAGTTCTTTGGCCAGCTATACGGCTATGGCAGAGGCGACGGTCAGATGATATGGCCGTCAGCGGTGGCGCTTGACAGCGACAACCTGCTGTATATGGCTGATGACTTCTTGCAGCGCGTCACCATCTACGACGGAGACGGCAACTATGTCTCGAAGTGGGGCACGGTTGGTCCGGGCAATGGCGAGTTCGACGGGCCATCGGGGCTGGCGTTCGATGCTGACGACAACCTGCTGCTGGTTGACCACCGCAACCATCGCGTGCAGAGGATGACCAAGGATGGGCAGTTCATCAGCAAATTCGGCTCGTTTGGCGACGGCGATGGCGAATTCAACCTTCCCTGGGGCATCGCCCAGGACAAGGACTGGCAGATTTACATCGCGGACTGGCGCAACGACCGCATACAGAAGTTCACACCGGACGGCGAGTTCATCGCGGCTTATGGCTCGACCGGCGACGGCGAGGGGCAGTTCAACCGCCCGTCCGGGCTTGCGGTTGACTCAGACGGCAACATGTATGTTGCCGACTGGGGTAATCAGCGGGTGCAGGTGCTTGATGCGGACGGCAATTACATCACATCGCTGCGCGGCGAGGCAACGCTGGGCGAATGGGCAGTGGAGTACCTGAACGCGAATGCCGACGAACTGGATGCGCGCTCGCTTTTTGTGCCGGAGTTCGAGGTAGATGTTGAAGACGAGCATGAGGCATCGGCGCGCATCGAGTCTTACTTCTGGGACCCGGTGACGGTCGTGCTGGATGAGCAGGAGCGCGTGTATGTGTTGGAGACCTGCCGGCATCGCTTCCAGGTGTATGAGAAGGTATAATTGATTGACTATTTGAGAATGTGCAACCATCTGAGCTCCAAGTAACCCGTCGGGAGGAACAAATCCAATGAGCAGCAATGGCAAGAACCGCAAACTGGTGGTGGTGCAGCTTTCGGGTGGCAACGACTACCTGAACTGTGTTGTGCCGTACAACAACCCACTCTACGCCGATAACCGACCGAATATCCGTATCACCGAGGAGCGGGCGATACCCATCGACGAGGATTACGGATTCAATCCGGGTATGGCCCCAATCAAGGACCTGTGGGATGAGGGCAAGGTTGCCATCGTTCACGGAGTCGGCTATCCGAACCCGAACCGCTCGCACTTCCGCTCGATGGACATCTGGCACACCGCGGAGCCGACAAAGGTTGGGAACCAGGGCTGGCTGGGTCAGGCGCTGCGGGAGATGGACCCCAGCGGCGAGAATGTTGTCGGCGCAGTGAATTTCGGTGCGGGTCTGCCTCGCGCGCTCGTATCGCCCGGCGTGCCGGTGGCGTCGGTTACCGACCTCGAAAGCTACGGCTTGCTGAACGACATCGACGGCGCGGAGCAGCGTACAGAGGCGCTCGAAGTGTTCGCCAATATGTACTCGCAGGCGATCGGCAGCGGGCCGGTGATGGACTTCCTGAGCAAGACGGGGCTGGACGCGCTGCGCGGAGCCGACATCCTGCAGACGGCGCCGCAGAAGTACCAGTCCGATGTGGAGTACGGCTCCGACTCTTACGGGAAGAGCATGAAGGGCGTGGCACAGGTGCTGCTTGCAGATGTGGGGACGCGCGTCTGCTACACGCAGCACGGCAGCTTCGATACGCATACGAACGAGGTTGCGCTTCAGGAGCGGCTGCTAACGGACATTTCCGGTGGCATCTACGACCTGTACACCGACCTGAAGCAGCATGACGCCAGCGAGGATGTGCTGATGCTGGTCTTCACGGAGTTCGGCAGGCGCGTGAAGGACAACGGCAACGGCTCGGACCATGGTTCCGGCGGCGTTTCGTTCCTGATCGGCGATGGCGTGAAGGGCGGCCACTACAACGAGTATCCGTCGCTGGAGGCGCATACACTCGTCGAAGGCGACCTTGCGTTCAACTTCGACTTCCGAGGTCTCTACACAGAGATACTCGAGGACTGGCTGGAGGTTGAGGCGAAGCCTATCGTGCAGGGCACCTATGAGAAGGTAGGAGCGTTGGCGGTGTAGGCATCGGGCGCAGAGTTCCAGGGAACAGATAACGGGGGCAGTCGAAAGGCTGCCCCTTATTTTGATACGCTATCGACGGTTTCCAAGGACTCGTTCCCAGACCCCTGCCTGATGACGCCGGATGAGGGAGTGCATTCTTAAACCAATCTCAGTCATATGATTATGAGAAATTTCACAGGGAATGTTATTTGTGATATAATTCACATGAAGGGAACGAACGGAATACATGGAAGGAGGAGTCTATAGCGGCATCACAATAACCTAGCCTTGCAAGGAGGTCGAACATGTCCAACAAGAGATTTCGAGTTTCGATAATTTGGCTATCCTTAATGTTAGTGCTGGCACTCTGTGGTGCTGCCATAGCTTGCGACTTCAACTTCCCCGCTGGGGAGCGTGCTGCCGAGGGAGAGACCAGAGTCTGGGAGGCGGAGGACATCGACAGCCTGCGGCGCGTCGAGCAGCGCCTTGTCGCGCCACCGTTTCTGCCGGAGCATGAACAGGTCGCCACAGAGGGACCTAAAGTAGTGCAGGTGCGTATGGAGGTGGATGAAAGGGAGATTGAGATTGCGCCCGGCGTCTTCATCTGGGCTTTCACCTACAACGGCACGGTGCCGGGTCCCATAATCGTAGTCCACGAAGGCGATTATGTGGAACTCACCTTGGTCAATCTCTCCCATAACGAATTGGTCCACAATGTTGACTTCCACTCTTCCGTCGGCGCTCTGGGCGGCGGCCAGCTTACGCTGGTAGCGCCGGGTGAAGAGGTGGTGCTGCGCTTCCGGGCTATCAAGGCGGGCGCGTTCGTCTATCACTGCGCCCCGGGCGGAACGATGGTGCCGTGGCATGTGGTTCACGGCATGAACGGGGCGATTCTAGTGCTGCCGCGCGACGGGCTGAAAGACCCTGACGGCAACCCTATTCGCTACGACCGCGCCTATTACATCGGCGAACAGGACTACTATATCCCGCGCGACGAGAACGGCAACTTTAAGCGGTACCAGGGGCCTGCCGATTCCATCGAGGATGATACTGAGGCGATGAGGACGCTCATCCCCTCCCATATAGTCTTCAACGGCACTGTCGGCGCTCTGCAAGGCGACGGGCAACTGACCGCGAATGTGGGCGAGAATGTGCTCATTGTTCACTCCCAGGCGAACAGGCAGTCGTACCCGCATCTCATCGGCGGACACGGCGACTATGTGTGGGAGCGCGGCGGACTGAACGACCCACCCTTGCTCGACCTTGAGACCTGGATCATCGCGGCGGGGTCGGCGGGTGTGTCGGTTCATACTATCCGGCAACCCGGCACCTATGTCTATCTGTCGCACAACCTGATCGAGGCATTCATGTACGACGCCAAGGCAATTCTGGAAGCCGAAGGCGAGTGGAACAACGACCTGATGGAGCAGGTGAGGCCGCCGACCGCCTCAACGGAGTCCGTTCCAAGGGCGACGCAGCAGCAGACTCAAGTCGTCGCGCCGCCGCCAAGTGCAGGCGATGTGGTCAAGGTTGAAAACCGGGACATCGGAGGCAGCGGGGAGTACAAGTTCGTCCCCGACGAGTTCAATTTCAAGGTGGGCGAGACGGTTACATTCGAGATGTCGGCGGAAACGAAGTTTCACACTTTCACTGTTGATGACCTTGACATAGACGAGGAAATGGACGCTGGCGAGACGATTACATTCACATACACCTTCGACCGCGCGGGCGAATTCGAGATTATCTGCATACCGCATCAGGCGTTCGGCATGACGGGAGTCATTGTCGTGGAGTAGCGCGCCACAGCCCCGTCGCGCAATAGCCAGGGCTTGCCGGAAGTTTACTGTGCGGCGGGAGCTATCTTCTCGGCGAAGTGCTCAAGTATGCGTATGCACTCCTCGATGTCGTTTGTGGGAAAGTCGTAAGTGAGTTGGTGGATGCCGATGTCGGTGCACTTCTTGATGTCTTCTATGACGGCCGGCGTGCTTGCGGAGATGCCTGCCCCCGTTACCTCGTTGCCGCTGCCTGATCCTGAGACGCCGATGTCCGAGATGTGCAGGCTGCGCTTGAGCGAGATGGTGATGTCGTCGGGGCTGCGTCCTTCCTCCTCGACCTGCTCGTAAAGGTAGGGCAGATTGCGCGTTACATACTCCGGCGTCTGGCGCGACGGATGCCACGCGTCCCCATACTTGGCGGTGCGGCGCAGCGCTCGGCGGGTGTGTCCGCCGACCCAGATCGGTATGCGCGGCTGCTGGACGGGCTTCGGCTCGAAGAAGATGCCGTCGTAGCTGTAGTATTCTCCGCTGTAGGTTGGTTCCTCTTCGCTCCAGAGGTTCGTGAAGATTTCGAGCCACTCGTTGGTCATCGGCCCTCGCTCGGAGTACGGCACATCCAGTGTCTCGAATTCCTTCTCCAACCAGCCCACACCCACGCCGCAGACGGCTCTGCCCTTGGATAGCACATCGAGCGATGCGAATATCTTCGCCTGTAGGATCGGGTTGCGGTATGGGACGATGACGACGGTGCTGCCGATTCGGATGCTGCTGGTGCACGCGGCGACATAGGCGAGGATGGTGAGGGTTTCAAGGAACGGCGCATCGTGCGGGCGACGGAACGAGCCGTCCGGAGTGTACGGGTACTGGTTCGTAGGCGCGGTGGGTAAAACGATATGATCGCCAATCCAGACCGACTCGAACTCCAGCTCCTCGGCTTTCTGCGCGAACCTGCATAGTTCGTCGCCGTCCATCGTGTTGGGCAGGCAGAATCCGTATTTCATAGTGCCGCTCCTTATGTCTTTTTTCCAATTAAATGAAATCGGCAGGAGTATATCAAATACCAGAGCAGCCAGTCAGTCGGAAGGGCGCACACCCTCAAAATACCTTCTGGGGTTTTCGATCATCATCCGGTCGATGACTGTATCAGACACTCCGGCCTCTACCAGCCTGGGGATTACGGCGCGGCTGAGCCAGAGGTATCCGTCGGGATTCTGCTCCCTGCTGGGCATGCCCGGAGAGCCGAAGCGAGACAGCACGATGTTCCAGTCGTGGGATAGCATCATATTTGCATCCAAACCCTCGTTCAGCCGATCTTTCAGATAGTCAGTCCTCTGCTGCCACGGCGGCAGGTCTGGGCGTCCGAAGGGATTGTTAATATCCCAGCCCAGCCAGACTCCGAGTCGTGCCAGTTCGCGGTGATAGTCCGGGTCGAGGGTGTTGTTGAGGTGTCCCACATATATGTGGTGAGGCTCTACACCTTCTTCCTCGAGGATTCGCACCTGCTCTAAGCCTATCCGTGACTCTGCCGGCGTGTGCGTGGTGATGGGAACGCCGGTACGGAGGTGTGTACGGGCGGAGGCGCGCAGCATCAGGTCTTCATGCTCGGTAATCGGGTCGCTGGTGGCTACTTTGATTATGCCGGCCTTGATTTCCGTACCGTCTATTCCCTGCTCTATTTCCCGCACCCACAGGTCTGCGACGAAGTCCTTGTCCCTGCTCCAGAAGCTTCGCGGAATATCCAGCCAGCAGCCGGTGCAACAGATGAACTGCACGCCGGTCTTTTCCGAAACCTCCTTCATGAGTAGGACATCCCGCCCCAAGTCCATAGGAGAGACTTCGACGACGGTGTCAACTCCGCCGCTCTTTGCCTCGTTGAATGACTCCAGTGCCATGTCGAGGGCCTGGTCACGGAGCTCGAGCTCGGGGTATGTAGCTCGGATGCCGGCGGACGAATCTATCAGGTGCTCATGGGGCAGAGTGAACCCCAGGTCCGCCGTATCCAGTGGCCCCAGCACCGAGTTTATGGTTGCCATAACACGCCTCCGATTACTCCCAGCCAGTAGTATCTTCACGAACGTCTCTCACCGGATTATACAGGCGTTGGCTTTATTTGGGCGGCGATAGAGTCAGCATGAAGTACAATGTGCTGAAAGGGGCGGTGCGGATGTAGGAGAAGTCGTCTGCGACAAAGTACGTGCAGGAGGGATAGACATGCCAATCGTAGATCATAATAATGCGCCGGAGGTCCCGTGGAGGCCGAACTACCGCAAGTGGCTGATCACGCAAGAGGGAGACGGCACGACTTCCACGGAGGCCGCGTTAAGTGAGGTGGGGGTGGGCACAGGCGCACCGCTGCATACGCACGAGGACGATGAGCTGATTGTGGTGCTGAGCGGCACGCTGAGCGTCCGCTACGGGGATGAGACGCACGAGGTGGGAGCGGACCACACGGTGGTCGTGCCTCCCAACGTGCCGCACGGGTTCACGGCAATCGGGGATGGCCCTGCGACGATTATTGGGATGTTTCCGGCGAAGGACCCATTCCTGCGGACGCGGTACCTGGAAGGCGAACCACCGGAGGCCGAAGGCTGAGGTTCATGTTGCGCGCAACCACCTGCGAGTCAGTTTCGAGCCATCCCCGTGAGATATGTCAGCCGCAGAAACGGCATCTCATATTCTCATCCGAAAAAATGAGCTCATTGTCACCGTCCTCGATGGCGAAGTCCAAGAGTACGCGCAAAGCCTTTGCCTCGTCGGCAAGCCCGTAGTTCGTGGCTATCTCGCCAAGCCAGTCGAGCTGTTCCTGTTCTATTTCAAAAGTTTGGTCGATTTTGTTCATTGGCATTGTGAGAGACCTCCTGCTCCTATGATTTAGGGTTTATATACTGGTGGGCGGCTACTGGTGTACGGCGCCAATGGCTCCACCACCTGCCGCTATCACCTCGCCGGTGATGCACTCCGCCTTGGGAGACGCGAGATATGCCGTGAGCCACGCGAGTTCTTCGGGCGCGACCACCCTGCGTATGGCGACGTTTTGTCCCGCCTGGGCATTTACCTCGTCGCGCGACACGCCCTGCTGCGCTGCTTGGTTGTCCAATCGCTCGTTGATGGTATCCGTGAGTGTCAGCCCGGGGTGTACGACATTCAGCGTAATCCCGTCCTGACCAAGCTGGTCGGACAGGGTCTTAGTCATGTGGACTACCGCCGCGTTGCGAAGCCCGTAAATCGTTGACTGGCGCGCAGAAACACCGCCGATGCTTATGACTCGGCCCCACTTCTTCGCGCGCATGTGAGGCACGACTGCCTTGATGCTCCTGAAGTATCCCACGACCTTGGTGTCGAGGTCTTCTATCAGGTCTTTCTCGTCGGCCTCGTCGATGGTGCCTTGCACCTGACCTCCTACCATCGCCGCGCTGTTGACGAGAATATCGACGCTTCCGAGCTCGGAGACGGTGGTCTCGACCATTCGCCTGACATCATCCCAGCTTGTCGTATCAGCAGATATGGCGACAACTTTTCGTCCTGTGCCTGCCCTTATCTCCTCGGCGGCCGCGTCCAATGTGTCCTGCGAGCGGGCAGCGATGGCGATATCCACTCCTTCCTCCGCCAGCGCGATGGCGATTGCCTTGCCTATGCCCTTGCTCCCACCGGTTATCAGTGCGGTCTTGCCTTGCAGTTCGAGGTCCATAAATCTCTTTTCCTCCTGTTATCAAAGCGGAATCCGAATCCCGGTCTATTTTACAGAATTCTACCGCTTAATTGCTCCTATTGGAGAGCCCCGACCATAGCGCGATGACACCTTGCACAACGTTGTAGAGGATGGTCAGCAATAGAAGGAGTCTCGCGAAGTTAACAATGTATTAGTTCTCCGGGTGTGTTGGGCTGTTTCTAACATGCAGGTCGGGGTACGTCAATACAGACGGTGTTTATTGGGGCGGCAAAATTCCTTCGCGACTCCCCCATCGTAATCGATAAGGGATGACGTGTGGCAATTATGCGTGCCGCTACCTCCATGCAACGGCTTTCGTATATGCCTGTTGTGTGTGAAGCAGTGATTTTCTACTAACCTGCGAGGGCGGTCGCCATTTTCGAGAAGATTAACGAATCGATGAAGTAGGCGATGACGTGATAATCGGGGACTGAGGAGAAGGCCAGGGAAGTAGGGGAAGTGGTGGAGATAGGGGGACTTGAACCCCCGACCTCGGCATTGCGAACGCCGCGCTCTCCCAACTGAGCTATATCCCCACGACTGAGATAAAATTATATCAATGCCTTCGATAGAGTGTCAATTTGCACCTTACAAGGTTGGGGTGGGCATAATTCATTTCACCCCCGTCCCTTCGGCAAGCTCAGGACAGGCTCTGCCCTGCCCCCATCAAGGAAGGAAGGGACAATATGAACGGCAAGTGTGCCCAGCCTGAAAGTCGCCAAGAATCTCTTGACCTAATACCACTCATCAATTATATTGTGCTGCTGGGCAAATCCGAGTTAGGCCGCAAGGTCTATCAATCCCTCCCGGAACTGGAGCGCCCGCAGGCGCGCCCCATGCTCCTCACGCAAGGTACTTGCGTCAGAACAACCCTCTGCATGGGCGCGCCATCCCTACCCGTGTGCGCTGCTCGGCGCGCTCTCCCAACTGAGCTATATCCTCACGACTGAGTTCTTAACGATGCAGGCAAGGGACTAGCGGCTGATTTTTTGGCGGCGCGCGAATTGCCCAGTACAATCTGCCTATGATATACTGCTTAGGATGTTGAGCAACTTTGTATGAGGTAGTCTAGGAAGGCGTATATGCAACAGACCGCACCAGTCGCGCCACAGCCGAGCGTTGTGGTCCAGCAGGCTCCTCGCGAACAGATGGCGAGTGTGCCCACAAATATCACCATGAAGTCCCTGCTAGAGGCAGGCGTTCATTTTGGTCATCAAAAACGCCGCTGGAATCCCAAGATGCGGCGTTATATTTTCACCCATCGCAATGGCATCCACATCATTGACCTGCAGAAGACGCTGCGTATGCTCGAAGAGGCAGCGGGCTTTATTAGCGATGTTGCAGCCGAAGGCAAGAAGGTTCTGATGGTGGGGACGAAGAAGCAGGCGCAGGACACAATCGTGAACGAGTCACAGCGCGCCAATTCCTTCTACATCACCACTCGCTGGCTGGGTGGCACGCTCACAAATTTCAAGACGATTCAATCACGCATCGACTATCTGGTTGAGCTGGAAACCCAACAGGCGAAGGGCGAGTTTACCAGCTACACGAAGAAGGAAGCTCTCAAGAGAGAGGCGTCGATCGCGCGTCTCAACAGGTATTTGGGCGGCATCAAGGAGATGACCGAGATGCCCGGTGCGCTCTTTGTCATAGATATTGGGAAAGAGGCGATTGCGGTCGCAGAAGCGAGGCGCGTGGGTATTCCCATCGTCGCTCTCGTCGATTCGGACTGCGACCCCGACCTCATCGATTATCCGATCCCCGGGAACGACGATGCGATTCGGTCGATCAGGCTGGTTACCGGAAGGATTACCAACGCCATAATCGAGGGCATGAACAGGCACTCCGCATTCGAGTACGAAGAACTCGGAGAGGCCGCGGCTCCACTGGAAGGCGAGACGCTGGGAGATGCGGCGGTTGCCGTCGAAGAGACGCCTGTTGCGTCTGCCGCCGTACCCAACGGGACTGCTACCACTGATCAGACAGCTTAAGAGATAACCCATCAGAGTAGAGTCAATCTACATTCACGGGCTACATTCACAGGTGAAGAGTTGGAACTCACTGTAACTACAATCAAAGAACTCAGGGAACGCACGGGCGCCGGCATCATGGACTGCAAGCGCGCTCTGGAAGAGACGTCAGGCGACCTAGCCAAGGCCGAGGAACTGCTGACGCAGCAGGGAATAGCCAGTGCGGTGAAGAAGGCGACGCGCTCCACTGAAGAGGGTATCGTCGAGTCCTACATTCATAGCGGGGGGCGAATAGGCGTGCTTCTCGAGGTGAATTGCGAGACAGACTTCGTTGCTCGCACCGATGACTTCAAGGAACTCGCACATGATATCGCCATGCAGGTGGCAGCCATGGCGCCCTCTTACGTGAGCAGCGACGATGTGCCGGACGGCGAGGATGCCGAAAGCGCGGAAACCGTGCTGATGCAGCAGCCATTCATCAAGGACCCGTCCAAGTCCGTTCAAGACCTGGTCAACGAAGGCATAGGCAAACTGGGCGAAAACATCCGCGTGCGGAGGTTCACCAGGTTCTCACTGGGAGAGTGAAACACACTTGCGACGTGTCAGCACAAAGTACGAAAGGGTGCTGCTGAAACTGAGCGGTGAGTCGTTCACAGGTGAGCGAGGCTATGGCACCGACTCCGGTGCCGTTGCCTATATGGCGCAGCAGATAAGAAATATCTGCGAACAAGGTGTGCAGACTGCTATTGTCGTTGGCGGCGGAAACATTCTTCGAGGCTGGGAGGCGGAGTCCGAAGGCATGGACCGCTCCACTGCCGACTATGCGGGAATGCTTGCGACCATCATCAATGCTCTTGCGTTGCAGGATGCCCTCGAACGCCATCATGGGCTGGAGGTTCGCACTCAGAGCGCCATCACTGTGCAGCAGATTGCGGAGCCGTATATTCGGCGGCGCGCCATACGCCACTTGGAAAAGGGGCGTGTGGTCATATTTGCCGGAGGGACAGGCAACCCCTTCATGACAACTGATACTGCTGCTGCGCTTCGCTCAATTGAAATTGAAGCCAAAGTGCTGCTGATGGCAAAGAATAATGTCGATGGCATCTACGAATCCGACCCAAACTTGTTTCCGAATGCCGCTAAGATCGATTTCATTACGCATCAGGAAGCCTTGCAGCGGCGATTACAGGTGATGGACGCAACGGCGTTGTCACTGTGCATGGATAACGACCTGCCAATAATTGTATTCGACCTGTTTGAGAAGGGAAGCATCGAGAAGATAATCGCGGGCGACGCGCTGGGGTCCATAGTTGCTTCCAACCCGGCGCTGTAAAGCCCGCAAAGGCTATGGAGAGTTCCACTATGGCTACTGCTGACGAAGTTCTTCTGGAAACCGACGACAGGATGCAAAAGTCCGTAGGGGCATTGAAGCGTGAGCTGAACACCATCCGAACTGGGCGCGCCTCCCCCGCCCTTGTAGAAACCCTGATGGTCGAGTATTACGGCGTGCCCACGCCGATGAACCAACTCGCCTCCATATCAGTGCCCGAAGCGCGCGTGCTTATGATTCAACCCTGGGACAAGCAGTCCATAAGGGACGTCGAACGCAGTATCCTGATGTCCGATCTGGGACTGACTCCGAACAATGACGGGACCGCCATACGACTTAATATTCCGGTGCTGACCGAGGAGCGTCGCAGAGAATTGGTCAGGTTGGTTGGACGGAAGGTCGAGGATGGGCTCGTGTCGCTTCGCAACATTCGCCGGGACAGCCTAGGTGAATTTCGCTCTATGGAAAGGAACAAAGAGCTGTCGCAGGACGAGAGCCGATATGCCCAGGAGCAGCT
Organism: Dehalococcoidia bacterium; assembly: GCA_965204855.1. Lineage (GTDB taxonomy): Bacteria > Chloroflexota > Dehalococcoidia > Lucifugimonadales > JADFKI01 > Bin90. Next base: position 886,074 of record OZ242018.1, read on the forward strand.
GCAGGAAATTACTAATGCCTTCTCCGGTCAGATGCAAGAGATGAAGCAGGAGAAGGAAGCGGAAGTGATGGAGGTATGAGGCGTCCAAGCCTCTGATTGCATGACCACAAGAGTGGAATCGAGCAATTTTGCTGACACATCTGAGTGGGAGAATGTGCCTCAAACGCCTCCCAGCCATGTCGCGATAATAATGGACGGCAACGGTCGCTGGGCAGCCAGCCATGGAATGAGCCGCAGCGAAGGACACCGCGCAGGAACGGAAAACCTGCGCCGCATAATTGAGGCATTCATCCGGCACGGGGTACGCTACCTGACCCTGTTTGCGTTCTCCACTGAGAACTGGCATCGTCCGGAAAGTGAAATTCGGGCGCTGCTGGAGATTGTGGACGAAGTCATCCGGGCTGAAGTCGATGAGCTTCACCGTGAAGACATCAGGTTGCGGCACATTGGCAGGCTAGACCGGCTGCCTACGGAATTGCGTCGCTCCATCTGCGAGAGCATAGAACTCACGAAGCATAACTCGCGCATGACTCTTTGCGTCGCTTTCGACTATGGAGGCAGGGCCGAGATTGTAGATGCCGTGCGATCGATGATTGCCGACAAGGTGAAGGCGGAGGATGTCAGCGAGGACTTGCTCCGGCAGTACATGTACACGAACGAGATGCCGGACCCCGACCTCATAATCCGCACTTCGGGCGAACAGCGGCTGAGCAACTTCCTGATATGGCAGGCCGCCTACGCCGAGTATTACACGACTCCCGTGTATTGGCCCGACTTCGATGAAACAGAAGTCGATAAGGCGCTAGAGGCGTTCGGCGCGCGAAAGCGACGCTTCGGCAAGGTGCGCTAAGCTCTGCCAAAGATATAAGGGGACGGCTTGACCACGAGACTAGCCACTGCAGCAGTAGGTCTGCCCATACTCTTTGGTGCCGTGTGGCTGGAGTGGCCGTTGGGCAAGCCGATCTGGTTTGCCGCATTGGTGTTCATTGCCGGAGCGATAGCCGCACTGGAGTTGGCGCGACTCGTCAATCTGTGGGGCGATAAGTTTCACCCCGCTATTTCCCTCGTTTTCACGATGGTCATGCTCATTTCTGGCCTTAGCCGTGGGCTCACCGGCTCTCCCGGAGGGTACACCACATTTCTGGACATCGCGGCTGTCGGAATCTGTCCGTTCGCGGGCTGGATTCTGGGTAGTTCGCGCAAAATGGCATTCTTCGATTCTTCGCCCGTTATGATTCTGAGGATTGCCGTCTATCTGGGTCTATCACTGTATTACGCCTTGCAGATTCGCTTCATGGAAGACGGACGAGAGTGGACCCTGCTGTTGCTGCTGGTTGTCTTCGCCACCGATACTTCAGCCTATCTTGTAGGCCGTGCCATCGGACGGACCCCACTTGCGCCAAGCATAAGTCCCAACAAAACGCGAGAAGGAGCCGTCGCCGGCTTGGTGGGAGCGATAGCCGCGAGCGTACTGGCTAACAGCGTATTGGGCTTGGATGCTATAATATGGGAAGCAGCGGCACTCGGCTTGGTCATTGGCGTGCTGGGTCAGGTCGGGGATCTCGCTGAATCCAGAATGAAGCGCAAGGCGGACGTGAAAGACTCAGGGTGGCTTATCCCCGGACACGGGGGCATCCTAGATAGGCTGGACTCCATAGTTTATGTATTGCCCGCTATGCATCTTTTCATAATATGGGAAGTACAACAAAAAGGCTTGCTGTCTTAGGCTCCACAGGCTCTATCGGTACCCAGACGCTGGATGTAGTCCGTACTTTTCCAGATGAGTTCAGTGCCGTGGGACTTGCCGCGCGCAAGAGTCACGGCCTCCTGGAGAGGCAGATTCAAGAATTTCGCCCGAAGATGGCATATTGCGAAGGCAGCGACGACGAGAAAGCCTTTCTGAGCGAATATGGCTGTGCCGACTGCGAAATTGCTGAAATTGCAGCCAGCCCGGATGTGGACATAGTGGTTGCGGCGACCACAGGGGATGTCGCCATACCGGCGACGTTTGCCGGAATTGAAGCGGGGAAGGACATTGCTCTCGCCAACAAGGAGACCGTAGTAGTTGCCGGTGAACTCGTTACGCAAGCGGCTCGTGGGTGCGATGTATCGCTACTTCCCCTGGATAGCGAGCCGAACGCAATCTGGCAGTGCTTGCGCGGCGAGGACAAGGCCGTCTCCAAGCTGATTATCACGGCTTCGGGAGGCGCATTCCGCGACACGCCGATTGAGCTGCTCGCGGACGTTACCAGTGAGCAGGCCTTGCGGCATCCAACGTGGCAGATGGGAGCGAAGATAACGGTCGATTCCGCGACGATGATGAACAAGGCTTTCGAAGTGATAGAAGCGCACTGGCTCTTCGGCGTTCCATGGGACGAGATCGAGGTCGTCATACATCCGCAGAGCATGATTCACTCGATGGTGGAGTTCGTGGACGGTTCGGTCAAGGCGCAGATTAGCCCGCCGGACATGCGCCTGCCAATTCAGTATGCGCTGTTCTACCCACGCCGCTTGCGCAACCCAAGCATCAGGCCGTTCGACCCGATAGCGACCGGAGCGCTGAGTTTCGAGGCTCTGGATTCAGAGCGTTATCCCTGCTTCAACCTCGCCTTGGAAGTGGCGCAGCGCGGAGGGACCTGGGCCGCGGCGCTCTGCGGTGCAGACGATGCGGCCGTTGACCTGTTCCTTGCTGGGAAGATTGGCTTCATGGAGATTCCGGTCGTAATATCAGAGGCACTTCGCGAACACCGCAACATCGAAGAGCCAACCCTCCAGGATACGCTTGATGCGGCTTCAACTGCGCGGCGGCGCGCTGCAGGAATCGTGGAGGTATAGTTTTCGTGTTCGGACTTCCCGCTTGGCTGCTTGTATTTCCGGTGCTGGGGTTTCTCATCTTCATTCATGAGATGGGCCATTTCCTTACGGCCAAGTGGTTCGGCATTACAGTGAAGGAGTTCGGTTTCGGATTCCCACCCAGACTCCTGGGAATTCGCTTTTCACCGGGCGGCACCATCTATTCCATAAACTGGATTCCGCTTGGTGGCTTCGTGCGAATGGTCGGGGAGCATGGCGAAGGTATCGAAGAGGGCAGATATGTGCGGCAGAAGCCGGACAGGAATGTCATACTCGTGCGCGGTCGTCACAATCATCCCGACTTATATGGCCTCTTCGCCGTGCCACGCGACGCCTCACAGGAAGACATCCGCAGGTCGTATGTAGAGCTGGTTGAGCTGATAAGCCTGCGGGAACCGGAACGACGCGACAGTATGCTGCACACCTTACAGATTGCGTACAGCGAACTGTCCAATCCTGAGAAACGCGCTGCGTACGACAAGGTCATCGAAGGCGTCGAAATGGAGCCCGCGGACCCTCCGGACTACTATGGTCTGCTGGATGTGCCCTTGAACGCCTCGCAGCAGGAGATCGACAAGGGATACGAGGAACTGGTCGATCTCATAAACAATAAGAATCCGGAGAACAGAGCGGGCCTGCTACGCTACGCCGAACACGCACACTCCGTGCTATCAGACGAGGAGACACGCTCATCGTATGACCGGCGGCTTCGATCAGCGATGCCGGAAGAGGTAAGCTTTGCGGACCAGAGCGTTCTCAAGCGCGCGATAGTGCTATGCGCCGGCTCTGCGGTGAACTTGATTTTTCCCATTGTAGTCTTTGCGGTGCTGTTCGCCTTGCCGCATGAGGTGCCCAGCGGCAGAGTCGCCATTACTGCCGTAGCTCCGGGCTCTCCGGCCGAGAAGGCAGGCATAACGTCCGGCGACTCGATAATCGCGGTGAACGGCAGCGAACTCGACACCCACGCCGACTTAGTGCAGCGAGTGATGTCCAGCCTTGGCGAACCCACAGAGTTGACTATACAGCGCGGCGTATTGGTTCCCGGTAGCGCGGGTGGCGGCAACCTTGAAACCGGGAATAGCCAAGCTGGCTCTCTTGTGCCGCAGCCCACGTCGTCCGGCCTGGAATTCGTAACACTGGTCCCTCGCGTGAGTCCGCCTGAATTAAAGGTAGTCGAGCAAGTTGTTGACCCGACCCGCGAAGTCTCCCTCGCGGACGCGAGGCGCTACCAACCCGGCCTGCAAGTCGGCGACACTATGACTCAGGGCGCGATGGGAGTAATGATCGGGACGTTCGACACTCAAATGGTAGAGCGTGACTACTCCGTGGTCCAGGCAGTCCCGAAGTCCTTACAGCAGATGTGGGATGTGCTGACTCTTACTCAGACGAGCATAACTCGTTGGGTGTCGGGTGGACCTGATCCCGGCCTTTCGGGTCCCGTGGGCATAGCACGCATTACCGGACAGGTTGCTGAACGTGTTGACGAGGTTGGCATATCACCCCTACTGCAATTGACGGCGATTATCAGCATCAGTTTGGGTATAGTGAATCTGCTGCCAATACCCGCGCTCGATGGCGGAAGGCTGATGTTCGTCGTCATAGAATTCCTGCGGGGCGGCAAACCCATCTCTCCCAGAAGAGAAGGCATGGCGCACCTCATAGGATTCGTTTTACTCATAGGGCTGATTGTGGTCATAAGCTATTTTGACGTCGTGCGTCTCATAAGCGGGGACAGTGTAATTCCTTAGGGGCTTGTCCCCAGGGCTTGGAGGATGGCAAATGCAGAAGCGACGAGTGACTAAGCCTGTCTATGTCGGCGATGTGAAGATCGGTGGCGATGCTCCCGTTAGCGTGCAGTCGATGACGAAGACGGACACGCGCGACGTTGCTGCTACAGTGCGCCAGATCCGCGAGGTCGAAGATGCGGGCGGTGAGATAATCCGCTGCGCCGTGCCGGACATGGAAGCGGCGAAGGCCCTTGCCGACATCAAGAAGCAGATAAACATCCCGCTTATTGCGGATATTCACTTCCACTACCAGCTCGCGCTGGATTCTCTGAAGAGCGGTGTGGACTGCCTTCGCCTGAACCCCGGCAACATACGGGACCGGGAGAAGGTCGAGGCTGTGGTGCTGGAGGCGAAGGCGCGGCAGGTGCCCGTCCGCATCGGCGTGAACTTCGGCAGTCTCCCTCCGGTGGGCGGCATAGGTGTTACACGCGGTCTGTCGCGTCACCGTGACGGCGTGAACATGCTGCCGAAGGCGGGTGAGGCGTCCGAGGGCGAATATACCGTCGTCGATCATATGGTGGAGACGGGACTATGGGAGATTGGCATTCTCGAGGACCTGGACTTTGACCTCATCAAGATTTCCCTGAAAGCCTTTGACATCGACACCACCGTGGAGGCGTACAAGCGCCTCGCCAAGTTGGTGCCTTACCCGTTCCATCTGGGGATTACAGAGGCGGGCACGGCGAAGTCCGGCAGCATTCGCAGCGCTATCGGACTCGGCATGCTGTTGTACGAGGGCATCGGCGACACGATTCGCGTCTCCCTGAGCGACGATCCGCGTGAAGAAATCTATACAGGCATGGAGATTCTGAAGGCGCTGGAGCTCAGAAAAGAGGGAACGACACTGGTAGCCTGCCCGAGCTGCGGCAGGGCGGATGTGGATGTGCGAGCGCTCGCCAACAATGTCGATGAATTGCTCAGGAGCATCAAGTCTCCAATCAAGGTGGCAGTGATGGGCTGCGAGGTCAACGGGCCCGGCGAAGCGAAGGATGCCGATGTTGGTATCGCAGCGGGCGCGGGCAGGGCTATTATCTTCCGCAAGGGGCAGAAGGCGCGCATCGTGGATGAGGCGGATATGCTTGGCGCGCTGATGGAAGAGGTGCGGCAGGTGGAATCGGAGATGGTTAAAGTTTAGCGTCGATGCACAGGATAGACAGGATAATTTCATTTACAGGTTGTGATTAGACATGCGAATGTCAAGGATGTTCGGAAAGACGCTGCGCAACGACCCGGCAGAGGCCGAGCTTGCCAGCCATCGCCTGATGCTAAGGGCGGGCATGATTTACCAGGTTTCGGCAGGTGTGTACAGCTACATGCCGCTGGCGCTGCGCTCGTTGCGAAAGATCGAGCAGATAATCCGCGAGGAAATGGACGCGGCGGGCGGTCAGGAAGTAATGATGTCGGCGCTTCAGCCGCTGGAGTTCTGGGACGAGTCCGGACGCAGTGACGCGATGGGCAGCGAGCTGTTCAGACTTAATGACCGCCGCGAGCGCCCGCTCGTGCTTGCTCCCACTCACGAAGAACTTCTGACATATATGGTCAAGGCTAACGTGCATAGCTACCGCGATCTGCCGCTTATCATCTATCAGATACAGACGAAGTTTCGAGACGAGCCCAGACCGCGCGGCGGGCTGATCCGCGTGCGCGAGTTCGACATGAAGGACGCGTATAGTTTCGATGTCGATCAGGACGGACTGGATGTCAGCTATGACGCGATGGCGCAGGCCTACCGCAACATATTCAGCAGATGCGGCCTGGAAACCATTGAGGTCGAGGCTGACAGCGGCGCAATCGGAGGCAAGGACTCGAGCGAGTTCATCCTTGTCGCGGAAGCCGGAGAGGACACCGTGGTCCTGTGCCCGTCTGGGGATTATGCGGCGAACGCAGAGAAGGCGGTCTTCGCAAAGCCACAGCAGGACATCGATCCGCCTCTGCCGATAGAGGAGGCGCACACGCCGGGCATCAAGACGATTGATGAGCTGTGCGAATTTCTGAACGAACCCGCGTGCAAGACGCTGAAGGCGGTCTTCTATATCGCATCGGGAGAGCTTGTGTTCGTGGTGATTCGCGGAGACCTCGAAGTCAATGAGGTCAAGCTCTCGAATGTTCTTGGCGGCGCGCCAGACCTCCACCTCGCCTCGCCTGAAGAAGTGCGCGAGCATGGCCTCACCGCAGGCTCGGCATCTCCCATCGGACTCGAAGGCATTAAGGTGGTCGCCGACGACTCGGTTGACATGGGATCTAACTTTCTGGCGGGCGCGAACAGGCCGGACTACCACCTGCGGAACACGAACCACCATCGCGACTTCGAGGCGGACATCGTTGATGACATCGCGCTCGCGCAGCCGGGCGATTCCTGTGAAAAGTGCGGCATCGAGCTTGTGATGCGACGGGGCATCGAAGTGGGGCATATATTCAAGCTGGGCACGCGCTACAGCGATGTGCTGGAGGCTCACTACCCCGATGAACAGGGCGACCCACAGCTGATTCTGATGGGCTGCTACGGCATCGGTGTGGGAAGGCTGCTAGGGGCCGCCATCGAGCAAAATCATGACGAAAACGGCATGGTGCTGCCCGAGAATATAGCTCCTTATGATGTGTCGCTCGTCGCACTCAACATGCGGAATGAAAGCGTCGCGGAATCGGCACAGGCACTGTACGAGGAACTTCGCAATGTGGGGCTTGAAGTGCTCTTCGATGACAGGAACGAGTCGGCGGGCGTCAAGTTCAACGACGCCGATCTGCTAGGACTGCCTATCCGCCTGGTGGTGAGCCAGCGTAACATTCGGGACGGCGTGGTAGAAGTCAAGCGGCGCGCATCGTCCGATGCCGAGACGGTCGATGTCGGAGAAGTGGCGGCGAGCGTCAAGGCGATGCTAGCCGGCTAGCCGCTTTCGCCAAGAATCTCCTCAACGAACTGACGCACCTCTGCCTCGTACTTTTCAGGGTCGAGATTCCACGAGCGCGCATGCTCCGCCTCCGGAAAACCGATGTAGCGCACGATGTCCGGCCGCGCCTGAGCCAATGACTTGCTGATGGGCGCCGGAACTAAGTTGTCCTTCTCGCCGTGAAGAATCAATATCGGCACACGCAGCTCTGAAGCGCGGTTGAGGTAGTTCATTCGCTGCCAGTCTATGCCGAAGCGCATGCCGGCTACCCACTTGCCGAAGTGCACGATGATGCGCGGGTAATTCCTGATGCGCCCAACGAAGTCCAACGTTCCGCCGAAATCCAGAAGCGGGGAGTTCATAATTACGCCGCGCACCTTTGCCGCAAGCCCGGATTCGTAGAGCAGATTCAAGCACATTCCGCCGCCCATGCTGTATCCATACAGTATGAAATCTTCTGCGCCGTTGTCTGTGGCGTACTTCATAGCCGCTTCCAAGTCGCGCCACTCGGTCATGCCAAGCCAGTGCTGCCTGTCGTCACTCGCGGGCGCGCCGTCATCATTACGGTAACTGATGGCGAGAATGGGAAGACCTGCCCCTGCGAGCGTTGGTAAGATGCGCAGGGCTTCGTTTGGGTGCGCTCCCCGACCATGCGCGAAGACTACCCATGTCTTACTTCTGCCGGGGATGAACCAAGCAGGGCAATACCCCAGCTCAGACTCGTAGGTAACCTTTTCGTACGGAATGCCGTGCGCCGTCAGCGGGTTGTCGGGGTGGGCGTAGATATCCAGTCGCACGTCGGCCGTGGCGCCTATTGTCGTCGTCAACGGCTTGTATTCGCGTACTGCGTAGTCTTCGCCCCGCCGTAGGATGCGCCCAACCTGACCGTAACCGTCTGCGCTGACCAGACCGAACACGCCGTCGTGATGCAGGTCCATTGCCACAGTATCTTCGTTCATCGCGCGCAGAAGTATGCGCTCGTCGCCGTCGATACTGGCGATTATGTCGTAGGGCGGTGTCTTATGTTGCGAGGACAGGCTCCCGTTCCGGACGAGATTGGACAGATAGACACCATAGGCAACGACAACAGTCCCTGTGGTGGCGAAGAGGGCAATCAGAATACCGACAGATACTTCCATTCACCTCACCTATGTTCTTCACGACAGGAACAGGCAATCTTCACCGTCGCCGTGTATAGTCATGCTAACTTGAATACGCGCCGCGATTCAAATCTGCTTTTCAATTTCATAGGTCTTTGGTTGGTTAGATCGAAGGAGGATGAACAATGAGTGGTATATGGCCGGGTGACCTGCGCTGTGTTGCGATGCTGAGCTTCGATGTTGACGGCGTATCCGGAGCGCTCAACCAGAATCCGGACAGTGGGCGCTTGCCCAGCTTTATGTCGGCGCGCGAGTATGGTCCGAGTGTAGGCACACCGCGTATCCTCGACCTGCTGGACAAGTACGCAATCAAGGCGAGTTTCTACATTCCAGGGTATGTTGCCGAGACGCACGAGGAGCTTGTGCGAGAAATCCAGCGGCGTGGCCACGAAATAGGTCATCACGGATATATGCACGAACCGCCCGCGACGCTGACTCGTGAGCAGGAAGCAGAAGTGCTCGACAGGGGCAGCGCCATTCTAGAGCGTATAACCGGTGACAGGCCATTGGGCTATCGTTCGCCGAGCTGGGAACTGAGCGACGACTCGCTTGCTCTTCTTGTGGAGCGGGGCTTCGTTTACGACTCCAGCTTGATGGGCAATGACATTCCTTACAAGGTGGATGCCAACGGCCGAGACATCGTGGAGATTCCGATACACTGGGAGCTCGATGATGTGCCTTACTTCAACTACTCACCCGCACTTGGCGCGCGCAATGTGATGGCAGACCCGGTGCATGTGTATCGCGCGTGGTCTGCGGCGTTCGAGGGCATGCACCATTACGGGCGTTCCTTTGCGCTGACGATGCACCCGTACACCATAGGACGTCCCGGGCGGCTTCGCATGCTCGAAAGGCTGATACAGTACATCCAGACCTTCCCCGGCGTGGAGTTCATGCGAACGATAGACGTGGCGCGGATGTTTGAATAGTCATCAAGAAGCAAGCTCAAGATGAGTGCTATCTTCGGACTCTAGCCTGTCCTAGCGTCAATATCATTGGGATGGCTATCAGGACGCTAAACGCCATGAGCGCAAAGGGTTCGCGGTAGTTGCCGCGTATGTCGAATATCCAGCCGACCAACACCGGAGCTATGACGCCGAATACGGCGCTCGTCGTCATCAGCGTTCCCATTATGGAGCCGTAGTGTCGCCTGCCGAACAGGTCTGCTATCAGGGCGAAGCGCACCGGAATGGATGCGCCAAAACCGAAGCCCCACAAGATAACGAAGACTACTAGATGCCATATCTCGCTGCTGTAGGCGAAGACTATGGTGCCGATGAATTGGAAGAGCAGCGCGACCGCGATTACATGACGCTTGTCGAGCTGGTCGCCGAAGAAGCCGCTGCCAAGTCTTCCCGCTACGCTGAACAGCGATACACCCAGGATTGCCAGTCCCGCTATCTCGCGGCTCATGCCGAAGCTCGTGATTGCGGGTATCTGGTGTATCGACGACGATATGACCATGCCCGACACGCCCATAGCGATTGCGAGCTGCCAGAAAACTCTGCTCTTCAGCGCCTCTCGCGTTGTCAGGGTTACTTCGCCGGAGAGGGCACTTCTGCGTGGAGTGGAATCGCTCGACTGCGACTGCTCGCCGCCTTCCGGCAGGGGCGCCCCGTCGGGCAGCATACCGTACTCTTCCGGGCGACTGCGCATCACGAACGACACGGGAATACCCACTACCAAGCAGCCAATTCCGACCACTACCAGCCCGGTGCGCCAGTCAGTCGTGGCTATGAGCCAGATGACCACCGGCACCAAAACACCGCCCAGACCGGAGCCTGCCATCGTGAACGACAGCGCCTTCGACCTGTTCTCTACGAACCAATTGGCGACCGCGGTGGTTACTATCAAGAATGTGCCGAAAGAGAGTCCCAATGTGAGTATCAGGAACGCGGCATAGAACTGCCATAGTTCCTGTATGCGGCTGAGCAGGATGAAGCCGAGCGCAGTCAGGAATGTGCCGAACAGCATGACGTTTCGAGGGCCGAACTTGTCGATGAACCAGCCCACGAATGGGGAGACCCCGCCCGATTCCATGCGCTGGAGGGACATCGCGCCGGCGGTGAGCGCGCGGCTCCAGCCGAACTGCTCGATTATGGGATCGAAGAAAGCGCCAAAGCCTTGCCAGAAGGTGCCGGATGTGTATGCCTGGCTGATAGAGCCTGCAAGCACGATCCACCAGCCGTAGAAGACGCCTTCTTTTTCGCGGTTGCCGCCTGACTTGGATGTGGGTGCGGATTCGCCTGCCGTATTCTGGGATGCAGGTGACTGCTTACCGGCGCCGGAGCGATTGCGGCTTCTTAGCAAGACATCTCCCTCAAGCGGCACATATCATCAATGCAGGAGGATTTATGAAACAACCTTCACATCTTATAACCGGGTAATTCGGCTGTAAATGGATTTTTGCGTCTTGGAAAACCTTACCCGGCGGAACTCAGAGCGTTATTCATGGCGTTGTGGACTTGGCATGCTGTACACTTTCAAGAGCGACTTGACCACCGACAACAGTACCCGGGTGCCAGACGATATGCCAGACTTTCCCCACTTGACCGCCACAAGCCAGCTCGACAGGGAGTTCATAGAGGACCGCCTGTTTCCCCTTTGCGAAACGTTGCGAAACGGAGATGCGGCTGACGGACGGTTGAGCGGCCTTGCGCTGTATTCTCTGTTTTACGAGCCGAGCCTGCTGACGCGCACATCGTTCGAGCGTGCGATGGGGTTGCTGGGGGGCCAGATATACCGCACGGAGGACGCATCGCAGTTCTTTCCGGTGTCGAACGCGAGCCACATAGACAATGTCATCAAGATACTGGCGAGCATGCGTATCGATGTGGTGGTGCTTCGCAGCAGCGCGCCGGGTGTGATGGAGCAGGCGGAGTTCGCGGACGCGCTGGCGGTCATCAATGGAGGCAGTGCTGACGACCACCCCACGCAGGCACTGGCGGACATGTACACGCTGCACCGAGAACTTGGCGGCATTAGCGGCGTGAAAATTGCCGTGGTGGGCAGGCTGGAACATCGTAATGTGAACGCGCTTCTGCGCGGGCTTGCGCTCTTCGACGGTGTGCGCGTTACGCTCATTCCGGTGAGCGGCGGAGTCGATCCGGATGTGCTTAGCCATTGCCGCGAGAGCGGCATGAGCGTAAATGTCGAAAGCGATCTTGAAGCCATCGATGCGGCGGACGCGATTTACCTCAATGCACCGCGCACACTGGCGCATGCACAGCTTCTGCGGTCGAGAGGCGCGTTCAGCCTGCGTATCGACAGCGACTTCATGGCTAAGTTGAAGCCGCACTGCATCATTATGGACCCGATGCAGCGCAGCGGCGACTTTGCTGTCGAGGTCGAGGATGACAGGCTTGCGTTCTACCGGCAATCGGAGAACGCGCTTGTGATGCGTATGGCGATATTGGCGAACATGTTCGACAGATGCTAACCAGGACCTTGCGCCTGATATTTCCGTGCCCCGCTTCAGCCGCCTGCTTGCATCAGGCGCGCAACGAACGGCGCGGCAGATGGTCCTAGTGTGGTAAGCACTCGCGTTATGTTGGTATGGCGCAGCGCCTTGAGGATGACCTTGCCGTGCCAGTCAAAGGCTACATCGTCGCCGATGTAGGCGTCGAGCGCCGCGTCCGACAGGAATTCATCCAGCAGACGCTCGATCTGCTCGTCGTTCAGCGTCTCAAAGAGCATGCGCGCGTAGTATCCTATGCGAAGTTCCCTGCCGAATATCTTTGTCCAGTTGCGTTCGTAGTCGCGCAGGTCATTGGCGGCGAATCTGTCGCTTGCGATTGCGGTTTGCGCCGCTTTTGCCGCGAGCTGTCCCGACAGGAAGGAATAGTAGATGCCGCCGCCGGTTGTGGGCTTTACCAAGCCGGCAGCGTCTCCCGCCACCAGAGTTCTGTCAGCGTAGCTCGGAGATATTGGGCGGGTGGGGATGCCCCAGGTCTGGGGCTTTGCTGTGATGCCGGCTATTCTGCCCTCGGAATTTAGCCGCTCTACAAAGGCGTCCATCTGCCCATTGACTCGGCGGCGGGGGGCCATCCCTGCAAGGGCGCGTGAGCCGGAGAGCGGCACAAGCCACGCGAATGAGCCGTGCGCCGTGCCTTTGCCTAAATGGACTTCGGTTTCGGTCAGGCCGGGCGCGACGGCTTCGACCTGACAGCCGACGAGATATTCTTCACTCCTGCTGCCGTTAATGCCCACCATTCGCAGAAGGGGAGAGCCGAAGCCGGACGCCAGAATGACGATGCGGCAGGCGTATTCGGCGACCTTGTCGCCAGAGCGGGCGGTTATCTTGGCGTTCTCGTTCGTGACGCGAATGTCGGTTACGCGCGCGTTCAGAATGTATTCAGCGCCCGCCTGCTGCGCCCGTTCTGCCACCGAGTTCACGTATGCGACGCGGTCCACAATGTAAGCCTGAGTGCTGGGACGCTCGATGCGGTAGCGCCTGCCATAGGGCGAAACGACGGTCGCGGAGCGCGCCTCACCGTGGATATGCTCAGGAGCAGGCGTCCAAAGGTCGGCGCATTCTTTGCCGATGATGCCTGTGCAGAGCTTGTCCCCTATGTTCGTGCGCCAGTCCAGCACTGCAACGCTGAAGCCGCGCCCTGTTAGCTCCAGCGCGGCCATATTGCCGCTTGGCCCGGCGCCGACGATTATTGCATCATACATTGCGCGTCATACACTGCTGCCGACTACTCGCCGGATGTCGCGACATCTGAGTACATGGCATCCGTCTTCGCGGCCATGATGAAGTCGTTGCGATGCAAGCCGCGAATCTTGTGCGTCCACCAGTCAACGCCTACGCGGCCCCACTCAACGGTGATGCGCGGGTGATGTCCTTCAGCGTCTGCGGACTTGCCTAGCTCGGTGGCGAAGTCCAGCGCTCCCCCGAAGTCCCGGAACCTGAAGGTTCTTTGCAGGCGTGGAATGCCGTCGGAGTTGGTCAACTCCCAATCAGCTACCTGTGGGTGTAGCTCGGCGACTTCTTCATCGGTTACGCGCGGTGAGTCTCTGCGGCAGGCGACGCATTTTTCCTGAGTGAGTGTAGCCATTGCGATGTCCTCCGTGCTTGTATGACTAAGGCTTTCAGTAAATGATAGCGTCTGGTTGGCGATTGCGCCATGCTTTCGTGTTAGGAACATGGTGTGCGCTTGACGGCATTTGTACTGCCGCATACACTTCCGCCATACATCTGACTGAGACTTAAATCAAATCGTCTGAAGGAGACTATTATGCGGCAGAATCGAGTCAAGAAGCTAATGCGCGAGGGCAAGCTGGCACTCGGCAAGTATGTAAGCCTTGCGGATGCGCAGGTCGTCGAGATTATAGGCATTGCCGGCTTCGATGCGGCGTTTATAGACATGGAGCATACGGGCTTCGACCTTCGGACCGTCGAAGAGATGATACGAGCATCCGACCTTGCAGGCGTTACCTCTATGGTGCGCGTGCCGGACAACGACGCGAAGCTGATTCTTCGCATACTGGACATGGGAGCGGAGGGCATCATTGTGCCGCATGTGGACGGGCTGGAAGGCGCAAAGCGGGCGGTTGACGCAGTGCGATACCCGCCCTTGGGCGAGCGTGGTGGCGCGGGCGGCACGAGAGCGGCGCGCTTCGGCGCGGTTCCGTGGAACGAGCATGTGCAGCAGTCCAATGATGAGATTGTCCTGTCCGTGATGACGGAGGACGACAAGGGCATCAATGATGTGGAGGCTATTGCCGCTCTTGACGGCGTTGACCTCGTTTCCATTGGGCCTACCGACCTGTCGCAGGCGCTCGGCGTAACCGACCCAGCCGATCCACGCCTGCGCGACAAGGTGAATGAAATCGCTGAACAGGTCAAAGCAATAGGCAAGGCTAAGTTGCAAATCCCGATGGGGCATGCCGCGCTTCCGCTGACTCCCCAGGAACTGTTGGAACTTGGCGTTGGCTATACGCATGTCGCGCCTGCGCCGCCCGCCATTCTGATGCAGCACTTCAGGGAAAGTGTCAGCGAGATCCATAGGGCTGTGGGCAGGTAGGTATTCGGGTTTCAGGCGTCAGGTTTCAGGGTGGGCAACCACAAGGGGTTGTCCCTACGGATTGAGACATTCAAGGGGATTCTGGAGGGAAGAAGATGCGCGCCCTAGTGATAAACAATGATACCGGCTATTCCATTGTCGAACGCCCAATGCCGGAGCCGGACGCGGGCGAGGTATTGTTCAGGACGCACTACTCCGGCGTGTGCGGTACTGACCTGCATGCGCCACAACTCGGCACGTACGGGCATGATGTGGTCATCGGTCATGAGTTTGCCGGAGAGGTTGTCGGTGTCGGACCCGGTGTGCAAGGCTGGCAAGCGGGTGACCGCGCTGCGATACATCCTAAGGGAGACCCGTGTGGCGCATGTCCCGAATGTCGAGAGGGCTGGGGAAATCTGTGCAGCGATCCGGTTGTCAGCATCAATCCGGGCATTCTGAGGGACGGCGGCATGGCTGCTTTTGCCAGCATTCCGTCGGGCAAGTTGAGACGGCTGCCTGATGAAGTGTCGCTGCTGGAAGGCGCGTGGGCAGAGCCGATTGCCATCGCGCTGCGGAGCGTCAGCAGGTCGGGATTCCTTGTGGGCAGGAAGGCAGTCGTCATCGGCTCCGGACCCATCGGACTTTTGGTTACGATGCTGCTGAGACATGCGGGTGCGAGCAACATCACGGTGCTCGAGCCGAGCGAGATGCGCCGGGAAAAGGCGGCCGAGGTCGGCGCTGACCTGACGATAGATCCTTTGGCGGATGACCCTTCCACTATATTCGGCAGCAGCCTTCCGCGCCCTGATTATGTATTCGAGTGTTCGGCTGCTGCCCCTGCTCTTGCTTCGGCGGTTGATATTATCAAGCCGCACGGCACACTGACGCTCGTTGGTGTGCCGATGGAGAGCATCCCTCTACCGTCATACCGCGCCATCACGAAGGAATTAACTATCAGGACCAGTGTCTCCAATGTCGATGAGATCGATATGGCTATCGAGCTGCTGGCTGCGAAAAGGCTCGACGTGGGCACTCTGACGAGCGAAGTCGTGCCTCTCGAAGGCGCTCTCGACGCATTGGAGCGGCTTGAACAGGGGAGGGCTATCAAGATTCTGATTCAACCTGACGAATAGTAATGCCAGAGGAGGGTGAGATACGATGCGCGCTCTTGTACTAAACGGGGAAGGCGGATACGCGGTAGAGGAACGGCCTATGCCTGAGCCGGACGCGGGCGAAGTGCTGTTCAGGACGCATTACTCCGGCATTTGCGGCACCGACCTGCACGCGGTCCAATTCGGCAGGTACGAGGACGGCGTGGTCATCGGGCATGAGTTTGCGGGTGAGGTCGTGTCGGTAGGGCCCGGCGTCGAGGGCTGGCAGGTTGGGGACCGCGCCGCTGTGCATCCGAAAGGCAACGTCTGCGGTGCGTGTGGTGAGTGCCGCGCAGGATATCCCAACATGTGCAGCGCTTCGGACATCGGTGGAACCGCAGGCATAGGCAGCGACGGTGGCATGGCCGCGTATGCGAGTTTGCCTGCCGGAAAGCTGCGTAGTCTGCCCGACGAGGTATCCTTGCTCGAAGGGGCCTGGGTCGAACCGACCGCAGTGGCGCTGCGAGGCGTTACGCGCTCCGGCTTCAAGGTGGGGCGGCGCGCGGTCGTCATTGGTGCGGGTCCAATAGGGCTGATGACCGTGATGCACCTGCGGCTCGGTGGCGCGGGCGAGATTATCGTGCTTGAGCCAAGCGACCTGCGCCGCGCTAAAGCGGAGGAGGTTGGCGCGGACATCGCGATCAACCCGCTTGCTGACGATCCCACCGAGATATTCGGCAATGACATCGAGCGCCCGGACTACGCATTCGAGTGCTCCGCCGCACCGTCCGCGCTTGAGACGGCTGTGGAGATACTGCCGCACCACGGTTCACTGACGTTGCTCGGCGTGGCGACCTTCCCTGTCAACTTCCACTCGTACACCATCATTCGCAAGGAGCTGGCGGTTACGGGAAGCTCAAGCTATGCCGAGGAGTTCGACATCGCCATACGCCTGTTCGAGCGTAAGGCGTTGGATGTGCAACCACTCACGAGTGAGATTGTCGGACTCGAGGGCGTGCTTGACGCTTTCAAGCGCCTTGAGGACGGGACGGCAATCAAGATACTCGTGCAGCCAAATGAGTAGAATAGGAAAGAGTGGGGGACAATGAAAACGAAGCCTACGATAACAGCCGTTGAAATTGTTCAGTGGGAAACCGAGCTTAGAGATGTGGAGCCTGAGCCAACGATAGGCATTCCTACATACAGCCCCGGCAGCGTCATAAAGCGCCGCAGTCATGGCATCCGTATCCACACCGACATCGGCATCACCGGCGAGTACATGGGCGGATCGCCAATGGACTACACCGCAATCGCCGGCTTCGCTCGTGTACTTATCGGGCGCAATGCGCTGAACCGCGAGGACATCTACAACGACCTCAAGCAGGCGATGCGTCAGCAGGGGCGTCTGGGAACGGGCGTAGTCGATATTGCCCTCTGGGACCTGGCAGGAAAGTATCACGATGCGCCGGTGTATGAACTGCTGGGCGGCTCGCAGAAGAATCTACCGTGCTATGCGAGCACCTATGTCGGCGATTCGCAGCCGGGCGGCCTGAATACCCCGGAAGCCTACGCCGACTTCGCCGAGGTGTGCCTCGACATGGGCTATCCTGCCTTCAAGATTCACGGCTGGCAGTCCGCGCATATCAGGGATCATATTGCCTTGGTTGAAGCAGTCGGCAAGCGTGTGGGCGGCAAGATGGACCTGATGCTCGATCCATTCTGCGCCATCAACACTTTTGGCGATGCGCTGAAGCTGGGTCGCGCGTGCGATGAATACAACTTCTTCTGGTACGAGGACCCGTTCAAGGACGGCGGTGTGTCCATGCACGCCCATAGGAAGCTGCGCCAGCTAATCAAGACGCCGATTCTCCAGCTCGAGCATGTGAGGGGACTGGAATCACACGTAGATTTCATCGAGGCGGAAGCGACGGACTTTGTGCGCGCTGACCCCGACTACGATGGCGGCATCACGGGCGTGATGAAGATAGCACACGCCTCTGAGGGCTTTGGCCTAGATGTGGAACTGCATGTGACCGGGCCTGACAGAAGGCACCTGATGGCCTCTATGCGGAACTCGAACTACTACGAGATGGGGTTGCTGCATCCCAAACTGGGGCCGAGCCACACGCCGGTGTTCAAGTGCGGCTATCAGGATGAAATGGACTCCATAGACGAGAACGGCTGCGTGGATGTGCCGGAAGGAGTGGGGCTAGGGGTGGAATACGATTGGGACTTCGTGAAAGCACACGAGACCGATAGAGCCGTGTACAAGTAGCGAGACTTCTATTATCCTGCTTTCCCTATTCAAACAAGGGAGAGCAGGATAATGTTTGGTGGTCTAGTACGGATATGGCATCACGCCCATCGGAACTTCGATCAGCGTGGGCGCGTCAATATCCAGCGCCTCTTCGAGTGCGGCTTGGAGTTCGTCGGCGTTTTCCTTGCCCACACGCACGCCCCTAGCGCCGAACGATTCGGCTAGTTTCACGAAGTCGGGGTTGTGCAGTTCAGAGCCGTAGATGCGCCCGCTAAAGCGGTCGGACTGGTCGCGCCTGACGTTGCCGAATGCGCTGTCGTTGAAGACCACGACTACGGCGTTGATGCCGTACATCACGGCAGTAGCCAGTTCCTGTACGTTGTACATGAAGCCGCCGTCGCCTGAGACAGCCACGACTGCCTTGTCCGGCTGGGCGACCTTCGCGCCCAGCGCACACGGGTACGCGAAGCCTAAATTGCCGAAATATGACGATGTCAGATAGGTCTTCGGCTCATAGACCGGGAAGCGGGTGCGGCTGTAATAGCCGACTTGCGTCATGCCTGCCACCAGAATGCCGTCGTCGGGCATAGCGGCGCGCACTGCGTTAGACAGCGAATGCAGTGGCTCAAGCTCGCGTTCCAGTCCGAAGAATTTTTCGCGTATGTCTGCTATCTCTTCCTCGCGGCTCGGTTGGGCGGGCTTGATGACGGAGACTGCTTTCAGCATCTCTTCAAGCGTTGCCTTTGCGTCGCCAGCGATGCCGAACGTGTTCTCGTAGTTGCGCCCAAGTTCGGCTTCGTCTATGTCTATCTGCACCACCCGCTGTCCGCGCAAAATCTGAGGCGTCTGTATCCTGTTGCCGACGACCAGAATCACATCGTGCTCTGCCATGTAGTCGTGGTACGGGTCAATGCGGCGCGGCACTCCGAGCGACAGATAGTGCCTGTCCGAGATTGCGCCCTTGCCTTCCGCGGTCTCGATGACCGGAGCTTGCAGATGCTCAGCCAGCGCGAGAAGCGCATCGTTAGCGCCTGCAAGGTTGACGCCGCCTCCCGCGTAGATCAACGGATTGTCGGCGTTGGCCAGGATGCGCGCACCCTCCTGTACGCTGTCCGCGCTCGCGGCGGGGCGCTGGTAACTGACCGGCTCAAGCAGCTCTATCTCTGCCTCGTCTGAGAGCGTCTCGGGCGGAATTTCTATTTCCACCGGGCGTGGCCTGCCAGACTTGAGCTGATAGAACGCCTCGTGCACTGCTTCAGGCACATCGCGTGGGTCAAGGATGCGCTGCGCCCACTTGGTAACTGGGCGGATGGTGTCGATCTGATCGTTGACTTCGTGCAGTACGCCGCGGTCGCTGCCTATCAGGTCGCGCTCAACCTGCCCGGCGACGACCATTATGGGCGACGACGCGGCGTAGGCCGTACCGATTGCCGCGGATGCGTTCTGCAAGCCTGGCCCTGGAACGACAAGCGCCGTGCCGATGTCATCTCCGGCGCGCGAATAGCCGTCCGCCATGTACGCGGTCGCTTGCTCGTGGCGAGTCGTTATGAACTTGATGTCGGTCTCTTGCGCTAATGCGTCAAGGGCATGGTAAAGCTGCACGCCGGGAAGCCCGAATATCACGCGCACGCCCTCACGATGAAGCTGCTTTGCCAATGCCTGTCCGCCGGTCATTTTTGGCATTTTTGCTGATTACCTCTCTTCGCTGTTAGTTCTCTTTGCTGTTAGTTCGGATATGCCAATTTCAAGCAAAGTGCCCATGCCTCGGAGACAAGGGCACTCGATTCTGCTCAGTGATTGTGTGCTAGTTCCTGCTTGCCGCGTAGTCGGCGCGAGCGCGCTCCATCGCCTTGGCGCGCGCTTCGAGAAGCTCCTCCTTCTTGCCCTCGGACCAGACCTGTGACTGGTCGAGACTGGCGATCGAACCCTGGAAGTGCGGCATCACGTAGCGGGCTACGAGCTCGTAGCTGTGCAGAACCTGCTCGCGCGTGCCCCACTCGGTTGCCTGAATGAGGAAGCCGCCGAAGCCGCCGCTTTCTTCGTCAAGGCGTTTGATGGTGGCTATAAGATCGTCGGGAGTGCCGACGCACCATGCGCCGTTTTCGGTCATCATGTCGATAATCTTGTCGCGGTCCTTGTTGCTGTTGACATCGAAGTTGAGCTGGTGCCCCAGCGTCTTCACGAAATAGTCGTACTGGTAACGTCCCGCGTTCACGCGCGCCTGCTCGATTGCCTCTTTCTTGCTCTCAGCGAGATGCACGTGCATCACTACGCGCCATTCGTTACGATCCATCGTGTTGCCGTGTTCGGCAGCCGTCTCTTCCGCGATCTTCCAGAAGTCCGCGAGGTTTGTAGCGATACTGTCGCCACGCGTCACGCTGACCGAAAGTACGCCCGCGCCGTGCTTGCCAGCCAAAACCATGCCTGACGGCGACTGGGCGGCGGCAACGGCAATAGGGAAGTGTGGCTTGGTGTAGGGCCGCAGGTGAAGTTGCGCCTCTACGAGGTCAAACCACTCCGACCTGTAAGTGATAGGATCCGTCTCGGTTAGGAGGCGCATAATCAGCGTCATGGACTCATCCATTCGCTGTCGCTGCTTTACCGGGTCAATGCCAAGCATTGCGGCATCGGTAACCAGCGCTCCGGGGCCCACGCCGAGCATGGCGCGACCGCGTGTCAGATGGTCCAGCAGCACCATGCGGTTTGCGACCATAAGCGGATGATGGTAGGGCAGGCTGATGACACCCGTGCCGAGCTTGATATTACGCGTGCGCTCGGCCGCCGTTGCCATGAACAGCTCAGGCGAGGCGATAATTTCCCAGCCTGCGCTGTGATGCTCACCTATCCACGCTTCATCGTAGCCCAATTGGTCGAGCCACTGGATAATTTCGAGGTCGCGTTCAAGCGACAGTGTGGGGTTCTCGCCCTTCCAGTGGAACGGCGCCATGAAGATGCCAAACTTCATTCTTTCGGGGAGTGTCATGAATGCGTCCTCTTGCTGTGCTGCCTGTTCATTCAGGCGCGGATGAAGCGGATATCGCTTCGACCGATTTTAGCACGATGGCAATTTCAGGGCAATTGTGGCCGTTGTTTGGCTCCGTCTGGTAGCACTGCTATTGCAACAGTGCTGGTATCTCACGGACTACTGCGGCGACACTTCGGATAGCGATGGGGATGTTCGCCCAGAATTCTTCAAAAGCGTTTTCACCTGCGCCGTCTGATATGCCGCGAATTTCAAGAAAGGGGATGCCGGAGAGCTGGGCTGCGCGCGCGCCTCCCGCGCCTTCCCATGCGACGACGATGCCGCCAGTGCTTTCTACAATTTCGCGGATGCGCTTTTCGCTGGCAATGCCTTCGTCGCCGCTGGCGATGCCGCCGAAGCGGATGCTACACGGCAGATTGCCTTTGTCGGCGATGCCTTTCAATCTCTCAATCAATTGGGAGTCACCCTCAAAAGTGGGAAGGGGCAGCTTTATGAGGGCCATTCCGCGGTTGAAGTCGTGCTCCACGGTCTGAGTACCTACTACGACATCTCCAACCGACAGGCTGCTGTCGAGGCGGCCGCATGTGCCGGCGCAAACAACTACGCTGATGTCCTCCAGGTTGTCGATGAGGTGCTGGGTCTGTACGCCGAACTGAGCCTTACCCAGTCCGCCCGGCGCCAAGACAATCTCGCCACCGTCGTACTCCAACGTGGTCAATCGTCCAACGCTGCGGCTCGTTCGACTGTGTCCGAATGCATCCAGAGCGTCCGTGAACGCTTCAAATTCCTGCTCAATCGGTGTTACTACAAGGACCGTCATTAACTCTCAGACCATTCCCATTGCAATTAGGATTAGATTACGCCTTCCAAGTGAAGTGATTCCAGGGATTCGCCGTTACCGTTCAGGAGCTCTCCCAGTACCTCTGCGTTGTGCTCGCCCAGCAGCGGCGCGGCTTTGAAGTCCACTTGCGAGTCCGATAGCTTGATGGGGCAGCCGGGCACCTTGAAGTTGCCGCGAGTGGGATGGTCAACACTGACTATCATCTCGCGCTCAATGAGGTGTTCGTCAGAGTAGATGTCTATGGCGTTGAAGCAGGCGCTAGCGGGGATGCCCATATCGCCGAGAATGCGCATGACCTCGAACTTGTCGTGCTGCATCGTCCAGGACTCGATAAGCTCGTTTATTTCTTCTGCCATTTCCATGATCTGCTCGGGGTCCGAGAAGCGAGGATCATCGAGCAGGTCGGGCCTGCCGAGCGCATTCGCGAGTTCGTTCCACATCGGGCCGCGCGCGGGGAAGGAAATCATATAGACATAGTCGTCGTATCCGCCCGGGGCGCAGCGGAAGGTGCCGACGCCGGGCCTGTTGCCGAAGCTGTTGCCGGTGCGCTTCTGAGGCACGGTGCCCTGCTCGGAGCGGGTCATGGTGGTCCGCCCAAAGTTCACCATCGCATCCTGCATGGAGACCTCGACCTGCTGTCCCTTGCCGGTCGTCTGGCGCTGCCAGAGCGCGGCGAGTATGCCGACTACGGCGTGCATACCGGTGCCGGAGTCGCCGACAGAGTGTCCCGGTTTCATTGGCGGACCATCCGGCTCACCGGTCGCACAGAACGCGCCTCCTGCCGCCTGCGCCACCGGGTCGAAGCTCTTGATATTGCTGTACGGACCATAGGTGCCGAAGCCTTTAATGCGCGCGAGAATGATACCGGGATTGACCGAGGAAAGGGTTTCGTAGCCAAGCCCCATGCGCTCTATAGCGCCGGGCGACAGATTCTCCGTTACAACATCGGCCTGCTTCACCAGTTCCAGCAGCAACTCCTTGCCGCGCTCAGTCTTCAGGTTGAGCGTTACGCTGCGCTTGTTGGAGTTGAAGTTCAGGAAGTAGTTTGAATCGCCCGGCGAGCCGGCGATTGTGCGACCGGGGTCGCCGCCTCCAGGGTTTTCGACCTTGATGACGTCCGCGCCCAGCCACGCCAGCATCTGAGTGCAGGACGTGCCAGCTTCAAATTGAGTCATATCTACGATTCGGATGCCGTTGAGCGCTTTATGCATTTTGAGGCTCCTTACTAGCGGTCAGATGTCAGCAATCAGGTTTCAGTTACCGAGTGTGGATTTGAGCCATTCCTTTAGTTCTCCGGACATGTCGTCGCGCTTGAGAGCAGCGTACACTGATGCCTTCAGCATGCCCAATGGCGTTCCCACGTCGAAGTGGTCGGCGGTTACTTCGCAGGCGAATGCGCCCTGTTCCGCTCGCACGGCATCGATGGCGTCGGTGAGCTGGATTTCGCCGATGGCGCCAGGCCGTGCCTGCTCCAATGCGGTAAAGACTTCGGACGTCAGAACATATCGACCCACTATTGCCAGATTAGATGGAGCGTCTTCAAGACTAGGCTTCTCCACCATGCCATTGATGCGATAGACATTGTCGTCAAGCGGCTCCGGATCAATAATACCAAGGCTTGGAACGGATTCGTCCGGCACCTGCTTTACGGCGATAACGCTGCTGTCATACTTCGAGAAGACGCAAGTCAGGTCTGCGATGACGGGAGAGTTAGCGTAGAAGATGTCGTCGGGCAGGAACACAGCGAAAGGCTCGTCGCCGATCTCGTCTTTAGCCATGAGGACGGCGTGTCCGAGGCCGAGCTGCTCGTCCTGATACACGAAACTGGTTTCAATCATGGAGGATATTTCGAGCATTTCATTCAGTAGCTGCTCATCGCCTCGCGCTTCGAGGGCGCGTTCAAGCGCGGGCACGGGATGAAAATAGTCGTTGGTAGCCTCTTGCCCGCGCGAAATGACGAAAACGATATGCTCGATACCGGCGTCCGCCGCTTCGCGCACAGAGAACTGGATTGCGGGTTCGTTCAGCACAGGCAGCATGACTTTCGGGATGGTGCGAGTTACGGGCAGGAAGCGAGTTCCGAATCCCGCTGCGGGTATGACGGCTTTTCTCACTTTCATTTGAGTAACATCACCTGTTTGTCATGTGCCAACTGAAGCATTACGCAGGAACCGCCTGCCCCGTCCGATAGACTTGTCGCAAGATAGGCTGACCAAGTCCAAGTGCAAGCACCGCCGCGACGAACAAGATCCCTGTAATGAGCAGTATCGGCGGCGCTGAGAAAGCATCCGCCGCAAAGCCATATCCCAGATTTGCGAATGCCATGATTCCGCCCGCAAAGAGTATGTAAAGGCTGGAGATTCTCCCACGCAGCCTGTCGGGTGCCAGAGTCTGCACGTATGCGCTGGTCAACGCCATCATCGTGGCCTGGGACAAACCCATGCCCACACTCGCCATCACACCAAACGGGACATTGAAGGAAACTGCAAGAATCATTGGCGTGATGCCGCTGAAAAGACCGGTCCAGATGAGCAACTGACCCTTCAATTTCTCGCTGCGAACGCCCGCCAAAAGAAGTATTCCGACAAGGGAACCCGCGCCGAAAGCCATCACCAAGTATCCCAGGATTGACCCGTCGCTCGCTCCAAGACTCTCACGCGAGAATATCGGCAGGATGGACTCGAAGGACATCACGAGAGCGCAGTGCAGAGCCACCAGCAACATGAAAAGAGCAATCGCCTTGTCTTTGTAGATATATGCCAGGCCGTCCCCCATGTCCTGAAGAATTCCACCAATCATACCTTGCCCTGCGCGCCCTTCTCCACTCGATACGGTTTTGACCAGAGACATCATCAGTGTGCTGGCGCCCGCGAATAGGGCGCTGAGCACCAACACACCCGCAACTCCTATGGAGGGAATCGCCATAAGCGGCGCGGCGATAAGCAGCCCGAAGAAGCGCGCTCCATGGCGGGTCGCTGCATTCAGCGTAATAGCGTTAAGCAGAGTGCGCTGCGGAACCTGATTAGGGATGAGCGCCGTAACCGTCGGTTCTTGGACGGCTCGGAACGCGCCACCGAGAAATGCCAGCACCGCGACATGCCAAATCTCCACCACGCCGGATATGACCAACACGGCGAGAATAGCAGTAACGATGAAACTGGCGAAGAGCATTATTTGCGCGAGAGTGCGCCTGTCGATTCGGTCCGCCATCAAGCCTCCGGGCAGGGAAACTATCAGGAAAGGGATCATGGACGCGAAGGTTATGACGCCCACCCAACCGGACGAATCGGACTCGCTCAGGGTGAACCACTGACTGGCGACAATAAAAGTCCACATCGCCGCGCCGGAAAACATGTTGGCCGTCCACGTCATCCGGTAGTCGCGATACTTAAGCGCGGCGAGATGAGGAGCGTTTCTCAATTCGAGCAGAGTTGAGGGTCGCGGCAAGTCTTTTGACCTTTGACTAGGGATGGGCTTTCTCAGGCAAGCCGATTATAGCAGTACACCGGTTCATCGCATAGTCGCGCTGCGCGTGGGCAAGCCTGTGATTATTGAGTAGGTTGCGTTACTATATGGCGAACACACCCACAAGTAGAACGCAGGGTCGGAGGAGCACAATATGAACCCACTCGACAAGGCGGAGATTGGATCGACCGGAGTTAGTGTAACGCGACTAGGCGTAGGCGGCGCGCCATTTGGCTCGATGCCGATCGATGCTGCCGAGCAGCGTTCGGTCGAGAGCATAGGCAAGGGGCTGGAACTCGGCATCGCGTACTTCGATACCGCACCGCTGTATGGAGCGGGCAGGAGCGAGCGCTACTACGCGCAGGGGCTATCGGGCGTGGAGCGCGACTCGTATGTACTGTCAACGAAGGTTGGGCGCGTACTGAATCCGGTGGATGCCGCGCCGGAACAGGACATATATCGAGACCTGCCGCCGATGGATGTCGTGTTCGACTTCAGCCGGGACGGCGTGCTGCGCTCGTTTGATGAGAGCCTGAAGCGGCTGGAGCTCGACCGCGTTGACCTCCTTCTGATACACGACCCGGACGACTTTCATCAGCAGGCGGTGGACGAGGCCTTCCCTGCGCTCGCCGAACTGCGTTCACAGGGAGTTATCGGAGCTATCGGCGCGGGGATGAACTTCTGCGAGCCGCTGGCGCAGTTCGGGCGCGAGGCGGACTTCGACTGCTTCTTGCTCGCGGGGCGGTACACCCTGCTAGACCATTCAGGCTTGGACGATCTACTGCCGCTGTGCGAGGAGAAGGGAATGAGTATCATTCTCGGTGGGCCGTACAACAGCGGCGTGCTGGCGTCCGACCTCGGCGAAGGGACGACATACTTCTACCAGAGCACGCCGCCCGAGGTGCTGGAGCTGGCCCGCAAGATTAAGGCCGTGTGCGACCGGCACGATGTGCCGCTGAAGGCCGCGGCGCTACAGTTCGGGCTGGCGCATCCGGCAGTCGCGGCGACCATACCGGGGGCGGTGTCCGCCGCCGAGGTTCAGGAGAACTTCGACATGGT
This sequence comes from Dehalococcoidia bacterium, assembly GCA_965204855.1. Lineage (GTDB taxonomy): Bacteria > Chloroflexota > Dehalococcoidia > Lucifugimonadales > JADFKI01 > Bin90. The sequence continues at coordinate 912,466 of OZ242018.1, forward strand.
GAGCTATGCCATTCCGGACGACTTGTGGGCTGAGCTGAAGCATGAAGGGCTATTGCCGGAGAACGCGCCGACGCCTTAGTCCTCTGGCCGAAAATTGAGGAGATTGAGATGAAGTCGTATGCAATGGCGCTGGACCTGCAGGATGACGCTGAAGTCATCGAGCGATACAAGGAATATCATCGCGCGGTCTGGCCCGAGGTGCTGGACGGGCTGAAGTCGCTGGGGATATCTAAGATGAAGATATTCCTGCGGGGCAGCCGGCTTTTCATGTACCTTGAAGTGCCCGACGACTTCGACCTTGAGCGCGACTTCCAGCGCTACACGGAGGCATCACCGCGTGCTGCGGAGTGGGACGCGCTTATGCGTGAGTTCCAGATGCGTGTGCCGGATGCCAAGCCGGGTGAGTGGTGGGCAGCGATGGAAGAGGTGTTCGATCTCTACTGGCAACGACTCTAACCCAGGCTCTCGTCAAGTATCTCCAGCAGGTCTTTTGCCTGGCGGGCGTCCTGGGCCTGCTTGGTACCGATGCCCTCCTCGAACATCTGGAGGCAGAAGGGGCATGAGACGCCTACGGTGTTGGCTTCGGTTTCGAGGTACTGGTCTGTGCGGACGTGGTTGACCCGGTCGCCGCGGCTCTCTTCTATCCACATGTGGCCGCCGCCCGCGCCGCAGCAGAAGCCCTGCTCACGACAACGCTTCATCTCGACTAACTCCAGGCCGGGTATGGCTTCGGCAATCTGGCGGGGCTGGTCGTATATGCCGTTGTGCCGTCCGAGATAGCAGGAGTCGTGGTAGGCGAGCGTGGTGTTCATCTCCACGAGCGGCTTGATGCGACCATCGGCAATCAGCTCGGATACGAACTCGCTGTAGTGTAGTACCTCGAAGTCGCCGCCGAGGTGCGGGTACTCGTTCTTGATGGTGTTGAAGCAGTGCGGGCAGATGGTGACGACCTTCTTCACGTTGTAGCCGTTGAGGGTGTCTATGTTCTGCTGTGCCATAATCTGGTAAAGGTACTCGTTGCCCATGCGCCGCGCCGGGTCCCCAGTGCATCCCTCTTCCATGCCGAGTATGGCGAAATCCACGTCGGCGCGCTTGAGCACGGATGCCATGGAACGCGCGACGCTCTGGCTGCGTTGTTCCAGTGCCGCCGTGCAGCCGACCCAGAAGAGCACCTCGGCTTCTGGATGGTCGGCGAGCAAAGGAATGTCCAGCCCTTCTGCCCAATCGGTGCGCGTGAACGTAGTGCCGCGCCACGGATGCCCGCGTTGCTCCATACTCAGCAGGGCGTTCATCGCTGTCTCCGGCATCTCCGCCTGCTCCATTACGAGATAGCGGCGCATGTCAACGATAGTGCTAACGTGCTCGACGCCCACAGGACATTCTTCCACACACGCGCCGCAGGTCAGGCAGTCCCACAGCGCTTCCTCTTGAATCCAACGTCCGATTAGCGGTTTTTCGGATTGCTCGTCCTCCCCGGAAAGAACGCCGGGGCCGGTCTCGAGCGTGTGTTCCTTCAGGTTTTCCACTATGTGCATCGGTGAGAGAATCTTGCCACTTATGTTTGCGGGGCAGTTGTCGGTGCAGCGTCCGCAGACGGCGCAAGCGTATCCGTCCAAAATCTGTCGTTGAGTGAAATCCTGAATTCGGTGCGCGCCGAAGACCTCGGCAGTCTCAAGGTCGGTTGGGGTTGGCAGCGTGCCTCGCGCTTCGAGTGAGCGAGTGAAGAAGTTGATCGGCGCGCCGACCAAGTGCATGTGCTTGGACAGCGGGATGTAAATGGCGAAGCCCAAGATTATAGCAAGATGTGCCCACCAGAATATGGCCTGGAGCGCATTTGCGGCTTCCGCGCTCACTCCACTGAATACTGACGCTAATGCGCTGCCTACCGGAGCGACTGAATGAGAACCCGTGCCGCCACCGACGATATAGAACGCCTCGGTAAGCAGCGTGAATATCATGAGCATCGCTATCAGCGCGAGGATGATGGCCGATTCCTTCTTCTGCGTGAGATCGAACTTCAGGCGGCTAGGCGTGAAGCCCCAGCGTCGAATCGCTGCCCACGCCAGCACCAGCAGGAACAGGGTGGCGAGAATATCGAGGTATATGGTAAATATCTTCAGACCCGTCTCAGTGAGAATCTTTGCGGATAGAGGATGCCACAGCGAATCGCCGAAGATGAACAGTACGTAACTCAGGGAGAAGGAGAGGAAACCCCAGAAGATGAAGAAGTGCGCCAGACCTGCGCGGTCGTTGAGTGACACCCGCTGGAGCACCTTGCGTTGTCCGAAGATGAACGGCAGCGCACCGAAGAGGCGGCGCACGGGCTGGTCGAAGCGGTCTGCCGGCTTGCCCAGCAGTACCAGCCTGAATACGCGCTGGTACAGGAAGTAGCCCGCAACTCCAAAGGCCGCGATGGATGCGACATATACGCCTACCCATGTAGGTATAATTCCAAATAGGCTGTCGGGCGGGACCATCGCTATCTCCTATCGAATCGAACGAATAAGTATCGGCGAGTTTACCACATGCGGGTTTAGACTTCAGCGTTCTTGTGCTTTGGCCCGGATTCATCGAAACATCGCCAGGATGAGCGCCGCGCTCGCGAGCCACAGGGTCAACGCTGCCAGCAGCGGCTTGTCGCCCAGCAGCAAATGTTCCGGATCCTCTCCGGCGTCTGGCCGTGCGCTCAAGATTATGTAGCGGAAGAGGCCGAATGCGACGAAGGGAATGGTCAGCATCATCGTGTTGTTGGAGGGTAGATTCGGCGCGGTGAATGTGTACAGCGAGTAGGCTATCAGGGACGCGGTCGCTGTGATGATGACTAGCTGGCTAAGGGATTCAGCGGAATAACTACTCAGCGAAGGACGCTGGCTTGCCGCGTCTTCGCCTGCGGCCACGAGTTGGCTGCGCCTCTTTATGAGCGCAAGCAGCAACGCCGCAAGCGCGGTGCATAGGTAGAGCCACGGTGATATTGGCACCTGCATGATCGCTGCGCCCGCAACTGCGCGCAGCACCATGCCGCCGCTTATGATGAATACATCGACGAGGACGATGTGCTTCAGCAGCAATGAGTAAGCGACGTTTGCCGCCACATACACACCGCAGATTGCGCCGAACAGAGGCTCCAGCGCGAACGCCCCGGACATACCGATGACTGCCAGTAGAGCCGCCTCTGTCCATGCCGCCGGCATTGGCAGGCGTCCGGACGCTATGGGGCGGCATCTCTTTCTGGGATGAAGACGATCGCTATCTGCGTCGAGAATGTCGTTCAGTAAGTACACCGCACCGGCGACTGCCGAAAATGCAAGGAATGCCAGCGTGACGACACCGAACATCTTCAGCGCTGCGCCCGGATCCCCGCTCAGCGACCAAGCCTCATCAATCGTGAAAAAGAAGGCGAGGTAGATGACGAGGTTTTTGTACCATTGATTTGGGCGCGCGCTTACGAGCAATGCCTTAGCAATGCCCGCCTGACTGCTCGTACCGGGCGCCCCGCTTGAAAGTCCCATGGAATGACAATGATATGGATTGCCTTTATCCGTGGTCAAGACATCACAAGAGAGCATTTCTCCAAATTCGCTCACGGAGCCAATATAGGCCGTGTCCGAACGTCGTGGGATTATCCATACGCGCCGAATTTATGCGGTGCATAGGTTAATCTGTTGACAAAGTATTTGCGCCTTCGTTATATTGTTTTAGCAGACTAGTGATTTGTCTGCTAATCGGCGTCCCAGCGACATAATTGAGTGTTTCGGGCGCCTATTCTTGCAAATTGGCGACGGAAAAATACAAGAAAACATCACGAACACAGGAGGTTTAGACGATAATGGCGACAGCAACCCAGACGACTTTCAAGCCGCTTGGCAACCGTGTGGTTGTAAGGCCCTCTGACGCTGAAGAGCAGATGAGCGCGGGCGGCATCTATATACCTGACACCGCCAAGGAAAAGCCACAGGAAGGCGAAGTTGTCGCGGTCGGCCCCGGTAGGCTTACCGATGACGGCAGCCGTGTCCCGATGGAGTTGGCGGTTGGCGACACTGTTGTGTACTCAAAGTACGCTGGCACCGAATACAAGGAAGGCGACGACGAGTATCTCGTCCTCCGAGAAGATGACATTCTATTCAAGAAGTAATTTCCGACAGGCGCGATAGCAATTTTCACAGGAGGATTAGTATATGCCCAAGCAGCTCACATTCAGTGAGGAAGCCCGCGCGGCAATGAAGCGCGGCATCGATCAGATGGCAAGCACCGTAGGCGTAACACTTGGACCGCGCGGACGCAACGTCGTTCTCGACAAGAAGTTCGGCCCGCCGCAGGTATGCAGTGACGGCGTAACCATCGCCAAGGAAATCGAGCTTGAAGACCCGTTCGAGAACATGGGCGCGCAGCTTCTCAAGGAAGCCGCCAGTAAGACGAACGACGTCGCGGGCGATGGCACCACCACCGCTACCGTTCTCGCGCAGGCAATCATTCATGAGGGATTCAAGAACATCGCCGCCGGCGCCAACCCTATGGCACTGAAGCGCGGCATCGAGAAGGCTGTTGTCGCACTCCGCGACCAGGTTGGCAGCATGTCCACGCCGGTCGAGGGTAAGACGCAGATCGCACAGGTCGCATCCCTTTCTGCCCATGACGACGAGATGGGCGGTCTCATCGCCGACGTGATGGAGCGCGTTGGCAAGGACGGCGTGATAACCGTTGACGAGTCCAAGGGCCTGAACTTCGAGCAGGAGTTCGTCGAGGGCATGCAGATTGACCGCGGTTACATCTCTCCCTACTTCATCACCGATCAGGACAAGATGGAATCCTCCATTGACGACCCCTACATCCTCATTACCGACAAGAAGGTCTCAGCGGTAGCCGACGTGCTTCCCGCGCTGGAGAAGATTCTTCAGGTGAGCAAGAACCTCGTCATCATCTCCGAAGACATCGAGGGTGAGGCACTTGCAACTCTGGTAGTCAACAGGCTGCGCGGCACGCTCAACTGCCTCGCCGTCAAGGCGCCCGGCTTCGGCGACAGGCGCAAGGCGATGCTCGAAGACATGGCAATCCTCACGGGCGGCCAGGTCATCAGCGAGGAAGTGGGTCGCAAACTCGACTCCGTAGTAGTTGAGGACCTCGGCAGGGCACGCAGGGTCGTCGCCACCAAGGAAGAGACCATCTTCGTGGACGGCGCGGGCGCAGACGACGCCATCACCGGCCGCATTAACCAGATCAAGGCTCAGATTGACGAGACCACCTCCGACTTCGACCGCGAGAAGCTGCAAGAGCGACTCGCAAAGCTCTCCGGCGGCGTTGCCATCATCAAGGTTGGCGCGGCGACCGAAGTTGAGCTTCGTGAGAAGAAGCAGCGCGTAGAGGACGCACTGTCGGCCACGCGCGCCGCAGTCGAAGAGGGCATCGTCCCCGGTGGCGGGCTGGCGCTCATTCGCGCACGCGACGCCCTTGCAGGCGTCCAGCTCTCTGGAGACGAGGCGACTGGCGTCTCGATCCTGCAGAAGGCTCTTGAGCAGCCTCTGAAGCTCATCTCCGAGAACACCGGGGTTTCCGGCGAGGTCATCCTCTCCGAGAGCATCAAGGCGGAAGGCGACTGGGGCTACGACGCAGAGGTTGGCGAGTTCGGCCATCTGCTGGAGCGCGGCATTATGGACCCGGCGAAGGTTACACGTGCGGCTATCGAGAATGCTGCCAGCGTCGCCTCCATGGTGCTCACAACCGAGTCTCTGATTACCGATGTTCCGGAAGAGACGCCCGCAGCCCCCGCGATGCCTCCGATGGACTACTAGACTGTAGCAAGACAGCGTAGTTTTTAGTCAATAATCAAGTGCCCCGGATAGTAATGTCCGGGGCACTTCTTTTGGTTTCTATCCTTGAGATTGGAGGGAAATTGCCCTGGTTTTTGAACAAAGTTCAGTCGGCACCGTACTCGCGGTGTTATAATCACCACAGCACAGAGGATTCGTAAATGGAGGTCTAGCCAGCTTGTTCACTCATCTCCATGTCCACACCGAATTCAGTATGATCGACGGCCTGAGCAAGATTGAGGATTTGGTCGTCCGATGCAAAAAGCTCGGCATGGATAGTCTTGCCATCACAGACCATGGCGGCATGTACGGCGCTATCGACTTCTATCAGATTGCGAAGAAGCACGGCGTCAAGCCTATTATCGGCTGCGAGATGTACGTCGCTCCGGACAGCCGACACGAGCGCAACTCCAACAATAAGTCCCCCTACCACATGACTGTGCTTTCACAGGACGAGCGTGGCTATGACAACCTCGTCAAGCTGGTTTCTAAGTCAAACCTCGAAGGCTTTTACTATAGGCCCCGCATCGACCGCGAGATTCTGGAACGGCACAGTGAGGGTCTGATAGTTCTTTCGGGCTGTCCCAGCGGCGAAGTGCCGAAGGCGATTGCTCAGGGCGACATGGACAGGGCGCGCGATGTCGCGGCGTGGTACAAGGAACTTCTTGACGGCCGATACTTCCTGGAGTTGATGGAGCATGGCGATGTGCCGGAATTGCCTCAGATAAATAAAGGCCTGATGGAACTGCACGGCCAGCTCGATATTCCTGTGGTTGCCACCAACGATTCACACTATACCGAGAAAGAACACGCCCACCTACAGGATATTCTCATTTGCGTTCAGACGAACACGAACATTGAGGATGAAGGACGATTGAGGATGGCGGAGGACTCCTACTACCTTCGCAGTCCGCAAGAGATGGCGGCGCTCTGGGCGGAAGTGCCGGACGCCATTACCAACACACAGCGTATCGCCGAGATGTGCGACCTTAAACTGGACTTCTCGCGCATGCGCCTGCCTGAGTACCCAGTGCCTGACGGCATCACCGCTGACGAATATCTGGCGAAGATATGCTACGAGGAACTGGCCAAGCGCATTCCGAACGCAGGAGAAACGGAGCGTGCCCGCCTCGCCTATGAACTGGACGTCATTCGTCAGACGCAATTCCCGGACTATTTCCTCGTTGTCTGGGACATTGCCAAGTTTGTCCATGAGCGCGATATATTCTTCGCGGTGCGTGGCAGCGCCGCCGCAAGCCTCGTCCTGTATTGCCTAGGCGTGACAGATGTCAATCCACTGCCGTACAGTCTCGTCTTCGAGCGCTTTCTGAACGTTGAGCGCAAGGAGATGCCGGACATAGACATGGACTTTCAGGATGACCGTCGCCAAGAGGTCATCAACTATGTCGTCGATAAGTACGGCAGGGAGCATGTCGCGCAGATAATCACCTTCGGGACTTTCGGGGCGAAGGCGGCGATCCGCGATGTCGGACGCGCGTTGGCGATGCCATACGGTGATGTTGACCGAGTGGCGCGCCTAGTGCCTAATCGCCTCAACATCACTCTGGAGGACGCTCTTGAGCAGAGTCCGGAGATGAAGGAAATATACGACGCCGATGAAGGCGTAGCAAGACTTGTCGATACCGCGATGGGGTTGGAGGGACTGACACGCCACACCAGCACTCACGCCGCTGCCGTGGTCATTTCTCAGGAACCACTTGACGACATCGTGCCACTCCAGCGTCCGACGCGCAGCACAGATGACGGAACCGGCGTCGCAATGACCCAGTACGCCATGGATCCTTGTGCCGAACTTGGGCTGCTGAAGATGGACTTCCTGGGACTTGCCAACCTGTCCATTCTCGCAAGAGCGCGCGACCTGATTGCCGAAACGCGGGGATTCCATTTTGGGCTGACCGAGATTCCGCTGGATGACGGCAACACCTTCGACCTGCTGTCACGCGGAGAAACCGTAGGTGTGTTCCAACTTGAAGGCGCGGGTATGACTCGCTACATCAAGGAACTGAAGCCCAGCGCCCTGAGCGATGTCGCCGCTATGATTGCGCTTTATCGCCCGGGTCCAATGGATCATATTTCTACATTTATCGACTCCAAGCATGGGCGCGTAGCCCCCCACTACCCCCATCCAGCGCTCGAGGACATCTTAGAAGAAACCTATGGAGTTATCGTATATCAGGACCAGGTGCTCCAGATCGCTCGTACTTTCGCCGGCTACTCTCTGGGACAGGCGGACATCGTACGCAAGGCGATGGGCAAGAAAATCCCCGAAATCATGGCTGAGGAAAAGCAGAACTTCCTCGAAGGCGCCCTCGCCCAGGGTTATACGCAGCACATGGCGGAACAGATTTTTGCGCTCATTGAGCCGTTTGCCGGCTACGCGTTCAACAAGGCTCACAGCGTCAGCTACGGTCTAATCTCGTACTGGACCGCATATCTCAAAGCCAACTTCCCGGCAGAGTACATGGTCGCATTGCTGAACTCCTACAAGGACAATACGGAGAGAATAGCCGGAGCGATCGCGGAGTGCCGCAGGATGAACATTCCGGTCTTGTCGCCGAGCATCAATAGAAGCGAGGTGGACTTTGCCATCGATTCTTCGGAGGAAGGCGGCAGTGCAATCCTCTTTGGTCTGTCCGCAATCAAGAATGTCGGCGAGACAGCCGTGGCGCCTCTCGTTCAGGAACGCAAGGAGTCGGGCGGTTTTCGATCCATCGAGCATCTATGTCAGAATGCGGACCTCGGTGGAGTTGGGAAAAAGGCGCTGGAAAGCCTCATCAGGGCAGGGGCACTTGACGACTTCGGTGATCGGTCGGGGATGCTTGAAGTGATCGACCGCGTCATTTCGCTCGCACAGAGCGAAGCACACCTGCGTAACTCTCAGCAGACATCCATGTTCGACATGATGGGAGACTCGATGCCCGCTGAACTGGCAAGTATCGATATTCCCGATATGAACACATCGGACTCCGAAAAGAGTCAGTGGGAGCAGGAACTGCTTGGCGTATCTACATCCAACAACGCATTGCTTGACCTGCTCGCGCGCAGCCGTGAGGCTAACGACATAGTTATGCTGAAAGACTTACAGGCTGACATGGTGGGAAAGCGCGTTAAGGTAACCGGTGTAGTCTCCAATGTGACCCGTCGCTATACGCGTGACCAAAGGCCATTTGCCATAGCCACTCTGTTCCTGATGGACGGCTCATTGGAGGTTTTCATCTGGGACGAGAAGCTGCAGGAAACCGACTCGATCTGGGAGGACGGCAAGCTGGTTGCGGTAACAGGCAATGTGCGCCAGCGTGACGATGAGCTGAGTCTTAGCTGCATGGACGTTCAGGAGATTGCACTGTCTGCCGATGCCGACTCGACTCGGAATGGCTCGAGCGGCACGATTGAATCGCAGGACTACGATGATGCCGTAACTCATCCGGTTAATGGCAAGGCGTCTTATGGGAGAGAACCTGCACTATCTGAGAGCAAGGTCGAGGTCTCCTCCACAGACCGGAACACCAGCGCCGCCGTAGCCGAAGCTTCCAACGCATATACCGGAGATGCACCTGCCGTTGAAGCTGATGTACCGCCGTGGGAAGGGCCGGTGGAAGGCTCACTATCAGCCGACACCGATAAAAATGATGACGTTGAAGAGGACTCCAACTTGCAGGAAGACAAGCCGACCGAATCTGAAGTTCCGAAGTCGCCGGTTAACGGTACGAACGGGCATGCCCCTCAGAACGGCAATGGGATAAACGCGCTTCCATCCAGCCCTGTCAACGGGAATGCGGTGGAGCGCACCGAAGAGACTCAACGCCTGTTGTTGCGCCTCACAGAAGGTGACCCGGAGCACGACAAACGAATGCTCTACGATGTCAGAAGCGTCTTGATGGACTATCGAGGCGAATCTGAAGTTACATTGGAAATTAGTACTGCGGGACACATCGTCGAAATGGAATGGCCCGCCGTGCGCGTTCTTGCAGGCGACGAACTCATCGACCGCCTTAACAGCGAAGTGCTTGGAGCGTCGGGAGAGGCGTGTCTGGTGCCGGGAACAGCGCAATAGCCGTTGGAGTGTCTATTTCTCCAGGTCAATTAGGCGCTGCTTCAGGTCGAGCCGCTCTCGTCCCTTGCCGAACCCTCTCAGGTTGCCATCGCTCGCTATGACCCTATGGCACGGAATGACGATGGCCAGGCGATTTCTCGCCATTGCCTGCCCCGCCGCTCTGGGCGCCAACGCGTTGCCTGCCTGCTCTGCCAGCCACTTGTAGGTGCGCGTTTCGCCCTTTGGGATGGTACGACAAGCCTGCCACGCCGCCTGATGGAACGGCGAGGCGTCCTCCACGTCGATAGGCTCGTCCGAGAAGTTCACCTCCTCGCCCTCGAAGTAGCGCACGAGCTTTTCCCTGATGTCCGCAAAGCGCGCGGGTGAGGGCGCGGCGTCAGTTATCGCGCTGCCCAGCTGTTCTATGCAATCCTCCGGATATGCCTGTGGCAACGTGCTGCGCTGCAATCCCTTGTCTGATGCCACCAGGCCCATCCACCCCGCCGGAGTCTCGAATATGTCATAGTATGTCTTCGTCATCCTTGGTTTCCTCCCGGAAGCAGCCGTCTGAAGGCACGCCCTACCAGCGCACCCCTTATGCTGCGCCAAGCTTCTTCCATTTCATGGTCGCCGTTATCTGATGCTATGCCTGTGTAGCGTAACGCCGCAAACTCGCGCGCGATGTGCCGCGCCGACGGTGCGGTCTCGCCGAGCACGCCGGAAATCATTGCCGCATACTCGTTAGGAGTCTGATAAGCACGTCGCCTAAGACCCGCCAGGGTACCCAGCCGATTCATCCTGGTGTATGCCTTCTCCACCGGAGATAGCCCGCGCAGTCCCAGATTCCATAGCCAGTACAGCAGCAGCCAGACTCCGGCAGCCACGCCTAATACTATGCCGGCGCGCGTGCCGACCGTTACGAGATCGACGTTCAATAGTGGATTATTGCCGAAGGTAGATCCGGTATTGAGCCCGCCCGGACCGGGAAGACCAATCTCGCTGAATGGGTCGAGGAACTCCGAGGGATCGTTTATCGCACCCGTATCTCCGCCGGAAGGGGACAAGCCGGAGACTGCCGAGTTCGTCATGCGCCTCTCATGTTCCGGCCATCTAGGCGTAGGCTCGAAGTCGATCCAGCCATACTCCGGGAAGAATACTTGTACCCAGCCGTGGCTGTCGTGATCGCGTATCACACGCACGTCGTTCTCAGGGTCATATTGGCCAGGCGCGTACCCTGCCGCTAGTCGTGTGGGCACGTCCACGGCGCGAAGCATCACAACCATCGAGGAAGCGAAATAGTCACTGTAACCCGTCCGCGTCTCGAAGAGGAAGTAGTCCACCCCATCGGCATCCCTCGGCGGCGCTTCAATATCCTGTGAGTATGTGAAAGTCTCGCTACGCAGGTAGTCTGAGATTGCGACCGCTTTGTCGTACGGGTTGTCCTTGCCCACCGTCAGCTCAACTGCCTTGTCGCGCACGCGCTGTGGAAGCGAAGCCGGCAACTGCAAGTAGTGGTCGGTAATAAACGCCGAGTAATTCGTACTCGCTTGTCGCAAGTCCTCGTCGGTCGCCACGGACACATAGGAGATCATGGCGTAGGGATGATTCTCAGGCTGGCGCTCAGCGAATTTCCAGGACACAATATCGGGCACGGAAGACGGCTTACGCTCTATGTTCAGGCTCTGGACTACCATCCCTCCATTGTCGTGTTCGTCTGCCACGAAGCCCACACTGTTCAGCACCAGATCGTCCGGTAACATTCGTGATATGTACGACTCGACGAAGCGCTGAGGCGGCTCACCCGCATTTCGAATAGTCTGCGCCACCTCCTGAATGTCCTCAGGCAGGGCAACATCGGACTCAGGATTGTGCAGGTCTATCACGAAGTCCTTTGGACGCAGTGTCTCCACAACTGCGTCATGGCTCAGCCAGTCGAGATTGCCGCCCGCAAGGAAGCTATCGCTGTCAAAGTTAAGCTGTACCGTCTGCTCTACCTCCGCGCGCCTGTTCCATTCGGGCCTTGGGGGCGGCACGGTACTCTTTCCCACCTCGAGTTTCGTCGTTTCGCCTGCCTTCCAGCCCTGCGACGTGTACTCGCTGTAAGTATTGGATAGCCAGTATGACGGATAGTCCGTTGTTGCCCAGAACACCGGCTCGCCCCCGAAGGAAATCGACCCTATGAACGGCAGTGTCTTGCCGAAGAACCTGCCCGGAACGTTCTTTCGCGACGGTATCCCCGCCAGCAGCCGCGCCACATCCTCTTCCAGACTCGAAACGGGCGAGCGAGCCGTGTTCCACCAGTTCGCGAGGTCGCGCGACACATAGACTTTCAGCGGCAGTATCGCTGCCAGCAGCATCACCAACACCCCGAACCAGATAGCGGCGTGCATCGTCAGCCATCCGTTCACCATCTCGAACCGGATGCCGCGCATCCTCCAGCGCTGCTCGTTCTGCACATCGTTGAGCCGCACCACAAGCAGCATCGCAAGCAGCGTGAACAGGAAGAACTTCGAGGAGAAGCTCAGGTCGGGCGGCAAGAAGCTCAGGTTTGTTAGAATCGACACGCCGCCAAGCACTACCGTAACCCAGGCGTTGCTGACTCGGAACACAAAGAATGAGCTTAAGTATCCGATGAGCCAGGCCATCGTCAGTATTAGCAGCGTGAAGGGCAGCAGATCGGTCGAAATTCCGTCGTTGGTCGCAGCCTCATACCAGACATCAAGCCTGCTCCACATTTCCGGAAGCGATGCCAGAATCGAGGTCTCGTCGGATACCTCAATAGCCCGCCAAACGACAAGAACCGCGCCGATTGCCAGCCCTAACGGGTGAAGGAATATCGCCGGAATGCGTATTTTGGCAAGCCCCAGTCCGGTTATCGCAGACAGGAAGAGCAGAGATTGTAGTCCCGGCACCGGAACCCAAGCACCGTCCTGCACAGACAGTCCAATTACCACCAGCGCGAATGCGAGTATGATGAAGCTGGCCCACCCCTGGCTGGGATGAAATCTGTCGTACTGCTTGAGAAGCCAATGGCGCTCCCGCTGCGTTGCGCGGCGCGGTGGCAGAACGGTAGTGATAGCTCCTGTGCTCATACAAGCGCCTCCGTTGCCGTCAAAGACTCGGCTCCTTCAATTTCCGCACTTGTATAGACTCGGCTCAGTGCCACTGGAATATCATCACCTTTGCGAATAAGGTACGGTGGTATGCCCGCCACATAAAGGTGGGGAACCACCTCTGCCGTATTAAAGAACCCGTCGAAGGACGCGCCATCGACCAGTACAACCGCAACACGAACACGGCGGCGCATCAGTTCTCTTAACGCGGTTACCCACTCCGGACGATTCGATGGCGTGATTACTATGAGAGAACTGTGATAGCCCCATAGCTGCTCCTCTTCGGCGAGCAATGACTCCAGCGCTACGCTGCCCTCAGACTTGCTGAGAGCGAGGAACTCTAAGATGCGCTCGAATTGCCCGGTTCCGGTGTCGGCAGGAAGGAAGTATCTCTGGTCGCCTTGTGATATCAGGCCGACCGGAAGCCCTGCTTCCAGATACTTTCGGCTCAGCGAAGCGCCAATGGATACGGCGTACTCGTCTGTGCTTTCCTCCAGTTCGCCCGCCTGCACATCGCGGTGCAGGTCAACGAGTATCCAAACATCGCTCGACTGCCCGAGGTCGAACTCCTTCGACATCAGCTTGCCTAATTTCGCTGTGCTACTCCAGTGCACACGACTGATGCTGTCACCGAACGCATACTCGCGCACACTCGAAGCATGGGGAGTCAGGTCATGTGACCGTCTGCGAGTGGAGCTGTCGCCTGACAGGTCGGCGGCGGGTATGGCGAACTCGGGTATGTAGTGAGTGCGAGGATAGACGATGAGCTGGTCGGTATCACAGAACAAGCGCTCGCGTCGGAACATACCAAAGGCATCGGTGTTGGACACTCGCACCGGACCCAGAGTATAGACGCCCCGCCTGCGCGCAGGCATCTGCGTCCGCCAGGAGCGGAAGCCCTTTGTCGGCAGGCTGACTGCCATCCCGCTGGAGTATCCGGGCAGGTCCGTAAGGTCTTCCACCTCCAGGGTTGGCTTTGGCAGCGCGCTCAGATTGCGTATCGTCAGTCGTTCTTCAACGTTGTCGCCTACGCGAACGCGGCGAGAACGCCTGTCCACGCTCACTTCGAGCGACTGCACGCTTATCAGGTTCCATAAGTAACCCAATATAAGGGTCAGTCCCAGAATGTAGAACAGGCGATAAAACAGCCCGAAACCCGTCGCAGCGCCCGTAAGCACCGTTGCGATGCAGAGGGTGATAACCAGATAGAACCGCCGCAGCAGGTAAGCCTTTGCCTCGTAGATGATGTCAGCTCCTGAACCAGCCCTGAGCCTGTGCACCCGGCACAGGTATGCTGTCGCCTATTTCGTTCATGATTATGGCGGGGTCCACGCCGCGCATCCTTGCCGCAGCCGATACGATAATCCTGTGACGCATGATTGGGACTATCAGCTCCTTCACGTCATCAGGCAGCACATAGTCTCGACCGCGAATTAGCGCTAAAGCCTGCGCGCCCCTGAACAGGAACAGGGAGCCTCTGGGCGATGCACCGAGAGCAATGTCCGGGTGATCGCGGGTAGCGCCGATTATCGTTACGATGTACTCCTTTATCAGGTCGTCCACATAGACATCGCGTGCGGCGCGCTGCATCTCCTGGATTTCTTCCGATGTGGCGACCGCCTGCAAGTTGTCTATTGGATGTCCCACCTGCTGCCCGTTGATGACCGCAATTTCCTCTTCTGCGGACGGATAGCCGAGTGAAATCATCACGAAGAAACGGTCCAGCTGCGCCTCCGGGAGAGGAAATGTGCCCTCGTACTCGATGGGATTTTGCGTTGCCATAACCATAAACGGTGTGGGCACTGTGTGCGTGACGCCTTCTACGGTTACCTGGCGCTCTTCCATGGCTTCGAGCGTAGCGGATTGCGTCTTCGGAGTGGCGCGGTTGATTTCATCCGCAAGAACAAGCTGCGCGATTATCGGACCTTGCCTGAACTCGAACTCGCCGCTTCTCTGGTTGAAGATAGAGACGCCGGTTACATCAGTCGGCAGCAGGTCGGGCGTGAATTGGATGCGCTTGAAAGAACAACCCGCCGAGCGCGCTATGCTTCGCGCGAGCATCGTCTTTCCCACGCCAGGCACATCCTCTATCAGCGCATGTCCTTCGCACATCAGCGCAATGACGCCCAGCTCGATAGCTTGGTCCTTGCCGATTATCACGCGCTTGACATTATCCACTATCAGCTGGGCGATTCCTCGCGCGGTATCAATTTGCTGCAAAAGCCTCTCCTCTGGAAACAAGTCAATGGTATGTTCAGGGTGTCCGCCGCAGTTAAGTGCACGGAGCGGTGGAACCCACCCCATCTATCATAATGGATAAATACCGATGTGTCATTGCCAGATTCGTAATGTTGATAGGGCGCGGCATCAATGTCATAAATAGCGCCGCCATTGTGATATGGTTTGAACGTCCGACTTAGCTAATTCCGGTCGGTCTGGGTTTCACCAACTCGCACAAGAACGGTTCGATTGAAGATGTGGAGACATGATATGCAAGCAAAGCCTTTTGAGATAAGCATCAGCGATGAAGTTATTGCTGATTTGCGGAAGAGACTAGCAGCTACTCGCTGGCCGGATGAACTTCCGGGTGTAGGTTGGGAATACGGCTCCAACATGGATTATCTGAAGGAGCTAGTTGACTATTGGTGCAATGACTTCGATTGGCGCGCTCAAGAACGTCAGATCAATTCGTTCAATCACTTCAGGGCAACGGTGGGTGGACTTGGTATCCACTTCATCCACGAACGAGGAAAGGGTCCCAACCCTATCCCGCTAGTAATAACACACGGGTGGCCCGGTACATTCTATGAGATGCACAAGATAATACCGCTGTTGACCGACCCTGAGGCTCATGGCGGCGATCCGGAGGATTCATTCGACGTTGTAGCGCCGTCGCTGCCCGGGTTTGGGTTTTCGGATCATCCTACCGAGCGAGAAGTGGAGGTCGCCAAGACCGCTGCATTGTGGGTGGAGTTGATGACGCAGACTCTCGGCTATCCTGAATTTGCGGCTCACGGCGGGGATATTGGGGCCGGAGTAACGTCTAGGTTGGGACATGGGCACGCGGATAGTCTGATCGCCATTCACCTCACATCAGTTACCAGACCGGTACCATATCTTGGCGACGGCGCCAGGGACCTGACCGATGCGGAGAGGACGCACATGCGAGAGCGCGAAGAGTGGCAGCAGGCCGAAGGCGGCTATGCGCATATTCAAGGGACGAAGCCTCAGACTCTCGCCTACGGTCTTAACGATTCACCGGCCGGCCTGGCGGCGTGGATTGTCGAGAAGTATCGAACGTGGAGTGATTGCGGCGGCGATGTAGAAAGGCGATTTACCAAGGACGAGTTGCTGACCACTATCACCATCTATTGGGCAACCGAAACTATAAGCTCGTCAACTAGGATGTACAAGGAAAATCAACGTTATACGTGGACCTTGGCGAAAGACGAGCAGATAGAAGTTCCCACCGGTGTGGCCGCATTCCCAGCGGAGATTAGCCGGCCGCCGAGGGAGTGGGCTGAGCGGTCGTACAACTTGCAGTGCTGGACGCAGATGCCACGAGGCGGGCACTTTGCGGCTCTGGAGGAGCCGGAACTGCTTGCCGAGGACATAAGGGCATTCTTCAGGCCCTTCAGAGACGCCCGTTAGATGTGGACCTGTAACGGAATTCCGGCGAGGGATGGCTAGGAAACGCTGGTAGGAAGCAAACCGTCCCTACTAGCCTTCAGGATTCTCTCGCTGATAGACCTGGATGCGGTGGCGGCAACTGTCCACTACAAACATTATTCCGTGATTGTCCAGCCTGACGGCTGTGGGCCCCCAGAAGTATTTCTCGATGCTGGCGGATTCGTCTCTCGTGTCATAGATGGTAGATGAATCGAGTTGGGGCTCCAGATCGGCTTTCTGTCGTTCCTCAAGTTCGTCCGGATTAGCTAGGAAGTAGTCGTCAGACCATTTTGACATACCGGCATTGCCTCTAAAGGCGGCGATAAATCGTCCTTCCGGGCTGAGAATCTGGACGCGGTGGTTTCCCCAGTCGGCGATATACAGGTTGCAGTCTTCGTCAACCGTTATCCCTGAAGGCCTGCTCAGCTCCCCTTCGAGGCTGCCCGTCGAGCCGAATGTCGCAAGTGGACTGCCGTCAGAGTCGAACTTCTGAATTCTGTCATTGCGCCAGTCGGCGACCAGCACATTGCCTGCGATGTCCACGGTGACGCCCCACGGGATGTTGAACTCGCCGGGTTCGACGCCCTTTTTGCCCCATCCACCAAGGTAGCGACCGTCTGCGGTGTATCGCTGGATTCGATGATTAAGTCCGTCCGCAACCAGCAAGTTGCCTTCAGGGTCAAATGCTATGCCGGAGGGGCGGTTGAATTCGCCATCGCTCTTGCCATGAATGCCCCAACTGTCAATGAAGCTGCCGTCCGTATCGTATATTGAAATGCGGTGCAGCGCCTCGTCGGTTACGAACAACTTGCCGTCTGCGTTCATCACCATGGCGCAGGGCCACATCATCTGACCTTGCGCGGTGCCTCCATAAGCGAACTCGCCAAAGTAGTCTTCTTCGACGGTGCAGATGGTGATGCGCTTGGAAACCATGCGCTCGGCAACATCTGATCCCGCACGATTGAGCACGTAGAGAGTGCCGTTATCCTCTATTGCCAGGTCAACCGGATTGTTGAATCCGCGTCCGCTGACGGACAGGAAGCCGATGACGTGGCTGTAGCGGTAATTCATGCTAGTCTGCACCGATTCGTTCATGCCAACTGGTACTCGCGCGTGGAGGCAATGAGCTGCATCATCTCCTTTATTCGGCGCGTCGATTCGGCTTTATCCGTAGCTGTTTGGAAGCGCAAGTCTCCAAGTACGGAGGCGTGACCGTAGAGTTCGGTCTGCGTGCGCTCGGAGGCCTCGAGACAGCCCATCATTTCGAGGCTTGAATCCACGAAATTCTCCGGAGACAGATTTCCTCGCGCCTCGATTCTGTCAACGATGTCCCGCACGCCCGTCTTGCTGTGGTCGGAGAAGAGGTCCACCGCAAAGTTGATGCGGTTCACCAAGCCCGCGGTGTTTATCCATTCCGTTCCGGTGTGCCAGCCTTCGACACTCGGCGGGTCTAGAATCCGCTGTCCCATGAAGTTCGCCTGAAAGCCGAGCTGTATGTCTTCCACTTCTGGGAAGTCGAAGCTGCCGCTCAGGCGAGCCGAGCCGACGACCATTTCGACCGGACTCTTTATTCTGCGGAATGCGGACTGCTTGAAGAAGTCGGAATGGAAGAGCGTTCTGAGAGTGGCTCGAATGTCGTAGTCATTCGTCATCAACTCCGCTGATATAAGGTTGATTGCTTCGGGGTCTTTAGGCGGGACAGTCTGCCAGGCCGGGACCTGAGCATCGTCCTCCACGAAGAAGTTATATAGATGGCGCGCCAGGAAGCGAGCGGTGGCAGGATTGGAGCAGATGATGTCTATCACATCTTCGCCGTCGAAGCATCCTTGTTTGCCGAGGAACTCTTTTTGGCCGTCGTCGTGGTCTTCGCTCAGATATTGGAACTGCCAGTCCAGGCGTCCATAGGGCCAGACTGAATCACGCGAAACCCTGGAGGCGTGAAGCGGCGCGTTGAGGATGGTCCAGCCGGTGAAGGCGCGTGAGCATTCGCGCACATCTTCCTCAGTGTAGTTGCCTACTCCCATAGAGAAGAGTTCGAGTATCTCCCGACCGTAGTTCTCGTTCACGGCGTCCTTGTGGTTGTCCTTGTTGTCCAGCCAGAAAATCATGGCAGGATCGCGGGAGAGCTCCAGCAGCAGATTGCGAAAGCTGCCCAATCCGTGCCTGCGGAACATCTCGACCTGTTTCAGAATTGCCTTGGGCTGATTGAGCTTGGTGTATCCGGTAGCGAAGACATGATGCCAGAAGAGGGCTATTTTCTCTTCCAACGGGCGACGCGTGTTTATCATGCGGTATAGCCAGTAAGCCTGACAGCTTTCAACATAGATAAGGCTGTTCTGGTCGATGTGGTAGCGCCTGATGAGGTCTTCGTCTTCCAGCGCAGGCGGGGCGTCTTCGGGATGAAGCAACTCTTCGACGGTGGCCTCATAGCCTTGTGAGGCATATCGCTCGAGTTCCTTGCGGCTTGCACCGAAACCGGCACGGCGCATCAGGTGAGCCATCAATGCAAGATTACTGTCGGTCATGGCTCGCTCCTAAAGCCTGCAACAACCTAGCCGGTTGAGCCTCATTATACTTAAAGGAATAGGGCGCCTCAACCGCCCGCTGCCAGAGGCTCGCATCGCTTGAACAGTCTTATTCTCGCCAATGTGGGAATGTCTGCCTACTGTGAGCGAATGGCGACCGGCTTGGCGCTTCAGGAGTTATGCGCTGAGGGGCCAGAACCACACTATCAGCGGTGTCGCTACCGCGATTATGATGATGTCTAAAGGGAGTCCCATTCGCCAGTAATCACCGAAGTGGTAGCCTCCGGGCCCCATAACTATCGTGTTTGACTGGTGCCCTATCGGGGATAAGAAGGCGGAGGACCCGCCTATGGCAACGGCCATGAGGAAGGGGTCGGCTGTCGCTCCAATTGCCGCGGCAACACCGAGTCCGACGGGTGCCATGAGGATCACTGCCGTTGCGTTGTTGATCCAGTCGGACAGAAGCATGGTTATGAGCAGGACTAAGCCGACCATCGTCCAAGGAGGCAAGGATTCGCCCAAATCGGTCAGGGTTGAGGCGATACGCAGCGCACCTCCGGTTGTTTCCAGAGCCTCGCCAACCGGAATCATAGCGCCCAGCAGAATGATGATAGGCCAATTGACTGCCCGATATGCTGCCTGGAGGGACAGGAAGCGACTGACCAGAAGTACGATAACCGCTCCAGGCAGAGATACGTGGATCGGGACGATGCCGAAGATTGTCAGGAGCAGGGCGGCGGCAAATGTCGCAACAGGAACCAAGAGCGGGCGGCGGCGCTGTTCGACCGTTAACTCACGCTGAGCCAGGGGAAGCAAGCCCAGCTGTGGCAGGGCCGCTTGCACCACCTCTGTTCTGCCCTGAAGCAGCAGCACGTCTCCAACTTGCAACACCAGGTGACTGAGCCTTGTTACCAGTCGGTTGCCTCTCCTTGAAACGCCGAGGAGGTTGACTCCAAACGCGGAGTGCATATGCATGTTTCGCACGGTGTTTCCGTCCGCAAGGCCGTTCCGCATTACGACCGCCTCAAGCAGCGCCACATCCTCAGACTCGACTGTTCGCACCACGTCCGAGCGTATGTCTCTGAAGATTTCGAGTGCGAACCCGGTCCGAGTCAAGAATGCCCTGAGGTCTTCGGGAGCGACCTCCACTATGAACACGTCGCCCACGTCGATTATCTGATAGCTGGACGGCGCGCCGTAGCTCAGTCCCCTGTGAATGAGTCCCACGATTGCCACGTCTTCTCCGACCGACTCTTCGAGGTCGTGGACAAGCTTGCCTACGAATGGAGAATTCTCGGTCGCCCGCACTTCCACCATGTAATCGGCGATGTCGATTGCGTCTGATAGACTCGCTCGTGGTCGTCTCGACGGAATCAGACGCCAGCCGACGAAGCAGATGAAGAGCAGACCCGAGATGGCAACCACCGCTCCGACCGGCGTGAAATCGAACATCTGGAAGGACTTGCCCACCGCATCCTCCCGAAAAGCGGAGATTATTATGTTGGGCGGAGTGCCTATCAAGGTCGTGAGTCCGCCCAGCAAAGAAGCGAACGACAGGGGCATGAGATAGGGGGAGTAAGGTCGCTTCGCACTGTTGGCGACCCTGACTGCGAGCGGCATGAGCAGGCTCAGAGCCCCCACGTTGTTCATGAACGCGGAAAGGACGGCTACCAAGCCTGACAGTGACATTACCTGTACGGTCAGTCGCTCGCCAACACGGGAGTACCAGCGTCCCATGACATCGATGACGCCTGAATTTTCTAGGACTTTGCTCAGCACGAGGACCGCGCCGACGGTTACCACCGCGGGATGGCCGAATCCGCGGTAGGCGTCATCTGCCGGCACGATGCGTAGGACGGTGAGGATGAGCAAAACGCCGACGGCGACGATGTCGTAGCGTATCTTGCCCGAGATGAACATTACGAGCGCTACGAGCAGTACGCCGAAAACAATTGCTTCATCCATGGATATACGGTCGCGTCTTCTGTTTGCTCTTCAGGTCAGTAGAGACATGAGCATAGCATCCTGAGCAGGCGAAAGGGATACACGGGCGAAGTATGTTCGATGTCGCTGGAAATGGAGTGGGCGATCCAGGACTCGAACCTGGGACCTCTTGCGTGTAAAGCAAGCGCTCTAACCATCTGAGCTAATCGCCCGCTTATAGTGGAAGGGGACGGCGTGAATTGCGGACACTACAAAGAATGGGAGTGTGGCGCGCTTGGCGGGACTCGAACCCACGGCCTCAGCCTCCGCAGGGCTGCGCTCTATCCAACTGAGCTACAAGCGCTTGAAAAGGAACTCCTGTCAACATACCTGACTCGGCTGGTGCCGAAGGAGGGATTCGAACCCACACATCCGTAAGGATACTACGTCCTGAACGTAGCGCGTCTTCCGTTCCGCCACTTCGGCACTAATGCTGACTTTGGCAAGCGTATGTGACATTGCCACTCGCTGCCGGAATGGTGGGCGATCCAGGACTCGAACCTGGGACCTCTTGCGTGTGAAGCAAGCGCTCTAACCAGCTGAGCTAACCGCCCCGGGCGTGCGCCGTGCGCCATCACCAGTTCAACTATCCTTGAAATTATAGCAGATAATACAGGGCGTGAGAATAGAGAGCGGTGATTCCGTTGGTGTGAACAGGATGGGATGGCGGGCGCTCAACAATGCCTGACAAGCGTGTGCAGGTGGCTGTATAATGTGAGTGCCCCTGTAGCTCAGGAGGATAGAGCAACGGTTTCCTAAACCGTGTGCCCCGGTTCGAGTCCGGGCAGGGGTACCAACCACCCCACACTAGCCACAACTTCCACCGTCGCCTATCGGCGTTTACACATTCGTCGATGCGCAGGGCGACATCACTTCTACCACGAAACGATACTCTCTGTGGCGCTGTCTTGTTTGATGTCGATGAAGCGCTACGGATTCGTGATGCGCTGATTGTTTGCCCATATCATCCCTCCAGCATGTGTTCGAGTCCATCGAGCGGGACTTCAGCGTCTGTGAACTCTTCGTCATGCGCCTGCCGAAAATGGCTTCACATATTGATGCACGAGTTGTCGGGACTGCCAATTCGATGCTGTCGAGCGTTTCTGTAGTCGTGTCAGGCCTTCGTGTCTATAACTAATGAAAACAAATCTATACTAATATAAAAAATAAATATACACATAGCTATGTAAGTGTCAACTGTGAGCGTTAGTAGCATCATATCCGAATGGTTGATTACGCATCAACCAAGAGGGCAAATGATGGAAGCATGTGTTGTAGGCTGTAGGCAAAGTTATTTCTGAATTCACTCTGGACTAGCCTCTTAACTGGTGTAATCATAGATACAAGGTCGGAATTGAAATGTGCATAAAAGCACCGAAACTATACACTTTAGGAGGATACTGAATGAAGCTGAGCATGAACTTACAGGAATCATTCAACGACCAGATCAACGCGGAACTCGCGTCTGCGTACCTGTACCTGTCGATGTCTGCGTACTTCGAGGACGAGAATCTGCCGGGCTTCGCGCACTGGATGCGGATGCAGAACGAAGAGGAGACTTCGCATGCGATGCGCTTCTTCGACTATGTGCATGACCGGGGTGGGCGTGCGACGCTGAAGGGAATCGAGGAGCCGCCGTCGGACTTCCGTAACCCGCTGGATGTGATGGAGCGCACGCTGGAACACGAGCGCAAGGTTACGGCCCTCATCAACCGGATGTACCAGCTTTCCATCGAGGAGAGCGACTACGCGGCGCAGGTAATGCTGCATGAGCTTATCAATGAGCAGGTTGAAGAAGAGAAGGTTGCGGAGGAAATTGTTGACCACCTCCGCATCATCGACGGTGACGGAACCGGCTTGCTTCAGATAGACGCCCGGCTTGGCGAGAGGACAACCGCCGAATAGGTAGCACGAGTGCCTCACGACAATGCGTGAGGGCCGAAAATAAGCGATAGCCCGCGGACGTAAGCCAAGAACTGCTATTGTAGTGGCCACGTTGCCTGTTACACGGGCAGCGTGGCTTATTTTTGGGCACTACATCTCACAAAGCGATCTATCGAGAGGTAGCACCAGGATGTCGGGGGTTTGTCATCGAAGCCTTGCGTAATTGACTTGCTTCGGAGTGGGTGTTAATCTCAATTCATAATGATGCGATAGTAGGCATATCAATATGGCTAGAACTAAGAGGAGCACTAGCTCCAAATCCGACAACATTCCTCCGTCGAGACAGAGGCTTTCAATGACGGCGGAGAATTATCTACTGTCTATATATCGTCTCGACGAAGAGGATGCCACGGTCACGCTGACCCTACTCGCTGAACACCTCAAGATGCTGCCCGAAGGCGAAGGTCTGGGCACATCGCTGCCGACCGTAGGCGGGATGATTCGCCGTCTTGAGCGCGAAGGATTGCTCGCAGTAGATTCCAAGAAGCAGCTGTCCCTTACCAGGAAGGGTTCGCAGCACGCCGAGAGCATCGTCAGGCGCCACCGCCTTGCCGAGCGGATGGTCGTGGACATGTTCGATGTGGAACTGCACAGGGCACATGTCGAGGCCCACCTGCTGGAGCATGCCATTTCCCCGTACCTGGAAGAGCGTATCATGGCGAAGCTGGGGATGCCTAATACCTCACCGTTCGGCTACCCGATTCCGGGGACGGATTATGTGAGTAAGGGTGTGTCGTTCCGCCTGAATGAGGCGCAGGCGGGTCAGAAGCTGGAGATCGACAAGATACCAGTGGACGATGAGGTGCTGCTCGAGCACCTGGTGCGGAATCAGGTGATTCCCGGTAACGCGATTGAGGTCAATGAGATAAACACGTCCACCGGTATCATATCGTTCAAGTGCTTGGATGACGATGTTGTAGTCGGTTATCAGGTGGGGCAGTTCATCTGGGTGCGCTCAACGGACGATTAGCCGTCAGAAATCAATTTGCGCCGCCGCACTTTGCGCCTCAAAAAGCTTCAATGCGCTTATCTGCACGGCTGTGGGCTTGATAAAAGGGCGTGCCTGTCGGATTAGCCCCAATGCCTCTTCCGTGCTGTAACCCCTGCTAATCAGGAACGCCGCCGCCATGCTGGGGGCGCGTCCGACGCCGGCCGAGCAGTGAATATAGACTTTGCCGCCGCTTTCTATTGCGCTGCCGATGAAGGCGATTCCCGTTTCGATGTGCTCTGCCGAGATTGGATCGTCATCAATCGTTGGCAGGTAGCAGTAGTTGTCTGACCGGCCGTCACCAAGAGTTAAGCCGTATGACTCATCGTCGAACTCGGAGCGCATGTTGATGATATGGGTGATGCCCGCGTGTTCCAGGGCGCGCTTTCCGTTGGCGCGGTGCTGGGGCCCGACATATATGGAGTCAGTTACGCGGCTGTATTTCAGCGGAGGGACGCCTGTAATCTTGGGTTTGCCGCGCGCGTAAGCCCAGAGAGCGGTGGTCCGGACACCCTGCGTGCGAATCCGGTCGCTCACGGTTCGGAAGCCTTTTGCTATGAGCTTCAGCAATCCGTTGCCTCATAGTCCGTGGGACTTTCCGCGAGAAAGCGCATCTGCTCGCCGTGTGCGGTGCGGATGCGCGTGATGCGTAATTCCGCCGATGCCAGAGCTTCGCTGCACATACGGGCGAGGCCGATGCCCTCTTCGTATAGGCGTGTCGATTCTTCCAGCGAAAGACCACCGGACTCCAATGCCTCCACTGTGCCATCGAGCCGTTCAAGCGCTTGCTCGAAGGTAAGGTCGCCTAGTTCTTCGTGAGAGCCGTTTGTACTGCTTTCTGTCATATCCGCTCCTGCAATGCCTGTCGTGTAGATGTGACTTTCGCCTTAAGCTCACCATCCGTAAGCGTGATGTCGATGTCGTCTCCGCCAGCGACCTCGCTGGAGGCGCTGATGACACTACCGTCGTCCTTACGCTGCACTATAGCGTAGCCGCGTCGCAAGGTGTCGCGTGGGCTGAGGGAGTCGAGCCGCAATCTGAGGCCTTGTACGCGCTCGGTGTTGAGGGTTAGCAAGTGTGCGAGTGTGCGGCGCGCGCTCTTCAGGCGGTCGTCGATTTGCATTCGCAATGCGTCCAGGTCGGGGAGGGCGTTATGAAGTCGTCCGTCGAGCTGCCTGGTGGTGTCTATGCCGGCTGAGAGCCGACGAGTTATGGAGGCGTCCATACTCTGTGCTGCCGCGACTGTGAACGCCATAAGTTCGATCTTATCAGGGACGACGAGTTCGGCTGCTGCCGAAGGGGTGGGCGCGCGTAAGTCCGCTACAAGATCGGCGATGGTGTAGTCGGTCTCGTGGCCAACTGCGCTGACGATTGGCACGGGACAGGCGAAAATCGCCCTCGCTACGGCTTCTTCGTTGAACGCCCATAAGTCTTCGAGGGAGCCGCCGCCGCGTGCCACGATGACTACGTCAACACCCGGTTCGCTGCCCGCAGCTTGCAGAGACTCGGCGATTGCCGGCGCGGCGTCTTCACCTTGGACCGGAGCCGGCGCGATCGCAAGCTCAACGAGAGGATAGCGGCGACGAACCACGTTCTGAATGTCGTGCCATACCGAGCCAGTGGGCGAAGTAACTACGGCAATCTTCTTAGGAAAGCGTGGCAGTTCACGTTTGCGGGACTCGTCGAACAGACCTTGCTGTTCAAGTTGGAGCTTGAGCTGTTCGAGCTTGAGCTGAAGCTCGCCTACGCCCTCAGGCTGCGCGATGTCGGCGATAATCTGGAGGTCTCCGCGCTGCTCGTAGATGGAAACGCGGCCGTGCAGGATGATGGCTGCGCCGTTGTCGAGGAAGTGCATACCACGAGAGTTGCGAAACATGACGCAGCGCAGAGTGGCTTTGCCGTCACGGACGCTGAAGTAGGAATGGCCTGAGCCGGGGCGGGCAAGGTTGGCGACTTCGCCGCTGACCCACAGGTCTTGGAGCACACTGTCGCGCTCCAGCGTCTGCCTGGTGTGCGATGAGAGCTGTGAGACGGAGTAAATTGCAGGCATGTGTGTCGCTATGCGCGTGAAAGGTACTGGCCGGAACGGGTATCCACCTTTACTAACTCTCCTTGACTTATGAACAGAGGCACCTGGACTACGAGGCCGGTTTGGAGGGTTGCCGGCTTGGTGCCGCCCTGGGCGGTGTCTCCGCGCACTCCGGGCACGGTTTCGGTTACTTCGAGGTTGACCGTGATGGGCAATTCGATGGCGACCGGATTTTCCCGGTAGAGTACGAGGTCAACTTCGATTTGCTCGACCAGGAACCGCAAGCCGTCGGAAATCTGGTCGGCGGATAAAGGGAACTGGTCGTAGGTGTCGGTATCCATGAAGTAATAAAGGCTGTCGTCCTCATAAATGTACTGCGCCGAGCGGCGCTCCACGTCGGCGAGCTTGAAGTCAACGTCGTATCCGGAGAATGAGCGCTCGACCTGCCTGCCGGTTGTGAGTTCGCGGAACTTGATGCGCATGGTCGGCGCGCGCTGCTGCATCTTGCGCTGCTCGTATTCGAGGACGATATAGGGGGCGTCGTCCATCTCGATTGCCATGCCCTTACGTAGTTCTCCATAATTGACAGTCATTTGAGTTCCTCCGGGAAGTGTGTCAGTCGCTCGGCCTGTCAGTTCATCAGTGTTTCGGCATGTCGAAAGCCATCCATAGAGAGAATGAGGCTCTGATACGACTTATCGGCAATTTGCCGACACGCTGGCGCACTGACAGGCTGAGGTCGGACTAGCTGAATAGCTTGCGTGCCTTGCTGATCACGCGGGCTTTTCCGTTCTCTAGTACTACAATGTCTTCGATGCGGACGCCGCCCCATCCGGGGAGGTAGATGCCCGGCTCGATGGTGAAGACCATGCCGTCTTCAAGGACATCCTCTTCGGCGGTGGGACCGACATGCGGGTACTCGTGGACTTCCAGCCCGACGCCGTGCCCGAGGCTATGTCCGAAATCGTCGCCGTATCCTGCGTCTGCGATAATGTCGCGTGCGATGGCGTCACATTCTTTGCCGGTCATACCTGCCGTCACCTGCTCTTCGGCCGTGAGTTGTGCCTGCAAGACGATATTGTATATCTCGCGGAACTTGGCGTCGGGTTCGCCGACGAAGAAGGTGCGGGTGAGGTCACTGCAATAACCTTGGTACTTCGCGCCCATGTCTATGACGATGGCGTCGTTAGGGTTGATGACTGTCTCATCAGCGCGGTGATGGGGTAGAGCCCCGTTGGGGCCTGCGCCTACGATGGTGTCGAAGGAAATCATCTCGGCGCCGCGCTCGCGCATCGCTTTTTCAAGCTCCCACGCTACGCCTTCCTCAGTGATGCCTGGCTCTATTTGCGGGCCAACCTGATCAATCGCTTCATCTGCGATGCGGATGGCTTCGGTGAGCAATGCGAGTTCATCGGCGTCTTTGAATGTACGCAGTTTCTCCACGATGCCGGAGGTGGGCACCAGTTCTGGCTGGTTAGAGCCTTCGGTTTCCTCGATTGCCTTCAGGAATGCCAGATGGGTGGCGAAGGTGACGTTCTGGCTTTCGAATCCGATGCGCTTGACGTCGTGTTCGGCAGTCCATTCGGGGAACCAGCCTAGGCCGCGCTGAGTGCGCAGGATGGTGAAGTCGGGTGCCTGGTTTCCGGCTTGCTCGATGTAGCGAAAGTCGGTGGCTAGGGTGGCGTCGTCGCGGGATATGAGCAGCCAGCCTGCGGAACCCGCAAAGCCGGACATGTAGCGGCGATTTTCTGGAGACGAGATGAGGATGCCGTCCAATTCCTCGTCGTCGAGTTGCTGGCGTAGCTTTTGAAGTTTGAGGCTCATGTTCCTGTTCCCTCTTGAGTCATGGTTGCTTGAGATGGGTTGCTAGATACTCCAGCGCGAAGAGATAGCCCTGCCAGCCGAGGCCGGCAATCTGCCCCTGCGCGATGTCGGCGATGACCGAATGTCGGCGGAACTCTTCGCGGGCGTGGATATTCGAAAGGTGTACTTCTACTATCGGGAGGCGTGAGTCTATCAAGGCGTCTCTCAATGAGATGCCATAGTGGGTGATTGCGCCCGCGTTGACTACTATGCCTTCGACATCGGGCGTAAGGGCTTGCAGGTAATCCACCAACGCGCCCTCGTGATTCGACTGATAGAACTCGGTCTCGACTTCGAGATCGCGCGCCTTCTCAGCGACAATCTCCTCGATGTCCGCGAGAGTCTTGACACCATAGTATGACTGCTCACGCTTGCCGAGCATGTTTAGGTTGGGGCCGTTGATGATGACAATCTTCATTTCGCCAATGTCTAGCCGCTAATCTTCGTCTGCGCCATGTCCTCGATGAAATTGGCTATGGCGGAATGGTCGGCATCGCCCTTGCCTTCGTTCATGAGGGAGCCTATGACCTGCTGAGCCATAGCGGTGAATGGCAGGGGAACGCTGAGTTCGCGCGCTGTCTGCAAGGCGTTGTTGAGGTCCTTTTGGTGGAGTCGGATGCGGAAGCCGGGGTTGAAGTTGCCCTCTATCATCATTGGACCCTTGGCATTGAGCACGTTGCTTCCGGCGAGACCGCCCTTAACTGCTTCAAATACGACATTGGGATCGAGGCCCGCTTTTTTCGCGAGCACGAGGGCTTCACCGACGGCTGCGATGTTAATGGCGACCATAATCTGATTTGCGAGCTTTGTGGTGTTGCCTGCGCCGTAGTCGCCGCAGAAAGTGGCGCTGCCCATTGGAGCGAATACATCGACATACTTGTCATACACATCCTTCTTGCCGCCAACCATTATAGCGAGTGTGCCGGAGACTGCGCCCGGCTCCCCGCCGCTGACCGGAGCGTCGAGGAAGTCAACGCCCTGTGCCTCGCAACCCGTTGCAATCTTCTGCGAGGATGCGGGGGCTATGGAACTCATGTCGATGACCACTGAGCCGGACGCCGCGCCTTCCAGCACGCCGTTTGCGCCGAGAATGGCGGCTTCGGAATCTGCGGAGTCGGGAACCATCGTGATTATCAGGGGGTTCTTGGAGGCGACCTCGCTGGAAGATGACGCGGGGATTGCGCCTTCTGTTGCCATCTCTTCGACCGAAGTTCCAACGATGTCGTACACTGTTACGGTATTGCCAGCCTTCATCAGGTTCCGCACCATCGGCTTACCCATGATGCCCAGTCCGATGAATCCAATATCTGCCATTTTTGTGCTCCTTTCGGGTGGCGTCCTCTTATAGTTTATGGACGCCTTCATTTAATACAAACGGTTCTTGTCATTATCAGACTATTGAACGGGCGTGGTCAAGTGTGGTTGACACAGGGGCTAACATAGATGGACGGAACGGAATTAACCGGGAGGATTTTCAAATGGCATACGCGATAAATCATGTGCATATAAGGTCGGCTGATCCGCACGCATCGGCGGCGTGGTACGAGGAGCACTTCGGGGCTAAGGTGCTGGGAGCCAGAGAGGTGATGCCGGGCACGATTACCGTCAGCATGGACGCGGGAGGACCGGTGCGATTGAACATATCATCGAAGCCGGAAGGAACGCCCGACGATCGTGCGGCTGCGGAGTTAAACCGGCTTGGGCTGGAGCATTTCGGGTTCGATGTTGACGACATCGATGCGGACATGGCAAGGCTTGAGGCTGCGGGTGTTCGGGTCGTTCTGCCGATAACCGAGGTTGCTGGAGGCACGCGGCTGTCGTATATCGAGGGACCGGACGATGTGTTGATAGAACTGGTGCAGCGTAGGGACTATTATCGGTAACCCGGACAGAGCGGAAACGCGCCAACCCATGTCCACAGCGGAGTGATACCGCTCGCTGGAAGACAACCGCGCTTAACCGAGCAAAGGGGAGAGTAGTTATGAGTGACGAAATCGTGCGCTGGCCGCGCGTGCAGCAGTTGCTATTCGATATTATGCAACGATGGGAAGGGCGGGAGAAGCGGCGCGGCTTGCCGGGTATCCACGGCTACTACTGGGATACGCCGCAGGAGCTTGCCAATGACGAGGCGATGGGGCTGCTGTTTATTGAGCCGGGAGTTCCGGCGTCGGAGACGGCTCTCATCGTGTCGTTGCGGCGCGGATTCGGGAGCATACCCAAAATGCCCATGGGCGGACCCTTTCTGAAGGAAGAGGAGATACAAGAGATAGAGCGCTGGATAGATGCGGGGATGCCGGAGTGACGGGGACTGACATCGATATGCATGTTGGGTGGATTAAGGGGGTTTGAGATGACGGATAGACCTACCAGCAGTGTGGAACTGGGATGGCAGGGCGGCTTCAGATTCGCTTCGCAGGACACGCATGGACACACGCTCACAGTGGATGCGCCGCAGAGTGAGGGCGACGCGTTCGAGGGGATGATGCCGGGCGACCTGCTGCTTACAAGTCTTGGAAGTTGCAGCGGCATAGATGTAGTGAACATTCTGCGGCGGCAGAGGCAGGATGTAACGGGGCTGGAAATAAGCGTTACCGGGGAGCAACTGCCTGACGCGCCGTGGACGTGGGTGGCGGTGAACATCGAGTATGTTGTGAAGGGGCGAGGGTTGCGCGAATCGGCGGTGCGGCGCGCCATCGAGCTGTCTGAGGAGAAATACTGCTCAATCGGCGCGACGATAGGCGGGATGGCGCAAATAAGCAGTAGTTTCACGATTATCGACGAGCAGTGAGCGATTATCGACAGCCTTGTGGCGGGGCCATGCTTGTGCGGTGTATGGCGTGTCTGTGTTATGATTTGAGCCGTTCAATCAGCCTAAATGTGTCGATAGAATAATACTTATGACAAATCAGGAGGTTTGCCAGTGCCTAACTTGAGTGCAGAGCAGTTGGAGGAGTTGCGTCAGATTCCAACTTGCTCGGTCGCCAACGCAATAGAGACATTCGACGTGATGCCGCGCACAGAGGGCTTTATGCTTCCGGCAGTCAAGTCGATCTTCCCCGAAATGGGCCATATGATTGGATACGCGGTAACCGGCGTAATCACCGCGAATATGCCGCCGAGCTCAAATATGAGCGTGTCCCGGCTGGACTGGGTGGACACGATTCTGAGTGTGCCCGCGCCGCGTGTACTTGTGCTCCAAGACATCGACTATCCAAACGTAATCGGCTCGTTCTGGGGCGAGGTGCAGGCGAACATACACGGTGCGCTGGACTGCGTTGGTACGGTTACGGACGGCGGTGTGCGCGACCTGGATGAGATGCGAGAACTGGGTTTTAATGCGTTTGCCACCGATGTTCTCGTCTCGCATGCTTATGTACATCTGATTGATGTTGGTGTCCCAGTTACGGTCGGCGGCCTCAATGTGAATATGGGCGACATCATCCTCGGCGACCAGCACGGGGTTATGAGCATTCCGCATGACATCGCCGCGGATGTTCCGGCTGCCGTGAAGCGGGTCGAGGACAGGGAGCGCGAGATGATTAGCCTCTGCCAGTCTGAGGATTTCAGCGTCGAGGGGCTGAAGGACCAGCTTCGTAAGATGTACGGCGGGTAGGCTTGTCAGGATGTTGGGCTAGTAAGTGGTGGGAGAAACACTCAAATCACAAGTAATCGACCAGTGTTGCAGCGAGCCAATAGAGAGGGCGATATGCCGGGTGCGAAGGTAGCGTTCATACATGGACTGTCCTCTGAAATTGTGGATGTCATAACCTCGCATACTCCGGAAGGGTGGTCAACCGAGGTCGTATCCAGAGGCGCGACACCCGAAGAGCAGAAAGCCCTTGTTGCCGACGCTGACTTCCTGATGGTGTACGGCGCTCCGCTGCATGACGATGTTCTGCGGGCGGCGGAGAATGCCCGGCTGGTGCAGTTGCTTGCTGCCGGGTATGACAGAATGAATCTGCGCCTTATGACGGCGCTGGAAGTGCCTTGCGCGAACAACGGCGGCGCGAACTCGATAGCGGTGGCAGACCACGCGGTGCTGCTGATGCTGGCGCTGTACAAGCAGCAGATACACACTGACCCTGCCACCCGAGAAGGACGGTGGAATGCGCCAATCACCGGCACCAACACATTTGAGATGGCGGATAAGCTAGTAGGTGTCTTGGGGCTGGGAAACATCGGACGCAGGGTCGCACGCAGAGTGCAAGGCTTCGATGCTCATGTGCAGTATTTCGACCTCAACCCGCTTGACGAAGACGAAGAGATGGCGTTGGATGTATCGCGCGTGTCACTGGATGAACTCTTCCGAACTTCGGATATCTTGACCTGTCACACGCCATTGACACCGGACACTCATCACATCGTAAGCCGAGAGCGGTTAGCGCTGATGAAGCCGACGGCGGTGCTCATCAACACGAGCCGCGGACCTGTGGTCGATGAGGCGGCGCTGATAGATGCGCTGCAAGAACGCAGGATTGCGGGCGCGGGCCTGGATGTGTTCGAGCATGAGCCGGTTGACCCTGACAATCCGCTGCTGACGATGGACAATGTAGTGGTAACGCCTCATGTCGCAGGAACAACATGGAATACATGGTTCCGGCGCGCTTCATTTGGATACGAGAACATGCAGCGAGTGTGGAACGGTGAAGCGCCCCTTGCCACCGTGCTCGAACACTAGAAAATGTACTTAGCTGGTTCAGAATCATCGCAGTAGCCAAAGAAATCTTGAAAGTGAGGAAGACATGGAACCTGTCATCAAGAACTATGAAGGCCTGAGCAATCCAATCCTGGGACCTGAGGACGGAGTGCCGAACTATGTGATGCTGTATGTGCAGCATCCGCCGGGAGGCACGAGCCCTGGACATATCCATGAATGGGAGCACCAGGCGTTCATCACGGAGGGTGAGGGTGTGCTGTGGGTAGAGGGCAAGGAATATCCGATCAAGAAGGGTGATGCGGTGCTCGTGCCGCCGAACGTGAACCACCAGTTCCGCAATACGGGCAGCACCACACTTAGCAGGGTAACGGTGAATCCGCTCAACTCGGTGGAGTAGCTCCGTAATTCAGGGAGGACCATAATGCCACAGATGAGCGGCGCACAGGCGCTGGCATACCAACTTCGCTCTGAAGGCGTGGACACGGTGTTTACGCTGCCCGGCGTGCAGATAATGGCTGCCTTCGATGCTCTGCACGAGGTGCAGAGCGACATTAGGCTGATTCACACGCGGCACGAACAGGCGACAACCTACATGGCTGACGGCTATACGAAAGTTACGGGGAAGGTTGGCGTGGCTATGGTAGTGCCGGGACCGGGTGCGCTCAATGCTACCGCAGGCCTTGGAACGGCGTTCGCAAGCTCGTCGCCTGTACTGCTCATCTCCGGGCAGATTGCCAGCAACGCTCTGGGCAAGCGGCAGGGGCAGCTTCACGAAGTCGAGGACCAGCTTGACGTATTCAAGCCGATAACGAAGTGGAATCATCGCGTAACACAAGTCGGTGAGATTCCCGAGGCGGTTCATGAAGCGTTCATGCAGCTGAATACGGGACGGCCCAGGCCGGTCGAACTCGAGGTGCCACCGGATACGCTGGCTGCAATTGGTGACGCGGACATTATCGAGCCGGAGATGTACCCACCCGCAACGGCCGACGCTGCCGACATCGATAGGGCTGCCGAGATTCTGGCGCGCGCGAAAAGGCCGGCCATTATCGCGGGTGGCGGCACAATCATCTCAGGTGCTTCCGCAGAATTGCGCGAGGTAGCGGAGTTCCTGCAGGCGGCTGTGATGACCACGCAGCAAGGCAAGGGTATCATCCCTGACGACCATGAACTGCTGGTGGGCGTGAACTACGCGATGGTCGAACCTGTGAAGGATGTGCTGCCGGAGTGCGACGCTCTGCTTGCCGTCGGTACGCGACTGCTGTTCAGGGTGTTCGAGCCTGAGAGTGTGCCTCCCGTAGTACACATTGATGCTGACCCCACCGAGATCGGCAAGAACCTGCCTACTGAGGTTGGAATTGTGGGAGATGCAAAGCAGGCTTTGGGACAACTCCTTGAGCGGCTTCGCGCCATCGGCGCCCCGAAGGAGTCCCGCAGTCGGGAAATCGCGGCTTATAGAGAGGCTGCGGACGGCGAACTGAATGAGCTGGCATCCGACCAGTTGCAGATGATTCAGGACATTCGAGGCGCAATGGATGATGACGATATTCTGGTCAGCGGTATGACCAATATCGGGTACTGGAGCCATGTGGCGTTTCCAGTGAGCGTGCCGCGCACTTATGTTACGTCCTCGTACTTCGGGACGCTGGGTTACGCCTATCCGACTGCGCTGGGCGCGCAGGTGGGCAAGCCTGACAAACGTGTGGTTGCGCTGTGCGGCGACGGCGGATTCATGTACAACATACAGGAGCTTTCTACTGCGGGGCGTTACGGCATCAACGCGGTGGCGGTGGTGTTCAACAACCACGCGTACGGCGCATCGATGTGGGATCAGACGCACCAGTATGGCGGCAGATTTATCGGGACGGACCTGAACAATCCGGACTTCGTGAAGGCGGCGGAAGCGTTCGGTGTGGTTGGCATGAAGGCTCAGCCAGAGGGCATTGGGGATGCGCTGCGACAGGCATTTGCTGCAGATGCGCCTGTGCTGCTGGAAGTGGAGCTGCCGAATATGATGCCACCGTTCCAGATTGTGCGGTAGGCAAGTGGAATGATGGGATAGGTAGGATTTTTTACTCGATCCTGAATGTACCAGAGTTTTGGCACCCTAACCCCGACCCTCCCCCATCAAGGGGGAGGGAATTTTCTGTGTGCTAGAATGCGTCGTCCTCTTCCGCTATCCTATCGAAGTCCGCGTGGGTGTATGTGCCTAGGCTGCGGAAGTTCAGCTCAGTGTAGTTCTTAATCCAGCGCAGAGATACCTTGTACGCCTTCCGGTAGCGCTCTTCCTGTTCATGGTATGCGGCGTGAGCGGCTTCGTCGTCCGGCGGCACGATTGCCTTCCGGTGCTTGAGGATGTCGGCGAGTTCGTCCTGCATGAACTGCTTGGCGAGCGCGAGGTCGTGTGCCTGCTCAGTGTCCTCGCATACCGCTCCATGGATGATTCGCTGCCCCATCTGTGCCACTGAAATACGTCCTGTGGCAAGGTCTTCCATCAGCGCGGGATGCACGCCTGGCTGGCCTTCGAGGCTGTCGATACCCTTTGCGCCACGGCCGGTGAGCCAGCCTTCGACATACTCGATAATCATTCGGGCGTTGCGCCGCGAGCCTGCCGCGGTGATGGGGCCTTCCGGCCTTTCAATGGTCACGGGGTAGTTGTCGGGATCGGTCATCTCGTCGGTTGGATGCCAGTCGTCGGTGATGTATTCCTTGAACGGGTCGCTTGCGGTCTTCATGTGGAAGATGTGTGCGACCCAGCCGCGCAGGAAGCCCTGCTGCGCTTCCCACACCTTGTCGTCGCGGATGGATGCTGCCGCGACTTCGTTCACTTCATCGTCGCGGCTGGGAAGGGCGGTCGCCATGCCGCCGATGGGCACCGCGCCGCGCTTAAGGCAGATCGCTACAAGGCGCCTAAATATGTTCGCCATGAAGTCGGTGGTCTTGATGTCCACTCCGAACCTGTCCGGCCAGACTAAATCGGGGTCGTTCATGATGTATTCGAGGATGCTCGCCTTCAGGTCCCAGCGCGCGGCGTTCAGTCCGGCAGCATAAGGACCCAACTCGTGCATCAGGTCTTCCATGATGTACACGGCGGGGAGCGACTCGACCAGGAAGATGCCGCGAATCACGGCGTCATCCGGGTAGCCGAGACGCTCGCGGCTGAAGTCGAAGAAGTCGCGGTAGAGTGCGGCCTCTTCGATGACCTCGACCTTCGGTAGATAGAAAAAGAGGCCCTGCCCGCGTTCGACCTGCGCCTTGCCGCCGTAAGCGAAGGTAAGCGCCATCCCAAGCAGAGTCGCGGATATGGGCTTGCCGTCCACCGTGAAGTCGGCCTCGTCCAGATGCCATCCTCGCTCGCGGTGCATGAAGAACGGAATGTCACCGTCTGCAATGGTGTATGTGCGGTTACGCGCGGGGTTATGGAATGATAGTGTACGCTCGGTGATTCCCAGGCGATTGCGGGCAGCGTTCAGCGTATCTACGAGTCGGTGGCCGCCTGAGTCCTCGTCATCATCTAGGTAGCCGACTGCGCGCTCGCCTTCAGGTCCGGGGTTGACGGCGTTGATAGCCATGTTCGCGATGGACACGGGGCCGGAAATCTCGATGCCGGGCTGCCTTAGGTCGTCGGGGACTTCAGGCACCTGCCACTCGTCGCCAGACTTTGTGCCGGGCAGGAACGTGGGCATAACTCCTTCATCGAGCGCTTTACGGAGCAGGGCTTCTCGCTTATCACGCACTTCCTGAACACGGTCGGCGAACTTGTCGTAGGCTTCGACGATATAATCCAAGAAGTCGGGCGTTAGCAGGTCCTCGGCGCCCTCGACGCCGGTGTAGCTAACTCTGCTTTCTGTGCTTACCATAGGTTTCTCCTCTGTATGACATTTTTCGCTTTGGAGGTTATTAGTCTTATTCAGATTCTTCCTGCTGCCATGCGTCGCCCACTGCCTTGGCGACTGCCGGTACGACATCAGTGTTCAGAGCATAGGGAATGATTTCGTCAGGAGTTGGTTCAGGCACGAGGTCTGAGATGGCGAAGCCGGCGGCGATCTTCATGCGGGTAGTGATGCGCTCGGCGCGGACATCGAGAGCGCCGCGCAGGATGCCGGGAAAGGCGAGGACGTTGTTGATCTGGTTGGGGAGGTCGCTTCTTCCTGTACCAACAACGGCTGCGCCACCGCGGAATGCCTCATCCGGCATAATCTCAGGGTCGGGGTTTGCCATCGGCAAAACGACTGCGTCCTTGTTCATCGCGCGGATGTCGTCCGCGCTGAGCAGGTTGGCTATCGAAAGGCCAATGAACACATCCGCGCCCTTGACGGCGTCGTGGACATCGCCTTTGATACCTTCCGGATTAGTGGTAAGAGCAATCTCTTCCTTGGCCGGTGTGAGGTTGTCGCGCCCCTGATGGATGATGCCTCGAGTGTCAACCAGGATGATGTCCTGAACACCCATGACTTGAAGAATCTTGCAGCATGCGATGCCGCTTGCGCCCGCGCCACTGAAGACAACGCGCACATCCGCAAAGTCCTTGTTGACCACGCGCAATGCGTTGACCATCGCGGCAAGCACGACTACGGCGGTTCCGTGCTGGTCGTCGTGGAAGACAGGGATGCCCAGGTCTTGCAAGCCTTCTTCAACATCGAAGCACTTGGGCGCGGCGATGTCCTCGAGGTTGATGCCGCCGAAAGTCGGGGAAATAGCGCGAACGATGTCGATTATTTCATCGGCCTCGTGCGCGTCTATGCAGATAGGCACAGCGTCGATGTCGGCGAGTTCCTTGAAGAGCAGCGCCTTGCCCTCCATGACAGGCATCGAGCCTTCCGCACCGATATTGCCCAGTCCCAGAACGGCTGAGCCGTCGCTAACAACGGCAACCATGTTGCCTTTGCTGGTGAGGTCATAGACTCTGCCTCGGTCTCGTGCGATCTCCCTGCAAACTGCTGCGACGCCAGGTGTGTACGCGGTTGACATGTCGTCGATAGTCTTCAATTCGACCTTGGAGTGGACGCCGAGCTTTCCCCGATTTCGGGCGTGAAGCTCCAGCGCCATTTCATCGTAGTTCATACACACTCCTTCACAATCTCGTGCGGGATTGGGGATTAAGTTTATTGCCGCGCTCAATGTTAGTCAAATATAGGCTGCTCGCCTGAGACGGACGAATCGAGAGGACGGTTTATTCATCAGAAGATGGCGATGGGATTCACGGGGCTTCCGGTTACATTGCGTAAGATGAGGGGCCCCAAGCTAAGCATGAATTCATAGCGATTGTGGCGACGGCATGCCTCGGCAATCTGTTCGAGGTTGGCATTGTCGATGAGCCAGAGGCCAAGCGTAACAAGGCAGAGCGTGTGGAGCGGCGAGCCGACGTTAGGGTACTGGCTTGGGCGGACGTCGTTAGACGTGTCGGTACCGAGCATCGCGATGCCGCGGTCTCTAAACCAGGGAGCGCAGGCGGCTTGGCATGCGGGTGTCGGTTCACCGCCGGGCAGCGCGCCCTGTTCGATGCGGCGACGATAGTAACCAGTACGTACCAGCAAAATGTCGCCTTCTTGCACCCGGATACCGTGTAGCTCTTCAGCCGCCTCGAGGTCTTCGGGCATTACGGGCGCATCCGGTTTCAGCCAGTCCACGCCTCGAACTTGCGGAATGTCCAACAGGATTCCGCGGGAAACGATACCGCCGGAAGCGGGTTCGATGGAGTGGCTCTGTGCGCCCTCGCGCGAAGTAACCGCGCTGGCTGGCACACCGTTGTACATCTTGCCTTCCCACGAGTAGTGGGACATAGCGTCGATGTGGGTGATGCTCTGTCCGTGGAACACCATGCCGATAAATTCTGCCGCGCCCCGCCGCGTAACCTTGCGCTCAGGCGGGTCGGTGTCTCTGCCTTCGCCGCTGTCCACCATGAAGCGCTGTACCTGGTAGCGAATGTCCGGTGCCATTTCGGTGGTTACAGGGCGAGAACAGCTCACGGTTTCGCCAAGTCGGACGAGAGACGCAGCCTGTGTGCGCTTTTCAGGCGTGATGTGATTGAGGCACCCCATCTGGTCGTCATCGCCCCATCTTCCCCAGTTACTGAGGGAGGTCATCCAGTCGAGAACCTGCGCTTCGGAGGGGTAGAGTTGAGTAGTCATAATGCCTTTCACCCCGGTCCGTCCCCTCTCTCTTGGTAAGGGAAGGGACTAACAGAATTACAAGGAAAGTCCGTCGATGAACTCCGCACCGGGAATCTTGGCGATATCTTGCGGCGCAATCTTAATCTTGGATGAGCGGCTTCCGGAACCGAGGATGATGGATTCCTGTTCCAGCAGCTTTTGGTCGGCATAGACCGGGAGGTCATCCGGAAGGGCGAAAGCGGTCACGCCACCAATCATCATGCCGGTAAGATCCTTCGTTTCTTCCGCAGATGCGAAAGACGCGCGCGATACGCCCATCAGCCGCTTGACTGTCTTGTTCACATCGAGGCGGGCCGAGCCCTGTACGATGCATGCGCAGAATTTTTTGGCGCCGCGCTTGGACGCGACTATTATGGTGTTGCCGCTGCCTTCGAGAGTGTAGCCGTACTTCTCGCAGAATTGCGCAGTGTCGGCGAAGTCGGGGTCAATTTGAATCAGCTCGTGGTCGATGCCAAGTTTGTTGAGCGTGGAGACTACCTGTGATTCGATTTCTGCCGATGCTTTGTCCATAGTTGTCATTGTCAGCGTTTCACCTCCGCTAGTTTGCGCCAATAATATAGCGTCAGGCGGCTGTGGACGCAAACGGAGACGCGAAAGGATCATGCCGAAAGTAGCTTTTGCGCCAAATCGAGAGTGTCCACGGGCCAGAAAATCTCGGGACGCGGCTTGAACACATCGGACTGCCCGGCGCGGGGACGGCAATTGAGAACAGAGTCCGTCCACTGGTTCGGTATGGCTTCACGTCCGTAAACCGCGCCCATCAGAGCGCCGCAAATTGCCGCCGTAGTATCCGTGTCGCCACCGAGTATCACGGTGTCCACGATGCCGGATTCGAGGCTGTCCGCGTTTAGCAACTGCCAGAAAGCGTTGTGCAGTGCGATAAGTACCCATACGCGCAGGGGTGTGTTGGAGATGCCTGCATCTAAGTCAATTGGGTAAGGCGGCTCATGGTCGGAGGCTCGGTGGAGCACCTCGATTACTCTGTCGTCAATTCCGGTTGCTTCCGACCACTGCATGATCCATTGGTAGAGGGCGGCGCCATCGCAGCCCGTGCGGATCGCGCGCGATATGGATACGGCGAACACGGCGCTGGAGTCTTGGCAGACTGTATTGACATGGGTGAGCCTGGAATCCTGCCTTGCCCAGTCCGCGACCTGCTCTGCGTCGTGTTTGGCCCCAAAAATACCTAAGGGGCTAATTCGCATAAGAGCGCCGTTGGTCTGCGCGTTCTGGTCGAAGGAGCCGTGTTCCAGGGCGTTCTGCGTGGTGCGGCCGAAGCCAAATGCGGGTGACCGCCACCAGACCATGTATGATTCGCGCACTGCGTCAGCGTCAAACTTGCCCTGTTCCACGAGTGAGCGAGCCAACATCAGCGCCATCTCTCCGTCGTCGGTTAGCTGGGCGATAGCCGGGTGCGGATGGTGTATCCCAAGTGGAAGCAGAAGTGCCTGCCCATCGGATATCCGGGTGAGCCCGTCAGGGTATAGTTGTCTGATGTCTTCAGCAGACATGGTTTCGACTGGCATGCCAAGCATTTCGCCCGCGAATTGCCCGAGCAAGCATCCCTGCGCGCGGGCAAGGACTTCGGGGTCGGCAGCAGTCTGTTCTTTCAGTGTCAATGGAACACCTCTCTGAGTGATGAAGATTAAATACTTGCGCGTCAAATGAGTGTCATATAGGTTGCATTGTAACGCACGGGCATTTCGCAAGGATATTCCAATGGGTGGGGAATCGGCTTAGAATTGAGAAACATCGCTGACAATATCCTGGGATGGCATCCGCGCCCTCCTTTCTACTACGGCTGGCTTGTGCTTGGCACGGCGGCTTTGGGAGCGTTCATCGGAACCGGCGTCGCCCAAACCGTGCTTGGCGGCATTCAAGACCTCATCGCCCAGGATATGGGCTGGGATCGCACGACTTTGGCGTTCGCGGCGACTCTTGCGACCTGGACATCCGGGCTGACGATGCCCTTTGTGGGCAAGCTGGTTGACCGCTACGGGCCGCGCTACATGATGCTCGCCGCCGCTCTGGTCGTGAGCGCGTGCGCCTTCGCGCTGGGTGGCGTCAACTCTGTTTGGCAGTTTTACGTCGCCTACATCATCTCACGCTCGTTCGCCGGTCCGAACCTGCAAAACCTTGTGCCTCGCACCGTCGCCGTGAACTTTTTTCGGCGCAAGCGCAATCTCGCGTTGGGGATAACCGCGCTCAACCGCATAGGGGGAGAGTCGGCCAACCTGCTGATAATCACACTGGTCGCGGGCGCGCTGAACTGGCGGGCAGCGTATCGCACTCTGGGCGTTATCGCGCTGCCGCTGTGCATTCCGGTGTTCCTGATAATGCGCCGTCGTCCGGAGGACATCGGGCTGCGCCCTGATGGAGACACGGTAGGCACACGGAGCGCCAGGTCGAGGGCGGCATCCGCTCCCACCGCCGAATTCGACTGGTGGCTTCGTGAGGTGGTGCGCACTCCGTCGTTCTGGTTCATCGTCTGGGCCGAGTTCCTGTCGGTAACGACAACGGCGGCGGTGGGGTTCCAACTCGTGCCGTTTCTGACGGACAGCGGCATGCCGTATCGGACTGCCGCTTTCGCGCTCATGGTCAGCATCCTGCTGGGGGGCCTGTCCGTGCCACTGTGGGGGCATCTGTCGGATAAATTCACCATACGGCGGCTGACCATTACGGTGATGCTGGCAACGAGCGGTCCTACGGCTGCACTCGCCTTTATAGACGCTCAGAGCGTCGGCTTCTATGTTTCGGTGGTATGGGGAATTGCGTCCGGCGGTATTCCGATAGTCGGCAGCATGATGATAGGCGAGTACTTCGGGCGGCGCTCGTTCGGCGCGGTCTCCGGCCTGACCGGCCCCTTCCGGACCGCCGCGATGGGACTAGGACCGACGCTCGGCGCGCTGCTGGTCAACATCACAGGCGAATACACCGCGATCTTTGTGGTTGCGATTGCATCTTACATCGTGGCGGCGGCGCTGACTTACAGCGTACGTTATCCAAGGATGCCGCGGCGGGACTGACATCGATGGACAGGATGGAAAGGATATAGGAATTACTCAGCTTGCTTCGCGTAGGCACTGTTCGAGCAGATCGAAGGCGGCTTTGGCGAATGCCCACATGTTGCCTTCTCGGTCGTTGTCGCCGGTCTCGATGGTTATGGCGCGCTCGACTAGGCCTGAGACCGCTATGCAGGCGTGTCCAGCGTCGTCGCCGTAGCGATTGCCGGTGGGGCCGCTTGCGCCCGTCTCACTGAGAGCCCAAGTCGTGCCATGTATCTCGCGTATGGTCCGGGCGTTAAGAGCAGCATAGTATTCAGTGCTGGCGCGCTGTCCTTCCATTGCGGATTCGGGAACGTTGAGTAGTCCGGCTTGGGCTACGCGCGTGTAAATTATCGCGCCGCCGACATAGTATGCCGATGCACCGGGAATCGCTACGAGAGCCGCGGAGAGCAGGCCGGCGCAAGAAGACTCTGATACCGCTATGGTGTCACCGCGCTGTTTCAGGATGTCGGCAGCGGATGCTGCGAGTGTGCTGAGTTCGGTCATGTTGGTCTCCGTAGGCTGATATGTGGTAGCGCGATATGTTGGTGTCCCTGAGTCGAACTACGCTAAGGCTTACACCAGATGCAGATGCTCCAGGACCTGCGGGTTGACGATATTACGGGGCCTTCTGCCATCGAGGACGGCGGCGACTTCTTCGCCGTAGCGCCCCGTGCGGAGTTGTAGCGACAGCACCGAAGTATGCCCGGAATGCGGCGACAGCACAATATTGTCCATCGAGAGCAGGGGATTGTCTGCGTCGGGCGGCTCTTTTTCTAGGACGTCCAGACCCGCGCCGGCAATCCAGCCCTCTTGCAGCGCCTTGATGAGGGCTGCTTCTTCTACGACGGGTCCGCGCGAAGTGTTGATGAGGTAGGCGTTGGACTTCATCAAGCGCAGGGCGTTCTCGTTGATGATGTGGCGTGTTTCCTCGGTGAGTGGCGTGTGCAGTGATATGTAGTCGGACTGCGACATCATTTCATCGAAGGACACGCGGGTTACGCCACGCTCGGCAAATGCCTCGTCGGTGATATACGGATCGTATGCAATCACATTAAGCTCGAAGCCTTTGGCTCGCTGCGCCATTGCGCTGCCGATGCGCCCCAGACCGAGGATGCCAATGGTCTCGCCGTGAAGCGCGCCGACTTCGTAGGGCGGTCGGGGCGTCCAGGTATTGGACCGAATGTCGGAGTGGAGGTTGACGACGCGGCGATTGAGCGCCAGAAGCAGGGACATAGCCTGATTCGCCACTTCGCGCGTCCACAGATCGGGGATGTTGACGACAGCGATACCCTGCTCGGTGGCGGCTTCGACGTCTATGACATCGTATCCTACGCCGGTTCGCAAGACGACTTTGCACTGCGTCAGAGATTCGAGTACGCGTCGGGTCATAGGCGACTCGGAAGTGATGATGCCGTCCGCGTCCCTGACATGCTCAATGATTTCGTCTTCGTCGTGCATGGAGTTGAGCAGCTCGAGATTAGCACCTACCTGCTCTAGCGCTGCACGTGTGTCGGTGAGATTTTCTGCCTGCCAGCGCCCCATGTAATAGACCGTGAATTTGTGCTCGGTCAACGTATCGCCTCCGTGAACATACAGGTGAGTATTCAGATTGCCGTAGTATATCACGGCGCGCGAGATAAGGATTCGGGCGGCAAATCAGGAATTGGCTTTGCGTGGGGAAGAGGTTTAGAATGTCGAAAGGGAAGTGCGACGGGAATTTGCCTGCTCCACTACCGGACGTCGAAGTGAAAGTTGATGATATATTGCCGTAGCGCAGCGTGTGGCAACGAGGTGAAGAAGTGGTGGCAACGGGTGGGTTCGAACCACCGACCTAACGCTTATGAAGCGTCCGCTCTACCCCTGAGCTACGTTGCCATCCTAGGAGTCTAGTACCGTCCATTATACGTCAAATTCGGCATCAGATAAAGTGAAAACGCTCGTTGAGGGACCTATAGATGAATGACGCGCAGGTTGACCCGCTGATAAAGCGCGCGATCGCGGACGCCGTGATGCAGCGCGCTTCAATCGAATTGAACAAGTTGCTAGTTGAACTCGCCGCCGCGCTCGACCCGTTCCCGAACTTTATGGGCGTGAGCACGATACAGGCGGTTGAAGTCGAGCCCTCCGGCGTTTCGAATCCGGATAACGGCTGTGTGGTGGTGTGCCCTGACGGCGAACTGCGTGAGCTTGTTCTGCGAATGATACCGGGGCCGTTCGACATGGGTGGTGTGGAACAGACTGACGAGATGGCCGAGTTGGATGTCCCGGCGGGAGAGTATGTGGCGTACGCATACGCCGCGGTCGAAGAACTGCTGAAGTTGCTAGAGGAGCGGCAAGCGCGTTGACGGTTGGTAGTCAGAAGGTCCGGCGGCTAAT
Source organism: Dehalococcoidia bacterium (assembly GCA_965204855.1). Lineage (GTDB taxonomy): Bacteria > Chloroflexota > Dehalococcoidia > Lucifugimonadales > JADFKI01 > Bin90. The sequence continues at coordinate 956,691 of OZ242018.1, forward strand.
AGTCTTCCGCGCTCAATCCGCGGTGGTGCAGCAGTCTGGAAGGTACGCGCCTGAAGAAGAACTCTCCCCATGTAGGCAACTGGGGCTTGCGATTCATTAGACTCCGGAATTCTCTGGAAGCACCACCAACAAGCGGAGAGCCGTGTCCGCCGCAAAGTATGTCGAAGTCTAAGGCGGCGAGACGCTCAAGAGATTGCTGATAACTCTCCGCGTCGCTGCCGGGGAAGGGCATCGAACGGCTGACACGTCCGTGGTCGCTGAATATCGTGTCGCCGCTGAAGAGCAGTCCGTCCCGTTCTAAGAAGTAGCACACGCTGCCGGGTGTGTGGCCTGGTGTGTGCAGTACTCTGATGCCGCCGGCAATCGGCAGAATCTCGTCTTCCTCAGGGAGAAGGCTAACCGGAGTGCGTGTCAGAAATGGCAGATAGGTGTCTATCTGAGTGAACGTGCCGGGGTGAGTTAGAACCTGCGCATGGTGTCGTCGGTGTTCGCGCGTATCAGCCCGGTGTGCAATTACCCTCGCGCCGCTGCGTTTCAGGATGCCATGAACGCCCCCTGTGTGATCAGGATGGCCGTGCGTCATGAGGATGCAGCGCAGTTCGCTTGCTTGCCTGCCTAAGCGACGGATGTATCCGAGCACGCGACTTGCGCTCCAAGGCAGGCCGGTGTCGATCAAGGTAAGGTCGTCGCCTTCGATTAGGTAAACGCGTGAAATATGAGTGCCCGGTACGGCATGAATGCCCCGAATAATCTCCAACTGACCTGCTCCCCGAGAAAGACCTGTTGAACTATCCGTCTCTATTCATTTTAGCGCAATTTTCGCAGGCCGATACACGAAGCAAAGATTAGTTGCACAACCTCTGTAAAATCGGGGTGGTTCGGCTAGCGGGCAGTGAGGCCGGCTGTTATGTCTCGAATCCTCTCGCTAATGTTGGTTACTTGCAAGAGCAGGCGTACATTGTGCCCACTAAGCCATTATCTGACTCTCCGCTTCACGCTGTATGAGGCTGAATACCTCCTGAAGCGATAAACTATGCTCTAGGGCACACGCACGCGCGTCTTCGTACTCGGGAGCAAGGCTGACCACCACACCGTTCATCCGCTTTAGCTTTACGGCTACTTGCCCCAAGGATGTCTCTACCTGCACAACTTCACGCTCAGCCTCGATACGCTCTAGCTGCCGGACACGCACGCCAAGTGTGGATGTCTCCCTCATAATCAAATCGACGGTTTCGGCCTCGTTGTCGGCAGACACTATGACGCTGAGCATTGTCGCCGGTCGGTTCTTTTTCATCTGAATGGGCGTGAACCAGACATCGCGCGCGCCCAGATCGAAGAGCCGTTCCTGCACATAGCCCAGCATCTCCCCACTCATATCGTCGATGTTGGTTTCTATGAGCTTTACACCCGTGCTATATTTCGCCGCCTGCTCAGTTCCAAGCCAGAGGGCAAGCGCATTCGGATATTGTTGCGAGTCGCGCGTGCCCAGGCCGTAGGCGATGCGACCGACATTGAGGCGCGGGTGCTCAAAGTTGGCAATCGTGGTGAGAATGGCCGCTCCGGTTGGAGTGACCATTTCACCAGTGTTGTGGGCGTTGTTCGGAGGGGCGGCCACGGGGGCATTGGCCATTTCGAATAGGGCTGCTGTCGCAGGTGCGGGCACTGGCAGCAATCCATGCTCAGACCTTACAACGCCTGAACCGCTTGGAAACGCAGAGCAGTAAACGCGCTCAACACCAAGCATTTCCAGCCCTGCTACGCTTCCAACCACATCCACGAGTGTGTCGAGCGTGCCGAGTTCGTGCAGGTGCGTTTCGCCCGGCTCCGTGCCGTGCACCCTTGCCTCTGCCTCTGCAATTCGCAGGAAGATCGCTCTTGACTGCCGTATCACGCTGTCCGACAACCCGGACGCCTCAACCGTGTCCACAAAGTTCTGGATTGTGTGGGTCCTGCGTCCACTTTCATCAAGTTCAACGACCAGGTGTGTTCCTTCGAGACCGCCGCGCTGTGCCCGCTGTGCCTTTAGTGAGTAGCCATCCACATTGAGATTAGCCAGGGCGTCGTTGAGGTCATCCAGCGAAAGCCCTGCGTCTAGCAGCGAGCCGAGAATCATGTCCCCACTTGCGCCACCGATGCATTGAAAGTATGCGCTGCTCAAATTGAGCCTCCTCATATCGCCATCAGGCGACTGCGTCTGAGATTTGCCGTGTTATCGGCAAGCACATATTAATCGCTTGTGCCAGAGTGTCAACTCTCTGATAGTGTAGCGCTTCCGTTCCGTCGGCGCGGTCGTCCGTGTTTCCCGGTACCAGGCATTTTCTGAAGCCTAGCCGAACTGCTTCCTTCACGCGGCGGTCTGTCTGAGGGGCGCGGCGTATCTCTCCGCTCAATCCCACCTCGCCTATTGCGGCAACATCGCCCGGCATCGGTACGCTTCTGAAACTTGAAGCGATTGCGAGTGCCACGCCTAAGTCGGCAGCGGGCTCGGCGATCTTCAGGCCGCCCGTGACGTTCACAATCACATCGTAGTCGGCGAGCGGTATGCCGCAGGTACGCATTGCGACGGAGCATACGAGCAGGAGGCGGTGCGAGTCATACCCGGTTGCGACGCGGCGTGGGGTGGGAATTGTGGAGGGGGCAGTCAGAGCCTGAATCTCAACAAGAAGTGCCCTGTTGCCTTCGAGTACCGACACAACGATTGACCCCATAGCTCCGGCCGGTCTGTCCAGCAGGAAGCTTTCCGAAGGATCTGCTACATCCCGCAGTCCCGTGCCGGTCATCTCGAGTACGCCAACCTCGTTTGTCGAGCCGAAGCGATTTTTGACCGCGCGAAGCAAGCGCCACGAACTCACGGCGTCACCCTCCATGTATAGCGCGGCGTCAACCATGTGCTCCAACAGTCGGGGCCCCGCAATGTCTCCGCCCTTTGTGACATGCCCTGTCAGTATGATAGGCACATTGTTTGCCTTACCCCATTCCAGCAGGCGGCGCGCGCACTCGCGAATCTGCGACACATTGCCAGCTTGCGACGAGAGTGACGGGTCATACATCGTCTGTATCGAATCTATGACTGCGAGGGCAGGGAGCTGTTCGTCAAGCCTCGCCAGCACCTCTTCTACGTTCGTCTGAGTTAGGATGTACAGATTTTGCCCTTCGATGGCGAGCCGGTCGGCTCGCATCTTGACCTGTGAAACGGACTCTTCACCCGTAACATAGAATACGGACGAATAGTTGCGTGCAACTTCAGCGGCGACTTGCAACAGCAGGGTGGACTTTCCGATGCCGGGGTCGCCCGCGAGCAGCACGAGAGAGCCGGGCACAATTCCACCTCCCAATACACGGTTGACCTCGCTGGACGAAAGCGCCAGGCGCGGCAACTCGTCAGCGGATGCTTCCGCGAGATGAACGGCTGTGGACGACTCATTGCTGAGCCATCCATATCTCCCGGAGTCGTTCCGTTCTATGATAGTGTTCCACGCGCTGCAACCACGGCATTGTCCCTCCCACTTTGCCGTTACGTTATGGCAGGAAGTGCATACAAATTCTGTCCTTTTCTTTGAGTTAGCCATCGCTTTCGTCTCCTAAAACTTCGATATCTGACATCAGGGACTCACCCTCAGAAGGCAGTACTGTTACAAATGTTCGCATGCGAAGCATAATAGAACATAACAGAACGCAAGTCAAGGAGATTCGACGAAATTATGTACAAGAAAAGCAAAGAGAAAAGCCCGTCCGGTGAACAGACGAGCTTCTAAATTAGACGCTGATAGCGACTATTGGCGTGTTGCGTTACGCTATGGGTATAGGCTCTTTCGCATGGACGACCAAGCCGTCCTCGTCCTCGTTGACGTCCACCATAGCGGTGTCGCCCGGACTCAATTCTCCGGCAATGATGGCGTCGGAGAGCTTGTCCTCGAGATGATCTTGAATGAGACGGCGCATCGGTCTGGCGCCGAATTGAGGGTCGTACCCCTTCTCTGACAGCCAGTCGCGCGCGGCGTCCGACACTTCCATGGTGATGCCCTGTTCGATAAGCTCTGCGTTGACGTCCTGCAACTGGAGCTTGACGATTTCCTGCATGTGCTCGCGGCCTAGGGAATGGAATACTACCTGTCCGTCTATACGGTTCAGGAACTCGGGACGGAAGAAGCGCTTCACTTCATCGAGAACATTGTTCTTCATGCGGAGGTAAGCCTGCTCATCTGTCCTCCCGGACTCGCCCCTTGCTGAGAAACCCATGGAGCGGTCTTGCCGAATCAGGTCGGAGCCGATGTTGCTCGTCATGACTATGACGGTATTGCGGAAATCAACCCTGCGCCCCTTGGCGTCGGTGAGGTGTCCGTCGTCGAAAATCTGGAGAAGGATATTGAAGACTTCGGGATGCGCCTTTTCGATTTCATCTAGTAGGATGACGCTGTATGAGCGGCGCCGGACCGCTTCGGTGAGCTGCCCGCCCTCGTCATAGCCTATGTATCCCGGAGGTGCGCCGACCAGCCGCGCAACAGTGTGCCTGTCCATAAATTCTGACATGTCGATGCGGATCATCGACTCTTCGCTGCCGAACATGAACTCGGCTAGCTTCTGCACCAGATAGGTCTTGCCAACGCCCGTCGGTCCGAGGAACAGGAATACGCCTGTGGGCCTCTTCGGGTTCTTCAGACCTGCCCTTGCGCGCCGGACCGCTTTGGAGATTACCGTAATCGCCTCGTCCTGACCGGATACCTGGCCGCGAAGAGAGGCTTCCATGTTTACCAAGCGCTCAGACTCGGTTGAGGCTAGGCGAGCGACAGGAATGCCCGTCCACATGTTCACCACTTCGGCGATGTCGTCTTCGGTGACCACAGGGCTGTTGCTGCTGCGCTCGGTCTCCCAGTCTGATTGCAGCGCTTCCATTTTCAGTTGCAGGCTCATCTCGCGCTCCCGCAACTCTGCTGCCTGCTCGTATTGGCGTGTAGAGATTGCCTCGTCCTTTTCACGACGGACGCGATCGAGCATGTTTGACACTTCCGTCAGCGAGAGCGGCTGCTCGGAATTGTTGATGCGTACTCTGGAAGCGGCTTCGTCTATAAGGTCGATTGCCTTGTCGGGCAGGGCGCGGTCGGAAATGAACCTTGCCGCCATGCTGGCTGCCGCCTTCAGGGCGTCTTCGTTGATTGTCAGTTCGTGGTGCTTTTCGTACTCGCCCTTGATGCCTTTGAGAATCTCAACCGACTCATCCACGGTCGGCTCTTCGACGCGGACGGGTTGGAATCTGCGTTCAAGTGCGCTGTCACGTTCAAGGTATTTGCGGTATTCGTCAGGAGTAGTAGCGCCTATCGTCTGCAATTCGCCCCGGGCGAGAGAGGGTTTGAGAATGTTTGCGGCATCAACGGCGCCTTCAGCGGCACCCGCACCGACCATCGTATGCACTTCGTCTATGAACAGGATGCACTTGCCGGACTCGGTGATTTCCTTGACGACTTTCTTGAGCCGTTCCTCGAATTCTCCGCGGTACTTAGTTCCCGCCACGAGCGAACCCATGTCGAGAGTAACCAGCCTCTTGCCCTGTAAAGTGGAGGGTACTTTGTTTTCAGCTATGAGCTGCGCTAGTCCTTCGACGATTGCCGTTTTCCCAACGCCTGGCTCGCCTACCAGAACCGGGTTGTTCTTTGTACGGCGGCTGAGTATCTGCGTCACCCTTTGAATTTCGTTGCTCCTGCCAACGGTTGGATCGAGATTGCCTTCTCTGGCTTGCTTTGTGAGATCCACTCCCAGTTCGTCCAGCATGGGCGTCTGGCTCTTGCTCCTGCCGCGTCTGCCGCTACCTTGCGGGCTTTGCGATGACTGCGATAGGAGGCGGCTGGTCTCGCCGCGAATCTTGTCAAGGTTAATGCCGAGACTTTCGAGGACGCCGGCGGCAACGCCTTCGCCTTCTCGCATAAGGCCGATGAGAAGATGCTCAGTTCCGATGTAGTGGTGGTTGAGGCGTCGTGCCTCGTCCACGGCAAGTTCGATGACCTTCTTTGCGCGAGGAGTCAGTCCGATTTCGCCGGGCGTAGAACGCTCACCGCGCCCGATGATGAACTCCACGGCGGAGCGCACCTTGTGCAATTCCACGCCGAGGTTGGAGAGCACTCGGGCAGCGACACCATCCGTCTCTCGGACAAGGCCGAGAAGGATGTGCTCGGTCCCGATGTAGTTGTGGTTGAAGCGCTGCGCCTCTTCCTGAGCCAGCGACAACACCCTGCGGGCTCTCTCCGTAAACTTCTCGAATCTGCTTGCCATCGCACCTCTCCTGTAAGGAGTTCAGTGTAATCAGAATAATAAGGCGTATTTTATTCGTAGTTCATGAACGGGTTGTCCATCGTCTGCTTGAGGCTCAGCCCCAGCCTGCGCCGCTCGGGTTCGATCCTTAGCACCTTCAACTTCACGTCCTCACCCTCTTGAACCACTTCACGGGGATGACCGATTACGCGGTCGGATAGTTCGGATATGTGGATCAATCCTTCGATATTGCCTTCTACGCGGGCGAATGCCCCGAAGTTTGTCAGCTTGGTTATCTGAGCGTCAACTATGTCATCTACATGCAGTCGCTCGTGGATTGTCTCCCACGGTTCCGGTTCGAGCCGTCGTAAGCTGAGGGCAATCTTCTTATTTTCAATATCCACTCTCAGCACGAACACGTCCAGTTCGTCACCGATAGATACGACATCTTCAGGCCTGCCGACTGGGCCCCAGGACATCTCTGATATATGCACTAGGCCATCTGCGCCGCCCAGGTCCACGAAAGCGCCGAAACTGCTGATGCCTGTAACGACTCCCTTGCGTACCTCGCCAACCTGAAGTTCTTGCACCAGACGCGCCTTCTGCGCGTCTCTCCATTCCTGAACGGCTTGGCGCTCGGAGAATATCGCGCGGTTGCGGCTACGGTTAATCTCAAGAATCTTCAGTTGAAGTGTTTTGCCCGTCTCTTCTGCCTGCCGTTCCATGCGCCGCGCTTCAGCTTCGGGATCCTCTTCAGTCTCTGACCTGTCTCTGAAAATATCCCTCGGAACGCTTACGAGCTGAGACATGGGGACGAAGCCCTGTACCTTGCGAACATCGACGATTGCACCGCCCTTGTTGAAGCCAAGGATGCTACCTTCAACGGTCTCGTTTTCTTCAAGGCATTGTTCCAACTCACGCCAGCCGGTTTCTCCCAGGGCGCGGTCGATCGACAGTATAGCGGCATTGTCGGCCGACTCCGGCCGGAGGACGTATGTAATTATCTGGTCGCCTATTTGCAGGTTCTGCAAGTCTTCTTGACTCAGGCTGCGCATCTCGCGCTGCTGCACTACGCCCTCGGACTTGTGCCCTATATTGACGAGTATGCCGCCGTCCTCAGAGAAGCCCATAACCTCGCCGTCCACGACCTCACCGCGGCGAAGAGGCTTTATTGGCTCCATGGAGTCGAGCAACTGGCCCATGTCCTGGACATCGGACTCCTCGTCATCGAAATCCATGGGATCGTCGTCAAGTGCGACTTCCGAGACTACGGGTACTTGTGCTTCAGTTTCGGTCGCCGGGGGCGGTGTGTACTCGGTCGGCTGCGGCGAACCACCGACCGGGTCAGGGGCTTCACTTTGTGAAATTACCGGATCCTGCACATCGGCTGCGTTCTCAATAATGGCGGGGTCGTCTGAGGAGGAATTTGATGTCACGGCTCTACGGGCCTTTCTTATAGTTGAACTACCTAACTATTATATTCGTATAGGGCAAGTGTGTAAAGGTTCGGAAGGGGTATGGACCACCAACAGAGGACACCTTGAAAGCACCGCTTCTAGTACAGCAACAGCATACTCCAACGTCGGTTCTTGTTCAAGGGCGATTAAGAGTCTCCTCTGGTATTGAAATGACTGTCGAGACAGGTTGCATTACAGTTTTCCAAGCTTAAATTCGGGCGATAACTGTCGGATCATGGCAGTGACGCATTCCGTACTCATTCTAGAGGATCTGCGAGAGGAATAGCTTCGTACGCTCGCTCTCAGGATTATCGAAGAATTCGTTCGCGGTATTCTCCTCCACTATGCGCCCTTCGTCCATCATAATGATTCGGTCGGCGACTTCTCTGGCGAAGCCTATTTCGTGCGTGACAATCATCATTGTCATGCCGGAATACGCCAATTCCCGCATGGCGTCTAGAACTTCGTTGATCATTTCCGGGTCGAGGGCCGAAGTGGGCTCGTCAAATAGCATAATTTTGGGTTGCATCGCAAGGGCTCGCGCGATGGCTACGCGCTGCTGCTGACCTCCTGACAACTCGCTAGGATATTTCTCCGCCTGTTCGGGTATCCCCACTCTGGTCAACAGCTCAAGCCCGACCTCTTCCGCCTGGCTGCGCGACCAGTGGCGTACCTTTATGGGCGCGAGTGTGATGTTGTCCATCACCGTCAGATGCGGGAACAGGTTGAACTGCTGGAACACCATTCCCACTTCGCTGCGGATGGCGTCAATGTTGCGGACATCCTTCGTAAGCTCGATGCCGTCAACGATGATGTCGCCGCTCTGATGCTCTTCAAGGCGGTTGATGGTGCGTATGAAGGTTGACTTGCCGGATCCGGACGGACCTACAATCACTACCTTCTCGCCACGCTTGACGGTGGTGTTGATGTCTTTCAACGCCTGAAAGTTGCCAAACCACTTATTCACATTTCGGCAGACGATGATGTCCTCCGCCGTCTCAGCGTTTCCGTTGGTTGTCATGGTTGCCTCCCTTCGTGCCCTTAGCGCCTTTCGTGGACGAGCCTACCGTCTGCCCACGCCCATGCGCTCCTCAATGTGACGGCTAACATACGACATGCCGTAGCAGAAAATCCAGAATACCGCCGCGAGGAAGATGAACAGCTCCCGCGCATCGCCCAGATATTCGGGGTTGCCCTGGATGAACGCCCTGCCAATTTCGACTACGTCCAGCATGCCGATGATATAGACGAGGCTGGTGTCCTTGAACAGCGCGATGAACTGGCCCACGATTGCGGGGATGACATTGCGGATTGCCTGCGGAAGCTCGATGAGAAGGGTCGTCTGCCATCCCGGAAGTCCGAGAGCGCGTGCCGCCTCGACTTGCCCGCGAGACAGCGCCTGCAACCCGCCGCGAATGTTCTCCGCCATGTACGCGGAGCTGAACAGCGTGATTATTATCGCGGCGCGAAACACGGAGTTCTGCGGAAAGTCTTCGGGAAACGCCAGCGGCACCAGTACTTGAGACATGAACAGCAGGGTTATCAGGGGTACGCCTCGGAATATCTCGATGAACACCACGCACAGCAGCTTCACGATGGGGAGGTTGCTGCGCCGCCCTAGCGCGAGCGCGATGCCTATCGGGAGGCTCAACACGATGCCTGCCACCGCCAGCAGGAGGTTCAGCGTCAGCCCGCCCCAGTGAATTACCGATACGGGCTGCAAGCCCGGCACTCCGGGCATGCCGCGCAGAAGCACCAGAATCAACAGAAAGATCACGACGCCGAACATCACTACGCGCTGCACGGTTATCAGCGAGGTATAGCGCACGAGCGCCCAGCCGGCGAATACTGCTGGCAGGTTGGCTAGCAGGAGAATCCGCACATCCAGCCCCATGCTCTCCATGTCGTATGGCAGGAAAGCCAGGACCGCCGATACGATTGCGACTGAAAGCGCGACTTTCTTGCCGATGCCGCCGACAACGCCCCACACCATTCCAAGTAGAACCGTTACCAGCAGCATTCCCGCCTGTGGTCTCCAGAAGCAGTTTTGCCCCGGACATGCCAGCTCCGTGTTGTACTGGCCTATGAAGAACCCGCCGCCTATGGTCGCTATCACCGTCCAGTCGGCGGTGGTGAACACCCATCCCAGACAGAACCATGCCGCCAGCACGAGTATCGCCAAGGACACGATCGTGAGCACGCCGTTGAACCACGAGGAGAACAGGTTCTCGCGTATCCATCCGGCGACGCCTGCTTCAAAGCGCGGCGGAGGCATTCGGTCCGGGGCCGGTGCGTTGTTGACAGTCATCGACTACCCTCCCGAAAACCGGATGCTGCGATTGTACAGATTGCCAATCAACGAGTACGCAAGGCTGAGCGCCAGATAGGAGAGCATTATGAGAATGAAGATGGACACTGCGGGAGCCGTCTGCGTCATTGTCTTGGCGACGTTGGTCAGGTCCGAATATCCGATTGCCCCGGCAAGGCTGCTGTTCTTGGTCAGGTTGAGGTACTGGCTGATGAGCGGCGGTATGATGACCCGCAATGCCTGCGGGAAAGTAACATTCCGCAGCGTTCCCATGGGTGTCAGCCCAAGCGCGCGCGCGGCTTCCGTCTGCCCCCTGTTGACTGACTGTATTCCGGCGCGCACTATCTCCGCGATGAACGAGGATGTGTATATGACAAGTCCCACCAGCAGCGCGAGCAGCCCGGCGGATGCTGTGAAGCCGCCCGCTATGCGCCCGAAGGTTCCCTGCGGCGCGGGTATCGAAATGACGAAAGGCGCGGTCCCGGCAGCGACTATGACTACAAGCCAAGCCGCCGCGCCTGCGATGATTGCCGCGGCGCAGCCGTACACCACCGGGTAAGAAACTCTGCCTGTCAGTTCTTCGCGGCGCGCCATCATCCGATGCACCAAAAACCCGAGAATTACAGACGCGACGGCAAGCAGCAGCCAGACGAATGCGGCGCCCTCACTGCCGGGGGACGGGAAGGGGAAAGAGACGCCGGCGTTGTTGATATAGACATTTTCCGCGACTACATAGCCTTCGCGCACGGGCGGGAGAGCCAGCACTATGTAGAACCAGAAGAACAGCTGCACGAGCAGCGGCACATTGCGGAAGAACTCCACATACGCCGTGGCAATCTTGGCGACCAGCCAGTTGCCCGACATGCGCGCGACGCCCACGACGATTCCCAGCGCGGTCGCCAGAATCACTCCCACTATGGAGACGACGAGCGTGTTGGTGAATGCGACGAAGAGGGCGTATCGGAAGGTGTCGGACGATTCGTAATCGAGGAAATGCTGGCCTATGGGCGTCTGGTATGCGCGATCAAGAAAGGTGAAGCCGTAGGGGATTTGCCTTTCCGCTATTGCGCTTCCAATGTTGACGAAGAACCATGCGACAAGCAAGACTACCAGGATGCCTGACACAATCTGGGATGCCCACTGTATTACCTGTATATGCCTCCATACAGGAATCCCTTGATATGTCAAGTTTCGCATCATCTATACACATGCTTCCCACAAATGCGCCGTTTGCGCCGTAATCCTACCACATATTCCCATCTTTAATTCAATATCAGCATACAAAAAAGAGTGGCTGGCAAAGCGCCAGCCACTCTTACAGCTTACACCTATCGATGTAAGTTCTTTAACGCAGTGGCGCGGCGTAAATCTGGCCACCTTTCGGGCAGTTGGAGCAAGGGGCGTCTGCCCAGAGCGCGTTGCGCCCGTTCTCGCGCGGAAGGTTGATGCCGCTGGGACCGAGGTTGCGGGCATAAATCTCGCCGTAGTTGCCCACGGACCTAATTACATTCTGAGCAGCCGTGTTGCTGATGCCCAGACTTTCCTGTCCGAAGGAGCCTTCCAGTCCGAACAGTCGGTCAACGGAGGTGTTGCCCGTTGCCGCAGTCGGCACATTGCCGGATGTTACTTCGTAAGCCTCGGCGTAGATGAGTATCGCCATGACCGTCTTCACGATGTCGAACCACTGGTCGTCGCCGTGCGGCACAACCGGACCGAGCGGCTCTTCGGAAATCGTCTCCGGCAGGATGACATGGTCGTCCTTGTTGGCGAACGCCGAGCTGAGGGCGGCAAGTTGCGAGCGGTCATTAGTGAACGCGTCGCACTGCCCTGCCTGATAAGCCGACACCACCGCGTCCGTGTCCTCGAACGTCAGCGGAGTTATGTTCAGCCCGTTCTGGTTCGAGAAGTCTTGCAGGTTCAGTTCGGTCGTCGTGCCCTGTGTCACGCAGACGGTCGCGCCGCTGAGTTCGAGCGCGCTGCCGATGCCAAGGCTCTTGTTCACGAGGAAGCCCTGACCGTCATAGAACATCGTCTGGGCGTAGTTGCCCCATTGGGCGTCGCGGCTGGTCGTCCAGGTAACGGTGCGGACGAGCATATCGACCTCGCCCGACTGGATAGTCGGCCCGCGCTCTGCGGCGGTAATCAGGCGAATCTCAATCTTGTTGGGGTCGCCGAGCACCGCGGCGGCAAGCGCGCGGCAGAGGTCAATATCAAAGCCTACATTGTTTTGGTTGGCGTCAAGGAAGCCGTAGCCGGGAACGTCGTTGCGGCTGGCGCAAATGACCTTATCCCGCTCCTTGACCGCGGCGAGGCGGTTGCCGCCTGCCTCCATCATAGCGCCGGTTTCTTCAGCCGGCACATCTTCCGCTTGCTGCTGGCAAGCAACCAACGCCAGTATCCCAGCGATTATTAGCATAATCAATAGACCTGTACGAATAGCCATTCCTTTTTCCTTTCTAGAGATTGTCAAGACCACGCTTCAAATCTAAATGTACGCAGAAATCTACAAATAATGCTTATTTTCAGAAAACAACGAAATTGGGTGGATAACCTAGGCACACACGGCGAGAGAAAAGAATAAGCCCCCTGGCAGTGACCTATTTTCCCACATCCTTGCGGGTGCAGTATCGTCGGCGCTGAGACGTTTCACTTCCGTGTTCGGGATGGGAACGGGTGGGTCCATCTAGCCAGAACCACCAAAGGACTTAATGCGGGGTTTATAATATCAAGCGCTGAATACCTGTGTCAACGAATTTCCTGGCTTGATAATTGATGTGAGACATGCTAATTCGGCACTAGCAGAAAGTGGTGTTCTGCGGGAGTTCCTTGCCCGATGTTGAGGTCAACCTTATAATCATCTGGCGTACCTATACTATACTCGAACTTCAACGCGAAGGGGAGCTAATTGGATTCAGACAGCGGTTGTACACTCGCAGTTGCCATAGACGGCCCTGCTGCGTCCGGCAAGAGTGTTATAGGGCGAGAAGTGGCGCGCAGACTGGGCATTCGCTTTCTTGACACTGGCATAATGTATCGAGCCGTGACCTGGGCATCGATTCAGAGAGGGATCGATCCCGGCCGGGATCACGAACTGACATCTGTCGCAGCCTGCTCCGAAATCCGGCTAATATCCGCGTGTGAAGAAGACCGGCTGTTGATGGATGGGGACGATATTACCGACCATCTGAAGCTCCCGGAAGTCGATGCAAATGTATCCGCTGTTTCCGCAGTGAGTGGTGTGCGTCGCGCTCTTGTTGCTCAGCAGCGCGCAATTGCGGAAGACGGGCCAATCGTTATGTGTGGGCGAGATATTGGTACGGTTGTGCTGCCCGATGCCTGTGTGAAGGTATTCCTGACGGCAACGGTTGAGGTGCGCGCCCAAAGACGCGCTGCCGAAAAGGCGAGTAATGCTGACTACGAGAAGATTTTGGACGAAATGATGCGGCGCGACAGAATCGATAGTGAGCGGGAAGATTCGCCACTGCGCCCTGCCCAAGACGCGATCATAGTCGTTACTGACAACATGACGATTGAGGAAGTCGTTCGGGCTATACTCTCGAAGGTGCAATGATGCTGACCGACTGGCTGTATCGAATATGCATACCCTTGCAGCGGATGGTGTTGCGCCTTTTCGCTGACTGGCAAGTCAATGGCTTGGAAAACGTGCCTCCGATGGGGCCTCTTCTCATAATCGCTAATCACCAGAGCAATTTCGATCCGCCTCTGCTAAGTGCGAGCGTGCCCCGCAGAGTGTATTTTCTCGCCAAGTCGAGCCTTTTCATGGGGCACGTCATTACCTGGTTTCTCAGCTCATACGGAGCCTTTCCCGTGAACCGTGAGGGCGGCGATATTAGAGCTTATCGATGGATAGTCAGCCAGTTGCGGGCTGGCAAGCCCGTTGTTCTGTTCCCGGAAGGGACCCGGTCGCGCTCTGGAATGGCTAAGGCAAAGCCGGGAATAGCCCAGATCGCTTTGCAGTCGCAGGCGTCCATTTTACCGGTGGGAATAGTTGGAACCCATCGCCTGGGTACTTGGATGCGCGTGTTCAACCCTACCGGCAAGATAACAGTGAACATCGGTCAGGTGTTCTCGATTCCTCCTATCGAGGGTAGGCCTAACAAGGAATTGCTCGACTCTATATCGGATATGATTATGCAACGAGTGGCGATGCAGCTTCCGGATGAGATTCGTGGCGTGTATGGAGAAAGCGTGAAGAAAGGCGCGCCACAGCACGGGTGAATGACATGTGTGGAATCATTGGCTATATAGGGACGAGAGCGGCGGCCCCCATAATTCTGGAGGGACTTGGCGCGCTCGAGTATCGTGGCTACGACAGTGCGGGGATCGCAGTTCTGGACGAGGAGGGCGTGCCGCAACTTTACAAGTCCGCAGGTAAGCTCTCCAGACTGAGAAGCATTCTGGGCAATGGACTACCCGACGGCTTCAGCGGGGTGGGGCATACTCGCTGGGCGACACACGGAGGGCCGACCGACTTCAACGCTCACCCGCACACCGACTGTACGGGCGACGTGATGGTCGTGCACAACGGCATCTTTGAAAATTACTTGGAGTTGAAGCAATCTCTGGCGGCGGATGGGCACACATTCGATTCGCAGACAGATGCTGAATGCATCCCGCACCTCATAGAGTCTTATATGTTGGAAGGCTGCTCGCTCGAAGAGGCGGCGCGGGCGGCAGCGTGCCGCATAGAGGGCGCGAATGCCGTCGTCGTGATGTCTCGCAAGGAGCCTGACAAGATAGTCTCGTTCAAGCTCGGTAACGCGGGCGGTATAGTCATCGGGTACGGCGAGGAGGAAATGCTGCTCGCCAGCGACATTGCCGCGCTGCTTCCCCATGTGCGTAATGTAGCCTACCTTTCCGTCGGTGAGATGGCGACGGTAACGAAGGATGAAGTGCGCTACACGCGCATTGACGGCACGCCCGTCAAGAAGTCGGCCGCACCCGTCTCTTATGGCGCGATGACCGCAACTAAGGGCGAATACAAGCACTTCATGCTCAAAGAGATACACGAGCAGCCTGACGCCGTACTCGACTCTCTGCGAGGTCGCGTCCAGTTTGACCCACCCGGCATAACCCTACCTGAGCTGTCATTCACTGACGAGGAGGTAAAGCGATTCAATCGCGCTATCATAATCGGCATGGGGACAAGCCTGCACGCCGGTATGGTGGGGCGCATGTGGATGGAATCGATGGCCGGGATCGCGTGCGAGGTTGATAATTCTTCAGAGTTTCGCTACCGAGACGCGGTGATGGACGAGAACACGCTGGTTATTTCCATATCCCAGTCAGGTGAGACCGCGGATACGCTCGGGGCGATGGACTTAGCGAAACGCCGTGGCGCGCGACAGTTGACCCTGTGTAACTACGAAGGCACACAATCTACGAGAATAGCCGACGCCGTTCTCCCAATTCGCGCAGGTCTTGAAATTAGTGTGGCGGGAACGAAGACTTTCGTCTGCTCACTGGTAACGCTGTACGCGTTTGCCGCTTATCTGGGCTTCAAGCGCGGCACGATTGGCCGAGTTCGGCTGGCAAAGGTCGTGCAGGAACTGGCGCACCTGCCCGAAATGATTGGTCAACTCATATCCGAGCAATCGCAGTATGAGCGTTTGGCGCTCAAGTACGCGCGGCGCGCGAATTTCCTGTTCTTGGGGCGCGGAAAAAACTACCCGCTGGCGATGGAGGGCGCGCTGAAGTTAAAGGAGATAAGCTACATTCACGCGGAGGGTTATCCCGCAGGTGAGATGAAGCATGGGCCAATTTCCCTGATAGACAGGAAAATGCCGGTCGTGGCGCTCGTGCCGAGAAACGAGTTGTATGACAAAATGCTCAGTAATGTAAATGAGGTCAAGGCTCGACAGGGGAGTGTGATTGCCGTCGCCACCGAAGGGGATGAGCACATATGCGAGAAGGCTGACGATGTGATCTGGATGCCGAGAGCTTCAGCAAGCGTCACCCCGATTCTCAACGCAATTCCGATGCAATTGCTGGCATACTACATAGCCGTTGAGCGTGGCTGCGATGTCGATCAGCCGCGCAATCTCGCAAAGTCCGTCACTGTCGAGTAGTCCCTTAGTTTCGAGATAGGAGAGCGTGATTCGCACTACTCGCCTAATTCCCCGTTGAAGATACTCAGTTCCTATGCTAGTTTAGTGCAATAGACAGAGGTGCAGATTGCTACCGCATATTTCCAAGTTCGGCATATACCTGAACCCCAGCGAGCATAAAGTCGTTCGTATCACCTCACCGTACTGGTTTCCGGAAGAACCGGACTGGATCTACGTAACCAGTGAGGTCAACGAGACTCTGCTGAACATACGGCAGATCATTCGTGCCGAAGAGCTGGCAGAAGAACCGGACTCCGTAATCTGGGGGAGGATACCCCTACAAGACTGAGCCAAGTAGGTCCAGAGAGGCCGCCTTTGACGCAAGACTCCCCAAGGATAGAGGCGGTTGCCTATTTCGTAGAAAAGGCGCGCCGCGCTGTGCCGCCCGCGCTTCGTTACCCCGCGTATCGAGCTTACTGGTTTGGAACGCTCGCGTCCGTCAGCGGCTTCCAGATGCTGACCTTCACTCTGTTGTGGGTAACTTACGAGCTAACTAACTCGCCACTCTTTCTGGGATATGTCGGTGCGGTCAACGCGATACCCGCGATTGCGCTGAACCTGTTCGGTGGCGTGTTCGCCGACATGTTCGATAAGAGGCGCCTCATCATAGCCTGCCAGCTCGTAACCGCTTCGCTCATCTTCATCCTCGCTGTAATGACGATGTTCGACGTCCTGCACATCTACTATCTCTTGCTGATAGCGTTCCTCGCCGGTGCGGTCAATGCCTTTGATCAGCCCGCGCGCCAGGCGCTTTATCCGCACCTGATAGACCGCTCGGCAATTATGAGTGCTGTTTCGCTGAACTCCGCGATATGGCAGGGTACTCGCATCGTTGCGCCTGCCATCGCGGGAGGCATCATCGCATACCTTGGAACGCCAATATCGTTCTTCATCTCCGGTGCGGGCTTCGTTACGATGGCGCTGGTTACGGTTGCGCTGAAGATACCTGAAATACAGCGAGGTGGCAGCGGAAACCCCGCCCGCGATATGCTGGACGGCTTGAAGTTCATTCTGAGCAATTCTGCATTTTCGTTCCTAATAGGCATGACATTCTTCAACAGCTTCTTCGGCATGGCATATATCTTCATGATGCCAATCTTTTCGGTTGACATTCTGAAGGTTGGTGCGGACGGTCAGGGCGTGTTGATGGGCGTGAGCGGAGCGGGCGCCCTTGCGACTACTATGATACTGGGCTCAGTCGGCAACTTCAGGCAGAAGGGCCTGATGCTCATAGGAGGAGCGACTGCCTTTGGGCTGGCGCTTATGCTGTTCGGCCTGGTGGCGCAGGGGTATCCCTCTTACTATCTGGTAATGGGAATCATGCTGTTCATCGGCATATTCAACTCAATATACATGATATCGATAATGAGCTCACTGCAGATGATGGTCCCGAACAGTATGCGTGGGCGCGTGATGGGCTTCTATGGCATGACATGGAGCATAATGCCGCTGGGCGGAATGCAGGGTAACTGGATAGCCAACTACCTCGGCGCGCCCATAGCCGTGATGATAGGCGGGCTTGCGGTAGCAGGCTTCGCGGTCGGTCCGGCCTTGCTCAACAAGCAGGTTCGCAACATAAGCGCTCTGGTAAATCAGGTGGAGCACGCCGTCAGCGCGAGACCTCAGCAGCCCCAGCGCACGGCGCCAGCCGGTGATTGAGCCGCTAATCTATTGGCAATGTTCCGTTGGGCGACGGTAGCCAAGCCATCCTGACTCATACCGAAAACAGGGAGACACGAATGCCTGAAAACGAACTTCATTACCTCACCATCAGCGAAGCGGCATCCCTAATCGAATCGAAGCAGCTATCGCCGGTGGAGCTTGTCGCAGCGCACCTTGAGCGCATAGAGCAGACCGATGCACGACTGAATTCGTTCATCACGCTTCTGGCGGAGGAGGCGACTGCGGCTGCAGCAGCATCTGAGGCTGAAATTCAGAACGGCGATTATCGCGGGCCACTGCACGGGATTCCCATCGGCCTGAAAGACCTGTACTACACGAAAGGCGTCCGCACGACCGTAGGCTCGAAGATCATGAGAGACTTCGTACCCGACTATGACGCCGCAGTGACGGAGCGGTTCCAAGAAGCGGGCGCGGTCCTGCTTGGCAAGTTGCAGATGCACGAGTTCGCGCTGGGAGCGACGAGCGAGAACCCGCATCACGGCCCCGCGCGCAACCCGTGGGACACCACGCGCATCACCGGCGGATCGAGCGGCGGCTCAGGTTCTTCGGTCGCCGCGGGACAGTGCATGGCCGCGCTCGGCAGCGATACCGGCGGCTCCGTCCGCATCCCGGCATCTGCATGCGGCATCGTGGGACTCAAGCCCACGTTCGGACGTGTTAGCAGAGTTGGCGTCTTCCCATTGGCGAACAGCCTCGATACGGTGGGTCCAATGACACGCACAGTCAGGGACACGGCAATCGTAATGAACGCGATAGCCGGCCACGACGAGCGCGACCAGTCTTCCGCAGATCGTCCCGACGAGGACTTTACGCGCCTGCTGGGACAAGACGTATCCGGGCTGCGAATAGGCGTGCCGCAGGACTACTTCTACGACATGATTGATGAAGAGGTGACGGCAGCCGTCCGTCAGGCAGCGGAGGTTCTGGAGGGTCTGGGCGCACATGTTGAGGAGTGCTCGATTCCGGCGCTCAACGACTCGATAAGCATTTCAGGCACAATACTGCTCACAGAGGCAGCGGAGATACACCTCGACAACCTGCGGCAGCGGGCGGATGACTTCGGTTCGGATGTGCGCGGACGACTGGAAGAAGGGGCGATGACGCCTGCCGTCGCATACATCGCGGCACAGCGTGCTCGCGCCGAGTTCAACCAAGCCATTGCGGAGGCGATGAAGACCTACGACATCCTGCTTGCGCCCACAACGGCGCTTGGCGCTCCGAGACTGGGTGAACACTCTGTTAACGTTGGCGGCGTACAAGAGCCAAAACTGGCGATTATGCCGCGCCTGACGCGCCCGCACAATATCTGCGGCATCCCCACCGTTTCAGTGCCGTGCGGTTTCACGGCGGAGGGCCTGCCTATCGGCATGCAACTCGCAGCCCGTCCGTTCGAGGACGCGCTTGCACTTCAGGTAGCCTACGCCTACGAACAGGCTACGGAGTGGCATACAAGGCATCCCGTAATCTAGCAGTGATTTCCCCACCGGGACCGGCCGATCCTGTTGCCATATCCGCAGACTGACAAATCACTTAGCGTGGTGTATGATTTGGCGCGTTGCATTAGATGACAGACGCGAGTAATAGGCAATCGGAGGAAGAGACCGTTGAGTTCACAGGCAAGCACGCAAGGACTATCGCTGTATGACGCGGCGCGCGCAATGGGCGTCAGGTTCGCCAACGAAAACGAGCCACAGGACAAGTTCGTCACCGCCAACGGACTGCGCTTTCACTACCTTGAATGGGGCAGCCCGGACAACCCGCCGATGCTCCTGCTTCATGGCTTTGCACAGACGTGCCACTCGTGGGACTTCGTTGCATTAGGTTTCAGCGACGACTACCGCGTGATAGTGCTGGACCAGCGTGGACACGGCGACAGCGACTGGGCGCCTGACGGCGACTATTCTCCTGAGACGCAGCAGTCGGACATATCGGCTGTCGTTGAAGAACTTGGGCTTGAGAATTTCGTGCTCATGGGGCTGTCCATGGGCGGCAGAAATTCATTCACCTACGCCGCGAACAACCCTGACAAGGTCAAGGCCCTAGTCATTGTTGACGCTGCGCCTCAGAACATGCAGCAGGGAACGCAGAACATCCGCAGTTTCGTCCAGCAGGACGACGAGCTGGAGTCGGTTGATGCCTTCGTCGAGCGAGTTCTGAAATACAATCCGCGCCGCGACCCTCAGCAGGTTCGGGGCAGCATAATGCATAACCTCAAAGAGCTTCCAAACGGCAACTGGACATGGAAGTACGACCGCGCGCTGCGCAGGCCCGGTCGTCGGATGGGCAGCGATCCAGAAACTGAGAAGCGCCTGTGGGGATACGTGGAATCGCTGCAATGCCCGACGCTGCTGGTTCGTGGCGGCGCGAGCGACATAGTGGCTTTGGACACTGCGGACAAGATGCACCAAGCCATTCCCAACAGCCGTCTTGCGACTATCGAGGGTGCGGGGCATCTCGTCATGGGCGACAGCCCTTCCGGCTTCCAGGATGCGGTCAACGAGTTCCTCGCATCTCTGTGAGCAATGAGGACCCCCTTGCAGGCAGTCCGCTAATTCATTGCACCCGCGAGTTGCCGTATGCTAAACTGGCTTGTGAGAAAAGAAGGAACATCATAAAGATAGGGGAACTCCCGGGAGAAGGGATTGAATAAGGCTGAAAAGCAAGCCGTAATTGCAGAGCATCGTACCCACGAGAACGACTCAGGCTCTACCGAGCTACAGGTAGCGGTCCTGACGACTCGCATACAGCAACTCACAGAACACCTCAGAGTCCACAAGCACGACGAGTCCACGCGCCGCGGCCTGCTGAAGATGGTCGGTCGCCGGCGGAGGTTGCTTCGATACCTCAACAGGGAAGACGTAGGCCGTTACAGAGCGCTAATCGCCAAGCTCGGTCTGAGAAGGTAGCCCAGCGAAATAGGCAGCGGGGCTGCCTTTCTTCTTTCTCGCGTTCCCCGTGGAGGATATTTTACCTATGCTGAACTCGTTTGAACACGTCTATGAATCCGGCACGCTCGTCATGGAGAGCGGCCAATTGGCACTCCAAGCCAATGGGTCAATACTTGTAAAGCAAGGCGACTGCGCCTTGCTCGTCACGGCTACGATGTCCAAGCCTCGCGCAGGCATCGACTTCTTCCCGCTCACTATTGACGTGGAAGAGCGCCTCTATTCAAGAGGCAAAATCCCCGGCAGCTTCTTCCGACGCGAAGGGCGGCCAAGCACACACGGAATCCTGATGGCGCGCCTGACCGACAGGCAGTTGCGCCCACTATTCCCCAGCGACTTCCGCAACGAAGTACAGATTGTCGCGACTCCGCTGTCTATCGACATGGAGACGCCGTTCGAGACGCTGGTAATGACCGCGGCCTCGGCAGCGCTTAGCATATCCGACATACCGTTCGCAGGTCCCATTGCCGCAACACGCATCGGCTATATCGATGGCGAACTCACCGTGAATCCCTCTTACGCGCAGCTTGAAGAGAGTGAACTCGACCTGGTGGTGTCCAGCTCACGCGATGGCGTAACGATGATGGAAGCCGGAGCGAATGAGCTTCCCGAAGAGGTCGTATTCGATGCCATCAAACTCGCTCACGAAGTCAACCTGGGATTCATTGACTTCCAGGACGGCATGGTGGAAGCCATAGGCAAGCCTAAGTCTATGGATTACGACTCCTATGCCTACCCATCCGAGCTTGATGATGAAATTGCCGACGTTCTCGGCAGTGGAGTGACTGACGCATTCGCATCGTCAACAGGCAAGGTTGACCTGTACGAAAAACTGGACGAGCTGCGCGCCAAGGTCGATGCGGAACTCGGTGAGGAATACGAAGGCAACCATCTGCGCGAGGCATTTGAGATGCAGCTTGAACACGCTTTCAAGCAGAACGTGCTGTCGGGCGGCAAGCGTCCCGACGGGCGCGACAGGCGCGAAATTCGCCCTATATCGAGCGCAGTAGGACTTCTTCCTCGAGTACACGGCAGCGGCCTTTTCAATCGCGGAGAGACACAGATTCTTGGCGTGGCGACGCTCGGCTCGGTCGGCGATGCTCAAAGGCTTGACACACTCACCCCTGAAGAGACGAAGCGTTTTATGCTGCACTACAACTTCCCGCCATACTCGGTGGGTGAAGTGCGGCGTATCGGCTCTCCCGGGCGGCGTGAAGTAGGACACGGCGCACTTGCGGAGCGCGCCCTCGCACCTGTGCTGCCAAGCCAGGAAGATTTCCCATACACATTGCGCATTGTCTGCGAGGCCCTCGGGTCAAACGGCAGCACATCTATGGCGAGCGTGTGTGCGGGCACACTTGCGCTGATGGACGCCGGCGTCCCGATAAAGTCGCCGGTCGCAGGCATCTCAGTTGGACTCATAGATGGCGACGACGGCGAATACGCGACCATCACCGACATCCAGGGCATGGAAGACCATATCGGCGACATGGACTTCAAGGTCGCCGGTACGCGCGAGGGTATCACCGCCATTCAGCTTGACATCAAGGTGAACAGCATCAGCTTCGATGTCGTTCAGGATGCGCTAGAGCAGGCGAAGGAAGCCCGGCTTTTCATTCTCGACCAAATGCGCGACACAATCAGTGATACTCGCGAAGACCTCAGCCCGTTTGCCCCTCGAATGCTCCAAATGAGCGTTCCCGTGGACAAGATTGGCACAGTGATAGGACCCGGCGGCAAGACGATACGCGGAATCACGGAAGAGACCGGCGCGACAGTTGATATACAGGAAGACGGCACGATCGTCATCGGCTCGGCCGACGGCGCGGCAGCGCAGAAGGCCGTGCAGATGATTGACGACCTTACGCGTGAGGTCAAGGTCGGCGACATCTTTACCGGCACGGTTGCTCGCATAATGGACTTCGGCGCATTTGTTACCATCCTGCCGGGCAAGGACGGCCTTGTCCATATTAGCGAGCTTTCTGATGAGCGCGTACCATCAGTCGCAGAAACCGTTGAAATCGGACAGGAACTCACAGTGGCAGTCATTCAGATTGACGACCTTGGGCGCGTGAACCTGTCACGACGTGCGCTGCTCACCGACGAAGAGATTGATCCTAATGGCAGGGATCCCGTCGGGGGCGGACGCCCGGCGCGCACGGGAGGATACAGGCGAGACGGCGGCAGAGGGCGCAACGATCGCGGTGGCAGAGACCGAGGCGGCAGAGATCGGGGTGGACGCGACCGCCGTGGCAGAGACCGCGAAAGGGGCGGCTACCGCAGATAGCTCATTTTCGACTTCGCTCATTCAAACCTCGGGTGGAAGCCCGAGGTTTTTCCTTTATGCGAACCTAATAGGGCGTACTGATGCCAGAGACGCGAAAGAAGGGAGGAGACCGGTGGCAGCCGAACAGCCAATAACGGATGCGGGCCCTGTGCGCGATTCTGCCCGCATAACCAGCCTTGACCTCATTCGCGGAGTTGCAGTGCTCGGCATCCTGCTGATGAACGCAGTCTCGTTCAAGTTCGACACAGCGCCGTACTTTAACCTGAGCGCGGGAGGCTCAGAGACTTTACTCGACTGGACGGTGGGCATTCTCGGCGAAATCTTCATCGACCAGAAGTTCATGGGGCTGTTCTCTCTGCTGTTCGGCGCAGGGATGATTCTCTTCATCGACCGCGCAGCCGCGAGAGGCAGGCGCGCCGTCCTGCTGAACATGTGGCGCAACGCCTTGCTGCTGCTTATCGGCGCCCTGCACTACATGCTATGGGACGGCGATGTGCTGATGGTGTACGCAATATCCTCGGTATTTCTGGTTGCCTTGCGAAATCTGCCGAACAAGGTGCTCATATCAATCGGCGTCGTAGTGTTCGCGCTGTCCGTCGGTTGCGCGCTGCTGGCGCAGTACATCGCAGACACTACCGGCACGTCTCTTGCCGGAATCTGGACGCCCGGAGAAATCAACACTGAAGACTCAATAGGCATCCCGATACTGTTCGGCTACTTCTTGCGCGGTTTGGGGCTGATTCTAATTGGCGCGGGACTGTATCGCACCGGCTTCATGAACGGCGGCATGCCTGCAGAGACCTATCGCAAGATGGCGATTATCGGGCTTGCCGTCGGGCTTCCATTTGCGGCGCTGGGAGTTGTCATCACTGCAATGAGCGGCTATTCGCGCGAGGTTGCTTTTATCGGTCAGATTCCGAATACGATAGGCACCATCCCCGCTTCTCTTGGATACATGAGCATCATAATTCTGTGGAACAATCGTGTGGACTCTTGGCTAAAGAGACGGCTGCGCGCCGTTGGCAGAATGGCGCTGACCAACTACCTCACACAGACCGTATTGGGCGTTCTAGTGCTCACGATTATGCTCGGAGATGCCGGCTGGATGAACCGCGCGCCAATTCTCGTCTTCGTATTCGCGGTCTGGGCATTGCAGCTTTGGTGGTCTCAGGCGTGGCTCAGCCACTTCCGGTTCGGGTCGGCTGAATGGCTCTGGAGAGTCGCCACGTATCGCAGAGGGCAGCCGCTTCGTCGCGGGTGAGAGCGGTTTGATGATACAAGACGGCTTATGATAAATTGGTGCAATCCTAACTACAGACTGGAGTTCACGCAATGGCTATCAATGTTGTGGTACACGGCGTCATGGGCAAGATGGGTCAACAGGTTCTGGAGACCGTAACCAACACACTGGGCATGCAGCCCGTTGGAGCGGCGGACATTACGGCAAGCCAGGGAACGATTGCACTGCCGGACGGTCTGGGCGAAGTTCCGATTTCCGGCTCGCTTGCGGATGTGCTCGACGGCGCGGACGTGGTCGTTGACTTCACGAGCGCGGAGGGCGCGGCATCGGTCTTACGAACGGCGGCTCCCCGAGGAGTGAACATCGTCATCGGTTCTACGGGCATCACCGACACCATATATCAAGAGGCGGAGAGTCTAGCCAATGAACATGAAGTCGGGGTCATCATAGCGCCGAACTTCGCGATGGGAGCGGTCCTCATGATTGCTCTGGCAAAGCAGGCGTCGCGCTTCTTCGACTATGCCGACCTGACCGAGATGCACCACGAGGCCAAGATTGACTCGCCGTCCGGAACCGCGCTCGCCATCGCAAACGCCGCTCTGGAAGGCAAGCCCGAAGGCTTCGTCGCGCCGGTATCGGAGAAGGAGCTGATTGACGGTGCGCGCGGCGCAACACACCAGGGCATCAGCGTACACAGCGCGCGAATGCCCGGGCGCGTTGCCCATCACGAGTTGGTATTCGGTGCGCTGGGCCAGACGCTCACCATCCGCCACGACTCCGTCAACCGCGAGAGCTTCATGCCGGGCGTAACCCTCGCCATCAACGAAGTCGTTAACCGCAAGGGCCTGACGGTAGGGCTGGACAAGATTATGGGGCTTTAGCATAGGTGCGCCGTGGGGAATCCACGAGAATTGATGGATTTGGCGCATTGAAGCGGTTATCATAGAAAGGTTGAATAACGTACTTTCTTGTCGGAGGTCAAAGCTAAAGTGGACGCTTGCAGCATCGCAGTGGTTGGCGCAACTGGCGCCGTCGGGCGCGTCTTTATGGATGTGCTCGAAGAACGCAATTTTCCTGTATCGGATATTCGGCTGTGCGCCTCGGAGCGCTCGGTCGGCAGGAAGCTGAAGTGCATGGGGCAGGAGATTGCGGTCGAGCTGGCGACGCCTGAGCTGTTCAGCGAAGTTGACTTCGCGTTCATCTCCGCCAGCGGCGACGTCAGCCGCGCGCTAGCGCCGGTCGCCGCAGAGCATGGCGCGGTCGTAATCGACGACAGCTCCGCGTTTCGTATGAACGCCGATGTGCCGCTGGTCGTGCCGGAGGTGAATGGCGCCGACGTGGAGGACCACAAGGGGATAATTTCAATCCCCAACTGCTCTACCACGCCACTCGTTATGGTGCTCAAGCCCCTGATGGAGGTCAACCCGGTCAAGCGTGTTATTGCCGACACGTACCAGTCGGTGTCCGGCACGGGCGCGGCGGCGGTCGAGGAACTGCGCGTTCAGTCCAAGCAGCTTACGCATGACGAAAGCCTGACTTATGACGATCTCACCCCGGACGCATACCCGCACCCTATCGCGTTTAATGCGCTGCCGCACATCGAGCCGTTCCTCGATAACGGCTATACCAACGAAGAGATGAAGATGGTGAACGAGACGCGCAAGATTCTGCATGCACCGGAGATTGCGGTGTCGGCGACCTGTGTGCGCGTGCCGGTAATGCTCAGCCACAGCGAGGCGCTTCATATCGAGTTCGAGAATCCGATGAGCCCTTGTGAGGTGCGTGAAATTCTAGTGGACTTCCCCGGAATCAAGGTGGTGGACGACCCGCTTGCAAATGTGTATCCTATGCCCATCGAGGCGGCGGGGCGTGACGAGGTTTTTGTGGGGCGCATTCGACAGGATGTCTCGCACCCCAACGGCATAGCCATGTGGGTGGTAACCGACAACCTTCGCAAGGGTGCGGCGACCAATGCGTTGCAGATTGCCGAAGAGGTAATCGAGCGCAATTTGCTACCCAGGCAAACCGCCATAAGCCGCTAGGTCTTGCAATAGGATAAACAGACTGCTGTGAATTGCCCATTCAAGGAGGCTTGATTATGGTAGAACTTGGCAGACTTATCACCGCGATGATTACCCCCTTCGATGAGGACGGGGCGGTTGACTATGACGAGGCGGGACGCCTTGCGTCGGCTCTCGTGGACTCCGGCAGCGACGGTCTCGTGATTACCGGCACGACGGGCGAGACACCCACACTCTCTTTTGACGAGAAGCTGGGAATGTACGAAGCGACCAAGCGAGCGGTAGGCGACCGCGCTGCGATTATCGCGGGCACGACCGGATACAACACTGCGGAAGGCGTCAGCCTGAGCAAGGAGGCCGAGGCGCTAGGTGTTGACGGCATCCTTATGACGGTCCCGTCGTACAACAAGCCGCCGCAGGAAGGGCTGTACCAGCACTTCAAGACGATTGCCGAAAGCGTCAGCCTACCCTGCGTGCTCTACAATGTGCCGAGCCGCACCGCCCTGAACATGACCGATGCGACCACTGTTCGGCTTAGTCACATCGACAACATCGTCGGCACGAAGGAAGCCAGCAGCGATCCGGTGCAAATTACGAAGATAATCCGCGACACCGACGATGACTTCAAAGTGTGGAGCGGCAACGACGACGAAACCTTCCCGATAATGTGCGCGGGCGGCTACGGCATCGTAAGCGTCGCGTCGCACATCGTGGGCAGCCAGATAAAGGCGATGATGGGCATGATTCTGGAGGGCGACATCGAGAGTGCAGCCGCCGAGCACCTGCGCCTCTTTGAGCTGTTCAAGATTCTGTTCGTCGTCACCAACCCGATCCCGGTGAAGTACTGCGTGCGCAAGGCAGGCTTCAATGTCGGGCAGCCGCGCCTGCCGCTCATCCCGCCGGACGAGGACACGGCAGCTGCGATAGACGCTGTGGTGTCGCGTTACACGATAGACCTGCAACTGCCGGTCCCGGTGGGAGGCGACGACTAACCTACACCTGAATTGCTGACGAAATGGCGAAGACCCCAACCACTCTGCTGGTTGGGGTCTTCTTTATTCGCCCTTCAAGGTCTGGTTGGACTTAACCACCATCGCCGCAATGAATCTAAGCCGACGCGACGTTGATGACAGGCCGCACCATGATCGCCTCGTCGCGGTGGGGGCCGGTGGAAATCAGATCGATGCTGCAGCCTATGACCTCTTGCAGGCGCTCCACATAGTTGCGGGCTTCAGTCGGAAGTTGCTCGAAGTTCGTAATACTGGCAGTGGGGCTGTCCCAACCGGGCATCTCCTCGTAGATGGGTCTGCAGCGTTCCAGCGCCGCATAGCCGCCCGGGAACTCGTCGATTACATTGCCGTCGAGCTCGTAGTGCGTGCATATCCTTACTGAGTCGAAGCCGTCCAGCACATCGAGGCGCGTGAGGACCGCGGAAGTGTAGCCGTTCACCTCTACGCTGTAGCGCGCTGCTACGCCGTCGAACCAGCCAACTCGTCTGGGCCTTCCGGTCGTTACGCCGAACTCCTGCGCGAGGTTTCGGATAGCCTCACCTGTGTCGTCCGTCAACTCGGTCGGAAGGGGACCGCCGCCGACTCGTGTGGAGTACGCCTTGAATACGCCGGTGATGCCGGCGATGTGAATCGGCGACATGCCTAGCCCGATGCAGGCGCCGCCGACTGTGGGATTCGATGACGTAACGAACGGATATGTGCCGTGATCGAGGTCGAGTAGAGCTCCTTGTGCGCCCTCCAGCAGAACGTTTTTATTGGCTTTGAGGGCGTTATGCACAATCTTCTCAACAGGCGCAATCAATGGTGCCA
Source organism: Dehalococcoidia bacterium (assembly GCA_965204855.1). Lineage (GTDB taxonomy): Bacteria > Chloroflexota > Dehalococcoidia > Lucifugimonadales > JADFKI01 > Bin90. The sequence continues at coordinate 984,823 of OZ242018.1, forward strand.
TTCTATCTGACCACTGCCTGCACTTATCGAAAACCTCTTCCTTGGAGACCGGAGTGCCGCCATACACATTGGAGATTACGGCATTGGTGTGCTCCAGGATGCGCTCAAGGCGAGGCAGCAGCGCCTCGACATCGAGGAGGTCCGCCGCGCGGATTCCGGTGCGTGCCGCCTTGTCGGCATACGTCGGGCCGATGCCCTTGCCCGTCGTGCCGATTGCCCCGCTGCCGCGCGCTTGCTCGGCGAGCATGTCCAAAGCGACATGGTAAGGCATTATGAGGTGGGCGCGATCGCTGACGACTAGCCTGTCCTGAATGTCAAAGCCTTGTTGGCTCAGGCTGTCTATCTCGTCGAGCAGAACGTCAGGGTCAACGACTACACCGTTGCCTATTACATTCATCGTCTTGGGCCAGAAAACGCCGCAAGGGATGAGGTGGAAGCTGAATTCTCCGTCCTCATTGACAACCGTGTGTCCGGCGTTGTTACCGCCGGAGAACCTGGCGACAATGTCGGCGTCTCGCGCCAGCACATCGATTATCTTACCTTTTCCTTCGTCGCCCCATTGAGCGCCTAAAACGGCGTAGGCAGGCATGCCTTCTCTCCTATATCTCACATTGGAAAGTGCTACTGCACTTGCGGCGGGCGTAGTGTGATGCTCCGCCTGTTCCCTCCGGCAATGGGAGCGCAGGCGCAAGTTTGAACTCACATGCTCCCAAAAGCACAAGCATCCGAGATTATATCAGACCGTTTGCTCTTGGAAAAGTGATTGAAGCGTGTGTCATTCACTTGGAACTAGCCAACTGAAAGTTCAGATTCCAATTCACTGATCGCGCCATCAAGGGCACTGACAATCTCGTCTATGTCGTCAGCGGTGATGCAGAGCGGAGGTCCCAGTGTAACCTTGCCGCCACTGAATCGCATGATGATGCCGCGACTCCCCATCTTCTCCGTCAGTCGCTTGCCGACCTGAAGGCTTTCGTCGAATGGCGTCCTGCTTTCGCGGTCGCTCACCAATTCCATACCTAGCAGCAGCCCTATCCCTCGAACGTCTCCAATCGACGGATGTTTCGCCTTCAATTCTCTCAATTGGTCGAGGAAGTAGGCACCCATGCGCTCGGAGTTCTCTACTAGATTGCTCTGCTCGATAATCTCAATGTTCTTCAACGCCACGGCAGCGGTTACCGGATGGCCTCCAAATGTCAGCGCCTGCCTGAAGATGTTGTCCTCCCCGGCAAAAGCGTCGGCAATGTGCGTTCCCGCTATTGTTGCCGCGAGAGGCAGATAGCTGCTCGTGATGCCCTTGGCGACGGTCATTATGTCGGGGATAACGCCGAAATGTTCCATGGCGAACATCTTGCCTGTGCGACCAAAGCCCGTGACAACTTCATCCGCGATTAGCAGCACGCCATAGAGGTCGCATGTCTCGCGCACCATTTGCCAGTATTCCTCCGAGGGTGGCGCCAAGCCGGATGCAATCGGCTCCCCAATGAACGCAGCCACCGTATCGGGACTGTGCAGCAAAATCAGGTCCTCAATTGCTTTCGCGGAGCGCTCTGCACACTCCGCTGGCGAACTGCTGCCGAACTCACAGCGATAGAAGTTTGGCTGAGGCGCGTACAGCATCCCCGGCATCGCGGGCTCGAAGTCGCTGAGTCCGGAACTCGCGCCCATCCACATCACGCCGCCCGTCGCGCCGTGATACGAACCGCGCCTGCTGATTACCTTGTAGCGCCCGCTGTCCCCGCGTCTCTTATGGTAGGCCCTTGCAATCTTCACGGCGGTTTCGTTCGCCTCGGAGCCGCCGCTGACCGGCCAGACTCGCTCAAGATTGTCCGGGGCGAGTTCGCCAAGCTTCTCCACCAGGCGAATCAGCGGAACGGTGGTCGTGCCCTGTGGGAAGTAGGTCAGCTTCTGCATCTGATCAAGCATCGCGTCGGCGATGGCTGTATGTCCGTAACCGGCGTTTACGGACGCGTAGCCGCCGTGTGCGTCAATCCAGACGTTTCCCTCTGCATCCGTAACTCGAACGCCGTCTCCGCTGATCATTATCGGCGGTCCGCCCTCTTCCGCCATCGTTGTCCAGTCCGCGTTGTGCATCCACAGATGGTCAAGCGCCGCCTGTCTGATTGCGTTTGTGTCAGTGGCAGTTACCATATCATTCTCCGTTATATCCCTATCCTGCCCATCTTGTACATCGATGTTAGATTTACGTCATGCGCGATATGCCCATCTCGCCTTCCAGCTCCCAGAGTGAAAGGTCTATGGCATGCACGATTTCATCGACTTCCTCGCGCGTGATGCAAAGCGGCGGGCCGATGTTCAGGATGTTGCTGTTGATGCGGAATATCAGCCCGTGCCGCTTGAACTTCTCGTTCAGACGCTCTGGTACTTGCGATTCCGCTGGGAATCCTGCCTTCGTGTTGCGATCGCTGACAAGCTCAACCGCGAGCAGCAGTCCGATTCCGCGCACATCTCCGACAAGCGGATGGTCGATCGCCAGTCCTTCAATCTGTTCCTTGAAATACGCTCCGACCTGTGCCGAATTCTCAACTAGGTTTTCGTTTTCGATTATCTCGATGTTCTTCAGGGACGCAGCTGCCGCAACCGGATGTCCGGCAGCGGTGAAGACATGCCGCAGGATATTGCGCTCACCCGCGAAGACGTCCGCTACCTCCTGCTTCACAACCGCTGCCGCCATCGGCAGATAGCTGCTGACGATGCCCTTTGCCACCGTCATGATGTCGGGCACGACACCCCAGTGTTCCAACGCGAACATCTTGCCCGTGCGTCCAAAGCCACATATCACCTCATCGGCGATGAGCAGCACACCGTACTTGTCGCATATCTCGCGCAGCATCGGCCAGTATTCGTCGCCCGGCACTACCGCGCCCTGCGGTATAGCAACCGGCTCTGCGATGACTGCGGCGACCGTCTGCGGCCCGTGGAACTCGATAAGCTGCTCGACAGCCTCGGCGCTGCGCACAGCAGATTCCGCTGGGGTCTCACCTCCTGAACTTGCTCTGTACGGATTCGGCTGTGGCGCATGCACCATTCCCGGGTAAATCGGTTCGTAGTCGTGGCGCGGCTGATACGGGCTGCCGCCGAGCCACAAGACGCCCGCTGTCATACCGTGATACGAACCAATGCGGCTAATGACCTTGTACCGTCCGGGCTCGCCGGTGCGCTTGTGGTAGGCGCGGGCGATCTTCAATGCTGTCTCGTTCGCCTCCGAGCCACCGCTCACCGGAAACACGCGCGACAAACTGCCGGGAGTGATCTCTGCGAGCTTTGCTGCGAGTATTGCCATTGGTGCTGTCGTCGTGCCCTGTGGGAAGTAGTGCAGGTTGGCCATCTGCTCGTAAGCGGCTTCGCCAATCTCGGTGCGCCCGTAGCCCACATTGACCGAGTTGTAGCCACCGTTGACATCGATCCACGATCTTCCCTCAGAGTCGGTTACACGCACTCCTTGGCCGGTTTCGATAATCTGCGGTTCTCCCTCCTCTGCCATCTGCGTCCAGTCGCGGTTGTGCATCCACAGATAGCGCAAGGAGGCCCTGCGCAGGGCTTCGCTGTCGGATAGTGCCGTAGTCATTTCAGTCGCTCCTTGCCGGGGTCTGTCAGAATGCCACAAGTGTACTCCGCGCAAGGAGGCAAGGCAAGGCGCAGGTGCGCTATACTTGTCAGGTTGACATCAAGACAGACGGAGGCATAAATGAGAATCGGTTCGTTCATATTTCCTGTTAGCCACCATCCGCACGGCGACAGCGCCGTGATCGACAGCACGCTCGCTGAGATCGAGCTTGCCGAACACATCGGCTTGGATGCTGTCTGGCTTACGGAGCACCACTTCGACGGCGCGGTCGTATATGCCGACCCTCTGGTGTTCGGCGCGGCGGTGGCAGCACGCACTGAGCGAGTGAAAATTGGATTCGCGGTCGTCGAGCTTGCCCTGCATCATCCGATACGGTTGGCTACTCAGACTTCCATACTGGACAACCTCAGCCACGGCAGGCTGATAGTCGGCACGGGACGCGGCTCCGCGTTCAATCACTACGAATATATCGGCTTCGGCATAGACATGCAGGACGGCATAGACCGTCTCGACGAGTCGGAAGAGCTTCTGGTGAAGGCATGGACGGCAACGCACCTGAAGCACGAGGGCGAGCACTGGCAGATGAAGTTTCCGATGCTGCGCCCGCGTCCGTACCAGAAGCCGCACCCGCCGCTCATTCGCGCCTGCATCAGTGAAGCGTCCACGATAGCGATGGCGAAGATTGGCAGGCCTGTGATGCTGGGCATAATGCCGCTCGACGCGCTCGCAAGCCGCCTGAGCGACTTCCGCGATACGATGCTCGTATCAGGCTTCGACGAGCAGACGACGGAAGCAACGCTCGATCAGTGCTGGGCGTCCAGGAACGTGTTCGTAGCCGATACGTACGAAGAGGCGCGCGAGGCAGCGGAGCGCGGCTTCGCGCGCGAGCGCAAGCACTTCGGAGAGGCGCGCAGGCTGTTCAACCCGGGCGGCGGACCGCCTCAGCAGGGCAGCGGCACGTCGTCATCCAGCGAGAACCTCGAGATGTCGTTCATCATGGGCACACCGAGTCAGGTTGCCGATGAACTTGCCGCGTTCCAGGCCGCCGGAGTGCGCAACCTGATGCTGAAGTTCAACACAGGCGAGATGGATACGCGGCAGGCACAAGCATCAATGAGGCTCTTCGGCGAGAAAGTAATGCCGCTGCTGCAAAAAAACTGACAGGATGCACAGGATAGACATGATGGACTACTGTCCCTTACATGCTGTCTATCCTGTTAGACTTCGCTCATAGCACGGCGGCGGCGATGCTCTCCATGCTTGCTATGCACTCTTCCTCGGGCAAGGTCTCCAGACGCACCATAACGCGGTCCGCGCCCGAGTCTTGCAACTGCTCGATCAACTCGCGGTCGGCAGGCTGACCATAAACGGACACGCTGATTGAGGATGGGTCCCTGCCCGCCGCCTCCGCGAGCTCATCGATGGTGGCGCGCCCCTGCTTCACCTGCTCCGGCGTTACGCGATTCGGCATCCAGCCGTCTCCGTAGTCAACAATGCGGCGGAATACATTACGCGCCATTCCGCCAAGATAGACCGGCGGGTGCGGTCGCTGCGTGGGGCGCGGGAATGAATAGACTGGTGGGAAGTCGTAGTAATCGCCGTGGTACTCGCTCTCGACCTTTGTCCACAGCTCCTTCATGGCAAGGATGGCCTCGCGCGTCTGCGTCCAGCGGTGGTCGAAGTCCCCGCCCATAATTTCAGTCTCTTCACGGTGCCAGCCGGCGCCTATGCCAAACAGGAAGCGACCGTCGGAGTACATGTCGAGGGTAGCGACTTCCTTTGCAAGCAGAAGCGGATTGCGCTCAGGGATGAGGCATATACCAGTGCCCAGCTTGATCGTGCTGGTAACCGCGGATGCCCTTCCCAGCGCGATAAACGGGTCAACGATGTCGGCATAGACCTTCGGAATTACGCCGTCCGCTGAGCCAGGCCAGGGAGAAGAGGCATTCACGGGGAGGATGGGATGCTCGGGTACCCAGAACGAATCGAAGCCCAGTTCCTCCGCTCGCTTAGCTATGACGGCAACGTCGGCAGAATAGTCGGTCGGGAATGTAGAAATGCCAATGTTCACGGTTATGAACCTCCTGAGAGTTTGGCACATTATACGCACATCTGCGACACGATATTCAATAGGCGCAACTGACTTGTCAATTTACTCGAGCCTTTGATGACAGGGATTGCGTCTCAAGTATATGGTAAAACACTGATTTTTCGTCGCGATTCGTTAGCTACTGGCAGGTTGATGACTGGATGAAACTGCGCGAGACGATTGCATTAGTCCCTGAAGGTGGTCTCCGAAGTTAAAGTGGCTAATGCGGAGAGGGATAGCTGAATCAGAGACAGAATAAGCTGGCGGGCTCGTCCCGCCGGGTATGTTAACCGCCTGCCGGACACCCTTTCACCAGATCCGGCAGGCGGTTTCACTCATACGCGGCTAATTCAGTTTGAATGTCTTGCAGCGTAGGCACGTTGCACCTCTTTCCTCTATCTGAGTTCAGCTGCTTGTAATTCTATCAAAGCGTCAAGTTAAATTGCCTTCTTATAGAGTGCCGAGTATGATGATGATGTACTTTCCACGGTACTCATCCGCATTACGAGACGTTTCTAGTTCGTCCGGCGAACCTTAGCACGAGATGTGGGCGCATCGCGCCCTCCTTGTGGTTCGTCGGATTGCGGACACCGTGGAAAGTAGCCAACATCTCTGCCACGGGAGGGCTACACGGTGTCATTCGATAACGAGATTCATTCACAGGGCTACAAGTGGTGGCAATGGGTCCTAGGGTTCTTCTTTCTGCCTGTGCTGATACTGATGATAATCGGCGTCAGCAATCAGAGGCTCCGTCCAAAGCTGTCCTATGGCTTGATATGGACGTATTGTGCAGTGCCGATATTTCTGATTGGGGTGTGTTCAGTATTCGTCGGTAATTTTGCCGAGGAATCAGAGGTAAGCAACACATCGTCTGTACAGACTACTCCGGAGTCAACTACGGCGTCACCGTGGAAGCCACCGCCGACTAGGACGCCAGCAGAAGTACAAGCCGAGATAGATAAGCAAAGACAACGGGCTGAGCGACACCCGACTGCATCAGCAACAGTGTCGCGACCATCGTTGCAATTAGATCCTGATTTGCGGTGCCTGAGAGATGCTGAATGTATAGCAGATAGGTCGGATTGGATGCTGGATGCCGAATTCGCCTGTAAGTGGGCCGTTGAGAGGCTCGCTCGTTATGATATGCGCTGGACCGATGGCTTCCTAGAAGATAAATTTCGAAGTGTAATTGCGCGGCCTCCTGAGTATAAGACGTTCTTATTGATTGGCGACAAAGCCCAGTTTCAGAACGGCTTCGGCGCTTGGCAGAATGTGACCTATACCTGCATATACGATCCACTGAACGAGGTGCCCAAGGATGCGTCAGTAGTACCGAAATAGAAGAGGTTCCCGCGCGAACTCATAACGGTTGCTCATCGAGTGTGATTTGACTGCATCTCAGAGCGTTACTATCATGTATGGAGGGTTGTTGGGTTGAGTCAGGAAGTGAGGAAATTAGATGGGTGATGCTTTGAAGGTAATAGCTGGTGCGCCAGACCAGCCATTGGTAATCGGCGATGTTGAGATACCCTGCTATGTCTTGGAGGATGAGACACGGGTACTGACTCAGGGAGGATTGTATTCTGGCTTAGGATTAGTGCAACGTGGTAATGTCGCAGTAGAGGGTCTGGCGCAACTAAGGGGTTCAGAAGATGTGAATCAGTCTAACTCCACGGAAAAGGGTGGGGCGCAACTACCTCGTTTTGCTGTTGCGAAGTCCCTCTCAAATCATATCTCTAATGAAATCAAAGTGGCTCTCGCTACGCCGATTTTGTTCGAATATCAAGGCAATATCTCCTACGGATATCCAGCTACTTTGTTGCCCGATATGTGCGAAGTCTATTTAGCGGCCCGTAGGGCGGGCGACTTGCGAAGTCAACAGATGCACATTGCAGAACGCTGTGAGTTACTTGTTAGTGGACTGGCCCGCGTGGGCATAAACGCTCTAGTTGACGAGGCCACCGGCTATCAGGAAATCCGGGCTAAGCGCGCTCTGGCTGATATTCTGGAGCAGTACATAGAGAAGGACTTGCATCCTTGGACTATGACTTTCCCGTACGAGTTCTATAAGCAGATATTCAGGCTGAAGGGTTGGCGAGGACCGTATGGTAATCGTCGTCCATCTGTGATAGGTCACTATACGAATGACCTCATCTACGCTCGATTAGCTCCTGGAGTTCTTGAAGAGTTGAGAAGTAAGAATCCGGTCTTGCCGACAGGACGACGCAAGGACTTGCATCACCAGTGGATGACTCTCGAGTACGGACATCCGAAGCTACGCGGCCATATCGAAGCCGTTATGGCCTTGATGAAGGTGTCGTCAGATTGGGACTCGTTCTACGAAAAACTTCAGATAGCGTACCCAAGACTGAACGAGCAGTTCCCAATGCTCCTGGACGTGGCGTCTTAAGTTCGACTCCGCATCTGACGGATATTTTTTGTATCGCTAGCGAGCACGTGCCCGAGCATCGTCGCCGCGTAGGTCAACACCGATAGCGCGACGTGCGCCCTGACCTTCTGCTCCTCCAAGTACAGGCTGTTATCGAGCAGCCGAGAACGCTTCATGCTGCTGAATCCTCGCTCGATGACCGTGCGCTTGTCGTACATCTGCTCCCATTCAAGGCTCGCCCTTGCGACCTTGCCGATAACCCTCAGGTCGTCGTCGGGATTCTCCCAGTGAGCGTCTTGGCATTGCTGGAGTATCATATTCTGATTGAGGCGGGCACACCCTGCTGGCGGGCATCGGTACAAGTGGTGCCCGGTGTTGGGGTCGGTTTGGACGTAATCCATCGCTCTGCCGCCCATACAGGTGGGCTGTCCGATGGTGTTGTAGATGCCACCATGTAGGTGGTCGTACTTTCCGGGCTTGGTGCCTGTGGCACGTCTGATGTGGATGATGGGCTTTATGTCCTTCGCCACCAGGTACTTGTGATGCGTCATAGCGTCGTAGCCTCTGTCAGCTACGAAGTATTCGGGCTGGAGCCAAGTATGTCGTGCCGAGGCTTTGTCGTACACGGGCTGCAACTCCTTCGTGTCGTTGATGTTGGCGGGTTGCAGTCTGTACGTGATCGGGACGCCGTAGTTCACGTCGCTGAGCATGTGAACCTTATATCCGAAGTAAGGCTCTTGTTTGCCTCGGGGCGTCTTCATTCGGGTCTTCATTGTCCGAGGGCCCCAGGCGGCGAAGGAGTCTATAACGGGATTTCGCTTAGGGTTGGCATAGGCTGACACATCCGTTGAGTCTATGGCGACAGCATCGCCCATATCGGGCAGGTGAGTGCGGAGATGATCAACAATGCTGGATATGCTCTGCTCGATGAGGTCAGCGCGGTTAGCGAGCTTGGTGAAGAATCTGCTAAGTGCGCTCTCTGACGGGACTTCGGACTTGAACCCGCAAAGTTGTCGTAGTTTCGCGGAGTCCCTGAGCCTCTGGATGAGTCCGACATTGAACTCCTCGCCGAGTAGGTATTTCAGGCAGAAGGCTCTGAACATCGCCCGAGGCGGGTATCCTGGGCGCGTGTTGCGGCGCAGGTCGAGTATCTCTTTCAGAAACGCCTGTGCCTCTGGTGTGCCTTCGATCTCATCCAGTACGGTCCGCAGGAAGCCGTACCCGCTCTTGGCGGGTTGCAGAGAATTGCGGGATGCCTTACACTTAATGCAAGCCATCAGGAACTCCGAGAGGAAGCATGATCACTGCTCTCCGGTGGCTATCCGAACCGCTGAAGGTGCGAACTTCAGCGGTTCATTTATTATACTATGACCTGTTCTAATCGTCCAATTTAGAGTGTCTGTTTACCCCGTGTTACAGGTATTTCTGCCTGTTCTGATTTCTGCGGTATGTACTCTATGACTTGACTGTGTTATGGTATGGGTGCTGGCGGAGAGGACAGGATTCGAACCTGCAAGAGTTGTTACGCCCCACGGATTTTGAGTCCGCTACCCTCGCCAATAGGTGAGCCTCTCCGGCAAACAAAAGGGCAGGCGAGATCATCTAATCATCTCGGCCTGCCCGTTTCATTTACGCGCATCCATCTAATACGTCAGTATTCGGTTGTGGCTCCACCGTACCATATGCCTCATACGGCGGTCAAGCGAAATGGCGCGAAGTTGGTGTAGTCAAACCCATCTCGGCCACTACATACGTGCACCGCAGGCAATTCTCGGCGTCTGAGTATTGCTGCTTTGCTCGATTCAAGGCGCCATCTATATCATCGAATTCACCGAGCATCATTCGCTCGCCCTCATTCACACGAAGGCACTGATTTTCAAAGTGTACTCGCTGTTTGTCTGTACTGATGTAGTACCTCATTCCAGACCTCCTGCGGAATCTACCTGTTAGATTATCATGCTCCGTGATGATGGGGACTAATGCAAGAACCACTTACGCAATCGTCTTAACTGCGCTGGAAATTATTGACCGCATTCCGCGTGTTAGTTACAATATAGGATGCACTTGGGTTAGCGCCTGGAGTCAGTCCGCTAACCTGATTTGCTATCAGGGATGCAGGCGCAAATGACTGTGCCCCAGTGGCGCAACCGGAAGCGCAGCCGACTTGTAATCGGCAGGTTAGTGGGTTCGAGTCCCCTCTGGGGCTTTTTCTAATCCGACATGGCGTCGTCAATATGGACTTGTCGTCCTAAAGTGGCGTTTACTTGGATTAGGTATATGCCTGTGATAGACTGAAATACGGCTACCGTGCAACCCTCTGGAGGGATGGGAGAGTGGCTAAATCCACCAGACTGTAAATCTGGCGCCCGACGGGCTACGCAGGTTCGAATCCTGCTCCCTCCACCAACAAGCACTACCGAGAATTTAACCGGAACCTAGGCATCAAAAATTAAAACCGGGCCCACATAGCTCAGTCGGTAGAGCGCGTTCTTGGTAAGAACGAGGTCAGCAGTTCAAGTCTGCTTGTGGGCTCCACATTTGGAGGAAGAAAGCAAGAATGGCTAAGCAAAGGTTTGAGAGGACTAAACCGCACATAAATGTTGGCACGATAGGGCACGTTGACCACGGCAAGACGACCCTTACGGCTGCGATCACCAAAGTGCTGAGCAGCGCGGGCCTTGCCGACTTCAGGGCGTTCGATAGCATCGACAACGCTCCGGAAGAGAGGGAGCGCGGCGTCACGATTGCGATTCAGCATGTGGAGTACGAGACAGACTCTCGCCACTACGCGCATGTTGACTGCCCGGGCCACGCGGACTACATCAAGAACATGATTACCGGCGCGGCGCAGATGGACGGCGCCATCCTCGTCGTCAGCGCGCCGGACGGCGCTATGCCGCAGACCCGCGAGCACATCCTGCTTGCGCGTCAGGTGGAAGTGCCGGCCATGGTCGTCGCCCTTAACAAGGTCGATATGATGGACGACGAAGAGTTGCTGGAGCTTGTCGAGCTGGAACTTGACGAACTGCTTTCCGAGTATGGCTTCGAGAACGTGCCCATCGTCAGAGTGAGTGCGCTGAATGCTCTGGAATCCGAAGACAACGACCGGGACTCCGAGTGGGGCAAGGGCATCTGGGAGCTCATGGACGCCGTCGATGATAACATTCCGATGCCGGAGAGGCCGCGCGACCAGCCGTTCTTGATGCCTATCGAGGACGTGTTCAGCATTAAGGGGCGCGGTACCGTAGTGACGGGTCGCGTCGAAAAGGGCATCGTGAAGGTCGGAGACCAGGTTGAGATTGTGGGCATCAAGGACACGACGACCACTACCGTAACCGGCGTTGAGATGTTCCACAAGCTGATGGATGAAGCAGAGCCTGGCGACGCGGTAGGCGTTCTCCTGCGCGGCGTTGACCGCGACGAGGTCGAGCGAGGACAGGTGCTGGCAGCCCCTGGCAGCATACTGCCGCACAAGGATTACGAGGCGCAGGTGTATGTGCTGAGCAAGGACGAAGGCGGACGCCACACGCCGTTCTTCAATGGCTACAAGCCGCAGTTCTTCATCCGCACTACCGACGTAACGGGTGAGATAAACCTGCCAGAGGGCACCGAGATGGTTATGCCCGGCGACAACATTGAGATGAACGTGAAGCTCATCACGCCGGTTGCCGCCGATGAGCAGTTGCGGTTCGCTGTCCGCGAGGGTGGACGCACCGTTGGCTCCGGTGTCATAACCAGGATAAACGACTAGTAAGTAAATTACTTTAGCAGGGCTGTGGTAGCTTATCACAGCCCTGCTTTTTTGAGACTCAGAAGAAAACGAGAATAGATATGGCGCGAAGAGCGGAAAACCGCATCATCATCACTCTGGGTTGTGTCGATTGCCGTGATCGGATTTATCACACGACAAAGAATCGGCGCAACGACCCACAGCGTATCGAGCTGAAGAAGTTCTGCCCGCGATGTGGGTACCATGCTTTGCACCGTGAAGTTAGGTAGGCGAGTATGGCTACTAATCCAAGCGCACCCAGAAGGCTAGGGAACAGGTCCGCCCGTAGGTCATTTGGACTTTCCGGCGTAACTGAGATTGTCTCGGAGTTGCGCCGCGTAACATGGCCGACTTATGAGGAAACGTTCCGGCTATCGGTGATGGTCATAGCGGTTGCCGCGGCTGTCGGTGTGTTTCTAGGTGTGGTTGATCTGGGTTTTTCCAGTCTGTTTGACATAATCCTGGGGAATTAAGAGATGAACAAGACTGAAGAAATCGAACAGCCGCGCTGGTATGTGCTGCACGCTTACTCAGGACATGAAGGCCGAGTGAAGCAAAATCTTGAGCAGCGCGTCTCCAATATGGATATGAGCCATAAGATTCTTGAGGTTTTCGTCCCACAGGAAGAAGAAATCGAAATTCAGGGTGGGCAGCGCAAAACGGTATCGCAGCGTGTATTCCCCGGCTATATCTTCGTGCATATGCGCATGGACGACGAGAGCTGGCACATCGTCCGAAGCACACCGGGAGTTACCGGGTTCGTGTCAGCCGAGGACGACAGGGAAGCGCGACCAAGGCCGGTACCGCTTGACGAGCGTGAAGAGCAGACAATTCTCGGGTTCAAAGATACGGACCAGCCGCGTGTGCGTGTCGGCTTCACCCAAGGTCAGGCGGTCCGCATCACTGACGGCCCATTCGTTGATTTTATGGGCGTTGTCGATGAAGTGCATGCGGACAGAACTAAATTGAAGGTTCTGGTCTCCTTCTTCGGGAGAGAAACACCTGTGGAGCTTGACTTCCTTCAGGTTGAGCGCGCATAGCAAGTTAAAGAAAAGGCTTTGGCGACCATTCGAAGACGGGCAAGGATGCAGCGGACGCCAAGCGACTCCCATCAGCCCTGCAATCGCCATATAAGACTGCGCTTAAAAAGGATTAGTTAGTTGGCTAAGAAAGTAATGACGGTGATAAAGCTCCAGATAGAGGCTGGCAAGGCTACGCCTGCGCCTCCGGTTGGCCCCGCGCTTGGGCAGCATGGCGTCAACATCATGGGCTTCGTTAAAGAGTACAATGAGCGCACAGGCTCCCAGGCGGGAAATATCGTGCCGGTGGAGATAACGGTCTTTGAAGACCGCTCATTCACATTCATCACGAAAAGTCCGCCCGCGTCGGACCTGTTGAGGAAAGCCGCGAATATCGAGAAGGGCAGCGGCAATCCCCTTGCGGAGAAGGTCGCCCGTATCCCCAGAGATAGAGTGCGTGAGATCGCGGAACAAAAGATGGACGACCTCAACGCGGCAGACCTTGAAGGCGCGATGCGCATTATAGAGGGGACTGCGCGCAGTATGGGCATCGAGGTCCAACAATAGCACCGTGGGAAGACAGGACGACAAGACAACTCAGAGATAGGAAGTGCGATGGCTAAACGGGGAAAGCGGCATAACACGGCGACCGCCGCAATAGAAAAAGACTTCGAGTACCAGCCGGAAGAGGCAGTGTCGCTTGCTAAGAGCAACGCCACCGCGAAATTCGACGAGACTGTGGAATTGCACTTGCGAACAGGCGCTGACCCGCGTCACGCTGATCAGATGATTCGAGGAGTCGCGCTCCTGCCGCACGGCGTAGGCAAGACGGTGCGCGTAACGGTGTTTACGCAAGGAGAAGCCGTTGCCGTCGCGGAGGAGGCAGGCGCTGACTTCGTCGGCTCGGACGAGATAATCAAGAACGTGGAAGACGGCTGGGTCGATTTCGATGTGTCCATTGCCACTCCCGATATGATGGGCAGAATTGGCAGGCTCGGTCGCATACTCGGCAGAAGGGGCCTTATGCCGAACCCTCGTACCGGCACGGTTGTCCAGCCGGACGAACTGCCAAGAGCGATTCGTGAGGCGAAGTTGGGCAGGGTGGAATACCGAGTCGATCGCACTTCGTTGATTCATGTGCCGATAGGCAAGGCAAGTTTTGAAGTGAGCCAGTTGATGGATAATCTGACCTCACTGATGGACAATATCGTCAGAGCGCGCCCGAGTGGAGTGAAGGGGCAGTATATCAAGACCGCTTATCTGACGACAACGATGGGCCCTAGTGTCAAGATGGATGTTGCCAGCGCTAGCGCCCTTAGAGTAGAATAGACGTCTAAATTGATGCCGCAGACTGCGGGCCTCCTCGCGGAGATAATACGCCAGCCCGTATAGGCAGACTTAACAGGCAAGTGATTGCCCGTAGGTTCGGATTACCGCTGAACTGTGCCCTGAGTCTGCTGCGACTCAGGGCTTTTTTGTTGATTAAGTAAGATAGCTTCGGATGAACGGACCGCTCCGATAGGCAGTCTGTTCTGCGACAGAGGCGAAAGACGCGAAAGACAGGTGAGGTAGCAAGTTGCCTACTGATAGGAAAGTACAGGCTGTTCAGGACATGACGGAATGGCTGGACGGCGCGACAATAGTCATCTCGACCAGCTATGCGGGGCTGCCGGTTGCGGACATGACCTCGCTGAGGCGTGCGTTGCGCGAGAGGGATGTTCGCTACAAGGTCGTGAAGAACACGCTTGCGTATATCGCGGCGGAACATGCTGGCAGACCCGAATTGAAGGAAATAATCCAGGGACCGAGTGCAATTGCCTTCGGCTACGGTGAGCCAACTGACCCGGCGAAGGCGCTGTCCGAATTCATACGGGAGACACGTTCTCCGCTGCAAATTAACGGCGCCGTTCTGGATGGCAGAGTCTTGGACGGAGCGCAGGTTGAACAGCTCGCCAGCCTGCCGAGCAGGGACGAGCTCGTAGCGCAGATGCTGTCGCGAATGCAGTCGCCGATTGCCGGACTCGTTAATGTGCTGAACGGTCCGATTGGTGGGCTTGCGCGAGTGTTGCAAGGGCGTATAGACCAGATGCAAGAGCAGCCGGCAGAGTAACTTCAGAGAAAAATTAGGCAGGAAACTAAATTAGGGAGGTTTTCCTATGACGACCAAGGAAGAGATAATGGACGCAATCAAGGGATTGTCGGTACTGGAGCTTGCCGACCTAGTGAAGGCGCTTGAGGACGAGTTCGGCGTCAGCGCAGCCGCTCCCGTGCAGATGGCAACCGTGGCGGGCGTTGCGGCAACCGCCGAGGCAGCCGCTGAGGAAGAGAAAACCGAGTTCGATGTGTCCATCACCGAGATTGGACCGCAGAAGATTCAGGTCATCAAGGCCGTCCGCGAGGTTACCACGCTCGGACTGAAAGAGGCGAAGGAACTCGTAGAGAGCGCGCCTGTCGCAGTGAAGGAAGCCATCGCCAAGGACGAAGCCGAAGAAATCAAGGAGAAGTTGGAAGGCGCGGGCGCGGTCGTTACCGTCGCCTAACGCAGACCTGCGATACGCAAAGTCCGTAGGGGCAGCCCTTGTTGGTTGCCCCTATGTCTTTCACGCAATATACGGGATGGTCTGCGGTCCTTCCGGAAGGACGCATATCAGCGCATCCTTGCCGCAGTTCGCGATTGCGTCTTCTATGCTATCGACAGGCGTTAGGTGTGCCTGCGCGACTTGGCGCGGCGTCAGGCAATCCGACTTGAGAAGCACATCGGCTTTCATCTGAATCTGCGCCTGAATCTGCGCCTGCCACTGGTCATGCCGATCATACCCGGGCCGATTTATCATCTCCAGAATTTCGGCCGGGCTCCCGCATGAGGCGAGAATGTCGCGGTACTGACCGTGCTCCGGAATGCCCTCCGAGCATTCTGCGGCACAGATTATCTTCCCGCCTTCCCTGACAACCTGTGCTGCGGCGGACATTCCCTTGACCGCCTGGTACAGATTCTGGTCCAAAGGATAGCCGCTGTTGGTGGTAACCACTATGTCGAATGAGGTGTCCACCGACTGCATCGCGAGCCGCCTCGCGACCGCGCACGCGGCGGCATGCACTGCAAATAGCTCGCCAGCATAGACGCTGGTGATGCGCTTGTCCCGGTTGATCGTCACATCCACGGAAAAGTCCACGCCGGACATTCTTGCAATCTCCCGAATGGAGTCGTGTATCGGGTTGCCCTCCGTAACCGCAAAGCGAGAGTTGGGATGTCCGATCATCGCCGCGTCATGCAAGCGCATAATCGTGGGGAAGCCGGCAAGACCGGGCGCGACCATCTTTGGGCCTCCGCTGAAGCCCGCGAAGAAGTGCGGCTCGACGAATCCGGTCGTAATACGGATGTCGCTCTCCACCCATCGCCTGTTGAGGCGAACTTCGATGCCGGATTCCGTGCTGCCGATGCTCTCCAGCGATTCCTCATCGAAGCCATTGTGGTTGACGACCCTGAAGTTGCTGACTACATCCTCTCCCAGCATCGCCACGAGTTCTTCATGTGTGTTTGTTCGATGCGTGCCCGTCGCTATCAGGATGGTGATGTTTTCGGGCGACACATGCCGCAGCTCTCCAAGCAACAACGGCAGCAGCGTCTCGCTCGGCATTGGGCGTGTGATGTCGCAAACCGAAATGGCTACAGTCTGACCTTCATTTACGAGTTGACGGAGTGGTCGCGTGCCTATCGGATTGCGTAACGCGGTCAGAATTGCGCCCTCAGCGTCGGGCAATCCGGGCACAAAGGTCGGCTCGATAACTGTTGTGCGCTCGTCGGGCAGTTCGACTTCCAAGCCGTCTCGCCCGTACGCCAGTCTAACCCTCATTTCGTTCTCCGCTCGCTATTGTGTGGCGGCGCATGACGATGCGTGTTTGTCCCGCCGGTGTTACATCTTTGAAACCCGCGCTCCGAAACGTATCCAGCGAACCCATATATGTGTATGACGGCGCGTCCGGCTTCACCGGATAGCCTTCCACGATGAGCGCTCCCTCTGACGCTGCGTAGTCAACTGCCGCGTTCAGCAAATTGAGCATGAGACCCTGCCTGCGATAGCGGCTGTCCACGAAGAAGCATACGACAGACCAGACCGGTTCATCGTCGATTGGCGGAATCGTGCGGGATCGCCCCAGCGCGGCGTATGAGCTACGCGGAGCGATCGAACACCATCCGATGGGGCGATCCTCATCGTAGGCTAAGACGCCGACGGCTTCGCTAGAACTAGCCATAGCATTCAGGGCTTCTATGCGTTTCTCTTTTGTGGAATTGCGGAACTGAGAGCTTGTCATTCGCCAGCGCATGCAAGAGCAGTACCTGAACTTGCCATGCTCTGCGGAAAATCGCTCCAGATCCGCCATTCGCTCCGGAGTTACCGGATGGAACTGCAATTCGTCAGCTAGAAGTCCGCGTGCAGTCGGCATATCCCTGTTCGCTCAATCTTCCCGTCCTCTCAGTAACGCTTCACACAGGTGTGCAGTGTCCACGAGTTCAGGTATGACCACATATTCTCTGACGGTGTGCATGCCGTGGTCCGCCATGCCCACTACGACCGCGCTCATGCCTCTCAAGCGGAACACATTGCCGTCGGTTCCGCCTCCGGACGGACTGAATATAGGCTCAAGCCCAAGTCCGTGCAGCGCGCTCACGACGCGCTTGGTGGCAGGGTCGTCGTCGCTGAGCGTATATGTCTCGAATTCGGTGTGAAGATGGTCATCCAGTTCAGCTTCAGGGAACATCTCCTTCACTTCGTCGAGTGCCTCTGAAATCTGCACGCGAATGTTGTCGAGAGTTTCGATACTGCGGCTTCGGAACTCGCCGCGAATGATGGTGGTCTCGGCGACCGTGTTCCGCACCGAACCGCCCTCGATCGTACCGATATTGAAGGTCGTCTCTTCGTCCAGCCGTCCTTGCGGCAAGCGCGTAATCAGCTCGGCTGCGATGCGTATGGCTGAGAGTCCCTTCTCCGGCTCTACGCCCGCGTGAGCGGCGCGTCCGGTAACCTCTATGTCGAAGCCGATGTATGTCGGGCTTGCGGATGTAATCTGCGCGGCGGAACCCTCGCCGTCGAACACGATGGCTTCCTCTGCCGCAAGCATCGAGAAGTCGAGATTGCGCGCGCCGACAAGCCCAATCTCCTCCTCGCGCGTGAATGCGACCTCTACGCCCGGATGCGGCGTCAAGCCGTCTTCGTACACCGACTCCAGCGCCTCAAGGATGGCGGATACGCCGCACTTGCAGTCGCCGCCCAGAATTGTGGTGCCGTCGGACACTATGCGATCGCCGTCGATGCTGGGCTTGACGCCGCGCCCTGGCTCAACGGTGTCCATGTGCGCCGAAAGCAGCAACGGGTCAGGCCTGCCGTCGGTTGCGATAACATTGCCGTAAGCATCGCGCTTCACGGTCAACCCGAGTTCTTCGAGGCGGCGCGTCAACTCTTGCGCCATCGCCTCTTCCTCGCCGGAAGGGCTGTCGATTTGCACCAGGTCGGTGAACGTCTTTACCAATCGGTCGCGATTTATCATTGGTTCTCCTGATGGGTGATGTAACTAAAGTTAACGAGCGAATTACCTGTGGATATTGTATTTCGCGCTTGCGTTGGGTTCAAGGGTTGGAACTTGCCGCCGCATGAGGTTAAACTACACGCCATCCGACAGTAATAATGAATTGAAAGCTGAGGTCATGCAGGAACGATCCGAACCGCAATACAGTACGATGATTCGAGACCTGCCGCAGGACGAGCGTCCACGCGAGCGCCTCCAGCGGTATGGCCCGAGTCATCTGAGCAACGCCGAGCTTATCGCCATCCTTCTGCGTGTTGGATCGGCAGGTGAGAGCGTGCTGCATCTGTCGGAGCGCGTGCTCGCCACCTACGATGGGCTTAGCGGCGTGGCGAAGGCATCATACGGCGAACTCTGCGACCTGCACGGCGTAAGTGACGCCAAGGCTTGCCAACTCCTCGCAGCGCTGGAACTAGGGAGACGTTTGACATCGCTTCACCCGGACGATAGGGCAGTGATTCGGTCTCCGCAGGATGTCTTCAATCTGCTCGGCGCGGAGATGGGCTTTCTCGTGCAGGAGCATCTGAAGGTGTTGCTCCTCAACACGAAGAACGAGGTGCTGGCGACACACGAGATATACAAGGGCAATGTCAACTCATCGGTCATAAGGGTTTCGGAAGTGCTGCGCCCCGCGATCAGGGAGAATTGCCCGAACATCATCATCGCTCACAATCATCCGTCGGGCGACCCGACACCTAGCCCGGAGGACATTCTGGTAACGCGCCAGATTCGTACCTGCGCCGAGATGATGGACATTGAGCTGCTCGACCATGTTGTAATTGGAAATCAACGCTTTGTCAGCCTGAAGGAGCGGCGTCTCGGATTTGATGGAGGTTCCACAAATGTTGGTGCCGACTTCGGACTGGCTGCTGAAAGGAAGTAGGTGAATGCAATGACGAACAGGGAACTTGGAGACGTTGGAACGGAGTTTAAGTTTGAAGACGATGATGTCAAGGTTTGGGATCTCGTTCTGGAACCGGGACAGTCCAGCGATTGGCATCATCACACGAATCGATATGTATTCATCGTTACGCGCCCCGGAACGCTGAGGACAGAGCATGATGACGGCAGTGTAACTGTATCCGAATTAAAGCTGGGACAGGTCGTTAAGGGCGTCCATCATGCCGTGCATCGCGTCACCAATGTTGGAGACGCCCTGTACAGCAACGCTATTATCGAAATGAAGGGCGAGCTGAAGGACTGAAAATCAAGGAGGTAAACGATGTCCAGAGGAAACGAACCTTTGGGTGAAATCGCAACCGAAGTGCTCTACGAGAACGATAAGGTAAGGGTCTGGAATCTGGTGGTGGAACCGGGCGAGGCAAGCGACTGGCACATGCACGAGAACGATTACGTCACTATAGTCGTAGAAGGTGCGGGGCTGGTGGTAGAGTACGACGATGGCACGAGCGAGGACAGCCCGTCCGAAGTCGGTACCTGGCGATTTCACGGCGAGCACAAGATTCATCGTGTCGTGAACAACCGAGATGTGCGATACAAGAATGTGCTGGTAGAGCTTAAGTCATGAAAATTCTCATAATGGGGACCGGAGCCATAGGGGGCTGCTATGGTGGACTGCTTGCCCGCAGTGGCGAGGATGTCGTGTTTGCGGCAAGGGGCGATAACCTTCGCGCGATCAGCGATGTCGGCCTGCGAGTCGACTCGGCAACATTTGGTGAATTCGTCGTGCGCCCGAAAGCGGTGGACAGGCTGGATGGCAGTTGGACCGCTGACCTGATCCTGTTGTGCGTAAAGGGCTACCACAACGAACAGGCGATCTCAGACATGTCGCCTGCCGTTGGAGACAACACGACCATCCTGACATTGCAAAACGGCATCGGGAGCGGTGAGCAGTTGGCGCAACGCTTCGGCGCCGACAGGGTCTTGCTGGGCGCGGCTTACATCGACGCGGAGCGTACCGCCCCCGGGGTGTTCGCGCAACGCGGCAGCCCGCCCCGGATCGTGCTGGGCGAAGAAGACGGCGAGCTGACCGATAGGTCGAAGGCGATTGCAGAGGTACTGCAACAGGCAAGAATCGAGACTGAGCTATCTACAAATGTGCTGACCGCGCTGTGGAGCAAGCTTGTCTATATATGCGCCCTTAGCGGAATGTCGTGCATCACAAGGGCGTCTTTCAGGGATGTGCTTGAAACGCAAGAGACCTACGCAATGACGATGCAGGTGATGACGGAAGCGCTGAAGGTTGGACAGGCAAGCGGCGTTCCGCTTGATGACGAATTGCCGAATTCGGTTATGGAAGGCTTTCAGAAAGAGAAGGGCGGGCTAATCTCGTCAATGCACACTGACTTGGTGGCGGGCAATCCATTGGAGGTCTCTCTCATCAACGGTGCGGTGGCGCGCATAGGCAGAGAAGTAGGTGTGGAAACACCGGCGAATAGCTTCATTGCGGCGTGTCTGGCGATCGCTGATAACAAGGCGCGGAGCAAGGCTTCCAAGTGACCGAGGATATCGAAAACAGGAGAGGATATTGGACTACTTCATTGATCCTTCACAGGTGAAGCGCCGGGAACTCGCGCCAGGCGTGACTTTGCGAACCATGTGGGGCGACAAGATAATGATGAGTATGGTGGAGATTGCGCCGAATGCGATGGTGCCAATGCACACGCACCCAAACGAGCAGGCGGGCATCGTGCTCCAGGGGGAGTTCGAGTTCACCATCGGCGGCGAAGTCAGGACGCTCAGGCAGGGGGACGCTTATGTCATTCCCGGCGGGGTCGAGCATGGCGTGGTAGGCTCTGACGGCTGGTCGATGGCGCTCGACATATTCAGCCCACCGCGCGAGGACTACAAGCATTAGACAGCAACAGCCGCAGGGACGATGCAATTACCTCCCTGCGGCCGATGATTTTCGATGATTATATACGGATTAGCGGTTTAGGTGCCGTAGCGTGCCGCGGCTACCGGGTCGCTGTACTCGACGCCCTTGGTGCCCCAGAAGATGGTGGCGATCTCGTCCACAGCGGCTACCAGCGCCTCAGCGTTCTCCATGCTGACTGTTTGCTTGCACTGTCCGGCGAGCTTGAGGGCGGCGTTGAACTTGGCAGCGATTTCGTTGGCGTCGGTGCCGGGCCAGGTGTAGTCTGCCCAGAGAACCCGCAACTCATGCTTGCAGAGTTCGGCGTGCTCTTCCTTGACCGTTACATAGCGCCCCATCGTATTTGCATAAGCAGCATCGCCGGTGTCCTCAATGGCCTCGATGCGGAGGACCATCTTCTGCACGGTCTGCGCCGCAATCTTCGCTGAGATGGGATCGTAGATGCCGCATGGAATGTCGCAGTGCGCGCTCGCGGTGCGAATGGAGAAGAGGCGCTCAATAGTTGACTTTACGCTCATTTGAACCTTCCTTTCGGGGAGTTTAGATATGGTTAGACGATACAATAATCGCCTTTCCCTTGCAAGTATTTGCGGCTTTGCGATGGGGGTCAGTGCAGGCTGTAAAGAATCGTCTCGAGCAGGTGAAGTATGACGGGCGGACTCTTGCTATATCGAGTGGAAGGCGACAGCATGCTGCCAACTTTATCTGCGGAGGACTATCTGCTGGCGCATAGCAATAGTGGGTCCAGACGACTACCCGCCAGAGGCGAAATCGTTGTCGCTGCACTGGAAGGTTGCGAGCGAAGCATACTGAAGCGTGTTGTTGGGTTGCCGAGTGAGGAAATCACATTCAGCGAGGGAATGTTGCTTATCGACGGGCAGAAGTTGGCGGAGCCATATCTACAGGGATTGCCCCCGTATCTGGGGCTGGACGACTCCCACTTCACGCTTGGCTCGGATGAGTATTTCCTGATGGGAGACAACCGCGCTCACAGCACGGACTGCCGACATTACGGACCCCTGAGTCGGTCACAGATAGCAGCCAGAGCATTTTGGCGTGTCTGGCCACCTTCACAATGGGGCAAGCTGTGACGGGCTAGTGGAACAGCGAGAGCTAGGTCAGCCAGCGCGCCGCCTCTTTGGCGTGGTAGCTGATTATCATGTCCGCGCCGGCTCGCTTGATGGAAGTGAGAATCTCCATCGTGATGCGCTGCCCGTCGATCCACTCGTTTTCGGTCGCTGCCTTGACCATAGAGTACTCGCCGCTGACATTGTAAGCCGCCATTGGGTAGCTGAAAGCCTCGCGCGCCTGAGCTATTACATCGAGGTACGACAGGGCAGGCTTCACCATGATGATGTCCGCGCCTTCGTCGATGTCCATCTGTATCTCGCGCATCGCCTCTCGTGAGTTCGCAACATCCATCTGGTAGCCGCGCCTATCGCCGAATTGCGGTGCGGAGTCGGCGGCGACCCTGAATGGCCCGTAGAAGGAGGACGCGTATTTCGCCGAGTATGCCATTATGGGCAGATGCTCGAAGCCTGCGGAGTCGAGACCGCTGCGTATTGCCGCAACTTGCCCGTCCATCATGGCCGAGGGCGCGACAACATCCGCGCCTGCTTCTGCCTGGCAGACTGCCATTCTCGCCAGCAGTTCAAGCGTGGCATCGTTATCGACTCTGCCATTTCTGATGACGCCGCAGTGCCCGTGGTCGGTGAACTCGTCGAGGCAGACATCCGTCATAACGAGCATATTGGGCGCGGTCTGCTTGATGACGCGAATGGCCTCCTGTATGATGCCGCTTGACTCGTAGGCTTCGGTGCCCTCCGGGTCTTTGGTTGCAGGGAGGCCGAAGAGCAGCACCGCTCCGATGCCAAGTGATACCACCTCGTCTATCTCGGCTATCAGGTTGTCCAGCGAGAGCTGGTACATTCCGGGCATAGGGTCGATCGGGTTGCGGACACCTCTCCCGTGTGTCACAAAGATAGGGTAGATAAAGTCGCTGATAGAAATCCGCGTCTCCTGTGCCAGATGTCGCAGAATCGGGGACTCTCTCATCCTGCGCATCCGAACCTGTGGAAATCTACTCATTTTACCCATCCTCCTTGAAGTGCGACTCCACGGCCACTATCAGCCCAGCGATAGTGTGCTCCGTTGCAACAATGTCAGCACTTATTCCCAACTCGGCAGCACGTTCTGCCGTTATAGGGCCTATGCACGCAATGGTAGCATCTTTGAGAGCGCTCGTGTTGCCTCCGAGAAGCTCCACCAGATTGCTCACGGTGGAGGAGCTCGTGAATGTGGCTATGTCGATGCCCTCCGCGAGAATATCCCGAAGCCTCTCGGCAGTGTCCTTCGGCGTCACAGTGCGATAGACAGACATGGCATCCACGCTTGCGCCAAGCTCGGCAAGGCCCTGCCGCAGCACGTCGCGGGCTATTTCGGCTTGTGGGAGCAGCACGCGCGTGCCATTCATTCCCAGACCACCGAGTTCGCTGACCGCCGCCTCCGCGACAAACGACGTAGGCATGAAGTCCGCGATGATCCCGTGACTTAAGAGTCTCCGCCGTGTGGCAGGACCAATCGTGGCGATCTTAACGCTATGCAATACCCTGGAGTCCAGTCGGAGCGCGCTAAGCCTGTCGAACACGACATCGACCGCGTTCGCGCTGCTGAAAACCATCCAGTCGTAATTGAGAGCATTCTTTAGTGCTGCGTCTAGTTCGGTATAATCATCCATTAGTTGAATTTCGATAGTCGGCAGTTCGATGGGCTGCGCTCCTCGCTGTGTCAGCGCATCGGAAAGGGAACTCGCCTGCGTGCGCGTGCGCGTAACCAGCACGCGCTTGCCAAAGAGGGGACGGCTGTCAAACCACGGAATCGTTTCACGCAGCCGCACGACGTCTCCTACGATTGTTACGGCGGGCGCGCCTATTCCGGTAGTGGCGGCCCTGTCTGCAATGTCGGAGAGCGTGCCTACGAGAGTGCGCTGGTAAGGTTCTGTCCCCCACTGTACTAGGGCGACCGGTGTTTCGGGAGCGCGACCGTACTTTATCAGCGCGTCCGCTATTAACCGTAAGTTACTCTGCCCCATTAGTATTGCGAGTGTATCGCTGCTCTTCGCCAGAACTTCCCAGTCAACGGATGTGTCGTGCTTCGTAGGGTCCTCACTGCCCGTTACGACTGTGAATGAGGATGCGAGCCTGCGGTGAGTGAGCGGGATTCCCGCATACGCCGGCGCTGCGATCGCGGAGGTAATGCCCGGGACTATCTCGAAGGCAACACCTGCTTCTGCCAGTGCCTCGGCTTCTTCTCCGCCGCGCCCGAACACGAACGGGTCACCTCCCTTAAGCCGCACTACCTTCTTTCCTGCGCGCCCAAGTCCGATGAGCAGGCTGTTGATGTCCTCTTGTCGGTTTATTCGCTTGCCGGGAATCTTGCCGACATCAATCAACTCGACGTCTTCATGGGCACTATCCAGCAGACGCTTGTCCACGAGCCTGTCGAAGACGATGGCGTCAGCGGATTGAATCAGGCGCAACCCCTTTACGCTGATAAGATCAGGGTCGCCGGGTCCCGCGCCGACAAGCCAGACGATGCCTCCGCTCATATCGTCTCCATTATGCGCGTTCCACCGGCTTCCAGCAGCAGCGCGGCAATGGATTTGCCCGCTTCTTCAGGATTGGCGCAGTCGTATGACTCTGAAACGCGATAGATTTCGCTGCCGTCGGGCTTTGCGACCATCCCCATGAGGTGTAGCGTGTCGTCCCTTATTTCCGCGTATGCCGCAGTAGGCATAGTGCAGCCGCCGCCCATCGCCACAAGAAACGCCCGCTCCGCGCGGACTGCGACGCTTGTCGGCTCATGGTCGATTGCCCGAACGAGTTCGATCATCTCGCCGTCAGACTCTCGTACTTGAACCGCGAGCGCGCCCTGTCCTACATCCGGAACGCATTCGTGTGGAGATAGATACGCGCTGATTTCCGAATGCCTTCCGAGGCGCAATATCCCTGCTGCCGCAAGTACCGCGCCATCATAGTCATTGCTTGCCGCCTTCTGCAAGCGGGTATCCACATTGCCCCTGATGGGCAGCACTTCTAAATCGGAGCGCGCTGCCTTTATCTGCGCCGTGCGCCGGGGGCTGCTAGTGCCTAGACGGGCGCCGGATGGCAATTCGCTCAACGGCGCATCCCAACGATTCACCAGCACGTCACGAGCATCCTCTCTCTTAGGGAACGCTGCGATAGCAAGGCCCGCCGGCAGTGTCGCTGGCATGTCTTTGGCGCTGTGGACCGCGATGTCAATTTCTCTGCTTAGCAGCGCAAGTTCGATTTCCTTTACGAACATGCCGCGCTCCATGCTGAGTAGGGGAGCAGACTTGTTCCTGTCGCCGCGAGTGGATAGAGAGACTACATCGATATTGAGCGAGGAGTGCGCTTGATTGAGCAGACGCACAACTTCGTTGGTCTGCGCCAGCGATAGGGAACTTGACCGCGAGCCGATGACGACTCGTCTTGTACCAGCCACAGGACTAAGTCAGGAACTTACGCCCGCGTTGGTGTAGGCAAGAGCTTTCTTCTCTTCCCACATCTTGCAGACGCCAGGCTCGCAGTCGCAGCCTACGCCTTTCATCAGGTCCCCAATGAGCGTGGCGCGGGCTGCGTCGTAATTCCCGTCCAGCACCGTCTCCAAAAGGCTGTCGGTAATGCATGCTTGCCAGTGGTCGGTTACTAGAGTGATGCCCTTGCCTCGAATCTCCGCGCGGACATCCGCGAGAAGTGGAGTAAGTTCGGCGTAGTCCATGAGCGGATGCCTCGATTCTATGGGGCTGCCGTCGAGTAGTTCGCGGAACTTACGCGCGAGGGCTGGGCTTGCGCCACCGGTCGATGCGGCAACGGTTACATCGCCTCGAATGGCAACAGAAGGTGCGATAAAGGTGCAGAGGTGGGTGACGTCAACGACATTCAGAAGCACATTGCGCTCGTCCGCCTCTTTCGCGATTGCACGGTTCACGCCATTGTCGTCAGTGGCTGCGATCGCGATAAAAGCATCCTTCAGATCGCCGGATTGGTACTCGCGCTTGTGCCACACGACTTTGCCGTCGTCCGCGAGGCTGCGAACTCCCTCGTTGACCTCCGGGCTGATGACCACCACATCTGCGTGGCAGTCAAGCAGCTTTACTACCTTTTCCTCGCCGATGTTGCCTCCGCCGATAACGACGCAGCACCTGTTCTTCACATCTATGAATGCCGGATAGTAAGCGGGCATTAAGTTCCTTCCCTGTTCTCTTCCTCTTGCATTTATACGAACGGGGCTGCTGCCCCACAACACGGTTTCTACACGAAGTACCTTACGCGGGTCTTCTTATATTCGCGCGTACTGTACAGCAGTTGATACTCGGTAATTCCCGTGGCTTCAGAGATTCCAGCCGCCACATCCTCACACGTTTCGTTTGACGTCGCGTGAATCATAGTAAAGTGCGTGTAAGGCCAGTCCGGGAAGGTTGGGCGCTCGTAGCAGTGCGTCACCCAGCGCGACTGCGCCATGATGTTGCCCACTTCCACGGCCCGCTCGGAAGGCACCTTCCATACCGCCATGGCGTTCGATCTGAAGCCGGCGCGCCGGTGGTGCAGCACAGCGCTGAAGCGTCTCATCAGGCCGCGCTCCTGGAATGAATCGGCTATGTCGAACATCTCTTGCAATCCAATGCCTAGCCGCTCTGC
This sequence comes from Dehalococcoidia bacterium, assembly GCA_965204855.1. GTDB lineage: Bacteria > Chloroflexota > Dehalococcoidia > Lucifugimonadales > JADFKI01 > Bin90. The sequence goes on from OZ242018.1 coordinate 1,011,817, forward strand.
CATCGGGCTGAAGGGACGAGATATAAGTTCCACGTCCTCTTGCAACTCCCGGATGACCTCTATCTCGAAGTCTGAGACAGGCATCGCCTTGTTCCAGTCTTTGGCAACTGCGCCGGAGCGGTCATACCCGTCTGGACTGTAATACTTCTTCGCGGCGCCTTCTTCCTTAACCATGTCGAAGTTGACGCCAATTTTGAAGAACTTGATAGTGGGCATCAGGCGGTACGACTCAGCGCCGGTCCTGGCCGCCATGTCTTCCACGGTGTCGGCAAGGTCCTCGTAAGGCGGGACCGCTACCGTAAACCAGAGGTTGAAGTGACCGTTGCGCGCATAGTTGTGACTGACGCCCGGGTGTTCGTTGATGACTTGCGCCGCCGCGTCCAGTTCATCCGCAGGTAGTCGCATCGCAACCAGCGTCGTCTTGTAGCCTAGACGTCTCGTATCGAAAATCGCGCTAATCTGCCGCACCACGTTCTTGCGCTTTAGATCGCCGATGCGTTCCAGGACTTCGCCTTCGTCTATGCCAATCTCGTCGGCGACCGCCTTGAATGGCATTTCCACGAGCGGAAACCGGGTCTGGATAATGTTCAACACCTTGCGGTCAACAATGTCCATAGTGCTTGTGCTGGTTGTCATTCGCTATCTCACTAAGTTCAGGCTGGCGCACGCATTCTATGCTGCGGCGCGTATGTGCGAATATCGCTCTTACTGCACATATTATCGCAGTTTTCAGAGCGAACTTGCAATCTATTGCTCACCCGCGCGTACACTCTGCGGCACCTGAAAGGGCGAGATAGTTCGCACTCACAAGTTGTGTTTCACCTTGTGATTTTCTATACTAATACACAGTTACAAAACACATTATGGTAAGGGCAGACAGTTGACAAGCGTTTCGCAGGTAGCCACTGAGTACGAGATAGTAATCGGACTGGAAGTCCATTCGCAACTCCTCACCGAGAGCAAGATGTTCTGTGCGTGCAGCGCCGCGTATCAGGACGCCGCTCCCAACACAACGGTCTGTGCGGTATGTCTGGGGCTGCCCGGCGCACTTCCCGTCATGAATCGTAAAGCCGTGGACTATGTGATACGCACTGGGCTTGCACTTGGCTGCGACATCTCGGGCTTCACGAAGTTCGACCGCAAGAACTACCCGTATCCGGACCTGATGAAGGGCTACCAGATTTCTCAGTACGACCAGCCCATCGCTTATGGTGGACGCCTTGATATAGAGACTGAGACGGGCATAAAGCCCATTGGCGTTACCCGCGTTCATCTGGAAGAGGATGTAGCGAAGCTGTTTCACAGAGCCGACGAATTCGGTGACAACTACAGCCTTCTCGACATCAATCGAGCCGGTGTGCCACTCATGGAAATCGTGAGCGAGCCGGACATGCGAAGTCCCGACGAGGCGCGGAGCTATCTGACCCAATTGCAATCGATATTGCGCTACATAGGCGTTAGCAGCGCGAACATGGAAGAGGGCAACTTTCGCTGTGACGCCAACATCAGCGTGCGTCCGGTTGGCAGTTCGGAGTTCGGCGCGAAGGTTGAGATCAAGAACATGAACAGCTTCCGCGCGGTGCACAGGGCGCTGCAGCACGAAGCCGAGCGGCAGGTGCGCGCTGTCAATGAGGGCGAAGAAATCTTGCAGGAGACCAGGGGCTGGGATGAGGGCGCGGGCTTCACCTTTACGCAGCGCACTAAGGAATACGCTCACGACTATCGGTATTTCCCGGAACCTGACCTCCCGCCACTGGTCATTGAACAGGACTGGGTGCAGGACGTGCTCCGTGTTCTGCCCGAGCTGCCGGCCGCTCGCAAGCAGCGCTTCATGCACGAATATGGACTATCTGAGTACGACGCCAGTCTTCTGACCATCGCAAAAGCCACTGCCGACTACTTCGAGTCGGTCGTCAGCTTTAGTGAGGCCTCTGGGGATGCTCTGGAGCAGCTAGCCAAGCAGGTCAGCAACTGGATGTTAGTTGAGCTTGGCAGGCTGCTTAACGAGACCGGCAGCGACATTTCTGACATCAAGATTTCGCCCCAAGGCTTTGTTGAACTGCTTACCTTGGTTTCCGAAGGAACCCTCAGCACCAGCATGGCGAAGACGGTCTTCGAGGAGATGTTCGTCAGTGGCAAGCCCCCGGCACAGATTGCCGAGGAGCAAGGCCTGGTGCAGATCAGCGATGTTGATGCACTGGGTAGTGCAGTAGATGAAGCCATCGCTTCGAATCCTAAGCCGGTATCTGAATATCTGGAAGGCAAGGAACAGGCTGTGCGGTTCCTTGTCGGACAGGTAATGAGAATAACCAGAGGCAAGGCGAATCCTCAGATGGCGACTCGGCTTCTCAAGGAAAGACTTGAAGCTCTCAGGCAGTCCGAATGAACGGGTCCTTCCAGCGCAACGGAAGCGCATATTCCGCTAATGGTCACAGGCGGGATAGCTCGTGGTTGGATATCCTCAGACTTGCCACTCCCGGTATTGGACTCAAGCGCTGGATGCTGCTCGGCGCTCTAGGGATGCTCCTATGTCTTCTCGGGCTGGCTTACGTGTTCATCGAGTTGATTACTCTGCGTCCGCCTGACCTGCTGCCGATGTATCTCGAAGGAATCTTGCTGCTATGCGGCGGTGGATTGGTCATATATCTGGCCCTGTTTGGACTCTATCGCTCTGTAGGACCGTTGATTCTGGACGCACCCTCGATCGATAGCATCGCCAACACAATATATACTCGGCGTTCCCTTGCCAGGGGACCGAGAATAGTCGCGATTGGAGGTGGCACGGGACTTTCGGTACTACTTCGGGGCTTGAAAGCGCACACGGACAACCTAACGGCGATTGTAACCGTAGGGGACGACGGAGGCAGCTCGGGGCGTCTGCGCGAAGAGCTTGGGGTCTTGCCGCCGGGCGATTTTCGCAATTGCCTCGTTGCCATGTCCGATGCGGAGTCGCTGGTCGCGGAGCTGTTTCAGTACAGATTCGAGCAGGGCAGTTGCCTCAAGGGGCATAGCTTCGGCAATCTGTTCATCGCCGCGATGACCAGTGTTACCGGGGGATTCGACAAGGCACTTCTGGAGTCGAGTCGAGTGCTGGCGGTTCATGGCAGGATAATTCCCGCTACTATGGCTAACTTGCGCCTCTCCGTAAAGTTGAGAACCGGGGAAACCATACACGGCGAGTCGAGAGTTGCTGAGTCCCGCGGCGGCATCGAGAATCTGATGATAGACCCACCCGACGCCTCTGCTCATAAGATGGCCGTCGAAGCGCTCAAGGAAGCTCAGCTGATTGTTATCGGGCCGGGCAGCCTTTATACGAGCATACTTCCCAACTTGATGGTCAAGGGCATCAAGGAGGCGATCAGTGCATCTCGGGCGAGAAAGGTGTTCGTTACCAACATTGCCACGCAGCAAGGGGAAACGGACGGTTATTCGGTCATCGATCATTACGAGGCGCTGACAAGTCACACTTTCCCCGGCATAGTTGATTACGTGGTCGCAAATGGCAACCCCAGGGAATTAGGGCCCGAATTCAATGGCTCGCCGGTACACTATCACGGCGAGCCATTGAATGGAGCTAGTCTGCATCTTGAAGACCTCACGGACGATTCACACCCTGTTCGGCACCACTCGGAAAAACTGGCGAGGACAATAATGGATGTGTATCATGAGGACAGCAAGCCAAAATCGCTCATTAGGCTAGGCATGAGTTAAAGAGCATCCGCTCAACATTTGGCAACGAAGAAGGAACAAAATGGCTTGGTTGAACATAGTCCAGATAGCTATATCTGTCATACTGGTTGTGATAATCCTCTTGCAGGTGAGAGGCCAGGGCACGGGTCTGTTTGGGGCGGCTGAAGGCTCATTCCGTACGAGGCGTGGAATTGAGCGCGTCCTGTTCCAGTTCACAATCTTTATGGTCGTGGTCTTCATCGCCGTGTCGATTCTGAGCGTAAGATTCGCCTAGTCGCATAGCGGAACCTAGGTGTATTCGCCGTCCCGATTGCTTGATTCAGCCCAGCAGCTTGCCCGGATTCAGGATGTTGTTCGGATCAATGGAACGCTTGAGCCGTCGCATCACGTCCAAGCCGTTTCCATGCTCGGCTGCAACTAGGTGAGCGAGCTTCATTCCAACCCCGTGGCAATACTCCATTGAGCCTCCCATATGCTGCGCCAGCGTCAGCACCTCATCTACCACTCGCCCTAGCTCCGGAGAGGTTTCGCAACCTTCGTCAACCTCCTGCTCGATCAGGAAAGAGAAGAATTCCGGACGCCCCCATATCGACCACTCTCGGACTACTATGCCTCTGTCTGCGAATAGGCGTATGCAATTTCGCCTGTACTCCAAGACCTGTGAGATTGGCAGAGATACATGCAAATAGTCCATGCGGAATGATGACGCCTCTTTCCTGGCTCCGGCAGGGTCTTGGCTCTCAAGAACACTGTGCTTGTAACGCTCACCCGAGGCGTGACGGGTCTTCCAAAACCGCATAGCTTCCTCCGGAGAGCCTTCCGCTCCATCGTAACGGCGGCAGATGTCCAGCGCTCTATTCCACTGCGTGTTTACATCTTCCTTAAAGCCCTCGAATGAGATGTAGAGAGTCGCATCTTCGTCGGTCTTTGACTGGGGAGCGGAACCCGATTCGGTGCCGTAGTCAATCATGGTCGGCCGCACCTGCTCGGCGTACAGGCTGCATATTGCTAGAAACCCTGCCTCGAATGTGGGAAATTCCACGCAGGCGATCACACGCTCCTCCGGAAGTGGGAATGTCCGGATGGTTGCCTCGGTAACGACGCCAAAGGTGCCTTCTGTGCCTACAAGAAGGCGGTCGAGGGGAAGTCCGTTCGTCGGCTTGGCGCTCGCGCGGGTGCGTATGATCTCTCCATCCGCTAGTACCGCCTCTACTCCGAGCACTTGATCTCCCATCGAACCGTGCTTGGCGGCGGTGTAACCTACACCGTTCGTCGAAATCGCGCCACCGACAGTAGCTATCGGGCGGCTCCACGGGTCGTGTCCCAGCAGCATGCCGGTGCTGCCCAGCGCGGAGGCTGCATCAGCGAGGATTGCGCCCGGCTGGAATGTGCCGGTGAAGTCGTGTCTCGACACGCCCAGCACTCCGTTCATCTTGTCGAGGCTTAATATGATGCAATCTTCGATAGGGGCGGCAGCGCCGAATACGCCGGTGCCTCCGCCGTAGGGAACTACTGGCACCCGCTGCTGTTGCGCGTAACGCAGGATACGGGAGACCTGACGGGAGCTTCGAGGCCAGGCTACAACACGAGGCCGTGCATTCAATCGGTCTGCGGCATGGAACGCGCGAAAAGCCCCAAGGGCGTCGCCAGTGTATCGGCTCATGCGGTGGGGCAGGTCGGAAGCGCCTTCGGAGCCGACAATGCGCCTCAGATCTGCCAGTATGCCCTCAGCCATGCGAATCTACCGGCTGGGAAAGAGTCTCATTGATTCGGCCTGAACCGCCATTCGGTGCCCCCGCTTGAGTCTTCGAGGCTTACTCCGCGTTCGGCGAGTTCGTCGCGAATCTTGTCGGCTAGAGCGAATTGCTTCGCTGCGCGAAGTTCAGTGCGAATATCCACGAGCAGGCCCACGAAAGGCGCGATGTCCCCACTCGCGGGCGAAGCGGGCTCGTTCAGGTCGATTCCGAGCACATCGACTAATTCTCGCAGCGTCTTCTGTGCGCTTGCCACGCTGACGCCTTGCTCAGAAGAGCGGTTGATTTCCCTCGACAAGTCGAATATGGCAGCCAAAGCTCTTGGCGTATTGAAGTCATCGTCCATTGCCTCGACAAACGTCCGTCTGTATTCTGAGGCGTCCAGAGTCTTGCCGTCAACGTGCCTTCCATCAGAGTTGGCCGCGTTTCTTATCCTCTCGATTGCGCGCTCTTGTGCCAAGATGTTCTGGTCGCTGTACACCAGAGGGTTGCGATAGTGTGAGCTGAGGAAAAATAGGCGAAGAGCGGGCGCGGAAAAGCGGCTCAATGCCTCTCCTACCGTTATGACATTGCCAATAGACTTGCTCATCTTGTCTTCGTTGATGCTAAGGAGACCGTTGTGCAGCCAGAAGCGGGCAAACGGCTTTTGCTGGCTGTAGCATTCGCTCTGTGCAATCTCGTTCTCGTGGTGAGGGAAGATAAGGTCTTGGCCGCCACCGTGAATGTCAACGCCCTTTTCAAGGTATCGCATCGACATTGCGCTGCACTCGATGTGCCAGCCGGGCCTGCCGGCTCCCCATGGGCTGTTCCATGCAGGCTCTCCGGGCTTCTGGGACTTCCAGAGCGCGAAGTCTCGGGGGTCTTCCTTCGCTTCGTCCACCTCGACACGAGCGCCCGACAGCAAATCTTCCGCGCTGCGACGGCTGAGCTTGCCGTAGTCGTCGTTGCGTCTTACACGGAAATAGACATCGCCGTCGACATTGTACGCATAGCCCTGCGCTTCCAGAGATTCAATCATGTCAACGATTGCGGGAATCTCGGTAGTAGCCTTGGGGTAAGTGTGCGCGCGCAGGACATTGAGGGCATCCATCTCTTCGAGGTACTGCTGAATGTTTGTTTCAGCAAGCTCAGTCGTAGGAATGCCAAGGTCGTTGGCTGCGATGATTATCTTGTCATCAATATCCGTGAAGTTCTGGATGTGAGTAACGGCGTAACCCTTGAATTCAAGATAGCGTCTCACAACATCGAAGACGACCGACATCATGGCGTGTCCAATGTGAGAAGGGGCGTATGGTGTGATGCCACACACGTACATCCGAACATTGCCGTCGGGAGTGGTGAATTCCTCCTTACGGCCGGAAAGAGTGTTGTAGAGTTTCATGTCTTTCGTTCGACGGTTGCTATTGCCAATGCTCCGATACCTTCGCCGCGTCCTAAAAATCCCAAGCCGTCCGTCGTAGTCGCTTTGACATTAACTCCGTCTGCGGGAAGTCGCAGTGCGGCTGCGAGCGAGCGGCGGATGTCGCTCATATGGGGCGCGAGAATTGGACGCTCGGCGAGTATTGTAGCATCAACGAAGATAACGCGCCAATCAGTTTGCTCTACCACGTCGAGGGTTTCAGATAGTAACTCCGTGCTCGCGATTCCCTTGAATCTGTTGTCGCTCGACGGAAAGTGCGTTCCGATGTCGCCTAAGGCGGCTGCGCCTAGAATGGCGTCGATCACAGCGTGTATCAATCCGTCACCATCGCTGTGGCCGGCAAGTCCGCGTTCGTATGGGATTTCGACTCCCCCAAGAAACAACGGACGGTTTTCGACTAATGGATGTACATCGAAGCCAATGCCGGAGCGAGTCGTCATTGGACAGCCCTCTTGTTGGTGGCAGCGTTTTCTCTGATGATCGCTCGTGCTATCGTCAGGTCTTCGGGCGTAGTAACTTTGATGTTAGAGTACGAGCCTTGGAACACTTTCACCGGATGCCCAATGGCCTCAACCATGGAGGAATCATCGGTAACTGTTTCATGCACTTTCTCATGCGCCTCCTTGAGGAGTGAGGCATCGAAGATCTGAGGAGTCTGCACCGCCCAGAGCCTGTCGCGCGGAAGTGTACGCTCAATAACATCACTGTCGTCAGATTGCTTGATGGTGTCTTTGACTGGAACGGCGGCGACTGCCGCGCCCTGTTCCAGAGCTGCTGCGATGCCCCTGTCCAGAAGTTCAGTAGTGATGAATGGGCGAGCGCCATCGTGTATGACTACCAGGTCGCAGTCACCAAGACGCTCCAAGCCTCGTAAAACAGAGTCTTGCCTGCGCTCCCCGCCCTCACAGACGCTGACTTCTCCGCCCGCGGCGTGGGAGGCTATCAGCTGGTCCGCCCGACGGACATTTTCTTTCGCGGTCACAAGCACCGTCCGACTGACTGAAGGGTGGCTCAGCAGAATCGACAGGCTGTGCCATACGAGAGGCATTCCGTCCAGCGGGTAGAATATCTTGTCCACTCCCCGCATTCGGCTGCTTTGTCCTGCGGCGACAACGATAGCGCCAAGCCTGGGAGCATCGCCCTTTGCCTCGTTGTGTTCGCTCATAGGTGGTATCCTAAAGTCAGAAAGTGCAACAAGAATAGCATTCGGAATATCATGAAGTCTATCCTGTACTTTGCTCTGGCCTCACCTCGCCTCATCCAAGTGTGCGTAGTCGTTCTTTCAATCGTTGCGACCGCGTTCGTACTCTATTGGACGCCTCAAGTCCAAGCGACACTCCGCTCTGTTGGCTTTGTCGCTCAAGTGTTGCCGACGGTTCCCATTAAGCCTTCAGAATGGTTCACCGCGACGCCGGAACGAAGAGAAATCTCTTACCCGCTTGACGATGGGAGCACCGGAATTGCCGACCTGTACATCCCCGCAGGTGGAGGTAAGCATAGCGCCGTGCTGTTTTTCCTCGGTGTGAATCCTGCGGGCAAGGACGACGAGCGTGTCGTAAATCTTGGTACCGCAATGGCGCGGACAGGTACTGTTGTGATGATCCCATGGTCGGAGCGGATGGCGCAGAGGCGCGTCACAGAACAGGAGGCAGGCGATCTGGTAAGAGGATTCGAGCACCTGCGCTCACTCGATATGGTTGACGGGAATGAAGTGGGAATGGCAGGCTTCTGTGTCGGCGCTTCCCTGATGATGGTGGCTGCCCAGGACGAGCGCATTAGAGACGACGTGAAGGTAGTCAATTCATTTGCCGGGTACTACGAAGCCGAAGACCTGATAGCGTCCGTTGTGGCCGCAAGGCGCTTCTATGACGAAGACAGCGGACCGTGGGAGCCGGATAAGCTCAGCGTTCAGGTCGTAAGGACGCATCTCCTTGAGTCAGTCGATGATCCCATCGAGCGTGCCGCACTCGCGGAGACCATAGAGAATAACGCGCCCGCGCCCGCCAATCTGTCTCCCGATGCTCGTCTCGTGTACGACATTCTCAATGCGCCCGACCTTGAGACGGCTCACAGGCTCATCGCTCTCTTGCCTTCAGATTCTCTTGAGACACTGCGTCGCATATCGCCCAGCACCAACATCGACAGTCTGAAAGCCAAGGTGCTTGTCATGCATGACCGTCAGGATAACCTGGTTCCTTCAGAGGAATCACGGCGGCTTGTGGATGCCTTACAGTCGCGCGGGGATGTACATTACACGGAGTTTTCATTCTTTGAGCATCTCGACCCCTCGACCCGAGTCGGGAACCTCGAACTTGCAAGGGAAGGCGGGAAACTGTTCCTGCACATATACAGGATAATGCGGGAACTCGACTAGCGTTGTGTCAGTGCATTTTCCGGTCAAGTCGAGATAAGCCAGTGTGGCATCATACGGTAGTCTCTTGTCAGGCATGATAGTATTGTCTTACATATCGGACCTCACGGAGAACTTGGCGTTATGGGCAGAAACTACTGGATGGTCTCAACGACACTCGGCGACTTTCAGGTCACGCGAGACAGGGGATACAGCATTTTCGGAATGGGCTCGAAGTATCGACGTAGGGCGCAGCGCATGCAGCCGGACGACAAGATGCTGCTATACGTGAGGCAACTTCGCAAATGGACGGGGGTTGTCAGCGTTACATCGTCGTATTTCGAGGATCGAACGCCTATCTGGAACATCGGGACGCGCGGAGAGAACTATCCGTATCGCGTAAAGATCAAGCCCGAGATTGTGTTGCGGGAGGAAGACTATATCGATGCGTTGGTGCTGGCGCCCAGAATGGAATACGTCAAGCGCTGGCTGCCTGAGAGTTGGCCTCTCGCGTTCTTCGATACTCTACACCTGATTCCGCAGAGAGACTTCAGCCTTATCGAAGGCGAGATGAAGCGGCTTATCGTCAGGAACAGCCGGCGGCACAATCGTCGAATGCCCGAATCCACGACCAATGCGACGGCTGTTGAAACCGTTGCGTCGCGGGGCGATGCTGAGCAAAGCGACGATTCAGATTGAGTCTGCACAGATTCCGCGTAGGCGCAACGGGCAAGTGACGACTAGCGCCGGAACTCCATTTCCAAGTGAAGGACCGCGGCTGGACACGTCCAAATCAGCGGTGTATGAGATCAAACCGTCATTGGGCGACAAAGATTCCCGGTTCTAGTCTGCCAGAGATCCGGCAGGCTGCTCAACAAGGAAGTTTTCGTCGTACAGCTCACTCAAGCGGTCAACAAATTCTTGTGGGATGTCTTCTACCTCTGACGCATCCGCAAACTCTTTGAGTTGAGGCATGTTGGTGATGTTCGGGAGGACCGAAGCCACCATTCCACCGGACAATGCGAACTTTATAGCAATCTGGCCGATTGTGGCGTCCATGTTTTCCGTCAGAAAATCCAGATGAGCGATTTTGGCGAGCGAGGTGTTCAGCCATTCCTGTCTGCGATGGCTGCGATGGTCGCTGGCATCGAAGACCGTGTCTTTAGTGTAGGTGCCGTCCAGCATTCCGGATGCGTGCGGTACCCGCGTTATCAGGCCGGTCTTTTGCTTTTCCGCCAAGGGGAACCATACACGCGTCGGGTCCTGTTCCAGGATGCTGTAGATTACCTGCATCGCCTTGGCTTCGCGGTACTGTATGGCTGCGGTGCCTTCTTCCTCCCATCCAATATCGGGCCCGATCGCAAAGCCGTAGTGAAGAATTTTCCCCTCTGCTACTAGTTCCTCAAGCGTGCCGAAAAGCTCATCGTTCTCGATTGCGTCCATCTTAGGATTATGCAACTGGTACAGGTCGATGTAGTCGGTATCCAACCTTCTCAGGCTTTGCTCGCAGGCGTATCGTACGAATCCGGGAGTCCACTTTTGCGGGCGTTCTTGATGTCCTTCGCGTACGAAAGGTGTGTAGAAATCATAGCCGAATTTGGTGCCGATTACGATTTCGTGGCGCTGCGGCTTCAGAGCCTTCGCTAAAACCTCCTCGCCATAGCCGTCGCCGTAAGCATCGCCCGTGTCGAAGAAATTGACGCCTAGGTCAAGTGCCTGTCTGAGTAGGTTGATGCCCTGTGGTTCTTCGATTTTGCCCCACCAGTTCATGGCGACTGTCCATACGCCAAACCCTACTTCGGATACATTGAGATCGGTTTTCCCAAGTTGTCTGTATTTCAAGGGATGTCACCCTCTATTCGTGCTTAGATTATGAAGTGCAATTCCCAGCGTGCAGATTTGCTATGCTGCGGGCGATTTTGAATCCAAAGCCTGGTGTATCAATCTCGCCTGCGCTTCGTAGGCTTCATCGCTCAGAACAGGACCTAGGTCGCCAAGTTTCACGGCTTGCTCAAGTTCTACCCACGATTTGCAGCCCCCGTACTCGTCCAGCACGTCTAGCGTCTGGGGCGTTTCCATGGAATAGACACGAAGCAATACCACGGTCAAGGGTTGCTTTGGACGCCAGTGGAGGCGCTTGTTGGCGTAGTCAGTCGTCCAGATATGATACGGAGCTATCCTGTCCAAGGCATTCTGCTCGCTGACCTCGAACCTGTCGGTAACCTCACACCAGTATTGAAACTTGACCTTTTCAGGATTTCCGTTCTCAGACAGGCTCTGCTGCAAGTCCGCGTGATGGGGTGCCGTTACTAGGTCCTGCCGCTGGTGTTCATAAGTGGGGTAAAGCAGAAACCTGGGATGCACCACCCGGAATTCTTTATCCGATCTATCTATGCCGCCCTTCCGCAGGATAAGAATCTGCTTTCCCTTCGAAAGCGCTTTAACTGCGACCGCCCATTCTTTCAGGGCTAGTCCGGAACTGGTCGGTAGAGGCATACGCGTAGCACCTCACTGAGTAATTATCGTGATGAAGCACCGACCATTATAGCGCAACTGGAGCAAATTGGGGACTGAAAGCGCTTCTGTGGTGTGCCGCTATCCGCCTTCAGCTGGCATTGACAGAGCCTGCTCCGTCTGGGATGTCCAGCCCAAATGTCGAATCATCCACGCGCAGAAACTCCAAGAAGGCATTCTGGGCCGCGGACAGGTATTTGTCGTCTCTGTAGAATACGGATAGTTGCCGGCTGCACTCCCACCGGTTCACTTGCAGAACTTTGATAAGCCCTGCCGCCAAATCTGGCGTAATCGCGAACTCTGACAGTACACCCAAACCCAGACCCGCTGCTACGGCTCTCTTGATTGCTTCGTTGCTGCCGAGTTCCATCGTCACGCGAGGCTCGACTCTACGGGAGTTCAAAGCGTCTTCAGCGGTCTTGCGGGTTGCGGAGCCGGGTTCTCGCATGATGAAATCATGCTTTCTCAACTCCCTGATACTAATCTCTTCTTCCTGAGATAATGGATGATCCGGGGACGCGATAACCACAATCCTATCCAGAACATAAGGAAACGATGCCAGTCCCTTGAGGTTGACCGGAGAACCGGCCATGCCCATGTCAAGTTCGTGCGCGTATATCCGGTCGATGACCGATTGCGTGTTCGCAATGGTCAAGGATACTTGAATGCCGGAATGCTCCTGCCTGAATTTGCCGATAAGCCAGGGCAGAATATACTCCCCCGGTGTCGTGGAAGAGCCGATGGTGAGCTTGCCGGTGTGCAGTCCCTGAATGTCTTGAACGACGCTATGCATCTCGTCCGCGAGCGCGAATATGCGTTGAGTGTAGCTAAACACCGCTTCACCCGTCTCTGTCAGTCGCAGTTCTCGTCGCATGCGATGCAGAAGGGACGTGCCAAGCGAGTTCTCAAGTTCACGTACTTGAATCGATACGGCAGGCTGACTGATGGAAAGCGCCTGAGCCGCCTTAGAGAAACTCTGCAGCCGTGCCACCATAAAGAATATGTACAGTTGGTGAAAATTAGTTGAATTCATAAGGCAAAGGTTATAGTCCTCATAAGCCTCTATGTAGTTTATTATACACAAACTTCAGGCATCACGCATCGGTTGATTTCGTGTCCGCTGTGCGAGCGCATATGTATCTTATGTCATGTGCAACAATAATTCCACTATTTTGAATAGAGTAAGTCATTAAGACAAACTAAATCGCGCTAATCGCACATAATCTACGCCTGCATGACAAATGACGAGCATAAAGACAACGGCCTTAAGTTCGGAGTTGCCACTTAGCTTTTTCTAGTCATAGAATTCGTAGAGGGCGCTAGCCTGCTAATATACAAGACGAACCATCTCACCAAATTGCGGTCTGGCCTATATTGAGATTGGCGGGGAGAGTACGCGAAATTGCTGAACAGAGCGCTTCGAGCTACGCTGCTGAGAGGCGGGCTATACCGAGAACTTAGTGACGAGCCTGAGGAAATCTTTTACGCGCTTGCTATAGTCGTTCTTTCGGGCATAGCGCTGGGTGCCGGAATCCAGTATGTGCAATTGCCGAAGTGGGAGGGTGCGAGTGTATGGCTGTTCGTCTTTTTTTCCGTGTGGGCGCGCATCGTCGGATGGTTTCTGTGGGCAGGCATCGCCTACATAGTGGGCACTAAGGCGTTTGGCGGTCAGGCGGGCTATCGGCGTCTGCTGCGAAGCATTGGGCTGACATACGCGCCCGGCGTCCTTGCCCTTTTCGGCGGAATACCCGTCGTGGGCCCGTTTCTGTTGGGGCTGTCGTTCCTGTGGATATTCCCTGCCGCGCTGGTCGCCATTCGAGAGACACAGGGGCTGAACTGGGTACAAGCGATTATATGCGCCATACTGGGTTGGAGTGTGGGTGTGGCTTTGCTGATAGCGATATTTCAGTTCACTCGGGTTAATCCTTAATCAGCGATTTCGCCGATATATTTTTGCACTACCTTCCAGCGGTCGCCCAGCAGGCTGCGAATGTTGCGGGAAGTTACAGCTTCTATTTCTTCCACAGTTCTGTCCTGCAGTTCCGCAAGGCGCTCGGCAATGAAGCGAGTGTGCCGCGGCTCCGTCCAATTCTCCCGCTTAGCCTTAAACGGCTGGGGCGCCGCATCCGTCTCTATTACTATCTTGTCCAGCGGTAGTGCGGCCGCGACTTCCTGAAGGTAGGTGTAGCGAAGCAAGGGACGTGCCAGTGAGATATAAAACCCTAAGTCTATGGCATGCTTTGCCGTATCCAAGTCGCCCTGGAAATAGTGCATCACGCCGCCAACCTCGTAAGCACGCTCCTCTCTTAGGAGGCGAAACGCCTCGTCGTGCGACTCTCGACTATGGAAGACTATGGGGTAACCAAGCTCTCGCGCGAGCCTGATTTGCTCTCTGAAAGCTGTGTACTGGATTGCCCTGTCAGGCGCGCCTTCCATGAAGTCCAGCCCAATTTCGCTTATGACGAGAACCTTCTCGCCAGTGATTGCGAGCCGTCTCAGATGTGCGTAGGTTCGCTCGTCGAAAGGCTCCCTGATGTCCATTGGGTGGATGCCGACGCCGCAAAAGAAGTCGGGGAACTTCTCTGAGAGTGCGATGGTACGCTCCGAGGAAGGCACTGTGGTTCCGGCGGATATGACGAACGCAACTCCTGCGTTGCGTCCGCGCTCCAATACTTCCGAGATCTCGTCATCCTCGTAAGCATCCAGGTGAACGTGGCAATCGATCAGCATTTCGTCACTTATTTCCCTGTTCTGAATGTGTTAGCCTTGTATGCAAGGTATTATACAGAACGTCCATTGATTTATTCCTTCTACTGCATTCTGCGTTCCCCTGAGTATAGATTGAATTTGAAGTTGACCGCCCGATATGGGCTTTGGGTGCTGGCCTGTTTCGTTATCTTGGGCGTCGCGATCAGCGCTTGCTCAGAAGAGATTCCCGCGCTTCCGCCAACGCCAGTCTCGACTTCGATCAGTTCTCAGGCTGCGACAAGTCCTGCTCAAGCGACAGTTCCGGCGCGCTCCGCTTCTGTGCCGTCCGCCACTCCATCCCCGACGATCGCACCGTTGTCCACGGCAACGGCTGTAATACAGACGCCTGAACCTGAATTTGCGCCCGTCGCAAGTCCCACGGCCATTCCAACAGCCTCGACTATGCCGCCGCTCCTCACACCTGCCAGCCAAGGCTCCGAAAGGGGTGGTGGCGTGCTTAATCTGGTTAGCCGTCAGGTGCTCGAGCACCAAGATGTACATAGGGACGTATCGGAAACACTGGCAGCCTGGGGACCTGGAATCGCATACAGTAGGCTGATGCGCTTCGAGAGCGGGGCAAGCGTTGAGTTGCCTAGTCTTTCCGTCATGTGCGAGGTCTGCCGTGAATGGAGGATGACCGACGCTACTACCTTTGAGTTCGACCTGCGCGACGATGTAATGTGGCAGGACTTGCAGCCGGTGGACGGCCGCCGCCTCGTGGCAAGCGACATAGTGTACAGCTACCAGCGCCAGAGAGATGACGGTATGCCGAACGGCGCGTTACTTCACTCAGTGGGTGATGTGGAAGCGCCTGGCGATGACTTGCTGCGAATGAAGTTGCTCGCTCCCGACGCCGATTTTCTCATCGCGCTTGCCGACGGACATTCTAAGATTGTGGCGCGTGAGGCCGTCGATCATAATGGAGACTTGCTCGAAGGGCCGACTGTCGGCTCCGGTGCATGGATTCTTGAGGACGCGGATTCGGATTTGGCATTCAGTTTCAGGAGAAATGAAAACTACTTCGATGGAGATGCGCCTCTGCTTGATGTGCTTCGCATCCAAACGATAGTCGATGAGGATACCGCGTATGCGGCATTTCGGGTGAACAACGTGGACGTACATCGACTTCGGCCGGATCAGTGGAAGGAGTTCAGCCAGCAGAAGCCGGATGCGTCTATGCTTGCATTCAAGGAAGTTGGCAGGGGGTTGGAAGTAGGGTTCAAGTCAACGGAGCCGCCTTTCGACGATCTGAGAGTTCGGCAGGCCGCGATGCTGGCGATGCGCCCGAATCGTGCTATCGAGGAGATATGGCAAGGTATGGCCTATTTGACACAAGGAGTGCCACTGGCTGGCGCGGACTGGCAGTTAGACGATACTGAACTGGGAGACTACTTCGATGACCATGCTGCCTCAAGGGTGCTGCTTGCCGAATCCGTAGAGTTTCTGCCGGTCCCTATTGTCATACATGTAGGCGACTTCGGTACGGAATATCGTGCCCATGCGGAGAATATTGCCGGCGGAATGCAGAGCGTGGGATTCGAGCCGCGGCTTGAAATTGTGGACAAGCGGCAGTTTGGAGAACGAGTTTGGCTGGGCGGATACTACCAGATGTTTGTGGGACCTACGGCACCGGTTGCGTCTCCGAACGCTTATATGCTTACAGTGCTGAGTAGTGACGGCTCCTGGAATACGACGGGGCACAGGGACGAGACGATGGACGCGCTCATACTGGCGCAAGCAGGAGAGTATGATTCGGCGAAGAGGCGACAACTCGTGGCTGAAGTGCAACATCACGCCTTGAAGAACGCTTACAGATTCTTGCCGGGCGCATCGGTATCGCTATGGGCTTGGTGGCCTCATGTGCAAGGCTTTGAGCCGAACTTCGCGGGCACGGAGTATTCACACTGGGAGCGCGTGTGGCTGAAGGAATGAGTGGCTTGGCTTAAGAGGTCTCTTCGTCCGTGCTCTGGTTCTGGCTTCTGAGGAAGTTCTCCAGTTCCTGCACCATGGTCTCCGGGCTGGGGATATCTTCTGTCGCAGTCTGGGCTTCGTCGTAACGCCTTTCCAGGCGTCTGACGTAGTTGCTGACGTCCGGTTGCTTGGCGATTACCTTGTCAACTTCTTCCTGGTAGGCGTTGCCCGCTATGTGCAGCTCTTCAAGATCCACATCTATGTCGATGAGGCTGCGGAGGCGGGTCAGCAGTGCGTGGCTGACTTTGGGATCCGGCGAAGTGTTCACATAGTGAGGGCAATGTCCCCAGATGCTCGCCTGCGCCATCCCAACCTCAGTGCAGGCGTCGGAAAAAGCCGTGTGAATGCCGGTAGGTCCTTGGTAGCCGGAGTTCTTGATGCCGAGCCATTCGGCCTTCTGAGTCAATTCGATCGAACTTGCCCTGCCGGTTACACGCGGTTCACGAGTATGGGGGACAGCGTCGAGCAAAGCTCCGAGGGACACTATGAGACGAACGTCGTGCCGCTGTGCCACCGTTGTCAAAATGTTGGAGTATGTCCGCCATTTCAGGTTCGGCTCGGTTCCAACGAACAGGAGTAAGGCGCGAGACTCATCCTCCGGTGTGTAGTAGTAGAGGTCGTTCTGAGGCCATCGCGTTACGCGCTCACCGCGCCGGTTTACGCGCGACTGTGGCCTGACGTGAGTGAAATCGTAGAATTCTTCCGGATCGATTTCGGCGAACTTGGTGGCGCGGAGTTTCCGGACGAGGAAGCGCATTGCCCTTGTCGCCGCTTCTGCTGCGTCCGGCCAGCCGGCGAATGCGACCAGCATCGTGGGCAGTTTGGCTTGCGGTACATCGTGTTCTATCAAGCCGCTCGTAGTAGGTTCTTGGTTAGTCATAGGTCGTATTCTACATCAACCACTAAGGCATGCCAAACGAGGTGGGCATCGGATCGCCAAGCCACAGTGCCTTATTCCAATGTAAAGACTGCTGTGTTGGTGACATGCGCCTAACTCTTCCGACCGAGTAAGGCAGACGAAGGCTACTGGGCTGAGGCGAAGCTAATGGCAGAACTGGAAGGACTAACTTAGCGGGCCGAACTGCGATTCCAAGTC
Source organism: Dehalococcoidia bacterium (assembly GCA_965204855.1). Lineage (GTDB taxonomy): Bacteria > Chloroflexota > Dehalococcoidia > Lucifugimonadales > JADFKI01 > Bin90. The sequence continues at coordinate 1,029,360 of OZ242018.1, forward strand.
GCCGACGAGCAACAAGCACAAGTTCCGAGTGGAAATTGTTATACCAGTTCCGGCATGACCGCTTCAGCGAAGAGCCTCATCGATTCCTTTATCTCTTCGTTGGTCAGGCGACCCCTTCTGTTAAATTCCAGGATGCACTGCGTCATCCCCGGAAGGTCTCTGTCCAGATTTCGCAGCTGTTCGATACAGCCGTCGGGGTCATCATAGATTGAAAACTTTAGCGCCTCACGGAAGTCCCAGGTAGCCCAGCCCCCAACGCCGCTGGTGAAGCTGTGACGCGACGTACCTACGGAAGATGCACTCGCGTCAGGGACGGTGTTGACCACATCCTCGTCTCGCCAGTTTCGGGCCATGAGTTCGTGCGCTTTCTTCCTTGTCTTTGCCACGAAGAAAGATATGTTCACATGGAACGGCATGGAACCTGAAGCCATTCCCGACGGTTTCGCTCCTTCGAAATCCCGTATTCGATCGATCATGCGCGGCATCGGCTGGCTCAAAGTAGTCCCGATGACTCCCAGCCCAAGACTCGCTGCATATGGGAAGGTCTCGTCGCTGTTCGCCGCAAGCAACAGTGGAGGGTATGGCTGTTGCTGGGGCTTCGGCATGACGAGCAGGTCGTTCATCTGCCAGTATTTTCCACTGAAGTTGGCTTTCTCCTGAATCCAGGCTGCCTTCAGGAGCTGTATTCCTTCAGCGACGCGCTCACGGCTCTCACTACTGCTGATGTCCTTCGCATGTCCTAATGCCTGCCCGGCGGGTGCTCCCCAGCGGCCTCCCAAGCAGAGGTCGAGCCTGCCATTGGTCAGTATGTCGCAAGTTGCGGCCTGCGTCGCCATGTGAACGGGGTGGTGGAGTGGAAACTGAGCCGCAAGCGTTCCGAAGCGGATTCGAGGAGCGTGCTGGGCTGCCGCAATTGCCACCATAAGGGGATTTGACATGGGCCGCCCGGGGAAGAAGACGGACTCTGCGAGCCAAGCCGTTGTGAAACCGAATTGGTCAGCCAATGCTATCTGTTCGACAGTTTCCCAGTGCCGCCGTGCGACTGATGAACCTAAATACCCGGGGACTTGCCAGAAAGCTCCGAATTGCAATTGTATTGCCCTGTCTTTCGTATTTCGATGACTCGACCAATCGATCATTGCGACCTAAAGTCAAGGTTGCCTTATGCTCAGGCACTCCTCAACTAAAACGCCCGTCACCACTCGTGTCCGACCGGTCCAGTCGCACATTTCCAAGAGACGTTCGAGTGTGTAATCTGCCCAGCTCGTCTGCTCGGTATCGGGTCTGCCCCCCATGACCAGAGTAGCGATGTTTGCGTTCATCAGCGCGCCGCAGCACATCGGGCAGGGCTCGAATGTAGTGTAGAGTACCGCCCCCGACATGTCATCCGTGCCGAGCACAGAAGACGCCTCGCGGAGGGCAACCGTCTCGGCGTGCGCCGTAGGGTCATGTGTGGTCGGCACAAGATTTCGCCCTCGCGCAATCAATTTATCGGCTATCACTATCACGGAGCCGACCCCGACATTTCCTTCGTCGGCGGCACGCTGCGCTTCCTCAAGCGCAATTTGCATAAACGCTTCGTGTTCGCGTAGGCTCATTTCTTCCTTTCACGGTCAGCCGTAGATTGGCGGAATGATGAATCGCGCTGAAAAGATTACAGATAGGGTATATTCACTTCGTTTTCGGGGTCGGCCTCAATTAAGGGTGCATCGAGGGGTAATTCGATTGTCATTTCTGTGTATTCACCCTGCTTGGAATCCACACTAATCGTTCCTCCGTGCTGACGAATGATGTCGTTTGAAATTGCCAGTCCGAGGCCTGTGCCTTTATCAGTCGGCTTAGTAGTGAAGAATGGATTGAATATCTTATCTATGACGTCGGGCGGCATACCGCCACCGTTGTCCTTGATGCGGATTTCGACATTTTCATCACCTTTTCGAGTCGAAATCCATAGTGTGGGCATATACGCTTCGCCGTCTTGAGACTCTGCTTGCAGCGCACGGCGTCTTTCGTCGGTGGCGTCGCAAGCGTTCCCGACCATGTTGAGGAATACACGCCCAAGGTCTCTGGGTACGACGTTTATCTCGCCCATATTCGGATCGAGGTCATGTTGAAGATCGAGTTGGAAGTTAGAATCAAGCGCCCTCGCGCTATGATAAGCGAGGCGGGCATGCTCGTCCAGCAGTCCGTTGATGTCCGTCAGTCTTTGCTCCCCGGTGTCCCTGCCCATCATGAGCATGTCGTTGACGATGCGATTAGCGCGGTCGCCGTGTGTTCTGATACGTTCCAGGTTGCTCGTGAGGTCGCCGGATATTTCCTGTATGTAGTCCTTGTCCTCATCGTCTATGTCCTCGCCGACTTCCACAAGGATCTCGTCTAGTTCACTGAGCAGTTCTTCCGATGCCTCCGAGAAGTTCTTGACAAAATTGAGGGGGTTCCTTATCTCGTGAGCGACGCCTGCCGTCAGTTCACCAAGGGCAGCCAGTTTCTCGCGCATCACAATCTGATCTTGAGCGCGCTCGAGGTCTCCAAGTACGCGCTCAAGCTCCTCGTTCTTCCCTTGTAGTTCCTCGGCAAGCTGCTCCACGAGATTCAGGCGTTGCGCCTCCAATGAGTTGCGGCGGAAAATCTCCAGCGCGCGCGCCATGTCCGCTACTTCGTCACGCCCTTCCATTTCCACTCTGGACTCCAAATCGCCGGCCGCCATGCGCAGCATCCAGTCCGAGAGCATCTGAATGCGCCTGAGCAGCATTCGGCCGACGAACAGCCACGCAATGAGTAGAGCGCCTACGACGCTAAGCGCGCTAATCGCCAGCAGCAGCGATCTTCCCGTTAGAATCGCCTGTGCCGATGCCTCGGTAGCCACATCCGCGCTGGATCGGGCCGAACTCACAAGTGAATCGACTTCCTCGACAAGCGCGAGAGCAACGCCCCGGTTGAGCGTGAGGAGGTCTTGCTGGTGCTGAATTATCTGGAGTTGTCGCTCGAGAATGTCAAAGCCGTTATCTTGGCCCGTGCCCAGCTCGGTCAAGCGATTGGTCAAGGGAAATATCTGTGGGCGAGCGGGCCAGTCATCCAGGGCCGACAGGTTGCGCTCCAGGCTGCCTACCGCAGATTCAAATCTCTCTCTCAATGGCTCGATGAGAGGAGCGGAAGAGATGGAAAAAGCGCTTTCCAATATCTGGTTTGCGGTCGTTGCGTCCACGTGCAAGCCTGCTAGATTTCGATACCGTGCAAGTTCGACTTCCGAGAAGTGCTCGTTGCGACCGACAGGCGGTTCGTCGATGTTTCTGTAACCTGTCATGGTATAGAAAAGTTGATTGTCCACGGTGGGAACCATTATGTCGTCTATCTGGTTTTGAAGGGCTGTCAGTTCGGCCCTGACTTCCTCCTTCTGATCGTTCAATTCAAAGATTTCGATCATTCCGTTCTCGATTGCATCTATGCCGACCTTAAGGGTAGCCACATGGGTACGAATACGCTCTGAGCGTTCAAATTCTCCTTCCGTCATCAGCAATGGATCCATTCGGCCTTCTTCATCTGCCCCTGAGATATCCGGCAGTAGTGAGTTGTTGCCATCGACCCCCAGCAGGACACTCAGATGCTGTTCGAGAGCGTTACTCGCTTCATCGATGCCGGCGGAGACGGCGGCAAGCTCTTCCGGTGTCGTTGCCGCAGTCAGACGAGGCGCTGCGTTGACCAGAGTACCGCTATGTTGCGCTATGCCGAACGCCGCAACCACTTCCGGCAGGCTATCTTCGTTGACTTGGCTCTGAGCTTCACCCACGCTGTTGAACGAAAACCAGCCGACCAGGCTGGCGGCAATCGTGAGGGCGACCGCTCCACCTATGGCCAGGTAGAGTTGCGTGGAGATTCTGAACCGGCTCTCCAGCAATTGCTTAAGGCGCGCGTTGACCGTCTGAGAACTAATGGTAAGTCTCCTGGTTTATCTATTGCGACTCAATGCACTTACGGGATAATACTCTCCGTCATCGCCGATGACGGTGATGAAGACCTCGTCGGACCCTTGGTTGTCGTCGCCGAATCGGAGCTTGAATCCATCGATGTCAATTTCCTCTGAATTGTCAAGAATGTTTAGGAAACAACCGCGATCGACATCCATACCGCATCTCTTCAAACCCTCTATGGCCAGTCTTCCCGCTAGGTAGCCTTCGAAAGATACGAAGCCGGGATCGGCAAACCTGTCGAACGATGAAAGAGCCTGCAAATACGACGACACTATTGGAATCGAATCGTCCGTAGGGAAGGGGACCACCTGAGTAACGTAAACACCGGCCCCGTCCGCGCCCAATTCGTTTGCGAGTGCGTTGCTCCCCACAAATGACACTGTGAGGAATATGGGATCTATTCCGGTGTGTCGCGCCAACTCGACCATTGCTGCAACCGGCTCGTATGCACCGATCATGATGACCGCTTCGGGCTCGCCCCGGTTCAAGTCAAGCAGTGCGGTCTTGACGGCCGTAGTGTTACGTGGATATAGGCCAATTGAAACCGGTTCCATGTCGCGTCGATCTAGCGCTATGCGGACTCCACGATAACCAGCACGCCCATAGGAGTCGTCCTGATATAGAACCCCAATGCGCGTGATTCCCAAGTCTTCGGTCAGGCGAGCTACCATTTCCTCGGTCTCTTGATAGTAGGACGCTCGCAAATTGACAATGTTTACCCATTCATGGTCGCGCAGAAACTCGGCGCCCGTAAATGGTGCGATGAAAGGCACGCCGACGTCGGCGGCGACAGGAGTTGCCGAGCGAGATGTCGGAGTGCCCACTTCGCCAATGAGAGCAAAGACGTTTTCTTCCTCGATAAGCCGTAGGGTGTTGGTAACTGCGGCTTCAGGCTCGTAGGCATCGTCGAGAGTCACAAGCTCCAGGACTCTGCCATGTACTCCTCCGGCCTCGTTGATTTCGTTGAATGCGGCTTCGATGCCGAGACGCATGTTGGTGCCAAGCTCCTGGGCGGGACCGCTGAATGCCGCTGACTGTCCAAACAAAACGCGATCGTCAGACACTCCATTCGACCCTTGTGGAGAGTCCGGCGTCTCAATAGACGCAGCGGCCTGTTGCGCTTCCGCGGGACGATTCTGTGCATCCGACGTATCTACTTGCTCGGAGTTGGTCTCGGAGCAACCGGCAGAGAAAGTGGCAACCAGAGTAACGAGAACAAAGGCGGCCCCAATTCCTAATCTGGTCAGTGGAGCCGGGAAATTCATGTGTCTCTCCGCTTCACCATCGTCAGATGATTCCTTTCACGCTCGCGCCTGTATTCCAGTTCATCCATCATAGTTTTTACCAGATGAATGCCCAATCCCCCGATGGGCCTATCTCCCATTGGTGCTTCCACATCAGGTGCAGGTGCGTCTGTCAGCATATTGAAAGGAGGGCCGCTGTCGATTATCTCTATGGTGAGAGCATGGTCTTCGGACATAATGATGATTTCAAACTCGCCGCCTTCACCACGATACGCATGATTGACTACATTGAGACCCAACTCCTCGATTACGAGATTCGCGGTAAAAAGCAGGTCTGATGGCCAATCTTCCTGGCTGCTAAGGGATTCAATCGCTTCGTTGATGCGATCTAGCGCGTCGGGCGCGGCTTTAATCTTTAGAGATACTTTTGCGCTCAAGCGGGAGTCTCACTTCGGCAAAGGGTTAAGCAGGTGATGTCGTCGGATTGCGCCGCGCCGTCCGCGAACGCATTCACCGCGTCGAATATCGTGCGCGTGGCTTCACTCGAGTCCTTTGGAGCGGAATTTGCGAATACTTCGCGCATTCGCTCAACGCCAAACTGTTCGCCCTCATTGTTCATAGCTTCTGTAATGCCGTCAGTGTAGAGGACGATGGTTTCCCCCGGATTGAGCGTTACGGAGTTCTGTCCGTATTCGAAACCTGGAATAATGCCCAGAGCGATTCCGCCGGTCAGTGGTAGCAATTCCGAGCTTCCGTCGGCTCGGACCAGAAGTGGAGCGTCATGGCCTCCGCTTGCGTAGGTGAACTCCCCGGTTTCGGGGTTGTACACCGCATAGAGCGCCGTAACGAACATTTGCGTTTCGTTGCCTTCGTGGAGCAGAGAGTTGACCTCTTCGAGCACCTCTCCCGGTTCGGGATTGCCTATCGCCGCGCCCTTCATCCAGGTGCGGCTGGACATCATAAAAAGAGCGGCAGGAACGCCCTTGTCGGATACATCCGCGATGGCGAGTCCGATGCGATCGTTCTCTAGGTTCACGACATCGAAAAAATCACCTCCCACATTGCGCGCCGGCTCCATGTTAGCGAAAACCTGGTAGCCATCGCCTTGCGGAAACGCGGTGGGGAGAATGGACTGCTGTATCCCACTGGCGACATCAAGCTCATTTTGCAGAGCGACGAGCTTATCGCGTGACGCCAGCGCCTCTCGCCACTCTTCAAGATGGCGCAGTGTTCGCTCGATAGTAAGTCGCAGGTCTCCGAAGTCCAGGGGCTTGGTGACGAAGTCGAAGGCGCCCCTGTTCATGGCGGTGCGTATGTTTTGCATATCACCGTAGGCGGATACGATGATGGAGCGTATGTCGGGGTTCAACTCAGCTATCTGTCCCAGGAGCGTAAGGCCGTCCATCTGGGGCATGTTGATGTCCGATATTACCATGTCGATGTCTTCGTCGCGGCCGAGCATGTCAAGAGCTTCAACCCCGTTCTGCGCGAACACGAACTCATACTTGCGCCTGCGAATGTCCCGCCGCATGCGTTGAAGCACGAGGGGTTCTACATCAGGTTCGTCGTCAACTACGAGAATCTTGTAAGTGGCTTGGCTCACGCATGTCCTCCCACAGAGCCTTAGTGCGCAAACTGATTAGGAAATCGCAATCCGCGGAAGTTAAAGCGCACCAATCTACCACCACTAGGTGGTTCTGGTTGCCGGTTGAGTTCCACCGTATCCTTGTCATCCGCCAAGTGCGCCGAGCGCGTCGGACCGAGTTGAATGAACGGGGATTATCTTGTCGAAGCCGCTAATCTCAAAGACCTCGCGTATCTGCTCGGAGAGTGAGCAGACGGCAAACTTTGAGTTCTGCCTCTGAAGCGCGCGGGCGGTCAGCAGAACTACCCGAAGACCCGCGCTGCTTATGTAAGACAACTGCTCGCAGTCAAGAATGACAATCCTGTCACCTTCAGTGATCGCAGCCTCTAACGCTTGCTGGAATTCGCTGGCATTAGTTCCATCGACTCGATCTTCTGCCATCGCAACTAGAGTTTCGCCTTCTCTCTCTATAGTGACTTTCACTGATACCGTCTCCTTGCATTGCAGGTATTTGAAGTGGTGTCAAGTTGATTGGGAACATTCTACAATAAAGAATTATTATTGCAAAATCCTGTGGACTCGCTTCCCTGAATGATATGGGAGTAAATCGAGCCTCTACCGTATCATTCAATGTTAAATCAGCTTGCAAATAACATACCACAAGCTGCTTCATTTATCATACTACATTAGCCTGATAAACAGCGGATTTTCATCAACACCGCACAGCTGTTGGCGCCCCGTTTACGGGTGTCTGTCTTGCGGGTGTCTGTCTTGACTGTATTTCTCGCTGCCTTCCGTCTCTATTCCTACGCGCATGCCTTCCTATACTGCTTCATCCGTATCAATCCGTGAATGAGTTCTCGGAAGAGTAATCGAAGTAAGTCCGATTTACAAGTTGATGAAGCTCCCGGCAGTCCGCGTTTACTCGCGCAAGCAAAGCTCGTTTGTCGGGCTGGTCTTTCCACTTGTGGATCGTAGAGGCCAAGCTACTTGCGAGCTCCTTCACATTGCCACTGGACCTCTCATCAGGCCCATTCCCGATGGCCGAAACTTCATACAAAGCCATGTCCAGCGAGCGAATCAGCGAACCGGGTAGAAGAATATCGGTGCTCAGGAGTTCAATCACACTGTCAGGCCTCACTTCGATGCTGTAGGTGCGGTTATGGGCTTCGAGGGCATGGTACAGACGCAGCAGGCTTGTCCAATCGCCGTCCGAATTTTCCCTGCCTATCTCATCCAATTCGATCTGCGTATTGAGCAGTCCGGACAGTAGTTGAGCGCGCTCGATGAAGTAACCGAGTTGCATGAAGTGCCACCCCTCATCGCGATACATGGTCGCTGAGGCTATTCCCGCAAATGTGTCTAACTGGCCGACCATCCATGTGTAAAAGCCCTCGGGCGATCCTCTCCAAATTTCCTGGATATTCATGCCCTGTACTCGCAAGTACGCCATATTGAGGCAGGCCCACATCTCGGCGCTGATGCATTGGCGCATCTGGCGGGCATTTTCACGCCCCTGAGCGAAACAGTTCCAAACTGAATCTGGGTTAGTTCGTTCGAAAGTCAGGTCGTCTGCCAGCGTGTATGAGTCCGCCAGCATGTAGTCATCGTTGTCAACCAGCACCGTACCGCCTGCAGGGGGCATCCTCCCGATGCTGACATAGATTCGATTCCAGCCTAAGTGAATTTCACGGATCGGGCGGTCAACCAGAGCTTCCGACTGCATCTTCAACATACCGCAAAGATGTTGGGCGCGCTCCAAGTATCGGCTCATCCAGTAGATGCCCTGTGCCGTACGTGCAAGCATTGCAGTCAGTCCTCTTCGTCGTATTCTTCCGGCATCAGCACGAATTCGGGGTAGGCTTCCAGTCCCAGCTCTCCACTATCCTGACCCAGACGCTCAACGTTCGATGACACACGGGCGCCCAGAGTCAGGCGCAACAGATGCCAGAGCAGGAACGAACTTACGAATACGAATGCGCCTACCGCTATAATGCCGATGATTTGCGCCAAGATATCGCCACCGGCTGCGATGACGACCGCCAAAGTTCCCCAGATGCCCACCATCAGGTGCGCCGGTATAGCGCCCACCACGTCGTCCACCTTGACGAGCTCCAGCAGCTTAATCCCGCCTGTGCAGATTCCGCCGCCAATTGCGCCAATGACGACCGCCCAGTAGTGCTCGGTAATGTCCGGACCCGCGGTGATGGCGACCAGCCCCGCAATCGCGCCGTTGAGTCCGGCGATCAAGTCCATTCGTCCCAGTATCGGGCGCGATAGCACGAACGCCGCCATTACTCCGGCCGCCGCCGCGAGATTGGTGTTGACGAAGATATGACTCATGGCGGTAACGTCCGCCGCGCTTCCGAGAGCAAGCTGAGAACCGCCATTGAAGCCGAACCAGCCCAGCCAGAGAATGAAGACGCCCAGGGTAACGATCAGGACATTGGACGGAGGCGTCGCTCTTACGCTGCCGTCTCGTCGGAACTTACCCAGTCTTGATCCTACTACTATGGCCCCGGCGAGCGCGGCCCACCCACCTGTGCTATGGACGATGGTTGAGCCGGCGAAGTCCTGAAACCCCAGTTCAGCCAGCCATCCGCCTCCCCAGGTCCACGCCCCGACGATAGGGTAGATAAAGGCCGTCAGAATCAATACGAACAGGAAGAACGACCACAATTTCACACGCTCCGCAAGAGTGCCCGAGACTATGGACGCCGTAGTTGCCACGAAGACCATCTGGAAGAACCAGTCTGACATTGTGGAGTATCCCTGCTCGGAGAGCGCATCGGTCAAACTGCCCTCACCGGAAATCAAGGCTACTTCGTCTGTGGAGGGTCCGTAAAGTAGCCTGAACGACCCGATTATTCCTCCCGTATTGGCGACGTCGATATACATCAGGTTGTAGCCGATAAAGTAAAAGGCGAGCCCGGCAATCGAGTACAGGCCGATGTTCTTCAGGCATATCATGGAAGCGTTCTTGGTGCGAACCGAGCCGGATTCGAGCATGGTGAAGCCCGCAGCCATCCACATCACGAGTGCGCCCCAAAGCAGGAACGCGAATGTGTTGAAAATGAAAGCTGTTTCCGCATCCGTCCCCGCGGCGTGGGCGATTCCCGGTCTGCCTAGGAAGAAGCCCACCGCCACTGTCGCCAATCCCGCCAAGCCTATCGTTCGAGTTCGACTCGCAAGCACATTCGCCAGTGTAGTAGTAACAGTTTTCATGTCGCGCTCCGTCCGTTTATGCCGTAATGATAATGTTCAGAAATCGGCGCTACACGCGCAATACATGTAAGCCGCCTATTCTTCCAACACCCAAAGGTCTTTACCACCCCCTCCTTGGCTGGAGTTTACGACCAGACCGCCACGCTTTAACGCTACGCGGCAAAATGCACCCGGCACGATACGAGTCTGCTGTCCATGCAGCACGAAGGGACGCAAATCTACATGCCGTGGTTCGTAGTTGCCATCGATGAAGCAGGGCGACTGCGAAAATGACAGGGTAGGCTGCGATATGAAGTCCGACGGGTTTGCCAATATCTGCTGAGCGTATTCGTCACGCTCTCGCTTCGTAGCGTGAACTCCGACCAGCATCCCGTACCCTCCGGATTCGCCAACTCGCTTCACCACGAGTTTGTCAAGGTTATCCAGAGTATATTCCAGGTCTTCCGGTCGTCTGCATAGGTATGTATCGACATTGGCAATAATTGGCTCCTCGGCGAGGTAGTACCGGATCATATCGGGCACAAAGGCATATACGCTCTTGTCGTCCGCTACGCCTGTGCCCGGAGCGTTCGCCAGCGTTACATTTCCTCGCATATACGCATCGACTAATCCCGGAACGCCAAGCAGAGAGTCGGACCTGAAGACGAGAGGGTCTATGAAGTCGTCGTCAACGCGCCGGTAGATGATGTCCACGCGACGCAGACCTTTTGTCGTTCTCATATAGACGACCCCATCATCTACCAGAAGGTCTCGTCCTTCCACGAGCTCCGCGCCTAGTTCGTGCGCGAGAAACATGTGCTCGTAGAAGGCGGAGTTATAAACTCCCGGCGTAAGCAGCGCGATGGTGGGGTCTGCCATCCCTTGAGGCGCTAGCTCGCGCAACGTCTCCAACAGTACGCTTCCGTAGTGCTCCACTTCCAGCACGCGGGAACTTCGGTAAAGACGGCGAAAGCTGGACTTCACAGCCTTCCGGTTGGCTATCATATAGGAGACCCCGGACGGCACACGCAGGTTGTCCTCGAGAACGACGAAACCGTCGTTAGTGCGCAGAATATCGGTGCCGCAAATTGAGACCCATGCGCCATGAGGCGCTGAAAAGCCCTGCATTTCCTGTCGATACTGCGGGCAGTCCGATACCATGTCTTCCGGCATTACGCCGTCGTGGACTATCCGAGGCACTCCGTGGCGGTCCTTGACTTGAGACCGACCATAGACATCTTCCAGGAAGAGGTTCAGGGCCTTGATGCGTTGAATCAGTCCGCCTTCTATCTTCTCCCAGTCTGAGAAAGGCAGGACGCGCGGCAGGCAGTCTATGGGAATAATCCGCTCTTCGGCTTCTTCGTCTCCATAGACCGTGAATGTAATTCCCTCGGTTGAGAATGAACGAGTTACCCGTTCCTGCACGGCAGCAAGTTCTTCGGCAGAAAGCTCGCTCAATGTGTGGTAGAGTTGTGAGCAATGCTCACGAGGCGTTCCGTCATTTAGGAACAACTCGTCGTAGATGGCGTCATCCAGAGTGTAGGAGTCAAAGTCCATGGTAGCTGCCTATACGGAAGTCCCCATGCACCTCACAGGGAGCACAAGACTGCGTGGCTTGAAAATCCACTAAATGGACGAATTCCCGGCAGCCTCCCGGAAAATATAGGGATAGCCGGAAGACGGAAGCGGGTTAAACCGCTACATGTATAAAGCTCAGTGTATTTATCGCGCATACTATCATGTTATTATGGTTTATGTAAGACGCGGTGAATTCTAAACATCCGAAATCCAGTGCGGTGCTGGGCCGAGGGTCATTTAAGCTGGAGGTAAGACATTATGCTGAGATTCTCTGAAGAAATTATTCTGCTGCTGCTAAACGACGGCGACGGACGATTCGCTCGTGTGCCAAAATGGTCTCTTGATTACGCCCTCGCTGGCGGAGTGCTGATGGACCTTGCGCTCGAAAACCGAATCGACACCGACCTGGAAAATATGATCCTGATTGATGACACTCCCACCGGAGACAGCCTTCTGGACCAGACACTTGCCGATATAGCTCAGGGCAAAGAGCGCGGCACGAACTACTGGCTTGAACATACTGCCGACAGGGCAGACTCCATTCGCGAGGGAGCGCTAAAGCGACTGATCGACCAAGGAATTCTGGAAGTCGAGGATGACCGCTTCCTATGGGTCTTCCGTTCGAGGCGCTACCCGTCCGTTGACGGCACAGCTGAGCGCGAAGTCAAGCTGCGCATTATGGGTGTGCTTTTCAGCGACGAAATTCCGACCCCTCGAGATGTGGTCATCATTTGCCTTGCCGACGCCTGCGGCATCTTCAAGGGCCTGTTGTCGAGGCGAGAACTGGAAAATGTGGCCGATCGCATCGAACAAGTTCGCCGGCTTGACCTCATCGGACAAGCTCTGTCGAAGGGCATCCACGACATCGAGATGTCCATTGCCGCCTCAGTTCAACCGCACGCCTATTAAGCGCGGAGGGTTCATCTTCTGTTCAACATGAAAGTATGCTGAAACTCATTCCCCGCAATATATGCAGAGACCATTTGCATCGATTGCGGGGAATTTCTTTATCCACTCCGTTCGGCTCCGGGTCTGACAGTGGCTCTCGATATGTTCAACAGTGTGTTCTCTCCAATAGAGGCGAGCATAATTGCCGTTCGTATCGTCCCTTACCCCAAAGGGGAGAAGGTTTCCTAATAGTCCCTTCCCCCCTTTGGGGGAAGGTTAGGAAGGGGGATATGATGGATTATGCCCGGCCCTAACTCCAATCCGCCCGTTTCCATTGGACTGGAGTTTGGGTTAGACTATTGACCATTCCGGTCCAGATTCTCCGTGCTGGGTGCTTCACAGCCGCGTCTGGTATCTACTCGGACTCACCTGATTCCGCTATAGAGGTATGACTTGCAAGAGTTCGCTGAACAGCAGCCTGACGGCGCGCTCTCCGACCTGCGTGTGCTGGACTTTACTCACTACATCGCGGGTCCTTATGCCACCAAGCTGCTGGCGGACTATGGGGCGGACGTATTGAAGGTGGAACGGCCGGGAAGCGGAGATGCCTCGCGCCGGATAGGACCGTTTCCGGGAGACGTGCCACATCCCGAAAAGAGCGGGACTTTCCTGCACCTCAACACCAACAAGCGCGGTCTTACCCTGAATCTCAAGTCCTCGGAGGGACGGGATATTGTCAAGCAGCTTGTGGAGGATGTGGATGTAGTCGTGGAGAGCTTCCGTCCCGGTCAGATGGGTTCTTACGGCCTCGACTACGAGATACTGCGCACAATTAACCCACGCATCGTGATGACGTCCATCTCCAACTTCGGGCAGACCGGGCCGTACAGGGACTTCAAGGCGTCGGACATTATCATCTATGGAATGGGCGGCGAAATGTACTCCACCGGACTGGAGGACCGCGAACCTCTCAAGCTCGGCGAGCATGTAGTGCTGTACCAGGCGGGAGCGATCGCCGCTACTGCCACATTGGGCGCTGTCTTCGCGGATGGCAGCCAGCATGTCGATGTGTCCTTGATGGAGACACAGATTGGGTCGATAGACCGCAGAATGAGCATGCTTCTGGCATACCAGTACAACGGCGAGATTTCAATGCGCAGCGCAACCGCAACCGCGGGCGGCTATCCGAACGGCGTCTTTATTTGTCAGGACGGCTATGTTCAGATTGCGGGAGGGCGCAACTACTTCGAGCGCGTGGTCGTGATGATGGGCGCGCCGGACGTGCTTCTGGAAGAGCGGTGGTACACACCCGAGGCTCAGTATGACCCGGAGCTTGAGGATGAGTTCAACACTTACTTCATCCCCTGGTGCTTAGAGCGAACGAAGCGCGAAATCTGGCATGTGGCGCAGGAAGTGGGCGTGTTGAGCGCTCCGATCAACGCCGCGTCAGACTTTGCGGGCGATAGTGAATTCCAGAAGCGTGGAGCCTTCGCCGAAATCGAACATCCCTCTGTGGGAAATCTGACATATCCCGGCAGGCCGTTCATAATGAACGAATCGCCTTGGTGTGTCAGGCGTCCGGCGCCACTGCTTGGGCAGCATACCGACGAGGTGCTGTGCAGTCTGGGATACGCAGAAGGAACGATAGATTTGCTGCGCGAGCAAGGCATCATATAGTCCTGTCGGAGACGAACACAATGGCGCAACTGCCTCTCGAGGGCGTACGTATTCTGGATATGACCGTCGTCTGGGCGGGCACTTACTGTGCTACCCTGCTCGCCGATATGGGCGCTGAGGTCATACGTCTGGAGTCCATCAAGCGGCTACCCCCCATTACGCGCGGCTATATTCCCTACCCACCTAAGGAGGTGATTGAAGGGCTGCCCGCATTTGTAGCTGCGATGCCCGGACGAGAGCCCGGCATCCGTCCCTGGAATCGCTACCCGCTTTTCAATGCTCACGGACGCAATAAGCTCGGCATAACCGTGGATCTGACACAGTCATCCGGAATGGATATATTCAAGCGTCTGGTCGCCGTAAGCGATGCGTTCGTCGAGAACAATGTCACCGAAACCATGGACAAGCTCGGCATATCCTACGAAATGATGCGCCAAGTCAACCCGCGCATCATCATGCTGCGGATGCCCGCATACGGCAACAGTGGCGCGTACAGCAATTTCCGCTCGCTCGGGGTTCATATGGAGGGCGTAATCGGTCATACTATAGTGCGCGGCTATGAGGATATGGACCAGTCGTCGAGCACGAACGTGTACGCTGCGGATGCTGCCGGAGGCGCTCAAGGGGCATTCGCCCTGCTCGCGGCGCTGCACTTCCGCAAGCGCACAGGCAAGGGGCAGCTCATCGAACTGGCTCAGTCGGAGAATATGATGCCCTACGTCGGACGCTACTTCATGGACTATTCGATGAACGGGCGAGACAGCAGCACACTGGGAAATCGTCATACAAGCGCGATTCAGGGCTGTTATCCGTGCGCGGGTGAAGACGGCTGGGTGAACATCACCTTGTTCGATGACGGTGATTGGGTCGCGTTCTGCGGCGCGCTCGGCAATCCGGAATGGGCGCTGGACGAACGATTCTCGACCCACTCCGGCAGATATGAAAATCAGAGGGTGCTCGACACTCACATCTCCGAGTGGACGCGCAAACATGGACACTATGAGGTTATGCACACCTTGCAGAATGTGGGTGTGGCGGCAGGCCCTGTAATGGACCAGCGCGACGCCTTTGATGACCCACACTTGCAGGAGCGCGGCATATTCGAAGAGGTTTACCACGAGGATGTGGAAGGCTCACACCTGTATGTGGGCGCACCGTACAAGATGTCCGATATGCCAATCAGGATACGCAGGGGACCCGTTCAGTTAGGGCAGGATAACGAGTATGTCTATAAGCAGGTGCTGGGCGTAAGCGACCAGGAGTATGCCGAACTGGAACGCTTGGGACACATCGGCATGGATTTTCCGCACGCCGAAGAATAATTGCTGTGCGAACCTACATCTACGCCGACGAATCCGGCAACTTCGACTTCAGCCGCAATGCGGGCGCGACGCGCTACTTCCTGTTGACGACGGTCGTGATTAACGACCATTCGGTAGAGTCGGAACTGCTGGAATTGAGGCGTGAGCTTGCGTGGGAAGGAGTAGAAATAAGAAATGGCTTCCACGCGGTCAATGATAGTCGTAGAGTCAGACGCCGAGTATTCGATACGCTTAGTAGGTGCAATCTCACAATAGACGTCACGATATTGGAAAAGAACAAGGCTGAACCGCGTATACGTCCTACGGGAGCGTATTTCTACGGCTTCGCTTGGTATCATCACATGATAGATATTTCCATCAAAGGTGCCCCATACCTCGATGAACTGCTGATTACAGCAGCATCTATTGGTACGAAGGAGATGAACGCTAGTTTCAATACAGCGGTTGAAACCGTCAAGACTATTCTGTTTCCTCAAACAGCATTGAAAACAGCGGTGTGGTCCGCACCCTCAGACACTTGCCTGCAAGTGGCAGACTACTGCTCATGGGCCATATTCCGGAAGTGGGAGCACGGGGACGATCGACCCTACCAACTGATTGCAGGCAAGATAGGGATGGAGAATGATTTGTTCAGTAATGGAAGGGTCCAATACTACTAGCAATGAAGAGTGAGCCGACTATCCAAACATTACTGCTTGGAAGAGCTCCCTTGGACCTCTTATCGCCGGCTCCGTAACATATTCAGTCTATCCCGTGTTGCAGCCTTCGTCAATTCGTGAACACGCGACAAAAAGTGAGCCAGCTATCCGAGGGATACTCGGAAGAGGCCCTTGGCCTCTTGTCGCCAGCTCTTTCAAACATGTTCAGTATGTGTCGCGTAAGTGCGTCTGTCAATCTCGCTACTCCAGCGGCGGTATAACTCCCCCCGCCCGCAGCGCATCAATCTCCCCCACTTCATAGCCGAGTTCCAGCAGCACCGCCTCGGTCTCTTCGCCGAAAGTGGGAGCAGCGCCAAGAGCCGGTTGAGTCTCGCTCATGCGTGGCGCGACTCCGGCGTGTATAACTTCACCCAATTGAGGAGTGTTTTCGCTCACGATAAGTTCGTGCCTTCTCGTGTAGTCATCAGACAGAATGCCTGCAATATCACTATTTCGGGCTGCCTTGATTCCGGCTAAGCGAAGTTCAGAGAGCCAATCTTCCGCATTCTTCTGAATGAACACTTCGCCGATCGCATCTGATAGCAGGGAGTCATTCTTCCGGCGAAGTTCGTCCGTGGTAAATTCCTCGCGCTCCGATAGATGATTGAACGCCTCGATTTCCACGACTGCCTGCCAATCTGCATCGGCCAGCGCCAACCATCCGTCCGCCGTCTCGTACAGACCGTTGAGAGCGTCGAATCGTCGCGCCCGTCGTCCCTCCACTTCGTTGCGTTCGTAGCCGTCGTGGTCGATGAGAAACGGCGACGAGAATGTGGAGCCGGTCTGCGCCAGCGATGTATGCACGAGCTGCCCTTTGCCGGTTTGACGGCGTTTCAGCAGCGCGAGCATAACGGCGTAAGCCCCCATCAGCCCGGTGCCGTAGTCATTGAAGGTGTAGGGAGAATGGAGCGGCGCTCCGCTCCGCCCGCCGTTGCGAATCTGCACCCCCGTAGCCGCCTGTGCATTCTGCTCGTACCCCGGTCGGTTTGCCCAGCTTCCATCCTGCCCGAACGCATTGATGGCAAGATATACGATGTCAGGTTTGCGTTCGCGCAGTTGCTCGTATCCAACACCCAGCCGTTCGGCGACACCCTTCCGAAACCCGCCGAGCACCACATCTGCCGTATCCACGAGGCGATAGAAGGTTTCAAGACCTGCCGGCTTAGTGATGTCGAGGCATATGCTGCGCTTGCCCCTTCCCACATCGTAAAGCTGCCTGTCGGTCGGTGGTCGAAACCAGCTGTCTATCTTGATGACCTCGGCTCCGTATTCAGCGAGCGTTCTGCCGCACGTTGGGCCGGCGAGTATGATGCACAGGTCGAGCACTCTGATTCCGCTAAGGGGCATAGTCATTCGCGCATACCTCATTTCAAGACTGGCTAATTCTGGACAGGACGCAAGGTCGTTAGCAATAATACCCTACGCGCTGGAGCGAAGTCAGCCATGTCGGTCGATTGATGATGCCGGAATCCCGAGAAATATGCACAAGTCCCTTCCCCCGTCAAGGGGGAAGGTTAGGATGGGGGTGAAAACTCCCGTCAATCGTCCTAAGAGTATCCTTTTGCATATTTCTTGAATCCCGGCACATGCTTGCCCCTGATGTATTTGGTTGCGTATAATGACTGCTGGCAAACAAGTCTGTAGTTCTGGAGGGTGTTAGCGGTATGGATAACAAGGAGCGGAAGCGGATTTCACGCAGGAGCTTCCTTTTGGGCATCCCTGTCGGAGTCGCGGGAGTAGTGGCATTCAACGCGGTTGGCAGTAGGCTATTCAAGCGCAACTCGACGCAATATCCTAAGTTTCCCGAAGGCTCCATCTTCACGCCTGCCAACGACCGCACGGACGCATAGCTCTCGGTAAGAAGGGATGCGCCCTCTGTGATCGGCAAAAATATCCTGCACACAAATGCCCCGCACTGCTAGTCAGGCGGGGCTTTCTCGTATTCAATTCAAGCGCGCTGAAATGAGAGGCAACAAATGAAGGTCCTGATGACAAACGCCCACTTGGGAGACGGATTTGTCGAGCAACTGCAAGCCGAATTTCCGGAGGTCGAGTTCATTACCGCGATGAGTGTGGATGAGCAACTGAGTGCAGCCGGTGACGCCGACGTGATATGCGGCTGGCCTGACAGCCCGGAGGTTGTAGAGGCAGCGTCGCGCTTACGCTGGATACACTGCCCGGGCACGGGCATAGACAAGATTATGGCGGAACTGCCCTCCCTGGCAGACAGCGACGTCGTACTGACCAACGCACGCGGTCCGCACGCGAACCCAATGGCGGACCATGTGCTCTGGATGATGCTCTCCCTTTCTCATAGGGGAAGGCAGATGGCGGAGGACCAGAGGTCAGGCCTGTGGGACACTGACAAGTATTCGCACGCTTTTGTGGAACTGTCGGGGAGCACCATGGGCATACTGGCGCTGGGTGATATAGGCAAAGCGGTCGCAAGGCGAGCCTATGGGTTTGACATTGACGTGTACGCCGTGGACGTCAACCCGGTTACGCCTCCGCCACAGGTCAAGGAAGTCTGGGGAATGGAGAGGTTGGACGAACTCATGCGGATGTGCGACTGGTTCGTAGTAACGGCGCCTCTGACTTCGGAATCTCGCGGGCTTATAGACAGCCGTCGCATCGGTCTTTTGAAAGCCTCGGCGTACCTGATCGTCATTTCGCGTGGCGGCATTGTTGACGAGGACGCGCTTGCGGATGCTCTCCGAAACGGAAGGCTCGCGGGCGCCGGAATAGACGCTACCGAGATAGAGCCGCTACCGCAGGAGAGTCCGCTCTGGGGGCTGGACAACGTGGTGCTTTCGCCGCATGCCTCCGCGCTGACCCCTCAGATGTACGAAGGCAGAAGGCAGATTTTCCGCGAAAATATGCGGCGCTTCCTCGGCAATGAACCGTTTTTGTATGTATGCGACAAGCGGGCGGGCTTCTGATGCGAGTGCTGATTGCCGATCAATTCTCGGAGACGGCTCGTGCAGACTTAGCTGAAGGCGGTTTTGACGTATGCTATGAGCCGGATGCGAGCGGCGGTGTACTTACAGGCGCGATTGACCGAACGAAAGCCGAAGTTCTGGTCGTCAGAAGCACGCGCGTAACCGCCGACATGCTCGAAGCGGGGCGGCTCAGATTGGTAATACGCGCAGGCGCAGGATTCAACACCATCGATGTGGAGACGGCTAAGTCGCTCGACATTGATGTCTCCAACTGCCCCGGCAAAAACTCTAACGCCGTTGCCGAAATTGCCTTTGGACTCATAATCGCCTTGGACAGGCAGATAACCGCAAATGCCTCAGACCTGCGACACGGAATATGGCGCAAAGCGTCATACAGTAGCGCGCGCGGACTCGCTGGCAGCACACTCGGTCTTGTCGGTGTGGGCAGGGTAGGGCGCGCCATGATTCCAAGAGCCAGGGCATTTGGAATGTCGGTCGTTGGCTGGAGTCGCTCTCTTACCGACTCCGAAGCAACGACACTGGGGATTGACCGCAAGAGTTCGGCAATCGAAGTCGCCAAAGCCGGGGATGTGGTGAGCCTGCATGTGGCGTTGACTGAAGACACCCGAGGGCTTGCCGGACGCACATTCTTTGGCGCTATGCGCGAAGGCTCAATCTTCATCAACACATCCCGCGCCGAAGTGGTGGACGAGACTGCACTGGCATGGGCGGTACAGGAGCGAGGCATCAGGGCCGGCCTCGACGTGTTCGAGGGCGAGCCTTCTTCGGGAACGGGCACGATTGAGAACCCGTTATTTTCGCTGGAAGGCGTTATCGGCACACATCACATCGGCGGCCAGACATCGGAGGCGCAGCGCGCAATCGCCGATGAAACGGTGCGGATTATCCGTGAGTATCGGGATACGGGGTCGGTGTTGAACTTGGTATGGTGAAGCGCGCAATCAACAACTTTCCCTTGACATTCCGTTCAATGTGATGTAGAACGTATATGCTATCATAATGCAATGTGAAATAAGGAAACATGAAGCATGTCTTCCACGATCGAATGGACGGATGAAACATGGAATCCAGTAACCGGCTGTACACGCGTGTCGCCGGGCTGCGACAACTGCTACATGTTCGCGTTATACCCGCGGCTTAGGGGCATGGGCGTCGTCGGTTACGACGCCGCGCCCGACAAGGTGCAGTTGATGCCTCATCGCTTGAATGCCCCTCTCTCGTGGAAGAAGCCGCGCCGAGTTTTCGTCAATAGCATGTCGGATGTGTTCCATCCCGATGTGCCTTTTGATTACGTGCATGAGATTTTTACCGTGATGGATGAAGCGGCAACTCGCAACGGGCATATTTTTCAGATTCTGACGAAGAGGCCCGGGCAGGCTGCAAGGTGGTGGGACAGGTATGAAGAGCGCTTCCCCAATGGGTGGCATCCGAATATATGGATGGGAACGTCCGTAGAAAGTCCTAAGTACACGCAGAGACTGAACGTGTTGAAGCGATTGCCTGCCGCCATTCGCTTTGTATCAGCTGAACCGCTGTTGGAGCGGCTTGACCTCACACCTTGGCTGCAAGACGGCACATTGCAATGGGTAATCGTGGGTGGCGAGAGTGGCGTCCAAGCGCGTCCGATGGAACTGGATTGGGCGCGAGACCTGCGTGATCAGTGTGGCGAGGCGGATGTGGCGTTCTTTTTGAAGCAGTTGGGCGGAAGGCGAGGGAAGCGCGGCGGCGATGCTGCCCTCATGGACGGCAGCAAGTGGGTGCAAATGCCCGTAGGTAGTGGGATATGACATCTTTCGGTGGACAGTGGACTGAAGACAAACTTGAAATCTTGCGCCGCTATCTGGACGCATATACGACTGCCCTGAAAAATCAGGAATTCAGACTGACCTATGTTGATGCTTTTGCCGGTGAAGGCTATTGGCGTCCGCGTTCGGAGTTCGCGTCAGAAGATTACGAGGACTTCCGAGAGGTGCGCGACGGATCGCCGCGCATTGCTCTGGGAATAGAAGACAAGCCATTTGACAGGTTAGTGTTCATTGAACAGGATTCGGAACGATATGAATCGCTCAGTCGCCTGCGAGAAGAATTCTCTGACCGCGATATAGAGGTTCATAATGATGACGCCAACCATGCCATTCCTTTGTTTTGCGACGGATTGGAAGGCTATGACCGCGCAGTGGTATTTCTTGACCCTTTTGATACGGCGGTTTCTTGGGATACCGTGGCTAGACTTGCTCGGACAAGAAAAGTGGATTGCTGGATACTTTTTCCACTCAGTGCAATTGCGCGAATTATGCCAACAGGAAATGAGCCGCCCCCAAAGTTAGCCGTTCAACTCAATAGGGTTTTCGGAGGGCGCGAGCATTGGGAGGATTTCTACCGAATTATTCCACCGCAGCCAACTTTATTCGGTGGAATAAATCAAAGACGACCGTCGGGTAGCGAGCAAATCGCTGTCAGATACAGGCAACGGCTTGAAACTGCATTTGCACAAGTAGCGCCCACCCGACGGGTATTCATAAATTCAAGAAACTCTCCCATGTTCGACCTATTCTTTGCGGCAAGCAACCCTAGGGGCGCTCCGATCGCAGTGCAAATAGCCGATCACATCTTGAAGAACTGGTAATGGTTGCGGCGGGGAATCGGCTACTGGTTGCTGAGGAACTCCGCAATCACCCCCGCCAACTCCTCCGGTTTGTGATACCCGATGTCGTGAATCGTCTCCGGTATCCAATTGACACGGCAATTAGGGATACCTTCTGCGGCGAGATTGACCATGCGCTTCCGATTGAGCGCAAATTCGGTATTGGCGCGGTCAGCCGGCGGACCTGCCGGAACGATCAATGAGGGGCACTTGATGCGCGGCCAGGCATCCGAGGCGGGATCGTCCCACATAGCTCGTATGACTTGAGCCTGATTTTCCGGGCGCAGGATGTCGTATATCTGCCCATCGCGCTCATAGACCATCGTCTGCACGATGCGTTCCACTTCGTTGTTCCAGCACATGGCAAGCTGCCCGCTTATTCTTGTCAGAAACTCGGCGCGCGTGCCGGATACATTGCGCGGCGCGAGTCGCTGGCTGAAGGCTTCCCAGGACGCGCCGGGAAGCATCTGCGGACTGAAGAACCCGCCGTCAATCATAACGAGAGCACTGACTCGTTCCGGGTGGTGGGCCGCTGTCGCGACCGCCACATTTCCTCCCCAGGAGTGCCCGAACACGATAGCCTTTTCGATTTCAAGCACATCCAGCAGCCCTACCGCGTCCGATGCAACGGAGTGCCAGTCATAACCGTCATTTGCCTGCGTCGTCTGTCCATGCCCGCGCTGGTCGGGAGCGATGATGCGGAACCGGTCACGCAGCAGAGGTGCCATAATGTCGTACCAGTGCGCTGACGAAGCCAGGCCGTGAAGAGCAAGTACGGGCGCGCCTTCTCCACCCCAGTCAAGGTATCTCATTCGGAGGTCTCGCACTTCCACCCATCCTTCAACCGGATCTGCATTCATTTCTTCACTCTCCGTCTTATTTGCCTAGTTTGTGCCGCGCCAGATTACTCGGTCGATGCAATCGGCCTGAAGTTCTGAGGGAAGTCAGGCGAGAAATAGATATAGGCGTCTTCACTGCCTATGTTATGGCGCACGCCTTCCCGGAAGAGCCAGTAATCCATGACGGCGCGCCAAGCCTCGCGATCAATAAGTCCGCTTACGATTCTATCAAATGTAAGGTTGCGATATGTGCTTTCCGGAAACCACCAGCGATGCCTGATTCTCTGGCCGTCCGTGTAAATGCCTCGAAGTGAGGGCGCCGCCTCTTCTTGATTGCTGGAATGCACGAGAAGAGCTTCCGCAGTCGGCGATCTGTCCGCAAGCGTCTCGCCGTCGATGTTTCTGTAGTTGGCGTAGTATCTGGTGCTGTCGCGCAGATACCACGCCCAGGGCCAGGTGAAGCCGCTGGTATCATCCACATCGATCGCGATTCCGTTATCCTCGCCGTCATAGCCGTCGGCGCGCCTGAATTCATCTGCCAGAGAGCGTATGTCCGGCGAGGTCTGCGTGTACACCAGCATCTCAACGGGGACGTCGCCATGATTGTATGCCGCGGTAGTGGATGCTCGCACCGTCAATAGCAGCAGGACCACGACCGCCGGAATCGAAGCAGCACGCAACACCCGTCCCGCCCCGATACGGCGCGCCAGGTAAACACCGCCACTGATGATGGCGATAACTACGAGGGCGGCAAGTGTGCCGACTGCAACGGCATTGCCATCGCCTCCGGTGCCTGCGAGAGCGAGAGCATACACAGCCACCATCAGAACCGGAACACCGCAGATTATCAGCAGCGGCTCAATATCCAGCATACGGCGCCAGTCAATGCCGGACACTATGTCCCCGAGGAACTTTCCGCTAAGCACTATGAGCGGCAATGTGATGTTCACCAGCAGCCATGGCATCTTCTCGCTGGCAATTGTGAACAGCAGCAGCGTCATGCCGCACCAGTACAGTAGAAAGAGCGTGAACGCGTCCACCCTTCGCTTGACCCAATAGTACAGGGCAGCGGCGACTGCCAGCGCCAGCGGCAGGAACTCATACAGCGGTGTTATGACGAAGTAGTAATACCACGGCTGGTTGCCCCTAGCTACGTCCTGTTGCGCGATCCAGTAGCCTAGTCCGCGCCACATTCCCGACTCTATTCCGCCCAGGTTCGTGAAGAACGTCGAGTAGGAAAGCACCCAGATGCAGTAGAAGATGCCTGCCGCAATCAGCCACACATTCTGGTTCCATGTGAAGCCGATTGCTACGGACGCTCCCATGAGAGCAATCATGATGAGCGAAGCAATCAGTATCGCTCCTCCGGACGGAGATCCGACTTCGCTGCCCCCGTCCTCGGTTACGAAAGTCAGATTCGACCAGCTCAACAGAGCCGTATCCTGAAAGATGCCGATTGCGGCCGACCACATGGGAAGGGTAAGGGTTATCAGGATGAGCAGAAATGCAGCGGGTCCGCGAAGTGCGGACAGGCTTGTCCAATGGCTCAGAGATGCAGCAACTAGGCTGCCAACCGCATTCACGGTCTTAGTCTCGCCTATTCTTAAGTCCGCGTTCTCCACGATGCGGGGCACATTGCGAACTATGATCCACAGCACAAGAAATAGTCCGAGCATCGCGGTAATTAAGTAGGAAGTCTCTTTGCTGGCAAACGCGAGCGCCAGCAGTCCGGCAGCGAAATAGATATAGCGATTCTTTCCCTCATCAATGTATCGCCACATACAGATGACCAGCCCCAGTGCCCAGACCGCCATCAAAATGTCGTTGCGGGAAAAGCGGCTGAAGTACAAAAGCGCCGGTGAAAAGGCGAGCAAAATTGAAGTGAATAGCGCGCCAAGCCTGCCAAGTCTGTCGCGAAAGAAGAACGGCAGCGCGACGAGTACGGTTCCGGCGACCGCGTAGAGCAACCGTGAAGTGTAGTCGCTGTCACCGAAAATGAAGAATATCGCCGCGTTCAGCTCGAATTGGAGCGGGCCGTGCATCAATGGATCATGCGTGAAGCCCTGTCCTTCAGAGAGTTGCCAGGAATAGAAAGAGTGAAGGCTTTCGTCGTGGTGAACGGCGCGGTGACCTAGGTCCCAAAGGCGCATAGCGGCTGCCGCTACAAGTAGCGCGCCATAGGCGATAAGCTCCCACGTCCCCAACCGCCCGATTGCGAATGAGCCGAAGATGCCCCTGAATCTCTGTGCGAATGTTCCGGTCCGCGTCAACCCCGGGTCAGCGAGAGGAGACGGAGCGGATTGCTGAGCGACCTCGTTGTTCATAGGTTCGTAAGAAGAACTGTAATCTATCTGATCTAATCTATTCGAGCGAAGTGGTTATACCAGATAGATTAGCGCGTATGAGTATGTATCGCAATGCGTTTCGCCAAAGGAGAAATTTGCATTAGTCCCTTCCCCCTCGATGGGGGAAGGTTAGGATGGGGGTGAATTGATTTATGCCCACCGCTATCGCCCACCGCTATCGCCCACCGCTATGAAAGGAATAACCGGCGCATGCATTCGCAATCATGTGTCGAAAGCGTGAGCTTCGCCGTGAGATAGCCTAGTTGACATATCAAACACAAATAAAGTACATTGAGCCTCGTTATAGTAGTGGGAAAATGCCCCCTGCTATTTATTGACTTTTCAGCGACAAGTGACCAACGCCCTAGGCAGGGAGGTGCGAAATGAAGCATTTGATTTGGCTGAGTCTGATAGCGGTGGTGGCATTTGCGATTGCTTGTAGTTCGGCGCCGACGGCTGCGCCCGCGGCGCCGCAAGCGCAGCAACAGGCAGCTCCCGCGCCACAAGCTCCCGCGCCACAGGCTGCGCAAGCGCCGCAAGCTCCCAGAGCGCCTGCGGCAGCTGCCCCGGCAGCGCCGGCTGCGGCAGTGCCTGCCGCTGTTGCTACGATAGTGCCGCAGGAGGTCGCCCCGGTCACTAAAGCGGCGCCGGGCAGGTCCAGAGGACAGACTGCTCACATCAATCTCGCGGCTAGCCAGATTGACCCGGTGGCCGGTTATCCCAACCAGGCCGCATACGGCCCGCAATGGGTGAACATCAGCCTTGGGCTTGCCGAGTGTCTCTTCGTGAGGGAAGGCGACAACTTGATGGCTCCCCAGACGGCAGAGTCGTTCCAGCTCGCGCCGGACCTGAAGCAGGTAACCTTCAAGTTGAAGCAGGGCGTTCCGTTCAACTCTCCTGTCGGTGTATCCGAGGACTTCGGTGAGATGACCTCCCACGACTGGGTGTGGTTCCTGAACGACGCCAATCCTACATTCAACGTCGAATCGACATTCCGTATCGGCGGAGACCTTGCGGCCGCATTCGGAGAGGCAAAGGTAGTCGATGACTACACCTTCACGATGGATGCCGCGGACGGTGTGGTCATAGGCGCGTTCAACCTCGAAGACACAATCAGCGAGTACGGCAAGGGTCCCGGTGTGTACAGCAAGAAAGCTTTTGACACCAAGGGCGCCGAGTGGATGAAGCAGAATCTGGTAAGCACGGGTCCTTTCATCGTGAAGGAATGGGTGCCTCAGAACCGCGCGGAGCTACAGGCGCTGCCCGAGCACCACAAGCACCCCTCGCACATAGCGACATTCACAAGGCTGCATGTGCCTGAGACCGCCAGCCGTATCGCCATGCTTCAGTCTAAGCAGGCGGACATCGTTGAACTCGACCCCGTCTTCGCCGACCAGGTAGAGGCCGAAGGGTTCCGTTACATGGTGCCTCAGCCGAAGTGGATTACCGCTTCCTACATGTGGTCCGGCAACCTCTGGGAGCAGACGCACGCACGCACAGGAGAAGTTCTTGATCCGGCGCCCTGGGACGCTCCCTCTAATATCGTTGACTATCCCTGGATCGGAAACCCCTGGTGCGAGAGAGGCGAGGCCTGCCAGTACGAGGATACCGACAACCCGCCCGGCATGAGCGACATGGAACAGGCCAGGCTGGTACGCTGGGCGCTGTCTTATGCAATTGACAGGCAGGGAATCGTTGACGGCATCCTCAACGGATATGGCGCGGGCATGCCCACCGAGTACATGGGCCCGAATTTCGGCGGTTGGGATCCGAACAGGAAGATAACCAACACGCAGTCTGACGCCATAATGGAGAAGTACGGCTTCGGCGATAACGAGATGTATCCCTCGTACAATGTCGCCAGCCCTATGGCGAACTTCCCCTGGCCGTGGGACATTCCATACCAGCCGTCCTTCGCTGAAGAGATACTCGACATCGCGGGCTACCCACGCGGACCTGACGGAACTCGCTTCGAGATTTCCACGAACATATACCGCGCGGAGATCGGCGATGTGTCCTTCGACATCGGAGACCTCACCGCCGGTCTGTGGGAAGCGATAGGTGTGAAGACCACCATCCTCAACGAGGACTATGGCTCGGTCGTCGCCACACGCTTCCGCCTCCGCACGCAGATTTGGCCCACGCTCAAGAACGGAGCTGTTGACGACGCAACCTGGCCCGCGCACTGGCCGTTGCCACTCGTTGACTCCAGCCTGTCGCGTCCCGGTTGGGGCGCGGGCTTCGAGTCCCGATTCCTCGCGGACATGCACAACATGACCAAGCTGGAGCCGGACAGGGCAGCCGCCATCGAGCAGCACATGGACGTCGTTGACTGGACGATCTACTGGCACTTGTACTCCGGCGTGGTTGAAGTGCCCAAGGGCTACGGCGTCAATCCGGAGAAAGTATCAGAGTGGGTCGGACGCTCCACCCAGGCGCACTGGGCGGGCGCGGAGCCGTGGTTCATAGTGCCGGCGCAGTAAACCGTATCCACATTTTCCACAGCTTAGGTTAATAACTGAATAAGAGAAGGGCCTGCATGAGATTTCAGCGCAGGCTCTTCTTCAAAGTGGCTTCCCGCTTTCTCTGGATTGGCAGGTTGACACTAAGCGGTTGATTTACCGACGAACTGACAGACTGAGACACTGACAAACTCCCATGCAGCGATTCCTCATACGCCGCGCAATCTCAATAGCCATATCTCTGGTTGGCGCCAGCATGGTCATATTTGCCATGACCCGCCTCGCTCACGACCCGCGTGAACTCTTCGTACCGGACACAGGCTACGGCATGTCCGAAGAGCAGTGGGAGGCGCTTGGCGACCGAATGGGATTCAACAAGCCGATTCCCATACAGTACCTGACATGGTTTGGCAACCTGCTGCGCGGTGAATTCGGAAAGTCCATCCATCAGGAGTTGCAGGTCCGCGACATCATATTCAGCAAGATGGGCGCGACTATCCAGCTGGCAATCGGCGGATGGGTGTTCGCCATACTTGTCGGCGTTCCCCTTGGCGTTGCCGCGGCATCCACGCGCGGCACGGTCTGGGACTATCTCAGTCGAGGGTTCGCCCTATTCGGGCAGGCACTTCCCCAGTTCTGGACGGGTATCATGGCAATCCTGATATTCGCGGTGCTGCTCCAATGGCTTCCCGCCGGGACACGGGGAGACGAGCACGGCTTTGACATCAGGTACTATATACTGCCGTGCGTGGTCCTTGGCTGGCCCGCTGCCGCCGGAATAATGCGTCTCACTCGCTCCGCGATGCTCGAAGTGCTCGACTCCGAGTTCGTCAAGCTGGCACGGGCAAAGGGAGTCGGCGGTTTTCAGGTCATCTGGAAGCACGCGCTCAAGAATGCGCTGATACCGCCGCTTACATCGGCGCTGCTGCTCATGGCGGGTTACCTGAACGGTGCGTTGGTCGTGGAGACAGTGTTTTCGTGGCCCGGCATCGGCTGGCTCGCGCTCAATCGGGCGGTCTATGACAACGACTTTCCTCTGTTGCAGGGAACGGTCTTTACGTTCATATTGTTCTATCTGTTCTTCGCCCTCTTGGCTGATATTCTGTACGCGGTGATAGACCCGCGCATCCGCTACTCATAGGCTGCTGGGACTAACATAATGGAACTGACTACGACGCCGCTTCCTCCTGTAATACGACAGTTGGCAGGATTCTGGACTTTAATCAGGAGATGGCCGGTTATACCTGCCACCGTCATCGCCATGCTAATTGTAATGGGGGCGTTCGGTCCTTATATTGCCCCACATGACCCGGTTATTATCACGAATATCCTTGACAGGCACATACCGCCTGTTGGATTCGAGTCCTGCATCGGTACGAAGTGCAAGGAAGGAAGTTGGACGCATCCGCTCGGCACAGACCACGTGGGTCGGGACGTGCTCAGCCGCATCATAGTCGGTTCGCGCATATCGCTCATCGTCGCGGCGCTTTCGCTCGTGGTGGGGCTGATAGTGGGGACGAGCATCGGCATGATAAGCGGGTACCTGGGCGGCATATTCGACGAGATCATCACGCGCATCGTAGATATATGGCTTGCGCTGCCGTTCCTGATGGTGGCGCTGCTCGTCGTGCTGATATTCGGACAGAGCATTGGCGTGGTGTTTTTGCTGCTTGCGGTGCTGTCGTGGGTGGGGTTCGTGAGGGTGGTTCGGGCACAGACCTTGCAGCTCAAGGAGATGGACTATGTGGCGCTGGCGAGGATAGCGGGCGCGCATCCGGTGCGAATCATCTTGCGGCATGTGCTGCCGGGAGTCATCAACTCGGCTATCGTGATAGCGACGCTGAACGTGGGCAACCTGATACTGGCGGAGGCGACGCTAAGCTTCCTGGGGGCGGGGATACCGCCGCCGACTCCGGCGTGGGGCGTGCTCATCTCGGAGGGGCGGGAGTATATCTCGACGGCGTGGTGGCAGACGGCGTTCCCGGGGGTGGGGATATTCCTGGTGGTGATGTCGCTGAACTTCCTAGGGGACTGGGCGCGGGACCGCTTCGACCCGCGGCTGCGCCAGCTGACGTAGGGGGTAGGTCAGTCTTTCAGTTTGTCGGTAAGTCAATCTTGCGCCCATCATCGTTCTTGTAGAATGACGGTGGGCGTAATTCGTTTCACCCCCATCCCCCGCTCCGCGAGGGCAGGCTCTGACCTTCCCCCATCGAGGGGGAAGGGACTTTGTCTGCTTTGCGATTAGATCATGGAGTAGCTCTGGCCGCCGTCAACGACGATGCAGGAGCCAGTGATCAGGTCGGCGCGCTGGGATGCGAGGAAGGCTACGAGGTCGCCGACGGGTTCGGGCCAGCCGAATCTGCCGAGCGGCAGGTTGCGGGAGATGAAGTCTTCGACGACTTCGGGCGGGTTTTCGTTCTGGAAGCGCTCCCACGAGCCTTCGGGGTGGGAGATGGAGCCGGGGGCGATGCTGTTGACGAGGACGCCGTCGGTAACGAGGCTGAGAGCGGCGTGCTTGGTTGCGCTGATGAGGGCTGACTTCGCTGCCATGTAGGACAGGTTGCCGCCGTACTCCCTGCCGTAGATGGAGGCGATGTTGATGATGCGGCCCCATTTCTGCTGCCGCATGTGGGGGATGACCTCGCGCATGAGCTGGTAGCCGCCGAACAGGTTGAGGTCGAAGGCTGCCTTGAAGTCTTCGAGGGGCAGGTCGGCGATGTCCTCGCGGGAACGAGAGCCGCCTGCGTTGTTGACGAGGATGTCTATATTGCCGATGCCGTCAACGACCGCCTGATTGAGGGCGGGCATGGCTTCGGCATCGGTGACGTCGGCGATAACGCCTTGCGCGCTTACTCCGAGCGCTTCAAGCTCGGCGACGGTGTCGTCCAAGGTCGATTGGGTGCGACCGCATATCGCGACGTTGACGCCTTCGCGAGCGAGCGAGAGCGCGGCAACTTTGCCTAGTCCGCGACTGCCGCCGGTTACGAGCGCGACTTTGCCTTGTATTCCGAGGTCCATATCAATGCCTCCGTGTGAGATTGCGCACTTGGGGATTGCGCGGCACAAGGCTATCATGGGTATAGCCACAGTGGAATAGCCACAAGGGGCACATCGGAATTAGGTGTCAGCGATCAGGTGTCAGGGGACGGGGGCTGACATCGATGTACAGGATGGGGAGGATGTTTTACCCCTCTCACCCCCATCCCAGCCTTCTCCCGTCGAGGGGGAAGGGGTGTTGTTGCTGCCCTCGGTCTGTTCCTCTGGATTCCCGCCTGCGCGGGAATGACGATCATCCTTGGCTGGGAGGTCTTCGGATAAGCCGTAGCGGACTAGGTACTCCATAGCCTTGACCTGGTGACAGGCTTTGGCGCCGGGGGTCTTGCCCTGCACGGTGTCCGTGAGGAAGCGCGCTACGACTTCACCGTTGTTGGTGAGTCTGCGGATGTGTTGTTGCAGTGAGTTCTGGTCGCACATGTTTAACTTACATCGATGTACAGGATGGGTAGGATAGATATTATGTTCTTTATTGGTTGCTGTCTATGACACGCACGAATGCTTGTGTTGTCAAGAGGGAGTTTTGGAAATGGTGCGGAAGGGCGTTTGTGTTGACTAGGGGGTTGAGTGTGGCTATGATTGTTGGGAGAAACACGGCTGAAGCAGTATTCAAGTGAATTGGAGAGTGGGCCATGCCATTCAGAATTGGGCCTGTGGAACTGGTTCTTATCATTGTAGTTCTGATGCTGATATTCGGAGTCGGCAAGTTGCCGCAGGTCGGAGAGGCGATGGGCAAGGCTGTGCGGCAGTTCAGGAAGACTCAGGATTCGAGCTTCGAGGGCGATGCTACTGAGGACGAGAAGGTGAAGACGGGCAAGGCCGGTTAGGGTGTTTGTTTAGCCTGGACTAAGAGTTGAAATGAAGGGAGCCTGAGGCAAATGTCTCAGGCTCTTTTGCGTGCGCGCGAGAATGACAGATTAGCTGAATTCGTTGGCGCGCTGGCGGTTGCGCTGTCTTGCGCCAATCTTGGCGAGCCAGATGCCGACTTCGTAGAGGACGATTATTGGGAGGGCTACGAGGGTCTGGTTTATGGGGTCGAAGGTGGGCGTGATCAGCGCGCCGAGGATGAATGCGACGACGATGGCGTAGCGGCGCTGCCTGCCGAGCTGCTGTGGGGTTACGATGCCGATGCGGGACAGGAAGAAGAGGACTATGGGCGTCTCGAATACTACGCCCATCCAGAGCAGCAGCGACATCATCAGGCTGACGTAGTTGCCGATGCGGATGTAGGGGGTGGCGATGTCACTGCCGAAGCTGAGCAGAAAGTGCACGGCGGGCGGGAAGAGGATGCGATAGCCGAATGCCGCGCCGAGGATGAAGGCGAGGATGACGGCGGGAATCAGCATGTAGAGGTATCGGCGCTCTGACGGGTTGAGCCCGGGCGCGACGAACATGACCATCTGGAGCAGCACGAAGGGCAGGGCGGCGAAGAATCCGACGAGCAGGGACGCTTTCATCGCGGTGCTGATGAACTCCGTGAGGTCGGTGTAGATGGGCTTGCCGCTGGGGATGTCGGTGAAGCCCTGAGCGGGCTGCATGAGCAGGTAGAGGATTTGCTCGTGAAATACGAAGGCGATTACCGTGGTGATGAGGACGGCAATAGCGGAGTACATCACGCGGCGGCGAAGCTCGGTGATGTGGTCGTGGAAAGTCATGCCGTTATCGGAACTCATGCGCTTTCCTCTTTGCGGGCGGAAGGCGTGTCCTCGGATGAAGGCTGCTTGCCGTCAGCCGATGGACTGTTGGCGGAGGCGGTGCGTTCGGAGTCGTGGGGGGATTCCGAATTCTCGACGGGTCGAGGGCGAAACGGGGTTGGGTGGTCCTGGTCGAGGGGCGTCTCGGATGCGTCGTCCTGCGTACTGTTCTGAGTTGGCGGGCGTCTCGATGCCAGTGGATCGCCGATGTTGGTGAGGTCGTCCATTTCCGCCTGAACGGTCGAGCCCATGCGTTTGAGTTCGCCGGTCCACTTGCCGAGTGTTCGGGCGGCGTCGATCATGCGCTCCGGGCCCAGGAAGATGAAGGCGACGAGCAGGATGATGAGTATTTCGAACGTGCCCATGCCGAGGAAGCTCATCGGCGATTGACCCCCTTCAGTCCGGCGGTTATTTCAGACCAGTAGTCGCAGTCGGGGCAGCCGGGCGGAATGCGCCAGCTATGCCTGAAGATGGTGGGGACGCCGATGCGATGCAGCAGGGTCAGGACGTCGCAGATTGGCAGCCCGATGACATTGGGATAGCAGCCTTCTATCTGGGTCGCGGGGCGGAATGTCTCGTCCTGCGCGGCGTAGGCTCCTGCCTTGTCGAAGGGTTCTCCGGATTCGACGTAGGCGGCAATCTCGTCGTCGGAGTATTCGCGCATATAGACCTTGCTTGCCTTCGCGGAGGTGGAGCATATGCCGGTTGCGGTGTCCATCATGGCGATGCCGGTGACGACCTCGTGGGGGCGGCCTCTCAAGCGGTCGAGCATTGTGACGGCTTCCCGGGCATTCGCGGGCTTGCCGAGTATGTCGTTGTCGATCACGACGGAGGTGTCCGCGCCCAGAACGATGTCGTTTTCGGTGAGGTTGAGAGCGCGCTTTGCCTTGTAGAGCGCGAGGCGCTGGACGTAGAGGCGCGGGGACTCGCCCTGATCGGGATCCGGCTCGCTATCGCCGCTGCCGACGATGCGTATCGGTATCTGGATCGCCTTGATGAGATTTCGGCGGCGAGGCGAACCCGACGCCAGTATGAGGCGCCTGCGGCGTGGAGGACTGCCCTTGGGATGGTGGTGTGGCATGCGTCTATTTTACACGAATCGCGGTGGCGGTTCGACAGGGTTGCCGCGTCAGGCTGGGATGAGGGTTGCGACACATTCGGTGTGGTAGGTCTGGGGGAACATGTCCATCGGCTCGACTGAGGTTATGGTGAAGCCGCCCTTCGTCAGGTATGCGAGGTCGCGGGCGAGAGTGTCGGGGTCGCAGGAGACATAGACGGTGCGCGCGGGCTTTCGGCGAATGAGCGCGTCGAGCGTGGCAGGGTGGCAGCCCACGCGGGGCGGGTCGAGGATGACGGCGTCGGGCGGCTCAGCTAGGGAGTCGAGGTAGTCTTCGGTCCTGCTGCAAACGAATTCGAGGTTGTCGATGCCTTCGATGTTGACGGCTGCGTCTTTGACGGCCGCGGATGACTCTTCGATGGCGATGACATGGCGGGCATGGTCGGCGAGCAGGACGGCGAAAGTGCCGACGCCGGCGTAGGCGTCAACGAGAAGCTCTGCGCCGCTGAGTTGGAGGCGTTCGGCGACTAGAGTGGCGAGACGCTCTGCCTGCGGGGTGCTGACCTGCGCGAAGGAGGGCGATGCGATGCGTAGGCGGCGATCATGCATCTGCTCCCAGTAGTGGGTCTGGCCGGTTGGCAGGGGGATGTCGGGGTTGTGCATGGTGGGCTGGATGAGCCAGTCGCCGGTGTTGACGCCGTAGCGGACGGAGAGCTGGGTGGTTTCGGCGGCGTTGCCTTGCAGTGCGCGCAGGGCTTTGTTAATCCAGGGGTGCATGAGGGCGCAGTCATCGACCTTGACGAAGCGGCGCGTGATGCGGTTGATGAAGCCGAGCTTGCCTTGTTCGCGGACGGTGAAGCGCGCGTGGTTGCGATAGCCGAACATCTGCGGGCTTGGGATGGTGGAGGATACGGGGATGCCGGTCAGCTCGGGGTATTCGGCGAGGGCGCCGGATACGCGGTCGCGCTTGAGTTCGAGCTGGCGGTCGTAGGCGATGTGCTGCCACTGACAGCCTGTGCAGGCGGTGAAGTAGGGACAAGGGGGGGATATGCGGTGGGAGGAGGGGGATAAGACTTCGGTGACGATGGCGGATACGTGCTGGCGACGCCTGCGGCGGTAGCGGACGATGCGGGCGCTCACGCGCTCGCCGGGGATGCCGCCGAAGACGTTGATTACGCCGTCCTCGAAGTGGGCGAGCGTGTCGCCGAGGTCGCCCCATGCTTGGAGGTCGAGGGTGGCGATTTCGGGCGCGAGGTCGTTTTTAGGTGGAGGATTGGCGCTTTGCGTCATAAGAAAAAAAGAGTTATGGAACTCAAACAATCCTGATGTCGATGTCCAGCCCTGACGCTCTTGAAAGCCGCCTGTCCGCGGTGAGCAAAGTTGCGTTCTGAGCATAGGCGGCAGCCACGTAGAAGGCGTCGTAGGCAGATAAGTTATGTCGATAGCGCCAAGCAATCCGAGTCAGATGCCTGTGGCTGATGCGTCGCACCTGCCAAATTGCCAAGTCTTCGATGGCCGCTTGAGCACGGTCGTTCGAAAGACCGCCGTCAAGCACCGCTTTCCGCAGCACAGAAAGAACCTCGGCGTCCATCAGCTCGGGTGCGTATAGGGAGGCACCTTCTATAATCTCGGCTATCCGTAGCCCGAATGCGGTTCGCAGGAGGAATTCAAAGGATGCAGAGGCGTCTATGACATAACGGGTCATCCTAATCCTAACTCTTCATCTCGGAGGGCGCGTTCCTCGGCGAGGATGTCGGATGCGCGGACACCGAGGTCGGTGAATGGGCGCGTGGCGAGTCTTTCACGCCATTCATTTCTTTCCAACTCGCGCTCTATCGCGGTTATCACGGTGGCGCTGATGGTTACGCCGTTCTTGCGGGCGTGTTGGCGCAGGCGGTCGTGGAGCGTGTCGGGAATGTTTTTTACTTGTAGATTAGCCATGAGAATACCGTAGCA
The DNA here is from genome assembly GCA_965204855.1 of Dehalococcoidia bacterium. Lineage (GTDB taxonomy): Bacteria > Chloroflexota > Dehalococcoidia > Lucifugimonadales > JADFKI01 > Bin90. Next base: position 1,064,535 of record OZ242018.1, read on the forward strand.
TGACAATAGCATGAAAACAATGTGGAGTGTCTTTCAAAGAGATGTGCAAAAGGGTAGTTTTATGACTATAAGCAGCGGTTTTCACCCCTATCCTAACCTTCCCCGCCAAGGGGGAAGGGACAAGATGAACGGTATGTTCAGCCTATGCGTATTTCTGCCGGGACGCGCCGGGGGCGGGGCGTGTTAGCATGGGGACAGAGGATACTGTTAAATCGAAAGGTGATTTGCGCGAATTATGTTTGTGGAAGGAGGTGGTTCAAATGAAGGCTGATACACAGGGGCGGCTCGACGCGTTGCTGCGCGAACTTGAGGGGCTGCGCTCCCACATCGTAGGGTATCCGTGCAACCAGGACTTCGACTACTCCGCGCTGCTGCCGTTCATGGCGTACTGCGCTAACAATGTGGGGGACCCGTTCCATGACAGCAACTTCCAGAGCAACACGCATGAGATGGAGCGGGAGGTCATCGACATCTTCGCGGACCTGATGCGGCTGCCGCGAGAGGAGGCGTGGGGGTATGTTACCTCGGGCGGGACTGAGGGCAACATGTACGGGCTGTATATGGGGCGAGAGGCGTTCCCAGACGGGATTGTGTACTTCTCGCAGGACACGCATTACAGCGTGGTGAAGATTCTCCGGCTGCTCAAGATGCGGAACATCATGATCAAGAGCCAGGATAACGGCGAGATCGACTACGACGACCTGTACGAGACGGTGAGAATCAACAGGGATGCGCCCGTCATATTCATAGCGAACATCGGGACGACGATGAAGGGGGCGATTGACGATGTGGACAGGATGCGGGGCATTGTGGACGACCTGGCGATAACGAGCTACTACATACACGCGGATGCCGCGCTGAGCGGGATGATTTTGCCGTTTGTGGATGAGCCTCAGCCGTACGGATTCGATGCGGGCTTCGACAGCGTTGCCGTGAGCGGGCACAAGATGATCGGGTCGCCCATGCCGTGCGGTGTGGCGCTGACGAGGCGCGATTATGTGGGGCGGGTCGCGAGGTCGATTGAGTATGTGGGTGTGCTGGACACGACGCTGACGGGATCGCGGAATGCGATCACTCCGCTGATGATGTGGTATGCCTTCCGGCAGCGCGGACTGGACGGTATCGGAGACATGGTGCGCGAGTGCGTGAGTGTGGCCAAGTATGCGGTGTCACGCTTCAACGACAGCGGCATTCCGGCGTGGAGGAACAAGAACTCGGTTACCGTCGTGTTTCCGAGGCCGTCGGATGAGGTGGTGCGGAAGTGGCAGCTCGCGCCGTATGAGGATATAGCGCATCTCATAACGATGCCGCACGTTACTCGAGAGAAGGTGGATATGGTAGTGGATGATTGTCTGGAAAGCAGGGAAACGAACCAAGCAGTAGGAGAACGATAACCGACATGAGCAGAATAATCGTAATGGCGAGGAATGAAGTGGGCGTCATCGCGGATATAAGCAGGGCGCTCGCCGATGAGGGCATCAACATCGAGACGATAAGCGCTGAGGCGCTGGATGAAAAGGGAGTCGTAACGCTTACCGCTGACGCACATGACGAGGCGATCCGGGCGCTGACACGAGCGGGCTTCAAGACGGTGTCCGACGAGTCGCTGGTGCTGAGGCTGCGGGACGAGCCGGGCGCTCTGGCTAAGGTGGCGGAGAGGTTCAAAGACGCGGGAGTGAACATACAGAGCCTGCACTTCCTGGAGCGCAGAGACGGTTACAGCCTCGTGGCGCTGTCTGCCGACGACCGAGCGAAGGCGGAAACGCTTGTGGACAGGTCTGAGATGGTGTAGTCGAGGCGCCTCCGCTTTAAGTCCGGCTTATTGCAGGGGAAGTTAAGATATAGGCAGGCGGACATTGTGAAATATGTGTCAAAGTTTATGTGAAAAATAGCACTATGTTGACATAGGTTGTATCAAGTGTTACATTCGTTTCGTACACTCTTGAAGGAGGTGGTTCTTATGACAGAAGCAGCGATTCTTGAGCGGCAAGAGAATGTAGCGGTGAGCGAGAAGCTGAACGCGAAGGCGACCAGGGAGATCGAGGAGTTGCTGGAGGACTCGGAGCGGGCGCGGGAGAAGAAGCAGACGAACAACGGCGGATGGTACTTCAGGATGGTCTCGCCGGGAGTGCGGTATTATTCGTTCTAGGCTGAAGGCGGAGAGCGCACCATAGGGTAAGCCCGCGGGGTATGTTCTTTCGACAGGCCCTTCGGCAAAGGTCAGGGTGCAACCCAAAGATACGAGCGGGAATTAGACAACTAAGCCCCCACGAGTTTTGTGTGAACTTGTGGGGGCTTTTCTTTGCTGAGCGAGGGGCTTTGGGGTTGTTCGTTCCACCAGGCTAAGATCTGTCGGACTCCAAGAAGATACGAACTTCGAGCAGAGCGTTCTCGGCGTCGGACCTTGCTTCTGTAATCTGCTGTTCGTCAATGTGGTATCCATATACCGCTGGGAACGCTTCGGCACCGTATAGGCGATTCAGGATGGCTGCCGACTCGCGAGCGCGCTGAATGTCATTGGACTTGATGGTCCCCGAAGCCTCAACAGCAATGTACACGATATCTTCAGCCGGCATTCTCGTCCCGGTCACAATCATGTCGGTGTCGATGAGCCGATCGGCCTCGATGTCGGTTATCAGTTCCTTGTCGGTCGCTTCTTCAGTCTGCCGCTCGAAAGCGCGTGCCCTACCCGTGGCTTGGGCGGCGTTGCGCGCGGTCCAGACCGCTCGCACCTTGCTGAGTCCGAATGCGCTGCCAAGTTGCTGTCGCAACCTCGACGTCATCTTGCGTTCAAGGTTGAAGCCATGTAAGTCGTTTACGTTGTTATGCAAAGTGTGTATGTTGCCGCGCATTTCGGTGATGTCGCCGCGCATCTCAGTGATGTCGCCGCGTATCTCGGTGATGTCGCCGCGCATCTCAGTCATACCCCTGTCGATTTTCTCCAGGCGAGCATCAGTTTTCTGGGAGTATTCCCTGAACTCACCTGGAAGCGCTACCAGGTCTTGTGTGTAGATTTCGTGTCTTGCGGCAGCAAGAAACTCTTCATTCTCTCGCAATGCTCGCAGGAAATCGTCAGTTGTCTCAATCAAGATAGCCATGATTCTCGCTCCATCCCTATTATAGCCCACTCGCCACGCGCGAGAACAGGATGACGAGAACCGAACTCATCATCCTGTTCAATTTGCAACGGCGCGATTCGGCGTCAGGCGGGTTCGGCGACGAAGACGGGGATGGTTCGGGGGGCGCGTTCCTGGTATTCGGCGTAGGGCGGGAAGGCGGCTACGCAGATTTCCCAGAGACGCGCTCGCTCGCCGTCGTCATCGACTTCGCGGACGCGCATGTCGTACACATTGGTCTCGTCTCGGACCTCCACGTCTGCGTGGGAGCGCAGGTTGTACACCCACTGGGGATTTGTGGGCGCTCCGCCGCGTGAGCCTACGAGGATGTAGTTGTCGCCGTCCTTGACACGCATGAGGGGCGTCTTGCGGATTGCGCCGGTGCGGTTGCCGGTGTTGGTCACGATGATGACGGGCAAGCCGGTCTCGCGGAGGGTCGTGCCTTCGGTGCCGCCACTGCTTTCGTAAAGCTCGACCTGCTCGCGTACCCAGTCTGCGGGCGACGGTATGTATTCTGCCATAAGTGTGTCGTACCTCCTGAATTGGTTTCGCCATATCATAACGCGATTGAGCGAGTATGTCAGTTTTTCAGGTGAGGGGTAACAGGATACACAGGATGGACAGGATTGTAATCTGGTATCATGGCGGCAGTCTGGATATGGAGGGATTATGGTGGCGTCACGGGCTACTGCTAGAAGGCTACCGGAGTGGCTGAAGGTGAAGGCGCCGGGTAGCGCGGGCTATCTTGAACTCAGGCAGCTTGTGCGGTCGGAGGGGCTGAACACGGTCTGCGAGGAGGCGCATTGCCCGAATATCGGGGAGTGCTGGGACCGAGGAACCGCTACGTTCATGGTGCTGGGCGACATCTGCACGCGGGCGTGCTCGTACTGCGCGGTGAATACGGGGATGCCGACGACTCTTGACTTGCAGGAGCCGGTTAGGCTGGCGGAAACGGTGGAGCGGCTGGGCCTGCGGTATGCGGTTATCACGTCAGTGGATAGGGACGACCTTCCGGACGGGGGCGCGTTCATCTTCGCGCAGTGCATACGGCAGATACGGAAGCGGCTGCCTTCGTGCAAGGTTGAGGTGCTGATACCGGACTTTCAGGGGGATGTGGATGCGCTGGCGAAGGTGATGGAGGCGAAGCCGGACACGCTCAACCATAATATCGAGACCGCGCGACGCGTGTTCAGTCGGGTGCGTCCCAAAGGGGACTACGACATGTCGCTTGAGCTTCTGGAGAACGCAAAGCGGCTGGACGCGGGTGCGGTTACGAAGTCGGGGATGATGGTGGGGCTTGGCGAGAGCTGGGACGAGATTATCGAGACGATGCGGGACCTGCGGTCTGTCGATTGCGACCTGCTGACAATTGGGCAGTACCTGCGGCCTTCGGAGAAGCACGCGCCACTGGCGCGATGGTACACGCCGGGCGAGTTCGAGGAACTGCGGCGCGAGGGTGAGGCGCTGGGTTTCCGGCATGTGGCGTCGGGGCCGCTGGTGCGCAGCTCGTACCACGCGGACGAGCAGCATGCGGCGGCGAGCGGGGTCGGCGCGGACTAACAGGATATACGGGATGGATAGGGTATGCGGGCGGGGTATGAAGAGTGCGCGAATTTTCGACGTCATCCAGGATTTGAAGATTTTTGGAAATGGGAGTAGAATAATTTGATAGCCGAATGCGGCTGGGGATGGTTTGCTGTTCCTAAGTTGTGTCTATACCAGAATTATTCCAAGGCGAGGTAGAGAAGGAATGATTAAGGCGGGATCGAGATATGTTACTCCTACGGGCGCGGAGCTTGTTGTCACCAAGGGCGGCGACGGCATGCTGACGGACGGCGATGTGCCGCTCCAGGAGAAGGATTCGAGCAACGGGTTCGACGGCGCGACTACGAGCGCAGACGCGATGACTATCAACCTTGGTCGCAGATACCAGTCGGATGATGAGGGAGTTACGGTGCTGGTGACGAAGGCCGGGCAGTGCGACCTGCGCTATAACGGCGCTCCGATGGAGGTCCAGCAGCCGCGGAAGCTGCCGTCTTCCGACTAAGGACGGGAGCTGACAAGATATACAGGATGGATAGGACCATTAGGGCCGCCCGGATGGGCGGCTTTTCTTTTGGTGGCGATTTTGGGATTTGATTACCACGAGTGGTTGAGGACTTGCGCGGCGGAGTGGTAGTCGCGCGCGCCGCCGGGGAAGATCGGGGGCATGAGGTAGAATGCGGTGATGCCTGCTTCAATGAAGCTGTTGACGGTTCGGATGGCGATGTCGGCCGGGCTGACTCCCGCGTTCAGGCTGTCGCGTATCGAGTTTGGCACGGGGGTGAATGCGCGACTGCCGGGGGCTATCATCTGGATGCCGTAGAAGATTGGAATGGCTGGAGACGCACTGTAATACTGCTCATAGGCTTGGATGAATTGGAGTGGCGCCTCGGTAGTGAAGCCGGGTTGGGATATGAGGAAGTGCGCGCCGGCTTCGATTTTGCGATGCGTGAGCTGGACTTCGGATTCGGTGTCCCGGTTGGTGTCGATGGTCGCGCCGATGCAAAAGTCGGTCGGAGCGCTGAGGGGTCGTCCTCGAAAGTCGATGCCGTCGTTCATATCGAGAATCGAGCGGATGAGGGCGGTGGGAGCGCGGTCGTGGACGGGTTTTGTGCGGCGCAGCTCGTTGGGAGTGAAGTCGTCGCCGCGCACTATGACGACATTCTGCAAGCCGAGCAGGGCGGCACCGAGGAGCAGACTCTGGGTGGCGAGGATGTTCATGTCCCTGGTGGCAATGGTGAAGGCGACGTCCTTGCCGGTGTGGGAGTTGGCGGCGTGCGCCGCTATCGCGGAATTGGCGTACACGGACTTGCCGGGGTTGTAGGGTACGGACAGACAGTGTGCGTTAAGCGAGAGGGCGGAGTCGATGTCGGTGTATGACGCGCCCCTGGGAGGGGAGAAGTCGCAGATGAATGTGGGTTCGCCGCTGCGCCGGGCGTGTATGTCGGCGATCTTGGTCATGGCGCAGCCTGTCTCGAGAGTTAGTGGAGCTGCGTGCTAGCAGGCTGCCGGCGAGCCTGGAGGGATACTCCATTGTGCCGCCGGCAACCCGGTGCGAAAGGGGGGTTAGGGGCTATGTTATTTCCAGCCGAGCGAGCCGTTCTTAGACGGGAGTAGCGATATGCGATGGCCATCGTCGCACTTGTATCGCTCTTCGCGAACTTCACGGCGCTTGCCCGACAGTGAAGACTGGGTCATTTCCTTGCTGCAGAAAGGGCAGCTGACGAGGTAGATCGCCCTGTTGCGGAAGCGGCGAAGCTGAACGTGGGTCAGCGTGTCCGAGAGTATCTCGGAAGCGCCGGTGTACCTGAGAACGTACTGAGTACCTTTGCTCATCAGACTTCTCTTTCTCTTATGCGCGTTAGGCGGTGTGTATGTGTAGTCCACGTAGCCGCATTGGAGGCACTGTGGTTCGTCGTAATTGATGCGAAGCTGAGAATCGCATCGCGGGCAGATTAGGTCACCTTTGGGACGCGCGACCTCAATTACTCGGGGTGTTGGCACCCGTGGTTCTGCGACTTGGGTTTTAGTTGCAATCTCCTGCTCGTAATCATGTTGCTTGAAGGCATCGAATTCGTGAGCCTGAACGACCATCACATCCTCCTCAATCCGCCTGACGGCATCCTATGATTTTCTGTGGAACTTGCCGGAAGCTCGCCGGAAAATTGGCGCAAAAATCCCCCTGACAAGACGCCACCTAAAAATTTCGCTTGCTTGATCGGCAAGCATGCACCTATGGATCAGAGCCGGGTCAGCGGCTCTTCGCCGGTGAAAAGAAGTCCCTTAACTTCTCTTGCAGAAAGCCATAGAGGGCTGGGTCGATACCACTTCAGCACTTGACCTTCGGCACAGAATTCACACATTCACACAGCGATTGAAATTCCTATAGAAAAGGTGTTGAACAAAGGCTAAAACTTTGCAAAATAGACTGTCAAGGTGAAAATGCCGAATTTTAGACTGATTTCAAAACAAGTTCTGCACGGCTGTAACACGGCGCGCAGAATAATTATCCTGTCAATACAGGCGTTTAGAGCGGGCCATTCGCACGGCGGTAATTGATACTAAGGAGTTGTTGCTTAAAGGCTGGAATTAGGCTGTTTCCTGGCGATGGCCAGACAGTGTTTCAGTCGCAGTTTTATGGACAATTGGGATGATTTTCACAAAGTATAAGTACATTTAATCTAGTCGAATGTTAGCGGCTAGTATAGTTATCAATATAACAATAAGTATATACCTATTATAAATCAAAGCCGCATGTAGATAGTGGAGTTTGGCAGCGAGCAACATACCTCGACGACAGGACTCGATTCTTGACGTGGAAGAGAGGGTTCCGCGGCGATGTTGCGCCGTCAGGAGTCGGCGTCCGGCATCGTTCGGCACTGCCATATATTTGACACTCAAACCACAGCCTAATAACATTTGAGTGAGTTGAAAGAGGGAGACCATGGCAGATATAGATGTGAATCCAGACGTGTCGAATGGCGCTCATCGGTCGCTGCCGCCTATTCAAGTGGAGTACTACCCCGACACTCAAACATTGCATGTACACAATGGCTTGGGAACTTCCGACGGTGAAACGGTATCCGAAGGTCTGACAGGGTTTTATGATGCCAAGGGCAATCTTGCCGGCTTTCTCATATGGAGTGACGCCGAGACGCTTCTGAAGCCTTTTGTAGATGCGATTTTGGCGAAAAGAGAGACTGACGCGCAGGAACAGGACGGACGGGACTCTTTGGATTCCGGACTTCTAATTGCACAGGAATGACAAAATGAGGATGGGATAGAAAGAATGGCGATAAATATAATTGTGTGCGTGAAGCAGGTGATGGACCCGGAGACGCCCGCGTCCGCCTTCAACATAGATTCGGATGCGAAGAGGGTGGTGCCGGCTCCCGGGATACCGCCGGTGGTGAACGGGTTCGACGAGAACGCCGTAGAAGCTGCGCTGCGATTAAAGGACATTGGGGACGCTGCGAAGGTAACGGTCATCTCGATGGGAAGCGGCTTCGTTATGGATGTGATGAAGAAGCCGCTGTCCATGGGTGCGGATGAGCTTGTTCTCATCGACGATGAGGTGCTGGACGACCTTGACGCGTTCGCGACAGCTACGGTGTTGACGGAAGCCATCAAGAAGGTAGGCGAGTACGATCTCGTGCTTTGCGGCCGGCAGGCGTCCGACTGGGATCAGGCGCATGTGCCGCTGGGAATCGCGGAGATGCTGGGGCTGCCGTGCGTTACGCTGGCGCAGAACATCGAAGTCGCGGATGATGGCGTTGTTGTGCAGCGCGCACTGACGGACGGCTATGAGGTCGTGGAAGCGCCGCTGCCCGCGCTGGTTACGGTCACGAATGAGCTGGGCGAGCCGCGCTATCCCACGCTGCGGGGTATCATGCAGGCGAGCCGAAAGCAACCTACGAACTGGAGCACTGCCGATGTCGGACTGGATGCGGGAGCGCTAGAACCCAAGTTGACGCTCAGTGAGCTGTATATACCGGTGAGCGACAATCAGGTTGAGGTAATCGAGGGTGAGGATGATGCCGATGCGGGGAGGAAGCTGGCGCTGCGACTGCGCGAGGAGAAGCTGATTTAGGTCAGAGTTAACAGGATTTACAGGATGGTTAGGATAACTTTCACCCCCATTCTAGCCTTCCCCCTTCGAGTGGGAAGGGAATGAAAAATATCGTGGAGAAATGAGATATGGCTGGAGTTCTTGTTGTAGGTGAATTGAATGGCGACGCGCTGCAGAGCATCACGGGCGAGCTGCTGGCGGCGGCGCGCGGCATCGGAGACGCTACCGGCGAAGAGGTCAGCGTCGCGCTGCTGAACGGGGATGATGCTGCCGGGCAGGCTGCGGTTGCGCTGGGGGCGGACAAGGCGTACCTGGTGCAGGACGATGTGCTTGCGGATATGCAGCTGGACGCGCAGGTTGCCGCGCTTAGCAGTGTGTGCGCGGAGACGGAGCCTTCGGTGGTACTGATCGGACGCACGCTGGCCGGGCGCGATGTGGGGCCGAGACTCGCATTCAGGCTCGGCGTGGGGCTGGCGCAGGACTGCCTTCAGGTAAGCGCGGAGGGGGACGGCGGCAGAGTTTCGGCGGTGCGGCCAGTCTATGGCGGGAACGCGCTGGCGAAGGTCACGTTCCCGGATGCGAACCCGCAGATTGTGATACTGCGCGCCAAAGCGTATGAGCCACTGGAAGCGGATGACTCGCGTAGCGGCGATGTAGTTGTGGTCAATCCGGGCCTGGATGCTTCGGTTGTGAAGGCCCGGCTTGTGGAGACCGTAACGCAGGAATCCGAGGGCGTGAGGCTGGAGGATGCGGGTGTAGTCATCGGCGGCGGCAGAGGGCTGGGCGGGCCGGAGCCATTCGACCAGCTCGAGGACCTTGCCAGGCTGCTTGGCGGCGCGGTCGGCGCTTCGCGGGCAGTGTGCGACGCGGGATGGCTGGACCACAGCTACCAGGTTGGGCTTACGGGCAAGACGATTACGCCTGACCTGTATATCACGGTGGGCATATCCGGGGCGAGCCAGCACATGGCGGGCTGCTCGGCCTCCAAGAATATCGTGGCAATCAACAGGGACGCGGACGCGAATATCTTTAAGACCGCGAGTTTCGGAGTGGTCGGGGACTGGAAGAATGTGCTGCCGTCGTTTATCGAGACGGTCCGGGAGCTGGTGGATTCCTAAAAGAATTGACATGGATGGACAGGATGAAGGGGATGGGGTTAAGTTGGTGAGCAAGGAGTCGTCATTATGAACAGCGATTTCATGTTCGATATAGACGGCATGTTGAAGTCAATCGATACGGCGGATGTGATTTCCATATTCTTTCCTTCGTTTCGCAAGGCGCTGGTGGTGGATCCGCGCAGCAATGAGCGGCACAGAGCAATGGTGCAGATAGCGCCGATGGCCGCGTCTCCACAGGAACGACTGCGTCTGATTCGCCGACAGCGTCCGGGTCTTCCAAGAGTGAGGAACCTTGCGGTGATTCCGTGGACGCGCTATGTGGACAGCCTCGTCAGTCTGGGGCTTTGGGATAAGCTCATAGAGCGGCTGGAGAGCGCGGGGGAGGAAGAGGCAATAGGGGAGTGCGAGCGGTCGCTGAGGGAGTTGCGGGAAATGGAGCGGGAGGAACATGTGAACGCTATCGTGGGACGGAATTATCATACGATATGGTCGGCGGAGCGGGAGTGAGGTGTTAACATTAGGTTGTAGAGATGCCTGAAAGTAGCAGCTCCGATGAAAATGCGCGCTTGCGGCGAGCATATCAGCGCATGCGGAAAGTTCGCGGGCATGGAGAGGATGTATTGAGCCGCCATCCTTCCGTACGTGCGGAATGGGTTATGCAAATCGTTGAAGAGCCTTATGACCGATATGAAGAGTATCAATTTAGTGAGCGTCGAACCTGCGTAATTGGTCGGGTTCCGGAATCCAGTCAGTGGATTAAGTTGGTATTCATTGGCGACCCAGAGACGGGCGAATTTCTGACTGCATATCAGGATAAGCGATTGGCGAGAAGGTATGGAGGGCGTCCATGGCAAATGAAGTGAATGGATACCATTGCCCAGAACCTACGGTTGTGTACGACCCTGCGCTTGACATCCTCGAAATTAGAAATGGCGAAGCAAGCGCTACGAGCGAGGAGTTTGCGACGGGAGTTGTCGTCTATTTCGACAAGGACAGCGACACTCATGAAGCAAAGGAGCCGGCATTCACGGTTGCCGTGCGCTTTATGGACGCTGAGAAGACACTGAAGCCGTTTGTGGATGCTATCTTACGGCAGCGTGGCTTAGAGCCGGATGCATCAAATGGTGGCACACAGTTGAGCAAGGGGCACAAGAAAGAACGACTTCCAGAAGCGCTCGAATTGAAAGAGTAGCCAAATATTATCGAATACACGGTATAAGCGAAGGGAGCATCTGATCAATTAGATGCTCCCTTCGCTTTCAGTCTTGACTCAGGCTATGCGCGGGCTTCTTCTTGCTCTCTGAGCTGCTGGACGAGGCGGTCAACGAGGTGCGCAGGGACTTCCTCGTAGTGGTCGAATTCCATGGTGAATCCGCCCTGTCCCTGGGTCATCGAGCGGAGTTCGGTAGCGTAGCGCAGCATCTCCGCTTGCGGGGTCTCGCCTTCGATGGTGGTGGCGCCGTTGCCCTCCGGGACCATGCCGTGAATTCTGCCGCGCCTGGAGTTCATGTCGCCTATGATGTCGCCGGTGAAGTCGTCCGGCACGGTAATCTGCACGCGCATTATCGGCTCGAGCAAGGTGGGCGACGCAAGCTGCACTCCTTTCGTGAGCGCCTGACCGCCGGCAATCTCGAAGCAGATACCGGATGAGTCAACTGTGTGGTAGCTTCCGTCGAACAGCGTCGCCTTGACGTCAACGATGGGGTAACCGGCGATCGCGCCGTCGCCCATCGCTTTGGCGACGCCCTTTTCGACCGAGGGGATGTATTCGCGGGGCACGTTGCCGCCTACGACGGTTTCGGCGAACTCGAAGCCGCCGCCTCTGGGCAAGGGTTCGAGTTCGAGCCAGACATGACCGAACTGGCCGTGTCCGCCGGACTGCTTCTTGTGGCGGTACTCGACTCTGGTCCTGCCGCTTATTGTCTCCTTGTAAGCGACCTTCGGCACCTGAAGAATCATTTCGGCGCCGAACTTGTTTCGCATCTTTTCGATGGCGATGTCCACATGGGTGTCGCCAAGCCCGCCGAGAAGCACCTGGAGGGTGTCCGGCTCGCGCGTAACGGTGAGGCTGGGGTCTTCCTCGGTGATGCGTGAGAGTGAACTGGACATCTTATCCACATCTGCCTGCGACTTGGGGAAGACTGCCATAAGGTACACAGGGAGAGGGAACTCCATTCCCTCAAGCGTAAACTGATTGTCGCGCGTGCAGATGGTGTGTCCGGTGAGTACGGAGTTGAGCTTCGGTGTCGCGCCGATGTCTCCGCAGGCGAGATCGGGAACGGCCGTCTGCTCCTTGCCGCAGACCTCGAAGACCTGGCCGATGCGCTCCTGCTGTCCTTCGTTGGCGTTCCAGAGCTGGCCGTCGCTGGAGAAAGTGCCGCTGTAAACACGGAAGTACGATAGCTTGCCGACGAACGGGTCGGCGGACGTCTTGAAGACGAGCGCGGCGAGCGGGCCGCTGCTATCGGGGTTCATGGTTACCTTGCCGTCTGCGGTATCGGCTTCTACGCTGCCCACATCGGCGGGTGAAGGCAGGAAGTCCACGATGGCGTCGAGGAGTTCGCCGGTGCCGGTCTGGGTTGGGGATGCCCCGACGAGGACGGGGATTATAGTACTGTCGGCGATGCCTTGCTTGAGTCCGGCAATCATCTCTGCCTGCGTGATTTCCTCACCTTCGAGGTACTTGTCGGCGAGTTCGTCGTCCGCTTCTGCGACGGCTTCGATGAGGCGCTCGCGCGCTTCCTCGACCGCATCCTCGATGCCAGCCGGGACGTCGGCGTTCGGGTCGAGCAGGTTTACGACACCGGAGAAGTCAGACTCGGCGCCTATGGGAATCTGTACCGGGACGCATTCCCTGCCGAAGCGGTCGGTGATTTCGCCCATGATGCGATCGAAGTCGGCGTTTTCACGGTCCATCTTGCTGATGAAAATCAAGCGGGGCAGGCTGCGCTCGTCGGCGAGCATCCACATCTGGTTGGTTCCGACCTCTACACCTGCGGCAGCCGAGACTAGAATAATCGCAGAGTCGGCAACGCGGGAGGCGGATATGACCTCACCGCGGAAGTCGGCGTACCCTGGCGTGTCGAGGATGTTTATCTTGCTGTCGCGCCAAGGGCAGGCGAGCAGGGACATTTGAGAGCTGGACTGCCTGCGTATCTCCTCCGGCTCGAAGTCTGAGACGGTGGTGCCATCTTCGACTCTGCCAAGTCGAGTGGTGTGGCCGGCCGTGTGCAGCATTGCCTCTGCGAGTATAGTCTTGCCTGCGCCCCCGTGTGACAGCAGGACTACATTGCGCAATTTGTCAGTTGTGAACTTGGGCATACTGCTATTCCCTCCGGCTATAGTGTTTATCCCTAGCGAATATCCCTCAATTTTAGTCAAAGGTTGAAAATCGTGCAATAGGGGAGGTTCAATCGGATATCGTTTCCTTTCAGGTGGATGGATAGCAATTTCACCCCCATCCTAGCCTTCCCCCTTCATGGGGGAAGAGACTTTGTCACATGGAAGGACATGCTACGACCTTATCACCGTCCGCGAGCGTGAGGGAGGGCGGACCGGGAGTGTTGTGGAAGTGGAGTATCGATAAGGATATAATGTGCGCGGCTGCCTTACGGCGGCATTTCCCAGGAAGGTGAGCCAGGAAGGTGAGATTGAATGATAGGATTTATTGGCGGCACCGGACCGGAAGGACGCGGGCTTGCGCTGCGGTTTGCGCTTGCCGGAGAGGATGTGCTGATTGGCTCGCGGGATGCCGGGAGGGCGCAGGACGCCGCGGAGAGCGTGCGTGAGATTGCGCCATCGATATCGATTGGCGGCGGTGTGAACGCGGAGGTTGCCGGTCAGTCGGATACGGTTGTGATTGCGGTGCCGTATTCGGCGCAGCGGCCTACGCTGGAGGGGCTGAGGGACGAGTTGCGGGGCAAGCTGGTCGTGAATGTGGTTGCGCCGCTGGCGTTCAGCAAGGGAGTGGCGAGCGCGGTTCGCGTGGAGGCAGGGTCGGCTGCGCTGGAGGCGCGAGAGATAGTGCCGGACGCGATTCACACTGCCGCTTTCCACAATGTGAGCGCGCAGGAGCTGCTAGTGCCTGACAGGGCGCTGGATACGGATATCGTGGTGTTTGGGGACAATGCGGATGCCAAGCGGACGGTGATGGACCTCGCAGAGACGATAAAGGGGGCGCGGGGCGTTGACGGCGGGGGGCTGGAGAACGCGCGGTACTGCGAGGACCTGACGGCGCTGCTGCTTAACATCAATAGAATCTACAAGGCGCACTCGATGATAAGGATTGTGGGGATTTAGCGAGGGCTAACAGGATAGACAGGATGGATAGGATATGAAGCTCAGGGTGCTTGGGGCGCATAATGTGGAGAGTCGGCACACGCGGATGGAGAGCCATCTGGTGAACGGTGAACTTGCGCTGGATGCGGGCTCGCTGACGCGCTCGCTGACGCAGGACGAGTTACAGGGCATACGGGCGATAATACTGTCGCACAGGCACTTCGACCATGTGAAGGACCTGCTGCCGCTTGGAATGGTCGTTCGCAACGCGGGTGTCACGGTTGATGTCTTTGCGATTCAGGACACGGTTGACGCCGTAGCGGAGACGCTGATGAATGGCAGGCTGTTTCCGAATTTTCTGGAATCGTCTGGTGCTGACGCGCCGACGTTCAGGATGCACAGCGTGGGGTTCTACGAGCCGTTCAGCGTATTGGGGTATGAGGCTGTTGCCGTGCCGGTGCCGCATTCGGTCCCGGCGGCGGGGTTTCAGATTTCCGACGGCAGTCTCAGGCTGTTCTACACGGGAGACACGGGCAGAGGGCTGGGCGCGGCCTGGGAGCACGTCGCGCCGGATGCGCTGCTGACCGAGGTAACGTTCGGGAACGAGAATGAGGCGGGCGCAAGGGCTGCAGGTCACCTGACGCCTGACTTGCTGATGGATGAACTGGGCAAGTTCAGGGAGATACATGGGCGGGTGCCGCAGGTGATCGTGTCGCACATCAACCCCGCGTGGGAGCATCCGGTGCGCCACGAGTTGGCCGAGATAACCCAGGCGACAGGGCAGACATTCACCATCGCCGAAGCCGACATGACCATCGACTTGCGGGAACTAACGGGACGCGCAGGATAGACAGGACGGAATTGGATGACAAGAAAGACGGCGTTCATATACTCTGACGCGCTTTCGCGGCACACGCTGAGCGATACGCATCCGATGAAGCCGGTCCGGCTGCGGTACACGTACGAGCTGCTGGATGCCTATGGCGCGTTCGATGCGCCGGATGTGTCCGTCGTATCTCCAAGAGCGGCACTGGACGAGGAGATCGGATGGTATCACACGCCGGAGTACATAGATGCCGTGCGGCGGCTGGGTGAGGGGGACGCGACGGTTGACCAGCTGAGGTTCAACTTCGGACCGGGGGACAATCCCGCATATCAGGGCATCTACGAGGCATCCGCGCTGTCCACAGGCGCGACAATGAGGGCCGTGGAGATGCTGCTGTCGGACGAGGCTGACGCGGCGTTCAGCATATCGGGCGGACTGCATCACGCGATGCCTTCCTACGCATACGGGTTCTGCGTATTCAATGACCCCGTGATCGGTATCAAGAGGATGCTGGCAGAGGGCATGCGGGTGGCGTATGTGGACATCGATTGCCACCATGGGGACGGTGTGCAGCATGCGTTCTACGACACGGACGCGGTGCTGACGATTTCGCTGCACGAGTCGGGGGCGTTCCTGTTTCCGGGGACGGGGCACACGCAGGAGATCGGAGCGGGCAGGGGCAGGGGATACTCGGTGAACCTGCCGCTCTACCCGTACACGACGGATGAGGTGTATTTGTGGGCGCTGCGGGAGGTCGCGATGCCGCTGCTGCGAAGATTTCGCCCCGACGCACTGGTGACGCAGCTGGGCATAGATTCGCACTTCAGAGACCCAATAACGCATCTTGCGCTGTCGGTGCAGGGACACGCGGCGGCGGTGGAGGAACTGGCGTCGATTGGCGCGACCAAGTGGCTTGCGCTTGGGGGCGGAGGATACGACTTGCAGGCGGTTGCAAGGGCGTGGGCGTTCGACTTCGCGGTGATGTCCGGGCAGCAGCTGTCCGCCGAGATACCTCGCGCTTACGCTGAGCGATATGGGGTTGGGACGCTGAGGGACGTGGATGAGTTTCCGATTCAGGCGGATATGATCAGGGACGCGCGGACTTTCGCGGAGGCGAGCGCTCAGTCGGCGCAGCGGCTGGTGTTCGGGGTGCTGGGGCTGCGGTGAGTGGGAAACCGCCCGACATCGATTTACAGGATGGGCAGGATAAAGCGATAGGAATTACTTGTCCAGGATGTCCCGCAGCGCCGATTCGACGTCATCCCACTTGAACTTGAAACCGCTTTCAGTGATACGCAGCGGATACATTCTCGTAGAAGCCAGCGCGAACTTTGCCATCTCGCCCATTGCGATGCGCAGCGCAAAGCCGGGCACGGTGAAGAGCGCGGGGCGCGACAAGGCCCTCGCCAGCGCTCGCGTGAACTCGGCGTTGGTGACGGGATTGGGCGCGGACACGTTGACGGGACCGCTCACCGATGGGGTGTTGAGCGCGTGAGCGAATGCGCCGACTACGTCGTCGATGTGAATCCAGCTCATGTACTGTCTGCCGCTTCCGAGTTTGCCGCCCAGCCCCAGCTTGAATGGGAGCAACATGCTGCGGGGCAGCTCGCCCGTCTTGCTGAGCACCACTCCGATGCGCATGTTGCAGACACGGATGCCGGCCTCGGAGGCGGGCGCCGTGGCTGCCTCCCACTCGGCGGTTATGTCCGGGAGGAAACCGTCTCCCTTGGGCGAATTCTCGGTCAGCACCTCGTCGCCTCTTTCGCCGTAGTAGCCGAGCGCGGAGGCGCACAGGAATACTTGGGGCTTTTGCGGCATGCGGGCTAGGGCTTCGCTCAGCAGGTGCGTGCTGTTGACGCGGCTGTCGCGAATTTCCCGCTTGTGGGCGTCGTTCCAGCGCTTGCCGGCGATGCTTACGCCGCCTAGATGGATTACGGCTTCTATTCCCTCCAGGCGCGCTTCGTCTATTGTCCCTGCAGCCGGGTCCCATTGCACCTCGTCGGCGGAGGCGGGCGCGCGTCGGACGAGTCTGGAGACTTGGTGGTGTTCTTGCTCGAGGTGGCTGACCAAGGCGCTCCCGATTAGGCCGGACGAGCCTGCGACTAGGATTTTCATTTATTCACTCACACCCCTTCGCATATAGACCGTCGCAGCGCCGTATGCTGCGCCTGATATGCAATGTAAATCATCGTGCTCGATGTCCACCCCATCAAAGCCCATTTTGCTTGTCCATTTTCCTGTTGAAAGCTGATGGGATGTATGAGTCGGAAAGTCGTCTTTGACGAAGATGGCTATCTTCAGGAATCCCTCTTCGAGAGTCGGGTTTTCGCACAGGGAATAACCGATGCTCTCGAAGTAGGCGATGAATGCCTCCACCGATTCGTCGTTGCGCACATCGTCGGGCCACACGATTTCCAACTCTTCGTCTAAGTCTTCCGCCCCGTCGGGCCAAATTTGTTGGTCATCGATGCCTGCTGCCCAGGCAACACAGTTGTAATCACGCGACTTTGGGCTGGTAATCCGGTGATTGCTTGAATTAAGGTTCGGGAAATAAACGTACAGGGATTGAGATTCGCTCTGACTAGGCATAGCCGTGTTCTCGTGCCCACCGCAGCCATGCTTCGTCGTTGAGCGTTCGATTTCCCCTGGCGTCTTTCGGTACGGGATTATCTCCGGTTATAGCTCTCAATGCCGGATACCACCATCCACCATTTTCCTGCATATCCTCAAAGATGAATGGGAGTACAGGTTTACCGATGTCTATAATCTGTTGATAGGCGGGATGGCTAGTTATTACTCTGGGTGAGGACTGAAATGCTGTTTCCTCCCTCCATTCGGACAACAATTCAAGGAACTGTTCCTCTTCCCCAGCCTCGTCCGCGTACTGTCCGTAGCCTAGTCCACGCACATGCGGCTCTTGGTGTAGCAGCAGGCGCAGCCTCTCCAATTCGGCGGCGTCCCAGTCCATCGCTTCGGCTACCGCGGCGTCCCAGAGGCGGCGCACTTCGCACTCGCCGTCGCGGAACTGCGGCACTTCTATGTCCTTCGTGCTCTCCCAGCAGTCGGACAGGATGCTGCGGATGCGGTCGTTCTTGATGTCGGGGATGCGAAGATTCGCCGCCTCTGCCGCGCTGTATGTGGGGAATGGTATTTTCCTGCCAGCATGCCGCATAAGTTGCAATCTTCCAGCAGTTGAGTTTATGAATACTGCGGCCGCCTTTGCTTCAGTTGGGGGTAGTCCCGGAACTGGCATCCAACCGTTGCCGACATAGCATTCGTTGTCAGCAGTCGCGGTAAGTCGTCCCGTCTTGCTGTCATGCCCCGCCGTAATCAGCAAATGTCCGGCCTTTTGTAAAATTTGCTTCACCTCTGGGTAGGTGCCGCCGTTAAGTCGGCGTCTTTCGTCGTCTCGATTCTTGGGAATCCAGTGGTCGTCAGGGCGACTTCGTATGGTCTTTTGCCCGTGAATTCCGCTCTTGGATTTCAGAATGGCGAAGCTCCCGGGAGTGCCGGATTCTGCGGGCTCGAAAGAGCCGCGCAGAGTCCGGCCTGTCGCCGCAGGTGACAGGCCGGACTCCCCGATACCAATCAACTGCTTATGATTGGCAAAGTAAGCAGCCCCTTCAGCAAGTTCAGGGGAGCGCCAGATTGCAGGCGTCCAGTCCCCGGACGCGATTAGTTCAGCAGGCCAGTACGATATTTCTCCCCAGACATTAGCAATCTGTCCTTGCTCACATTCCAATAGGCTGCGATGCAAGTCATCCACTTCGGACTCGTCAACGGGCATCTTATCCAGTTGAACGAACCGTGTAGGAGCTTTGTTTCCTTTGCTGCGCGTGGCGAGGATTATGCTTTCATCTATCTCAGTGTTCTGACTTAGGGTGAACTCACGTGGCCAGCGGCCTGTGAGAACGGTATGGATTTGGTAACGTTCCGCTAGAATGCGTCGCTCGTTTAATCCAGATGGAGCGGATAGGGCTATTGTCGGGTTAATCATCGCAAGAACGCCAGATTGTTCATCTACACATCGGTCTGCCAATGCCACAAATAACGGACCAACCGTATTCTTATCCATGAAACCGTCCATGTCCTTGTCGTTTCTGACGAGGTTCTGCTCCATCGCGTCGATCCGAGAGCGCAGCCCTTGCTGTATTGCCTTTGGAAACTTCTCGCCCATGTTGGCGCGGCTCGTAAATGGCGGGTTCATGATGACGATTCGGGCGTCCTTTGCGGCGTCGACAGCGTCTTCCAATTCGACATCATCGTCGTGTCCCCAGACGGTTTGAGAACGAATCACATTGTCGGGAATGTCCAGCTCGCCGTGCCTGTTGACTATCGCCTTCTGCCCCAGCAGTTCTGGTGTGCCGGCGGATACGTGCGTGGGGTCGTCAGGGCTTGGCCCATAGGGCATAAGGTGCAAGCCCATCTTGCGGTAGCGCACATCCTTGTTGCCAGCCGTGAGCTGCGCCGCGGCAAGTTGCAGTGACACGGGATTGATGTCCATGCCCTTGACGACATCCTCGACCGCTAATCGCTGCAGTTGGGCGAGATGGTCGTCGTCCGCGCCCTGTTCCCTAGCGCGCCGCTTCATGTCGGTGAGCATCGCCGTCAGCAATGTTCCGCTGCCGCAAGCCAAGTCCACCGTCTTGTGCTGCAACCATACGGTGGGGTCGGTCCAGTCTTGCTCACCGCACGCGTCCAGCGTCAGCCGCGCGGCTATGGACGCCGCCACGGGCCTGGTGAAGTACGCGCCGTCGCTCGCCTGATTGCCTATCACGCGATTGAAGAGCGGCCCCGCATGGTCCGCGCCCATGTCGGCGTAGGTCTCGGCGATGCGCTCGGCTTCCGCTGTGATATGGCGTAGCGCGCGCTCCAGCCCGGCAATCTTGCCCTCGTTCTCCACGGCATAAATGGTCTCAAGCGCAGGCTCAAATACGGGACGGAAGTCGTGCGACATTATCTGATTCCAGTCCCTAATAATCTGTCGAACTATGTTCGCGCTGCTCTTTATGCTTGACAGGCTGTTGATTCTCGGCATCCAGTGTCCCGCGCTGATGCGCTGGTGGAGCATAGCGGCGTTCATCATGAGCAGCGCGGCGATGGTGCAGCCGTCCGCCTGCTTCACTCTGCTGCTCTCTTTCAGATTGTCCAGCCCGAAGTGGCGGTTTAGCGCGTCGGTCAGGCTCTCGCTTTGCAGATGGTATGCTGCTTCAGACACGCCGGATTCCAGCAGGTTGAGGTCTCGCTCGACGCGATTGGACTTCAGGCCCGACTTCGACAGCAGGTTCATCTTGATTGCGCTGCCGTACTCTTGGAGTCCACTGAGCAAAATCATCTGCCTGCCGCGCGCAGTGTCCATCTCGTCGCGGCTTCTGCGGTTTCTGCGCTTTTGGGAGGAGGGCTGAAGGCGCACGCCCGCGCCCTCGTTTATCATCTTCCTTGCTTTTTCCTTAGTCTTTTTGAAGTTCACCGCGCCGGGCGTCCCGTCGGATGCGGGTTTCTCTCTGGCTACGGTGTCCATCCGCAGCTCGATGTATTCGTCCGCATCGACGGCATGGGCTTGCATCACACCCTGCTGCGATGTATCTTGCTTTTGAGGCAAAGCCTTACCCGTGATTATCGTCGTAGGCTCTGCCGTCTTGTACACCGGCTTGGGTTCGTTGACGCGCTGAAACCCCTCGGACGGCTTGTACTGCGGCGCGGGTTCGCTTATGCGGTTGAACTCCTCCGACGGCTTGCTTTTCCCGGATACCACACGCTCTACCGCTTCCTGCGCTGCGCCGGGCGCGCCTTCGTGTTCATAGTACGAAATGCGCTTGCTTTTCTCATTGGCGACAGCCACGACGGTGCGGACGACTTCAGGCTCAGACGGTACATAGAGATACAGCAGGTCTTCCAAGTCGTCTTCTATGCGCTGGTCGTGGGCGCGCAGGGCAAGCAGTATCTGCCCGAGTTCCTGCCAGCCCTCTTGCATGTTGCTGGCGCTTAGATGCTCTTCCGGGCTGGCGTCCGGCGGAATCAGTATCGGGCAGATGATGTAGCCGAGTTCCTTGTCCGGCGCGGTTCGCATCGCACGCCCGACGGCTTGTATCACATCGATGGGGCTTTTGCGAGCTTCAAGGAAGGCGACGGCGTTCAGCGATGGCGAGTCGGTGCCTTCGCCGAAGATACCTACATTGATGATGCCATAGGGCGAATCTTCGCTTGCGTCGGCGAGCTTCTGCTTGGCGGCGTCGCGCGCCGTAACGTTGCTGCTCGCATCGAGATGCTCCAGCGCGTAGTTCTTGACCGGCTGCCCGCCGGAGTTGTCGCGCAGCCAGTCCTGAACCCACTCGCGCACAGGTTCGGTTTGCAGCTTGACCGCCATCTCCTTGGACTTGGCAACGCTGTTCATGAACGCGATGCAGGAGTTGATAGGGACATCGCCGTTCTCGCCGCCCTGCGTCGCGCCGCCCATGGCGAGCGCGAAGGCAAGCCCGCGCAGGTATTGGGCGCTGGTTATGGCTCTGCGTCCCGTCAGTTCCGTTCCGGAGGCGAGCAGGTTTGCCTGCTTGTACGCCTCCGGGTCGTTGACGGCGAGAGCGATGATGCGATAGTCGGCGAGCCAGCCGCTCCGCACCGCTTCCGGGTAGCTCTTGCGATACAGTTCCACGCCGAACACCGTTTCGTCGTCCATAGTACGAACAACCCAGTCGGAAGAGGCGTTGTTCTTCAGCCCGAAAACCTTCGGCGTTGCTGTCTGATATACGCGGTATGTGGCGGGGAAGGCGTCGTTGGCGTGGCAAAGCGTGAAGTCTCTAATGGCGTCCGCTTCCGCCTTTGCCTTAGCGCTCTGAGACTTCTTGCGACGCAGTCCGGCGGTGCGGTGCGCTTCGTCGGCGATTAGAACCTTCGCGGTCGTGTCTGCCAGCCGGAGCGCCTCGGCAACCCTGTGTCCGCTCTGGTATGTGCCGAACACGACATTGACGGCGTCGGCATCCTCGCCTTCGCTTATCCAGTCGGCGATCTCCCGCGAGTCGGTAGTTACCTTACCCTTCACCTCGGATGCGCTGACGCTGCTGTTGTCGGCGGTGGGGTTGGCGAATGTATCGACTATGCCGTCGCGCTTGGCGTTGTAGCCCGCTGTCTGGTCGGAGCATACGGCAAGCGCCCTGACGGGAACTTGGGCGTGTTGCAGGTACTCACGCCTGATTTGCGCCACGAGCGCGATGGACGGACACAGGACTACGGCAAGTTCGCCGGTCTGTGTCAGTTCCTCCACGATACGCAGTGATATGCGCGTCTTGCCCGTGCCGCACGGCAGGATGACTTTGCCGCGCGCCTGTCCCACCGGAAGACCACCGCTGTCCGTGCGTACGTGCTCATTAAGAATGCGGACGCTCTCGGCGACGGCTTCGTTCTGCATGCAAGTCTTGGTCTGGCGCGGGGTTTCGTCGTCGGCGTGGAGCTGGCAATGCGGGCAGTCTGGTTCTGACTGGATGGCAATGCGGCCTTCAACCAAATCCTTGTGAATGTTGATGTGCTTTGGACGATTGTCACTCATCGACAATGCACGTTCGGCGTTACGACCCAGTGGGACATCGCCGTTGACAATGAGCCATCGCTCAGTCCAAAAGGCATTGTCTGATGCGCTGAGAAACGAGTCAAGTTCTCGCTTTTCAATTTCACTTCCATGTCCGCGTTCGTCGAGCTTTCGAGACTTGCATTGAATAGCAATATGCTTACTATCGCTTCGCCTAACAGCCACGACATCAATACCGATGTCTGAAGCCGTGGAGTTAGGGAAGTGAAATTCGCGTTCCCGCCAATCTCTCCATCTGTAAGCCGCGCTGACGTCCCATTCTCTGATATGCGGCGCGACTCGCGCAGCAAGTTCCTCCAGCCACTCGCCGTCAGTGGAATGACTGCTTGTTTCGACTATCTCGGCGATGGCGTCTTCGATGGTTGCGCGTTCGTTGTCGTGTTGCATGTTTGCCTTCCTGTATTGCCGTTGAGGAAGCGTTACGCAGATTTGATGAAGTGGAAGCAGCACCTTCGTCGTTCAGTGTTATTATGCCACAAACCATCAATGCAAATGACACATAAAGCATTCGAGACTTGCAACCGCGATGGACGAAGTGTTCAAGAACGCAGAAGGAAGGGACCTGGTCACCTAGAAGGAAACGCTATCCGAGGGATGTTGAAACTTTACACAAAAAGGGCGGTGGGACTATAATCAGGTGTTGAACTTGTGCAAGGGCCGCAGGTAATCGTGCGCCTTGTCTTTTGATTGCAGCGCAATGGTGAGCGTGCGAGGCACTTAATTGGCTATCAGGGAGATATTGCAGATTCCGCATCCTGTGCTGAGGCAGAGGGCGCGGAAGGTGCGCGCCTTAAATGACGATGTGCTGCGCCTCGCGTACGATATGGTTGACACGATGCGGGATGCGAGTGGCATTGGTCTTGCCGCGAATCAGGTGGGCGAACTGTGGCGCGTGATAGTGATCCAGTTGCCGGAAGAGGAGGAGGCGCGCATATATGTCAACCCTGAGATTATCATCAGGGAGGGCGAGCGGCGCGTCGAGGAAGGCTGCCTGAGCATTGCGGGATACAAGGGCATGGTTACGCGCTCCCTTTGGATCCGGTTCCGAGCTATGGACCATACAGCCAAGGTGGTGAAGCTGAAGGCCGAGGAAACGCTTTCGCAGGCGCTGGAGCATGAGGTGGACCATCTTAACGGCATCCTCTATATCGACCACATGGAGGCGCACGAGAAGCTCGTGAAGGTGGAGGTCGAAGGCGAGAATTCGGAGGACTCTGCGGATGGCGAGGGCAGTCACAATAGCGATAGCCATGACAGCGATGGGAATGACAGCCATTCTGACGACACGGCTAGTATGTCTCACGATTCGGAAAGCGGACTGTGGCTGCCTGAAGAGGACTCGCGCAACACGCCGGCTACATTGAAGCTCAAGTAGTTCTGAGCAAGGATGCCGCACCGCCTTATGCCAACACCTCTTTCCTTTGCCGCGGCAGTCCTTTCAAGCTGAACCCATGAACGAAGCACCCGTGATTTCCCCCTATACTGCCTTGTCTTACGCCATGCGCCTGCCGCCGGTGGTGGGAAGGCTCGTCGAATTCTTTGGTGTCAGGGACATCGAAGCCTATATCGTGGGCGGCGCGATTCGCGACGCGCTTATGGGCCGCAAGGTGGAGGATGTCGATGTTGCGGTGAACGCCGACGCCTATCCGGTTGGGATGGAGATTGCGGAAGCTCTCAACGGAAGCTGCGCGCGGCTGCACGACGACTGGCAGGTGGCGCGTGTGGCGATTCCGGAGGAGGGTAGGCTTCGCTTAATCGACATCGCGACCTTCGAGAGCGACATAGAGCGGGACCTGCGCAGGCGGGATTTCACCATAAATGCTATGGCTGTGCCGGTGAGCGCCGCGCTCGATGATGATGTCCGTGGTGAACTGCTGGACCCCTTCGGAGGAATGCGCGACTTGGCGGACGGTGTGGTGCGGATGGTATCGTCCGATGCGCTGGAGGACGACCCCGTCCGGCTGATGCGCGGCGCGAGGATGGCGGCGCAACTCGGCTTCTCGCTTGCCTCCGGGACGGCATCCGCGATAAGGGAGCGCTCGTCGCTCATATCCGGCGTTTCGCAGGAGAGGGTGCGGGACGAGCTGATGCGGCTGCTTGGCACGAGCGATGCGCGAGACGGGGTGAGGCTGCTGGACGAGCTGGGGCTGCTGTGCTGCGTTATGCCCGAACTGGCGCAGGCTAAGGGGGTTGTCCAGCCGAAGGAGCATTACTGGGATGTGTTCGATCATCTGGTAGAGGCTGTGGGATGGGTTGACGCGATGTTCGACGATTCCGAATGTGAGGAGTATCCCCTCGACATCGTGCCGCACTTCGACGGGATGCGCGAGTATTTTGGCGGAGAAGTGAGCGACGGCTTCGACAGGCTGACTTTCCTGAAGCTGGCGGCTCTGCTGCACGATGTGGCCAAGCCCGCGACCAGGACGGTTGAGGCTTCGGGGCGGATTCGGTTCCTTGGGCATCACACCGAGGGCGCGGACGTCGCGCGGGATATTCTGGCGAGGCTGCGATTTGGCAAGCGGGGCGTCGAGCATATCGCGCGGATGGTCCGCCAGCACCTTCGTCCGAGGCAGATGGCCCAGAAGGGCGATGTGCCGACTAGGAGAGCGCTGTACAGGTATTACCGGGATGTGGGCGATGTCGCGCTCGATACGCTGTACCTGAACACCGCAGACTATCTGGCGGCGCGAGGGCCTATGCTGGAACGCGAAGACTGGGTCGCGCACTGCGGTCTGGTGCAATATATCCTGGAGGAATGGCGGTCTGAGGGGGACGAACATAGGGATTCTGTGAAATCTCTTCCTAAACTGGTGGATGGATACGATATAATAGACGGGTTCGCGCTTGCGCCGGGACCATTGATCGGGGAGTTGCTTGAAGAGGTGCGGGAGGCGCAGGCGAGCGGCGATGTTCGGACAAGAGAGCAGGCGCTGGAGCTGGTGAGGGCCGGCATCGAGCGTGGAGGTAACGGTGCGTAGGAACTCCAGGGCGTTGATTGTGGTCCTGTTGCTGGTAGTGGCATCAGGGCTGTTTCTCGGCTTTCAAAGAGTGGAGATCGGACCCTTTGTGCGAGGTGACGACACCACGCTGCTAGGTCTTAGCCTGGGGCTGGACCTGCAGGGCGGCAGCCATCTAGTCTATCAAGGGGAGCCAATCGCGAATGAAGGCGGCGAGCCGGTGCCTCCGACCGCCGAGGACATGGAAAGCCTGAAGCTCATCATCGAGAGGCGCGTGAACTCGTCCGGTCTCGGCGAGCCTATCGTGCAGATTCTAGGTGAGGACCGGCTGTTGATTCAGCTGCCGGGCGTGGACGATCCCGAGAGGGCGAAGGCTCTCATTGGCGAGACCGCTCAGCTCGTGTTCAGGCATCGCCAGATTATTCCGCCGCGCAACCTCGCCACGGAGGGCATCGTAACCGACGCGGATGTGGTGAGCGTCAGCGTAGAGCCTATACCTGAAGAGTTGCTGCCGGAAACTGAAGCGGCGGCAGAGGAGTCTTCCGAGGAAGCTGAACCGGAAGCCGAGCCGTTTCCCGTGATAATCGTTGAGATGACGCCTGAAGGGGCTGCCAGGTTCGACGAGGTGCTCGCGAGACTGTCGAACGAGTTCGCTGCTGCGGCAGCCACAGCGAATGTATTTGCCTTCCAAAGCCAGTTACAGGCGGGTTATCTGCCTAGCCTGAGGGTTACAATAAACGGCAACGAGACGTTGGATGGCGTTCTCGCGCCGCCGGCAATCAGCAAGCTGGAAGGAACGAACCGGTACGTCCTGCCTTATCCGCAACCGCAGCCGGAGGCACCCACGGAGCCGGGTGAGATACCGGCGCCGGTGGAGCCTCACGACCTGGCGACGGCACAGGGTCTGGTGGGCGATGACGCGACCATTATATTCATCGACCAGCCGGGGCGAGTCGATGAGGACTTCGGGCTGGGCGGAGACAATCTTTCGAGGGCTTACGCGAGCTTGCACGCGAGCAGCCAGCAGCCAATCATCAACCTGGAGTTCGATTCGCTGGGTACACGGCTGTTCGGCGAAAAGACGACCGAGATTGCGGGTAGCCCGACCGATTCCATCGCTATTTTTCTTGACGGCGAGGAGTTGATAGCGCCTGTGGTGCGCCAGCCGATTACGACGGGAACAGCCATTATCGAGGGTGGCTTTACGCTGGAGCGGGCGCAGGATATATCGCTGCTGCTCGAGGGCGGTCGTCTGCCGTTCGACATAACGCTTATCCAGGAACGAAGCGTGGACGCGATTCTCGGTTCGGACTCGCTGGCGAAGAGCGTCGTCGCCGGTGTCGTGGGACTTGCGCTGGTCTTCCTGTTCATGACGCTGTACTATCGGGTGCCGGGGCTTGTAGCCTCGCTCGCGCTGCTGATATACACGCTGCTGGTGCTTGCGGTGTTCAAGCTTATGCCGGTTACGCTGACGCTTTCGGGCGTTGCGGCGACCATACTGTCGGTTGGCATGGCGGTGGACGCGAACGTGCTGATATTCGAGCGCATGAAGGACGAGTTGCGGAACGGACGGACGCTCATCACCGCAATCAATATCGGGTTCAACAGAGCGTGGCCCGCAATCAGGGACAGCAATGTGTCCACGCTGATTACCTGCGCGATTCTGTACTACTTCTCGAATCAGCTGGGAACGACGATAGTGCAGGGCTTCGCGGCGACGCTGGCTATCGGCGTGATGCTCAGTATGTTCTCGGCAATCGTCATCAGCAGGACGATACTGCGCGTAATCGCTACGACGCCGCTTTCGAGGCTGCTGGGCGCGTTTGTGCCGACCGGGGCGTCGGAGCTGCCGCAGCAGTCGGCGCCGGCTGCCGTACAGAGGAGCTAGGGTTCTTAACAGCGGTTGGAATTGGATTGAAAATAACATTTGATGGGTTTTCACCCCCATCCTAGCCTTCCCCCATCAAGGGTAAGGGACTTGTAGAATCGTATTGGCGTTGTCGGTCAGGAGCTAGAAATTGGATTTCGTAGGCAAGAGAAACTGGTTCTTCCTGTTTTCGTTTTTGGTCATATTGCCGGGTGTGGTGTTTCTCATCATCAATCCGGGGCTGCGCCTGGGCATCGACTTTACGGGCGGCTCTACGATGACCATTAGTTTTTCCAGCGAGGTTTCGCAGGAGGAATTGAGGACGGAACTGACGCGCATCGGGCAAGTGGACGCCACGGTGCAGAGCTTCGGAGAAAACACATACTTCATACGCACGCGGCAACTTTCGGACCAGGAGAAGGACGCGCTGACGAACCAACTTGCGGCGAGCCTTTCGCCGGATGGAGAAGATGACCCGGTATCTTCGGACTTCGTATCGCCCGTTGTGGCGCGCGACACGATACTGAACGGCATGTATGCCGTCATCGCGGCTTCGGTTGGCATATTCATCTATCTGTGGTGGGCGTTCCGCAGTGTGCCGCGCCCGTTCCGGTACGGCATAGCGGCCTTAATAGCGCTGGTGCATGACCTTGTAATCGTGATAGGTATATTCGCGATACTGGGCAACCTGCTAGGGCTTGAAGTGAATACGATGTTCCTGGTGGCGGTGCTGACGGTCATCGGATACAGCGTGAACGACACGATCGTGGTGTTCGACAGGCTGCGCGAAAATGTGCTGAACTATGGCAATCGCGGGTTCGCGCAGAACGTGAATGTGAGCATATCGGAGACTATCGGTCGGTCGCTGAATACCAGCCTGACCGTGCTGATAGTGCTGCTGGCGCTGCTGCTGTTCGGCGGCGCGACGATACGGACATTCCTGCTGGTGCTGGTGATTGGCGTGGTCGCCGGTACTTACAGCTCGATTGCGGTGGCGAGCCAGGTGCTGGTCGCGTGGGAGGGCGGAGACTTCGGCAGGATGCTGCCGTTCCGCAGGTCGGCGGCGGCTTAGTCCGCCGGAGGGATAAGCGCGACACGGCCAAAGGTGGCTGCGGCGCGCATCCGGTCAATGGCTTCCTGCGCTTCGTCGAATGCGAACTGCCGCGACAGCATGGGTCTGATTGCCCCGCTTGCGACAAGGTCTATCGCTCTGCGGATGTGGCGCGGGGAGGCGCCGGTTGAGCCTGTTACGGTCGCATCGCGGAAAAGCAACTCGGCAAGGTTGAAGCGCGCCGTGCGTCCCGCAATCTCTCCAAGCACGACCATTCTGCCGAACTGCGCCATGCTTGCGACACACGAACCGAAGAGCGCGGAGCCCACGGGGTTCAACACCACGTCCGCGCCCCTATCTTCCGTGAGAGCGAGGACGATCTCGGAGAAGTCTAGCTCGCTGTCCGCGAGGATGGTCTCTACCCCTGGCAGGGCTTCCAGATCGCCCAGCTTGTCGGGTGAGGTGGTGACGGCGAGGACGCGCGCGCCTAATGCGACCGCGACCTGAGCAAGGTGAGCGCCGAGCCCGCCGCCCGCGCCGACAACGAGAGCCGTTTCGCCGCTCCGGAGGCGCGCCGCGTCCTCGATGGCGCTGACTGCCACTCCGATCGGGCAGGCGAGAAGCGACGCCTGCACAAGGTCGAGGGAATCGGGGACGGGGATGACGGCTGACTGAGGTACGCTCATGTATTGCGCGAAGCCGCCGTCGAGGGCGTGGCCGAATCCGCGTCCATACAGACAGCGGTATTCGCTGCCCGCGTTGCAGCGGGTGCAATCTCCGCAGAATACGGTGAGAGCGGCGACTACTCTATCACCGGGCTTTACGGATGTAACCCCATCGCCGATCGCGGATACGACTCCTGAGACTTCATGCCCCAAGATGAGATCGGGCTTGATGCCGCGGCGCAGAGTGCCATCGACTACGGCCACATCGTGGTAGCAGATACCGCAGGCGGCTACCCGCAGAAGGACGTCGTTCTCTCCCGGCGTCGGAGCGGCGACATCGCATAGTTGCAGTTGCGGCTTTTCGCCGCCCGATCTGAGGACAAGTGCCTTCATCATTGCCTTCCAACACTCAGGTTGTTAGCGATGTTTCGGGTTGCTCAGAGTCAGTCCGCCGCCTGCTCGTCGGCAGCGATATGCGGCTGCAACAGGTCAACGACCGCGCGTATCGTGTCGGCCGTGGGACGGCCCCTGTCCGCGCTTTCAGGAGACTCCTCGGCGTAGGGCGTCCTGCTGAGCAGCCGGTACATGTCGGCGGCTCCCTTATGGAAGTACGGCGTAACCCCCAAGTGCTCGAAGGTGGAGGCAATCTCTTCCATCTCGCCGATCCAGCGGTGCGCGTTGGGTGGAAGGCGCGATATGCCGCCGCTCATCTGCTTGAGCGCCGCCGGCTGGCTGAACTCGAACTCCGCGACGAGTTCGTCGGTCAGATTCATCGCTTCGGCAGCGGAGAGCAGCGCAGTCTGAAGGGTGGAAGTACCCTTAGTAAGCGCGGCGTAGCACATCTTGATGCCCGAGGCTCGCCCGATTTCATCGCCGATAGGCTTGACAGTGATGCCCTTGCCGTCCAATTCGGCAACGACGTGGGCATGCTCGCCGGATACATAGAAGCGAGGCGGCGTGCCACGTGTGGGTGAACCACCGATGATGCCCCCGTCAACATACTGGCCGCCTGCCTCGGTGATGATGGCTTCCATGCGGCGCGTTGTCTGTGGCGAAACGGCGTTGCAGTCGGCGTACACGGCGTGCTTTCCGGTCAGACGCATCGCCGCGGCAACCTGTTCGGCGACGGAAACCGCCTGGTCGGGAACGAGGATGGACAGAATGAGGTCTGCTTGCTCGACGAGCAGGCCGAGAGTGGGGATGTCACGGAAGTGGCCTTTGGCGGCAAGTTCGCGAGTGCGGCTGCTTCGCCCTCGCAGACAGGTAACTATGTCGATGTAGTTCTGTCCAAGAGCGTAGCCCACGCCTGAACCCATGTCGCCTGGACTGAGGATAGCTACGGTATTGACGGGCATTTAGGAGATTCCTTCCTGAAAAGGTGAACCGCAGTTCACCGTCGGCAAATTATCACAATTTCAGAATAACAGAAAAGCGCGCCGATGTCTTAAAGCGACCGCGTATCGCGCATTTTCGCCCGTCTGCCCGTGTCCAGTCCACTTATCGGAGGGATGCGCTTATTCAGGATAGACCCATGGCTCGAAGTTGAGATTTACTGGCTGCCCGTTTTCATCTATGAGGTCGGATTCGGGCACGTCGAATGTAAATCCTACGATGAGGCTTTCGCCCGGTGTCAGCGATTGACTGTCGGGCGGGTCAGCGTCGAATGTTAGCGTGTCGGTGCCGCTTCCTCCGGCATAAGGCAGAACCCAACCGCCTGTAGAAGGGTCGGGAACGTGAAGGCTGACTTGCCCGATCAGCGTAACGGGTGCGCTGAAAGTTACTTCGACATTGCCTTCGCTGTTTTTGGACAGGGAGACGACTTCGGGCGCTGCCGTCGCACCGTCGGAACTGGGCTGCGGCATCAAGGACGCATCGCCCTCGATGTAGCTTTCTGGCGGCTCGATTGTGAAGGGTTCGTCGTGTGCGCTGTAACGGACATCGCCCATCTCGTGGCTCATGCCCTGCGCGTCAATTATCAGCGCGGACACGGAATGTTGCAGGAAGCTGCGCGCGTCGATCACAAGCTTAATTGCCAGCGGAGGCACTTGCATTGCGGACCGCTCAGCGGGAGGACGGTATGAGACGGTGTACTGAGAGCCGTCGTCGGAGAGCAGGACTTCGTTCCATAGGATATCCGGGTTGTCCAAGTCCTGCATTTGTTGCTCGACCATGTTCAAGGACATGAGCATCGCGTCCGCCTCGCTCCGGGCTTGCGGGATTTTCACCCACACACCGGACATGCCGTCGTTGATGTATGTCGCGCCGCCCGCGATTATGAACTGAAGCGTCTCACCGCCGGGCGCTGTCATGACGACGCTGAAATCGTCCGGGAATACCCTGGCAACCTGTAACTGCATGCTCGGAACTTCCGCGCCCGGGGGCAATTCGCCGGGAAGCATCGCGGCGAGGTTGAAATCCACGTCGATTTTCAGGCTCTGCAGGCGGCTCATTGCTTCGTTGCTGCACGATGCAATCAGCTTTGCGTCGGTGAGCGAGCCGTCGGTGAGGCATTCGGGCGGCAAATCGGATTTCGTTGCTGTGGTGGGCGCTGCGGCGTCCGGCCTGGAGTCTTTACTTTTGGCTTCCGGCGCTGGTGTAGGAGATTCGGTAGGCGTCGGAATTGGCGTGTCAGCCGGCACTGGGGTGGGACTTGGCTGAAGGGTGGAAGTCGGAGCCTGGGTAGGCGCCGGCGTTGCAGTGGGCGGCGGGCTTTGGGTTGCCGTGGGAGCCGGTTCGGTCGCCGCGGGCTGCACCGTAGCCGGGCCAACCGGCAAGGACGGATTGCCGGAATTCGTGTCTCCGCCGCAGGCGATTGCAGCGACGAGCATCACCGCCAGAATCGGCAACAAGGCGAGACTGAGTGAGTTTCTCGATGCAGCCGTAACCAAATTTGCAGTGAGGTTCGCGTTGTTCATCGGCCCATCTCCTCTCAGTACCAACCAACATTATCGCCGATGACAAAGTGCAATCGGTAGTTTTCTTGCTCATAAATTATAGTCGTCGTTCCCGCGGCGTGTAAGGAGTTCTGACACCCTTGAAAACCCAACAATTCTTCACATCCTTGACGTCTGTTCACTGCTTTCCGGTTGGGTAAAAGAGTGCTTGAAAACCCACAGGACGCTTGCAGGCAAGCCCGATGTTCTTGCTATTATGATGTGAAGTGAAACGGCGATGATTCCAAGTGAAGGATCTGTCGTATTGCGAAGAGAGACAATGTGATTGGCGGGCAAACCGCGCCGCCATCCTTACGGGAGGTTCAGAATGGAATTGGGAGCGCATGTTTCGGCGGCCGGCGGGGTCGATAAGGCAGTTGGGCGCGCCGCGGCCATCGGAGCTGAGGCGATTCAGCTTTTCGCGTCATCGCCGCGTGGCTGGAAGTTCAGGCCGATTCCTGACGATAAAGCAGAGTCGTACAGGGAGAAGGCCGCATCCGAGGGGATAGGGTCCACCTTTCTGCATGGATCGTACCTCGTAAATATAGGGGGCAAGCCGGGCCTTGTGGAGAAGTCGATAGGCTCGCTAATCAACCACATGAATGCCGCGGCACAACTGGGTGCCAAGGGTGTCGTATTCCACTCCGGCAGTCACAAGGGAGTGGGCTTCGGTGCGGTGTTCGACCAGGCTACGAACGCGCTTGTCGAAGTGCTGGAGAACACCGACGACGAGGTGCAGCTGATAATCGAGAACTGCGCGGGCATGGGCGCGCAGATTGGCGCGTCATTCGCCGAGCTGGGACGTATGATCAAAGCCGTCGATTCGCCTCGCCTGACAATCTGCCTCGACACGGAGCATGCCTTTGCCGCGGGCTATGATATCGCGGACCCGGAGGGGATTGAAAAGACAATGGCGGAATTCGACGCGGAAATCGGGCTGGACAAGCTGGTGGTGGTGCATGCGAACGACGCAAAGGTGGAGTTCGGCTCGGGCATTGACCGGCATGAGAACATTGGCGAGGGATACATCGGCATTGAGGGGTTCGAGACGATAATGGGCCACGCGGCGTTCGCGGATGTGCCGTTCCTGCTGGAAGTGCCGGGAACGGACAGGAAGGGACCGGACAAGCCTAACCTCGACAGGCTGAAAGACATTCGCGCCAGGCTTGCCGGGTCGGCGTAGCTACTATTAGTGATGACAGCCGTTTTGTTGTCGGCGCGTGATGAATTTTCCGGGCGCGATGAGAGATGAACACTATCGCGCTCAGTGTGGTCTTTGGAATCGCCGCAGCTGTCGGGTGGGGAGTAGCCGACTTCATAGCAGCTGCGGCTTCTAAGCGGCTGGGCGTGCTTCGCACTGCGACCGGAGTTCATCTTTCTTCTTCCGTCGCACTGGCGGGATATTTCTTCTTTGTATTCGAGCCGGGCCTGCTGGCGTGGCTGCACTGGGCGGCGCTTGCGGGTGTCTCCGTGCTGGGAGTGCTGGTTTACATCGTATTCTACCGCGCGCTGAGCGAGGGACCGGTTGCGGTAGTCAGCCCTATTGTTTCGTCGTACGCTATTGTGCTCATTGCTCTTGCGATAGCTTTTTCCGGCGAGCGTCTCGGCGGATGGCAGGTGGTTGGGGCGATATGCAGCATAGGCGGTGTTGTGCTGGCGTCGTTCGACCCACGCGGACTGTCGAACGGCGGCAGGGTGATTGGGCTTGGCGCGGTACTGGCTATCGTAACGATGCTTGGCATTGGGGTGCTCAGTTACGCGATCGGCATATTGTCCCGTGAACTGGGATGGTTTCTGCCGGTTTACATCAGCCGCACTATGACGCTGGGCTTGTTCATCCCTCTTACGGCCGTAATGCGCCAGTGGAATCTGAGAGGCGTTACGATTCCGCTCGCCGTTGCCGTCGCGGTTGCGGGAATCGTTGAGATGGGCGGGTTGTTCGCGTACGCACGGGGCGCGGAAATTGGCGTAATATCGATAGTGGCGGCAGCATCCATATCGTATCCCCTGATACCGATGCTCGGCGGCATCATCGCTTTTGGGGAGCGCCTTGCTGTCAGCCAGTGGGTCGGACTGTGCATTGCGCTTGCCGGGCTTTTAGTGCTGGCACTTGCCTCGTGATATACTCTGACGCGGCAAGCGGTGCCAATTCTGCGTATTGCAAGTGTGTGGGGTGTACCGTTGGATACTTTGTGTCTCCCCTAGAGCGATGATACATTTTGCGTCTTCACCCCCATCCTAACCTTCCCCCATCAAGGGGGAAGGAACTTTTCGAGATTCAAAGAGGTGAACTATGGGACTCAAGGACAAGGTGTGCATTATAACGGGCGGCGGCAGCGGCATTGGGCGGAGTGCCGGTCTGATGATGGCGGAGGCGGGCGCGAAGGTGGTGCTCGTTGGCAGGACGGCGTCCAAAGTCGAGGACGTGAGAGATGAGATCGAAGCGGCGGGCGGGACCGCAATGGCTTTAGGTCTTGATGTCGGAGACTACGACGGCGTGATGCGAATGGCGAAGGATGTACTGGACGCCTATGGGCGAATCGACGTGCTGGTGAACAATGCGGGACACAGCTCGCACCACAGGCGTCTGATGACGACCACGCCTGAGGAGCTTCAAGCCGTGATGGAGTCGAACGTGTCGGGCAGCGTCTATTGCTCGCAGGCGGTCGTGCCGCACATGCAGGAGCGCGGCGAGGGGACTATCATCAATGTGTCTTCAATGGCGGGATTGAGCGGAAGTCTGCTTGCGGGGATGGCGTACAGCGCGGCGAAGGCGGCGGTTATCAATTTCACGCAGTTCCTGAACAACGAATATAAGAATACCGGCATCCGGTCGAGCGTGGTGATTCCCGGAGAGGTTGACACGCCTATACTGGACAACAGGCCGATAGTTCCTTCCGATGATGCGAGGGACACGATGGTTACGGCTGAGGATGCCGCGGAGGCGATATTCCTGATTGCGAACCTGCCGCAGAGAGCTTGCATACCCGAATTGATAATACGGCCAACGTATATGAGGGACACATCGGCGGAAGCGGGGGCGGCGTAGTGTAGTCGGTCAGTATTTCAGTTTGTCAGTCGGTCAGTTTTAGAGATTGGAGGACATAATGACTCAGCAGCAGGTACCGCCTTATATGGCGGCACTGATCGAGAATGATCCGAAGATGGCGGAGATTCTGACGGCGAACAGGGATTTCATCATTCAGGATGGGGCGCTGTCGGCAAAAGTGAAGACTCTGATGACGATGATGTGCGATGCGCTGCTGGCGCACGAGGACGGTGTGAAGGTGATCGCGGACAGGGCGCGCGGCATGGGTGCGACTGAGGAAGAGATTGCCGAAACGATTCGCGTGGCGTTCTGGATGGGCGGGTTGCCGGCGCTCGTTACGGGGATGAATGCGTTCAGGGAGGATTAGAATCCCCACCGTTTAGGATTCATCCAATGCTTCCGGGTTGACGCACCCCGGCATTCGCTCGCCTCGCAGCGCGGCGATAATGTTGTCTGCGGACATCTGCCCCATGCGGCGGACGGTCTGTCGGCTTGCGCTGGCGATGTGCGGGGTTATGAGCAGGTTGTCTAGCGAGAGCAGGGGATCGTCGAAGGGGATTGGCTCCGGGTCGGTTACGTCTATCGCCGCGCCCGCTATGGATCGACTCGACAGAGCGTCGTAAAGGTCTCGTGGGTTGACCGTTCTGCCGCGCGTGGTGTTGATGAGGAAGGCGGTGGGCTGCATCAGTTCGAGTTCGCGCTTGGCAATCATGTACTCGGTTTCCGGTGTCAACGGCATGTGCAGGCTGACATAGTCTGCTTCCGACAATACAGCGTCCATATCGTCGCGCCACTCTGCGCCAAGTTCTGCCTCGATTTCGGGCTTGCGTGTGCGGGAGTGATAGATGATTCGCATGTCGAAGGCACGGGCGCGGCGGGCTACTGCCGTGCCTATCAGCCCCATGCCGATTATCCCTATGGCGGCGCCATGGACGTCGGTGCCGAGATAGGGTATCTGGTCGAAGACCGTCCACTCCCCGGCGCGGATTCTGCGCTCGCCATAAGCGATGTTGCGCGCGAGCGCGAGAATCAGGCCGAATGTGAAATCGGCGCAGGACTCGTGGAGCACGCCGGGCGTGTTGCCGATGAGGATGCCGTTGCGGGTTGCGGCGGGGATGTCGATGTTGTCCAAGCCTACTGCACGGTTCGCGACTACCTTGAGATTGGTTGCCTGGTCGAGCAGTTCGGCGTCGATGATGTCGGTTACTTCCGTGAGGAGCGCGTCGCATTCCTGCGCCTTTTCGAGCATCAGGGCGCGCGGCGGCGGCTCGTTCTGCTGCCAGACTTCGATGTCGTAGATGCCGTCCAGATAGTCGATGGCTTCGGGGATGATGTGGGAGCGGGTGATGTATATCTTTTGGTCGGGCATGGTTCACCTAGTGTAAGTCTGTTAGTCTGTCAGTGCGTCAGTATATCAGCATGCATCGGAGTGGGTACTGTAGTTGCAGGGAGGTAGAGTGGATGCGTGGGTTCGCCGGTCTTGTTCAAGCCGAGTTGGTAAGGCTGCGCCACATCAGACACCATCCGCGTTACTTTGCTCGACCTTTGCATGTATGCGCCGTGGTTTCCCCACGCAAATATCACCCTGTCCACTGCTATCAACGCTCGGCTAATCCATGCATCGTTGTCGGGGCCTATCGGTTCTTTGGCGGCGCGCAGTTCCGCGACATAAGGCGTCCTGAAGGCGAAGAGGTTAGCGACTTCCAATACGCCAAAGTTCCACCGCTCAGCGAACCCGATGCAGCGGCGAATAGTTGGGTCGTTGTGGGATTCGTCGGCAGTTCCGGGGTTCAGCATGATGAAGAGCAATCGGCATGGCGAGTCGCTGATGCGTCGCCCCAGAAGGTAGCGGTACTTTCTGTCCGCTGAGAAGTGCGCCCAGCCATCGGTCATGATGCGTCCATGTCCTGAATGGCGCTCTGAATCTCTTCGATGACATCGGAGTCTGCCTCGTCGTCTAGTGCGGCTTGGAGCGCGCCCGATGCTTCGCTGCCGCCGATGCGTCCAAGCGCCCAGGCTGCGTGCCGACGAAGGAGACTGCTGTCGTGGAGGAGCGCTTTCGCCAGCGCAGGGACGGCTATGGGGTCGCCGATGTTGCCGAGGGCGACGCAGACGTTGCGCTGAAGGCCGATGCGCTTGGCGCGCTTGATGGGGCTGCGGCGGAAGCGCACGCTGAATGCTGCCTGGTCCAGGTCGAGCAGGGGTATGAGCGCGGGCGCGGCGAAGTCATGCCTCTGTTGGAATGCCGGTTCAAGGCTGCCTTGCGCCTTGCGG
This sequence comes from Dehalococcoidia bacterium, assembly GCA_965204855.1. Classification (GTDB taxonomy): domain Bacteria; phylum Chloroflexota; class Dehalococcoidia; order Lucifugimonadales; family JADFKI01; genus Bin90. Next base: position 1,101,862 of record OZ242018.1, read on the forward strand.
TTGACGGGGCAGACGTCCTGGCAGATGTCACAGCCGAATACCCAGTCGCCTATGAGCGGGCGAAGCTCTCGCGGTATTGCGCCGCGAAGCTCGATAGTCAGGTAGGAGATGCAGCGCTGATTGTCGATGACGTAGGGAGCGACGATCGCGCCGGTGGGACAGGCCGGGATGCAGAGGGAACACTGCCCGCAGGTCTTCTTCAGCGGCGTGTCGGGTTCCAAGGGGATGTCGGTGATGACTTGGGCGAGGAACACCCAGGATCCGTGACTTTGCGTGAGGATGTTGGTGTTCTTGCCGAACCAGCCGATGCCGGCCCGAGCTGCTGCTGCGCGGTCGTTCATGGGGCCGTCGTCAACGAATATGCGAGTCTTGACGGGATGCCCGGTGATTTCGGGCAGCCTGGATGCGAATTCGCGCAGGCGTTTCTTGATGACATCGTGATAGTCGTCGCCCCAGGCATAGCGGGCGATTTTCCCGCGCGGCTGTCCGTCGGGCTGGTGTGGCTCGCCGGTATTGTAGCTGAGAGCAAGCGAAATGACCGATTCCGCGCCTTCGAGGAGTGCTTTCGGGCGATTGGCGCGGTGCACCCGCTCCTCGGTGTACCATGAAAAGCCGTCCATGTGGCCGTCTCGGACGCGTTGCAGAGCGGCGGCCTCGTCTCGGGTGAAGGTGTCGGCGGTGGTGAAGCGCACGATGTCGAAGCCGGAGTCGATGCCGAGCTGTCTGATCGACTGCTTCAGGTCGTCTTCTGCTTCCTTCACACTATTACCTTGCCCAATGTTTACTGACAGCATAACATCACATGACGCGATAAAGTAAATTGACGCAACATCGTTGACCGCCGTTGTCGCAGCATTATACCATCACTATTAGTAGCCAATCCGGGCGCACCGAATTGGCGCATCGGTTGTTAGGACCGTACAGATTTCCTTGATTTAAGCAGCCTCGCTTTGTTATATTCAGACAATCCATATTTTTTAGGGGGTCGTATCTTGGCAACACCGCGCATCAAAGAATTACGACGAGTCTATGGGTTCGATGAAGTCGCAATCGTGCCGGGAGAGGTAACCGTAAATCCCGAACTGGTCAGCACCGACTTTCCGATTGACGGCATTACACTGAAGACTCCGGTGCTTGCATCGGCGATGGATGCGGTTGGCTCGCCGAAGTTCGCGGGGAAGATGAGCGAACTAGGTGGATTAGGGGTGATGAATCTGGAGGGAGTGCAGGCGAGGTACGATGATCCGGATGAGATTCTCAACCAGATTGTAACAACGCCGCAGGACGAAGTTACGGGCCTGCTGCAAAAGCTCTACTCCGCTCCCATACGGCACGAGCTTGTGGGGGAGCGAGTAGAAGAAGTGAAGAAAAACGGCGCCGCGTGCGCCGTTTCCGTTACACCTGCCAAGACTAAGGAACTCGCCCCCGTCGCGGCGGAGGCGGGCGCGGATATGATCGTGGTGCAGTCCACGGTTACCACCGCGAGGCACATCTCGAATAGCGCGCGCGGGCTGCGTTTCCCCGAACTGCTGGAAATGCTGAACGTGCCCGTAATCGTAGGCAACTGCGTGGGGTACGATGTGGCGCTGGAACTGATGGAGACCGGCATACACGGCGTGCTGGTGGGTGTGGGACCGGGAGCCGCATGCACTACACGCGAGGTTACCGGCGTGGGCGTGCCGCAAGTGAGCGCCACGATAGACTGCGCTGCTGCCAGAGACGAATTCTACGACCAGACGGGGCGATATGTGCCAATAATCACGGATGGCGGCATACGGACGGGCGGCGATCTGTGCAAGGCCTTCGCGTGCGGCGCAGACGCGGTGATGCTCGGCACACCTCTTGCCCAGTCAGAGGAGGCGCCGGGCAAGGGTTATAACTGGGGCATGGCGAATCCTCATCCCGCGTTGCCGAGAGGGACGCGCGTGAAGGTTGGCATCAACGGCAGTCTCGAAGAGATTCTATACGGCCCTACTTCGGTTACGGACGGGACGCAGAACCTGATGGGCGCGTTGCAGGTGTGCATGGGGATGATCGGGGCGCAGACGGTACAGGAGATGCACGAGGCCGAGGTGGTGGTTGCGCCGTCAATCAAGACGGAAGGGAAGCACTTCCAGTTGGGGATGGTAGCGGGCGGAGACTAACATCGATAGACAAGATGGATAGGATAATAGAGGCGGCAGTGATGTCGCCTCTATTTCTTTGTTGATACTGCTACGCAGCGAGGCAAGCCAGATAAGTCGCTGTGGCATTCGATTACGGCGTCAGGAAAGTATGCGCGCGCCAAATCTCTAACGGCATTCAGTTGCTCAGGGGAAATCTCGACTAGAATGCTGCCACCGGCGTTCAGTTTCGCTGGGGCTTGCTTCAGCAGGCGGTTGATGACTTCCAAGCCTTCCTTGCCGCCGTCAAGAGCGAGGCGCGGTTCGCGCCTGACTTCGGGCGCCAATCCGGGCAGCAGATCGCTGCTGATGTAGGGCGGGTTGGAGACTATCAGGTCAACAGGCAGGGGTAGCGGATCAAGCAGATCGCCTTCGAGAAGCGTGATTCTGTTGGCAACTCTGTGCTTGCGGCGGTTGAGGTCTGCTACTTCCAGTGCTTCTCTGGAGCAGTCCGTTGCGTACACCTTCGCCTGGGACAGATTGGCGGCGAGTGATACGGCGATTGCGCCGCTGCCCGTGCCGATGTCGGCGATCGTTATGTTTCCGTCGCCCCTCTCAACGGCGAATTTCAGCGCTTCCTCGACGAGCAGCTCTGTTTCCTGCCGGGGAATCAGGACAGTCGGCGTCACGCAGAAGTCCAAGCCGTAGAATTCTTTGTGCTGGGTGATGTAGGCGAGTGGTTCGCCCCGTGTCCTGCGATTGAGAAGGCTCTTGACAATTTCTAGCTTCTCGCCGCTGAGTTGCTCACGGAGTGAGGCATAGAAACGGGCGCGGTCGTACTTCAGGACATGTCTAAGCAGGACCTCGGCTTCCAGATTGCTGTCCGGGATGCCGTGCGTTGACAAGGTCGTGGCTATCTGAGATGCGACCTGCCTGAGTTCAGAAGACACGGCTGGCATCAGGCGCCGGCTGCGAGGGCTTCCGCCTGCTCTTGCTGTACCAGAGCGTCGATGAACTGGTCTATGTCGCCGTCGAGGACGTTCTCCAGATTGTAGCTGGAGATGTTGACGCGGTGGTCGGTTACGCGACCCTGGGGGAAGTTGTAGGTGCGGACGCGCTGTGAGCGGTCGCCGCTGCCGACCTGTGAGCGGCGATTGGCCGATATTTCCTGATGCTGGCGCTCTATCTCGCGCGCGTAAAGGCGCGAGCGCAGGACGGACATTGCCTTTTCACGGTTTTTGAGCTGGGAGCGCTCGTCCTGGCAGGTGGCTACGATGCCGGTGGGCACGTGGGTGATGCGGACGGCGGTCTCGACTTTCTGCACGTTCTGGCCGCCGTGGCCGCCGGCGCGGAAGATGTCGATGTCGAGGTCCTCGGACCTGATGTCAATGTCCACCTCTTCGGCTTCAGGGAGCACGGCGACGGTGGCGGCTGATGTGTGTATGCGCCCACTGGACTCGGTTACGGGGACCCGCTGGACGCGATGTCCGCCGCTCTCGTGCTTGAGGCGGCTATATGCGCCGTTGCCGCGCAACTCGAAGACAATCTCCTTGATTGCGCCGAGACCGGTCTGGTTGATGTCGATGACCTCGGTCTGCCAGCCGTTGCGCTGGGCGAAGCGGGTGTACATGCGGTACAAGTCGGAGGCGAACAGCCCTGCCTCGTCGCCGCCCGTGCCTGCGCGAATCTCCAGAATGACGTTCTTTTCGTCGTTCGGGTCCTTGGGGATAAGCTCGATGCGGAGGTCCTCTTCGATGCGCTCCATGTCGGCCTGCAATTCCGCCTCTTCTTCTCTGGCGAGGGCGATCATTTCGGCATCGGACTCTTCGCGGATGATGGCGCGAACGTCGTCGAGCTGGGTCTGCGCGCTGCGAAATTCGCGCGAAAGCTCAACGATCGTTCTTATGCCAGCCTGCTCTTTGGCGAGGGCCTGGATGTGGGTGTAGTCGATGGAGACTTCGGGATCAGCCATGAGGCTGTCGAGTTCGTCGTAGCGGCGCTCGATTGCCTCGAGGCGCTCTCGCATGGTCATGAGAGTGTGCGCTTTCAGTGAGTTAATGTTTGTCGCTTGGCTAGTTGAACAGACCTGCCACTATTGCGATGGCGAGCATCACGAACATTGTTATCAATGCTCCGATGATTACGTAGAGTAACTTGTCGATCTTGGCATCCAGTCTGCTGACCATCTCAATGAGAATCTCTTGCTGTCCCTCGATTCTAGCCATGCGCTCTCCAAGCGTCTGAGAGGAAGCAGTTGATGCAGACGGTGTTTCAGTGGTCACCCATATCTCCTAATTACTTGATGCAGATGGTCATGGTCATATTACCATATAAACTATTCTAGGCACTCCGCGATGCTTTGGGGCAGTTCCGCTGTGGGCACGACGAACTCCTCGCCCGCATCCATGTCGCGGAACTTGATATGATCGCGCTCTATGTCTTCCGGCAGCGGTATCACCGCGAACCTGAAGCCCTTGCGCGAGGCGTATCTCAGTTGCCTGCCGAGGCGTGTCTGCTCGAAGAATACCTCGGTGTTGACATTCGCCGCGCGAAGGGCGCTGGCTATTTCGATTGCGGTTCCCGTCAAGCTATCGTGGGGAGTGGTTACAAGGACCTGCGCGACTGAGGCGCTGCCCGTCTCCACTATGCCCGCCTGCAGCAGCTGTGAGAAAAGGCGCGTGAGGCCGATGGATATGCCTACCCCAGGCATCGCCTTGCGGATGAAGTAGCTGGCAAGGTCGTCGTATCGTCCGCCGGAACAGATGCTGCCAAGTTGGGGGTGGTCGTCAAGGCGGGTCTCGTAGATGGTGCCTGTGTAGTAGTCCAATCCGCGCACAATGCCGATGTCCGCCGAGATGTTCTCGTCCGAAATGCCGAAAGCCGTGGCGTGCTCGAAGACGGCGCTCAACTCGTCAACGCCTGTCCGGAAGCGCTCGCCGCCGTCGATGGATTTCAGGTCGCCTAGAACATCTGCCGGATTGCCGTTCAACTGAACCAGCGCGAGGATGTCGTCCTGCGCGGCTTTGCCGTTGGGCAGGTCTTCGAGTGTTTGAAGAAGGGGACCGGTGCCCTGTCGCTCTATCTTGTCGGCGTCGCGCAGTATTGCCGAGGCGTCGCTCTCGTCGAACCCCAGGTGTTCCAAGTATCCCGTCAGAATCTTGCGATTGCTGATGCGGATGGTGAAGTCTCCGATGTCGAGGCTGTTGAATACGGTGGATATTACGGCCGGGATTTCCGCGTCAGCCATAAGGCTTAATCTACCGTCGCCTACGATGTCAATGTCGCACTGCGTGAACTCGCGGAACCTGCCGTGCTGGGGCCTTTCGCCGCGCCATACCTTCTGAATCTGGTAGCGGCGGAATGGGAAGACGAGATCATTGTTGTGCTGCGCGACATACCTTGCAAGCGGCACGGTGAGGTCGAAGTGCAGGGAGTAGTCGCGGGCGTCTCCGCCGGACTGGGGGTGAAGTCCGGTGAGGCTGTAAATCTGGCGCTCGGTTTCCTCGCCGCCTTTTGCTGTGAGGACGGCGTTGCGCTCTACCGCCGGCGTTTCGATTGGGGAAAAGCCGAAGCGCTCGAAGGAGGCACGAATGCGATCGAGCATGTCCTGCTCGACGAGGCGCTCAGCAGGCGTCCACTCCGGGAAGCCGCTTATGGGCGATGGGGTTACTCTGTTGATGCGATCGGCGCACATTCGTATTGTCGCTCCTGCGCGGGGTGTAATTTGCGGCATATTCTGCGAATGAATTGTAACACAGGGGCCGGTTTCTTCATCCGGCGGGCCGGGCGAAAACCGGCGCATTCGCTTTACCATTGAAGTTGACCGTTATAAACTTTTGCGTGTGTTTAAGAATGCTCTGAGTCAACGGATATATGGAGTATTACCGATATGGGTTCTTTCGCGATGGTATGGCGGCGCATAGGCACGAAACTTTACCTCGCTCTCGGATTTGCGGTGTTGCTGACGCTGGGGTCGAGCGCGGTAGGGGTGTTTTACTTCGAGCGAAGCGGTGACTTGAACTTCCAGGTGCGCTCCGAGTCGGTGCCCGCACTCGAGGCTTCGTGGGAAGCCGCGCGGGAGGCAGAAAGGTTGCGCGCAATGGGACTTAGCCTCATGACCGCGAGCGGAGCGGATGTCACACGCTCGGTCTCAGTGTCGGAATCGCTGAACCGCTTGGAGAGCGCTTTAGGGACGGCAAGCGGCGTTTCCGAGCTTGCGGAAGATTCTCAAGCGGTACTGGATGCCGCATATGACCTGGCGGGTGTGGTGGATAATCTGGTGGTCAACAGGGGTGCGTTGGCGGATGCCGACGCGGCAGCCTCGGGTTTGCGGGCGCGCCTGGACGGTGTTACCGCCGAAGACGCCGCGTCTCTGGCGGCGATGTCGGTGTTGAATCGGGCGATGTTCGCGGGAGATGAAGATGCCTTGCAGCGGCTTTGGGACGAGATTAGGGCGCTTCACGCCGCGGGCATAGACCCGTCCGTGGCTTCGCTGGCAGACGGTCAGGGCGTGTTTGAGGTGCGTGGCCAGCAACTTGCATTGAGTGAAAGAGCGCGCGATCTTGCCGAGTCATTCGACAATTCGAGCGCTGAACTAGATAACGCTGTGTCGGTCCTGCTATCGAATGCGGCTGCGAATTCTTCGTCAACGCTTGGACTGGCTGTGAATACTTTCGACCAGGGGCGGCTGCTTCTTACGCTAATCAGTGTTGTGAGCGTCATAGCGGCGACGCTCGCTGCATGGCTCTGGGTGGGGAACGGGATGGTGCGCCGGCTATCCAGGATGTCGGAACGCATGCGGGATATGGCGGGGGGAGACCTCGAGACGCCGGTGCCTGAGGTTGGGGAGGACGAAATCGGCGAATTGGCGAACGCGCTTGAAGTGTTTCGCCAGCAGGCTCTGGAAGTGCAGCGCCTGAATCTGGTCGAGCAATTGTACGGGGAACTGCGTGTGGCTAACGAGGAACTGAAGCAGATGCAGGCGCGGCTTGTGGCTCAGGAGAAACTCGCCGCGCTGGGTGAGCTTGTGTCGGGTGTCGCACATGAAATTAGCAACCCTCTGAATTTCGTTACCAACTTCGCCGAAGGATCGGTGGAACTGTACGACGAACTATCCGAAATGCTTGATACATACACGGATGACATGTCGGAGGAGGATGTGGAGTTGCTCAAAGAGATTGGCGAGGAGATTTCCGACAGCCTGAATCGGGTGTGCATAAACGGCGGGAGGGCGCTGGCGATAGTCGAGCGGATGCGCGCGATGGGCGTCGAGGGCGGAGAACCCATGCCAATGGATATGAACGGAATGCTGCCGCAGATAGTCAACACGGGGTGCGAGGCATTTGAAGCGCAGTGGGCGGGCTTCTCGGTGGAGCGCTCGATGGAGTTGGACCCGTCCGTGGGCGAAGTATCCCTGGCTGAGCATGACTTCGGAGAAGCGATAGTCAACCTGGTGTCCAATGCTTGCTACGCGATGATGCTGAAACGTGAAGCACTGGGGGAGGGCTATCAGCCGAGACTGCATGTAACCAGTGGCTTGTCAGAGGAAATCGGAGGGATGGTCGAGGTTCGCGTGCGGGATAATGGAACCGGAATCGCAGACGATGTGGTGGGGCACATCTTCAATCCGTTCTTCTCTACACGGGACGGGGCGCTGGGCGCCGGACTGGGCTTGCCTATCGCGGCCGATGTGGCACGACGGCTGGGAGGCCATCTGACCGTGGAAACGGAGTATGGGGAGTTTGCGGAATTTACGATGACCATACCTGCGGAGGCACCTGAGCGCACCATTGCGATTGGGGCGGATTAGGCGAGTCGGTCATCTGCCCGCTCTAGCGTCTTCGCAGGAGAAGGTATGCGAAGGCTATCAGGACGAGTAGGCTGGTCGCGGCGAGAACGAGGACGAAGGTCATACGCTCGCGCGGCGCGTTCGCGATGGTGTCCAGCGTGTTGCGAATGCGTGGCGCCGCGTTGCCGATTATCGGGATGTTCGGCTGTTGTAACGCGCCAAAGAAGCCTGACGGCGTTGCGGTGTGAGTTGGGGTGGGCGGCGGTGTATTTGTTGGCGTGGGGGTCGGCGTTAGAGTCGGCAGGGGAGTTGACGTCGGGGTAATCGTGTGAGTTGACGTGGGTGTGAGCGTCGCGGTTGGCGTGGCGGTAGGCGTAGCCGTTGGCGACAGAGTAGCGGTTGATGTGGGTGTTTCGGTCGGCTCCGGTGTCGGGGTGTGTGTCGGTGTCGGGGTAACGGTAGGCGTATCGGTCGGCCTGGGCGTTGCGGTGTCTCGACGTCTATCCGGACGACTGGCCGGTTCTGTCGTGGATTCGGACTGAGACCTCGATTCCGCGGCAACTGTGCCGATAATTGTAACCGTTGAGATCATAGTAGCCGTTGGAATGACGGTGAACGTAGGCAAAACGGTTGGCGTTGGGACTGGAGTTTGTGTCGGCTCGGGCGTGGAAGTCGGTCTCGGTGTGGAAGTTCGCCTCCTCTGCCGTTGCGCTGGTGTGGGCGGAGCTTCTGTCGGCGTTGGCGTAGGTGTTAGCGAGGGCGTGGGTGTGATGGTCGGAGTCTGAGTAGGTGATGGGGTTGGTGTAGTCGTGGGCGTGTCGGTAGGTGGAGGCGTCCGAGTGGGTGTGTAAGTTGCGGTTGCCACGGGCGTATGAGTTGCCACAGGCGTATGAGTGGGCGCGGGCGTTGTCGTGTGCGTCGCGGTAGATGTCGGCGTGGGCGTAATCGTGTGCGTCGCACTAGGAGTCGGAGTGGGCGTTATGGTAGCCGTAGCAGTGGGTGTCGGCGTCCATGTTGGAGTGTATGTTGCGGTTGGCACAGACGTAGGGGGATCCCTCGGTGGTGGCGGAGGGAGAGGCTCTCCGTCTTCCGATACGCGCACTTCCATCATTGATGTGCCCACCGCATAATTGCTGAAAGCTGAATTCACACTAACGCGGATGGCTCTGCCGGTGGGGGTCATGTCAGGTACCGTGTATGAGACGGCGTTAGTGCCGCTCGTGCCGACTCGAAATGCGAACGCATTGAGTGAGGTGGCGAACGTTTCGTCTGACGGATCGAAAATCACCACGCCGCCAAGGAGCCTAGAGCCATCTTCAGTGTCCGTTGCGGTTATGGGGCGGTCGGATGTCAGGGAAATTTGCAGCGACTGCCCCTCTTGAATCGGCGAAGGGGAGAGTCTCGCCAAACTTACGACGGGCAAGCCTTGTTTTAGTAGGACTGCATCACCCTCAGGTCGTAGCTCAAGGCTACCTGTTTCTGTTGCCGTATGTGCGTTCGCCTTTGCGTAGGTTAGTGTGCCATAGGCTACCAGGGTTACAGCGAGAAGGAAGCATGCAACAGCTAGGTAGGCGGCGTGACGGGAGGAACCGGTTACATGCGCCGCAGTTTGGACGGAACGCCGCCCGGAGTTGAAGGCTGCGCCTATATGTAAATTGAGCAATCGCAATAATAGGCAACAAGGTATGAGGAACTTAGTCATCACCCCAATAATAGAATCGGCTTGCAGGCTAGGCAACAGTTTAGAAAGAGTCCAAATTTCTCAGCGGGAGACGCCGCGATGGAAGTCCGCGTACAGAGGCAATTGGCTCCGGCAGAGTAATCGCCATGCCTTTACTCGGCTCGAGGCGCACTTTACCATCGTGGGCGGACAATGTAATGTACGGTATCGCTGGCGAAAAGAGAGAATGTGACTTCTATACTCGCAAAATCACAAGCGCAATCACCCGTTACGAAGAGTTCCGATCGGCACTGTCGGGAGAGCGGCGTACTAATTGCGTAATTCCGACGAAGAGATACGCCGCCCCGCGGGGCTGATTCCCAGCGGATTCGCGCTGCTTCTCGCGACGCTGTGGGGCGGCAACAACGTCAGCCTCAAAGCCTCGCTCGGCTACGGGGAGCCGATGCAGGTTGGGTGGATGCGGTTCGTGCTGGGAGGAGCCGTAACGCTCGCTTACATGCTTGCCAGACGGGAGTCGCTGTCGGTATCCCGACACGAAATCAGACCCCTGCTTGCGCTGGGGGCGCTCTTCTCTGTCCAGCTCATCATAATGAATGTGGGGCAAGACCTCACTTCCGCAGGGCACGGCGTGGCGCTGAACTCCACCTTGCCTATATGGACGGCGACGCTCGCGAGGTTCTTCATCCCTTCGGACAGGCTGACCATGTGGAAGGCATTCGCGCTGCTGCTGTCGTACGCGGGCGTACTCGTGGTCGTTTTGGGGGACACAGGTGTCGGGCAGGAAGGGGTGACGATACTTGGGGATGTCTTGAGCCTGATTGCCGCCGGCTTGCTGGGGCTTCGCATGATTCTCCTGTCCAACTTCGCGCAGAATGTGTCCGAAGGCAAGCTGATGCTGGGACAGCTTATGATTGGGACCGTGCTGCTGTTCGCCGGAAGCTATGTCTTCGAGAATCCGGTGTACACGACCGACACGGGATTCTGGATAGCGCTGGGTTATCAGGGGATCGTAATAGCAGGGTTCGGGTTTCTGGGCAATGCGTGGCTGATGAAGCGCTACCTGCCGTCTTCGATAGCCTTCTTCTATTTCGCGCAGCCGATAGCGGGTGTGATCCTTGCATGGCTCATACTGGGGGAGGACCCTGGGCGCGGACTGATACTTGGGGTCGCGTTGCTGTGCGCGGGCGCGGCGGCGTATAGCTGGGAGTCGTACACTGTCGCAAGGCGGGCGAGCCAGAGCAGCGGCTAAGGGTGATGGCGCTCCAAGCATGTCGTTAATGGAGGCGCGGCAACGGGGTCCCGACACCCACCGCTGCCGATTGTACGATAGGGTGGGCTGGGATATACTATAGGTGGACGTTAGTATCCATCTACGGCGCGTTCCAGGCATTTGTAAACATGGTTGACGCTCTTCTCGACAAAGCGAAATCTTACCTGCCCGCGGACAGGCTTGGCCTTATCGATCAAGCCTACAGTTTCGCGGCGCAGGCGCACGAGGGGCAGGTGAGACGCTCCGGCGAGCCTTTCATCGAGCACCCGCTTCAGACTGCGCTGTATCTCGCCGACCTGCGGCTCGATGCCAACGCTCTTGCGGCTGCTCTGCTGCACGATGTCGTCGAGGACTGCGACGTTTGCCTCGAGGAGATCGAGACTGAGTTCGGCAAGGAAATCGCGGGGATGGTGGACGGCGTCACCAAGCTGACCAAGGCGGAGGTTGACGCGGAGGAGGGCCGGAACCGCTTTTTGCTGAATGGCTCCGAGGTTGACCTGGAGCAGGCGGCAAGCCTTCGGAAGATGCTCGTCACGATGGCTGAAGACATACGTGTGGTGCTCATCAAGCTGGCGGACAGGCTGCACAATATGCGAACTCTGCACGCTCTGTCCCCGAATAGGCGGCGCGCCATCGCGAGGGAGACGCTGGAGATATTCGCTCCGCTGGCGCACCGGCTTGGGATATGGGAGGTAAAGTGGCGACTGGAGGACCTGGCGTTTCAGCATCTGAACAATGGCGCGTACCAGGAAATCTCCAGCATGCTTAACTCGAAGAGGCAGGAGCGCGAGGAGTACATAGAGAGCGTGCGCTCGCTGCTCCAAGCCGAGCTGGACAAAGCCGGCATCAGCGCTGAGGTTACCGGGCGGCCCAAGCACATATACAGCATACACAAGAAGACCGAGAAGTATCGCAGGCAGAATCTTGGCGTGGATGACATTCACGACCTTTTCGCGCTGCGCATACTCGTGGACTCGGAGAAGGACTGCTACCTGGCGCTCGGCGTGGTGCATTCCAACTGGCGGCCTCTGCCGGGGCAGTTCGACGACTACATTGCCAATCCCAAGGACAACCTGTACAAGTCGCTGCACACCACGGTGCTGTGCATAGACGCGCATCCGGTCGAAGTCCAGATACGCACCCATGAGATGCATAATCTGGCAGAGTACGGCGTTGCCGCTCACTGGCTGTACAAGGAGGGGAAGACGTCGGATGTAGAGTTCGAGGAGAAGATGACGTGGCTTCGACAACTCCTCGACTGGCAGCGCGATGTCAGCAACCCGCAGGAATACGTGGAGTCGTTCAAGACGGACATATTCAAGAACCAGGTATTCGTCTATACACCGCGGGGCGACCTTAAAGAACTACCCGCGGGCGCGACACCCCTGGACTTCGCGTTTCGCATTCACACCGATGTGGGACACCGCTGCATCGGCGCTAAGGTGAACGGCAAGCTGGTCGCGCTCACCTATCAGCTTCAGAACGGCGACACGGTTGAAATCATGACGAGCAAGGCGGTCAGAGGACCCAGCCTCGACTGGCTGAATCCTAATCTGGGTTACCTGAACACGAACTCCGCGCGCACAAAAGTCAGGCAGTGGTTCAACAGGCAGGAGCGACGGGCGAACATCGAGCGGGGCAAGGATATATTCCGCAGGCAGCTGCGCCGCCTCAACATGGCGATGACGGACGAAGAACTTGCCGACGTTTTGAATTTCAGCAGCACCGAGGAATTCATGGTCGCGCTGGGTGGCGGCGAGTTGACAGTGGAGCAGGTCGTTGACCGCATCGCGAATCAGGAGATTCCGCCGGACTCGGACTTTGAGAAGATATACAGTGTTCCGGCAAGCAGTCCCGCGTCCGGTATCGAGGTGCTGGGAGTGGGAGACCTGCTGACACGAATGGCGAACTGCTGCACGCCGATTCTCGGCGACAATATCATCGGCTACATCACGCGCACCAGAGGCGTTACAGTGCACCGTCGGAACTGTCCCAACATCGTTGCGGAGCGCGAGACGGAACGGCTGATACCGGTGGGATGGAGCAAGGCGCATGAGCTTTATCCCGTGCGTGTGCGACTCGAGGCGCAGGACAGAGTGGGGCTGCTGCGGGATATTACTTCCCTTGTTTCGGAGGAAGGTGTTAACATAGCCTCATGTGTGTCGGAAGAAGAGAAGGACATTAGTGTCGTTTCTCTGACCGTTTATGTTGACGGAATCAGCCAGTTGAACCGCCTGTTCTCGAAGATGGAGAGCGTGCGCGGCGTAATTGGCGTAAGCAGAGCGAGAGTATAACGTGGTACGGTGACGGATTTTAATCCGGTGTCACCCCCCATCCTAACCTTCCACCATCAATGGGGAAGGGACTTATGAACTTCAGGAGGACGAGAGAAGTGCCAAGTGCAAAGTCAGCGCGGGTATCGTTGAGGAAGCGCAGCAGGAATTTGCCGCTGCGTACTCGCGCGAAGACGGAAATCAAGAAGGCGCGCACGCTCATAGACGCTAATGACCTGGACGGAGCGGAAGCGGCAGTGAAGTCGGCTTTCGTCGCGCTGGACAAGGCGGCGCAAAAGGGCGCACTGCATGCCAACAACGCATCGCGCCGGAAGTCGCGCATCATGAAGGCTCTGCTGAAGGCAAAGAGCGCGAGTTAGCCGACATCGATGTACAGGATGGAGGAGATTATGTTCACTTCAGTTCACCCCCATCCTAGCCTTCCCCCATCGAGGGGGAAGGAATAATTGTAGGAAGAGAGAAACATGCTCAGGATGAGATTGAGACGGGTCGGCGCAAAGAATCAGCCGAGCTTCAGGATAGTGGTTGCGGATTCGAGAGCGGCGCGGGACGGCGCCTTCGTAGATTACCTTGGACACTATAATCCGCGCACGGAGCCGCCGACGGTCGTCATAGACGAGGAGAAGGCCCGGAAGTGGCTTAGCGTGGGTGCAAAGCCGTCCGAGGCTGTGCAACGGATTATTGACAAGATGGGAGAGCCTCAGGAGGCGGCAACCGCCGAGGCGACTTCCGATGCTGAATCGGGTGCGGAGTCGGACGCTCCCGAGGCTGCTGAAACGTCGCCTGAAGCAGAGACGACCAGCGCCGAATGAAAGATATAGTCGAGTACATCGCAAAGGCTATCGTCTCGCATCCTGATGAGGTGGTGGTTACCGAGGAAGAGGAAGAAGACGGGCTTATCATTCTCCGGCTGGACGTTGCTCCCTCCGACAAGGGCAAGGTCATAGGTCGTCAGGGCAGGGTGGCGCAGTCCATTCGAGCGGTGCTGCGTGTCGCCGCCGTCAAGGACGGCACAAGAGTCATCCTCAAGATCGACTAATTCCCTCTCGTAGATTCGTCCATGCCAACTTCTCGTGAAATCCCGGTGATTGTAGGCAGGATTCGTTCTGCATGGGGGTTGCGCGGAGACGTGAGCGTGGAAGTGCTTTCAGACGCGCCGAGGCGGTTCGCTCCGGGGAGCATGCTTCGCCTGAAAGGCAAGACTACGCGGGTTGAGCGCTCGCGCAAGGGCAAGCGCGGCCTTCTCGTGAAACTGGACGTTGCGAACGACCGAACGCAGGCTGAGGCATTGCGAGGGTCGGAACTGACGGTGCTGCCGGGCGAAGTCGAGCCGCTTCCTGACGGCGTGTACTACCACTTTCAGATTCTCGACATGCGTGTTGTTACCGAAGACGGTGAGCAACTTGGCACTGTATGCGAGATCATCGTAACTGGCGGCAACGACGTATATGTCGTGCACGAAGATGGACGGCGCGACATTCTGATACCCGCGCTGCCGGATGTGGTGCTGGATGTGGACGTGGAAGCAGGTGAGATGACGGTCAGCCTGCCTGACGGCCTAGTCTAGTCAGCCGCTTGTACCGCGCCTATCGCTTTCGATTCCACCTTGAACTCCCCGATTAGCTTGCGCAGTCTTGTCGCGTCCGCGCCCGGCAAAGCCAGCCTGGGTGGGCGCGGGTCGCCGATGGGCATGCCCACCGCAGCCATCGCGCACTTCGTAGCGGAGACGTACTTGTCGCCGGCGATGGCGTTCAGCAGGGGAATCATGCGGTTGTAGAGTTGAAGCGCGTCGTCGTGCCTGCCCGCGTCCATCAGGTCGCAGACTGCCGCAGACTCCGCAGGCAGGAAGTTCCCGATGACCGATACATAGCCCTTCGCGCCTGCCGCAAGCGACTCGAAGGGGTGGTATCCGGCGAAGACGGACACGCTGTCGCTGATGCGGTGAATTTCCCGCACGCGGGAGATGTCGCCGCTGGACTCCTTGATGTAGCGCACGTTTTCCAGCGTTCCTAGTCGCGCCACGAACTCCGGTCGCAGGTCAACGTTGGCGGTGTTCGGGTTGTTATAGACCATGATGGGAATGGAAACGGCATCGCTGATGCGGCGGAAGTGCTCGAATAGCTCGTCCTCGGTGGGGCTGGAGTAGTAGGGCGAGATAATCATCAGCCCGTCAGCGCCGATTGCCTGCGCCTCCTGCGAATAGCGCACAGCCTTGTCTGTCCACTCGTCAGCCGTGCCGATGAGCACGGGGACACGGCCGTTTGCGGCTTCCACGACCGTCTCGACGACCTGCGTGCGCTCGGCGTCGCCGACGGACAGGAACTCGCCGGTGCTGCCGAGCGGGATTAGGCCGTGACTGCCGCTCTCAATCTGCCAGTCAACGAGGCGGCGCAGGGCGGTGGTGTCTATGCCGCGTCCGCCGGGAGTGAAGGGCGTGGCGAGGACGCTGTGGCTGCCTCGGAATTGCGTCATGGCTTGTGCTCCTATGGGGTGAATTAACAGGATGGGTAAGATGTATTGTGTTGAGTTTAGAAGTGGATTTTGAATAGGGCTGAATCCAAGCCTACATGCTCTATGATAATTCTTGCGTTGTCGACAAGTTCACGACCACCGAAAAAAGTTTCAAGAAATATGCGTTCTACTTGCCTAGGTTCATCAAATAGCCTCCCATTTCTATGAATAGGATTGCTATTCATTATGTAGCGTGTTCCCCGCGAAGAGCGCAGAACAGGGCAGTGATTTTCGGTAAGAATATCGGCGTCTATAAGCCAGCGTACCGTCTCGGTGGGCACATCCTTCCAGGTTCGGATAGTGGATTGCGAGTTGTCGGGGAACATGATTTCCGAGGGGCGCACGCTACCATTTTCCGGCTTCAGTTCTGATAGAAGTATCCACCCTGTGAGGTCGTTGGAAAATTCTTGCGATGTCTGAAAGGCGGATTCATAAGCTACTGTCGTTGGAGTGATCGCTTCTACCGTTGTAGGTTTGAGCTCCTCGGACAATTGGCGAATACTGCTGAATACGCAGTCCCATTCTGCGCTGTTATATTCACCTTGTACGCCTTGCCGCCACAGTTTCAGCACTTCAACACAGGCATCCCTGGGAGATACCTTTAGGTCGAAATGGACTACTCGCTTCTCATCTATATCGCCGCGTCTGTGAGTTTCGTATATCTCCCACTCATTGCCATTAGTTACAGCGAAATAGTCTATTCCTCCCTCTATGCAATACGAGATTACTTGAGTGATGGCCTGTTTTGGCGGAGTGCCGAGGTTTTTTGCCTCAACCATCATCAAGATTTCCCCACCACTGAATAAGGCGTAATCAGCCGATCCTGCCTCTGTTTTGTATTCTGGGATTACAAGCTCTGGGTCGCTAGTATCCCATCCCAACTCACGCAACAAAGGGTCAATTAGCGCGTACCGAGTCTGGGCTTCGCTCTGTCTGAGGGTTGCGCCGTGATCGTCTATGCGCGCACGCAAGGTCTCGACCAGTTCGAGCAGGCTATCTAGGGGCATGGACGTTTCCTTTCGCCGTTGATTGGCGGATTATAGCATGGCGTCGCTGCGGTTATGTATAATCCCCCTTGACTGACTAACTGACCGACTGACTGACTAACTGACAAAGGAGCACGTCGTTGTATCCACCACACACATTCGCGGGCAATCCGATGGACAGAGGAGAGGTCGAGCGGCGCGATGAGGACTGGATTGAGGCGCAGGCGCAGGACCCGCAAAGCCAGTTCTTGCCGTTCAGTAATCTCAATGTGCTGCTTGGCGATGATCCTGGGCCGATACTGGGGTGGCTGTCGCCGGATGGGATTCCGTCCGATGGCACGGTGAGTACGCCGACTATGCTGGGTATGATGGACGGGGCTACGCATTTTGCCGTAGAGGTGAATGAAGAGGCTGCCGCTTTCATCGAGGATTGGACCGGAATGCGCTTCGAGGATTGCCGGGCGGCAGGGGAGCTTCTACCCGGTCCGGATGGGGGCATCGTGGCGCAGGCGAGGGCGCAGCTGGACTGGCACAGGCGACATAGGTTTTGCTCGGTATGCGGGCAGCCGTCGGAGAAGCGGCGCGGCGGTCAGATGCGATTATGCCCGTCTTGCAAGGCGCAGCACTTCCCGCGCACGGACCCGGTGGTAATCACTGTTGTCGAGGACAAGGAGGGGGATCGCTGCTTGCTGGGGCAGTCGCGCGGTCGGTTACAGCGGATGCGTATGTACTCGGCGCTTGCGGGGTTTATGGACCAGGGTGAGGCTATCGAGGAGGCTGTGGCGCGGGAGATTATGGAGGAGGCGGGCATTCAGGTGAGGAATGTGCGCTATCACTCGTCACAGCCGTGGCCCTTCCCATCGTCGTTGATGATTGGGTGCATTGCTGAGGCGGCGACAACTGATATCAACATGGATGCCGAAGAGATGACGGATGTGCAGTGGTTCAGCCGCGCCGAAGTGCTGCTCGCGCTGGAGGGCAAGAGCGAGAAGCTGGCGGTTCCTGCGCCGCTTGCTATCGCGCATCATCTGATTAAGTCGTGGGCGTATAATGAGAGGATCTAGCGTTCCTGAAATTACTCAACCCAGTCTTGAGGTAGTATGATGAGGCCGAGTGAAATAATTTTTGAAGTAACCGAGATGTCTGACGGCATCTTTGAAGCAAGGGCGCTGGGTTACAGTATATTCACAGAGGGTGAATCCTGGGACGACCTGAAGTTCATGGTGAAAGATGCAGTCCTTTGCCACTTTGACGAGGATGAAATGCCAAGTGAAATCAAGCTTCGGCTTTGACTGCCACCCCGCCTTTCAACACCATCTCAATGCGCCCCGCGTCTCGCAGAATGGATATGTCCTCCAGCGGGTCGCCGTTCACGATTACAAGGTCGGCAGACTTGCCCACTTCGATAGTGCCCACCTCGTCCAGCAGGCCGATGTTGTCGGCGGCGTTGCGGGTGCCGGCGACTATGGCTTCCATCGGGGTCAGGCCATACTCCACCATCAGCTCGAACTCGTGAGCGTTGTCGCCGTGAAAGACCAGGGGCATTGCGGCGTCGGTGCCTAGCGCGATTTTGACGCCTGCGCTCTTCGCCAATGCAATCGTCTCGCGTGCGTAGGCCTCCATTCGCTTCATCTGTTCCTCCGAGCCGGGGTATGTCCACAAGCCCTCCTCAATGGCTTGCTGCGCTGCCGGGTTGACTGACAGAGTGGGGCAGAGGAATGTGCCGCGCTCCGCCATCATGTCCGCTGCTGCGGCGTCGAGGGGAAAGCCGTGCTCGATGGAGTCCACGCCCGCTCGGATGCAATTCTTGATGCCTTCCGTGTGGGAGTGGGCATGCGCGGCTACCTTGATGCCTGCGCGGTGCGCCTCTTCGATTCCGGGAATGAGCTCCTCTGTGGTGTAACCTGAGCGTCCACGGAAGGGCGGTGAAAGAGCGGGGCGTGTGCCGCCGATAATCTTGATGGCGTCCGCGCCCGCAACAGCCTGATAGCGAATCGCCTTCAGCACCTCGTCCGCGCCGTCGGCTACATGCGCCATATCGTTGCTGTACTCGGTGCCGTGCCCTCCGGTATGGGTGATGCCCTTGCCGGCTGAGAGCAGGCGAGGACCGGGGTGCTCTCCGGCCGCGAGGCTGTCGCGGAGGACAAATACGTCGTTAGGCGCTCCCAGATCGCGTATGGTCGTAAAACCTGCTTGCAGTGTCTTGCGGGCAGCGGTGACAGATTGAAGCAGCGCGCGTCCCTTGAGATAGGTAGCGTCCCGTATGGGGATGTTTGACATGCGTGGCGACAGGCGCGGGTCGGGGTTGCCCATGATATGCACATGGCAGTCGATGAAGCCGGGTAGCAGGGTCTTGCCGCTGACGTCGATTTCGGTGGCGTCGGGAGGCGTGGGCAAGGCGGCGGAGGGAGCAATCTCCGCGATGCGTCCATCTCTTATCAGCACCGACATATTTTCCTGCGCTGCGCCACCTTTGCCGTCGATGATGTGAGCGTTCTTCAAAAGCAGCATTCTGACCACCTACCCCTTGATCCCTATCTTGCTCATCCTGTCCATCGATGTTGGTCCCCCGTCACCCCGTGCCGCCGGTGATGCCCTCCGGGATGCGGCGGGCGGCTTCTTCGGTGAGCCACTTGCGGTCTATCTTGTTGGTGCCGGAGACGGGTATCTCGTCGAGGAAGAAAACGCGGCGCGGGTGGGCATAGGCAGGACCGTTGGCGAAGAAGAACTGCTTCAACTCCATCTCATCGGTGTTCTCGTCCTTGTGGAGCACGACCCACGCGATGGGCGCTTCGCCCTTGACTTGATGGCGCGCAGATACTACTGAAACATCGGCGACTGCGGGATGCTGGAGGATGATGGTCTCCACTTCTTTGGGATAGACGTTTTCGCCGCCGCAGTTAATCATGTCGTCCACACGACCCTGGAAGTAGATGTAGCCCTGCTCGTCGGCGTACACGAGGTCGCCGGACTTTACGAAGCCGTCTGGCGTCATCTTCTCGGCGGTAACATCAGGCTGCTTGTAGTAGCCGATGAGGTTGGGCGGTCCCTTGCTCCAGAGTTCGCCGATTTCGCCGGGTTCGCAGTCACGGCTTTCGTTCTCGGGGTCAACTATGCGAATTTCGACATCCATGACTGGAAGGCCGCAGCTACCGAGCTTCTTGATACCCCAGCGCGGAGACAGCACATTCGCGCCTGCCTCGGTGAGGCCGTAGCTTTCGATGACCTCGCAGCCGAAGACGCGGTTGATTTCCTGCATGAGTTCTTCGGGGACGGGCGCTGAGCCGCAGGACAGGTACTCGAATGACGTTACGTCGTTTGTCCGCAACGCTTCGCGCTCGGCGAGCAGCAGGCTATACATGGAGGGAGTGCCGGACATGAACGTGGGCTTGTGGCGGTCGATTGCCTCAATGACCGGAACGGCGTCGAAGCCGGGCAGTATGGCAGTGGAGCCTCCGACATAGAGCATCGGCATTAGACTGCCCCAGAGGGCGTTGGCATGATAGAGCGGCCCGACAATGAGGGCGCGGTCGGACTGCACATTCATCATCGCGCGGACGCCGGAGCGGGCAGTCCACCACTTGCTGGCGTGACTGAGAAGGCAGCCCTTTGGGCGACCGGTCGAGCCTGACGTGTACATCATCATAGCGACATCATCGTCTTCGACTTGCGCGGTGGTGAAGCCGCCGGTTTCCTCGGCGAGCAAGCTCTCGTAGTCGAGCATGCCGTCCATGCTCCCGTCCACGAGCAGCGTATGTTCTATGTTCGCCGCACCGCTGTGGATTGCCTGCGCCTTGTCCGCGAGTTCCTCGTGCGCAATGAGGATGCGGGAGTCGCTGTGCTCGGCGATGAAAATCAGGTTATCGTTGCCAAGCTTGATGTTCGCGGGAACGGCTACCGCGCCGATGCGGATGATGCCGAACAGGCTCTCGACGAAGCGATAGTCGTTGGTCATCAGCAGCATTACCTTATCGTCTCGGCCGATGCCGAGACGGCTGAGCGCGGCTGCCAACTGCTGGGTGCGCTCCTCCAGTGCTGTATAGGTCAGGGAGACGTCGCCCTGCTCGATGACCACCTTGTCCGGGTAGAGCAGGACCGGACGCCAGAATAGCTCTCCGAAGTTGCCGGATGAGTGTTTTTCGACAGTCATGGCGTGATTATCACCTTTCCAAAGTCTTTTGTGTTTTCGGCAACGAAGGTTGGATGCTCAGTCGGTATCGCTCAGGGCGTGATTATCACCTTGCCGAATATCTCTCTGTCTTCCAGCAGGCGATGTCCCTCCGCAGTGTCCTCAAGGGGCAGCACCGCGCCTATAACAGGTATGATACTGCCCTGTCGCACGGCGTCAAGCAGGTCGATGAGGTCTTGCCTGTGCCAGCCGTCGGAGCCTAGTATGTCCATCTCCCGGCGCCAGATGTAGCGGATGTCGGTGGGCGGGTCGAATCCGGCAGTTGCGCCACAGGTTAGGATGCGCCCGCCGTGCTTGACCGCCTTGAGGCTGCGAACCCAACTGTCGCCGCCGGTGTAGTTCACGACTACATCCACGCCTTCGCCATCCGTGAGACTGCGCACATAGCGGTGAAACTCCGGGTGCTCTATGTAGTTCACGGCGTGGTCAGCGCCCAGCTCCTTCAGTTGAGCGAGCTTGCCTGGGTTGCTTGCGGCGGCGAAGACCTCGCAGCCCAGCATCTTGGCAATCTGCACCGCGCCGGTTCCAACGCCACCACTCGCTCCGAGAATGAGTATGCTTTCGCCCGCCTGGAGCTTGCCGCGAGTGATTATCATGCGCCAGGCTGTGCCATAAGCGATTGGGAGCGCGGCGGCTTGCTCGTATGTAACGTCGTCGGGCAGCGGGATGGCGTTGTCGGCTGAGATGGCGAAATACTCTGACAGGCCGCCGGTGGCGCTTTCGCCAAGCGCGCCGCCCGTGCCGTCGGGCATCGTGATCGCGGGGTCTATGAGCAGGCGCTGGCCGACACTGACCGATGTTACATCCTTGCCGAGTGCCACGACTTCGCCCGCGATGTCGCCGCCGGATATGCGGGGCAGGTCGATGGGCAATCCGGGCATGCCGCGCCGCACGAATATGTCGAGGTAGTTCAGGCCGACGGCTTTGACGCGCAGGAGGATTTCGCCGGGCGCAGGCGCCGGGTCGGGGATGTCTTCGAGGATGAGCTTGTCGCGTCCACCGTGTTCGTGTATGACTACCGCGCGCATGTCTAGCCTCTGCCCGTAAGCGTTTCGCGCGGCGGCGCGGCGTTGACGAGCGTGGAACGTCCGACGGCTACGAGCCTGCCTTCAGATGTTCGTATCTCCACATCCGCCACTCCGACCGTGCGTCCGGTCTTGACCGCCTTGCCATAGGCTATCAGGTCGGTGTCGGGCCCGACCATACGCAGGTAGTCCACCTGGAGATTCATGTTTGGGGCGTCCTTGCCGGTGCTGCTCATCATGGCAAAGCAGGTGGTGAGGTCGGCAAGTGTGGATATGATGCCGCCATGCACGTTAAGCCTATCGTCAGACGCGAGAAATTCCTCGCGGAAAGGCATACGCACCTCGACATCGCCCGCATCGGCGCGGACGAGCTCCACGCCTAGCCAGCGGTGGTAGGGGGAGTCATGCATTCTCTTTTCCAGGTCCATCTCATCTTCCCTATCCTGTCTATCCATGTCAGGTCAGGCCCAGTTACGAAACCTCTTGCACGAAGTTGCGCTTCACAAGGTCCCAGTCGATCTCGTAGCCGAGTCCCGGCTCGGTTGGCGCATAGACCAGGCCCTTGTCGTCAACCTCTATGTCTTCCACGAGAGCATACTTGTTTGCACCGGTGCAAGGGAAGACTTCGTAGTAGTCGCAGTTGCGGATTGCCATGGTTACATGCAGGTTTGCCACATTGTTGAGCGAGTTGCCGCCGTGGTGAATCTCGAACTTCATGCCGAAGCCCTCGGCTATGTGAGCTATCTTAATCAACGGGGTGATGCCGCCCGTTACCGCAACATCTCCTCGCAGGATGTCCGTTGCGTAGCTCTGTATCCAGTGCGCCATGCCGTAGAGTCTGCCGGGAGCGAACTCGGTGGACATTATGGGTATGTCCAGCTTCTGGCGGAGCTTGACGTAGTTGTAGATGTCCTCTTCGACCAGCGGGTCTTCATACCAGAAGAAGTCCAGTTCCTCGATGGCGCGCCCCACACGCACCGCGTCCTCGTAGCCGTAAGCCCACATGGAGTCCAGCATCAACACCATGTCATCGCCGACAGCCTCGCGGACTGCCTTGCAAATCTCGATGTCCGCGGCGGGGTCGGAGTGCGGATGTATCTTGTGAGCCGTCCAGCCGAGGGACTGGAAGTGCTTTGCCTCCTCGGCATACTCCTCAGCGGTCGCGTGCCACGCGGTGCTGGAGTATGCGGGCACGCTGTAACGGCATGTGCCGATAAGCTGGTGAATCGGCAGTCCGGCAGCCTTACCCGCGATGTCCCACAGTGCGACATCGATAGCGCCGATTGCGCTGGTTGTAACCCTGCGATTCTCCCTCCACATCTCCCACCAGATTGCCCCTCTTTCCATCGGGTTCCTGCCCATCACTATTGGCTTGAGAAACTTCATCAGCGGCGCGACGAGATCGTCCGCGCCCTGGTGAGACGAGCCAAGGAATGCGTTCCCACTGATGCCCTCATCAGTCTCGACGGTCAGGATGCCCAATAGTACATCGCCGCCGAAGCTGGTGCCCCTGCCGCCGCCTATCCCGGTCGTCCACGCCTCCTGCTCCCAGTTGAACATCGTTACCTTGACGTCTGTTACTTTCATACTGTGGTCCTCCGAAAATGTCAGTTGTTGTGAGGGGTATGTTATACAGCAGACAGGGTTATTTCAAATCGGAAACCAGGCGTCGGGTGTCAGGCGTCAAAGATTATCGGATGGACATGGATTGGCGAGATTTCGGTTGACGAAAGAAAATGCGCCCGGCATTCGCTGGGCGCATTGGATTACGTGCTTAGGTGGTAGGCTTGAGGGCTAGTCGGCTGCGGCGTGCTCGTACCACTCCGGGCCCTCTTCGCCGGGTTCGGGCAGGACGTGGCCGCCCTCCATGGTCTGAGACGCCTTGCCCTCGGTTATTCTGCCGTCGATGTCGCCGGGCGAGATGCCGGTAATCTCCACGAATGCGGCGATGAGGTCGCTCAGCAGCTTCTGCTTCACCTCCTCGGGCCGGCCCGCGCGGTTGCCGCCGTCCATGTAGTACGGCGCGTCGCTGTCGTAGCCGGTGCTGCCGCCTTCGGGGTACTCGATGAACTCGCAATGCACGAAGGTGCGCGGCGCGCCCGTGCTGCCGCAGTGGATGTCGGTGAACGCCTTGGCGACCGCCTGCCGCTTCTCGAACTCTACTGAGCCTTCCGGCACAATGCACTTGTAATACGGCATATCTCTTCCTTTCTCGCTTCAGTGTTATGTCTATGCCTGTTTGCTGACTTTGATGGTTGACTACTGCGGGTCACGCGCCGACACCAGAAACTCGTCGACTTCGCATCCCGTCTCTGCCATCCACATGTTCATAATCCGGGTCATCAGATCGACGCGGGTTTCTTGGTCTATCGCCTCGGTGAGTTGACCGCGCACGGTTGAGGTCGTGGAGACTTCGCCGCCGCGGAAGCCGAACCCATGCCGCACTTCGTAGTATTCCACGGCTATCCCGTCCGCCGGAATATCGAGGACGGCTGCGCTGATACGCCTGATTTCGGAAGCGAGTTTGACTCGCTGGTCGTCAGGCACAATGCCTTCCTGCACTATGCAGGTGTAGTTTATGTTCATGTGCCGCTCCTCGGGATGCAGGCTAGATACCGCATAAGAGATTATCACAGCCTAATGACCGACTGCAAATGCTTTCGTAGTACATCTGTGCATTAGCTAGTCGGTATATTCAGTGCTTTATTAAATCGATGTTTCCGTCCGGGTTACTGGTATAGAATACCCTGCAAGACAGCCTATTTTTTTCATCTTGCAGAGGATGAAGAAAGGAATCGATATATATGCTATTTCTCGCAATCAGCAGCCCGCATCCGACGCGCCCATCCGAAGTCAGGGAGACTCGCAAGAAATATTGGCCGTGGGCGCAGGACAAGCTGGACAGAGGGCTTGCGCGAGCGTTCTACGCGCGCACGGGCAGGGGAGCTGTGGCGCTGTTCGATGTCGAATCCAACGAGGAGCTTCATCGCCTGCTGACGGAGTGGTCGGAGATGATACCGGCAGAGTTCGAGATATATCCGCTGCTGGACGCGGACGCGGCAGTGCAGTTTCTGAACGAGGGCTAGTCGGCGTATCCTGTGAGCTCGACATAGCCGTTGCCGGTAACGGGTCCTCCGCTGGCGGCGCCTTCTATTTGCACTGCGCCTTCCCAGTAGCGGACGATGGCGTCGAGTTCCTGGTCGCTGATGTAGGGCGTAATCTCGACGTCCAGCCCTTCCGTGGGCATACGGAATCGCCAGCGCGCGGGGTATGTCCCGCCGCGCGGACTTTGCCACCTGTCCAGCACATCGAGGAGCACCTCGCCTTCTTCTATGCTGCGGTGGCTGCCGTCCACTTCGACTACGGTGCCGAGTTGGAATTCGCTTGCCGTTTCATCGCGAGGGCGGAGGACGCCGTACATTATGTCGCGGCCGTCCGATAGTTGAAGCGCGAACCAGTCCCAGCCGACATGCTCTTCAGAGAGTTGTGACGAACTCCATTCCCTGTCCAGCCAGCTCAAGCCACTGACCGCGCGGGTCTGTCCGTTCAGGGTAATCGTGCCCTCGGTCGGCATGCGCGTAAGCGAGTAGTAGTAAGACGCCTCGCCACTGTTGTTACCCTTGCGACTGAAGCCGTCTTCGCCGTTCAGCACGATGTCCTTCTTACTGGACAAGAGAAGGTCGATTGCAACGCTGTTCTCGCTAGCTATCAGTCGTATCGGTAGCGTGTCGCCGTTCGTTGAAGTGGCCGACCAGTCCTCCAGCCATACGCGGAATGGGGAACCTGCCGCTCCAGCCAATCGCAAGGCATCGCGGCCGTATCGCTCAAACGAGTGGAACCGGTCGTTTTCCACATCAGTCAGGGCGAAATGGGCAGTGTACATCTGATTCGCCGCCCATTCGGAACTGCGGTCGAATTCTTCGGAGGTCAAGCCTATCCTGAAGAAGGTCAGCTCATATCCGAAGTGCCTGCCGTCCGGCGAGTCCAGATTGCCGGTGAAGTACCACCATTCGAGGGCGTAGTCCGGGTGTGGGCCGTGGTCGTCCGGGAAGGCGAACTTGCGCGGCGCGGTAACTCTCTTGAAGCCAAGGCTGCCGGGGTTGAGGGCATCCGAGAGAGACAGGCTTGCGCTCACCTCATGCCGGCGTGAATCGCGGTCGAGTGCGTAGATTCCTCCGCCTAAAATGGCGAGAACTACGGCGAGGCTCAGTACGATGATTGCAATACGCATAATTGTTTCTTATCGATTTGCTGCGTGCCGGATGCGGCAACTACTCCCTGCGCAAGACTGACGCGGGCGATGAGCGCGACATCTTTATGGCCGGATAGACGCTCGCGAGTAATGCCGCGGCTACGGCAATCACAACTGCCTGCGCTAGCACAAGTGGGTATATTTCCATGTCCATAGTCCAGCCGAAGGACCTGCGATTGACCACGAATATGAGCACGGCTGCCTGGATAAGTCCTAACGGCAACGAGAGCAGCCCTGCTATGACGCCCATGAGGGCTGTCTGGGAGGTGAACATCAGCCACACCTGTCTTGGCGTGAAGCCAATGACGCGGAGCGTGCCGAACTCGAGTGTGCGCTCCATCTGCATTGCCATAAGCGCGCTGAGCACGCCAATGAACGCAACCGATATTGAAAGGATATAGACGACCGATGTGATGGCAAAGCTGCGGTCGAAGACTTCCATCGCGGCAGCCTTCAGTTCGGCGTTGGAACGAATCACAATCTGCTGTCCCGCGCCGATGGCGCTTTCAATCGCCGGGATTAGTTCATCAGGACTGATTCCTTCTGATGCCGTTATCCCGATTCCGGAGAAATTATCGTCGTCGTAAAACTGCTGGTACGCGTTGCGGCTCATCAATAGCCTGCCGCTGCCGGAGAAGTTGTAGTCGTAGTAAATACCCGCGATGCGAAAGTCGCGTTCTCCCTCCGCGGTGTGGAGCCTGACGAGCGAACCAACACCCTTGTCGTTGAGGTTGGCGAACGGCTCTGATACAGCTACTGCGTCGCCCGCTTGCAAGTCGTCCCAAAAGCCTGCCGGGTCTCCCTCTTTGAAAGTGTTGTACCGGGCGAACCTTTCAGCGGTTGTGCCCACAACCAGCAAATCTACTTCGCCATCCGGCGAGTGGACGCGCACATTTCGGACGGTACTTACGCTCTCCACGCCATCTATAACGCTGATGCTTTCCAAAATCGCGGGGGATAGACCCGCTCCCGACCGTTCCAGCCGGAGAGAGGCGGGCGAGATGTAGATGTCGGAGCTTAGTGAGGTGTTCAGCCACTGTTCGACGGTGGTGCGGAAGCTCTTGACCATTGTGTCGATGGAGATCGTGATGGAGATGGCTACGGCGAGCGCCGCGATCGCGACCGCCGTTCGGCTCAGGGATGAGACGATGCCCCGCGCCGGCGCCGCGCCCAATGCGCCGAACATTCTTGCCAGCGTGGGCGAAATCGACTTGCTGACCAGGACGAGACAGATAGGCGTGAGAGCCGCACAGCCTATGATGAGTGACGCTAGTCCGATAAATGTGAATATGAGCGTATCGACTGGAAGGAAAATTAGCGCGATGCCGGCAGAAATGAGAATGACGCCGACGGCGGAGGCTAGTGGCACGGCGCTCTTCAAGCTCGTCTCAAGGTGTGAGCGGGAGAGCGCTTCCCTCGGAGGGATACCCGTTGCCTCCAGGGCGGGCACGAATGCCGCCGTCAAGGTCGCAAGGATGCCCAACAGTACGCCTTTTGCCAGCGACCATGCGGGAATGGTGAGTTCCTGCACCGATACGACGAAGAACAGGTCGTTGATATTCTGTGTGATGACGTGGACAAGGCCACGTCCGACGAGTATGCCAAGCAGAACTCCTATTATCGAGCTTACGGCGCCGATGGCGAGTGCCTCACCGAGCACTACGGCGAACACCTCTCGCCTCGTTACGCCAAGAGCGCGCAGAGAGCCGATTATCGGACGGCGCTGCACTATGGAGAAGGTCATCGTGTTGTAGATGAGGAACGCGCCGATTATCAGCCCCAACAGGCTGATGATAAAAAGGTTCTGGTCGAAGGAACGGGTAAGCTGCGCGATGGTCTCGGATCGGGCGCTTGAACTCTGAAGGGCGGCTTCGGGTGGGAGCGAGGCGGCTATGCGTCCAAGAAGCCGTTCGCCATGTTCATTCTGCTGCACAATGAGGTCGATTCGGCTAAGCCTTCCCTCTAGTCCCAGCAGTTCCTGAGCGGTCGAAATATCCGTAATCAGGAGATTACGCAGAGACTCGGCGCTCAGACTATTTTGCGGCTCAATCAAGGCTACAATCTCGACCGATCGCGTTTTGTCCGCGATGCCGAGCGCCAAAGTGTCGCCTGGCTTCAGTCTCAAAGCCTCCGCAGTCTCAACAGAGGTGAGGGCGGTGTTGGGATAGGCGAGGAGCGAAGTCGTGAAATTGGCTGGCGAGCTTGAGCGATTATTCGAGCCGTCAGGGGATGCTGCGCTGCCAGTGTAGGGTCTGAATTGCGTGTCCGAAAGAGGGTCTATCCCGAGCAGTTGCAGCGTTCTGCCGTCGTCCAGCCTGGCGTAGCCTGAGACTACCGGTGCGGAATCGCGAGCGCCCACATCAAGCCGAAGCGTGCGGTAAACGTCTTCCGGCAGACCAGCAGGCCCACCCACAATCTGGTGGGTCGCCTTGCCCGTTACGGCACTGCTTGACAGGTTGAATGCATGCTTGGCGCTCTGGTTGCCCAGGTCTATCGCCACCACTACGGCGACGCCAAGCGTTATGCCCAGCACGGACAGCGCCATCTGCCAGGGGCGGTGCAGCAGGTAACGAGCGCTCGACAGCCAGAGAACCGCGCTCATTCTTCACGCTCCGACCTGTGTCTATTGTGGCACGGGGGGCTATCGTATCGAGTTGACTTGAACATATTGTTCGGTGCGGTCCACTAGCCTGCCGTCCTCCATTGCGAGCACTCGGTCTGCAATGCCGACAACCATGTCGCTGTGCGATACGACAACCATCGTCTTGCCGCTGCCCTCGATGAGGCTCTTCAGGAGCGACATTATGGCCGTGCCGGTGTCGGCATCGAGGTTGCCCGTCGGCTCATCGGCAAGAATGAGCGGCGGGTCGTGAACTAGAGCGCGGGCGATTGCGACTCGCTGCTTCTCTCCGCCGGAAAGCCTGTCCGGGTAGCTGTCGAGCCTGTCCGCCATTTCGACTTGTTCCAGCAGACCGGAGATGCGCTCCCGCGACCTATCTGCCGGAAAGGAATTGAGCTGAAGCGGCAGCAGGAGGTTTTCCCGTATGCTCAGTGTCGGGATCAGGTTGAAGAACTGGAAGACGAAGCCGATGTTCTTTCGCCTGAAGAGCGTACGCTCCTTCTCGGAAAGCCTCGTTATGGGTGTGGCATCAATCAGCACCTCGCCGCTTGTAGGTGTGTCGATGCCGCTGATGAGGTTGAGCAGGGTGGTCTTGCCGGAGCCGCTCGGACCTGCGAGAGCGACGAATTCGCCTCGATTAATCTTGGCGTCTGCCTGTTGAACGACCAGACGAGTCTCGCTGCCCTCGTCGTAGCACTTCGTAAGAGCGCGCATTTCGACCATCGGGGCTTGTCCCTCGATGACGTTTGCGCCGTGGTAGAGCGAATTCTTGTCGGTTGGGCTGGCTGTACCGATTGTTCGTTCCTGTCTCTAACCCTTTGTGTCGTCATCTTGCCGACGAAAATGAAGCTTTCCCACTTCCTTTATAGCACAGCGCGGGCAGCAGGCGGTACTGTTCAGCGTCTCCGGTCGCCAGATGACTGCGTGTAATAGACGATGGATAAGAAAATTCCACTAGTGCAGTTTAGGGCGATGAGGATGGGGGTGAAATCACCGTCCGCCTGAACTTGCCGAAGAGACAGGACAAAGTATCCTGTCCATCGATGTCAGCCCCCGTCCCCCTTGACAATAGGAACATCCGTGCCTATAATGCAGAACACATGATTGCAGATACACTACAACAAACACAGCACACCACCCGCCGCGAACTCGTCGAGTCGTTCAGACGGATGGTGCTCGAAAAAACGAACAACGGCAGTCTCATAATTGAATTCCTCATCTCAGCCGTCAATGGCGAGCTGGAAGACTTCAAGCCTTGCCACAAGCTCGAAGCCGCAAGACTGCTCGAAAAGTTCACCGGCGTGCAAGCCCAGTCACTCATCGACGGCCTGGACTTGCAGCCCGCCACTAGGCGAGAGCGCCGCGATGGGCGCCGTGCCGACAGGCGCATAAGCTCCGAGATAGCACAGATAGCGCAAGAAAGGACAGACAACGGCAGTACCATCGTTGAGTTCCTGGTCTCCGCTATGGAAGGCAACCTGCAAGACTTCAAGCCCTGCCACAGGATGTCCGCATCCAGGGAACTGCTGCGCTGCCTCTTCGACTTCATAGAGGAAGACGATGACTCCGCTCGTCCTGAGCCTGTCGAAGGACCGGAAGAAGAGGAGGAGCGCCTGCGCCGTGAGGAATACGAGCGCCGCCGCGCCGATGCCATCGACTTCAGCCTGCACGGCCCTGTGTACTACGAGGTCTATCCATTCCCCTGCATCTGCGAGGACAGGCGACACGACTGCAAGGGCAACGAGCTTACCGATGAGGAAATCTCCGAAGTCGAGATGGAAGCCCCCGGCTACGACATCTTCATCCACGACCCCGACAAGCAGGCAGCCTTCAAGGCACGCTATGAGGCATACCTGACCCGTCTCAACCCCGGCATGGACATAGACTTCAGCCGCATCCGCTGGCGCAAGCTCACCCACGACCCCTGATAGCCAACTCACTCACAATTGAATACTGACGCCCGCGAAAGCAGGGATGCAGGTGAAACGAATACGCCCGCTCCCAAAAGCGTTTAGCGGTGGGCATAATTGCCATTCACCTTATCCCTTCCCCCTTGATGGGGGAAGGTTAGGATGGGGGTGAAATCGCAAATGCAAGGCCCGATTATTTTCAATACCTACCCCTGTGAACCCATCAAAGGGGAAGGGACTAACGCAAGATTCTCAATAGAACGGCGTCTATGTGCGTAGCATTGTTCGGGTGGTATATTATGGCGAGGCGGGTGGCGGCATATGTATGACTGATATGACTGGACATTGCCAAGGAGGCTTGCTATGGCTGACTACGGAGACTACACGGCATATTTCAATGGCGAATGGGTGCCATACAAGGAGGTGCGAATTTCGCCTGATGACAGGGGATTCATGGTGGCTGATGTGGTCTTCGACATCGGGCGCACTTTCAATGGCGTACCCTTCGTTCTGGACAGGCATATCGACAGGCTGTATCGCTCACTGAAGTATCTTCGGATTGACTGCGGCCTGACTCCCGGCGAGATGATGTCGCTGTGCGAGGAGGGAGTGCGGCGCAACGAAGAGCATCTGGAGAGTGCCGGAGATTTCTCCATAAACCCGTTCGTGACGCGAGGCGCACAGGCAAGGCATATCGGAGACGCAGGTCCCGCGACCGTGTGCATCAGCATAAAGCCGGTGGCATTCGCTTCCTTCGCGCACTTTTACACTGAGGGAGCACACGGCGTCATTGCGCGCACAAGAAGCTACAGCAGCCAGTTTATGGACCCAAAGGTGAAGCACCACAGCCGGCTGAACTTCGTGCAGGCTGAGCTGGAAGTCGCGGATGTTGACCCGAACGCGCAGCCGATTCTGCTGGATGACTCGGGTAACTTGAGTGAGGGCATCGGCTACAATGTGTTTCTCGTCAAGGATGGCGTGCTGAAGACTCCGACCGACCGCAGCATTCTGCAGGGGATTTCGCGCGGGGTTCTAATCGAACTGGCGGAGCGGCTCGACATTCCATTCAGCGAAGAGGACCTTCAGCCATACGACCTGTACACTGCGGACGAGGTGTTCTTCTCGCGCACAAGCCCGCGGATCGTGCCGGTGAGCCGGGTGGACAATCGAGCGGTGGGCGAGGAATGCCCCGGGCCGATTACCCGACAGCTAATCAGCGCGCACAGCGAGATGGTGGGTGTGGACATCGTTGACCAGGCGATGCACTTTGCGGGTATCGCGGGCTAACAGGATTTACAGGGCAGAAAGGATAGTTTCCCTCACCCCCTGCCTACGCAGAGGCAGGCTCTAACTTCGCGGATTAAGGGGGGAAGGGACTATTGCGTGTTTCTGTGCAGCGTTGCGCAGGGTGGCGATTAACTTGCCGTGATTGTAGAATAGTGCCGTTGACGCGCAAGTTGCGGCGTCATATCAAATGGAAGGTCTGAGAAGATAATGGCAGTCAGATACTCACGGAAAATTGCATTTACGATTGTTGCTCTGTTCGCACTGGCTGCGATGGCCGCGTGTTCGAGTGAGCCGGAGCTTGGAGCGCCAAAGGCGCCTGCCGCCGCGCCCGCACAGGCCGCACCTGCCGCGCCCACAGCGGCACCACCGGCGGCTGAGCCTGCGATGAAGCAGTGGGACGCCCCGCCCGCAATGACGATTGACACGAGCAAGGACTACACGGCGGTCATCGAGCTGGAAAAGGGCGGCGAGATAGTAATAGACCTTTTCGAGGATGGCGCGCCGACGACGGTGAACAACTTCGTATTCCTGGCTAGGGAAGGGTTCTACGACGGCGTTACTTTCCACCGCGTGCTGGAGGGGTTCATGGCGCAGACCGGCGACCCGACAGGCACGGGTGGCGGGGGGCCCGGATACCGATTCGACAATGAAGTCAGCCCCGACCTTCGGCATGACGGGCCCGGCGTGCTCTCCATGGCGAACGCGGGAATGCGAAACGGGCAGGGCACGAACGGCAGCCAGTTCTTCATCACGTTCCGCGAGACGCATTTCCTGGACGGGTACAATCTTGACGGCTCGGAAAAAGACTGCGCTGCGGAGTCCTGCCACTCAGTATTCGGGCAGGTAGATGAGGGCAGCATGGGTGTGGTGATGAGCATCAGTCTGAGAGACCCAAACACTGCGACCGGTCCGGGCGACGTTATCAAGACAATCAGAATCGAAGAAAATTAGAGAAATCGATATCGATTGGAGGAATTGTGGCAAGCAAGCAATATAGCGTACCGCCAGCGATGGCGATAGATGGAAGCAAGAAATATACGGCAACGATTGAGATGGAGAAGGGCGGGGAGATAGAGATAGAGCTTTTCGCGGCGGAAGCGCCCGCTACCGTGAACAACTTCGTTTTTCTCGCGCGTGAAGGCTACTACGACGGCGTAACCTTCCATCGCGTAATTCCGGGCTTCATGGCGCAGGGCGGTGATCCGACCGGCTCTGGGAGTGGAGGACCGGGCTACCAGTTCGACGACGAGTTCCATCCCAGCCTGCGGCACGACTCGCCGGGAATCCTGTCGATGGCGAACGCGGGTGTTAGAGGAGGACGTGGCACGAACGGCAGCCAGTTCTTCATAACTTTCGTGCCCACGCCGCATCTGGACGACCATCACTCGGTGTTTGGCAAAGTGGTGTCGGGCATGGATGTGGTCAACGGCATATCTGTGCGAGACCCGATGCGGCAAAGGACGCCGGGGGATGCGATGAAGACTATCCGAATCGAGGAATCCGAATAACCCTGCATACACCCTAGTCAATAGACACTGACAAGGAAGAGGCGCTGGCGGTAACACCGCCAGCGCCTCTGCTGCTACTGGTTGCTCGTATTTGGCGACTCGGGTCTAGTCGTCGCCAACGACAGGTGCGACGAATGGTTCGGAATCTTCCTCGGGCTTTGTCAGATGCAGGCTGAACAGCTTGCCCTGTGTCCCTATCCAAGACTGGTTGAGCGAGCGCGTCTCCTGACCCTCGATTAGAGGGCGATTATTGATGCGAATGCTCGGCTCAGTCTGTGTGCTGCGTATATCCACCTCACCATCACCGTAGTAGAACGACAGCCCCCTCAGTTCCGGGATTCCGAGTTCTTCGCCGATGATTAGGTTCTTGTGCGTCACAAGAGTCATGAAGGAACGCTCGATCTTGGAGAAGTCAACCAGCAGGTCGCCTTCATCATCGTACAGATAGCCATAAGGAGTTGGCCGGGTCAGCCCGTAGATTGCGTAGATTATGGCTGCCATTGCGAGTATAGATACGACAGCGGCCACCGCGATAATGGCGATCATCACCGGGAAGTCGGTTCCCTCTTCAGACGCGGGCGGCGCGACTTCGACGGGCACCGGCACCTCTACCTCGACGGGCACCTCTACTATTCTGTCCACATATTCCACCTGTGTGATTACCTGCTGCTGAGGCTGCGGCACAGCCCGCGCAGCGAACGAGGACAGCACCGCTGCATCGGTGGTGAAATTGTAGTCTCGCGCCGCGTACTGCATGTTGATCTGGAACAGTGCGGTGTGAAGCTCCTTGGAGCCGGGCGTGAATACGATGTCGAATGCCCATGCGTGGCCGGTGTTGAGCAGTTCCTGCGGAACAAGCTCGATTACACTTTCGCCGCTCTCAGACGAAATGTCTGCCGATAGCATACTGGTGGGAATGGCGTAGGGCTGACCGTTCACCTTGACCTCGGCGGTTCCGATGATTACGCGGTCGCCGGGCACCAGCCCCTCAGTATGCTCCAGATTGACATCGAGAACCGGGAACGCCTGTGCCATCACCGACTTCTGCGTGGAGATGTTGTGCTCGTGCTGTGGCCAGTGCAGTTCCAGATCAATCCTGTACTCACCTTCGCTGCCAAGCGGCGGAACCGTTGTTGAATAGTAGGCATCGCCGGGAACAGCGTCTCCAAACTCACCGTTATCGTTGAGTTCATAGGTGAACGCCTTGCCCTCAGAGTCGATGATAGTGGCGCGCATCTCTCCGTCAGGTACATGAACGCGCTCGTGTCCGTCTGCGACGTATGCTACGAACTCCGTGCTCTGGTCAAACGGGATCGTGTCGAAGGACACGAGATTGAGGTCAAGCTTGTTCTTCGGATAATGCCAGGCGGAAATGAACCCGTCACCACCGCGAACATCAACCGTCCATTCCCCTGGAACAGGGTCGATAAGCGTCCAGATTACGACGTGCGCGGTTTCGACGACGCCGGACAGAGCGCGGTCGCCCTCGGACGCCTTGCCGCCAGACGGATTTTGCAGGCTGAGTGAGCCTGCGGAACCCTGCTTGAAGAACACCAGTGAAGACTCGGTAGTGCTAGGCGCGATTTCGAGTGATGCCGTGAATACGTCGTTAGGCGCGAGTTCGTCCTGGCCGATCTCGAACAGGGAGCCTTTCGCGTCCACGCTGAGGATGTTGTCGGCGATGACTTTCAGTTCCTCGGGCGTAGAAAGTGGGAATATGTCGCCGCCCGTGCCGCCGGACACCGTTCGTGTGAAGTCCTTCGCATAGGTGGAGGAGCCCGGCAAGGCGATACTGACAACCTGCCAGCCCTCGCGCTTGAAGTCATTTATGGTTTCACCCAGCGGATATGCTTCCGCAGGCGATTCACCCTCGAGGTCCCCGCCGGATATGACGTAAACGGTAGAGCCTTCCCCGGCACCCTCGAACTTCATCAGCTCGTGAGCGTAAGACAGCGGCTCTGAAAGATCGGCTGTCCGAACCGATGCGGAGTCCTCTATTCTTGCTACGATTTCCCTGTAAGCGCTCTTGTGCTCCGCGCTGCCGGAAACGGCGGGGCCGATCGCGCCTTCGCTGTCAGCCGTGAGGAATCCTATGCTCTGGTCCTCGCGGAGAGCGGAAAGCAAGCCTACAAACGAGACTGCCAGATTTCGATTCTCCTGGGACATGCTGGTAGCATGCCTATCGACAAGTACGATGTAGAGTGGCTCGTTGCCCTCTGCTCGTAACAGTCCCGATTGGCTGACCGACCATGAAAGTAATAGTATTGCTGCTAGAACGAATGCGATTTTGAGTTTAGGCATCTCACACCTCCACATAGCCAAGTTATAAAAGGGTGCGGATTTGCGTCAACGCAAAATTAGTCCTTTTTTTGAGACATCGCATTGTCGTAGTGTTAGACAATGACCAAGAAAAGGGCTAATGCATGAGGTTGCGTCGGAAATTCCCAATGTGTTTTTTGACTGGAATACGGCTGCTAGCGTCAGCCTTGACAGCCGTCGCTATCGGATTAGCTATCGCGGCTTGCGGGGATAGTACATCCAACCCAAGCGAAGACAGCGGACGGAACATCGAGTCAGTAAGGGGCCTGGTTCTGGAAGTAGAACAGGAATCCCTCATTTCCCTCAAGGCGCTGGAAATTCAAGACGGTGATGGCAGGGTCTGGAGATTTGAGGGCAGGGGAAAGGTTGTCGCAGGCTTTACGCCCTCACACCTAAATGAGCACAAGCTACTGGGACAGTCTGTGGAGGTAGCGTTCTATCGCGAAGGCGATGCGCTTGTTCTGGAAGACATCACTGACTAGACTCGCGCGCGCGCTGCGCTCGCCTGATGCTGAAGATGACATACGCCGTGCCGCCGCCGAGAGCCAGCGTAACCAATATCAGCATGAACATCCCTTCGACGCTAGGCACGGAGGCGGCTTCAGATATGTGGATGGGCGTAGTCGCGGTTACTTCGCCATGCTCAGCCGTCTGTATCTCCGCCAC
The DNA here is from genome assembly GCA_965204855.1 of Dehalococcoidia bacterium. GTDB lineage: Bacteria > Chloroflexota > Dehalococcoidia > Lucifugimonadales > JADFKI01 > Bin90. The sequence goes on from OZ242018.1 coordinate 1,138,270, forward strand.
CAAGTTCCACTGCCCGGCGCTGCGGAAGATGATGTTTCCCTTGTAGTGGATTGGGGTCGCCGGATCGTTGAGAGCCGGCGTCTGAAGTGCCCTGTCATTGGGGTCCGGGGGGTGGGCGACAATGCGAACACGGGCGTTCTCGACTGCGGTTCGCATCTGCGGGTCGAGGATGGTTACGCCGAAATGCACCGTGCCGACTTTGGGCCTGTGCGGCTGTATCGTGATGATGACTTCGTATGGGCCTGCGGGGCCGCGGTAAAGTTGCAAAGGCTGGTCGAAGACATTGGTGCGACCGCCGGGCGTTTGCCCCATGATGACTACGCTGAGCAGAACAAGCGCAGCTACTCGAAGGAACAGCCGGAGCTTCGGTCGCGCGGTGTTCGCGGGAGAGAAGTATGGAGTGATTGCAGAAGGGTGCAATTGAGGGAGCTTATCAAGGAGTATGCGGGTGTGAGTGGTGGGCTTGCCAGGGATCGAACCTGGGACCAATCGGTTATGAGCCGACCGCTCTGCCGCTGAGCTACAAGCCCGTGTTGATGTCAATTTAGCCTAACGAATGGGGTTTGCACTGTCAAGGATTGTGTACCGAGGGAAGAGGTTAGGATGAGGGCATATGGATCATCAATTCGCGTTAAAGAAGCGCCGCCAGTCGCGGTCGGCGAGCGCGGCGAGCAGGTACGAGCGATGCTGAATGATATTGGTTCCCCCTATCAGCAGGGTCATCGCAATCGATAGCAGAATCAGTCCGAGTGGCTGTCCTGTGATGATTGCCAGAGCGTTGAACGCGAAGAGCGTGAATCCCGCCGACCAGAAGATATGCCGCGTCAGTGCAAGCATGACCATGCCGACCACTGCGGCAACCGCCGTTACTTGCCACATCAGTAGCGCGGATACGCCTATGGCGGTCGCGGCGCCCTTGCCTCCGCGAAACTTGAGGAAGGGTGAGAAGTTATGTCCCAGCACCGCTACGAAAGCGGCAATGTACACGGCAACGTCGGGAGCGCCCACGCGCTGTCCGATGAAAATGGCAGCCATACCCTTTGCCGCGTCCACGATGAACACCAAGACGCCGAAAACCCGTCCGACTTCCCTGCTGACATTGCCCGCGCCGGGATTACGATTGCCCACGCTGCGAATGTCTTTGCCGAGACGCCACTTGCTCACCAGATACGCGGTGGGGAAGCCGCCTAACAGGTATCCCAGCAGAACGATTCCCAGCGATTCCGGACTTAGCATTATAGTCTGTCTATGCTCACGAGACGGCGCCAGTCTCGATTTGCTATGGCAGGTAGCAGGTCAGCGCGCTGACGACCGAAGTGCGTGCCCGCGACAAGCAGCGACAGGACGATGCACAACACTATCTGGCCGATTGGCTGTCCCGTTGCGATTGTAAGAGCGTTGAGCGCGAGGAATATCGCTGTCATAGCCCAGACAGCGTGGCGTGTGGCGGCGAGTATCAGCAATCCAATAGCCCCTGAGATTACGGTAATCTGCCAGAGCATAAGCATGGAGATGCCCAAAACGGTGGCAGCGCCTTTGCCTCCCTTGAATCCGAGGAATGGCGAGAAGTTGTGGCCGACGACGGCTGCAAGCGAGGTGAAGTAGAGCGCCGTGGTTGGCACGCCAAGCTGCTGTCCCACTACGACCGCAATCGCGCCTTTGACCGCATCGACGGCAAGCACGAAAATACCTGCCGCTATCCCAACCTCGCGTCCGATATTGGTTGCGCCGGGATTGCGACTGCCTACCCCGCGAATGTCGATGTTCCGTCTCCACCTTCCCATAAGGTACGCGGTAGGGAAGCTGCCGAGCAGGAATCCCAGAATGACAACTCCAGCGGAATCTATGCCAAGCACACTGTTATCCTGCCAGGCTCTTGGCGGCTTGCAAGCCTAGGTTGTAGCCGACGATGCCCACGCCGGTGATGACGCCCTTGCACGCCGGGCCAATTTCGGAGACGCGACCTCTGCTGGCAGGATTGGACATGTGGACTTCGAGCGTTGGTATGGAGGCTTGCCTTATGGTGTCTGCTAAGGTGGGATGACCCGTGGTGTAGCCTCCCGGATTTATGAGCGCTGCGTCCGCGTCAGAAGCCTTAAATTTCGCGATGATCTCTGCTTCCTCGTTGGAGTGGAAAATTTCCACATCCACGCCTACTTCGGCGGCGTATCGCCTGATGTGCTCGTCGTATTCGGGCAACGTCATCGTGCCGAAGATTTCGATATCGACTTTGCCTCTCAGTTCCATGCCTTGTCCGTGAAGAACCAGCACCTTTGTCATTTCGCGTATCTCCTTGACTGAACGAGTGTTAACAGGATGAACAGGATAGGTAGGATGTTGGCAATGATATGCTAGACGTCCAGGGCGGCGAAACAGGCGGCGATGATGCTGTCGGTGTCTATGCCGTACTCCTGATACAACTCGGCGCGGCTGCCGGACTGTCCGAACTCGGTTACGCCGAGCGGGATAGTCTTCGTGCCGAGCGCTCCACCAAGCCATGCGAGTGAATGGGGGTGGGCATCCGCGACGGTTACGACCGGCGCTCCACGCTCGGACGGCGGGATTATGTCCGCCATGAAGGGAGGGGCAGAGTTGCCGGCGACGGCGGAGCGCACGGTGTCCTGATAGCTTCTGTACAGAGGACCTAGCCCAGTGATGTTGATGATGTTGGCGAAGATTCCCTCGCGCAGAAGTTCATCACTTGCTGCCATTGCTTCCGGAATCATCGCGCCGCAAGCCATGATATTCACGACATTTTCGCCGGGGGCGTAGTGTGGTTCGTTCGCGCGGCAGACAAGGCGGTATGCTCCTCCAAGTACGTTCTGGCGCAGTTTCTCTCTTTCGTCCGCGTCTTCGGGAAGCGCAAGCAGAGATTGGTCGATGCGCTTGCTGGTAAGGCGGAGATAGGTTGATCGCCGACGCTGACGCACCTGCTCGAGCGCACTGAGCATAATCCATTCGACTTCTTTGCCAAAGCATGGCTCATAGAAGTCCAAGTCCGGCATTTCCGTGCCGATGGACGGAGTGGTGAGCGACTGGTGCGCGCCGCCCTCGGGGGCGAGTGTGATGCCTGACGGGGTGCCCACGACAATGAACTTAGCGCCCGCGTAGATGCTGTACACGAAGGCATCGAGTCCGCGCCTGACAAACGGATCGTAGAGTGAGCCTATCGGGAAGAGAAGCTCGCCGTTCGCCTCGAATGACTGGCCGAGCTGACCAAGCATCATGAATAGGTTGTTTTCGGAGATGCCAAGTTCAATGTGCTGGCCCTGTGATGACTCGGTCCATCGAAGCGCGCTCTCAATCTCTTCCTCGGGCAGGATTTCCGGGTCCGTGCGCTTCCATACACCCGCTCTGTTTATCCATCCGCCCAGCCCTGTTGAGCTTGCGACGTCGGGGCTGACGGTAACTATGCGATCTGCGACTTCAGGAAGGTTACGTGACAGGTCGGTCAGAACCAAGCCGTAAATCTGTAGCGTGGAAATGCTGCCTCGATATTCATGGTCAAGGTCAGTGGGGAGGGAAGGTACAAGCGCGGCAGGTGAGCGCGGCCTTGTCCGGCGCAGGCTCGCGGCAGTGTTCCTGCACGCCCTTCCCGCAGCGGAATCAGGCGCGAATGTGTCCCAGACCTTGCTTTCCGGGACGTCCACAAAACGGCGCAACTCATCCATTTGTGGCGGGGAAAGGAGATTGGAATGGTTGCGAGGGTCGCCAATCGAGGGCAGCCTCCAGCCCTTGAACGTGTAGGCGAAAACCACTGTGGGCCCTTGCAACTCGTCGGCGCGGGCGAAAGCATCCCTGAGCATGGAGAAGTCGTGGCCGCCCAAGTTGCTGAACAGCCCGTGAAATTCGTCGTCGTCCCATTTGCTTATGAATCGCGCCAAGTCCCTGGGATAGCGGCTGGAGCGCGGCAGCCACTCGCGCAAAGTAGTGGGATCGACGCGGAGAAGCCGCTGGTACGCTTCGTTGGACATCTCGTCAATGCACATCCGAAGCAGTTCGCCGTTCGGCTCGGCAAACGCGCTTTGCAATCGCCTGCCGTATTTGACGTCGATGAAGTTCCAGCCATTTGCCGCGAACATCTCACGCCAACTCTGGACACGGATGCCGGGTATTATGCGATCAAGACTCTGGCGGTTGAGGTCAACGACCCAGAGCACGTTGTCGAGGGCGGACATTTCCGGCTCTGCTATGGCTTCCCAGATGGAGCCCTCGTCCAGCTCCGCGTCCCCGACAAGACTGATGTACCGGCGTGTACGGTTGTAGTAGTGCAGGTGCGAGCGCAGGTACTCCTCCGTGATTGCCGCGAAATTGGGTGCGACGGGGCCCAGTCCTACCGATCCGGTGGAGAAGTCCACGGAGTCGGGGTCTTTGGTCTGGCTTGGATATGCTTGCAATCCGTGGAAGCCTCGCAGGGTCTTGAGGTATTTCCCGTCGAGATTGCCCAGCAGATACTGAATCGCGTGAAAGACAGGGGATGCGTGTGGCTTGACGGAGATTCTGTCGCCCGCTCGCATGTAGTCGAAGTACAGCGAGGTCATAATTGTAACCACAGACGCGCTCGATGCCTGATGGCCGCCGACCTTTCCGTCCGGCGAGTGGCGCACGTTATTGGCGTAGTGGACCATCTGCATGGACAGCCACAGCACACGGTCTTGAATCTGCCGCAGCGTGGTATCGCGGTCCTGATATGGGTTCGTCTGTTCTCGAATTGCCGTTGCCATCGTTAACCTCGCAGTCAGGTGTCAGGTGTCAGCGGTCAGGATTCAGGTTCAGGGTTACAGGTAAGACTTAATCCAGTTCAGCCCTTCATTTGTGGTTGTCGCGGGAACATATTCGCAGCCGATCCAGCCGTCATAACCCAGGTCGTCGAGGTGGTTGAACAGGTAGCCGTAGTTTATCTCGCCTGTGCCAGGTTCGTGGCGGCCCGGATTGTCGGCAATCTGGATGTGTCGGATAATGTCCTGGTTGCTCTCGATGTTGCGGGCAAGGTCGCCCTGCATTATCTGCATATGATAGAGATCGTGCTGCAAGAAGAGGTTGTCGGAACCGACACGCCCGATCAGGTCACGCGCCTGCTCCGGGTAATTGAGCATGAATCCGGGGATGTCTATGGTATTGATAGGCTCTATGAGCAGCGTGATGCCCGCGCCTTCGAGTTGCTCAGCCGCGAATGCAAGATTGCTGACAAGGGTGGCGTCTGCATCTTCGGGCGACACGCCTTCAGGAGCGATACCCGCAAGGCAATTTACTTGCGGACAGTTTAGCGCCTTGGCATATTCGATTGCTTTGCCAACGCCTTCCTGAAATTCGCTGACACGATCCGGGTGGCATGCGATGCCGCGCTCTCCCGCGCCCCAGTCTCCTGCCGGAAGGTTGTGTAGAACCTGCTTCAGGCCGTGCTGCTCCAGTTTTTCCGTGAGCTGAGCCGGCTCGTAGTCATAGGGAAACAGGTATTCGACGCCTCTGAATCCCGTACTCGCGGCGGCTGAGAAGCGGTCGAGAAAATCGACCTCGTTGAACATCATCGTTAGGTTTGCTGCGAAGTTTGGCATTACTTGTCCTCAATTAAGTCTAACAGGATGTACAGGATTAAAAGGATAAGGTTAGGAAAGGTCTGACGGGCTGACGGGGCGCTCTTCATCGGCGGCCTTGTAAACCGCCATTGCCATCTGCATGGTGTGTCGGGAGAAGTCGATGTCCATGTCGGGCTGCTCGTCGTTCAGGATGCAGTCTATGAACTGCCGGGCTGCGCCGCTGAATCCCTCTATCCAGTCCATCGGCACCTGTATGCCGGTCGTCTCCGTGCCCTTGACGACCATCACCGGCGGCAAGTCTAGCATCTCGCCTGTGCAGCGCGTTACCCATATTGCGCCTTTGCTTCCCTGTATCTCAAAGAACTCGTCGGCGGGATAGTACCTGCCGCGTATCTCCATCTCAGGCGCTGAGGAGTATTCGAGCACGCCGAGGCAGTTCCTGTCCTTGAACTTCCATATCGCCGCGCTGGGGGTTTCGTCGAGATAGTCGTCGGAGCGGGAAACGATGCTCTGGACGCTTTCGACTTCGCCGATCCAGCTTATGGCGGTAGCGTACTTGTGCCATCCGTCGTCGTAGAGCATCCCGCCGGCGTGGAGGGTCGGATCGCGCCGCCAAACATAGGCGCCGGGCATCGTTTCAATCTGTGACCGGTCTGCTAGCTTGCCGCGCACCGTCCTGATGCGGACCATCGACGGCTCGCCGATGACGCCAGCGTCCAAGAGTTCCTTCGCCTTCACAATTGGCGGGTAGTACAGAAAGTTCTCAGTGGTGCGGTATTTGGTGGATGCTCCTAGAAGGGCGGCTTCGATAGTGTCGATTTCGGCGACGGTCGATGATATGGGCTTCTGGCAGGATACATGCTTGCCCGCGTTCAAGCCGTCAATAATCTGCTGCGGATGCAGATGCGTTGGCGTGAGCAACTCGACCGCATCTACGTTGGAATCGTTCAGCAGGTCTTCGAAGCTCTCGTGGATTCGAGGGGTTATGCCCCACTGACGCGCGCGCTGCTCGGCGCGTTCAGTCTGCGGGTCGAAGAGCGCGGTAACTTCGCAATTCTCATGTGTCAGATAGCCGGGCGCGTTGAGCTGGGATATGGTGCCGCATCCCACGATTGCCATTCTTACCTTGTCCAACTGCCGCCTCCTGCTTGAGCAATTCGTAATCCCTGAGCACGGATAATGTCATTTCGTAGGATACCATTTGCAGTGAAGTTTGGCATTAGGGAAGCAAATCATTTCACCCCCATCCTAACCTTCCCCCATCGAGGTGGAAGGGACAAAGAGGGAATCGAAATTGACACAACCGCGCTGATGCGGCAAAATCCAAGCGTCTTTCGGGCGACCGGTCGCCCTCACCATTCCTAGCATTGCAATATGAAAGTTGAGCCATGGCAGTATCGCAAAAAATTCGCAGCTTTATGGAGCAGGGATCTTGGATTCGCAGGATGTTCGAGGAGGGCATCGAGCTGAAGCGGCAATACGGCGATGAGAATGTCTTCGACCTTTCGCTTGGGAATCCGGTGATGCAGCCACCTTCGGAATTCTTCGAGGAACTGAGGCGCATTGCGAATGATCCCGCGCCCGGCATACATCGCTATATGCCGAACGCCGGCTACGCCGAGACACGCGGCGCTGTGGCGGCGCAGTTGTCGAGCGAGACGGGGCTGGAATTCGGAGCGGACGACATTGTTATGACCTGCGGAGCGGGCGGCGCGCTCAATGTCGTGCTGAAGACATTGCTCGATCCCGGCGACGAGGTCATCATCTTCGCGCCGTTCTTCGTGGAGTATCACTTCTACGCGGATAATCATGGCGGCTCGTGTCGTGTCGTGCCTCCGGACGAAAACTTTCTGCCGGACATGGACGCTCTGCGAGATGCCTTCAATGAGCGGACGAAGGTTGTCTTAATCAACTCGCCGAACAACCCGACGGGAGTGCTGTACAGCGCCGAACTGCTTGACGAGATGTGCGCCCTTATCAGGGAAGCGGAGGCGGAGCATGGGCGCGAGATTTTTCTCGTGAGTGACGAGCCGTACCGAAGGCTGCTGTTCGACGGGTTGGAGTACCCGCATATCTTCCATCATCACGAGCGCAGCATCGTCGCCACATCGCACTCCAAGGACCTGGCGCTCCCCGGCGAACGCATCGGATACATCGCCGCCCATCCCGAGTATGATGATAAGGTTGAATTGATGGACGGGCTGGTGTTCTGTAACCGGACGCTTGGGTTCGTGAATGCCCCGGCACTGATGCAGCATATCGTCAGGGCGCTGCAATCCGCGAGCGTGGATGTGGCGGAGTATCAGAGAAAGCGCGATTTCCTATACGACAGCCTCACTCAGATGGGGTACAGCTTAGTGAAGCCGCAAGGGGCGTTCTACATGTTCCCGGCTTCTCCCACGTCGGACGATGTGGAGTTCGTAGCGGCGCTCCAGGAGCACAAGGTGCTTGTGGTCCCGGGAAGGGGATTCGGGCTGCCGGGCTACTTCCGCATATCATACTGCTTGGACGACGACACCCTAGAGGGCGCGCTGCCGGGATTCGAGGCGGCGATAGAGGCGTATCGCTAGATTTGCACGGGTGGAATGGCGTCTTTCAGTCCGAAGCCCGTGGCGGTGACCAGAATCGAGTCTTCGCGCCGGATTTTACCGTCTGTGATGAGCGCCTCCACGCCCGCGAACGCTGCCGCAGAGGTCGGTTCGACGAAGACACCTTCCTGCTCTGCGAGCGTGCGCTGCCAGAGCAGAATGTCCTTTTCCTCGACGGCGACCGCCGAGCCGCCGGTGTCGCGCAGCACCCGGAGACACTGGCGCAGTCTGGGCGGATTGGCGACGGCAATACCTCCGGCTATGGTGCTTCGGACGGCTGGCGCGGGTCGGCTGTCATCAGTGAACGCTGACACCAATGGCATTACGGCGCTTGCCTGAATGGCGTGCAGCTTGGGGATGGCGTCTATACGTCCTCCTTGCAGCATCTCTCGAAAGCCTCGATGCGCGCCAATAAGCAGCGAGCCGTTGCCGACCGGGATAACTATGTGCTGTGGCTGGTCTCCATCAAACTGCTCCGCAATCTCATAGGCGAAGGTCTTAGTGCCTTCCGTGAAGAATGGGCTGAGATTGTGGGAGGCATAGACCAGGGCATTGCGCTCGGCGAATTCAGTCGCCGCATCCGTTACGGCTTGGCGGTCGCCCTCAATGAGGTGGGCTTGTGCGCCATAGACGGCAATCTGTTCGAGCTTGGCTGCCGGAGCGCTCGCGGGCGCGAATATGTGCGCTCGTATGCCGGCGCGCGCGGCGTAGGCTGCGACCGAAGCGCCCGCGTTACCGGAGGAGTCTTCGACGACTTCCCTGACCCCCAGCTCAGCGGCGACACTCATCATTACGGCTGTGCCTCTGTCCTTGAAGGAGCCGGTCGGGTTCATTCCCTCCAGCTTGGCGTATATCACTCCTACGCCGAGACGCTTTGCTACATTTTGGAGAGATACCGAGGGCGTGTTGCCTTCGCCTAAGGTGATGGCTTCTCCCGGTCGCCGTAATGGCACCGGAATGGCGGCTGTGCCGTCAATTGCACCGTACGCCACATCGAGAACGGCGTCGCATTCAACGCAGTAGAGCGCTGACATGTCAGCCTCATATTGAGCGCCGCATTCCGAGCATTGGAGACTGATGAGGGACAATGTAGAATACCCCGCTTTGGTGCCCGAGTGTTCCTGATTGAAGTGAAGTGATGCTAGTCGTGTGGCGCGGCGCTGTCAATGTATTGCGCCTGGTGGTCAGAGGATGTCGGTCGCCAGTGATGACGTTTGATATAATTGTACATTGAAGCCATGACCGACACTATACGAACTCATCCAATGCTCAGGCGACTCAAGACAGTTGGCCGCTACCGCACGCGCACTTTCGTGAACAAGTTGCGGCGCGTCACCGCGCTCAGGCTCATCGCGCGCACGCTGCAGGAGATGTCGGACGACGACGCCACGCACATGGCTGCGGCTATCTCGTACTACGCGCTGATTTCTCTATTCCCACTCATTCTGGGCCTTATCGCCATCGCATCGTTCCTGATTGATGACGCCGCCACGCATAAGCAAATCACGGAGTGGGTGACGAGCTTCCTTCCCGGTTCCGAGGAGTTCGTCAATCAGCAGATAGAGAGCTTGCTGAGCTTACGCGGCACAATAGGAGCGTTCGCCATCGTAAGCCTGCTATGGTCGGGCAGCGCGGTGTTCGGCGGAATCACGCGCTCAATCAACCGTGCTTGGGATGTGCATCAGGACAGACCGCTGCACATCAGCAAGGCGCGTCAGTTGCTTATGGCGCTGCTGACCGGTTTCCTGTTCCTGTCATCCACAACCATTACCACATTTCTCAGGGCATACGAACGCTTCGCAACTGAGGACTTCCCCTATGCGAGCATGTTCCTCGATACCAACAGCGTAGCGATACTGCAAGCAAGTTCGTTCGCGCTTGTATTTGCGGTGTTTCTGCTGCTGTACAAGTATGTGCCGAACACAAAGACTTACTGGCAGTACATCTGGGTTGGCGCACTTGTCGCCGCCGTGCTTTTCGAAATAACCAAGAACCTGTTCATCGTGTACCTTCATAGCTTCGCCAACTTCAGGTCCTTGTACGGCGCGCTCGCCCCGGTCATCGCGCTGATGTTTTGGGCGTACTTGAGTGGGCTTATCCTGATTTTGGGAGCCGAGCTGAGCTCGGAGTATGGGCGCATCAAGCGGGGGGCCGCGCGGGGCGTGCTACTGCATTGATGTCGCTCAAGCGTCTTTGCCCTTAGTACCGCTGCCCTGACTTATGCTTGTGCTGACCGCCGTAAGGTCTGTACACTTGCGCCATGCGAATTCCCGTTGACACTATACGCTCGCCCGCCGATGTCGTGGGCATGGTGCGCGGCGTGTTCTACGGCTGGTGGCTGGTTGGCATCTCTGTCGTGCTGCTGACGCTGATGGCCCTGTCGGTGTTCCAGGGGCTCGGCACATTTCTGGTGGCGTTGCAGCGGGAGTTCGGCTGGAGCCGCACCGTGCTATCGGGCGCATTCTCGCTGTCGCGCGCGCAGGGCGCCGTCATTGGCCCTATCGAGGGCTGGCTTATCGACAAGGTGGGCAACCGCCGCATGATACTGTTCGGCTACCTGCTGATGGCGTTTGGCTTCCTGATGTTCTCCCAGGTGGGCAACAGCGCGTTCTGGGACATAGGAGTGTTCAGGCTGGAAAGCGGCGTCTGGCAATTCTATCTCGCGTTCATCACTATCAGCTTGGGGTCCGGCGTGGGCGGCTGGCTGGCAATCATGGCGCTTTTGAACAACTGGTTCGTGCGGCAGCGCTCGCTTGCTATTGCCACTTCTATGTCGGGCATTCACCTGGGTGGGCTGCTGGTGCCGGTGCTTGCGCTTGGAATCGAATTGTACGGATTCCGATTGACGACCTTTGGCATTGCCATCTTCCTGGCCGCTCTGATTATGCCGGTATTCACCTTATTGCGCGACAGGCCCGAAGATATGGGGCTGCTGCCCGACGGCGGGCGTTCCGGTTCGAGGCGCCCTTCCGAAAGAAGCACAGCGCAGAACACGCCAGCCGATGACGACGAGCCGGAGTTCACGGCGATGCAGGCGCTCAGGACGCGCGCATTCTGGATCCTGACGATTGTTCACATGTCATCCAGCGTGTCGATCGTAACTCTGGCGCTGCATCTCGCGCCTAAGCTGACGGATATGGGGATGTCACTCAGCGGCGCGGGCACCATCGTTCTGATTTACACGATTCTTGCGCTGCCGACTCAGTTCGTCGCAGGGTGGCTCGCCGACAGGATGCCCAAGCCGCCACTAATCTTCTTCTTCATATTCTTGCAGGGTATCGCAATCATGCTGGTGGCGGTGACGGACCAGATATACATGGCGCTTATTTTCGCCATCATGTATGGCATCGGGTTCGGCGGTCGCATTCCCCTGCTGACGTCCATTCGGGGGGAGTATTTCGGGCGCAAGGCGTTCGCCACCATCATGGGACTCTCGCAGATGCCGAACAATATATGCATGATATTCGCGCCGCTGTTTGCCGGCTTCATGTTCGATACTACGGGTACGTACTTCATACCGTTCGCGTTCTTTGGCTTGCTCAATGTGCTTGGCGCGTTCCTGATGCTCACGGTCAAGCGTCCGGAAATGGAAAACTAACAGGATGTACAGGATGGATAGGGTATGGAGGTTCTAGGACGCAGATTGCCGTCGCCATTCGACGAGTTCTGGGAGCGGTTTGGGGCGGAAGTCCCGGTTTCGGTTGAGCACATAGAGGCGGGGCATAGCGTTGTATTCGGCGACCAGGGAACCGACCTGAGCGCGCCGAATCTGCCGGCCTGGGCAGAGCTGCCAGATGACGACCTTGCGTATCATGTGGCGCACGAGTTGTTTCACATCGTGCAGAGACAGCGGGGCTATCCGAAGACCGTCAGGGGACGGCAGTATCCGCCGAACTCGGTGGAAGCGCGCATTGGAGCCGACCTCGAAGAAATGATACTGCATCCACCGCTGGAGGAATTGCTGCGCGATGAAATGGGCTTCACGAATGACTTCATTCGCGAGCGTATGCTTCGAGGAGCGCTTCACGGTGTCGCCAGCAGCCCGGTGCCGGAGTACGGTACGCCGTGGTTCACGACGTGGGCGATCAGGTACTGCGAGCTGCAAATCACCCTCGATAGGGACGAATGGACTCAGTTGCAGGTTGTGTTCACGGAACGCAGTCCCCAAGTGGCGCGACTGGGTGAAGAAATGACAGAGATAATGAACGAAGTGGGCTGGGGCACTCGCGAACAAGCACTACGGTCGCTTGTGGGTGTGCGAGACTCGCTTGGCTTGCAGGTGAACCAGATTGTGCTGGTGATGGACCCGTTGTCCGGCGAGATGCTCTGACGAGGACTGACATCGATAGACAGGATGCATAGGATTTAGCGACAGAGATTTTCTTGGATATGGTTGTGGTAGTCGCCGGTAATCAGACCGGAGGGGAAGATCTGCGCTTCCATATCCTCGATGGCGAAAGTCCAGTGGTCTATCGTGGGCATCGCCTCCGCCGCTTCAATACTGCGCAGTATGGCAGGAATGCGAGACTTCTTGTGGGCGCACATGTCGCGCACTTCGGAGTCAAAGACGGCGCGCGCCTCTATCTCGGAGAAGTCAGTGGACACATTGGGGGTAAGTTCAAGGCAGGCTGCCAGCAGAAAAAGCAGCAACAGGAAAGGCAGGAGAGCTTTTTTCATGGCGCGTATTGTATCACGGAGGCACGGACAGGGGCTAACAGGATAGATCGGATTAGAGAGAATGGATTAGCGCTGTGGATTACGGTGTTGACAAGGGGATTATATTAACAAAGTGAAATTGCTTCTCTCCGGCCGAATGAGACAAGAGGATACAAGCAATGACTGAGTATTATCGGACTGTTTTCACGATTGACGGAGAGGAGAGGCGTGGGCTAACGCTGTTGAGTGAGGTGGAGGCAGTGTTACGCAAGTGGACAACAGAGCGATTTGACGAACCTGTGGATGGCTACGGCGAATGGCGGAACGAAAGGGAAACTCTGCGACTCGACGGAGGTGAACTTGGCGAAACTGGGTTCTTCGGGCTGTCATCGACGCTTACGAACGGGTGGAAGCTAGACTTTGGACTTGCTACCAAAGGCGGGAGCGTTGAGGCTGATGTGCAAGTGCAGGAAATTGCAGATGTGGCAGACTCTTCAAATGGGAACCTACGAGCAGGTCCACCTCGAATGTTATCCGCTGTGATGGAAGAGTTCCGATGCGACTATGAAGGTGAGAGGCTTACGCCCGAGCCTACTTACATAAACTTGCAAGATGCGGATTCGTTTGTACGAGACGATATATTCAAGCCAGACCGCAAATTGCCTCTGATTGTGGTTACTGAAACTCACCGAGGCAAGACACTGGTCAATCCTTTCCATCTGCAATCACGCCTGATGGGTCTCGCAAAGGTCGTCACTTACGATGACGCCACTACAAGAAAAGTGAATAGTCATCTAGGAAAACTAGAATGTTACCTTGGGGCTGTACGCATATATCTGCCCGACTGCTCACTCGAATCTTCTCCGTGGGAACACAAACTCTGGCTCCCTAAAGATGTGGAAAGTGACATTTGGACTGAGATAAGAAATATATGCATGCAGCATTCTCGCTTCCTGTTCAGATATAGGATGTATCGGGAAGTGTCAGCGAATGTTCGGCAACGCGAAAACGAGCGCAACAAGATAGACGCAGATAATTACAAGCGTGAAGCGCAGGCCTATAGAGAAAGGCTGCAACACAGACAAGCAGATGAGGACACATACGAAGAACTGTTGGATTTGAGTGCGAACGAAACAAGTACTTACAAACAATTGTTTGAAGTGTCTGAAAACGAAAACTCTAGACTGAATAAGGAATTGGAAGAGAAAGATTTTGTCATTTTGGAGTTGGAAGAACAGATAAAGCAACTCCAAGACGATGACGCGACGGCGGAAGATGTGGGCGAAGGCGAAAGTTCTGTGAGCAGAGGACGATATGAAAAAGTCCTGAACCAAGCTAAGGGACACAAATATCGAGCTGATAAAGCTGAGGATGAAAACCGGATTCTGAAGGAACAACTCCAAAATCTGCACGATGCTGGACAGCGACCGCATTCAGATAAGGGTCGTCTTGAAGTCAGAGCTCGTTCAAAGCAGACACTTTCGTCCGTCGCCGAGGCGGTTCAGAACGCCGAAGAAAAAATGAAAGGCTTGCGCTTCTTGCCGAATGCCGTCGTCACGGCGAAATCCAACTATACTAAGAATCACGACGACAAGGCGGTTGCGTTTTATAGGACTTTTGGCGTATTGAACGAATGTGCGGGCCTTCGCGCAAAGGGTCCGCTTGACCAAACTACGACTAAGTGGCTTGAAGGCAGAAATGTGGAGTTCTCCGATGAATCGGAGGATACCAAGAGACGCCCAAACTGCACAAAGGCACGCACTTTTGATGACCCAGAGAGTGGGCGATCTATCCTGATGACGCAGCATGTAAAATTGCTGAATAACGACATCCGGATTCACTTATGGTGGGAAGATACTGAAAACAAGTGGCTGATAGGCCACATCGGTGAACACTTGCCGACTTCATCAGACCCTCACTGAGAAACAAGGATCACATCTATATCGAGGAGCGAAAGCAATGACCCTCAAAGGCAAAGTGGCAATGGTAACCGGCTCTGGCAGAAACATAGGGCGCGCGACCGCTATCGAGTTGGCCAGGCGAGGGGCGAGCGTTGTGGTGAATGCGCGCAGCAATCGGGCGGAGGCCGATTCAGTCGTTGCGGAGATAGAATCTTTGGGCAGCAGAGCAATCGCGGCCATAGCAGATGTAGGCGTACAGGAACAGGTGGACGCGATGTTGGCGGATGCGATGGCCGCGTTCGGGCGCGTGGACATTCTCGTCAACAACGCGGGACTGCGTGCCGCCGACCCGATTACCGAAATGACGCTGGAACAGTGGCGCAGTGTACTCGCGGTCAACCTCGACGGTCCATTCTACTGCTCTCAGGCGGTCATACCGGGCATGATCGAGCGCGGCTGGGGACGAATCATCAATGTGTCCGGTCTGAACGCGTTCAAGGGCAGGGCAGACTGGGCGCATGTGTGCGCGTCGAAAATGGGAGCGCTTGGTCTGACACGCGCGCTCGCGGCCGAGCTTGCGGAACACAATATCCTGGTGAACCATATCGTGCCGGGCGCGTTCGATACGACACCGCCGCCGGGTCAGGCCGATGCTTTCGCGGGGCCGGCCGACACTCGCGCCGTGGGCATTCCTGTGGGCAGACTAGGACTGCCCGAAGAGATTGCCACCACCTGCGCCTTTCTCGCATCCGACGAGTCTTCGTTCATAACGGGTCAGACGATTCATGTGAACGGCGGCGCACTCGCGTACTGAGATTGGCAGAAGAGCGGCGTGGTATAATTGAAGGTAGTCTTCAGTGTGGAAGGTCGCGGGTTGAAAGTCAGAGTGAAGCTGTTTGCCAGCTACAAGGAGAAGGCGGGCACATCGGACATCGAGATGAGCCTGTCGGATGCGGCAACCGTGTCGGATGCGGCATCGGAGTTGTTGCGTCTGTATCCTTCCATTTCCGGAGACACCTCACGATTGATGATTGCCGTCAATGAAGAATACCAAGAGCATGACTATCCACTGAGCGAAAATGACGAGGTAGCGTTCATCCCGCCCGTGAGCGGAGGGCAATGTTAACAGGATGTACAGGATGGATAGGATATGGGGATGATTACGATAACGAACGAGTCACTCTGTCCCGAAGCGATAACCGACAGCGTGAAGCAAGACAGCAACGGCGCGGTTGTTACATTCCTGGGATCGACTCGCGACTCCACTGCGGAGCGTAAGGTACTTTACCTTGAATACGAGGCGTACAGGCCCATGGCGGACAATCAACTGGCACGGATCGCGGACGAGATTGGAGAGCGATGGGGCATCTCGGATGTGGCCATAGCGCACCGGCTTGGAAGGCTGGAGATTGGCGACCTCAGCTTGGTGGTTGCCATAGCGTCGCCGCACCGCAAGGAGGCGTTCGAGGCGAGCGCTTACGCTATCGACCGCATCAAACAGATAGTGCCTATCTGGAAGAAGGAATTCTTCGAGGGCGGCGAGGTTTGGGTCGGCAGCCAGGAGGACGAATGCGCCAAGCAGGGCAGTGCGGTCGCGGTTGGCGGCTCGTAGCCCTGATCGGTTCACTCGTCGGTCGAGCGTGCATGCGTCCGTCGCTTAAAATTGCGAAGTCCTGCCATCGTGATGACGATTATGCACGACAACTGTCAACCGACGAACCTATATCGCTGAATTGCGTGAATATAGGGGCAATTGTTATGAAAATCACAATCATCACAGTTGCGAATAGTATGCGGCGTCTGTTATATTAGTTCATTAATCTGGCAAGGAGGGATCGCATAGAGGTCTAGTGCGGCCGCCTGCTAAGCGGTTAGGGTTGAAAAGGCCCTCATGGGTTCGAATCCCATTCCCTCCGCCATTTATTTATTTTTTTACCCTATTATTGAGAAAACTTTCACAAATGGATGGATACTATATCTGGACAGTTGGCTGCCAAATGAACAAGGCAGACTCCGAGCGGCTCGAAAGCGCGCTGGGGCAGATGGGCCTTGAGCCTCGTACGTCACCGAAAGAGGCAGATGTCATCGTTCTCAACAGCTGCGTAGTGAGACAGAGCGCGGAGGACCGCGTCGTGGGCATGATGACAAGCCTGAAGCCCCTCAAGCAGCGCAGGCAGGACAAAGTGCTTGCCCTGATGGGATGCATGGTCGGCCCCAAGACCGATGAACTGGAAAAGCGCTTTCCGTATGTCGATGTGTTCATGCAGCCGCAGCAGTACCAACCGTTGATAGACCTGCTCGGCGAGCGCATGGACATCGATACTGAGGGCTGTGTGGGGCCGCTGGTTGCGCGTCCGGATGTGGCGACATACATCCCCATAATTCATGGGTGCGACAAGTTCTGCACATTTTGCATAATCCCGTACAGGCGGGGCAGAGAGGTCAGCCGCTCGGTTGCGGAGATTGTGCACGAGGCGGAAATGCTGGTGAAGCGCGGCGTCAAGGAAGTTACGCTGCTGGGACAGAATGTTGACTCCTACGGGCACGACCTGCCTGACGAGCACGACCTCGGCGACCTGCTTGCGGCTGTCAACGATGTGTCGGGACTTGAGCGAGTGCGTTTTCTCACTTCGCATCCCAACGACATGAGCGACCACATCATCGATTCCGTAGCAGAACTTGACAAGGTGTGCGAGCACATCAATTTGCCCTTTCAGGCGGGCGACGACAAGGTGCTGGAGGATATGCGGCGCGGGTACACAAACGACGAATATCGCCGCCTGATAGACAAGATTCGCGAGCGCATACCGAATGTGTCGCTCAGCACGGACGTAATTGTCGGCTTCTGTGGAGAGACGGACACTCAGTTCGAGGAGACTCTAACACTGATCGAAGACATCAAGTTCGACAAGGTTCACGCGGCGGCGTATTCGAACAGGCCCGGCACGATTGCCGAACGCAGACTTATTGACGATGTGCCGCAAGACGAGAAGAAGTTGCGACTGAAGGCAATCGAGATTTTGCAGGAGCGGATTGCGACCGAAATCAACTCCGAGCTAATGGGCCGTGACTTCGACGTGCTTGTGGAGGGACGCAAGCGTGGCAAGTGGTTCGGACGCAATCGCAACGATAAGCTGGTGTTCATCAATGATGGCGAATCGGAACTCGATCTCGCCGGAAAAATGATCAATGTAAGGATAGACAAGACAGCTCCCTGGTCGCTCCAGGGGACGATGGCGCGTTGATGCACTTACCACACATCAGGCGTGTCTGGAGGGAATATCGTTATGGTTGTCGAGCAGCGTATTCCGACCATACCCATAACCGAGATCGAGCAGTCAGCGTTCTGTCAGACTGATGACGAACTCAAGGCGAAGACGCTTGAGGACGAATTCGGCGCCGGGGTTCGATGGCAGAAATTGCCGGTCAGCTACATGCGGACGTCGCCTGAGGAGCTTGACGAGCGTATCGGCGAAGCAAGGGCAAGGCTCGGCGATAGCGCCGTGATTCTCGGACATCACTACCAGCGCGACGAGATTATCAAGTACGCCGACTACCGGGGCGACTCGTTCAACCTATCGCAGTTCGCCGCATCGCAGAAGAACGCGCAGAGCATCATATTCTGCGGTGTTCACTTCATGGCTGAGACCGCCGACATTCTCAGCGCTCCGTATCAGAGCGTCATACTGCCAAATCTGACGGCAGGCTGCTCTATGGCGGACATGGCCCGCATAGATGACGTGCTGGACTGCTGGGACGATCTTCAGGATACAATATGCGACGATGGCGACATCATCCCCATCACCTACATGAACTCCACCGCCGCTATCAAGGCACACTGCGGACGCAACGGCGGCATCGTCTGCACATCGTCGAACGCGCCCGCCACATTCGAGTGGGCGCTGGAGCGTGGAAGACGCATCCTGTTCCTGCCGGACCAGCATCTCGGCAGAAACACGGGCCTTAAGATGGGCATCGGCCTGGACGAGATGGTGGTGTGGAACCCGTTCAAGCCGCTGGGCGGGAATACTGAAGAGGAACTGCGGAACTCCAGGCTTATCCTCTGGCAGGGCCATTGCTCGGTGCATACCCGCTTCACCGTGCAGCAGATTGAGCAGGCTCGCGCCGCTCATCCCGATGTGAATGTCGTGGTGCATCCCGAATGCACGATGGATGTGGTGCAGGCTGCCGACTCAAACGGCTCGACCGAATACATCAAGCGCGTGGTCGCGGACGCGGCGCCGGGCAGCATCATCGCAGTTGGCACGGAGATAAGCATGGTCAACCGCCTTGCGACGGAGAACCCGGACAAGAAGATATTCTGCCTTGATTCGGTTGTATGCCCCTGCTCCACAATGTATCGCCTTCATCCGGCGTATCTGAGCTGGGTGCTCGACGGGCTTAATGAGGGTGTTGTGGTCAATCGAATCACAGTTGATGAAGACACCGCAGAGCAGGCGCGGATTTCACTGGACAGGATGCTTGCCGTCGTCTAGCCGACCTGCTGGGATTGACGTGTAATCGGGCCCATCTTGGATATGTGTTGCTACGCCAAGATGGGTCTAATCATAGGTGAGTGAATTGAAGTTGTTCCAGATGACCTTGGAAACGGAGGCGCTGATAGACAGAGCGCTTGCGGAAGATCTCTCGATAGGAGACCCGACGACGGACATCTTGATACCTGCCGACATGTCGGGGAGCGCATCTTTCTTAGCCAAGGAAGCTGGCATTCTCGCAGGGTTGGATATGGCACTCGCCGTGTTCCAACGCCTCGACGGTTCGTTGGTAGCCGAGTCCTATATCGAAGACGGGCAGCATCTCAGAAACGGAGACTCTATTGCAAAGGTGAGCGGCCGGATGAACCCGCTGCTGAAAGCCGAACGCACCGCGCTGAACTTCATTCGCAGGATGTCGGGCATAGCCAGCGAGACCGCTGCCTACGTGCGCGAGGTCGAGGGCTACGAAGTGCGGATTGTGGATACTCGTAAGACTACTCCGGGCTTGCGCGCCCTCGAGAAATATGCGGTTAGAGTAGGGGGCGGCTACAATCATCGCCAGAACCTCGGCGACGGCATCTTAATCAAGGACAACCATATCAATGCCCTGAAAGACGCAGGGATGACGCTTGGCGACGTTGTCCGTAAGGCGAACAACGAGAAGTCGCACACCATCAATGTCGAAGTCGAGGTTGAAGACCTTTCGCAGGTGGAGGAAGCTCTGGACGCGGGGGCGAAAATCCTGTTGCTGGACAATATGGGCCCGGAGGACATGGCCGTCGCGGTGCGAATGGCTGAGGGTAGAGCGGTGACAGAGGCTTCAGGCAACATCACGCTGAGGACCGTCCGCGCTGCCGCTGCGTCAGGGGTTGACCTGATTTCGGTTGGCGCGCTGACACACTCCGCGAAAGACCTCGACATCAGCCTCAACTTCACTTCGTGAGCGTCTGATTTTGGCTAGACTCCTTCTGGGCGTAATCGTTCTTGTCCTCATGCTCGTGAGCGCCGCCGTCGTCTCCTTGTTGCGGCCGGCTGCCGACCCAGGTCTCAATCTAATCGCGTTCGTCAGCGCGGACGGCGAAGTCCTGACAATGAGCCCGGACGGCTTGCAGGTCAATCGGATTACTCCCGATGTCGAGGGCTTCTTCACTTGGCCTACCTGGTCGCCCGATGGAAATACGCTTGTGTATTCCGGAGTCGTGCAGCAAGACGAAGAACTTCAATTGAACCTCTATGCCTCAAACGTGTCCGGAGGCGCGAGCCGTGTGCTCTATGCCAGCGACCCGGGCGAGGTCGGACTTCTGGCGCAAGGGGTCGTCCACTATCCGCTTTGGTCTCCCCTGGGGGAACAACTGGCGTTCATAGCCATAAAGGGCGGCAGCCTGAGCTTATTCATGGACGACTTGAGTGATGATCCGGAGGCTCAGCACCTGCTTGACGATGGTCCTTTGTGGATGTCCTGGTCGAGCGATACATCCGTGCTTGCCATTCACCGCGGCCCCGACCATTTTCTGGTTGCCGTCGATGATGAACTAAACGAACAGCTCATTGACATCAGGGCGATAGGCTACCGCGTGCCTGCGTTCAATCCTTTGGATGGCACGCTCACGCTCAGGAACCAGCCGTCCGCGTTGAGCGCCAGCGTTTCCAGCGTCCGTCTAGATGGCGCAAAAGTGAAGTCCATCACGCCGCTGCGAAGTGTAGAAGGAGAGGCGGCATTCCTGTGGTCGCATGATGGTGAGTATCTGGCGGTGGCTGAGGCGTCGCAGTATTTCAGGTATCGGGATACCGCGCTGCCCGCCTATAACGGAATCGCGGTCGTGCCGGCGGATTCGACTCGAGATGTTGTCGAGCTTGACCTGCCGGTGCTGGCGTTTTTCTGGTCGCCGGACGGCACCAAGATTGCGTTGGTTACTCTTTCGGAGAGGCAGAATGCGCTCAGCTGGGCGCTGTATGACGTGGAAACTAACGAACGTATGAGACTGGTGGACTTTGTGCCCTCGGCGGAGCAGTTGACCGTGTTCCAGTTCTTCGACCAGTATGCGTACTCGCATTCCATCTGGTCGCCTGACAGCGCGAGTATCGTGTTCGCGGGGGACCTGCTGACAGACTCAGTGACGGCTTCTGCAAAGAGACATCCGGGGCATGCCTCTTTCCATATCGTTGTGGTAGATGTGGAGCCCGTGGCTGAGGCTCATGTAATCGCTGAGGGGATTATGGGGTTCTGGTCCCCGCGCTGATCAGCCCCGCCTCGGTCTTTGTCTGTCGACAGAGTCAATCATAATAGTTACGGGGCCGTCGTTTTGGATTGAGACCAGCATGTGAGCTTGAAACTCCCCGGTTCGCACTTTCAAACCGGTCTGCTCGAATTGCTGCAAGGTGAAGTCGAATAGTTCCGTGGCACGCTCGGGGCGCATGGCATGGCTGAAACTGGGTCGGCGACCCCGGCGCGTGTCGCCGTAGAGGGTGAACTGGCTGATTACGAGAAGGTCGGCGGATGTGTCGAGAGCGGACAGGTCGAACCTGCCCGCGTCGTCACTGAAAATGCGGAGATTTACGGTCTTGTTGACGATATACGAGGCATCTTCGCTATCATCGTCTTCGTGGATGCCAATGAAGACGACCAAGCCCGTATCTATGCTGCCGGCGGCTTCGCCTTCAACTGAAACCGCCGCTTGAGATACGCGCTGGACGAGGGCGCGCAAGTCTTACTCGCTTGACTCGGACGAGCCACTCGTAGCCTTAGCCTTGGATGAGGACTCATCGCTCTTGCCTGAGTCGGCGGAAGCGCCGTTAGTCTGGGACTTCGTGCTGGTGTAGCTGCTGCCCTTGCCATAGTCGTTCACGTAAAAGCCGCTGCCCTTGAAGACGATGGGCACGGCTACGAACTGACGGCTGGCTTCGCTTGGGCATATCGGGCAATTCGCCACCGGATCGGCATAGAAACTCTGACGCTCCTCAAAACGATGACCGCAACTGTTGCACTTGTAGTCGTATGCAGGCAAGATAGACACTCCCATCTGATGCAGGGTTAGCAGAGGCAATCTGCGACTGCCAGCACTAATAAATGTAGCACTACGCCGAAATAGTGTCAAATAAGCGGTCGTTCGCCAGTGTTCACCTATCAGGATGTCAGTCTGTCAAATGGGTGATTCGACAGGCCCACCATGAATGGATAAGGAAGGGCTTAGCGCGGTGTGGACTGTCCGAGTGAATTGTTGCCCCAGCATTCGATGACGCCATCCGGCCTTACTCCGCAAGTATGTTCAAACCCTGCGCTAATGGATATGAAAGCGCCTTCGGGTGGCGCGGACTGATGGAGCGAATTACTACCCCAGCAAACGACGGAGTGGTCGGTCTTCACTCCGCAGGTGTGAAACCATCCGGCGCTGACGGATATGAAATCGCCTTCGGGCGGCGTGGCTTGGCCGGCGTACACATCTTCCGATAATCTTGTAGTATTCCACCAACATTCGACGGAGCCGTCACCCCTAACCCCACAAGTATGTGCAAACATTATGCTGACGGATGTAAAGGTGCCTGAAGGCGGCGGCGGTAGGTTAACTTCAGCTTCTTCTTCCATGTTTTCGTATTCGTAGTAACCGCATGCAACGGAGCCGTCGGTCTTCACTCCGCAAATGTCCATTTCCCCTACGCTGATGGCGGCGAAACTGCCTGAAAGCGGCTGAAAGAACTCTACCGCATCATCAACTCCCCAGCATGCGATGGAGCCGTCGAGTTTCACTCCGCAGCTGAGAAACGATCCTGTACTGATGGACGCAAACTTGCCGTCAGGTGAAGGGTATTCGCCGTCAAAGTAACTGCCATATTCATCGTAGCCCCAGCATACTACGAAATTGTCTATCTTTACTCCGCAGGTGTGCCCAACCCCTACGCTCACGGATATGAAATCGCCGTCGGGTGGCGTGGACTGGTGGAAGGAATTATCACCCCAGCAAACTATGGAGTCGTCGGCCCTCACTCCGCAAGTATGGATGGGTCCGGCGCTGACGGACTTGTACGATGCGCTGACCGGCGGCGTGGCTTGCCCGATGAAGTTGCCGTAAAATTCGTCCTTATTGCTGCCCCAGCATTCGATTGATCCGCCGGTTCTCACTCCGCAGCTGTGATGCCAACCTGCGCTAACGGATACGAAATTTCCCTCGGGCGGTGTGGCATGCCCAATGAAGTTGCCTTCCCAGTCCTTATTGTCGCCCCAGCATGCAGCAGAGCCGTCGGTTCTCACCCCACAAGTATGCACATTCCCTGAGCTGACTGATGTGAATGTTCCCTCGGGTGGCGTGGACTGATGCAAGGAATTATCACCCCAGCATTCTACGGAGCCGTCGGTTCTTACCCCGCAAGTGTGTATCTCCCCAGCGCTGACGGATATGAAAGTTCCCTCGGGCGGTGTAGCTTGTCCGACGAATTTGCCGTCAAAACCATCTTCATCACTGCCCCAGCATTCTACGGAGCCGTCGGTTCTCACTCCGCAGGTGTGAAGCCATCCGGCGCTTACGGATATGAACGCGCCTTCGGGCGGCGTGGCTTGCCCTGTGAAATTGCCGTTGAAGTCTTCATTGCTGCCCCAGCATTCTACGGAACCGTCGGTCTTCACTCCGCAAGTGTGAAGTTTGCCCGCGCTGACTGAGGTGAATGTCCCGCTGGGTGGTGTGGCTTGTCCGATGGATTTGTCGTCAAGACCATCTTCATTGCTGCCCCAGCATTCGATTGAGCCGTCGGTTTTCACCCCGCACGTGTGCCTATTTCCTGCACTGACTGAGATGAATGTTCCACTGGGCGGTGTGGCTTGCCCGATGAATCTATAGCTGGTGTCTCCTCTGTTGCTTCCCCAGCATTCGACGGAACCGGAGGTCTTTACTCCGCAAGTGTGAAGTTTGCCCGCGCTGACGGAGGCAAATGCGCCGCCGGTAGGTCTGTACTGACTGGGCGGCGTGGACTGGCCGAATGAATCGTTGCCCCAGCAAATCACATAACCGTCCGTTCTCACTCCGCAAGTGTGAGCGTCACCTGCGCTGACAGAGGTGAATGCGCCTTCAGGCGGGATAGATTGACCTACACTATGGAATTCGTAATCATCGTGCCAGCAGACGACGGAGCCTTCGGTCTTCACTCCACAAGCGTGCGTATCTCCCGCGCTGACCGATGTGAACACGCCGTCGGACGGCGTGGACTCGTAGTATGAGTGGTACTGGTCATTTGCCCAACAAACGACCGAATTATCAGTTGTGATTCCACAGTCGTCGCTTCCTGCGCTAACGGAGATAAACGCGCCTTCGGGCGATACTGCCCTGAGTCCCCAGCAAACGACGGAGTTATCGGTTTTCAATCCGCAAGCGTGGGTATCCGCTGTGCTGACCGATGTGAACGCGCCTTCGGGCGGTGTGGATTGGTGGTATGTGTTGTCTCCCCAGCAGATGAGGGAATGGGCGGTTGTCACTCCGCACGCGTTTCTCCCCGCGCTTATGGATATGAATGTGCTGTCCGGCGGCGTGGATTGTCCGGCGGCATCATTCCCCCAGCAGACGGCTGATCCGTCGGTTTTGACGCCGCACGTGTGTTCTTCCCCTGCGCTGACGGCTACGAAATCGCCGTCGGGCGGCGCGGACTTCCCAAACTCATTGAGACCCCAGCACGCGACGGAACCGTCGGTCTTCACTCCGCAAGTGTGAGTATTTCCGGCGCTGACCGACTTGAAGGTCTCAACCTCCTGCCGGCTGACTGACTCGGCGCTGTCTTCACTCGTCAGACTTCTATCAGCATTAGTGGCAGTGGGTTCGGGCGTTGGCGCTGCGGTTGCAGTGGGCGTGGGCTCAGGTATGGGCGATGGACTTGCCGTAGGCGTGGAGACAGGTATTGGTGTTGCGGTGCGCATGGGGTCGGGCACAGGCGTTTCGGTTGCAGTGGGATTGGGTCTAATCTCAGTCTGTGTCGCAGGCGGCGCCTGCCTGCTGCAGGCGATGACGAGCAGTAATGAGAGCGCCAAGCCTGCTGTCGCCGTCAGGTTGAGTAATCGCCTCAAGCTGTCAGTTCTCCGATATGCGGGTGTATCCGACAGGGTTTACTAACCTGGCCAGCGGGCTCAGGCCTGTTCTTATATATCAGAAAGGGAACGCTATCCGACATATCAACCCTGCAACGCGCCTTCCAGTCCATTTCTCCAGGTGGCCTCCAGCTCTGAGAGGGGCACGTCGATGAGGCTGCCGATTGTGAAGCGCGAGTCCGCGACCGTGCCCAATATGCACCAGTCGATTCCTTCTCGGTCGCAAATGCTTCTGAGCAGGTCCATATTCTCTTGGGAGAGCGACACTACTATGCGGGACTGCGCCTCCCCGAACAGAATGGCATCCCAGCGCGCGCCTGACGCGGTGAGCTTCGCGCCCAGCGCCGTGCCAGCGCCGCACTTCACGCCCAGCCCACCTGCGATGCAGGACTCGGCAAGCGCGACGGTCAAGCCGCCGTCTGAACAGTCGTGCGCCGACTCGATGACTCCTTCAGTCGCGAGACGCCGGCAAGCTCGCTGCAAAGCTGCCTCGGCTTGAACATCAAGAGCAGGTCGGCCCGCGACCAAGCCGCGCATGACTTCTAAGTATTCGCTGCCCGCGAGCGAGGAGGCGTCCGATGTCAACTCTGATGCGCCTAGCAGCAATATAATGTCGCCGGGCTTACGAAAGCCGGTTCCTACGTTCTTGCGTACGTCCTCAAGCAGCCCAAGACAGCCGATTACAGGCGTTGGGTATATACCCTCGCCCTGCGTCTCATTGTACAGGCTTACGTTGCCGCTGATGACGGGAACATCCAATACGCGGCAAGCCTCCGCCATGCCGAGGATGCATTGCTCAAGCTGGTAGTATGTCTCCGGTTTTTCGGGGTTGCCGAAGTTCAGGCAGTCGGTCAGAGCTATTGGCTCCGCTCCCGTGCAGGACACATTGCGGCATGCCTCTGCGACGGCAATCATGCCACCGACAAACGCGTCGAGGTAGCAAAGTCGTCCGTTACCGTCGGTGGATAACGCGATGCCTTTGCGAGTTCCCTTCACGCGCAAAACTGCGGCGTCCGCGCCCGGCGCACCCACGGTGTTCGTCTGTACCTGGTGGTCGTATTGGCGATAGACCCATTCCTTGCTGGCGATGTTGGGCGACGCGAGCAGTCTGAGCAGCACTTCCGACGGAGAATCGTTCGGAAGCGACAATTCGGACAGGTCTCGTGTCTGGATGTCCGTGAGCCACTGGGCTTTCGTTCCCTGCAGGCGGTACTGGGGAGCGTCCGTAAGCGTGCTGACAGGCGGCGCGCCCTGCAACTCGCCGCCATCGCCATCGCTGTCGATAATCCGCGCCAAGCCGTCGTCCGTTGACCTGCCGATGACAGTTGACTGCAAGTCCCACTTGTCGAAGACTGCCTTGACTGCGGCCTCGTGTCCGGGCTTGACGATAACCAGCATGCGCTCCTGAGATTCCGAGAGCATTACTTCGTAGGGGGTCATTTCCGTCTCGCGGCGCGGCACCAGAGCCACATCGATTTCAAGTCCGCTGTTGCCGTTGGATGCGGCTTCCACAGACGCGCTGGTCAGGCCCGCCGCGCCCAGATCTTGAATGCCGATGACGTGGTCTGTCTTTGCAATTTCGAGACACGCCTCAATCAACGACTTCTCCATGAACGGATTGCCGACCTGTACGGTTGGGCGAAGTTCGCGCTCTTCCTCGAATGTGCGGGAAGCAAGGCCGGATGCGCCATGAATGCCGTCGCGTCCTGTGTCGGAGCCGACAAGCATCAGGACGTTGCCCGGCCCGTCGGTGGTTGCGCGGACGAGTTCATCGGCTGACAGGATGCCGACACACATAGCGTTGACGAGCGGGTTCCCCGCGTATGAGTCTGAAAAGCAGACCTCGCCGCCGACATTCGGTATGCCGATGCAATTGCCGTACCCTGATATGCCCGCGACCACTCCGCCCAGTAAGTATCGGTTTCGCGGATCGTCGAGAGAGCCGAACCGCAGGGAATTCATAAGGGCGATGGGCCGCGCACCCATAGCAAATATGTCTCGGACTATGCCACCCACGCCGGTGGCCGCGCCCTGGTACGGCTCAATGGCAGATGGATGGTTGTGCGACTCGATCTTCATCACGATGGCGAGCCCGTCGCCGATGTCCACGACACCCGCGTTTTCGCTGCCGGGCGTTACGAGCAGGCGAGGGCTGTCACTGGGAAGCAGGCGCAGCAACGGCTTGGAGTGCTTGTATCCGCAATGCTCACTCCACAGGGAACCGAACAGACCGAGTTCGAGATGGTTCGGCTCTCTTCCGAGCCGCTCGACTATCGCCTCGTATTCGGCTTCAGTGAGCGCGAGTTCGTCCAGCGCTTGTTTTGAAACTGCCATGACGCAGTTGGCCCCCATCCTAACCTTCCCTCGGGAGGGGGAAGGAATATATTGTCGATTATTGTATGCCAAATGTGATAAGGATGACGCCGCCAATGACGAGCAACGTCCCCAGTATTGTTCGCGCGGTTACTCGTTCTACCCCCCGCAGGAATACCAGAGCCAGCAGGACCGTGAAGAGAGGATGCACGGCCGCGAGCGGCGCGACAAGTATCGCGGGCGCTTCTCCAAGAGCCAGAAACCAGCAGGTCACACCCCAGGTCGAGGCGCAGCCGGCGAGGGCGACGAAGAACCAGCCCCTCTTTTGTGGACGAACCTTGAAGTCCCTGCGAATGTGACTCTGGAAGATAACGGTCAGCACCATCGTTCCAAGGATCATCGAAAACGAATTGGCGACTAGTGGCGGTGCTATGTCAGTGGCAATTTTGCGTCCTAACACAGCTAACGTGCCGTAGCATGCCGCCGCGCCTAACGCTGCCCCGTAGCCGAGTGCAGTCTCTCGCTGAATGCCTGCCAGTAGCGTCATCGCTGCCCCACAATCAGGGCGATTCCGCCAATGATGGCGAGCGTACCCGTAAAGATAAACAGGTTCATGCTCTCGCCGCCGACGGTAACGCCGAGTATAGCGGCGAACAATGGAGATGCGCCCACTATCGGAGCGGAGCGCGCTGCTCCGAGTTTACCGACACTCGTGAAATTGAGAAGCCGTCCCAGCGGGAAATTGAGCGTTCCGGTGAGTAGAAACCAAGCGAAGGCTATGCCGCTCAAGGCCAGAATGTCATCGAAGTGGAACGCGAGCGCAAGCGTGAGGGTGATGGCGATTCCAACGAGAAGCGAAATGAATGTGCCGGTGGTTGGGCGGACATACTGAATGCCCATGCGGACGAACACTGCGCTTGCGCCGAAACCCAGCGCGGCTGACAGGGCGAGCGCGGCGCCGAGCACTATGCGGACACCTTTCCAAGCCTTGCACCTGACAGCGCGTCAATCATCGACTGGAATATGAACTTGCCGTCCTCGCCGCCGAGAATGGCGTCGCAGCAGCGCTCAGGATGAGGCATCATGCCGAGGACGTTGCCCTGCTCATTGATGATGCCGGCGATGTTGCGCAGCGAACCGTTCGGGT
The DNA here is from genome assembly GCA_965204855.1 of Dehalococcoidia bacterium. GTDB lineage: Bacteria > Chloroflexota > Dehalococcoidia > Lucifugimonadales > JADFKI01 > Bin90. The sequence goes on from OZ242018.1 coordinate 1,166,972, forward strand.
TGGCTTCACGGGTGATGTTGCCGTCGGAGTCGCAGTACCGGAAAACGACACCGTTCTGTTCTTCGAGAAGATCGATTACCGCAGGATCGGCGAAGTAGTTGCCCTCGCCGTGCGATATTGGGACCCGCAGAGTTTGGCCAACTTCTGCCGCGCTCGTGAAGGCAGTATTCGCATTCTCCACGCGTAAGGTTGTCCACTGGCAGCGAAATTGCAGATGGTCGTTGGGCAGCAAAATTCCAGGGAGCAGCCCCGCCTCACAGAGTATCTGGAAGCCGTTGCAGATGCCGATAACCAATTTACCTTCAGCCGCGAAGTCGGATACTGCCTGCATCGCAGGGGAGAAACGGGCTATCGCGCCGGGTCGAAGGTAGTCGCCGTAAGAGAAGCCGCCCGGAAGGATGACGCAATCGTAAGGTGACAGGTCGGTGTCCTTGTGCCAGACGTATTCGACAGGCTGATGGAAAACGTCATTGAGGACGTCGAAACAATCGACATCGCTCCATGTGCCGGGGAACACGACTACGCCGAATTTCATTCCTAGAGACTCCGCAAGGTCTGGTTGACGAGCGCGCTAACCTGCTTGCCGTCCGCGCGGGCGCGCACCTGCGGCATGACCCTGCCCATCACCTTTCCCATGTCCTGTGGGCCGCTGGCATTGAGTTCAGCGATAGCCGACTGCACGATTGCCTCTATCTCATCGGCGTTGAGGGGCTGCGGCAGGTACTGGACTACGATGGCAAGCTCGGCTTCTTCCTTTGCGACGAGGTCGGGGCGGTTACCTTTTTGATACGCCTCGATGCTGTCGCGGCGCTGTTGCGCCTGCTTGCTGAGTACCTGAGTTACATCGTCGTCGCCAAGCGCGTCCGTGCGCTTTGCCTTTTCTTCGTAGCCGATGGCAGAGAGCAGCAGGCGGATTGTGTCGCGCTTTACTGTGTCCCGCTGGCGCATTGCGTCCTTCAGGTCGTTGGTGAGAGTTTCCTTTAGCGCCATGTTGGTGTCCTATCTATCAATTCAATTCTTGTGGTTCGCGCTTATAGCCGGTCGCGCGCTTTCGCAATCAGGTCTAGGCTGCGCTCGCGTCCCAGCACTTCGAGAGACTCAAACAATGGGGGCGCAATGCGCTGTCCCGTGGTCGCAACGCGAAGCGTGCCGAAGAGCTGGCCTGCCTTGACGTCGAGGTCCTTCACCATGCTGCGCAGCAGAGTCTCGATTTGTTCAGCGTCGAACGGGTTGAGCGCGGCGAGCTCGTCGTGCGCGGCTTCGAGGCAGCGCCGGGTGGAATCGGCGTCCATCCTGCGCTGTATAAGGTCGTCGGTTTCGTACTGTATGCGCTCCTTGAACAGGAAGGCGACCAGAGGCGCGGCATCTCGCAGCGTCTTCAGGCGCTCCTGCACCAGCGGCACGATTCTCAGCGCAAATTCACGCGAGGGCAGATTCGGAATTTCAGGCGGCGGGAAAGCCGACCAGAAGTCCAGCAGGGCGTCCGCAAGCTCGTCAGCGCTCATCTCCCGCATGTAGTGGCCGTTCATCCAGTCCAGCTTGTCGTTGTTGAATATCGCGCCGGACTTTGAGACGCGCTCTATGGAGAAGTTCTCGATGAGGGCCTGAGTCGAGAACAGTTCGGTCTTGTCGTCTAGGGACCAACCGAGCAATGTCAGGAAGTTGATCATCGTGTGGGGCAAGTAGCCCATCTCGCGGTAGTCGAGTAGCGATGTAGCGCCGTGCCGCTTGCTGAGCTTCGATCGATCGGGCGCGAGAATTATAGGCAAATGCGCGAACAGAGGCGGCTTCCAGCCCAGCGCCTCGTAGAGCTGAAGGTGTCGCGGCACGCTCGGCAGCCACTCTTCCCCTCGGAGGACATGCGTAATTCGCATCTCGTGGTCGTCAACCAGGTGCGCGAGGTGATATGTGGGGTAGCCGTCCGACTTCAGCATTACGAAATCGTCCACGAGGCGGTTCTCGAATGTAACCTCGCCGCGAACAAGGTCGTCCACCGTGGTCGTGCCTTCAAGCGGCATCTTGAATCTTATGACGGACGACTCGCCTTTCGCTTTCATTTCAGCTTCCAGGCGACTGCGCTCTTCTTGGCTCAGATCGCGGCAAAGGCGATCATAACCTATGGCTATCTGCTGCTTGGAGCGAGCCTTTCGCAGGGCATCCAGCCGCTCCGGAGAACAGTAGCATCTATAGGCACACCCGGCCTGCACGAGCATTTCAGCGTGTCTGGAATACAACTCGAGCCGCTCCGACTGCTTGTAAGGAGCGTACTTGCCACCGACGTCGGGACCTTCGTCCCATTCGAGTCCCAGCCAATTCAGGGCTTCCATGATGACTTCGACCGCACCGTCAACGGCGCGCGCGCGGTCGGTATCCTCGACACGCACTATGAACTCGCCGCCGTGCCGTTGCGCCAGCAGCCAGTCGAAGATAGCGGTGCGTATGTTGCCGACGTGCGGCTCACCGGTCGGGCTGGGCGCGAAGCGCACCCGGAAGTTGCTGCTCATGTTGTGCGACGCCTCCTGCTGCTATTTATTCTAACATGCGGCGCAGCAACACTCTAATGATTGCGTCAAGGCGATAGGGACTAGGAGTTGGTGCTCAGGATGCTTATGAGTCTGTTCCGTCCGGGTAAACGGACTTCAGAAATGCCGTCAACTCTGAGGACGGTGAAGAGGTGAACTCCAGATATTCGCCTTCGGAGGGATGTGCGAACCCTAACTTCGAAGCGTGCAGGAAGTGTCGGTTGAGACGGCTGTCGGATTTTCCGTAAGTTGCATCGCCCACGAGCGGATGGCCGAGCGACGCGAAGTGTACACGAATCTGGTGGGTACGCCCTGTAGTGGGACGGATTTCAACAAGCGTATGCGCGGCATAGTATCGGATTACGCGATAGCGCGTTATTGCCTCGCGCCCTCTCTCCGCAACCGCCATCTGCTGGCGATTGGCGCTCGAGCGTCCGATGGGCGCGTCTATTATCGCCTCGTGTGGCGTTACGCTACCGTGAGCCAGCGCGATATATTCCTTTGTGAACTCGCGCGCCTTCAGCTGGTCGCTCAGGACGCGGTGGGCAGGGTCGTTCTTGGCTACCACCATCAGCCCGGAGGTGTCTTTGTCCAGCCGATGCACTATACCGGGGCGCACCGTACCTCCGATGCCCTGCAAGTCCGGGCAGTGCGCCAGCACCGCGTTGACCAGTGTGCCGTCCGGGTGGCCGGGAGCGGGATGGACCGTCATTCCGGCCGGCTTATCAATCACGAGCAGGTCGCCGTCCTCATAGACGATGGAGAGCGGGATGTGCTGCGGCTCAAGACGACTGACTTGCGGTTCCGGCAGGCGAAGGACAACCATCTGTCCTGCTCGGACTCTGGCAGATGCTTTGGCTGCCTCGCCGTCGAGCGTTACGCTGCCTTCGGAGATGAGTGTCTGTATCCTCGAGCGCGACAGGTCGTCACAGCGGCTGTCTAGAAATCTGTCAAGTCGCTCGCCGTCGGTGTCGGCCTTGAAGGTAAATGTTGTGGGACTCACATCTAGCTCCGTGTGTCAACGTTACCGGACGTATCGCCCTGGGCGGTTTCACCTTCTGAAGTGATTTCTTTCCTGCTGTCGAAGAGCAGCAGCACGATTATAAGGGTTGCCATGCCCACGCATATCGAAGAGTCGGCTATGTTGAATATAGGCCACCAGCCCACGTCTATGAAGTCGGTTACGGCGCCGAATGCCACCCGGTCGAAGAGATTGCCGAACGCACCGCCGAGCTGCAAACCGATAGCGAGGCGAAGAATCGGACGCGGGAGCGCGTAGGCTCGATAGAAATAGACAAGGAAGCCGATGGCAATGATGGACGCAAATATCAGGAACAGCGTCTGGTTCGGCAGCAAGCCGAATGCCGTGCCCGTGTTCGAGCCGTGAGTGATGCGTATCAGTCCCTCCGCAGGCCACGATTCACCCAACCGCAATGTGCCCTTGATGATGAATTTCGTGAGCTGATCGGCGGCGAACACCGCCGCAATGGTGGCGAACAGTATCCAGTCTCGTTGCAAGGTCCACCGGCTCTTGGCATCCTGTGGTCCTTGCACTTGGGGGGGCGGTTCTTCCAGTTTTGTGCGCTCTTCCATGTTCAAATCCGTAAAGTAATCTGCGTGTTCTTTCCAATCATGTTAGTCTCCGCCGCTCGGTTACATCAAGCCCGTCCTAAGCCATGTGCCTCTGAAGTAGTACCAGGTGAACGCGACAAGCCTGAGCGCCATGCCGCCAACAATTGCCGCGGGGATGCCTAGGTGCTCCAGCGGGCTGAAGTTCGCAAGCAAGAATGTAAGCGGAATCTCGAAAGCCCACATCGTTGCGACCGTAATGACCATCGGCGCGAAGGTTGAGCCGGATGTGTTGAACGCCTGCGTGAAAATCTGCACCGGGCACATGAAGATGTACCCGATGGTCGCTATTACCAGCCATGTGGAAGAAATGGCAACGAAGTCGGCGTCGGAGTTGAAGAAGCCTGCAACGGGATCGGGGAAGGCGATGAGAAGCACGAGAAATGGCGCGGCCATACATAATCCGATGCCCATGCCCCATCGCACGGCGCTGCGTGCCCGCGCCATGTGCCCCGCGCCGAGATTCTGTCCGGCGAGCGCTCCAGCCGCGCGGCCCATCCCGCGCGAACTCTGGTTCACCACATTTTCGGCGCGCCGCGCAAGCGCGAATGCGGCAAGCGCCACGTCGCCGAACTGTGCCGCCACTCCCACCACCACGAGTTGGGAGACGCCGCGCTGCATATTCGTAACCGAGGCGGGCGCGCCCTGCCTCACCAGACTCCATATGAGCGGAAAGTCGATACGAAACTCTCGGAAGCGCAAGCTAATTCGTCCCCTGCCTGAGCGCAGCGCCCAGTAGGTCATGCCGGTGCCAAACACTTCGGCGATCAGCCGGGCGAACGCTGCCCCCGTCAATCCCATCGCCGGAAGTCCGAGCCACCCGAAAATGAGAATGGGACTGAGGACAATGTGCATTACACGGGATACCATCGCAGCCTTCAGCGGCGTGATGCTGTCGCCGGACGCCTGAAGCGCGCCTCCGAACAGCCTATGGTAGCTCAGGCACGCCATCGCCACAAGTTGCACGCGCATGTAGCCGGTTCCCTGTTCGACCGCCGCGTCACTCATTCCGATGACGCGAAGCAATGGCTCGGCAAGGAGCAGGCCCGCGGCAATCATCACGAGGGCGAGAGCTGATGTGAGAGTGAACGACTGTACGAGCACATGGTTGGCGTGTGCTATGCGGCGCGCTCCCACCGAGCGGGCGATCATGGAGCGCATGCTGGAATCCAGACCCATGCGCGCCATCATGATAGTGCTAAGGTACGCTTGCGCCGCGCCAAGTCCGGCGATGGCGTGGAAGCCGATCCGTCCTGCCCATACCAGGTCAGCCACCTGATCGACGACGCCGAGAAAACCCTCCGCGACCTGCGGCCAGCCAAGATACCAGACGTGGTTGCGGATGCTGCCCTTGGTCAGGTCGCGGCGTGCGAGGGCTGAGCGCCTTCGAGTGCGAGGGGTTGAGGGCTGGGAGCGTGGCAGTATGCGGGGAGATGGACGCTTGGAGGCTTGGGACCGCGAATCGTCTTCGTTCATTGAGTCCTTTCGGTCTTGCCTAACAGCGTTCAACGATATGCGAAACTGCATTCTTCAGTCAAATCTACCGGCGGACATAGTCGCATTGATTTGAGGGTTGAAATGCAAAATCGAGCAACGTATAATTACATGTAAGTATATTACAAGTAATACTATAAGGAGATTTCTCATGAGCGAGAACCAAAACAGGCAGAACGAGAGGGACGAAAGGCGAAGGATGTCCGAGAATGTGGACGAGATCGTTGACGAGGTGAACAAGACGGTACGCGTGGCTATAGTCAAGGGCGTGGATGCGGCGGAGAGCATTGGCGAGAACATACGCGACACGATTCAGGGTATGCGCGGCAGCCGGGACAATGTGGTGATGGTGCGTGTTGACAAGGCCAGCCTCGATCGATTGGACGAACTTGTCGAGGCAGGCATCATGGGCAGTCGCTCTGAGGCTGCGGCATTTCTGATAGCGGAGGGCATCAAGGGTAGGCAGCCGCTGTTCGACCGAATCGGGGAGAAGATACAGGAGATTCGGCAGGCGAAGGAGGAATTGCGGCGGATGGTGGATGAGGGTGGGAGTGGTGATTAGGTCAAGCTAAAGTGTGTTAGGGTAGCCTGAACAATGTTGGTGTTGTCGCTGTCCGAAATCGTGAGTAAGTGAAAGGGCATTATTTCTCATGAACGAAACAGAAGAAAACAAGGAGTCTCGTCTGCTTCGCATAGTTCAATCCATAGCGATTTCACCTGAAGACGCTCGTCGAATCGTTGACAACTACTTTGGACAAAGTAAGGAAAGGTATTCAGACGATTCTGAGTGGGAGCACAAGTTACGAGTCGCCGACCGAGTCATCAACCGTTACTCGAAACAAGCGGCGTTAGTTGGGTCGGCTACAGGTTTGTCAGGAGCTGTACCTGGTATTGGTACCATAATTGCTACATTTGGTGGCGCGACTGCCGACACAGCTGTCAGCATGAAACTTCAGGTTGATATGTGCATGTGTCTGGCCGAGGTGTTCGGATATGATATTACTACGGAAGACGCGCGCCATCTTGCGTTTTTGATTGCGGCCACCGGTAGCCTTGAGCGGGCAGGTGTAGAAGTTGGTTTCCGGGTTGGTTCGAAGGCTGGCGTCAATATTCTGCGGCAGTACCTTAAGGGAGCTGTATTGCAGGCAGTCAAGCACGCTTTTCGCAGAGTTGGAGTAACGTTCACACGTAAGGCTCTAGAGAAGGCTATACCGTTCGGAATAGGCATTGTCATAGGTGGCGCCGCAAACTACGGTCTCACTCGCTATGTAGGGCATCAGGCGAAGGAGTGGTTCATTCTTGACAGTAGCCCTCCTCCTTTGGTGGCTGTGTGAAAGTGGGGCCAATAGCCCTCTCTCGCTTTATAACAGAGAACTTTCGTGTATAATACGCCGCAACGATAACCCATTTCCGTTGCGGCGGTTTTGCGTGCGATTAGCCTGTATATCTCCACCCAACCTGAATATCGAACACCGATGACTGTGGACTTAAAACTAGCCAATCAATAACCCCACGGAGGCACAGCACCATGACTACCTCTTCTTCATTTCCAGTCATAAGCAAGCCTGCCATTGAGGACATGGAGACAACGCCGAACCTTGATTACGACAACGTGCGCGGCAACTTCGACTGGCAGCGGATGTACGATGAACTTGACTGGCAGCCGGGCGGCGGCCTGAACAAGGCGCACGAGGCAATCGACCGCCACGCGAACGGACGCAACCGCGACAAGATTGCGATGATCTGGGAGGGGAAGAATGGCGAGAAGGAGACCTACACCTTCGGACAGATGAAGGAGCAGTCCAACAAGTTCGCCAATGTGCTGAAGAGCCTTGGCATCGAGAAGGGCGACCGCGTTTTCATCTACATGGAGCGCCTTCCCGAACTGTACTTTGCTTTCTTCGGCATACTGAAGGTCGGCGCGATTGCTGGACCGCTGTTCTCAGCGTTCGGGCCCGACCCTGTGAAGGACAGGATGCAGGACAGCGAGGCGAAGGTGCTGGTAACGCAGCCGGACCTCCGCCGCAAGATTACGCCCATCATCCCGGAGCTTTTCGAGCTTCAGCACATGGTCATCGTGAACAAGAACAACCGCGACCCGCAGCCGTTGATGTCGGGCGATCTCAGCTACGAAGAGGAGATGTCGAAGGCGACGGCCAACTTCGATACGGTCATTACCAGCCAGTACGACTACTCCATTATGCACTACACGTCCGGCACGACCGGCAAGCCCAAGGGCGCGGTGCACAGGCATCAGGCAGTGGTGCAGCAGTACGCGACAGGCAAGTGGGCGCTGGACCTGCAAGAGGACGACATCTACTTCTGCACGGCAGACCCCGGCTGGGTTACTGGCACATCATACGGCATGCTCGCACCATGGACGAACGGAGTTACGCAGCTCATCTACGAGGGCGGCTTCCGTGCCAGCAAGTGGTATCAGCTCATTCAGGACTATAACGTAACCATCTTCTATACCGCGCCGACCGCCATACGCATGCTGATGAAGGCGGGCGATGACGTGCCCAGGCGATACGACATGTCCACACTGCGCTTCATGGCGAGCGTGGGTGAGCCCCTCAACCCTGAAGCGGTCGTCTGGGGCAACGATGTCTTCGGCATGCCGTTCCACGACAACTGGTGGCAGACGGAGACGGGCGCGATAATGTGCGCGAATTACGCCAGCCAGGATATAAATCCCGGTTCTATGGGTAGGCCTATTCCGGGCGTTGAGCTTGGAATCGTTGACGACGAGTTTGAGCCGGTGCCGGTCGGACAAGACGGCAACCTGGTCGTGCGCCCGAACTGGCCCTCGATGTTCCACGCATACTGGAATAACACCGAGATGTATAACTCGCGCTTCCGCAAGGGCTGGTACATCACGGGCGACACGGCGCGAGTCGATGAAGACGGCTACTTCTGGTTCGTCGGACGCGCGGACGATGTCATCAACACGGCTGGGCACCTGGTCGGGCCGTTCGAGGTGGAGAGCGCGCTTATCGAGCATCCAGCCGTCGCTGAGGCGGGCGTCATCGGCAAGCCGGACCCGATAGCAATGGAAGTGGTGAAAGCGTTCGTCTCGCTGAAGGACGGCTTCGAAGAATCCACCGAGTTGCGCCGTGACATCATGCGCTTCAGCAGGCAGAAGCTGGCCGCAGCCGTAGCGCCGCGCGAGCTGGACTTCGTGCCCACGCTGCCCAAGACTCGTAGCGGTAAGATAATGCGCCGGCTGTTAAAGGCACGGGAACTCGGGCTCCCCGAGGGCGATACCAGCACGCTCGAAGATGACTAAGATATAAGAAATAGAAAGATCTTGAATGACTCTCGCACATGAACCCATAGAAAGCCACGATGTGCATAGTCGGCGGCTAATCCGACACGCCGAAGAGATGCTTGAAGCCGGGGATAGGCTGCAAGCATCTGAGAAGGCGTGGGGTGCCGTCGCGCATCGCCTGAAAGTCGTCGCTGACAATCGCGGGTGGAAATATGAAACGCACGCGGATGCCTTTACGGTTGTGCACAATCTAGCCATCGAGCAGGACAATCATCGTATAAGGCGACTCTTCTCTGTAGCGCACGGGTTACACATTAACTACTATGGTGATGTGAAGACGACTGACTATCTGCGAAGTGAAATTGACGATGTGAAGGAACTGCTGGAAATACTAGAAGGCATAGAGTAAATCTTACCGACGCCCTGTTAGGCGCATTAGCGAAATTGACCTTAGACTGGGAGGCCTTAGATGAAAATTAGCTGGTTCCACCTGATGCCCTATCGCTTCTTGCCGAAGGACTTCGAGGACAAGTATCGGAGCGTCTGGGTGGATGTGCCCAGCCACCTGTTCGAGGCGGACAAGGCGCATCAGCTCTACAACGAGTATCTGGACGAGCTGGAGTTCGCGGACGAAGTGGGCTTTGACGGCATTTGCGTGAACGAGCACCACAACAACGCCTACGGCATCATGCCGAGCCCGAACATCACGGCGGCCACGCTCACGCGGCGCACGAAGGATGCCGCCATCATCGTGCTGGGCAATAGCCTCGCGCTGTACAATCCGCCGCTGAGGGTCGCCGAAGAGTTTGCGATGCTCGATTGCATCAGCGGTGGGCGGCTTGTCGCTGGCTTCCCCGTCGGCACATCGATGGACACGAACTTTGCCTACGGCGTCAATCCGGCGATTCTACGCGAGAAATACTACGAAGCACACGACCTCGTGATGAAGGCATGGACCGAGCCGGATATGTTCGCGTTCAACGGCAAGTACAACCAGGTGCGCTACGCTAACATCTGGCCGCGTCCCTTGCAGAAGCCTCACCCGCCGGTGTGGATACCGGGCGGCGGCAGCGTCGAGACGTGGGAGTGGACCAGCCGCATGAACTATGTTTACTGCTACCTGAGCTACTCCGGGTACAAGCGCGGTATTCAGGTGATGAATGGATACTGGAAGGAGATGGAGCGGCTAGGCACCGACGACAATCCGTATCGTGCGGGATTCCTGCAACTCGTCTGCGTCGCAGAGACGGATGAGAAGGCGAAGGAGCTCTACGCCGAGCATGTCGAATACTTCTATAAGAAGTGCCTGCATGTGTACGAGGGCTTCGCGGACGCGCCGGGCTACCGCACAATCCGCACGCTGAAGGCGGGCGCGGTCGCGCAGTTGGGCGCTGCCGCGAACCAGACCCGGCAGGCGATGACCTGGGATGACTTCGTGGAGCAGGGATATGTCATCGCGGGCAGCCCGAAGACGGTCATCGAGAACCTGCGAGGCGCGGTCGAGGGTCTGCGTGTAGGTCATCTGATGGTACTGCTTCAGATTGGCAGCATGCCCAAAGACCTGACGATGAAGAACACGGAAATGTTTGCAACCGAGGTGTATCCGGAGCTTCAGGGCATGTGGGACGAGTATGAAGACCACTGGTGGCCGCAGCCCATCGAGGAGCCTGAAGTTGCGGGGATGGCGTCAGCAGGAGACTAGCCGTCAGCCTTCAGCAATCAACCGTCAGGAGGCGGCGTTAGTCTTGCGCTGACGCCGCCTTGTTACGAATATCGAATCGAGAGGTTTAGGCAGATGGTCGCACAGCAGAATGGACAGGTTGTTACGGTAAACGGAGCGGACATCGAAGTTGCCAGCAAGGGCAGCGGCGAACCGCTGTTGTACTTGCATGGCGCGTTTGGGTATCGCGGGTGGCATCCCTTTATGGACGCGCTCGCCGAGGACTTCACGGTCTATGCGCCCATACAGCCTGGCTTCGTGGACAGCGCGCCCGGCCCCGACGACATAGACGACCTGCTCGATCTGACCCTCTACCACTTCGACCTGTTGGAGGCGCTGGGGTTGGAAGCGCCGAATGTGGTCGGGCACTTCCTCGGTGGGATGATAGCGGCGGAAATGGCTGCTCTGCGTCCCACAAGCGTGGGCAAACTTGTTCTCGCCGCACCCTCCGGCATCTGGCTGGAAGACGAGCCAGGCGTGGACTACTTTGCTACGCCAATCGACGAACTGCGTGGCGTCCTGTTCGCCGATCCAAACTCCGATGCGGCGAAGTCGGTTTTGCCTGAACCGAAGGACGACCTCGAGCGCGGCACTCAGATCATCGAGCGAGTGCGCTCACTTGCGACAGTGGGCAAGTTCCTCTGGCCGATACCGGACAAGGGTCTGAAGAAGCGGATGGGACGCATAAAGGCTCCGACGCTGGTCGTCGTGGGCGAGCAGGACAAGGTCGTGCCTGCGTCATACGGCAACGAGTTCGCGAGCCGCATAGAGGGCGCGGCGGTGCATACGATGGCGGGCGCAGGACACATGATGATGCTGGAGCAGCCGACGGAGTTTGCTCAGCTGATACGAGGATTCATGGAGTCCTAACGGGGTGCGACCGCAATAAGTAGAAAGGAACGCCGCCTCAATCTTCTGAGGCGGCGTTCTGTTCATGCGAATAGCCGAGCCTTAGCCCACGAACCACCCCGCCAGCTCATCGCGGTTGCGGTCGAGCCACGCGGCGCTGAGGCGGATGCGCTCCAGCGACTGGCTTATGGTGCGCGCCGCGCCGGGCGCCGGGTTGTCGGTGAAGAAGCGCTCCACATCGTCGTGCATTTCCAGGGTGGTGAACGCTGAGGCTATGCCCACAAGCCGCATGATGGCGAAGCCGCCTTCGCCGTAGCGCCTGTCGAGTTCCGGCCAGTTGTCCTTCAGGAACTGCCAAGCCAGGTCGCGCCCTTGCGTATTGCCCGCAACAAGGGTGATGACGCTGACAGTATCGTGGACACGCACCTCGTCGCCGAGTGAGCGGTTGAGCGTCTCTTCAAGCAGCGCCTTGTCCTCGAATGAGGTTAGCCCAAACAGGAAGCGGACTTTTTCCTCCTGAAGCGGCGTGTCCGCGCGGAGCTGCCACATGGCGTCATACTCTGAGCGGCCACCTCGCTTGGCGGCAAGCCTGAAGACGATGCCGCGAATGTCCGGGCTGACTCCTGATGGGTCGTCGGCGTAGGCAGCGAATCGTGCAGCGGCTTCGCGCAGCGCGTTCTCGTCGTCGTTGCCACCGACATGGTTCAAAACCGTGCTGCGGAGGAGGGCATCCATATTGGTTTCATCGGGCTTGGCGTCCCAGCCGACTTTTTCTGCCACCTGCTGGAAGATGCTTCGGGAGAATGCCTGAAAGTTGCCGTAGAAGGATTCATCTGACAGCAGGTTGTCGAGTCCGCCCAAGTTAGATGACAGGTCCGCGCAGACGGGCGCATTGTCCTCGTTCTGATACGCTTCCGCGATGGTCAGGAAGTCTGTCGCGGGAATTATCCCGGCGCGGCTTAGAGCGAATGCGTCGTTCTGGATGCCGAGCCTGTCGATTGGAGTCAGAGACTTCGATCTGATTGGCTCGACAAGTTTCTGCAAGTCGGAGCTGGAGTATCTAACGCGGTAGAAACCGGTCTGTTCCGGGTTCAGTTTGGTCCAAGTCGAATCGTCTGCACCCTCGTCTGAGACATCCCAAGCCAGCAGCTTCGTGTCCATTAGCCTCGATGCGCTGTTGCCGCCCTCAGTGGTGTAAACGCCTATGGGCACCTTCCAGAGAGTTTCGTCGTCGGCGCTGTCCTCGAGGATGGCATCATAGACGAAACGGCGCTGCATCATGTGGAGGTTGATGTTGCCGCTGCTGCGCTCTATCCCGACATCCAGCATTGGGTAGCCGGTCTGCAAGACCCAGCTGTCCATTATCTCCGCTACGGGCTGGCCCGACACATCGGCAAGTGCGTTCCATAGGTCGGTGCGCTCGGCGTTGGCGTACTGGTGGGTGGTCAGGTACTTGTTCAGCCCCTGCCGGAAGGTCTCTTCACCGAGGAAGCTCTCCAGCATGCGCAGGATCGAGCCGCCCTTGCTGTAGCTAATGGCGTCGAAAAGCTCGCCAATCTGCGCGGGGTTGCTCACTTCCTGCTCGATGGGGTGAGAATTACGCAGTCCGTCGAGGCTAAGGGCGCGGTTGGTGTCACTTGAAACGAACTGCGTCCATACTTCCCAGTCGGGGAAGAGGTTGTCGGTCGCCTTGTCGCCCATCCAGGATGCGAAACTCTCGTTGAGCCAGAGGTCGTTCCACCACGCCATGGTAACGAGGTCGCCGAACCACATGTGCGCCATCTCGTGCGCGATTATGGCGGCGACAATCTGGCGAGTGCCTACCGAGGTGTTCTCAGGGTCAACGAGCAGCGCGGTCTCACGGTAGGTTATCGCGCCCCAGTTCTCCATCGCGCCTGCGGCGAAGTCAGGGATTGCGAAGTGGTCGAGTTTGGGCAGCGGATAGGGTATGCCGAAGTAGTCGTTGAAATACTTCAGAAGGCGAATCGAAGTTTCCAGCGCGAACCGTCCCTGCTCCTCACGACCTCTTGTGGTGAAGACGCGCATAAGAGTGCCGTTGTCTCCGACCTCCTCGATGTAGGAGAGGTCGCCAACGATGAAGGCGAGCAGGTATGTGGACATGATGGGCGTCTCGTCGTATCTCACCGACTTGACGCCGGGGCGCACCTCTTCCTCACTCACAACCGGCATATTGGAGACCGCGGTCATCTCGGAAGGAACGACGAGCGTAAGCGTGAAGGTCGCCTTGAGCGCGGGTTCGTCCCAGCAGGGGAAGGCACGGCGCGCGTCAGTAGCTTCAAGCTGGGTCGTCGCCATATGGCGCTCGTTGCCGTCTATGTCGGTGTAGGTGCTGCGGTAGAAGCCGCGCAGCTTGTCATTCAGCTCGCCGGTGAATTCGATGGCGAGCGTTGCTTCTCCGGCCGGCAGTTCCGTGCCAAACTCAAAGGTGGCACTCTCCGCGTCTTCGTCGAAGGATATGGTCTGTGCTGCCAGTTCCGATCCGCCGGAAGGCGTTGCGGCGCAAGAGTGGATTTCAATCTCGATGGAGTTCAGAGTGATCGAGCTTGTTGGGGACAACACATCTACCCTAATCGTTTCACTGCCCTTGAATGTGAATGTGCTGAAGTCCGGCTCCAGAGTGATGTCGTAGCCTATCGGCTTGACATTGGTAGGGATCAGGACTGCGTTTGATGTGGTCATTGGTTCCTCTCAGATGCGATTTGGGCGTACAGAATTAGCTCGCGGTCCAGTTCGGCTTGCGCTTTTCCGAGAATGCGAGGGGGCCTTCGACGAAGTCGTCGGATGCGGCTGCCTTCAGCTGCTCGGAGTAGGTGCGATTCAGGGCTATGTCGAGGGGCCAGTCGTAGCCGGATGTCGCCATCTGCTTGCTTGCGCGTGCGGAAAGGGGAGCGACTTCCAGAATTTCGTTTGCCCAGCGCTCGGCGGTTGCCATCAGGTCTTTCAGTGGAACTATCTCGTTCACGAGACCAAGCCGGTATGCTTCCTGCACAGGTATGCGGCGCGCGGTGAGAAGCATGCCCATCGCAATCTTGTAGGGTACGTGGCGGGGCAGCCTGTGGACGCCGCCGGCGCCAGCAATGAGACCTACGCGAGGCTCAGGCAGGCCGACTTCGGCGTGGTCGGCGGCAATGATGATGTCGCAAGCCATTGCCAGCTCAAGGCCGCCACCGAGCGCGTACCCGTTGACTGCGGCTATGATGGGCTTCCAGCACTCGAAGTTCGATGTGATGCCGCCAAAGCGGGCAATTTCGCCCGACCGGTCGCGTCTGCCGCGCTCCGCCGTGTATCGGAGGTCGTTTCCGGCGCTGAATGCCCGCTCACCCGTGCCCGTGAGTATCGCTACCCACACGTCCGGGTCGTCACGGAAGTCGCAGAAGGCATGGTAAAGCTCGGCGTTCGCGGGCGGATGAAGCGCGTTCAGGCGTTCCGGCCTCGTGATGGTCACGTATGCGATGCGCCCTTTCTTTTCGTAGGTGATGAAATCGTAACTCATTGGATTCTCCTAATTCGTGGCACCTGGATTGCAGGCGCAATTATACCAGTTTCACGATGGCTAGTTAGTCTTGCCCCAGCCGTCCCAGTGGGTGACTTCTTCCATTGGCTTGCGGCGCGTGGGCCCATAGCGCACGCCGTCTGCAGGATAGCCTATCGGCAGGAGCGCGGCGGTCTCCACATTGTCGGGGATGCCAAAGATTTCGCGCACTTCATCTTCATATTGCTTGTGGAAGGTCGTAAGCACACTGCCCAGCCCGAGGCCGCGAGCCGCGAGTAGAATGTTCTGCACGGCAGGATAGATGGATGAGCCGGTGGTTAGATTGGTGGAGCCGCCGTGCTCGATGCAGGCGAGCAGCAGGACGGGCGCATCGTCCATGTGGTCGATTAGGTGGGTCGCCGAACGGAGGATACGCGGATTGGCATCCTGAAGCCACTGGAGGTTTGGCAGCGCGTTGCGGCCGGCGCGGCGGTAGATGTCCGCCAGTTTCGCCCGCAGGTCGGAATCCTGCACAATTATGAAGTGCCACATCTGGCGGTTGGTGCCGCTGGGAGCCTTCGATGCGGCTTCGAGTATCTTGTCCAGCGCCTCTTGAGGTACAGGGTCGGTCTTGAAGTAACGGATTGCGCGTTGGGTGTGCATAGCCTCGAACAGGCCAATTTCGTCAGTCATTTGGTACTCCTGAGTTCGTCGGGATTTCAGAGGAGATTATATCGCATCGGGCTGCTGCTTTGTGTGCGGCTTGAACCGTGCTCTGATAAGATAGTCGCGGCAAGAAACGATATTGATGGAGGCGACACAGATGAAGGTTGGCACAGGAATGCAGGGCGGACTGGTGGCGGATATTCCACAGAGAGTGCGGAAGGCGGAGGAACTCGGCTACGACTTCTTCTCTACCAGCGAGACCAAGCACAACCCGTTCGTTACGGCGGCGCTGGCCGCGGAGCATGCAGAGCGGGCACAGGTGCGTACATCCATTGCGCTGGCGTTCGCGCGCAGTCCTATGGATACGGCTTACAATGCCTGGGACTTGCAATCGCTGTCCGGCGGGAAATTCCAGCTGGGGATGGGCAGCCAGGTGCGCGGCCATATTGTCAGGCGATTCAACATGCCCTGGGGCAGGCCCGCCGCCCGGATGCGCGAGTACATCCAGGCGCTGCGCCATATCTGGGGAAGCTGGCAACATGGCACAAGGTTGAACTTTCAGGGCGACTTCTACAACTTCAACCTGATGCCTCCGTTCTTTACGCCCGACCCGATCGAACATCCGGACATCAAAATCTATATCGCGGCGGTCAACGAGCGGATGCTTCAAGTGGCCGGTGAGGTCTGCGACGGTGTGCTGCTGCACTCATTCGGGACGTTCAAGTACATAAACGAAGTGGTCGTACCCAATCTTCAAAAAGGCGTGGACAAGGCAGGCAGGTCGCTCTCGGACATTGACATCAACGGCGGTGGATATGTTATTACGGGGCCGAACGAAGAGCATATCGAGCGCAGCCGCCAAGAGGTCAAGAATGCCATATCGTTCTACGCTTCGACTCGGAGCTACGCGCCCGTGATGAACCATCACGGCTGGAACGACACGGCACAGCAACTGTATCGCATGTCCGTGGATAACAGGTGGAGCGAGATGGGCGCTCTGATTACGGACGAGATGCTGGATGAGTTCGCAATCGTCGCGGGCTACGACGATGTAGTTGACAAGATGAAGGAAACCTTCGGGCCGTTTGCCAGTTCGCTCAGTTTCTCCATTCCGGTTGAGTCGGGTGAGGACGAAGAGATACTCAAGGACATGGTTGCGCGGTTGCAGGCGGAGTAGAGCGTATCACAGAACGACTCTGCGAGGTGGATCGCGGTGTCGTTCGGCTCGTATTATGTCCTCGATTTCCAGCGCGGCTTCGTCGGTGGCGTCGGTACGGTGGACTACGGTGTAATCGAATTTCTCGGCTTCCTGAAGTTCGTTTCGCGCTTGCTCAATGCGCGTAGTCAGCGCATCGTCCGATTCGGTGTTGCGCCCGCGCAGACGGCGCTCGAGCTCCGCGTCACTTGGCGGGGCTAGGAAGATGAAGAGAGCATCCGGCACCAGGCTGCGAACCGTTTCCGCGCCCTGGACGTCAATCTTCAGGATGACATCCTGACCTCGCGCCATCGCGTCCATCACCTGGGACTTGGGGACGCCGTAGTAGTTGCCAAAGACGTTCGCCCACTCCAGAAGTTCTTCGTTGGCAATCATGGACTCGAATTGCCGAGCGCTGACAAAGTGGTAGTCCACGCCGTCGTGCTCGCCGCTGCGCCTTGGGCGGGTGGTGGCGGTTACCGTGAAATGGTAGGGCCTGCCGGCTTCCCTCAAGCGGGTGAGCAGCAAGTCCTTGCCCACGCCGGAAGGTCCGGAGAGCACGAGCAGCAGCGGGTTGGGCGTGATTCGCGTTGCCATCAGCGGTTGCGGAGGTAGGTCCAGGACTTCTTACTCTTCTCGTCGCCGCCGGTCATCTGCTGGTATCGCTGGGTCAGCTTCTCGCCGAAGAAGGCGGTTGCCATCGACATGCCCGCAGTGGGGAGGGCATTTTCGCCAGTGTCAACGACCGCGCCGGCATCCCACCTTGCGCGGCCCTCCCACGCCTTGATGAAGGTTTCCACGAGCTCGTCGTTCGAGTCCTTAATCATGTTGCGGTACGAGTAGAGTTCTGAGATGTACTCGTCGATCCAGTGGACGAGAGCTTCGATGTTGGTGTAGCAGGAGGCTTCGTTGTCTATGGGGTCTTCGGAGGCGAGGCGCGAGTACTCGGCGAAAGTTGCGGCGGCGACCTGGTGCATTTCGCGCCAAGACTCGCTGCCGGCGGTTGTAGTTACGAACGCGGACGATAGGACAGTGGGCAGCACCTCCATGGCGACCGCGTAGCTGTCGTGCTCGTGCGGGTCGAGGAACAGTGGCTTCGCGCCTATGAGTTCGATCATGCCCACAACGGTCTTCACTGATGTCTCGTCCGCGGTGCGTGAGGGCGACACGCAGTATTTAGCGTCCTGGAAGAGGTCGGCCGAGGCGTCTTCGAGCTGGGTGTAGGGCCTGCGGATCAGAGGGCGACCTCCGACGAAGCTGACGTTGGAAGGCAGGAGCTGCTCCGCCCATTCCATTGCCCTGACCTTCGCGGTGCCGGTGTCGGTGACGACGCAGCCGTCCTCGACGATGGGCGCGATGGCATCCATAAGCTCGCGGGTCTGAGTGAACGGCGAGTCGAGGATAATCATCTGCGCGCCGCGAACGGCGGTCCGCAGGTTTCCGGTTTCTTCGTCGTATGCGCCGGCCTTGAACGCGATTTTCAGCGCATCCCTGTCGCCGGAACTGCCGACAATCTCGGTATTGCGAAGATTGGCTCGCTTGAGGGCGAGGCCGATGGATACGCCCACCGGGCTTGTGCCTATGATCGTAATGCGCTCCAAAGTGACACCTCCTGCTGCGGGCTGTCGCTTTTCGATTTCGTAGTGCTCACTGAGAAAAGTCTATCACAAATAGCAAGGGTGCCGTCATGTGCCTAGAAGAAGCTGTCTGATGACGTTAATCGCGGGTATCAAGACCCGGCTCAATATGCCGATTGGTGTGAAGACATCCACAAGCACTATGGCCATCAGGATCAACATGCCGATGCGTTCGGTGCGGGCGAAGACGGCGGCGAGCGAGCGTGGCAGAATGCCCAGCACGACCTTGAAGCCGTCGAGGGGCGCTATCGGCAGTAGGTTGAAGACCGCCAGGACGACATTCCACAGCACGAGGGATTGCAGGAACAGGGAGTCGATGCCGCCGCCGGGCGAGACAGTGCCCAGTCTGAAAGGCAGGGCAGCGAGTGTTGCCACAATCATGTTGGAGATGGGACCCGCGAGGGCGACTACCGCCATGCCTGGACGCTCGCCGATGCGAATGTTCGAGGGCGTAACCGGAGTGGGTCTGCCCCAGCCGAAGCCGGCGACGAATATGAGAAGAGTGCCGAGTGGGTCTAGGTGCGCGAGGGGGTTGAGGGTGAGCCTGCCCTGTCCGCGAGCGGTATAGTCGCCGAGCTGGGTAGCGGACCATGCGTGGCTGAATTCATGCACGGTGATGCCGACGATGAGCGCGATCGCGAAGGCGGCCAGGGTGATTAGAGCGCCTATAGGGTCAATCTGAAATTGGTCGAGAAGACGGAATAACATAGAGACGCGACAGCGCGGCGGGACGAACGCATCATCCCGCCGCGCGAGGTTTCAAAAGGGTTCATTGAGGCTTAGTGGCCTCCGCAGCCTCCACCAGCGCCGCAGCCTCCTCCACCGCCACCGCAGCCACAGCCGCCACCGCCGCAGGCACAACCGCCACCGCCGCTCCCAACCTGGAAGTTGGGGTTGCTGATGACGAAGCCGCTTCGCATCAGGCCGTCCACATAGTCAATCTGCGCGCCTTCTACAAGGGGAGCGCTTTCAGGATCAACGAGGACCTGTACGCCGGGGGCGTCGATAACGAGGTCGTCCACCTTTGCTTCGCGCTCCATGCCGAGCATGTACTGGAAGCTGCCGTGGGGTCCGGGTACGACCATCATTCGCAGCAAGGCGCCGGCCTCGCCCTGCTCGTTCAGTATCTCTTCGAGCTTCTCAGAAGCCAAGTCGGAAACCTCGATTAGAGGAGTTGTTGTCACCGTTGCACCTCCGGGCGATTATGCCTCAGTATGCAGCCGCTACTAGCTGCTAGTGCTGCCAATCGTAACATCAGCACGGGAGGCGGTCAAGGATTGGGTGGGACAGGTGTCGGTTGTCAGGTGTCAGCGGTCAGCCTTCAAGTGTCACGGGACAAGGATAGCCACAAGAGGCACTGAATGCTCAAGGGTGGTTATGAGATGTCAGAGGGGGAAGGGACACTTTCAGGTTGTGAAGCGGCGAGACAGGTTTTGGCGGTGGTCGGGGTCGTGGGCGATTATCTGGCGGCGGCGGAGTTGCTCTTCGACGGAGACGATGCGGGGCGGCCTGGGATTGGGCGGTGCCGTGCCGATAGCGCCTCGCGCTTCCATCGCCTCGACCTGCTCGACGGGCGCTCCCATGATTTCGGATAGAACGAAGCGATTATGCTGCCCGAGCGTGGGCGCGGCGGTCGGTGACTTGGCAGCCGTCCTGGAGAATTTCCAGGGCCTGCCGGTGTAAGGCAGGGGCGGCATGCCGGTGCTCGGTTCATGTGCCGCGACTTCGTAGAAGCCGCGCTCTTTCAGGTGCGGGTCGAATAGCAAGCCCTTGCCGTCGAGGACCGCGCCGGCGGGAACGCCTTTCGCCTGCAATACAGTCATCAGGGTGTACTGGTCATGGTGTGCCGTCGCTTCGGGGAGCAGGGAATCGAGCGCGTCTCTGTGATTCCATCGCGACAGGGAGTCGGTGAAACGGTCGTCCGCGAGCCATTCGGGTCGGGCCAGCACCTCGCAGAGCGCCCGCCACTGTTCATCGGTCGAGACGGCGACGGTTATCCACTTGTCGTCGCCCTTGCAGGGGTAGCAGCCGTGCGGAGACATCAGCGTATCCTGATTGCCGATGCGCTCGGGAGTGCGCCCGTTGACGGAGTAGTCCAGAATCGCCTCGGGGATGGTGGAAGTCAGGGTTTCGGACTGCGATACGTCAATGAACTGCCCCTTCCCGGTGCGCGCCCGGTAGGCGAGGGCTGCCATTATCGCGAATGCGGTGTGCTCGGCTGCTGTGTAGTCAGCGTAGGGTATTTCGGGCAGGACGGGGGGACCGTCCTTGTAGCCGCTGATGTGGGAGAGGCCGGACGTGGCTTCTGTAGTATATCCGATTGCGCCGTAGTCTGCCCAGGGGCCGGTGTAGCCGTAGCCTGTGGATGAAACCATGATGATGTCAGGGCGGATGCGGCGCAGGTCTTCGTACTCCAGCCTGAAATTGCGCATGACGCGGGGTGTGAAGTTCTCGGCGAAAACGTCGCTGATGCCGACAAGTTCTCGAAGGGTGTTTATGCAGTCCTCGTCGTTCAGTTCGAGAGTCAGGCTGTACTTGTTGCGGTTCTGCTCGTAGAAGTTCGCGGCGCGGTCCCAGTGGCGTCCCTCGCCGCTGTTGTCGTACATGGAACTTGTGCGGTAATTGTCGAGGCGGGCGCATGACTCGATGCGGATTATCTCAGCGCCCATGTCGCCCAGCAGCTTGATGGCATGCGGGATGGCGATGAGCTGCCCCATTTCGACGATGCGGACGCCTGAAAGCGGAAGTGCCATGCTACACAACTCCCGATGCGGTCAGAAGATTGAGGTCTTCGAGGGATAAGCCCAGACGGTCGCAGAGGACTTCGCGATTGTGCCCACCGAGAAGGGGCGCGGGCGTTTCGGCGCTCCAAGGGGTCTCGCTCATGATGAACGGGGCGCCGGGGTATGTAGCCTCGCCGATGACGGGATGGTCGATGTCGGCGAAGTAGCCGCGCGCAGCGTACTGCTCACTGGCGAGCACTTCCGCGGGGCTGTGTACGACGCCGTAGATGTGGCCGCGCCGCTTGTGCGCCTCGCGCATGAGGTCGAACTTGCGCCACCTGGTCATCCCCCCTTCAAGCGCTTCTTGGAGAGCCTGGGCGTTGTCGAAGCGGCTTTCGGGCGTGGCAAAGGCATCGTCCCTGAGGGCGGGCGTGCCGATGAAGTCTGCCACGCCGTCCCAATCGACTGCGCCACCGAAGTGGATGGGCACGATGTAGCCGTCCTGTGTGGGCACGGGGCTGCGCGGCATGTCGCCGGTGTAGGCGGGCTGGCGTTGGCGTGTGCTGCCCGCATATGTGTAGAGCGATGTCGTGTCGCGCAGGGCGGAGGTTACGCATTCCTGAATGGATACGTCGATGTGCTGCCCTTCGCCGGTGAACTGGCGATGATACCAGCCGATGAGCGCGGAAGTGGCGGCGTTCGTGCCTGCCTTGAACTGAGTCTGTCTGAGGGCGTGCTTTAGGGGTTCGCGGTCAGCGGAGCCGAATATGTACATCAGGCCGCCGAGCGCGTAGTGGATGATGTCAGCTGCCTTGTAGTCGCGGTAGGGACCGGTCTGCCCGAAATTGGATATGGAGACCATCACTAGCGACGGATTTATTGCGGACAGCGCGTCATAGTCAAGTCCGATCGAGGGCATTACGCGGGGTGCGAAGTTTTCCACTAGGATGTCGGTGTCCATGAGGATCTTCTGGAGCAGGGATCTGCCGGAGTCTGTTTTCAGGTTGAGCGTGATGCTCTTCTTATTGGTGTTGAGGTAGGCGAACAGGAGACTGCGCTCGGGGTGGGGGTCGTCGCTGGCGAATGGCGGCAGACTGCGGGCGGGGTCGCCGCCGTGACGCTCCACCTTGATGACTTCCGCGCCGAAATCGGCTAGGAGCTTGGTGCAGTATGGACCCGCAACGTGGTGCGTGAGGTCTAGGACGCGGATGTCTTGTAGTGCTCTGTCTTGCAATGTTTCGGTATTCCGGCATCGAGTGCGGTTTATGTGAAATTGGCGCGGCAATTATAACACGCTGGTCGGTCTGGCTTGCGCGCGCTGCCGCGCCTGCATATAATCTGTGCTGCGAAAGGGCAATAAGGACTTCAGCAGATATCAATCCAGTGCATAGGAGTATCAAATGACAGCGAGCATTGCATATCTAGCGCCCGACGGGGCGCTTCTCGAATCGTTTCAGGGCGTCGCGCCGGAAGGTGCGGAAATAAAGTGGGTTGACTCGTCGCAGTCGATAGAGCAGCAGGCTTCCGAGCTTGAGGGCGTTGCGGCGGTCATCGTTTCGCCGAGCGTGTATCCGGTGGAGCTTGCGCGTCTGACACCTAGCGTTCGACTGGTGCAGACGACGAGCGCGGGCACGGACATTATAGACAAGCAGACGCTGGGCGAGCTCGGCATTCGCGTGGCGAACAACGGCGGCGGGAATGCTATATCTGTAGCGGAGCATACGATCACGCTGCTGGTGAGCGTGTTCCGCAAGATGCAGTTGCAGTACAACACCGTGCAGGCAGGCGAGTGGGCCGGGAACATTCGCAGCGACTGGTTCTCCCAGGCGCACGAGATTGCCGGCAAGACTGTGGGCATCATCGGACTGGGACGGATCGGATCACGAGTTGCGCGGCGGCTTCAGGGCTGGGAGTGCGACATCATCTATTCCGATGTCGTGCCGATCGATCCGGAAGTCGAGGCGGAGCTAGGCGCGACACGGATGCCTATGGACGAACTGTTGCAGACGGCGGACATCATCTCACTGCATGTGCCTCTGGGACGCAGTACGACCAAGCTCATCAGCGACCGTGAGTTCGATCTGATGAAGCCGAACGCGGTGCTGATTAACGCATGCCGGGGGCCGGTCGTGGACGAGGCGGCGCTGATTCGCGCTATCGAAGAGAAGAAGATAATGGCCGCGGGGCTGGATGTGCTGGAGGAGGAGCCGACATCGCCGGACAACCCGCTCTTCCAGTACGACAATGTGCTGATTACGCCGCACCTGGCGTCGTTCACGCAGGAGTCCGGGGAGCGCAGCCGCGCATTCGCGATGTACAACACTGCGAAGGTTGCGGGCGGCGACGAGCCTGAGTCGATAGTTCTGCCGGACTAGGAATAAGCCACTCCGACTTTTTCGAGCAGATCCAGCGGGGCGGATTCCAGCAGGCGATTCGCCCCGAGTTCATTTAAGCCTGCGCCGAGTGCGACTTTCCTGGCGAAATCGGGCGTGAGTAGGTCCTCGGGCGCGTGTGCGTCGGAATCGAGGACGATGCGGGCGCCTGCCGCGCTTGCGGTGCGAACGACGTGTCCGTTGGCGAAGCCATGTCCCCTGCGCGCTGAGACTTCGAGGAAGATGCCTTTTTCGGCTGCCATACGAGCTTCGTCGAGAGTGATGAGGCCGGGGTGCGCCAGGACATCCACGTTGTCCGAGCTTACGGCGGCAAGGTTGGTCCCGGGTTCGACAGGCTCCACTACTGTTTCGCCGTGGACATTGACCATCCTTGCGCCCAGAGCGCGGGCGTCCCGCGCCACGGCGTCGATGTCTTCCTTGGGCGCGTAAGTTATCTCGACGCCGGGGAGGGCGAGTATGTCCCATCGTCTGGATGCGTTGGCGCAGTCCTTTACGAGTGTCTTCAGGACGAACTCAAGATTGCCGGGACCCACATGATCGGTTATCGCCATGACTCGGTAGCCGTTGTGGATAGCCCGGCGAATTAGTTCCAAAGGGGACAGAACGCCGTCACTGAGGAATGTGTGGGTGTGGAAGTCGTACATGTCGCTTCTCTCATGCGGGGCTAACAGGATGTATAGGATTTTGCCCTTACCCTAGCCCTATCCTCCTATGAGAGAGGGCATTTCATCGAGGCGGGCCCTTGTATTGCATTTTATCTGACAGGGCGTCTATGACGCCAAGACTTGCGAGGGTCTTCTGTACGATGAAATCGACTACATCATCGAGGGATCGGGGCTTCAGGTAGAAGGGCGGCTCAGGCGGCAGGACGGTTATGCCGAGGCGCGCCAATGCAGCTAAGTTCTCAAGGTGAATGGCGCTCAAGGGGGTCTCGCGCGGCACTATCGTGAGAGGGCGGCGCTCCTTGATGCAGACATCGGCGGCGCGGCGGATGAGGTTGTCGGAGAAGCCGTGTGCGATCGCCGCGACTGTTGACATGCTGCATGGGACTATAGCCATGCCTTGCGTGGGGAAGGTGCCGCTTGCTATGGGCGCCTGGATGTCGGCGGGCGGATAGTAGGTGAAGTCGCCGGAATTCTGCCAGTTTTCGAGGGCTTCACCGAACGAGAAGTCCATCTCTTGCTGCCAGACCATGCGCGCTGCCGACGATGCGGTGGCGATGACGGGCCTGTCCATTTGCAGCAGGGCGTCGATGACACCGTTGGCTATCTTGGAGCCGCTCGCGCCGCTGATGCCGACTACTATGGGGTGATCTGGGATTGCGGCCTGGTTCTTTTCAGTGTTGGGCATAATTCGTTACACCCCCGTCCTAACCTTCTCCCATCGAGGCGAAGGGACTTACGTTCATAATAGCACCGCCGCAAGCGTTGCCACGAACATCGTCGTGGAGACATAGGCGTTGATGCGGAAGAATGCCATTCCCAGACTGGACAGGTCGTCGGGCGAGACGAGGCGGTGCTTATAGACTAAGAACGCTGCCGCGAGCGCGATGCCGATGTAGTAGGGCCAGCTCAGACCTAGCCAGACTCCGAGCGCGACCAGCACGAGTAGGGCAAGCGGGTCGAGGATGCGCGCCCACCAGAACGCGCCGACTACGCCGAACTTGCTCGCTACGGAGTGCAAGCCTGTCTGTTTCTGGAAGTCGTAGTCCTGGGTGTGGTAGAGGATGTCGAAGCTGCCTGCCCAGAGCGCGACAGCGAGTGAGAGCAGGACGGGCTGCCACGTGAGGCTGCCGGTAACGCCTATCCATGCGGCGGACGGTGCGATGGCGAGCGCCCAGCCCAGCAGCAGGTTGGAGGCCCAGGTGAAGCGCTTGGTGTATGGGTAGAAGATGAGGTACGCGACGGCGACCGGGGCGAGTACCAGAGCCAGAGTGTTGAGCTGGTATGCGGCAAACACGAATATGACGAGAGCCGCAAATGTCAGCAGGGACATGTCGCGGACACTGAGCTTGCCGGACGGCAGGTGGCGCGACGCGTTGCGCGGGTTCTGAGCGTCGATGTAGCGGTCGATGATGCGGTTGGCGGACATGCCGACGGTGCGCGCGCCGACCATCGCAACGGTTATCCAGAAAAACTGTTCAAGCGTGGGAAGCCATCGCGCGCCATCGGATTCGACCCACACGGCGAGAATCATGCCGGTGTAGGCGAAGGGGAGCGCGAAGATGCTCTCGTGGAACTTGATGGCGTCTAGGAAGAGACCCATCTTGCGGGCGGCGGATGCTGGGATTGCGGCTGCGTTCATATCTTGTACTCCCGCCACTTTGCATCTACGAGCGCCTTGATTTCATTGCTCATTACGATGTCGGGCGGCCATTCGCGGGTGCGGCCGTCAAGCCGTCCCTTTGCGGTGGCGTCTATGCCCATCTTGGTGCCGTAGCGTGGCGTCGCGCTGGCGTGTTCCAGGTCGTCGAGCGGGCCTTCGGAGAATACGATGTCGGAGCCGGGGTCGAGGTTGGCGGTAACTCGCCACGCAACTTCGGACAGGTCCTGAACATCGACATAGTGGTCAACTATGACGATGACCTTGGTCAGCATCATAAGGCCTAAACCCCAGAGCGCGTTCATGACCTTGCGGGCGTGGCCTGGGTACTCCTTGCGGATGGACACGATGACGAGGTTGTGGAATATGCCCTCGGCTGGCATGTTGATGTCTAGGACTTCCGGCAGTGCAGCCTGGAGCGCGGGGAGCATGATGCGCTCAGTTGCCTTGCCCATGAAGAAGTCTTCCTTGGGCGGCACACCCACGAACGTAGTTGGGTATATCGGGTTGCGGCGATGGGTTATGGCGGTCAGGTGGAAGACGGGATAGTCTTCTGCCAACGAATAGTAGCCGGTGTGGTCACCGAATGGACCTTCGGGACGGAGTTCGCCGGGGACGACGTAACCTTCCAGCACAATCTCGGCGTGCGCGGGAACTTCGAGGTCTATGGTCTTGCACTTGACCATTTCGACCGCCTTGCCGCGAATGACCCCGGAGACGGCAATCTCGTCCATGTCGGGTGGCAGCGGCATGGAACCTGTCCAAATCGTGGTGGGGTCACCGCCAAGCGCGACAGCGACATCGAGTCGCTCAAGCCGTCGCTCCTCGCCGTCGCGGTAGTGGCGCGCGCCGACCTTGTGGGACTGCCAGTGCATGCCCATCGTCTTGCCGTCGAAGACCTGCATGCGGTATGTGCCGACATTGCGGCGGCCGGATGTGGGATCGCGCGAGATTACCAAAGGGAGCGTGATGTATGGCCCTGCATCGAGGGGCCAGCACTTGATGATTGGGAAGGCGTTAACATCGGCGTCTTCTCCGGTAAGGACGACTTCCTGACAGGGTGCGTTCTTGACCATCTTGGGCTGGCTGCGGGCAAGTCCGGCGAGATCGCCCACGGTCTTGAGCTTGTTGACTATGCCGGCAGGGGGACCCTGAGTCAGCCCTAGTAGCTTGCGAACGCGATCCGTCAGCTCTTCGATGTCGTCCACGCCGAGCGCCCACGCGACGCGCTGATGCGTGCCGAACAGGTTGATGAGCACAGGGATGTCGCTGCCGTCCACGTTCTCGAACAGCAGGGCAGGACCGCCTTCAGCGATGACACGGCTGGCAATCTCGGTGATTTCAAGTTCGCTGCTGACGGGAGGCTTGATGCGGCGCAGTTCGCCCTTGCGGTCAAGGAATCTGATGAACTCGCGCAGGTCCTTGTAGTTGCTCATGCGCTCACGCTACGCTTTGCGTGTCGGAGTTGGGTGGAGGAAATATCCTCGCGGAATGCGGACTCAGGTATGGCGGTGAACATGGAAGCGATGCCGTGAGGAACAGGTACGTCGGCAAGTGTTTGAAAAGTGTCGTCGTTGACACGACCGGCTACGAGGAAATTGCATCCTCGGCGGCGCATCTGCTCGAATGCCAGAAGCATTTGAGCCGTGCTGTTGCCGTAGTAGCGTGGATCGAACAGCCTGACGGCGGTGTCAACGCCGATGATGAATGTGCTACCGGGGAGCAGAGTTGCCTTTTCGTAGAAGACTGGGACTCGAGTGAGCACTATGTCCCCCTTGCCGGCGAACTGCGCGACTCTGCGGCGAACCTCTTCGGCTTCCAGTGGGGGCTTATCGGCATTGGCTACGGAGAGTTCAAAAGCCACAGGCCCGCCGAGTATGCGGGATGCCGCATCTGCCATGGCTTCGTGCCCTTCGTGCAGGGGATTGAATGAACCGGAAAGAATACCACCAGCGAAGGGCCTATCAGCAGAAATGCTACCATCGGAATGGGCCGTCGCTTTTCCGATATGCTCTGACATCAGAGCGTCGATGGGGTCATCGTAGGAGGCGCAAGTTTCTGTGACCTGCTCAGAGTCATCGAGGCGCAGGTCAAGGTCGAATGGCAAGCCCGCACTCTCGGCGAGAGCGCGCAGCACGAGCTTGCTGGCGATTTCGTCTTCGCCGGCGCGGTCGCGCAGTCCTTTGACATAAGTGAGATTGTACGTCCTGATACCGTTGGCGCTCCATGCGGCTATGTGGCATCGGTGGTCGCCGCGCTTTGTGCGGTCGGTGGCGATGGTTGCGGTGCAAGCGATGCCGACGACGGGTGCTGCGCCCTCGCGCAGTTGCAGGGCGCGCCGGTATGCGGACTTTGCCATTGCCGCGGCTGTCTCTTCGGATACGAACTGTTCAGGCTCTGAGCCGACGAATTCTGTCAGCGAGCTTGAGGCGTACGGGACTAGAATTTCGAGGGCGGTGCGAGAGGCCCCGGCGACGCCGAGCAACCACGAGATTGCTTCCGTTCCGGCGCCCGCGACTGCCACGACCGCCAAGGTATCGCTGTCATGGATGCGCTGTACTAGGTCTAATGGCGAATGGGGTTTCTGGTGCATAGTAGGGTGCGCGTTCGGTAGTGTGGCGTGCTTTGCTTTCTGAAGATTGCGTTAACTGAATTGTAGCAGATGGGGCCGTGTGGTTGGCACAGATGGCGCAAGGATTGACTATTGGTTCTGGCGGTAGTGTTCGACGACTTTTGCGATGCCGTCGGATAGGGAAACGCTTGGGTGCCATGACAAGACTTCGTGGGCTTTTGTTGGGTCTAGGCTGACATGCTCGGCTTCGCCGGGGCGCACAGGGGCGTACTTGGGCTGCATGGATGAGTCGGCGGCAGCGGCTACGGTGTCGAACATCTCGTAGTCGGATACGCCAATGCCCCTGGCGATGTTGTAGGTGTCGTTGTCGCCGGAATCACCCAACGCCGCGATGCTTGCGGATACTACATCGCTGACGAAGACGTAGTCGCGAGTCTTCGTGCCGTCGCCGAAAATAGTGGGCTGCTCGCCGCGGAGGAACTGGCCTGTGAAGATGGCGACAACTCCTGCCTCGCCGTGCGGGTTCTGGCGGGGACCGAAAACATTTCCGTAGCGAAAAATCTTGTGCTTGATGCCGTAGGCGTCGGAGTACAGACGGACGAAGCTTTCCACGCTGAGCTTGGAAACGCCATAGACGCTTTCCGGGCTCAAAGGGTGGGTTTCATCCATAGGCAAGTGGTTCGGCTTGGCATAGACCGCGCTGGTGGACGCGAACATGAAGCGTTCGACATCGTGTTTGACTGCGGCTTGCAGCACGTTCAACGAGCCGATTATGTTGACCTGGGCGTCGCGCGTGGGGTCGTACATCGAGTTGCGGACGCTTATTTGCGCGGCGTGATGGCTTACGACTTCGGGCTTTGCCTCTGAGAACGCCTTTTCCAGAGCGTGGGCGTCGTTGATGCTGACATCGAACAGCCTTGCCTCGGGGTTGAGGTTTTGCAGGCTGCCTTCCGACAAATCATCGACGACGGATACCGTGTGGCCCCGGGCGATTAGCTCGTCAACGATGTGGGAGCCGATGAATCCGGCACCTCCGGTAACCAGCACGCGCATATTTTCAGACCTCTTGGATGTTCGAAGTGTTGATGGTGATTTGGGACAAGGGCCGGGAGAATTGCGCCTCAAATACTGCCATTTTTTGGCGTTTTATTATACATTGTATGGGTGTGTTAAAGCACTTTCGGAAGTGCCTGCACTTCGATTCCTCATTCCTGACTAATTCAATCTGACTTGCCAAGGGTGTAGATTGCAGAACATCCGGAGACCGAACCCGCCAGACGGGACAGAGGCTCTGCCTGAGCAGCCACAGACCGAGTCGGTGCTGGTTACGGTTGCGAACAGCCGGATACAGTCGCGGTTCGCCACAAGTCCTCTGCTGATAATCTACTTCTTCCTCGCCATTATCTTCATTGGCACGATTCTGCTGCTACTGCCGTTTGCCAGCAAGGATGTGGGATCCGCGCCGTTCACCGTGGCGCTGTTCACGGCGACATCCGCCATAACGGTTACGGGACTGGTCGTGGAGGAAACGGCGTTCTACTGGACGCGCGCGGGGCAAGCCATCATTATGGGGATGATATATATAGGCGGGCTTGGCTTCATGACGATAGCCACCTTCCTGCTCATCATCCTTGGGCAGCGGGTTACGCTGACTCAGCGGCTGCTCATGCGCGAGAACCTG
Source organism: Dehalococcoidia bacterium (assembly GCA_965204855.1). Taxonomy (GTDB): domain Bacteria; phylum Chloroflexota; class Dehalococcoidia; order Lucifugimonadales; family JADFKI01; genus Bin90. The sequence continues at coordinate 1,197,139 of OZ242018.1, forward strand.
ATGCTGGACCAGTTCGGCAACCTGGTGAGGCTGACGGTGGCCATCGTGCTGGTTGCTACGGGTGTCCAGCTTTTCGGATTCATCGTCCTCTTTACATACTTCTACCTGTTCGCCTATCCGCTGGGCGAGGCTATCTGGCAGGCGGCCTTCCATGCGGTTTCGGCGTTCAACAACGCCGGTTTCATCGTGTTCAACCATCCGAGCGGGCTAATCGTCTTTCAGGAAGACAGATTCGTCGTAGGGGTGCTTGGAGCACTTATCTTCACGGGGGGCATCAGCTATCTGGTCGTCATAGACCTTATACGGGCCAGGCGCTTCGCCAGATTCGCGCTCAATACCAAGCTGGTGCTCGCGGGGACCACGATACTGCTGTTCCTAGGTTTTGCCGCTATCTTCGTGCTGGAGTTCAACAACCCGGAGACGATTGGGGAACTGCCGCTGCTGGACAAGATGACGGTGTCGCTGTTCCAGTCCATAAGCGACAGGACGGCGGGATTCGGCATCGTCGATGTCAGCAAGGCGCATGACGGCACCAACGTATTGCAGATGGCGCTCATGTTCATCGGAGGGGCGTCCGCTTCGGTCGCGGGCGGCATCAAGGTCAACACGATGGCGGTGGTGGTGATCGCGCTAATCGCGCAGATACGACACAGAAACAATGTGTCCGCGTTCGGGAGGGAAGTACCGGACCGCCAGGTGCAGCGAGCTTATCTAATTGTGAGCGTGTCGCTCTTGTTCCTGTTTCTCGTGGTGATGCTGCTGAGCATAACGGAGGACGGAGCGGACACGCTTGCGGTAATCTTCGAGGTAGTCTCGGCATTCGGCACCTGCGGGCTGAGTCTGGGGATGACGCCGCTGCTGTCCCCGCTGGGGCAGCTGATAATCACCGCGACGATGTTCATCGGCAAGCTGGGACCGCTGATGATAGGGGTAACGATGGCGCAAGGCTCGGAAAATGACCTGTATCGCTACGCCCAGGAAAGGGTTACAATAGGCTAACAAGAACACTAAATTTCAGGTGAATGGCTATGAAAAAACAGATTGTCGTAATTGGCCTAGGGCGCTTCGGGTCGAGCATAGCGCAGTCCCTGTACAACCAGGGGCATGACGTGCTCGCGATAGACGACGATGAGCTGCAAGTGCAGATGATGATGGGGAAGGCGACACATACTATTACGGGTGACGCGACGAACGACCTTGTGCTGCGAGAACTGGGGATTCACGAGTTCGATGTCGCTATCGTAGCGATTGGCACCGACCTTGTAGCGAGCGTGATGGTCTCGGTGATGCTCAAGGATATGGGCATCAAGTACATCGTGGCGCGCGCGAAGGACCAGCTGCATGCGAATACGCTGGAGAGGCTTGGTGTTGACAAGGTGGTGCAGGTGGAGACAGAGATGGGCGCGCGACTGGCGCACTCGCTGTTCCATCCGGATGTGCAGGAGTACATGGAGATTCTGCCGAATTTCGGGATAAGCAAGATAAGAGTACCGAGCCGATTCGCCGAATTCAGCATCGACGAACTGCCGGGCTTCGATAACCCACGGGATGCCAGCCAGGCGGTGCTGGCAATCTCGCGCGGCAGGAATATAACACTGAAGCCGGAGGGCAAGGACAGGCTGCGAGCCAATGACTGGCTTGTGCTTGCGGCGGACAACGAACTGCTTGACGGACTGGCGAGCTAATCCGGTCCAACGGGCTGACCGGTACCGCGACGGAAGACATCGAATACGGAGAATGAAGACGATGGCGCGAAGGCTGTCATATCTGGGGCCACCGGGCACTTATTCCGAAGAGGCGGCGATGCTGTATGACCCGGATGCCGAGTATATCGCAGCGACTACGATGCCGGGCGTGGTGCAGCGCGTACACGACGGAGAGGCAGATGAGGGGATTGTGCCGGTCGAGAACAGCCTGGAGGGCACGGTAACATTCACCGCCGACCTGCTGATTCAGGAGACGACGCTGAAGATAAAGAGCGAGTTGGTGCTGCCGATACATCATTGTCTTCTGGCGAAGCCGGATGGCAGCGCAGAGGATGTGGAGGTGATATATTCGCATCCTCAGTCTCTCGGCCAATGCCGGGGATATTTGCAGCGGCGCTTTCCGGAAGCTTCTCTGATGCCGTCGCTGAGCAATTCATCGGCGGTAAGTGACATGCTGGGAAGTGATAGGCGAGCGCTTGCGATTGCGGGCAAGCGGGCGGCGTGGTTCTTCGATGTGCGGATACTGGAGGAGGAGATAGAGGACAACCACAGCAATGCCACGCGCTTCATCGTACTGGCGGCGGAGGACGGAGCGCCCACGGGCAAGGACAAGACTTCGATCTGCTTCAACTTCGACGCCGACAGACCGGGCAGCCTTGTGGGTGTCTTGCAGGAGTTTTCCGATCGGGGGATCAATCTGAACAAGATTGAATCTCGTCCAACTAGGAGGAGCTTGGGCAGGTACTTCTTCCTCGCGGACGTTGACGGACACAAGGCCGACGATGGGGTACGCGATGCACTTGAAGCGATTGCGGAGAAGGTATCTATGCTGAAGGTGCTGGGTTCTTATCCACAGTATGCGCCGCCAGGGTAATCTCTGGTTGGCACGACGCGAAGCCTCCATTTGCGCGACGAAACAGAAACCCCCACTTTCATGGCGTGAACCAGAACGTGGGGGTCTAATTTTGCTTGCCGTTGACGGACAGTTTACGGGTCTGCTTATGCCTTTTCAGCCTTCGCAGCCTCGTCAGCAGTCGAGGCATCTTCGTCGCCGTGGTTGTTGCGACCGATGCGAGCGTTCACCTGCTCGACGACGGGCGTAACACGCTCGCGCACGCCCTCGTAGGCGGGACCAATGCGCTCGCGGGCCGTAGCCACGCCGACAGACGCGCGGTCCTGAGCCTGCGTCCGTGCCTGGGCCGCAAGTTCCTCTGCGCGCGAACGCATCGCGAGACTGCGCTCCATGAGATCACTGCGAGTCTCCGAGCCTTTCTTGGGCGCGAGCAGAAGTGCCGCAGCTGCGCCTACCAGTCCGCCTATGATAAAGCCGAATGCGAAAGAATTGCCACTGTCGTTGTTTGCCATGAGCTTCCTCCTTCTAGTCTTTGCGCTTCGTGCCTCGCAAGAAAGCGAACATCTTGCCCAGGCCGAATGCAACACCGGAGCCTGACGATGCAGGTCGTACAATGTTTTCGGATACCGTATTTACGATTTCCTCAGTATTGTCCAAGATGCGTCCCGCAGAGTTCAAGGCTTGTGATACCTTTCTATAGATAGAAAATACGAGAATTAAGATTACTAAGAGTATTCCCAACAAGAGCAGGTCACGAACGAAACCTACATAGAATGCAATGTCCTGAACGAAATCTGGCACCATTAAATGTTTCTCCCTATACCCCTATGTCAATCGTAGCACGGATACGCTGAAAGCGGCAAATTAAGCAGTCTCATGCCCATGGGCTTCGATGCCGCACCGCGCTACGGAACGTGTAAGCGATGAAGTTCCACGAGCGTAAAGTCTATCGCAGGAGATAGACCCCAGTTAAGGCCAAAGTTAAGGCAATCCACAATACGAAAAGAAAGTGCTCTACCGAGAAAGAAGATAGAGCACCTTTGATGCAGGCTTATAGGAGCGTTCCAGCTCTATGGCTTGATGAGCATTCTGACGAATCCTGCATCGTCGTTGCGCTGGGTGAGGATGCTGTGGTTGCGCTTCTCGGCCCAGACAATCACGTCGTAGGTGTTCAGCACATCGGGAATCATTACTTCGACGAAGGACTCGCTATCGTTGTCGATATGCTCGGTCAGGGCGGCGATGATGCCGGCGCAGGTCTTGCCCGTGCCGTCTATGACCACCCATTCGCTGCCCGCGCTGCCATTGGTCGAACCGTTGCCTGAAGCGACGGCAGCCGCGCCATCGAAAACGTCGACCTCGCCGCTGAGGCGCATTTCGAGCTGGCGCTTGAATTCGGAGACAGGCTCCCAATGCACACTGGAAGTTCGGTCGTCGGACTTCTGGCATGCCGCGCCGCGCACGCCAACGATGTCGGGGTTGATGCGCGCGAGTTCGTCGAGGTCGCTGATGCGGAGATGGCCGGAAAGGGCGGTGCTCATACCGGCCTCTTTGCCCTCGAAAACCATGTCGCGCAGTTCTTCTTCGCGGACGAAGTCGAAGAGATTGCGTCCGTCCTTCGTCAGCGTGTCAATCAGCCAGCCGTCGCACTTGGTCTCGATTGCGAGCTTGTTCATGTGGTGCGGCTCAAGCCCGCCGAACAGCGCATTATCGGCGAACAGAGAGCCGATGAGCTTGGTATCGAAGCCGTCAAGCGCCTCGCGGGAGGCATGAAGGGTTTCCAGAGCGAGCTCGTACTCGTGGTCCATAAAGCCGACCTTGACCGATGTGGCGTTGATGACGCCCGCGGCATATACCGCCATCGCAACCGTGCCGACCTGATGCGGTACGACTCCGAGGGTAACGCTTGCGTGACGCTCCATAGGAATCGCGTTGCGCACGTCGCGAACGGTGTGCGGGTGCGCGGAGCCGACAAGGGCTTCCTGCAAGTTCTTCACGTCAATGATGTCGGCGCCGCCCTTGAGTGCTTGCAGCGCTTCTTCCAAGTTCTGAACGCTCACCATAAGTATCATAGCGAGTACCTTTCTCTTATTCTCTTCGTCTTTGCCTTGTCATTCCGAGCGCCTTCAGCGTGTTACCCCGAAGAAGGCGAAGAATCTAAGTTCCCTGAATGGCTGAGTATGCAGAGATTTTAGATTCTTCACTCCGCTGCGCCGCGTTCAGAATGACAGAGCGGAGGCAGACTAAATCTGATCGAGTGCCGCCTCGATTTCAGACTTCAGTTCGGCTTTTTCGTCGTCCGTGAGGTTGATGTGCGGCTGCCTGACGTGACCGCCAGCCATGCCCATGACTTCGCCCCAATACTTGCACATAGGGGCCGGCAGCGCGCCGTTCGCCTTCTGCACGGTGCTTGCCCACCACTTGTCGGAGACCGCCTTGATAGGGCGGACGTGCTTCGCGTAGAAGTCGTCGTCTAGGTCGCCGCGCATAGCCTTGTCTATGAACTGATTGTAGTAGTTCTTCTCTGGCGTGTCGAAGCGCCAATCGGAAGTATTGGCGAACATCACCTGCTGCTCGAATCCAAGCTCCCTGCCCTTGAACATAATCCACTCATCGGGAGTGCTGATTATGGCGTCCCTGCCGAGCAACTGGTGGGACTCGATGGAGAGTTCCTGATTGAAGCTGGCTTCCTTGACGCCTACGACGTTGGGGATCGAGCAGATTTGTCCTAGCCCCTGCGCGCTCATGACGATGCCGAACTGCGGGGAGTTGTAATACATGATGGCGAGGTCGGTGTTGTCGGCGAGCATACGCATCCAGTCAACGACCTGACCCTCGGTCTTGGTTACGAAGTAGGGAGCGGCGCAGATGAGAAGGTCGAAGCCAATCTCCTCGGCGTGCTTTGCTAGTGCAATCATGTCTTTGTACGAGGTGTGGGTTACGTGCGCGGCGATAGGCCATTCGCCGCCGGCCTCGTCCGCGACGACATCGAAGACGCGCATTCGCTCTTCTAGGGTGAGGCTCCAGAACTCGCCCATGCCCCAGGTGCAGCCAGCGCCCTGCGTGCCGAGTGAGCGGATATGCAGGATATTGCTTCGCATGCCCTCTTCATCGAACTCGTCATCATCCGTAAAGGGGGTCATCAGGGTCGTCCACTGACCGCGCAGATTTTCGCGCGCCCAGTCCATTGCTTCGCTCTTTGTGTACTCGGCCATGCTTGCCTCCTAAAGTCGCCCTTGCGTCCGTTGAAATGACGCTCGGCGTACTGCACACGGTCTGTCGGTCTATGTGGTGATGTTGTCCTGAGAGACTTGAAATGTATCTTTCTCTGCCGGAATGTCGCCTGTGATGGTCGATAGCCAATGGGGCGAATATGCCCGTCCCATTCAGTATAACCGGAATGCTGTGTCAGATTACAGACGGAACAGGTCTTTCGCTGCCCGTAGTTGCGACTTAGTTGCCCCGTTCTTGAGTGAATCGGTGGGGTCGTGCAGTATCTTGTTCACGATGGAACGAGTAAGGGTTTCGACCACCTGCCGACTTTCGGGATTCAAATCGTCCAGCATACCAAGAGCCTTCGCCAGTTCTCTCTCTCGAATGTCTTCGGCGTTCCGGCGGATCGCCTTGATGGTAGGTAGCACATCGAGGGAGTCCCACCACTTCATGAACCTGGTAACTTCCTCGTCGATAATGACTTCCGCATCATCTGCCGAGCGACGCCGTTCAGCCAAGTTCTCTTCCGCGATGGCTGAGAGGTCTTCGATGTTGAAGAGGCGGACGCCGTACTCGGTTGCGACTCGAGGGTCGATGTCACGAGGGATTGCCAGGTCGAAGGCGAAAATAGGCGCATCGCCGGGCATGCGGTGCAAGGAATTACCCATTGAGGTCGTAACGATATAGCCGGGTGAGTCGGTAGCGGCTATGACAATGTCCGTTGATTGGAGCGCGCCTTCGAGATTCTCGAAGGGGACGACCCGACTGGAGAGATAAGCGGCCAGTTCCGTAGCCTTGCTCTCGGTGCGGTTGGAAATCATCAGGTCGCCGATGCCGACGGTGCGGAGTGCCCTGGCGACGAGGCTGCCAGCCTCACCGGCTCCGATGAGCAGAGCGCGCTTGTCGGAGAGGTCGCCTAGCACACGCTGCGCGAGCCGGACGCCCGCGTAGCTGATGGAGAGCGGATTGCGACCGATATTCGTCTCTTGCCTGACGCGCCTGCCGACGCGAAGGGCGGCGTGGAATAGCCTGACGGTGGCTGAATTTACTGCCTTCACTTCGTTGGAGGCGCTGAGGGCGTCGCGTACCTGGCCAAGAATCTGGGACTCGCCGACGATGAGGGAGTCCAGACCGCTGGACACGCTGAATAGGTGCTTGACCGCGTCCTGCCCCGTCCTGCTGTACAGGTGGGGCGCGATGCTGTCGGAGGACAGGTCGTGGTACTGCGCGACGAACCGTCGGATGCCCTCGGCAGCCTGCGCGGGGCTATCGGTAACCGTGTAAATCTCCGAACGGTTGCATGTGGAGAGAATTACGGCTTCTCCGAGTTCGTTCCTGAGAACGGGAAGAGCTTCCAGAATCTGGGTGCTCCTGAAGGAGACCGATTCGCGGACTTCCAGAGGCGCGGTTTTGTGGCTCAGGCCAACTAGCAGAATCTGTTGCAAGACTGACTTAGCCCTTCATAAGCTGCTTGTAGTGCGTTCGGAGACAGCGTGTGCAGAGTTTCATTTTCTTGGTCTTGCCGTCAACTTGTATCGTGGCTTTTTGCAAATTCGCCCGCCAGCGCCTCCGCGTGCGCCGTTTCGAGTGGCTGACATTGTTGCCCGATTGTCCCGCCAACTTACGGCACACTTTTTCGCAGACTTTACTTTCTGCCATAGTTCACCTTTACTAATTCCAGTTGGTTGAGTAGAATCAACCCGGTTGAGGTATATGCTCCGCTAACATAAAGGCGCGCGCGCATATGCAGGATTATCACCTGTGAATTTGTACACAAAGATAGCACATTTGACATGAAACGGCAACGATAATGTCTGACACGATCCAAAGCAATCACGACCCCTACTCCTGGTCAGGAGATTCCCTGCTAGCTATGTTCACGGCGGGCGCTCAAATACTGGAGAGCCACGTGAATCTGGTGAATCGCCTGAATGTGTTTCCGGTGCAGGACGGGGACACGGGCATTAACATGCTGCTGACCCTGCGGGATACGCTCGCGGAGGCGCGCGCGGCAGGGGACGATAGCGCTTCCGGGGTGGCGAGGGCTATGTGGGACGGCGCGTGCATGGGCGCCAAGGGCAATGGCGGGTCTATCGTATCTCAGCTCTTCAAAGGAATGGCTGAAGCGTTCGAGGGGAAGCACACGGTCGGCGCGAACGACTTTGCAGCCGGGCTGGGGCTGGCAAGAGTGTATGCCTACAACGCTATCGGTAATCCGGTGGAAGGCACGATGCTGACGGTGTTCACGTACGCCTCGGAGGCGGCTGCCGAGAGCGCCGACGCCGATACGATGCTTAACGACGTAAGCGACGCGGCGCGCGAAGCGGTCATTTTGACGCCATCGCTTCTTCCCAGACTGCAAGAGGCCGGAGTCGTCGATTCGGGAGGCTTGGGACTGTGGATGATCCTGGAAGGGGTTCGGCGCTGGGTCGCGGAGGACGATACCTCGCCGGATGAACTGGACATGCCGCTGCCTGATGGAATCGATATATCGGAATCGGGCGTGTCGCTGGATTTTCTGGACCTGACGGAGGATGAGGAGTACGGCAACTGCACCCAGTTCATCGTGCGCGGGGAGGGGATGGATGTTGACGGACTTCGAGAGGAGATGAGCACGCGAGGTCGCTCCGCGGTCGTGATCGGGGATGCCTCTCTAATCAAGGTGCACGTTCATACAGAGGTGCCGGACGAGATTCTGGAGTATGCGCGCTCGCTGGGCAGTGTGAGCCGGGTGAGCGTGGAGAACATGGACGAGCAGCGCGAACGGCTCGCGGAGAAGCAGCGCCAACAAGCGGAGGACGCGCTCGCGCTGGTCATTCCGATTCCGGTGCTTGCCGTGGCATGGGGCGACGGCCTGGAGGCCGTGTTCCGCCATGAGGGGGCGTCCGTGATGGTCGCGGGCGATACGATGAACCCGAGCGTGCGGGAAATCCTTGACGCGGTGGACGCCGTGTCTTCGGAGAGTGTAATCATACTGCCGAACAACGGGAATATCGTGCCTGCCGCGCAGCAGGCAGCCGAGGCCTCCGACAAGACGGTCAGAGTTGTGCCTACGACGACGATTCCGCAGGGAGTTGCCGCGATACTGGAGTTCCAGCCTTACAGAAGCATAGGCGACAATACGGCTGCGATGGAAGAAGTGATCGAGGACGTGCGCACCGGGGAGATCACACGCGCAGCGCGGTCGGTTACGCTGGACGGCGTTACGGCGGAGGAAGGTCAGCTAATCGGGCTGTTCGAGCGCGAGATGGTGGCGGCAGGGGAAGGTCTGACCGAAACTACACTGGCCATACTGAGGAGCGCCGGCGTGGGTTTTGGCGACCTGGTTACGCTGTATCGGGGAGATCCCATTACGGAAGCCGAGGCAAATGAGGTAGCCGCTGAAGTCGAGGCGGCATTTCCCTCGATTGACTTGCAGCACTATTACGGCGGGCAGCCGTTTTACCATTTCATTCTTTCTATCGAATGATACGCTCCCAATCTCCTCGGCAATCCTTCGACAAACTCAGGACAAGAACGGACAGGATCTAACCCCGTTAAAGGGGGAAGGAACTTCTGCCAGCCAATCGAGGCGGGGGACACAAACTAGACCGCAGAAATGCCTACCAGTGGGGTGAGAGATATGACTGTAAGAGTAGTTACGGACAGCAGCGCCGATATGCCGCGTGATGTAGCGGAGCAGTATGGCATCAGTGTCATTCCACAGAAAATCATTTTCGGCACCGAGGAGCTTCGGGGCGGCGTTGACATAACCGGGGATGAGTTCTACCGGCGAGTCGCCGGCAGCCCGACGCTGCCAACCACTTCGCAGGCGTCTCCGGGTGAATTCAAGGAGCTGTATGAGTCTATTGCCGAGGGCGCTGACGGAATCGTGTCCGTACACGTCTCGGGTGCGCTCAGCGGCACGGTCAACTCTGCGAGGTCGGGTGGTGATGAAGCCGACATAGATTGCAGTGTCGAGGTGGTGGATTCCATGCAGGCGGGAATGGGGACAGGCCTGATTGCTATCGCGGCGGCGATGGCAGCCCGTGAAGGTGGCGATGTGCAGCAGGTGGTACAGGCCGCGGAAGACGCCGCAGGGCGCTGCGAAACCTACGTGCTGCTGGACACACTGGAATATCTACAAAAGGGCGGCAGGATAGGCAAGGCCAGAGCGATGCTCGCGACGCTGTTGAGTATCAAGCCGATGATTATCCTGAGGGACGGAATTGTTGACGAGCTTGGCAAGGAGCGAAGCCACAGGAAGGGCATGGCGAGACTCCAGCGCGTTACAGAGGAATTTGCACCGCTGGATCAACTCTGTGTCAGCTACACAACTACTCCGGACGAGGCGAGCGCATTCGCAAATCAGCTCAAGCCGCTGCTGCCTGAAGGCAAAGAGCCACTGATCGCGCAGATCGGCCCGGCTGTCGGCACATACACCGGCCCATCGGCGATCGGAATTTCGCTGTTGCGGGCGTCTGCCGGGTAAGCCGGACTTCATCGTTCCACACCCTTAAAGGGTCCTCAGTTGCGTTTCACCCTTCGGCGAATGTGCGCTACAATTTGGGCATGACCAGCTCAAACGGCAGCGACAAGATGCGGACATTCGCCAATATCCTGCGCCTCGAACGGCAGCAGGGTTTCCGCGACCGTGCCGTTATAGGCGGACTTGACGCCTATATACAGCGGTGGCGGGACGAATTGCAGCCCATCACCAGCTTGTCGCGCAGCTATGCCGAAATGAACGCGGAGCAGCGCCACCGGTGGATTGAGGCGACCCTGGCTCAGATAGCGGTTAGCGGTCAGCGGTCAGCGGTCAGGAATCAGGAGCGCGAGAGCACCGGCGAGCAGTCTGAACCGCGTCCGTCAGTTGCTCGCCCTTCCGCAACACCCAAAGCCTCCCCCAGCAAGGAACAGCCGCGAAGAGCGCCGCCCAAGCCGGATGCAACGCCTATCGCTCTCAGTGATGATGTTTCACGGCTCGGCAGCGTGAACTCCCGCACCAAGTCGAGGCTGAACGGTCTTGGAATCAATACCGTCGAGGACCTGATTCACCACTTTCCGCACAGGCACGACGACTTTACGGATGTTCGCACAATATCGCAGATTGTGCCGGGCGAGACGCAGACCTTAATCGCAACCGTCTGGGAGGTGAGCGAGACGGGACGTGGTCGCGCGAAAAACGCTCAGGCGACGCTGGGCGACGAGACGGGCAATATCCGCGTGATTTGGTTTAATCAGGGTTATCTCGTCAGGACACTCAAGCCAGGCATGCGCGTAGTGATAAGCGGTGAGGCGAAGGTATATCGCGGGCGCATCACCTTTCAGTCGCCGGAGTACGACATATTCAACGAGCAGGAAGGGCTGATGCACGCCGGCCGGCTCGTGCCGATATACCCGCTTACTGAAGGCCTATACCAGCGCACGGTACGGCGCGCCGTCAAGCAGGCGCTGGATGCGGCGGCGAGACACATCAGGGAGTACATGCCGCAGGATACACTCCGGCTGTACAATCTTCTGGGTCTGCGAGATGCAATCCGCCAACTGCATTATCCGGACTCTCCGGAGCAGGTGGAATCGGCGCGGCGGCGCATCGCGTTCGATGAATTGTTGATGCTCCAGCTCCTGGTGGCGCGACGAAGAATCGAATGGCAGTCCTCCGGCGGCGCGGTGCAGTTGCGGTCAGAGGATGGACGGCTCGATGCCTTTCTCGACTCGCTTCCGTATTCCCTGACGAACGCGCAGGCACGCTCGCTGAACGAGATACTTGCGGAATTGGGGCGCGAGATACCCATGAGCCGCCTGCTGCAAGGAGATGTGGGCAGTGGTAAGACTGTCGTGGCGACGGCTGCGCTGCTGCTTGCCGTGATGAACGGACACCAGGGCGCGCTGATGGCGCCTACTGAGATACTCTCTGAACAGCACTTTTTGACCGTATCCAATCTGCTGGGCGCGGCAGAAGGGACTTCAACATCAGGATCGTACTTCACTGCCGCGCTGCCGCCCGACGGCAGAGAAGTCAGAGTTTGCCTGCTGACCGGCAGCCTTTCGAAGCGGGCGAAGGACGAAATGCACAGTCGTATCGCGGAAGGAAAGGTCGATATAGTCATCGGGACGCAGGCCCTGATACAGGAGTCGGTTGACATTCCCAGGCTCGCGCTGGTCGTGGTTGATGAACAGCACCGGTTTGGCGTGATGCAGCGGATGAACTTGCGGCACAGGGGCGGCACGCCTCACATGCTCGCGATGTCCGCGACGCCGATTCCGCGCTCGGTGCGGCTTACGATGCTGGGAGACCTTGAGCTGTCCACGATAGACGAGATGCCGCCGGGCCGCCAGCAGATACGCACGCGCTGGGTCCCACCGAACCAGAGGGACAACGCTTACGCGATTGTGCGCCATGAAGTGAAGGCGGGCCGCCAGGCGTTCATCATCTGTCCGCTCATAGAGGAGTCTGAGGCTATACAGGCGCGCGCGGCGACTGAGGAGTACGAACGATTGTCGAGGCTGGTGTTCCCTGATATGCGTGTAGGGCTGCTGCACGGCAGATTGAGCCAGGACGAGCGCGAGGACGTCATGCGGGGATTTCAACTTGGCGAGATCGATATTCTTGTTGCCACTTCCGTCATCGAGGTGGGCATAGATATTCCGAACGCGACCGTGATGCTGATTGACGGGGCGGACCGGTTCGGCCTGGCGCAGCTGCACCAGTTCAGAGGGCGCGTGGGCAGGGGGGAGCATGCAAGCCAGTGCTTGTTGCTATCGGACAGCCCGGGGATGGCGGCGCACGAGCGCATCCGCATTCTGGAGCGCACGATGGACGGCTTTGAGATTGCGGAGGAGGACCTGCGAATCCGAGGTGCGGGGGAGTACATGGGAACGCGGCAAAGCGGGTTGAACGACCTGAAAGTCGCGCGACTGACCGACCTGGACATTATGCGGATGGCGCGGCAGGAGGCGCATAGGCTGCTGGACGCCGACCCGGAACTGGAGCAGCCGGAGCATTCCGCGATTGCGGCGCGTTTCGAGAATTACAGGGCCGGTCATCCGGTGGAGATTAGTTGACGGGGCTAACAGGATGTACAAGATGGGGCGGATGAGTTGTATCGATACCTTATGCGTCGGTTCCAGGGAACCATTCTGCGCTGATACCTTCTTGAAATGCGTCCAAGAAATCACGCCAAAAGGTTTCGCTTTCAAATGCGGCAGTGACTATTATGGCTTCTCCGCTTCTTCTCACATCAAGGTATAGCAAGTCGGCATCAGAATATGGTTGATTTTCGGCTCCAATCTCTGCCGATTCCGCGGCACGCTCATTTCTGAACAGCATCACATATTTCATATCTACTGTGGAATTATCGTCATCCATTGATATAGACACACCTGCGGCTTCACAGTTATCGACGTCGCAATCTTCAACGGATGCGAATACGAACATTTCGTTGTCGATTCTGTTCATTATCCGCATTATGCCGGAATCTCTGTCCTGAGACATGAGCCCTAAGCCACTCGCAACTCTGTCCAAAACATCGCGCACAACTTCGGGTGAGCCAGAAATGGTGTGATTATTGACGATTGCGACGGACTCTCCAATTGGTGCGCCTCGTCCCTGCCATAGTTCAAATCCTAAGTATGTCTGTCTAGTATAGCCCTTGCTTTCAAGCGCGTACCCTAGGCCGTCAAAGGTTCCAGGGATAATGAACAGGTCTCCGTTATCAAGTGAAGCGAAGGTTATCGTATCTATGTCGAACAACTCTTCAAACACTTTGAGACGAAATGCAAGTTCGGCCTCAGGCACTTCCCCGTCATACAAGGCTATGAGGCTGGGAAGAAATGGGCTGTTCATGTCGATTGTTCCTACGTCTGTCGCGTTGTCAGGCACAAGCGCCAATGGGCTGTTGTCAAGTGAATGTCCGACGTCTGCCATTTCGGCGACTGAAGGCACTGCGGTGGGCGGTAGCTTTATGCTTGCAGTGCTTCTTTCAGTTGCCAATCCAAAAGGTCTTTTAGGTGTGGGTTCAGTAACGCTTGCTTGACGGAAGGCATCGGGAGTTGACGCAATCTTGACAGTGGGAATGTCATTTGCTAGACCGAACGGCGCTTTCGCGTCTGATGCGCGTTCCCGCCTTTCTTCATAGTTACCACTGCGACCTGCGCGTTCTATCTGAGTTTCCTTAGCGCACGCCAAACAAGTGGCAGTTACTAGCAGGAAAAGAACAAGCGTTATCGCTCTCGATATGATGATGGTTCGGGGCAACAGGTTAAACATATCCGTTTGCATCCTATCGCAGCAGAAACGTTGGATGGATTGGGATGCGATGATTTTCTCTCGGCACTCAGCACATGCGTCGCCAATCAGTACGGCGAATCGTCCTCGTCAACCGAAGCTTCAATTATGACGAATTCGCCTTCAACCTTTAGTTTCAGATCTACGATCTCGTACCTATCGTAGATTTCATCCTCGACATCGCTTGCCGCTGAATCTGCCGCGCGCTCATTTCTGAAAAGAAAGGCGAACCTTATATCCACTAGAAACTCTTCTCTGCTGTCTGATACCGCTACGGCGTAGGCTTCACAGCCGCGGAACTCCTCACAACTGTCAAATGTTGATACGTACCAGCCTAATCCAACTTTGCTCAGAACTTGCTTCGTAAGGGAATCGTTTGCGTCTAGCAGCGAACCAGAGTCGCGGCTCAAGGCTTTTAGCACATCCTTGACGGGCTCAATCTCACCCAAAACGGCGTAGTCGCTATCCTCGTCAGTGGCTGACAAAAGGGCGACGGCGCTACCGCCGTTATTCCAAAGTTCATATTCTCTATATGTCTCATCGGAGTAGTTTCTGTCTTCAAGTTTGTCTCTGATGTCCCGTTTAGCAAGATTTCCGGACACAATGAGTAGTATGCCGTCCTTGCTCTGCGTCCGGATGAGTTTGTTCACATCATCAATATGAATGCCAAACTCATCGTCCAAATATCCCCAAGAATTTTCAAAGTCTTCTTGCGTTTTCTCAGGAAGCGTTTCGCTCGTTATCGTTTCCGCGTTCCACATCGCCAATTTGTTGACATCAGCGGGTACGAGCTTCAGCGTGCGATCTGAGGCTACTCCCATACTAAAGACATCGCACGCGATTGCTGATGTAACTACCACCGAAAGCAGAGCAAGCATATACGTCATTTTCATCAAAGCGTTACTCAAATGGATTGATTTAATCTTCGCGGGCAATTCTGAGAGTATCCTTCCTATGTTTCTTAGCTAGCGGCGTCGGCGTCGAGTTTAGAAGTTCTTACTTATAGTTAAACTATCAGTACGGATGAGGGGAATTATACGAGAATTGTGGACATGTTTTACATAGAATTGACAATAATCCCTTTCGTTCATATATTGTCATCATCGTTCCAATACCATTCCAAAACAATAACAGCAAGAAAGATGCGGGAGGAGTCATGGCAAAGATTAAGCATATAGCGATTTCATCGCAGGACCCTGACAAGACGGCGGCGTTCTACAAGGATGTGCTTGGGCTTGAGGAGGTGGGCAAGGTTACGAGCGCGAATGCGGACGGCTATTACCTGAGCGACGGCAATGTGAATATGGCTATCCTGAAGTTCAAGAACGATGTGGTTACGGGGGATGTGGACAGCGATTACAGCGGGATTCATCACATCGGCTTTCAGGTGGAAGACGCGGCGGATGCGGACGTGCGGATGAAGGCGGCGGACGCCTACCCAATGGATGATGTCAACGAGGCGCTGCACGGCGGGATGGGCGCGCCTTCGCACGGGCGGAATGTGGAGACGAAGTACGGAGGGCCGGACGGCGTGATGATCGACATTTCTCAGGGCGGCTGGGTAGGAACGGGGCCGGAGTAGAGAACTAACATCGATGGACAGGATGGATAGAGTAGGGGCAACCGGTCGGTTGCCCCTACTTTGTGGGTGATTTACTTGTGGAAGAGGTTGAGGGCTGAGCCGAGCCTGAACCATTCGAGCTGGGACTCGCCGAATGTGTGGTTGAGCTGCAATGTCTCGGATGTGCCGTCTGAGTGGGAAATGATGCACTCGACAGGCTTGCCGGGGGCGAGGTCTGACAGTCCGACGAGGTCGATGCGGTCGTCTTCGCGAATCTTGTCGTAGTCTGCCGCGTCCTGGAAGGTGAGAGCGAGCAAGCCCTGCTTCTTAAGGTTTGACTCGTGAATGCGGGCGAAGCTGCGTGCGATGACCGCCGAGCCGCCCAGCAGACGGGGCGACAATGCGGCGTGCTCGCGGCTGCTGCCCTCGCCGTAGTTGTCGTCGCCGACCACTACCCACTTGACGCCTTTCGACTGGTAGTTGCGCGCGATTGATGAGATCGCCTTGCCCTCTTCGCCGGTAATGATGTTCCTGCCGGTTCCGGCGTCTCCGGTGTAGGCGTTGGTCGCTCCCATGAACATGTTGTCGCTGAACTTGTCGAGGTGTCCGCGGTAGCGCAGCCAAGGACCTGCCGGAGAGATGTGGTCGGTGGTGGTCTTGCCCTGCGTCTTCATCAGGACGGGCATGTCGGTGAAGTCGTTGCCGTCCCATGCGGGCCAGGGCTGCATAAGCTGGATGCGCTCACTGTCGGGGGCAACTGCGAGTTCGATTTCGCTGCCGTTAGCGGGCGGCGGCTCATATACCGATGCGCCGCTCGCGAAGTCCTGCTCAGGCACCTCCGGCGCGGTTGCCGGCGGCTGGAACATGAACTCATTGCCGTCGCCATCCTTCAGGGTGTCTGTGAGCGGGTTGAAGGACAGGCTGCCCGCGATTGCCATAGCCGTAACAATCTCAGGGCTGCCGATGAAGTTCATCGTGGTAGGCGCGCCGTCGTTTCTGCGCGGGAAATTGCGGTTGTAGGAGGTAACGATGGTATTCGGCTGGGCGTTGGCGTCCTGCGAGCGCCGCCACTGACCGATGCAAGGCCCGCACGCGTTTGCCAGAACGGTGGCATGGATGTCAAGTAGGGAGGACATCTGCCCGTCGCGCTCGATTGTGGCGCGCACCTGTTCGGAGCCGGGCGTCACCATGAACGGCACGGCGGTCGCTACGCCGCGCGCCTTTGCCTGCTCCGCGACATCGGCGGCACGGCTCATGTCTTCGTAGGAAGAGTTCGTGCAGCTGCCGATGAGTGCTGCCGAGATGTCATCTACAAATTCGTTGCTGCCGTCCTCGACTTCGGACGCGAGCTGGGATATGGGGCGGGCGCGGTCCGGAGAATGTGGGCCAACGATGTGCGGCTCAAGCGATGAAAGATCGAGGCGAACAACGCGGTCGTAGTGGTCTTCAGGGTTTGCCTCGACTTCGGGGTCCGGCTCAAGCAGGTGCTTATTGGCTTCCGCGTGAGGCACAATGCCGCCGCGGTCGGTTGCCCTGAGGTAAGCGCCCATGTGGTCGTCGTAAGGGAACATCGAAGTGGTCGCACCGATTTCGGCGCCCATGTTGGTGATGGTCGCTTTGCCGGTCGCGCTGATGGTGCGTGCGCCGGGGCCGATATACTCGACGATGGCGTTGGTGCCGCCGGAGACGGTCAGCTCGCCCGCTACATAGAGGATGATGTCTTTAGGGGCAGTCCAGCCGCTCATTTCGCCTGTCAGATATACGGCGATGTGGCGAGGGTAGAGGACCTCCCATGGGAGGCCGGCCATGACTTCAACGGCGTCCGCGCCGCCGACGCCGACCGAGCAGGAGCCAAGTCCGCCGCCGTTCGGTGTGTGTGAGTCCGTGCCAATCATCAGCGAGCCGGGAAAGGCGTAGTTCTCAAGGGCTACCTGATGGATGATGCCGCCGCCGGGTCCCCAGAAGCCGGCGCCGTACTTGGCGGCTGCGGAGCGCAGGAAGTTATAGACCTCGCTGTTCTCGGCAAGAGACTCGCTCAGGTCGGATGCGCCTTCGACGCGCGCCTGAATGAGGTGGTCGCAGTGGATGGTCGTGGGCACGGCAACGGCCTCGCGCTGCGTCTGCATGAACTGGAGCATGCCTGTCTGGCCGAGCACGTCCTGAAGAATTACGCGGTCCGGGCGGACATTCAGGTAGCTCTCGCCGGGAATCATCTCCTGATTCTCGGCGTCGTCGAGATGTCCGAGCAGCACCTTGTCGGCAAGCGTGAGCGGCCTGTTGAGCCGTCGTCGGACGACTTCGAGGTTGCGCTCGATAGTTTCATATACATTCGCCGCCATTTCGGGCGTGGATTCGATGGTAACCATGTTGATGCTGCCCTCCCAGTGTCAACGAGTAGGCATTTTCAATGCCATATTGCTAGTGTGCGAACAAATAATGGAATGGCATTGCCGGTAAATCGGACAATGCCATTGAAGCCGGACCAAATTCAGGCAACTCGCACTTGACGGTCTGATCGGTGCATCAGACTGCCGCCGCTATGCCCCGTCCTAACCTTCCCCCTGCTGAGAAAGGTACATTGCTAGCGCGTGAGGCCGAAGTATTCGTAGTTGAGGTCGATGAAGTTGCGCCACTCTTCGGGGACGTCGTCTTCGGCGAAGATGGCGACTACCGGGCACACAGGCTCGCAGGCGGCGCAGTCGATGCACTCGTCCGGGTGAATGAAATATTGGTTGTCTTCTTCCTCGGTGTAAATGCAGTCCACCGGGCAGACGTCCACACAGGCGCTGTCCTTAAGGTCAATGCAAGGCTCGGCTATGATATAGGTCATCTCTACGAATTCCTCCTGCTTTCTCGCTGTGCCAGGCGGCGGGCTACCCGCCAACTGTAATTATTCCTGAATTATAAATCGGTATTGGCTTGGCTTTCAACTAATGTTAAGTTCGTCAGTCGGTTAGTTGGTCAGTTCGTCAGTGAGGTTGGCTAGAGTGTGATGTTTTGATCGCGCAGCCTCTGTATCTGGGCGGTTGTGTAGCCATATTCAGATAAGATTTCCTCGGTGTGCTCGCCAAGAGCAGGCGATGCGAGGGTTGGTGTGAGTGGGGTATCGCTCATCTTCAGCATGGGGCCGACCATCTTCACCTTGCCGACGACGGAGTGGTCCAGTTCGATGACTAATCCGTTGGACGCGACCTGCTCGTCGTCCACAAGCTCTTCGACGAAGCGGACGGGACCTGCGGGGACGCCGGCGTCGTCGAGGAGGCGCAGCCACTCCGACACGCTCTTTTGCCTGAAGATGTCTTCCATCTGCGTGTTCAGCTCTTCGTAGAATAGGCGTGCCCTTTCGCTGTACATGTCGAAATCCGGCTCGAATCGTATGTCGTGGAGGCCTACAAGATCGATAAGGCGCTTACGCAGCGGGTCGCTGAGGCAGCCGACTGCCAGAACCCCGTCGGCAGCCTGATAGGTGCGATAGTAGATGCTGAAGCCGCGTCCGCGACGTGAGTCGAAATGTTCGCGGTAGTATGCGTGCAGGTCGGCATAGGGGACACCGGCGTCCTTCATGACTTGCATGCTCTCGTAGAACTCGGCGCGGGGTTCGGCGTCGGCGCGCTCTACTTCCATGAAACGTGTTGACTGGGCGGCGAGGGCGGACGCCAGCAGATTCGTCTCGATCTTCTGGCCCTTGCCGCTGCGCTCACGATGGAACAGCGCGGCGCAGACGGACCAGGCAGTCGCCAAGCCGGTGGACACATCGGCTACGGGCGTAGAAGATACTTGCTGTGGCACGCCATTGGCTATCTTGTCTTCGGACGCCATGAGACCGGTCATTGCCTGCGCGATGATGTCGTATCCGGGGCGCATGCTGTGTGGGCCTTCGCGCCCGTAGGCGGTGTTTTCGCAATAGACGAGGCGCGGGTTTATCGCGGACAGGGTTTCGTAGTCAATGCCAAGGTTGTAAGGCACATCGGGACGGTAGTTGATGACGACCACGTCAGTGTGCGGAATCAGGCGATAGACGACATCGCGCGCTTCCTGCCTGGTAAGGTCCAGAGGTAGGCTGCGCTTGCCTCGATTGAGGCTCATGAAAGTCTTGCTCTCGCCGGGCTCGATGGGGAACGGGTGCCGCCACGGGTCGCCCCAGGGCGGTTCGATCTTGATGACATCGGCGCCCATATCGGCAAGCAGCATGCCGCCGAACGGTCCGGCGATGATTTCGGTGAACTCCAGAATCTTGATTCCGTCTAGTGCGCCTGACATTCGTTAGCCTCCAGCAGTGTGCAACATGAGCGTATTATAATGGACGGAGCCAACAGGATATACAGGATGGAAAGGATAGAGATATGACTAGAGTGTTAATTACGGGGATGAGTGGGCTAATCGGCGGGCTGCTGAGGGAGCGAATGGAGAAAGCGGGCGGCTATGAATTGAGCGCGCTGAATCGAAGTGAGGTGGCGGGCGTCGAGTGCTACCGCGCGGACATCGCGGACTTCGACGCGGTGAAGGCCGCGTGCGAAGGGAAGGATGTGGTTGTGCATCTGGCTGCCTATCTTGGCAGTGATTACTTCGAGGGGCAGCTTAGCGGGAACATCATAGGCACGTACAACGTACTCGAAGCGGCGCGGCTTGCGGGCGTGAGGCGGGTGGTGTTCGCGAGCAGCGGTAACGCGATTCGTGGCTTCGAGCTGGTTGAGCCGTACAAGTCGATTGCAGCCGGCGAGTATGACAAGGTGCCGGAAGACATTCCCATGATTACGCACGAGATGATACGGCCCCAAGGCATATATGGCGCGGCGAAGGTGTTCGGCGAGGCGCTGGGACGATACTACTCCGACTATTTCGACCTGTCTGTTCTATGCGTGCGGATCGGGCGGGTTACGAGGGACAACGGGCTGGGCGCGGAGCGTGATCGCTCCATATATCTGAGCCACGACGACGTAGCGCAGATACTGCACCTGTGCGTGGACGCGCCGGACAGCCTGAGATACGACATCTTCCTCGCGACCTCCAACAACAAGTGGACCTACCGCGACCTGGAACACCCGCGCGCGGTGCTTGGGTATGAGCCGAAGGACTCGGCTGACGATCTGCCGCTGAATTGACGTTGGCTAGTGCGATAATTGTTCGCGGCGTAAGTCTATTGTCCGGCTTGAGACCGTCAGATCTGCTGCCGATTTTGGCCGTGACCGCGATTGCACTAACGATGTGTACGGCTGGCTGCAATTCTGAGGAGGACCCTATGAATCTGGCAGAATTAACTCCATCCCGAGTGACGGATATTGCGCGGGATGCCGCGAAGCCGGGGAGCGCCCAGACAGGAAGCGAAGCGGTCGCAGAGTCCGTGGCAGCGGCAGATGAATTTATCGGAATGCTGACCGATGAGCAACGAGCAAAGGCTATGTACGCTCTCGACGATGCAAGGCGACCGAACTGGTCGAATCTGCCTGCCGGGATTCTGGATTTCGAGCGCAATGGCATCCGCTTGGGCGAGTTGGATGACGAACAACTGCGGACGGCATTTCAATTTCTGGCATCCGCGCTGAGCGCCGACGGATACAGGACCGTGGTCGATATTGTGGGCGCCGACGAAGTGCTCTCCCACTCGGCGCGCGCCGGACATTTCGCCTGGACTGACGAGAACTACTGGCTGGCATTCTTCGGTGCGCCGTCGGAATCCGAAAAGTGGGGTTGGCAGTTTGGCGGGCATCATCTCGGCGTGAATTTTACGCTGGTTGGCGGGCGAATCTACATGTCCCCGACCTTCATCGGGGTGGAACCCGCCTCCTATGAGGCCGGTGATTCGGTGATTGCGCCTCTGCAGGAGAAGCTAGAAGCGGGGATTGCACTGATAAACGGACTGGATGATGAACAGCGAGCGAAAGCTATGGTAAGCGACCGCCCGGAAGAAGTGTGGACCGGCGCGGGCAACGATGGCTTTGTTCCTGAAATCGAAGGTTCGAGAGTAGGCGACTGGAGTGAAGCACAGCGGAATATGCTGCGCGACATGATTCCCATGTGGGTCGGAATGCTGGACGAAGAGAGCGGCAGAGCCAGAATTGCCGAAATCGAGACAAGCCTTGCCGGCACTTACTTCGGATGGCACGGCAAGACTGACGGGAGTGGCCCGATTTACTATCGAATTCAGGGACCGGCGGTAATAATCGAATACTCCACTCAGAGCGGGGTCGGCGCTGATTCAGGGCATTATCATTCGATATACCGGGATCCCACCAACGAATACGGTGTGAATGCAGGAGGACGCTAAACGAATAGCTTTCCGTATGGCTATCGCTGCGTTCCGTATGCTTCCAGACCGGCAGGCTCAAACAGGAACTTTCGCCAATAATCTGTGCCAAGCATACTTAAGGCGTCATGCCAAGCCTGTCTGTGAGGCCCCGATGTGGATATGCACTCGTAACGCTCCGAGAGCAGCAGCAGATACGGCTCGAAGTCATCCTTGAATGTGTTGATACAGGGATAGCCACGAGCCTTGATCCTTCGCAGGATGTCGATTGCCACCGAATGACACGGGTCGTCGCGAGATTCCAAATGCTGGCGAATCATGGAGTCGAGGTTCTGTCTGAACATCGGGACCGTTTCCATGCCGATGGGCTGGCCGTATCCGCCGGGATCCGGCGGCGGCTCGGAATGTGGGATGTACCACTTGAATAGCTCGAGGTAGAAGTCGTGCAGGTCTTGTGACGTCCTACTGCCATTGGAGGCTGTCGCCTCCGTAATGCCGCCGATGTCGATGACAGTGATGGCTGCGGAAGCGGGGTCGAAGTAGATGTTCTGTGGGCGCAAGTCGAGAATGAGCGTACCTGCATCATCAAACGCCGCTGCGACCTCAAGTATGTCTCGGATGATGCTGAACCTGCCACGCTGTTGGTGAGGAACCACCGGGTGTACGGCGAACAGGTTCTGTGGCGCGCCTATGGGATGTCGCTTGATGCCGTCTGTCGCGCTGCCGACAAGCGGGATGCCGGTAGCGCGCCCTTCGACCGTAACGGTGTAAGGTTCGCTGAGGGTATCGCCGAAGTAGCCGTCGTGCGAGTGCGGTTCGGTGTAGGCAAGCAATCTGGCGACGTAGGGCAGATTGTCGCCCATCCGCTCGCGCAGCGCGATGACCTTTGCCATGCGGCGCTCTACCGCCCCATGCTGCGCGCGGGCAATCAGCATCAGATGAGGTCGCTTTACGACGACAGGCTGCCCCGTCTCGGTGTCGGTTGCGGCGAATACCTCGGAGTCTGCACCCTCGCCGAGTCTGCCTTCGAGTTTGAAACGCTTTAGTTCTTCGGGTGGAATCTGCATTGTTGGGTCACACAGGGTTGGCAGGGTTTTCAAGATAAGTTATTTTGTTGCCTGAGTATCATAACATTCAGCTTAGTTGAGATTGTAGGTGTGGGAATATGCCACTAATCCTTGGAGTTACCGGGTCGATAGCGACCGGCAAGAGCAGCGCGTGCATGCTAATGGTTGAGAGAGGCGCGACGCATCTGGACGCAGACCGTCTGGTGCATCGCCTGTACGACCCCGGCAAGCCGGCCTTCGACCGCATCGTGGCGATATTCGGAGATGAGATTGTGGGTGAGGACGGCTACATCGACCGCAAGATTCTCGGCTCGAAGGTGTTCGGCAAGCCGGATGAGATGACCAAGTTGACGACCGCCATCGGAAACATCGCGGAGGCTGTGAAAGAAGTGGTTGACGGATGGAACGATACTCTGGGTGAGGACGATGTGGCGGTGCTAGAGGCGGTAAATCTTATTGAGGCTGGATATGGGCAGTGGTGCGATGCCGTGTGGCTGTTCGTGTGTGAAGAGGATACGGCGCGGCAGCGACTGATGCAGCGCAACGGCTTCTCGGTGGAGGAGGCGAACCAGCGGCTCGCGAGCCAGCGGGACTGGCAGGAGCGCGCGCCGGCTTCCGACAGAGTGTTTCACAACGATGCAGGAATTGCCGAGTTCGAGGCGGAGGTGGAAAGCGCATACGCAGAAGCCGCCCGCCTTGCGAGAGACGGACGGCTTCCGGTGTCCAAGTATTACGGCTGGTGGGAGCGGCGCACCGCCCAATCTAGCTCTTGAAGGCGGGCATTACCTCTTCGGCGAACTGCTCTAGCTGCTCGATGATGACGGACTGCGGCGTGCCGACCGGCATGCCGACATTGATTTCCTCCAGCCCGGGATACTGCTTCTGAATGCCCATTAGCTGTTCAGTTACCTGCTCCGGCGTGCCTATCAACCACGAGCCGCCCTCGACGCCCTGCTCAAGAGTGGGCAGGTTGGCGGTGTAAACGCGGTCGGGATCGCCTAGCGCCTCTATCTGATCGTCGGTCAGGCCGCGCACGAAGCCAAGCGGCGCGAACATCTTCATGTTCTCCTCGAAGAAGGAGCGCGCTTCGCGTATCCCCTGATCGGTGGATTCGGCGAGATAGACGGAGAAACTGATGATGAGGTTGCCGCCCAGCTCGGTTTCCCTGCCGTGCTCGGCCTCTATCTTCTGCCACGCTTCGACGACGCTCTGCTGCGCGCCGCCGGGAGCCGCACCGCCGCCGATGATGCCCTTGATGCCGTGCTTCGCCATGAAGCGCAAGCCGCGCTCGCTGGCGCTGACGACTGGCTGCCAGCACTCGACGGGCTGGTTTATGGGGCGCGGGACCAGCGTAATCTCCTCCAGCTCGTAGCCTCTGTACGGCACGCGCGGCGGGATGGTGTAGTTCGGCCCGTGGTGCGAGAAGGAGTCGCTGTGGAACGCCTTCATGATGATGTCAACCTGCTCCTCGAACAGGTCGCGGTTGGCGTCGCCGTCGAGCATAGGATTGCCGAACACCTCGACCTCGCGGGTGTGATAGCCTCTGCCTACGCCGAATATGGTTCGCCCCTGGGTGAGGATGTCGGCGGTGGCGTAGTCCTCGGCGAGACGCAGCGGATGCCACATCGGGGCGATGTTGAAGCCGCAGCCAATCTTGATGTTGTCGGTGATGTGGCAGAGGTGTACGGCTTCCATCAGCAGGTTGCCGATGCACTCGTAGCCCTCGCGCTGGAAGTGGTGCTCCGCCATCCAGAAGGTGTCGTAGCCCTTCTCGTCCATCGTCTTGGCGATTGCGTCCGTCTTGTCGAAGACGGTGGCGAGCCGCTCGTTTGAGTAGAAGCGGTCATTCGCCGGGGTAGCGTCGAAACCCATGTCGTCCAAGTCTATGTGGCCCGCGAACAGGCTGCCGAATCTGTTTATCATTGGTGCGCCTCCAAAAAGCGTTGCTGGCGTGATTTCCGCCTTATTGTAGAGCAGTGTTGCGGGGTGTCAAGTCTGATTCGGTGGCTAACAGGATACACAGGATGACTAGGATAAGATTACGGGAAAGTAAGATAGGGTTTGTCTGCTATAATCGCGCACTATACGCAGGACACATTGAAAGGGGAGAGTGATTATGCCAGTTACGGGACGCTATCTGTTTACGGCGAGTATGGATATTCCAAAGGAGCAGGAGGCGCTGTTCAACGAGGTGTACGACAAGGAGCATGTGCCGCTTTTGAGCAAGGTTCCGGGGGTGGTGTCGGTGGCGCGCTTCAAGAGGCAAGAACTGACGCTTGCTATCGGCGGCGAGTTGCAGATTATCGTGGTCGAGGACGAGCCGCAATACAGCGCAATCTACGAAGTGGAGAGCGCGGACGTGATTACGAGCGATGCCTGGATGGAGGCGTCCGAATCCGGGCGCTGGCCCGGAGAGGTTCGTCCATACACTCATAATCGCAGGCACACACTGAGGAAGATTATCCTTCCGGGAGACGAGGGCTAACATCGATGGACAGGATAGACGGGACGGACAGAACTGAATGAATGTCGCGCTCGGGCCGATTGCCCGCATAACTCGCAGCGCGAATTACAAGTGGTGGGTGTTCGCATCGGTGGCGCTGGGGCTGTTCCTGACGGTTACGGACCAGTCGGGGATTAACATCGCGTTGCCCCGCATTGCGGAGCACTTTGGGGCGGATTTGCCGTCGGCGCAGTGGATAGCGCTAGGGTTTACGCTTAGCACGAGCCTGATGTTCATGCCGGTCGGCAGGCTGTCGGACATCTTCGGGCGGACGCAGGTGTTCATGCTTGGGTTCGTCGTGTTCGTTCTCGCAGCCGCCATTGGAGGGACTGCGGTCGCGTTTCCGTTGCTCATAGCGGCGAAACTGCTGCAAGGCGTTGGCGTCGCGGGCATCGAGGCGAACGGTATGGCGATGGTCGCGGACATCTTTCCTGAGAAGGAGCGCGGAAAAGCCATCGGCCTGTATATGTCCATCATTGGCGCGGGCGCGGTGGGCGGACCTGTTATCGGCGGCACGCTGGTGAGTTTGCTGGGATGGCGGTCGATCTTCGTGGCAAGCGGGTGTGTGGGCATCGTGGCGCTGGTGCTGGCTGCCGTGGTGCTGCGGCGCGGGGTAGGTATCCAGAGCGCGGACAGCCCCGGCAAGTCTAGCTTCGACTGGACGGGGGCAGGCTTGTCCGCAGTCGTGCTTGTGTGCTTCCTGCTGTCCATCACGAACGGGCACAAGCTCGGCTGGGATTCGCCCGCGATCCTTGGCGGGTTCGGTGTTGCTATGGCAGCTCTTGCGGCTTTTGTCTGGTGGGAGGGCAAGGCTGAAGCGCCGATGCTGGACCTGAGCTTTTTCAAGAGCAAGGTGTTCACTCTGGGCGTGTCCGCCCGTTTCTTGTCTTTTCTGGCAGGTTCTGCCGTCTATTTCATTATGCCGTTCTACCTCGTGCAGGGACTGGGGCTGGAGCCGAGCACTGCGGGGTTGCTGATGGTTCCGGGCTCCATAGCTATTGCGGTGTGGGGTCCGCTCAGCGGCAGACTCTCGGACAGGATCGGCACTCGCTGGCTGACTGTGGCAGGCATGGCCCTCACCACTACCGGGATGCTGATGTTTGCCGCGCTGGATGAGAACTCATCGACTTTTGATGTGATGCTCAGCATATTGATCGAAGGGACGGGTATAGGGCTGTTTTCGTCGCCGAATACGAGCGCGATAATGACGGCGATAGACAGCCGGAAGTTCAGCGTAGCGTCGGCGTTCCTGAACCTAGTGCGGACATCGGCGGGGCTGAGCGGAATTGCGATCTTCACTGCGATCGTGGTGTTCACGATGTCGTCTCAAGGGTTTGCGCCGGACCTGTCAGCGGTGTCGCAGGTGGGCGGCGATGAGATCAGGCTGGTGTTTATCACCGGAATGAGCAGGGCGTTTTTCGCGGCGGCATTGGTGATGTTTGCGGCATTGGTGATTTCGGCACTGCGTCCGGAGAACCCCGTGACGAACATCGTTGCACAGGATAGGCAGAACGGATAGCCGTTAGACGCCGCGCTTGGTTCTGGTGAACAGGTTCGTCATGCGGTCGGCTTCTGGGTTGTCCTGACCCGGAAAGTGTACGGGGATGTCGCGAGCGCCAACGACCGTGAATACGACAACGGTGAAGGGCTTGATGCGCATGAGGCTGCCTATTATGAGGTAGAAGCCTATCAGGATGCCCGCCGCGCCTAGCAGGAATAGTATGACTTCGACGAGTTCGGAGGGCATTAGGTCATTGAAGATTATCTGGAGTACTGTAATCGCGGCACCCGCACCGAGAAATTGTAGTCCACCCTGCATGCGGCTTTCCTGACCGCCGTTTGACTTCTTGAAACTGACAACGTCGGACAGCTCGGCCTCGTCGGTAATTTCGGTGCGATTTTTCCTGTTGAGCGCGGCGACAAGGCGCTGGTTGGTCAGCACCGCCCACTCGGCCTCGCTGAGTATCTCTTCGTCCCGACGCAGGTTAACTTCAAGGGCGCACATCGTTACACCACCAAACTTCGGATTTTTCTGCTGCCATTATATCCAAGCTGTCAACGGGGTGCAGTTGCCAGTTTTCAGTGAGACGATTTCGCAAATCTCTAAATATGCAAAAGTTCCTTCCCCCATCAAGGGGGAAGGTTAGGATGGTGGTGAAAACTCCCGTCAATCGTCCAAAAGTACCCCTTTGCATAATTCTTTTCAGTTACCAGAATCTCCGCAGTGTGGTCCGATAGACTTACCGCGAACGGAGTGACCAACAGGATTTGCTGTATGGGTAGAATGGGGCCTGATGATATACTGGTTGCGCATTTTTGCTGAGGGGAATGAAATTTGATTGAGGCGATAGTTTTCGACTTTGACGGGTTGATTATAGATACGGAAACGCCGGAGTTTGACTCGTGGCAGGAAGTGTTTGAGTCGTACGGGGCAACACTGGATCGGAAGGTCTGGGATCGGGCAATCGGACGGCACAGCATGGACTTCGACATCTATAAGCATCTTGGCGAATTATCAGGGCAGCTTATCGAGCGGGAGGAAGTCCGACCACGAATGCGCCGCCGCTACTTGGAGCGCATAGCGCGGAACCCCATTTTACCGGGCGTCGAAGAGTACCTTGACGCCGCTAAAAGTACGGGTCTGAAGCTTGCGGTGGCGTCAAGCTCATCGCCGGGCTGGGCTGCCGGACATCTGGAAGGTCGAGGACTGTTGCATTACTTTGAGTTTGTGCTTGACGCCGGGGATGTGGCGAATGCCAAGCCTGATCCGGAACTGTACACGATGTCTGCGGAACGTCTTGGTGTGCGTCCGGAGAAGGCGCTGGCTATCGAGGACTCGGTGGTCGGGCTTACTGCGGCCAAAGCTGCGGGCCTTCGCTGCGTGGTCGTGCCTAATCCGATGACGAAAGGGATGGATTTCTCTTCGGCGGACATTCGACTTGAGTCGCTTGCGGATGTGCCGCTGGGGAGTTTGCTGGACAGGCTGAACGGGGGCCTAACAGCATAGACAGGATTGTTAAGATGGGCGGTAGGGTTATCAGACTAGGATGTCTGAGTTACTATCTATTCACAATGTTGTTACAATACCACGGAATCAGAAATAGCAGGAGGTAATAATGCCCAGAGTAAGCGGACTTGGACATGTGGGAATATATGTGAACGACCTTATGGGGCAGCGGGACTTTTACTCGCGGGTGATGGGCCTGGAGATAACGGACGAAGACCTGGAGCAGCGCCGGATGGTCTTCATGAGCGCCAATCCGGAGATCGAGCATCACGAATTTGTGCTTATGGAGGGCCGGGATGTGCCTCCCGACGGCAAGCTGGTTCAGCAGATCTCTTTTACGGTTGAGACGATTGGGGAACTGAAGGACTTCTATCAGACTTTCCGCGACGAGGGCGTGAGCATACAGCGCATAGTGAGTCACGGCAACGCATTCGGGATGTACGCGGACGACCCTGAGGGCAACACGCTTGAGGTCTATTACAAGACCGGCCTGGAAGTGCCGCAGCCCCATGGCGACCACATCGAGCTGGACATGTCCGACGAAGAGCTGATGGAGATTGCTGAGGCGGCGGTGCCGGGTAACTAGCATCGAAATACAGGATAGATAGGACTTCAGGTGAAGGTGGCGCAATGGAATCGCGCCTGAACGACATGCGTATATTGGGGATGCCCGTGCAGTTTGTCACGGTCGTCGCTATCAGCCTCGCGCTGACGATATACTTCGGCGCATGGGCCGCCGACGCGCGTATGGACGCAAGAGCCGCCCAGTCCGCGGGACAGAGCGTGCAACAGTTCGACTTCGGAAACAGCGCAGGCTCCTCCGCAGTGTCAGGGCTTACGGGAGGTCTGGGCCAGGACACGACAGGCGCGGGTCCATCATACGGTAACGCGGCCGAGGGGCAGGCGTGGGAGAAGATGTTCCTCTTCGCCTGTCCGCTGCATTGAGGATAGCAAGACTAAGATATGGCACGACAGTCTGAGCCATCCGCAAGCAACGTGCGATCGAACTACGGACGCGTCATCTATCCTCACTATGTTTGGGTCATAGTTGCGGTCATCGCCGTTATGCAGATGGTGGGTACGTCCATCCGCATGGCATTTGGCGTGTTCATAGAGCCGCTAGAGCAGACTTTTCAGTGGAGCCAGGGCAGTATCACGCTCGCATACGCGATTTCGAGCGTGGTTACCGCGCTGGCTTCTCCTTTTGCGGGATGGTTTGGCGATCGCTTTGGGGCACGGAAGGCGATGGTCGTCGGCACGGCGATGTTTCTGCTGGGAATGCTGCTTACCGGATTCATCAGCACCATCTGGGAGTTGTACCTGTACTTCGGCGTGCTGCTCGGCGTAGCGCAGGCGATATTCCTCGTGCCGCTGATCCCGGCGGCGATGTACTGGTTCCGACGGCATCTGGGCATAGGCATGGGGCTCATCATGGCTTCGTGGGGCCTTGGGCCCGCGCTCGCCGCCGTGGTGGTAAGCCTGCTGCTGGAAGGGATGGGCTGGCAGAACGGCTTCATCGCGCTCGGCATAGGGTCGGCGGCAATCATGTTCGTGCTGATAGGGCTGTTCAGAGACACGCCCGCCGACAAGGGCATTCAGCCGTATGGTTACAGGCCGGGCGATGTGGAAGTGCAAAAGCGGAAGCCGGACCCGGAGCGCACCAAACTCTTCAACGGGTACATGCGAAAGACTGCCGCGTTCTGGAATATGAGCTCGATCCACTTCTTAGGATGCGTGGGGCACGCGATTATTCTCGTGTATATCGTGCCGCTTGCGGTGAAGGAAGGGCTGACGCTGGTTCAGGCGGCGAGCGTGCTCACGGTGCTGTCGGCGGTAAGCGTCCTGACTCGCATACTGGTTCCGATAATGTGCGACTACATAGGCACCAGGACGGTGATGTTCGTCTTCTTTGCGGCGCAGGGCATCCTCGTGGTGATGCTGTTCTGGACGCACGACCTATGGATGTTCTACCTGTTCGCGGTGATATTCGGCATCGGGTACGGCGGCGAGACGGGTGGCTTCCCGATATTGAACAGGCGATACTACGGGCACGCTCCGACAGGATCCCCTTATGGCGTGCAGATGCTGGGCGCGGGGCTTGGCATGGCGCTGGGCGG
Source organism: Dehalococcoidia bacterium (assembly GCA_965204855.1). Lineage (GTDB taxonomy): Bacteria > Chloroflexota > Dehalococcoidia > Lucifugimonadales > JADFKI01 > Bin90. The sequence goes on from OZ242018.1 coordinate 1,227,679, forward strand.
CTGGATAGGCGGGCCGATATTCGACATCTTCGGCAGCTACGATGTCGCGCTGTGGATTTCCATTGCGACCAGCCTGGCGGGCGCGCTGAACATTCTGGTGCTGGAACCAACGGACAAGCTGCTGATACCTGACTGGGAAGCGGACGAGGCGACCCAGGGAGCTTCGGCGGGGGACTAACATCGATGGACAGGATGGGGTAGGATAGGAGTATCCACGACAGGCGCGAAGGAAAGGATGTAGGCAGGCGATGCAAAGGCGAGAGCAGGAACGCCAGCAACAGCAGCAGACGGATGCGTCGTCGCACGATACGGTAACACACGCCGATTTGCTGAACCATATGGCGACGCTCAACGAAACGACGAGCAATCAGTTGTCGCGCGTTATGGACGCCGGGCTTAAGACAATAAACGCGCGCATGGATGTGCTGGAAAAGGGCCTGGAAGCGGAGCGCGCCGACAATAGAGCAAGGTTCCGGTGGCTTGTCGGGCTTGTCATCGGCGTTGGGCTAGGCGTTGGCTTTGGGCTTGCCGGCCTTATCGTTGCACTTTCCAATTCCAGCTGACATTGCCGCTGAAGAAACGCCCCAATACTCACTTATCAAGGGCCCTTGCGTCATCGAGTGGGAAGAGGCTATTTCTGCTTCATGAGCCATTCCTGCTCGCGGGCGGGGGCGTTTAGCCAAGTTTCCACATACTTCTGGCGCTCCTCCGGCACTTCGACGCCCAAGCCGTCGGCGAGGCGCGTCATGAAGTTGAACGTGCAGGTTATCAGACAGACGGATAGTATCTGCTCGTCGGTGAGGCCGTGCTCGCGCAACTTGATGACATCCGCTTCCTGCATGTTGGTGGGTTCGCGCGTGAGCTTGGTGGCGTAGTCGAGCATTGCGCGTGTCTGCGGGTCCAGGTCGGCGTTGCGGTAGTCGTGCATTATGTGGCTTGCGAGGTCCGGGTCGTCGGAGGCGTGACGGAGAAACTCCCCGTGTGCCATCGTTCAGAAGCGGCATTCGTTCTGCACCGAGACGGCAGTGGCTATCGCCTCCTCTTGTGTGCGGGTGAGAGCGGACGCTCCGAAGGTGATGGCGTTGTTGAAGTTACTGACCGCTTGCATCGCCTTCGGGTTGATGGACATGATGTTGATGACATTCGCCCAGTGCAGGCGCTCTTCGGCTTCTCGAATCCAGGGCATACTGTATCCTCTCTATCCTGTGTATCCTGTTAGTCTCTAATAAGTCGCCCTGCCGCCGCTGATGTCGAAGACCCCGCCGGTGCTGAATGAGCACTCTTCGGAGGCGAGCCAGGCGACGAGGGCGGCAATCTCATCTATCTCGCCGGTGCGCCCTATGGGGATGCGCTCGACCATATAGTTCACCTGCTCAGGTGTCAGTTCGTCGAGGATGCGCGTATGGACGACGGCGGGTGTCACGCAGTTGACGCGGATGCCGGTCTTGGCGAGTTCCTTACCGACAGACTTGGTGAGTCCGATTACGGCAGCTTTTGTTGCTGAATAGGGCACCATGCGCGGGTTGCCTTCCTTGCCTGCGATAGAGGCAATGTTGACGATTCGGCCGTAGTCGCGCTCTATCATGTGCGGAATGGCGGAGTGGCAGAAGGCGAAGACGCCGCGCAGGTTGATGCGATATACGCGGTCCATCTCTTCGAGGGATGTCTCCCAGATGTTGCCGTCAATGCCGGTAATGCCGGCGTTGTTCACGAGGATGTCGATGCGGCCCCAGGCGTCCATAGCGGCTTTGACGGCTGCTTCGGCGGTGGACTGCTCGGAGACGTCGCCGACTACGAGGCGGGTATCGCTGCCGCGCGCGGAAATCTCGCTTGCGGATTGCTCGCCTAGCTCGCCGTCGATGTCAACCATAACGAGGCGTGCGCCCTCGGAGGCGAGGCGGCGCGCTATGCCGTAGCCGATTCCGGTAGCCGCACCCGTTACTATCGCAACTTGCCCATCAAATCTGCTCATGTCTTATCCGTCCTGTCTATCCTGTTAGAGTTCTCCCTCTGCCCTGAGGTCTTTGAGAGACTGCGAGAAGGCAGCCGTGGTTCGGTCTATTACCTCTTCGTCGTGCGCGGACGATACGAGGAACGCGCGCCCGCCCATCATGTCCACGCCGTTGACGAGCATTGCACGCCGCAAGCAGCGCGTCATTTCCACCGGCATCGTGTCGTAAATTTCTTGGTAGGGCATCGTGCAAAGGCCGCGGTCGCAGTTGCAGTCGGCGCCGAGGTTCACATGGATGATGGACGCGATGCCGTGAGCGTGTCCGGTTACCTCGTTCTGGATGAAAGCTTCGTTGAGGCCGTCCTTCAGGCGCTGCGCCATCGCGTCCGCCCGCGCGTTGACGCCCTCGTTGGCGATGGCTTCGAGCGCGGCAATGCCGGCGGCGGCGGTTACGGGCTGGGCGTTGTATGTGCCGCCCTGCGGGACTCTGCCGAAGCTGTCCCACTCAGGATCATCGCGGAATGCCATCAGCTCCATGATGTCAGCCCTGCCACCGACTGCCGCGCCGGGCTGGCCGCCTGCGATTATCTTCGCCATCGTCGTAATGTCCGGCTCCAGTCCCCAGCGCACCTGCGCGCCGCCGGGGGAGAGGCGGAAGCCGGTAACGACTTCGTCCATGATGAATAAGACGCCGTGTTTCCTGGTGAGGTCTTGCAGGTCCTGAAGGAACTGAGGGTTCTGCAAGGGGAATGTGCCGTAGTGTGCGCCGTTGCACTCGACGATTACGGCGGCGATGTCGTCGTCGTTCGTGAGGATGTCGTCAACGGCGGCGATGTCAACCGGGGCGACAATCACGGTGTCGAGGATTTCCTGCGGGACGCCACCGAGAGCCTGGCCCGACTCGGGCGTTACATAGTCGTGCCAGCCGTGGAAGTGCTCGTGGAACTTGACTATCTTGGTCTTGCCGGTGTAGGCGCGAGCGAGCCTGAGCGCGAGGTATGTTGACTCTGTGCCGGACGCGGTGAATCGGACGCGCTCCAGCGATGGGACGAGGCGCTTGACGGCTTCTGCGTAACGAACCTCGTGAGTGGATGCGCCGCCGGCATGAGTGCCTCTGCCGACCTGCTGGCGTATCGCCTCGACTATCTCAGGCTTGCTGTGACCCATCAAGAGACTGCCGTTGCCCATTACGTAGTCGATAATCTGGTTGTCGTCAACATCGTACTTGAAGGGACCTTCGGCGTAGTCGATGTAGGCGGGGAAGGGGGATGTGAAGCGGGTCTGGTGAGTGATGCCGCCCGCGAACAGGGACTTGCCTCTCTCATACCATGCGACTGACTTTCCGAACATATCGTTGTAGCGTTCTTCGATGGTTGCCATGGCTGTGCTCCCTTCGTGTGCGCTTGAGTGCCGAACACCTTGTCCACGGGACGCGGTGTGATGCTGATGCAAGTATTATATTCTTGGTGCGGGAACGGTCAAGTTGCTTGACTGGCCGTTCTTGTGTATGAAGCAAGTGGCTGTTACCATCTGGTGAGCCGAGTTTAGTCGGCGCTGACCAATGCTATCAACACCTGACAGACGGAGGAAACAAATGGTACTGCTTGGTTCTGGAGACTGGGTCTATGAAGTGTCGGGCGAGGACTGGGGTAATCTGCCGGAAGGCGCGACATACAAGGAAGCGACCGCCGTGGATGTGGACGAGAATGATAACGTGTACGTATTCAACCGCGGCACGCACCCGATGATCGTGTTCGACCCCGAGGGCAATGTGCAGCGCACATGGGGACACGGCATCTTCAACAACCCACACGGCGTTACGGTGGGGCCTGACGGGAACCTATGGTGCGTTGACAACGGCGACCATACGGTCAGGCAGATGTCTCCTGACGGCAAGGTGCTGATGACTATCGGAACACCGGGACAGCCGTCACCGCCGATGAGCGGCAAGCCGTTCAACGCGCCGTCGCATGTGGCGTTCGACCCGCGCAACGGCGACTTCTACGTGGGCGACGGCTATACGAATGCCGCGGTGCATAAGTATTCGCCGGACGGGAAGCACCTGTTTTCGTGGGGCGAGTCTGGGAACGATCCCGGACAGTTCAACATCGTTCACTATGTGGGCGTTGACAGGGACGGCTGGGTTTACGTGGCAGACAGGGAAAACCACCGAATCCAGATATTCAGCCCGGAAGGGAAGTTCGAGGCACAATGGATTAACATGTCGCGCGCGGCGTGTCTTTACCTCGATACGAAGGGCGACCAAGAGCTTATCTATGTGGGCGAGTATTTCTCAGGCATCAATCCCAACAGGATGGGAACGCAGCTGGGCCCTCGCGTGAGTATTTTCGACACCAAGGGCAACCGGATCGCTCGGCTTGGCACGCAGACTTATGGCGACGAACCGGGACGCTTCTATTCACCGCACGGGATCGCCGTTGACTCAAAGGGCGACATCTATGTCGCCGAGGTGTCATACGCGGACTACGGCAGCAAGATGGACCCGCCGCAGGAACTTCGCTCGATGCAGAAGCTGGTCAAGCAAAGGTAGTTTTCAGTCTTCAGTTAACAGTTTTCAGTGGGCTGGTCGTTGAGAACTTGTGGAGAGGGCGACTGAGATGACAACGGAGTTGGGAGTTGACAGCGTAGAACTCTCGGATGAGGGCGTTACCATCCATTGGACGGATGGTCGTACGTGTTTCTACACCGGTAAGTACCTTCGCGTTAACTGCGCTTGTGCCGAGTGCGTCGAGGAGTGGACGCAACGGAGGATTCTGGATCCTGCTACCGTGGATGCCAACATCAGGGCTGAGGACTATCTGCAAATTGGGAGGTACGCGCTTCAGTTCCTCTGGAGCGACGCGCATTATACGGGGATATATCCCTTTGAGATTTTGCGGAAGATGTGCCAGTGCGAGGACTAGCCTTCAGGTGTCAGCGTTCAAGTATCAGGTAGGCTGACGTGCACTGGAAGGATAGATAAGACAAGAAGAGGGCTGACAGTTAATCGCTGTCAGCCCTCTTTGTTATTTCACCCTCGTCCTGACCTTCGCCCATGAAGGGGAAGGGAAAGACTGAAGGTTAGGCGGGCTTGAACTTGGGGAGAGAGATGTCGTCGGTTACGTCCTCGAAGACGACTTCGAGGGGCATGCCTATGACCAGATTCTCCGGCGTGGGGTCGTCGATGACGATGTTGGTGGGCATGATGGGGCCCTCTTCGAGTTCCACCAGTGCCGTGACGAACGGAACATCATCCACGAAGCCCGGATGCGGCGCGCGATGCACGATAGCGTAGGTGTAGAGGGTAGCCCTGCCGCTAACCTGCCGCCATTCGGTGTTGCGCGAGAAGGTGATCGGGGAGATGTCACGCGGGTAGAAGTAATACTGCTGGGCGTCGTTGTCGTAGCGCAGCCAGAGTTCGTGTTCCTTTGCCTTCTGCCAGTACACGTCGGACTCGACCTGCGGTGTCGGCAGCGGCTTGTTGTATGCTTGCGTCATTCATATTCTCCTGAGTCATTTACGTGGGGGAGCTTATTCACCCCCATCCTAACCTTACCCCTTCAAGGGGGAAGGGACTGTTGCGATCCTTCGTCTAGTCAACGCCTAGGACGACAGTGCCCGTGGATGACAGGGAGCCGCCGGTGCCATTGATGAGGCAGAGCTTGGGATCGTCGAGCTGCCGCTCGCCGGTCTCGCCGCGGAGCTGGCGCACCGCCTCCAGCACGAGGAACATGCCGTACATGCCGGAGTGAGTGTAGGACAGACCGCCGCCGCTGGTATTCATAGCGAAGTCGCCGCCGGGTGCGGTGCGCTGGTTAGCCACGAAGTCCGGACCCTCGCCGGGCTCGCAGTAGCCTAGGCTCTCTAGCGTCGCCAGCACCGTGTAGGTGAAGGAGTCGTAAATCATGGCGAGGTCGATGTCGTCATGTGTTACGCCCGCCATCTGCAAGGCTGCGGGACCGGAGTAGCGCGCCCATGTGCGGGTGAGGTTCTTCATCTGGCTGACGACTCCGTGGTCGTGGCCTTCTGCCGCTCCGAGAACATAAACGGGTGCCTTCGGCAGGTCGCGCGCGCGCTCCGGAGTGGTAACGACATACGCGCCGCCGGCATCCGTTACCAGACAGCAGTCGGGCAGGTGGAACGGCCAGGCAATCCAGCGCGAGTTGTGGTAGTCGTCGAAGGACATCGGGGTGTCCTTGAAGTATGCCTTGGGGTTGAGGTTTGCCCACTTGCGGGTGGCTACGGCTACTTCTGCCATGCCCTGCCGCACCCTGCGCTCGCCGTACATGTGCATATAGCGGCGGGCTGCCATCGCGTAGTTGATGGGCGCGCCGATGAATCCGTAAGGGGACTCGTACTGTGGGCCCGCGTCGGAGGCGTTGCCGCCTGCGCGGGAGCGGGCGCTGCGGCCTGCTTCGCCGTGTGTTACGAGCACCGTGTCGCAGTAGCCGGCGTTGATCGCGGCGACGGCGTGCGCGATGTGGATGATGAACGACGAGCCGCCAACCGCGGTCGTGTCAGTATATGTCGGGTTTATGCCTAGGTACTCGCCAAGATTGATTGTCGATGTGCCTGCGGTCATCAGACCGTTCACATCGCTCATGGATAGCCCGGCGTCTTCTAGGGCGTTGTATGCGGCTTCAGCGTGAAGCTGAAGGTTGGACTTTTCGACTCTTCCAATTTCGTCGGATTCAGCCACTCCAACAATGGCAACCGACTTGCTCAGATCGGCCATCTTATATGGCACCTCCCGTGTGGTTTCTGCGGTATTGCAGTCCTTAGAATTGAGGCGGGCGCAATGCGCCAAACGCCGCCAAACAGGATATACCGTGTGAAGATTTAAGGCAAGTTATGGAGAGCGTGTCGGTGCGTCAGTCCATCGGTAAGTCAGTACGGGCATGGGCAGGACGGTTCACCCTCCAACAGGCTCAGGAGGCTCATCACGAGGGGGAGCTGACATTGATGACAGGACGCGGAGGGCACGCTATTGGTTGCCGAAGGCAGCGACAATCTTGGCGATGATGCCGCCAAAGATGCCGATGCCGAAGAACATCAGGAATATGGCGGTGAACTTGCCGACTATGGTTACGGGGTAGTGGTCGCCGTAGCCGACCGTGGATACGGTGACAAGGGACCAGTAGAGGGCGTCGGCGAAGCTCTGTATGTTTGCGCCATCCGCGTTCTGCTCTGCGGTGGTTACGACTGTGGCGGCGAGGAGAACCATTCCGATGCCGTAGCCCAGCAGGCTTTCGAAGGTTACGAGGCGATTCACACGGGTGACGTCGCGCACTATCCAGAATACGGCGCGGATGATGCGGAGCGGCCGTATGATGGGGATGAGGACGATGAGCGCCTCAAGCCAGTTTTCCCGCAGGTAGGCGCGCTTGCCGGGGGCCACGGCGAGCTTAGATAGAAATACGATGGCAAAGAGCGCCCAGATCGCGATTTCCAGAGCGGTGTAGATGCGTTCTTCCGCTGGGCTGATGTCCCAGAGGTAAAGGCCGGCGAAGATGGGAATCATGGCGAATGAACCCAGCATCAGCGGCAGTTCGGTGAGGCGTTCGAGATTTTCGAGACGGTCGGGGGAGTTTGGGACAGGATTCATAGTCGTTAGTCCGCTATTAGCTCATCCCCCCGTCCGTCCCGTGGTCGCAAGTGCAGCGTTTTATTGGAGTGGGGAGTAGTCGGTGGGAGTAAGGGTAGTGTTGAAGACTCGGCTTACGATGAGGCCGTCTGCCTCGGATTCGGCGCGAACCTTCTGCCACTCCGGGTCGTTGCGGAAGGCTTCCCACGCGCGCTCGCGGTGGGCAGCGTCCTCGAAGGCAATGATGTAGATGAGGCGGTCGCTGTAGTCGCCGACGTCGGCGGTGAAGTAGCCGATGTTCTTGATGCCGTGCTTCTCGAAAATCTTCATGGTGTGGTCTCGGAAGCGGGCGTTGATGTTGGGCAGTCTGCCGGGGAGCGTTTCATATACTCGATATTCGTAAATCATTGTTGCCTCCTTTGTGCTGTGTTTTCGGTGTTGATGCTAGATTGCGCCTACTCCATTAGTGAGCCCCAGCGCGGCCATGACGCCGTGCGCGAGGGGTTGCAAGTCGGGGCAGTCGAAGTCGGGTTCCAATACGGCGTTGACCGCAGAGATAGCAATCCGATTGTTGCGGACGGCGAAGATGTCGGTGTCGTCTGCGACCGACCGATTGGACATTCTGTTGTGCTTGATCCAGTAGTATGTCCTGCGACCGTTGCTGCCACGTTCGACGTTCTCTAAGTAGAGTCGCGGACCCAACCTGGTAACTTCGGCGCCCTTGATACCCTCGGTGGTCGCGTTTGGCACGTTCACGTTGAGGAAGAGCGGTGGAAGGCTGTCGTCAGCGGCGATGGTCTTGACCAGGGAGGCCGCGGTAGTGGCGGCAGCGTCATACTGGAGATTCGTGATGGACGCTACCGACATCGCAATGGAGTGCATCTGGCGGTAATAGCCCTGGATCGCCGCGCCGACTGTGCCGGATACGAGGATATCCATTCCGAGGTTGGAGCCGTCATTTATACCGGATAGCATGAAGTCGAACTTGCCCGGCGATAGCATCTCAAGTCCAAGTATCGCGCTGTCCGCTGGCGTGCCTTCGATTGCGAATGTCTTGATGCCTTCGACCGGCGGGTTCGTCACCTCGCGCACCTTGACCACATCGAGGAGTGTTCTCGCGCTGCCAATGCCGCTCTGGTCTCGGTCGGGCGCTGCAACTACAACTTCACCGAGGCTATTGAGCGCGCCCACCATCTTCCAAAGCCCCGGCGCTTCAACGCCGTCGTCGTTTGTTACTAGGATTTTCAATTCTATGTCCTTTTCTTACGTCTAGCGGTTCTAGGAAACGAGTGCTGACAGGATGTGCATGATGGCTAGGATGTCTTGGTCTAGTCCTTCGACAAGCTCGGGACGAACGGCATTCTAGTCTGCCGTGTCATATTATCACATTGTCTATCAGGCGCGTCTTGCCGATGCGGACGGCTAGAGATACGAGGGCAGGGCGGTCGATTGTGTCAAGCTCGGCTAGGCTGTCGGCGTCCGCGATGCTGATGTAGTCGATGCTCGCAAGTGGAGAGTCGGTGATGAGCCCGCGCATGCGCTGTCTGATACTGGCGGCGTCCGTTTCGCCGCGACTATGCAGGTCCCGGGCAAGCCGAAGCGAGCCGTACAGTGAGAGTGCGGCCTCTCGTTCAGGCGCGCTCAGATACACGTTGCGGCTGCTTAGGGCGAGTCCGTCGGTATCGCGCACCGTGGGGCAGACGACGATTTCAGCGCCGAGATTCAGGTCATCGTTGAGGCGCTTGACCACAAGGCACTGCTGCGCGTCCTTCTGTCCGAAGTACGCGCGGTCGGGTCGGATGACGGTCAGCAGCTTGCAGACGACCGTGGAGACGCCTCGAAAATGTCCGGCGCGGTGCTCGCCCTCAAGTCGCTCGCCGATGCGTCCAACGTCGATATATGTGTCGAAGCCGGGCGGATAGACCTCTTCGACCGGAGGCGCGAAGACGAGATCAACGCCCGCCTCTCGCAGCTTGGCAAGGTCGGAGTCCATATCGCGCGGATATGTGGCGAAGTCCTCGCTAGGTCCGAATTGAGTAGGGTTGACGAAAATGCTGACCGCGGCAGTGGCGTTCTCTTCTCTGGCGCGGCGGACGAGCGCCATGTGCCCTTCGTGCAGGAAGCCCATGGTGGGCACGAGACCAAGCGGCTTTTCCGCCGGGTCGTATGCTTGCCGGAACGCGGCAACCGATTCAATAATCTGCATTAGCGTTCGCTCTGGGCAGCGATGTTTGCGTCGCCGGTCAACTCGGCCAGAACTTCGGGCGAAAGGGTGAAGCTCTCGTCCTCGGAGGGGAAGGTCTGGGAGCGGACGTCCTCGATGTAATCTGAGACGGCGCCGTTCATAAGCTCCGCAAGGTGAGCGTATTTGCGCGCGTGCTTGGGAGTGAAGTCCGTGTACAGTCCCATCATGTCGTGGAAGACCTGCACCTGACCGTCGCAGTGGACGCCCGCGCCGATGCCGATGGTTGGTATTTTGAGGCGCTCAGTTACGAGCTGCGCGAGTTGTGACGGCACTCCCTCAAGAACGATGGAGTACGCGCCAGCGTCCTCAACCGCCTTGGCGTCTTCTATCAGCTCGACCGCGGCCCTCGTCGTCCTCCCCTGAATGCGGTATCCGCCGAGCTGGTTGACTGCCTGCGGCGTCAGGCCGATGTGCCCCATCACCGGGATGCCTGCCTGCACGATGCGACGCATTGCCTTGGCGACGTGCCTGCCTCCTTCCAGTTTCACGGACTGCGCGCCGCCCTCCTTGAGCAGCCGACCGGCATTGCGTATCGCGTCCGACCTGCTTGCCTGATAGCTCATGAAAGGTAGGTCGCCGACGATGTGGACTTTCTCGGTGCCGCGCACGACCGACTTGATATGGTGGAGCATGTCTTCCATCGTGACGGGCACGGTGGAGTCGTAGCCGAGCACGACCTGACCGAGGCTGTCTCCCACGAGGATGATGTCAACGCCCGCACTCTCGACGATGCGCGCTGATGTGTAGTCGTACGCGGTTATCATGGCGATGGGCTTGCCTCGCCGCTTCATTGCCGCTATGTCACGAATTGTGGTTCGCATCGCTCTTACCTCATTCGATCTTTCGACTGTCGTTTAGCAATTGCCTGAAAGCGGTCTCTCCATCTTCGGACAAGCCCTGTTCCACCGCCAGATGCAGCCCGGCGAGCGCGAGTTCGCGGTACAGCGGAAGCAGGTCGGGATGCTGCGACGTGAGGGCCTGCAAGTGCTTGGCAGCCGTCCCCAAGTCGCCGCGAGGATAAGGGCCTGCGACCGCTTCCGGAATTCCGGAGGTCTCGACATTGTAGGCGACGGCGCGCATCATTGGGACGAGCGCCTTCACGCCGTCGTCTCGCGTGTAGCCGATGTGTTCCCAGACCTCAGCTGAAATGCCTACCAGGCAGGTCAGCAGGTTGCCCATCATCACGCCGCTCAGGTGGTAGAGTGGCTTGTCTTCGGCATTGAGGAATACGGGGTTGCCGCCGATGGCTCGCGCAATGTCACCAAGATAGGCGCGCATTTCATCGCTGCCTTCGATGCCGAATGTGATCCCCGGAATGCTTCTGACGCCGTTCTCCACGGATGAGAATGCTTGAAGGGGGTGGAATGCTCCCGGAATCGCACCCTGCGGCTCTGCCGCCTCCAGCACATCGATGGAAGCCGCGCCGGAGCAGTGCGCTACACCCTGACCTTCGCGCCACATCACGGATTGCGCGACCTGCTGTATGGCGTCATCGGAAGTTGATATGAACACCATGTCGCTGGCGTCAACCGCATCCTGAAGGTCGGCGTATGGCGCGCAGCCGTCAATGCGCGCGGCGAACGATGCGGCCGATGCGGGCGTGCGGCTCGAAACGGCGACAACGGGATAGCTGGCGTTCGACATAGCGACGGCAAGCGAGCCGCCGACCTTGCCGGCGCCGATGAACCCGATTCTTGAGGTCGTGTTGAGGCTAGTCATTTTCAGCCAGGTCCTTGAACGCAGGTACGCCACCGAGCGAGTCGGCTTCGGTTACGGCGTTGACGATTGCATTGCTGACGCACATCGTGGCAGCCGCGAGAAGTTGGTTCATGTTGACGTCAGAGTCGCTCTTTCCGGTGGCTAGAGCGAACATCGTGTCGCCGTCTCCCATCAGGTGAGCGGGACGCACGGCAAGGGCGACGCCGTCCTGTGCGGCAGAGGCAAGCTTGTTTGCCTGCTCTTTGTTGAGCGTGGCGTTAGTGGCTACGACGCCTATAGTGGTATTCGAGGCTGAGACGGGCTGCGTAGTCTGAATAGGAGGCGAAATTGCGACCTCCATGGCGTCAAGTATCGTATTGCCGTCTCCAACGCGCGGACCGGCCACGATGCGCCCGCTTGACGCTTCGTACACACCGCCGATTGCGTTCACGGCGACCAGCGCTCCGACTATTAGTCTGTTATCGAGAGGCCCGTCACCGAGCGAAATGCTAGCCGTGCCTATACCGCCCTTCATTGCGCGGTGCATGCCGAGCATCTTGCCCACTGTCGCGCCGGTGCCCGCGCCAACACTGCCCTGTGCGGGCAGTGAATCGGATGCGCTGCGGCAGGCGGCTTCACCGTCATCGGCGGTCGGGCGAATATCGCCCTGCACAAGTCCTAGGTCGAACAGTATAGCGGCGGGAACAATCGGAATCGTCGCTCCGCCGAACTGCAAGCCTACGCCTTTCGTCTCCAGGTAACGGACGACACCCGTTGCCGCCGACAAGCCGAACGCGCTTCCGCCGCTAAGCAAGATGCCATGGACTTCGTTGACCAGCGCCGTCGGTCGCAGCAAATCGGTCTCACGCGTGCCGGGTGCAGAGCCGCGCACGTCCACGCCGCCGACCGCGCCGTCTTCGCAGAGGACAACGGTGCAGCCGGTCGCCGCTTCGATGTTTGTCTGATGACCGACAAGGATGCCGGGCACATCGGTTATGCTCGCGTGTCTCATATACATCTCAGACGATATAGTCCTTAACGATACGACCTACAACGACAAAAAGCCTCCCCGCGCCTTTGCAGGAAGGCTTTTCAAGACAAATGCCCTTGGTGCTGTCCGAAGGAACAGCTAATTTGATACTGAGTGAAGTCATTGTAAGCGCTCACCGTTCCTGTCAGGATTGGCTGCGCGAGTATGGTATCAGGAATGCCGTTGCGCTTCAAATCCAGATGTTTTGCTGGCGGGAAGGGAAGTGCGCCGCCTGCAAGTAGCCTTCGGGGTGGCTGTCGTCTCCCGGCGGGTGCTGAATCATCGCGGTCTCGTCCAGCTCGATGCCCAGCCCGACGCCTTCCGGCAGGCTGAAGTAGCCGTCCTTTTGGAATGGGAACTCGCCCTTGACCACATGCTGATACCATGCGCCGTGACCGCCTTCCTGTATGAGAAAGTTGGGGCAGGTGGCATCGACGTGCAGTGCGGCCATCGTGTTGATAGGACCGTAGGGGTTGTGGGGGCAGAAGCCGACATAGTATGTCTCTGCCATTGCCGCAATCTTCTTGAGTTCGAGGATTCCGCCTGCGTGGCAGATGTCAGGCTGCGCCATGTCGATGACCTGCTTCTCGAAAAGCTCGCGAAAACCCCACTTGGTGTAGATGCGCTCGCCGGTTGCGATGGGGATGTTGACGCCGGCAGTAACCTTCGCCATAGCGTCGATGTTCTCCGGAGGGACAGGCTCCTCGAACCAGAAGGGACGGTACTCTTCGAGCGCGTTGCCCGTGCGGATTGCCTCGTGGGGCGCGAGTCTGCCGTGGACCTCGATGAGCAGCTCGATGTCGTCGCCAACGGCTTCGCGCACCGCCTTGACCTTGGCGAGGGCATCCCGCTCGGACTCGACTGTCGTGAACAGGCCCTGATGCGCGAATGGGTCGCCCTTGAGTGCGGTGAGGCCCTGCTCGACCCAGGATAGGGCGTTCTGCACCGCGTCGTCTGGAGTGCGCCCGTCGAATCGTCCGTAAGCCCAGAACTTGTCGCGCATTGCGCCGCCCAGAAGCTCGTACACCGGGACGTTGAGTGCCTTGCCCTTGATGTCCCACAGCGCGATGTCTATGCCGCTGATCGCGGCCATGTGGAGCACACCGCCGCGCACATTGTGTCCGAAGTTGTAGAGGTTCTGCCAGTGCTCTTCGATACGGAAAGGGTTCTTTCCAATCAGGGTCTCGCCCAGTTCCTCCACGACGGCGCCAACTGAGACGGCGCCGACGGTCGCCTCTCCCCAACCCACGATGCCCTCGTCGGTCGAGACTTTGACGAATACGTAGTTGCGCGTGGCTTCCGGCGGCCTGGTGGCGATTGCCTTGACTTCAGTAATTTTCATTGCGTCATGTACTCCTATACTTTTTGGCCTACACTGCTTGACCTACACCCTTTGGCCTACTAGATATGGCGCGCAGTTTAGCATCAGGCTGCGGTTATCTCAATTAAGGCGAGCTAGTCACGGTGTACAGGATGGGTAAGATGAGTGGGTATGATTGACGCGGATGCAGGAGATACTTACACTTTTACTGCGATACACGACATAGAGCGAGGGGAACGAAAATGCGAATTGCGATTGGCGCAGACCATGCGGGCTATCCGGCGAAAGCGCCTGTCAAGGAACTGCTGGAAGCGCAGGGACACGAGGTGGTTGACTTGGGAGCGCATACATACGATGCGCTGGACGACTATCCTGATTTCGCGAAGGCTGTCGCGGAGTATGTGGCTGCCGAGAACGCGGACAGGGGAGTAGTCCTGTGCGGGAGCGGCGTGGGAGCTTCCGTCGCGTCGAACAAGGTTCGAGGCATTCGCGCGAGCGTATGCCACGACACTTACTCGGCACATCAGGGCGTCGAGCACGACGACATGAACATCCTGTGTATGGGCGTGCGCATAATCGGCGAGGAACTGGTGCGGGAGATTGTGAGCGCGTTCGCGTCGGCGGAGTTTTCGGGCGAGGAACGGCATGTGCGTCGCATGCAGAAGGTCTTCGATATGGAGGCGAACTTCTGAGATCCGAGATAAGGGCGCACGAGCGGCGTGACAGCTTTCTCGCCAGCAGGTCTGAGCATACGGCAGCCGAGACTGCCCAGGCGCCAGCGGTTCCACGAAATTCCTTTGCATAAGGAATGAGCGGACTGCCGCGTTGGACAGCCCGCTCAAGCGGGGAGGGCTGCTCATCCGATGATGAGTAATGCCGCAGGTCTAATGCGCGCCGTTCCTGCTCGCCTGTTCCTTCTGGGGCTTGGAGTATCTCCGCAGGAAGGGCGGAAGGTCTAGCTTGCCGGTGTCGCTCGACATAGCATCGAGCAACATGTTCGCGTAGCCTTCGTCGTTCTCCTTGATGTCGCTCGGATGCTCGAAGCCGGTGGCGATGATGGTGAGCTTGATCTCGTTCTCCATCTTGAGGTCGGTCGCCATACCGAAGATGATGTTGCAGTCGGGATCGACCACGCGCTGGATGACCTCGGCAGCCTCGTGCAGCTCGGAGAGCCGGAGGTCGCTGCCGCCCGTGATGTTGAACAGCACGCCGTGCGCGCCCTCGATAGACACATCAAGCAGCGGGTTGGTGATAGCGGTCTGCGCCGCGCTTCTCGCGCGGTGCTCACCCACGCCCCAGCCGATGGACATCCATGCTGGCCCGGAGTTCTGCATGATCGACTGAACGTCTGCGAAGTCGAGGTTGATTTCGCCGGGTACGGTTATCAACTCGGCGATCGACTGCACGCCCATTCGCAGTACGTCGTCTGCCATCAGGAATGCGTTCTGGGCGGTAATTTCCTCCTCGCAGATGATGTGCAGCCGCTCGTTGGGAATCACGAGCAGTGTGTCAACGTGCTCCTTGAGGCGCTGTATGCCTTCCTCGGCCGAGTCGGCCCGGCGCTTGCCCTCGAATGCGAAGGGCCTAGTTACGACGCCGACGGTCAAGGCGCCGGTTTCTCGCGCGATTTCGGCGATGACCGGAGCCGCGCCCGTGCCGGTTCCGCCGCCCATTCCGGCTGCGACGAATACCATGTCGGCGTCGCGAATCACGTCGTACAGCTCTTCGCGGCTCTCTTCAGCCGATTTCATGCCGAGTTCGGGATTGCCGCCAACGCCCTTGCCCATGGTCAGCCCGTCGCCGATGCGCATCTTGAGCGGCACGTCGCAGGTCACGAGCGCCTGGGCGTCTGTGTTGACAATCATGTACTCGACCGAAGGCACGCGCTCGCGGAACATCCGCGAGACGGCATTGGAGCCGCCACCGCCAACGCCGATGACTTTGATGCGCGCCATCCCGTCCATCTCTCTCACGTATTCGAGTTCTCCGCTGATTGCTGTCGCCATTATTCTCTGTCCTCCCCTAAGGTCCTAGTCGTAAGAATACGTTTGTTTTCGGTCCTGGTAGATTTAATCCTCGACGGTGAGAAGCTATCTCTTGAACATGCTGAGAATCCCACCCTTTCGCGCTTGTGGCTTGTGTGCCGGGCGTGAGGAACGATGCCCGTTATTATCTCCTATGGCGTGAGGCTTGGGCTCGTCGTCATCCTGGTAAGCTGCCCAAATCAAGATGCCTACTCCGGTGCTGTACATAGGTTTCTGAAGTTCCCTCGGCACTCCGAGATAGCCTAAGGGCGAGCCCAGTCGCACTTTGGCCGATGTGAGCGTCTGGAAGAGTTCGTGGAAGCCTCCAAGCTTAGCGGCCCCGCCAGAGAGCACGATCGGGTAGTCCTGCAAGTCGTGTACGCCGCCCTCCCGCAATTTGAGCATAATCATGCGTGTCAGTTCCTGCGCTCGCTCGCGCGTGAGCTGGCAGATATCGTGAAGGGAGACGTCGAGCGATGTGTGCCCGCCGGATATAGGCAGTGAGACTTCCTCGTGGATGCTCGCTGAGTTCGGAAGGACATTCGCGTGGTTAAGTTTCACTTCCTCAGCCGCGCCATGAGTAGTGTTATAGACGACGCAGATGTCGTTGGTGAACTGGTAACCTCCGACCGGGATGACGGAGGAATATTGCATTGTGCCTTCCTTGAAGACCATCACGTCGGTCGTTCCGCCGCCGCTGTCGATCATGGCCGCGCCGCGAATCTTCTCTTCTTGCAACAGAGTCGATTCGACGCTGGCGAGAGCATCCAGTACAAGAGATTCGATCCTGATACCTGCTCCCTCGACGGACCTCCTCAGTTTCGTAATCTCGGCTTCCGAACCCTCGACAAGGTGAGTTTCCACATTCACTTTGCTGGTGTGCATACCCACGGGGTCGGAGACGCCCATTCGGCCGTCGATGGAATAGCTGCGAGGAACGGCGTGAATCACCTGCCGTCCGAAATGGCTGCCGTTGGTGCCATTTCCCGCGACAGAGACGGGTACCCTCTCGACCTCGTTGTGAGTAATGACGCCATGCTCGCCAACCCAGTCAATCGTGTCGTATCTCTTTTCATAGGAGATGCTCCTGCCGCTGATCCCGACGAAGGCGGTGTCCACATGCGCCCCACTGGTCCGCTCGGCCATGGCTACTGAGTTACGCACAGCGTCCTGAGTGGCGACTACATTCTCGATCACGCCCTTATGCACCCCTGTGCTGGAGGCTATCCCGTGTCCGAGTATCTCTACGCGGCCGTCGTCCGCTTTCTTCCCAATGACGGTGAACACCTTTGTGGTGCCGATGTCAATTGCCGCAAATACTTTGGAGTTTTCCACTGCTGCTCCACGCATGTGTATCGCCTTCCTAATGCCGGTCCAATCACGATGGCAGATTTAGATTTCAAATTTACTGGAGTAGATGCGCTCGGCGACTCTGAGGCGGGCGCTTCTGCTTCTCGGGTTAGCGCTCACTTCTTCGCCTGATGGCTTGATGACTCGCCGGTTGATGATCCTAACGGTTGGTTCGTGCTCGCATACGCATTGCGGAACGGAAGGTGGGCATACGCAATCTGATGCCATGAAACGCAGCGCATTCTTGACGATGCGATCTTCGAGGGAGTGGTAGCTAATGACAGCGAGACGCCCTCCGACGCCAAGCGTATCGACTGCTCCCTCCAGTCCTTTTCGTATGTTGCCGAACTCATCATTGACTGCAATTCGTATAGCCTGAAATGTCCTGGTGGCAGGGTGAATTCTGCCTCGCCGCCTTCCAACCGAATCTGAAACTATTTCTGCAAGTTGCGTCGTTGTCCTGACCGGACGGTTATTGACTATAGCTCTCGCTATGCGCCTTGACCTTCTTTCCTCGCCCAGACGGTAGATTACGTCTGCCAGGTCCGCTTCCGCGTAGCCGTTCACGATTGTCTCTGCGGTCAACACCTGCGAGGTGTCGAACCGCATATCCAGCGGAGCTTCGTGTCTGAAGCTGAAGCCACGCTCGCCCTTATCCAGTTGCAGTGAGGACAGCCCCAGATCCAACAGTATCCCGTCAGCGTTCGTAAATCCTGTCTCCGCTGCCACTGTCTCTAAGTCAGAGTAACTCGCCTTCATAAGAGTCGAGTTGTCGGCAAATCTGCGGGTTCGTTCCGCTGCCGTCTCCAGCGCCTCGTCGTCGATGTCTATGGAGAGGATCAGCGGAGCAGGGGTCACTGCGTTCAGGATTGCCAGCGAATGGCCTCCCTCACCGGCAGTGCCGTCTATGTACTTGCCGCCTGGCTTCACTTGCAGTGCAGTGAGCACTTCCTCCACTAACACAGGCGCGTGATACGCACTCACCCCTGATGTGGCGCGATATACCGCTGCGTTGCAAGGTGCCGGTGCAAGCTAGTCTCCTCCTCGATAGCCTTCCATTACCTTCCGCTCTGTGGTGTGAAGCCGAGCGTCCATGCTAGAATGACTCCGGTGCATGTAACTCTGATTTCTTTCACCGTGAGACGAGTTTCGCAAAGTAAACTCTAAAGACGCAAGGACATTTTGTGTATATGTTTGCACCATTTCCAATACAGTTCTAATACAGTGATTGAAAGAGTTTTCTAACATGGCAGGTGATTCAGACAATAGATTTAACCTGGGAGTACTCACCATTAGCGATACGGGCGCAAGGGGCGAACGCGCTGTAGATGGCAGCGGCGACGCCATCTGCGAGCTAATGCTCCAGGAGAATTTCACGCTCGTCTTGCGGGACATGGTAGCGGACGAAGTACCCGATATTTCCCGGACGCTGACAGAATGGTGTGACGGCGGCGAAGTTGACCTGGTCCTGACGACAGGCGGCACAGGTCTTGGCCCGCGAGATGTTACGCCCGAAGCCACACGCGCGGTGCTGGACATCGAGGCGCCCGGCATTGGCGAGGCGATGCGAATGCAGACCCTGCAGTTCACCCCGTTCGCAATGTTGAGCCGCGCGACTGCAGGCGTGCGCTCCGGTTGCCTCATCGTCAACCTGCCCGGCAGCGAGAAGGCGGTGCGTGAGACACTTGCCGTCGCGATGCCCGCACTGGCGCACGGCTTGGCGATGATTAGAAACTGGCGCATCCACCCTGTACCCTGATGCCATGCGCTTCCATGTGCTGACCATCTTTCCCGCGATGTTCGACGGGCCTCTGTCGGAGAGCATAATCGCGCGCGCCGTCGAGCGTGAACTGGTTGAGATTCACCTTCACGATATTCGCGACTACACGACCGACAGGCATCGCAGCGTTGACGATTATCCTTACGGCGGCGGATATGGCATGGTTATGAAGCCCGATCCTATCTTCGATGCCGTGAGGAGCGTGAAATCCGGCGCCGGCATGGCTGAAGATACCCCCATAACCCTGCTCACACCGCAGGGGACGCCACTGACACAGCGCATCGTGGAACGAATGGCTGCCAGTGATGACCTTATTCTCATCTGCGGGCGGTACGAGGGAGTGGACGCTCGGGTAGCCGAGAATCTGGCGACGTGCGAGATAAGCGTCGGCGACTATGTGCTGAGCGGCGGCGAACTGGCAGCCATGATTGTGATAGACGCGGTTACGCGCCTGATTCCCGGAGCGGTAGGATCCATCGAATCAACTCAGGACGACACATTCTCCACGGGGCTGCTTCAGTTTCCGCAGTACACGCGCCCCGCCCTGCACGAAGGCAGCGAAGTGCCGGAAGTGCTGCTATCGGGCAACCACGGCGAGATTGAGCGCTGGCGCAGGCGAGAATCGCTGCGCCGTACTGCGCTGCGGAGGCCTGACTTGCTGGAGAATGCCAACTTGTCGGAAGAAGAGCGGAAGTTCGTCAAGGCACTGCGAGAAGAACGGAAATAGCGCGTCCGGATTGTAGTTTTACCGTTTTGGTTTAGAAAGCGGAGGAGAGCGGAGCATGGCGAAATTGGAGTTTGTTGACTCGCATGTACACTTTTACGACATGCAGCATCCTGAACTTTTCTACGGTCACTGGCAACCGGATGTGGACCCGCCTCTGATAGGCAAGCAGATGAGGAAGCTCGGCGAGCGGAACTTTCTCGCCGAGGACTTTATTGAGACTACGCGTGCATCCAATGTTACGAAGGCGGTGCATGTGCAAGCCGCCATCGGCTCCAAAGACCCGGTGAAGGAGACGGAGTGGCTGGACGCCGCCGCTGAACGCACGGGTTTCCCGCATGCCATAGTCGCGTATGCGGACTTGCGCGACCCGAATGTGGAATCGGTTTTGGAGCGGCACTGCGAATTTCCGCGAATGCGCGGCATCAGAGATTTCTCTTATGGGGACTTTCTGGTTGCGGACGACTTTCGCAGGGGATACGCGCTGCTGGAGAAGTACAACTTGCACGCCAGCATCGCCGCCCAGTGCCAGGATATGGAGAAGCTGGCAGCTCTCGCGTCAAAGTTCCCGAACACTGTAATCGTGATTGACCATGCGGGCAATCCCGCCGAGCGCACGCCGGAATACTTTGAACTTTGGAAACGCGGCATGGCGACTGCCGCGACCGCGGAAAACATCATCATCAAGATTTCCGGGCTTGGCATGGGTGATCACAACTGGACCGTGGACAGCATCCGGCCCTGGGTACTAGGGTGCATCGAGGCATTCGGAGTGGAGAGGAGCATCTTCGCGACCAATTGGCCCGTTGACAGCCTGTTCAGTGACTACGACACCCTCATCGACGCATACACGGAGATAGTCGCCGACTTTTCGGAGGACGAGAAGCGGGACCTGTTCGCGCGAAACACGGAAGCGCTTTACAGGATTTAAGTTGTCCGCTTACGCCTAGTGGTAAGGCTCAGACGACTCTGGTAGAGAATCTTGCATTAGTCCCTTCCCCCTCAATGGGGGAAGGTTAGGATGTGGGTGAGAGTGCATCCTCATCGCTCTAAACAGCACTAATGCAATTTTCTTCTCTGGTAAGGATTTTCTTGACAGCGAATGACGCAGGGAATAATAATTTCACAGACAAACTCACGTATAGGCTTGATTTAGGATTAAGGAGGCGCCCAAGTGGCAGTCAATGCAGACCCCGGAGTTCAGGCGATTCTAGACAATATGCAGGTGATTGTTGGGTCGGAAGGCGGCTCGCTTGAGTACGTCGACATGAAGGGCGGCACGCTGACCGTGAAATATCACAAAGGCGTCAACGAGGAATGCCCGGAATGCGTGCCTGACCATGCGCTGGTCGAGCAGATGTTCCGCACTTCTATGGCGACCTTCGCGCCCTATGTGAGGGATCTCGAACTCCTCTAGTTCCATACTAGCGAATCATATCGAGATACTTCAGTCCTGAGCCTGTGTTGAGCAGCAGGATGGACTCGTCAGGCGAAAGCGTTCCGTCCGCGAGCAACTTTCGCAGGGCGGCAGATAACGCCGCTCCCTCCGGGCAGACGAACATGCCCTCCAGAGACGCCACCGCTCTCACGTCGGACAGTATCTCTTCCTCACTAACCGTAATTGCGCCGCCTCCACTTTCTCTGAGCGCCTGCAATATCAGGTAGTCGCCGATTGCGGCGGGAACGCGTATCCCCGCCGCTAGTGTGTCCGGGTTCTCCCAAGGCTCCGCGAACTCCGTCCCTTCGTTGAAGGCGCGCACGATGGGCGCGCAGCCCTCCGACTGCACCGCGAACATCTTTGGGCGCTTGCCGTCAATCCAGCCCATCGCCTCCATTTCGTCGAATGCCTTCCACATGCCGACAATGCCGGTGCCGCCGCCCGTCGGATAGAGGATGACATCGGGCAGCGTCCAATCCATCTGCTCTGCAATCTCGTAGCCCATCGTCTTCTTGCCCTCGACGCGGTAAGGCTCGCGCAGGGTCGATACATCGAACAGGCCCAGTTCTTCCGCGCGCTGTGCCGAGATGCGACCGGCGTCGGTTATGTAGCCGTCCACGAGTTCCAGTATCGCCCCGGTGAGATCGACTTCGACGCGGTTAGCTTCGGGAGCGTCCTTCGGCATGAAGACATAGGCTTCCATGCCTGCCTTGGCCGCATAAGCGGTCATCGCGCCGGCAGCGTTCCCTGCTGAGGGCATGGTCAGGCGAGTGATGCCCAGCTCTTTTGCCTTGGAAACGGCCGCTCCCAGCCCTCTCGCCTTGAACGAGCCCGTGGGGTTGATTCCTTCATCCTTGATATATAGCGCCGAGCAGCCTGTATCCGCCCCTAGTCGCTCTGCCTTGAAAATAGGCGTGAATCCCTCGCCGAGCGTGACGACATTCGCCTCGTCGCGCACGGGCATCACCTCGAAGTAGCGCCACATGTTCGCGGGGCGGTCCTTCAGGTCATCGGGATTCAATGACCTGCTCGCGGCTTGCAGGTCGTAGCGCGGGTACAGTACCTTGGCGCAGTCCTGTTTCGGACAGGTTCGGTTCGGTTCGTCCGCCGAGAGTTCGAGTCCGCAGTATGTGCATTCCAAATTCGTCAGAAAGCTCTTCATCGTGCCGTCCATTCTGCCAACAGGCGTGATTCATTCTTCGTTGCATATTATACGCGCGGGGATATAATACAGTCAGCCCTCGACAGGGCAATAACACTAGCCGGAAGGATGAACATGGTTTCCACTATCGAGCAACGCTACTTTGACCTGCACACCGGCTCAGCGGAACGCTGGGCTACGGCTCGCGATATATTCCCGGATGGCGTAACCCACGACGGGAGGCGTATGTCTCCGTTCCCGCTCTACGGCACTCACGGCGAAGGCGCCCAGAAGTGGGACGTGGACGGCAATCGCATCAGCGATTTCTGGACCGGGCACGGTTCGATGCTCCTCGGCCATGCTCATCCTGAGATAGTGCGAGTGGTGCAGGAACAGGTGGCAATCGGCACGCATCTGAGCATGTCTTCCGACCTGGAGATTCGGTGGGCGCAGCTGGTACAGCAGCTCATACCCAGCGCTGAGAAGGTGCGATTCCATAGCTCAGGCACGGAAGCGACGATGATGGCGATTCGCATGGCGCGCGCCTATACGGGAAAGACAAAGGTCATCAAGTTCGAGGAGCACTTCCACGGCTGGAGCGACTACTTGGCGGCCGGTGGCGCAGGCTTGGGCGGCATTCCCCAGGAGACGCTGAGCACGATGATAGTGCTGTCGCCCAATGACATCGGCGCGGTGGAGCAGGCGCTTCAGCAGAGCGATGACATCGCCGCTATCATTCTGGAGCCGACGGGCGCGCACATGGGGCTGGAGCCGATACGACCGGGCTTCCTGCACGAACTGCGGGACATTACCGAGAAGAACGGCGTGGTGCTCATATTCGACGAGGTGGTGACAGGGTTTCGCGTGGCGAAGGGCGGCGCGCAAGACCTGTACGGCGTAACGCCGGATATGACCACGATGGCTAAGATTCTAGGCGGCGGGCTGCCGGGCGGCGCGGTAGCCGGCAAGGCGGACATCGTCAATATGATCGAGGGCGGCAACGACCCGGACAGGCGCATCGCGCACAACGGCACTTTCAACGCCAACCCGCTGTCTGCCGTGGCAGGCATCAGGGCGCTTGAGCTGGTAGCGAACACGGATGTGAACGAGAGGGCGGCGGCGATGGGCGAGCGCCTGAAGGCAGGCGTGAACGAGATGCTGACGAAGTTGGAGATTCCGGGCTGCGCGACGGGCATCAATTCGCTTATATTCCTGCGTCTCAACGTTGACGAGGATGCGGCCGATCCCGACAAGAACGCGAACGCCGCGCGCGATATGCGGAATGCGGATGATGCCGAAATGCAGACGCAGCTCAATCTTGCGATGCTGAATCACGGCGTCCACGCGGGCAACGTGCATGGCGGAGCGCGCTTCATATTGAGCGCGGCGCATACGGAGCAGGACATCGACGATTCGGTTGAGGCTATCGGAGGCGCGCTGTCTGAAGTGCGAGAGCAGGGGCTGATTTAGGGCCACAGGGGTCGGAGATGCAGGACGAAACATACGATGTAATCATCATCGGCGGCGGTGCGGCGGGCCTTACCGCTGGCATATACGCCTGCCGCGCCGGATTGAAGACACTGATGCTGGAACGACTGATGCCGGGCGGTCAGGTCATCAACGCGGAGAGCATTGAGAACTTTCCCGGCTTTCCTGACGGAATATCGGGCGCGGAAATCGGGCCGTTGATGCAGCAGCAGGCGATGAAGTATGGGCTCGATATTCAGCTCGGAGAGGTTGATGAGCTGTCGCAGAACGGCGACGAGTGGTGCGTATCAGCTTGGGGCCAGGAATACGCTGGCAAGTCGGTCATTATTGCCGGCGGTTCGACGCTTCGGAAGCTCGGTATTGCCGGAGAAGAAGAACTTTACGGCGCGGGCGTATCCTACTGCGCGACCTGCGACGGCGGCTTCTTCATGAACCAGACGGTTGGCGTCGTTGGTGGCGGAGACTCGGCGCTCGATGAGGCGCTGGTCTTGACCGAATATGCTTCGCGGGTGCTGCTCTTTCATCGCTCTGATGAATTCACCGGACAAAACATACTGCAAGAGCGCGTGCTGTCCAATCCGAAAATCAAAGTTCGCTGGAATACGTCCGTGAACGAGATACTGGGAGATGGGCAAGTCGAGGGCGTGTCAATCGTGGACGAGACTTCTGGAGAGACTTCACGAGTCGATCTATCAGGCATCTTCATCTACATTGGTCTCGATCCGAATACCGAGTACCTTCAGGATGTCCTCCCACTCGATAATGGCGGGCACATCCCCACCGACATCTGGATGAGCACTCCTGCGCGGGGTATATTCGCGGCAGGGGACATACGCCAGAACTCGGCGGCGCAACTTGTAAGCGCTGCAGGGGACGGCGCGACCGCGGCGATAGCGGCGCGGCGATATGTGGAAGGGCTGGCAGAGATGTAGTCCGAAGACCAACCCTACCACATTCACTCCAAACTTCAGCTAATCAAACGCGATACAAGAGAGATAGTTCATGGACTTCACATTCACCCAAGAGCAAGAAGACTTCCGCCAAGAAGTGCGCGACTTCCTTGCCGAGAACCTCGGCGAGGACTGGAACGGCATCGTGCCGGACGACTACTTCACGGATGAGAACTGGCGAACCATACGCAGCCTGACGGGGAAGCTCGTTGACAGGGGCTGGCTTACGCTCGCTTGGCCGGAAGAGTACGGCGGGCAGGGCAGGCCGCACATCGAGCAGATGATTTATAACGAGGAGACGGCTTACTTCCGCGCGCCCACTCGCGATACCAGCATGGGCACGCACATGGTCGGGCCGTCCATCATGCTGTACGGCACGGATGAGCAGAAGGCGCGCTACCTGCCTGAAATCGCCAGCGGTGACGCGGTCTATTGCCAGGGGTTCAGCGAACCTGAGTCAGGTTCGGACCTGGCGTCGCTTCAGCTTCGCGCCGTGGAGGACGGCGACGACTTCGTGCTGAACGGCTCGAAGATATGGACGAGCGGGGCGCAGCGCGCCAACCGTTGCTACATCATGGTGCGAACCGACCCGGACGCGCCGAAGCATCGCGGTATTAGCGTGCTCATCGCGGATATGAACACGCCGGGAATAGAGGTTGCGCCCATCATCAACATGTTCGGAGTCCACTACTTCAATCAGGTGTTTTTCGAGAATGTGCGCGTGCCGAAGCAGAACATGATTGGCGAGAAGAATAGGGGCTGGTATGTCGCGGCAACGACGCTGGATTTCGAACGGTCGGGAGTAGGGCGATACGGCTCGAATCGCCGCGACCTCGAAGAGCTTGCGGACCTGTCGAAGCAGATTAGGCTGAACGGAGGCACGCTCAACCAGGACGACAAGTTCAGGCGCAGGCTTGCGGAACTCTGGACTGCTAACGAGGCGGGCAGGATGGTCGCCTACAATGTGGCGTGGATGCAGAGCGAAGGACTTGTGCCGAACAAGGAGGCGTCCGCCGCCAAGCTGGTGGGCAGCGAGATAAGCCAGCGAATCAGCCAGCTTGGGATGCAGATGCTCGGTATGTACGGCTTGCTGGACGAAGGCTCGAAGTGGGCATACATAAACGGCAGGATCGCGCAGCAGTGGATGGATGCTGTGTCGCTTACGATACGAGCAGGCACATCCGAGATTCAGCGCAACATCATCGCCTCGCGCGGGCTGGGCCTTCCGAGAGGATAGGCGTTGCTTCTGTGGGCGCTGGTGGCATTTGGCGGCGCGCTCGGCGCAATGTCTCGCTACGCCGTTGACCGCTCTGTGGGCGCGATGCTCGGGCCGACGGTGCTGGGCACATTCGCGGCGAACATCAGTGGGTCTTTCCTGCTGGGAATCGTGATTGCGGCGGCATCCGGACGTCTGGGATTGTCGGAAGAAGCCAGAATCTTCATGGCTGTCGGCTTCCTCGGTTCTTACACCACTTTCTCCACGCTCACCGTGGCGAGCGTGTTGCTTGCGGGTGAAGGGGACTGGATGCGCGCCACAACCAACATCGTAGGGAGCGTCTTGGTTGGCGTGGCTGCGGCGCTCGCGGGAATAGCGGTAGGCAGAGCTATTTTCTGATAGAGTGCGCCACGCTTGTCCTGACGCCTAGAACACATCCGTCGCGCCGCGCACGGTAAGGAATATACCCACCACCAGCAGTACCAGTCCCATTGCCATAATCAGGTTGACGAGCCGCACTCGACCCGTGAGCTTTGCGCCGTAGTAGCTGCCTATCATGGCGGCTGCGCCCATCATCACCAGTAGAACGTAATCAACCTCGCCTTCGAGGACGTGCCCGACCCATCCGAACGCACCTATCAGCATGCCGATGAAGAGGTTCGTGCCGGCGGCGATGCGCGGGTCAACCCGCAGGATGCGAATCAGGGCGGGCAGTCGAATGCTGCCCAGTATCAGCCCGACGGCGCCGCCGAGGAGTCCGACACCCAGCCCGATTCCTGCCTCCGCGGACATACGGCCGGGAGTGAACATGCCGGCGGAACCCGACAACTCGCCGCCAAATAGATTCGTATCAGTCCCTTCTTCTCTCCTGCGCTCGCGAGCCATTATCAGGAACTCGACGCCCTGCCAGAAGACAAGCAGCCCTGCAAGCAATATCAGCAAGCCCTTCGGCGCGTCGTCGCTGAGGAAGCCGCCGATGAACGCGCCGATGAATGCCGGAACGCCCATGACAAGCACAATCCGCATGTTGACGCGCCCCTCGCGCAGATGTCGTATCGAGCCGGATATGCACGCCAGGCCGCTGACGAGGATGTTGGTGCCGCCTGCGATTGGGGCGGGCATGCCCAGCAGCAGCATCGCGGGAAGTCTTATCGTGCCGAGCGCGAGGCCGACAAAGCCGCCGAGAATGCCTACCAGGAATGACACGACTGTCAGCAGCAATGCCTTCCACAGCTGAATACCGGAAGCGAACTCAAACTCACCCAAAGTTTCTACCTCCACCAAGTGATGTCATCTGATAGTCGCGATTGAGAATTCTCCGTCCTCACGTCTTCGACTTTGCCGCACGCTCCAGTTCTTCACGCATCTCTTCTATCTGTTCGCGCGGCGCGGGATGATGCCCATAACAGGCACGAGTGAAAGCCTTGGTCGCCGTGCGAACGAGTCCCTGCGGTAGTATTCGCTCCAGCGTCGTCTGAAACTCTGCCGGAGTTTCGCTGAATTTCCTTGGATTGCCGCGCTCTTCGGCAAGCATCAGCATGCCGAAGTAGATACGGAAGACATCCGTGATGTTCGGATCGTCGGACGGGATATGAAGGGTGCGGTTCACCCTGCGCCTGCGAAAGCGGGACGGCAGCATATTGAACAGAAGATTGGCGAAGTCATAGGCAACGTCGGCGTCTTCGATCAGAGATTCGCGGTGTCCGTCCACGGCCTCTCTCCTGCTTCTTGCCCGACGCTTGAATGCAAGAGCCATCAGCAGCAGTGCCCCGATGATGATTGCGGCAACGATAGACCACTGAAGAATCTGGAGTAGTAGCATCGCGGCAGGCTCAGCCTCTCCGTCTCTGGCGAAGCCCTCCAATGCGCCCACTGCTTGCGGTGGCGCAAATTGCCTGTCCGGGCTGGGTTCTCCTCCTAGCCATAGCAGCAGCGCGAATATGCCGCGCGTGATGAAGTCTATGATGTACGCCAGCGGGAATATGACGACATAGAAGACTACGGTGGCGAGCATTTGCAGCACCCACAAGATCGGCGCAGCGATGACGGCGAGCACATCTCGCTGGAGCAGGCTGAACAGCAAGCCCAACACGACTATCCCGCCCACCAGCCCTCCGATTACTCGCGTCCATGCTCGCGTTCCGTTGGATTCCTGCGAAGTAGGCGCCATGTGCGCGACTATCAGGCCCGCGACGCCGGACGCGAAGAAGACGAACATCATAGGGAATACATTGAGGTCTGCCGGATGCGCGATGTCTATAACCGCGGCGATCGCGAGTATCAGGATGCCGATTCTGAAGCTCGTGCTAAGGCTCTCGGCGGGAATGTCCGAAGCCCCGATGTGTCCGCCGCGCCACCAGAGCGCGGTGCCGCCGAGACTGCCGTACAACGCTGTAAGAATGAACCTCTCCGAGGCCTCTCCCGAAGTCATTGTGCCTATCCAGCCTAGGTCGAGAGAGCCTATCTCCAGCGATACCTGCGAGGCCACCATCAGATAGATGACTACCACTCCGGCCAGCATCTGCAAGCCGTAAGCCATCAGAGGAGGCATTACTATCATCGACAGTGTGCGCGCCCAGATGAGCGAAACGGACATCACGGCAAGGACGGCGATCCACGAGATGGGGCTGCTCGTCGCGCCGAAAGGGAAGCTCAAGATGCCCAGGAGCGCGACCAGCCACGCACTCTCCGATATCAGCAGCGCGCCCGTAACCAGCCTTTCGCGCATCGCGCTCAACGCACATCTCCCTCAGAGTTCATGGCGGCAAAGCGCCTTGCATGTCTCTGGTCGGCGAACTCAAGACCCTCGAACGCGTCGCCGATTTCATGCAGCAGGACGGCTTCCGGCATCGGTGGGCATGGCTTGTCACCGACATATACGACGACCAGTTTGTAGCCATGAGCGCGCATGTTGTCCAGTATCTGCGGCAACTCATCGGCAACGAGAGAAAGCACGATTACGATGGTTGCGCCTAGGGGAAAGCTGCGCCACTGGTGTCCCAGCTGGCCCGCAATCGAACCCATAGGCAGCGGGCGAATGGAAGCAAGCGCTTCTAGGATAATCGTTAGCTGGTCCGGCGACTGGCTTGGCGCAATCTTCATAGGTCTGTCGGCGAGAACGGGCGTGCCGTTCGAGAACAGCCCGAGGCTGTATTGGCGTTCGGAGGCATACACCGCGAGCGATGCCGCCGCCGTGATTATGCGCTCCAGATGGATTGCGGAGTACCCCTCCCATGTGTGCTCCATCGTGTCCACTGCGACGGCGAGAATGACCGCCATAGATGAACTGGGCTCGTATGTGCGGACCTGAAGTTCCTGCATCCGCGCCGTCGCCTTCCAGTCAACCGTTTTCAGCGGGTCTCCCATCTGGTAGTCTCGCAGACCCATCGGCCTGGAAATGTCCTCGAAGATGCGTATGCCGCCGCGCGTCTCCCCAAGAGGCCGCGCGGAGGGCATGCCGATTTCAGGAAGAGAGACGATGCGCGGATAGACCAGTACATAATCTCTATCTCTGGCGATTTCCTCGCTGCTGAAGAAGCCGAACAGGTCTCCGCTGCGTAGGATGGAAGGACCGATGCGGAAGAAGCCGCGACGACTGCATTGGAACTCGTAAGTCCAGCGTATGCGTTCATACCACGACATCGAGGCGGAATGCATCAGGGTCTTTCCCTCTGGATTGGGGCTGCCCACCACATGCGCGTCACTCAACTCCATGGATGCCGGGATTTCGTCCTCGACCCGCACACGACCGAGCGGAAGCGGCTTGCGATTTGTGAGAGTGATGGAGAGTGTTGTCTTCTCGCCGATGAACACGCGCCGCTGGGAGAAATCTCGCTCGTAAGTTACGTTCTCCAGTGAAACCCTGTTCCAAAGCCTTGCCGTGCCCACAACGAGAAGCCCCATTACGCTGAAGCCGATGAGCAACCCCTCGCCGGTGAAGATGCCGATGGCAATAAGTGCGACGAAGATGAGGACCCAAAGCTCATGCCACATCTGGCTCAGCATCGCACTACCTCTCGATTGGCACAGGAACTTCGGCGAGAATGTCCCGCACGATCTGGCTCCCTGTGCGGCCTCGCAGGCGCGCGTTAGAGGCGACGATGAGCCTGTGGGCGAGCACCGGCACGGCTAGCGCCTTGACGTCGTCCGGCGTGACGAAGTCGCGGCCATCCAGCGCGGCATGTGCCTGGGAAGCCTTGAACAGCGCCAGCCCTGCGCGCGGACTCGCGCCGAGAGTAAGCGACTGGTGCCTCCGCGACGCCTGTGTAATATCGACGATATACATCCGCACAGTGTCGTCCACCAGCACCTGATTCGCTATCTGCTGCATATCCGAAAGCTCCGTGGCGTCCGCGACCGCGCCAATCTCTGGCGGCTCTGAGTCACGCTCGAATCTCAATAGTATGTCCGACTCCTCCTCCGGCGTTGGGTATCCCAGCCTCAAGCGAAGCATGAACCGGTCGAGTTGGGCTTCCGGCAAGGGGAAGGTCCCTTCCATTTCTATTGGATTCTGAGTTGCCATTACGAGGAACGGTACAGGCAGTGGTCGCGTCTCTCCGTCAACGGTCGCCTGCCGTTCCTGCATCGCTTCGAGCAGCGAGGACTGCGTGCGGGGAGTGGCGCGGTTTATCTCGTCCGCCAGGAGCATCTGGCTGAATATGGGCCCCTCGCGGAACTGAAAATCGCCGGAGCGCTGGTTGTAAAAGTTTACGCCAAGAACATCGGTCGGCATAAGATCGGGCGTAAATTGAATGCGTTTGAAAGTGCATTTCAGGGACTGCGCCAGCGCCTTCGCCAGAGTGGTTTTCCCGATGCCCGGCGCGTCCTCGACTAATATGTGCCCGCGGCAGAGCAGGGCAATTATGGCGAGATTGATGGCTTCGTCTTTGCCCACTATGACGCGCTGCACGTTCTCGCGTATGCGCTCCGCCATCTGCTGAATGTTTTCGACTGCAATTGCGTTCGTCAAGCGACTCCCTCACATGCTGTTGCGCTGCCGGACTGTCTTCGCGTGTTGACGGTAGCGGAAGAATCACCGGACGCGGGCTTGGCTAAGTATAATGTACGAACTGCCGATAGACTAGCCGCGCGACGCAATTACTAGTTTAAGCTCTTGCGATGCGCTATATTTACTATGGCGTCTCTTCACAATGAAGGGACGATTTCAGGAAGCGCCGTCGGCATTATTGACACGGCACAGATAGCTTTCAATGCCCGGTGGTGTAGTGGTAGCACAGAGGACTTTGGCTCCTCTGACCGAGGTTCGAATCCTCGCCGGGCAGCTTCCCACTCCAATTCGATAGATTAGTGCACGCGCACGGCGTCCCCGCTTGCCGTCGTTTCCGGCCAGGGGAGATTCAGAAAGTGGTGGAGGACTGGGAGAGGTGGCAGGAGCGGCAGGATTCGAACCCGCGACACTCGGTTTTGGAGACCGATGCTCTACCAAGCTGAGCTACGCTCCTGCGCCGACCAACTATAATTTTAGCGGCTCTACACCATCCGGTCAAACATTCAACACCTGCGTAGAGGTGGGCATAATGGCGTTCTTCTTGTCCCTGCCCCCTTTTGGGGGAAGGTTAGGAAGGGGGATATTACGAATTATGCCCAGCCGTAGCTTACGGGAGAGCGCATTCCGCCGTATAAGGAGCGCCTGAGCCGCGCAGGCAACGTGGCATCCGGACAAGCGCGCTCCTGCGAAGTCTCACCGCCCTGAACACCGAGCGCAACGATGTCCGTCATCGACATCTGCCGAGTCCGCTACTCCAGCGTCGCTACCCGGTGAGCGTTAATCCACTCCCAGTCAAGTGCATGCCCCAATCCGGGAGCGGTCGGGGCTTCGATCGCGCTCCGCTCGTTCAGCTTGATGTCCTCTACCAGACCGAACCGGTGCGCCTCCGTTGGCATCCAGTATTCATAGTAGGCGCAGTTCTGCACTGAGTAGATTACATGCAGATTCGCGATGTTCAGCAACGAGTTGCCCGCCGTTCCAATTTCGCAATTGATGCCAAATCCCTCGGCCATCGAACACAGCTTTTTCAATCCGGTTATGCCGAGTTTCCGCGCGGTGCCGCGAACGAGCCGCAGGGCGTTCAGACGTATGTAGTGGTAGCCGGTCTGGAACTGGTTCTCGGGCTTATCGCTCATGCATATCGGCGTTATCAGCCGCCTGCTGAGTTCGGCGATGTTGTCGTACTCGTGCGCCGGTATAGGGTCCTCGAACCAGTAGAAGCCCAGGTC
Source organism: Dehalococcoidia bacterium (assembly GCA_965204855.1). Taxonomy (GTDB): domain Bacteria; phylum Chloroflexota; class Dehalococcoidia; order Lucifugimonadales; family JADFKI01; genus Bin90. The sequence continues at coordinate 1,259,856 of OZ242018.1, forward strand.
ATCCGCGGCGCTTCCCACGTCCAGCGCCTTGCGGAAGTCGTAACCGTTGTTCGGGTCCAGCATCAGCTCTCTGTCGTCTCCGGCGATGTCCCTCACTCCCGCCATCATCTCGAAGACATCGGATGTGGACAGCACCCCTGGGTGAATCTTGTATGCGCGGAAGCCTGCGTCGAAAATCTGCTGCGCCTCTTCAAAATAGCCTTCCGGAGATTCGTGGCGAGGCGGGTAGGTGGCATAGACCTCGGTTTCATGGCGACTCGCGCCCAGCAACTTGTACACAGGAACGCCCGCCGCCTTGCCTGCGATGTCCCATAGCGCGACATCCACGGGCGCCCACGCGTTCATGTTCAGCCCGCGCCGTCCGCTCAGGATCGGCAGGCGGTTCCACAGTCGCTCACGCTCGAACGCATCCCGTCCTACAATCTCAGGCTTCAATACGTTGAGGATTGGTCCGAACTGTCCGTGCCCGCCGCCTCTGAAGTCTCCGACAAAGCAGTTGCCCTCGATCCCCTCGTCCGTCAGGATTCGCAGCACGCCCTGCTCCACGTCGCCGAAGAACCTGCCTAGGTCCGAGTCCAGCCCCGTATCGGGCAGCGTGCGCCGCACTACTTCTATCTTCACATCGGTGATTTTCATCAGTCTTGCCTCGCTGGAGGTCCGTATTCCCGCCGAATGCGCGCCAATTGTAGCAGATTGGAAGTCGGTCTAGGCGCGTTCTTGAGGCGGACGCGGCTGGCGGGCAAGAAGAATGGCGAACGCGCCGATGAATCCCATGATGGTGAAAGTGGCGAATGGAATGAAGTAGCTTTGCGTGCGGTCGTGCATGAACCCGGCGAAGAGTGGCGCGAATATCATCGCTATATTCGACGGCACCATGTTCATCCCAAGTATCGACCCGAAGTTCTTCCTGCCGAAGAAGTCGCCGACAATCGCGGTCAGCAACGGCACGCGCCCACCGAAGCCCGCTCCCCACAGCACCGCGAACACCATCGCCATCGAAAGGCTATCGGTAACGGTCAAGATAGTCATTGCAAGCGCCTGCAGAAACATGCACACGAAAAGCACTAGCGTCTTCGATGTGCGGTCGGCAACGAAGCCGGCGACGAAGCCGCTGATGAATGCGACGAAAGTGTACGCCGTTACGACCCAATTCGCCGTTATCAGGGAGATGCCCGAATCCGTGAGCTTGGGCACCAGATGCACCGACAGCGTTACGATGGACACGACTGAAGTAAGGCGCGCGACTGCAATCACCCAGAACGATAAAGTTCTCAGCGCCTGGCGTGGGCTCAATTCTCCCTCGTCGTCGGATTCGGTCTGTGTGGAAACCGAGGCGGACATGCCTATGCGTCTGAGAACCTCACCGTCTGGCCGTAAGCCAACATCTTCAGGGCGGTTTCGGACGAAGTGCGAAGCGGGAAGGGCTACAAGTATCAGGACTACGCCAATCGCAAGTGATGTCAATCGGAAATCGTGGTTCTCTATTCCCCAGGCAAGGAGCGGCACGAGGAATCCGCCGAGCTGAATGCCTGACACGGCAACGGACATGGCAAGCGCGCGCCGCCTGACGAACCAGTTGTTTATCAGGGTTACGAAGGCAATCCAGCCGCCGATGCCGGAACCGAGCGAGATCGCCAGATACGCCACATAGAAGTGCCATACGGACTGAATCTGCGAGTAGAATATGAAGCCCAGCCCCATAATGAGATAGCCGATTATGACCATCCGGCGCGTGCCGAGCCTATCAACCAGCCAGCCTTCCAGTGGACCGAGCAGCGCGCCCTCGACACGCGATAGCGCGAACGCGCCCGACAGCGTGGTTCGATTCCAGCCGAAGTTGCGCTCCAGCGCTACGAAGAATGTGCCGACACCCTGAAATACAGTGGTTGACATCAGCATCAGCATGAAGCTGGAAATGCCTACCAGATACCAACCGAAGAAGATGTTGCGTGGGCGGCGGAAATTGAGCATATTTGATGGCGCGAGTGTTCCGTGCAGAAACGCGCCAAAGAGTTGCACGGTTGGTATTGGTTCGGAACCGGGTGGCGTGTCTATGATACCACTATTGACGTACAACTCACTCAGCCGTCGTGGATGTTGGGGAAATATGAAAAAGTCCCTTCCCCCTTGATGGGCTGACAAGGGTAGGTAAATGCGCAAAACGGCTATTAACGCCGAACCACAGTCCCTTCCCCCTTGATGGGGGAAGGTTAGGATGGGGGTGAAATCGCAAATGCAAGGCCCGATTATTTTCAATACCTACCCTGTGAACCCTTGATGTGGGAAGGTTAGAGCCTGCGCCCGCGAAAGCGGGTCATGGGGGTGAAAACGCTTGGAATCGCCCCGAAAATGCGCCTTTTGCATATTTCTTGATGTTGAGATTTTTCGTTGATGTTAGGACTGAGACATGGAGCCAACCATGCCTCTTGTCTTTGACAGCATCAATACATTCGTCTAGCCTTGTGCCCAATTAGCAACCTACAGGAGTAATTTATGGATTATGTTAGGCTTGGTCGCAGCGGCATCAAGGTCTCCCGCGTATGTGTCGGCACAAATATGTTCGGCGCTGGCTATGTGGACGACGACCGCGCGATCTCAGTAATCGACGCCGCCTTCGATGCGGGCATCAACTTTATCGACACCGCCGACGCCTACAACTCCGGCCACTCAGAAGTCGTGGTAGGAAGAGCAGTGAGCAGCCATCGTCACGACTTTGTCGTTGCCACAAAGGGCTTCATCGCTACCGGACCCGGCCCCAACGACGTGGGCCTCTCGCGCAAGCACCTGATTGATGCGGTTGAAGCGAGCCTGAGCCGCCTCCGCACCGACTACATCGACCTCTACCAGGTCCATTACTTCGACCCGGACACGCCGCTCGAAGAATCACTCCAGACTCTCGACGACCTCATTCGGCAGGGCAAGATTCGCTATATCGGCTGCTCCAACTTTGCGGCGTGGCAGCTCATGAGGGCGCTCTGGGTCAGCGACAAGCAGGGATTCGAGCGATTCGAGTCTGTGCAGCCGGAATACAACCTCGGCAAGCGCGACATCGAAGGTGAGCTCTTCGCTGCCTGCTCAGACCAATCGGTCGGCATAATCCCTTACCAGATTTTCATGGGCGGCGTTCTCACCGGTCGATACAGCCCTGAAGCGCCGCCGCCGTCCGACAGCCACATGGCATCCCGCCACGCGCAGCGCGCGAAGGACACGTACTGGACCGACCGGACATTCGAGATGGTGAGCGCGCTCGAGGAGACCGCGGCCAGCCTGGAAATCAGCGTGCCTCAGCTCCTTATCGCCTGGACTCTTTCCAGACCGCAGATAACGTCTGTCATTGTCGGCGCATCACGCCCGGAGCAGGCTGAAAGCAACGCGCGCGCCGTTTCGGTCCAATTGCCCGACGAGATTGTTGCGCGCCTCGACGCCCTGTAGGAGCCTGAAACCCGCTGTTGCGCCGACGGTTGTTTAGAGATATATTCTGTGCAAATCCACGATACTTGCTACGTCATCCAGCGAAAGGGATAAGCAGCGCACGGAGGTGCAATATGAAGTACGACTACATCGTAGTAGGCGGCGGCTCTGCCGGATGCGCCATCGCGACCCGCCTTTCCGAAGACCCGGAGCGTTCTGTGCTGCTGCTGGAAGCGGGGCCCGACTACCCGGACTTCGACCGCCTGCCCGACGATCTGAAGCTCGGCAACAATGTCTGGCTGTCCGCATACGGACCCCATAACTGGGGATACACTGCGCGCCTGACAGAGGAACAGGACGAACTCATCATCCCTCGGGGCAAGGCCACGGGCGGCTCCAGCGCGGTGAACGGCCAGGTGCTGTTCCGCGGCATCCCCGAAGACTACGACCGCTGGGCGGAATGGGGCAACGACGAGTGGGGATTCACCCAGGTGCTCCCGTACTTCAATAAGATGGAGACAGACCTCGACTTCGGCGGCGACGACTTCCATGGCTCCGAAGGTCCTGTGCCCGTGCGCCGCACACCGCGCGGGGAGTGGATGCCTCATGCCGTCGCCTTCGAGAAGGCGTGCGTCGATGAGGGCTATCCCATCGACGAGGACCAGAATCACCCCGAATCGACGGGCGTATCTCCGCGTGCGCGCAACAACATCGACGGCATCCGCATGAGCAACGCCATCAACTACCTCAATATGGCGCGGCACCGCCTGAACCTGACCGTTCGCGGCAGCGTTACCGCCAGGCGCATACTGTTCGAGGGCAAGCGCGCGGTGGGTATCGAGGCGGAAAGCGGCGGCGAAGTCTTCACGGTCGAAGCCGACGAGATTATCGTGAGCAGCGGCGCGATAGCGTCACCGCAACTCCTTATGCTGTCCGGCATAGGGCCTGCGGAACACCTACGCAGCTTCGGAATCGAAGTTGTGCTTGACCTTCCCGGCGTTGGCCAGAACCTGCGCGACCATCCCGCTGCCGCGGCGCTCTACCACGCCGTCGGAGACCCGCCTGATGTGCAGGCGCCGACGATTCAGGTGGGACTGCGCTATACCGTAGATGGCTCGGATCTTCGTAACGACATGCAGCTCAGTCCCATGCTCATGACCAGCGAACACCGTCCGGCGCATGTGGAAATCGACGAAGACCTCAACTACATCGGCATTAGCGCCAGCTTGCAGTTGGCGCTGGGCAAGGGCGAACTGACACTGCAATCGACCGACCCGCACGTACAGCCCAACCTGAACTACAACTACTACCAGGATGACGAGGGAGAGGACCTGCGCCGGATGCGAGAGGCGATACGGCTCGGAGTACGCATAGCCGAAAACTCCAGCTTCTCCGAATTGCTGCTCGACCGCATCATGCCCAGCGACGAAGAACTCCGCTCGGACGATGCGCTTGACGACTGGCTCAGGCGCAACTCCGGCACCTCCCACCATGTCTCGGGTACTTGCAAGATGGGCCCCGACTCCGACCCGATGGCGGTAGTTGACCAGCACCTGAAGGTCAGGGGTATCGAGGGGCTTCGTGTAGCGGATGCTTCGATAATGCCGGACTGTATCCGAGCCAACACCAATGCCACCACGATTATGATAGGGGAGAAGGTCGCGGACTTCATAAAGGAAGGACGCTGATGCCGTGCCGATTGCACCCGGCCAATCGCACCCGGCCGATCGTATCCAGAACGACTCACCGGCTCGCCTTCCGCTAAATGCAGACTAGGTTCTGTTGACATTTGCGTCATTCCCGTGAGAACGGGAATCCAGAGTCGTAAAATATAACCGATTTCGTATCATTTACGTCGTCTGAAAGCCACTGGATTCCCGCACAGGCGGGAATGACGAATTGAAACACCGAAATGCCAACACGCTCTGGGTCTCTGGCGGCGAGTTCCGACCGATAAATGCGCCAGATCGCGGCAGATTCAACAAGGAAAGCGATGAACTGGAAGAACGATCCAAACCTCAGCGCGATGAGCGATATGGACCATCTCAGGCAGGTCGAGCACAGCCTGACCGATGCTATACATGCCAATCCTGACGACGCGCGCGCCTGGTTTCTGCGTGGCAACGCCCACCTCGACCGTGGCGCGTACGGGTTCGCGGCAAGCGACTACACCAGGGTCATCGAACTCGTGCCGGACGATGCCGTTGCCTACAACAATCGCGGCATAGCATATCGCAACAGTGGCGATGCCGAACTCGCCATAGCCGACTACAACAGGGCGATTGAACTTGACCCAGACTACAGGGACGCCCACAACAACCTTGGCATGGCTCTCTCCGACACCGGCGCCTACGAGGACGCCATATCCCACTTCACCCGCGCCATCGAGCTTGATCCCGACTACTGGTACGCCTACAACAATCGCGGCATGGCGCTCTGGGCAGTTGGCCGCCGCGATGACGGCATACGCGACTACGAGCGCGCCAAGCAGCTTGCTACATCCTCGCCCCAATAATCCTGCTCTCTGAGTGGCTTTTCCCAAAGGCTTCTTACCCGCTATTGGCAGCCTCTTCGACAGGAGCGCGCGCTAGATGTGGCGCACGTCTCCGATGCTCTACGGCAATTTCAGCGCTTCCGCATATTGTGAGACTGCCCCCGGTCGTGAAAAAGACCACAAAGCGTGCCTAAACTGCGCTTGACACGAACAACCATTCGTTCTAAACTTGTTCTAACAAAAGTGCTAAAAGCACGTAACTTCTCTCACTTTCAGGAGGAAAAATGGGAAATCCAGTAGTGCATTTCGAAATCGCGGGTCCCGATGGGCCGGCCCTTCAGCAGTATTATCGCGACCTCTTCGGCTGGGACGTTCAGGCGCAGGGACCTGAAATGGGCAATTACGGCGTGGTCATGTGGATGGAAGGCGGCATCGGTGGCGGCATCATGGAATCGACGGATGACATGCCTGTCAGCAGCTATGTAACTTTCTACATTCAGGTGGATGATCTCCAGGCGGCTCTGGACAAGCTGTCCGGTTTGGGCGGAGCTCCTGTCATGCCGCCTATGGAGATTGCGCCTGAGGTAGGATCGGTGGCGATGTTTACCGACCCGGCTCACAATTTCATAGGATTATATAAATTGCCCGCCGAGATGAGCGGCGACATGCCCCCACGCAGCAGCGCGCCGCCGGTAGTGCATTTCGAGCTTGGCGGCAGCGACGCGCAGGCTCTCGAAGACTTCTATGGCGAGATGTTTGGCTGGCAGGTAAACGGCATGGAAATGCCGGATGGCGGGATTTATCGCTTGGTGCAGCAGGAGAAGGACGGCATTGGCGGCGGCATTTTCCAGCACATGGAGGGCATGCCGCCCAACGCGCCCGGAATCGCGGTAGCGGTCGATGACCTGCAAGCGTACCTCGACAAGGCTGTGAGTCTTGGCGGGACCTCTCTGATGCAGCCGAGTGAGATACCCGGCGGCTTCGGTTCTCTGGCAATCTTCAACGACATTGCGGGCAACCGGATTTCGCTGTTCAAGTCGTCTTAGAACCACGCCCATCCGAGGGATTAAGCCTTTACCGAACCCCGCTATGCTGCCATCGTTTCCCTTAGCGTTGGCAGCATAGCGGCAACACCGCAAGGCAACCGGATTACACCGACCGAAAGGAATCTCCTATGCTCAGGCACCTCGCGAGTATCGCCGAAGTAGTCGAAGACTTTGATGCCGCCGTTCGCTTATATAGAGATACGCTCGGCTTGGAAGTCGAAATCTACCATGAGGGCTACGCGGATGTGACCGTTCCCGGCACATTGCATTTCGGCATCTGGTCGCGCTCCGAAGCCGCAAAAGCCACTTACGGCAGCCCGGAGGAGGCGGATCGCGTTCCCCTCGGCTTCACCATTGGCTTTGAGGTGGACGATGTGGCCGCTGCCGAAAAGCGCCTTGCAGACGCAGGAATGGAAGTAGTCCAGCCCACTAAGACCGAGCCATGGGAGCAAGTAACGAGCAGATTTCTGACGCCGGGCGGCTCGTTCTGCGAAATTGCCGAGACGCCCTGGGCGCGCAGCATCACGCAGCCGATGAAAGCGGAGTAGGGTGGTAATCTATCACCATCCTACGGCGCAACCGTCGTTGCGCGGCTCGCTACCGCCGGTCAGCACGCCGGTCTCCGCATCGCGCGCAATTACCTGTCCGCCTCCGAAGTACAGTGGGTGCGACTCCGTGATGACAATCCTATGACCTCGCGCCCTCAGCTCTTCGGCGACGTCATCGGGTATGCGCGGCTCAAGCCCGACCTCGCCTTCCAGCGGTCTGTAACTGAAGCGTGGAGCGTCAAGAGCCTCCTGAGGCGACATTCCGAAATCGATCATATTGCTCAATACTTGAATCTGTCCTTGCGCCTGCTGCACAGTTCCCATCACGCCGTAACTCAGCCATAGTTCGTCGTTTCTCGTCGCAATGCCCGGAATGAGTGTGTGGAACGGCAGCTTCTTTGGCGCGAGCACGTTTGGATGGCTGGGGTCGAGCGAGAAGGAAGCGCCGCGGCTGTGGAGAGCGATTCCCGTTCCGGGCACGACCAGTCCCGTCCCGAAGTCCGAAAACACGCTGTTGATGAGCGAGCAGGCGTTGCCCTCGCCATCGACGCAGGTAATGTACACCGTGTCCCCATCTATCGGTCCCGTTCCCAGTGGCACATTTGCCATTGCGTGCTCGCCTCGGATGAAGCGCCGCCGACCTGCGGCGTAGCTCTTCGATATCAGCCTTCCCGCGCTCATTCGCATGTGCCCGGGATCCGTGATGTGGTACATCCCGTCAGTCAGCGCAAGGCGCGCGCATTCGATGAGATGATGGTGGTGGTCGGCGGACTGTGCGTCCATCGCGCCGATGTCGAATCCCTCCGCGATGTTCAGCCCCAGCAGCACGTTGACGCCCTGGTTGTTCGGTGGGCACTGCCAGACATCCACACCTCTGTAATTGGTGCTGATTGGCTCTTCCCAGGACGGCGCGTGTTCCGCCATGTCTTCGGCTGTAAGCCATCCTCCGCGCTCCTGCACGAATGCCGCAATCCGTTCCGCAATCTGCCCCCTGTAGAAGGCGTCCGCGCCGCCGTAAGCGATGGTCCGCAGTGTATCCGCGAGCGTGCGAATAGTCATCACTTCTCCCGCGCGAGGGGCACTGCCGCCCAGTAGCAGCTCTTCACCGCCGTAATGCTGCTTCAGCCGCCCCTCCGCGCCGGCCCATTGGAAGGCAACCATCTCCGAAACCGGATAGCCGGTCTCCGCGTATTCGATTGCGGGTCGAAGCACGTCCGCCATTCCCATGTTGCCGAATCTATCCAGTAAGGCCTGCCATCCACTCACTGCGCCCGGCACCGTAACGGCATATCCGCTGTCGTCCGGAATGCTGTCGTAGCCCTGCACTCTCAGCGACTCGGCATCTGCCGCCGCCGCCGCCCGTCCACTCGCGTTCAGCGCGTACACCTTGCCGGCTCGGGCGCTCCACACGAGCGCGAACACATCGCCGCCAACGCCGGTTGAGAACGGCTCTACCACGTTGAGCGCCGCCGCCGCCGCGACTGCCGCATCGACCGCGCTGCCGCCGTTCGTCAGCATCCGCAGTCCTGCCATCGCCGCGAGCGGCTGGCTTGTAGCGACCATCCCGTTGCGCGCCCGGACATTCGAGCGCCGTGAGTCAAACTTCATCCTGCTTACTCCAACACCGCTGGTGTCCTGAAGACTCCCCCAATCGCCGCAGCCCTGAGAGTTTGCTCGATGAGCACGACCCGTGGGCCTTTGCTGCTAAGTTGCACATGCGCCTCCTGTCCCGGCATTAGCGTGAAAGCCCTCTCGCCATCCAGTGCCACCGTGCATGGGCGTAACTCCACATCGACGCGCTGCCCGAACTCCATGACTTCCCATCGGCTGATGCCGACTGGCATAATCACTCCCGGCGCTACCGGAGCCGCCACCGTCTCGCCGCCTTCGCCCAGCCGAATATGCAGCCCGCGCGCGTCCTGCAGCGACACCGGCATCAGCTGCGCCCCGATGGCGGATAGCCCTATGCTTGAAGGCTCTGCGCGCGCAAGATACAGCTCATCTACGGTACCCATATCCCAGATGGCGCGCGCTCCTACGAATCGTTCCCTGGATATGGCGACATCCACGAGCGCGATGTCTCGGAGTTCTCCGTCCAGATATACTTCCATCCGCTTGCTGCGCGCTATCGCCTGTTCTGTGCCCACCAGCCCTTGCGCCACCAGCCCCGCCGCAAGTCCAGCAAGCGTTCCCTCGGCCATCACCGGAAACACGTTGTTCGTACCGGTTGATACGGGTACGAGCGGAACATCGCCGCATCCCTTCGCCACCGCCTGGTTTGTGCCGTCGCCGCCAAGCGTGATAATGCTGCCCACGCCCATATCCGACATTGCGCCCGCCGCCCGCACCGAGTCGCGCTCCGCGTTGAACACAATCATGTCCACGAACTCGACATCGAGCCGGTACTTTCCGCCGTCCAGCGCCCCGTTGCCCAGCCTCGCCATGTCGGGCATCATCACCACACGCTCGACGCCGACCGCATCTAGCCCCGCGAGGATGCGCTTCAGGATATTGACCTTCTCCTGATTCGGCACGAACCTGCCCTGCGCCACCAGCCGCCGTATATCCTTGCCGGCCGCCGGGTTTGCGATTATGCCTACGCTTGCCAAAATACCTTGCCTCACGCGCGTGTTATGTCCCAAGCAACGAATGCTATACTATCACCTTGCACAACAAGAATGGGAGCATCCATGGCCGAATTCGCACTTGTAGCCGACCTGGGGGGCACTCAGACCCGAATCGCGCTCGTCGATGCCGCCGGAAACGTCGCCGCCAGGCACTCTACTCAGACACTGGCGCGAGAAGGCAGAGACGCCGTAATGGGACGCCTCGTGGAAGCGTTCGAGCATGTCGTGGCGACCGGTTTCTCCAAGTCTATCGAAGGCGTCGGTTTATCCCTTGCAAGTCCCGTGGAGCCGGGGACCGGCGTCATGTACAACCCGCCAAATCTCGGACCCGAATGGCACATGTACACGCCGATTCCGTTGCTTCAGGAAAGGCTGAAGCTGCCGGTGGTTGCCGAAAATGACGCCACACTTGGGGCTGTCGGCGAGCATGCGTATGGTGCGGGCAGGGGATGCGGCAATATGGTGTACATGACCGTCAGCACCGGCATTGGTGGCGGCGTCATCATCAACGGCAGGCTCTATACCGGCTCCAACGGCTTCGGCGGCGAAATCGGGCACATGACAATTGATCGACACGGGCCCATCTGCAATTGTGGCAATGTCGGATGCCTTGAGGCGCTCGCGTCCGGCGCCGCGCTCGCGCGTATAGCGCAGGACAGGCTGAGGGCAGGGGAGAGCAGTCTCATGCTCGACCTGGCCGGTGGCGAAATAGGCGAGACCGACGCGCGCATCGTTGTGCAGGCGGCGAAGCAGGGTGACTCGCTGGCGCAGTCCATCGTGCAGGAAGCCGCGCTCAGCCTGGCCTGTGGCATAGTCAGCCTGATGCACATATTCGACCCGGAGCTTGTAGTAATCGGGGGCAGCCTCGGGCAGAATCTCGAAGAGTTCATGCCGATCATCGAGTCTGAGGTCAAGAGCCGCGCGATGGCGCACTTTCAGGGCGCATTCCCGGTAGCCATGTCCCAGCTTGGAGACGACGTAAGCCTTCTCGGTGCGGCGGCGCTTGTGTTCTCCAATGAGAGCGAACGACCGTAGCATCGGCGGCAGATGCGGCGCAGGTAGCATAGACTAGAAGAAATATGCAAAAGTCCCTTCCCCCTTAATGGGGGAAGGTTAGGATGGGGGTGAAAACGCTTCCCTATCGCCCTGAAACTACCCTTCTGCATATTTCTGAGACTTGCACGTCAGCTGCTTGGGAGGGCACTATGACGACACGAATTAGAAAGGCGACAGCAGCCGATTCCCGTGGGATAGCTAAAGTCCACGTCGATTCGTGGCGCAGCAGCTATGCGGACGTAGTCCCGCCGGAGGTCTTGTCAGGACTTTCATACGCCGACAGGCAGAAGATGTGGGACGGCGCTCTTAGTTCTTCGACAGGAGGCAGGCATTGTTATGTTGCGGAGACGAGCGACGACCGTATTGTTGGCTTTGCCTGCGGCGGTCCGGTGAGTGACGGCTGGGAGACTTACGAGGGTGAAATCTACTCGATTTACCTGCTCGAGGACTACCAGCGCGGAGGGCTGGGGCGTCAACTCCTGCTGTCAACGGCAAGGAACCTGAAGGACGACGGCATCGAATCGATGCTGCTGTGGGTGTTCGAGAAGAATCACGGAGCGAGGCGATTCTACGAATCCCTCGGGGGCGAGCTGATAGGGAGTAAGGAAATCAGAATTGGCGGAGCAGACTTGATTGAAGTGGCATACGGCTGGAAAGACATACGAACGCTTGCCGGCTAGAAACCGAAGCCAAGCGGGTCCTCGTCGAACTCGAGATTTTCAAGCGCCTCCGCAGCCGCCTCAGTGAGTGCGTCATCGCCGATCTCGACGGCGCGCCGCAGTGCGAGCTTTGCGGTCGGCCCGCCTATGTTGCCCAAGGCAATCGCCGCCGCGCACTGCACCTCGATATCCTCGTCTCCGATCAGCGCGGCAATCTGCGGTATGGTCGATTCTCCGCCGAGAAGTCCGCAGGCGTTCGCCGCTTCATAGCGTATCGCCGGATCGACCGCATTCAGCTCGCGCAGCACGATTGGCAGCCAGTCGCTGTTAGAGCTGCGCCCCATAGCGTATATCGCGGACTGTCGCATCGTAGAGTTAGCGCTCTCGTATGCCGCGCGCACTATATCCGAAGTCTCGCGGGTGTCGAAGCTCCCCACGGCCTCGATTGCACGCCTCAAGACGCCCTGCTCCTCGTTAACTCTGGCAATCGCCGCGAGCAGGGCTTCTCGAATTCGCTGCTCGTCCCTCGACATGAGCTTGCCCTGCTGCGCGAGGTCCGCGAACTGAGACAGCGTGATCGCCGCTGCTTCGCGGACTTTCGCCGACGGATCGTCCTTCAGCAGACCGATGAGCGGCCGGATTATCGCGCGGTCGTCTGTCTCCAGCAGTCCCCGCGTCGCCTGCTCGCGCACAAGCTCAGACTCGTCCGACAGGCATGTGCGAAATATGGCGCTGAAGTCCAGTTCGAGATTGTCCTCACTGAGTTCGAGAAGCGCCGCCAGAACTTCCCGCCTGCGCTCGCTGCCGACGCCCCGCCACAGCCTGCGGAAGTCGTGCGTGTCCTCTCTTGTCAGGCTGGATAGTTGGAGCAGCCCGGACCGCTTGACCGGGCTTGACTCGTCCCCTAGCTCGGCGATGTATGTGTCAAGTGTCATTCACCGTCTCCCGCATTTTGTTCGTCAATCTGAGATTAAGTTAGCGCCTAAAATCCTGTCAAGTGAAATGCGAGTCACGAGAATCCTGCATCAGTCCCTTCCCCCTTGATGGGGGAAGGTTAGGATGGGGGTGAAAATGCCTGCATCATCACTATATCTGCACTTCTGCAAGATTCTTAAGTTACTCATAGCCAACAACGGCGCGGACGCTAGGTAAGCATACCCGGCGTCCGCGCCTGCTTCTTGCGGGTGGGTCATTCTATGACCTACCCACCCATGCGTCGTTACGTTCGTTCCTACGGCACAGTGATGCTGCCCCAGCATATCACCGCCCCGTCGTCGCGGAGGGCGCAAGTGTGGTTGTCGCCGCTGCTAATTTCCGTGAAGCTGCCGCTCGTCGGCCGATCTGAGATCTGACCATGGCTGTCGCCGTCTTCATTGCCCCAGCACATTATCGAGCCGTCCGCCGCTATCGCGCACACATGGTTCGCGCCGCTGCTGATGGCGATGTACGTCACGTCCGGCGCGGGCGGTCCCGGCGGGTCGCCGGAATATTCGATCTCCACGACCAGCGTGAAGCTGCCCGCTGCCTCGGCGTCGTAAGTGGTCGCCTCGATTGTGTATGTCCCGGCGTCGAGCGTCTCGTCTTCTATAAGGGAATTGCGGTCGTCGGTCGAGAGGTCGTCGTTGAACGCCGCCACACTTCCGCCACTGCCGGAGCCTTCCCTGACGTACAGGAATGTGTCCACATCGGACGACAGGCTGATGGTCACATCCGCCTCCGCTCCCAGCGTGAACGTGTAGAAGCGGGCGTAGTAGTCGCTGCCTGCCCGGCCGCCGCCCTCTGAGTCCTGCGGCCTGTTTTCGGATAGGCAGGTCTCGTCCCATGCGCCTATGTGCGTGCCTGCGCCGTCAATCGGTATCAGGCATGCATCGGCCAGCCCTGGCGGCGGCTCGCCGCCATAGTAGCCGGAGCCGAATATGATGCCGAGGAAGCGAGTCACATAGGTGTACTTTTGCTCTTCCTGACCGGTCGCCGGATTCCGCCACATGTGGCTGATCCAAAGCTCTTCGCCCTCTTGGACAGCCGCTATCTTCCGCCCTAGTGCCGGATCGTCGCTTGCCTGCAAGTCGGCGATGTTCGTGCGAAGCAGGTCCGGTCTTGTGGCGTCGGCGGCAATAGTGCCTTCGGGCGCTGCGATGAAGACATATCGTTCACCGTCTATGCTCGCCGGGTTATTGTAGTGAGTTGATATTCGAATGAGCGCCTGAATTAACTCCTGCTGGTTTGTAATCGGGCTGACCAGAAGGCGCGCCGCCGCCTTGTATATCGTTGCGACCACATGCTCGTGGGGTTCCAGCGCGGACTCCACGTCTTCAGTCCTGTCCCAGGAGCCGGCGGCGAAGATGAGGCCGTCAGCCTTTATCGCCCACGTGTGCTTTCTGTACAGCGTGAAGTCGCGGAGCGGGTCCGGAATCAGGTAGGTTACGAATCTGCCGGTCTCGCCTGCGGCCGCAATCTCTTGTCCGTATTCCTTCCCGATGGCGTCTGTGCCAATGCGGCCGGTGATGTCATCTCCTACGACACCGGAGAAGCCGCCGTTGACGATGATTTCCGTGCCGTCAATCAGAATCAGGTACAGGTCGTTTTCCCTATCGACACTCGCTTCCGACTGGTAGTATGCCTTGGCTTCATCCGGGTCTGCGCGGTATCTCCTGATTGCCTCTTCGACATACGCCTGTGCCGCCGCCCTGGGACCCACAATTGGAGGAACTGCGTCATAGTAGCCGGAGACGATGTAGAAGCCGAAGAACCTCGTTACGTAAGTGTGCTTCAACTCCTCCTGACCGGTCGCGGGATTTTGCCACATGTGGCTTACCCATCGCGCTTCCAGCGACTGCACTTCCAATATCTCCTGGGCAACTTCCGGAGGATATGCGTCGGCTATATTCTGTCCTTCCAGCTCGGGCATCGTAGCGTCAGCGACGATTCTGCCGGTCGGATACGCCAGCCAGACATAATACTCGCCGTCAATGCTCCCGGATGTCTGGTAATGGTTGAGCGTTGGTATCGCTCCTTCCGCCTGAACGCGCGCTCTGGCTTCGATGACTTCCCCTACGGCTTTCTGTGCTTCGGTAAACGTGGATTCGACATCCGTTTCCAAGTCCAGCCAGCCGGCAGAGAATACCAGCCCGTCCGCGCGAACTGACCAGGAGGTCTTCTTGCGGAACGTGTAGTTATCACTGCCTACGGGTATGAGATATTCCACTTCGACGCCTTCTTCGTCCGCGGCGGCGAGCCTTGCACCATACATGTTCCCCAATGGGTCGTCGCGCCACGAAATGCCGCTTGTCTCAGCAGCGGGGAACGCTCCATTCACGACTATGGTGTCGCCTTCGAGCAACAGCAGATACAGACCCGGAGGGTCGTTCACGAAGCTTTCCCTAGTTCGATAGTATTCCTTCGCCCCTTCAGGGTCTGCGCGGTATCTTCTGATAGCTTCATCTACATAGTCTTTGGTCGCCTGAAGTGGATCGACCTGGCTAGGCGGTGTAACGCCCTCTACGTCGTCGGGGAGCATAGCGAAGCCGTGTCCCCATGTGTTGTTGTTGTCTGGAGATTGATTCCGGTCGCCTGCTTCCGCGGGACGCGACTCGGCGTTGTCTCGCAAGTAGTTCGCGATCATTGTGGGCGAGTAGTCCGGGAAGCGCTGCTTGACGAGCACCGAGAGACCCGCGACATGGGCAGCGGCCTGCGCGGTGCTCTCCCAATTCTTGCCGAGAACTGCGGAGCGGGCGCCGTCGCCGCCAACGACGTCGGGCTTCGTAGTGCGGTTGAACATCGGACCGCGCCCACTGAACGGCCGGATTTCGGTATTGTTATCCCACGCGGCAGCGCCGACCGCCAGCATGCCTGTGTTCACGCTCTCGGCAGGACTTGTGACGCTCCCGTATATGTACGGATGCTCAAATGAATGTCCGTTCCATGACTGGAGGTGGAATATCGGAGGCGCGTCGCCTGCGGTCGTTAGCGTCACCTTGAGGCAATAAGAAGTCTGCGTGTCCGGTGTGTCAAAAGTCAACAACTCATTCGGGTCATCAGGCAGGTCGTGATGCTTTCCGCTGAACGCAACCGGGTTGCCCGTTGTCTCATCGATGAGGGCTACTTCAAGGTCTCGACTCACTTGAGACCAAGGGTCGTTCCAACGAATCTGGGCGGCGAACGCGCTATTGGGTCCCAGAGTAACTCTGTTGCACTCGACGCCCTGGGCAAACTCATGCACTCCGTTGCCGTCACTGTCCGTGAAGATGCCGGACCATGCATCCTTGGCGCGATCTCCGACAGGGCTAATCCAAGTCATTCCGAGTGAAACCGCCGTATCGAGCGTTTTCAGTTCACTGGCAGGGTAAATGGAAGTTCCATCTCCGGGGCCCGACCAACCGCCATCGTGCGTGAAGAGAATCAGGTCCACTCCCTCGCCGTTCATCCATCCAACTATGCCTATGAGATCGAAATGGTAAAACCTATCCTGCGAAATTGAAGCGATGTAGTAGTCCGCATCCGGGGCGATGTCGTACACTGCTTCGAGTATGGCCGCGCCTACGGCTCCCTCTCCCAGTTCTTCATTTTCACAGTCGGCAATGTCTTCAGTGAAGTTGTCTGTAATTGTAAAGTCTTGAACTGGGAAATAGCAGCGCACGCCAACCGGCTCGGGCACTTCCGTTCCCATATGTTCCCGAATGCCCGCGAACCCGCGGTCGATGACGCCAATCTTCACCCCCGCTCCCGTGAAGCCCGCCTCGTGCCACTTGTCCGTGCCGTGCGCCGCGATAGCGTCTGATATGGCTTGCTGGTTCACGTCCCCCTGCTGCAACAGCGTTCCCGTCCCCGGTGTCCTCTCCTCAGCGCTAGCGGAGTTCTCGAGCAACGATAGTCCGCCCGGCTGTGCTCCCGCCAAGACCGCGAGCGCGAATGCTCCCAGTAGCGTCAGAGCGAGTATGATCAACCTTCTGTTCATAGTGATAAGTCCCCTCTTGCAATTGCTGCGTGTCAATAAATGTCCGTTGCAGATTATACCCATTTGGCTTCCCATATACCAATGTTGCTTTATCGGGTACTTCCTCTCTATTTCCTCAGACTTCATTAGAGCGCCCCATTAAGCCGTACCTGGCGCCCTCCTTGACACCCCACACCCTCCCACCCGTACCGTTCCACGCGATAGGGCTTTCCTCGTCTTTCACCATTTCCCTGCAATCCGCACTCAAGGAGGCCAAGCATGGTTGACATCATCATTCCTGGCGGTCAGGTAGTAACATCGGGCGGAGTCCACAACCGACATCGCCATCCCCGGCGGCTTGCTCATAACTAACAACGGCGCGGACGCTAGGTATGCATACCCGGCGTCCGCGCCTGCTTCATGCGGCTTGGCCATCCCATGACCGCCCCGCCTATGCGTTGTTGCGCTCGTTCCTACGGCACAGTGATGTTGCCCCAGCAAATCCACGCGCCGTCGTCGCGCAGGGCGCAGGTGTGGTCCTCGCCGCTGCTTATGTCGGTGAAGTTGCCGCTTGTGGGACGCTTGGACACTTGGCCGAAGGAGTCGTCGCCCCTGCAATCAATGGAGCCGGCGGTCGTTATAGCGCAGGCGTGCCTCAGGCCGCTGCTTATCGCCTTGTACTTGACCTCGGACGGTGGCGGTACGGTAGTTACCTCGTCTATTTCCACGCTCAGCGTAAAGGCTCCACTTGTCTCCGCGTCGTACGTCGTCGCTTCGATGGTGTAGTCGCCTGCCGCCAGTCCGGTAGCTTCGATGCGCGAGTTGCGATTATCGCTAGTGATATCGTCGTTCTTGGCATTCTGACTTCCGCTCGTTCCGTGTCCATCCAGCAGGTAGAGGAAATTGTCCTTTTCTGAGGTGAGAGTGATCGTTACGTCGGACTCGGCGTCTAGTGTGAAAGTGTAGAAGCGCGCGTAGTAGTCTTCGCCGGCTCTGCCGCCGTCAGCCGCATCTTGCGGCCTGCTCTCGGATAGGCAAGCGTTGTTCCATGTGCCCGTAAATGTCCCGCTGCCGTCGATTGGCTGGAGGCAAGGCTCGGGCTCATAGTACCCCGAGATGATATAGGCGGCAAAGAACCTGGCTACATAGGTATGCCTCCGCTCTTCCAGTCCCGTCACTGGGTTAGGCCACATGTGGGTTATCCAATCGCCCTCAACACTGTCCACCGCCGCCATCTTCTGTCCAAGTTCGGGGTCGTCGCTCGCTTTCAGGTCCGTTATGTTCGTGCCGACAGGCAAGTCAGGTCTTGTGGCATCGGCGACAATGTTGCCGCCCGGTACTGCCAGTATGGCGTAGAACTCGCCGTCTATGCTCTCAGCCGTCTTGTAGTATTCGATTGTCCGAGCCATTCCTATTGACTGCACGCGCGCCCTGACTTTGATGACGGTTCCGACTGCTTTCTGCCTTTTCGTCAGAGTGGATTCCACATCAGTTTCCCTGTCTATCCAACCGGCAGAGAATACCAGGCCGTCAGCGCGTATTGCCCAAGCCGTCTTCTTGCGGAACGTGAAGTTCTCGCTGGAGATGGGTAGGAGATACTCGACTACTTCGCCGTCTTCGTCCGCCTCGGCGAGCGCCCTGCCATACTCCCGTCCCAGAGGGTCGGTGCGCCAGGTGATGCCGGTGCCTCGAGCGCCGGGGAATACGGGATTGACCACAATCCCGTTGCCTCTCAGCAGAGTTAGATACAGACTGAGGTCATCGTCGGTGATGCTGTCTGTGGACTGGTAGTATTCTATCGCCGCATCAGGGTCTTCGCGGTATCTTCTGATGGCTTCATTCACGTATGCCTTGGCCGCGTCCAGAGGATCAAGCGCTGACGGTGTATCGTCATAGTACCCGGAGATGAGATAGATGTTGAAGAACCTGATTGCATAGGTATGCCTCAACCCTTCCCGTCCCGTCGTCGGATTAGGCCACAGGTGGGTCGTCCACAGATTCTCGCCATTTCCTAAGGCCAATATCGTCTGTCCGAGTTCGGGGTCGTCGCTCGCTTCCATGTCGCGCAAGTTCGTGCCCTCAGGCAAGTCAGGCCTGGTGGCGTCGGCGACGATGTTGCCGGCTGGCATTGCCATAATGACGTAATACTCGCCATCTATGCTCTCAGGCGTTCTGTAATAGGCGGCTGCCGGAAGAATTCCCATTCCCAGCACGCGGTCCCTGGCTTCGATGACGGTTCCTATGGCTCGCTGCCTTGGAGTCAGAGCGGATTCCACATCCGTTTCCCCGTCTATCCAACCGGCAGAGAATACCAGTCCGTCCGCGCGTCTCGCCCAAACCGTCCTGTTACGGAAGGTGAAGTTGTCGCTAGGGTCGGTTACGAGATACTCGACTACTACCCCATCTTCGTTCGCCCCGGCGAGCGCCTTGCCATACTCTCGCTCCAGAGGGTCGGCGCGCTGCGAGATGCTGCTCCCCTGAAGACTGGGCGTTACGGGATGTTGGACGATCACGCCGTCTTTCAGCAAAAGGAGATACAGACCGAGCTCCGCGTCGAAGCTGTCCTCCGACTGATAGTATGCCTTTGCCGCTTCAGAGTCTTCACGATATCTTCTGATGGCTGCATCTACGTAGGATTTGGTCGCTTCCAGTCGGTCAACATCCGTCTGAGGCGTCACATCTTCAGCATAGTTGGTGAGCTGAAAGTCGCCGCTCCCCGCTTCTGCGCTCGCCACATCTTCCGGAGAGAATAAGCCACTCGGCTGCGCTCCCGCCAAGACCGCGAGCGCGATTGCTCCCAGCAGCGTGAGAGCGAGTATGATCGACCTTCTGTTCATAGCGATAAGTCCCCTCTGGCAAATGCCGTGTGTCCTTAATTTTCCGTTGCAGATTATACCCACTTGGCTTCCCATATATCAATCCTGCTTTATAACGTCGAGAAATATGCAAAGTCCCTCCCCCCTCGACGGGCGAATGCCAAGATGGTGGCAAAAGTCCCTTCCCCCTCGACGGGCGAACGCCAGGATGGTAACAAAAGTCCCTTCCCCCTTGATGGGGGAAGGTTAGGATGGGGGTGAGAGTGCCAGCATCACCAGTCCCTTCCCCCTCGACGGGCGAATGCCAGGATGGTAACAGAAGTCCCTTCCCCCTTGACGGGGGAAGGCTAGGATGGGGGTGAGAGTGCCAGCATCATCAGTCCCAAAACCACCCCCTTCTATACTTCCTATCCGTCATCTCCCCCGCGACTTTCCAGACTTCAGCGATATAACAAAATCACCCTGTTTCTGAAAGAATTAGAGTGAGATTCCGTATTACTAACGATTGCATCTCATATAACGGCATGGTAGAGTTTCATTCCGCCGCCAATTCGTGGGCGAGATTTCTTGTGCGGAGAAGCTACATGCGAATGAAGATTACTCCCAACCCCAATACCCCCCCCCGTTTAGAACACATAATCCCCAAACTGCCGGGGAGGCCCGTTCCCATGAATAGGCCGAACCGGCTTCCCATCCTGTCAAGCCTCCTCATGCTCGCCGTCGCCGTCGCCATCAGCGCCGCGGCGACCGCATCGTTCCCCGGCGCCGTGTCCGCGCAAGCCTATCCGGAACTTCGCGTTGAGAATGTGCGAGCGCATGGGATGGCGAATCAAATCACCATCACCTGGGAGCCCCCACCACCTGCCAAGGACCGTACCGTCGGCACAGGGGATGATGCGACGACCATTGAGCGCACGACCGGGGTCTCAAAGTACGTTCTTCGGTTCGAGAACAGACCAGCAAGGGATATAACCGTATCAAGCCAGGACCAGGGCGCGGACGTATCAACCGTCGTCACCGGACTGGAGCGCGGAAAGCGGTACCACTTCAGCATCCAGACGTGCTTCGATGGCACCGCCGGTTATTCCGGTTGCTTCCTTCCGGAAGGCTATCGCGCGGCGTACACCGCGCCCAAGGCGCCGCTCTTTCTCAGCGCCAACAATGTCGACGACGATTCAATCAGCCTCAGCTGGGAAGGCGGAAACACACTGGACCTGCCCCGGACCCCCAGTCAGACCTCCGTTCCGGGGCTCGACTTTTACGACTGGTTTGAATGTGAAGGTCGAATCACCACTAACGCTACGTTTTCCGATTGCGAATCGGGGCTCAGCGAGCGAGCGAAGACCGCCACAGTGACTGTCTTCGACCCGGATGTTGCTTACGAATTACGGGTTCGCCACAAGGCAAGGAGCTACACTACGAGGGTCAATGTTAGAGACAACGAAAACTACGACGTCGATGGCAGCTACGAAGCCGGCCCATGGCGAGAGGTGACGGTCGGCAGGAAGCCGCCGGCGCCCACCAACGTCCGGGTCTCGAGAACCGGCAATTCCGCCACGGTGGAATGGGACGCGGTTCCGGAGACCTACAACGGCGCGTTCGTCGGGAATGTCAGTTACCTGGTTGCCCACTACATACCCGCAGATTGCTCAACTACGACGTCGCAGTGTCCCGACAACGCCAAACCACAATGGGCAACGTCCACGACTGGCACCACCGCAACCGTGAGCGGCCTCCTCAGTAACAAGACCTACGCGTTCAGCGTGCTGTCGCGAACCGAGCACAGGATCGGTGAAAGCTCCGGCTGGGTCGGAGAGCTGGAGACAGCCCCGAATCAGAGGGAGACAATCGCCGAGCGTTACGACACCAACGACAACGGCATCGTTGACCAAGCCGAACTGGCCGCCGCCATCAATGACTTCTACGATTACTATGACCGCATCACATATGATGAGCTGCAGGAACTCTTAGACATTTACAATTCGCAGCAATCCGAATAGGGCCTGCCCGCTATGAGACCGGAGTGCGGATAAGAAGACATGAGAGTTCTGTTCGGCAAGGCGGCTGCCGTCGTACTGGTGGCAGTCGCCGCAATAATCGGCGTGGCGTACTACAATCTGAGCGAAGCGAGCAGCCACAGCGCCGTCCGCAGTTTCTCCTCGCCCACCGTAGCGCCGGGCGGCGAGCTGGAAGTGACCATCCAGACCACAGGTCTGAGTAGTTTCGGCAGGGTGCGGGAAACCCTGCCGGAAGGCTTCGACTATATGGGATCGGACGACCTGCCTGCCGCCCTCGTGACGGTCAGCGGGCAGACCGTCACTTTCGTTACCCTTGGCAACGCCAGTTTCACCTATCGGGTGACCGCCTCCACGAGGCCGGCGGATTACATCTTCTCTCCCTGCACCGTTTCTGATGTTATAGACGGGATATCACACTTTTTTCAATTGTGCTTACCCCCCGACTCCGACTTCGAGGTAACCGTATCCGCGCCCGTCCCAACTCCCACCGCAACGCCTGTCGCAACGGCCACGACCGTTCCAACTCCTGACACGACGCCCATCGCCACGCCCACGATGGTCCCGACGCCAGACACGACGCCTGTCGCCACCCCCACGACTGTTCCGACGCCCGACACAACACCCGTCGCAACGCCCACGACCGTTCCCACGCCGGACGCAACACCCGTTGCCACAGCCACCTTCGTCCCGACGCCCAGCTCAACGCCTGTTGCCACGCCCACGACAGTCCCAACGCCCGTGCCGACCGCTACCCACACTCCGATTCCACAGCCCTCGTCTGGCGTCGGCTTCACGGTCAGCGGCGGCGGCGCGCACTACTGCGCCCTGCACATGACGACCGGCTCTATCCTCTGCTGGGGAGCGAACGAGCATGGGCAGGCGTCACCCCCGCGCACCGGCAGGTACACCGCCATCGTCAGCGGCGACACGCACTCCTGCGCCATCCGCTCCGACGGCGCCCTAGTCTGCTGGGGCAGCATCACCGTCAACCCCTAAGCGCGCCTGCATCAGTCCCTTCCGCCTTGACACCCCACACCCTCACCCGTACCATTCCACTCGACACCGCAATCCGGTCTCAATTTGCGTCTATTCCACTTAGCGCCCGCAAACTTCAAGGAGGCTGATAATGGTTGACATCATCATTCATGGCGGTCAGGTAGTAACACCGGGCGGAGTCGGCAACTTCGACATCGCCATCCACGGCGAAAAGATAGTCGCCGTTACCGACCCCGGAGGATTAGACCTCGAAGCCGACAAGCGCATCGACGCCGCAGGAAACATAGTCATCCCCGGCGGCATAGAACCCCACGCGCACATCGGCGGCCCCCGCCAGCCCGAACGCTCCGGCGCGGAACCCGTATCCCTTGCTGCCGTCTGGGGCGGCACCACAACGGTCCTCGATTTCGCCAACCAGGTCCCCGGCCACGACCTCCACCACGCGCTCGGCGAAGCCGCCGACCGCTGGCGCGGCAACGCCTACACCGACTACTCCTACCACCCCATCTTCACGCGCGGCGCCGAAGACCACGTAATCGCGCAGATTGGAGAGCTTGTGCAGGACGGCTACGCCAGCTTCAAGATATTCACCACCAGCATCCGCCCGCCAAGCCCGCAGATGCAGGACAACAAGACCGACTTCGGCAGGCTCGCCGTCATCATGGACGAAGTCGAGGCGAGCGGCGGCATCCTCATGATTCACTCCGAAGACGACGACATGGTGATGTACAACTACGACAAGGCGCCCGAGCGCGACCTCTGGGACTGGTGGAACATGCACCACATCCATTCCAACCTGTCCGAGGACGTCTCATTCCGCCGCGCCATCCGCCTCGCCGAGCAGAAGATGTGCCCCGTCTATTTCGTCCACGTCAGCGCCGGCGAGGGCGTCCGCGCTGTCGCCGAAGCCCGCTCTCAGGGCTTCCCCATCTACGGCGAAACCCTGCACAACTACGCCTGCTTCAATGCCGAAAACTACCGCGAAGAGTTCGGCATGAAGTACCACACATACCCTTCGCTAAAATCCCCCGGCGACGCCGACACGCTCTGGCAGGGCCTCCTCGACGGCAGGCTCTCTACCGTCGCCACCGACCTCGTGTCCACCACATGGGAGGAAAAGACCCGCTTCAAGACGGTCGCAGACGTTACGGGCGGGCACAACGGAATCGAGACTCGCGTGGGCATCGCCTACACCGAGGGCGTCGTCAAGCGCGGCATGTCGTTGCAGCGCTTCGTGGACATCACCTCCACAAACGCCGCCAAGATTATGGGCCTCTACCCGCGGAAGGGCGTTATCGCCGCCGGAAGCGACGCCGACATCACCATCATCGACCCCACCATCAAGGGGCCGCTCTCGCTGGATGACCTGCACCTCGAAGACTACAGCATCTGGGAGGGCTGGCACATCGAAGGCTGGCCCGTAACCACCATCCTGCGCGGCAACGTCATGGTCGAAGACCGCCGTCTAGTCGGCACTCCATCGGTAGGCCGCTTCGTCCGCCGCAAGATTGCCCCCGAAGTCCTAGCCGGCCCCGTCTGCTAACCCGACCCGAAGAGTCCCTTCCCCCTCGATAGGGGAAGGTGCTAACATCCACAAGTCCCTTCCCCCTTGACGGGGGAAGGTTAGGATGGGGGTGAAATCCCCGTCATGAACCCTTCTTTGTATCAACACATCAGCATGAATTCAGGAGAAAATCACAGATGGCAACACTCACACTCGAAGACGCCCAGCGAGTAATCGCGGGCGCTCAGGCAAAGATGGACGAAATGGGCGTCAAGCTCACCATATCCGTCGTTGACGGCAGGGGAGACCTCATCGCGCTCGCCCGCGTGGACGGCGCATCCTGGCGCACGCCGTACATATCGCAAGGCAAGGCGGTCGCCTCCGCCACATGGGGCCTCTCCAGCGCGGACATGGCTGCCCGCTGGAGCGAGCCCATATTCCCCGGCTTCATGGCGCTTCAGGGCGGTCGCTTCATCCCCAGCCAGGGCGCGCTCCCCATCTACAAGGACGGCGACCTGGTCGGCGCAGCAGGCGGCAGCGGCGGCACACCCCAGGAAGACGAAGACTGCGTCCGCGCCGGCATCGAATCCGCGGGCCTAGCCGAAAGCGCCTAGCACCTCCGACAAAAAAAATCCCCTCCCCCTTGATGGGGAGGGTTAGGGTGGGGGTGACAGAATGCCAGTCTTGAGCAATACTGCCAGAGTGCGCCAACTCAGGAAAAACCTCACAGATTCCGAACAAGTTTTATGGAACATTCTACGCAGCCGAACCATAAACTCCTTCCCCCTTGATGGGGGAAGGTTGGGATGGGGGTGATAGAATGCCAGTCTTGAGCAATACTGCCAGAGCGCGCCAACTTAGGAAAAACCTCACAGATGCCGAACGGGTATTATGGAACATTCTACGCAGCCGAACCATAAACTCCTTCCCCCTTGATGGGGGAAGGTTGGGATGGGGGTGATAGAATGCCAGTCTTGAGCAATACTGCCAGAGCGCGCCAACTTAGGAAAAACCTCACAGATGCCGAACGGGTATTATGGAACATTCTACGCAGCCGAACCATAAACTCCTTCCCCCTTGATGGGGGAAGGTTGGGATGGGGGTGATAGAATGCCAGTCTTGAGCAATACCGCCAGAGCGCGCCAACTTAGGAAAAACCTCACAGATTCCGAACGAGTGTTATGGAACATTCTACGCAGCCGCCAAGTGTCAGGCTACAAGTTCCGCAGACAAGCGCCGATTGGACCGTATATCGTTGACTTCGTGTGCTTCGAAAACAGGCTTATCGTAGAAGTTGACGGCGGGCAGCATCTGGAGCGGGCGAATTATGATGACAGGCGTACTGCATGGCTGGAGTCGGCAGGATTTAAGGTGATTAGGTTCTGGAATAATCAGGTTCTGGCAGAGACGGAGACAGTGCGAGAAGCGATATTTATAGCTGTTCAGCGGCTCTCACCCCCATCCTAACCTTCCCCCGTCAAGGGGGAAGGGACTTTATGAAATCGTGTCTAACGATGGAGTTAAGGAAAGATGAGATTCGAGCGCATATCGGTTGACCCAAATATATGCACCGGCAAGCCGTGCATCAGGGGGCTTCGATTTCCTGTTTCCCGTCTGCTTGGCCTGTTGGCGGCAGGCGAGACAAGAGAGAATATTCTGCAGAGCTATCCGTACCTCGAATCCGCGGGCCTAGCCGAAAGCGCCTAGCACCTCCGATCAAAAAAATCCCCTCCCCCTCGATGGGGGAGGGTTAGGGTGGGGGTGATAAGTCATCTCATCCTACCCATCCTGTACATCGATGTAAGTTCTCCCCACAACCCCGAACGCATACCCCGCCAGCACTCGCACATCCTCCGGCGGCGCAACCGCAACACCATTCCCGGTTTCAAGCGGGCGTCTATCCGCAAGTTCATCCCTGCTGACCCACAGCCAGCCATCGTTGACCCGTCCGGGCACTCCCACTGGCTTGCAGAAGTAAATCATGTCGATATGCTGGTGCCACCCCTGCACAGGGTCGTCTATGTCCTCGATCTCAATCGTGAACGGCGCATGCACCTGCTCCGGGTAGTCCAGGTCTATTGGCGTACCCGTCGGCACGACTTCCGCCTTCACCCCCGTCTCCTCCTCGACCTCCCGCAGCACAGCCTGCACCGGGTCCTCGTTCGGCTCGATGTGACCGCCCGGCGGCAGCCACATCTTCACCTTCGGATGCCAGTGCAGCAGCGTCGCGTCCTCATGCACCACGAACCCCGTCGCCGTAAAGTGCCGTACCGTCGTCATTCTAGCTTCGCTCCTCCGCGTCCCCGCCTTGCCCCGTGGAGAGGTTGCCCTCGTCAGCGCCTGACTCTGCGGGCGCTCGCCGCCGGGAGCTTGCTATCAGCCGCCTCCTGAACCGCGCGATAAGATATATGACGACCCCAAGGACGATCCACACCGGAATGAATATCACGGCCCATATCGCAACCGTACCCGCCACCTGCGCGAACCCCGACAGCGCTCGTATCGCGCCCTTCAGGTTGTCCCCCGCGCTCCAGCCGGAAATCACAAAGCCCTCTACTTCTCGCGCATACACTCCGAACGAGCTTGCGCCCTCTACCTTGCCCGCGTCGCTGTCCGCCGATATAGTGAGCGTAACGGTGTATTCGAGCGGGCGATGGTTCTCGAAGATATGCGTCGTCTCAACCTTGCTCGCGCCCTCTTCGACCGCGCCGGTCAGGGCAGGGGAACCGTCCCCGAACTCCCACCTATACTGGTAGTTCCGCAGCCCTTCCGGTCGAGTGAACGAACCCGAATATGTCTCTTCATCGCCTGCGTCAACCATACGGAAGTCGCCGGCGTACACCACGATTGCCGGCAGTTCCGTAACGGTTGCGATGAAGGTGTCCGAACCTTCGACTACGCCCGCTTCGCCACGTCCGTTCATCGTAACTTCGACGATGAACGGCGATTCCAGGTCGCTGTGGTACTGGTGGTGTACGGTGGCGGTGATACGCCCTCCGTCAGCCCTCGGTGCGCTGCTGTGACCCGTAATGGTGTTTGATCCGTCCCCAAAATCCCATGTGAAGTCGAAGTCGTCCATACCTTCCGGAGGGTAGAATGTCGCCCTGAACCGCACCACTTCGCCCACGCTGAAAGTCCTGTCGTCCCCCGCGTCAACCCGCATCCCCTGCGGCGCGAGATTCAGCGATATGTTCACCAGCGAGAACGCGGCGGTCTCTTCCAGCAGC
The DNA here is from genome assembly GCA_965204855.1 of Dehalococcoidia bacterium. Lineage (GTDB taxonomy): Bacteria > Chloroflexota > Dehalococcoidia > Lucifugimonadales > JADFKI01 > Bin90. Next base: position 1,287,191 of record OZ242018.1, read on the forward strand.
TTGATGCGCCCCAGGTGCGACTCTATCTCCACCTGTAGCCGCGCAAGTTCACGCTGCACTTCCAGCGCGTCCTCCACATCCTCTGCCCTGTCAAGCAGCCTGATAAGCGCCTCCTCCGTCGCCTGCATGCTCTCCACGCGAGAGCGCAGGTCATAGTATTCGTCGGTAACATCGGTGCTAGTCGAAGTCTCCGACAATACGTCCACACCCACCGCCCGCATCCACCTCAGCGCATCGTCCAGCTTAGCCGCGGGCACGCGCACCGCAATGAACCCGAAGTGCTTCGAGCTTCTGTCCGTGCTGACCACCCAGCCGCCGTCCCGCTGCACGCTCTGCGAAATCTCCTCGATGGAAGCCGCGACATCGTTCACTTCGAGGGCAAGCTGCACCGTGCGCACGATGATGCGGTTCTGCGCCACCAGCGCCGCCTGCTCCTCGCTGAACTCGCCCACCTGCGCGCCCTCTTCCGACATCGCATGGCTCTCGACCTCAAACTCCGCCTCCTTTACGACCAGCCTTTCTAGTCGCTCGCTTGCCGCTGCTGGAGCTGCCGTTGCCATAGCCGCAGGCGCGGCTGGAGCCTGAGCAGCCTGCGGCTGTGCGGGCATAGCCCGTGGCGCTGACGGAGCGGCTGGTGCCTCTTGCATCTGTGGAGCGGCAGCAGAGAAAGCGTCGAATCCGCTCTCGGAAGCCGCGCCGCATCCGATCAGTGCGCCGACCATCAAAGCAACTGCCGCTAACAGTATGTAAATCATGCCTCTTGTCATCAATCAAGCCTCCGATAGCTTCAAATTAACATTAACACACATCCCCATTGAGAAAACCCCTCTCAATACTCCAAACGAACAAAGCGCCCATTTTGTTCCAGTACCTCCCCATCACTATCCTCTTCATCCTGTACATCGATGTCAGTCTCGGTCCCTTGACCCATCGTCTTGACAATCCCGTGTGTGAATGTCAACATCGCCCTGTGCGCGGCGGCGGTCCGTGTGCATAGCAATTGATTCACGACTTGAAAGGCGCCCCCCATATGCATCACCCCCACAGCCCCACCGACGAGCAGCACGAACACGAACACGAACATGGCCACGACCATCACTCACACGGCATTCGGGGCAGGGGCGGATTCATAATCTCCGGACTGACCGGCGGGCACGGTGTCTTCCACTGGTTCACGCAGAGCCTGATTGTCCTCTTGCCCGAGATACGCGAAGCGTTTGCGCTGAGCGGCGGCGCGGTAGGCGGCATCTCGACGGTGCGAGAGCTTGTGTCGGGGTTGGTAACGCTGCCCGGTGGCATCATTGCGGACGCGCTGCGCAGATATTGGGGGCTGGTTCTCGCGCTGTGCATGGCGTTCTTCGGCATCGGATGGCTGATAATCGGTCTCTCGCCCAGCTACGTCATCCTGCTCGTAGGCATGGGCGTGGTGGCGCTGGCAGCATCCATCTGGCACCTGCCTGCTATGGCGTCGTTATCGCATCATTTTTCGCATCGCAGAGGCACTGCGCTGTCGTTCCATGGCGTTGGCGGGCAGGTCGGCGATGTCATTGCGCCGCCGGTTACCGTGCTGCTGCTCGCCATCCTGACATGGCAGCAGATTATCAGCATCTACGCAGCCATTCCCATCTTCCTGGCTTTCCTTGTCTATTGGGCGTTCAAGAACATCGGCAGGACAGGCGAAGAAGATACGGCAAGGCGTGGCAGTCAGTGGGAAACATCAAAGCGCATTCTACTCAATCCGATTTTGTGGATTGTCGCGTTCGTTGGCGGCATACGGGGAATGGCGTTCATCGGCCTAATCACATTCTTCCCATTGTTCTTGGATGACATAGGGTTATCTACTGTATCCAGAGGCTTTCATTTTGGCGCGCTGCTCGCGGTTGGAATAGTGGCGACGCCGGTTGTCGGATACCTTTCAGATAGGCTTGGCAGGAAGATTGTTCTCGTTCCCGGGCTGATATTGCTTGCGGTAATGGCGTTTTTTCTTGGACGGTCGGAGCCCGGCATACTGCTCATCGCCATAGTATTGCTGATGGGCACTTTCCTCTACGGCGACCAGCCCATTCTGACGGCGCTCGCGCTCGACGTCGTGGGCGACGAAGTGCCTACCACAGTGCTGGGCATCCTTTCATTGGAGCGCTTTCTTCTGAGCGCTGCCTCCCCGATCATCGCTGGCGTGCTGTATGACAACGGCTTCGCGTTCGGCGGCATTACGCTGACGGGACCGGAAGCGACATTCACCTATGTCGCCGCGCTGTTCCTGATTGGCGCGGTGATACTGCTGGTTACGCCGCTGCCGCGTCCTAGTCGCCCTGCAGACCATCATTGATCATCCGGGCGTGAGCCATGGGCATTACAAGAGATATGCAAGAGTCCCTTCCCCCTTGATGGGGGAAGGTTAGGATGGGGGTGTAAACACTCCTGCATATAGCCCAGAAACTACCCTTTTGCATATTTCTCGGCATTACCCAACGGGACACAAAAGGCATATAATATCCCGCGTGCGCTCACACGCGCTTAAACCACAACTATGGGAGTTATCCATGAATTTTTCTATAACCGTGCTTCCCGGCGACGGCATCGGGCCGGAGGTCATTGCAGAGGCCGTTAAGGTCATGAACGCCGTCGGAAACCGCTTCGGTCACACCTTCGATACCAGCTACGGCAGAGTCGGCGGCAACGCCATTGACGACTTCGGCACGCCGCTGCCCGATGAGACGGTCGAGATGTGCAGAGGGACGGACGGAATACTGTTCGGCGCGGTCGGAGGTCCCAAGTGGGACGACCCGCGCGCTCCCACACGTCCGGAGGACGGCATTCTCGCCATCCGCAAGAGCCTCGGCCTCTTTGCCAACCTGCGTCCGGTGAAGGTGTATCCGCAGCTCATCAATTCCAGCCCGATCAAGCCCGCCTTACTCGAAGGCGTGGACATGATTATCGTGCGCGAGCTGACGGGCGGACTGTACTTCGCCAAGCCTAAGAAGCGCTGGGATACTTCCAGAGGACGGCGCGGGGTAGATACCCTGAAATACACGGAGCAGGAAATAGAGCGAATAGTGCGCGTCGGCTTCGAGTTGGCGCAGGGTCGCCGCAAGCGCCTCACATCCGTTGACAAGGCGAACGTGCTGGAGACCGGCAGACTCTGGCGTGAGATTGCCACCGAGGTCGGAGAGGATTATCCCGACGTGGAACTGGAACATGTCCTGGTTGACGCGGCATCTATGCAGCTCATCAGTAACCCGTCCCACTTCGATGTCATAGTAGCTGAGAACACATTCGGCGACATACTGACGGATGAGGCGTCCGTGCTTGCGGGTTCGATGGGCATGCTGCCGTCCGCCAGCCTGTCCGGCCTGCCTAAGCCAAGCGGTCGTGGAAAGCGGCCGGTCAGTCTGTACGAGCCGATTCACGGCAGCGCGCCGGACATCGCGGGGCAGGGCATTGCCAACCCCATCGGCACAATCCTGAGCATGGCATCCATGCTGCGTTACTCGCTGGGTCTGGACGCGGAGGCGGAGGCCGTCGAGCAGTCCGTGGAAGGTGTCCTGGCCGAAGGCTACCGCACGCCGGACATAGCGGGCGACGGGGGCGAAGTTCGCGGGACGACCGACATGGGCGATGTGATTGCCGGACGCGTATAGGCAGGGTTGACGCTTCGGAGGCTGCCAATGACCACATCACGCCACTATGACGCAATCGTAATCGGTCTTGGCGGCATGGGGAGCGCGGCGCTCTACCAACTCGCTCAACGTGGCAAGCGCGTTCTCGGCATCGAACAGTTCGGCATAGCCCACGACAAGGGCTCTTCGCACGGCGTGACGCGGATCATCAGGCTTGCCTATCACGAGCACCCGTCGTATGTGCCGCTCATGCGCCGCGCCTACGAACTCTGGCGAGACTTGGAAGCCTCCGCGGAAGAGCGGATACTTCACATCACCGGCTCGATTGACGCGGGCCCGCCGGGCAGCGCCTACTTCGCGGGCTCTCTTCAATCGTGTGAGGAACACGACCTGCCGCACGAAGTGCTTACAAGCGCCGAGCTTACCAAGCGTTTCCCCGGCTACCGCTTGCCTTCCGACACGATGGCTGTCTTTCAGGACGAGGGCGGGTTCCTTCTGCCGGAGCGATGTATCTCGCTGTTCGCGGAGCACGCGCAGGAATTCGGCGCGACCGTCCACACGAACGAGCGCACGCTTGAGTGGCATCCAACCGCCGCCGGCGTGCGGGTGCGAACGGAGAGGGACGAATACGAGGCGGAGACTCTGGTCGTATCGGCGGGCGCGTGGGCATCCAAGATGCTGCCGATGCTTGGAGATTCAGCCGTCCCGGAGAGGCAGGCGCTGGCGTGGTTCGAGACGCTTCGGCCAGAATTATTCACACCGGAAGCGTTCCCGGTCTTCAACCTGATGGTGGATGAAGGCAACTTCTATGGCTTCCCGGAGTTCGGCATACCAGGATTCAAGCTCGGAAGATACCACCATCTGGAAGAGATAGTGGACCCTGACGAAATTGACAGAGACCCGAATGAACAGGACGAGGCGCTGCTGCGAGACTTCACAGAGAAGTACTTCCTTGACGCAGCTGGCGCGACATCCTCGATGAAGGTCTGCATGTTCACCAACAGCCCCGACGAGCACTTCATAATCGATCGGCTGCCGGAGACTCCGCAGGTCGCGGTCGCGGCGGGCTTTTCCGGACACGGCTTCAAGTTCTCAAGCGTCGTCGGCGAAATACTGGCCGACCTCGCCGTTGACGGCGCGACAAGGCACGACATCGGAATGTTCGAACTGTCCCGCTTCGACTGAGGCGATGTGCAATAATGAAGGAAAAGAAGCGCAGTCTGTGGAAGGTGGCAAAATGGAAACATGGCGCGGACTGATAAGTTGGGACGAAGAAATGATGATGGGCAAGCCGGTAGTAGTCGGCACCCGCATAACCGTCGAGCACATCCTTGAGAAACTGGCTCACGGCGAGACCGTAGAGGAAATCGTTGAAGAGCATCCCCGTCTGACAGAACAAAGCGTACAAGCCGCCCTAGCTTTCGCGGCTGAAACAATGCGCGCAACGGTAACGCAGTCAGTTACTGAGGTAGCCGATTGAACATATTGACGGATGAAAACTTGGATGTGCAAATGGTTGAGCGTTTGCGTCAAGACGGGCATTCAGTTGCGTACATAGCGGAGATGTCCCCCAGTTTATCAGACGACGCAATCGTGAATTTGGCAAGACAACTCGCCGCCGTCGTACTGACGCATGACCGTGACTTTGGAGAACTGATATTCCTTCAAAACCGAGCAACTGTCGGTGTACTGCTAATGCGGATACATAGGCTTTCTCGTGATGCGAGGATTAACCTTGTATCTAAAACACTCCAAGAACACCGTGCGGAGATAAGGAACAATTTCGCCGTCTTAACGCCCGGAAGCTTTCGTATCAGACATATACAAATCGACTCTGACTACGCGTGTGAGTAAGACTAGCGTAGGGTACCGGCGAACCGCCCCGGCCTATAGGGACCCAGCACAGCATCCGCGCCCGCGCCATCGCAGATTTCCAGCGCGGCTAACTGGCTCAGTACCGGCGCGAGCGTAACGCCGCTGTGCGTAAGCGCGATGTACAGGTTGGGAACTTCCGCAGAGAAGCCCATTATAGGATGGCCGTCGAGCGGCATGGGACGCCATCCCACCGGCACGGGGACGGCTTTCGCTCCGGCAAGGCCGGGCAGATAGTGGCAGGCGCGTTCCAGCAGGTCGTCCGCATGCGCCTGGCTGTCGTCTTCCGCCAGGCTCTCCTGAGTGCCTTCGCCGATCATCATCCTGCCGTCCGCGCACTGGCGAATGTGAATCTCCTGGCGGCCGTCACCCAGCCCGGGCGCATAGACGATCGGAACATTTTGCAGCAATTCGGGGACCGGCGTGGTGCGAATGACCACACCCGGACTCTCCGCCTGCGGCACATGCACGCCCGCCATCGACGCGAGAGTGGATGTCTCCGTGCCGGCGGCAAGCACGACGAAATCGCACTCGATGTCTCCGGATGTCGTATTCACCCCCACTATGCGCCCGCTCTTATTGGAAGAGAACCCGACGAGTTCAGTCTGCGTATGAACCGTAGCATCCCACTCGGCAAGCCGCCGCACGCAGGCATCCGCGACCAGTTGCGGCTCGACCTGCCCTTCGTTCTCGCTGTATTCGGCTGCCGCAACTTCACCGACATCTAGTGAAGGCTCAAGCTCGGAGAGCTCCGATGCACTTATCAGGCGTGACGGATAGCCCCAGGACTGCATCAGCCGGACCCGGGATATGAGCCTTTGGGCGGCATCCTCTTCAGCCTCCCACGACACTCCGCCGCCCCACCGCAACCCTACGCTCGCCGCATCGCCATCGTCTGCCAGCCTAGCCGCAAACCGCTGCCACATATCCAGCGAGCGCCGGTTGAGGTTGTGATAATGAAGAGGCTCTTTTGCGCCCGCGTTTATCCACGCGAAACTGTGGCTGGACGCGCCGCTCCCTGGTTCAGCCTTGTCGATGAGCGTAACCGGATAGCCATGAGAGGCAATGCGCCACGCGATGGTGGCGCCAACAATTCCTGCGCCGATGACGGCGACGTGAGAAGGATGGCTCAATTTGCAAATCACCTATCGGCGCGGCATCCTGCGAGGCAATCGAAGATCGAATTCTGAAGTTGACTAATCGCTAGGCTGCTTGAGAGGCTGACGTCTCCGACTGATTTCTTTCGGAATTGGAGACAGAAGACTTACGATGTGAATTCTGGCATTTCCGGTGCATACAGAGCGAACAGCTTGAGGCATGGAAGTCGCTGACATCTTCCGAAAGCTCTTCAGCGCTCGTGGTTCTTCGACCCAAGAGCACAAGGAACACCTGAACAAGCAACGCGCAGATGCTCAGAACTACTCCAACGAACAGAGCAAATAGCGCCTGTACGAGCAGACGTGTCAATCCGAGGCCGCCTTTGCTTCGATGGGTCAATTCATAGCCTCCGGATTTGTTGGCATCATTCAAGACTTGTCTTAAACAATAATAAAACTTATGCTGCACGACAAGTGCAGCATACATCGGCAATTTGTGCAAGCCGATTTTAGGTGTACTTTACAGCAGTTTTCCCGCAAGCATCTCCCACCTTGATTCTGTTGTGATGGACATGCTCTTGGAACACTCCCAGGATTGCCACGACGCGTATTGCCAGTCGCAGCGATTCTCCATAAATATGCACCGCCGCGTCCCTGGTGGGTGCCCGCAGTCCGCCAGCATGACGTTAGCGAAATTGGAACACCCTCGCAAATGCTGTATGCTTGTATCTTAGCCTAGAATCCACAACGGCTTGCTGAATATCTGCCAATGCTTCAGCCTAACGACAATTCACACAGGAGACTTAAGATTGAGTGATTTAGTATTGAAGACTGCGATCGCCAACTACGGACACACTACTCCACTGAAGGACGGAAGCGTCACCTCGGATATGTTCAGCATGGAGCATATAGAAATCTCGCCCGTGCCCATGATATTCCGCCGAATGGTGCGGAGCCTGGAGTTCGATGTCGCGGAAATGGCGCTGGCAACCTACCTGTGCTCCCGAGCTCACGGCAAGCGTTTCACGGGCCTGCCCATTTTCCTCACGCACGACTTCTATCACGGTGGGATTCTTGTTCGAGTCGGCAGTGGCATTGAGTCGCCTAAGGACCTGGAAGGAAAGCGAGTGGGTGTCCGTAGCTATACTCTGACACCGGGTGTATGGACTCGCGCGCTTCTCCGGACCGAGTACGATGTTGACTTGGACGCCGTCACCTGGGTGTTGTCAGGGGACGAGCATGTCGCGGAGTTCGTCGAGCCGGACAACGTAGTTTCGTCGCCCAACAGTGACCTTCCCTCGATGCTGCTTTCGGGCGAGGTTGATGCCGTGATAGGCGCGGGCCCAATCGATTCCCCGGACGTGCGGCCGCTGTTCCCGAACGCGCACGATGCCGACAAAGCCTGGCACGAGAAAACGGGCTTGTATCCCATAAGCCACATGCTGGTAGTGAAAGACGATCTGCTGGAGTCTCAGCCCGGAATCGCGGAAGAGTTGTGGGACGTATTCAGCAGGGCGAGAGCGCCGTATATTGAGCGCCTGCGCTCCGGGAAAGCCACCGACGCCGGCGACGAAGCATTTCTCAAGAGGGCGGCTATCGTGGGAGACGACCCCATACCGTTCGGCTTCGAGAGCGCTCAAGCGACTCTGGAAGCGTTCATAGGCTTCAATGTGGAACAAAGTGTCATACCGGAAGCCGTAGATCCCGAGACGCTGTTCCCGTCGAACACTCTTGCATTAGCATAGGAAAAGCGAGCAATTCTCAGAAGAGACAAGTAGTGCCGTCCAATTCCTACTTGGACGGCACTCGCTTTTAGCTTTTAATCGATGTCGCTTTTGCCTGGGCTTTCCCGGTACGAACTTCTATCGCGCCACGATATTCACCAGCTTGCCGGGCACGTAAATCACCCGCGAGACTTCCTTGCCCTCGATATGCGGCGCTACTCTCCTGCTGTCCATCGCGGTAACCTTTGCCGCTTCCTCATCGATGGAAGCCGAGATTTCGATCTTGTCTCTCACTCGGCCGTTCACCTGCACCACAAGCGTAATGACCTCGTCGGCAGCGAGTTCCTCATCCCAATCCGGCCAGTCTGTGGAGTGGACGCTGCCCCGATGCCCGTTGCGCTCCCACAACTCTTCGGAGATGTGGGGTGCCATCGGTGACATAAGAGTCAGCAGACTGCTAATCGCCTGCGCCCAGTGCTCGGAGTGAACGCCCTTGCCCTCCCAGAACTGGTTCAGCCCGTTCGTGTACTCCATCAAGCCGGCAAGCGCGGTGTTGAACTTGAAGCGTTGCAGGTCCTCGCCGACGCGCCGAATCGTCTTGTGCATCAGGCGCTGCATATCCCGCACGGTGTCGTCGTCGCGAGGGAAGTCGTCAAGTTGCCTGGCGTCCCGTGTGGCGACATCCCAGACGCGGTTCATCCAGCGCGCCATGCCGTTGATGCCGGTGTCGCTCCAGCTTCCGCCCTGGTCCCAGGGGCCGAGGAACATCAGGAAGCAGCGCACGACATCGGCGCCAAACGCGTCCACATACTCGTCAGGAGCGATGACATTCCCGCGAGACTTGCTCATCTTCTCATGGTCCGAACCCAGTATCACGCCCTGGTTGTACAGGCGGTCGAACGGCTCGTCGAAGTCGAGCATCCCGAGGTCGCGCAGCGCCTTGACGAAGAAGCGAGCGTATAGCAGGTGCATGACCGCATGCTCCACGCCGCCCGTGTACTGATCGACTGCACCCCATTGGGACAAGCTTTGAGGATTGAACGCGCCGTCCGCATACTTGGCATCAGTAAATCGCAGGAAATACCAGGACGAGTCCACGAATGTATCCATCGTGTCCGTTTCGCGCTTGCCCGGGCCTTCACAATTCGGGCAAGTGGTGTTCACGAATGCTTCATTCAGTGCCAGGGGAGACTCGCCTGTCGGAAGAAAATCGGCGTCCTCAGGCAGCAGCACCGGCAGGTCCTCTTCCGGCACGGGAACGATACCGCAGCCGTCGCAATAGATGACGGGGATTGGCGTCCCCCAGTACCGCTGCCTGGAAATAAGCCAGTCGCGCACGCGATACTGCACCTTGCGCTTTCCCCAGCCATTCGCTTCGATGTGGTCCGCGATGCGTTGCAGGCCTTCTCTGCTGTTAAGGCCGTCAAACTGGGCCGAGTTGACCTGTGTACCGGCATCTATATATGCTTCTTCCAGCGGCTCGCCGTCCCAGTCGGGGGGCGCGACAACCACGCGAATCGGCAGACCGTACTTCTTGGCAAAGACGAAATCGCGCTCGTCGTGCGCGGGCACGCCCATCACGATGCCCGTGCCATAAGTCAGCAGCACGTAGTCTCCAACGAGTATGGGCACTCGCTCGCCGTTCAGCCTGTTCACGCAGTACGACCCCGTGAACACTCCCGTCTTTTCCTTGTCGGTGGAAAGGCGCTCGATTTCCGTCTGAACCCGCGCCTGCGTAACGTATGCCTCGACCTCATCCTTGTGTTCAGGCGTGGTCAGCTTCTCGACGAGCGGATGCTCCGGTGCGAGCACCACGAAAGTTACCCCGTAAACGGTGTCTATCCGCGTCGTGAAGGTCGTAATGCTCTTCTCTTCGAGGCCGCACTCTGAGATGTCGAACTCGATGTCCACGCCTTCGCTGCGCCCGATCCAGTTGTCCTGCATCCTGTTAATCTTCTCGGGCCAGTCAATCTTGGAGTGGTCGAGCAGCTCCTCTGCATAGTCGGTTATCTTGAAGAACCACTGGTTGAGGTCCCTGTGCGTGACGGTAGTATCACAGCGCTCGCACAAGCTTTCGATTACCTGTTCGTTAGCCAGCACTGTCTGGCATGAGGGGCACCAGTTCACCGGCGCGAACGCCCGGTATGCCAGTCCACTCTTGTAGAACTGAAGGAAGAACCACTGATTCCACTTGTAGTACTCCGGGGCGCAGGTAACGACTTCCCTGTCCCAGTCGTAGATGGTGCCCATGCTGCGAAGTTGCCGCCGCATGTTCTCCATATTGTCGATAGTCCACGTATGAGGATGGATGCCGCGCTGGATTGCCGCGTTCTCAGCGTTCAGCCCGAAGGCGTCGAAGCCCATAGGATGCAGCACGTTGTAGCCCTGCATGCGGCGGAATCGAGCATGCGCGTCCGACGGGCTCATGGCGTACCAGTGCCCTATGTGAAGGTCGCCGGACGGGTAGGGATACATCGTCAACTCGTACCACTTCGGGCGCGGGTCGTCGTCGTTCACCCTGTTGGTGCCGTCCTCGAGCCAGCGCTGCTGCCACTTCACGTCAATCGCTCTGTGGTCGAATCGCTGCTCTATCGTCCTGACAACTGCCATCATTTGCCCTCCACTCAAATCTCGCATCGCCAAACAAGCACAAAAAACCCGTCCCCGGCAAGGGACGGGACTTCGCTCGGAAGATACCGCGGTACCACCCTTGTTCCCCGGCAGTGCATTCCGCCGGGACGCTCGGTAGCTGTAACGGGCATACCCGTCCGATCCTACTTCGCCAAGGGCACTTTCAGATCGGACGCTCCGGGGCGAGTTCACGGCAGGTCAGCGTGCCGGGATTCCAGCCTCCCCGGCTCTCTTCATGCCCCACTGCAACGCTACTACTCCCCTTCAACGCATTCAATATCTATATTAAAATAACCTAACATCGGGCGAGAATCGCGTCAAGATTTAATGCCTACCGCGAGAAATATCCAAGAGTTCCTTCCCCCTTGATGGAGGAAGGTTAGGATGGGGGTGAAAACTCCCGGCAATTGTCCTAAATGTACCTTTTTGCATATTTCTTCCAACTACCGAGAGAAGGGACTTACTAATGGGAGTATTCCAAGTCGAGCTGGAAATCGGAGACCCGCAAGGGGAACGCTATGAGACGGTCAGCGCACTGGTGGATTCAGGCGCGACATACACGATACTGCCGAGTTCGCTGCTGCAAGAATTGGGCGTAGCCTCAGAATTGAGTCGCTCGTTTATACTTGCAGACGGTCGCCACATTGAGAGAGATTTTGGTGAGACCAGAATCCGAATCAACGGCGAGAACCATACATCTCCTGTCGTATTCGGCGCCGATAATTCCATGCCTCTGCTTGGAGCGGTGACACTTGAGATATTTGCTCTAGGTATAGACCCTGTAAATGGTCGCCTAATCCATATTGACAGTCTAATGTAGTGTTAAGCTGGTATGAGAAGCACATCCCTGTATGATGAGTATCATAAGCGCTCAGGACTCTCACCGCATCGTTATTCTCGGCACCACGGGCTCGGGCAAGACTACCCTGTCGCGGCGGCTGTCCCGGATGTTGAGCGTGCCAACGATAGAGTTGGACGCCATCCGCCACGGACCGAACTGGGCTGAGACGCCCGATGACATATTTAGGGAGCGTGTCGCAGATTCTCTATCCACTGAGGGCTGGATTGTTGACGGCAACTACAGCATGGTACGCGACATCATCTGGCCTCGCGCGACAACACTCATTTGGCTCGACTATTCTTTTCCGCTCGTGTTCTGGCGCCTCTTCTGGCGCACGATGACGCGAGGCATTATGCGAAAGAAGCTATGGAATGACAATAGGGAAGACCTGTGGCGGCACTTCCTGACTAGGGACTCCCTATTCCTATGGGCATTTCGGACGCACTGGAGACGTCGGAAGTCTCTCACGTCAGTTCTGACTTCACCGGACTACAGCCATATTGAGGTGCTGCGGTTCAAGTCCGTTAGAGAAACCCGACTTTGGCTTGAGCGGATAAGAAGCCAATTGTAGTGTATGATAGCGGGCAGCAATTAGGGCTTCCGAATTCATATGCGAAATGTGCAACAGTTCCTTCCCCCTTGATGGGGGAAGGTTAGGATGGGGGTGAATACTCCCGTCAGTCGTCCTAAAGAGTGCCCTTTGCATAATTCTTAACTTACATCCTGCAATGAGAGGTCTGACATGGCCGAATATAAGGTATCCGTGATTCGTGGCGATGGCGTTGGCATCGAGGTCATCGAAGAGGGCATCAAGGTCTTGGACGCCGTTGGAGAGCAGTACGGCATAGACTGGAACTTCATCGAGCATCCCTGGAACTCAGAATACTACTTCGAGCACGGCATGATGATGCCGACCGACGCGCTCGACCAGATGGCGCAGTCTGATGTTATCTACCTGGGCGCCGTCGGGCACCCCGACCTGCAAGACCACATCACGCTGAACGGCCTGCTTCTGCCGATACGCCGTACATTCGACCAGTACGTCTGCGAGCGCCCCAGTGTTCTGTACCCCGGCATCACCTCGCCCCTGCGAAACCAGCAGCCTTACGACATAGATATGCTCGTGATCAGGGAGAATACCGAGGGAGAGTATGCCGAAGTCGGCGGATTCCAGTATCCGGGCTTCGAGGAAGAGATAGGCATACAGTCGGGCGTCTTCACCAGGCGGGGCTGCGAACGCATTATCACCTATGCCTTCGAGCAGGCGCGCAAGCGAGACAAGGCAAAGCACGTTACTTCGATAACCAAGTCCAACGCCTTGGGTTTCGGAATGCTCGTGTGGGATCGGGCATTCGACAGGGTTGCGGAACGCTATCCCGACATCGAAACCAACTCCCTGCTGATTGATGCCGCCTGCATGGACTTCGTGCGTCGCCCGGAGAGCTTCGATGTTGTTGTGGGCAGCAACCTGTTCGGCGACATACTAACCGACATCGGCGCAATCATCACAGGCAGCATGGGGCTCGCGCCGAGCGGCAACGTTGATCCGGAGCGGCGTTTCCCGTCTATGTTCGAGCCGGTGCATGGCAGCGCGCCGGACATTATGGGCAAGGGTATAGCAAATCCTATGGCAGCCATTCTGTCCGGCTCGATGATGCTTCGCCACCTTGGGCACGACGAAGCGGCCGATGTTGTGGACAAGGCTGTAATCTTCGTCGTCGAGCAGGGAGAGATACTGACACCCGACCTCGGCGGCTCGTCATCCACTTCGCAGGTGGGCGATGCCATAGTCGGCGCTCTGGGAAAGGGCTAGACCCGTGCAGGTACACAGGCCATCCACGCAACCGGCCAGGCCGACTAGAAGGCGCAAGGTTCGAGCGCAGGATGTGATGGATTTTCTTGGCGCGGAATATGGCCCGGCGCAATGGCATGTGCGCTACTCGCCGGTTGAAGAGCTTGTCTATACCATCCTGTCGCAGCACACATCCGACTTGAACTCGGAGCGCGCCTTCAACAACCTGATGGACACGTTCGACTCCATTGACGCGGTCGCCGACGCTCCTGTCGAGGCAATAGAGGAGGCAATCCGGCGCGGCGGGCTGGCAAAGCAAAAGGCGCCGCGCATAAAGAATGTGCTTTGCCAGATTCGCGACGAGCTTGGGTCCTTCGACCTGTCGTTCCTTGCCGAAATGCCCCTCGATGAAGCGAAGGCTTGGCTCAAGCGGCTGAACGGCATCGGCCCCAAGACGGCGGCGATTATACTCTGCTTTTCGCTGGGAATGCCGGCGATGCCCGTGGACACTCATATCTTCCGTGTCTCCAAGCGTCTCGGGCTGATTGGCCCCAAGGTGAATGCGGACAAGGCGCACGACATCCTGGAGCCGATGGTCGAGCCCCAGGACGTATTCGCGTTCCACATGTACCTGATCCAGCACGGGCGGCAAGTATGCAAGGCGCAGCGCCCGCAATGCGGTGAGTGTACGCTTGCGTGGGGCTGCCGGGAACGGCCCAAGATAGAGAGGGAGGCGAAACGAGCTGCGCGCAAGCCCGCCGCCAGGCGGAAGAAGGTATAATGGTGGATGGGAGGGATGACATGAATATCGAGATACCGCCTGAGATGGAAGAGGAAATACTCAAGCACGCGGAAATACTGGGCAGGACGCCCGAAAAGGTCGTGCTCGATTTTCTGTGGACGCGCTTCTCGCCGCCGGTGAAGCCCGAAAACATCAAGCCGCGCCGCGAGCCGAAGAAAGGTGAGAAGACGCTATATGACGCCCTGAAAGACCACATCGGCGTGATACATAGCAGCGAAAACTACCGCGGTGGCGCGCGCATGTCCGAACACATCGACGCGAAAACCATCGAGGAGAGAGAAGAGATAGAAGAATATCTCCGGAAAAACAGGATACGGAAAGAATAATCCATGATTCTGACGGACGCAGGGCCTATGGTGGCACTGCTTGACGACGATGATTCGTACCATTTTGACGCGCTCGATGCTTTGGACCGCCTGACCGGGGAACCGATGCTTACCACAATGGCTTGTCTTACGGAGGCTATGTATTTTCTTGAGAACCGGGGAGGCTTTGCTTATCAGGTTAGGCTTTGGGACTTGCGAGCAGCCGGTCAACTGTCATTGCACAACTCCGCGGATGATGAAATCGACAGAATGGCGGTACTTATGGAACAGTACAACGACACACCGATGTCTTTGGCGGACGCATCCCTGATTGCGACTGCTGAAAGCCTTGAACTGCGTAGCGTGTTCACATTCGATAGCGATTTCTACATCTATCGCCTTATCGACGGCTCGGCGCTGGAAATCGTTCGATAGTCGTACAATCATGTGGCGTAGCGTTTCCTTCTCGGTGACAAAGTCCCTTCCCCCTTGATGGGGGAAGGTTAGGATGGGGGTGGAATTGCTATTCATCCACATGAATGGAAACGCTATCATCATGTGGATGCGACTTGTTACACCACATCGTATAGACTTATATTCTCTTATCAGCAACTTCAGGAGGCAACTGCGTTGAAAGTGAAAGTTGGCATCATCAATGTGACCGGATATGCGGGCGTAGAGTTGGCGCGTATCCTCGCCCGACATCCCAACGCAGAAATCACCTCCGTTACCGGCCGAAGCGCGGCAGGGCAGAAGCTGGCCGATGTGTTCCCGCACATGTCGGAACTCGACCTGACGATAACCGAGGAAATCACTGAGAGCGTAGATGTCGTCTTCTCGGCCTTACCGCATGCCGCGAGTGCTGAGCGGATTGGGCGGGCGCTTGCCGAGGGCGTTAAGGCTGTGGACATCAGCGCCGATTTTCGCCTGAAGGACCTTGACGTCTATGAAGACTGGTACAACGTGCAGCACCCATGCCCCGAGCACATGGAAGGCTCCGTTTACGGGCTGACCGAGTTGCACCGCGACGAAGTGTCCGATGCGAATCTTGTCGCCAACCCCGGCTGCTATCCTACCGCGTCGATAATGGCTCTCGCCCCGGCGGTGGATGCCGGCATCATAGAAAGCGACATTATCGTTGACGCGAAGTCAGGTGTATCAGGAGCAGGGCGCGGCTTGTCGCTGAAGACGCACTACTCAGAGGTCAACGAGAACTTCATGGCATACTCGGTTGACGGGCACCGCCACTTGCCGGAGATTCAGCAGGAGTTGGACCTGCTTGATAGCGGCGACGGCCTTCGCATCACCTTCATGACGCACCTTGTCCCGATGACGCGGGGCATTCTCGCGAGCTGCTACGCACCGCTGAAGGAAGGCGCGATCGCATCCGGCGAGGACGCGAAGGCTGAAATACGCGAGATTTACGACAGCTTCTACGAAGGGGAAACTTTCGCGAAGGTCGTACCCGCGCCGCCTATGACGAAGCACACTCTCGGCAACAACGACTGCGTTGTGTACCCGACGGTTGACGCGCGCACGAACCGCCTTGTGGTCATCAGCTGCATTGACAACCTCGTGAAGGGCGCGGCAGGGCAGGCGGTGCAGAACATGAACCTCATGTTCGGGCTCCCCGAGGACGAAGGCATCACGCAGTTAGCGCTGTACCCGTAGCGGCACATCGAGAGCCTCTGCAAGACTTCCAATACGAGAAAATTGCATAAGTCCCTTCCCCCTCGATGGGGGAAGGTTAGGATGGGGGTGAAAGTGCCCGCATCGTCGCTATAACTGCACTTATGCAAGATTCTCCAATGCGCTATTTCATTGCGCGCCGTTCCTCGAATCTCTACAATAGAAGTGCAGGCTGTACTCTGCCTCATGAATCGTGGCCCCATCGTCTAGGGGACTAGGACAGCGGCCTTTCAAGCCGCAAACACGGATTCGAATTCCGTTGGGGCCACCACTTCTCGTTTCGACCTCCACACTCAGGTTTCCTGAACTTTGTCCTCCGACTCCATCAAGAAGGCTATTCGTCTGGGCTGGGACGAAATGTCCGAGTCCTATCAGATGGAGACCCGGATTTCTCTCGACGACGTGCACTATTCGCCACTGTGTCCGGGTGAGCGCGAGCTCGGTATCATAGGCGACGTGCGCGGAAAGCGGACGCTGGAGCTCGCATGCGGAGCGGCGCAGAACTCGATTGTGCTGGCAAAATGGGGCGCGGAAGCGACAGCCATCGACATGTCGGGCCAGCAGTTGGCGAAAGCGAGCGAGCTTGCGTCGGGAGAAGGCGTCACTCTCAATCTGCTCCAGTGCGACATCGAGCGCCTTGCCATGCTGAGGGATAAGTGCTTCGACCTGGTGATTTCGTGTTTCGGTATGGAGTTTTTACCTGATCCTGCGGCCTGCCTGGCCGAATCCTACAGGCTGCTTCGGGACGGTGGGATGCTGGTCATCGGCACAGTGCATCCTCTGACGGCTTTCGAGTGGGATGCTGACGGAGAGGTGCTGCGCGTCACCGACTACTTCAACCCGCCGGTTGAAGTATGGGATGAGCCGACGCACGACGCCTCCCAAAACGGTGTAACCATCTTCCGTACTATCACGGAAATGTTCGCTCTGCTGACGGGCGCAGGCTTTCGAGTCGAGCGGGTAGTTGAACCCATGCCTTACGACCGCGCTGATCCCAGGCGTCTGCGAGCGCCCTACGGAGGCCCCTACTGGGAAAGCCAGCGCCAGCGCCTGAGCAGCGTACCCTTTGCAATCGTATATAAGGCGAGCAAGCAGCCTTTACACTAGCTGAAAGGCTCTCTAGCCGCCTCCGACCGCGCGCACGATCTCTACCTCGTCGCCTTCACCGAGTGTAACGTCGTCGAACTCTTCGCGGCGGATTACCGTGCCGTTGTGCGCTACCGCGATGAAGCGGGTATTCACTTCGAGCGATTCAAGGTAGTCAACTAGGGGCGTCGGCGTATCCAGAGTGCGTTCCTTGCCGTTTATAGTTAGCGTAATCATGACTAACCTCAGACCTCCCTGACTGCTTGGGGGACGACTGCCGCGCGCAGGGAATTACACAGGTCTGTTGCGGCAAGTGCGGAGTCTTGAGCAGTGGAAATTGCTGAAATTACCGCCACTCCTGCCGCGCCTTCCTTGATAACCTGCCCGGCGTTTGAAGCGTCGATGCCACCGATGCCGAGAAACGGTGTGCTAACCGCCGACGCGACTTCCCTGACCAGTTCAGGACCGCCTGTGCGTACTCCCGGATGCGATGCGGTGGGAAAGATTGTGCCGAGCGTGAGCAGATCCGCCCCTTGCGATTCGGCTTCCATTGCCCCGCTGACGCTGTGAACGGAGCGCCCGAGCAAGAGATTTTCGCCGGCTATGCGCCTTGCGGCTTTGACGGGCAGGGCGTTTTCGCCAAGCTGCACTCCATCCACGCCCGCTGCCATAGCGACGTCCATGCGGTCATTCACGAAGAGGAGCGCCCGCTCTCCCACGACGTCTTTGACCCGCAACGCGAGCGAGTACAAGTCCGCCGCAGGCATGTCCTTTTCACGCAGCTGGACTATATTCACTCCGCCGTCAATCGCCGCGTCAACCACGCACTCGACTGATCGACCGTTGCAGCGCAGGCGGTCGGTTACCAGACAGAGCGAAGGGTAGGGGAACCGCATCATCTTGCCTAGGTCGCGCTGCCGACAGGGGCGGCGACCCCTTCCGTCGGGCTTGACGCTATCGCTGCCTGCCTGCGCTCGATGCGACCGGCGAGATATGCCTTGCGTCCCGCCTCCACTCCCAGCCTGAACGCCTCTCCCATCAGTTCGGCGTCCGCTGCCTGAGCGATGGCAGTATTGACGAGTACGCAGTCAGCGCCTATCTCAAGCGCCTGCGACGCCTCGGAAGGCACCGCGAGGCCCGCATCCACTACAACCGGCACGTTGGCGTCCGCGACTATCAGGCGTATCTCGTCGAGCGTGAGAATGCCCTGTCCCGAGCCAATGGGGGAGCCGAGTGGCATCACGGTAGCGCAGCCGATGTCTTCGAGGCGCCTCGCTAGCACGGGGTCGGCGTGAATGTACGGCAGCACGGTGTAGCCTTCATCCACAAGCTGGCAGGCAGCCTCGTAAGTGCCCACCGGGTCCGGAAGCAGGTGCTTCGGCTCAGGGATGACCTCCAGCTTGATCCAGGAAGAGCCTGTTACCTCCCGCGCGAGGTGGGCCGTGAACACCGCTTCCTCTGCCGTCTTGCAGCCGGCGGTATTCGGCAGGATGGTGTACTCGTCCCAGTCGAAGTAGTCCAGGATATTCTTTTCGGCAGGGTTGTCGAGGTCGAGACGACGTATTGCGACCGTGATGATTTCGGCGCCGGAGGATTTAACGGATGCGACCATCTCTTCCATGCTGCGATGGCGCCCCGTGCCGACCATCAAGCGCGACTTGAACTCTTTGCCTCCGATGATAAGGGGGTCGTGCATCTGAAATTCTCCTATGGAACTCATACCGCTGCCGCAATTCGTGGACAATTATAGCACTAACGGGTTCTCACAAATAAAAGCAGGCTGCTGACAATCATGCCAGCAGCCTGTTTGAATTGCGTATTCACGCACTCCCTACGCTGGCATTATCCAGGTCAGGTACGAGGGGTCGCTCCGAAATGTCGAAGCCTCTCAGCCTGGCTTGCCCAAGCTCCCCCAACAACTTGCGTATCGTATTAAGTTATGCGCCCAGAATAGCCTACGCAGCCCCGCAAGTCAACGCATTGCGCCGGCACTTCATTCATTGCGGCATTTCGCGCCTTTAACATATAATTGCCCTCACGCGGACGAGATTCTTGACATCCACCGCGAATTCAATCTGCAACAGAGCCGGCATCCGGCAGCCACGGCCACGACATTGAGCCACCACAGGGAGATTGACGATGAGCAGCAGCGACCTTGCAATGATTGCCCACCTGATGCGGCGCGCCGGTTTTGGAGCGTCACGCGAAGAGCTGGAGGAGCGACTTGCCGTCGGATATGAAGAGACGGTAGAAGACCTGCTGCACCCGGAGCGTCAGGAGCCGGTGGACATCTACGAGTTCCTGCGCTACCACCACATGCAGTGGAAGCCCGGCACGCTCGGAGGCGTCGGGCAGGTGAGCTGGGTGTGGCGGATGATAAACACCAAAGCGCCACTGCAGGAGAAGATGTGCCTCTTCTGGCACCAGATATTCGCGACGGGCGTCTCGAAGGTGGACCACTACGACGAAATCACGGACATGATAGACATGTTCCGCGAGAAGGGCATGGGCAAGTACCGCGACCTGCTGATCGCTGTGGCGAAGAACCCGGCGATGATCTACTGGCTGGACAACAACGAGAACCATGCGACGGCGGTCAACGAGAACTGGGGCAGGGAGCTTCTCGAGCTGTTCAGCATGGGCGTGAGCAACTACACCGAGGACGACGTGCGGGAGTGCTCACGCGCGTTCACCGGCTGGACGATGTCCCCGAAGCTGCCGCGCTTCCATATGGGCAGGTGGGACTGGTATTTCGAGTACAAGGAAGACGACCACGACAACGGCGACAAGACGTTCCTCGGCGAGACGGGCAACTTCAACGGCGAGGACATCATCGACATCATCCTGAAGCAGCCGGCGACGGCGCGCTTCATCGCCCGCCATCTGTACAGCTTCTTCGTGGCTGACGAGGTGCAGGTGCCCGCATGGCCCGTAACCCCGCCGAACGATCCGGAAGCCATCGACTTCCTCTCCAAGGCGCTGATGGAAACGGACTACGACATCCGCGCGGTCCTGCGAATGCTGTTCAACTCGGACTTCTTCAAGGCGGCGCAGTTCCGCAAGGTGAAGAACCCGACCGAAGTCGTCGTTAGCACGCTGCGGATGGCAGGCGACGCCGCGCTGCCTTCGCCGGAGATATACGACTGGGCGAACCACATCACCTACATGGGACAGGAACTGCTGAACCCGCCAAGCGTGGAGGGCTGGCACTCCGGCGTCGAGTGGATAAACAGCGGCGCGCTGATGAAGCGCACGAACTTCGTCGCCGATATGGTGAACGAGGTTGACCGCCCTGGCATACGCAAGATAATCGAGAAGGCGCAGGAGCAGGCAACGTCTCCCCAAGTGCTGGTGGACACATGCCTCGACCTGCTCGGCCCGTTGCAGTTCAACGAGGGCACGAGGGCAGAGCTTGTCGCGCACGCGGAGCAGAATGGCGTCTGCGGCGGCAACGGCAAGAGCGATGCCGAGTCCGCGCAGGAGATTGCGGAGATACTTCAGCTCATCGTCTCGACGCGCGAGTACATGTTCGCGTAGGCGAGTCCAACAAGATGTATAGGATGGGAAGGATATGCTGACCAGAGTAGTTGCCGACAGGGTGTACGACTACAGCCATGTCGTGGGGGGCAGGCAGGTAACCGGGCTGCTGACGCTGGCTGTGGGACAGGAAGAAGACAATGTGTTCACGGTCGTAAGGCGTCCGAACGGCAGTGAAATCGTAAAGCTCTCCATCGGCACTACGCCGGGTGACGAGGAGATACTGACGCGCTTCGGCAAGTGGGACGGCGGCGGGCAGTTCAAGTGGCCTGCGGGCGTCGCGGTTGACGGCGACGAGAACGTCTATGTTACGGACGAGTGGATGCACCGCGTAACGGTCTTCGACCCCGACGGCGAGTTCCTGCGGATGTTCGGTGAGCATGGCGACGGCCCCGCCCGGTTCAACCGCCCCTCGGGGATCGCGATAGACGGCAACGACGACATCTATGTGTCGGACGCGCTGAACCACCGCATACAGAAGCTGGACAAGTTCGGCAATCCGCTCTATTCATTCGGGCAGCGCGGCGACGCCGACGGCGAGTTCAACGCGCCCTGGGGCCTGACCACCGACGCGGACGGCAGCGTCTATGTAGCCGACCACAAGAACCACCGCATCCAGAAATTCGACGCGGACGGTGATTTCGTCTTCAGCCTCGGCGAGCACGGCGACGGGGAGACGCAGTTCGACCATCCGACCGACGTGGCGGTTGACCCCGACGGCGACATCTACGTCTGCGACTGGGTGAACAACAGGGTGCAGGCATACGACGCGGACCGCAACTACATCACCACATTCACCGGCGATGCGCAGGAACTCTCGAAGTGGCAGCACGAGTACGTCCTGAGCAACCCGGACGTCTATAAGGCACGCCGCCGCGTGTACAGCCTCGAACCCGAATGGCGCTTCGCCCTGCCCATGGCTGTCGAGTTCGACCCGGTGAAGTCTCGCCTGCTAGTCGTTGACCCCCAGCGCTGGCGCATCCAGATATACAACAAGCTAGACAACTACGACGACCCGCAGTTCAACATCTGACGGCAAGGACCTTCTGTTAGCGCTTGTCGGACGATGGCTCGCTCTTGGGCGGATTGGATGCGGCAGGGAAGCGAACGACGCCGGTAGCAGAGCGTTAAGCGTAACGCGTGCTTGCCTTGCATCAGGCTTGACAATTCATGCTTCGCTGATATTCTACGAACCTACCCGACTGCGCCATGTGCGGATGTCTCCGGCGAATTTCAGTCGGCTCCTGAAAATAGGATACTATTGAGATAAGCGACGATGCTACCAAGCACAAACCCAATTCCTGATTGGGATTTTTCTGGTGTTCTACCACCTATAAATGAAGATGAAGAGCCTAGTTCACCCTATGAAGTGTCCCTGCGTGATGTGGTGACGCGCTTTGGAGATACTGAAACACGCCGACGGTTGTTGACCGGCCTGTTGGACTTTCGCGCAGAACTGCATAACGCCGGCTTGGAACAGGGTTTCCAGTGGATTGACGGCAGCTTCGCTGAGAACATCGAAGAGATTGATGACCGTCCGCCCAGGGATATTGACGTGGTCACATTCTTCAGCATCCCCAACAATCACACACAATTGACTTTGTTACAAGGGTTCCCCAATCTTTTTGACCACCAGGAAGTCAAAGATACGC
Source organism: Dehalococcoidia bacterium (assembly GCA_965204855.1). Lineage (GTDB taxonomy): Bacteria > Chloroflexota > Dehalococcoidia > Lucifugimonadales > JADFKI01 > Bin90. Next base: position 1,309,839 of record OZ242018.1, read on the forward strand.
ATAACGTTGACTCTTACTTCGTGCCGGTGAACCAGACAAGGCCCGAAAGTCTTGTTGGCTGGGCGGTATATTGGAGTAGTCTTTGGTCACACAGGAGGGGCGATTTTCTTTGGAAGGGCTATTTGCAGGTCGATTTGGCAAGTGATGGAGATACTGAGGCACGGACCGAACTTGAGCGGTTTGACGGCATGGGTGGACAGTAATGAACATACACGAGCATCGTTTTCTACTGTCAGAGCGAGCCACCTTAAAGAAGTTGATTAGTCAAGCTGACGAATCTGACGTTATTGCTCGAATGAGTTTTGAGGCGCGGCTGCAAGACGTCGAAGAGCAACTTGAAGCATACGAAGGCCTTTCCTCGCGCTTGGTCAACGCAAGCCTGACCTTTCGGGGCAGTCCGGTCGTGGGTAGCCGCGGCATCGATGCCGCATTCGGGCCGGACGCGGTGAAATCCTTTGCGAACGCCGTTACATTGGTTGGCGCGAGCGACCACGCACCTCTTTCCCCAACCGGGCGTGTCCCACACGGTGAAGACTACCGCCTGATAATTACGAACACGGCACGGGGGTCATTTGGATTTCAAGTAGAGGAAGCCTCGCAGCAGCCGGCTCTTGAAGGTCAATCCACTCCAGTCGAGACGGCTATCGCGCGAGTTAAGGGAATTCTCGAAGCGTCGGTGGGTACGGACGAAGAACTAGCGGAAGCGATTGCCGATACCAATCAGCGCGCGCTCGGGGGGATACGGAACTTTCTCAAGACTGTTGCCGATAGTGAAGCGGTTTGCGCTTTGGCATTCCAGGATGATGTATTCCAATTCACCAACGTCACTCAGGTTCGACGCAGTGAAAATCGGCTAAGCGAAGACAACATCAAGGAAGATGATGTAACGCTTATAGGATACTTTGTAGGGTTCTTGCCCAATAGCCGCCGGGCTGAGTTTCACATTGAAGAGGCCGACGTGGATTTTCTGAAAGAGGCTATTGGAACGGTAATATCGGGCAAGGTCGAACTCGAAGTAGATGATGTCATTGGAGACATCAACGAAATCCTCAAGCAAGAAGTCAGGATTGACGCGCACACGCGGCGAGTAGGCGATGGACGACCTCGCTATGTCATCACCTTTGTGAACCGCTAGCAAATTAGGGCTGCCCCCCGCCCCAACAACTCCCCCACCGCCTCCTCCACCCGCACCCCCTCATCGCTCCCCCGCAGCCACGCCCGCAGCTCCCGGCGCGCCACCGTCACGCTGAACACCCGCCCGCTCTCCTCCCGCTCCGCACGCACACGCGCAAGCTCGCGCTCGGCCCCGGCCGCAGCAGCCCTGCCCGCAGCCGAGATTTCCGCATGCAGCGCGTTGCCGACGTCGAACTCCGGGATGGGCAGCTTCCACAGGTGCTTGTGCAAGTCGCGCGCGCCGAATTGTCCTTTGGACATCAACGGGTTTGCGGCTTCTTGTAAAGAATCGCTGTTGATTATTGCAAGCAAATAGTCTGCTTCGTCAAAATTCTGACAGGTGGTCCAATAGAGCGTAGTGTCAATAATCGATTCGCTATCGCGCACTATCGCCGCTGTCGGCACTCCAGATCTAGCATAGGCTATACGGATGTACCTTTCGGCAGTATCTTTCCGCCATTTCAACTGAACAGATAATTTGCCGTAGTGATCCATATTTTCAATCAAATTTAATTTATTCCGAGGCCCCTTATACTCATCCCAAAGCTGGCTGATGGTTTGCCAGCGCCCACGCATACGGCGTTCTAAATCGGCAAGTCCGATGCCACCGACTCCGCTTTCATCAACATGGAGCTCACTATCGCCCTTCTTGAAGGGTAATATCGCTTTCAGAGGTTCAAGCATCGTGTAGGGGACAAGCGTTTCACCGAGATGCACATCAAATAGATGTGCCGTCTCTATCGTCTGTCCCGTGATTTTGGCAAGGTCAATGTCTTTCCATGGCCGCTTGTCCTGCGAACCTCGACGCGGATTCACTGTCAATGTGTTTGCTGCTCTGATAACGGCTTGGTTCTCGGTTTCGTTCACGAATAATAGGCAGCGCGGGTATATATCCGCACCCTTTCTTGTATGGTCAGCATAGATGGATACACTATCAGCAGAGGTGTCGGTTATCGTTGCGCTTGCCCTCTGAACATCGTCCGCGCCTGCATCGCCGACCCAGCGTTCCACGCTGCCGACGAGCGGCGTTGGCCTTTCTGCGATTCCAAGATACTTAGCGAACACTACGGACGACGGCACGGGGAAGAAAGAGTTCGGCTGCAAGCGTTCCAGGTCCCATGCCGTCTTGTATCCAAAATCGACGGATAGCGTCCGCAAGCCCTGGCTGCCGCGCCATGCACCGGTTCGCCATTTGCTGTACTGCCCGGCCTGCAAAGCGCTGTGCGGTAGCACCATCCCGATTGCGCCGCCCTCTCGAAGGTACAGGTCAACGCTGCGCGCGAAGAATAGGCCAGCGATGTCTTGGCGAGCAGCGTATCTGCCGCCATCCCAGATGCCGTAAGTGTTCCTGCTGTGACGCTCCAATTCGGTTCGCAGAATATTCGTAGTGTTTCTATAACTCAGCCACGGCGGGTTGCCGATTATCACATCCACCTTCGAGCGGGACAGCGCGACGGGACGCGCCATGTTGCGCGTGTAATACGCCCAGATGTGGTTGCGCCCCTCATTGTGCAGCCGCTGCATCGTGGCGATTGTGGCTTTGAGCATGCCGCGCTCGAATTCGTCGGTTATGTGATAGTCGTCCAGCGCGAGCATCGGGTCTTCGCCGCCCTCTATGTACTCTGCGACATCGCCCATGAGCGCGTCGAATGTGTCCGGTCGCTCGACAAGACTCACGGGAAAGGTAAGCTCGGTGTTGTCATCGTCGTTCACCTGAATGGTGATTTCTTGCTCGGCGAACAGGTCGCCGGAGCGGTAGCGCAACTGGAGCGCGTCACCCATGTAAATCGGCACGGTGACTGATGTGTACGAGGCGGCTTCGATTGCGCTTCGGGCGGCGAGCACATAGGCGGCGCGGGCTAGATGCACGGCGACGGGGTGGATGTCTATGCCGATGACGGCGTCGCGCAGCCTGCTGAACACCTCTGACGAGTGCATGTCGGATGCGTCGGAGGCTTCGATGAAGTTGGCAATCGCCTCCGCGATGAATGTGCCTGAGCCGCACGCCGGATCGAGTACGCTCTGCTTCAGCGGATCGGTAACCAGTTCGCGGGTCATGGCGCGCGCAAGCCACTGCGGAGTGTAGTATTCGCCAAGCGTGCGGCGCTCGTCGGGCGGTATGACGGTCTCGTAGAGCAGCGCGGCGATGTCGTTTGGGGCGTTGCCCTCGCGCCAGTCGAAGCGTGCAACCCGCCGCGCCATAGCCGCAAGCAGCGACAAGCCGCCCACTTCTGCGGGCCAGGCGAAGAAGTCGGACTCCACGACGCCCTGCAATCCGGTCGCGTTGCGGAACTCGCGCCCATAGACCAGATCGGCGGGATTGGCGGCGGCGAGGGCGCGAATATCTATGCCGAAGGACGCCTGCACGACCATGCCGATGACCGCCGTCAGGTAGGTGTGGCGCACGAACAGGTCGTCCATCTGGGCGTTGTCTCGTGCTATCTCACCGAGCGCGGCGCGAAGAAGGTCGTGCCACAATCTGCGCTTGACCTTGACGGTCTCATGCTGCGCCGACTGCGCGTACAGCCGCTTGAGCGTGTCGATGTCGCGCTGGTACGCGGGGCTGACGGGACCCAGGTGCTGCTCGATGCTGGAGCGGTCTAGCTGAATGTCTTCGAGCGAGACGAGCGCGGTATCCCGCAGCCATTCGTAGAGCGCGAGCCAGCCGTCGGCGTCTTGCAGCGTGAAGGCGTAGGGCAGGGTCGTTCTGACCGCGCCCGCGCCGTGCCAGCGCAGCAGCCAGTATTTGCCGTCGGTTAGGATGCCGGTGCGCACGCCCTTGCCCTCGTTCGCCGACAGTGCAAGATAGTCGTCAAGCTGCTTCACGTATCCGGGGTCCGGATTGAAGCCCGCCTGCATATTGCTGACCCTGCGCTTGACCTCGACGAATGTGTCCAGCGCGGTCAGATCAACGGCGCGACGGGTTGCATCGGACGGCGGGTTTTCCTCGACGATCTCATCAGGCTTTGCAAGCTCCGTGGCAATGAGAAAGTCCCGTATCGCGCTCGTGATGTTAGCCTCGGCGTCATTGAGCGCGTGTCGCTGCAGGATGGCGGCAGCAAGCTGCTTGAACTTCGGATTGCTGATGTCGGGTGGCATAATCGAAGTATATCACGCATCCCAAACTTCCCCCTTGACAACCCAAACATACGTCCGTATCATAGTAGTCACCAAGCGATTACGAACAACCATTCGCCTCTGTGAAATCTGTGCCCCTTGTGGCTATCACCCCGAAACCTGAGACCTGAGACCTAAAATGTGCATCCAAGACAAGCTCCAACATAAAATAGCCGTACTCACCAACGACGGCGAAGACATCCTGCGCTTCCTTGCACAGACCATGCGCGGCGAAATCCCGGGCGCGCAAGCCTGCCATCGCCTCGAAGCATCCAGGCAGCTAAACCGCCTGAATGCCCTGAGCGACCACACCGCCGATAATACTCCCTCCCCCTCGATGGGAGAGGGCTGGGGTGGGGGTGAATCCTCCCAAGACCCCGCTCGCCCTGAGCCTGTCGAAGGACAAGACCACACCGCCGATAACACTCCCTCCCCCTTGACGGGGGAGGGCTGGGGTGGGGGTGAATCCCCCCACGACCCCGTTCGTCCTGAGCTTGTCGAAGGACAAGACCACACAGATACCGACGAACCACACACCGACAACTCTAAACTCACACCCACCCTCTACGACATCGTAGCCTACCCCATAGCCCGCTACATCCGAAACCGCACCAACGAAGGCGAGACCCTGATAGAAACCCTCCGTGAAGTAATCCACGACAACGGAGAATACGACATCGAAGCAGAAATGGGCATCCGTGGGGGCACGGCGCGTCCACCCGCAAAGCCCCACCACAAGCTCGCCGCGGCAAGCGAAATCATCCGCCGCGCGCTCGGAGAGTCCTCCAAACGCCGCAAGTCGTCAGCATACGACCCCGAAGCGGACATAGACGATAGCGACCCGCTCAACGGACAGTTGGCGAAGCTGGTGCGAGACAAGACAGCCGACGGCACCGAAGCCGCCGAGATGCTCATACGCATTGCCGAGAACGACCGCAGCGAAGGCGAGTGGACATCCGCGCACCGGGTGAGCGCGGCAAGGGAGCTAATCCACCGCGCCTACGACCTGAACTACGAAGCCGTAACCTGGGAGCAAGTGGAGGCATACAAGCGCGCCACCGACTTCGCCGACGAAGGCGAGAGCCTGGAACACACCCGCATCCAGAACGGACGCCACGCGCTGCTCCGCGAATACAAGGAGGCATACGAGTCCGGGGACGAAGAGGCGGCTCAGAGAGCCGAAGACAAGTACAACGCCTACAACCGCTGCATCAGCGAAGGCAAAGACCCTGAAGAGGCGATGAAATACGCCTGCTACGGACCGGACGACCCCGCCCCTGAAAAAGAGCAAGACGATATGTACGCCGAAATACACCGCTACCGCCGCCTCGCCGGTCAGGACGACGCATCGGACAATCGCACCGTAGCCGCGACCGTCCGCACCCCCAAGCTAACCATCCCCCTAAACGAAAAATCCCTTCCCCCTTGATGGGGGAAGGTTAGGATGGGGGTGAAAGTGCCTGCATCATCGCTATAATTGCACTTATGCAAGATTCTCGTGGGTAGGGAAGGGATATGGGATGGGCAAAAATCCCTCCATCCTCCCCATCCTGTCCATCGATGTCAATTCTCGTCCGGATAGCTCAGCACGCTAAACCTTATAGCAAGCCGCCATCTGACCGCCGTCCTTCACTTCCAGCGGCGGATGCTCATTGTCGCGGCAATACTCATCGGCAATAGTACAGCGCTCATAGAAGCGGCATCGGGCGGGCGGGTCCACAGGCTGTGACACGCCGCCTCTGATTTCGACGTCTGGGCGCACCGCGCCGGGTCTGGGAATAGGCACCGCGGCTAGCAGGGCGCGAGTGTACGGATGCTGGGGATTCTGCAAGACACTCTCGGTCTCTCCCATCTCAACTATCTTCCCCAGGTACATAACCGCGATGCGGTCGCACATGTACCGGGCGAACGCGAGGTCGTGTGTGATGTACAGGTAGCTGATGCCCAGTCGCTCTCCGATGTCCTGCATCAGCCGCATCACACCCGTTCTGACCGACACATCAAGCATTGATGTCGGCTCATCGGCGACCACGAAGGCGGGCTCCAGTATGAGCGCCCTCGCGATGGCTACTCTCTGCCGCTGCCCTCCGGACAGCTCGTGTGGGTGCCTGAAGAGGAACGTCGCCGGAGGCGTCAGCCCGACGAGCTCCAGCATATTCGTAACCCTCTCAAGGCATTCGAGCGTTCCACCCATCTTCTGGGTCTTGAGCGGCTCCGCGACCGTATCGAAGATAGTCCGGCGCGGGTTCATAGACTCGTATGGGTCCTGAAAGATCATCTGCGCCCGTTTCCTGAATGCCCGCAGCGACTGCCCCTTCAGCGTGGCAATGTCATTCGGCTCGCCCTCGCCGTCGTCGAATATGATGCGACCGTTCGTCGGCTCCGCGAGACGCACCAGCAGCTTCCCGGTCGTCGTCTTGCCGCACCCCGACTCGCCCACAAGCCCGAAGCTCTCGCCCCTGCTCAGCTCGAACTCGATCCCGTCAACCGCATGGATGAAGCTGCGGTTCCGCCGCAGCCAGTTCCTCGTCGATACGGGGTATAGCTTCGCGAGCCCCTCGACTCTGAGGAGCGGTTGACCCCGCTCGCTGTAACCGGCCTGTTCGTTGACTGTTTCGCTAACTGTCATGTGTCGTCGAGTCCGTCTCTGGATGTATCAGGTGGATGTATCAGGTGAACGTACCAGGGCAGGGAAGTGTCAACCTTGTGGATTCCAGCAGGCTGCCCAGCGCTCGCCAATGCGGACGATTGGAGGCTCCTCGGTAACGCACTCCTGAGTGGCATAGGGACATCGCGGATGAAAGCGGCAGCCGGATGGCGGATTGAGCAGATCAGGCAGTTCCCCCGAAAGTCCGGCCAGCTCCTTCTTTTCTCCGGTAACGCTCGGAAAGGCGGACATCAGCGCGCGCGTGTACGGGTGAATCGGGCTGTTGAATATGCCGTGCGCGTCCCCGAATTCCATAATCCTCCCCGCGTACATGACCGCCACCACATCGCTGACCTCGGCTATGACCGCCATATCGTGCGATATGTATATCATCCCCATATTGAGTTCGTCCTGGACCTTCTTCATCTCTCTCAGGATTCGATTCTGCACTATGACATCCAGCGCGGTCGTCGGTTCGTCCGCGATAATCAGGTCCGGTTCGCAGGCGAGCGCCATGGCTATGATTGCGCGCTGCTTCATTCCGCCGCTGTACTCGTGCGGGTAGCGGGGAATGAATGATCGGTCGAGGCTCACGAGGTCGTACAGCTCCCGGACTCGCTCCATGGATTCAGGACGCGCCGAGCGGACATGCTGCTCCAGCGCCTCGATGATCTGGTCCCCGACTCTATACACCGGATCGAGCGAGTTCATCGCCGCCTGAAAGACCATGGAGATTCGCGCCCACCGGTACGCCTGCATCTCCTCTTCGCCGAGCGTCAGGACGTCAACGCCATCGAGCAGCACACTGCCGCCTTCTATTTGGGCGCTCTCCGGAAGCAGCCGCAGCAGCGCCATAGCGATCGACGACTTGCCGCACCCCGACTCACCCACCAGACCGAGCGCCTCTCCCTTCCTCACAGAGAAGGACACCCCATCGACAGCACGCACCTTCCCCTGCATCGTGGAATAGCTCATGGCGAGGTTCCGAACGTCAAGTAACAGGTCGTCCTCACGCCTCTCATCCAACGAGTTCATACGCGCCTCAACCTGGGATTCACAACCTCGTCAAGCGACCGCCCCACCAGATAGAACGACGAGCAGAGCAGCGTTATCGATAGGCTCGCCGGAAATATCAGCCACCAGTACTCGGTAACCTGAAGCAGATACCCCGCCGATTCGGTCGTGTGAATCATGAGGCCCCAGCTCATGCGAACATCCAGCAGCCCCAGGAAGCTCAGAACTGCTTCCGAGAAGATTGCGCCCGTTACCGTAAACATCATGTACAGGAAGGACAACGGCAGCAGGTTGGGGACGATATGAACGAAGATGATGTGAAACGGCCCGCCTCCGGCAATCCGCGCGGCCTCGATGTACGGCTTCACGACGACTGAAAGAGCCTGCGACTTCAAGACGACTCCCGTGCCCCCGAATCCGGACAGAATGCCGATTATCAGCGCCAGTTCCAGGTGCTCCACGCCGATGAGCGCGCTCAGCACGATGAGCACGCTTATTCCCGGCATCATAATCATGATATCGGCAAGCCTCATCAGCAGCATATCGACGACGCCCCCGAAGTATGCCGCGACCGCGCCGACGCTCGTCCCTATGGTGACGGTTACGATTGCGGCGAGCAAGCCCAGCAGAAACTCGGAGCGCGCGCTGAACATAAGCTGGCTCAGTACGTCTCGGCCCAGCGGGTCTGTGCCCAGAAGGTGCGTGGGACTTGGCGGGGCGGGTTGTCGCACCTCGTCGTAGGAATAGCCCACGACTGGATCATACACGCTCGGCTCCCATACACTGTTCATGAGCATCGGATGCGCAAGCGCCAGCAGCGCGTAGAAGACGATAATTCCAAGCCCCACAACACCCACTCGCGTCCGCAGGAATAGCGACCAGTTCTGCCTGAGACTGCGAGCCGCAAGATGCAGTCGCGCCTTCCAGAGCGAGTCCGCATTGAGTCTGCTGTCAGGTGAGAGAGGAGCGTTCAGCACGGTTTTCAGTATCTGATTCTTGGGTCGAGATAGACATACAGGATGTCGGCGGCAAGATGGGCAACCAGTACGAAGATGCCGACGAAGACGAAAGCGCCGACCGCGAGGGGCAAGTCCTCCGTCACGGCTGCCGATACAAGCGTCTGCCCCATGCCTGGCCACGAGAATATGGATTCTATGATGATTCCGCCGTCAACTGCGAACGCCAAGCTGAACACGAAACTCGTTACGACGGGAAGCAGCGCATTGCGCGCCACATGCTTGTCGCGCACCTGTTTCTCAGGAAGCCCCTTGGCGCGAGCGGCCATCACATAGTCCTCGCGCATCGTTTCCAGCATGCTGTTGCGCGTCAGCAGCATCGTTCCCGCGAAGCTGATGAGCGTCAGCGTGATTACCGGCAGCGCCATGTGCTGCACGATGTCCCATGCCAGGTGGCCCACTCCGCTGAGAACCCAAGCCACTGCTACGACCGCCGCGGACGCCGCGACAACCGCCCCCTGAAACAGGCGCGCGCCCGGCACTCGCAGCTTCGCGGTCAGAAGAAAAGTCAGAAATACCGCTACGGACACGGCAATGACGGTGAGAATCATCCTGCTGAATATGGTGTTTGCGTCCGAAGGCGCATCGCGCCACAACACCGGGTCGAGAAACTTCCCTATCGGAAACCAGCCTGCCTTGAACGCGAACAGCCATATCATCATCAGGCCGAACCAGGGAGTGAAGACCGTGTATAAGGTAACGCCGCCAATCGTGTAGGCGTACTCGGTGAACTGCCCCCTGCGCCAGGCTATGATTTTGCCAAGCGCGAAGCCCAGATAGAAGGAGATGACGGTGGCGGTCAGGAACAGGACGAGTGTCCTCGGCAAGCGCTCCGCGATGACATCGGACACGGTTCTTGGATAGTGGCTGAAAGACACCCCGAAGTTGCCGGTCAGCGTGTTCTTCACGTGGATGACGTACTGCTTCCAGAGTGGCTCGTTCACGCCGAACAGGTCACGGAGCTTCTCGCGCGTTTCCGGAGGAAGGTCCGGGTTCAGGGCGTACAGATTGCTCACATCCCCCGGCTGCGCGTTCACGACGAAGAACACGATTGACAGGAACACGAACAACGTCAGGATAATCTGAGCCGTTCTTTTCAGCAGGTATGTTGCCATTTCGAGGCTACTTTATGACGGCGGCAGTCTGCATTCCGTTCAGATTGGTAATGCCACCGAACACGTCAGTGTATGGGTATTCGATTCTTGACGACCTGTATGCGTCCAATTTTGGAATGGTGAACAGCGGCACATAAGGCAGGTCTTCCGCCAGCATCTCCTGGATGCGGAACATCTTTTCCCGCGCATCGTCCACATTCGTCTCGGACAGAAGCGAGAACGAGAAGTCATCGAACTCAGGCTCGGAATAGCCGCCCCAGTTGTATCCGCCTTCTTCGTTCTCCGGCGCGTGGCGGGAGTGGAAGAAGTTCTCTACATAGTCGGGGTAGAGCGACAGGCTCCAGCCAAGCATCCACATATCGAGGTCTTCCTGGACTGTGTCGCTGAACAGTTGCGCCACCAGGACATTGAAGCCCACCAGATTGGCACGCGCCGGAACACCTAGGTCGTTCAGCCACCGCTCTATCCAGATTGCGAAGGTTGCTCTGAGTGGGTCGTATCCCGGGCTGGGGGCTATCAGTTCGAGCGGAGGAACTTCGGTGCCGTCCGGCATCCTGAGACCCTTCGCCTGCACTTCCACGAAATTGCCGTCTTCACTCATCTGAGGTTCTTGCTCGTAGGTGAAGCCGGCGCTCTTCAGCAGTTCGACAGCCTGCTCCATTCGCTCGGTTCTGCTCAGGCCCTTCCCGAACTGCGGCACATCGGAGTTGTGCCAGAAAGTGTTGCCTTCCGGCACTACCGAATACATTGGTATCGTAGAGTCCTGAAGGATGGTCTGGGACACAAACTCCTTGTCGATTATGGTGGCGACCGCCTGCCTGAACTCCTTGAAGCTCATTGGAGTCTTGCGGGTGTTGAAGCCTAAGTAGAACATGCCGTTGTCCGCGTTGGACACGATTGTGAGGTCGTTTGCCGACCTGATGCGATCCTGAAAGCCCTTCTCCACGCCGAGCGGGTTGAACAGGTAGTCGATGTCGCCGTTAGTGAGCGCGAGTATGGCAGCGTCTTGGTTGCCGTATATGCTGAACAGCGCCGTATCCACATGGGGACCCACTTCATATTCGAGAGTCTTTGCGCCCTCGGCATCGCCGTAGAAGGCAGTTTGATAATCAAGTCGCTCGTTGGATTCGGCATAAGCGCCGTTCTCATACTCCGTTACCACCATCCCCTTCCAAGCGTAGTTGGGCGCGGCGTCATTCTCGAAGAATGCGCCCGGTTCCCACTTGCTGAAGGTGAATCCGCCGACCGTCGGCTCGTTGTCAGGGACGTGCGCGAACAGCGCCTCAATCTGCTGCTCGGTATCGCCTGACCCCTTGATTTCTTCCACGACGGGAGCCCAATAGTGCTCTGCCATGATAGGCATGAAGCCAAGCCCGAACTGCCACACGCTCAGGCCGGGCGTCTGCGGGTTGCCCTCGTCGTCAGTCGTCTTGAAGAACACCTTGACGCGATATTCGTCGAGTGCCTCGACGCGCTCGAGGAACGCACTGTCTGCCGCGCTCGCCCAGTTGGAGCCGAGCTGGAGGTCGAAAACCGTGTTCACCGTAAATACGAAGTCGTCTATGGTCAGTGGTTCGCCGTCGCTCCACTCGATGCCCTTTTTCATCTGTACTTCGGCCGTCCAGAATTCGGTCCCGTCCACCATCTCCTTCATCAGGTCGGTGGGGAAGTCTTCAGCGGCGACAGGAATCCAGTCGAAGCGCTGGTCAGAGTAGCCGTAGAGGGCCGTCGTGTTGTTGCTGAGTACATACAGGGTCCACACTGAGCCGCCCGGACCGCCGTAATAGTTCCAGTAATTTCTGGTGACCGGCTCTTCGAACAAGCCCATCTGGTAAATGGGCGGCCCCGCCGGGGAATCCGATTCGGCGCCCTGTTCGGGCTGGGCTGCAACCTCGACTATCTTCTCGACCTCTACAATCTTTTCGACTTCTTTCGGCACTTCTTTCTCGACGATTTTTTCGACTTCTACGGGCACCTCCACTTCTTTGACGACCTCGACCGTCTTAACGATCTCAACAGGCTCATTGGAGCAAGCAAGTGAGATAGCAGTCAAAGCGATCAATATCGAAAGAGGGAGCCTTAGCAAGTTAGCGAGTTCTTTCAATTTGCAATCTTCCTTGTCAGAAAACTACGGAGCGGACTTACAGGGGGGAGAACCACATGAAGTTGAAATCTGAGTGGCTAATACATTATGTGCATACTTCGGGTCTGCTTCAGTGGCTGACATCCAGCCGATACAGCGGATTTAGAGTGAGCCAGCGATAGTCCTGGCGAATCAACCTAACCTAGCTTCGCAGTTCACTCTCTTATTCCTGCTACTTAGGTTGATATAATACATAAGTTGTGCATTAAATGAAAGAAACAGCGCATTTAGCAAATATAATGTGAATCTCTCTCCATAGGTCTGCAACGCTGTCAGGCCATGGGGAGTTAGTCCGGAAATGCCACCGATCATTCAGTCAGGTTCGGCACAGCCGCACGTAGCTGGGCGCAGCGACGATGAAGAATCGTATGCCTGTACAGGCACCTTTGGAGAATCAAGATTGCTCGCTCCGCTCGGAATGACATAGAAATGTACACTCAGCCTAATAACACGATACCGCCAGCGGCCTCTAATCCTGCATGCCGAGAGATATGACGATGTCCCACTCTTCTTCGCTCACGGGCTGGACGGACAGGCGCGAGTTCTTTACGAGTGGCATGTTTTCGAGGCCGGGAGTCGCCTTGATTTCGCGCAAGGGGACGAACCGCTTGAATTCTTCGACCGCTTTGATGTCCACCATGTACCAGATGGGATTGTCCGGGGTGCTCTTGGGGTCCGGGTGCTCGGAGTCTGGATCCCAGGCAGTGAAGTCGGGGTAGCCCTCTCGTACGATCTCAGCGATGCCCACTGCGCCGGGCGGCTTGGCGTTGGAATGGTAGAATATGACGCCATCGCCCACTTTCATATCGTCGCGCATCGTGTTGCGTGCTTGGTAGTTGCGGACGCCGTCCCATTCGGCGGCACCCTCTTCCTCGTTCATAAGGTCGGTGAATGAGTAGGCGTTTGGCTCGGATTTCATAAGCCAATAGCGCTTTTCGGGCATGTCTTTTCCTCCATTGATGTATGCTATCGGGGGTTGAAACGGAGAACTTTGCATCGATTAACAGGATAGACAGGATAATATGCATAAATCAATATTGACGCCTGCTGAGTACCTTGGATTCGAGGTTGGAGCGGACAGGAAGCTGGCGGGTTGGACGGAGATTAAGAGCTACTTTGAGATGCTCGGCGAACTGTCGGACCGGGTCTGTACGACAGAGATAGGCAGAAGTACGAAGGGCAATCCATTACTGATGTCCGTAATTTCCTCACCTGAAAACTTACGCAAGTTAGAGGAATTCAAGGAGATACAGAAGCGGCTGGCGGACGCGCGCACCATCGAAGATGAGAGCGCTGCGGAAGGATTGATAGCGCGAGGCAAGGCCGTAGTAGCTATCACCTGCAGCATCCATGCGACCGAGGTGGGGGCCACACAGATGTCGATGCTGCTTGCCCATGAGCTTGCGACGGGGCAGAGCGCCAGAGTGCAGGACGTTCTGGACAACGTGCTGTTGCTGCTGATTCCCTGCGTCAATCCGGACGGACTGATCGATGTGAAGGATTGGTACGAAAGCACGTTGGGAGAGTCGTATGAGGGTGTGATGCCGCCGTTCCTATATCAGCATTATACAGGCCACGACAACAACCGGGACTGGTTCATGTTCACGCAGCAGGAGACGCGGTTAGTGGTGGAGCACTGCTTCAATGCGTGGAGGCCGCATGTGGTACTCGACATGCACCAGACGCGATCCAACGGTGTGAGGATGATGGTGCCGCCGTTCGTTGATCCCATGGGGCCGAATGTGGACGCGATTCTGAACGCCGAGAGCTCGATGCTGGGCGCGGCTATGGCAGCCGACCTTGTATCTGAGGGCAAGGCTGGAGTGTCGATGAATGTCGTTTACGACGCATACAGCCCGAACCGCTCGTACCAGCAGTATCACGGTGGAGTGCGTATGCTGACGGAGGCGGCAGGAGTGCGTATCGCGACTCCGGTAAATGTGCCGGAGCGGGACCTGCAATCGGACAGGGGTGAGAGGCCAAGGGAAATCACCTGGAATCACCCGCTGCCGTGGGAGGGAGGTACTTGGCGCTTGCGGGACATCGTAGAGTACGACCTGTCTGCTACGATGTCGTGCCTGAGCCATTCGGCGCGACTGCGCGAGACGCTGGTGCGGAACTTCTACAAGGTGGGCAGAAACGCAATCGAGTGGAGCGAGGCGCCGTACGCTTTCGTCATTCCGACGCAGCAACACGACCACTCTGCGGCTGCGGAGATGCTTGATGCGCTGCGGCTCGGACTGGTGGAGGTGCACGAGGCGACTGAGGCGTTCAGGGCCGATGGTCAGCCATTCGCCGCAGGATCGCGGGTGATATGCAGCGGGCAGCCGTATTGGGGGTACGCGAAGACGCTTCTGGAGCAGCAAAGGTATCCGGAGATTCTGACGCATCCACGCGGACCGGCGAAGGCTCCATACGATGTTACGACGCACTGCCTGCCGATTCAGATGGGTGTGAACGTCTATGCCATAAGAGGCAAGTTCGGCGCACGTCTGAGGCTGCTGGACGATGACGAATTTTCGATGCCTGCTCCCGCAGCAGATGTCAGGCATCAGGTGTCGGGGACCCGCGGTAGAACGGCGGCACCTCAGGGTGCATGGGTTGTGCCGGCGGAGTCGAATGCGAGCGCTCGGGTGGTGAACGGGGTTCTTGCTTCCGGGGCGAAAGTAACTCGCTCGCGAGAGCCGATCTCGATAGGCGGCAAATCTTATGGGAGAGGAGCCTTTATAGTCGAGGGCGCCGATGACCTACATAGCGCACTGTCAGAATCTGATGCGTGGCTGGTCCACGCGGTGGAGGGTGCGCCGGACCTGGGGCGGTATGAGATGCGAACCCTGCGTATCGGTCTGTACAAGAGCTACATCGCTTCGACGGAAGAGGGATGGACACGCTATGTTCTGGACGAATACGGCTTCGAGTATGAGTCGCTGGTCGATGGCGAAGCCCGTGAGGGCGGGCTAGCGGAGAGGTTTGACGCGATTGTGCTGCCGCATCAGCAGGTCTGGCACATTCACAGGGGTCATCGGGAGTCGTACTACAATCCGCGGTATGCGGGCGGGTTGGGCGAGAAGGGTGCGGAGAATCTGCGAGAGTTCGTAGAACAGGGTGGAACTCTGGTGACATGGGACGGGTCGGCGCGGTACGCGATACGGCATCTCGGCCTGCCTGTGCGGAATGTGCTGGCAGACATGAAACGGGCGGATTTCTACTGTCCGGGCAGTCTGCTCGCGGTGCTGGTGGATACAGGGCATCCGATGGCATACGGGATGCCAAGCCTTGCGGCGGTGATGTTCTATGACGGCCCGGCGTTCGACATTCGGAGCGGCAGGGTTGTGGCGAAGTACCCGCTGCGGAATCCACTGTTCAGCGGGATGCTGGTGGGACCGGAGAAGCTGTACAACAGGACTGCGTTGGCGACCGTGCCGCTTGGCGATGGTGAGGTAGTGTTGTTCGGATTCAGGCCAAACTTCAGGGCGCAGGCGCGGGGGACTTACAAGCTGCTGTTCAATGCGCTGTATGGGAGCGCGTACAAGTCTTGATGAATTAGTTGGCTTGAGCAGGGGCGATCCTAAGACCACCCCTGATTAGTCTTTCGGCGCCTCACTACGCCATGCCGAGCGAATCAGTGAGGTCGTATTCGTCGGCTAGGGCTTTGAGGGCGTCCCAGGTGGCGTCTTCGACGGTGACACCTTCGTGGAGGAGGGTCTGCTCTCTGAGGTGTTCGAGTTCGCCTGGGTAGAAGACTTCCGAGAAGCCGGCGGCGGTGGGAGTGCTCTTGAGGTACTGCGCGAATTCGGTTACTTCCTGCTTGAACTCCTCTACGGAGCGGAAGGCGTCAACGTTGAATGCGGCGAGGAAACAGCCGTCGTTGTGACGTCCGGAGGGGTCGTGGCCGAAGCCCAATCCCGTGAGGATGCCGGACAGTATCTCGACCATGACCGACAATCCGTAGCCCTTGTGTCCTTCGGGACCGCCGAGCGGCAGAACCGCGCCGCCGTTGCGTAGGTCACTTGGGTCCGTGGATGGGTTGCCGTCCCTGTCGATTATCCAGCCTTCGGGTACGGATGCGCCGCGTGCGACCGCGACACCGAGCTTGCCCGCGGCAACTGCGCTGGTCGCCATGTCGATGAACATGGGGCCTTCGAGATTGCTAGGCATTGCGATGCAGATGGGGTTCGTACCGAGGCGCGGCTCGCGTCCACCGAAGGGAACGACCCCTTTGGACGACCTGCCGGAGTCGGCGGTCATGATGCCAATCATATCGTTAGCGGCTGCCATGAGCGGGTAGTCGGCGACTCGCCCGACATGACTCTGGCGGAAGACCGTTGCTGCCGCCACACCGTGCTGCTTCGCCTTCTCGATGGTCATTTCCATGGCGCGCTCGGAGACGACATAGCCGAATCCCCAATTGCCGTCGATGACGGTTGTAGTGGATGACTCTCGGATGACGTCGAATGGTGCGCCGGGGACGATGTGTCCGCGCTTCACGCGGTCGATGTAGGTCGGAATCTGGATGATGCCGTGCGAGTCGTGGCCGGCAAGGTTTGCGCCAATGGAGTGCTTTGAAACAATGTCGGCTTCCTCTTCACTTGCTCCGGCGCCGATGAGGAGCTGCGCGGCGATGTTCTGGAGGCGGTCGGCTTGGATGGTGGGCATGGTTTTCTCCTTAACTTACATGAGTAGATAAGATGGACAGGATAGGATTAAGGTTCTTGCCAGCCTTTGGATCGATTTACGCCACGCAGCCAGTCGTCGTACAGGCGGTTGCGGCGTCTGGCGTCCATTGCCGGTTCAAAACGCTTGTCGCTTGACCAGTTTGCGGCGATTTCGTCGGTATCTTGCCAGAAGCCGGTGGCAAGCCCGGCTAGATATGCTGCTCCCAGCGCGGTGGTTTCGGCGATTGCGTGGCGCTCGATGGGCACGCCCAAGATGTCGGACTGGAACTGCATCAGAAGGTCGTTTGCCGTGCCGCCGCCGTCCACGCGGAGCAGCGGGATGTCTAATCCGGTGTCGTATCTCATGGCGTCAAGTGCATCCCGCGTCTGGTAGGCGGTGGATTCCAGGGCTGCGCGGGCGATGTGGGCGCGGGTTGTGCCCCTGGTGATGCCGATGATTGTGCCGCGCGCATACATGTCCCAGTGGGGCGCTGCTAGTCCTGTGAAGGCGGGCACGAGATATACGCCGCCGTTGTCCTCGACGGACGCCGCGAGCGCCTCCACATCGGCGGACGCTTCGATGAACTGCAAGCCGTCGCGCAGCCATTGGACGGTAGCTCCGGTTGAGAAGATACTGCCCTCCAAAGCGTAAGTTACACCATCGCCCAAGTCCCAGGCGATGATGGACATTATCCCATGCTCGGAGCGCACGCGCTCATTGCCGGTGTTCATCACGATGAACGAACCTGTGCCGTAGGTGTTCTTCACCATGCCCGGCTCGAAGCAGGTCTGTCCGAAGAGGGCTGCCTGCTGGTCTCCGGCGACTCCCGCGATGGGGATTGCTTGCCCAGCGAAGAAGTTGCCACCCGTGTAACCATAGACTGCGCTGGACGGCAGAACATCGGGTAGAACGGCGGCAGGAATGTTCAGCATCTCTAGCAGCGCGTCGTCCCATTCGAGCGTGTTGATGTTATACAGCATGGAGCAGGACGCGTTACTGGCATCTGTCGCGTGGACCGTTCCGTTAGTCAGCTGCCAGAGCAGCCAGGTATCCACTGTGCCGAATGCGAGTTCGCCGCTTTCGGCGCGCTGCTGTCCGTCAGGGATGTGGTCGAGAATCCAGCGAATCTTAGTTGCGGGAAAGTAGGCGTCGATAGGCAAACCCGTCTTTTCGGCGAATGCGGCTTCCAGTCCGCGAGCCTTTAGCGCGTCGCAGAGCTGAGCCGTGCGCCGGCACTGCCATACGATGGCATTGGAGACGGGCTTTCCGGTGGCGCGGTCCCAGAGGATGGTTGTTTCCCGCTGGTTCGTTATGCCGATGGCGTTTATCTGGCGCGGATGAATCTCGGTGGCTTCAAGCAACTCGTCCACAGTTTCGATTGCGGAGTCGAAAATCTCGTTTGGGTCGTGCTCCACCCAGCCGGGCTGGGGATAAATCTGGGAGATTTCTTGATATGCCTGCCAAATGACACGTCCGGAACCGTCAACAAGCAGGGCGGTCGTGCCTGTTGTGCCCTGGTCGATTGCGAGAATATAGCCTGATGATGGCATCGGCGTACCTCACGGTGAGAATCTAAGCGTCGAGCGACCGTTGATGTATAATTCGGTGCTGAGTATATGACGCTGGGCAATGAATTGTGAAGAGGCTGACAGACATGGGAGATAGAAAGATAAGTATTTTAGCCGGCGATGTGTCGGTTACTGCGGCGCTGAATGACAGCCGTACGGCGGACCTTCTCTGGGATGCGCTGCCGCTGGAGGGAGCCGCGAATACATGGGGAGATGAGATTTACTTCCGGATAGGCGTGCAGACAGACGAAGAGGATGGAGCGAGCGATGTAGTGGATATGGGAGCGGTGGCGTACTGGCCGCCCGGTCAGGCGCTGTGCCTGTTCTTCGGGCGCACGCCTGTAAGTAGGGGCGACGAGATACGGGCGGCGAGCGCGGTTAACGTGATGGGCGCTATCGATGGTAACGCGACGGTGCTGAAGCAGGTGAGGTCCGGGACGCGGGTGGTTGTGGAGCGACTCTGAGGCTAACAGGATATACAAGACGAATAGGATAAGGTGAGAGGGAGATATGGGCTTTTCGGACGATATGCGACGGGAGTGCGCCGTGATATGGGATACGGAGCACAATCACCCTCTTGTAACCGGCATCGGGGACGGAACCCTGGAACTGGACAAGTTTCGATACTACATGCGGCAGGACTACATCTACCTCATCGACTTCTGCCGCGTGATTGCGCTTGCCGCTGCCAAGACGCCTGATGTGGAGGACATGGGTTGGTTCGCCAAACTGCTGGATGAGACGCTGAACACCGAAATGGCGCTGCATGTGAGCTTCTGTGAAGACTTCGGCATCAGCGAGGAGGAGCTGCTTGCGACTCAGCCTTCGCCGACCACGCAGGCTTATACTCGCTTCCTGTTGCAAGTTGCGTACCGGGGCAGTGTCGGCGAGATTTCGAGCGCGATTCTGCCATGCATGTGGGGATACAGCGAGATAGGGCAGATGCTCTATGATCGGGGTCTGCCGGAAGACGCGCCTCTATACACTCGCTGGATCGAGATGTATAACTCGCAAGAGTTTGCCGATCTTGCGGCGTGGGTGCGCGGACTTCTCGACCGGATCGCAGAAGACTGCGGTAATGACGAACTGGATCGAATGCGTGATGCCTTCGTGACAGGCAGCCGGTATGAGTACATGTTCTGGGACGCAGCCTGGCGGATGGAGGAGTGGCCTGTTTGACGGTGGCTGAAAGGATAGGGAGGATAGGATGGTGATTTATCTGAACATGTCCTTTGAACGCTCACGGATGAGGGGCGCAATGGTGGCATCTTCCATGCGCTCGTATTCGTAGCCTCGAATCAAGGCGACGGGCACCTGGATCGCCTTCGCGGTTACGAGTTCCGCGGCCGCTGCCAGTTCATCCGCCGCGGCGATGGTCGTTACCTTCAGCACTACTCCGTTGACGTCGAGAGTGCCGCGGTAGTCCTTCACAGGGTTCATGCCCGCTACGCCGATGGCGATGTTGGCGTGACCATCCCGCCAGGCGCGCCCGAAGGTGTCGGAGATTACTATCGCCACATCTGCTTGAGTGATGCGCCTGATTTCGTTTCGGATGGAGCGAGCGGAGAGGTCGGAGTCCTCGGGAAGCAGGCATACGATGTCGTCGCCGGGAACATTCGAGTTGTCTATGCCTGAGTTAGCGCAGACGAAGCCGTGCCTGGTCTCGCTGATGATGATGCCGCGCTCGGAATCCATTCGCACGACGGAGCGACTTTCGCGCAGCACAAGTTCAACCAGCCTCGGGTCCTTTTGCGTCTCCTGAGCGAAGTTGACGGCGAGCAGAGACGGTTCGATGTCGTTGAGGTCAAACAGCCTGTGTTCCGCTTTGGAGACTATCTTCTGAGTAACCACCAGCACGTCGCCGCTCTGCAGAGGCGTGGCTTGATTCCGCGCCGCATCCACGATGAGACTGCCGAGGTTGTCGCCGCCGGTTATTTCGGGAATGCTAGTTATTCCGATGACTTCAAGGTGAGGAATCTGGCTCATGCTTGCGTTCTCCGCGATGAGGGCTAACATGGTTGTGCAAAATTCGCTGGTCAATTGGTCTGTAAGTATATCAGCAAGCAAATGAGTGAGCATGCTGGATTGGGGGAAATCCTATGACTGTGTTGAGAAGCCTGCTGTTCGTCCCGGGCAACCAACCTAGAATGTTGGAACGGGCGTCTGGGCTGAAGCCCGATGCATTCATACCGGACATGGAGGATTCGGTGCCATTGGACGAGAAAGCGAATGCGCGCGAGGTTACGGCTTCCTACCTGGCGAGGCTCGCGGCGGGCGGAACTCCTGTGATTCCGCGCGTGAATTCGCTTGATACGGGACTGCTGGACGACGACTTAGCGGCGGTAGTTGGCGAGAGTGTCTTCGGAGTGTCCGTGGGTAAGATTGAGACGCCGGAAGACATTGCGACTATTTCAGCCAAATTGGGGTCGCTGGAGCGCGAAGCAGGGATTGAGATTGGCAGCGTGAGCCTGGTGCCGTGGATAGAGACGGCGATGGCGATTGTGCATCTGTATGAGATATGCACGGCGTCTCCGCGCATCGTGGGTGTGGCGTTCGGCGCGGAGGACTTCACGAACGACATGGGCATCGAGCGCACCGAGTCCGAGTCGGAGACATACTTCGCGCGCAATAGTATCGCAGTCGCGGCGACGGCGGCGGATGTGCTCGCGCTGGACACACCATATTTCAGCTTCCGCGACCCGGACGGGCTGAGGGAAAACGCGAATACCGCGAAGCAGTACGGCTTCAAAGGCAAGTTCGCCATTCACCCGGCGCAGATAGATATCATCAACGAGACCTTCTCCCCTTCGACTGCCGAGATAGAGCATGCGCGGCGTGTGATAGAGGCGTTCAAAGAGGCGGAGAGCAGGGGGCGCGGCTCCACTTCGCTTGACGGCAAGGTCGTGGATGTGCCGGTGGTCAAGCGGGCGGAAGCAGTGCTGGCGAGGGCTAACATCGATGAACAGGATAGACAGGGATAGCATTATGGCATCATCATTGGGCGAACATTCGGACAAGATATTTCTGAAGGGGCTTGCATTCTATGGGCATCATGGCGTCAGTCCTCATGAGAAGGCGCTGGGTCAGCGTTTTATCGTTGACATTACACTCAAATGCGACGCTCGTCCGGCCGGGCTGTCCGACGACTTGGCGGATGCTGTGGACTATGTTCCAGCATACTCGATCGTGAAGGAAATCGTCGAAGGTGAGAGCAGGAACTTGATAGAGAGCGTTGCGGAGGAGATAGCTACCCGGATACTCAGCCAGCTTAATGTGAGTGCGGTCAACGTTGCCATCAAGAAGCCGGAGGTGGCAATTGAAGGGAGCATCCTGTCATACGCGGGACTGGAGATATACAGGCGGCGAGAGTGAACACGCCGAGGACGGTAGCTACCGTTTCTCCGGTGTGATGTGCTCGATGTAGCGGTGTGCGGAGCGGCGGACGGCTTCCTTGCCGCCCTCCATCACATTGCGCCCCCACCAGCCGCCATAGATGCGGTCGAAGTCATATGGATCAACCGCGGCAACGATACGCTCGATTTCGGGAGCGGACAGGGGAATGAGGTTCGGGTAGCTGGTCATGAAGCTGACGAATCGGCGGTCGGGGACGACGGTAATGGTGTCGCCGACGAAGATTGCGCCCTTGCCGTCTGCGCCCCCCGCCCAGTGCAGCACCGCGCTGCCTTCGAAATGTCCGCCGCACTGAATTAGGGTTGCGCCAGGCATGATTTCGAACGGCTCGCCGTCCCAGTATTGGATGTTGGCGTGGGGGCGCATTACGTGCTCACGATCCGCTTCAGGGATGATGATGGCGGCATTGTCGAAAGCGGTGCTCCAGCTCACCATGCTGTCGTAGAAGTGCGGGTGCGAGAAGCAGATTGCCTGAATGCCGCCGAGCGCGTTTATCGCCGCGATTGCGCTGTCGTCGAGCAGGCTGATGCAGTCGTAGAGGACATTGCCGCTGGGTGTCTGGAGCAGCAGGGCGCGCTGGCCGATGGAGAACGACGGCGTGATGCCGATGCCGGTCAGGTTCTGTTCCAGGGAACGTACTTCGTTGGCGTAGCCCTGCGCCTTTAGCTCGGCCATCGTCGTCCACTGCTGGCCGTCCCAACCGATGTACTGGCGCGGATCGTCGCAGATGGGGCAATTCGGAGGTGGCGCTTCGCTCGCGGTGAACTCTACGCCGCACGTCTTGCAGATGTAACTCTCCATAATGCCGATCAGTATAACAGCTATTCGGCTGGTCGGTGTGTCAGTGGCGTGGCGTGTCTGGTATTATGGTTCTGATCGGTGCAAGCCTAACGGCTGCAATGTTGCCGCCACACGGAAGCTAGTGGCGCTTAGAATGTAAATACGGGGATGGGAGAGCGAATATGCCCGGCAAGGCTAAGACACTCGGCGAATTGCGAGCAAGCGGTTACAAGCCCCTGACGATACGTGAAGAGATACGCAACAACCTTATCGGGAAGATACGGAAGGGCGAGGAACTCTTTCCAGGAATCATAGGCTTCGACGATTCGGTGATTCCGCAGCTTGAGAACGCGATACTCGCGGGGCAAGACATCATCCTGCTCGGCGAGCGCGGGCAGGCGAAGTCTCGACTCATACGGCATATGGTGTCGCTGTTGGATGAGGAGACTCCGGTATTGGACGGCTGCGATCTCAACTGCGACCCGATGATTCCGATATGCGCGCAGTGTAAGGCGATTCTTGCCGAGTTCGGAGACGATGCCGCCGTTTCGTGGATGCACCGCGACGAGCGGTACAGCGAGAAACTGGCGACGCCAGACATCACGGTCGCGGACCTGATTGGCGAGGTTGACCCTATCAAGGTTGCGGAAGGCCGATACCTTTCGGATGAACTGACGATACATTACGGATTGATACCGCGCACGAACAGAGGGATATTCTGCATTAACGAGCTGCCTGACCTGTCAGAGCGCATACAGGTAAGCCTGTTTAATCTCATGCAGGAACGGGACATTCAGATTAAGGGCTACCGGATTATGCTGCCTCTGGACGTGTTTCTGGTATCGACGGCGAATCCGGAGGACTATACCAATCGCGGGCGCATCATCACGCCACTGAAGGACCGCTACGGCGCGCAGATTCGGACGCACTATCCGCGCTCGCTTGAAGAAGAGATTGGCATCGTAGAGCAGGAGTACGCGAACTTCGAGGATACGCAGAGTAGGGTGCGCGTGCCGGACTATATGAAGGAAATCATCGCGGAGATTACGGCGCTTGCGCGGCGTAGCCCGGACATCAACCAGCGTTCCGGCGTGAGCCTGCGCGTGTCCATAGCCAACTATGAGACGATTCTGAGCGCGGCGTTCAAGAGAAGCCTGAGACACGACGAACCCGCCTCGCCGCGAGTGAGCGACCTGCCCGCAATCGTAGCCTCTACGACCGGCAAGATCGAGATGGAAAGCGTTGAGGAAGGGCGCGAATTCCGTGTCATAGATGACTTGGTGAAGAAGGCGGTGCTGAACACATTCGGACGCTACTACCAGGCGCAACAGTTCGCGGATCTGACGGAGCGGTTCGAGGATGGCTTGATAATTGAGGCAGGCAGCGACATACCTTCGGACTCGTACTTGCGAAATTACTCACAGTTGGGCGAAGCTGCCAAACTCATCAAGGACATCGAAAAATCTGAGGACGCGGCGGCAATCGCGTCAGCCGTGGAGTTCGTGTTGGAAGGGCTGCACCTGAACCGGCGTCTGAACTGTGACAGGGTTGGGGGGCAGTACATCTATAGCGGGTAGTGCGCATCGGAATCGATTATCTGGACGGGCATGGTTTCCTGTCCCTCACAATTTGAGGATTGAAGTCTATGACACAAAGTAAGACCCTGGGCGAGATACCACGAGCATACGAGCCGCAGAGCGTGGAGAAGCGCATCTACGAGTTCTGGTCGGGTGGCGGTTACTTCACGCCTGAAATCGACCACGACCGCGAGCCGTTCACGGTCATCATGCCGCCGCCGAACGTTACGGGCGAGCTGCATATGGGGCACGCGCTGACCATTGCGCTGGAAGACCTGATGGTGCGCTGGCATCGGATGAAGGGCGAACCCTCTTTGTACTTGCCGGGGTCCGATCATGCGGGTATCGCTACGCAGGTCGTAGTTGAGCGCATGCTCGCGGGTGAGGGCGTCAGTCGCCACGACCTCGGACGCGATGGCTTCAACGAAAGTGTCTGGCAGTGGGTCGATAGGTACGGGAGCAGGATATACGAGCAGACCAAGCGCATCGGAGCATCATGCGACTGGACGCGCGCGGCGTTCACGCTGGACCAAGGGCCAAGCAATGCCGTGCGGACGACTTTCGTGAACCTGTACAAGAAGGGTCTGATTTACCGAGGCGAACGCATTACAAACTGGTGCCCGCGCTGCCGAACGGCCCTATCCGACCTTGAAGTGAAGTACCAAGAGGAAAACGGTAATCTCTATCACATCCGGTATGAACTGGACGACGGGAGTGGCGCGCCGGTGGTGGCGACTACGCGACCGGAGACGCTGTTGGGCGATACCGCCGTCGCCGTGAACCCGGACGATGAACGGTATGCTGAGTGTATCGGCAAGAGCGCGGTGCTGCCGGTGCTTGGGCGCAAGTTGCCGGTCATAGGCGACGAGGCGGTTGAGCTTGGCTTCGGCACAGGCGCGTTGAAGGTTACGCCAGGGCATGACCCCACGGACTTCGAGATTGGACAGCGCAACGGACTGCCTACCGTAAGCGTGATGAACCTAGACGGTACGCTGAACAGCAACGCGGGTCCATACGAAGGGCAGAGCATGGCAGAGGCGCGCAAGAACATCGTCGCGCAGTTGGAAGAAGAAGGCTTGCTGGAAAAGGTCGAGCCGTACAATCACTCGGTAGGACACTGCGACAGGTGCGACATCGTCGTCGAGCCGATAGTTACAAACCAGTGGTATGTCAGGATGGAGCAGCTCGCGAAACCGGCGAGAGACGCCGTGGCGAACGGCGAGACGCGAATCATCCCGGACCGCTTCGCCAAGGTCTATTTCAACTGGATGGACAACATTCGCGACTGGTGCATCAGCCGCCAGCTGTGGTGGGGGCATCGCATCCCCGTGTGGTACTGCGGCGACTGCGATGAGCCGATTGTCGAACTGGAAGACCCGACATCCTGCACCCATTGCCCCGATGGCAATCTGCGACAGGACGAAGATGTGCTGGACACATGGTTTAGCTCAGCGCTGTGGACGCACTCTACGCTGGGCTGGCCGGGCGATACTGAGGACATCGACTATTTTTATCCAACGAGCGTGATGGAGACGGGCTACGACATCATCTTCTTCTGGGTAGCGCGCATGATGATGATGGGCATCGAGAACATGGGCGCTCCGCCGTTCCATACTATCTATCTGCATGGGCTTGTGCTCGACCCCGAAGGCGTGAAGATGAGCAAGACGCGAGGGAACGTGCTGGACCCGCTTCAGCTCATCGACATGTACGGCGCGGATGCTCTGCGTTTTGCCCTGACAATCGGCAATTCGCCGGGCAACGACCAGCGCTTGAACGAGCAGAAGCTGGAATCGAGCCGCAACTTCGCCAACAAGCTGTGGAACGCCGCGCGCTTCGTGATGGGCAATCTTGAGGATGCCGGCGATACGCTAAACGGCTGGTACAGCCCGGACCTTCCGAGCCACAGGCAAGACCGCTGGATTATGAGCAGGCTGAACCGCGTTGCCGAGCAGGTGGACCGCTTCATGCTGAATTATCAGTTTGGTGAGGCGCAGCGCGCAATCCACGACTTCTTCTGGAATGAGTACGCGGACTGGTACATCGAAATGGCGAAGATCCGACTGAGGTCAGACGATGATGACGGTGAATCTCCGTTGCCATACCTGGCGTATGTGCTGGAGCGTGTGCTGCGGATGCTGCACCCGTTCATGCCTTTCGTGACCGAAGAGATATGGCAGACGTTGAAAGAGCGCGTGCCAGCTGATCCGGGTGCGCCTGACGCGGTCATCATTGCTGAATATCCAATGGCGGACGCCGCGTTTTACGATGATGAAGCTGAGGACGATATTTCGCTGGTGATGGAGACGGTGCGCTCCATACGCAACCTGCGCGCGGAGTTTCGCATACAGCAGCACCAGCGCATCGAGGCGGTGCTGGATTTGCCCGAGGACGGCGCAGTTGTCGAGGCGGAGTCGGATGCAATCAAGATGCTGGCAAGGGTGGAGCCGCTAAATTTTGGTGCGGAAACTAACGGTGCGAAGTCTGGTGACAGCGTGTCGCTTGTGCTGTCCAAGGGTGTGGTGACGATCCCGCTTGGCGGGCTGGTTGACCTGGTCAAGGAACGACAGCGCCTGCGGGACGAGATTGCGGATATTGACCGGAACAAGGAACGGCTCGTCGCGAGACTGAGCGATGAGCGGTTCCTGTCGAGAGCGCCTGCCGAGGTAGTCGAGCGCGAACGCGATCGATTGGCGAGCATTGAAGAGCGTAAGGGCAGGGCAGAGGATGTTTTGTCCCGTCTGAGTGGGAACTAACATCGATGTACGGTGTGGATAGGATGGGTTAATCGACTATCCATGCTGTCTAGAATTTTGCCCCAGGTGGGACGTGACGGCAATATCATCATCGCCGCCGCTGCGCTGCGAACGTTCGATTACGGCTTCATCAGCGTATTTCTGGGCGTGTATCTGACGCTGCTAGATTTCAGCGCGGTGCAAGCGGGGCTGGTGTTCAGCGCGATAATGGCTGGCAGCGGCCTGTCGAACGCTCTGGCGAGTTGGAAGGGCGACACGATAGGGCGCAAGCGAATGTTCATCGTGATGTCGCTGCTGATGGTCGCCGGCGGTGTAGTCTTCTCCATTTCATCGGACTTCGTCGTCCTTATGGTCGCCGGCGTGTTCGCTGTAACCACGTCCGGCGGCGGCGACCGTACCGCATTCATCTCCCTCGATACCGCTGTTATCGGCACAAGCGCAACCACGTCCCAGCGCACCCTTGCCTTCAGTTGGTATAACCTCGTTACGATATTCACCCGCGCATTCGGAGCTCTGCTGATTGCGCTGCCCGTCCTTATTCAACGCTGGTCCGATGTCGGCGACATTGATTCCTACAAGTTGATGTTCGTCATTTACGCCGTCATCGCCGCGTCCGGCATAATCTTGTATTCGCGTCTTTCCCTTCACGCCGAAGTCCGCCGAAATAATGAGACGCGTGCACCGCAAGCATCTCTCGCCAGCCAAGGCTCCACGCGCAGCTTGATATGGAAGATGACCGGCCTCTCCGCGCTCGATGCGCTCGGTGGCGGATTTGCCGTGCGTGCCTTCGTGTCCTACTGGTTCGTAACCAAGTTCGGCGTTGACCTGCTCGGGGTGTCCGGCATATTCTTCACCGCTCAGATGCTTAATGTAGTGTCGGTTGCCCTTGCCGCTCCGGTCGCATCCCGCATCGGTCTCCTGAACACGATGGCCTTCACCCAAGTCGCCGCCAACCTGATGTTTATCGGCTTGGCGCTGTCCGGCCAACTGTGGCTTGCCGTGCTGTTCTTCCTGCTGCACGAAGTTTGCAACGATATGGATGTACCCGCGCGTCAGTCCTACACGATGGCAATCGTGCCGCCGGAATCGAGGACCGCGATGGCAAGTCTGAACAATCTGGGACGCAATATGGCTCAGACAATCAGCCCTACGCTGGCGGGAATCATCGCGCAACTGGCGTACTTGAGCGCGCCGTTTATGGTTGGCGCGGTAACGAAACTGGTGTACAACGCTCTGCTATTGCAGATGTTCAGGGGAATTAAGCCACCGGAGGAAATTTAGATTGTGCTGGAGGCGCATGCGTCCCGAAGGCTGAAGTCAAGAGAATCGAGCCGTGAGGCTATCGCAGTCTGATTGCGAATTCGCGATACATGGCCAAAAAGCAGGGAGACTAGGGCTGCTGAGGAGCGTATCCAAGGGGTGCGGAATGGGATTGCGTGTCGGCGATTGCTCGCAGTTGCGCGATGCCTTTGCGCGTGTCGCTTGCGACTTTTGCCTTGTCAGAGATGTACATACGATACTTGAACAGCCAGTACAGAAACTCCTTACATTGGCCGAGCGAAATTACGCCTTCATTGATGTATCCCATATCCGCGCAGAAGTCGTGCAGGAGTTCGGTTTGGGTGCGACGGTAGATTCTGAAGAACGCCTCTTCTGAAAAGTCGTCCTGGTACTGGTTGCCGTTGCTGACGGCTCGCTTGTGGACTTCACGTTCGACCGCGAGTTGCAATGCTTCCTCGATGACAACGCCGTAGTAATAGTTTAGGAATCCGCTGTGCTTATGGACTCCTAGAAGCTCCTTGAATCGCTCGGAATCGAAGCTTTCGGGGAAGTGTCCGGAGAATAGCAGGGCTTCCCGTTCGTCTTGCGGGATCAGATTTCCGGCGGCGTCGCACAGTCGTTCAGCCATTAGCAGCCAGTCGAACGCCTCTCCGCCGATGAAGTAGTTGTAGCGCCTTTCGCCGATAGTCTCGGTTGCGGTGCGCCACATGGACATGGTTTGCAGCAGAGCTGTGGGCCAGTCAACGCCGCGCTCCAGCGCGCCGAGCAGGTGCGCTATCGCCTCGGCGTCTTCTCCGTCTGTGGGTGCAGTCGAAACGACGTCAATGACATCAGGTTCGTGCAAGTCTTGCAAACGCTTCAGTCCTCTCATGTTTCGGTGTGTGGAGATATTCGAGGAACTTGTCTAAGGGTAAGGTGTTGAGGATGTGGTGAGGTTCACACCAGGCTCTGCGCGCCACGCCGACACCGAAGCGAGTGTTGTTCAGTCCCTCGGTAGTGTGGGCGTCGGTGCTGATGACGAGGGGAACGCCGAGTTCTCGGGTGCGGAATGCATGACTGTCCTTTAGGTCGAGCCGTTCGGGAGAGGCGTTGATTTCGAGGGCGGTGCCGGTATCTGCGGCTGCCCTGAATATGGCTTCGTAGTCGGCTTCCACAGCCTGGCGCTCGCCAACGAGGCGGGTGCTGAGGTGGCCGATTACATCGACGTGGGGATTTTGCATTGCCTTGATGACACGCTCGGTCATTGTTGCGGCGTCCTGTGCCATGCCCGAGTGGATGGAGCCTATCACCCAGTCGAGGCGATCGAGGACATCGTCATCGTAGTCGAGCGTACCGTCCGCGCGGATGTCCATCTCGGTGCCGCTGAGCAGGCGGATGCCGCCGATGTCGCGCTCAATCTGCCGTACTGCCTCCATTTGCCGGCCAAGCCTTTCGACGCTCAGGCCATTGGCGATACCTCTGCCGACGGAGTGGTCGGTCATTGCGAGGTACTGCAACCCGCGCTCTTTGGCAGCAAGGACCATCGCCTCCATTGGGTCGCGCCCGTCGCTCCAGTCACTATGGTCGTGGAGGTCGCCCTGAATATCTGAGACTTCGACCAGGCGCGGGATCCCGTTCTCAAGAGCGGCTTTCACCTCGCCGATACCCTGACGTAGTTCGGGCGGAATGTACTGCAATCCCAGCCTGTCGTAGAGGGTTTCTTCGTCTGCGAACTCTTCTATGACCCCTGTCTCTCTGTCAGTGATGCCGTACTCGTTGAGGGACAAATTGAGGGCGTTGGCGCGGTCTCTAAGCAGGATGTTGTGCTGCAAGTTGCCGGAGAAGTATTGCAGGAGAGCGCCGAAGTGCCGTTCATGCACCACTCTTAGATCAACCTGAATGCCGTCGCTGAGATAGACGGATGCCTTCGTGTCTCCGTGTCCAAGCACGTCAGCGACGTTTGGCATCGCAACGAGAGTATTGAGTACCTGCTCCGGGTCGTCCGCGGTGCATACGAGGTCAATGTCCCCGATAGTCTCCTCGAACCGGCGAAGGCTGCCGCCGGGCACGATGCGATGGATGCCGGGGCATTGCTCGCGCAGGGAGTCGATGAGCCTGTCACAGATTGGCTGGGCACGGGCGATGGGCATGCGCTTGCTCTGGCTGCGCTGGAACTGGATCTGTCGGGCGATGTTCTCTGCGGTCTTCTTGCCGAGCCGGGGCAATCCGGCGAGGCTTCCGTCATCGATGGCGGCCTGCAGGCCTGAAATGTCGGTTACACCGAGTTCCTGCCAGAGGCGGCGCACCGTCTTGGGACCTAGACCGGGAATCTGCATCACATCGAGGATGCCTTCAGGAAAATCTGCCTTGAGGCGGTCATAGTAGGCGAGAGAGTCGGTCTCCACCATCTCAGCTATCTTCTCGGAGATGGCCTTGCCGATGCCGGGAATCTCTCTCAGGTCTTGTTCCTCGCGCAGCATGGCGTCGAGTTCCATCGGCAGGCGTTCGATGGTGCGGGCGGCGCGCTGGTATGCGCGGATGGTAAACACCTTCTCGCCCTTCATTTCGAGGAGGCCCGCGATGCTTTCGAACGTTTCGGCTATCTGGGAGTTGTTCATTGTGAGTCGGTCAGTCTTTCAGTCGATCGGTCTGTCGGTTAGTCGTCGCCGTAACAACGGATGACTGACATACTGACAGACTGGCACACTTGCTATGCACCACAGCAGCGCTTGTATTTCTTGCCGCTCCCGCAAGGGCAGCGGGCGTTGCGCCCGACTTTGGCGCTTCCGGCGGGGACGGCTTCGCGGCTGTCGGACACTACCTTGGTCATCACACTGGGAGCAAGTCTTCTGCGCCCATTGCCACGACTCTGATTTGCGCTTCTCGCAGCCTGGGAGTGCGCTTGAGCGCCAATCTGGGCGAATTCCCTAATCGTGTGCAGCGTGAAATTGCTCTTCGCTCCCAGATTTCCATCGTAGAAGTCCCCGCGACTAATCTGTGCCTGCAATTCCTGGAACATCTTGTGCGCTTCGTGCCTGTACATCACTAGCGGGTCTCGCTGCCCGAATGCTTCCAGTCCGATGCTCTGTCGCAAACGCTCCATTGCGGTGAGGTGCTCCACCCAGTTGTCGTCTATGACTTTCTGCATTATGAAGCGTTCCAGAGTGCGTAGATTGTCCTCGCCGTAAACCGCTTCGATAGAGTCGTACAGCTGCCGGGTGTGGGAATTTAGGATGTCTTCGATTTCCTCGTAATCATAGTCACGAAGGTCTTCGGGATTATCGAACTCGGCAGGCAAGTCCGTGACGGCGCGTAACTCCAGAGTTACCAGTCTGAGAGTTTCGGACTCCCATGTATCGGGATGGCTGTCTCTCAAATACTGGCTCAAGACTTCAGAAATGTTCGCTTCGATCATGCCGACCACGTTGGCTTTGAGGTTAGCGCCGGCGAGCACTTTTTCGCGCTCCGTGTAGATTACGTCTCGGTGCGCGTTGGCGACATCATCGTACTCTACGAGATGCTTGCGGATGTCGAAGTGGAAGGCTTCAGTCTTGACCTGCGCGGACTCGATAGACTTGCTGACCGCCTTGCTCTCGATATGCCCTTCCTCTTCCATAGCCCAGTTCATGAAGCGCTTTATGGTGTCGCCGCCAAATCGCCGCATCAAGTCGTCATCGAGAGCGACATAGAAGCGAGTCTGTCCCGGATCGCCCTGCCTGCCGGCGCGACCGCGCAGCTGGTTGTCAATGCGTCGGGCCTCGTGACGCTCCGTTCCCAGAATGAACAGGCCGCCAAGGGCGATAACCTTATCGTGATTCGCCTGCCATTCCTCTTCGGAGATACCGAGCATGTCTTGGTTGCCACCGAGGATGATGTCTGTCCCGCGTCCCGCCATGTTCGTGGCGACCGTAACTGAGCCGGGGTGTCCCGCCTGGGCCACGATATTCGCCTCGTGCTCGTGCTGCTTGGCATTCAGGACTTCGTGCTTGACGCCCGCCTTGCGGAGCATGCCGCTGAGAATTTCAGACTTGTCGATGTCGGTGGTGCCTACGAGCACGGGCTGTCCGGCCCGGCTGCGCTCCTTGATTTCGCGCACGACGGCGCGGTATTTCGCGTCCTGGTTCGGGTAGATGAGATCCTGGTCGTCCTGGCGAACCATCGGCATGTTGGTAGGGATTTCAACTACTTCCAGCTTATAGATTTTCCAGAACTCTTCGCCCTCGGTCGCTGCCGTTCCCGTCATTCCGGAAAGCTTGTCATATAGCTTGAAATAATTCTGAAGGGTTATCGTCGCGTAAGTAACTGACTCACGCTGTACCCTAACGTTTTCCTTTGCCTCGATAGCCTGGTGCAAGCCTTCCGAGTACCGGCGCCCGTGCATCAGCCGCCCTGTAAACTCATCGACGATTATTACCTGCCCGTCCTGCACGACATAGTCCCGGTCGCGCTCGAAGATTGCCTCCGCCTTAAGAGCATTTTCGACAAAGCCCACGAAGCGATTGTTGTCTCGGTCATAGAGGGAGCCGATTCCGAGGATACTTTCCAGATGGGCGATACCCTGAATGGTCAGGGCGCTTGTTCGGTGTTTCTCGTCAATCGTGTAGTCGTCATCAATGTTCAGCCTTCGGGCAACACGCGCGAAACGGCGGTATTCGCTGTCGTTGGACTGTTGTGAAGGACCGCTTATGATGAGAGGGGTCCGGGCTTCGTCGATGAGGATATTGTCCACCTCGTCAACAATGGCGAACTCCAGCTTGCTCTGCACGCGCTGGCCAATATCGATAACCATGTTGTCGCGGAGGTAGTCGAAGCCAAACTCGTTGTTGGTGCCGTAGGTGATGTCGGCGGCGTAGGCATCCCTGCGCTCCACACGTCGCAGGTTATCCATCCCGCGCTCCGAAGTTTCCGTGTCGGGGTCGAATAGGTAAGCGGCGTCGTGCTGGAGCACTCCTACGGACGCTCCCAGGAAGTGATAGATCTGTCCCATCCACTGGGCGTCTCTGCGGGCAAGGTAGTCGTTAACGGTTACCACGTGCACCCCGCCAGCGAGCGAGTTCAGATAGGCGGGCAGGGTGGCAACCAGCGTCTTGCCTTCGCCGGTTCGCATCTCGGCGATTTTACCCTGATGTAGCACCATACCGCCGATGAGCTGGACATCGAAGTGGCGCATCCCGAGGACGCGCTTGGACGCCTCACGCACTACGGCAAACGCTTCGGGAAGGATGTCATCGATGTCCTCGCCACTATCGAGACGCTGGCGGAACTTGTAGCGCATAGTGGCGAGGTCGGCGTTCGACTTGCGCTCGAAGTCGCTTTCGAGGTCGTTAATCGTATCGACAATGCGTCGGAGCTTCTTGAGCGCGCCCTCATTGGAGCCGCCAAGAAACTTAGTGAGTGATTTCAGCATGAGAGATTTGCCCCCGTAGTCAAGAGATTCCTACTCGCAACCGAGAGAACTGCTCTCGCAGTCGGCAGGCGCGATGCTGTCGGCGCAGTGCCGAGCGGCGCATGGCGTGCCTCTAACAACTATTATAACCTAATTAGCAAATCTCGTCTTGAGGACGCCTTGGAGGGCGTGTTTCAGACTGCTCAGGGCATTAAACACGCAGCCTCGTAGTCGGGGGGCGTAATGCGAGGTTAAGCCGCTCCGCCGCCGTTGAACATCGCGCCAACCGAACTGCCACTGTGGATGCGCTGGATTGCCTCACCGAGCATCGGCGCGACCGAAATAATGCTGGTCTTGGTTCCCATCTTGACAGATGGAACAGGGAGAGAGTCGGTTACGACCAGCTGCCTTATATCGCTCTTTTCTAGAATTTCAGTGGCGTTTCCGGCGAGCACCGCATGAGCGGCATAGCAGTAGATGTCTCGCGCGCCATGACTGCGAAGCGTATTGGCGGTGGCGATGACTGTGCCGCCTGTACCAATCTCGTCATCGACAATAATGGCCGTCTTGTCGCGGACATCCCCGATGAGGGTAGCCGATTCTACGCGCTCCTGGTTGCCCAAACGTACCTTCTCCACAATCGCGAGAGGAGCGTCGAGCCTGTACGCCATGTTCCGGGCGCGCTTTGCGTCTCCGGCGTCAGTTGCGACGACGACGATGTTATTCTCGACTTGCCGCTCCTTGAAGTGCTGCGCCAGTTCCGGTATGGCGCTGAGTTCGTCAAGAGGGATGTTGAAGAAACCCTGTATCTGGCCCGCGTGAAGTTCGAGGGTGAGCACCCGGTCCGCGCCCGCGGTCTCAATCAGGTTGGCGACGAGACGCGCCGTGATCGGCACTCTGGGCTGGTCCTTCTTGTCGCTGCGGGCATAGGCGAAGTAGGGGACGACCGCTGTAATCCTGCCTGCGGACGCGCGCTTGGCGGCATCGATCATAATCAGGAGTTCCATTATGTGGTCGTTGACGGGGTAGGCGATGGGCTGTACGAGGAAGACGTCCTGCTGGCGAATGTTTTCGAGTATTCTCACGAAGGTGTTGTCGTTGCTGAACTTGAACACCTCGCACTTGCCCAGCGGAATGTCCATATAGGCGCAGATGTCCTTCGCCAGCTTGCGGTGAGCATTGCCGCTGAACACCTTCATGTCTTCGTACAGAGCCATCGCAACCCTCTCTGAGAGCTTACTCGCATACTGCTATTGTGCGCCTGTTCCGCAACTCATGTTGGCGTAACGGCGCGATTGCGAACTGGGGAATAATTATAGCATGGTAGAAATTGCCAATTTCTATGTGAGAGAGCGCAAGTTTTCGATGAAATTTCAGTGAACTCGCTTGGCGCGCCGCGATAGCCAAGCCGTCTGTTCTCGTCTATAATCAGCGCGGCGCTCGCATGGTGACGGTCGCCGTTTGTCTGAGAATGGAGGTGAAGCGGATTGGCCGGAGAATCGGGTCGCAGCGTTCCCACACATCCCAAGTTAAGGCTGCTGGAGCCGCAGCTTGTGGACTATCAGGGGCAGCGCATGATCTACCTGCACGACAGCCTGGGCATTGCCAGAGACGGCGCGCTGATACCGCAGCCACTCGCGCCGCTGCTGTCGCTGTGCGACGGTACGCGTGACGTCTCGGGACTGCGTTCGGGGTTACTGATGAGAACGGGGCAAACGCTCCCTGAGCATGTCATCAAGCAGATATTGGCGCAGTTGGACGATGCGCTTCTACTGGAGAACGGAGCATACCAGCATGCCGCGGCAGAGGTGGTGCGGCGGTACAGGGAAGCAAGGCATCGCCCGCCGTCGCATGCGGGGCCGGTTTATCCCGGCGACTCGGCAGGACTCAGCCATGCCATTGCGACCTACTGCGTAGAGACCCCGGTGGAGGAGAGGACCGATGCACCTGCAGGCGCCCTCGTGGGCATGCTGTGCCCGCACATTGACTATGCGCGCGGACACAAGACATACGCCGAACTCTGGCAGCGCGCCAAGCCGTCACTGGATGAGATCGAGCTGGTAATCATACTAGGCACGGACCACTCCGGTGGACTTGGTATGATTACACCCACTCGTCAGAGCTACTTCACGCCGCATGGGATGCTGCCAACGGATACCGAGGTTGTGGACGGGCTTGCTGATGTGCTGGGACGGCGACGGGCATATGCGGAGGAGATTCACCACATCAGTGAGCACTCGATCGAGCTTGCGTCCGTGTGGCTGCATCACTTCTTGGACGGGCGCGAGTGTCCGGTAGTTCCCATATTGTGCGGCTCGTTCCACCACTTCTTAGTCGGTAAGGGCAATCCCCTGCAAGATGAAACCATCTTCAATGTGATCCAGTTCCTGAGAGAAGCGACGGAGGACAGAAACACTCTCATCATCGCTGCGGGGGACCTGGCGCATATCGGGCCTGCGTTCGGCGATTCCGCGCCGCTGGACACGATCGCGCGAGCCAAGCTCTCTGCCGAAGACAGCGCATCGATGGAAGACATCCGCAACGGCGACGCAATGGGGTTCTTCGAGCGTTCGCGCGCCGAGTCGGACTCGCGGCGGATATGCGGCATCTCGCCGATATACCTTATGCTGGAGTGCCTGAAAGGCAAGGAGATTCTGGGCGAATCGATGGGATACGACCAGTGCCCGGCGGACGCGCAGGGTGGTTCAGTGGTGTCGATAGCCGGGGCGCTGCTATATGAGGGTGATAACAAAATTGATACACGCGATTAGCGAGATACGCATTGGAGGTGAACGATTATGCTAGGCGTGGTTTTTACTGGCGAAAGCAAGCTGGAAATCAGGGAGTTCGCGGACCCATCACCCGGTGCGGGACAGGTCGTGGTGGAGATGAAGTCGTCAGGACTGTGCGGGAGCGACCTGCGGCCATATCGCTCCTCAGCAGGTGAGCTTGGTCCGCGCACGGAGGTCATCAGCGGGCACGAGCCTTGCGGCATTGTTGCGGAAGTGGGTGCGGGTGTTCGGAATGTTCGGGTGGGCGACCGGGTGATGGTGCATCATTACAGCGGCTGCCAGCGATGCGAATTCTGCGAGACGGGTTGGACG
Organism: Dehalococcoidia bacterium; assembly: GCA_965204855.1. Lineage (GTDB taxonomy): Bacteria > Chloroflexota > Dehalococcoidia > Lucifugimonadales > JADFKI01 > Bin90. The sequence goes on from OZ242018.1 coordinate 1,346,562, forward strand.
CAGTTGTGCCAGAGCGAGTATCAGAAGGTCTATGGTTCCGGCGCTCACGGTGGTAATGCCGACTACGAACTCATTGAGGACTACATGTGCGTGCCGATGCCGGACGCATTGAGCTACGAGGAAGGGGCGGCGATAGCCTGCGGTACGGGCACGGCATATCAGGCGCTCCGAAGGCTTGACGTGTCCGGACGAGATGTGCTCGCGGTGTTCGGGCAGGGGCCTGTTGGACTGAGCGGCACGTTCCTGGGAGCGCACATGGGCGCTCGCGTCATCGCGGTTGATCCGGTGGCGGAGAGACGGGAACTGGCTGAAGCGTCCGGCGCATGGAAGACCATCGATCCGATGCAGGACGACCCGATAAGCGCAATATACGATTTGACCGGCGGCAGAGGAGCGGATTGCACTCTGGATGCTACGGGCATTGGAGATGTGCGGGCGAACGCGATTCGCAGCACGCGAATCTGGGGCAGAGCTTGCCTCGTGGGTGAGGGCGGCACGATGACCGTGGAGCCGTCGCCGGATATAATCCATCGCCAGCTCAACCTGTACGGGTCGTGGACATTCAGCAAGACGGTGCTTGAAGAGCTTGCGACATGGGTCGTGGAGCGCGAGATACCGCTGAGCGACATCATTACGCACCGCTTCACGCTGGACAAGGCGGAAGAGGCGTTCACGCTCTTCAACGGCGCGACCACAGGCAAGGTCGTTTTCAATTGGGACTAGGGGCGAGACCGACAGGGATAGGCGGGCTGTGGGTGGTGAAGGGCATGTGCTAAAATGCGGGTGCCTCGCGCAATATCCGCGAGGCGCCGATTAACCACCCAAGACTGGATCTTTCACATGAGGAGCCGAGAAATATGCGTCCGATAATGGATGTCGCAGCGGAACTGGGACTGGATACACAGACGCTTATCCCGCAAGGACATTACAAAGCCAAAATACCTCTGTCAGCCGAACGAGCTGACGGCAAGCGCGGCAAGCGCGGCAAGCTCATAGTCGTAACCGGCATCACGCCTACACCTGCCGGTGAGGGCAAGACGACTACGACAGTGGGCATGGCCCAGGGGTTCGGCAGGCTGGGCAAGAAGGTTGTCGCCACGTTGCGCGAGCCTTCGCTCGGTCCAATCTTCGGCATCAAAGGCGGCGGAACCGGCGGCGGTCTGTCCCTGGTAGAGCCGCAGGACGAAGTTAACATCCATTTCACCGGGGACGCGCACGCGGTCGGGTCGGCGCATAACCTGCTTGCCGCGCTGACGGACAATGCGGCGCAACGAGGGCAGGTACCCGGCTTTGGGCCTACCGGCATCACCTGGCGGCGCGTTACGGATGTAGAGGACAGGGCGCTGCGAACCATTGTGTCGGGCATCGGCGGCTCACCGAACGCACCGATGCGCGAGTCAGGCTTTGATATCGTCACGGCGTCCGAGATTATGGCGGTGCTTGCGCTGTCGTCGAGCCTCGAAAATCTGCGGGAACGGTTGAGCCGCATAGTGGTGGGGCTGACCGATTCCGGCGACCCTGTAACCGCCGATGACGTCAACGCGGTCGGTTCGATGATGTCACTTCTGCGCTATGCCATTCAGCCCAATATCGTTCAGACGACGGAAGGGCAGGCGGTCATCGTGCATGCGGGGCCGTTCGGGAACATCGCGCATGGTTGCAGTTCTGTGATGGGCGACAGAATCGCGCTCGGATACGCTGACTATGTGCTGACCGAGGCGGGCTTTGGCGCGGACCTGGGCTTTGAGAAGTTCATGCACATTAAAGCGCGCTTCAACGGCCTTGAGCCTAGCGGCGCGGTCATTGTGGCGACGGTGCGTGCTCTGAGGTCGCATGGCGGCGCGTTGAGGCGTCAACTTGACGAGCCAAACGAGGACAGGGTTCGCAGGGGCATGGCGAATCTGGAGCACCTCATTGGAGCGATTCGCTCGTTCGGCTTGCCCGTGGTGGTCGCGCTGAACAGGTTCCCCTCCGATACGGAGGCCGAGCTTGCAATCGTGAAGCAGGGCTGCGAGGAAGCGGGGGCGTTCGCCGCGGTCGATACGCGGGTGTTCACCGAAGGCGGAGCGGGCGGTGTTGACCTTGCTGAGGCCGTGATCGAGGCGACCGCGGGCGACGATCCGGAAATCACTTATATGTACCCTGAAGACGCTTCCATACAAGACAAGGTTCTCGCGCTGGCGCAGAAGATGTACGGCGCGGACGATGTCGCCTGGGATACCTCAACGCGGAGACCGCTGCGGCGCTACGCCGAACTGGGCTGGGGCAACCTGCCTGTCTGCATGGCTAAGACACACCTGTCGATTTCACATAACCCGCGTCTGAAGGGGCGGCCCTCCGGCTACACATTCGAGGTGAACGATGTTCGCGCATCTGTCGGCGCGGGCTTCATATACCCAATAGCTGGCAACATCTTCACGATGCCCGGGCTACCCCGCTCCCCGCGTGCCCTTGATGTGGACGCCGACGGGAATATATTGGGCCTGTAGTTAAAGTGATTTGCTCGGTTTCAACCTGTATGTAGGTTCGATGACTGAAATCCGGAGGAGTAAACGTGGACATCAGCGACGCTGTCCATGCACTTCATCGAGCATACAATGATGCTCCATATAGAAGGCAGGTAACCTCATTGCATCTCTTTGGGATTAAGTATGCCAAGGAACTCACCCACATACAGAGAAGAAATGCGTTGTCACGCAATGAATTGCTAAAGATGTTAGTTTCCCAGGCAAATATCAGTGATTCATACACTACTGAAATAAATAAGGGGATCAACTTGGCCGATTTTGTCGATGTGAAAGCAGGTCGCTTGTGGTTCTAACTCCCTGAGTGAGATATGCCTGAATTCTTTAATGTACTCGCTCCACAGGCAGCGTTTGAAGCGATAAAGCCGATGTTGCGCTTCAACGTTGAGGTGGATGTCGTCCCAACGGGCGATGCGCTAGGGCGCGTTACCGCCGAGGACATCTTGTCTCCCGAGGACTTGCCTGCTTTCACGCGCTCCACGATGGACGGTTATTCGGTGCGGGCGCGGGATACTTTCGGTGCGAGCGAGGGCCTGCCGGCGTACTTGGATGTTGTTGGTGAAGTGTCGATGGGCGAGGCTGCGGAAGTTGGGCTTGGAGTAGGGCAGGCGGCGACCGCCTACACAGGCGGAATGCTGGCACAAGGCGCTGATGCTGTCGTGATGGTCGAGCGCACGCAGACGCTCGATGATACCGCAATCGAGGTGCTGAGAGCGGTTGCGCCGGGTGAGAATGTAGTGCAGGTCGGCGAGGACGTGCGTAAAGGAGAGCCAATTCTGTCGAAGGGCAGTGTAATCCGTCCGCAGGACATCGGTGGCATGCTTGCGCTGGGAATCACGAGCGTCACGGTGAGTCGCAAGCCTATCGTGGGAATAATCTCGACCGGCGACGAACTTGTGCCGCCAGATCAGAAAATCAACCCCGGACAGATACGTGACATCAATTCATATACAATCTCAGCACTTGTAGAGCAGTCCGGTGGCAAGCCGAAACGCATTGCCCTCGTATCGGACGACTTTGAGGCGCAGAGACAGTCCGCGGTGGAAGGCTTGGATACATGCGATGCCCTGGTGTTCTCTGCCGGGAGTTCCGTAAGCAGCCGCGACCTTACCGCAGATGTGCTCAACAGCCTTGGTGACCCAGGCGTCATAGTACACGGCATTTCAATCAAGCCGGGAAAACCGACAGTTGTCGGTGCGGTGGATGGCAAGCCGGTGTTTGGGCTGCCCGGCAATCCGGTATCAGCCATGGTTGTGTTCGACCTGCTTGTTCGCCCCACGATATACCATTTGAGTGGCTGCAAGACCGCGCCGCCGCAATCGACTGCACGGGCGACACTGGCGCGGGACATACCGTCCGTTGCCGGCCGCGAAGACTATGTGCCGGTTCGTTTGGCAGAAGACGAAGACCACGTTAGTGCCGAGCCGGTCTTCGGCAAGTCGAACCTGATTTACACTCTCGTCAAGTCGGATGGTATAGTCAGAGTGCCGTTAGATAAGTCCGGGCTTTACGCGGGCGAAGTGGTGAATGTGCGGTTATTCTAAGAGAAACAATGGAAATACGAGGTAAGTGTGAGCGCCGAACCACAACTATTCAGAGTCAATCCTGAAACCCACGAATCCGAATCGATAACGGAAGTGGAGTTTGCCGCATTAGGATTTCAAGAGCGGCGCGATATTCAGGAATGGGTTGCGTCGAATCCCAGTATCTTAGGAGAAGACTTGCTGATAATCGGTAAGGAATTCAGCGGATTTGACAGGACGAACGAGAGATTGGACCTGTTGGCGATTGATGCTGATGGCACTCTTGTGGTCATTGAATTGAAGCGGGATCATAGCGGTACTGATGCTCATTGGCAGGCTATAAAGTACGCAAGCTACTTTCACCATGCCAAGGATGAGGACATTGTCCGTATGCTTGCCGACTATGGACAAACATCGGAAGAGGATGCTACAGGCAAAGTGCTACAGCACCTTGATGCAGATGACCTAGGTTCCCTGAATAACGACCAACGGATTATCCTTGCCAGTCATAGATTCGCCCCAGAAGTTACTTCTGCCGCACTTTGGTTGAACGAAAAGGCACCGGACGAGAATCTGATTACTTGCGTTCAGCTAACGCCGTATCAAGATGGCGATGCACTCTATATTCAAGCGAATACCATCATACCCGTGCCTGGCCTAGACGTTATCGGTATCGGCAGATTACAGGATGATGTTAGTATAAAGAACTCTGGTGGATTTGGGGACGCATTAAGTAAAACTTTTCGACAAAGCAAAAATCATCCGGCAACACCATTCTTCAACAGTGTGCACCAACTAGCCGTCACCGGGTTACCGGATGAGATCAAGCCGCAGAGGAAAAGCAAATGGGCAGGACGAGGGGGAGGTAACAGTAGATACTACCATCTGTGGTATTCTACGCCACCGTGGAGCAACTGGGGTACAAGTTATAGGATCACCCTATATCCAAAAGAGAATGAACAGTGGCAAGCAATTGTCGAATTTCGGCACGACCAAGGCACTCTGCTGCAATCACGGATTGCCAGTGATCATATCTACGATAACCTAAAAGTTGTGGACGAGGGTGTTGATTCGGAAGTGGGAACAGATGCGTTGAATGAAGACTTTGCTAATAAGATAGCTGAAACGATGTCGCAATTCATCCGGACAATCACCCCAATAGTCAATGATTTTCTTGAAGAACTTAACGAAGAAAGCGCCTGAGGACTCCCTTCCAGCACTAAGGCAGACACTACTACCTCAGTGACATTCAGCGCCCAGCATGTTGGCGCGGTAGATTTTAATGCAGAATAGGCAAGTATGAAATCTGAAGATTTTCTCAATAATTTGAGCCGCAGCCTCGGGCGTGAGACTGCGGAAGAACTTGTGCCTGATGTCGCCACACACCTGTCGCTTGACGCGAAGCAAGTACAGGTGCGCGCTCATAGCGTTGCAGACGATGTTGCCGCCCGCGCCGATGAGCTTATGGGTTTGATGGAAAAGAGCGCGGTCGAAGCAGCCTGGAATGTGTATCGCGCGCAGTCGCCGGATGATGCTGCGAGATACATTCGTCAGGTGGCTCAGGACATTGAGGCGCGCACGATGCTGCGCTCTACACACGCCGCCTTGAACGCACTCAACCTTGAGGTAGAGATGCACGGCACGGGTATATCGCTAGAAGTCATGGCGCTCGATGATGATGAGCAGGGCGACGCGCTAGAAGCCAGCCGCGCCGACTTTCGGCAGAAGGTCATCGCCGCGGACATCGGCATCACTGGCGTGGACTACGCCATCGCTGAGACCGGCTCGGCCGTGCTGCTGCCGCGAAAGGGTGTCAGCCGTGTGGTGTCGTTAGTGCCGCCCGTCCACATCGCCGTCGTGGAGTCCGGTCAAGTGCTGCCCAGCTTGGACGAGCTATTTACCCTACGCAGGCAGGATTTCCTCGAGGGGGACATTGGCAGCTACATGAACCTCATCAGCGGTCCCAGCCGTTCGGCGGACATCGAGTATCAGCTCGTAACGGGTGTGCATGGGCCGGGCGAAGTCCACATGATCTTGCTCGTGTAACAGGGCAGGGGAGCGCCTAACCGCTGTTGAAGACCTGGCTTCCGGCTTTTAAGAACCGCAGAGCCTGTTCAGTAGCATTTGAGATGAGTTCTGCCGCGCGCTCAGAAGCCTCGCCCAGCGTCATTGGGCCGGGAGTTATCGCGGCGAGCGCGTCGATGCCGTGTTCGTGGACGTCTTGAAAGCCTGCACCTAGTGAACCGCTTATGCCGACTACGGGGATTCCCAGCCTCTTGGCGCGCTCGGCGACACCCACTGGGGCCTTATTGTAGATTGTCGAATGGTCCATGCTGCCCTCGCCGGTGATGACTAGGTTGCAGCCTATCAGATAGTCGTCTAGTCGTACTGTATCGAGCACGATGTCAACGCCAGCTCGAAGCGCGCCGTTGGTGAATGCAATCATTCCGCCGCCAAGCCCTCCGGCTGCCCCTGATCCCGGAACATCGTTGATTTCCACACCTATGTCGCGCTTCACGACTTCGGCGAAGTGCAGAAGCGCCGCGTCCAGCCTTTCAATCATCTCCGGAGTTGCCCCCTTCTGCGGGCCGTATATTGCCGATGCTCCGGTAGGCCCGGTAAGAGGGTTATTCACATCGCAGGCCACAAGAAATTCGCAGTTGCGGACGGTTTCGTTCAATCCGGACATGTCGATGTGGTTCAGCCTGGAAAGCGCCGCGCCGCCGAATTCTAAGTCTTTGCCACCGTTGTCAAGCAGTCTGATGCCAAGGGCCTGCGCCATGCCTGCACCCGCGTCGTTCGTCGCGCTTCCTCCAATGCCGATGATGAACCGGCGGTAACCGGCATCTATGGCGTGAATTATAGCTTCACCAAGTCCGAAAGTAGTCGTAATCAAAGGATTGTGCTTCTCGTCGGGTACAAGAGCGAGTCCGGAGGTGCGCGCCATCTCAATAACCGCAGTGGCGCCGTCCCCCATCGCTCCCCACTCCGCAGGACGTCGTTCCCCAAGAGGTCCCGTAACTTCGATATGGTGGATGTCACCGCCGGAGCCTTCGACGAGCGTCTCCAACGTGCCGTCGCCTCCGTCTGCCACTGCCACCGCGAAGACTTCGGCGTCGGGAAGTACGCGCAGCACGCCTTCCCGCATTGCGGCTGCCGCATCGACTGCGGAGATGCTGCCCTTAAATGCCTGTGGTGCAATCAGAATTTTCATAATGGCGAATTATATCATCCGCTCAGCGCTGGTGCATTTTGCCTCTCGGCTGCCGCACGACAAGCAGTCATCGCAGCAGGTAGGGTAGGGTAGAGAGTGCTGACTGCTCGGCGCACGGTGCATGGCAAACGGACTGAAGATTGCGGTCTTTGGTTGTAGTCGATGGCTTGGATTTCGGTTCGGTCGAGACATAGGATATTCGGGCATAATTTGCAATCTAATTGCAGACTGTCTCGAATGATGCAATGAGCCGCCGCCGTCTAATCTAAGTCGTTGGATTGCCGGTTCGGTGGGCCTGCTAGATAGGGGGAGCAAGGAAACGGCCGGATCACCTATCCCTGCATCTATCTCTGAAGCGGCATCGGATTGCACCAATATCGCATATCATAATATGTCAAATTACCGCAAAACGGCGAGAAAGTGGCAAAATTAGGCTAAATTTGCTCCTTGACTATATGGTTATATTGTAATAATGTTCCTTTATGCCTAGAACGAGGGAACATTCACAGCCCACCCGGCAGATATACGCTTCCATCCGTGAGGACATCTATCTCGCCGCGAAAGCGCGCGCTACCGAACTGCGCCTACCCATGCGGCGCTTCATCGAAGAGGCGCTGGCGAATGCCATAAGAGCGGACAGCTCAGCTCCGACCGAGTTGACAGCTTCCGAATTTTCGCCTGAGCAACGACCGCCTTCGGTCTGGGATGATCAGTATTTGGAAGCCCAGGCCCGGCAGCCTCTAGGAGCTCCGCTAAACCTGTCTGAGCACGAGGCGCGTCGTGTGGCGCTGGGCGCTTTCGAGTACGCAGCCGAGCCCGAGGATCAGCCGGTTCCATCAGTGTTGGACCGCATTCAGAGTCATGCGACGGGAAACGTGGGTGATCCTGTTGAACTGTCGGACGAGGACGCTGCAAAAATTGCACGCGACGTTCTTCTGTTTGGACCGCAAGACGGCGGGGAGGCTAGAGATGGCTGATGTGCTACTGGATATCACTGTCTTCGATGACTTGAAGGCAGGAGACCCGGACGCTCGTAAGGTCGTGGAAGGGATCCTGGACGGCGAGATCAAAGCTGCCGCATCTCCCTTGACTGTGTGCGAGCTTTGGCGTAGCAGCGGAATCGACAGGCGCACAGAGATTGGGTTTCTCAGCGTGCTGCGGTTCGTTGAAGAGGTAGCGCCAGCCCTTGAGGACGCGAGAACCGCCGGCCTGTGGCTTGCAGATTTGGAGCTGGACGGGCGACGCGATGCCTCCTGCGTAGCTATTACAGCAGCGACTGCAAAACGACTCGGCATCCCGATATGCACTCGCGACTCCGAAGCATTCGCCACCTTCGATGTTGAAGTCACATCATACTGATACGCCCTTCTCGTTCACCAAAGCAAAACACAAAGGCCGCTTTATCCCCTTCGTTCTCTTGCTCTGATATGGTTCCAGTTCGCTTCAGACACTGCATCCTTTGAAGTCATTGATGACCTAATCAAATCGGAAAATGCCGGTTGAGCGCCCTTGTGCCCCCTTCTGCGCCGCGTTACCATTGACCTGAGAGGTTCACAACATCCTGACGAGCGTCGTCCCACTTGAGAGCCTCGTATTGCCCAGAGTTAGCCCGGTCGGAGAAGCCACCGATGAGACATATCGTCGCCCTTACGCTCGTGCTCATTGGCTTTGGCGGATTTCTTGCGCTGCAAGTCGTGAGCAGCGCTCAGGCATCGGGCAGCACGGCGCACCTGTTGATAATCGACGACGCGATTACACCGCTTGAATCGAAGAGGTTTTCGAAGGCTATCGAGGAAGCGGATGCCGCCGGCTCGAACCTGCTCATTGTTCAGCTGAGCACTCCCGGAGGGCTGTTCGATTCTACACGGGAAATGGTAGAGTCAATCTTCGCGTCTCCGGTGCTGGTTGTTGTGTACGTAGCCCCTGCGGGCTCACGCGCTGCGTCCGCCGGCACATTCATCACCGCCGCCGCTCATGTCGCCGCGATGGCGCCTGCAACGAATATAGGGGCAGCGGCCCCTGTCGCAGCGGACGGGGAGGACCTGCCCGATACGATTAAAGCTAAGGCTACTCAGGACGCTGCGGCTTTTATTCGGAGCATTGCCTCTCAGCGCGACCGCAATGCTGACGCCCTCCAGGACACCGTGCTAAATGCAGAGTCGTATAGCAGCGACGAAGCGCTAGACTTACGAGTCGTCGATCTCAGGGCGGAGAATCTCGCCGACCTTCTGTCACAGCTTCACGGCAGAAATGTGTTGCACAATGGCCAACAGATTCAGCTCGATACGGAGGGAATGACCGTTACGGAGCTTGAACGCACGCCTGTTGACCACTTCCTGCGCTTTCTTGCGAACCCCAACATCGCGTTCCTTTTGCTGACGATTGGCGGAATCGGCATTGTCATAGAGTTATTCAGCCCGGGTCTGATTGGGCCGGGCGCGGTTGGCGTGATTGCCTTGGTTCTGGCGTTCCTTGCCTTCGGCAACCTGCCGGTCAACTGGGTAGGCGTTGGACTGATTGTGCTGGCGATGGCGCTGTTCTTCGTGGAGGCGCAGGCGCCGGGAATAGGCGTATTCGGCATAACCGGCGCAATCGGCTTCCTCGTGGGGGCGTTCCTGCTGTTTGGCAACGTCAGCTTCAGCCCACAAGTTCCTGATTTACCTGCTGCTCCCAGCTTCACGATTAGCATCTGGGTAATCGGCGCTATCAGCGCGCTGCTATTCGCCTCGATGCTTCTCACACTCCGCGCCGTGAGGCAGGCTCGAAGGACTACGCCTTACTACGACTATTCGAGCAGCAACCCCGACAATCTGGTCGGTTCAATCGGTACGGCGACTACTGAATTAAATCCGTCAGGCAGCGTTCGAGTTGCCGGCGAGCAGTGGAGTGCCGTGTCCGATGCCGGCGAAATCGTATCAAGCGGCGAGCGTGTTATGATAGTCGAAGTTGATGGGCTTATTCTGAAGGTAACGAGAGAATCCACCTTCAGCGGGCAGGCGGAGCAATGATGGGCATCGAAGCATGGTGGGCGGGTCTGATTGTCGCGGCCCTCGTCCTATTCTTTCTGGAAACCCAGATGCCTGGAATGGGCATATTCGGCTTGAGTGGCGCGGTGTGCCTCGTGCTTGGCGCGTTCATGCTTAGCAGCGGGAATGCGGCAGTTGTGGGAGGCGCGGCAATAATCTCGCTGGGAACTGCGGCGTTGACTATCAAGGCAATGTACGAAGCGCGCAAGGCCGGCAGGTATGCCAGTCCCACCGACCCAAAGCGGCTGGTGGGGCAGATTGGGACCGCGACGACCGCCCTGAACCCCCGCGGTAGCGTGCTGATAGCCGGAGAGCAGTGGACAGCGGTCTCCGACTCTGGCGCGCATGTAGCGAGCGGTGAGCAAGTAATAATTCTGGAAGTTGAGGGACTCGTTCTCAAGGTTTTCAAGGCTGATGAGGATTGAAGTAAGCGGTAGGAGAGAAAAACGATGATTCCATACATAAAGATAGTTCAGCAGTATGAGTTGCTAGGCGTATTCTGGTTGGGAAAGTTCGCCGGGCTGAAGCCGCCGGGCTTGCAGGTTCTGTTGTGGCCCTTCCATAAGACGCAGACGATCGATCTACGCGAAGATGTTATCGACATTCCTCGCCAAACCAATATCACGAGCGACAATGCGCCTATCGACATCGACTTTCTGGTGTACTTGCGCGTCATTCCGAACGAGGCTCAGAAGTCCGTACTGGAAGTAGTGGACTACACCAGCGCAGTTATTGGCATAGCGACAACAACATTGCGCGCCGTCATTGGTGAGATGCCGCTGGACGATGTGCTATCGCAGCGGGAAAGGATCAACGAAGAGCTTCGCCTGAAGTTGGACGAGATAACGGAGAGGTGGGGAATCAAGGTAACGCAGGTGGAGATACGCGAGATCGAGCCGCCGCGCGACATTCAGGAGGCGATGAATCGCCAGATGTCGGCAGAGCGTGTGCGCCGCGCTGCCGTGACCGAGGCGGAGGGCACGCGCCAGGCGGCGATTACTGTTGCGGAGGGCGAAAAGCAGGCGGCGATACTGAAGGCCGAGGGCGAGCGCCAGGCGGAGATTCTTTCCGCCGAGGGCGATCAGCAGGCTGCCGTTCTCCGGGCTGAAGGCTTCAGCACCGCTCTGGACAGAGTGTATGGCGTAGCGCAGAACATCGACTCCAATACGCTGAGCCTGCAGTACTTCGACACGCTTCAGAAGCTGGGCGAAAGCTCATCCACGAAGTTCATCTTCCCTATGGAGTTCACCAACCTGCTGCGTCCCTTCACCGGTGGTATGCAACAGGGGAGCGGTTCTAGCAGCGGCAGCGCGGCGGCGGACTAGACGCACGTTTGGGTAGAGCAACGTGAAATTTTGGGAGTGTCGCGGACATTGGTGCGCGACACTCTTGTCGTTGGGGCGGCTAGACGTAGTTCTTGACGCTGCGCGCCAAGGACAAAGTCATTCCCGGAACCGCCGCAATCTCTTCGACAGAGGCGTTGCTGACACCGCGCAGCGAGCCGAACTTGCGGATGAGCATTCGCTTGCGCTTGGGACCGATGCCGGGCACTAGATCGAGGGCGGACTGTACGCTCTTCTTGGAGCGGCGCTCCCTGTGGAATGTGACGGCGAAGCGATGCGCCTCGTCGCGGGCGCGCTGCACCAGATAAAGCCCCTGCGAGTTGCGCGGCAGGATAATACTCTCGCTCATCATGGGAATGAAAAGTTCTTCATTCTCCTTGGCGAGGCTGGCGAGCGGGATATCGTTGATGCCAAGCTCCAAAAATACTTGCAGCGAGGCGCCGAGATGCCCCTTGCCGCCATCTATGAGGACAAGGTCAGGTACGATGCCCCATGAGTTGCCCCCGGTCCTTTTCTGATTCGATTCCGCGGGCGAGTCCACGTCTTGCGCGCGTCTTGACTGTGCAAGGCGCTTGAAGCGGCGAGTCAGCATCTCGCGCATCATGGAGTAGTCGTCCACACCTTCTACTGCCTTAATCTTGAAGCGTCGGTAATGGGCTTTCTTGGGCTTGGCATCCTCGAAGACGACCATTGAGCCAACCGAGCTAGTCCCCTGGATGTTGGATATGTCGTAGCATTCGATTCGTCTGGGCGGGTGGGGCAAGCTCAGCGCCTCCTGCAACTCGGACATGGCGGCGTCCATCGCAGCCGTGTCCGACAGTTGCTTGACACGCAGTTGTTCGAGACCCTGCGCGGCATTCTCGGCGACCATCTCGATCAGTCGCCGCTTCTCGCCGCGCTGCGGTACGTGGACGCGAACGCTGCCCTGCCTTTTTTCACGCAGCCACTTCACGATGCCGTCCGGTTCTTCGAGATGGTGCTGCACGAGGATGCGCGGCGGCACATAGGGTGTAGCGTCGTAGAATTGCTTCACGAATGCCGTGAGTATCTTGTCCGGTTCGTCGTCCTGTGTCCCCGCCATCAGAAAGTTGTCCCTGCCGATGAGTTTCCCTTGCCGGATGAAGAAGACCTCCACCCAAGCCTCACGGGGTCCGGGCGCGGTCGCAATCACATCGGCGTTCTCCGACGTCAGGTGCAGGACCTTCTGGCCTTCATTGACTTTTTCGATTGCAGTGAGCTGGTCGCGCAGAACGGCAGCCTTCTCGAATTCAAGGCTGTCCGCGGCATCAAGCATACGCTTCTTGATCGAGCCTACGACCTTATTGGTCTTGCCTTCGAGAAAGAGGACAACCTGGTCTATGACCTCAGCGTACTCGCGCTTGTCAACCGCACCTATGCAGGGACCCACGCAGCGGTGTATATGGAAATCGAGGCAGGGCCGAGCGTCGGTGCCTGTAATAGTCTTCGTGCAGGAGCGGTATGGGAACAGCTTTTTGAGCAGGCTGAGGGTGCGGCGGACGCTTCCCGCGCTGGCGAACGGCCCGAAGTAGCGCGAACCGTCTCTGTTCACGCGCCGCGTGATATAGACCTGCGGGAAGTCCTCCGAGACGTCGATCTTGATGAATGGATAGCTCTTGTCGTCCTTGAGACGCGCGTTGTAGGGTGGCTGATGCTCCTTGATGAGATTGCACTCGAGTATGAGGGCTTCCGACTCGGATTCAGTTACTATGTATTCGTAGTCGGTGACCCTGGCGACCATGTTGGAGATTTTGAGGGGCAGGTTGGCGCTGGGAGCGAAGTATGAGCTGACGCGGTGCCGGAGACCCGCCGCCTTGCCGACATAGAGGACTTCGCCTGATTTGCCACGCATTAGGTACACCCCCGGCTTCGCGGGTGTGGCTTTGAGGCGCTCAGAGAAGTCGGTTTGCGGCATTTTTCTTTTCCGCAAGTTCATGGGGATGTTGAGAAGAGGTGTCCACCTTATCCCAGAACAAAGGTCAGCCCGGCAAGTATGACGGCGATCAGGCAGCTGATTGCTCCGATTTGCCGCAGTTCGCGGCCCAGGTAACGGCTGACGTTTGATGTGCCTATGTCGGCGGCGCGGCGTCTTGCACGCGGGGCAGATCGAGTCTCCGCAGATGCGGATGCTGGAGTCCGAGCGCTCATAGAAGCAGCCTGCCTTACGGGAGGATTGGAGGCATCCACGGCTGGCTCGGCAACGGCACTGGGCTGGGTTGGCCCGGCCTGGAAGTTCTGTGGCGCGGCCTTGCCACGTCGCCTTCTGCGGCTAAGGCGCGCCTGTCGTGATGCTGCGCGTTGAGCTTTGCTTGGCATTGGATTGGCTCCTGTGGATGCTTCTATGTCTGTCTGATTCTACGAATAAGCCCTAATAACTATTCTGCGGGTTCTCGGATGTTGCTCAGGTCGCTACGCCCGAGGGTGGGACTTGTCATATTCTGTCCGTACATGCTCGCTGGTAAGGTGCGTGTAAACCTGGGTCGTAGTGATACTCGAGTGTCCCAGCAGCTCCTGCACGTGTCGAAGAGGAGCGCCGCCTTGCAGCAGATGCGTTGCGAAACTGTGGCGCAAGGTGTGCGGGGTAATCTTCTTCGTGATGCCTGCGCGCTTGGCGCTCGCTTTCAGAATGAGCCAAAATCCCTGCCGGCTGAGCCTCTGGCCTCTACGATTCAGAAATAGGGACTGCTCTGAAGTCTTCTTGATGAGGGAAGGGCGGGCTTCGGTGATATAGCGACGCAGCACGGAAATCGCGCTCTGATGCACGGGGATGACGCGTTCCTTGCCGCCCTTACCGAGACAGCGCACGCTGCCCTGCTCGAGGTCAACATCGCCCAGGTCCAGGGATACTAGCTCGGTTACGCGAAGTCCGCTTGCGTACAGCAGTTCGAACATAGCATGGTCTCTGATGCTATCCGTAGTATCGTTCTCGGCGGCAGAAGACAGCAGATCCTCTACCTCTTCCGCGCTGAGCGTGTCCGGCAACGAACGCCCTATGCGCGGAGAGCTGATATTTTCGGTGGGGTCGCGTGAGACTATGCCTTCGTCCAAAAGAAAGCCGAAGAGAGACTTACTCGATGCAACTTTCCGGGCGCGCGTGGTGTCCGAGTATTCGAGGGCATGTAGATGAAGCAGATACTGTGACATCATGTCTTCGTCAACAAATTCCCATCCGCTACCGTTGCCGTTGAAATGCTTGGTCTTGAGGTATTCTACTAGCTGGGAGAGGTCGCTTCTGTACGCCGCCAGCGTATTCGGCGATATGCCTCTCTCGACCGTCATATAGTTAAGAAATCCGTCAACATGGCTTTGCAACTGACTCTAACGCTCCAAATTAGTTTATTTATCCTTCATTCTAGCATAACGAATGGACTGGCTGCCTGTTACCATTCTATTGACATATCGACTCCACACCGCTATTTTTCGTTTTGCCATGTGGATTTGGCAACGCAACATCAAGAACCGGTTCAAGGCGTTCGGATTGGCGCCTTCGAATGGGATTTAGTAGAAGAAGCATATGATTGAAATTGACATGGGGCCCTTTCTAATCTCGTCGGGATCGTTCCTGCTGAGTTGGCACGGCTTTTTCAGCTTCATAGCCGTGGCTACCGCGGTATATCTGGTAGGACGCTGGGCGCCGATGAAGGGGATCGACCCGGACGACATTTACTCCATAGCAATCTGGGCGATTATCGGCGGGATAATTGGCGCCCGATTCGTCCATGTCATTGATAACTGGGGCTTCTACCAGTACAACCTACTGCAGATACTGTTCATCTGGAGTGGAGGCATCGGTGTTTGGGGCGGCATCCTAGGTGGTTTCATAGGAGGAGCGGCGTACGCCTATCTCAACAAGCATCCCATTGGCATTATCGCAGACTTAACCGCGCCCGCATTGCTGCTGGTGCAGTCGATAGGCAGGCTCGGCGACATCGTTAACGGCGAGCATTGCGCGAGAGCCGCAACGGACTTCATCCTCGCTTTCAACTGGATTCGTCCGGAAAGCGATGCAAGGATTTGCGCTAATGGAGTAGGAGTGCCCGTTCAACCGGTCATAGCGTACGAGATGCTATGGAATCTGGCGGCGCTGTACATCATCTGGAAGCTGAGAGACAGGCTGCGTCCGGACGGGATGCTGTTCGCCCTCTACCTTGCGTTTTATGCGGTGGGGCGCTTCATGGTTACGTTCCTGCGACAGGACAAGGTGTGGGCGCTGGGTCTGCAGGAGGCGCACTTCATAGCGATTCTTGTGCTGGCAATTACCATACCGCTTCTTGTCATCAAGGCTCGTCCGACTACGCCTGAGCAATCCGCCGCCGAGGATGAAGAGATCGAGGAGCGGCGCACGCGCAGGCTGTCCCGCGCCGAACGCAGACGGCGTGAACGAGAAGGATGATTGCTAGACCGTCGCTCGCAAGTCTTGGACTATCATCTGGAGCCTGGGATACTGCCCCCAAGTGTCTAGTCCCACGGTATATACCACATCGACGGACCGACGTGTCTCGTGTACCTTGTGGCCCTGATTGAACGCGATAGCGCTTATCGTAGCTCCGCGCTGCCCAAGGCGCATCTTTAGGTGCTGTCTGTTTGCTCCGACGAGGCGCGCCTCGAGCACTCGGACGGCTCGTGTAAGAAAGACGGGTGCCGGGTTGCCCTCGCCGAAGGGCGCAAGCGACTGGATGAAGTCGAAGTTCTGGGGCGTGAAGGCTGCCAACTGCACCTCGCAGTCTATGTCAAGGGATGGCGCCAGATCGTATCCTTCAAGATGCTCCACGGCGATGCGCTCAAGATTCCTCTCCAGCTCAGGAAGTGAGGCGGTTGGGATGGTGAACCCTGCCGCCTGCGGATGGCCGCCGTGGCGATCGAACAGGTGCGCGTTCTGTGTCAGGGCGTCAACGATATCGAACTCCGGGATGCTGCGCGCGCTGGCTCGGCTAGTTTGATCCCCCAGCGACACTGCGATGGCGGGCCGGTAGTGATTGTCCGAGAGCCGCCCCGCGATGAGACCTAGCACGCCCGGAATCCATTCCGGACTCTTGACTATGAGGACGTTCGGCAGCGCCCCCTTAGCCTCTAACTGCTGTTCAGCCTCGGCAACGGCCTGTCTGGTAAGCTCCTGACGCTCACGATTCTGGCCTTCAATCTCACCTGCCAGGGATTGCGCTCTGTCTGCGCTCTCGGTCGTCAGCAATTCCAGGCTTGTGCCGGCGCTGCCGAGTCTCCCGGATACATTGAGTCGGGGAATGATGCCGAAAGATAGGGCTTCCGTGTCGATCGATCCCATCTTCATTCGGGCGTTCGCCGCCAGCGCGCGTATTCCGGGGTTTTCGGTGCGGTTGATGTGCTCCAAGCCGCGCTTGACGAGGAAGCGATTTTCCCCCGTGAGCGCGCCGACATCCGCAACGGTGCCAAGCGCGACAAATTCAAGGAGGTGTTCCGGGCGCGGCAATCCTACGTCTTCGTACAGTGCCTCGATAAGCTTGAAGGACATGCCTACGCCGGTCAGTTCGCCGAACGGGTAGCTTGAGTCAGGGTGTCTTGGGTTTATGAGGGCATAGGACTTTGGAAGGGTAGGGAGTACGCTGTGGTGATCCGTGATAATTGTATCGATGCCCAGTTCGGTAGCCAGCTCCACCTCGGATATGGATGTGGCCCCGCAGTCCACCGTAACTAGCAGAGAGACGCCGCTATCATGCAGATGCTTGATCGCATCGGGATTCAAGCCATGACCTTCGTCAACACGGTCAGGTATGTAAGCGGCTACGCTTGCGCCCAGGTCTCTGAGGGCTTTGATGAGAAGGGCGGTACCGGTGATGCCGTCAGCGTCGAAGTCTCCATATACGCCGATATGCTCCTTGTCTGCGAGCGCGCGACGGAGCCTCGCAACTGCCTCCTCCATTTCGGGCAACAGTGCCGGGTCGTTCAACATGCGCTCGTCGGACTCGATGAAGAGGCTGGCGTCTTCCTTGGTTCGTATGCCGCGGTTGTAAAGCAGGTGAGCGTGAAAGGGCGTGAATCCCAGTTGACCTGAAAAGCCGAATGGCGGGAATTCGCGTAGTTTCCAGCGCTTGGTGCTCACACTCATTGTCTGCGTTTTACTCGGATGCTTGGCGGCGGCGGGTAGGGGAAGTCCTAGTCTTCATAGCGCTGGAAGGCGAGAGAGGCATTGTGACCGCCGAAGCCAAATGAATTGCTGAGCGCGGCGTCTATGCGACCTTGCCGCGCCACGTTCGGCGTATAGTTCAGATCGCAATCGGGGTCGGCGTTTTGCAGGTTGATGGTTGGAGGTATCGTCTCCTGGGCAACGGCGAGAGACGTGATTGCGGCCTCGAGCGCTCCGCTTGCGCCGAGCAGATGACCGGTCATGGACTTGGTGGAGCTAATCGGAACCCTGTAAGCCTCTTCGTCGAATACGCCCTTCATCGCCATGGTCTCGTACTTGTCGTTGAGAGGAGTCGATGTGCCGTGGGCGTTGACATAGCCGATTTCGTCAGGCTGCAAGCCCGCTTTGCGAATGGCAATCTGCATGGCGCGCGCCGCGCCCTCTCCTTCAGGAGCGGGCTGTGTTATGTGATTCGCGTCTGCCGTGGAGCCGTAGCCGACAACTTCGGCTATCGGTCTCGCGCCGCGGTCTATGGCGCACTGCAATGTCTCCATAATGAGAACGGCGGCGCCCTCTCCCATCACAAAGCCGTCTCTCTCCGCGTCGAACGGGCGGGAGGCGCCCTCCGGGTCGTCATTACGCGTGGAAAGCGCCTGACAGGCGTTGAAGCCGGCGACACCAATCGGACATATTGCGGCTTCGGCGGCGCCTGCGAGGACTACATCGGCATCGCCTTCCTGCAAGACTTCCAGTGCCTGCCCGATGGAATCTGCGCCGCTGGAACATGCTGAGACGGTAGAGTAGTTCGGTCCCTTCGCGCCAAGCATTATGGATACCTGTCCGGACGCCATATCCGGTAGCATCATGGGAACCAGAAATGGGCTGATGCGGGAAGGCCCACGAGAGCCGAGGACTCCTACCTGCTCGGAGAGAGTTATGATGCCTCCGATACCACTCGCGATCATCACCGAGACGCGAGTGCTGTTCTCGTCGGTGATTCTAAGGCCGGCGTGCTCAACGGCTTCGAGCGCGGCGACCGCCCCTAGCTGCACGAACCGGTCCATTCGCCGGGCTTCCTTTCTGCCGACGAAGGACGCTGCGTCGAAGTCCTTGACTTCAGCCGCAATGGTGGTCTTGTAGCCTTCGGCGTCGAACGACGCGATTGGCGCAACGCCGGACTCACCCGCGACCAGACTCCGCCAGGTGGACTGACGGTTAAGTCCCAGCGGGCTGACCATTCCTATGCCGGTGATAACGACTCGGTTTCTCATTAGAAGTACGCTCCAGTTTCTGTAGGTCCGGTGCGCTTGGGAATCCGACTTCTTCGGGCTTCCGGCGACCTTGAATGTTCTCAGTTGTGGGCCGTATAAAAGCTAGTCCCACCGAGAACTATAGCAGTCTTGCGGGTTTATGGATACCTTATGCAACGGATGCGCCTCTAGGTTGTGAAGTCGCCTCCGCGACATATGCCGCCGTTAGCGCCTCCTGGAGGGCAATCTCGGTAGGGGGATAGCCAATCCGGTGTTCGCGATTGGAAGCGCTGCCACGAGCCTGCAATTGGAACACGCCACTCGAGCTAACGCACAGCGCCACGGAAACACCTCGATCTGACTCCCAATTCAGGGACCAGATGCATTCATAAACCACCTCTTCGGCATCCGAATCCTCTAGTGCTCCGAATGTGGACGGCTGGACAGAAACTCCTCGCGTCGTGTCTAACTCAGCCGTACTATCCAGAAGTTCGACATTCAGCGCGTCGAGCAACGGCAGTAGGAAGGCGTCTAGGTCATCCGCATCGACCCATAGTCGCATCACCAACTCGACATGCTCTGCACTTACCGCGAAATGCTCGGAAGCTCGGCGGATGAAGTCGAGCGCATCTTGATGGTAGGCAACAATTCGACGAGCGCGCTCTGTCCAGGGCATTTCTTCTCGGCGAGACACGTGTGCCGATGTTTCGGTGTCGTCATGGGTGGGCATGCGGCTCGTTCTGACCTCGAAGTGGGGGAGTGAATACGGGTGAATTGACCGCCTGTTCGGCAAGTTCCTATAATAGCATAGGCACGCATGTCGAACATGGAAGGCACTATGTCAATCCAGGAAAACGGCCACACAAGAACATTCGCCATCGAGACGCATGGCTGCAAGCTGAACCAGGCGGATACGCTCGTCATTGCGCGCGAATTTAAGGAAGCCGGTCTCATGCAGGTGGCGGAAGATGAGCAGGCGGACGTGTATGTGGTCAACAGTTGCACGGTAACGCATGTCGCCGACAGGAAGGCGCGACAGGCGCTGAGGGCGGCGCGGCGCCGCAATCCGAAGGCCACGATAGTCGCGACCGGTTGCTACGCTCAGCGCACTCCGGAGGCGTTGGAGGCGATTGCCGAGATTGACCTTGTATTCGGCAATGTGCAGAAGCCTCGCCTAGTGCGGCAGGTGCTGGACTGGAGAGGCGAACAGGCTGTCCCCTGTGCGACCGGAGATGAGGCCGAATACTTCAGCCCGCACGTTGATCGCAGCCGGGCGATGGTGAAGATACAGGAAGGGTGCAATCAGGTCTGTGCCTATTGTATCGTACCCAAGGTGCGCGGCAGGGAGCGCAGCATACCGACTGATCAACTGGTGAACGAAGTTAGCGCGCATGTAGCAAGTGGCTACAAGGAAGTTGTGCTGACGGGCACGCAACTGGGCTCGTATGGGTTCGATTTGGCCGGGGCCTCGCTCGTATCGCTAATCGAGGCAATCATTGCCCGGACGGATGTTGAGCGTCTGCGCGTTTCATCATTGCAGCCGAAAGAAATGACCGACGAATTGCTGGCGCTGTGGGATGACCGGCGTCTTTGTCCGCACTTCCACATGCCGCTTCAGAGCGGCAGCGACTCCATATTGCGGAAGATGCGACGGCGCTACAATTCAGAGGAGTACGAGGAGACCGTTGAGCGGATTCGCAGCCGGATACCGGGGGCGAGCATCACCGCGGATGTCATCGTAGGATTCCCAGGGGAATCGGACGAGGACTTCCGGGATACTCACGAGTTGTGCGAGCGTATCGGATTCATGGATATGCATGTGTTCCCGTACTCAATTCGGCCTGGCACCAGCGCAGCGCACTACGAAGATCATGTACAGCCTGACGCCAAGAGCGAGCGGATGCGGGCATTGCTCGAACTAGCGAAGAGGCAGGCGCGTCAATTCAGGCTCAGTAGAATTGGCGCTAATCGCCGTGTGCTCTGGGAGAGCCAGGGCATGCGTGACAGTTCTATGTGCTGGTTCGGCTTAACCGACGACTACATTCGTGTGACAACGAAGAGCTTGCGTCCTCTGCTGAATGAGGTAACGCTAGTGATACTAACCGCTCTGGCCGATGATGGCATCATGGAAGCCGACTTAGACTAATCGGAACAAGCGAAGGGAGCGCGACCGCGCTCCCTCACGATGTCATATTCCGCTATTGCTCGCCGGCCGGCGGCTACACCTCAACAGGCAAGAACTGAATTGCGCCGTTCTTCTGGGTAATGTACCCCGCGTTCTGCTCGAAGGCGTGCCCGAACACGACCAGCCATCCACCTTCGATCGCCATTTCGATGAATCGACGTTTTTGCTCAAGTGTAATGTTCGGGTACTCGTGCATTGCGGGGATGTAGGGCAGGGGAATGTGATACGGCGTTGGAATGAGGTCGCTGACGTAGGCAATCTTCTCGCTTCCGCGCTCGACCAGCACAATCTGATGGCCCTCCGAAGGTCCGTCGGTTACCCTGACCTTCAATCCTGGGATGACTTCATGATTATCGTCGATGAACTCGATCATCTCGCGTTCCGCAAGCGGCAGGAAGTCGTCTTCGTAGAATGTGTCTCTGTAACGCTCATTGGGCGAGTTGGCTTCGTCCCAGCTGCTCTCCTGTATCAGATATTTCGCCTTTGGAAAGGTGGGCACCGGTGTGCCCGAGCGGTCCAGCTTGGTGCAGCCGCCGGAGTGGTCGAAGTGCAGGTTGCTCAGTATCACGGCATCGATGTCGCGTGCCGTAATGCCACGCGCCTTGAGGCCCCTGAGCAGCTTGTTGCCATTCAGCCGGATGAGTTCTTTCATCTTGTCCTGGCGCTTAGAGCCGACTCCCGTATCGACGAGGATGTTGAACTCTGGGGTCTGAACTAGCAAACAGTTCAGCGCCAAGCGGATACGATTGCGTCTGTCGGGCTTTATCTGCAATTCCCACTCAGTCTTGGGGACTTGGCCGAACAGACATCCGCCATCCATCAGAAACGTGCCGTCGCTTACTACATCGATGGTAGTTGTTCCTAGATTCACGGTTTTCTCCTTTAGGAGTTGCGGCGAATGTCGCGGCGCGACAGGTTCACCGATGTCCGGGTGATAAAGAGTATCCACATCTCAGAGGAAAGCGCGGCTATGTGTCCAACCGATTCGTCTAAGGCTACGCGACACAAGGGTAAGAATCGCAGACTTCAAATGCGGATAGGTAGAGGCACAAGGCTCACTGATAGCAACCCGACTTCAGGCCTTCCCCACACGAGCCCTTTCCCCCTCCGTCTATCAAACCTATGCCTTGTGTCGAACGCAAGTCAATTGAAATATCAGCCACGTTTTTGGAGAATTCCAAAGCAAATGATTCATCGATTTGCATTTAGTGAATAGTTGTTCCTATAAATTGGCGAGTAAATTACGAAAATCGTAACCGCTTTTGCCTTGCATTAAGCGACTACTGACGCGGGATGGGGCGGACGTAGGCAGCGAGGAGGCAAAACGCCGATTATGCTACTAGAACCCATAATCGGCGTTTCTGTGTGTGAACAGGTTTAGCTCTTCAGCTCATCGACGGCAGCAGCGAAGGCGTCGAGAGTTTGCTGCACGTCGGCAGCATTGTGGGCGAGGGATATGTAGAATTTCGTGTCGCCTTTGAGAACGCCGCGAGCAAGAAGCAGTTCGTTGAAGCGAGCAAGCATCTGCTTGTCCGCGGAGAGTGTGGAGCGGTAGTCGGTTATCTCCCGGTCGGTGAAGAACACGTCGAACAGGGGAGCTTCTCCCACGACACTTGCAGGAATCTCGGCCTCGTCGAGCATGCGCTGAAGTTCCTCCTTGAGCCGGTTGCCTGTGGCGAAGATGCGCTCGTAAGTACCCTCACGCCTGAGAATTTCCAGAGTCTTGAGTCCGGCGGCGGCGGCGACAGGGTTGCCGCTGAGCGTGCCGATCTGCGGCAGAAAGCCGCCCGTCTCGGTGGAGGAGGCGTCGAAGTGGCTCATAAGCTCCTCGCTGCCTGTGACTGCCGCGAGAGGAAATCCGCCCGCGATTACTTTGCCGAGCGAGCACATGTCAGGTTCCACGCCGTAGAACTCCTGCGCGCCGCCATAGGCGAAGCGGAAGCCGGTAACTACTTCATCGAATATCAGCGGAATGCCGTACTGGGCAGTTACCTCTCTGATGCCCTGAAGGAATCCGGGCTTGGGCGGCAACAAGCGCTGGAATGGCTCGACGATGACCGCACCGAGTTCTTCATGATGCCGCTCGATGATGGTGGTGGCTGTCTCAAGGTCGTTGAACGGGGCGATCAGCACCTCGTCCTCGATTGCGCGCGGGATGCCCGCCGAATCCGGGGTGGGACGGGGGAAGCCGTGCGGTGCAGCCGGAGACATGCTCATCAGGGCGTAGTCATGCATGCCGTGGTAGCCGCCCTCGAATTTCAGAATCTTGTCGCGCTTGCGATAGGCACGAGCGGTGCGGAGCGCATAGAATGTCGCCTCGGTGCCGCTGCTGGTGAAGCGCACCTTGTCGGCACAAGCGACCGCGTTCACAAGCTCCTCGGCGAGCAGGATTGCCTGATCGTTGTTGGCGAAGAACGTCGTCCCTTTCGCAATCTGTTCGCGGACGACCTCGTTGACTTCAGGGTGCGCGTGCCCAATCAGCATCGGGCCTGAGCCGAGCAGGTAGTCCACATACTCATTGCCGCTCGCGTCCCGCACCCTGCCGGCACTGCCTTCGGTGATTACGATGTCTCTGCCGATATTGCCGAGGCTGCCGCCGGGCATTACGCGGTGCGCCCGCTGAATCAGGTCGGTCTCTGCCGGGGATATTGTGCGCTCTGACACTGGATGGCTCCTTCTAAGCTAGTCGGTCTGTCGGTATTTCAGTCAAACAATCATTGTTGTACTGATGCGGGCAGGTGTGATGCCCTGTGCAAGGATAGCAGAACAGGCGGGCGCTGGCATATAATGGGCGCGTAATTTGCAAACAATGGAGGCTGACGATGAAAATCAATGTGATCATCGGTGACATAGCGCAGCATGATGTGGGCGCGGTCGTGGTGAACCTGTTCGAGGGAGTTACGACACCCGGCGGCGCGACGGGTGCCGTGGACAAGGCTATGGGCGGCGCGATTTCAGCGCTGATCGCGGATGGCGAGATTAAGGGGAAGCGGGGAGAACTGACACTGATACATACGTTGGGGAGCATTACGCCGAAGCGCGTGTTGGTGGCTGGACTAGGCGCGTCGGAGTCGTTCACCCTTGACGGTGTCCGGAACGTGGCAGCCGAGTCGGCACGCCATCTGAGCGGCAGAGGGGTGGAGTCGGCTGCGACCATCGTGCATGGCGCGGGCATTGCGGGGCTGGACGACCGTGCGAGCGCGCAGGCGCTTGCCGAGGGCATCGTGATGGGAATGTATCGCTTCGACAAGTACAAGTCGAACTCCTCTGCCGGTAGCTTATCTGAAGTTGCTGTCGTGGAGTTCGATGAGGGCAAGCTGGATGTGCTGCGGCAGGGTGTGGAACAGGGGCGGATCATAGGGGAAGCAGTGAACAGCGGCAGAGACATGGCGAACGAGCCTGCGAACAGCATGACGCCTTCTGCGATGGCGGAGCGGGCACTTGAAGTATCTCAGGCGCACGACGTGGATTTGGAGGTGAAGGAGCGTGCGTGGATGGCTGAGATGGGGATGGGTGCGATGTTGGGCGTGGCGCAGGGAAGCGAGGAGCCGCCTAAGTTCATCATCATGCGTTACGAGGGTGACCCCGATGACGCGGCGAACAACATAGGTCTGCTTGGCAAGGGTATTACCTTCGACAGCGGAGGTCTGGACATAAAGAACGCTTCCGGTATGGTGACGATGAAAGGGGACATGGCAGGCGGCGCGTCTGTCATCGCGGCGATGCAGGCTATCGCGCAGCTGAAGCCGAAGATCAATGTAACGGTGATTGTTCCGGCGACCGAGAATATGCCGAGCGGCACGGCGCAGCGTCCCGGTGATGTTGTGCGGGCGATGAACGGCAAGACCATCGAAATCGACAATACGGATGCGGAAGGCAGGCTGGTGCTGGCAGATGCGATGTCATACGCGCGGTCGATAGGGCTGAACCGGCTGGTCGATGTGGCAACGCTGACGGGTGCGATGTCGATAGCGCTGGGGGATCAGTGCATGGGGGCGTTCGGAAACGACGACGACTTCACCGGGCAGGTGGTTTCAGCAGCAAACGCGGTGGGGGAAAGGGCTTGGCCGCTGCCCATGTTCGACGAGTACAAGTCGCAGTACAGCAGCGACATAGCGGACATTAAGAATACGGGCGGTCGCGGCGCCGGTTCGATAACGGGTGCGCTGATAATCGGGGAGTTCAATGACGGCGCGCCGTGGGTACACCTTGACATTGCCGGAACCGCTCGGGCGCGCGGCAATAGGGGCGCGACAATCAAGGGCGCGACCGGCGTTCCGGTGCGCACGCTAGTGCAACTGGTGTGTGATCTGGCCGGTTAACTGCCAGATGTCCGTGTTCGGATGTCCATTGACAGTCTAGCGACGGGTCTCATTTTCTCGTCTCTCGATAGGTCTCTGTTGTACGGCTTTAGGGGCTGTGATAAGATTTATGCTCACTTGAAAGAAGGACGGAGCCGCATCTTGACGACACCTGCGCGATGGACGTTCATAACCAATCACGGATTGGTGCTGTCCTTCATATTTCACAACTCGCGCAGCACGGCTCGCGAGATAGCGAACCATATCGGTGTTACGGAGCGGACCACTCACAAGATAATCTCGGACCTGGAGTTTGCGGGATACATCGAGAGACGAAAAGAAGGTCGGCGCAATGTTTACCGGGTAAACCCTTCGCTGCCCCTGCGACACCACACGAAGCAGGACGTGATGGTTGACGAGCTGCTGGAGGCGCTGACTACGAAGAACGAGGAAGGGCTGCTGATCAAGTAGAGTCCGAATTGAACGTCGTTGAGCAACATAGTCAGAACGAAAGAGACGGGCAGCCGTATAGGTTGCCCGCTTTTGTTGCCGTGATGTTTCTGAAGGTGGAAACGAACGAATGGTTGACCGCCGAGTTCACGGACTGCTAGAATCAAGTTATACGTGGTGGGTGTGGCCCAGCGGTTAAGGCGCCAGGTTGTGGCCCTGGAGATCGGGAGTTCAAATCTCCTCACCCACCCCACCTTTTTGCCCCATAATTATGTCTTCCGTGCCGAATTGCGCGATTTTGACCCAGAACGGAGACCTTGCCTTGAATTCCCAGTTCAAAGATGTTGTAACGGTGCGCGCAGGCGATTCGGACGGCAATCGGATGGTCGTCCGTCTGGAGACTCAGCAGGGGAGACGTATCCACGCGGTCGGCGTGCCGCAGGACAATGATTCACGCACAGGGCCGACTTGGGCGTACCTGTTTGAAAACAATGGGATGACGCTGATTGACGCGGGCGCGACGGGATCGTACCGGCATCTGGCGGAAGGTGTGGAGGCGACGGGCTACCAGGTCCGGGACATCGAGCGTGTGGTCATCACGCATGGGCACCAGGACCACGACGGCGCGGCAGGGCAACTTGCACAAGAGGCGGACGCGGAAATCTGGGCGCACGACATCTATGCGAGCCTGCTTGAGTACAATCCCTGGGACATACAGCGCAACCCGTCGTCGTCGCTGCAGCGCGAGATGCAACGCGTAATGATCGCCGACCGCGTTGGCAATTCGGAAGAGGCAGCGAGACAGGCTGAAGGTTACGCCGAGCGACAGAAGCGATATGTGGAGACGCGGCGGCGGTTTCAGGTGAGCCGCAGCGTACAGGAAGGCGAGAGTTCGGGAGACCTTGGGTTCATCCATGCCCCGGGACACTCGCCGGACGAGATTTGCGTTACTCTGGATGGGCTGGTGTTCACGGGCGACCATGTGCTGCCGGAAATAACGCCGCATCCCACGACCAAGGCGCGGTTCAGTCCTGAGATTCGAAAGAAGGTGCCCTCACACTACCACTGCGAGGACGAGATATACGGGCTGGAAACATATCTACGCTCACTGCGGCTGATAGCGAACCTGGGCGATGGCTTGTCGGTGCTGCCGGCGCACCGCCTATTCAGCAAAGGCAAGTTCAACTTCGAGACGACGGAACGGGCAGAGGACATATTGCAGCATCACGCGGTGCGGCTGGGGCGGATTCTGCACAGGATGGGAACGGAGCCTACGTCGCTGGAGCACATCACGCGAGGAGTGTTTGCCCGGCGCAAGCTTATTGGCGGCAACCTGTACATGGCGCTGTCGGAGATAGTCGCGCACATTGAGCTGCTGGAGGACGCCGGCGACCTGGAGGTGTGGGAGGACATGCGTCTAAGGTCAAGGGGCAGCGAGAATTATAGGGATGTGATCGCAGGATTGGGGTGACGCAATCAGACATTATGATTGAGTGGAGACGATAATCTTATTTGAGGACAGCCTTTTGGTTGTCCTTTTTATCTACGCTATTTTTCCTCAGCAATGGAATTAGCTGAAAAGTTCGACTCATCTGTATTATAATGTGAGAGTTGTGCCGAGCAAATAATGCGAATTCGGAACATTGGCTCCAGCAACTGGCGCATTGTTTGATCCCAATTACTTTCGGGTAGATATTTGAATAGAGGTAAGATATGAGACTGATCAACGTGAAAATTCACAATTTTCGTGGAATTCTTGACGAAGACATCAACCTGCAGCGCTATAGTCTTCTAGTAGGCGCGAACAATTCGGGAAAAAGCAGTGTCATTGACGCTGTTCGAGCATTCTATGAAAAGGATGGCTTTAAGTTCAACAAGAAAAAGGACTTCCCCTTCATCGGAGCAGGGGATAACGATTCCTGGGTTGAATTGCAATTCTTACTAGACGATGATGAGCACGAATCGCTGGCTGACGAGTACAAGTCTAACGATAAGAAACTTAGAGTGCGGAAAGTTTTTCAATCCTCAGAAAACTCAAAAGAAGGAAAGATATTTGCATACACTAATGTCGATGGAAAATTATCGAGCGATCCTTTCTATGGTGCGAGAAACGTTCAAACAGGCAAATTTGGAGAACTAGTGTACATTCCCGCCGTGAGTACAGTCGACGAATATGCCAAGTTGAGTGGTCCTTCTGCTCTTCGAAATCTTCTCACCAATATCATGGGCGGGGTAGTAAAGGATGGGAAAGCATACGGCGACTTTGTTGACAGTGTTAATGAATTTGGAAGCACAATCCGTGACGAGAAAACCCAGGATGATAGGTCTCTATCAGGACTAGAGGAAACTCTTAACGACCTATTGAAGACTGGGGACACAAAGTTCGCGCTTAAGATTTCTCCACCATCTGCTGCTGAAGTGATCAGACAGATGATTGACTGGGAATTGGTTGACAACGCACACGGAAAACCTCAAGACATTGATCACTACGGGACGGGGTTTCAAAGGCATTTCATATACTCCCTGATTCAGATTAGCTCACGATATTCCGGTACGAAGCCGACAAGAAAAACCAAAGACTTCACACCATCTCTGAATCTTGTGCTGTTTGAGGAACCTGAGGCTTTTTTGCACCCTCCTCAGCAAGACATACTAACGAGGAATCTCATAAACCTCGCTTCTTCAGGTCAGATGCAAATAATCTGTGCAACCCATTCATCGCACTTCGTAAGTAAGAACACCGATCATATCCCAGCGATAGTGCGGCTGTCCCGAGAAAATGGCAAGGTTTCAAAGTATCAAATCAATGAAGATTCGTGGAAGCAAATTGTGAACTCAAACCAAGAGATCAACAAAATCGCAAAAAAGCATCCGAAGATGGAAAAGAAGTTGCACAGTGATGACCTAAAGCCAGAAATGGAAGCTGTAAAACACTTCCTCTGGCTAAATTCGGACCGTTCCAGTATTTTCTTTGCCAATCACGTCTTGTTAGTGGAAGGTCAAACAGAAGTTGCTATTATAAACAAGCTTCTCGGAGATGGAAGAATTAGAGACGGTGATTGTGGACTTTATGTCCTAGATTGCTTAGGAAAGTACAACATCCATCGCTTTATGAACCTCCTGTCAAATCTTGGCATACCCCATGGTGTGATTTACGATGACGATGATAATAAGGACGAACATGAAGATATAAACCGACTGATTGAATCGTCTAGAAGTCAGAAATTTACGCTAACGACCAGGCCCATTAGTGGCGACTTCGAGAAGATGATCGGCATTCCGATTTCCAAGGCAGATCATAGGAAGCCTCAGCATGCCTTGTACCTCTACGAGACAGGTTCAATCGTTGAAGCGAAAATTAAAGCCCTGTGTGAACTGGTGGAATCATGCCTGCCGACTCAGGTTTCAGATGCCAACCCTACTGGTGACGTCGAATCTACCAGCGAAACGGAATTTCCCCCACAGAATGGAGTCTACGAAATTCCGTCGGTCGATGGTGATACCCCTATTAGGGTCTTCAACTTACACACCTGAAGATCCCAAGTAGGCTAACTGAAGTATGAATCCCTTTGTGCTAAACTGGTATGATGTAGCGAAGCGCGCGCCTGTAGCTCAACGGACAGAGCATCGGTCTTCGGAACCGAGGGTTGGGGGTTCGAATCCCTTCAGGCGCGCCAGAACTTTCCTGGGTTTCCAAGGTGGGCAAGCTGAAATAGCCTGCCTATTTTATTTTCACAGCAGATTGCCGAATACGGCTATCCAGATGCATGGTGGCTGTGTACTGGTGTAGGCGACACGGTGGGAGCAGTGGGCAGGCAGGAGGACGTGGTCGCCGGCTGATAGTCGCAGCTTATCGCCGTTTTCGTATTCGAGGACGGCTTCACCCTGTATCAGGAATACCCATTCGTCTTCGTCCTGGTCGTACCATTGGCCTGCCGGTGTGGTCTGGCCGGAGGACACGATTCGTTCGATTCTCAGATCTTTGGAGCGAAGCAACTCTGTGAACTCTTCGTCGTCGGGGAGTGGTTCTGGAAGATCGAAGAGGTTCACGGGAAGTCCTGGAATCAGGGAGGGGGCAGGCAATAGAAAGCCTGCCCCCAGACTTACCTTAGGCCCTATGCACTGGGGACAATGGGTAGCGTGATGTGCGAGGGATTGGCGGCGGAATGGTGGACGGTCTGCAGCGCGGAGACGAATGTGCCTTCTTCGCCGATTGTGCCGCCCGTGTTCATATTGCGGTCGAAGCGCGGGAAGTTGCTCGACGAGATTTCCACTCGGATTCGATGCCCCTTCTTGAACACGTTTGCGGTTGCCCAGAGGTCGATGCTGTATTCGACAATATCGCCGGGCGTAACGAACGATGCCGGAGTGCGCGGCGTGCGATAGCGCGCCCGGACGATGCCGTCGGTGAGGTTGCGGGCGTACCCGTCCGGCTCCACATCGACTAGCTTGGCCGTAAAGTCCGTGTCCACGGCAGAAGTGGATGCGTATAGCGTAACGGTGATTGGGCCGGTAACCTCAACATCCTGTTCCATCGGCGTCGTCGAATAGACGAGAACGTCCGCCCGCGCCTCGATGGGGCGCTGGTCGAACGCGCCGGGCGCCATGAACGCGGGGTCGCAGCACAGTCCTCCGCCGCTCGTGGGCACCGGGTCTATCGGGTTGTACACGAAAACGTCGGGCGGCTCGTCGCCGGGAGATTCGGGGCTGAGGCTGCCATCGCCGTTGAGGGTGTTGGCGCGTCCGCCGCTGTGCAGGTAATACTTGACATCCTGAGCGCGCTCTAGGGGCCACTGGTTTTCATAGCGCCACTCGTTGATGCCCATCACGAATATCCGAACCGGTTGGTCGCTGGGAACGCCGTTGTCCTCTCCCTTCAGGTGGTGGTCGTAGTAGCGTAGGAATTCGCCGGGGAGGTCTATGGCTGCGGCTGCCGCGCGGGTGCCGAAGTTGTACTCGCCTGAGACTGCGGGAGCGGACCCTGAGTGTATCCACGGCCCGATGAGCAGGCGCTGGCCGCTGCGGGCGACTTCGGATGCGCCGTTCGCCCGCATGCCCAGGTAGTTGCCGATTGTGCCGCCAAGGAAGATGTCGTACCAGCCGCCCACGTTGAACGCGGGAATGGCGATTTCAGAGTGGGACTCAGCGATGCAGACCTGCTTCCAATAGTCGTCGTAGTCGGCGTGGGAGAGCCAGTCGTAGTAGTAGGGGGCGATGCCTTCTTTCAAGGAGGGCATCTCCTGCATTGGCAGGTGGTCGAAATCTCCGCCGAGGGCATCCTTCGCTGTGATGAGTGCGTTCAGTGCTGCCGCGTCCTTGTTGATTTGCTGAGAAAGGTTAGCCCAGTTCGCGCTCGAGAGCGCGCCGATAGCCCAGGACAGATTAAAGCCAAGCTCGAATGCGCCGCCCTGCCATGTCCAGCCTTCGTGGTAGTCGTGTGCGGTGAAGCCGGGCGCGATGGCGGTGAGCGATGGTGGCAACGATTTGGCAGCGAGCCACTGGGTCGCGCCAACGTAAGATATGCCGAATGTGCCGACCTTGCCCGTGCTCCACGGCTGAGAGGCGAGCCATTCGACGGAGTCGTAGCCGTCGTTGATCTCGTTGACGAAGGTGTAGAACTCGCCTTCCGATGTAAAGCGACCGCGCACGTCCTGTACGACGGCTGCGTAGCCGCTCATCGCGGCTCGGACGACGTCAAGCGTGCCGGTGCGGTTCTGTGGGCTGCTCTTGTCGTAAGGTGTTCGGGTCAGGAGCACGGGAAACTGCTCGCCCGGAGCGTCGGGCCTGAAGATGTCGGCGTAGGTTGTTGTGCCGTCTCGCATCTGAATGGGAACGTTGAAGTCGGCTTTGATGGAGTAGGGACCTGCCATTGTGTTACCTCCAAGTGGTTTCTGCGAATGTATAGCAGAGGGCTTGAAGTGTCAAACGGGACACAGGGACCAGGGAATCTTGCGTTAGTCCCTTCCCCCTTGATGGCGGAAGGTTAGGATGGGGGTGAGAGCACATCCCTATCGCTCTAAACTGCACCAATGCAAGTTCTTGGGACTAGCAGGATACGCAGGACACAAATACAATTGAGGGCTAGGTGGATTCAGGCCAGAAGGCGATGCCGAGGAGCCCGGGGCCGATGTGTGTGCCCATTGCTGGCGTAAACTCACTGACATAAAGCTCGGCGCAGTCGAAGTCGTCGGCAATGCTCTGTCTGACGGATTCGGCGTCATTAGGGGCGTCTGCGTGCATTACGGCTACATGGAGCACGCCGGATCCTGCCTCTTCCTTCATGAGTTCGAGCATGCGACGGATGGCAGTGCGCCGGGTTCGCGGGCGCGCCAGGGTCACGATTTCCGAGTGGCGCAGCCTGAATAATGGCTTGATCATCATCAGGGAAGCGCCGATGTACGCCGCAAGAGGGACGCGCCCGCCGCGATGCAGGTATCGCAGCGTGTCCACGAATGCTACGAGGGAGACTCGCTCTACCACGCGCATGGCGTTCATTTCCACTCTTGCGAGGGTTGCACCTTGCTGTGCCTCACGCCAGGCCTGGAGTGCGGCGAGAGCTTGAGAACCCGCAGCAGCCTGTGAGTCGAGAACACGGATTTCAACGGCAGAAAACTGCCTATGGGCTTCTTCAGCGGCGGCGACAGCAGAATCGAGCGAAGAGCTGAACCGTCCTCCTGCCGTGATGCAGAGTATAGAGTCGTACTGTTCTGCTGCACTGCGAAAGGTGTCGAGATATGCGGCCAGAGACGGCGCCGACGTCGTTGGCGAAGAAGATGTGCTTCTGAGGCGCCGGTAGAATTCAGTTGTGGTAATGTCGATGCCATCGAGGTATGACTCGCCATCGATAGTAACCGTCATAGGGACTATAAGGATGCCTGGGTGCTCGGAGAAACCGGGCGGCAGGGAAGCGGCACTGTCAACTACGATTGCGACTTTCGGCAGTATTGGCATGGGTGAATTGCACGAGTGGAATGGGATTGTGTGTAAGTCTAACATGCATATGCGGATAGACCGTTTTTGTTGACACTAATTTGTGAAAGTGCGAACATGGCGGTGTATTTGGGCTAGGTTATGGAACAGGTGGGATGTCGCGTGAATCAAGTGCGGGATCGTAGTGTGAGCAGGCAGATTCGAGGCTTGGTCGGAATGGGCGACCTTGACTCACAGGCGTGGAAGCGCAGCGACGATGTGCTTGCCGGCCTGCGTTCCCATCTCGGTTCGCGAGGTTATGAGCCCATCGATACGCCGCTGCTGGAGGAAACCGAGCTTTTCGTGCGAAAGGCAGGCGGTGATCTTGCGGGACGGCTGTACAACTTCACCGACCCCGGCGGTACGCCCGTCAGCCTTCGCCCTGAATTCACTTCCTCCGTAATCCGCCACTTCGTTGACAACGAAGCAACTCTGACACTGCCCGTGCGCTGGCAATACAGTGGGCCGGTCTTCAGATACGCCCCTGCAGAGCAGGGGAGCTACCGTCAGTTCACGCAATCCGGCGCTGAACTGGTTGGGGCGGGAGGCGATGACGCGGATGTCGAGATAGTGTCGCTCGCCGTGTCGGGTCTGCAAAGGCTGGGTCTTGATAGTTTCCGATTGCGGATTGGGCATCTCGGCGTTCTCCATAGCCTTCTGGATGCCTTCGGGCTTTCTGAGCCTGCTAAGCTGTTCATTATTGGGAATATGAGCGCACTAGGAGAGGGTGGCGTCGATGTCGATGGTCTGATGAAGCACGCAGGCGACGTAGGACTGCTTAGCGGCAGCGTGGACCTGGGCTTAGGACTGGAGTCTGCACTGGAAAGCATGAGCACTGAGTCCGCCGAAGAGTTCATACACGGCGTTCTCAGAGAGTCTATGCCCGAGCCAATGGGCAGGCGCACGACGGACCACATCATCGCCCGCCTTCTCAGCAAGGTACGCCAGGCGAACTGCCCGGAAGAGTTCGAGCGGGCGCTCAGGCTTGCGTCAAAGTTCTCCGGCATGAACGGTGAGCCGAAAACTACAATGCAATCGGCACGGCAGGCCGCCGTGGACTGCGCCGTGGATGCGACACCGCTAGGTTGCCTTGAGTCGCTGCTTGAACGAGTCCCTGACACGGGCATCGTTGAGTCTCGGGTTGATCTGGACATGGGAATGGCGAGAGGCATATCGTATTATACGGGCCTCATTTTCGAGCTGGTCGGAGACGATGGCGCAGCGCTTGGCGGCGGCGGCAGGTATGACGACCTAGTGCAAGCTCTGGGCGGGAGCGACGGCGTTCCGGCTATGGGCTTTGCGTACAACGTGAACACGCTGCTGGATGTGCTTCAAAGTGGCACAGAGGCGGCCATCGGAGTGGGAGCAAATGGCGCTTAACGGCAGTCTGCGGCTGGCCATATCGAGCGACGGTGCGCTGTTTGAGCCTACACAGGCATTTCTGCGGTCGTGTGGGATTGGCGTATCGCGTAGCAACAGTCGCCGCTACATCGCGGACATTCCCGCGTTGCCAGGCGTAACGGTGCTGTTCCAACGCGGCGCGGACATTACGCCGAAGGTTGAAGAGGGCAGCGCGGACCTGGGCATAGTGGGGCTGGACCGATACCTGGAGATGCGAAGCGAGGGCGGCGATTCCGGGGTCGTGATAGACGACCTGGACTTTGGCAGATGCAGGCTGGTGCTGGGAGTGCCGGACTCGTGGGTGGATGTCGTGTCGCTAGCAGACCTCGCGGACCTGTCGATGGAGTTCCGCCAGCAGGGGCGGGACCTGCGAATCGTCACGAAGTACCCTCGCCTCGTGGAGCGGTTCCTGCTGAGAAGCGGCATCAATCTATTCTCGCTCGTGCATTCGAGCGGCACTTTGGAAGCGGCCGTGGCAATGGGCTTTGCGGACATGATCGCGGATGTTTCGGAGAGCGGCACTACGATGCGCGAGAACCGGCTGAAGACCATCACGGGTGGAACGATCATCTCGTCGCAAGCGTGCCTTGTCAGCAACCGGCGTCTATTGAGTGAAGACCCCCGAAAGTTGAACAGCGCGAAGACGCTTGTGGATGTGATAGAAGGACACCTGCGCTCTCGAGCATACTACAGCATAACCGCGAATATGCGAGGGGAAGCGCCGGAAGATGTCGCGCGGCAAGTTCTGGAGCACACGGACATCAGCGGCTTGCGCGGGCCCACAATAGCCAAGGTGTATTCGCAGGATGGCGTCGGCTGGTACGCCGCGACTGTAATAGTCAGAAAGAGCAGGCTGACCGAGGCCGTAAATCGACTGCGTCAGGCTGGCGGCACTAGCGTTACCGTCACCGACCTTAATTATGTGTTCAACTCTACATGCGAGGC
Source organism: Dehalococcoidia bacterium (assembly GCA_965204855.1). Taxonomy (GTDB): domain Bacteria; phylum Chloroflexota; class Dehalococcoidia; order Lucifugimonadales; family JADFKI01; genus Bin90. The sequence goes on from OZ242018.1 coordinate 1,381,812, forward strand.
GCAGGATCGTCTGACGGTCGGGAGCTAACTTCGTTGAACAGGATAGGGGAATAGGGGATAGAATTGCCGAATCCGCCGGTGCATATCAACCTTGCGCGCAGGGCTGCGGACCTCCTTCGTCACGACACGATTGACGCGAACATGGGGTATTACCTGCTTGGGTCCACTTCGCCGGACATTCGCGTCATCACCCGCCGGGACCGGTCGGTGTATCACTTCGCGCAACTGGACTTTGAGGAGATTGGGACCGGCATCAACGGGCTGTTCCACAGCCACCCTGAGTTGAGCGACGCTGAGGCGCACAGTGGGGCAACGCAGGCGTTCATGGCAGGATACTTGACACACCTGCTTGCCGACGAGACGTGGATCGCGAACATGTTCCGCCCGTACTTTGGCAATCGCAGCGTGTTCGAGGACGGCGTTCTCGGCCTGGTGATGGATAGGGCGATGCAGTTGGAGCTGGACCGGAGATGCTGGCAGGACATTATTTCGATGCGCGGCATGCTGGACGTAGCGGTGGAGCAGGTGCATGTGGAATTCATTCCGGATGATACTCTCGCCGACTGGTTGCACTGGGTTACATCGAACCTTGACCGGGGCTTCTCCTGGGAGCGGCTGCGGTTCATGGCGCGGCGGATTGCGTCAGGCAACGAGCAACATCCGGCGCACGAACTCGCGGACGCCTTCGTGAACGACTCATCCGACGGGCTTGAGCGCATGTACGAGTACATTCCACGCGGAAGCGAGGAAGAGTACCAGGAGACGGTGGTCGTGTCTCTGACCAAGGCGATTGAGGAATATCTGCCGTGAGGATTGTGCGCGGGCTTGAGGATGCGCGACGGGCGCTCTGCGAGGGCAGGGGACTGGGTCTGGACGATGTACCGCAGTCGATGCTTGACGGCATAACGTCTATGTTTGGCGAACCGCTTACGCCGTTGCAGGTGGTCGAGCGCATCGTGCGGCGGGTGCGGGGTGATGGCGATGCGGCTCTTCGGGAGTACACCGCTATGCTCGACGGCGATGCCCCTGACGCTCTCGAAGTGCCCCGCGCGGCGATAGTGGACGCACGACGGCAGGCGTCTGCGGATGTCGTTGATGCACTGGAGGCTGCCGCGGAGCGGATTCGCGTATTTCACGAGGCTTGCCTAAGCAGAGGATGGACCGACTATGGCGCGGGCTACGGTCAGATTGTGAATGCTGTTGGGAGCGCAGGCGCGTACATTCCTGGAGGTACGGCGCTATATCCTTCGACGGTGCTGATGACGGCGATACCGGCAAAGGTGGCAGGTGTCGAGCAGGTAGTGATGTGTACGCCTACCAAGGGTGGCGAGTTGCCGCATCCGGCGGTGCTTGCGGCCGCTGACATCGCGGGCGTCGATAGGGTATTTTGCATCGGCGGAGCGCAGGCAGTTGCGGCGATGGCTTATGGCACGGAAAGCGTGCCGCGCGTGGACATCATCTGCGGACCGGGCAACATCTTCGTGACGCTCGCCAAGAAATTGGTGTATGGCGATGTCGGCATCGATGGGCTATACGGCCCGACAGAGACGGTGGTGATCGGAGACGACACCTCGAACCCGACGCTGTGCGCGGTGGATATGCTGGCGCAGGCCGAGCATGATGCGCTGGCCCGACCGGTGCTGATAACGACTTCCGAGCATCTCGCCGAGACGGTGGACGCCGAGGTAACAGCACGGCTTGAACGGCTGGATCGAGGCGCGATTGCGCGGGCTTCGACTCAGGAACAAGGGTGCATCGCGGTTGTGGACTGCATGGACGATGCCTTGACACTGGCGAACGAGTTCTCTCCGGAGCACCTGTGCCTGATGGTGCAAGACGCCTGGGAACACTTGGGCAAGGTGCGGAATGCCGGCGCGGTGTTCATCGGCGACTTCTCCCACGAGGTTCTGGGCGACTATGTAGCGGGGCCAAGCCATGTGATGCCGACGGCTGGCACGGCACGCTTCAACTCAGGGTTGGGCGTGCATTCCTTCGTTAAGATTAGCCCGGTAGTCGCGCTGAGTCCGGAGACTTCGGCTGCGATCTCGAAGGCTGCGTCGGTATTAGGGAGAGCCGAGGGGTTAACCGCGCATGCTGAGGCAGCGGAGATTCGGGAAGAACTTTTCTGAACGGAGGCTAACATCAATGGACAGGATGGGATTCTTCACCACCACCCCAACCTTGTTCAAGCCAATCTTCTGTGGGACAATTCTCGTAGTCTGTCAAAACAGTTCTTTTAATGCGGCTGTGGAGCGCGTCTCATGAGGAGCGAAGGGTTACTGTCCTTTGTCGAGGAGTACCTGAGAGATGTGGTGAGCGCGGTTGACGAGGCCGTTAATACCGGCGGCGGCGCGGATGTGATGGGCACGGTGCCGGGACGACCGGCAGACGAAGATGTAGAGATTGAGTTGGACCGGATATGCGACAGACTGTTCGAGTCATCCATTTTGAGATCGGGATTGCGAATAAGCGTCAACTCGGAGCACGGAGTCTATGGCAGCGACAATCCTCTTTACAGATGCATGATTGACCCGTTTGACGGGTCAGGTCTTTTTAGGAGGGGTTTGCGAAAAGAGTGGTACAGCGTGTTGTCCATACTGGACCTGAACGACAAGCCGATAGTCGGCGGCGCGCTCGACATCAGAAGCAGAGAGATATATCTGGCGAGCGAAGGAAGCGTAACGCTGGTTTCTCTCTGGGACGACTCCCGCATAGGGGTCCGTCCGAGCCGGAAGAGGTCGATTGATGCGGACACGATCATCGCGGCGTACACGATGAATCTGGAATACAGGATTGACTGGAACGCCAAGGCGAAGAACCTGAATGAAGGCTTCCCCGGGTTACTATGGGGCAATGGTGGAGCATGCATCTACCCGCTGATTGCCTCCGGCGACGTGCATGCCTATGTCATGTTTGAAGAACCCAGGTCCGAGATAGACCCCGGGCTGGCGTTTGCGGCAAGCGCAAAATATCCGATGTACGCCGTTGACGAAAGTGGCAGCATGAAGCCATACGAGGTTGACATCTCGAGGCATCTCACCGGCAGGGTTCCATTTTTCATCGCCGCTTGTACGGAGGGCATGGCTGCAAGCATAGCGAACGTCGTCCTGAACGGCGACCGACGCTGAAGGATTTCGCGGCTGCGCTCACGGGTTCCTTCCGCCGCCGTATAATGAGCAAGGTGAAGAGAAAAATCGCTTGAATCGAAGAGCAAGAGTGCTCGAAAAGAGAGGTGTGCGATGGCTGGTGAGATTAAGCGTCTGCTGCGACCGCATCTGGCCCATGTGCAGACATACGAGGCGGTTGATCCGCCGGAATTGATTGCAAGGCGGGCCGGAATACCGGAGAGCGAGATTGTAAAGCTCAACGGGAACGAGAACCCTTATGGTGGCTCTCCGAAGGTTGCCGAGGCGGTGGCGAACGCTCCCGTGCATATCTACCCGGACCCGCTGCAGCGCAAGGTGCGGCAGGCGTTGAGCGATTACACCGGCGCGGCTCCGGAAGAGATTGTCGCGGGCGCGGGCAGCGATGAGCTTATCGACTTGATGTTCCGTCTGTTCATGGAGCCGGGCGACAAGGTGCTGGACTTCGATCCGACATTTGCGATGTACGGATTCCTCGCGCGCATCGCAGGCGGAGAGACGGCGATGGTGCAGCGGGACGAGGTGTTCGACATAGACGTGTCGGCGGCGAGAGATGCCCTGGACGACAGGACGAAGATTATCTTCCTCGCGTCGCCGAACAATCCGACGGGCAATCTCACTCCCCGCAATCATGTGCGCGAGTTGCTCGACACTGGTCGAATAGTGGTGGTGGACGAGGCCTACTACGAGTTCTGCGACTCTACGGTCGCGGATATGGTGTCCGAGCACGAAAACCTTGTCGTGCTGCGGACACTGAGCAAGTGGGCGGGCCTAGCCGGGCTGCGCATCGGCTATGGCATAATGAACGAGGAACTGGTTCAGCACGTCATCGACATCAAGCAGCCGTACAACATAAGCGTGGCTGCGGAGGCGGCGCTGCTGGCGTCTCTGGAAGACGCGCCCGCTCTGCTGGACAACGTGGGCAAGATTGTGGACGAGCGGCAGCGGATGATTTCTCTCCTGGACGAGATTGCGGGCGTGACGCCGTGGCCGTCGTCGGGGAACTTCGTGCTGTGCAGGCTGGAATCGGCGGACAAGGCGAAGCAGGTCTTTGAGGCGCTGGCGCAGCGGGGCATCGTTGTGCGAATGTTCAGCTCGGACCGCCTCCGAGACTTCTTCCGTGTAGCGGTGGGTACGCCTGAAGAAACGGACAAGTTCCTCGCCGCCTTGAGGCAAGTGATTTAGACTGAACTGACAGGACTGACAGGATGGACAGGATAGGGAAGTTAAGCCGCGAGACCCGTGAGACGCAGATTAGCGTCGAGGTGAATCTGGACGGCAACGGCGAGTACGACATAGACACCGGCAACGGGATGTTCGATCACCTTCTGGCGCAGCTGTCGAGGCACGGGCTGATCGATCTGAAGGTCCACGCGCGCGGCGACACGCACGTTGGTTGGCACCACCTCGTTGAAGACACCGGCATCGTACTGGGCAGGGCGTTCAAGGAAGCGGTCGGAGACGCGAGTGGCATTCGCAGGATGGGACACACCTACGTGCCGCTCGACGAAGCGCTTGCGCTGACCGCCGTGGACTTCAGCGGACGCGGTTACGCTGTCATAGACGCGGCGATGTCGGACAGCGACCTCGGCGCGCTTCCGGCCGAGCTGATACCGCACTTCCTCGAAACAATGGCGCGCGAGGGGGCATTCAACCTGCATGTCCGGATTCTGGCGGGCAGCAGCAATCACCACAAGGCCGAAGCGCTGTTCAAGAGCCTCGCGCGCTCAATGCGCGCCGCGCTGGAGGTAGATGAGCGGCTGGGCGGTGAGGTTGCGAGCACGAAGGGGAGTATTGGGTAGGGGACGGGGCTTACATCGATGGACAGGATGGGGAGGATAGGTGATGTATCGGCTAGTCATCGCCTGTCTGCGTGAGCGCGCCGCTGTCGACTGCTTGCCTGCCCATCAGGATGCCTTCCAGCCGGGTGAGAAGTCTGTCCATATCGGATTTCAGTTCGCATAGGTCGTTGCGCACGGCCTCCATGCGGCGTAGTGTGTACAGGAATGTCGCCACCTGAACGCCAACGATTATCCCTATGCCTGCCCAGTCCAACACATTGCGCTCCCGTTCAACATGATTGATTCTGCATGGTTTCGCCGAAGCAACTGTAGCATAGAGAATATGCTCACTCGTCAAAGCACAACTTTCTCCTGATTTCGTCCAGAGTCACTTTGATAAGCGGTTCGCCGCGTTCAGCCCGTACTATTCCGTCCATCATTTCGGAGCGGAACTCCGGTGACTTGAGCATTTCTTCCAGTTGTTCTCTGGTTCGCGGCTTTCTGTCGTCTGGTGCGAACCTGTCTTGTTCAAGCGTCATGGGCGATTCCTTCCTAGGCAAAAGGGAGGCGTTGAAGCGTCCCCCGATGGGCAAACCATCCACCTTCGCATCAGCGAATTGGTCGCATTGTAGCACAAGCAGAGGCTACTCCCGAATCGAGAACAGCCTGTTAAGCGTGTATCAGTCGGCGAGTGGGTGAAGCAATGCTTTGACACACGCTCACCTTTGTCCTTTAAGATGACTAGTCGCTCGGGTCGAGGTGCCCCACGCAGCTGTTGTTCTGGTGGTCGTCACTGTCCGTTCCATCGGGACACGTCGTATCATCCCAGTCAACATCACGTATGTTTTCGGCACGGTCCATATTCATTGCATCTTTGAGGTCACAGTCTTCAAACTCTACATCCTCCAAGTCCGCTCCGTCGAAGTCTGCCTCTTCAAAGTCTGAGTTTATGAACTTGGCATCTACGAGATTCGCGTCCTTGAAGTTTGCCTCCTTAAAGTCACATCTCTCGAATGTACCGTCCGTTAGTATTGCGTCCTCCAGGTCGGCCTTTTCGAACTTGCAGTTGGTGAGTTCCATTTCCGTCAGGTCGGCACCACTTAAATCCGCTTCCTCAAAGTCCGTATTGCGGTCGATCTCAGCGTCCTTCAGATTCACGTTCTTCAACTGAGCCTTCCCGAAATCCGCGCCGCTGAAGTTGGTGTCGGTTATGGTCGCGTTTCTGAAATCGGCTCCAGAGAGATCGGCGTTTATGAGGCTTGACCCCGTCAGATCAGCACTTATGAAACTAATGCCCGCGAGCAATGCGCCAACATCGAAGGCGATATTCGTCAGTTTCGTACTTCGGAACATATTTCGGGAGTTCTGAGGAGACCTGAACAGTGCCTCCACCACTATTGCTTGGTCGAGATTGGCGCTCTTGAATATAGCACCTCGGAAGTCAGCCCCGCTAAGGTCCGCGCCGCCCAAGTCAGCATTCTCGAAGTTCGCTCCCTTCCCCGAAACCGAAGTTCCAAGGTCTGTATTCTTCATATTCGCGCCAATCAGTATTGCGTTGGTGAAGTTCACGCCGCGCAGGTCCGAGCCTGACAGGTCAGCGCCTGTCAGATTCAGGTCGCTGAAATTCCTGTCCTCGAAGTTGCAGTTTCTCAAATCTGCGCCCGGCGCGAATATTGAGCACGATGCAGGTTGGTTATCTGGAGTCGCGATCGCAGTCTGAGTGGCAATGACAACGGGCGTTCCAACAGATGTCGGCGCTGGTGTTGGAGTTGCAACCGGCGTAGTCGTAGGTCTCGACGCACTCGCTTCCAGCGTTGCCACCCTGCTGTCCAATGCCGTTACCTTGCTCTCCAGCGTCGAGATAACCCCCTGCTGCGTGGCTACGCGGGTTTCCAGCGCGGTCAGCCTGTTCAGCACATCGGCGGGTACGGTAGTCCGCGCTGGCGTGGGGGTTATCGTTGGCGTCGGCTGCCTCGATACCGGCGTCATGGTTGGCGTAGGCGTTACAGTCGGAGTAGCTTGTCCAGATGCTGGAGTAGGCGTTACGGACGGAGTATCCCCGGCGCCGGTTGTCGGCGTAGCGGTAGGCATCGATACCTCCGGCAAGCCCGATACGGTAAGCGTAAAGTCGCCGATCGCTTCAAGTTCGTAGGTGGTGGCTTCGATGGTGTAGTTGCCTGCGGAGAGGCTTTCTGATATGCGGGAGTTGGTGTTGCCTCTTACAATGTCGTCGTTTTCGTGGAGGACTGCGCCGTTCGCGCCTGTGCCTTCCATTAGGTACATGTATGTGTCGGTAACTGAGGTGAGGTCGATGGTTATGTCTGCGTCCTCGCTCAGCGTGAAGGTGTAGAAGTGGGCGTAGCGCGTTCCTGGTGGTGGGTTGGTCGGCTCGGTGGGTGTGTTTTGGGAGAGGCAGGCTGCATCCCAACTTCCGGTGACAGCGCCATCGCTTGTAATCGCCTCGATGCAGGCTGATTGGGCATCCGCACCGCCGATGCTGAGCAAGACGAATGCGCCGATTGCGACTATGACAGCTGCTATCAGGGCGGTTCTGATTGATGCGATATTCATTTCCCTATCCTTTAGTCTAGGTAGCGACGAAAGATAATTCGGTACATCCGCAAAGGGGGGAAATGCGTGAGCGCATGAAAGTTGCCCCTTTGTGGTACAGGTGCGAATCGCCAAACACGCATCATCCCGTAAAGGGCCACGCAGGGGCGCAGTGCGCCCTGTGAAAGCATGCCCGATTACTCAGGCAAGCTCCTTTACGAGATTCGTGTTTGGCGAGTGGATGGTAGCACAAAGCCGCGCGCCGTAGCAATGAAAACCTGCACGGCGCGCGGTGGGGAAGGGCGGGTGGAGAAGGCGAGCTAAGGGAGCGGAATTATGATACCAGGACTTCTATCTCAAACCGGTAGTCTTCAATCACCGGGTTCGCCAGCAACTTGTCGCACATGTCGCGCACCTGCTGCCCCGCGGCGTCCTCAGAGTCAGCATCCAGCGTAATCTCCATGTACTTGCCCGCGCGCACGCTTGTTACGCTGTCGAAGCCAAGCTGGTGCAGGCCGCCTCGGATGGTCTGGCCCTGCGGATCGCTGACTGTCGGGCGGTATTGGACATAGACTTTGGCGAGATACATTGCGCTCCCGGAACGGTGGCTAACAGGATGTAGGGGAATTTCCCTCCCATCCCAGCCTTCCCCCTCGGTGGGGGGAAGGGGATAGGCGGGCGAGAGTTACTGACTGGTATTGGTTTCGATGAAGTCGCGGATGGCTGCCTCATCGAAGGCATCGAAGGTTTCGTTCACTCCACCCGCGCCGATGAGCAATATCTTGCCGTCTATGTCTGTCTTGGGATTTAGCCCGACAGGGGAATCAGACGTATCGAACTCATCGCGTATCGTTGTGAGTTGCGCCACGAGGTCGTCGCAGCCGTCCGGGCAGTTGTAGAAGATGTCCACGCCACCCAGTATTGGATTGGGCGGCAATGGAGGAGCCGCAGCCTGGTCGGGTGCGGCCTGTTGCGCGCTTGCCGCCTCAACGTTGGTTTCCTGCGCCTCGGCTGCGCTTCTGCCGAAGATGTCGCCGCTGCCGCCACCACGGAAGAGCGTGTCCAGCGGCAGGCCCGGCAGCACGAGGCTCAGGATGAGCAGAAACGCGACAAGTCCGGCCGCGCTGAAGCCGAAAATCGCGAGGAGTTTCTTGCGACGCGCTTGCCGTCTCCTGCGCGCTGCGCGGACTTGGGTTGGGGTTGGCCTTCTTGTTCTGGTTGTCATACTTGTTCCAAATTAAAAGGATGTACAGGATAGGTAGGATTTTCACCCCCCATCCTAGCCTTCCCCCATCGAGAGGGAAGGGACTTATGTATGATTGTCTAGGATAGGGCGTTGCCAGTCAACTTTTCGTAGGCTTCGAGGTAGCGCGCGCGGGTGCTTGCGACAACGTCGTCGGGCAGTTCCGGCGCTGGCGGCTCATGGTCCCAGCCGGCGTCGTCGAGCCAGTCGCGGACGTACTGCTTATCGTAGCTGGGCTGCGACTTGCCGGGAGCGTAGCCGTCCACGTCCCAGAAGCGGCTGGAGTCAGGAGTCAACACCTCGTCTATGAGCGAGATTTCGCCGTCGATGATGCCGAACTCGAACTTGGTATCCGCGATGATGATGCCCTTTTCCCGGGCGTAGTCGCGGGCGGTGGAATACACTTCGATGGATGCCTTCGAGAGTCGCTCGGTGAGTTCCTTGCCCACCATGTCTTCCATCTGGGCAACGGTGATGTTCTCATCGTGTCCCTCCTCAGCCTTGGTGCTGGGAGTGAAGAGCGGCTCCGGGAACATGTCGCCGTCCTGCAGGCCTTCGGGCATCGGCTGGCCCGCGACCGTGCCGGTCCTTCGGTACTCGCCCCAGGCGGAGCCGGTGATGAAGCCGCGCACGATGCACTCGACGTCGATGCGGTCTGCTCGCTTGACGACCATGGAGCGGCGGGCGAGTTCATCGGAGATGCCGAGGTCGTCACGGTCGGTGGCGAGACATACGAAGTGGTTCGGGATGATGTCCTTGGTCATGTCGAACCAGAACTCGGAAATCTGGGTAAGAACGGCGCCTTTCTCCGGGATTCCGGTGGGCAGGACGACATCGAATGCGGAAATTCGGTCGGTGGCTACCATGAGCAGCAGTCCGTCACCAAGGTCGTAGGTGTCGCGGACCTTGCCTTGATAGAGGCGGTTGGGCAGAGTGGTTTCTCGAATCGTGGTCATTTCTTTTACCTCCGAACTTACATTGATGGACAGGATGTGGCTGTCCCTTTCCATAGAATGGCTTTTGGTTTGCTCGATTCGCCAGAGCAAGTCGTCCAGCACTCCCGCCAGTAGGCGGATGAGTGCGTGCAGAGCGCAAAACGGGGAGGGAGCGTCTCTGCCCAACTCCGAGTCGTGGGCGTGCTCCCAGAGGTCGGATTCTATCTCGGCGCGCCTTGCTTCACGGATCTCGGAAGGAAGCCCGAATGTGTACACACGCGCCCAGTTTCTCACCAGGCTTGGAACTATTCCGACGGATTTTTCGATCATGCGGGCGTGAGTCCCCCTTTTGCTTCGCGGGCGGATCCGACGCTCGTGTGGATTGCCCTTGCCAGAGCCGCTTCGCCGGCGGGTGTTACGGTGTAGAGGCGGCGTCTGGGGCGCCCTTCTTCGGCTCCTATGAGCGGGTCTTCCCAACTACTTTGGAGCAGTTTGGCTCTTTCCAGTCTTCCAAGCGCCTTGTATAAAGTGCCGTGCGCCGTCAGCAGGCGCGCGCCCTCCCGTTCCTTGATTTGCTTGGCTATCAGGAAGCCGTGAAAACTGGGCAGTCCGTCTGTTCTCAGACGGATGCCCGCGTCAAGGATGGACACTTCGATTGGCAGAAGGGTGTTGGCTTTTCTTCGCATGAGTATATTATAGGAAGATATATTCCTATAAGTCAAGAGTCATTGCGCGTGATTTAGGAGCATTGTTGAATTAGAGATGATGTCTTTCGTCATGTCGAGCCACAAGGCGGAAATCTGACAGAGGACTGCGCCCCTTCCAGATATGCTTGCAAGCAGGACGACATCCAAGGCGGATGTGTCGCCCACCTTTTCATTCATCCATTCACGAATACTGACATACTGGCTAACTGAAGAACTGATCTTAGCGATTCTTCAGGGACTGGCGGTAATCGTCGTAGGCGGCGCGGATGTCATCGTGCTTGATGCCGAGAATCTGCGCGGCGAGGAACGCAGCATTGCGCGCGCCCCAGGAACCGACGGCTACGCAAGCGACGGGAATGCCGGGCGGCATCTGTGCGATGGCGTATAGAGCATCGACACCGTTGAGGTCGCTGCTCGGCAGCGGAACGCCGATGACGGGCAGGGTAGTCCACGACGCCACGACACCGGGCAAGCCCGCTGAGCCGCCTGCTGCGGCTATGAGGACTTCGATGCCTCGTTCTCTGGCAGAGGTTACATATTCCATGACCTTTTCAGGAGTGCGATGCGCGGACGCAACCGTCATCTCGTTCTCGATTCCCATCTGGTCCAGAACGCTGACCGTTTCGGCCACGATCGCCTCGTCGGAACTGCTGCCCATGATTACGCCTACTAGTGGCATTTCGTTTTTCTCCTTTCGGATTTGAGTCTTCTGTCGTTAGTTATCGTTGCCAGTGATTGAGTTCGTACCGACAAGTGTCTCCGGCAGGTTCAGGACGAACCGCCAGCAAAGGACGCTATGTCGGTTCGGTAGAAGCCGTCCTTGAAGGTTATGCGCCTCATGCTTTCGTATGCGCGGGTACGGGCGCCTTCAAGCGTGTCGGCGAGCGCAGATACGGTGAGCACGCGACCACCGTCGGTAACGGTGGCGTCGTCGAGGAGCTTGGTGCCGGCATGGAATACGGTCGCATCATAGTCCACGTCTGTGATTCCGCTGATGGGATAGCTGGTAGAGTAAGAGGCGGGATAGCCGCCGGACGCCGCTACGACGCCAACGCACGCGCGGTCGTCCCATTCGATCCCGATGCCTTCGAGTTCGCCGCGCACTGTTGCATGGAGAATCTCAGCGAGGTCGGACTTGAGGCGTGGCAGGATGACCTGAGTCTCGGGGTCGCCAAGCCTGCAATTGAACTCTACGACTTTAGGCCCTTCTTCGGTCAGCATCATGCCAAGGTATAGTACGCCTCGATAAGGAGAACCGATTTCAACCAGTCCCTTTGTTGCAGGTTCCATGATGCTGGTGCGGACGAGCGTTTCCAGGTCAGCGTTCCAGTGCTGTGGCAGGGGCGGGCTGAAGCTGCCCATGCCGCCTGTGTTGGGGCCGATGTCGCCGTCGCCCACGCGCTTGTAGTCGCAGGCAGCGACCAGGGGAGAAACGTACTCGCCGTCAACGAAGGCGAACACGCTGACTTCCTGTCCTTCCAAGCACTCTTCGATGACTACGCAGTCGCCGGCGTCGCCGAATGCCCGGTCGAGCATGGATTCGCGGATGGCCTGCTGTGCCTGCTGGCGGGTCTGTGCGACGGTCACGCCCTTCCCGGCGGCTAGACCGTCCGCTTTGACCACGATAGGAATAGGGCAGGTGTCTAGGTATGCACTCGCTCCCTCGAAGTCTGTGAACGTCTCGGAAGCTGCGGTCGGAATTGAGCAGTCAGCCATCAGTGCCTTGGCGAATGACTTGCTGCCCTCGATGCGAGCGGCTGCCTGTGAGGGGCCGAACGCGAGAAGCCCGGAAGCGGTAAAGGAATCGACGATGCCGGAAGCGAGAGGCGCTTCAGGACCCACTACTGTCAGGTCGATAGCATTGTTTGAGGCGAAGTCAATCAGGGCGGCAGTATCCTCGGCGCCGATAGGTACATTGGTGGCGATCGAGTGAGTGCCGGCATTGCCCGGCGCGACATAGAGACGACTGACCGAGGGACTCTGCGACAGCTTCCATGCAATAGCGTGTTCGCGCGCGCCGTTGCCGACTACGAGGACATTCATCTCGCCTGCGTCCTCCTGACCAGCTTACCGGAGGAAGGTTCGACCATGTGTGTGCGCAGTGTCTTTTTGTCGTTTTTGTTAGCGACATCATGGCAGGCACTTGCGCCCAGTGCGTCCATCTCCAGCAGGGTGCCCATGGCTACGAACGCCACATCCGCCATTTCATCCGCCGCGCGGCCAAGAGCGCCTTGATTGAGCTCTCTAGCGTGTTCGCCCGTCTCTTCCATCAGGAAGGCGAGGCGAGTGCAGAGGCGCGGGAAAACATCATCCTCAGCAGATTTTGCGTTTATTATCGGTATATCGAAGCGGGTATGGAAGTCGTACACGCTTTCAGCCAGGCGCGAGACGGCGGATACGAATTCTTCTCTGGACACGGAGTTTACTTGCGAAGGCACAGGCTGACTCACTCCCACTCGATTGTGCCGGGAGGCTTGCTGGTGATGTCGTACACCACTCGGTTGACTCCGGGAACTTCGTTGGCGATGCGCGTAGAGATGCGTCCTAGCACGTCGTAGGGGACGCGCGCCCAATCCGCCGTCATAGCGTCTTCACTGCTGACGGCTCGGATGGCGATGACATGGCCGTATGTCCGGAAGTCGCCGGTTACGCCCACGCTGCGGGTGTCCGTAAGAACGGCGAAACTCTGCCATAGCTCGCGGTAGAGGTCGTTTCTGCGGACCTCATCCATCACAATGGCGTCGGCCTCTTGCAGCACGGTCAGCTTGTCGTGCGTTACTTCCCCGATGATGCGAATGGCGAGTCCCGGTCCGGGGAAGGGCTGGCGATAGACAATCTCCTCGGGCAGCCCAAGCTCTAAGCCGACGCCGCGCACCTCGTCCTTGAACAGGTAGCGTAGAGGTTCGACGAGGCTGAGTTTCATGTGCTCAGGCAGACCCCCGACATTGTGGTGCGACTTTATCTTGGCGGAAACCGTATTGTCGGTCGTCTCGCTTTCGATGACATCAGGATAGAGGGTGCCCTGTGCCAGGAAGTCAACTTCGCCGATTCGCGCGGCTTCTTCGTCGAAGACACGGATGAACTCTTCGCCGATAATCTTGCGCTTCTGCTCGGGGTCGATGACGCCTCGGAGCGCCCCAAGGAAGTTCTCGGTGGCGTCGGCGTAGATGAAGTTCGCTTGGAAGTGGCGCCGGAATGTGTCGCTGACAGCCTGCGGTTCGCCCTTGCGCATCATGCCGTTGTTCACGAAGATGCAGGTGAGGCGGTCTCCAACGGCGCGCTGAATGAGCGCAGCCGCCACCGCGGAGTCCACGCCGCCGGACAGAGCGCAGATGACCTTGCCGTCGCCGACTTGCTTGCGGACACGGTCAACACTGTCGCTGACGAAGTTGCCGGGCGTCCAGAGGGCATCGCAACCGCAAATCTCGTACAGGAAGTTCTCGATGATCTTCTTGCCCTGCGGCGTGTGGACGACCTCAGGGTGGAACTGCAAGCCGAGCATTCCTGCGCCGTTGCCCATGACCACTACCGGGGAATTCTCGGAGCGCGCAAGGGACTCGAAGCCGGGAGGCGTCTCGGTGATCTGATCGCCGTGACTCATCCACACTGGCATGGACTGGGGCAAGCCCTTGAAGAGCGGCTCGCTGTCTGAGCCACGGTCCATCACGGCATGGCCGTACTCCCTGTGCGATGATGGTGCTACCTTGCCTCCAAGCTGGTGCGCCATAGCCTGCATTCCGTAGCAGATGCCGAGCACGGGCAGGCCGCATTCGTACACCCAGTCGGGAGCGAGAGGAGCGCCCGTCTCATAGACGCTTGCGGGGCCACCGGAAAGTATGATGCCTCTTGGGTTCAGGCGGGAGACCGAGTCCCAGTCGGCGGTGTGCGGGATAATCTCGCAATAGACGCTGCTCTCACGCACACGGCGAGCGATAAGCATGCTGTACTGCGAGCCAAAGTCGATGACAACGACAGTCTCGCGTTGGACGCGACCTGTCGCCGGGGATTCGATTGTTGCCGTTCCGCTTGTGGGTCTGTCTTCCTTCAACATCTACCCATTACCTTAGGGCTGTCGAAACTCGCGCAAAGTCATTAAAATCTACCATCTATGATATACTAATTCAACCATATGTGGAGATTCCGATGGTCGATTTACCGCTAGACGATGCGATGCATGGGCAAATCAAAGCCGCCGTGGATGTGCTTGCGAACGGTGGCGTTGCCGCCATTCCTACGGATACGCTGTACGGGCTTGCTGCGAGTGCGTTCGATGAGTCGGCGGTCCTGAAGATATACGAGCTGAAGGGACGTCCGGACGGAATGGCGCTGCCGCTGCTGCTATCGGAAGCGGAGGATGTGCGGATGTGCGCCGAAGATGTGCCGCAGGCAGCTTGGGCATTGATGGAACGATTCTGGCCGGGCGCACTGACGCTGGTGGTCAGCAAGAGCGCAAGCATACCTGGTATCGTGACGGCTGGACTCGACACGGTGGCGCTGCGAGTCCCGGACCATCCCATACCAAGGGCGATTGCGAAGACGCTGGGCGCGCCCATCACAGGCACGAGCGCGAACCTCAGCGGCAGGCCCGGCCTTACGAACGCGGCGGGTGTAAGGCGCGAGTTCGGCGATACAATCGACTTCGTGTTGGACGGCGGAGATGCGCCGGGCGGCGTGGCTTCAACGATTGTGGATGTCAGCGGCGATGAAATGAAGGTGCTTCGGGAAGGTGCGGTTTCGTGGGAGGAAATTTCGGCTGTTCTCGGAAAGGAATTGAAATGACGGACAACAAGAACTTCGTGCGGAAGCGACGATACCCCCAAGAAGAGCTCGCTCGGATGGGCAAAGAAATCTATGAGAAAAAGATACGTCCATTGGTGGAAGATGGGAACAAGGGCAAGATTGTAGCTATTGATATCGAGAGCGGTACCTACGAAATGTGCGGAAGCGGTGATGAAATTGATTGCATCCATCAACTGCTAAAGAAAAATCATGACGCGCAGATATGGCTTGTGCGTATAGGGTACGAGGAAGTGTATCGTAGGTCTTGGCGTCTCCTGAATGAGACAAAGACTGTGAGTAGGTCATAAATGATTGTGGGAACGGTTAGCTCTAACTATGAGGCTGTGGTCAGCGTTGTCGTGAGCGCGCCAAATGGGCAACGAATGAACGTAGAAGGACTGATAGACACGGGGTTCAACGGTCACATGACTTTGCCAACTGAGCTAATTTCAGAACTCGGACTTCAGTCCATGACGCAGTACGAGGTTAGGCTTGGAGATGGCACAAGTCAGCGTGTTGATGTGTACGATGCGCTAGTCGAATTGGGCGATGGCATAAGAAGGAATGCGCTGGTAGAACCAGCGGAAGTTCAACCGCTCATCGGCATGGCGTTGATGCGCGGATACAACTTGCACATCGAAGTCGTTGAGGGCGGCGCGGTTAGTCTTCAACCTTTCTAACAGATAAGCGGCATGAATAGAGATTATTGGAGCGAAATTGACGATATCACGGTACATAGACGAACTGACGGAGCAGGTTGACGCTGAACTTAAAGCGATTGTCAACGAGCGCGGATTTCCGCTCTACGACATGATGGGCTATCACTTGGGATGGAGAGGTGCGCACGCTCTTGACGAGGATCTGCCGCGACGACAGGAACGGATGCACGGCGCGATGACCCTGCTGGCCTGCGCGGCCGTCGGCGGCGATGTTGAGGCCTGCCTGCCTGCCGCCGCCGCCATGGAGCTGGTGGACAAGTTCGCGGAGATTCATGACGATGTGCAGGAGGGAAACCCCCAGCGCAATGAGCGCGATGCCGTCTGGTGGGTGTGGGGACCGGCGCAGGCGATTAACGCGGGAGACGGCATGCACGCGCTGGGAAGGCTTGCGCTGCTGCGCCTTGCAGACCGCGGTGTGCCGGATGAGCGCGTGTTTGATGTCGTGAGACTGGCGGACAAAGCGAGTTTGCGCGCCTGCGAAGGCCGATTCCGGGACCTGGAAGCGCAGGAGCGGATCGACCTGAGCGTTGAAGCATATATGAGCATGGCAGCGGACAAGGCGGGGGCCCTTCTTGGGTGCGCGATGCAGATTGGCGCACTGGTAGGCGGCGCGGACGCTGCAACCGGAAATGCGCTTGCGGCTTGCGGCGAGAAGTTGGGCATTGCGCGGCAAGTGCGCTCGGACCTCGTGGCACTGTGGGGCGAAGACGGGGACTCGCAACCGAATGTCGAGGTACTGAACAAGAAGAAGCTCATTCCGGCGGTGTATGCGCTTGAGAATGCCACGATTAGCGAGAAGCGCGCGATGGGCGAAATCTACTTCAAGCGCGTGCTGGAGCCAGATGACGCCATCAGGTTGCGTGAGGTCATCGATGGGCTGGGAGCGCGCGCTGCCTGCGAGAAGATGGCAGACGCCTTGGAAGCGGAAGCTCTGGCAAGCACCGAAATCGAAGGCGTCGTCGAGGAAGGCAAGGTTCGGCTTCGAGAGTACATTGGAATGCTGACTAGCGGTCGCTAACAGGGCAGGGAAATGGCTGAGAAGAAGAGCGTCCGAGATGTGGATGTGCGAGGTCAGACCGCGCTCGTCAGGGTAGATTTCAACGTGCCCTTCAAGCCCGGAACGACCGAGATTTCCGACGACAGCAGGATTCAAGCGTCACTGCCCACTCTGCGTTACCTCCTGGAACGTGAATGCAGGCTCGTCGTCTGTTCACATCTCGGCCGTCCCGCGGGTCGTGTGGTCGAGTCTCTGCAAATGGCTCCTGTGTCCCGGCGGCTGGCCGATCTGCTCGGCGCCAATGTCTTCCAGTGCGCGGATACGATAGGCGATAGTGCCCGCAAAATGGCTTCCGCTCTTGCGCCCGGTGAAGTGCTGGTGCTGGAGAATGTGCGCTTTCACCCCGGAGAGGAGAGGAATGACGCCGAATTTGCGCAGGCACTGGCATCGCTGGCGTCGCTGTATGTCAACGACGCATTCGGTGTCGCGCATCGCGCACATGCATCGACCGTGGGCGTAACCCGCTACTTGCCTTCAGTAGCTGGACTTCTGATGGAGAAAGAGCTGCGCGTTCTAGGGCGTCTGCTGAACAACCCACCCAGGCCGTTTGCCGCGATATTGGGCGGCGCTAAAGTATCAGACAAGATAGGCGTGCTGGACAATCTGTCGAATAAAGTTGACCTGCTGCTCATAGGCGGGGGCATGGCGGCGACATTCCTAAAGGCACAAGGGCACAATGTGGGTGATTCGCCGGTCGAATGCGATAGGCTTGAGTTCGCCAATGAACTCATCGAACGGTCTAGTAGCAGCGGTGGCGCAAGGGTGCTGCTGCCCAGCGATGTGGTGGTTACCGATGAGTTCGCAGAGGACGTGAAATCCCTCACGGTCTCCGTTGACTCGATTCCGAGAGGCTACAAAGTAATGGATATTGGGCCGAATACCGCCAAAGGATATGCGGAGGCAGTCCGAGATTGTGGGACCGTCATGTGGAATGGACCGCAGGGTGTGTTTGAATGGGAGGCATTCTCGCGTGGCACGCGCACGATCGCGGAAACTCTTGCATCTTTGCACGATGCAACGACCGTGATAGGCGGCGGTTCGACGGCGGAGGCAGTCGCCAGGCTCGGGCTGTCAGACAGGATGAGCCACGTATCGTCCGGCGGCGGTGCGTCTCTTGAATTCATGGAGGGCAGGGAATTGCCCGGTGTCGCCGCGCTGCCGGACAAGTAAGTCTCAATTGCTTTACGGTTCCCGCATTCTTATGAACAGCCGCCGCCAGTCGTTGCTCGCTGGCTGTTGCGGATTTCGCTCTTTACGCGCGTCTCGTAATAGAGTAGAGTTTTCCCTTGCGTTATGTATTCAAGCCCATTTCCGATGCTAACAACTCTTGTAGTCACAAAATCAGCATTAAACTAAACTAATTTCACCTTGCGTTTGGATTGGCTTCATGATTGATCTTCCATTTCTTGCCGATATTTGCCGACCGACCGATTCCAAGATTGTCCTGCTTGTCGTGGACGGTCTCGGCGGCGCGCCAAATCCTGAAACGAAAAAATCGGAACTGGAGACGGCAGAGCTGCCGAACCTCGACAAGCTCGCGAACCGCAGCGCCGCAGGCGTTACGACTCCTGTCATGCATGGGATCACTCCCGGCAGCGGTCCCGGACACATGGCGCTGTTTGGCTACGACCCGGTCAAATACCTGATGGGCAGGGGAGTGCTCGAAGCCTTGGGCATAGATGTGGAACTTGGGCCCGGAGACCTCGCGGCTAGGGGAAACCTGTGCACTGTGGACGGGAATAACAATATAACGGACAGGAGAGCGGGACGAATACCAACCGCGGAGAGCGCGCCACTCGTGGAGATGCTGAACGATATCGAAATCTCCGGAGTGGACATCAAAGTGTATCCGGTGCAGGATTATCGTTTTGTGCTGGTAATGCGCGGCGATGACCTTGGCGACAGTATCAGTGAGACCGACCCGCAGATGGTGGGCGTCATGCCGCTGGAAGCGAGAGCACTCAACGATGCGTCCGAGCGGGCGGCGGCTCATGTGAGGGCATTCATCACGGCGGCAGGCGAAGTGCTGCGCGAGCGGGAGTACGCGAACATGGCGATGCTCCGTGGATTCTCGCTTTTGCCGGAACTGCCGGATTTCGGCGAGCGGTACAGTCTCAATCCGGCAGCTGTTGCAGCATATCCGATGTACCGGGGCCTGGCGAAAGTTGTGGGAATGCGAGTTATTCCGACGGGCATGACCTTTGATGAGGAACTGGATACGCTGGAAGAGCACTTCAATGAGCACGATTTCTTCTTCCTGCACTACAAGCCCGCGGACGCTGCAGGGGAGGACGGCGATTTCTCCGCGAAAGTGAAGACTTTGGAAGCTCTCGATGCATGTATCGAGCGTCTGGTCGAAATGCAACCTGACGTTCTGGTCGTTGCCGGCGATCACTCTACGCCCGCTATTCTGGGGGCGCACAGCTGGCATTCGGTTCCGCTGCTGGTTCATTCTGCGTGGACGGAAGGGGAGGGCATCGAGGAATTCACCGAGCGAGCCTGCACCACAGGGTCTCTGCGAAGCTTGCCTGCGACAGAGGTGATGATGCTGGCGATGGCGCATGCGGGCAAACTATTGAAATATGGCCCATAGTCTTTGACAGATTGAATTGGCGAAATAGGAGGTAAATAAATAACGATATGTCAATATGTCTAATAGTCGGCAACTGGAAGATGAATACAACCGTCGCTGAAGCCATCGAATTGGCGTCCGGGATCGCCGCCGGTTTGCCACAACAGACAGGCGCGGACGTGGTTGTATGCCCGCCGTTCATATCGCTGACATCAGTGCAATTAGCATTGACAAATACATCCATATCGATGGGCGCTCAAAATGTATATCATGAAATGAGCGGCGCTTACACAGGTGAAATGTCGCCAGATATGCTTATTGATATATGTCGATATGTAATTGTTGGACACTCGGAGCGCCGCAGCATATTCGGTGAAACAGATGCGACGGTGAAGCTGAAGGCTAAAGCAGCTCTGGGTGCAGGCATCACTCCGATAATGTGTGTCGGAGAGAATCTCGTTGAGCGCGAAGCGGGTAGGGCGGAGTCGGTAGTGGAATCGCAGTTGCACGCAGGGCTAGAGGACGTGGACATCGGCGCGGGTATAGTGGTGGCTTATGAGCCGGTCTGGGCGATCGGCACTGGACAATCAGCGTCTCCGGAGATTGCCCAAGCAATGATGGCACATATCAGGAACACCCTTGCTGCGCTCGCGAGCGAAGACGCGGCGACAGAAGTCCCGTTGTTGTACGGGGGCAGCGTGAACGCGGGGAACATCGGCGGATACATGAGCCAGACCGACATCGACGGGGCGCTGGTTGGGGGCGCGAGCCTTGACGCTGAGTCGTTCGTTGAGATTGTGAAAGTCGCAGGAAACGTGAGGTAACGGGAAATATACAATAATCCCTTCCCCCTTGATGGGGGAAGGTGAGGATGGGGGTGAGAATGCCTACCCATCACCACTGAGAAGGTACTTCTTCAAATTCCCATGGCAACCAAACTGCTTGTGATTGTAGGACCGACCGGAGTGGGGAAGAGCGCGCTGGCGATGCGGCTGGCGCGCGAGTTCGACGGCGAGATAATCGGGGCGGACAGCCGGCAGGTCTATCGGTATATGAGCATAGGCACCGCAAAGCCCTCGGACGCCGACCGTGCCGAGATTCCGCATCATCTCGTTGACTTCATCGAGCCTGACGACCGATACTCGCTTGCGCTCTTCCTGCGACACGCCAGGCAAGGCATACATAACGCCAAAAAAATTCGTGGACGCCTTCCTCTGGTAGTTGGGGGCACCGGGCAGTACGTATGGGGACTGCTAGAAGGCTGGCAGGTGCCGGAAGTTAATCCAAACGCAAAACTGCGTGAGACGCTGGAATCACGAATGGAATCGGAGGGGATCAGCTCACTGTACGCGGAACTACGCCAGATTGACCCAGAGGCGGCAGAGCGCATTGACGGCCGCAATCCACGGCGGATCGTGCGGGCGCTGGAAGTGGCTCTCTCCAAGGAGAGCGCCCCATCAACCGATGATACACAGCGCAGGCCGCGCAAGATTCCTCCCGACTACGACGCGATGATAGTAGGGCTGACGATGGAGCGGCCCGCACTCTACGCCCGCATCGACGCCCGCATCGACGCGCAGATGGCAGCCGGCTGGCTCGACGAAGTGCGAGATCTTCGCCGGCGAGGCTACGGCGCGCAACACCCCGCTCTATCCAGCCTGGGGTATGACGAGCTGATGCACCACCTCGACGGCGACCTGCCCCTAGACGAAGCCATCCAGCGCATCAAGTACCGCACCCACCGCTACGCTCGGCAGCAGTACAACTGGTTCCGCCTCACCGACGACCGCATCCGCTGGCTCGACGCGCCCGTCGCGGATGAAACGTATGATACGCTAGCTGAGGATGTGCGGGAGTGGCTGGAGACAGGACCTTACATGGATGGATAGGATGAGGGATTGTGTCTGACGAAATAACCTGTCCACGATGCCAGCCTGACGATGATGATCAGGCTGATTACGGCACGAGTTGCGATCGCAGTTTGGCTGATGTGCCCGAAGCGACGGGTGAGGATGCGAATGCGCAACGTGATGCAGCGAGTGAAGACGGACAGGATATTCAAGAAGAGTTGACATCAGTCCGCAGGCAGCTTACGGAAGCCACCGACTTGCTCGCCAGTCTGCATAATCGCGTTATGCGGCTCGAAGCTCGTATATCAAGCGACGCCGAGATGCACCAGCCTGAGCGCGGAGATGATAGCGCGGTTGAACACCAGCCGGCGTCTGTCGCGGAACCGGCGTCTGTTGCCGCTACGCCCGAGGCTGCCGCTGTCTCTCAAGAGGCGCCGGATACACTCGAACCGCTTCGATACAGAGCGCCCGAAGCGCCCGAAATTGCATTTCGGATAGACTGGGAGCAAGTTCTTGGACGGAACTGGTTCGCAATCATCGGCGGAATTGCCGTCGTGCTGGGGATAGGCTTCTTTCTCAAGCTGGCATTCGATAATAACTGGATAAACGATGTCGGGCGCATCGCGCTGGGCGTTGTCGTCGGGATTGGCTTCCTAGGGGTAGGGGAGTACGCGCAGCGCAGAGTGCCGCGCTGGGCGCAGGCGGTAACGGCAAGCGGAGCGGCAATCCTATATCTGACCATATACGCGGCGTTCGGCCTATACCAATTGATAAGCCCCACTGCGGCATTCTTGCTACTGGCGGTCGTGGTGACCGTCGCCGTTCTGCTTGCGCTCCGCTACGATTCGTTGGTCATCGCGCTGCTGGGACTGGTCGGCGCGTTCATCTCGCCCGTGCTATTGGGCGCCGACCTGCCGGACGAGCGGCTGGCGCTTGTGTATATCCTGATAGTCGATGTGGGCATTCTTGCCATATCCACATTCCGCAACTGGCGGTGGCTCACGCTGGTCGGACTGGCAGGCTCCTACGGCATATTCGCCTACTGGATGCTCGAAGTTCCCGGCTTCGACCGGGTGGTGGCGCAGATTGCACTCACGGGAATCTTCCTGACATTCGCTGCCGCAACGCCTCTGTTCCACATTCTCTGGAGGCGCATGCCAAGAGCCACCGACTTGAGCCTGATGAGCGTCAACGCCGTCGCGTACTTTGCCCTGACGACCGCAATTCTGTGGGGCGACTACGAGGACTGGTTCGGACTCATCGCGTTCGGTCTTACCGCGCTCTACGGACTCATCGCGCTCGCGGCACTCAAGAGAAGCAGAGCGCCTGAGAGGATAGGCATATTCGCGACGGGCATCGCTGCGGTGTTCTTGACGATGGCGTTTCCGCTCCAATTCAGCGGCTACTCGGTGGCAGTGGCATGGGCGGCGCAAGGGGTGATGATGGTCTGGATGAGTTTCTATCTTGGACGCTGGCAGACGAGGGCGTTTGGCATCGCGGTCCTCGCGCTCGCCGTATGCCACTTGGTTCTGTTCGACTTCTGGGTGGACGTGGAAGGATATACCTCGATTCTCAATGGGCGATTCCTTACGATGGCCGTTGTCATCGCCGCATTCTACGCTGCGGGAATAATCTACCGGCGCAACCGGGAAGCAGAGGGGCAGTTCGAGGTGGACCGATGGGCGATGCCGGCGATGTTGGGGATAGCCAATCTGCTCACGTTGGTGCTGCTCAGCTTGGAAATCGTTAGCTTCCGCGAGAGCGACAGACTGTCCTGGTCAGCGGTCTTCGGTCTGAGGGACGGATTGGGTTTTGAAAGTGGCACGCACTTGGCGCTGACGCTGTTGTGGGCGGCGTATGGAACGGCTGTCGTGGCTGTCGGCATACTCAGGCGGTATGAGCCGGCGAGATGGGGCGGGCTTGCCGTAGTGGGCTTGGCGGTATGGAAGCTCCTGACTTACGATTTCTTCTTGGACTTAGACCCTCTCACATTCACGCCGCTGCTTAACATGCGGTTTCTCACATTCGCGCTCGTGCTGGCGCTGCTGTCCGTCCTCGCATTCCGCTTCAGGCGCGACGAATCCGTTCTCATGGAAAGGGAGGCGTACATATACCCCGCGCTGCTGATAGCCGCCAATGTAGTCGCGCTGTGCATGCTGAGCCAGGAAGTGTTTTACTATTTCGACAGCCTTGAGGAACGACACGGCGGCGACTACTTCAGCGCCATGCAGCTGTCGTTGACCGTGCTGTGGGCGTTGTACTCGATGGGCGCGATAAGCGCGGGGATAGCCGCTCAATCCAGCCGCGTTAGGCTCGCGGGAATGGCGCTGCTGGCAATCCCGGTAGCCAAGTTGTTCGTGTACGACGTGTTTCTCCTGGACCTTGCGTACAGGGTCGCGGCGTTCATCACGCTGGGCTGCATGCTACTGGGAATGGGGCTTGTGTATCAGCGCTACGGCGGCGCGGTCAGGGGTTTCCTGTTTGGCTCGCGGACGGACGCGGAGCAGCATGTTGGATAGGGTAAGGGATGTGATACACTTGTTCTTAGTGTGTTGAACGAAATTGGTACGAGGACAAGCCAATGGCAGAGTATCAAGAGCATGAACTGAACCGGCACCTGTTCATCGCCGACAACCTGAACCTCCTGCGCACGCTGGACAACGAGTCTGCCGAGCCTACCGTGCCGAGATAGCCAAAGCAGGTGAGATGATGGTCAACACCACAAGCGAACTTATCAACCTCACCGAGGCACACCACAAGGCAATGTAGATGTACGGCTAGGCGTATGCGGTGCAGTATGGGGTGAATTAGCAGGATGCACGGCGTGAGTGCGCGAACCTTACGCACTACAGGGGGCAAACAAAGTTGGCGATACAGAAATGCCCGATTTGGAACGTGGATTGTGAAGTGTCGAATCCGTATGACACTCCTGACATATATCTAGTCAAGGGGTCACGTCGAGCTGGCGGAGATTACGAAATCACCGCTGACGCAGCTAGCGAAATCGATGATGAATCTTACGGTGACGCTGAGAAAGCGCGTATCACTTCGTTATTGGTAGAGCAATGGATTAAAGGCGTGGACATCCCAAGGCTGACAGTGAGTGATGTTCAGCACGCCAAATATAGGTCCAGGCTTCCGATGCTTGACAGGGCAGAAAGGGTCCTTCGGTTGCTGGTCAGTCGTTCATCGTACCTTGGCGACGTTTTGGACTTCATCGATCCCAATGACAGAAGATCCTTGGCACTTGGTCATGACACAGGCGGTCTTGATACATCGCATTTCGAACACGCATTGGCGTGGTCAGAATGTATCAGCAGCGAAGATTTGAGTCGTCTCATCAGTTACTTGGCACAACGTGGCTGGATTGAGAAAGGAGTAGAAATATACAGCAGTAATGGCTACTCTGTTTGGCGTACTGATGGACTTTTCGCCTGTGTAGTAGATGTTTCAGGTTACAGCCTCATCGAGGAAATCCAGACTAATCCTGATTCATCGCAGTGCTTTGTGGCAATGTGGTTTGATCCTAGTTTGAATGAAGCCTTTGAAAAAGGCATCAGACCAGCTATAGAAGAAGACAGTGGATACTCTGCTCTCCGCATTGACCACCAGGAATTCTTAGGCAAGATAGACGATGAGATTATCGCCGAAATCCGAAGGTCCCGTTTCTTGGTTGCTGACGCTACTCACGGCGATGATGGCGCAAGGGGTGGCGTGTATTATGAGGCCGGATTTGCACACGGTCTAGGCTTGCCAGTCATATTCACATGTCGCAGTGATATGATTGACAAGGTTCATTTCGATACACGGCAATTCAATCATATCGTTTGGGAAAATCCTGATGATTTGCGTGAGCAGTTGAGCAACAGGATTGGGAGCGTATTAGGCGACGGTCCTAACGTGGATAGATAGAGGACAAAGAAATTGAAATTCACAAAAATGCACGGCGCAGGCAACGACTATGTGTACATCGACGCGCGTAACCAGCAATACGACTGGCCTGCGCTCTCCATCGCGATGAGCGACAGGCACCTCGGCATAGGCTCGGACGGGCTGATTCTCGCGCTGCCGTCGGAGAAGGCGGACCTGAGGATGCGGATGTTCAACGCCGACGGCTCCGAGGGCGAGATGTGCGGCAACGGCATTCGCTGCCTCGTTAGCTTCGCGTTCGACAATGGCATAGTGTCCGCGGAGAAGTCGCCGGTGCGCGTGGAGACTATGGCGGGCGTGCTGGATGTTACGCCGCTGCGAGACGACGCGCAGCATATGTCCGGCGCGCGCGTCCTGATGGGCGAGCCGCGCCTGAGTCCACCGGAGATTCCAGTCGCCATCGAGGGCATGGATGTGGTCATAGACCAGCCCCTTGAGGTCGCCGGACATGAGTTCAGGATGACCTGTGTGTCGATGGGCAACCCGCACGCGGTGGTGTTCATGGATGAGCCGGTTGACGAGTTCCCGCTGACGGAGATAGGTCCGCAGGTGGAGCATCACCCGCTCTTTCCCGCGCGCGTGAACTTTGAGATAGTGAATGTGCTGGACGGCGGCAAGACGCTCAAGACGCGCGTATGGGAGCGCGGCTCCGGCATCACCATGGCGTGTGGCACCGGAGCCTGCGCGGTGCAAGTTGCGGCGCGCCTCAACGGCCTCGCCGGCGACCGGGCGACAATCGCGCTGCCCGGCGGTGACCTCACAGTGGAGTGGCCCGGTGAGGGCGAAGTCATCATGGAAGGCCCAGTCGCAACGGTGTTCGACGGCGAGTGGCATAACTGACCGGGACTAACAGGATATACAGGATGACTAGGATTATTGGAGATCAGCCTTATGCGGCCCTAGTCGCAGCCAGTGACGCCCCGATGCCGTCAATCACCCGCTTGTTCCTGAAATAGAACATGTCGTCTTCGTCCACTCTAGCAAGTGTCATGCCGACTTCCATCATGTGCGGTTGCAAGCGACGGTTCAGGAATGCTGCAGTTCCCGCGCCGCCTATGCTACCCGCAATTCCGCCAACGGCGGTGCCTACTCCAGGGAAGAGTGCTGTTCCTACAGCGCCGCCTGCAGCTCCCCCCGCAGTCGTGAATACGGTCGTTACTCCGAACTTGGACATGAGCACCAGCGCCTTGAGCGCGTGAACTCTTGAACGGTCTGCAAGCTCCACATCCTTGAAATCGCGCTCGGTGGATACGATGTCCATCACAAGCCTGATGCCTAGGATGATTTCACCTGCGTATGGCAGCATCTCGCCGATACCGTCGGGCACATCGAAGCCTTCGTTGGACGCTAGAATCCCCAATCCTTCGCTGACTTCTTGAGTGAACTCCAGGTTGGACTCGCCCAAGTGAATGAGTTGAGCGGAAAGTTCGGGCGACGATTCCAATACTTTCTGGTAGATTTCTTGGCTTACGGCAAAGTAAGTATCAGGACTATCCTGCATACGGTCAAGAACATCATAAGCGTAATCTGCACTGCCCATCTTGACCTGAACCAGTATCTCGTGTCCATCAGAATTTATTCCGCGCAGATCCCAGTCCGGCCGGTTCAAGTTGTCAGCAAGCCTAAATTCATAACCAGAGAAACGATTCTCCAGCAGTTGTTCGGCTTCCATTTCAGCAACTTTGCCTTTCAAGTTGGACACGAAACCAGTTACTGAATTGTCTCCCCGTTCTACCATTTCTTGATAGTGTTCGTGCAAGGAAAGATCGCTATCAGGATACAGTAGTTCATGAGCTTCGCTCAGTTCGTCAGAGACATTGGGGATAGCATCGAACAAGACTTCTGTGGTTTCATCGACGCCCTCCGCCAATTCTATGGCGAAGTGGTCCTTGTCCATACCGCGAAGGCGCGTAACGGTATCCGCAAAGCCCAAGTCAGCGGCACCCTCGGCTACGGGCAGATTTTCGAGTTCAGGCAGCAGCGCCAGCGATTGCATGCTCATTATGACACCAGTGAAATCATGATTGAGACGACTGCGACGGCCAGACTGACGCCGGATATTATCTGAGCTTGGCGTCTTGCGGACTTTACTTCAAGCGCGGTGCGCTCTTCGAGTTTCGACATGTTCTTGTCAGACCTTTCCACCGTCTCCGCAACCTGTTCCTCCAACGCTTTTATCTTCTTGTCGGACGCTGCGACGGCTTGCGTCACCGCTTCGTCAACCGCCTCCGATATGCGAGCGTCCATTGCAGCCAGGCGAACTTGCGCATCCTCATGTCCCTGAACATGCGCCGTGAATAGCTCGTGCTGCTTAATGACGCGCGGAATGAGTTCGTGGTTGATTCTGTCCTGTTCCTCCCAGAAGCGCACCTTCTCTCCGATTTTCGGCGTGTCCTCCGTTTCGGACTTGGTGGATGTATCTTGTTCGTCGGCAGTCGTCATCAAATGCCTCCGTGTCGGCAGTCTGCGGGAATTCTTTACCTTTGCTTGTGCTTGCCTTAACATAGTGAAGCACAGAAAAATTTGCAATCGTTTATGGAGAAAAAATGAAATTTGCCAGCCGTATAGACAAGGTTCCGCCGTATCTGTTCGTGGGCATCAGCCGGAAGATAGCGGAGAAGAGAGAGCAGGGGATTGATGTCATCAGCTTCGGCATCGGAGACCCGGACATACCCACACCGGACAATGTAGTCGAGAAGCTGCGCGAGACGGCGCTGGACGGCCCGAATCACCGCTATCCGGAGACGGACGGTCTGCCGGAGTTCCGGCAGGCGGTCGCCGACTGGTACCAGCGTAGGTTCGGCATTTCGGTGCATCCGGACGGGGAGACGCTGCCGCTCATCGGCGCGAAGGAAGGCATAGGCCACGTCGCGCTGTGCTTCATCGAGCCGGGCGACATCGCGCTCGTGCCGGACCCCGGCTATCCGGTCTATTCGGTGGGCACGTGGTTCGCGGGCGGCGAGTGCCACTGGATGCCGCTGCTTGAGGAGAACGGCTGGATGCCCGACCTCGACGCCATACCCGACGATGTGGCGGACAAGGCGAAGGTGATATGGCTCAACTACCCCAATAACCCGACCGGCGCGATTGCCGACGGCAGCTACTTCGAGAAAGTGGTGGAGTTCGCCAAGGCGCACGACATCGCGGTTATGCACGACGCCTCGTACTCTGAGGTCGCGTTCGACGGCTACCGGCCTGTGAGCTTCCTCGAGACGCCGGGCGCGATTGATGTTGGCGTGGAGTTTCACTCGCTGTCGAAGAGCTACAACATGACCGGCTGGCGGCTCGGCATGGCGGTGGGCAACGAGGACATCATCAGCGCGCTGATGGTCGTCAAGTCCAACCTCGACTCCGGCGTGCCGAACGCGATCCAGTACATGGGCATGGAGGCGATGGAGCTTTCGCAGGAGGCGATTGATGAGCGCAACGCGATCTACGAGCGCAGGCGCGACCGCGTAATCGAGACGCTGCAAGAAATAGGGCTGGACGCCATACCGCCCAAGGCGAGCCTGTATGTGTGGACGCGCATCCCTGATGGCTTCACGTCAGCGGAGTTCACGGAACTGCTGCTTGAAGAGGCGGACATCGTGGTTACGCCCGGCAACGGCTACGGAGAGTACGGCGAGGGATACATCCGCCTGTCGCTGACCATCGACGATGCGGATATGGAAAAGGGACTGGCGAAGCTGTCGGAGTGGCGGATTCCGGAGAAGAACTAACATTGATGGACTGGATGGGTTATAGGTAAGGAGGAATGCCATAGCTAAGCGAATGAAATCGACGCGGCCCAGGCTTGAGCGCGCGATTACGGTGGGCGTGGAGTTGCGCCGCCGGCGCGGTCCGTGGAGACTGAAGGACTCGCTTGCTGAACTCACCGAACTTGCGAGAAGCGCGCGCGCGCTGGTCGTGGGCACGGTGTCGCAGCGCCTGGACAGGCCCACGCAGATTTACCTGGGCAAGGGCAAGCTGGATGAACTCAAGGGGCTCATCTACACCAAGCGCGCGAGCACCGTCATCTGCGACGACGAGTTGACGCCTACGCAGCAGCGCAACCTCGAAAAGGCGCTGGGCGAGTCCGTCAAGGTGATAGACCGCACTGCTCTGATTCTGGATGTGTTCGCGCAGCGGGCGCGCACGAAGGAAGGGCGCTTGCAGGTTGAACTGGCGCAGCACGAGTACCTGCTGCCGCGCCTCGCCGGACAGTGGACCCACCTCGAGCGGCTGGGTGGCGGCATCGGAACGCGCGGCCCCGGTGAGACGCAGATAGAGACCGACCGCAGGCTAGTGCGAACGCGCATACAGAAGCTGAAGCGTGACCTCGAGGATGTGCGGCGGCATCGTGCTCGATACAGGGCGCGGCGCATCGAGATGGATGTGCCGGTCGTATCGCTCGTGGGCTACACGAACGCCGGCAAAAGCTCGCTGCTGAACCGCCTGACCAAGGCGGGCGTGATGGCGGAAAACCTGCTGTTCTCCACGCTCGACCCGGTAACGCGCCGCATCCATACGCCCGCGGGTCGGGATGTGCTGCTGACGGATACGGTGGGCTTCATCCAGAAACTGCCGACCGCGGTGGTCGCCGCGTTCAGGGCGACGCTGGAAGAGGTCCAGGAATCGACGCTTGTGCTTCACGTCGTCGATGTGACGCATCCGAATGCAACGCAGATGGTGAGTGTCGTGGAAGGCATTATCGACGAGCTTGGCATTGCGGACAAGCCGCGCCTGATGGCCCTGAATAAGGCCGACCTGCTGGATGAAACTGCCGATTCGGATATCCTCGGCAGGGCGTTGCGCCTGGCAGACGGGGAACTGCGCTGCGTGTTCACATCGGCGGAGACGGGCACGGGACTCGATGAGCTTCTTCGGGAGATTGACGCTGTGCTGGAGCCGGGACTTACATCGATAGACAGGATGGACCGAATAGTGGTGGGCTGACGCTATCTCAAGAGATGGATGCACATTTTTGTGAGGGACGGCGCTATTTCGGATAAGGGCACCGTCCCTCATCGCGCTTACGAAGAACAGCGAAAGGTTCATGTGGCTGAACGTAGCAATTGGTCTATTCGTCGCTACACTTTGGTACATCGGCGTGGCATTGATAGCCGTCGAAGAAGGAATGGAGTTCAAATCCACTTTGTTAATCGGTGGAGCCGCGTTTTTCGGAAGTGCGCTTGGGCTGTTCTACGGGCTACGGTTATTGGTGAGAATGGCATTCACGCGAATGGGCCATATGCGGAAAGACGACAGGTGGTTGGGGTTAGACATTTCGATAGGTCTATTCGCCGCATTCCTCTGGTCCGGTGGAGGTGCACTGATACTTGGCGGCAATAGTGCCGAATATACCTTGGCGAGCTTCGTGGGGCAAACCCTATTTGGAACGGCGACAATTGGATGTCTCTTCGTGCTATTCTTCGGACTGCGGGCGTTGGCGCGAATGGGATTGCGACAAGTCAGATCCAAGGTGCGGAAATAGCGCAACGAGTACGATGACCTGAACTCACTCTCCATATAGCCCATTTGACAGCAGGGGATAGTGATAAGGCCGAGAGAAGTACATTGCGATTGAGTCAGTGCCCATAAGCGCATGTTCGCACTATAAATCTTATGTAAAGTTTGGGGTAGTATCCGGCTATGTTCTTGACATAACATATCACACTTTACATAATAACTTGATCTCGCAGTGGCATCGATATGGGCAGAGTTAGAGGCGCCTCGATTCTTGCCTTTGGCAGTAAAAATTCGCGGCGCTCCAGAATCGCCATAGAGCCTCTATTTTCGCCCGTCAGGTGTCCGAGTATTCCGACCGTCGGAAATTCCTGGCCCCATGTGGGCAACACACACACTCTCACTCGGTCTCTTCCCCCGTCAAGTGGTGACATTGATTACACCCGCCTTATGCAGTGCGACCAGCAACTTCATCCCCGATTCTCCCGGGCGCTCGTGGTCGAAGTCTATATGGTTGAGGCGATCAAGACTGATGCTCATTCGCTCACCGTCCTCGTGAAGCAAGACGACGCGATCGTCGAACAGGACCGAAGACGCGCCGAGCATGCCTATCATCTTGTCCCTCGATGACCATGCGTCATCCCCGCTGCGAAACACCAGAACTGCCGCGCAGGAGTCCCGCATCGCCTGCGAGACCTCCTGTGGCACGAGCAGGCCCGCGTCGTCTTCCGGAATCCGCGGACTCGCCGTTAGGATGCCAAACTCATCCAGCATAGAGACAATATAATCTGCCGCGTCAGAGTCGCCGATGTGCCCGATGAATACGCTCTTCTCGCTGACCGTTGGTTCGCCGCGCTCAGGCGTGCCGACCTCCGCCTCCGCCACATAAGGGGTCGGCATCTCCGTCGCCACTCTGTTTGGGACCGGTGCGACATCGGGAACAACAATGTCCGGCTCAGGTAGGCGCACGTGATACTGGCCGTCAGCTGCCTCCGCGATGAGTCCCGCGAATTCGCCGTTGTCCCAGAGAATGCCAAGGCACTCGTCGGCAAGGTCTGAGCGAACGCCAAGCTCGCGATCAAGGATGTTGTGCAAATAATTACTCTGCGGAAGTCGCCTGCCGTCGAAGAGCCGGTAGAACCTGCCGAACGTGTCAGGATTTGTCGCCGCGGCCGCAACCGCATTGCTGCGCCCTGCATCGTCCGGAGCTGACGATACGACAGTCTCACCCAGCTCCGTGAGCCTGATGTCAGGATCGTTGTAACCGCCCTCGGTCAGGCCGTAAGCGGCAGAGGCGTTGAGCCGCATCGTGAATGCGCTGCTCTTGGGCGTAGTGCCGAGAGCGTCGGCAAGTAGCTCTCTGTCGAACGGTAAGCCCGCGTTCGCTTCATATATAGCTCGCGCAACACTCAGCGCGTCCTCCAGCGTATAGGTCGGATACGGCCTTGTAACTCTGGTACGCCTGGCGACGTCGGTAGGCTGAGTCATAGGTTCACCTGCCTGAATTGGCTCTGCTAAGGGCTGTCGGAGCTGGAAGTACAGCGGTAATCTACACACTGAATATAGACACGTGATGTATTATGTGTCAAGAGCGCTTTTCAGGCATATTCAACACGTTTGGCAGTCAATACAGCCATCTACATCCCTCTGAAAATCCGCTCTGAAAACATGAAAACTTGTTTCAGGCTGTTTTTCATCTCCCCGCTCACTGACAGACAATGGCATCCGGCATGTATTCTCGCCTATGCTGCTGAACGCTCCCACGACCCAAGTATCGCCGACGAGCGGCGTTGTCATGTGCTCCATGAGCGCGCGTGTTAGAATGGGGGTAGTGAATAATTAGGCTGTGCTGACATTCTGACCCCGAGGCGATTTTGCCCCATCGTTTAGCGCCGATTTTCGGCGCTTTCGTGGCATACCCGCACTTTCCAACCCTATCTGGGATTCCCTCCTTCGTGGGAAAACGGGCCGGCGATAATGAATGTCAACATGGCCCCTCCTTGACAAAATATCCATTCGGTAAGGTGAGCGCAATTGTCATACTTGTCAAAATTCAGGCGGTGGAGCATGCTGGCAGCAGGCGTTGCCCTGCTGATGTCGATCGCATGTCAGATGGATGCAGGGGAATCGGCGCCGGCAACTTCGGAGCCTCCGCCCACCACCGCTGCGACGGAAAATACGGCAGCGCCCGCGCCAACTGAGCCCGCGAGCGTCCCTGCCGAGACTCCGACGTCCTATGCGTCGAGCGATAAGGGGACGTCGGCATTGGAAACGCTGCCCACGCGCCCTCCCCGCGAAACTGCGGCTCCGGACGCTCCCCTACTCCCCGGGCTTATCCCCCAGGAGAAGCCGCTCGAAGTGCCGGAAGGCGTTCCTGAAGAACTCGCGGTAGTGTGGCAGGTTTGGTCGATGCTCGCGGCGGAGCATGTTGACCGCGCCACATTCGATCCTGAGATTTTCACGGAGGCATCCATAAGAGGCATGCTCGTAGCGCTTGGCGACCCCCATACCAACTACGTCGGTCCCGACGTTTTCGGTATAGAGAACCAGGACATACGCGGACGCTTCGAGGGCATCGGCGCGCACGTTTCCATGAACGCGGACGGACGGCTCGTGGTAGTCGCTCCCATCGCCGACAGTCCTGCCGAAAAGGCGGGCATTCGCCCGGGCGACATCATATTTGAAGTTGATGGAGAGAGTATCGTTGGCATCAGTCTCATTGAAGCCGTCTCGAAGATTCGCGGACCGCGCGGCAGCGTGGTGAGTCTGCTTGTGCAGCATGTGGGCAGCGTAGAGAAGGTTGTGATTGATGTGGAGCGCGGTGTCATACCCCTGCAGAGTGTCGTACTCCGCAGCGAGCCGGGCCACCGCATAGCACATATAAGGCTCACCAACTTCTATGAGGACACGATGGACGACCTGTCGGAGGCTATACGTGAGGCGTTGGATGCCGGTTCCGAAGGTATTGTGCTCGATGTGCGGGACAATCCCGGCGGACTGTTGAGTTCGGTGATAGATGTTACGAGCCTGTTCATCGATGACGGCTTGATTCTTTATGAGGTCGATGGCGACGGCAATCGCAAGGACTGGGTGGATCGAGAGAATGATGACCTGCTTGAAACGGTGCCTATGGTCTTACTCGCAAATCAGTTCAGCGCAAGCGCGAGCGAGATACTCGTGGGTGCGCTCCAGGACCACGATCGAGCTACTGTCATAGGAAGGACGACCTTCGGCAAGGGCAGCGTCAACGTTCTGCGCCAGCTGGACAACGGAGGCGGGCTGTTCCTGACTTTCGCGCGATGGTACACGCCGGATGGCAGAGTCATCGACCGCAACGGGCTTGAGCCTGATGTTGAGGTCAGGCACGGCGATGCGCAGCAGGAGGACATCAGGCAGCTCGAAAAGGCGATTGAGACACTGGAAGCGGAGATACACGCGAGCGCGTCGGAATAGAGGCTGGCGTCATGAGTAGGAAGTCAAAGCAGAAACAGCAGCAGAAGCAGGGCGGCAATATCGTCAACAATCGCCGGGCGCGGAGAAACTACGATGTCCTGGACACAGTGGAAGCCGGGCTGGTCCTCACCGGAACGGAGATCAAGGCAATCCGCGAAGGGCGCGTCAACCTCAGCGACGCATACGGCAAGCCGGAGGATGGGGAATTGTGGCTTGTCAACATGCACATAGCGCAGTACTCGGCCGGTTCGAGCAACAACCACGACCCTACCCGTCCGCGCAAGCTCTTGCTTCATAAGGACGAGATTGTGCGGCTGTCTAGGCAGGTCTCCGAACGTGGTCTGACATTGGTGCCGATGCGCCTTTACATCAGGCGGCACAGGGCGAAGGTGGAGCTCGCTGTTGCAAAGGGACGCAAGCTGTACGATAAGAGGCGCTCGATGATTGAGAGAGAGCGTGAGCGTGAGGCGATGCAGGCAGTTAGGAGATAGCGCGTGTAGCTTCCGCTGTCCTCGCGTCTTGGCTGTTCCAGGGTTTACATTCGCGGGGTTCTTACACAAAGAGAGAGCGCCGATAACATCGGCGCTCTCTTTCATTTCCTGCGTACCGTAATTGCCGCGCGCTACCCGATGCGTTTCACTTCCAGAGTCTCACCGGGAGCGAGGGCGACACGCCTGACTATGATGTCCAGCTTCAGCAGCCAGTAGCCGAGCGTCGCCTTGCTGACGCCGAGGTAGTCGGCGGTGGCGGACAGGCCGTTCTCCGTTACCATCTCGGGCAGGAGCTTCTCAAGCGGCTGATTGAACTTCTCTTCGACTGCCAGCATCTTCTTGGTCTTGCGCCTCATTTGTCTCCCTCCTTGGAGTTAACTTATTCATTGGTTTAACCTATTGAACATATATTAGTGCGCCGCCATACAAAGGGTCAATGCCTTTTTCAACACTTTTCTCTAATTTTCTGGCAATTTCTGAGCGTATCAAAGCTATTCAAATGTTTTCAGATTGTTTCTATCTGATTTAACCGCATTGGCGTCAGCTGGTGTAAAATAGACTCACTGCGGAACAGATTTCTGATGGAAAAGGGAGATTGAACGCCGGTGATTCAGGACTCGATCAGGCGCGTGCGGCGCAATCATGCGCTTGAGCACGCCACCGTTACGCTGATGCTGGAGGAGGGCGTGCGTGGACCTCTCGGAGGCTACTCCACGCCCTGGGGCTTCTTTGTCGTGGGAGACCTCTCCACCGAGCAGCTCGGACGCATTGTGGGCGATGCCCTCGACGGCCTCAACACGGGGCACAGCGAGACGGCAATTTCCCCCCATTGCGGCACCAACATGGCGGTTGCGGCGCTGTTCTCCGGCTTACTGACCCGCCTGGTGCTGGGCAAGAACAAGGAAGGACGCTGGAAGCGGCTGCCTCTTGTGCTTGGCGCGGTCGTTGTGGGCGCGCTGCTAAGCAAGCCCGTCGGCAACGCCATACAGAGACGCTTCACTACCCTAGCCGACATGGACGGCATGGAAATAGTGAGCATACGGAAGGCCTGGCCTGGTCAGCGGCCTCGCTTGCACCGCGTAACCACGAGCATGCCCTAGCTCCGCCGATTGCTTGACCGCGATATTTCCCGTTGCTACACTTGATTGCACACCCCTGAAGTGCGTCCCTGTAGCTCAGTTGGATAGAGCGGCTGCCTTCTAAGCAGCGGGCCGCGGGTTCGAATCCTGCCAGGGACGCCACACTCACCCCAACCTACCTTCTCTCACTTGCACGATGTGGATATAATTATATTGAAGGGTGCCACGCGACCTAGTTTGAGTGTTGATATAATGATATGTAAATTGCAGATACTCCCTAAGAGTGCTGAAATCCCCGTACCTATATGTGTCTCTCTACTTCCCGCTCCCTGCTTTCCTCCTTTCCTTGCCCTATGACCTTCCTTGACCCTCTGATCTGCGCGCGCGCAAAGTGAACAGCCCATTCACCGCGTCGATTCCTTCCTCGGAAATTTGCGTCGCGTCAGATTGCTCGGAGAGCGCCGATTTAGCTAGTTGGTAAGCATTGATACTAGGGCCGGTTCAAGAAGATGCATTTCTGAATCGTCATATCGCCGGCAAGACTGGGCTAAAACGGAGGTGCTGTACATAGTGTCGCTGATCGACCATGCTAACAAAGAGGCCGCTTTTCCTAACTGTCAAGCGAATTCTCGCTCCCTTTTTCGCGTATCGGTTGGCATAATGGTGTTTTCTCGGTCGTCTGGACGAATTATTCTGATTCAAGCTCTGCGCGGAATCGCGAATCAAGTCAACCATGCGGCGGCGGAAGCCCATAGCGGATTGGAATAGGTAAGCGCCCTCAGAGCGCGTTGCGTCATTTTCTAGCAGCCCCGTCGCGGAATGAGGCCGGCGAATCTCTCGCTTGACCGGAATCGGTGCCAAACCACTCCCCTACCCTGCTTTGACTAAAGTCTTATCTATTTTTCAAAATTTACCCAAACGATGACAGGACCAGGCGAATGAATTCTCTCCCATCTTCCTCTGCTAGAACTGATGGCGTGAACGATACCTATCTATTGAATCATCTTGAAGTCATAAGTAGCGGCGGCGTAAGCAGTGCCCGCTGTGTTATATTGTCGGAACGGAACGGTAAGAACCGCCGGATGTCGGCCGGTCGAGGTAACACACGATGACCCAGAGCTTTTCTGAAGAACTGCGACAAGAGGCGCTTCCAATCTGGGAGAGCATATTCGCGCACTCCTTTCTCGAGGAGATTGAAGCCGCGACTCTGCCACTGGAGAAATTTCGCTACTACGTCGAGCAGGACTACCACTACCTCGCGGGATTTGGACAGGTCGTAGCGACGGCGCTCTCCAAGGCACCGGACACTCACACGCTCCGCAGGCTGACGCGGCGAATCACCACACCGGTCGAGCGTCCGCTGCACGGAAAGATGTTCGAGCTGCTGGAGATGAGCGAGGACCAGGTGGATTCGGTCGTGCTTTCGCCGACCAATTCAGCCTACGTCAACCACATGCAGGTAGCTGCATCGACCGGAGGCGTAGGCGAGGCTGCCGCGGCTCTGCTGCCCTGTCCCTGGACATACCACGAGATCGGAATGCGTATAGCGATACCCGAGCATCCCGTTTACAGCTACTGGGCGGAGCCGTACCGCGAAGGTCTGCTGGAAGAAAGCACAGCGGCATGGCGCGAACTGGTGGATGAGTTCGCCGCCAATGGCGGACCGGCGGTGCGAGAGGCTATGCGAAGCGCGTTCATAACGAGTTCGCGATATGAGTACATGTTCTGGTCTATGGCATACAACATGGAGCGATGGCCCGTATAACTGGCTGGGCTACCCTTAACGATCGGCACGAGCGACCGTCTTGGTTGCCCGCCGACAGACTGACCGACTGAAACACTGACAGACCACCAAAAGGAGGTCGGCATGAGTCCGAGAATGTACCAAGGGCAGATTAACGCCCCCGAGTTCCCAACCGGAC
Source organism: Dehalococcoidia bacterium (assembly GCA_965204855.1). Taxonomy (GTDB): domain Bacteria; phylum Chloroflexota; class Dehalococcoidia; order Lucifugimonadales; family JADFKI01; genus Bin90. The sequence continues at coordinate 1,419,468 of OZ242018.1, forward strand.
TGGAGTGGATGAACACGGACAAGGCGCTTACTATGACGGATCTTCGGGGTAAGGTGGTGGTGCTCGACTTCTGGACCTACTGCTGAATCAACTGCATGAATGTATTTCCGCAGTTGCGGAAACTGGAAGAGAAGTACGCGGACGAGCTCGTGGTCGTAGGTGTGCATTCGGCGAAGTTCGAAGCCGAGAAGGACTATGAGAATGTGCGGAAGGCGGTGCTCCGCTACGAGATTGAGCATCCGGTAGTCAACGACAAGGACTTCCAGGTGTGGCAGCAGTACGGCGCCCGCGCATGGCCCACGCTGATGTTCATCGATCCGGAGGGCAAAGTGCTAGGCAAGCACGAAGGCGAGTTCGCCGTTTCTGATATGGACAGCCTTCTGTCCAAGATGATCGAGGAGTACGACAACAACCAGCTCGTCAACCGCACGCCGATTACGTTGAATCTCGAGAAGGACAAAGAGTGGGAGCGCGCGCTTTCGTTCCCCGGTAAGGTGCTCGCGGATGAGGCGTCCGACCGGCTCTTCATCGCCGACTCCAACCACAACCGAATCGTCGTCACAGACCTGCGCGGAAAGGCGGTCAGTGTCATTGGAAGTGGTGGGCAGGGACTGCGCGACGGCGGGTTTGATGAAGCGGAGTTCTATGATCCCCAGGGCATGGCGCTCAAGGGCGACACTCTGTACGTCGCGGACACGAAGAACCACGCTATACGCGAAGTTGACCTTGCAAACCAAAGCGTAAAAACCATCTCAGGGACTGGAGAGCAGGCCCGGATGTACCATCGGGGCGGCAACGCTCGATTCGTGCAGCTCAACTCGCCGTGGGATGTGGTCGTAGAGGGCGACAGCCTGTACATAGCGATGGCAGGCTTTCACCAGCTTTGGCGCTACGACCTGCTCACAAAGGAGGCCAACCCATACGCGGGCAACGGGCGCGAGCGCATCACCGACGGCGTTCTGTTCAGGGCGGAACTCGCGCAGCCGAGCGGCATCGTCAGCGACGGCAGGAAGCTGTACTTCACGGACAGCGAGACGAGCGCCGTTCGCTCAGCTGACATAAACGGAAATGGGCTTGTAGAGACTATCATAGGACTGCACCTTTTCGAGTTCGGAGACGTTGACGGCATCGGCGACGAGGTGCGCTTGCAGCACCCCATCGGTATCGAGTTGCACGACGGCATACTGTATGTCGCCGACACATACAACAACAAGGTAAAGCGCATCTACCCGACCACGCGAGGGGCGTCATCGTTCCTCGGCATCGGCACGCCCGGACACGAGGACGGCGCGGGCGCATTCGCTCAGTTCCATGAGCCCGCCGGCCTGAGCGTTGCGCGCGGCAAGCTCTACATCGCCGACACCAACAACCACGCCATCCGCGTCGCCGACTTGGACACATTGGAAGTCAGCACACTGGAGATTGAGGAACTTTAGTGGACACGGCGGCAAAGGTCAGTCTGCGCGAAATAACGCGGGAGAACCTGCACGACATACTGAATCTGTCTGTGTCGAAGAGCCAAGAGGGACTTGTTGCCTCCAACGCTAAGTCCATCGCAGAGGCTTACTTTGCAGACGATGCTTGGTTCCGGGCGATATATGCCGGAGAAGCGCCCGTCGGCTTCATTATGCTTTCGGAGATTCCTGCGAGGGCGGAGTATTTCCTGTGGCGCATGATGGTTGACGTCTCAAAGCAGGGTAAGGGCTATGGCCGCAATGCGGTCGAATTGCTTGTGGAGTACGTTCGGACAAGACCCGGCGCTAAAGAGCTATTCACAAGTCATGTGATGAAAGATGGGAATGCGGGCGATTTCTACTCGAAAATGGGTTTCGTGTACACGGGTGAAGAGCATGACGGTGAACTTGTGATGAAACTTGAACTTTAGACATTCTAAAGAAAGACGAAGGAAAATGCCCAACCGCCTAGCTAACGAGACCAGCCCATACCTGCTCCAGCACGCCAACAACCCAGTGGACTGGTATCCATGGGGCGAAGAGGCGCTAGAGCGGGCGCGTGTGGAAGACAAGCCCATCCTCCTGAGCGTCGGGTATTCGGCGTGCCACTGGTGCCATGTGATGGAGCGCGAGTCCTTCGAGAATCCCACAATCGCGGCGCAGATGAACGACGGCTTCGTCAGCGTGAAGGTGGACCGCGAGGAGCGCCCGGACATCGACTCCATCTACATGACCGCTGTGCAGGCGATGACCGGGCACGGCGGCTGGCCGATGACGGTGTTCCTTACGCCGGACGGCAAGCCGTTCTACGGCGGCACGTACTTCCCGCCGGAAGACAGGGGCGGCATGCCGAGCTTCCCGCGCGTGCTGGAGGCGATTTCGGACGCTTACAACAACAGCCGCGGCGATGTGCTGACGACCACCGAGCACCTGTTGGAGCGCATGCGGCAGATGTCCGCCGTCGGGCAGCAGGGGTTCGAGCCTTTGACCGATGAAGTCATGCGGCTGGCGATGCGGAAGGCGGCAAGCGACTTCGACCCCAGGCACGGCGGCTTCGGATTGCAGCCCAAGTTCCCGCAGCCGATGACCTACGAGTTCCTTCTGCGTCACTATCTGAGGACCGAGGACTCTGAGGCGCTGCACATGGTCGAGCTTACATTGCAGAGAATGGCGACAGGCGGCATCTACGACCAGATTGGCGGCGGATTCCATCGCTATTCGACAGATGCGTTCTGGCTCGTGCCGCACTTCGAGAAGATGCTCTACGATAACGCCCTGCTGGTGCGACTGTACCTGCACGCCTACCAGATTACTGGCAATCCGATGTACAGGCGCATCGTCGAGGAGACGCTGGAATATGTGATGCGCGAGATGACCGGGACCCAGGGCGGCTTCTACTCCGCGCAGGACGCGGACAGCGAAGGCGTGGAGGGCAAGTTCTTCATCTGGTTGCCCCATGAGATAGAGGAAGCGCTGGGCGCGGACGATGCCGAGATAATCTGCCGCTACTACGGCGTCACGCCGCACGGCAACTTCGAGGGGCGGAACATCCTGCGGGTGGCGATGGATGCGGCGAATCTTGCCCGTGACGAAGGGCTGGACGCCGCGGCGTTCGGTAACTTGCTTGGACGAGCCAAGGCACGATTGCTGGCCGTCAGGAACGAGCGAATCGCGCCGGGCCTGGACGACAAGATACTGACTTCATGGAACGGGCTGATGCTCGCGGCTTTCGCAGAGGCGGCGTCCGTGCTGGGACGCGAGGACTACGCCGAGGTCGCCGAGCGCAATGCTGAGTTCCTGCTGGCAAACCTGCTCCGGGAAGGACGGCTGCTCCGCACATACAAGGACGGCAAGGCAAAGCTGAACGGCTACTTGGAAGATTACGCCTTCCTGATTGACGGACTTCTGACGCTGCACGAGGTTAACTTCAGCCGCGGCACGCTGGATGCCGCGATCGAGCTTGGCAATGCGATGGTAGAGCTGTTCTGGGACGCGGCGACTAACCAGTTCTTCGACACCGGGTATGACCACGAGCAGCTTGTCGTCCGCCCCAAGGACCTGACCGACAACGCAATCCCCTGCGGCAGCTCGATGGCCGTGGACGTGCTGCTCCGCCTCGCCGTGATTACCGGAAACGGCGACATGGAGCGGCGGGCGTCCGTTGCGCTGCGCGGCGTTCGGCAACTGATGATGACATTCCCGACAGCTGCGGGCCATTGGCTGGGTGCGCTGGATTTCTACCTGTCCCGCCCAAAAGAGATTGTCATCGTAGGTGAGCGCGGGGATTCAGACACCGATGCCCTGCTTGCTGAAGTACACAGGCATTACACACCCAATCGTGTAATGCTAGGCGCGTCGGACGGTGATGACGCCAGTGGTGGGCTGCCGCTCCTCGCGGATAGGCACCAGATTGATGGACTGGCAACTGCCTACGTGTGCGAGAACTACGTCTGCCAACTCCCCGTGACCGACCCGCAGGCGCTCGCGCGTCAGCTTGTTGACTGATTTCCGCACCACCCGCTGAGAGACGATTTCATAAATCCTCCGAATGCCGTCGTTCTAAACGACCTTCCCCATGCCATTCCAAACGACTTCCCCCTTGGCATTCCGAACGCAGTGAGGAATCTAAAATCGTTGCATGCGAGCCTGTTTCCGACTTCAGATATTTCGCTTCGCTCGAAACGACATGGACAAGTTGCATCTGAGAAATCGTCTCACCCGCCTGGATTACTTGGCGTCAAAGGGCTTCTTCCTGTTATCATGCCGAACTGAAATGGCGTAGATTCGACGATTCGCAAGGACAGCAATGACGGACTCACCGGACGTTTCAAATTTGGTCATACAGGTAAAAGACCTGACCAAGCACTACGGCGACCTGAAGGCGGTTGACGGCGTATCGTTCGGCGTGGAGCGCGGCGAGGTGTTCGGCATTCTGGGACCGAACGGCGCGGGCAAGACAACCACTCTGGAGTGCATCGAAGGTCTTATCGAGCCGACGTCAGGGACGACCGGCGTACTTGGCATCGACACGCAAAGGGAGCCGCAGCGGGTCAAGGAACGCATAGGCGTCCAGCTACAGGCATCTGCCTACTTCGACTACCTCACCCTGAAGGAAATCCTCGACCTGTTCGGCATGTTCTACGACCACAGAGTCGAGCCGTTGGGGTTGCTTGAGCAAGTCAACCTCGCCGACAGAGCGAACACCACCGTCAACAAGTTGTCGGGTGGGCAGCAGCAGCGTTTCACCATTGCCGCGACGCTGGTCAATGACCCCGAAGTGGTGTTCCTTGACGAGCCGACGACCGGCCTTGATCCGCAAGCACGCCGCAGTCTGTGGGAGTTCGTGCAGGAAATCAACAAGGCGGGACGGACTGTCGTCCTCACGACCCACTACATGGAAGAGGCGGAGTTCCTGTGCGACCGCATCGCCATTATGGATCGCGGCAAGATTGTCGCGCTTGATACGCCCGTCAACCTTGTGCGTTCGCTGCCCGTCCCGTATCAGATAAGGCTGGGTGCCGAATGCCTCGACTCTCTTGATAAGATGCGACGGCTGGCAGGCGTTCAGGACGTGGTTGGAGAGGATTCCGCAGTGCGGCTTCTGTCCTCCGATGCGTCGATAACCGTGCCCGCGCTGATGGAATGGGCGGCAAGTTCCGGCGTGAAGCTGACCCACCTTGAAGTTGTCCCCTCCAATCTTGAGGATGTGTTCCTGTCCATCACGGGACGCGCGCTAAGGGAGTAGGCTCCTACCGACATGCTGTTGCTTCATCTCACCATAGCCAACCTGAAGATGCTCGCGCGTGACAGGCAGGCGCTGTTCTGGGCGCTGGTATTCCCCCTCATATTCGTCATCGTTTTCGGCCTGTTCTTCAGGGACACCCAGTCAACCCAAACCCTCGCGGTAATCGACTACGCGCAAGATTCGATGTCCGCGCAGCTAGTCGAAAGTCTGGAGCGGGTGGACTCTCTGAATGTAGTTCTGAGAAATGACGAGGCGCAGGCGCGGCAAGAGATGAGCCGGGGTGATCTCGGGCATCTGCTGATTATACCGAGCGGGCTTGCATCTGCCGTCACGCAGAATCCGCCAGCGCAGATTACGCTGCTCTACGATGACGCTAATCCGCTCAGCGGCATCGTGCTGGGGATGGTCTGGAGCTTCGTGGACAGGGCGAACTTGCAGATGGCGCAAGCCCCCACCCGCCTCGAACTCGCCCCTGAGGGCGTCTCAAGTCGCAATGTCAGTTATCTCGACTTCCTGATACCCGGGCTTGCCATCTGGGGCGTTATGAATTTCTCCGTCATCGGGATTGCGACCTCCATGGCGGCCTATCGCGAAAAGCGCATCCTAGTTCGCCTGCTGGCTACGCCCCTGAGGGTGCGCGTGTTCTTCGCCTCGCGAGTGTTATCCGCGCTCGTCCTCTCGATACTGCAGGCTGCGATTATTCTGGCTGCGGGCTGGCTTCTCTTCGGCGTGGCAGTAGAGGGCAACCTGCTCCACATCGCGCTTCTGGTCGTTCTGGGCAACATCGTCTTCCTGAATCTCGGATTCGTCGTGGGCGCATTCTCGAAGACGGTGGCTGCCGCAAGCGGACTCGGCAATGCCGTCGGACTGCCCCTCATGTTCATGTCCGGCGTGTTCTTCCCAATCGAAAACCTGCCCACAATCCTTCGCATCATAGTCGAATACCTGCCGCTCGCACCCATACTCGAGATTGTCAGGGGTATCGTCCTCCACTCCAACGCATTCTGGGAATTTCCGCTCCAATTAGCCATCGTCTGTGGCTGGATAGTCCTGTCAGCCGTTGCTGCGATACGCACCTTCCGCTTCCGATAGAGCTGCTCGGACAAGTCGATTCGTTTGCAACGCCCCACTCAATCCACTATCATATCCCCGTTGAGCAGCGTAATTTCAGCATCGCATTCCGAGGGGTTAGAATTGGCGACCATAGACAGTCTGAAGTTGGGCATCATCACGGAATTGCAGGGCATTGTGGGCGAAGACTACGTGGTCTATAAGCCCGAAGACTTGATTGTGTACGAGTACGACGGCTCGGCTGACAAGGCGATGCCTTCAATAGTCGTCGTCCCCGACACTGCCGAACAGGTCGCCGAGATAGTAAAGGTGGCGCGAGCGAACGAAGTGCCGATTGTGGCGCGGGGGGCCGGCACCGGCTTGAGCGGCGGCGCAGTCGCGCAAGTGGGCGGCATCGTCCTGTCGCTGACACGCATGACGCGCATACTCGAAGTGGATGTGGAGAACCGCATCGCGGTCGTGGAGCCGGGCGTCATCAACCTGCACCTGACCGAGCATGTGTCCCAGTACGGGCTCTGCTACGCGCCCGACCCGTCCAGCCAGAAAGCTTGCACCATCGGCGGCAATGTCGCGGAGAACTCAGGAGGCCCCCACTGCCTTGCTTATGGCGTTACCACGAACCATGTGCTGGGCATGGAGGTTGTGATGGCGGACGGCTCGTTGCAGTGGGTCGGCGGCAGAACGCGAGAGACGCCGGGCTACGACCTGCGCGGTATCATCATCGGCTCCGAAGGCACATTGGCAATCGTTACCAAGGTGATCGTGCGGCTGCTGCGGCAGCCCGAAGCGGTCAAGACTCTGCTTGCGGTGTTCCGCGAGCTGGACCAGGCGAGCGCGGCGGTGTCGGGCATCATCGCGGCGGGCATCGTTCCTGCCGCCATAGAGATGATGGACGACCTCTGCATCCAGGCGGTGGAGCCTGCGGTGAACGCTGGCTATCCTGCCGACGCGGGCGCGGTGTTGCTGGTCGAAGTTGAAGGACTTGCCGAATCGGTGGAGGAAGAGGTGGAGGAGATCGAGAATGTGTGCAACGAGTTCAACCCGATAGAGATACGCACCGCGACCGATCAGGATGCTCGCGACAGGCTATGGGCAGGACGCAAGGGCGTACTTGGCGCTCTCGGCAGGCTTGCACCCAACTACCTGCTTGTGGACGGCACGGTTCCCCGCACGCAGCTGGTGCAGGTTCTGTCACAGATACGCGAGCTTTCGCAACGCAGCGGCTACCCCATCGCCAATCTGCTGCACGCGGGCGATGGCAACCTGCACCCGTCCGTGCTGTTCGACGAGCGCAAGCCAGGCGATACACACAACGCGCTTGCGCTCGGTGGCGAGATACTGAAGATGTGTGTGGACGCGGGCGGTGTGTTGTCTGGAGAGCACGGCATCGGGCTGGAAAAGCAGGAGCACATGCCGCTCATGTTCAACGATGACGACATGGAGGCCATGGCGCGGCTCAAGCCTGCGTTCGATACCCGCGACCTGCTCAATCCGGCGAAGATATTCCCCACCGGAGCGTCCTGCAATGAAGTCGCCTTCGCCGGCGCAATCTCGCGAGTCGGAGCGGACGCTTGGATTTGATTAGAACGACAATCCCGTTCGCCCTGAGCTTGTCTAAGGGCAAGTGGTTCGATAAAGCCTGTGCTGAGCTCGCCGAAGCGCTCGCCACCGAACGACAATTATGACCACAGACGCCTCTAATTCCGTTGTCCAAGCTATGGAAGAAGCCGTCGGCGCCGATATAGTCAGCGCGGGCAGCGCCTCGGACGCTATCGATGGCGTATCGCCTGAAGCCGTAGTTTCGCCTAGGAATGTTTATGAGCTGAACCGGTTACTTGCGCTTGCCAACCGTGAGGGCATGGCGGTCTCACCGCGCGGAGGCGGCACACATCTCGGTCTCGGTAACCACCTGGAACGGCTCGATGTGGTCGTTGATATGTCTGATATGAATCAGGTTATGCAGCACAACGCAGCGGACCTGACGCTGGCCGTCCAGGCAGGCATCACGTTGGCGGACCTGCGCGATACGCTGGCTGAGGAAGGACAGTTCCTTGCGCTGGACGCTCCCCTGCCAGAACGCGCCACGATTGGTGGTACGCTCGCGGCCGGTGTCAGCGGTCCGATGAAGTGGCAATACGGCAGCGCGCGCGACCTCGTCATAGGTATGAAGGTGGCGCAGGCGGACGGTAGGATTACGCAGAGCGGCGGAAATGTAGTCAAGAATGTGAGCGGCTACGACATGGCTCGCCTGCACGTCGGTGGGCTGGGCACCCTGGGCATCATAACCGAGGTGTCCTTCAAGCTCACCCCAATTCCGCGGCAGGAGGCAACGCTACTCGCTCAATTCGACTCTGTTGAGGACTGCCTGGGAGCGGCGCTGGGGATATTCAACAGCGGCGTAATGCCGATCGCGCTGACGGCGTTCAACCGGACCGCGGCTGACCGCGTGCGGTGCATGGACGATGTTAGCGGCGAATTCGCGCTTGCCGTGCGGCTGGGTGCCAGGCCGCGCACGCTGCGACGAATGGAGAATGAGGCTTTCTTTCTCATACGCGAGCGGACGGCACGGGTTGACAGGCTTGAGGATGAGGCGGCAGAACTGTGGTCTGAACTTACGGACCTCGGGCACTCCGACGGTGAAGAGGCTGTGGTCTCGGCGAGAGTCGCCACGCTCCCCAATCGCTTGGACAAGGCGATAGAGGCACTCGCGCCGCACGGGAACGCCGCAATCGTAGCGCAGCCGGGCTATGGTATGATGAACGCTCACTGGTTCGGTGAGGATGTGCCGTCGGTCGAAGCAATTCACGGCATGCGACAGAGCCTGCAAGCAATCAACGGATCGCTGATTGTGGAGCGGGCGCCGCACCAAATGAAGACGACTCTCGACGTCTGGGACTACACCGGTGAATCCGTTGACATCATGCGACGCCTGAAGGCGCAGTACGACCCGAACAGGATACTCAACCCGAACAGGTTCGCCGGAGGAATCTGAATGGCAACAGCCCCTGAGAAACCGCTGACTCAAGTCGGCTTGTCGCTATTCGAGGGCCCGGACGCGCCACAGGAGTCCGAGCTTTACAAGTGTGTCCATTGTGGCTTCTGCTTGCAAGCCTGCCCTACCTATGTAGAAACCGGATTGGAGGCGGAGTCACCGCGTGGTCGCATCGCCCTCATGAAGGCGGTCAATGAAGGCCGCATCGGCATCACCGACTCCGTGATGCGCCACTGGGACCTGTGCATTCAATGCCGCGCCTGTGAGGTGGCATGTCCGTCAGGCGTCCCCTACGGCAATCTCATCGAAGCGACGATGCAGCAGGTCGCCGACCGCCGGAAGCCCGGCTATGTTAACGGCAAAATCGCAACCCTGGCACTGAAGCGCCTGCTTCCCAACCAAGGCCTGCTGGCGATGGTCGTCGGGAGCATGCGCCTGTACCAGCGTCTTGGATTGCAGACGGCAATGCGCAAGAGTGGACTGCTAAGGCTGTTGCCCTCCAACATGGGCGAACTTGAAGACTCGATGCCGGAACTGCCTTCCGAGGTCTTCAGGACGCAAGGACAGGTCTATCCGGCGCAGGGCCAGCGGAAGGCGCGAGTCGCGCTGCTCTCCGGCTGCGTAATGCCGCTCATACACGGGCCGCAGATGAACGCGGTGGTGCGCGTGCTCACGCGCAACGGCTGCGAAGTAGTCGTTACTAAGGCGCAGGTCTGCTGCGGTGCAATAAACTCCCATGTCGGCGACTTGGAGACCACGAGAGAGTTGGCAAGGCGCAACATAGACGCATTCCTCGCTGACGGCGTGGACTATGTGGCGGTGGCATCCGCAGGCTGCGGTTCGCGGATGAAGGAGTACGGCCACCTGCTCAGGAATGACCGCGCGTATGCCGGCAAAGCCGAGGCGTTCAGCGCCAAAGTGCAAGACATCCACGAACTGCTCGCGGAACTGCCGATAGAGCCGCCCAAGGGACACCTGCCCTACCGCGTAACCTATCAGGACTCGTGCCACCTGTCGAACGCGCAGCGCATCACGGCAGCGCCGCGGCAACTGCTTGGCTCGATTCCCGGCATCGAGTATGTCGAGCTGTCCAATGCCGACAAGTGCTGCGGAGCGGGCGGCACATATACCATCACTGAGCGCGATTTCTCGATGCGTGTTCTTGACACCAAGATGAGCGCTGTCCGCGAAACAAAGGCTAACGTCATTGCGACAGCAAATCCCGGCTGCATGATGCAGCTTCAATATGGGGCGCAGCGAGACGGAATGCCTGTCGAGGTCAAGTACATCACTGACCTGCTGGACGAATCATATAGCAAGGAATAGGAGTAAGTCTGTCGGTGAGTGAGCGCGTCAATCGCGCTCTTCAGCCAATTCACTGACCAACTGATATACTGACAAACCAGAAAACACAATACAAGGAGATTTGACGCTATGGATATGGGACTCACAGGCAAAGTCGCGCTCGTAACGGGCGGCAGCGACGGTATCGGCAAGGGCGCGGCAACATCGCTCTGCGCTGAGGGCGCGAAGGTAGTCATCTGCGCGCGCCGCCAGGAAGTGCTGGACGCCGCCGCCGCAGAGATTCGTGCGGAAACCGGAGGCGAGGTCACGCCAATACAGGCTGATGTTACCAGCGACGAGGCTGTAGGCGCGCTCTTTGACGCCATCGTGGAGAAGTACGGCAGGCTGGACATCCTTGTGAATAATGCTGGCACGTCTGCCGCCAACCTGTTCGAGAATGTGTCGGACGAGGTTTGGCGCTACGACCTAGAGCTGAAGCTGTTCGGCGCGATCCGCTGCTCCAACAAGGCGATTCCGCTGATGAAGGCGCAGGGCGGCGGTCGCATCGTAAACATCACGACCCCGGGCGGCAAGGCGCCGACTGCCGGTTCGGTCCCGACATCCGTCAGCCGCGCCGCAGGCATCGCGCTGACCAAGGAAATGTCGAAGGACTACGCGGGCGACAACATCCTGGTGAACACCGTCTGCATCGGCCTCATCAAGGCGGGCCAGCACGAAAGGCGCTGGGAGTCGGCGCTCGAAGGCAACCCTGACCTGTCGCTTGAAGCGTACTATGAAGACATGGGCAAGCGCGTCCCCATCGGTCGCGTGGGCGAAGCCCGAGAGGCAGGAGACCTCATTACGTTCCTGGTGTCCGAGCGCGCGTCATACATCACCGGCGTAGCGGTCAACATCGACGGCGGGACATCGCCTGTCGTGTAGTTATCCAGAACTTCCGAGAGTAGCAGAAGGGGCGCAGCAAGTGCGCCCCTTCTCTGTTTGCCGATAGCGTTTCCTTCTAGGTGACGGAAGTCCCTTCCCCCTCGATGGGGGAAGGTTAGGACGGGGGTGAAATTGCGGTTCAACCACCTGAAAAGAAATGCTACCTGTTTGCCGATTGGTCTGCGACGCGACGCTCTCTTCACACTGCGCTAACTACACGCTTCCTCGCTGTCCGCGCTGCCGCAGTGCATGGTCGGCGAGCACGAGCGCCATCATGGACTCGACAATCGGCACGGCGCGCGGAAGCACGCAGGGATCATGCCTGCCCCTGCCCTTCAATGTTACCTCGTTGCCGTCAACATCGACCGTGTCCTGCTCACGCATGATGGTTGCGGTGGGCTTGAACGCCGCGCGAATGACGATGTCTTCGCCGTTGCTGATGCCGCCCTGTATGCCGCCCGAGTTGTTCGTGCGCGTACGGATGCGCCCGCCTTCGCTGTAGAACGGATCGTTGTGCTGTGAGCCGGTCATCGTAGTGCCCCCGAAGCCTGAACCCACCTCGAAGCCCTTGCAGGCGGGCATAGACAGCACCGACTTGGCGAGGTCCGCCTCCAGCTTGTCGAACACCGGCTCGCCCAGGCCGACGGGAACTCCGCGCGCCACGCACTCGACAACACCGCCCAGCGAGTCGCCGTCCTTGCGCGCCTCTTTGATGCGCTCGATCATCTGCACCGCCATGTCTTGGTCCGGGCAGCGCGCGATGTTGGACTCGACGTCTTCCTGCGTCACGGTTGACGGATCAACGTCCGCATATAGTTTCCAGACCTGCTTCACATAGCCGACAATCTCGACACCAAACTCGCGCGCCAGAATCTTCTTAGCGATCGCGCCCGCCGCGACGCGTCCTATAGTCTCCCTTGCGCTTGCGCGTCCGCCGCCTTTCCAGTTGCGTATGCCATACTTGGCGTCGTAGCTGTAATCGGCGTGCGAAGGGCGATAGACGCGGCGCATGTGGTCGTAGTCCTTGCTGCGAGCATCGCTGTTCCATACGCCAATGAGGATTGGAGTGCCGAGCGTCTCTCCCTCGAATACGCCGGACAGGATCTCGGCGCGGTCGCCCTCCCTGCGCTGTGTGGAAATTTCGCTCTGACCCGGACGGCGGCGGTCCAACTCCTTCTGGATGTCCCCGACATCGAGCGGCAGTTGCGGCGGGCAGCCGTCAACGGTAACGCCGATCGCGTCGCCGTGAGATTCGCCCCAGGTCGTGATTTTGAACATGTGCCCGAAGGTGTTTGCCATTATGCGTTTCCTTTTGCCTTGGTAATACTGTCCGGTTAGGGTTGCCGGGAATCTGGCCTCCCAAGAATCTTGCATTAGTCCCTTCCCCCTTGATGGGGGAAGGTTAGGATGGGGGTGAGAGCGCATCCCCATCGCCCTAAACAGGACTAATGCAGTTTTCTCGCCTCCCGCTACATCCTATCACCAGCGCACTAGGTTGTGGTAGAATTGCCATCTGCAAATTGAGAAAACGGGTCTGGGTTGAACACCTGTGAGCGCCTACCGCTTGTCGGATGAGCGCTGCTTACAGCCCAGGCCCCTTTCTTTTGCCGTTCAATTTGCAAGGATTCCTCCCCCTACTGAGGCACGAGGCTAGAGCCTGTTCATCCCCTTCCTGATCTTGTCGAAGGATTGCCACAGGGATGGGCGTGAAAACGCTTGCCGCCGCCACTCGACTGACGCTTCGGTGAATTTGTCCGTTATGGACAAACCTGCCCTTCGCATATAATATGCGCCATACGTGAGGTGATGCATATTTTCTGGAATCCTGTATCTTGTGCCGCCGGCAACAACGCAGGTCGCGTTGAAATGTAGCGTTGGCATGAATCGGTAAGTCTGCAAACGGCACCTTCGTGGGGCAAATCTTGACGACAGCGCAGACAAACGAACAGATACGCTTCGAGCCCGACGAGGCTTGTCCTCCCCTGCTGGCAATCGGCGTCGCCCTTCAGATAGTGATCGTCATGCTCGCCGGAGCGATAATGATCACTGCGATTATCGTCAGAGCGGGCGGCCAATCTGAAACATACCTGTCCTGGGCGATTTTCATGGTGCTGGTCACCAGTGGAATCGCCACGATTCTGCAAGCTGTCCGGATAAAGAGGTTTGGATCAGGCCACCTGGTTTTGATGAATCCTCATCCCGCGTTCATACCGGTCTGCATAATTGCTCTGCAACAGGGCGGCCCAGCGCTAATGGCAAGCCTTATCATCATTGCGTCGCTATGCCAGTTCCTGCTGACTCCACGAATTTCGCTGCTTCGTCGGCTAGTCACACCCGCAGTCTCCGGCACCCTGCTCATGCTGGTGGCGCTCATTTCGATACGTCCTATATTTGGGCTGATTGAGGACGCGCCCACGGGATCTTCGGCCGCCTTCGGACCAATAATTGCGTTTGTCACCCTTGTCGTGATTACCGTGCTGATGTTAGTCACACCGCGTTCATGGCAGCTGTGGACATCACTCATAGGCATCTTGGCAGGATGCATTGTTGCAATACCGTTCGGGCTTTATGACTTTCAGCTTCTGAACGAAGCATCCTGGGTCGGAATCCCGGATGTCGCGTGGCCCGGCATTCAACTGATGCCAAGCGTAGAGTTCTGGGCGCTTCTTCCCGCTTTCGTGGTCGTGAGCCTGACACTGTTCATCAAGTGCATCGGCGACGGAGTTGCTGTCCAGCAGGTCTCCAGACGGAGACCTCGCGCAACCGACTTTCGGATTATTCAGGGCGTGCTATACGCCAACGGCATGGGAGGAATGCTCGCCGGGCTGGCAGGGACAATCCCCAATGCAAGCGCGGCTATAGGCGCTTCCATCGCCTCCCTGACCGGTGTCGCTTCGGCGCGCGTCGCAATATACGCCGGAGCAATCTACGTTGTGATAGCGTTTCTCCCCAAGATAGCGGCGCTTGTGCTCGCCATCCCGGGCTTCGTAATGGTGCCATACATGCTCATACTGATGGCTATACTGTTTATGGAAGGCGTCAGGACGGTCTTCCATGGAGGTATAGACCAAAAGAAAATCATCGTGGTCGGAGTATCGTTCTGGATTGGAATAGGCTTCGAGAACGGGTATATCTTCCCTGAGTTGCTCGAAGGTCTGTGGGGCGCTCTACTCGGCAATGGACTGACCTCTGGAGGCATTTGCGCCATCCTGATAACGGTGTTCATAGATCTGACATCGCCAAGACGCAGCCGTCTGGACACGGACTTGCACATTTCCTCATTGCCGAGAATTGACGAATTTCTTAGCGATTTCGCATCAAGCGCGCACTGGAGCGGCACTTCGGCAGACCGTCTCCGCTCTGTTGGAGAAGAAACATTGTCCATAATGCTGGTAGATGATGCCGAAGATGATGAACATGACGAGAAACGCCTGATTATCACCGCCCGCCTCGTTGAAGATACCGCGGAGCTGGAATTCATTGCCGCATCCGATGAGGAGAATCTGGAAGACAGGCTCTCATACCTGAGCGAACAGCCGGAAACGGTCGATGAGCGCGAACTGTCGTTCCGCCTGCTACGGCACTACGCATCTTCGGTGCAGCATCGCAAGTATCACAACGTGGATATCATCATGGTCGAGGTCGAAGGCGCGCACTAACGCAGCAGGAATCCTTTCCCCCTGTTCTTCCGTTCCTCTCCTGTCTTGCGCCCCTGTGCCAATCGGTATAGACTTGCACGCATGTCAGACGCCTCCGACGCCGCCTCAAGACGGCAGCCCCCTGCTCTAGCAACACAGACCCTCACGGCGACGGCTTCCCAAGCGACTCCAGCAACCGTGCCGAATGCCGTAACCGCGCCTCCGCGGGAGCGCCGAGGGCCTCCAAGGTCCGACTGGCGCGCCACATTCAGTTCCCTCCAGAACCGCGACTTCCTGTACCTCTGGCTGGGAATGCTCGTGATGATGGCCGGGATGCAGATGCAAATGATTGCTAGGAGCTATCTCGCGTATGACCTTACATCCTCGCCACTTCTGCTTGGATTAGTAAGCTCCGGATTCGCCGTGCCGCTTCTGGCGCTTTCACTTTTCGGAGGCGCATTCGCCGACAGGCTGGAGCGCAAGTACATTATCCAGTTCGGCCAGGCTATGTCCGCGTTTCTCGCTCTCCTGATCGGCGTTGCTATCAACTTCGATATCATCGCCTGGTATCACCTGTGGATTGCGTCCATCGTTCAGGGGGCGCTGTTCTCCTTTCTGATGCCCGCCCGCCAGGCAATCATCCCGCAACTCGTAGGCCAGGAGCGGCTCTCGAATGCGATGGCGCTGAACGCCGCCGCGATGAGTGCGACTACCTTAGCAGCTCCCGCACTGGCGGGGTGGGCTTATGCTTATCTGGGTCCCTACAATGTGTATTACATAATCGCGGGTCTGGCCGTAATCGCTTTCGGGCTGACCGGACTCATACCCAGGACGGGCACCGGGGCAGGCAGGCGTCCCGCTCCTATGATAGGCGACATCATCGAGGGACTGCTCTATATCCGGCGCAGCCCGCTGGTGCTGATATTGCTGCTGATGGGGCTGGCGACAGCGCTACTCGCTATGCCCTTCCGCTTCCTGATGCCGATATTCATCGTGGATGTGTACAGGATGGGACCGGAGGCTATGGGACTGCTGGTCACGATTATGGGCGGAGGCTCGCTGGTCGGCTCTCTGTTCATAGCGTCGCTTGGCAAGAGTGGGCGAGGCATGCTCCTGCTGATAGGCAGCTTCATATCAGGCGTGACGCTGCTGCTCGTGGCAATCATCCCCTACTACCTGATTGCGGCGGTGCTGATGCTTCCGCTGGGGCTGGGAGACGCGGGGCGGCGCACGCTGAACCAGTCGCTGATAATGGAGGAGGTAGAGGACAAATACAGGGGGCGCGTGATGAGCGTGTTCATGCTGAATTTTGGCCTGATGCCGCTGGGTGTGTTGCCCGCGGGCACGGCCGCGGAGTACATCGGCGGTCAGGCGGTAATCGGCATACTCGCCGTGCTGCTGATAGGAGTTACCGCCCTGATACTGGTTACCCAGAGACAGCTAAGAGAAATGGCATAAAGGGCCTTCGAGACAGCGAAGATACTATTTCATCAGCTACGTTTCCAGCATGCTCAAGTGACTCTTAGAAGCATGAACTGGATACTGAAAACTCAAAACTCAGCACTATCCCCTACTTGCACGTGTCCGTTTGCAGCTGGACCACGAACGGCCCCGAGACAATCTTGGACGGAAAGACGAGCGTCTCCAGTTCTCCCTGAACGCCGGCGACATTCATAGTGAATATCCAGTTGTCCCTTGTGGCGAGGGGTTCGGCGGCCTCAACCGACGTCAGCAAATTTGCGATGATGGTATTGCTCTTGCCCCGGCATATATTCAGCACCTCGCGCTCGATCAGGGCGCGCGCCTCCGGCTCAGATAGCTCAGTGGATACATTGGGCAGGCATGCCATCAGTCCGATAATCGCTACGACCGCAATCAGTAGAGTTCGCTTCATTCATTCACTCTCTGCCGTGTGTTTGTGTCACTTGCTGATGCGCCTCGATTGCCCGCCAGTAGAAATGCGGGCGGGTAACGAGAACACACAAATTACCGTAGCAGGTTTCAGGTTAATAAACAATTAGTTTTATGTACGCTTCACGCATGCAGCCTCGCGACAATTGCCGCGAGGCTGCGAAATCGTTCTGCTTGACTCCTTGCGAGTCAGAAACGCGCGAGAATCCTGACCCGCTCTCCGCATGGGAGAGCGGATGTGTGGACTCAGTTTACTTGGCGTTGGCTGCCTGCATCTCGTTCGCGACCTTCTCCACCTCAGCCACGCTCTCAGCGAGCACGGCCGGATTCAGCCGAGCGGCGTGGTCGCTATATCCGGCGCGGTCGAGCATTGCCGCCAGCTTGCCGCCCTTGAACAGGTTCAGCGCCCAGTCCAGCGGGTCCGGCGTAGTGGTCATATCCAGGTACAGGCGCTGGTTCTTGGCGCGCGGGCCGTAATGGTAGTGCGGCGCGCGCTCGAAGCAGTCGAACGTGAGCAACTCGTACTCGTCGCTCCCCAGATCGCCCAGAACGTGTATCGCCACTCCCCTGTCGTTCATCAACTCGCGGAACTCGATCCCGAAGCGCACCGGCCCCGCCTCTATGATGACATCGCCACGGTCATGCATCACAGTGCGGCGTCCGTCCACTGCCATCTGCTTCGCGGTTGCCTCGGTCTCGGCGAGCGCGTCCTGAAGGCTGTCCATGTCGATGCTGTCCGCAAGTTCGTCGTACCCGGCGCGGCGGACCATCTCCGGAAGGTGCTCGTTGAGCTGCTTCAGCGTCCAGTCGAGGGAGTCTCCCTCAGTCGTCTTGTCGAGCATCAGGCGCGTGTTGCGCTTTTCAGGGCCATAGTGGTAATGCGGCTCGTGGTCGAAGCAGTCGAAGCGCAGAAGCTCCACCTCCTCGCCGTCCACATCTCCCAATGCGTGGAGGCACACGCCCTGGTCGTTCAGCAGGTCGCGGTACTCCAGTCCGAACTTGATATTCCCGTCTCCGATGATTACATCCCCTCGCTCTCTAGCCATAGCAGTACCTCCCTTTCAGGTCAAGGTGTTGTGAGGTGTGTTTCACGCCGATTATAACCCCAAGTGAGACAGCGCGCAAACACAGTGCCTTACTGGGTAAATATGCAAAAGTCCCTTCCCCCTCGATGGGTTCACAGGGGTAGGTATTTTGTTAATGCCGTTCCATTTCAAATTGTCCGTATTCCGAGACACCCTACATTGCTTTCGCAGGCGTCAGGTGTCAGGTGTCAGGGACGGGGGCTGACATCGATGGACAGGATGGGGAGGATGGGGGCTGGCAGTATTCAGTTGTGAGTGAGTTGGCTATCAGGGGTCGCGGGTGAGCTTGCGCCAGCGGATGCGGCTGAAGTCTATGTCCATGCCGGGGTTGAGGCGGGTCAGGTATGCCTCATAGCGTGCCTTGAAGGCTGCCTGCCTGTCGGGATCGTGAATGAAGATGTCGTAGCCGGGGGCTTCCATCTCGACTTCGGAGATTTCCTCATCGGTAAGCTCGTTGCCCTTGCAGTCGTGTCGCCTGTCCTCGCAGACGCAGGGGAATGGATAGACTTCGTAGTACACAGGGCCGTGCAGGCTGAACTCGATGGCATCGGCGCGGCGGCGCTCGTATTCCTCACGGCGCAGGCGCTCCTCTTCTTCTTCCGGTCCTTCGACAGGCTCAGGACTAGTGGAAGAGGCGTCATCGTCTTCCTCTATGAAGTCGAAGAGGCAGCGCAGCAGTTCCCTGGATGCGGACATCCTGTGGCAGGGCTTGAAGTCTTGCAGCTTGCCTTCCATAGCGGAGACCAGGAACTCAACGATAGTTCCTCCGTTATTAGTCCTTTCCTGCGCTATCTGCGCTATCTCGGAGCTTATGCGCCTGTCGGCGCGGCGCCCGTCGCGGCGCTCTCGCCTAGTGGCGGGCTGCAGGTCCAGGCCGTTGATGAGTGACTGGGCTTGCACGCCGGTGAACTTTTCGAGCAGTCTTGCGGCTTCGAGCTTGTGGCAGGGCTTGAAGTCTTCCAGCTCGCCGTTGACAGCGGAGATGAGGAATTCAATAATCAGACTGCCGTTGTCCGTTTTTTCGAGCACCATCAGTCTGAACGACTCGACGAGTTCGCGGCGGGTGGTGTGCTGTGTGTGTTGTAGTGTTTCTGCAATCATGTGTTCTGCATTATAGGCACGGATGTTCCTATTGTCAAGGGGGACGGGGGCTGACATCGATGGACAGGATGGGGAGGATACTTTGTCCTGTCTCTTCGGCAAGTCTAGGCGAACGGTGATTTCACCCCCATCCTAGCCTTCCCCCGTCAAGGGGGAAGGGACAAAATGCCTGACCTCAACACGTGTAAGCAATACCGAGTCGCTCGTGGCGTTTTCATCTACCATCAGGCGAACGATTATCTTATGCCAATCACCGTGAGCGTGAAACCGCCCGTAACGCGTGAATTGTAAGTAGTCGCCTCCAAGGTATAGTCGCCGGCCGCGAGTGACTTGGTTATGCATGAGTCATACTGTTCGAGGCTGCGGTCGTTGGCGCAGGCGTCGGTGTCCTCTAGGCTTCCATGGTCGTCGTTGTAATTCCGCGCATCAAGCGCCTCAATCTCGCCAACATTCGCTCCCTTGCCCGCCAGCAGGTATAGGAATGTGTCCTGATCATCGGAATCGAGTGTAACCATCGAGAGCGGTTCCTGCGCTGCAAGAACCCCAATGGACCGACTCAGGAGGCTATGTGATGGAATACTTGCGTGGAGTATTAGCCATCATCTGGCTCGACATACGTTAGGGACACCCTCGCATCGGTCGTTCCTGGGCTCAGAGTTAGGACCTCGTACAAAGCTATGGCCATCGCCCTTCCCGCTGCATCAGGCCCTTCGGGAAGCGATAGCCTAAGGTACTCTGTCATACCTACTCTGGTTCGTTCTGGGGTTAGTAGTGGACTCATTTCAGAAGGGACATCCCGACCAGGGGCATATGCCGTGCGCTGATACCTAAAAGTATTAGTACTGAGTTTTTCAAGTTCTGTGACAAGTTGGATCCCAGATCCCTTTGCCAATTCGTACACTATCAAGGTTGCTTCCGTACTCCGGTGTGACACCTCAAAGTAATTGGTCGTCTGAAAGAGATGGATGAGCCACGACTCTTGCATAGCTTCAAGTCCGCTCGCCGTTACTTGGTATCCCGACAACTCCACTGCACCAAAGCGGCGCAGGGAGTCGTCGAAACATTGAATCAGGGCAGGGAGAGCAATGACGATAGGCACCCCAGCCTCAAGCCCAACCTGCGCCGTCGCAATCCTGAGGGCATCATTCTGTTCGCATAGGTCGGCTTCTTCCATTCTCCAGAAGACCGGCGAAAGAGAGGGTGGCTTGCGTGGCGGTGGAGTGTACCACCCCATAAGCACGGAGCGAGCACGGAAGACGCTGTAAAGGTCTTCATCAGGATGGTAGCCTCCCGAGAGGAAGCGTCCAAACGCTTCAACGAAGATTGTTGCTCCCATCTTAAGACTCTCCACGCTAACCTCAGCTAGTCATCGTATTGTCTGCCGCTTGACGAGACGCGACATTTAACATTTCAGTTGACCGAGTATCGGTCTGGCGGGTCAATGCCCCCGGTATATCCACGTCCACGGTAGCACGGAATCCGGTCATTGCGCGGTGTAGTCGGGCTGCTGCGCGACGGCGGTTCGTGGTGCGTGGGCCGTGATCAGCAGAGCAGCGAGCGCAACGACTGCGATGAATACGGCAATGGCAGATTTTGTTGCTGTGTTCATGAAAGTTGCCCCTTTGTGGAGTAGGTTGCGCGATGCTAACGACACTTCCATCCCATGTGGGACCACGCAGGGGCGCGATGCGCCCTACGCAGCACGCCCGCGTATCGCAGGCGTGCCTTCCACATGGGATTTGTCGTTAGCGCTAGGATACTAGCACGGCGATGCAAGAAGAGGCAACTGATGTGTGTGTAAGCTATAGGCACTGGACAGTACGCCCGAATTGGCGCACAATGCCTCTTATCGGGCAGGCTAGGCTCAGGTCCTGAAGGGAGGACGAAAAATGCGACTGGAAGGCAAGGTAGCAATCATTACGGGTGCCGCGGGCGGCATGGGCGCGGAAGAGGCGCGCCTGTTTGCGCGCGAGGGCGCGAAGGTGATCATCGCCGATGTTCTGGACGACGAAGGCAAGCAGGTCGAAGCAGAGATTGCCGAAGCCGGCGGCGAAGCGACCTATGTCCGCGCCAACGTCACCAGCGAGAACAGCTGGGAGCGCCTCATTGCCGAGACCATTTCGCTCTACGGCAAGCTGGACATTCTCGTGAACAACGCGGGCGTCAGCAGCGGGTCTGAGCAGGACAAGCTGGACTTCGGTGGCTGGCAGCGCATAATGGATGTCAACGCGACGGGCGTGTTCCTTGGTACCAAGTACGCCGTCGAGCAGATGCGGGAGACCGGCGGCGGCTCCATCGTCAACATCTCGTCCATAATGGGCTTCGTTGGCGGCGAGGGCGGACATCCCGCCTACCATGCGTCTAAAGGCGCCGTGCGTATCTTCACGAAGGCTATGGCGGTGCAATACGGCCCCGACAACATCCGCGTGAACTCGGTCCATCCGGGCTTCATGCCGCCGATGCGGACATCCACGCCCGACGACGCGATGCGCGCAGAGCAAGTGCGTCTGACGCCCCTGCGGAGGACGGGCGAGACGATTGAGGTCGCCAACGGCGTACTGTTCCTCGCTTCCGACGACGCCTCGTTCATAACCGGCACGGAGCTCGTAATAGACGGCGGCTTCATCGCCCGCTAGAAACTGACATCGATGCACAGGATAGACAGGATTGGGTTGATTCAGGAGCGAATGCCGACTAGCAGCCATGCGTCTCGCCCGTCCTCATGCACGGGATACGGAATGCGCTTCGCCCGGAAGCCCGCCTGCTCCATCAGGCTCAGCCAGACATCGATGGAAAAGATGCCGGTAATGTGGCGGTCTTCCTCGACTCTGACGCTGCCGTCTTGCTGCTTGATGATGTAGATAAAAACCGACTCAACCGTTTCGTCACTGGGATCTGGGTCGTGTTCATATTCGATGGAGGCGAATTCCGGCATTATATCTCGCCTGATGCCAGCATTGAGTTGAGTGCCGGGATAGGTCTCCGAGAACCAGTCCGGCGCCATTATGAGCGCGCCGCCCGCGCGAAGATGGGTGCGAGCGGTTTCAAGAGTCGCCCTGATGTCGTCTTCACTCAGGAGGTAGCAGACCGCATCATGAATCAGCACAGCGTCAAATTTTCTGTCCGGGTTCAGCCTGACGGAGCGCATGTCGCCAATGTGCTGTTCGACGGTGGGATTGAGCAGCTTGCAGTTCGCGAGCATCTTATCGGACGGATCAACCACCACTGCATCGTGAGCAGGACTATCACGCCGCATGTGCCCTCCGTTGCAGGCCGCATCAGCGGATAGACTGCCATCGCAGTCAGGGTATAGTATGTGGTGGAGATTGTTGCCGCCGCCCACGCCAAGCTCGAGGATTCGCAATCTGCACTGCCCTAGTTCGGCAGTGAGCGCATCCCGCCAGTGGC
The DNA here is from genome assembly GCA_965204855.1 of Dehalococcoidia bacterium. Lineage (GTDB taxonomy): Bacteria > Chloroflexota > Dehalococcoidia > Lucifugimonadales > JADFKI01 > Bin90. Next base: position 1,442,099 of record OZ242018.1, read on the forward strand.
GCGCCTCGGCCTCGTAGTCCGAGTGGTGGCTGATTAGCGGCCAGATATGGGCAAAATCATCGTACATCCGATTCATAGATTCACCGGCAATTGTCAAATTGGTAGCGTATCTTTCTAGGTGGCAAAGTCCCTTCCCTCTTGACGGAGGAAGGTTAGGATGGGGGTGAAAATGCTATTCGACCACCTGAATGGAAACGCTACCCGTCAAATTCAGTTTATGGCAAGAATACAGAGGAGGTAAGTATGACGGACTATATTTCCTATTTCAACGGCGAGTGGGTGCCCCTGAGCCAGGTGCGAATCGACCCCGACGACCGCGGATTCACCACCGGCGATGTCGTGTTCGATGTGGCGCGTACCTTTAATGGCAAGACCTTCCGCATGAACTATCACATCGACAGACTCTACCGTTCACTGCAATACGCGCGAATGGACCCCGGCCTCTCGCCCGATGAGATGCATGCCATCAGTGAAGAAGTCGTGGCACGCAACGAGGAGGTGCGCGCCGAAGTCGGCGACTACTACATACGGCAGTTCGTTACGCGCGGCAAGGGCATCTGGGCGCACAGCGCCGGACCTCCGACCGTATGCGTCCGCGTCAGCCCCATAGACCTCGGTCGCTTCGCGCCGGCTTACAGCGCCGGGCTGCACGCGGTCATAGCCCGCACTCGCAGCTACTCGCCGGAATCGCTCGACTCCAAGATTAAGCACCAGAGCCGCATGAACTTCGAGCTTGCGGAAATCGAAGCGGGCGACGTGGACCCGCAGGCATGGCCGCTGCTTTTGGACCTCGACGGCAACATCACGGAAGGCACATCGAACAACGTCTTCATCGTCACGGACGGCGTGATACGGACGCCGGGGGACAGCACCATCCTTCAGGGCGGCTCGCGCAACATGGTGCTCGACCTTGCCACACAGCTCGGCATTCCCGTAACGCAGGAGGAATTGCAGCCTTACGACCTCTACACATCCAACGAAGTATTCTTCTCGCGCACCGGCCCCTGCATTCTCCCGGTAACGAAGGTTGACAACCGCACGGTCGCCGACGGCAAGCCCGGCGACATCACACAACAACTCCTCGCAGCATGGAGCGAGACTGTGGGCGTGAACATCGTGGACCAGGTTATGAGCCAAGCGTAAGCATCATATTGTCCCTTCCCCCTCGATGGGGGAAGGTTAGGATGGGGATGAATGCCTCATCAACCGCCAACGATTAGCGCAACACAAAGGGCTTGGCTTAAAGCCAAGCCCTCTATTCTTATAGCTTCCGTGGTGCCGAGGAAGGGACTCGAACCCCCACTCTCTCTCGAGAAGCGGATTTTAAGTCCGCCGCGTCTGCCATTTCGCCACCTCGGCATCTGCCCATCCGGTACATCCGCGCTGCGAGTACACTTAAATTGTAGCATACAGTTGCGACGGGTAGTACGAAAAATCGAGAGTTCAACAGACAAAGAAAAGGGCGGCAGTGTCATTAACTGCCGCCCTCATGTCGTCGAATTCGCTCTCGATTACAGGAACAATGGCGCAAACACCAGTGCCACGATTGACATCAGCTTGATAAGAATGTTCAGCGCAGGCCCGGACGTGTCCTTGAACGGGTCGCCGACCGTATCGCCAACAACTGCGGCATCATGCTGCTCTGAGCCTTTGCCGCCGAGGTTTCCGGCCTCGATGTACTTCTTGGCGTTGTCCCACGAGCCACCCGCATTCGCCATCATGATGGCAAGCAGGAAGCCCGTCGCAATCGCGCCGATGAGCAGGCCGCCTAGCGCCGCCGCTCCCAGAATAATGCCGACCACCACAGGCACGATGACGGCGAGCAGACCCGGCACGACCATCTCCTTCATTGCGCCGTTCGTGCTGATTGCGACCGCCTGCGCGTAGTCCGCCTCCGCCGTGCCTTCAAGCAGACCCGTTATCTCGCGGAACTGCCGGCGCACCTCTTCGACCATCGCGCCCGCAGCCCTGCCGACCGCCTGCATTGTCAGCGCGGCAAACAGGAACGGCATCATCGCACCGATTATCAGCCCCATCAGCACCCGCACATTAAGCAGGTCGAAGGCCTGTATGTTCGCTGCCTGGGAATACGCCGCCATCAGCGCTAGGGCGGTAAGCACCGCGGAGCCGATAGCAAAGCCTTTGCCTGTCGCGGCTGTCGTATTTCCAAGCGAGTCGAGGGCATCCGTCCGCTCACGCACTGACGGGTCGAGATGCGCCTGTTCCGCGATGCCGCCGGCATTGTCGGCAACAGGCCCGTAAGCGTCCGTAGCAAGTGTGATTCCCAGCGTTGACAGCATGCCGACCGCTGCCAGCGCCACACCATAGGTATCCGCCATCCAGTATGTCAGCCCCATAGCGACTACAACGACGAGTCCTGGGATAACCGTGCTGAGCATGCCGAGTCCCAGGCCGCCGATGATAACGGTGGCGGGTCCCGTCTCCGACTGCGCTGCCAGCTGCTTCGTCGGGTTGAATTCAAATGATGTGTAGTATTCGGACGCGGTGCCAATAATCTGACCGGCCACCAGACCGATGAGCACGACCCAGAACAGGTTGAAGTTCAGCCCTAGCGCGTAGATTGCCACGCCCGTTCCAATCAGCACCAGCAATCCGGCGCCGAATATGCCGTAGCGCAGCGACCAGAGCAGCTTGCCCATGTCAGCGTCTTCGCCGGTGCGAACTATGAACTTGCCCAGAATTGCGGAGAATATGCCGATGGCGGCGACCAGTATGGGCAGCAGCATCAGCGAGCCGTCGAACCCGCCCGGATTTGCCATGCCAAGAGCCGCGGCGCCAACCGCCGCAAGCGCGATGGTCGCGATTATCGATCCGACATAGCTCTCGAACAGGTCCGCGCCCATGCCCGCGACATCGCCCACATTGTCGCCCACGTTGTCCGCGACCGTCGCCGGATTGCGCGGATCGTCCTCCGGTATCCCCTGCTCCACTTTGCCCACGAGGTCCGCGCCAACATCGGCAGCCTTCGTGTAGATGCCGCCGCCTACCCTTGCGAACAGCGCGATCGACGATGCGCCGAAGCCAAAGCCCGCGACTACGCTTATGTCGCGGAAGATGAAGTACAGAATCGACACGCCCAGCAGACCGATCCCCACGACCGAAATGCCCATGACCGCGCCGCTGTTGAACGCCACTTGCAGCGCGGGATTCAGGCCCTGCATCGCCTTGACCGCCGTCCGTGTGTTTGCCCGCACCGCGATGCTCATGCCGATGTAGCCCGCAAGCGCCGAGCCGATTGCCCCAGCGAGATATGAAATGGCAGTCGCCGCCGGGAACGGGCTTATATTGCCTACCCTGCCTGTAACATCGAAGTCGATGAACACCGCCAGAATGATCGCGATAACGACCACGAACCCGGCGAGCAGCGTATATTCGCGTCTAAGAAATGCCTGTGCGCCCTCCTGAATGGCGCGTCCGATGAACTGGATTTCCTCGCTGCCGGGATCCTGCTTGGTTACATTCATCGCCAGGTACAGCGCGAAGGCGAGAGCAACTATGCCAGCCACCACGGCGAGAAGTATTATCTCCACGGTTTACCTCCACAAAAATAGTCTCCCCATAATTACTGAAAATACGGGAAGACTATACAATTCACATTGTCGTTGATTGATGTTTCAAAGATGTTAAAAAAGTATCACAGCGCCCATGTCAGGGTCAAGTTTGTCATGCTCTGCATGCAAGGACGGCTGGTTAGTCGTCGCCCGTCTGTGTCAGCCCGTTGCCGACTTCCAGTCTGCCGATGATGATGCCTTCGAGACGCGCCACGCGCTCTACCACCGCGCTTATCTCTAGTCGCACCGCCCTGAATTCTTCGCTGAATTCCCTATGCATGGCATCTGTACGGCGGATCAGGTAGATAAACATCGTGATTTGGACGCCAATCATCGTCAGGCCCATCACTATGATGGTGGTGATTATGCCAATTACTGCCCAGTCGGTCATGTCCGCTTCCCCGTCTCGATGGCTGGTAGGCTTCTAGGCGCGATTATAGCACAAATGACTATCAATCCCTGTCAGCCTTGGAAAGCATTGCTTCAAGGCGCTGCTGGCGTAGCGCAACAGTCAGGTCTCCCCTCGTGCGCTCCAGTATTCCGCGCACCATATCGGTGCTGCGCCGCAAGCCGCGAGTTACGGCGTCCGGAAAGTCCATCGTTACGAGAATCGTGTATATCTCGTCCATCACCGCCAGCGTATCCTCGCAGCGGCTGAAGTCGTCGCGGCGCAGCCTGTCGAGAATGTAGCGGCGCAGTTCGCCGACCGTATCCGCCAGCCCGCCCAGGTAAGGAGCCGCGCCCACCCCCAATTCTCCTGGGCTTGGCAGCGGCCTGTCCTGAATGAACGCAAGCACGGCATTCGCTTCGACGTACTCCTTCAGCGCATCCTGCATATAGCCCGTGTAATACACTTCCGGGTGCTCTTTCAACAACGCCCCCGATTCCTCCACAAGAGCCGCTGCGCTCCCAATAAGCCCGCGCGCCGCGTCGAACTCCCCCCGATGTATAGCCCGAATCGAGTCCGCGCAATGCCGTATCATCTCCCGCGAAAGCCGCAACGCCCGCTCCCGCGCCCTATCAGTATCAGCGAGCGACTGCCGCGACGAGTCCGCAATCGACCGCAGTGCGCCTATTTGGTTGTCGTAGATTTCAGATATGTCTGTCAATCGATACATTCCTCGTCCTTGTTATCTCTTCCTCCTCGATGGGCTGAGATAGGAACACAAAGTCCCTTTCCCCTCGATGGGGGAAGGTTAGAGCCTGCCCCTGCGAAGGCAGGGGACGGGGGTGAAACCGTTGCCCGCCAAACGGAACGGAATCTCTATCGTTCCCAGTCGAAAAGATTTCGCGGAGAATTACAAATCTCATCTAGACATCCTCCCTACCTCGGCAGCTCCGCAACCTTGCCGCCGTGTATCGACGGCTCACTCGCCAGCAGCGTCCGCAGCCGCGAAACCGACGCAACCGCGTCATCCCCAAGCCCCAGCACATCCCGCACAAGCCGCTCATCCAATTTTATCCTCGCCGCATCAACCGCGCATCTGTGGAACGAGTCGAACTTGCGCCCGCGAAAGTCGCGCCAAACCGCCTGCGCCTCTTCCAGTTGCCACGGCTGAAGTTCCCGAACATCCAGCGTCGTCAGCGTCTCAAGCATGCCCTTGCTACCTGTTCCCCTTCCATCCTGCGCTCTATTCGCACGATTAGCGTGCATCAACATTCCGAGACTGGAATTGCACCATAGAGCGAGCGTAACCTCTTGCCGTGCACGAGAATTTCGGTCGCTTTCGTCAATTTGCATCGTGAACCACGCGCGAACTCCAAGCGTCCGAAATGGCGTGAGAACTGCCATTACTCGCTGCGAGTTATATCTTACGTCGCGTGTGACCTGAACTCTGCCGGACTGTTCCCAGATTGGATTATGGTCTTTGTCGGGCTTAGGAACAAGCCAAGCGTTGGGTTCAGTCTCCAATCCTTGATGCAGCGACTGGCGATGCGCCCACAACGCCGGATATTGGGCATGTTCGTTCCAGCCGTGATGACTGTCGAATGCTCCCAAAGTCCCATATATTTGCCGATCTTGCGGTCCAACATGGCAGACTTCTTTCATATCTGACATTGGAATGTTCCCTACAACGCTTGTGCCATCCTCCGTCCACAACTCTCCCCGTTCCAGAGCAGCGGCAAACTGCCCAGTCGCGCCGTTCTTCCACAACGACGCCTTCCAAGGTCCGTCGTCCACATGCCCGTCGAGTATTTCGCCCCACTGTTCGCCGCCGATAATCAAGGGGCTGCCGCCGGCTGGTGGGCCATCTGCCCTAAGCGAAGGATGCGCCGATGCCGCGTTCAACGCCTTTGCAATCGCCAGCGCGTCCGTCTCCTGATAAGGCGCGCGCCAAAGATTGACGAACCTGCCGCGCCCGCTCGGGCTTTCACCTTCCCGCAGGCGCCGGGCGACCAACAGCGTCTCCGCTATGCCGGTGTCAAAGGACATCGAGCGCAATCTAGGGTCATGCGAGGTAATCACAAACTCCATTTCATACCGCGATGCCCACATTTGGCGCACCTGCCGCCACGACTCACCGGCAAGCGCGGTTACGGGCAGCACGAAAGCAATCCGCCCGCCCGGATTAACCATCCTGTCTGCAAGAACGACGAAGGATGTGCCATGCCCGCCTATCTGGTTTGCCGGAGTGCCGCGCAGAAGCTCGCCCGTGCGTTTCTTTACCGCATCCATCGATTCCTTGTCGCCCGATGGGACGGAAAATACTCTTGCAACGGCTGCTTCGTTACTGCCGTCGCTGCCGCGCCTTGTGTACGGAGGATTGCTGATTACCAGGTCCGCTCGTGGACGATTGACCGTGCCGCCCGTGCCGCTTTTCTCCCCTTCCTCATCCACTGCTATGGCGGTAATCTGCTCTTGCGTGGCGGAGAAGAATGACTGCGTATCGGCCGCTTGCAGCCAGTCCAGCGAACCGAGCCATACCTTGTTTTCAGAGTCCAAACCTATGTGTAAGGTGTGCAGTTCCATCTGGCTGAAACTCACCGTCGGCGACATGGCGGCAAGCGTCGCCGCGGTCAGGTGAATCGCTGCCTGCACCACATCCGCGCCAAACAGCACATTCTCCACAAGCGCCCTATGAAGCGCATCGTCTTCCGGTGCTGCGCTGCTTGAAGTCGCATGATTCTGCACTATCTGCCGGTACGCCGCCATCAACAGCGTCCCCGTCCCACAGGCAGGATCGACCACGCGCAGATTTTCCAGCTCGGACACATCCGACCAGTCAATATCGCCCCACTTGTCCGGCGAAAGCGCAAGCCCCGCGAGCAGAGTGGAAGCCGGTATGCTGGTGTAGAACGCCGCGAGCAACTTCCTGTCCGCGATTAGCCTGTTGAAGATTCTGCCCGCTAGGTCATGCCGTCCGACTACCTGCATGCCCAGCATCTTAGCCGCCGTGTCCGCGCACTCCCCAAGAACATCCCCCGCCTCTATCTCGGTCATCTCACGCGCCACATCCCTCGCCATCTCGAAAATCGGCTTATAGTCGATTTTCAGGATTTCGTCCCATATTCGAAGCAGCAGGGGAAGCGAAACAATCCCGTTTCGCAGCGCCGCGCTTATCGGTTGAATCGTGCCGTCGCCGCTTGCCAGCCGCTCTTGGAACACCATTGCGTTGATGATGAGCAGCGCAGCCATGTTCGCCACTTCGTCGCTCGGCTCGGTATTGAAAACCCCGGATATGCGCGTAATCGTTCCGGGCGAGCGAAACAGGCGTGCCCCTGCGCGTCTAACGCCGCCGTCAAGCGCATCGACCGCAGCGTCCAGATTGCCGATGGGTGGCACCGTCCTTGCGACGGCATCCGCAAGTTCCAGCGCGCTGCCTCTGAGCATAGGCCCCGATGTGCCGTCAAATCGCCATTCCTGCCATTCGAGCGTCGCCGCGCCCATCCGCTCATACAGGTAATGCTGGCTTGTCGAACGCAGTTGCTCCGGCGCTTTCACTGCGAACACATTCTGCACCCTGTGCCCGTCTATCTCCATGCCAAGCCGTGACAGAGCATCGGCTTCGACTGTAGGCGCGGGTTCTACCTCTAACTCCAACACGACAACGGCTTCCGCAAGACGCACGATGATGTCGGGACGCGCCCTCTCCCGCAGTGTCTCTGCAACGGCATCAAGCCCCGCCCGTTCACGAAGTATCTGCGCCAATACCCCGTTAATGATGCTCTCGTGAGTGCGGTCCGACACTCCGTCTACCGCCATCTCCTAACCCTCTCACTAATCTCCGTCAGCAAAACCGACCTTAACCCCAGCGCCGCCCACTGAGCCTATCATACTCCCTCAATCAGTCCCACCAACTCCCTAGCCGCCCCCTCCACGTCGTCTGCAAAAGTAACCGCGCTCACCACGCATATGCAGTCCGCGCCCGCACGCGCGACATCCGCGATGTTCCCCGCATTGATGCCGCCAATCGCCACCACCGGCGCGCTCACCGCATCCTTCACCCGCCGGATCATCTCGGGCCCGACGGCAGTCCGCCCGCTCTTGCCCATCGTCGTTGTAGAATACACGGCGCCTACTGCGACGTAGTCCGCTCCCTGCGCCTCAGATTCCAGCGCCTCGACCGTGCCGTTGTTCGACCGCCCGATTATCTGCCCAGGAGCAAGAACGCGCCTCGCCTCGCCGACCGGCAGGTCCGTCTGCCCCACATGCAGCCCATGCGCCCCCGACAGGAAGGCGATGTCCGCGTCATCGTTGACGATGAACAGCCCGCCGTACTTGTCGCAAAGACCCTTGATGGTGCGGGCAATTTCAAGCACCTCGCCCTTGTCGCGCGTCTTATCCCGCAGCTGAATCACACTCGCCCCGCCGCGCAGAGCCGCCTCCGCGACCTCGACCACATCCCGCCCGCGCGTAGCCTCCGGGTCAACAATTACATACAGCCCGCGCACCTTCTGAATACGCTCACTTCTTATCTCATTCATATCCTATCCATCCTGTCCATCGATGTTAGTTCCCCTCAACCGCGTTGCGTATCACGTCCAGCCGCGCAATCCCGCCGTGCCTATCAAGCTCCACCGCCACCATGTCGATGCGCCAGCGGCGATGCCAGCAATCGTTTGCCGTCAGATAGCACTGCGCCGCCATGAGCATCCGTCGCCGCTTAGCGGCTGTGATAGACTCCTCCGGCGCGCCGAACATCCTGCCCCTGCGCGCGCGGACCTCCACGAACACAAGCGTACCACCGTCGTCCGCCACAATGTCAATCTCGTGCCTGCCGCAGCGCACATTGCTTGCCAGTATCGTGCAGCCGGCGGATTCGAGGTGCCGCCGCGCCGCCAGCTCCCCTAGCCTGCCGGTCTCTTGGCGCGAGTTCACAGCAGGGATTCCGTCAGCCGGCGAACCGGCGCGAATGTGCGGCGATGTATAGGACACGCGCCCAAGTTCTCGAGGCCGTCGATGTGCTGCCGCGTCCCGTAGCCCTTGTGCTGCGCGAAGCCGTAGCCCGGGTATTCCCCATCGAGTTCGCCCATCATTGAATCGCGCGTAACCTTGGCAACAATGGACGCCGCCGCAATCGAAAGGCACTTGGCGTCGCCCTTGATGATGGAGCGCTGCGGAATATCCACTTCAGGCAGCACGATGGCGTCCAGCAGCAGGAAGTCGGGCCGGACCGGGAGCGCATCTATCGCTCTTGCCATAGCCGCGCGAGTCGCCCCGATTATGCCCATCCTGTCGATTTCCGTGGAGCTTGCAATCCCTGCGCCCATAGAAACCGAGGCGTCGCGCATACTCTGGAGCGCAGTTTCGCGCCGGCGAGGCGTAAGGCGCTTGCTGTCCCTGATACCCGCAATCCAGTCCTCGTTGCAGTACAAGGGCAAGACCACCGCTCCCGCCACTACAGGCCCCGCAAGACTCCCGCGCCCCGCCTCATCCACGCCCGCGATAACAGTGTATCCCTCTTCGAGCAGTTCTGCTTCCTCATCATAGGTCGGAGCGATGTCATTTCTCTTGCGGGCTGGCATCGCGCTCAGCTCTCAAGACCGCGCTGCATGCCGCGAATGTACGCTATCTGCCCCACATGCTGGGCCTCTTCGACCACGATGTGCTTGAGCGTATCGCCCACCGGGTATTCGGGACGCCGCGGATTGGGGAGTGCGTCGAGGTCATCTTCGGTAAGCGAGTCGATGTATTCAACAATCTCGCCGCGAACGGACCGGTAGTAGTCCATCAGACCGTCTATCGGGAAATCCGGCAAGCCTATGGCCTGCTCCGCGCTGAAACGATAGCCGTTTCCTTCTTCCTCGATGCCGAGCCTCTCTCCCCACCCTTCGCGCTCCCACAGGTCTGCCCGACGAAGAATCGCCCTGTTGAACAGCGTATCCTCAACACGCGCCATGTGCCAGACGATGAAGTCGATATGGTTGGACTCAGGCGTGGGCTGAAAGCGCCTTTCCTCCGGCGTCAGGTCCTCCAGGGCGAGTTCAAGATATTCCAAGTACTCGGCCATCTGGGATTTCAGGATGTCTCTGAAGTCCATGAGCTACCTTCCGGCGAGCACTTCGACCGGAGCCGGAGCCTCAATCTCGATGATGCCGCCGCCGATGATTTCCTCGCCCCGGTAGAACGTAACCGCCTGCCCCGGCGTAACGGCGCGCTGCGGCTCATCAAATCGCAACTCCGCCCAGTCGCCGCGCGGCGTAAGCGTGGCGGGCGCCTCACCCGCCTTGTAGCGTATCTTGGCGGTAACCTCGATTGGCGCATCAGGCGGCTCCCCCACGATGTAGTTGATACGGGAAGCCCAAAGCTCGTGGCGCATCAGGTCCTCGTGCCTGCCGAGAACAACGCGGTTCGCTTCCGAGTCTATCGCGGTAACATACATCGGCTCGCCAGTGTTCCCCTGCAAGCCAAGCTTTCTGCGCTGTCCGATGGTGAAGAACTGTATGCCCGGATGGCTGCCAAGCACATTGCCGTCAACGTCAACCATGTCGCCCGGCCTTGGCGTAACTCGCTCGCCCACGAACTTGCGATAGTCCCCGTCAGGTATGAAGCATATCTCCTGGCTGTCCGGCTTGTCCGCCACTGGAAGGCCCGCGTCCGCTGCGATCTTGCGAATCTCGCCCTTCGGGTATTCGCCGACAGGCAGCAGCAGCCTCTGAAGCTCGGCCTGTCGCAGCGTGAACAGCACATACGACTGGTCCTTGCCGGAGTCAATGCCCTTCAGCAGTCGCGTTCGCTCGTCATCGCGTCGTATGCGAGCGTAATGACCAGTGGCAATGTAGTCGGCGTCCATGAACAATGCACGGCGCAGCAGAAAGTCGAACTTGATCTTGTCATTGCAGGCGAGGCAGGGGTGCGGGGTGCGCCCCCGGTCGTACTCGCGCACAAAGTAGTCGATGACGTGCTGCTGGAACTCGCGCTCGAAGTTCATGAAGTAATGGCGCGCGCCAATCGCGTCACACACGCGGCGGGCGTCCTGCACATCCTCCACCGAGCAGCATCGCTTGTTCAGCGGCGCGGCGCTTTCATCCTCCACCGACCAAAGCCGCATCGTAACGCCCACGACATCATAACCCTGCTCCTTCAACAACAGGGCAGCCACGGAAGAATCCACTCCCCCGCTCATTGCCACAACAACACGCTTGCCATTCATAGAATGAGCCTAACATAGGGCGTTCTGCGGTTCAACGAATTAAGGCGTTTCGGTTGCCTTCAGACTCGCAAGGTCATCAACAATGTTTGTGAGGCGAGATTTCAATATACGTATGTGCTGCACAACGTCGTCAGGGCTAATCGAATAAGCGATGACACCTTCACTGGACGCATCTTCGGTAAAGGTCTCCCCTTTGAATTGATTGCACCACTTTAGCAGCATACTCTCCAATTCTGGCTTCATTTCCATTCCGAACGGACCGCGATTCGAGTTCCCATTCCCCGCTCCAAACGAAAAATCTCTAACTTTCATCCAGCCTCCAAGCGCTGACGGGAATATCCATGCCACTGTAATGGGCTGATCGTGGAGTGGACAGTGCGCTCGAATACTAACGCCCCTTGTCCCAAAGTATATTAAAGCACTGGCATTAGCAGCGACGTCGAGAAGTTGTTCAGTTGCGTTACGCACTTGAACATCATCGAATTGAAGCAAGAATTGGTTCCGAGTCAAGCGTCTGCCAGGTTGCCTAGGACGCGAAGAAATAGAAGGCTTGGAGGTGCGTCCGATAACATTCGGCACCAATGTACGATTAGTCTTGCCTTTGAATTGCTTGATTTCCACAGCCAAGACTTCGATGCGGGGCATCTGTGCGTTTAGAAACTCCACAATCCTCGCCAGCGAATCCGGTATTTCGTCCGCGACGAACAGCAAACGGATATTTCTCGCATTCAGATTCGTCTCAACATCATTCCAGAAGGCATCTTCGTCGACTTCCTCACCGATGTCCAACAACCCGGCAATTAAGGCGCTGTGATCGGTGTTGCCTTGCTCGAATACGCTCCTGAGATCCTCTACGCCCCATGTAAGTGTTGCGTGAGCGGCGTATTCAAGCAGTTGCCCCACGATTGTTCGGCGTATCTCGGTGTTTGAGCCACGCTTGGCTTCAACCAAAGTCGGTACTGCGTCTTGGTCTATGAACACGTGGTCAATCGACCAGCGATGCCCAGTATCCACCGTTTCCGCAATTCCCTTCTCGCGTGTGACGAGTATCCACCGGCGAGGATTACCCGGATCCATCTGCTCACCGGCAAGCAATTCAGGATAATCCGCAATCAACTCTTGCAGAATGTCCTCCGATGAAAATTGCGTCTCAGCCATCGGTTCAAGATTCCCATCTTCGTCCATTATGTAAATCTTATCTGTCATGTTGCTCTATTCAGATACGAGATTGAATCATTGGGTTCAGTAAGAAAAATGGGTGCCGTGTTTGACCTCACGCGCAGCGCAAATCTATAATATCCCCATGACACAAACACAACAAACCACCCTCGCCCCGCTCGATTACGCTCGCTACGCCGCAGACGTCGCCTCCGACAAGCTGGCATCAGACATAGTGATGCTGGACATCAGCGAGATAAGCGACTTCGCAGACTACTTCGTAATCCTCTCAGTCGAATCCACACGACAGATGCGCGCCATCGTGGAAGACCTCGAACACGCGCTCCAAGAAAAAGGCGGCATCCGCCACCACCGCGAAGGCACGCCCGAATCCGGCTGGATGCTGCTGGACTTCGGCGATCTCGTCATACACGTCTTCGGCACGGAGGAGCGGCAGTTCTACAGCCTTGAGTCCGCCTGGTCCGAGGCTGCGGAACTGGTCAGGATTCTATAATCCAGTCGTCTATGCCGCGCTCGTAGTCGATTATCTCGCCGTCCTCGAAGAACAGCGCCAGTTCCGTCTCCGCCGACTCCGGCGAGTCTGAGCCGTGTATCAGGTTCATCCCGATTGTCAGCCCGAAGTCGCCGCGTATCGTGCCCGGTCCCGCTTCCACCGGATTAGTCGCGCCCATCGTCGTCCGCACAACTTCGACCGCGTTCTCCCCTTCCACCGCTATCGCAATCAGCGGCGACGAGGTGATGAAGCTCACCAGCCCGGAAAAGAACGGCTTGTCCACATGCGCCCCGTAGTGCCTGTGCGCCAGCTCCGGTGTCACATGGATCATCTTCATGCCTGTGAGTTTCAGTCCGCGCCGCTCAAGCCGCGCGATAATCTCGCCGCTTAGCCCGCGCTGCACCGCATCAGGCTTTATCAGTACCAAGGTTTTCTGCATTTAAGTGAGTTCTCCCTGAATTTATCCTATCCATACTGTCTATCGATGTTAGCTCCCACGCCGCCAAGTCCTGTTGGCCGTGCTCACCTGCGAACTCCGCAGGTACAGAGGCTCAAGTGAAAATGCGTCCGCTATGCTGCCCTCTTGCAGCATCCGGTGTCCGAGCGCTCCCAGCGCTCCCGCATGTCTCGTCGGCAGCGGCGCATTCGCAATCTTCGCGGAGGGGCCGAATACATCTCTTATCAGGTCTGCAACCTGCGATACGCCTTCGCCACAGAAGAGTGCGTCTTCCGGTGCCTCCGTCGCCAATTCGCTATGCTCTATCACGCGATAGACAGGCTGCGCGCCTTCATGGCCGTCACCAAAGTCGCCAAGATACAGCCGCCGCCTGCCAGCGCCCACGAGCGCGCACACGGGGCTGCCAAGTCCGAGATACGGCTGTGCCTCGATGTCCAGTGTGCTTACGGCTACCAGCGGGATGTCCAGCGACACCGCCATAGCCTTCGCCGTGCTCATGCCCACTCGCAGCGCGCTGAACCCGCCCGGACCTGATGCGATGTAGATAGCATTCAGGTCCTTGACGCCAATATCTGCGCGCTTGAGCAGCCGCCTGATGCTGGGAACAAGCTCAACGGAGTGATTGCGCTCCGAGCGCCAAGTCAGTTCGACCACCGACTCCCCTTGACTGGACAAGCCAATCGAGGCATAGCGCGTGGAAGTGTCAATTGCGAGTTCCATCACTGCGCCTCGCTATTCGCGGCCTGTGATTTCGGAGCATCTGATTGCGGTGCGCTCTCCAGACTGGAGAACTCCCGCTTCAACGCCGACAGCATCCCAGAATATCGCGGCGAATCAGCGCCGAATGTAAGCCTCCGGCTGTTGCTGCCCGTGACCTCTATAACGACATTCACATGCTCACCGATGAAGGCGTCGGCTCCCTTCTCCGCCCACTCGACCACACACACCCCGTCGCCAAGGAAGTAGTCGTCAAGGCCCAGGTCGATGACCTCATCGATGCTGTCGAGGCGATACAGGTCCATGTGATACAGGGTCAGCCGCGCATAGTACTCGCATATCAAGACGAAGGTCGGACTGCGTGCGTACTCCTCGCCGCCAAGTCCCCACAGAATGCCCTGCGTCAGGCAGGTCTTGCCTGCTCCCAGGTCGCCGGTAAGCAGGAACACGTCCCCGGCGCTCGCGTGTGCGCCAAGCACCCTACCCGCGGACTGCGTCTGCTCCGGGCTTGAAGTGCTGAAAGTGAATGTGTGGTTTCGGTCAGGTTCCACGACGTTCCGGCAAATGCTGTGAAGCGGTTAAATCGCAGTGTATGATGTACATCCGACTGCCGTTTCAGAATATAGCTGCATCAGGCAAAGTCGCCACAGAAAGGATACCAGAATGCGTAGCGAACTGGTAAGAGATTGCCCGGTTTGTAAACGCACCGGATACGCAAAATGAAAGCGCTCATAGTATCGGATATCCACAGCAATCTGGAGGCGTTCCAGGCCGTGGTTGTGGACGCCCAGAGACAAGGCGGCTTCGATGAAATCTGGTCGCTTGGAGACCTCATAGGCTACGGTCCCGACCCGTCCTCATGCGTGGAGTTGCTGCGCTCTCACGAGCATAGCGCGGTGTCGGGTAATCACGACCTCGCCGCAATCGGCAGCATTTCGGTGGACCGCTTCAACCCCTATGCGGCGGCGGCAAATCGCTGGACCGCAGATCAGCTGACGCGCGATCAGGCCGAATACTTGGGCAGCTTGCCGCTGACGCTTGAAATCGACGAGTTCACGCTGGCGCATGGCAGCCCGCGCGATCCCGTTTGGGAATACCTGATTACCGTAGAATCCGCAATCGCCTGTTTCACCCACATCGACACATACTGGTGCTTGGTGGGACACTCGCACATGCCGTTTCTGTGCATACCACGACCGGACGGCGCGGCATTCATGTCGTTCCCTCAAGGCAGGGCTGTCCAACTAGACGAAGACTCACTGATAGTCAATCCCGGCTCCGTGGGGCAGCCGCGCGACGGCGACCCCAGGGCCAGCTATGTCGTCTATGACGATGGAGCGCAAACGATAACGCACCATCGCGTCGAGTATGACATCGCCGCAACCCAAGACAAGATGCGCCGTCACAACCTGCCGGACTACCTCATAGACAGGCTTTCCGTAGGCAGGTAATCCAACAATCTCCGCGTTCAAAGTCCCTTCCCCCTTGATGGGGGAAGGTTAGGATGGGGGTGAAATTGCTATTCATCCCCTATTCATCATCCTCGTCGAATCCATCCGCGCCCGCAGAGCCGCCGAAGCCCACACTGGGAGAAGACGAGCCCCTGCTGCTTTGCGACCGGCGGCGCGGCAGGTTTGCGATGTCGTCCTTGATGCGCTGGGTCTCGCTGCCCGCGTCCGCTAGGGCTACGGCGACGGCGGCGACGCCGGTGTTTCTCAGCGTCTCCAATTCGGCCTTGCCCGTATCCGCGGGCACGTTCAGTAAGGTGCGCTTTCGTACAGTGGAGCGCATCTTTTGTATGCTCAGGAGCTTCTGGACCGTGAGCGGCATTAGGCCGTCGGGCGGCGTCAGCAGCGCGCAGTCGATGTCGAGCGTGCGGATTGCCTTTGCCTCTTCCTCGTCGAACTCAGGCTCATCGAACCCCACGGCGATGACCTTGCCCATGTCGTCGTCGTTGAGCACGGCAGCGGATGTACCCTCGGCGTCGAAGACGATGAAGTCACATCCCGCTTCCCGCAATGCAACGGCGTCCTCTGCGCTGGCGCTGCCCACTCTCGCGCCCCATAGCCTGTCTCCGAGCGCATCGCTGACTCGCCCCACTGCCCCGCTATCCGAAGCGTCAAGAGTTACCAGCAGCGCGTCCGCAGGTGAGTCCGCCAGGCTCTTATCCTCGGCAAGCTCGACGGCTGTCACGCGCCCTATAAGCGCGATAGAGGGAATAGCCGCCGATTGCCGGGACGCAGCGAAGCCGATTCCGGGCGATGCCGTCTGTGCCTTGTCGAGTAGGTCCGTTAGTTTGCTCATTAATTTACCTCAGTATGTAGTACAGGCGCGTAAGCGGCGCGCTGCTCACGTTTACATCACATCAGAGAAATTCGGCTTATAGTTTAAGTTTGCGCGCCCATTCAAGTCAACGCACTACATCCACATCATATCCATCCTGCACATCCTGTTAGCCCCCGTCTTTAAGTCAACGCACTTGCTATTGAAGCCAGCCAGTATTACCCTTTGACCGACTTACCAGCAAGGGAGATTTCAGTTGCGAATTGACCCAAAGAACTTTGAAGGCTTCAATCGGGTGCTGACAGGCGTTGTGGTGCCGCGTCCCATCGCTTTCGTCTCAAGCGTCTCCGCGGACGGCATAGTCAATCTCGCGCCGTTCTCGTTCTTCAACGCGATGGCTTACGATCCGGCGACCATCGTGCTCGGAATCTCCCGCAGCGCAGGATGGAAGGCTAAAGACACGCTTGCCAACATCGAGGCGACCGGCGAATTCGTCGTCAGTGTGGTGGTTGACGACATCGCCGAGGCAATGAACAGCACCGCCGCCGAGTTCCCCGCCGACGTGGACGAATTCGAGATAGCCGGGCTTACCGCCAAGCCGTCTGAATTAGTACGTGCCCCACTTGTCGCGGAATCGCCGGTGAACATGGAATGCAAGCTCAATCAGGTGGTAGCGGTTGGGGATGGGACGAAGCACGCAATCGTTATCGGGGAGATTGTGCTGATGCATGTGCGCGACGACATTATTAACGGACATCGCATCAACCATGCGCGTCTGAAGCCGGTGGGCAGGCTTGCGGGGAACATGTACTGTAATACGCATGATGTGTATGAGTTGGTGCGCCCGCAATATGATGGGGATAAGGGCTAGGAGTTCGGCAGAGGGAATTGAAGTACAAATGACGGAAGAAAGAACTGCGGCGAGCCTGTCTTTGCGGGATAAGTGGGAGCACGAGGAAGATTTCTCGCGCTGGCTGGCTGAGAATATAGAGGAATTGAATAAGAAGGTTAAGTGGGAACTTACGCCTGTTCAGTTAGAGGCTGCCGCTTGGAACGCAACACGCTATGTTGATATTCTCTGTGAGACTACGAGTGCGGAAAGTGGAGAGACTTTCAAAGTGGTCATAGAGAACCAGTTCAATGGCACTGATATGGACCACTTCGTCCGCTTTATGCAGTACATCTCAATTCACGACGCAAAGGGCGCGGTGTGGATTGCTGGATATGTGTACTCGGAATACATCCAACTGGTTCAGTGGCTCAATGATAACTCTGAAATCGACGTATATTTGTTCACGATAGAACTCGAACAGGGAGAAAACGCTAGCCCGGAACCACTCCTGACGCTTGTGTCTGGCCCCAGCACCAAAAGAATACCGTGGGACTTCACGAAAACCCCAGCAGAAAAGAGACGAATTTGGCGCAACATCGTACTGTCAAAGGTAGCCGCGAAGTGCCGTAAACATGGCCTGTGGCAGGATTTCAAGACAAATGTTGCAGCAACATGGATCACGGAATCAGTTCAACACGAAGACCTAAGTGTGAGCGGATCCATCCAATGGTACATCTACGGTGCGCCTGACAGGTCAACCGTCGGAATATATGTGCCTGCATCGCCACGCGAAAGATCACATTTCTTCTTTGACCAACTTGAAGCAAGGCGTTCAGAGATCGACGACGCTTTCAATCAGTATCTCGATAAGCCTCTAAGTTGGGAACCCACAGGTGCAGGCGGCAACAAGTTCATAGTGTGGTACAACCCAGTAGGCTGTGGGTATGAGTGTGAAGACGACGACATGTTGCAGAGGGAGGCCGATGCTGTGGCAGACGCAATGGCAAGGATAGTAAGCGCGACGAAGGAAGTCATTGCAGGAATAAAGCCATATCCGCCGCCAAACAATGACGAAGACTCTAAAGAGTAAGGAATCGTAAATTGCAGGCAATACAGCACCAGGGCAGCACCCTCCACTACATCGCCATCGAGCCGGACGGATATGATCCCGCTCGAAATTACCCCATGATTATCCTGCTGCACGGCTTCGGCGCGCACATGGGAGACCTGGCGAGCCTTGCCCCCGCTATCGACTCTGAGGGCTATGTCTATATCTTCCCCAACGCTCCCATACCCTTCGAGATTGGGCCGGGCGCGACCGGCTACGGCTGGACATACCCGAGGCGCATGCCACAGGAATTGCGCCGCGCCGACGATGTGGACTCCGTAGTGGACATGCTTGCGACACTGATTGATGAGGTAACTGAGCATTACGCCACCGAACCTGGACAGGTCATTCTCGGCGGCTTCTCGCAGGGCGGCATGATGACATACCGCCACGGCCTGCCCAACCCTGAGAAGTTCAAAGGACTCGCGGCCCTCAGCGCGGTCGCCCCCGATGAAGATACAATGCGAGAAAAGCTGCCGGCAGACCGCTCGCAGCCCATTTTCGTAGCGCACGGAATCTCTGACATGGTAATCGAAGTGCAGTTGGCAAGGGACACCCTCCAATTCCTGAAGACTGAAGGCTACAAGCCACTCTATCACGAGTATCCAATGGCGCACGAAATCAGCCAGCAAACCCTCACAGACCTCACCGACTGGATAAGGAAGACGCTGCCGCCCGCAAGTCCGTGAACAAAGCGAATAGCGTTTGCCTTTAGTTGACAAAGTCCCTTCCCCCTTAATGGGGGAAGGTTAGGATGGGGGTGAATTTGCTATTCGACCACTTGAATGGAAACGCTAACATCTAAGCGCAATATGCTGTCGAAGCGATAATGAGCTACTATACCTGAACACAAAATATCTGCCGAAGGAGGCAATGAATTGGTAAGAATCAGAGAGAACAACATCCTGAAGAAGAACCGCGAAGGCAAGAAAGGCTTGGGCTTGAGCCTTGTATATCCGAGCGCCGAAGCCATCGAGCTTGTAGGCATGCTTGGAGGCTTCGACTTCGTCAACCTCGACGCCGAGCACGGCCTCTTCACGCAGGAGTCGGTTGACGCGATGGTGCGCGTCGCTGACGGCTACGGGCTGACGACCATAATGCGCGTTCCGGACAAAGGCGCGAACTTCATCAACCTGTACCTCGACAGGGGCGTGATGGGAGTTCTCGGTCCGCATGTCGAGACCGCTGAGGAGGCTAAGGCGCTCGTTGATGCCTGCCGCTTCACGCCCGAAGGCGAACGAAGCTGGGGCGGCGGCAGAGGCACCTTCTACAATGACAGCGGACTCATAGACCAGCCCGGCCTCGACCGCAGCGAGTTCATGGAGCTTACGAATAAGGAGATGCTGGTGATGGCGCAGCTCGAATCGGCAACCGCGTTCGAGAACCTGGACGCCATCCTCAAAGTGGAAGGCATCGACTGCTTCGCATGGGGCACCAACGACCTGGCCCAGTCCATGGGCTACCCTGGCAAGCCGGAGCACCCGGTCGTGCAGGAGGCGCAGGATGCCATAGGCGAGCGCATCCACGCCGCCGGCAGGCACCTGTCGTCCGACCTTCACGTTGCCATCGGGCTGGTGGACCTGATCCTGGGCGGCTCGCGCGAATTTCTAGCGGCAAATGAGTAAGTTAGGGCTGGGAATAATTGCCGTCCACCTTATCCCTTCCCCCTTGATGGGGGAAGGTTAGGACGGGGGTGAAGCCCGCATCAAAGGCAATGATGAACCTATACTATGCCTATCAGCGACAACAAGTATAGTTGCCAATTAGCCATATGCAAATTCAATAACTGACCCACTGACCGACTGACACACTCACCGGAGGTGCGACATGGCGATGATGAAAGCGGCGTTCTACGACGGCAACGGCACGATGACGCTGGGTGAATATCCGCGCCCTGAAGTGGGGCCGGGCGACGCCATAGTGCGAATTCGCTCCACCGGCATCTGCGGCTCGGACCTACAGATGAAGGCGGACCAGAAAGAAGCCGACGAGTCCCCGGTCGGACACGAGGTCGCCGGTGAAATCATTGCTGTCGGCGACGGAATCGACTCGGACTTGCTCGGTCGGCGCGTCGCCATAGAGACCATCGGGCATGGGCGCGCCTGCCTGCACTGCTGGTACTGCCGCATGGGACAGTACAAGCAGTGCATGGACATGGCCCCACCGGAGGGCGGCGGCTTCGCCGAGTACATCAAGCGCAAGGCATGGGGCTGCTACACCCTGCCCGACAACCTCACATGGGAGGAGGCAGCGCTCGTCGAGCCGTTTGCCGTCTCGGTTCACGGCGTTCGGCGCGGCAACCTGATTGGCGGCGAGACGGTCGTCGTGCTGGGCGCGGGCAACATAGGCTTGACGGCGGTTGCGGCGGCGCGAGCGCTTGGCGCAGGCACGATATTCGTCACGGCGCGCCACGAGCAGCAGGCAAGCCTCGCAAAGCAACTCGGCGCAGACCACGCTTTCGCGCCCGACGACCCAGCGCTCAACGATGCCATACTTGACGCCACTCAAGGCCTCGGCGCAGACCTGACCGTGGAAACGGTCGGCGGCTGGCGACCCGACCCGATCACGCAGGCGATCGAGGTTACGCGCGAGCAGGGTCGCTTCGTGGTCATCGGCGGCTACCGCACACCCATCACCGTTGACTGGCTGCCACCGATGCTGAAGGAGCAGACCATCATCTTCTCGTCCTGCTACGGCATCATCAACGGCAGGCACGATTACGAAGTGGCGATCGACCTCATGGCGTCCGGCCGCGTTGACCTGAAGCCTATGGTAACGCACATCTATTCACTGGACGACATCCAGACGGGCTTCGCAACCGCCTACGACAAGACTACCGGCTCCGTGAAGGTGCAGATACATCAGGGAGGATAGCCATGCAGTACCGTAAGTTCGGCGACTCAGAACTGGAAACCTCGGTCGTCGGCTTTGGCGGCTGGCCTATGGGCAGAGGACACTATGGCTCATTCGACGACGCGGAAGTCCTGCGTGCTATAGACGCCTCCATCGACCTGGGCGTAACCCTGTTCGATACGGCAGCCGTCTATGGCTGGGGCGAGGGCGAGAAGCTTCTCGGCAGGGCGCTCAAGGGCAGGCGCGATAAAGTTGTGCTCGTCAGCAAGGGCGGTCGCCAATGGCACGACCCCGACAACCCCCAGATGCGGGACAGTTCGAAAGAGGCGCTGACGAAAGGGCTTGAGGAAAGCCTTCAGCGTCTTCAGACCGACTACCTCGACCTGTACCTCATCCACTGGCCCGATGAATCGCGCCCCATGTCCGAACCGATGGAGGCGTTCGCCGAGTTCCGGCGACAGGGCAAGATTCGCTACGGTGGCGTCAGCAACTTCAGCGTGCAGCAGATGACAGACTGCCTGGACACCTTCCCGATAATAACTAACCAGGTCGGCTACCACCTCTTCGACTTCCGCCCTGAAGACGAAGTATTTCCCTTCTGCGCTGGTAATGGCATGGGCGCGATGGCTTACGGCTCGCTCGCTCACGGCCTTCTGACAGGAGCACTGACGTCCGACACGCAGTTCGAAGAAGACGACTGGCGGCGCAGCCTCATGGCGTTCGGTCAACCCCTGTTCAAGGGCGACACCTTCCTGCGGAATCTCGATAAAGTAGAAGCACTGAAGGACATCGCCTCTGAGAAGGGAATGACCGTAGCGCAGCTGGCGCTCGCTTGGGTCATCTCCAACCATGCGGTCAGTGTCGCGCTGGTCGGCACCCGCCGCGCCGCCGAGATGGAAGAAAACGCAAAAGCCGCCGACTGGCATATGAGCGAGCAGGAACGCGAAGCAATTCGCACAGTGGTCACCGGCGAATAATCCACAGCCGCTTCGATCCTACTGCTCGTTCAGCCCCTCGACAATCCACTGATTTATCAGTGTCTCAGGTGAGGTATTTCTCTCACGAGCGAGTTCACAGATTTCATCGTAGGTATCAGGCTCGAAGGTGATTATGACTCCGTGAGCTACAGCGTCCGAAAGTTTCACTGTTATGGGCTGGAGTTCATCGAGGTAATCGGTGATGTCGTGCGTGTCCCAGAACTCCGCCACTTCTGCCCTGCTTGCGAATTCGTCTGGCATTGGGTCCTTTACGCGCTCGGTTTCGTTCGTCATCCTATCACCTCCCTGTACACGCGGCGTTCCATGCAGCTGGATGGACGTGCAGTGACTACATAGTATCTTTCGTCATACCTCGGCGCAATCACGAGCGACAATAGACGCCTTGATTCTTAGTCAGTGAGCGACAGCTTTCTGGGTTCCTAATCCTTGTTTTCGCAGGGAACATGATTAGCAGGGATGACTGTAAGAGATTCACACCGATATTGTTGCAATTTCAGGAACTTGTGAAATCGTCTCTTTCAGGCCTTATCGCCTCAGCTTCTGATAGCGCGGCTTCGTCAGAATGCGCGCGATGATAGCATCCCTGCGTTGTCTGAGTTCGGCGGTCTTGGGCTTCGTCGGCTCGTAAAGGTAGAGAGGCTCGCAAATGCGGCGCGGACTTGCCGCCATCTCGACTATGGGCAGCATGAACGCCCAGTCGTTCGCCAGACCTATCCACTCGCCGCTAACTTTTAGGTCTTCGACTCGTATTGCATCGAATAGGTACTTCCTGAATGTTCGTAGGTGCTGCCACACATTGCCGTCCCATGAGCGCGGATTGTTGAAGTCAGCGGGGTAACGCGCTTCTTTGTCCAGACGCAGCATCGATCCTACCGTTACATCCGCGCCGGCGTCATACTCTGCGTGTACCTTGTCCAAGACATACGGTCCAATCAGCGCGTCATCGGCGTCAAGTGTGATTATAACGCTATCGGGATTGTCACAGAACCTAGTGACGGCCCTCCAAGTATTGAAGAGAAGACCCCGTCTGCTGCGATTCTTCACGAGGGTTACTCTGTCAGTATAATCGGAGAGTAGCGTTTCGGCGTAATCTCCGAATCCGTTCGTGGATGCGTCGTCCACGACTAATGCTCCCCAGCTTCGGTTCTTCTGTGCAAGCAGCGACTCTACGCACCGTTTGAACCGCGCCGAGTGTACGTTGCGCCCGCAAATGACAAACACGAACGGCTCGGACCGTTTGGGACCCGCCCAGTCCGCGTCCGTTCCTCTCAGATCAACGCTTCCTAACTGTACGTCCGGGATGTAACCGCGCTCCACCGAATCAAGAATGTCAAGCAGATCCTCCTTGTCAGTCTTGCGCTCGTTCGGCACATGGATGTACCCGACGCCGGGATGCCCACCACGATACGAGCGATATTCGCCCGCTGAGATGAATTTGTCGAAGGCGCGGTGCCACGGTAGCGCGAAGCGATCGCCTTTCAGTTGGTTCTCGATCGGAAGCGCCGACAGCAGTCTATCTTTTTCGAATAGACAACCCCTCACCTCGACACGCCAGTCGCCGTCAGCACCCTCGGCGGTGTACGACGTAGGTGCGGGGACGCAGATGCTCATCGACGCGAACAGCGCCTTACGGTCATGATGCAGAACCCGCACCATCTCTTGCAGATAGTCGCGTTCCCTGTCCCTTCTGGCAATGAGCAAGTCGCTGTCGAGTTGGAGAACATAGTCGCCCTTGCACGCCTCAAAGCCGTACAGTGTGGCAAACAGTTGCTGTCCGTTTGTCGAGTGCGTAGCGGTTGATTCCGAGCCGAACCATCTGCGATAGGTGTCCCGGATTACATCGGGTTGGCGTGGCGCATATATCACCTTGTCCACCACGCCGTCGTTTAGCAGCCGCTCCATTGCGGCGCGGTGCTCTGCAGGATTCGGATTATCATACTGCCGCGAGAACGGCCCCTCGGTCGGATCAACGACCACGACCTTCTCCATGAACCCGACAGGTTCTTCCAACTGTTCTACCTGATGGCGCACCATGCGCTCTATCATGCACCACTCCATCAGGCAAGTCTTGATGAGCAGGGACACTTTCGGCCCATTGGCGGGCATCGGGACGAGCTTGAATACCAGATGATCGGAGGCGGGCAGCAGTTCGCGCGTATCCATGCCGTCTAACTCAAGAATTCTCTCGATCCTGAGCCCGGCTTTCCTGAAAGCCCGCCTGTAAATCGATAGGCTTCGATGCGCCTCTTTCCTAGTATTGCCGCTTGAGGCAACCGTCTTGGCATAGCCGAATGTGTCAGTATAGCCTTGCCCTTCCGGAAGGTGTCTCGCTCCCAATTCAGTGGAGGTTGTGGTTAGATGGAGGGGATTGCACACTGCAACGAACACTGAGCCGGAGTCGGACACCAATTGGCGCAAGTTTCGCAGGATTGCGTCGAATTCACCGGCGTCCTCAACAGCGCACAGAACGCGGCTGCACACCACGCAGTCGAACTTGGCTGATTCGGACAGCAACCCATCCAACAGCTTATTGCCACCGTACTCCACACCATCGATTCGCCCGTTGCAAGTCGCCAAGGTCGCGTCGTCCGGGTCATAAGCCGTTACGGAAATTCCTTGCAGAGCCAGCAATTCCGCCAGCCTTCCGTCGCCGCAGCCGTAGTCCAGCGTCAAACGAGGACTTTCCGCCCCGACAATCAGCGCCAGGGGACGATAGAAAAGCTCGTCCAATCCGCGCGGAGCAAGAGCGCGCATGAACCCGTCATAGCCAGTCAGTTCAGGCATATCGGCATCCGTCAGCGATCTCGTCATCAGACGCTTCAAGTCCGATCGGAAGTGAAAGCGGTAGGATAGAAAAGCTCGCCTGCACATCTGCTCGAAATCGTCCTCTGTGTACGGAACGATGTCGAAGCCGATGTCGATGAGCATCAGCCCCGTTTCCGTAACCAGCAGGTTGTCGGGATGGATATTGCGACAGGCTATGCCGGCTTCGCGGCAATCACGGAGCAGTACGAACAGTTCATCCAGCCGGCCGCCCTCGTACTTCGTTCCGGGCGTGTAAGGATATGTGATTGTGAGCCGGTCGCCCCGGACGCTGACTTCCTGCACGTCTGGGAGTGCGCGAAATCCCGACAGCCTGCCCACAAGCGAGCGCAAAAAATTGAGGAGACCGTCACGGTTCCTGGCCTTCCAGTCGTGAAAGGTTTTGTACACGAGACGCCCATCGGTCAGAACTACACCCTCTTGTCCGATGCCCAAGCAAGTGAGTTCACCGGTGTCGAATTCGGTCTTCAAATACTCCTCGACAGTTGTTCTCGACTCACTTCCCAAAAGTGAGTCGTTCATTTGATGACGGGCCGCATCCGGCTCGAATATATCCAGTGTCGGGTCGCATCCGAACACGTCGCGGCTTCTGGCGATAAAAGACTCTCTCTGCTCAGCTGACATCCGACCCGCATACTTGTGATAGAAGGTACGCAGACCGGCGCACTTTGCCTCGCTTCCCGGTGTTGATAGTCTAGGACGGTCGCTCTCGGCATAGTGCAGCACGAGACATTCCTCTATCCTGCCATATTTGACAGTGCCCAGGTCGGCAAGCCTGATGCAGATGTCGCGGTCCGTCGTACTCATCAGCGCCTCGTCGAATCCTCCGGCTTCAAGCAGCTTTTCAAGCCTGACGAACAGGTTTGACCCCTGGATGAACGGGTTGCGGACTAGCAGGTCATCCACATTGAGGCTTTCGGGACTTCTGAGCAGTTCACCTTGCTGTCCCGCAATCTTGTTGAAGACAATACCGGCGGCCACCATATCCAAATCCTGATGCAGTATCGTCTCTTCACATCGCCGCAGATATTCTGCTTCCCACATGTCGTCATCGTCGAGAATGGCGACGAAAGCCGACGGCGCGATACGCTGGACTTCGTATAAGGCGGAGTTCCAAGCGCCGCACGCGCCGCGAGTACGCTGGTTTTCCATGTAGATTGTTCGTGGCTCTTCTCGTTCAAGCGCCGTGACAATCGCTTCGTTCACAGGACGCACATCAGCGTCGGAGTCGTCCACCACGATGAGCAAATCCGGCGGTCGTGTCTGAGCGGTGATTGATGCCAACGCACGGCTTTCAAGAAGCCGCGGGCGATTATGTGTAGCGACTACAGCGGCAATAATGGTCATAGCAGGTTGCTGGTATCGGTAATGTGGTGGTGATGATGAAGGGATGTTCGCTCAAAGGCCTGGGCGTGTCAAGCTGGATGGAAAGTGGGCAGACCGGAACTTTTTTTGGCGCTCAAGACCTTCGCCTGCCTATTCAGGACTTACTACTTGGCCTCGCGAAGGTGGGGTGAAGAGGAATTGAAGAAGTACCCGAATATCCTGCGACTGCGGTGTTTCCCACGCTTCAATACCGCTTCTTGCTACGCTATGACGCGCAATGTGCGCTCTATTCCACGAATCCCATATCAGAGCGTCAATTCTAATGTCTTGAGGAAGCATTGGAGAATGGCCTCACAAGCTTTCGGACCGCAAAAAGTCAAAGTCGCATCCCTTATCAGCCTGCATCACATGCTGCGAGTACATCACGCCGTAGCCCCTCCCGAAGTGCGGCTTCTGCGCCGGTATCTCTGACAGCCTGCGCTGCACCTCTCTTTCCTCCACCAGCAGGTCCAGCCTGCGGTTGGGCACATCCAGCTCGATGATGTCCCCGTTCTGCACGGCGGCAAGCGGGCTGCCCGCCGCCGACTCCGGCGTAACATGCACCACCACAGTCCCGAACGCGGTACCGCTCATACGCGCGTCGCTCAGCCGCACCATGTCGCGAATCCCGCGCTGCAGCAGCTTCCTGGGCAGCGGCAGGAAACCCCACTCCGGCATACCGGGCCCACCCAACGGTCCCGCGTTCCTCATCACCAGCACGTCATCCGGAGTAACGTCCAGGTCCGGATCGTCTATGCGGTGCTCCATGTCGTCGTGGTCCTCGAACACCACTGCCCGCCCTCGGTGCGTCAGAAGTTCCGACGAAGCCGCCGTCGGCTTGATCACGCCGCCATTCGGTGCCAGCGACCCGTACACGACCGCCAGCCCGCCTTCAGGATTGAGCGGCTCGTTGAGGCTGCGGATAAGGTCGGGGTTGTGGTTGATGGTGCCCACCACGTTCTCGCCGAGCGTCCTACCGGTTACCGTCATCTGCTCCGTATGCAGCAGTGGACGCAACTCGTTCAGCAGCGCGGGAAGCCCACCCGCATAGAAGAAGTCCTCCATAAGAAACTCGCCCGACGGCTTCAGGTTCAATATAAACGGCGTCGTCCGCGAAAGCTCATCAAACAGTGTCAGCGGCAGTTCGATGCCCAGTCGCCCCGCGATCGCCGTGAGGTGGATGATGGCGTTGGTCGATCCGCCGAGCGCATGAAGTGTGCGTATCGCGTTCTCGAATGCTTCCCGCGTCATAATCTTGGAGGGCGTGAGGTCCTGCTTCACAAGCTCCATCACCTGCCTACCCGACGCCTCCGCAAGCTGGATACGGCGAGAGTCAACGGCGGGAATCGCGGCATTCCCAGGGAGCGCCATGCCGAGAGACTCGCCCATCGACGCCATCGTTGACGCCGTGCCCATCACCATGCAGTGCCCCGGACTCCGCACTATCGAGTTCTGAAGCTCTGCCCACTGCTCTTCGGTTATGCTTCCCGCTCGAAGTTCCGTGTGATACCGCCTGCAATCGGTGCAGGAACCCAGCTCCTCGCCGCGCCAATTGCCCTTGAGCTGCGGCCCCCCGGTAACCAGTATCGCGGGTACGTCCGCGCTGGCAGCTCCCATAAGGACGGCCGGTGTTGTCTTGTCACAGCCCGCTAGCAGCACTACGCCGTCAAGTGGATTAGCCCTTATGGACTCCTCCACGTCCATGCTCATCAGGTTACGGAAGAGCATCGTCGTCGGGCGCATGTTGTACTCACCCAGCGACATTACCGGAAACTCCATCGGGAACCCGCCCGCCTGCCACACGCCGCGCTTGACCGCCTCCGCGAGTTGGCGCAGGTGGGCATTGCAATGCGTCAGCTCGCTCCAGGTATTGCAGATGCCGATGATGGGCTTGTTTTGGTACGCGGGCTCGCCAAAGCCCTCCGCCTTGAACGCCGCCTGTCTCAGCCATCCGTAAAGTTCGGGCGTGTCAAACCACGCCCGACTGCGAAGTGGACTGCCGTTTGTTGTCATTGGATTACTCCTCGTCACCTGTTCAGTGGTCCCCTGAATGGATTTTCCACGTAAACGGCTAGCTTCAGGGATTCCAGCACGTCGTTCCAGACCTTGTTTGCTACGGCGTGGTCTTCGGGCCAGTATTCCATCGTGATGAACGCCTGCACATTCCCGCCACGTGCAAGGCACTGTCTGGAATGCGCCTTACGCTTCTCGGTCGGGTCGATAAAGTCTATCTCCAGCCAAGCGTACTCCAGATTGCGCCTCTGTACCTTGAGCATTGGCCCTTTTCGCGTGCGCTGCCGCCGATCTTCCGGCAGAACTACGGTTTCCATCTGGGTTGCGAGCGAGGGCAGACGCCGCCAGTCAACAGTTAGTCCGTTGGGGCCAATCTGCGTCACGGAGACTTGCAGGCGGATGTTGTCATCCGGCTCCAAGCCGTCGTACAGGGAGATAGAGCCGTCCTCTTCCGGATTGACCACCCAATCGCCCGGATGCTCGAAATGCACCGCGCCCCGGTTGATGACGAAGATTTTATTGCCGGGCTTTGCCTTCCATCGATGCTTGTCGGACAGATTGAATCTTCGCTTCTGCCATTTCTTGCTCATTGCGGCTCTCCGTCCGGTTGTGGCTGCGCGGTGGCGCGCATCTGATCATTTATCCAGCGTTTCACCGCGTCCAGCGCAGGCGGCGCTACGAAGAACACCTGAATATCGCTGGGAAACTGCACGCTATGCCCTTCGCTTATGAACAGCGCCCCCACTTCGTCTTCCCTTAGGGTGTCGGATATGCGCTGTCCCATATGTTCGAAGCGCTGCCGGGTCGTATCCTGAATGCCGCTTATCGCGAGGTTCAACACTTTCTCGCTCATCAGGCCGATGGACAGGCATCGCTGCCAGTCGCTGTGCTCTTCGACGACCGCCCTGTCCTCCGTGGATTCCAGCGAAGCGCCCGCGCTGCACATCGCCTGAATGAACGAGCACCCGAACGGGTTCATCGCCTCCACCATCCTCATACCCTCTTCTCCATCGGCGTATATCGTCTCATGGAAGACATGCTTCACCCCGCCGAGCGTCCTCTCCAGGTTCTGGATGTGGTCCCGAACCTCAGACCAGTAGCGTTCGAGCAGTTGGGACACGTCTTCGGGAATGTCAGGCGGAAAAAGGAAGACCGGCACAAGAAACAACTTGCGCTGCCCCGTGTACTGTCCTGCTTCGGGTCGTGCTATCTGTGTCAGGGGCGTCGTCATGGGGCGTCCTTCCGGGCGAAAATTTGTCAGAGGGAATGATACCAGAATTGGGCGAGTGTGCGGTGCAGCCAACGCACGCAGGTGCTACAATTCGGCAGCTCGGCGTACCCGTCCCAAATGTTGAAAGAGGCAGACATGACAACGATTATCGGGATTGATTACAGCGGTGCGAAAGATGACCGCAACACTTGGGTCGCCCAAGGCGAACTCAAGACGGATGGCACAATCGAACTGTGGGGAGCCTATCCCACCATACGGCGAGATGTGATCAGTTTGCTAAAGCAGGTCTCGACCCCGGCAATTGCCGCTATCGACTTCCCTTTCGGACTTCCCTCGGCCTTCATCAAGTCTCTGTTTGGAGACTGCAATTCAACAGAAATGTCTGAAGTCTGGAAATTCATCGGGAGTTTAGGACAAGAAGAGTTAATAGCAAAACGTGATTCATTCATTGGGGAGGTAGGATACGAGCCTAAGCGAGCAGGGGACGGCAAATACTTTCCAGAGAGTTTTTCTCCATTGCACAAGTTCAATCCGAACATGCTTCCAATGACATACTACGGTATCAAAATGCTGTACGAACTCCATGAAAGCATTCCAGATAGATGGGTTGTCCCTCCGTTGAAATCCCCTTCTGACATGACTCGCGGAACCGTAACCTTATTGGAAACGATGCCGGGTGCCTTTCTCAAGGCGATTGGCGCTAGACACAAGGGCTACAAAACGGCACGGAATGCGATTGAGAACCGCGATGACATCATGAATGTCATTGAACGCAGGTTTGATATAACATTGCCCCCTGTGTTGCGAATGGGCTGTCGCGCAAACGACGACTGTCTTGACGCCGTGGTTGCGGCGGTCGCGGCTGCGCGTTGGGCGCGGAATCCGGCGCGATTCCGCCATCCCAACCATGACGAACTGCCAGCCGCAAAACTCGAAGGCTGGATTTACGTGCCCAAGAATTAGTCCGCAGAGTGAACCGGCTCCGCCACCTTCTCAATACGCACGGCGCAGACCTTGTATTCCGGAATGCCCGAGAACGGGTCCAGAGCGTCGCTGGTCAGGAAATTAGCGGCGTGCTCTTGGAGTTTGACGAACGCCACGAACACCTCGCCGGCGCGCATCTTTTCGGTATAAAGAACCCTACCCTCCAGAACGCCCCGCCGTGACTTCAGGCTTATCCACTCGCCGTCTGCGACCTCGTACTTTGCGCCGTCCTCTGCACTCATATTGATTTCAAGTTCCGGCGCGCGCGCAAGCAGATTGTCCGCCCTGCGCGTTATAGTGCCCCCGTGCCAGTGATACAGAACGCGTCCGGTATTCAAAATCAGGGGGAATCGCTTTGTCGGCATCTCTTCGGCCTGAGGCCCCTGGTGAAAGCCCACGAACTTGGCCCTTGGTCCACGCGGGAAGTCGTTCTCATACAGG
Organism: Dehalococcoidia bacterium; assembly: GCA_965204855.1. Classification (GTDB taxonomy): domain Bacteria; phylum Chloroflexota; class Dehalococcoidia; order Lucifugimonadales; family JADFKI01; genus Bin90. The sequence goes on from OZ242018.1 coordinate 1,473,043, forward strand.
AAGCGCGTGCCGGGATGATCAGACGTCGGGCAGGGCCACTGGATGCCGCCCTCTTTCTCAAGACGGTCGTATGAGATTCCGGCGATGATGGGCGTATTGTCCGCCATCTCCTGCCAGATTTCGGACGGGTGCTTATAGGCGAACTGGTCCTCCAGTCCGAGCCCGTGGTCGCGACTCATTCGCCGTGCCAGGTCGCAGATGATCTCCCAGTCCGGCCGGCTTTCTCCTATTGGCTCGACTGCCTTGCGGACTCGCTGCACGCGCCTCTCGCTGTTCGTGAATGTGCCGTCCTTCTCCGCGAAAGATGTCGCCGGCAGAACTACATCGGCAATCTGGGCCGTCTCATGCAGGAAGATGTCCTGCACCACGAGGAACTCCAGGTTCCGGAACGTCTCTTCTGCATGATGCAGATTGGGCTCGCTCAGCAGCGGGTTTTCGCCGGTTACATACATCGCCTTGATGCGTCCAATCTCCATGTCCAGCATCATCTCAGTGATTACAAGACCTTCCTTGTCAGGCAGCGGATGGTTGCCCCAAGCCTGCTGGAACTTCGCAACCGTGTCCTCGGAAATTATCTGGTAACCGGGGAATGCGTTGGGTAGGCATCCGGCATCCCCGCACCCCTGCACGTTGTTCTGCCCGCGCAAGGGTGAGATGCCCGATCCCGGTCTGCCTAGCTGGCCCGCGATGAATGACAGGTTCAGCAGACTATGCGCGTTCGCCGTTCCCATCATGTGCTGGGTGATGCCCATACCCCAGATGAGGCAGGAGCCGCTGAACGGCGGCTTGGCGTAGATTCGCGCCGCCTCCGCGATGTCCGCCGCCGCAACACCCGTAATGCCTTCCGCGTATTCGAGCGTGTACCTGTTGATGATCTCACGCCACTCTTCAAAGTCCTCGGTGCGACCGTTCACAAAGTCCCAGTCAACCAGATCCTCGTCCAAGATAACCTTCGCCATCGCGTTCAGCAGCGCCACATCGGTCCCGGGGCGCGGCCTCAGCCACAGCTCCGCGAAGTCGCACATCTCAATGCGGCGCGGGTTGATTACTATGAGCTTCGCTCCCCGCTCGATGACTGCTCGCCGCATCCGCGATGCCGCCACCGGATGGTTGGAATTCGCGTCCGACCCGATGATGACGAGACAGCCCGCCTCCTCGTAGTCCTGGTATGAGTTGCTGGTCGCGCCGCTGCCCAGCGATTCGAGCATCGCCTCGACAGAAGGCGAATGGCACAGCCGCGTGCAGTGGTCGATATGGTTGCTCTGCATAACCAGTCGCGCGAACTTCTGCTGAATATATCCGTCCTCGTTCGTCGCCTTTGCGGAGCACAGAGTCGCGAATTCCTCCCCGCGATACTTGGCAAGGTTGTCGGATAAGTAACTGAGCGCCTCGTCCCAGCTGGCTTCGGTAAGGATGCCGTCCTTGCGGATTAGAGGCGTTGTTATCCTGTCCTCGTGGTTCACAAACGAGTAGCCGAAGCGCCCTTTAACGCACAGCATCCCAACACTGGACTGGTTCTCCGGATCGTCGAGCATTGCCACGATGCGGTCCGTGTCGTCCACCTGCGCCTTGATTCCGCAGCCGACACCGCAGTATGGGCAGGTTGTCGTAACCTCTTTGGCTACCTTGAGCGGCGGTGTCTTCACCTCTATCGCCCCCGTCGGACATACCGACAGACACTGCCCACACGTCGTGCATACCGACTCCACCAGCGGCCTCTCCGCGAATGTGCCAATTCTGCCCTGCGTTCCCGTGCCCAGCAAATCAATCGCGCCGATGAACTGGTGCCCGTCCTGGCAGGCTTGCACGCATCGCTGGCAAAGAATGCAGCTCTCCATCGCGATGTTGAAGACCGGATTGCTGCTGTCAACGGTCTCTCGCTCCCTGCCCTCCCAGCGCGCCTCAGTAATGCCATGCCTGTCGGCGGCGATAGACAGCTCCTTGTAGCTCTTGTGACCATTCTTGCCGTTCGATGGGAACATCGCCAGCGTCAACTCAAGCACACCCTTGCGCATCGCCTGCACCTCGGGCGTATCCGTCCACACGCTCATGCCCTCGGTCACGGGCACGGCGCACGACGCCGGATAGCCGCGCACGCCCTCAATCTGCACCAGGCACGTGCGGCAAGCGCCTATCGGCTTCATGTCCGGGTCCTTGCACAGCTGTGAAATATAAGTGCCGGACTGGTTGATAGCATCCAGCACAGTCGCGCCATCGTGAACTTGGAGCGGGTTGCCGTTGATAGTAAGGTTGGTGGTCATTGCGTGCCTTCCTACGATCCGTAGCCATTTGCTAAAGTGGTAGATATACCACTCGGTTCATCATGGATTCAAGAGTCTCTGTCTTTACTATCCTCTCCAAGTCTCGTATGGACGTGCCTATGGAAACCCTATTTAGGTCTTGATGTGCATAAATCACGCCGACGAACGGTATGCCCGCTCTTTGGCGTTTTGCGCCTTCTGACAAGAAGTCTTCGTCATTTGTGAAGAATACCCTCTGCAGAACAGTTGCCCTGTCCAGCAAGTCGGGATCTTCCGTTCCTCTGTTGCCATCCTCATACGCAGTCAGCACATCTACTCCACGTGAACGCAATCCGGAGGTAACCTGCCCACGAACATTATGGTCCATATAGAGAGAAATCGGCACTAGAGCAAACCCATCTTTTGGGCTTTCGCCTTCACTCTTTGCGAGAACTCACTCTGAAAAGGTTCATTCTGCCGTCTCATCTCCTCCACGAATTTCGCCTGGTCTTCAATCTGCTGGTCTATGTCCTTTTTGTGGTCCCAGTAGTACGCGAGCGCGGAATATACTTCCCCCAAGGTCAAGCCCGCGTATTCACTCTGAATCTGCTCAGGACTTAGGCCCCAGTACTGGCTGTCTATGGCGATGACCTGAACCTTTATGCGCGTCCCCTCGATCATCGGCGCGCCAGTATTCTTGAACACGATGTGCGGATAGCCGGACTGGACGATATTGCCCTCGGAATCTGTCTTGTATAGGCTTGATCGGCTGGTCATGGCTTTACCTCTCATGTCTATTGGCTACTCGTCGCCTCTCTGCATCATCTTATCCATGCATGTTAGCCCTCTTTGACCATCATCGCCAACTCATCCCCAAAGAAGTGCAGCGCGCTCAGCACCGGATTCCCCGCCGCCTGCCCCAGCCCGCACAGCGACGCCGCGTTCACGAGTTCGGCGAGCTGTCGCAGGTCGTTCAGGTCCGACGCCGACGCCCTGCCCGCAATCAACCCGTCAACCAGTTCCACCATCCTCGGCGTCCCCTCACGGCATGGCGTACATTTTCCGCACGATTCGTCCGCGTTGTACGCAGCGAGCTTTCGCATCATATCCACAACACTCACGCTGTCGTCCAGCGCGATGACGCCGCCCGCGCCCAGCATCACTCCCGAATCGTGAATGAAACCCGACTTGATAGCCGCGTCCAGCATGGACAAGGGGAATATACCGCTCGAAGGTCCGCCAACCGCAATCGACGTCAACTCGCTTCCGCCCGGAGCGCCGCCACCCATGTCGTAGATGATTTCCCGCAGCGTAGTTCCCATCGGCACTTCGATCAACCCGGCGTGTCGCACTGCGCCGCTCAAACTGACCAGCTTCGTGCCTTTGTCGTCATCACTGCCAATGGCTGCGAAGGCATCGCCTCCGTTGGCGAGAATGTACGGCACGCTGGCAAGAGTCTCGCCGTTGTTGATGACGGTTGGCTTGCCCCAGAGTCCCGCCTCGGTTGGGAACGGAGGGCGCTGGCGCGGCTCCCGGCGTTGTCCTTCCATCGTGTTCAGCATTGTCGTCTCGTCGCCGCAGACATAGCCGCCCGCGCCGCGTAAAATCTCCACATCGAGCGAGAAGCCCGACGACAGGATGTCGTCGCCCAGCAACCCGCTTGCGTATGCTTGCTCTACCGCAATCCGCATGCGCTCGGTCGAAAGGTGCGCCTCCGCGTTGATGTAGATGTACGCCTCGTGAACGCCCGATGCATACGCGGCTATGACCGTACCCTCAAGCATGCGGTGCGGCGCGCCTTCCATCAGGTGGCGGACAGGGAAGATACCCGGTTCCCCCTCCTCGCAATTGACCACTATGTAGCGCGGCGTGTTCTCTATCGCGCGCGCTCCACGCCATTTCAGCGCGGCGGGAAAGTAAGCGCCGCCGCGTCCGCGCAGCCCTGACGCCTGCACATCTTCTATCACTGCTTCCGGAGTCATCGCCAGCGCGCGCGCCAGTCCGCCGTAGCCGCCGTTCAGGATGTAGTCGCCGATGCCGAGCGCGTCCATCTCGCCGCAGCCTGCAAGGGTCAGGCGATGCTGCCTGTTGAAGAATTCGGAGGGATCGGACTGAACGGCTTCGGATTTATCTGCCTGCCCGCCATAGATAAAGCCCTTTTTCGCAAGATCGGCAGTCATGCACCACTTCTCGATAAACTGCCCGTCCGGCAGCGTAACGGAAATCTTGGGCGAGGCGAAGCATGCGCCGTCGCAGCCCGCGGTCACGAGATATGCGTCGGAGGGCAATGCCGCGGACACGGCGTCCGCTACATCAGCCACGCCGACCGCCTGCGAGCATTGGCCGACCTGGACGACTACGCGCGTCTTGCCATCGTGCGCCGACTGTCGCTCGGCAGCGGATTCGCGGAGCGATGTCAGCGCGTTCGATATAGCGTCAGTCAAAGCGATACCTCCCGCATTATGCCGCCGAAATCGTCAGCGCCAACCCTCCCCCGCCACACGCCGTCAACCTCCACCGCGGGCGCGACGCCACAAATGTAAGCGCAGGGTACTTCCTCCAGTGTAACGTCGCCCGTCTTGCCGTTTGCCCCTATTTCGGCCTGCGCCTTTTGAATGAGTTGCTTACCACCGTTCAGCCAGCAGCTAAGCCCGGTGCATACCCGTATGACATGTTCGCCCGGCTTCTGTATGCGAAGTTCCGTGTAACTCGTCGCCGCGCCATACACCTCGCTTGACGGTATCCCAAGATGCCAGCCCACAACCTCCATCGTCCAGTCCGGCAGGTAGCCGAACTCGTGCTGAAGGTAATGCAGCGCGGGCAGCAGTTGCCCCCGATTGCGCGGAAACTTCTGCCGCAAAGTGGCGCGAAGCTCGTTTCTCTCTCTGTTCAATCTTCCCTCTCTCTAGTCGCCCAACACTGGCTCAAAGTCGATACTTTCGCTCTGAGTCACATCCTCCAGCCCCAACTCCCGCGTCTTCCCCTCCGGAATCGTACCGTCCTCATTCCACCCCCGCGCTCGATAATATCCCTGCACCATCATACCCAAGTCCTCCCTGCTCAGACCCACACCGGCAGCCACTCCCGTCGGCAGCGCCTCATCGAACACGCGCTGCGGCAGTGTATCATGCTCGCGCGCCCAGCCCTCACGGATATTGAACGCCTTCTTCAGATTGTTGACGCGCTCGCCCGCCAGCCGCAATTCCTCCGCCGTCATGTCCCAGCCGGTGATGCGCTGATATATCTCCGCCGACTCTTCATACAGGTCGTCGAACGCCTTTCGCAGGAACTTGCACCATATCAGCGAGTCCAGCACCGCGGAAAAGTCCTCTCCCTCAGCCGTAATTCGACCTCGCTCATCGTCAACTTCCAGCCTGTTCACGCGCGCCGAGAAGTCCGCCTCGTATGCCGACGACCTGTTGTGGCAGGCACCGCGCGTGCTCACCGCCAGGCCCAGAGCCATAGTCTTCAGGCTGCGCGGCTCGTAGCCCGGCATCTCCAGCCCCTTCACCTGCATCGCCCATCCGTCGGTCCCTCGTCCGACAATCCGCGATGCCTGTAAGCTGCCCTCAGCGAGCAGGTCGCCCACGCCCACGCGCTCAGCGATGAATCCGATGCACTCTATCAGCTCTTCGCCGCTGCCGAAGCGCAGGTCGATGCCTCCGGTGTCTTCCACGGTCAGTATGCCGCGCTCGAAGCACTCCATCGCCCAGGCAATCGTCGCGCCCACGCTGATTGTGTCCATGCCAAGCTCGTCGCACAGCGTAGAAGCGCGTATCACCGTGTTGCCGTCCGCCACGCCCACCAGCGGCCCCAGGGCAAAGGCGCTTTCGTACTCCATGCGCCCCTGCTTCTTCTCACCCTTATCGCTGGTAACAAGAATCTTCTCGCATCCAATCGTGCAGTTCGCGCAGTGTGCGTTCTTCACGAAGTTCGACTCGTGAAACTGCTCTGCGCTAACGCCCTCTGCCCCATCGAAGGTTGACTGCTGGAAGTTGCGCGTAGGAAGCGTGCCGAGACTGTTGAACACCGACACGTTCGCCATCGTGCCCAGCGTCCTGTACTTCTCGGTCGCAGGCCCAAGGCTGCGCAGCGTCAGGTCCGACCCAATCTCGTTCAGCGCATCGTTATCATAGACGGGAACAGATTGCGTGCCCTTCACGGCAATCGCCTTGAGATTCTTCGACCCCATCACAGCGCCGGGACCCGTCCGCGCCGCCTGCCGTCCACCGTCGTTTGTAATGCTCGCGAACCGCACCAGATTCTCGCCCGCGGGCCCAATGCAAGCCACCCGCCTCCGATGTCCCAGCCGCTCCTTGACCGCGCGCTCCGTTTCCGAAGTGCTCAGACCCATCAGCGCACTGCCGTCAAGGAAGTCCACCTCGCCATCATCGATGGATAGCAGGCACGGGTATTCGCTCCTGCCCGTGATAATGAGCGCATCGCAACCGGCTTTCTTCAGCTCGGTCGCCATGAAACTGGACGACAGCGAATCGCCAATGAAACCCGTGAGCGGAGACTTAGTAAGCACCGCGAACTTGCTGGACGTGGTGAGCCTGCTGCCCACAAGCGGACTGGTAACGAATATGAGCGGATTGTCGGGGGAAAGAGGCTCGATGCCCGGAGGACAGTGCTCGTACAGGAGGTACGCGCCAAGACCGGTGCCCCCTATGAAGCGGCGCAGCACATCGGCATCCAACGTCTGCCACCGGCTCGTCCGGCGAGTTAGATCTACTAGTAGCGCCCTGCCGTTGTAGCCGTACAGCACTTCACTTTACCTGGTAGCAAAATTCTTGCCGCATTAGAAAGTTACGCCCTCGTGCGGCTTGGGCACATTGTAACATGCAAGGGAAGTACCGCCTCAACCACCCGCCTGACTGGAAAACAAGAGAAGCGTATCGCCTTCATTCAACACGATTTGACCGCTCCCAACGAACTCTGTCCCATTGAGGTTGAGCGTATAACTCTCCAACAGGCCGCCTATGTCCTCACGCAGCGCGACGCCCACAAGTCGAGGACATGCATTCGCGAGTGCGGCCGTAAGCATAGCGCTGCTCGAATTCGTGGGCAGTTCCACTTCCACCAGCCTGCGCCCACACGCAAGACGCGCGGTGCCGAACAGCTCGAAATTCACGCGCACCTTCTGCGCCATGATAGACCTACCTGCCCTCGTGAGCGAGCCTGAGTGCCCGCGACAGGTCTTCAGGCGTGTTCACGTTGAAGAAACTGAGCCGCTCGGAGTCAAAGCGGTCAATTTCATCGGCGCCGACATACCGCACGCGCACATCGTCGAAGAACCCCGCAATCTTCAGTTGCCCCGCCTTCAGCCGCTGCTCGATGTGCGGCAGGCAAGCCTTGGAGTACAGCGCATGCGTCGGCTCCGGATACCCGTCCGGAACGGGAACAACGGCGTCATAGTCGGGGCACAAGGTAATCATGTGCCTCATCAGCCCCGCATTCAAAAACGGCATATCGCAAGCGACAACCAGGCCCCAGTCATTGGTTGCGGCTGTAAGCCCGGTGAATATGCCGCCGAGCGAGCCTGAGTCAGCGTAGATGTCAACGGCGGTCTTAGCGTCGTTGGGTAGTGGCAGCTCCTCCCCGCGCGCTTCACTGTTCACCACGACGACCGTCTCGTTCGTCAGCGCGCTCAGCCGCCCTATGACGCGAGAAATAAGCGGCTCGTCGCCAAAAAGCTCCACCGCCTTATCACGCCCCAGCCGCCTGCTCAGACCTCCCGCAAGCACTATACCGGTCAGTCCCATGAACCTCGCCCTTCCAGATATTCGGCACCCATTCCGTCTGAGACGATTTCACAATTCCCTTCCCCTTTGACGGGGGAAGGCTAGAGCCTGCCCTCGCGGAAGCGGGGGATGGGGGTGAAGCCTTCTTCAAAGCAACGTTGAACCTAAAACCAACACGCACTTACAGCGCCGCCGACCTTCCGTTACGAAAATTCCGCCACCACCTGCCCCATCGAAGAAGTGTCGTAGCCGCCAAGCACATCCACTTCCCCTCTGAATCCATCGCCCCGAATGACTTCAAGAGCGAACTGCACCGGCTCGCTTTCCCAATGCTCCGAGGGTATCACAAGGTCGTACTGCTCTGAAAGCAGCGGCACGAAGTCTAGCCCCATCGCGTTCGCAGCCGAAAGAATGCCCAGCCCGACATCCGCCCGCCCGCCTGCAACCGCCGCCGCAACCGCAAGATGCGTGTACTCCTCCCGGTCGTACCCCCGAATGTCCTCCGCTTCAATCCCAAGTTCCCGCAGCTTGTAGTCCAGCAGCAGACGCGTCCCCGACCCGCGCTGCCGGTTGAGAAACACCACATCCTCCCGGATCAGGTCCTCCAGCATGCCCACTCTCTTCGGATTGCCCCTCGGCAGTATCAGCCCCTGAATCCGCTGCACCAGGTTCACAACAACCACCTCGCGCCCCTTGAGGAAGCGCCGGATGAACGACAGATTGTACTCTCCCGTCGTTTCGTCCAGCAGGTGCGACCCCGCCATGTGCGCCTCCCCGCGCGCCAGTGCAAGCAAGCCGCCCATACTGCCCACATTCGACGATGCCAGCGTCATGCTCGGTCGAGCGCGCCGCACATGGCTCGCCAGCAAGTCCAGCGTCATGTCGTGGCTGCCTATGACCACCACCGTATCCTCGATCGCCTCTACCGGACGAAGCAGTTCAACCCTGACCTCCGCGCCCGCATCCAGCCCCTCGGAAAAGCGCGGAATCTTCACGATCCCGTCCGCGCGCACCAGCGACATGATGACGCCTGCGCCGCGCTCCACCGGTGATGCCACCAGCTTCTCGCCGACCCTCCCCAGACGCACCCGCAGAAATTCGTCCTCTCCCATTGGCGAAAGCGTCTTGCGCGTAATCGTTGCGCTCACCCTGTTGCGCTCAGTGGATGGAAGCCCCAGCTTCTGCTGTACGAGCGGTTTGACGAACAGTTCGCAAGTCAGCGCCGCCGACACCGGATAGCCCGGTATGCCAAGCGCCGCCTTGCCCTCCACCACTCCGAGCACCACCGGATGACCCGGACGAATAGCCGTCCCATGCACGACCAGTTCGCCCAGCGATTCAACCACCCGCGCCGTGTAGTCCTCGCTTCCCGCCGAAGAGCCTGCGTTCACCAGCACTATATCGTGCTTCGCGACAGCGTCCCTCACGGCATCGAGCAGCCTGTCGAAGTCGTCCGGTATCGTCTCCCATGTTAGGGCCTCCCCACCCCACTCCTCCACCATCCCCGCCAGCACCAGCGAATTGAACTCGATGATGTCGCCCGGTTTCAAATCGCTGCCAACCTGCACAAGCTCATTGCCCGTCGGAATTACCGCGACGCTCGGCTTGCGGCGCACCACCAACTCCGATAGACCCGCTGCGGCGCAGGCGCCCATATCCACAGGCCGAAGCGTATGGCTCTCCGGCAGCACAAGCTCGGTTGCGACGATGTCCTCACCAAGCGGCCGCACATGCTGGTACGGCGCGGCAGGCGACTGGATCTCCAGCGTGCCGCCGTCAACCTCATGCACCACCTCCACCATGATAACGGCGTCGTACCCCTCAGGCACAGGGTCGCCCGTATCCACCCACACCGCCTGCTCTCCCACCGCGAGGCGCAGCGGCGAAGTCTCCGTCGCCCCCACCGTATCCGCGGCACGCACAGCAATCCCGTCCATCGCCGCCGAGTCGTAGTGCGGTGAGGATACTCGTGCCCACACAGGTTCGGCCGTAACTCGCCCTCTCACCTGCGACAGCGACACCACCTCGGACTCCGTATGAGCAAGCCCCCCAGCATCACCCAGTGCGCCCAAGTACCGCCTCAACGCATCATCCAGCGGAATGTCGCTGAGATAGTAGCGCCTGCCATGCCTGTGCCCGCCGTGCCTATGAGAATGGGTAGTCAAGGGAATCCCCGGCAGTGGTTTTGCTCGTCGTCACGACTTCCAACGCCTGCGGAAAGGCCGCGCCGCAATTCTCGGAAGCGTCCTGTGTCGCGTCCAAGCGGATATGGACGATCCCCCACCGGACAACTTTATGGCAAGCGGCTGGAACACCCTGCCAAACCTGCTTGCGATGCCCATTGCCATCGGACTCGACGACGCAACCCGCCACGCCCTCATAGCAAGCCGCTCTTTGGTCGTAGATGTCCTGTGCTGCGGATACCTGTCGCCCTCCGCAAGCTGGTGCCGCAAGTACAGCAGCATGCGCGGCAGGTTTATCTTCACGGGACACGCCTCCTTGCACGCGCCGCACAGACTGCTTGCGTAAGGCAGGTCCTTCGCATCCGACAGGTTGGTCAGCATCGGCGAGACGATGGCACCGATAGGCCCCGGATACACCCAGCCATACGAATGTCCGCCGACCTTCCGATACACCGGGCAGGCGTTCAGACACGCCCCGCACCGCAGGCAATACAGCGCCTCCCGCAGGTCCGGATCGGCGAGCAGCCTCGAGCGCCCGTTATCGACTATCACCAGATGGAATTCCTCAGGCCCGTCCTCGTCATCCGCCCGACGGGGCCCCGTCACAGCCGTAACATAGCTGGAAATCCGCTGCCCCGTAGCCGACCGAATCAGCAATCGCAGCATGATGCCCATATCCTCGATAGACGGCACCACCTTCTCCATCCCGGTGATGGCGACATGGATCCGCGGCATCGAGGTACACATCCGCCCGTTGCCCTCGTTCGTAACCAGTACGAGCGTGCCCGTCTCGGCGACGATGAAATTCGCGCCGGTAATGCCCATATCGGCGGCAATGAACTTCTCGCGAAGTTGTCGCCGCGCTTCCTGCGCCAGGTCGTTGATGCCCGTGTAGTGCGGCGCGTTCAGCTTGTCCTCGAACAGCTCGGACACATCTTCGCGCGACTTGTGTATGGCGGGAGCAATGATGTGGAACGGCGCTTCGCCCGCAAGCTGGATGATGTACTCGCCCAGGTCGGTCTCGACGGACTCGATGCCCGCCTCTTCCAGCCGCTCGTTCAGCCCCATCTCCTCAGAGACCATCGACTTGCTCTTCACAACCGTCTTGACACCCCTCGCCGCCGCGAGTTCGGTTACATAGCGCGTCGCTTCATCCGAATCCCTGGCGAAGAACACCTTCCCGCCCGCCTCCCGTACCTTCTCCTCCGCCATCCTGAGATACACATCGAGATTGGCGATAGTATGCGCCTTTATCGCGCGCCCACGATCTTGCAGTTCGTCCCAGTTCGTAGTCGCGGCGGATGCGTCAAGCCGCGCCTGGTGAAATCCGCCGTACAGCCCAAGCAGATTCGCCTGAATCTTCTCGTCCTGTATGGCAGTGCTGGCCGCCTCGTTGAATTCCCTCGTCTTGACCTGCATTCGGAAAGCCTGTCACTCAATCAGTCAGCTAGGTATTACCCCTGCATCCCCTCATCCAGAAGCTGCGCGATATGCAGCGGCTCTATCGGAATACCCTGCTTCTCAATCCCGCCACCAATATGCATCAGGCAGCTGCTGTCACATGCGGTAAGAGCCTCAGCGCCAGTAGCCGCCGCAAAGTCGAGCTTGTCCCCCAGCATAGCGCCCGAAATTTCAGGGTACTTCACCGAAAACGTGCCCCCAAACCCGCAGCACACCTCCGACTGCTCCATCTCCACCAGTTCGACACTGGGCAGAGAGTTCAGCAGGCTGCGAGGCTGGGTAGTAGCGCCCAGTTCACGGCGCAGGTGGCATCCCTCATGGTAGGTTACTTTGCGTGTAGTTTCGGTTGAATCTGCGTCAGCGTAAGAGCTAAGGTCGCTGATGCCGAGCACATCGACTATGAACTCCGAAAGCTCGAAGGTGCGGCTCGCCAGTGACGCGACCCGGTTTCGCATCTGCGGCTCGTCGTGAAACAGCTCGTCGTAGAACACGCGAATCATGCTGGCGCACGACCCCGACGGGACCACCACATACCTGTCGCTTTGCAGTACCTCGATGGTGCGCTGCGCGAGCGGCTTTGCGTCGCTCCAGAAGCCGGAGTTGAAGGCAGGCTGACCGCAGCACGTCTGGGCCGCCGGAAAATCAAGCTCAACGCCCAAGCGCCTGAGGACATTGACCGTGCTCTCGCCGACCTCCGGATACAGCCGGTCGATGATGCAGGTGACGAAGAGCGATGCCCTGACCGGCGGCGCGGCTGCCATCACAGCACCAGATTGTGAACGACGAAGCCGACCATCCACGCCACGATGAACACCGGGCACGCGGCAAACAGCTTGCCCTCGGTGGAGCGCCTCGCTGGCCCGTGCAAAAACATGTACAGCACGAACCCAAACAGCCCGACCGCCACCAGAGCGACCGAAGCAAAGTTGACCCCAAGCGCCGCCCCGATGATAAAGCCCACTATAGCCCAAGAAATGGGAGAGTCAATGTAAGGAATTATTGCCATGATTACCTTTCAGCCGAACACTCTAAGGCAGCGGAAACTGCCTCTTGGCTCAAAGTTGTACGGCAAAGCATACTACTTGAACATTGCTGGCGCAATAACCGCCCCAAACCATCACCCCTCCGGCATCCACGACACAAAACCCTGTCGCACCAGCGGCACCCCCTCCACCATCACCCCGCCCTCCACATCCACCAGCAAGTCGTCCATAGCGGCACGCAGCCGTGCGTCCTCCTCGCTCCCCGCCCTCACATATAGTCGGTTTCGCAGCTGCGTCAGCGCCACATCCCTGTCCTCGAACCAGTCCGATTGCACGGGCCCCATCATCTGCACATCCGGGAAAATCCCCATCTCCCACAGCACGTTCACGAGTTCAGGCAGCGCTGGCATGTCAATGCGTTCTTCGCCGTGGACAGGCTTCCAGAAACGCGAAATTCGGTTCATCGGCGACTGCACGAAAGCAAGCAACACCACCAGCGACCTCGCATGTGCCTCCAGCTTCCGCAGGAACGGCTCGATGTCCGCCACGCCATAGACAACGTGGGCGCACAAAGCCAGGTCCTCCGCATCCACAGTTGCGTCCTCCCACACCGCCTGCGTAACCGACACATTCTCGATGCCCGCCTCGGCGGCAGACTCGCGAAGTTGCTCGATCATGCTGCTTGACGGCTCGACGACATGGACCTGCTTGCACCACAGCGCCATCGGCAGCGCCATCCGTCCCGCGCCGCCGCCCACATCCAGCGCCGTACTGCCCGGTACCACCATCGACAGCAGCAGGTCCAGCACCGGATCGTCCTGCCGCCGAGGGTCCAGCCGGAAAAACCGCGCATACGGCTGCCAGAAATCGTCATCCGACCACGCCGCCGCAGCCATCACAGCCTCCGACTGCTCATGGTGCGCCTCCACCCGATACTTCCACGCCTCGATAGCTCCCATTTGACTACCTCTCCAATAAACCTTAAACCCAAAACCACCCAATATAATACCACTTCCAAAACTCCCCTTTGACAACACAAACATTCGTACGTATCGTAGATGACAGCCACTAAAGAACAAGTATTCGCTTATGTGACTTCTGTGCCCTCTGTGGCTATCACCCTGACACTTGAGACCTAAAATGTGCGACCAGAACTCACTACAACAACACATCCGCAGACTCACCAACAACGGTGAAGTCGTAGCACGCTTCCTCACAGAAACAGTGCAGGGCAAGACACCAGGCGCCAAAGCCTGCCACCAGGCGCCAAAGCCTGCCACCAGGTCAAGGCTATGGAGTACCTAGTCCGCTACGGCTTATCCGAAGACCTCACAGCCCAGGATGATAGTCATTCCCACGCAGGCGGGAATCCAGAGGAGCAGAGCCTGCCCCTAGCGAAAGCAGGGGACGAGGGCAGCAATAACACCCCTTCCCCCTCGACGGAAGAAGGCTGGGATGGGGGTGAGAAGGGTAAAACATCCTCCCCATCATGTCCATCGATGTCAAGTAGCACCCCCGACCCCGAGCAAGACTGCTACTACGAGCCCCTGAATCCCGAAGACCAGGCAATCTTCGACTACCGGATGAAAATCGAAACCGGCAGTTACGAGGAATGCGAGATAGAAATACGCCCCGTAACCGAGTCATCGCGCAGAGACTACGCCGCCGCCCTCAAGTGGATGCAGCAAGTAGCCGAGGAAGAAGGCGTCCCACTTCTCCCCAACCCCCTATCCGGCACCCTAACACACCCCAACGCCCGCAGCCCCTAGCCCAACTCTGTGTGCTTTGTGCCTTCTGTGGCTATCCGCCTACAAACCCTCTGCATACGCCGCCTGGAAGGTGTCCACGCCGCCGCGCACTCCATCATCGCCGCGCACAATAGCGACAGGGCTTGCGAACGTGGTGAACCCTGAGCTTATGAAGCTCTCAGGGATCGAGCGAATATCATGGCCTCGCGCCTTCAGCTCAGCGACGACGCCGGCGTCGAGGCGCGGGTCGATGCTGGTGTAAGGCGTGCTGCAATCGACGCGCGGCGAGTCTATCGCCTCCTGCGGTCCCATGTCGTAGTCGATGACCTTTACGATCTGCTGCGTCACGCAGTTCGTAATGCGCCTGCCGCCGGACGCGCCCACCGCCATGCGAACGCCGTTCCCGTCCATCACGAGCGCGGGCGTCATGTTGTTCAGGGGCAACCTGCCCGGCGCGATGGAGTTGATGCGCCCCGGAACCGGGTCGAACCACATCATGCCGTTGTTCATGATGACCCCCGTGCCCTTGGGAATGATCCCCGAGCCGAAGCCGGACATTATCGTGTTCGTAATCGACACGCCGTTCCCTTCGGAGTCGGTCACCACCAGGTGCGTCGTGCCCTTGTCCTCGGCGGGACGGCTCGCGGGCAGAACGCTGGTCGGCTCCCTGCCCTCCTGCACCCACGGATTGCCCGCCTCAACCGAGCCGTTCGTCCTGTCGCCAATGGAAGCGCGGCGCAGTTCGGTGTACTCATCCGACACAAGCCCGTTCCACGGCACATCGGCGAACGCTGGATCGGCAAGGTACTGGAAGCGGTCCGCGTATGCGAGCCGCGCGCAGGAGATGTAAGCGTGCAGCATATCGGCGGAATTGTGCCCCATGGATGACAGGTCGAAGCCGTCCAGCAGCTTCAGCGTCATCGTGCTGGTGATACCGGCACAGGCAAATGGCGGGACGCGCACTGTATGACCGCGATACTTAAACTCCAAGCCCCCGTCCCAGATTTTCGGCTCGTAGTTCGCCATGTCCTCTTCAGACAGTATCCCGCCGTTGTCCTGAATGTCGGACGTAATAGCACTCGCGATGTCCCCCTTGTAGAAGGCGTCCGGTCCGCCCTTGCCGATAGCCTCCAGGACCTCGGCGAGTTCGGGCTGCTTGAATACGGCGCGGTCAACGACATCGCCCATCGGCATGTTGCCGCCGGGCCACAGAACGCGGCGAAGCTCGTCGTACCGAGCGATCATACCGCCAGTGCCTCCAATCTGGTTGAGGCCGAACAGGTTGGGAGTGAAGCCGTCCCGCGCGAGACTGACGGCAGGCGCGACGACCTCGCTCAGTGGGAGCTTGCCGAAGCGTCGGTGCGCCTCGCATAGCCCCGCGACCGCGCCGGGAGTCGCAATCGAGCGGAAGCCCTCGATGTTCTCGTCGTTGACCACGCCCGGCCAGCCGAACGAGCCTGTCGCGGCCTCGCCGGTCAGCTCGTACATGTCCGGCTTAGCAGCGAGCGGCCCCTTCATCGGGAAGCCGATGACGCCGCCCTGGTCGCCGACCTGATAGACAAGGTATCCGCCGCCGCCGATTCCGCTGGACGCCGGCTCGATTACACCGATGGCAAAGCAGGATGCGACCGCGGCGTCGATTGCGTTGCCGCCCTGCGCGAGCATCCGTAAGCCTGCGCGGGTTGCCTCGCGGTCCTTTGTGGCGACCATTGCGCTAGGCGCGCGCGCCTCTTCCTTGACTACGCGGGTGATAGTTGGCTGTGAGGTCATGGGTTGGTGTCCTCCTAAGACTTATGCGAATTCTGGGGGTAACTTTAACACAAGGAAAGTAAGGGTAACAGGATGTATAGAATAAGCAGGCATATTCAGGTTTGACCGTATGACCGGCTGCCCCTATAATCTGGGCAGAATCGACAATGCTTGGAGTGTGAATTTGACCACGCAACCGTTGACATCTGATTTGTTCGAGTTTGACAGCGCCACCGATGTGATCGAGCACTACTTTCGGTCCGGGTGGACGGACGGGCTGCCGGTCGTGCCGCCGACTCCTGAGCGCGTGGGCGAGTTCCTTGATTACGCGGGGCGGTCACCTTCCGAGATTCTGGGGACGGAGCCTACGAAGGGGCGAGTCATTACCGTCGAGAAGGTGGCTATCAACGCGGTGATGGCGGGCTGCTTGCCCGAGTATTTTCCGGCAGTTCTGGCGGCGGTTGAGGCGCTGGTCGAGCCGCAGTTCAACCTTCACGCGATTACGGTCAGCACGATGGGCGCGGCGGTGCTGGCGGTGGTGAACGGGCCTATCGCGAACGACCTGGCTATGAACTCCTCGGTGAGCGTCTTCGGACCGGGGCATAGGGCGAACGCGACCATCGGACGAGCGATTCGGCTGGTCATCATCAATGTTACCGGCGCGGTGCCGGGCGTGCTAGACAAGGCGACGCTGGGACATCCCGGCAAATACACCTGGTGCATTGCTGAGGGCGAAGAGGTCAGCCCATGGGAGCCGCTGCATGTCGAGCGTGGCATGGACGCGGCATCGAGCGCGATTACGCTGTTCGCGGGACTGTCGGCTACGCAGGTGCCCAACCATACCGGGAATACGCCGGAGTCGATTCTGGTGAGCTTCGGGGACGCGATGTTTGCGGCGGGACACGGGCAAGGCGAAGTTGTCGTTGTGCTATGCCCTGAGCATGTCGGCTATCTGGGGAACGCCGGCTGGAGTAAGGCGGATGTGAAGTCTTACCTGAGCGAGAGGGCGAGGAGGAAGGTGTCGGAGTGGCTGGACGCCGGTCACACGACGCCTGACGGCGCGGACCCGGAGGCTATGCTGGCAACTGCACCGTCGGCGGAGAACATTACGGTGCTGGTTGCGGGCGGATTCGCGGGCGCGTTCTCGCAGGTGATACCGTTGTGGGGCGGCGGATCGAATTCGCGCTCGGTGTGCAAGGAGATATATCTTCCTAGTACATAATGTAAAAGCAGAGGACGATAACTACTGAATGAAAT
This sequence comes from Dehalococcoidia bacterium, assembly GCA_965204855.1. Classification (GTDB taxonomy): domain Bacteria; phylum Chloroflexota; class Dehalococcoidia; order Lucifugimonadales; family JADFKI01; genus Bin90. The sequence continues at coordinate 1,490,408 of OZ242018.1, forward strand.
CATTACTTTTTCTGTGCTTGGTCGGGCCTGTATGCCTCATACTAGCTTGTACATCAGAACAAAGCCCACGCTCCAAACCTATGAGCAGTGCTCAAACTGGGACTAAAGCGCAATCTACTCCAACTCAGATTCCCTCAGTCTGCAAAGACCACAATAACAAGGTGAGTTTCAGATACTACGGCGAATCTCATATAAGACGGTATTTCATAGATCAAGGAATCAATATTACGTCTTTTTCTTGGGACACGGACCCATTAACTGGAGACAGGTCTCCTGGAATTTCAAAGAATCGTCGCTTAGCTGGGAACAACTACGGGAGAATGATGAATTCAGACGTTATCATAAACGGAAGAGCTGTTTATGTTGCTGGCTTTATGACAGAGGATTGTCGCTACATTATAGCCGGCGCAGAGGTGAAGTAAGGCATTTCACATAGTTGGTCCGTCAACTCAAGAAATAGAAATAAGGGAGGTTTATCTATGGTTGTTGCTGAGAGGCTTCAGGTTTTGGATCCGACGGTGCAGGCGATTCCGGAGGATGCGGTGGTGGCGCGGCGGCCGGATACGCTTGACGGCAAGGTGATAGGGCTGCTGGCGAACGGCAAGATTAACTCGGAGGAGATTCTGGCGCTGACGCAGGAAGTGCTGGCGGACCGGTATGAGTTCAAGTCGGTTGTGGCGCGGAACAAGATGAATGCGTCGCGTCCTTGCCCTGAGCACATCATCGACGAGCTTGTGGAGCAGTGCGACGTGGTGATTACCTCGTCGGGCGATTGAGGGTCTTGCTCATCGTGCAGTGTGCACGACGGAATCACCCTTGAAAAGCGCGGCGTTCCCACGGCTGTGATATGCACTGAGCCGTTCATATCGAGCGGCAAGGCGATGTCGAACATCGGCGGAATACCCGACTACCCGTTCGTGGTGCTCCCACATCCCCTGGGCAGCCTCGACGAGGAACGTCTGCGGGAGCGGGCGATGCAGGCCGCGCCTGAAGTGCTGCGGATTCTGCTGGCGCGGAGCTAGGCAGCTACGAATAATGGTGGGGGCATTCACACCCCCACCATATCTCTTTCGCCCTGTCACTAGGGAGTGATACTTCCAATGGCGGGCTAGTCGGCGACGTGGAAGCGCTCGGATTCGGGGTGCTTTGACCAGAGAGCGTCCGCGCCGGTCATCACGGCGGCCCGCTCAGGACTGGCGCGCCATTCTTCATAAATTTCGTTGCTGGTCCACTTCACCATCGTTGTAATCTGCGTCGGGTCGGTAAGCGAGTAGAAGGTTTCGCGGCTCACGAACCCGGGCGCCCGGCTCTGCGCGTCACCGTTACGGTCAAGTAGATCTCTTGCGGTTTCAATCAGGTCGTCTTTTGCCCAGTGATGTGTGAGAACGCCTATCATTTGCTCTCCTCTTTGGATTCAGTCGTCAATGAAGTCTATCATGCGGGCGGGCTATCAGGATATACAGGATGGATAGGATAATGACAGAGAAGAAGCGGGTTCTCGTTACGGGGATGGGTGGACAGATTGGGGGGATTATCCGGCGCGAATTGGGTGAGCGCTACGAGTTGAGCGGTATCGACCGTGTGGATGTGGAGGGCGTGCCGACGACGGTGGCGGATATAGCAGACTTAAACGCTATATTGCCCGCCTTCGAGGGGATTGACGCGGTGGTACACCTGGGTGCCGATCCGAGTCCACAGGCTTCGTGGGAGTCGGTGCTGACTAACAACCTCATTGGAACGCGGAGTGTGTATGAGGCGGCTCGGCTGTCGGGAGTTAAGCGGATAGTGTTCGCCAGCAGCAATCACGCGGTCGGCAACTACCCGCTTCTGCAGGACCCTTACAAGGCCGTGTACGACGGAAGGCTGGGGGAGGTCCGGCGTCCGTTCCCACCGCTTACGACTGATATGCTGCGCCCGGACAGTTATTATGGTGTCAGCAAGGCTTTCGGCGAGTCGCTGGGTAGCTTCTTCCATGACGAATACGGCTTATCCGTGATCTGCCTGCGGATTGGGTGGGTGATGACGCCGGATGATCCCACGTTTTCGCCCGCTGCGCTGTCGCTGTGGCTGAGCCATCGAGACGCTGCACAACTCATTCAGAAGAGCATTGACGCGCCCCCGTCGGTCGGATTTGCCGTTTTGAATGGGGAGTCGGCTAATTCGTTGAGCATCTGGGACATCGAGACCACGCGTCAGGTGCTGGGCTATGAGCCGCAGGACGGCGCGGATGAGGACTGGGAGGAGAGGCCGGGCACCACGGGGCCGATGGGGATTTGAGGGGAAGATTCGTCGGTCTATTCGATCTATTGGAATTACACACCCGCCCATCCCTGCCATTCGCATAGAAAAAGGGGGCGACACTTCGCCCTCCCCTGACACCCTGTATTCAGTTCTCGCGGTGGCGGGCGAGGCGGTAGAAATATGGGGCTGCGGCAAGGATGTTCGCGGTGATGAGCGACGCGACAATTATCGTGCCGAGAAGGTCGCCGAGGTCTATGACGGGGACGCGGTGAGTGCCGCCGAGCAAGCCGTAGTAGGTATAGACGCCACGAATCTCGACTGTGAGCCACGCACAGAGGGCGGTCGCGGGCGGCACGACCAAGGCCGTCATCACTTTCAGCCTCGCCGGGGCTTCCAGGTTCCACCATGCGCCAACGGCACCTATGCCTGCGGGTATCCCGATTACTAGAGCCTGGGTTACGTAAATGGTTGACGCCTCAAGCGTGAGGTATTGCAGAAAGAGCCTTGACAGGACCCATGTGGTTGCGAGGAGAACGACCGGAAGGAATATGCCCAAGCAGATGCGCGCGATAATCCAGACGGCGGACTCTAGGGTTAGCATTTCGTAAGATAATCCAATTTACACCCCTATCCCAACCCTTCCCTCAATATGAAGGAAGGGACTTTTGTGCAGAGGCGAGGATTAGCCGATTTGCTGTAGCCTTGGGTCCAGGCGGTCGCGGAGCCAGTCGCCGGTGAAGTTCAGCGACAGCACTACCATGAATATCGCGAGGCCGGGCAATATGGTGGGCCACCAAGCGGTGCTGATGTAGCTTCTGCCTTCGGATACCATGCTGCCCCAAGTGGCGTCCGGAGCGGGCACGCCGGCACCGAGGAAGCTGAGTGCGGCTTCTGCCAGAATCAGGGAACCGACAATCAAGGTGGCGATAACAACTGCTGTGTTGATGACGCCCGGAACTATATGGCGAATGAGAATGCGGGCAGTGGAGCATCCCGCGACGCGAGCGAGTTCCACGTATGCCTCGTTCTTGATTGTCAATGTCTGGCCCCGGATAACCCTGACGAAGGGAACCCAGGATAGGGCAGCCATAAGAGCGAGCAGCAGTACGGTGCTCTGGCCAAAAATGAGTACGCAGACGAGCGCGACCATAAGGAACGGGAGCGCCTGCCAGATGTCAACCGCACGCGTGATGATTTCGTCTATCCAGCCGCCGGCGTATCCGCCGACAACCCCCATGGTAGTTCCAACTACAAAGCCGAAGATGAGTGCAATTGCCGCCACCCATAATGATATGCGCGCGCCATGCAACATCCGCGAATACACATCTCTTCCTGAATGGTCTGTGCCAAAGAGGTGGAAATTGCACACATCCACCCGCCTTGTGTTTTCAGGGTCCCCCAATACGGCTTCCCACAAGCAACTGAAAGGCGTTTCGCCCTCTTCCCTGAGCTTATCGTACCTGTCGTCATGCATCCAAACAGGCGGATAGTGACGGTCACGGATTCCGCCGGCGGCTTCGCCGTGCGTAGCAAGAGCCGGGGCGAAAATTCCGCAAAAGACGAGTACGGACAGGATGAACATCGGAATAACGGGCCAGCGCCGAATAAAGCGCCAAGTAACGTTAAGCTGCTGCAAGACAGGAGGATACTCCCGCATCCCCAGCAGGTCGCGTTCCAGCTCGGTAATTTGAAGGTTGGACTGCATAGCTACTCGTACCGTATTCGAGGGTCAATCAGCGCATAGAGTATGTCGGCGAGGAATGCGAAGGTAACGTATATGCCTAGGAACACGAAGACCGTGCCCGCAAGTAGAGGCCAGTCGTTGTCATAGACGGCCTGGTTGAGGGCGACGGTGCCGATTCCGGGGAGGGAGAAGATAATTTCAACGACGAGAGCGCCGTTAAGGTAGTCTGCCAGCAGGACCAAGGCGGATGTCAAAGGCGGGATGACCGCGTTACGCAGACCGTGTTTCCAGATAACTGTTACCGGGTTGACGCCTTTGGCGCGGGCGAGCTTGATGAACTCCGAGTCGAGTATTTCGAGCATCGAGGAGCGCGTCAGGCGCATTATGCTTGCCGAAGCGGGCCATCCCAGCACAATACAAGGCAGAATGTAATACTTAGCGTTTCCCCAGTGCAACGGGAAACCGTCATACTCACCTATTCCGCCCGTGGGGAAGAAATCCAAACCAAACCACTCTCTTAAGAGAACTGCGAAGAAGAAGATGGCAAGGACGCCGGACCAGAACTGGGGTGTAGCCTGCCCCATCAGCGCGAAGGTTCGCCCGATATAATCCCAGAAGGTAGCTCGCTTGACCGCTGCGAGTATGCCGATGCTGATGCCGACAACAGTGGCAAATATCCAAGCGCCACAGGCGAGAATAAGGGTTACGGCAATGTGAATGCGGATAATCTCACTGACAGGGCGCAGAGTGCCTATTGACTGGCCCAAGTCGAACTGGATGAGATTCCATACCCATGTCAAGTATTGCATGGGCAGGTTCTTGTCCAGCCCCAACTGTTCCTTAATAAGCTGAATCTGCTCCTCGGAAAGCTCGACCTGAGCGTCGCCGATGTAGAGCGTGAGTGGATCGGGGCCAAGCCTTGTGAGGATAAAGATGAAGATTGTCGCGCCGATCAACGATATGAAGATCGAGAGCAACCTTCTTGCTAAGAACTTTACCATACGCGATATGGACCTCGTAGGCGGTGAAGCCTAGCTTGCAGCTTGTTTCTTACACCCGGGGAACGATTGCCTCAGTTGGCATTCCGAATTAGCGAAGAGCAAGTGACGGTCTTCTGGTTTTGGACTATTCCGCGACTTCACTCACTCGGAATGACAATTGAATATCGAACACTTTGAAGTCAGTGCGACTTCCAATTGCTTGAGTTCCGATGACCAAAGGGGAGAGGGATTCAACCCCTCTCCCCCTATTTCAAGACTTTATTCTACTGGGCGGGCACGATGTGCTGCGGCCTGCCCCAGAAACCGGCGGCTGTGGAGCGCGAGCCCCAGGATTGCACTGTTTCGGGGTTGCCGGCGACTCCGCGCGGCGGCTGAACCATGCCGCTGTAGAGCTGCCAGTAGTAGTAGTAGTCAACCATGTCGAGGTGGAGGTCTTCGCGTGCCTGCTTGTCCCTCTCGCCATTGATGCCGACATACATATAGTCGAGGAAGCGGCTCTCGAAGGAGCAACCCCATGCCGGGCGGCTGAAGGAGCTATCCGAAGGAGGCGGAGGCCAGTCGAACGGGTAGTTGGCGGTTTCGACGCTGCAGTTCTTGACAACGGGCCAAGGCTGCGTGCGGTCACGCATGCGCGGTACTACAACCGCACCGTACTCTTCGGTAAGGAGCTTGGTGCTAACGCCGATGTCTTCCCAGCCTGCGGCTACGGCGTCGGCCTGCTCGAGGCAGACGTCGCCAGTTTCGCAGCGGTACTTGTTAAGACTGATCTCGAAGCGGGTGCCGTCGGCCTGCCTGGGGAAGCCAGCCAAGTCAAGAAGGCGCTCTGCTTCTGCGTAGTCAGTGGGAATCTCCCAGGGCCACTCGTAGTCGGCCTCGGCGGCGGGTACGTCGTACTCGGGCCAATCCGTGCCGCTGCCCAGCAGATCGCTGCTGTACTTCTCGTGCGCGGAGTTGACCATTGCCTGCGTTACGGTGCGCTCAGGGCGCCAGCCGGGGAACTTGGGTCCCATCAATTCAAGGTAGATGGGGGTGCCGAGGCCGGCCTGGAGCACGTCAACAATACCCTGGCGGTCGATTGCCATGGAGAGCGCCCAGCGAACGAGGCGGGCCTGTTCCATGTCGCTCATGCCTGCGGGGTTGTTAGTGTCCTCGTACTGGCAGGGCTTGCCAAGGTCGCACCAAGGGTTGCCAAGGTGCGGGAGGTCAGTTTCATATACCGCAGACATCCAAGGCTCGAGCGCCTCTTCGGTCTTGGCGTTCTTGTCTGTCCAGAGGTTGCCGGGCCAGATGACGCTGAGAGTCATCGTGTCCTTGTCCGACATAGTCGGGATGAACTTCAAGCCTTTTTCTTCCAGCTCAGTGAGCCTAGCGAAGTCAATGGCGGCGAGGTCGATCTCGCCGGTCTCCATCGCTGCCATGCGGGAGGTGATTTCAGGCATCTGCCTGACAACGAACTTGCCGATGTGAGCGGTCTCTATCCAGTGCTCCTCGACCGCGTGAACTTCGCCGCGGTCGTTGGGCTTCCACTCACCGATGGTGAAGGGGCCGGAGCCGACCGGGACGAACTGCACTGCGTCCGCGCCCATGCGCTCGTAGGCGTCCTTGCTGTCGAGTCGGACGGTGGTGTCGTTGATGTCGAACTCACTGATCGGTATGCCCCAGAAGATGTCCGTTACCATCGGGGCTTCGACGGTGTAGTCGTCAACGGCAATGGCTTCGCCGAAGGTTGCGCCGAGCTGGGCACCAATGGCGGCACCGAGGCTGGGATTGACGACGGCGTTCTGGCGGTTCATGTTCCACGCTACGTCGTGCGCGGTGAGATCACCAAAGTCTTCGCCTGCGAAGGCATCCGGTGTCTGGAACTTGATGCCCTTGCGAATGTTGAGAGTGAGCTGGTCGCCCGCGTCATTGATCGTCCACTTTTCAGCCACGAACGGTGCCAGCGGGTCTGTGCCGTCGTGAACGAGGAGCTGGTCGAAGAAGCCCATCTGAATTTCGCCGGGGCTTCCGCCGTAGGTCTGGACCTCAAAGTCGCCGAACTGCTCAGAGACTTCGGGGATTGCCATAGTGATCGTGACCGTTCCGGCAACTTCAGGCGCGGGAGCTACCGTGGGAGCGGGCGCGGCCTGTGCGGTGGGTGCCGCCGCGGGCGCGGGTGCCGTAGTTGCAGCGGGCGCCGGTGCGGGCGCTGACGGCGCGGTGGTTGCCGCAGGCGCGGCTGCCGGCTGTGCGGGCGCGGCGGGCGCGGGTTCTTCAGCGCCGCCACAGGCGACAAGTGCGAAGATCGCGACTGCCGCCACAGTTAAGAGGCTTAAGTGCCTCCATTTGCTTCGTATAACAGGTAATCTACCCATTATCCCTCCTTCAGGCTAGTTGCCTCATTGTGAATTTCAAGTCTCGCCGAGTAATCTACTACGCTATGGCAGTTCCCAACTTATATGAGACTCAAAGGTATGCAAGCAATAATACTGATTAGGACGGAACTGTCAAGTCATTTCGATGGATTTGAGGAAATTCAACCTTGACTGGAAACTAGCTTTAGCTTGGGATGGCACTTTCGGTGACCGAGCTGAAAATGGAACGCACAAATAGCAGATAGGAAGCTTCGTGTCAGGCGCAACAGGCTGAGGCAGTGGAGCGAGTCGGCAATTCGAGGGAGGATTGGCGGGAGCGAGAGGGAGTCGAACCCACCGTCCCGACCGAAGGGCCGGGACCATCGGATTTGAAGTCCGTGGAACCCACCGGAGCACATCCGCTCCCGCGCTGGTGGACGAATGAGTGATTCGGAGACTTAGTTTAACAGAAATCGAACGGCGTAAGCAGTAGAATTTCGACTGCCTTTGACACATTCAATCAGCCCGCATGGCTACGGCTAACGTGGCGATTAGCTGCCAGGGCGCTATCTGCGACGTCGATAATCGATGAAGTCGGTGATAATGGCGTCCACTTCCTCCCACCAAAGGCTGCCCAGAATCAAGCCTTTGGGCACATCGAAGACCATCCAGCCTTGAACCTGGAATTCTTTGTCCAGCTCAATCTGCCCCCACAGAAATGGTGTGTACAGGTCTTCTTCAGGGTCTGCACTATCCACGAGCCTGGATGCCTCGAAAGGGTCAACAGCATCAATGCGCTCGCCGCGCCTGTCGCCGATTTGTGCCGCTTCTTCGTCAATAAGCAGGGGTGTAATCAGGCTTGTACGGTTGACGAGTGTTACGTCGAGAAGCACTAGCTGACGGTTGGACGCCTTCGGTCTTATCACACGGTGCTGGCCCGCTGCATCCTTGAAGGCTACTTTCTCCACGATGAGTGGGTATGTCGTGTGTACTTCAAGGCTCCTACCCCTTGAGGAGACCTTTTCCGGCTCGTCGGAACCGCAGGATATCAGGGTCATAGAAGATACCAGCAGCATAAGCAGCGCTAGCGGCGTCAAGCAGCCCGATATTCCGGCAAGTTTGTTGGCGTGTCGATTTATGTCTTTTGTATTCACTGGTGTGTGGTTCCTAATGGTTGCTTGATTATGGATCGGAGGGATGAGCGGTCGATCGATTACACTGCGGAAAGCGAGGGCATCGACCTGAGCTTGCCTATCATGTCAGGAAGGATGGATAGTAGGTAATCCACATCTTCTTCGGTGTTCTCCCGCCCGAGGGTGATACGAAGACTGCCTTGCGCCATTTCCGCCGTGAGCCCAATTGCGAGAAGGACGTGTGAAGGCTCCAGGGAGGCAGATGAACAGGCGCTGCCACTTGAGGCGCAGACACCGGCGAAATCCAAGCCGAGCAGGACGGGTTCACCTTCCACTCCTTCAATGGATATGTTCACGTTGTTGGGAAGGCGATGTTCCGGGTGTCCGTTCAGGCGCACGCCTGCAATCGTCTCGAAAATACCCTGCGTGAGCTTTTCGCGGAGTCGCAGGCAGTGTTTGGACGTTTCTTCGCGCTGGCTGACGGCAAGATGCAAGGCCTCGCCAAATCCGACGATGCCGGGGACATTCTCAGTGCCGGACCTACGCTGGCGTTCCTGCCCGCCGCCGGCGTTCTGCTCCTCGAAGGGTGTGCCGCGCTTGACATAGAGCAATCCGACGCCCTTTGGTCCATAAATCTTATGAGCTGACAGGCTGAGCAGGTCAACACCAAGAGAACGGACGTTGATGTCGAGAAATCCGGCAGCTTGCACGGCATCCGTGTGCATTATCACGGTGCGATTCCGGCGTTTGGCTTCTGCCTTAACCAGCCGGGTTATTTTCTCGATTGGCTGGATAGTGCCAATTTCATTGTTCGCCATCATTACACTGACCAGGATTGTCTCGTCAGTGATAGCGTCAACTACATCCTGTGGGTTGATAAGTCCGTGCTCATCGACCGGGAGATAGGTTATATCGAAACCGAACTGCTCAAGCTGGTAGCAGGTGTGCAGAATGGCGTGGTGCTCGATGGCGGTCGTAATGATGTGTTTGCCAAGTGCGCGTAGGGCGAAAGCGACGCCCTTCAGAGCGGCGTTGTCAGATTCCGTGCCTCCGCTAGTGAAGACTATCTCGCTCATTCGCGCGCCGAGGATGCGGGCTATACGCTCGCGGGCATCGTCCACGGCCTTTCGCGCTTCCTGTCCGATGGTGTAGATGCTGGAGGGGTTGCCAAAGTCGGACGTGAAGTACGGCAACATCGCGTTTAGCACATCAGAACGAACGGGGGTCGTCGCCGAGTGATCCATGTAGATAATTCTTTCGGACATTGTCATTGCTTCCCCCTTTCCGCTCCAGAAGAGCTAACATCAATGTACAGAATGAATGTATGTTTTGAGTTGACATATTTTAGCATGTAATTGGATGTATGCTCAAAAGTGACGCTAATGCTGCGTTGCGTAACCGATGAGCTTGTAGGCAAGCTTGGCGGCTGTGAAGGCGCAGGAGACAGGGCCTTGCGACGGGTTGAGTTCGACCACGTCGAAGCCCACAATGTTGGCGCGATGAGATACAACAAGGAGTAGGGCGAGAATCTCGTGCCAGAGCAGGCCGCCAGGTTCAGGCGTGCCGACTCCCGCCATAATAGACGGGTCGAACACGTCTAGGTCTATGCTGATGTAGATGTTTTCCGTCAGATGGTTGGTAGCGAGTTCAATTGCACCGTCGAGACTGGCGGGTGAACCGGCACCCCAGAGCTGCATAGGTATCCCCTGCCCTTCAATGAACTCCTTTTCTTTGGCGCTCATGCTGCGGACACCTGCCAGCACCAGAGGACAGACTTCGCTGATGCGACGAGCCGTCGAGGCGTGGCCCCATTTCGTGCCCATATAGCTATCTCTCATATCTGCATGCGCGTCAATGTAGAGTACGGACAGATCTGAGTGAAGTTCTGCGAGCGCCTGTACCGCGCCGATTGTGATCGAGTGCTCGCCGCCGAGCAGAACGGGGAGCTTGCCGTGTGACGCAGCGCTCTCGACCGCGCCGCGGACAGCGGCAAGCATCGACTTTGGGCCGTCCATTCGGGGCTGCAACTCAGGCGTGGTGTGTATGCCCACCTGAGAGATGTCGCAGTCTAGCTCAATGTCGTAGTCTTCAAGATGACGGGATGCTTCGATGATCGCTGCCGGACCGTCGCGCGCGCCAGACATGAAGGATGTGGTGCTGTCGTAGGGGACGGGAATAATGAACACTGCCGCGTTTGCGGGTTCATCCTCGTGAGGCGGCGTGTCGAGGAAGGTGCGCCACTGGAGGGATGTATCACCGAGCCAGGGATAAGTGAAATCAGCCATGGGACGTACTCAGTTCACAAAGCACACTATTAGGACTCCGTCCGACAATATCGGGGCGATTAGGGAGTGGTCAGTTGAGACTGTCAGATGATTTCATCCCTTCATTCGCCTGCTGGGTGTGGAGACTGTGCGCTGCCGATGTTGATCCGCTCGCGGACCATTCCATTGTAGCCTTCGCGCGGTGTGGCGTAGTCAATGCCGCGATCCAACGTCCAGACCTTCACTTCCTTCAATCCGAACGCGGCCTTTACACCCTCCAGAGACGAAGACGCATCAAAGTCTTTGCACGAGAAGATGTCGATATTTACGTACTGCCTGTCAGGGAAGGTGTGAACGCTGATGTGGCTCTCGGCGATGATAACGAACCCGGATACGCCCCAGTCCTCGGGAGTCTTGCCGTGATAGGTATAGACTTGGGGAGGGACTATCTTATTCATGCCGATGGCGTCGGGGAATTCGTCCAGGAAGCGATACACCATATCGGTGTCCTTGAGCTTCTCGGGCGATGCTCCGTGTCCGTCAATAGCGAGATGCAATTTGAGGATTGCCTCCAGTAAACTGTGTCAAATTCTTGATTTACATTATCACCGATGTTGGGTGTGTACAATAATTATTGAAATTGCACGCTCGGTGTAGATAGAATACACAATTGCATTAGTTCACGGCGGCGGCAGGCTCTAATTTCCGGTTCGCAGGAGGTTACTCGCTAACCATCGCCGATTCGATTCGTTATAAGATGTGTGGCATTCTCGAGTCCCGCATTCCTGCTTCCTGCCTTTGGAGCGACGCTTCAGAAGAGAAACGAATGGCAGGGCGCACGTGTGGGGAGCTGAATCGCGTCAATGAATGGCGGTACAAGATGATAGAACTGGAACACATTAGCAAATACTATGGAGACTTCCCGGCCGTTACGGATATTTCTTTCCGTGTCGAGCAGGGCGAAATTCTGGGCTTCCTGGGACCGAACGGCGCCGGCAAGTCCACGACGATGAAGGTAATCACCGGATTCCACCCTCCGACCGAAGGCACCGCGACTGTCGCCGGATACGACATAGTGAACGAGTCTCTGGACGCCCGGCGACATATTGGCTATCTGCCTGAGACTGTCCCCCTGTACACGGATATGGAGGTGGGCGAGTATCTTGGGTTTATGGGCAAGATTCGTGGGATGTCCTCGGACTACATACGCCGGCGGACGGGCGAGGTCATAGAGATTTGCCGGCTCGAGGAATACAGCACGACGCACATAGGCAAGCTGTCAAAGGGATTTCGGCAGCGAGTGGGCATCGCGCAGGCGATACTGCATGAGCCGGATGTGCTAGTGCTGGATGAGCCTACAATCGGTATCGACCCAATTCAGGTTGTGGAGACGCGGCAGCTGATTAAGGACCTTGGTGGCGAGCACACCCTGATTCTGAGCACGCACATTTTGCCGGAAGTGAGCATGATTTGCGAGCGGGTGATAATCATTCATGAGGGACAGATTGTTGCCGTGGACAGGCCGGAGAATCTGGCAACGCGGCTGCGCGGCGTAGAGCGCATCGAGATTGACGCCAGAGGACCGTCGCGCGAAATTGCAGAGGCTATCGAGGAAGTCGAAGGTGTGGAGGCGGTGGACCACAGGTACTCTCAAGAGGGCGGTTATTCGACATTCATCATCGGGACGAATCCGGAGTCGGAGCCCCGCTCGATGCTCGCGTCAATGATCGTGAGCGGCGGGTGGGAGTTGCTGAGATTGCAATCTGTGGGCATGTCGCTAGAGGAGATATTCCTGCAAGTTACGACAGAAGAGGTAGTCCCCGACCCGATTCCGGTTGGAGATGCAGAGGAATAAACCGCAGCATCCGGATATACACTCGATCCGGAGGATACTAGATCCCCGTCTTGAACTCGCATGGATACAGGGCTGGGATGACAGAGCAAGGATTGAAGGTTGAATAACACACTTACAATAGCGTGGAAGGAGACCAAGGCGTATTTCACGACGCCGACGGCGTACATCGTGGGCGCGATGTTTCTCGTGCTTACGGGCATATTCTTCGTCTTCGACATGACGAGACCGTTCGCTGAGGCAAGCGTGCGTAATTTTGTCTCCTGGGCCAGCTTGTTCATCATGTTCCTGGCTCCTCTGCTTACGATGAGGCTGCTTGCCGAAGAGCAGAAGCTCGGAACGCTTGAATTGCTACTGACTGCTCCCGTTCGGGACTGGGAGGTGGTTCTTGGCAAGTACATCGCAAGCTTCATAACGCTGATGGTTACGATTCTATTCACGCTGTACTACGTAATTCTGCTGTATGTGTTCGCGACGCCGGATACGGGCCCGATTCTGAGCGCGTACTTCGGACTTGTGCTGTACGGCGCTGCGGCACTGGCGATCGGGCTTATGGCTTCGTCACTGTCGGGTAATCAGATTGTGGCGGCGGTAGTTGGCATCGGAATACTCCTGACACTGTCGTTCATAGACAGGATCGCCTCGATTGTCGAGGGCCTTGCAGCCGATGTGCTTAACGGCATCTCGATGAACGCGCATTTTACCGACTTCGCGCGCGGCGTCATCGACACTAGCCACATCGTCTATTACGTTAGCATGGCGGCTGTGTTCCTATTCATAGCGGTTAGATCATTAGAAACGCGCAGGTGGCGGTAAATGGTAGAGAGAATACCCGATGGAGACCAGGGAAGCGGGGACAGCCTGAAAGACCTAGTGCTGTCTTCGCTGCAATCGACGGGTTTCTGGAGCTTTGTCGCGGCAGTAGTAGGCGTAGTAGCACTGCTGGCGGGCGGAGCGATGTACTTCACCGTCGAGGAACTCCGGGAGTTTTCGGTAACGGTAATCGTTATCGGGATCGTGCTTGTTTTTCTGGCGCTGGTGCTCTCGCCGAGGGCGATCGCGATATTCCTCGTTGGACGGCAGGGGCGGTACGGCAGCAACATCGTTGTGCTGACAATCGCGTTTTTCATTATTGTGCTATTGGTGAACTTCCTTCTGTACAGGAATCCGACTCGCGTAGATGTTACGGCAACGCGAATCTTCACACTGTCGGACCAGACTGTGCAGATACTGGAGGGAATGGACGGTCTTGTTCGCGCAAACGCTTTCTTCGTGCCTTCAGATACGCGGAGTGCGGCTGCGCAGCAGCAAGCGGAGGACATGCTCAATGAATTTACGCGGCGGAGCAACATGTTCAGCTACCGCTTCGTAGATCCGGAGTTGCAACGCAGCGTGGCGCAGCAGTACGGCGTGGATTCGTTCCCCGCAATAGTGTTCGAGGACCTGGAAGAAGGGACAATACAGAACGTCCAGTCGTTCTCGGAGCAGGACTTTGTTACGAGCATCCTCATCGTTACCGGCGCAGAGCAGAAGATTGTGTACTACCTGACGGGGCATGATGAGGCAGGATCGACGAGGGATGTGCTGTCGGGCGCGATAGACGAGGATAACGGTCTGGACTACGCGATAAGCGGCATGCAAAGGGACAACTATCGCGTGTTGCCGCTGAATCTGAAGCAGTACGCGAGCGTGCCGGAAGATGCTGCCCTGGTGGTTATAGCGGGTCCGAAGCAGGACCTCGACCAGGAAGAATTCGCGGCACTCGATGCTTACATGAAGGGCGGCGGCAGGATGATTGCGCTGTTCGACCCTGCGACGCCGGACACATTCAATTTCCTGGTGGCGCAATGGGGCCTGCTTCTCGCGACGCGAGACCCAAGTACGAACAAACCGCTCAGCATCGCAGACGCTGTCAGCAATGTCGCAGGCGAGGAGCTGACGCCACTCCTGCAGAAGGCGAACGTGCAGTATTCGACAAGTACTTCACCGACGACACCGGGCATTCCGATTGCTGACCAGATCGATGTTACATTCTTCCCCGAGGTAACGGCGGTTGACAGGCTGATACCTGTCGAAGAGACGCCACCTTTCGTGCGCATATCACCGATAGCTATGACAACACCGGCGAGCTGGCTGGAGTCGAATACTGAGGAAGTGAACTTCGACGCGGGCGAGGAGCGCCTTGGACCGTTCCCGGTCGCTGTGGTTGTCGAGGCCACGGGAACTATCGACGAATCGCTCCGGCATCCGGTTTCTAAGTTCGTGGTGTTTGGAGACTCGGACTTTGCCAAGAACAAGTTCTTCGCATCGAGCGACAACGCGGACTTGTTCCTGAATTCGGTGAACTGGCTGGCAGACGACTACGAATTAATTTCCATACGACCGAAGGTATTCCCTTACAGGGAGCTGGTGGTTACCACTAGGGGGCGCGACTTCATCAAGTGGTCGAGCTGGTTCGTGCCTCCGGTCATCATGCTGATTATCGGCGCGGTAGTGTGGTGGCGAAGGCGCTAGAAACGTTCATGTATCGGGTCGCCTCGAGCTAGGCCGACCCGATTTTGGAGAGAATGACCGGATGAATCTGAAGGCAACGGGCGCAATAGTAGTGGCGGCTCTGCTCGTCGGCATCGTCGCGTGGAGCAACGTATTCGAGATTGCGGTAACGCGCTTCCAAGAGGGCGGCCTGGATAACTACCATGTGGTGCAGAGCGGCCTTGGACGGTTTGTGCTGGTGGAGAAGAAAGCCAAGAAGTCTCCGTGGTTCTACCAGGTTGCGGAGGACGATATCGAGACTATCAGCGTTACATACCTAGACGATAAGCGTGTGAGTTTCTACAAGACGGAAGACAGAACCTGGGCGTTCACGGACCCGGAGGGCATTCCGCCAAACTACAACCGCTGGGGAGGCGTTACGCTGCTGTTGAGCGGGCCCGGGACTAGGCGGGACCTTACTGCGGTACAGCCATTGATCGATGACCCGGCGCAGTACGGATTGGACGATCCCGACACTATAGTCGATGTGGGACTGACCGCGAACAGGAGTGTACAGTTCAGGCTGGGCGACCTGACTACGGACGGCAGGCATCATTACGGGCAGGTAGCCGGATTTCCGGATCTTTTCCTGATCGCATCGAGTTGGGGGGACGTCATCAGCAGGCTCGCCAATGAGCCACCTGTACCAAAGTGGTATGTGCGGCGCGACCCGGTGTCAATCGTCGAGCTGAACGTGTATTTTGGCAATCCCACAACGGAAGATACTCACCTCGTTTCGTTCATACAGGACTACAGGACAAACGAGTGGAGCGTCATTGACTACAAGGTCGATGAGGAAGAGCGCCCCATCGACATGGAGATATGGGAGCCTCTGATCCCACTGGTGCCCGGCCCGGAAAACATGACCATCGAAGTGTCCTCCGTAGATGACCAGGACTATACGCCATGGGGAATCGACGACGATTCCGATGCAATTGAGATACGGTTCTCCGGCGAAACTGAGCGAGGCACACGGTTCACGGACGGCGTGCTATTGATTCTTGGGGACAAAAGCGAGGACGGCAGCGTATATTACGCAAAGAATGAGTCCACTTTTGTTCGCCAACCCGTCATCGGTATGCCGGCGGACTGGGTAGATGCCTTCGTGGAACTCGCCAAGAACCCACCCTACGGACAAGAAAGCGCAGAGAGCAATTGACATCGTTGGACAGACCGGATGGCATGAGATAAAGTTGGCTCGTCTTTGGGAATGGTCGCAGAACCATACTTCGACAGACCGCAGGCGAACGAAAACGCCATAACACCCGGATAGAACTGGTTAATCGATCCAGATAGAGATTTGGGGCAGGCTTTGTGCCTGTCCCTTTGCATAAGGCTTGATTGTGGAGGCGCTCAATGCATGCCGAAATTCTGTCGATAGGTACGGAGCTTCTCATGGGCGAGTTGGTTGATACAAACTCGTCCTATCTTGCATCGGAACTGGCGAAGCTCGGAATCGAGGTGCGTTGGGTAACCAAGGTTGGAGACGACCCGGACAGGCTGCATGAGGCGATTGAGCGGGCTTTCAGGCGGTCGGATGTTACCCTGACATCGGGCGGACTCGGACCAACTTCGGATGACCTGACACGGGAAACCATAGCTAGGGTGTGCGGCGAGGAGATGACGGTTCAGGACGACCTGCTAAAGCATCTGCGAAGTCTTTTTGCCAACAGGGGCTTTCCGATGCCTGAAACGAATGTGAAGCAGGCGACGCTCATACCGTCCGCCGAGGCTATATCTAATCCGATGGGCACAGCGCCGGGGTGGTGGGTAGAGCGCGAGGGCAGCGTGATTGTGGCAATGCCGGGTCCTCCGCGTGAGATTCAGCGTATGTGGACAATCGAGGTTGCGCCTCGCCTGAAGGCGCGCAACACGGGAATCGCAATCGCTACGCGCAATCTGAAGACCTTTGGCATTACAGAGGGCGGCTTGGACGAATTGCTGTCGCCGCTGTTTAAGAGCGAGAATCCAGTGCTAGGCATATACTCGAAGCAGGATGGAATTCACCTGCGCGCTATCGCAACGGCAGCGACGGATGAAGAGGCCAGCGCGCTGATTGCGCCGATGGAAGCGGAGATACGCGGCATCATTGGCGACGACGCAATCTGGGGGGAGGACGACGAAACGCCGGAGTCGAAAGCGATTGGACTGCTTAGAGACGAGGGTTTGACCCTGGCAGTCATGGAGGCGTTTACGGGTGGGCTGTTGAGCAATAACCTTACGGAGGTCGAGGGAAGCGAATCAGTGCTCAGAGGCGGCGCGGTCGCGAATGGCGCCTATTCACCGGTTAGCCTGGGCGTAGATGCCCGGATTGTGGAGAAGCATGGGTTTGCGAGCTGCGAGGCGGCACAAGAAATGGCAAGGGCGGCGCGCCAGACCTTCGGAGCCGACATTGGCATTGGGATCAGTCCGCTTGCGCTGGAATCAGCCGACGGGAGCGTGGTCTCGGGGACTTCGTTCATCGGGTACTCGATGGATGGTCGGTCAGATTCGACCTCAGGACACTACCCTACCCGCCGCCTGAGGATACGCAGCCGCGCGGTAACGCATGCACTGCTGGGGATGATCCGTTTCGTGCGCGGAGCGCCGCTTGAGGCGGTTAGGCCGCAAAGGTAAGTAATCTGCCTTCGGATAGCCTTCGGATATCGTCACAGCGGAGATGCGAGTCGGGAGGCAGTATAAAGGGCAACCGTTTCCGGTTGCCCTACGTCTTTGCCATTTTTGTGGTGTTCAACAGCTTCAGGTCAAGCGCGACACTTTTCTCTGACCGCTGCCTGACTCTCTCCCAAAGGGAGAGTGAAATCTGCTGGCTGATACTACATCGTGAGCTTCTTGTAGAGATACAGCAGGCGCGAAGGCAACTCGTAGATGTCGTCAAGCACTTCGTAGCCCATGTCCGAACACATCGTCTTTAGGTAGTCGTGGCCGTTCTTGTCCACAGTGAGAGCGAAGGCGTTGATGCCTAAGTTCTTTGCCTCGTCGAGCGCCATCTTGGTGTCGTGGACGGCGTACTCCTTCTCCACACCCTCTCGACTGTATCCCCTATCCTGCGGCCTGCCGTCACTGATGAGGAACATCAGCTTGGTGCGGGCGTCCTGCTTGTCGAGCTTGTATGTGGTGTGTCGTATGGCGGGGCCCATACGGGTGGCGTGCAGGGGCGCGATGCGGTCTATGCGCCTCTTCACGCGATCGGAGAAGTTCTCGTCGAGGTCTTTGATGGTGTAGAATTCGACGTTCTCCCTGCCATATCCGGAGAACCCGTATATACCGTAGAGGTCGCCAATCGCTTCAAGCGCGTTGATGAGCAGGACTATCGCCTCTTTCTCAACGTCTATGATGCGCTTATAGGAACGGCGCATCGCTTCACCTCGGCGTGTGCGCAGCCAGACCATGTACTCCACCGGGTCGTCGGGCGCGTCCCAGTCGTCGGTGTTCTTGCGGGTGTCGTCGATCGCCTCCGCGGTGGATGCGCTGGTGTCTAGCAGGAATGCCACGGCAACATCCCGCTGCACCTTATTGCGCCGCCAGTAGAACTTGTCGCTCGGGCTTGCGCCGGTCTTCATGTCCACGAAGGCTTCGATGATATCGTCTATATCAATCTCTTCCCCGTCTTCGAGCTTGCGTACCTTGCGGAACATCTCCGGCACCATCATCTCGAACTGGCGGCGAATCTGCGTCACCAGCGTGCCGTAGTTGCCGAGCGTATTCCCATAGTACGAGGGGTCGCCTTCCTGCATCGTCTTCTGACGCACGATGCACCAGCGGGGCTTGTAGTCGTCCGCGCGGAAGTCCCATTCGTCATATACGAATGTCTGAGGTTCGTTCGCTTCCAGCTCACCGCCATCCTCATCGACATGTACGAGAGGACCCTGCCCGAATTCAGGAGATTGCGGCGCATCCACCCCGGCTTCCTTCATAAGGTTGTTCGCCATTGTGTTGCTGGACTGCTGGATTTCCCCCTGCACCGCCTCAAGTTCAAGTTCGGCGCTGTTCTGAAGAAGCTCTTCAAGCATTTCCTGAGTTATGGGTTCGCCGCTCGCCTCGCCACCTGACTCATCCTGCTGCATGCGAAGCTGCTCAAGAAGCTGGACGAGTTCGGGCTTGAAGTCACCGCGGAAGTCCACTTCCTCGCTCGATTCGTAATCCTGCTCGCCTTCCGGGCGCATCTGCATCTCCATGCCCTGCGCTATCTGCTGGAGGAGAGACTCCATTTCGTCCGAGTCCATGTAGTCCTCTTCCATTTCGTCGGACATGTCCAGGTCTTCCCAGTCCTCCGGTGGGGCTTCTTCGTTGGGAATCTGGGAGATGATGGCGTATATTCGGAGTGTAGCTTCGGCGGTGTCCTCGACCGACGCCTCGGGGTTGAGCACCTGCCTCATAATCCGGCCGATCTGGCGTGCTTCCTCTTTGTACTGTTCGGGCGCCGGCAGACCTTGGTATTGCTGCAAACTGAGCCTTACGAGGAACTCGACCATCGCCTGGCGCATAGGAAGCTCGGTGATATTCGGGCGACTGGCCAGCGAGTCCGTTTGCACCTGAGTGTACGGGCTGCGGATTCCGCGATATTCATGCTTCACGCGGGCGTCAAGACGTGCTTCCTCTACGACCGTGTAGATGTCGAGTGCGAGTTTGCGGTCGTCAAAGAGGTCGAAGAAGCGCTGGACGTCTGTGGCCCAAGCTCTTTCGAGGGCCTCGTCGTCCACTTCGGGCGAGTGACCGTTTTCCCTGCCAGACGTCGCCGCGGCCCTCTTGCTAGCGAGGTCATTGCGAAGGTCGTCGAACATTGCGGAAGGTCTGTCGAATGCGAACCTAAAGCTGCCGAATTCGAGACGCGCGACCTGATGAGTCGAAACCACCTTGAACCAGTTGAAGTTCTGCAGTTTAGTCAGGTAGCGGTCAACCAGGTTGGGCAGGAATACGGTTGTGCCTTCCGTTGTGGGGGCTTCGCTGGACACCCAGCCTATGTTCTTGTCGGCGAGTTCGCCGCTCTCCGACAGCTTTATTTCCGCGCCGGCGAGTCCCCGGCAGTACATCTCCATTACGTCCTTGATTCGCACGAATTCCACGCCGGAAGACAGGGTCTCAAGCATTTCCTCTGAGCGGGCAGACTCTATCTTGAAGTAGGCTAAGCCGCCGTCGCTGTTCTGCTGGAGGATGTTCACGCCCTCGGCGTACCATTTTTCGAGCTGGTTCATAGTGAGCTTGTCCAGAGCCTGGGGGCATGCCTTTATGAACTCCGGTACAGCAGGCCCGGAGCGCGGCATAAGCGCCTCAGCCATGCCGAGAATCTGCTCGTGGTCATGAGTGTCAATCTGGGCGAGCGCGTTGGATGTCTCAAGCATGACGCTAGGTATGTTCATCCCACCGCTATGCACGAGCTGTTCCGAAAGCTTCAGAAAGCGCAGGCGCTGGGTGCCTTCGATGCGCGGAAGCGCACGCGCTCCGGACTCGAAGAACGCCTTGATTTCGCGCCATCCGGAATCAACCAAGGCAGATGCCATATTGATGAATGCCGCCCTATCCTCACCGATCATCGGAAAGAGCTGTTGTCCAAGCGTGAGACAGTCAGACGCCAAGTCGTAGGAACGGTGGGAGAGAGCGTCAAGGAAATTGGCGAAGCGTTCCATCTCCGGGAAGCTAAGGTCTTCGAGTAGCGCAGGGCTGGACTGGAAGAATTTGCAGGCCAGAGTGCTGGACTTCCATGTGCCCTTGTAGAGGCTGCGACCCAGATTGGACCAGCTTTCGATGTGGCGGGACCGGAGCTTGCTCATTGTGCCTGGGCTCGCCTCGAAGTAGGCTGCCGCGAGCGTGGGGGATTCCACGCATAGCTCCTTGCCGCATTCCGTCCACTTAAAGAAATAGTTAAGCGGCATGAATCCGAGCACTTTGGAGCTGACCTTGTAGAACTCGGCTGCGGCCTCCCAGGAGCGAACGGTTTCCTGCGCGATTTCGAGTCCGGCGTTTGCCCACTCTCGCATCTGCGCGTCGGTGAGGTTCGGCGGCATCTGTTCGCGCGCCCTGTCGAACTCATCAACTACGGAACCCGGGTATTTTCCCAACTCGGCCCTGATGTCGTCTAGTGTTGCCGCCTGATTGTTCAAGGCAATGCCTCCTAGCGAGGGATTTCGATAAGCTGCAAGAATCTATCAAGTACGCGCGCCGTGGCTCCAAATATGATATGCCCGTCATAAGCGAAGGCCGGAGCGTATTCAAGGTCTCCGCCGGAGATACGGATGTCATCACGGCGGTTCGCGCTGTCTAACAGTGAGGATACAGGCACTTCCAGCACTTCTGCAACCTCTTCTTCCTGGGGACTGAAGTCATAAGGGTATGGGATGACTCCGGCAAACGGGCTGGTGCAGAACCCGGTTGTGGTCGCGGTCTCGTCAAGAGCACCTAGAACCTCTACATCTTGCGGGTCTATGCCCATCTCTTCATGGGTTTCACGCAAGGCGGTGTCAAGCAGAGTTCGGTCGCCCGGGTCCATCTTGCCGCCGGGAAAGGAAATTTCACCTTTGTGGCTGTCCACTCTACTGGACCGCTTCTGAAGCAGCAGGCAATGCCCGCCGTCTTTTGAGAAGACCAGCACCATGATGCCTGCCGGAGTGAGCGAAGGATCGTCTATTCGGCGGTGGGGGTTCTGAGCGACTACTCGCTTAATATGGTCTATGAACAGGTTGCCCATCTAGGCGGGTTCGCTTTCGTGGTATTCGGTCAGCCCGCGACTTGGCGGCAGTCTGCCCATATATGGCGCTACGGACCATCGTAGGCTTTACGCAGCTTGTTGATGTCTAATTTTTTCATCGGCAGCATAGCATGAATTACCTTTGAAGCTTTCTCCGAGTCGTCAAGGAGACTCGTCAGAGCTGCGGGCACAACCTGCCATGAAACGCCGAATTTGTCCTTGAGCCAACCACATTGAACTTCTTCTCCGCCCTCGGTGAGCTTGTCCCAGAAGTAATCTATTTCTTCCTGAGTTTCGCAATTGACGATGAAGGAAACCGCCTCTGTGAATGGTATTTCAGGGATGCCGTCGAAGGCGATATATCGTTGACCTTCCAGTTCAAACTCTACCAGAGAGGACCCTCCTGCGGGGTCCTCCGGCAGTTTGAGGGAGCTGACGATTTTTGAGTTGTGGAATATGGAAGTATAAAATTCGGCGGCTTCTTCCGCCTGACCGTACAGCCAGAAATGTGGCGTTATCTTCTGTATGTCTGCCATCGATGACAATCGTCCTATAGGGTTTCCTTGACTGAAGTCTAGTTAAACCCAAGCAGTTAGCATAATCTTCTTCACCCATAAGCGCGGCCTTCGCCTTCGCAGACGCAGGCCCTAACCTTCCTTCCTCATGTGGGAAGGAACGCCCTATTCAAAGATGGAGGAGATTATTTCTTCGATGCTCCTCTGCACGGCATGGTCATCGGTAACCGCCCAATTCACAGCAACCTGGCATGCGCGGCGCGGCGGGATGCCTTGAGATATGAGCTTTCCCGCGTAGATTAGCAGGCGCGTGCTCGCTCCCTCGCCAAGCCCGTGTTCGCGGAGGTTGCGGACCTTCTCTCCAAGCATTGCGAGCTGCATTGCGTCGTCGTCATTGCAACCCGACTCGTGCTGAACGATTTCGGCCTCGATGTCACGTGGCGGATAGTCGAACTCGATGGAGATGAAGCGCTGTCGTGTACTGTGCTTGAGGTCCTTGAGTGCGCTCTGGTAGCCGGGGTTGTATGACAGAATCAGCAGGAAGCCGTCAGCCGCCTCGAGCAGTTCGCCGCGCTTTTCGACCGGCAGGATGCGCCTGTGGTCCGTAAGGGGGTGAATGAGTACGGTGGTGTCTTTGCGCGCCTCAACAATCTCGTCAAGGTAGCAGATGCCGCCGGCCTTGACCGCGCGAGAGAGCGGTCCGTCAATCCAGACGGTAGAGTCTCCCTCAAGGAGATAGCGGCCAACCAGGTCGCTGGCGGTGAGGTCTTCGTGGCAGGCAATGGTTACCAAGGGTATGTTGTCGCCCTCCGGTCGCTCGATGCCCCTGCTATCGGCCTGCTTGATGCTGGTGAGCGGCTGTCCCAGCCTGTAAGACATGTACTCGACGAAGCGGGTCTTGCCGCATCCGGTCGGTCCCTTGAAGATGAGAGGAATGCGCTGCTCGTACGCAGCTTCGAACAGCTCTACCTCGTCGCCGACTGCGACATAGTAGGGTTCTTCGGTGAGGTGGTACTCCTCGATGATGTAGCTTCGATAGAGCGTGGTCGTTGATTGCGTCATCTTGTAAGCCTGCACTCCTTAACGGGTAAGAACCCTTTTGTTCCACAAATTTTGAACTTCAGACGATAAGTCTTCAAGTGTGCCGTTGTTTTCGATAATCACATTGGCGTGCTCGACTCGTTCCGTCTGCGGCATTTGAGAGTTGATTCGCGAGCGCGCCGCGTCTTCGTCGAGATTGTTGCGCTGTTGCAATCGGGATATGACATCCGCTTCGGGCGATACCGTAACCCAAACTTCATTGACTAGAGGCGTCCATTTTGCTTCAATCAGGAGGGCTGCTTCAAGCACTGCCGTCGTTTCGCCTTCCTGAGACAGAGCATTGAGACGCTGCTCGGCGAGGGCGTATATTCGAGGGTGCATGATGGCGTTCAGCTGCTGAAGGGCTGCTTCGTCGCTGAAGACGATGCCGCCAAGCGCTCTACGATCGATCTCACCGTTGTCTGCCACAACCCGGTCACCGAACGCATTTACGACCGCATGCCAGCCCTCGGAATGCGGTGTGTACACCTCGTGGCCGAGCAAGTCGGCGTTTACAACGGCGGCACCCAAGTCTTCCAGCGTGCGCGAAACATGAGTCTTGCCCGTGCCGATGCCGCCTGTCAATCCGATTACGAACATAGCCTCCCAAGAAATAGAGGAATCCTTCACATCCAAAGCATTTTAACAAGCGCCCAATGTAGGGTCAATAATAGGTGGCTAGTTTACCATCATTCAGAACAATAAGGAATTGCAGGCCCGGGATAGAATATAATGACGGTTGGGAGAACCGAACCATGACTTCTAGCGGTGGGCGGAGATGCGAGATATGACAACGGCGTACCGATTATTGCCCAGTGTGGAACGCTTGCTTTCCGACGAGAGTATCGTGCTCCTGATAGAGGAGCACTCGCGGCCCGTCGTGGTAGAACTGGTCAGGCAAGAATTGGATGAAGCGCGGTCTAGGATCAGATCAGGCAATCCCGCTCCGCGACACGACGAGATTATCGCAGCCATAAGCAAGCGTGTGGAGTCGTTAACAGAGGATTGGCCTCGGCATGTGATTAACGCCACGGGAGTTGTGCTGCACACCAATCTAGGGCGCTCGCCACTGAGTGAAGACGCGATACGGGCAATGCAGCGAGCAGCCCAAGGATACAGCGACCTTGAGCTGGATCTGCCCACGGGCAGGCGCGGATCCCGTCAGGCGCACATTTCGAGCCTTGTCGCACGGGTTACTGGCGCGGAGGCAGGACTGGTCGTGAACAACAACGCTTCAGCAGTGATGCTTGGCTTGGCGGCCGTCGCGTACGGGAAAGAAGTAATAGTATCGCGCGGCGAGGCTGTGGAGATTGGAGGCGGCTTCCGAATCCCTGATGTGCTCAAGCAAAGTGGGGCGACGTTGGTGGAAGTAGGCACAACTAATCGCACATACGCTCGCGACTATGAGGCGGCGATAGGTGAGAATACAGGCGCGCTGCTGGCAGTGCATGCGAGCAACTTTCGCGTAATGGGGTTCACGCACACACCTGAAATACCGGAATTGGTTGAAATTGGAGCGCAGCGAGGCATTCCGGTGTTGCACGATCTTGGGAGCGGCTGTCTGCTGGATTCTGCGCGCTTCGGCCTTATGCATGAGCCGATGCCGCAGGAGAGTACTAGCTCGGGCGTGGGATTGTCCTTCTTCTCGGGCGACAAGCTGCTAGGAGGCCCCCAGGCAGGGATAATCTCGGGCAAAAAGACGCTCGTAGATGTAGTGGCACGGCATCCGCTTGCAAGGGCGATGCGAATCGACAAGCTGAGCATGGCTGCACTTGCGGCCACTCTGGAGCACTACATCAAAGGCGAGGCACTGGATAAGATTCCGGTATGGCGCATAATTGCTATGACAGCGGATGATGTGAAGGCACGCGCTGATGGATGGGTAAGGGAGATAGGTGCCAATGCATCACTCATAAAGTCGAGAGCAACCATTGGCGGCGGAAGTCTGCCGGGAGAGACGCTTCCGACATGGGCGCTGGCGATTAAGTGTGATGACCTTCTTGGCGGCGCGGAAGGTGTCGCGAGGCGGTTGCGCGAATGGGATAGCCCTGTCTTGGGACGCATCGAGGATGAGCATGTGATGCTCGATGCGCGCACTGTGCTGCCCGGTGAGGACGATACGATGCTGCAAGCTGTAAGGCATGCGCTCCAATTCCAAGGCTGACGTCATATGACACTTTTCGAGCATCGTTCCCAGCGCGAACTACTCAACAGAGCGCCGCTCGCTGCAAGGATGCGTCCACGCACTTTCGAAGAGTATGTCGGACAGGAACAGATCATTGGGCCGGGCACTGCCCTTCGCAACAGCATAGAAGCGGATACGCTTCCGTCAATCATTCTTTGGGGGCCGCCGGGCACGGGCAAGACTACGCTTGCCAGCCTTATCGCCAACGTAACGGACAGTCACTTTGAGCAGGTGAGTGGCGTGGCGTCGGGAGTTGCCGACCTGCGGCGCATTGCCGGGGAAGCTAGGGAGCGCCTGGGTATGACCGGGCAATCAACGATACTATTCGTTGACGAAATCCATCGCTTCAACAAAGCGCAGCAAGATGTCATCCTCCCATACGTCGAAGACGGTACGCTTGTGCTCATAGGAGCGACCACTGAAAACCCATCTTTCGAGGTCGTTTCTCCCCTGCTCTCCCGCGCCCGTGTATTCGCGCTCGAATCGCTGAGTGATGAACAAGTGCGGTCCATCGTAATAGCCGCGGCAACGGACGCTGAGCGGGGCCTTGGCATGCTAAATCCCTGTCTCAGCGATGACGCGCTAGACGCGTTAGTCAACCTTTCCAACGGCGATGCGCGCACGGCATTGAACGCACTTGAACTTGCGGTCTCCGCAACAGCGCCGGAAGCAGACGGGACACGGCGTATTGACGTGGCGATGGTGGAAGACGCTATGCAGAGACGTTCGCTGCGGCACGATAAGGCGGGCGAGCTGCACTATGACACCATTTCGGCGTTCATCAAGTCTGTGCGGGCATCGGATCCCGACGCAGCCATCTACTGGCTCGCGCGAATGCTCGAGGCGGGCGAGGACCCGCTGTTCATCGCGCGGCGACTGGTGATTCTGGCGTCAGAGGACATCGGCATGGCAGCACCGCAAGCCTTGACTATGGCAGTTGCCGCTCAGCAGGCGGTGCATTTCATCGGACTGCCCGAAGGTAGGATTCCTCTTGCGGAAGCTACGGTCTATCTTGCGACCGCGCCCAAGAGCAACGCTTCGTATATGGCGCTCAACAGAGCTACGGAGGACGTTCAGAGGACGAGGAACGAGCCTGTGCCGCTGCACCTGCGAAACGCGGTAACGGGTCTGATGCGAGATATGGGCTATGGCGAGGGGTATAAGTACGCACACGACTACGAGGGCAACTTCACCCCCATGCAGAACTTACCTGACAGCCTCAAAGGCAGGCGATATTACCGACCGGGCACTCAGGGGTATGAGCGCACCGTGCGGGAGCGAATGGAACACTGGTGGGGTTCGAGACCAAGCGGAGCCGACAATGATGGATAAGGTGTGTTCATTCGCCGGGAGCATCGCCAGGCTCTTCGTGAACGGCTGACGGCGCAGGTTCGTCTTCGCGATATCTGGAGGCGAGCGTGCGGGCGAGTCGCAGGCCGTTAAGCACAAGTACCCCGCCGCCGATACCAATTGCAAGGGGAGCGCCCAGTAGTGCCGCGATTGCTCCGGTCTGGAAGCCGGACACACCACTAAGTCCCCAGGTGAAAGTCTGGAAGCTGAGGACCCTGCCGCGCATCTCGTTAGGGACGCTGGTTTGCAGAAGCGTGCTGAGCATTGTTTCATACAGGGCTACTACAGCCCACGCTGCGCCGATTAGCACAAGAGACAGTATCAGGGAGTCAGACAAGGCAAACAGCATCAGGAAAGCGCCGAAGCCGATATAACCGGCGACGAGCGCCAGACCCTTTCTCGAAATATCCCCGATCGCCGACAGTATGACCGCGGAGAACAGCGCGCCGGCGCTTCCCGCTGATATGAGATCACCCACTCCTGAAGGACCTGTTTCCAGTACCTCCCGCGCCATGACGGGAATCATGGCTTCGTGCGCCCAGCCGAATACCTCCGCCGTGAGCATAAGCACGATAAGCAGCCGGACTGCCGGTGTAGTGAAGACATACCTGACACCTTCCCTGAAGTCCTGAAGCGGGGAAGCGACACCGCTTCGTTCCGCACTCTTTACGCCGCTCAGGAATGCCAGCATAACTACGGATAGCATGAACGCAGAGGACATGGAAATGTACGCCCAGGCTATGCCGTGAGATTCGACTAGCCGTCCTGCAATCGGAGGAATAATGATACCCGTGCCCGTCATAGCGGCGAAGTTGGCGGCGGTTGCGTTCTGTATGTTACGGCGTCCGGCTATGTCCATGATCAGCGCCATGCGTGAGGGCACTCGAATCGACATCATACCGCCGTCGATGCAGGAGGCGAGAAGGATGTGCCATAGCTGTATCTGCTCGGTGAATATCAGCCCCGCCAGTACCGCCGCCACTGATGCCTGACAGACAAGCGTCAAGAGAATCAGATACTTGCGATTTAGCCTGTCTGCAAGTACACCTGAGACCGTGCTGAACAGGATTGTGCTGACACCGGCCGCGCCTGAAACGGCACCCACCCAGAAGGCAGAATCCGTTACCGTCAGAGTGAGCCAGCCGTGTGCGGTGAAGTGGAACATAATGCCAAGTTCGCTGACGACGGAGCTCGTCCAGAGCAGGCGGAATCTGGAGTTACGAAGAATTAACAGCATAAGTAAAGTATGGACTGCACTTAATTCGCTAGCTATGCGGTGGCATCGACCGATGTCTGCGCCTGTTGCTCCTCAATGTATCGTCCGGCGAATGAACGGACGAGGCGCAGACCGTTCAGCACAACCACACCTGCACCGATGGAGATCGCCAATGGAGCGCCGATCAGAGAAGCGATTGCGCCGGTATAGAAGCCGGACACGTCGGTGACTCCCCAAGTGAACATCTGGAAACTCAGCACACGCCCGCGCATCTCGTCTGGGACGGTGGTCTGCAAGAGCGTTTCCAGCACGGTCTCATACAGTGTTGCGCTGGCATAGGCTATGGCAATCAGGGTGAGTGATAGCAGCAGCCACTCTGACAGAGCGAACAGAATCAAGAACGCGCCGAAGACGATGTAGCCGCCGATGATCGCAAGCCCTTTCCTACGGATGTCGCCGATGCCTGAAAGAGCTAGGGATGCCAGCAGCGCGCCCGCGCTTCCTGCCGACAGAAGGTAGCCCAACCCGGTGGGGCCGGCGTTCAGAACCTTGCCTGCCATTACCGGCATCATCGCTTCGTGCGCCCAGCCAAAAATCTCGGCGCTTAAAAGCAACAGAAAGAGCAGCCTGACCGCGGGCGTCGTGAATACATACTTGACTCCGTCCTGCAAGTCCTGCTTGGGTGAGGTTTCGGTTTTTCGCTTAGCCCTCTTAACACCGCGCAGGAAGGCGAGTATTACCCCAGAGGCCGCGAATGCGCTGGCCATGGCGACGTATGCCCAGCCGATGCCATACGATTCTATTATCATCCCGGCGAGCGGCGGCATGGCGATCCCCACGCCGGTGGCAGCAGCAGCGGTCGCAGCCGTAGCCTTCAGCATGTTCCGGCGGCCCACCACGTCAAGCACGAGCGCCGAGCGTGAGGGCACCTTGAATGACATCACAGTGCCGTCTATGAACGAGACGAGAAGAACATGCCATAGGTGTATCTGCTCGGTGAATATGAGCGCTGCTATCGCCGCGGCGGTGCTCGCCTGACAGACTAGCGCGATGAGAATGAGTTTCTTGCGGTTAAGCCTGTCCACCAGCACGCCCGCACCCGCACTGAAGAGAACCAGGCTCAGCCCATTCATGCCGTAAGTAGCGCCAACCCAGAACTCGGAGTCGGTAACGGCGAGCGCAAGCCAGCCGTGGACGGTGAAGTAAGTGATCAAGCCCACGAAGTTAATGACCGAGCTTGTCCATAAGAGGCGAAAGCGGGGATTGCGGATTACTAGCAACATGAGAGAAAAGAGAGGCAGGCGATCTGGTATCTGCCTGCCTCGCGGTCTTCGTGCTTATGTGTTCTGTGTCTATGTGCCTGCATACTTCCGGCAGGCAGCGTCCATGACTTCGAGAGCATAGTCAATGTCGTCGGAGTCGATGCCGTAGTGCGTTACGAAGCGCCAGTCGCCATACGCAGCGCCGCCCTTGACGCCGTGCTTGTTTATCTCTTCCATTATCAGACTGGGACTGCCACCAGTAATTTTGAAGAAGACCAGATTGGTCGGCAGGGCTTCAGGATCGATGTCGATGCCGGGAATCTGCGCCAAGCCCTGCGCGAGCCTGCGAGCGGTAGCATGGTCGTCGTTCAGCCGCTCGATCATACTATCGAGCGCGACGATGCCTGCCGCAGCGATGACGCCGACCTGCCGCATACCGCCCCCGACCATCTTCCGCCATTTGCGCGCGCCCTCGATGAACTCGGTGCTGCCGCACACGACCGAACCAATCGGGCAGCTCAAGCCCTTGGACAAGCAGAAGCTGACGCTGTCGGCATCCTTCACCAACTCTGTGACAGGCGTTTCCAGCGCCACGGAAGCGTTGAATATGCGCGCGCCGTCTATGTGCAAAGGGACGTCATGCCTGCGCGCTATTTCAGCTACTGCTGCGGTGTCATCTGCGGTCAGAGGCGCTCCGCCGCACGCGTTGTGCGTGTTCTCCAAGCCAATCATCGCGGTGCGGGTGAAGTGGACATTAGGTGGCTTGATGGCCGCTTCGAGCTGGTCGAGGTCGAGCATGCCGCGATGGTCGTTAGGGAGCGTGTTGTACGCCACGCCTCCGAGAGCGGAAGCGCCGCCTGCCTCACTCCGAAAGATGTGTGCCTTGTCACCGATAATGATTTCATCGCCACGGCCGGCGTGAGTCAGAATGGAGACGAGGTTGCCCATCGTGCCGCTCGCAACGAATACTGCAGCCTCTTTGCCCAGTCGTTCGGCAGCCATCTCCTCAAGGCGGTTGAGTGTGGGATCGTCACCGAATACGTCGTCGCCAAGCTCTGCTTCCGCCATTGCGCGGCGCATTTCCGGCGAAGGGTGCGTTACGGTGTCGCTGCGAAGGTCAACTTCTCTCACTTGGGAGCCTCCTAGATTAGTCGGTCAGTGCGTATATAACTCAGTCGCTCAGTCCACCCCCTCCACCATCAGAACCGCTACCATTCTAGCAATCGCGCTTGTCAAAAGCCATAGCAGTCGCCTAAACTTTACCCTGTCCGCAGACGAACGAACACAGTTGAGTGAGGGAAATAAAGAACAGTGGCAATACAGCGAGACATGATGTTTCCTAGCGGAGAGTTGGCGCTTGAGGGCGCGCTGCATTTGCCTGCAGAAGATGGGCGCTTCCCCGGCATCGTGATATGCCATCCGCACCCGCAGTACGGTGGCGACATGTACAACGTCATCGTGGCTTCGCTGGCACAGAGTCTTTGCAATGCGGGATTTGCTGCATTGCGGTTCCACTTTCGCGGGGTAGATATGAGTGAAGGTTCGTTCGATGGAGGCATAGGCGAGATTGAGGACGCAACGGCGGCGCTGGAATTTCTGTCTCTATGTGAGAATGTGGATGCAAGTCGAGTGGGTGTCGCAGGCTATTCCTTTGGCGCGGCGGTTGCCCTGGCGGCGGTTTCGCGCAGCAATCTCCCGCAAGCCATAGCGAGCATAGCCTGTCCCTCTCGCGTGTTCAACGAGATGAGCGCCCAGGAACTCCTGCTGCCTAAGTTGCTGATACTCGGCGAGCACGACCACGACTTCCCGGCGCAGCAGTTCAAGTTCATGGCGAGGCGGTTCACTGACCCTAAGGAGGTAGAGGTGATCAGGGGTGCGGACCACTTCTTCGGTGGGCATGTGTCCGAGGTGGTGGGACTAACGACCGACTTCTTCAAGCAGTGGCTTAACGATGAGAGGCAGCGCCCATGATGCGCCAGACCGCCATTGCATTCAAGAGCAAACGGCTGACGCTGGAGGGCGTTCTCTCGCTTCCTGATGGATTGCCACAGCCCTACCCCGCTATCGTGATGTGCCATCCACATCCGATGCTCGGCGGCAACATGGACAATCCGCTGGTCACAAGCGTGTGTCGTGCGGCGTGCGAAGCGGGATTCGCGAGCTTCCGATTCAACTTCCGCGGTGTGGAAGGCAGCGAGGGCGAGTTCGGGAACGGCGATCGTGTGCACGATGACATCAAATCGGCACTGAATATGATGCGGCGGTGGCCTGGTGTGGACGGAAAGCTTATTGCGCTGGGGGGTTACTCTTTCGGAGCGGCCGCGATACTGCGCGGGCTGCGGCACCTCAAGACAGCCAGAAGCCTTGCACTCGTCGCGCCGCCGTTATCTGCGATTGCTGAATCTCGCGTCGTGAAGGATAAGCGTCCTAAACTGTTCATCGTGGGGCAGAACGACCGGCTGGTGTCGTCCGTTGAATTGCAGCATGTGCTGGACAGGGTGCGTGAACCGCTTCAGTTTCGGGAGATTCCGGGCGGCGACCACAGCCTGAGTGGACGCGAGTGGGAGGTTGCGGATGAGGTTGCGGGGTTTGCTAAGGAGACTTTGAACGGAAGCTAACTTGAATGTAGAAGAATTGAACTATGATTTCAGGAGTTAACAGTGTCAGAGCAGAAGTTTAGAAGTGAACGGGATTCGATGGGCGAGTTCCAGGTGCCGGCGGACGCGTACTATGGGGCGAATACGATGCGGGCGGTGCTGAACTTTCCCATCAGTGATCTGCGCTTTCCGCGCTCGTTCATACGCGCGCTGGGGGAGATAAAGCGGGCGGCGGCGCAGGTGAATGCGGAGCTTGAACTGCTTGACGGCAGCCTTGCCGACGGCATCGTACAGGCGGCGCAAGAGGTCATAGACGGCAAGCTGGACGACCAGTTCGTTGTGGACATCTTCCAGACAGGCAGCGGCACATCGACGAACATGAACGTGAACGAGGTCATCTCGAACCGAGCCATCGAGTTGATGGGCGGCGTTATCGGCTCACGGTCGCCTGTGCATCCGAATGATCATGTGAACATCGGGCAGTCGTCGAACGATGTGATACCGACCGCAATCCATGTGTCGGCACTGAAGGCAATTCATGACGACCTGATGCCCGCCTTGCAGCAGCTCCAGGAAGGTCTCGAGCAGAAGGCCGACGAATTCATGCCTGTCATCAAGACGGGACGCACGCACCTGCAGGACGCTACCCCCGTTCGCCTTGGCCAGGAGTTTCTGGGACACGCAGGACAGATTGAGCGCGGCATCGCCCGCCTCCGACATGCGGAAAGTGAGCTTGCCGAGGTTGCGCTTGGAGGCACGGCGGTCGGCACCGGCGTGAACACGCACCCGGAGTTCGCAGCAGGTGTTTGCGCGCGACTGTCGGAGATGCTCGGTGTGGAAGTGCGCGAGACAACGAACCACTTCCAGGCGCAAAGCACCTTGGACAATGTCGTGGAGGCAAGCGGCTCACTGAAGACGGTCGCGGTAAGCCTGATGAAGATATGCAACGACATACGGTGGCTGGGATCAGGTCCCCGCGGCGGCATAGGCGAGATCGAGCTGCCCGAGGTCCAGCCTGGAAGCTCGATAATGCCGGGCAAGGTCAACCCGGTGATACCGGAGTCGGTATGCCAGGTTGCGGCGCACGTCATCGGGAATGATGCTGCCATCGCAGTCGGCGGACAGTCGGGCAACTTCGAAATAAACGTGATGATGCCCGTGTGTGCGTATAACTTGCTGCAATCCATCGACCTGCTTGCGGCAGCAGCGCGCAATCTCGACGAGCAGTGCGTGCGTGGGCTGAAGGCGACGAGCACGGGCCCCGATATGGTCGAGCGTGGGCTTGCCATCGTTACGACGCTCGTGCCGCATATCGGCTATGACGACTCGGCGGCAATTGCTAAGGAGGCGCAGGCGACCGGCAAGACGGTGAAGGAAGTGGCCATCGAGAAGACCGAACTGTCATCCGAAGAGCTCGACGAGATACTCGACCCAAGTGGTATGACGGAGCCCGGACTGTCGGCAGGCGGCGTGTCTGTGGGCTAGATTGCTTTGATGAACAGGATGAACAGGATTGGCTACAAGCGCGCTTGAACTAAGTCGATTTCGTCCTGGCGTGTCTTCACGTGTCCGTTGAGGCGGGCTTCCATCAGATCGTGAAGAAACTCGCCTATACGAGGCCCCTGTGGCACGCCGAGAGTGAGTAGGTCATCGCCATTCAGCATTGGCTTGATGTGGCGCAATTTGTCCAGATAGAGCGTAAGTCCCCGCGCGGCTGTGCTGCCCTCTTCACACAAAGCACATCCAAGTATTGCCGCTTCGTCGAGTGACCGAAGGCGCCTGTAAATTTCTTTGCGACTAAACACATCGATTGAAGGGTCGTCTCGCATACGGATCTTAGCCAGTCCTGTATCTCGGACGACCTGCGCCCAGCGGGAAGTCAGGCGCAGGCGTTCAGAGAATGTGACTTTCTCGCTCGCGTTCAAGTTGAAGGTGAGGACGGCGAAATAGAGCGCGGGCTTGTCGGTATATGCTGATTGTTCTACACGGCGGAGTACGCCCAGGATTTGCGGGGTGAGCTGAAGTGCGGGATGAATTGCTTGGAGCGCGCCGAGGTCTTGCAGCATTTCAAGAATTGGAACTGCCCTGCCCTCTCGCAATACTCGCACGAATTCGTCGCGCAGTCGCGCGGGCGAGATAGTATCGAGATATGAGACATCACGCCTCAACAGTTGCTTGGTGTGCGCTTCCAGGGTAAATCCAAGTCTGACGGCGTAGCGGGCTGCCCTGAGAATGCGTGTGGCGTCGTCCTTGAAACTGTCATCGTGCAGAACACGCACCAGCCCCGTCTTCAGATCGGACTGGCCATCGAGAGGGTCGATGAGTTCGCCGGAAGAAGCTGTGCTGAGGGACACCGCCATTGCGTTGATGGTGAAATCGCGGCGAGCAAGGTCTTGTCGGATTGTGCCGGGAAGAACGGTGGGTAGCGCGCCTGGGTGGGTGTAGGTCTCGCAGCGCGCCATTGCGAGGTCAATGTGTCTGCCGGAGGCACTCAGGGAAAAGGTATTGAACTGGGAATGTGCGACAATCCTGCCGTTGAGCGCACGTGCAACCCCCCTGGGAATGCCGGACGTCATGCCGACGACCGCAATGTCGATATCTGAGACTTGAAATCTCAGCAGTGCGTCCCTGACCGCGCCGCCGACAAGGTAGGTCTGGGCGCCGTGTATCTCGGCCACGGCTGCTATGCCGCGCAGTTGGCGCAGCGAGAGATTGTCAAGCTGCGCCTCCATTGTTGCGGCGATGTTCGTCACATCTTGCCTTCGCTTAACTCGTTGCTGCGGATACCTTCGCCTTGAACGCCGCTGCGCCCGACCCAACCCATGCCTGCCAGCCTGTCATCATGAACTTGACTCCCAGGCTGAGGTAGTGCTCGACGTTATCGTCGGTTACGAGCGAGCCCGCGGTGCGCCCGGAAGCAACTATCTTCTGGAGCGCGCCATCGATGGTCGATGTAACTTCAGGATGGTCGATGCCGCCGAGGTATCCCATGGACTGCGCCAGGTCGCTGGGAGCAACGAAGAACACGTCGATGTTGTCAACTGTCAGTATCTCGTCCAGGTTGTTGACTGCCTTTATGTCCTCGATGAGAACTACCACAAGGGTTTCGTCATTCGCCTTGTGTACGTAATCGGGGTCGCCGTAGCCCTGCCTGCTGCCGAACATACCGCGGTGCCCTACGGGAGCGAACTTGGCAGCATCGACGACCGCGCGGGCATCTTCGGCCGTGTCCACGTGAGGAACCACTATGCCTTGCGCTCCCACATCGAACGTTCGGTAGATGATGCCTGCGTTGTTCCGATTGACGCGCACGACCGAGGTCATGTCCCACAGGTCGCAGGCGCGCGTAAGATCCGGAATGTCTGCGAAGTCGTTCGGCCCGTGCTCCGCCTCGATCCAGACGGCATCGAAGCCGAACTGCCCCAAGAAATCTATGATGTGAGTGGAGTTCAGCCCTGAGATGCAGATTACATTCTCGCCGCGCTCCAACTTGTGCTTTGCCGTATTTGATCGCATATATCTCACTCCCTTCAGGTGTTAGGCGAGCCTATTATATCGCTGTGCGTCCTAGATTGTCAGCAAGGGCATCCAGGATACGGTCAGAGGAATGGTAAGATGATGCCGGAATCAGATCCGTGAGCAGCGAGGGAGATAATAGATGCCGGGCGAGTTCAACTACTGCCAGCGATGCGGCGAGCGTCTTGAAGAGAAGCACATCGAGGGCATGTTGCGCCCATACTGTGCTGCGTGTGGATACGTGGTGTTTCTCGACCCCAAGGTGGCGGCAGTGGCGCTGGTTGTTGACGGCAACGGCCTGGTAATGGTGAAACGCGGCGTGGAGCCTGAGTACGGCAAGTGGGCGTTTCCGTCCGGGTATGTGGACCGGGGCGAGGTAGTCGAAGCGGCGGCAGTGCGCGAAGTGAAGGAGGAAACGGGGCTGGATGTGGCGCTCGACCAGCTTATCGGCATCTATTCGCTGGAGGGAAACCCCGTGGTACTGGTGGTGTATTCGGCGCACGTCACCGGCGGTGAAGTGGTCATCGGGCACGATGCGCTTGCAGTCGAAACATTCGCTCTCGACAAACTACCGCCGCTGCCGTTTCCACATGACGAACAGATTCTGAAAGACTGGCAAGTTACCGCAAGCCGGAGTTAACCGAATACACGGGCTGGAAACGATATTCCCATCGTGTATAATCCGCCCAATCTATGAAAATACCTGTAACGCAGGAGGTTGGCTATGAAGTATGACTACATCATCATTGGCGCAGGATCGGCCGGTTCGGTGCTGGCTACTAGGCTGACTGAGGGATCCGACCGCACCGTTCTGCTGCTGGAGGCAGGGCCTGACTATCAGGATATAGACCACCTGCCGGACAGCGTGAAGCTGGGCAACAACCCCTGGCACTCCGCATACGGGCCGGACGCGCATAGCTGGAATTACGAGGCGAACGCGACACCGGGACGCGAGCCGTTCATCGTGCCGCGCGGCAAGGTTATCGGCGGCTCGAGTTCGATCAACGGGCAGGTGTTCTTCCGCGGGATACCGGAGGACTATGATGAATGGGCGGAGCTTGGCAACGACGAGTGGTCGTTCGTGAACTGCTTGCCTTTTTTCAACAAGAGCGAGAACGATCTAGCCTTTGGTGGTGATGACTTTCATGGTTCCGAAGGGCCGATACCGGTCAGGAGATACGAAAGAGAAGAGGCAAACCCCAGCGCGAGGGCGTTCTGGGCCGCGTGCCTCAACGCCGGATTCCCCGAATCGATGGACCAGAACCACCCTGAATCGACCGGAGTGGGACCGCGCCCGCTGAACAACATCGACGGTGTAAGAATGAGCACTGCCCTCACCTACCTGTCGCAGGTGCGGCACAGGCTGAACCTGACAGTGCGGGGCGGCGTAATGGTGCATAGAATCCTGTTCGACGGCAAGCGCGCGGTGGGCGTAGAAGCAGACAGTGGGGGCGAGACATTCACGGTATATGCTGACGAGATCATACTGAGCGGGGGCGCAATCAACTCGCCGCAGACGCTGATGCTGTCAGGAATAGGTCCTTCTGAGCACCTCCGGGAAATAGGTATCGATGTGCTGCACGACCTGCCAGGCGTCGGCGAGAACCTGCGCGACCATCCATCGACCTTCATCCCATTCAGCACGAGTTTGGAACTCGCTGACATCAATACGCCTTCCATTCAAGTGGGCATGCGGTACACGACGCCGGATTCGCCCCACAGGAACGATATGCAGATGTCGCCCATACTCATGACTAGCGAGCACAGGCCGTCGAATGTGCAGCTGAGCGAAGACGGCACATACACGGGCTTCAGCGTCGCGCTGCAGAAGGCTGTTACGGCCGGCACTTTGCGTCTCGCTTCAGCAGACCCCAATCAGCAGCCTGTCCTGAACTACGACTATCTAAGCGATCCGTGGGACAGGGAGCGCATGCGTAGCGCGGTAAGGTTGTGCATCGAAATCTCGAAAAGCCCGGAGTACAAGGACATACTGACAGAGAGGCTTACGCCCTCGGACGAGGAGCTACAAGACGATGACGCGCTGGACAGGTGGCTGATGGAGAACGTAGGCACGCAGCACCACTCGTCGGGCACTTGCAAGATGGGCGATGCTTCCGATGGGATGGCTGTGGTGGACCAGTATTGCCGGGTGCATGGCATCGAGGGGCTGCGCGTGGTGGATGCGTCGATCATGCCGGACGTAATACGCGCGAACACGAACGCAACGACCATCATGATTGCCGAACGGGTAGCACAGTGGATTATCGACGGCTCCTGAAGGGAGTAGTCGCGGCTGCGACATTGGCACTGGCGGTCAATGTCTTGGCGTGTGCCGACAGTTCGCCTGGTTTGGAGGCTTTGGAAGCAGAGGCGGCGTATTCGCGTGGACTGAACCTGCGGGATCTGGGGCAGATGCGTAATGCGTTCGACGAGTTCAACGAGGCGATACGGCTGAATCCTCGTTACGCGGAGGCGTATTCCGCCCGGGCGTCCGTATATTATGCTTTCGGAGACAGGCCCAAGACCATACTGGACCTGAATACGGCGCTTCGGCTGAATCCCGAAATTGCCGAGGCGTACTATTACCGGGGCCTGATCTACATAGACACCGGGAACAGCGACGATGCGGTAACGAACCTTACGAAAGCCTTACAGATAGAGCCTGAATTCACGGATGCCTACTACAATCGCGCACGGGTTTATTTTGCCTTGCAAGACTTAGAGGCGGCTCTGGAAGACCTCACCTCCGCTGTCGAAATCGAGGGAGACGCCGCGCAGCTTTACTTCCTGCGCGGACAGGTGTACCTGATGGCGGAGCAGACTGGGAAAGGCATCGCGGACATCGAGCGCACTCTTGAGTTGACCGATGACGAGGAACTCGCCGCAAACGCCAAGGAGCTGCTCGCGCTGCTGAGGTAGCTGAGCTCGCGGAATCGTACAGGGTGCGGCCACAACCCGAGGAGGGGTCGTGAGGGGCGAAGAGGTTCGAACTTCATTGCTTGACCGCGGAATCGGCGGAATGGAACTGCGGAGCCTCGTGTGGCTTCTCATGATGTCCACCACCTTGTTCGTGCTGCTGTTCCCCTTCTCAAGTTATGTCGCTGCGTTGCCCATTATTCAACAGGAGTGGGGCCTTAATAACACTCAGGCCGGCGCGATATTCTC
This sequence comes from Dehalococcoidia bacterium, assembly GCA_965204855.1. Lineage (GTDB taxonomy): Bacteria > Chloroflexota > Dehalococcoidia > Lucifugimonadales > JADFKI01 > Bin90. The sequence continues at coordinate 1,529,019 of OZ242018.1, forward strand.
GGCATATCTCGCGGGGTTCGCGGTATCAGCGCTAGTAGTCGTGCCAATGACCGACAGGTTCGGTTCCAAGCGCATCTTCGTGCTATGCACAACGATATCGACGGCGGCGAATGTGATGTTTCCGCTCGTCGCCAACGACGCCCTCTCTGCGTCGATCCTGAGAGCGATCGCCGGACTCGGGCTAGTGGGTGTGTACAATCCCGGCATGCGAATTGTAGCGGAGCGATTCGCAAACCGCGGACGCGGCTTTGCGGTAGGCACCTTCGTTACTTTCTTCTATGCGTCGAACAGCGTTTCACTTACTTTGACGGGCCTGCTGATGGCGCGGTTCGAGTGGCGGGAGGCGTACTTGATCATGGGCGCAGCTTCAGGAGCGAGCATTCTGCTTGCGTACCTCCTACTAAGAAGTCACGAGTCACAGTCTGCGATCGGATCAACAGGGCGGCTAGACCTCTCGGCACTGAGGAATAAGGCAGCCCGCATTTACATCACCGGGTACTCTCTGCACGCCGCAGAGTTGTACATCGTGCGCGTATGGCTGCCGGCTCTGCTTGCGGCGGCGCTGATCTCGCGCGGAGTGCATGACCTCGACGCTGCGGTGGGCGCTGCAACCATCGGCGGGCTGGCAATGGCGAGCGGAGCGATAGGGCCGGTGATGGGCGGAGTGATCTCCGATAGGTGGGGGCGCGCGGCATCCGCATCAGCGATATTTGCACTAAGCGGCGCATGCTCGTTCGCGATTGGCTGGATGGTTGGCTTTCCTTGGGCGCTGCTTGTCGGTGTGTCTATCATATACGGCTGGGCGATTGCCGCGGATTCGGCGGTTTACTCCACTGCGGTGACTGAAGTTGCCGAGCCACGACGCCTGGGTTCGACTATGGCGGTACACTCGTTTGTAGGATTCATGGGCGGCGTAATAGGGCCGATTCTTGCAGGAGCGATACTCGATATATCTCCCGAATCACTGAAGTGGGGACTGACATTCTCTGCGACAGGACTGCTGGCGATTGCGGCAGTCCTTGCGATGCGCGGGATGTGGCGAGTGCCATCTCGCCACGCAGATGGCACTCACGGATAGGGAACGTTTGGCCCACCATTCCTGAAACTTGTGAATAGTTTCACGCTCGACTATAATCTAGTGAAGATGTCCGCTGGAAGCACTGGCAGATTGTCAGAGTTTACCGCAGACAACAACTATCCCCGACCCATATTCCACAGGGGGTATCTCCAAACTATGAAGATTTACTTTTGCCCGGAGTGCGGCGCGTACGACTTTGGCGACGGCAGCGTGTGCGTTGATTGCGACGAGCCGATTCCCACGGACAGTTGGGCGGACCTGACCGAAGAAGAACTCGCGAACCTGGACTACGCGGACGAATTTGAGTTGCCGCCCGGATTGCCTTCGTGGGAATACGAGGTGGTAAATCTGGAACCGGTGGCTGAAGACGACAGGCGTCAGTACACGGTGCAGTTGCTTAACAGCATGGGCGAAAAAGGCTGGGAACTCGTTAGTATAGAGGGGCCCGGTCGGAGCGGCACAAGGCGATACGGCGTGTTCAAGCGTGCGTGGATCGAGGATTTCCAGTTTTAAGCTGATTATGTCTGACGCCTCACGCCCGTCTCGAATCAATTGAAGCCTGCTAGGATATATTACTCACCGCGCCCCAACTAGTGGTGCGCTCCGGGATTATGCGGATAACGGCACAGCCCTCTTCCAGCATTTCCGCGTACTGCCCGTACTTCTCTCTCAGAAGCGTCTCGGCGCAGTCTCTTTCATCACCAACTTCAATTATTTCCGCGGTGCCGCGTATCATCACGTACGCGAGTTCGCTCCAGTCCTCCGAGTAGTCGTCGATGACAATGGCGACCTTCGGGTTTTCGAGGATATTGCGGACTCGCTTAAGCTGCCTTCCGCTCACGGTCTTGGGCTTGAGGTCGATGGCGGTGTATATGCGCTCACCATCGAAGGCGTAGCATATCGGGACGGCATAGGGAGCGCCACCCGCGTCGGCTGTTGCAAGACGGGCGACACGGTGGCTTCCTACGAACTCCGCTATCGCCCGTGAGAACAGTCCGCAGTTCGGCATTGTGAATTACTCCTGACGCAGTCTTTCACTAGCGAGTTTAGAGGCGGATATGGACTAGACACCCTGCCAGACGCGGCGACCGCCTTCTCGCACGAAGCGGCCGAAGCCGTTACCCGGGAAGTGTCCGGCGGATACGAGAGTGCCGTCCGCTTCCAGTCTATCGAGCACCGAGCGGCGCGTATGCCGGGAAAGCTCAGGGTCAACGTCGAATACAGGGCTCCAGTCGGTGTACTGCGCCTGCGCGGGGCTGTGCACCACATCGCCAAGAATATATCCGCGCTCACCTGCCGACGACACGACGATGGATATATGTCCCGGAGTATGTCCGGGTGTGCTGACCGCCGTCAGTTCGTCAGTAATGTTGTAGTCATCGTTGCCGATTAGATCGATGATGTTCAGCTCGTGAAGGGGCAGCACCTGCTCCCTGACATGTGGGTGGTCTTCTGACTCGGCGATTTCGGGAGACGTCCAGAAGTCCCAGTCGGCCTGCGTTGCGATGTAGCGTGCGTTAGGGAAGGTGGGACTCCCGTCGGTAAGGTTCCAGCCCACATGGTCCGGGTGCAGATGCGTCAGAACAACAAGGTCAACACTCGCGGGATCGATGCCCTTATCGCGCATTTCGCTCATCAGTGTGCCGTCAGGAGCCTGAAGACCCGTATCAACGATGATGAGCTTGCCACCCGAGCGAACGGCGGTCGTGCCGAATCGCGGGTGAATAAATTCGCCGTCCAGTAATTCCGGGTATTCGGACTGCCATATCTCCAACGTGCTGGCCTCAAACACTACGAGCGGCTGCATTTCGCCCTGCCCGTCTGTCAGCGCGACCATTTCTACGTTTCCGACCGTAGCAGTATGACTTGCCATGAGTCCCTCCAGCAATTTCTGGTATGATAGTCGCCTAATGTTAACCTGAAAATGATACTGGTTCAATCGCACATGGAATCGCAGACACTAGAGGCAATCAGAATTGGGGGAACGCAATGACACTGACACACGAGGAAGTAAGGCTAACTGAGCTGGCAAGCTGCGCCGGCTGAGCGTCCAAGTTCAGTCCTAAGGACCTGGCGCAGGTACTGCGTCAGCTGCCGGTAAACGAAGATCCAAACCTGCTCGTGGGCATATCCACGGGGGATGACGCTGCCGTGTACAAGATGAGCGACGAGATGGCGATCGTCTCGACGGTGGACTTCTTCCCGCCCATCGTTGACGACCCGTTCAAGTTTGGAGAAATCGCCGTTACCAACGCATTGAGCGATGTGTACGCAATGGGCGGAAAGCCCGTCATAGCGCTGAATATAGTGGGCTTTCCGGTGAACCTGCCGCACGACATTCTTGGCGAGATTCTGAGCGGCGGCGCATCAAAGGCGCAAGAGGCGGGTGTGCTCATCGTGGGAGGTCATACCGTTGACGACGCTGAGCCGAAGTACGGCCTGTCGGTCACGGGCGTGGTGCATCCTGGAGAGCAGGTTACGAACGCGGGCGCCCAGCCCGGCGATATTCTAGTCCTGACGAAGCCGATTGGCACGGGCATCATCACAACGGCCGGCAAGCAGGAGCGGGTCGGGGCTGAGACCCTCGATCGCGCCGTGAAGGTCATGAGTGAGCTGAACCACAAGGCGTCAGAGGCGATGATGCATGTGGGCGTGAACGCGTGCGTGGACATAACAGGATTTGGGCTGCTGGGGCACTTGCGTCTCATTACGGCAGGGAGTGGTGTCAGCGCCCATGTGAAGGTGAGCGATGTCCCGGTCATCGAAGGAGTTCATGAGCTGCTGAATATGGGTATTGCCCCAGGCGGCACTCATCGCAACCTGGAGTCGCTGGAAGGCGTTGTGGACTGGCACTCCGATATCTCGACGGAGACCCAGATACTGCTGGCGGACGCGCAGACATCAGGCGGACTGCTGATGTCAGTCATCCCCGAGAAGCTGGATGATCTGCTTACCGCGCTTGGTCACGCGGGTGTGAAGACGAGGGCAGTTATCGGAAAGATAGTCGAGCGCGACGGGGCGGAGGCTGCGATTTCGGTTGTGCCGTAATTTTGGTGTCGATTCTCACTACTCGGTGCGCGGGCTTAGTGTCCCTTCGATGGGCCACGATGCTCGCGCTCTTCATTGCAGCGCTGTGGGCGTGCGGAACTCCAACTGGCATCGAAGAGAGTGGCGGCCTGACTGTTGCGCCGACATCCGGTGCCTCCCCGTCAAGCAGCACAAGCGCCTCAGTTACGAATACGGAATCAACCTCGACTCCAACGCACATACTGGTCAGCCAATTGCAAGTGGCGACGACTACTACCTCGCCGACGGTAGAGGCGACGCAAGCCACTGCGGAACGCTCGCAGCATGGGATATCACGCAGTGGGAACGCAAGTGAAACAACCGCCAGTGACTCGGGTACCAAGTCAGCATTGGCTGCCGAAGTAACACCTTCGCCCACTGCGGAGGCAGAGCCGTCTTGGTCTCCAACACCTTTGCGTATGGATCAGACCCCGCCGCTCTCGTTCACGCCAAAACCTCTGTCGACCAGTATAGCTGCGCCACCCAATTCAACTCACACTCCCTCAGCGACTGCCACACCTCCGCCAGCGCAACCTACGACGGTCACACCAACGCTTACTCCACACCCTACTTCAACGGCGACTCGAACCGCCACGAGCGTTCCTTCGCCCACTCCCATTGCGACGCTAACGCAGGTGCCTAGCCCATCACCGACACCGGCGCCTACCTCAACTTCGACGCCCACTGCGACCGCGACTCCAACACCATCCCACACGCCTGTGCCTGATCACTGCCGTATCAAGGGCAACATCAACATGGAGAGCGGTGAGCGTGTATATCATACGCCCGACAGCCCCTGGTATGCGCACACGGAGATTGATACGAGTGCGGGGGAGCGTTGGTTCTGCACGGAGCGAGAAGCGCGGGAGGCGGGTTGGCGAGCGCCACAAAGGGCGCAGGCAAGACCGACATCCACGGCAGTCCAGAGCGCACCGTCGGCCGTCTGTGAAACGACCGTCAACATCAACACAGCGGACTCGGAAGAGTTGGAGACTCTACCGGGCATTGGGCCGGTGAAGGCACAAGCCATTGTGGACTATCGAGATGAGAACGGCAATTTCACCAGCATTGAAGATTTGGACGATGTGAAAGGGATTGGTGAAAAGACTTTGGAAAAGATTTCGCCGTGCGTAGTCTTGCGTTAATCGAGCATTGCGGTGATTCCAGATGCAAATTATTGGCGATTGGGCGACCGCTTTGGTATCGTTGATTGGAACCGCAAGCTGAGGAGAATGACGTGATAGTCAGAGATAGAGTTGCCGACATAGTCAGACAGGCGCTGATTGCGGCGCAGAGCGCGGATGAACTGCCATCGATACTGGTGGAGGACATTGCCGTCGAGCGCCCGCAAAACGCAGAGCATGGGGACTTCGCCACTAGCCTGCCGCTGAAGCTCGCACGCCCGATGCGAATGAACCCACTTCAGATTGCCGAACGGCTCGCGGCGCGCCTGCCAGTTGGCAACCAAAGTGACGGCCTTCTGGAATCGGCTGCGGTCGCCCGGCCCGGCTTCATTAACTTGACGATTAAGCAATCATGGCTGCAAGAGCAGGTCGAGACCATCAGAGCAGCAGGAACCGAGTTCGGCAACATCGAAATGGGAGGCGGCAGATCCGTACAGGTCGAGTTCGTGAGCGCGAATCCTGTGGGACCGTTGCTTATATCGCATGCTCGTGGCGGTGTCATCGGCAGCGCACTGGCAAACATCCTACAGGCGGCAGGTTACGATGTTACGCGCGAGTATTACTTCAACGACGCCGGGGCGCAGATTGGGCATTTCGCAAGGACGCTGCACACACGCTACTTGCAGCAGTGCGGCAGGGATGCGGAACTGAATGAGGACGATTATCGCGGCGAGTACATGGTTGACCTAGCGGCGGATATTCTGAGTGAGGAAGGCGAACGCTTTCTCGGCATGCCGGATGATGACGCGAGACAAGAACTTGGCGCGCTGGGCGTCGATAAGTTCATGGCGCGTATTCGTGAGGACCTGGTGAATCTTCGCATCGAGTTCGACGAGTGGTTCAACGAAAAAACGCTATTCGTTGACGGGCAGTTCGAGCGTTCCATGTCGCTGCTGCGCGAGAACGACTATGTTACCGAGAATCAAGGCGCGGTCTGGTTCGCCTCGACCAAAGTAGGCGATGACAAGGACAAGGTCCTCGTTCGTAGTAACGGCATTCCGACCTACTTCGCCTCAGATGTGGCTTATCACTACAACAAGTTCTTTGAGCGAGATTTCGACCGGGTAATCAATATCTGGGGAGCCGACCACCAGGGACACGCGCTGTTCATGAAGGCGCTTGTAGCAGCGCTCGGCATGCCTGAAGACAGGCTGACGCTCATCATCAACCAGCTCGTTACTCTGAAGCGGAGCGGTGAGACGGTACGGCTGTCGAAGCGCACGGGAGACGTGATAACGCTGCGGGAGGTGATAGACGAGGTGGGAGCGGACGCCTGCCGCTTCTTCTTCCTGTCACGCGCGGCGGACAGTCAGATGGAGTTCGACCTCGAACTCGCTAAGGAGCAGTCGCAGGAGAACCCGGTGTATTATGTGCAGTACGCGCACGCTCGCATAGCCGGAATTCTACGGCTGGCAGAAGAGCGCAGCATAGACTACGCGGACGGAGACGTGTCCTTGCTCACCCATGAGGCGGAGCTGGCCCTGGTTCGCAAGATTCTGGAGCTGCCAGAGCTAATCGGGATGATGTCGCGCAGCCTTGAGGCGCACCACCTGCCCCACTACGCATCGGACCTCGCGACGGCGTTCCACTGGTTTTATCAGAACTGCCGAGTGGTTTCAGGCGTCGAGGGCGAAGAGGCGTTGAGCAAGGCACGCCTGAAGCTAGTGGATGCGGCTCGCGTTGTCCTCGCGCGCTGCCTGAGCTTGATGGTCATGGAAGCGCCGGAGAAGATGTGAGGGAAGTTTTCAGTAGCCAGTTTTCAGTTATCAGTCTTCCGGTTGCCCGATGACTGACGACTGACGACAAATGGCTGACTACTCCAAGTTCCCCTGCGCCTTGTACTTCTTGGTCTTCTCCATATAGACGTCGCAGTACCATTTCATCTTGGCTAGGTGCCGCTCGCTCACCTCTCGAATCGCCTTGCCGGGAGAGCCGACAACCAGAGAGCGTGGAGGAATTTTAACATCGTCCACCAGCATCGTTCCGGAGGCGATTAGGCTGTACTCGCCAATTTCGACGCCGTCATTGAGTGTCGCGCCGTTACCGATGACCGCGCGCGTGCCCACGGTCTTAGCGTGGCATAGCACCTTGTGCCCGATGGTCACATAGTCGCCAATTTCAACGTCGGCATCACCGTGCACAGCGGAGTTATCCTGAATGTTGGTGTGCTTGCCGATGACTATCTTGCCCATATCGGCGCGCACGACCGCTCCGGGCCAGACGCTCGAGCCTTCGCCGATCTCCACGTCGCCGATGACATAGGCGAATTCGCTGATGAACGCTGTTGGGTGTATCTTCGGGGTTGCGTCTCCGAGGGTGCGTATCATAGAGGGTTACTCCTCAGTTTGTTCTGAAGTATCGGCTAGAAGACGATTGCCGTCATAAGGGATTTCTCCCCTGCTCATTTTCGCGTAGTCGTCATCCCAGTAATCAGCCAAGCAACTGTTCATTTGGGCGACTTTGTTGACGGATTCGATAAAATCGGCTATTTCCTTCTCGGCTGCCTCATTTTGCAACGCGAGAACGGATAGAGCGCGTGCTACAACTTCACTTTGTGTTTCGCCATTAGCTTTACGCTCGCGTTCAATGAATTGTAGCTTCTCCTCGGAAAGTGTCAGGGTTATGCTCGGCATGCGATTTCCTCCGAGTGTCGGTGCGAATCGTGCGCGTTCAAGTATGGCATATCAGGGGTTGGCGTGGCAACGGAGGATGGCGGTGCGGGTTTCGGATGGTGAAGTGTTGAGTATGCTCATGGGCTTGTGGTATCTTTGACGGCGTACCAGGGAGCGGCGGGTTGTGAAGAAAAGCAACTTGCCTGCCCATTTTAGCCCACAACGATTGGGGCGGCGCGTTTTCGCGCCCCTGAATGGTCGTTGTGGGTAATGCTCCCTGGTACGGACGCGCTATCCTGAACCATGAAGGGGCATTTTGATGCAGTCTAGAATTGTCGTTTTCTTTGTGCTCGCAGGGCTAATCTTCGGAGTCGCTTGTGGCGACACGCCTGAAGTGGAACAGCAACCTGCGTCCGCGTCCGAATCACAGGCTGTGCCCGCTGAACTAATGCCTACGAACGCAACTGAACCGCAAACCGAGACGCCTGTGCCGATAGAAGCAGCTATACTACCGACGGAGACTCCGCCACCCACACATACGCCGGTCCCAACGACGACTCCCATCCCGTCAACCGCTACGTCTGTGCCGACAAAAACGCCCGCGCCACCTCCTGTGATCATTCCAACAACCACGCCTGAACCCATTCCGACCAGCGCACCTGCAAGTCAGCCTGAACCTACGGCAACGCCGGCAGCAAACACTATTAATCCTGGCACACATAGAATTGGGGCGGATGCAGAACCTGGATTGTATATGGGAATTGCAGGAACGAGTATCCACGATTCCTGCTACTGGGCAAGATTGTCGGATCTGTCGGGAAGTTTTGATAGCATTGTCACAAGCAATAACGCCTTGGGACAATTCTATGTAGAAGTAGATACAAGTGACGCTGCCCTAGAAACTGACTGCGTTCTATCGAAAGTAGAGGAAGGCAAAGCCGTGTCTTTTCCAATTGAGGACGGGCTTGTTCCGATTGGCACTTATCGGATTCCCGACGACCTGTCGCCTGGTCTATATAGAGGTGAGGCAGGAACGGACATCCTTGATTCCTGCTACTGGGCAAGACTGTCTGACTTGTCTGGAAGCTGGGAGAGTATTATCACCAGCGATAACGCTCTCGGACAATTCTATATAGAAGTTGATGAAACTGACGCTGCCTTGGAAACTGACTGTGCTCTATCGAAAGTAGAGGAAGGCAAAGCTGCGTCTTCTCCAGTCAAAGACCGGCTTGTTCCAATAGGCACTTATCGGATTCCCGACGACCTGTCGCCTGGTCTATATAGAGGTGAGGCAGGAACGGACATCCTTGATTCCTGCTACTGGGCAAGACTGTCTGACTTGTCTGGAAGCTGGGAGAGTATTATCACCAGCGATAACGCTCTCGGACAATTCTATATAGAAGTTGATGAAACTGACGCTGCCTTGGAAACTGACTGTGCTCTATCGAAAGTAGAGGAAGGCAAAGCTGCGTCTTCTCCAGTCAAAGACCGGCTTGTTCCAATAGGCACTTATCGGATTCCCGACGACCTGTCGCCTGGTCTGTATAGGGGTGAGGCAGGAACGGACATCCTTGATTCCTGCTACTGGGCAAGACTGTCTGACTTGTCTGGAAGCTGGGAGAGTATCATCACTAGCGATAACGCTGTTGGACAATTCTATATAGAAGTTGATGCGACTGACGCCGCTCTGAAAACTGACTGCAATCTAACTATTGCAGAGTAAGGCGATGCTGATAGGTAACTATTTCCTACCTAAGTTGGCAAGACGCTGAAGCTGCCGGTGAAATGCGATTGAAAGGCTCAAAGGGTCATGGTAAGGGGTTTCTAACATCTTTGGTTCCAAGTGCACGCGGTGGGTTCAGAAAATGGTTTGTCTGTGAAGAGTAATGCATGGTCAGTATTCGACAAGCGGATGTCCCACCGCCGTTTTGTACAGGTGAATCAGCCCCTGCTGCTTTCGCGCCGTCATCTTCACATCACTGCCGATGTTGCATAGACGCCGCATCTCCCGCGTGATTTCATTCTCTTGCAGCTTGGGAGCAGCGGCGTAGGCGGCGCGGGCAGCGTCTGTTAGCTCGTCATTGCCTTGCTCGGTCGCGTAGGCATGCAGGAACGGCAGCGCGATGTTGATGAGCATGTCCCGCGCCCTGCCCTTGCCAATGTGCGGGCGATGCTCCAAGCGAGCAGTCAACGCCTTCGCTCCACCCCGCGACAGTGCGGTGGCGAATGTTTCTGCGATGCCGCCGTACAGGCAACCGTCGATGATGAGTGCCAAGCCGATGATGCGCCGCGCGGGATGGTTGGATGGGCGTACCCGAAATAGATGCCAATCCTTTTCGCCTAGCGGTCTTCTTGACCCAGGCATGCGGTCGTACAGGCGACGCAACTGCGCCGGGTCTTCGGCGTCGTCAACCTTGGACAGCAGGCCGGACGCGCCGAGCAGCAGCGCTTTTATCGCCAACAGACGGGTTGCGGGCGGCTCGTTCCGGAAGCGCGCCAGCGTCGCATAAGGCACACACTGCGCCAATGCGCGGAAGGGCTTGCGGTTGGATGCGTAGCCCAAAGCGTCCATGATTCCAAGATATAGCGCTTCGTCGGGGCCTGCCTGCGATATGTCGAGCGCGAAGCCGTGACTCTTGGCAAGAAAGCGTGCATCTCCGGCGGCGTCGAGCACGGCGGCTATGTCTGGACTACTTCGCAGAACATCAATGTCAGGCAGGCCGGACACCGTGTCTGGACCTGCGTTTTCGAGGTCGTCGGCTACGGCCTCAAGTGAGACTATCGGTGCATGCATCTTCGACTGCTGGCGCGTATTCTCATGTCCCTTCGGGGAGAAAACTACATGCAGCACGACTCCGTTGTAGTTCGGGTCGGTTTCGTGACCGTGAGCGTACCAACCGGGTGCAGAGGTGTGCAGTTCGATATCGCCGGTAACGGTGTCTCCTTGTTCGTTGAGCAAGACAGCGTCGCGGAAGTCGGGCCCCGCTCGTGAGCTGGGTCTTCCTGGGTAGATAATGCGCATTCGATTGCCGCCTTCGGTTATGAGCGCGTCCGCGAGGGTATGCGCACGGCTCCAGAGCGCGGCAAGAGCGCTTTCGGAGTAGGCGGCGGGACGTTCGGCAATTGCGAGCATCGGCCGATTACTCGCCGTCCTCATGGTCGAGGCATTCGTGGCAGACCCCGAAGAGCGCGATGTGGTCTATGTCCGGCTGAAATCCGTAGTCTGCCATTATGTCCGCGCCAATGTTCTCCCAGTATTTGTGGTCGAGCAGCACGACCTTGTCGCAGCCACGGCAAATGAGGTGATGGTGGCGCACATGAGTTATCCACTCATAGCGATACTCGCCGCCACCCATGTCGGTCTCCGATACGAGTCGCATCTGCTTCAGCACGCCGAGAGTTCGATAGACCGTTGACACGTCCATGAACGGGTACGAGACCTTAACCTGGTCATAAATCTCGGACGCCGTTACGTGCATGTCGGAGTGGCGTATTACGGAGAGTATCATGAGACGCTGTGGGGTTAGCCGGTGCCCCGACTCCCTGAGCGCCTGCGCGGTCGCCTGTTCACAACTCATTGTGCGCTCCTGCGGGATAGTTCGTCGGTGATTCGGTTCGCGAATCGTCTTTTGCTGACAGCCGAATAATGTGAATCGACTTCGAGTGCGGTGGCGTTCTCTGCGCTTCGCTATCAGAATAGTATCAACGCAAACGCCTGTCGTCTATAATCGGCAGGAATGCATGTGCGATTACACTAACTTACGGGCGGAGATAATGCAATGCGTGATATAGATCGGCTGAAGGCTCTCCTAGAGTCTGGGAGACTGCTGCATCCCGTATCTGACGCTCTTAGCATCGTTGACTTCGCCAATGCGCTCCACAGTGTAATAGGTGCTCCGAATGTGTCGCTGAATGAAAACGCCTCGGCGGTGAAGGGTCTGATAGGGGAACCTGAGCATCTGGTCCTGGTGATGGCGGATGGATTCGGCATGAACTTCGTGGAGGGACTGGATAGCGACTCGTTCATTCCCAGCCACGTCGGAGCCGAAATGCGGACAGTATTTCCCTCCACGACTCCAATCGCGCTAACAGCGCTCGCGACCGGCGAATGGCCCGGCGCTCATGGTGTCATCGGCTGGTTCGTGATGCTTGCCCAAATCAACGCCATGTCCACCATCATCAGCTACACACGCACGCATGATGACAAGTCGCTGTCTGAACTCGGAGTGAGCGTCGAAGACGCCTACCCGGTGCGGTCTCGAATAGGAGATGCCAAACCGGACTCCCTTCACATCATGCCGGAGCAGATCGTCGGCAGCGCCTATTCCAACTACTGGTCGGGTGGAGTTTCGCAGGTGGGATACGATGCGAAATCGCCGCATCAGGGTGTCGGAATGGCACTGGAAGCCGTTCACGCCGCGCACAGCCCAAGGTTCATATACCTCTACTTGCCGCAGGTGGATAGTATGGCGCACAAGGTGGGCGCTTCTCATGAAAGCACATTGAACACGGCGATGCAGATAGACGGGCTGCTGAGCGCGCTCGCAGCTGAGCTGCCATCCGATGTCAGGATGGTGATGACCGCCGATCATGGACATCTGGATGCTCCACCCCAGAATACCTACTCTCTAACCGCTTCCGACGAGATTGTCAGACTGTGCGACGGCGTGCTAACGGGCGATCAGCGCGCGGTTTATGCACATGTCGTTGAAAGCAGGATCGACGCCTTCAGGGAAGCCGTACATCGGAAGTGCGGCAACGATTTCATAGTCCTGACGGCAGAGGAAGTTGAAGCTGCAAGACTACTGGGCGCAGGCGCGCTGTCTGAGGACACTCGTTATCGGATGGGGAACGCGCTGGTGCTGTCCACCGGGAACGCTATACTCGATTATCGCGCTGCGTTGGGCGACGATACGCATCCGATACTTTCCCACCACGGGGGGCTGACGCCGGATGAGATGCGAATTCCCTTAGTGGTCGCCTGATATTCCGTCAGCGAGATAGTTCCTCAAGTTCGCATCGACAGGGTTCAATTCTTGAACAGCATTCCGGGCTGGCAGCGGCGGCAGTAGCTGGTGATTCGCTTATTAGCCGTAATCTGGCTGATTGCGTTGCCGCATCGAGGGCAAGGCTCGCCACCTCTGTTGTGGACTTGAAGGAAGTCGCGCGCCTTGAGATGTATGTCATCTCCGATGCTCGCACGCACAACCGGTATCGCATCGACCACAACCTGCCGCGACTGTTCGTATAGCCGGTGCAACTCGTCATCCGAGAGCGCCTTGCGCCTCTTGAAGGGGTAAATCTCCGCCGCGAAAAGAATCTCGTCGGACCATGCATTGCCGATACCGGAAACAACGCGCCCGCGAGTGAGCACTCCCTTGATTTCGCCGTGAAAGCGCTTCAGTCTGTCCTTGAACTCTTCGAATGTGAACTCGTCGAGCACGTCCGGCCCTTGCTCATGCAGGCGTGGGATTCCCGTTGCCTGGCCCTCGTCAACGTAGTAAACCATGCCCATCTGCTTGTCGTCGATGTAGCGCAATTCGTTGCCGTTGGACAGGGAGAATCTCAGGCAGGTGCGCTTGTACACCCGCTGCTTCGGCGCACAGTATTGCAGCGCGCCCGTAAGCATGGGATTGATGGACAGAAGCCGATCGCCCTCTATGCCCAATAGGATAAACTTCCCACGCCGCTCCACAGCCTGAATCTCACGCCCCGCTACATCTACGGTTAGGTCCCCGCACAGCGAGCGCAGCACGCTTGGCTTCAGCACTGAAGCCACATCAATCTTCACACCGACGACATTATCGGAAAGGAAATCCTTGACAACTTCCAGCTCAGGCGCTTCCGGCATCGTTCGTCCTTCCTGAATAGCATCGCTAGACAGGATTGAGTGTAACACCAAGTTACGGGATTCGCGCAAGGGCGCCTGTGTTAGAATTGGAACGCCAATTTGATAATCGGAAGTAGTGCGTTCAAGCGCTGCCAAAGCGATAAGTGAGGTAAGGAGCAAGACATGGAGAAGCGACGACTAGGCAGGACGGGCCACGAAAGCACGGTGGTTACATTCGGGACGGCGGGCATAGGGCGCGTCAGCCAGGCGGTTGCGGACACCGCAGTGGAGCAGATTCTGCAGCATGGCGTCAATCACATCGACATCGCGCCGACTTATGGCGAGGCGATGGAAAGGATGGCTCCATGGATGCCGAAGATACGCGACAGCGTGTTTCTCGGAGCGAAGACGCGGGAGCGTACACGCCAGGCGGCCTGGCAGAACATCGAGAGTTGCATGCGCAGGCTGGGCGTGGACTCGTTCGACCTGTTCCAGCTGCATTCGGTAGGAACGATGGACGACCTCGACGCGGTAACCGGCAGTGGAGGCGCGCTGGAGGCCCTCGTAGAGCTTCGGGAGCGCGGTCTGACCCGTTGGGTCGGCATTACCGGGCATGGGCCCGACGCTCCGCGTGTCCACCTCGAGGCTCTGCGGCGGTTTGACTTCGATACCGTGATGTTTCCTCTGAACGCGACGCTGTGGCGCAACTCAGACTACCGCGAACACGCGGCCGAACTACTGTCGGTCACGAATGACAGGGACGTGGGTATCCACACGATCAAGATGCTGGCGCGCGGAGGCTGGGGAAAACAGGAACGCGAGCACTCCACCTGGTATGACCCGCACAGAGAGCAGGCAGAGATCGACGGTGCGCTCTGGTGGCTGCTGTCACAGCCTATGCACACCGCGCCGAGCGTAGGCGATGTACGCCTCCTGCCTCGCGCCTTAGATGCCGCCGAGCGCTTCCGGCCGTTGAGCGCGATCGAGCAGGCCGATGTAGTTGGCAGGCAGAGTCCGCCGTTGCCGGAGCCGGGTCTTGGCATCTTGGCGGCCGATTAGGCCTCGCTCTAACACGAAGCCGGATTCGGAGACGCTTTTTCTGCGATTACTACGTAGGCCGGGTCGGAATAGTGTGGCAGCTGCGGAGTAATGTTGATAGCTCGGATATCCTCCCAGCCGCCGGAGTTCTGAAAGTACGATGCTATTAGTTGAGCGCGTCGTCGGTCGTCTAGAGACTGCCAGATTGCGACAGCTTTCGTGGGGAACATGCGATTGGAGTAGATTACATGAAATGAGGCGCCGGGCTTGAGGATTCGGTTGACTTCTCTAAAGACTTCCACAGGCTTGGTGATATACTGGATAGACACTGTCACTACCGCCGCATCCAGACTGCAATCATCCAGTGGTAAAGCGGGGTTGGCATTGAGGTCGTGAACGATGCGTTCGTCAAGCTGGGGGTTTTCGTCGAGTTCGGTCGCGTTCAGGCCAAGCCCGATGAGTGTCTTTAGCGGCAGGTCCGGTGGCATGTGGGAACGCCAGCTTGACATCAGGTCGAGTATCACACCCTCGGATGGCAGAGCCTCTCTGAAGTACGCGCTGATAGCGCCGATCGCTTCGTAATCGATATGGACAACCAATCGCGGTTCGGCATAGAAGAGGCGGTCGTCAGACTCGTCCTGACGCCGAAACAGCTCCGGTGGATAATGGCTCTGAGCATCATCGGCAGCCAATAGCGATCTACCTCGCGGGAGTTCTTAAGAGAGTAAGGGACGCAGGAAACAATGGCAAGTAAGTGGGATTTGGGCGAAGACGATTGGATTGAGAAGGCAGACGAGGCTCTAGGCTTTCTGGACGACCCGGACGCGCAAGGCCTCATACTGTATCGGTTTGATGGGCAGTATCTGCCCGCGCTCAGAAAGGCACGAAACGCGGAGCAAGTGTGGCGCGCCTGGAATGCCTTCTACAACTACCTCACATTTCGTGAGTCGCGGCGAAAGTTCTTCTCGCTACCGAGCGATGACGCGCTAAAAGTAATAATGATTCTGACCAACTTGCTGGAATTGCCGCCTTACTCGGCCGAGTAGAGCCGCGCCGGGGCGCATCGTGCCCTCAAATTCCTGGCACTCACGACTAACGTCATCCTTCCCCCTTTTCGAAGGGGGAAGGAATCGAAGAAGTCTCCTAGCTGACCTTGGAGTTCGGGTTTCGTACCGTGAGTTCCTCGACGACACTGCCCCGGTCGGTATCGGAGGACCAGGGAGTCGGGATAACGTTAGTGCCGAAAAGTTTGATCAGCTGCTGGTCCGGCTCGCCGTCTATCAGGTGCTCGGTGAGCCAGCTCTCATCCTGCTGAACCACCTTGATCTCCCGATTTTCGCCCGTCCAGCCGAAACTTACCATTACTGGTGTGGCCATCTGTTACCTCCCAATTACGCTTGTCTTATTGAGCGCGATATGAAATACAAGACCGTTTATTGAATGATCCATCGATACGACTGCACTATCCGTTCAATGCTAGATTTTAGAAAACTGGCTACGGGATAGTCAATATCTCCCCACTATCTCTACGCAAAAAGCCGCTCACATAACATGTGAGCGGCTGTTGAACCATATTCAAAGTTGGAAAGGCTTTTTGCCTATTCCTACTACAATCCGGTTAGTTCTGCGGAGTGCCGGACCTGAAGCAATCGTAGCAGTACACCGGACGGGCGCCGGTCGGCCTGAACGGAACCTCATCTTCCTTGCCGCAATGGGCACATACGATGGCGTAGGTCTGTCGGCCGCCTCCGAAACCACCACCGCCGCCGCCGCCGAAGCCGCCGCCACCACGGTTATATGAGGCGCGTCGGGCACGCCGACAGCTCAAACAGCGCTTCGGCTCGTTGGTGTAGCCCTTTTCCAAATGATACTGCTGGTCGTCGATTGAAAATATGAAATCGTCGCCGCAATCCGAACATACTAACGTCCTATCCTGAAAGACCAAGATGATCTCCTTAAAAGAAAAAATCGTTGCCCACTGAATATCAACCGGGGCATCCGAAGTCTCTTCAGAAGTCACCAGGTACTATTTTCAGAACAACCACGCCGATTGTAGCATAGAAGATGATTGCAATCAATTGAAACTGGCAGCCCCGGCTTTTCCGAAGGTTGACGCAGATTCTCGGCACTGTTAACTTAGGCGGCGCGAATTCCGGTCAAGCTAGGAGAGCAAGTTGGCTGAAACTGAAACGGCGGCGCGAGCCATCAGGCGTGTAGCCGTGTTGGGTTCGGGAACGATGGGGGCGCAGATGGCTGCGCTTATTGCGGAGCGCGGCGTGGAATGCGACTTATTCGATCTGACCGCGGACCTGGTTGAGGACGCGAAGAGTCGGCTTCCGTCTATGCGTCCGAGGGTTTTGGACGATCATACCGTATTAGAGCGCATACGCGCGGCCTCGTTCGACGACGACTTGGAATATCTTGCGGATGCGGACTGGGTTGTCGAAGCAATCGTGGAGAGGCCGGAGCCAAAATTGGAGTTGTGGCGCAGGGCTGCGAAGCATGTGCGGCGCGATTCTCTGCTGAGTACAAACACGTCCGGCATTCCCATTGCGCGAATTGCGGAGGCTCTCCCCAAAGGGATGCGAGAGCGATTTATGGGAACGCACTTCTTCAACCCGCCGCGTTACCTGAGGCTTCTGGAGATTATCCCTACGAAAGAAACGATGCCCGAGGCTGTCGATGCAATCAGGGAGTTCGGGGAAACCGTTCTTGGCAAGGGAGTCGTAACGGCGCACGATGTTCCTGGGTTCATCACAAACCGGATTGGCTGCTTCTATTTTCTGGCTGCGATGCGAGCGGCAGATGAGTTTGGACTCTCACCGGACGAGGCAGACGCTGTATCTGGACCGCTGATGGGACGGTCGAATAGCGCGACCTACCGGACAATCGACCTTGTGGGTGTGGACATTCTGCTGGACATCTGCGATAACACCCGCGCTGCAGTGTCGTCCGAAGAAGAAAAGCGCGCCTTTGAGCCACCGGACTATCTAAGGGAAATGAGACGCCGGAACTGGTTGGGCAACAAGAGTGGGCAAGGCTTCTACAAGCGGGAGCGAAGAGAAGAGAGGTCCCGAATTACTGCGCTGAACACCCTGACGATGAGGTATCTCGAATGCAATGCGGACATACCTTCTCTGGCGTCCCTGACAGGCATCGGCGATACGGGGCAGCGCATGCGAAGGCTGACTGGACTGGACGATCGCGCAGGAAAGTTCGCGTGGCGCACTCTGTCTCAGCTCTTGGCGTTTTCTGCTGCGAAAGTGGGCGAGGTCGCGGACGATATCGTGAGCATCGACAGGGCGATGCGGTGGGGTTTCAATTGGGAGATGGGACCGTTCGAGACGTGGGACGCCTTGGGAGTAAGTGAGACTGTCGAACGTATGCGGAGGGACTACATCGCAGTGCCCGAATGGGTCCATTCCATCGTCGGGACAGGCGGCAGCTTCTATCGGGTTGAAGACGGTATTTCTATGTGCGCCACTCCCTCCGGCGAGTACGCCGAGTTCTCGTAATCGGGTTCATTCATGCCGCCCTTCGAGCCCTGCCCGCTGTGCCATTCGCCTGACAATAGTTTGCTTTACAAAGGCGGCAAAGGATCGGCGTACAGGGATTTTCTGCATTGCGGCGCGTGCGATATGGTGTTCGTGCCTCGCTCGCAGCTACTGGACGAAGAGGGACAGAAGGCGCGGTATCTGCAACACAACAATGATGTTGACGACCCCGCGTATCGCGAGTTCCTTGGCAGAATGTACTATGCGCTGCGCCCTCGCTTGAAGTCCGGTTGGCGAGGGATAGACTATGGCGCAGGCCCCGGTCCCGCGCTGCAACACATGATGATCGAGGACGGCTTCGAAGCGGAGGTTTACGACATCTACTTCCACCCTGATGATGCCGTGCTGAAGGCCATCTACGACTTCGTTACATGTACGGAGACCGTGGAGCACTTTGCCAGCCCGCGAGAGGAGTTTGACAGGATCGACGGCTTGCTGCGCTCCGGCGGACGGTTAGGCGTTATGACCGGCATGCTCGAAACGTGGGAGAACTTTGCGGACTGGTACTATCATAGAGACCCGACGCATGTGAACTTCTTCAGCCACGCCACAATGAATTGGATAGGCGAAAACTATGGCTGGGAGACGGACTTTCCCAGCCAGAACGTCGTGCTCTTCAGGAAAGTGAGTCAACCATCGTCTGCGGAGTCTCACAAGTGAGAACGTCTCAGTTCATTGATGTGTGGGCTTTGTTCGGCTATACTCGCGTCAAGAGAGTGATCAATTTACCAAGGAGGTAATCATGGTAAAGCCAAGGCAATTGGGCCATCTGGTGCTGAGAGTGCGAGACTTGGAGGCTTCCGAGAAGTGGTACTCCGAGGTACTCGGTCTGCACACGACAAACAAGCGGCCGGGACAGATGATATTCATGAGCGCGCGGGATGACTCATCGCACGAACTGGCTTTGGTGAGCGTCGGCGAAGATGCCCCTGGACCCGAAGAGACGCGTGTGGGTCTCTATCACTTCGCATGGGAGATGGAGTCGTTCGAGGACCTGAAGGCTCTGTACGAGCACATGAAGGCGAAGGACGTCAACATCGGCGGAATCGGAGACCACGGCGTGTCGATGGGCGTGTACCTGTTTGACCCGGACGGCAACGAGATAGAGGTCTATCACGAGATGCCGAAGTCCGAATGGGAAGTCGGCGAGGATGGCGACCTGTTCCGCGCCGAGTATCCGCAGAAGCTGGAAGAAGAACCCGTCACGGTATAATTCTCGAATAGATGGCGCGGGCGGCTAGGAACGGCGAAAGTGGTCCCAGCCGCCCGCGCTGACATTCAGCGGATTCCCTCCCGCATCCAGCACGGTTAATACCTCCTCCGCCTCGATAATCTCCCCTATGATCGTAATCGGAGTGGAAATCACCTGCTGGGCGGAATGAATGACGCTCTCAGGCGCGGCGATGAGCAGTTCGTAGTCCTCGCCACCACTGAGCGCAAGATTCAGCCAGCTGGAGGGGAATGTAGCCTTCAGTCGGTCGTCAAAGGGTATCATCGGAGTGTGTATTTGAGCACCGACCCCGCTCGCACGGCACAGTTTTCCGAGGTCATCAACCAGACCGTCGCTGATGTCCATCGCACAGCGCACGCCAATACTCGCTAGAGCTTCTCCTTCGGAGACGCGCGGCATCGGGCGATTGTGCGCGTCTCTCAGGAAGTCGTAGCTTGCGAGACCGGAACTGTCCACTCCTTCCGCCATCAATCTAAGGCCGGCGGCGGAAGAGCCTAGATTGCCGGTTACGGCGATGCAGTCCCCAGGCTGCGCCTTGTCTCGCAGCAACAGTTCTTGGTAGCCGTCGCGGGAGAAGCCTTCAAGCGCAACCGAGATGAAGAACGCAGGCGACTTCACAATGTCCCCGCCGACGACAGCACCGCCACATGTCTCGGTGAGTCGCATCATGCCGTCGTACATCTCCAGCAAGCCCTCGACAGGGATGTCGCCTCGCAGCCCGAGGGTTACGGTGGCGAACGACGGGGCGCAGCCCATCGCCGCCACGTCGCTGACATTGGTCGCCAGTGCCTTCCATCCCAGGTCGCGCCAGCCCGTGTAGCTCAGGTCGAAGTGGACGCCTTCCACCATCGTGTCGGCCGTGAAAACGCGCACTCCCTCCGTCGAGTGCCACGCCGCGGCGTCATCGCCGATTGAGCGCAGCATTTCGAGGCCGCTCTCTTCGAGAGCCTGAACGTTTTGCCAATTGGGTGCGGAGATTGCCTTCGCCAGAGTGTCTATTAGCTCAAATTCGCCTAAATCTCTTACATTCATCGTGATTGCATTATATCCCTGTTGGAATAAGCCGCTCAATATCCTCTGAAGGGGTAGTGGACACGACAAATCGGTGCGGCTAGGATAACGGCAGCAATACCGTTATCCGGACAAGGAGGTGTTCCTGTGAGATTCACGGACATCATATACAAGAAAAGTGATGGAGTGGCTCGGATTACGATAAATCGCCCTGAAGTTTACAATGCGCTGCGGGGCAAGACGACCGACGAAATTGTGCTCGCGCTGCAAGACGTGCGCGAGGACGATAGCATTCGAGTGCTGGTGATTGCCGGAGCCGGGCCGAATGCCTTCTGCTCCGGACGGGACCAGTCTGAAGATCGGTCGACCCCTGAATACAGTGGAGCGAGCGAAGAGGACTTCATGAAGATAATTCGCCGTCTGCCCAAGCCCGTCATCGCAGAGGTTGACGGGTTTGCCATAGGGTCCGGCAACATTCTGGCGTATATGTGCGACTTCACGGTCGCATCGGAGCGTTCCACTTTCGGCCAGACGGGACCTCGCGTAGGCAGTCCGGCAGCAGGCTTCGGTGTGGGTTACCTGGCAAGTGTCGTCGGACAGAAACGGGCGCGAGAGATTTGGATGTTGACGCAGCAGTACCCGGCGCGCAAGGCTTACGAATACGGGCTGGTCAATTCTGTCGTCCCCCACGAGCAGTTGGACGCGGAAGTAGAGCGGTACTGCAACCTGATAAAAAACAACAGCCCGGTCATTCTCCAACTTGAAAAGATTACCTTCAACGAGATGACGGAGTACGCGGAGGGGATACCGAGTCCTACGGACAGATATGCCTCCGAATACCATCTATCCGACGAGGCTGAAGAAAGACGGCTGTCATTCATCGAGCGGCGTCCAATAGACATATCGAAGAACATGCCCCTCGTCGATACGGATAAGAACTGACAGCAAAACAGAGAGTGAAGATGATGAGTAGCAATTCTTCTGCGAATCTTAACGTGTATTTGCCGTTTCCAAAGGCTGAAGTGGCGTTTAGGATAAGAGTATTGTCCAATGAAGCCAACGGCCCGTCCGACTTTGTTCTGAGCGTACATAGGTGGGTGGCGGACGAAGACGTGCCGACTGGATTCAAGATTGGCCCGACGACGGACGAGCGCGGACAGGATGCCCTGCCCTTCACCGTGGATGTTTCGCCGTGCCTGGCGGATTGGGTAAGAGGCTATACGCGGTGGCTCGTTCGGGCCGGCGTCAGGGCGACGCATGACTCGAACAAGATAACAGGCGTATTCGACGAATCGGTGACCGCCGAACAGGCGCTGCTTGGCGTTCGAGACGCTTGCGATATGATACGACAGAGGTTTGAGTTTTACGAAGACAGTATCCTGCGGTAACGCTGCCCTGCCCTACGCCTCGTCCTTAATCCAAGTCATCCTGTATCCGCCCATCAGGGACTCGATCTCCTCCAGGTCTCCGGGCGTCAGCGTCCAATCGGCGGCGCTCGCATTGTGATAGACCTGCTCCGGTGACTTCGCGCCGACAAGGGCGGACGATATAGCCGGGTTTGCAAGCACCCAGGCGATGGCGAGTTGCACGATGTCCCTGCCATTATCGCGCGCCCAGGCATCCAGACGCTGCGCGACCGCGTAGGCTTGCTCGAAGTCCTCGCCCCGGAAGAAGCTGAAGAGCCTGCGCTCATCGTCTTGAGCGAATTGGTGGCCGGGCTTGTGCTTACCGGCGAGGACACCCTTAGACAAGACCGAGTGCGGTATGACGCCGATGCCATTTTTCAGGCAGAATGGAAGAACATCTTCCTCCAGGTTGCGCCACATGAGATTGTAGCGCGGCTGCGAGCTGTGTATGGTGGCGTACTGCATCGCTTGCTGAGTCTGCTCAGGCGAGAAGTTCGACACGCCTATATACCTCATCTTTCCGGCATCTCGCAACTTCACCAGGTTCTGCATGGTTTCGGCGATAGGCCAGTCGGGTGACGGGCTGTGAAGCTGATACAGATCGATGTAGTCGGTGCCGAGTACCCTAAAGCTATTCTCGATGGCGTTTTCCATGTGTTCGGCTGAGTGATCGCTGCCTGACAGTTTTGTGGCGAGAAAGACTTTATCGCGCGTGCCTTTGATTGCCTTGCCCACAACCGTCTCGCTGGTCTGGTAACCCTCCGCCGTGTCGATGAAGGTCATTCCAACTTCGAGCGCCGCTTTAACGGCGGCTATGCCATGTTCTTCGGGCACGGTGCCTAGCCCGCCGCCTATAGGCCAGGCACCAAAGGCTATCGTGGATACCATAGGGCCGTCTTTGCCGAGTTGACGCTTAATCATGGACACTTTCACTCCAATCTATTTCGGATTTCATCACCGAACCTGAGTATAAGGTATCCCAAGGCACCCGTAGCCAGCGAAGCGATCAGGATCGCGAACTTCGACTGCAACACCAGCGCATCATCGACAAAGGCCAGCCCGGTTACGAAAATCGCCATGGTAAATCCGATGCCGCCCAGCAGCGCAGCGCCCAAGATCTGGAGCCATCCGATGTCTCCTGGAAGCGAAGCTATTCGAGACTTGACGGCAATCCACGCAAATAAGAGGACGCCTACTGGCTTACCGATCAGAAGTCCGATTACAATGCCGAACGTCACCGGCGATGTCAGACCATCTACAATTTCCTCGCCCAAGGGGATGCCCGCGTTGGAGAGCGCGAAGAGGGGCATGATTACGAACGCAACCCATGGGTGTAAGATGTGCTCGAGGCGCTGCAGGGGTGATTCAACCTCCTTAGACGCATCCTCAAGTTCCTCAAGCGATCCACGCTGCCTCTCCGTCATGAGTGCAAAGCTCCCTCTCCGGGCGTGCCCCATTCCCTCTCCTTCAAATATGTCCATGAGCGCCCTGCCGCGTGCTACGAACTGTCCAGGGTCAATGCGCACGCGCAGGGGGATTGTCATTGCAATGAGGACTCCGGACACCGTGGCATGTATCCCGGACTCGAAGAAAGACACCCAGATGATAACACTCACCAGCACATACACGAGTGTGTTGCGCACTCCGGACATGTTCAGCACTATAAGTAAGGCCAAAAACCCCATGCCGATCCCGAGATTCCCCCAATTGATAGTTTCGGTAAAGAAAATAGCGATGACGGTAATAGCGCCGATGTCGTCCACAATAGCGAACGCCGTCAGAAAGACCTTCAGGGACAACGGCGCACGCGAGCCGAGGAGCGCGAGGACACCTAACGAGAAGGCGATGTCGGTTGACATAGGAATCCCCCAGCCACGCGCGGCCTCCCCTTGGCTGTTAAGGAGAAGATAGAGCGTCGCCGGAACAATCATGCCGCCTATTGCGGCGACTATGGGGAGCGCGGCGCGGCGAATGGATGCCAGTTCGCCAAGGAGTAGAGAACGCTTAATCTCCAAACCCACCACGAAGAAAAACACGGCCATCAGTGCATCGTTAATCCAGAAGTGGAGGGGTTTATCCAAGCGGAATTCGTGGAAGCCGATTATCAGGTGTGTTTCCCAGACATCGTGGTATGCATGGTAAAGCGGTGAATTCGCCAGCACGAGGGCAAGAACGGCAGCAATCAGCAGGACTATCCCACCCGCCGCCTCTTGATGCGTAAATCGCTGTACAGGTATCAGCAACCTGTCGATGGGCGGGTCTTCTTGATGGCGCAGGCGGGCGATTAGTTTTTGCATTGAGGCGTAGTGGTCAAAGTCGTCTGAGCGAGCCGCGGCGAATCAGATTACAGCCCATTCTGAGTAACATACGCAGGCTCCGCACGCATGACACTCGAGGCAGTTTCCGACGTGTCTTGTTCGCCGTATTGAAGAGCGGTATCGCTTCCGGTGATGATAGCAGAGGCCGCGCTCAGCGAAACCGGCACAGTAACCCCGTCCGGCACATTGACGCGAATGCGAACGGCGTATGAGATTACGCCGCGCTCGGTGCGCGCTTCGCTGCCGATGTAGCTGACGCTGCCGCCTAGAGTCGTGTCACCGATGCTATCGATATTGACAACGGCGCTCGCTCCCTCGCTCACGTAGGGTCTTCCCGCCGCGTCTATAACGCCTTCAATCGCTACCACATCAGTTGAAACGACTTTCATGACCGTCAACTCGTCACCTACCGGGTCATCGACATCGATACTTACCAGCGCGACGATGCCGTCCATAGGTGACGTAATCACCGCTCCGTCAAGAGATTCCTGAGCCTTGTCAAGCGTCGCCTGCGCTAACGTGAGTTCGGCTTCCGCGGCGGCAATCTGGGCACGCACTAGGTCCTGAACTTCGTTTAGCCTCGTTTCAGCCGCTACGAGAGCAGCGGATGCAAGGTCGAGATGCTTGCCAGCTCTCTCAATATGAAGGGTGTCATCCTCGGCGCGTTCGAGAGCGTCGTTCGCTTCCTCGAAGGCGAATTCGGTTTGCCCGAGAGCAGCGCGAGCGAGCGCGACGTTGAGCGGGTCTATGTCAACCGTCAGTTCCGCGAGGTCGTCCTCCGCTTCTTGCAAGGACGCACGGGCGAGAGCGAGCCGCTTCTCCGCACTTTCAATTATGCTGGCGTCCGGCCCGTCCTCCAACTCTTCCAGAGCGTCCTGGGCGTCCGACAGCGCGGCTTCAGCGGCCGAGACGGCGTCTTCTGTCTGCTCGGTCGTCGTGTCGGCATTGTTGCGCGCGGCGGCGAGCGCGTCCCGCGCTCTATCGAGCGCATCATAGCCATTTTCAAGTTCGCGGGTAATGCAACGCTCAGTCTTGGCAAGCACAAGCTCATCGTTGCATGTTGGTACGATGCCCCAGAATTGCAGATGAAGGTTCAGCCATGCCCAGATAGTAGGCTCGAACCAGCGAGTGTCCGGATCGTCGGCAGTGGGTTCGATATCAACATAGTCGGGATTGAAACGGTGGAAGGTCGCGTCCAGGTCGATACCCCATTCGTCTATGACTTCTTGAGATGTCATCTGCAATTCGGCTTCGGTGGGTTCAGTGCCGAACCAGAACTTGAACAGCGCAATGTATTGTTCTCTAATCAAGTATTCGGCATCTTCCGCCTGCATCACGGCGTTCTGCGCGGCCGCCTGTGCGTCCGTTCTGCCTCTGTTTGCGGCTTCGAATGCACTGGTGGCAAATGACACGCCGTTGCGGGCATCGCGCAGCACCTCTTCAGGGTAGCTGCCGTCCTTAATGTCGTCATACGCTTCCTGAGCCGCGTCCAATTCCACCTTCGCGGCCGCAACTCTCGCTTCCACGCCGGATATCGCGATCTGCTGCGGTTCCAACAGGTCGTCTAACTGCTCGCGTGCCTTGTCGAGCGCAATCTCGGACTGGGCAACTGCGAGGCGAGCGCCCGCTACATTTATCCCGGGACGCTGAATCAGGTTGTCGAGGACTGCCTGTGCCTCGTCCAGAGCGACCTCGGCACTAGCGACCTCAAGTTCGGCATTCTCTATCTGTATATTCGGTTCAAGGCGAAGCGAATTCAGGTTGGCTTGCGCGGTGGTTACCGCAAGCTGTGCGCCCGCAATTGCCGTTCGGAGCTGTGAGATGCTCTGTTCGTCGAGGGACGCGAGGGCTTGTCCACTACTCACAGCGTCTCCCTCTTGGACCAGGACTTCGCCAACAATGCCGGGCGATTCGAATGCGAGGGATGCGGTGTTCGGAAACACCAGACTGCCTGAAACCGGGATGTCACGAGGGCCGGCCTGCGTCTGGACCGCTCCTGATGTGGCAGCCTCTTCAGGCGCGGCATCCGACGAGTTTCCCCGACCACCACAGGCGACGATGGCGAAAGATGCGGCTAAAAGGATTAGTAGGAATGTAAGTTGAAGGTCGTAGTTACGCTTTGCGAAATGCGCCAAAGAGCAGTTCATTCAGTCTTAACCTCTCTACGAAGCCGATTTCAGTCGGGCGAAACCAATCTGAGTGCGGTAGGCAAAAACCCTAGGACATGATAGCACAGGAAAACGTGGCAAGTCGGTTCATCTTGGTATTCTTGTGCCACAGAAAGGAGTCGGAGAAGTGTCGAATATGTTCCTAAATCGTGAGAAGTCGCTTCGAAACTTCTCTAGCATCGTCAAGTGTGGCGACACGGCAATCCTCCGGGACACGCTGCAAGACATCGAGGGCGTAAAGGCTCTCCGCAGGAGGTCCTTCTAAGCCCATCACTATACAGTCCGTATCCTGGTCATAAGCGGCGTCTATCATCTGCTCGACTACCAGGGCGGCGCTGTCATCGATATAGACGGTATTCGAAAAATCAAGAATTACGACCTCGTGCTCGCCTATGTCCGCGCTGATTGCGGTTATTAGCTTGCTGGATGAAGCGACCGAAAAGCTTCCCCGGAGAGCCACTAATCCGACTCGCGCCGAGAACGGGTCCGCTCCCTCCAGGTTAATGCCCCCACTTTCCTGATTGAACAGGAACGTTCGGTCTAGCAGGGGAACTGACACCACGCTATCAAGTTCCATCCGCTCAAACTGGCGCGCACTCGCCATACCAGCTGCTATCAATCCGATCGCAACCGCGGTGATTAGGTCAAGGAACACCGTAAGCATCAATGTGATGAACATGACGAGAAGGTGTTCCGGCTGAACACGATGGATGCGTGTGAGGAATCGCCAGTCAATGATGTCCCAGCCGACCTTCATAAGAATGCCGGCGAGAACGGCATGCGGGACTGACTCAACATATTTGCCCAGTCCAAGCACAAGAATCAGCAATATGGCGGCACATAATGCTCCCGAGACCTGAGTCCGCCCTCCGCCCCGGATATTTACCACCGTGCCCAAAGTATTGCCGGCGCCGGGAATTCCGCCAACGAAAGCCGCCGCGACATTGCCGATCCCCTGCCCGAAGAGTTCCCGATTTGGATTATGTCTCCTGCGCGTAAGCGAGTCAGCTATCAGGGAAGTCAGCAGGCTATCGATCGAGCCGAGCAAGGCTATCGTGATGGCAGGTTGAACGGCGCCAAGCAAGAAGGCAGGAGAGAGTTCGGGCAGTTGAAGGCTCGGAAGCCCGGTAGGCACATCTCCGATGATAGGCGTGCCGGTCAGCCAGAAGACACCAATAGCCGTGCCAACTGCGAGCGCCGCCAAGGTTGGAGGGCAAAAGCGCCTTAGCGGTTTGGGCCAGAGGATTCCTACAACCAGGGTAACCCCTGCGATCGCAACTGCATTCAAGCTGACTGAGGTCAAGGCCCGAGGCAATTCGCCAACAACGACCAGTGGCCCGCCCTCAGCGTGCGGAGCGCCCAAGAATGGCAGGCACTGGACAAGGATGATGATTACGCCGATTCCGGACATGAAACCGGAAATAACCGAGTACGGCGTATATGCTACGAAGCGACCGATACGCAACACGCCCAGAAGTATCTGTATCATGCCCGCCATCATCGCAATTGTGAATGCTTCCACCGGACCGGATGCGTGCGTAGTAACGATGACCGCCATCGCAACTGCCATCGGGCCGGTCGGACCGGAAATCTGCGAGCGCGTACCTCCGAAGATAGCGGCGAAGAAGCCGACGGCAATCGCGCCATACATCCCCGCCATCGGCCCCAATCCGGACGCTACGCCGAACGCAAGGGCTATGGGCAGGCCGACTACTGCGGCGGTGATACCTCCAAACACGTCCCCTCGAAGCGTTTGGAGGTCGTACCTCATTGCGAAAGCCTTTTTTGCGGCTTCCGCAGCTTTCGCCTTATGGGCATGAAAGGACAACATCAGGGCATCACGCCGTCATTCAACGGTGTCAGACGCAACATAACGTTAGGCAATGCGCGCTTCAAGCTAGGCAGACGAGCTATCGCCCTCCGCTCTCTGCGGAACATGGGAAACGATAGCGAAGTCTGGTCGTTGAGGAATTCTTTCAAGGGGCTTTGCCGCACAGGTCCCAGGCAGCAGTATGGTTGACCATCCGCCTGAGTGCGAGCGAATCTCACACTGTTAAAACTGTGCGAAGAATCAGAAATTGGTGGGCCATCGTGGACTCGAACCACGGACCTCAGTCTTATCAGGACTGCGCTCTAACCGGCTGAGCTAATGGCCCACAGAGAACGGCGGGTATGTATGCTGCACGCAACTATTCGACCGGCTTACCTGTCGAGGGGTCGAATTCGACGACTATTTCAACGGGTGCGTTTCTGGCGACGATGAGTTCCAGCGGCTCCGACAGGCTGTCGTTGACAGGCTGGTGCACAGAGTCCGGCGGAACGTAAATGAAGTCGCCCTTCGCTATTTCCAGCGTATTTTCAAGATGCTGCCCGGTGAGAAAGCGCCCTTTGCCGCTCACAACATATATAGCGGACTCGCAGTTGACGTGGTAGTGCGGACTGGACGCACACCCCGGAGGAATAGTCGCTATGGCGAGGTGAATGCCTTCCGTGCCGGCGAGAGCCTTCGATACGCCGGCCAGCCGAGTCATGCTGCCCGATGCTACCTCAACTTCGAGACCGTCCGGATGGATCACCGTGCATACCGCGTCAAGTTGCCTGTCCATAATACGAAAGTATATCATTCAGCGACTTGCATGTGAATAGAAAATTGTCAGCGCTGTATCTCAGCGAGGACTAAGAGGACATGAAGTTGCCGAAGAGAGATTTCAGATTTAAGTATAGGCTGCGTGTGCGCTGGGGAGAGTGCGATGCGCAAGGTATCGTATTCAACGCGCAGTACATGAACTACATCGAAGTGGCGCAGGCAGAGTATTTCCGCAATCTGGGGATGTGCCATTATAGCGAGGAAGTTCGGCAGCGCTTCGACCTAGCAACGGTTAAGGCAACGCTGGAGTACACAGCACCCACCCGTGTTGACGATCTGCTGGACGTTTACACGCGCGTGTCGCAACTCGGTAACAGCAGCATCACGTTTATCACGGAGATGTACCTACCGGGTCTGGATGCGCCCTGCAACAAAGGAGAGGTTATCTACGCCAACTTCGATGCGGAAACCGGCGTGCCAAGGCGCATTCCCGATGATATACGAGAGATGATCAAGGCCTTTGAGGGGGATATGGATTAGGAGCGCTAATCAACGTCAACCTTCACAATAATCGCGGCGTTCGCCATTATAGTAACGTCACCGGACCCTTCCCTGCCCTCAATCTCCAGGCCGCCCTGCACTACGTTGAGTACGCCTTTGCCATGCGGAAGCACACTCAGAACATCTTCGTGGTTGACGGCTTCCGGCTTGGGTATGCCGATGGTAACCTCCACAATCATCTCCCGTGAGGTGTTTGGGCCGAGCAATCCCAGGAACATCAGGCTGCTCTGGTGTACGGCGTTCCATGTGGCACGCTTGGCGGCTTCCGTGTAGTCCTGGCCGTGCAGGTCTACGCCCATTCCCATTTCAAGAATCGCTGGAGTTAGCGGCATTCTTCGTCTCCTCTGTTGGTTCATGTCAGTATGCAATTCCGTGAAAGTGTGCGTCCATCCGGCTCTCCTGTCAAGCATTGCGGCAGGATAGACAGAAACAGCCGCACCCTGCTAGAATCGCTGGTAAGCGGGAGTAGCTCAGGGGTAGAGCATCTGCTTCCCAAGCAGAATGTCGCGGGTTCAAATCCCGTCTCCCGCTCCAATCATTCTCGGCAGAACTTTTCGACTTGGGTTATCCCCACAACACAGATGTCGTGGGTGTATTGTGTTAGAAAGCCTGTCGGTCAGAAAAGCTGACTCTTGAAAAGCGTTCGAGGAGAAACCATGCCCATTCTGAACAGAGATGACTATGAAAAGACGGAGCTGTCGCCAGGTGTCGATCGCTGGGCGCTGGTGGACGGTGAGAAGGGTTCTGAGTCCACAAGCGTTGGCGATGTTGTCGTTGGCGTTGACGGCGTAGTTCCCACCCATATTCATCCCACTGAAGAGGCGATGGTAATCCTGGAAGGCGAAATGGACGCGATACTCGGCGACGAAGTGATCACGGTAGGCGTGGGACAGACAGTGCTTGCTCCGCCCGGCATTCGGCATGGTTTCGTGAACCGCTCCGGCGCCCCGGCGCGGGTGCTCGCAATCTTCCCGACAGCGAATATGGAGCGCACCTTGGTGGACTGACTATTCCTGATCGAGACCGTCAATCCATTTCCCCATTTGTGACGAGGAGCCACGATGCAGGCGACGGCCAAGCGCGCTGAAGAAGTTGTCGAAAATATCAAGGAGTTGTCGTCGAGATTCGCATCAGAACGGCACGAGCGGCAGCAGCGGCGGGAGCTGAAGAAAGCTGACTTCGACGCATTGACGGATGCGGGCTTTCACCTGACTGGAGTGCCGCCCGATATGGGGGGCATCAATGGGGGAGTTACCGAATTCACGCGCCCTCTGTGCGAAATGCTGAGGATTCTGGCGAAGGGCGACCCTAGCGTCTCCCTTGTCTCATCTATGCACCCTGCGGTCATCGGAGGATGGCTGGAAGTCGAGGAAGCCCCGCAACCCTACACGATGGCGTGGGAGGAACAGCGAAGGGCGGTATTCGAGACGGCGCGAGAAGGCTGCTGGTGGGGCACCATCATATCCGAACCGGGCAGCGGTGGCGACCCGTCCAAGAGTAGAGCGACCGCGAAACCCCTTTCGGAGGACAACGGATACCTCATCAGCGGGCAGAAGCACTTTGGCAGCGGGTCGGGCATCACGTCATTCATGATTACTCAGGCTGTGCCTGTGGGCGAATCCGCGCCGGACGTGTTCTATATGGATATGCGCGGCGTGCCGTGGGACGGCTCTTCAGGAGCGACTCTAACAAGGGCATGGGACGGCCACGGAATGACCGCGACGCAGAGCCACGCGATGGACTTCGCGGACATGCCCGCCACTCGCGCCGCTTGGCCGGATAATAGGGCGCGACAACGTGCGCGCGAAATCGCGGGACGACCGGCCGGGCACCTGTTCACGTCAGTCATCGTTGGCGTGGTTGAATCGGCAGTGGAGACCGCCCGGCAGCAAGTGCAGTCGAAGAAGGATTCGATGCGCCCGTTCGAGCAGGTCGAATGGTCACGGGTGGAGATGGAAGCGTGGCTGATTCAGCAAGCGTACGAGGGCGTCCTCAGGGACGTGGAAAGCGGCAACGGAGCCGCGACTCGCAGCGGACTGCTGTGCAAGGAGGCGGTCGCAGAGTTGGCTGACTCGGTATTGCAGCGCATAAGCAAGGTGGTTGGCGGTGGCGCATACTCCCGGAGCTCACCCTACGGGTTCTGGCTTCAGGATGTGAGGGCCCTGGGCTTCCTGCGTCCGCCCTGGGGATTCGCCTTCGACCGCATTTTCGATGGAAGCTGGTACGTTGACTAGCGCGGCGCGGCTTGTTCTTTCGGGCGTGAACGTCATCGACAGCCTGTCGCCGGACCCGATTGAGAACGCGAGCGTAACGGTCGAGAATGGGCGAATCGTCGAAGTGCTGGACGACAGCAAGTCACCCGACACGCGAGATGCCCAAGTTATCGAACTCGATGGAGCCTACCTGCTTCCGGGCCTGTGGGATGTGCATATACATCCTGAGTATCCCCTACCACCCGGCATCACGATAGCGCAGCAGACGGCGGACTTCGGTTCACAGCTGTCTCGCGCGCTCACGGACGGCGGTGTGACGAGCGTGCGTTGCGGCGGCGCGGCAAACTACATGGATGTTGCGTGGAAGCGCGTCTTTGACAGTGGCAAGATTGTGGGACCGCGTGTATTTGCCAGTGGATACTTCCTGACCACCACCGGCGGGCATTTTCTCACATCGGGTCAGGCGCGTGAGTGCGACGGGCCTTACGGATTCGTTCAGGCGATACGCGAAGGCATAAAGAACAGCGTCGATCACATCAAGCTCAATCTATCGGGCGGCATAATGGGTCCGCCCTGGGATTTGCACAAACACTCTTTTCTGCTCGAGGACGAACTTGAGGCGGCGTTCGCGCTCTGCCATCAGCGCGAGTTCAAGGTGATGGCTCACGCCACGAACCCCGACGCAGTCAAGGCGGCCATTCGCCTTGGAGCGCATACCGTTGAGCACGGGTACATTCAGGACGAAGAGTGCCTGACGATGTTCAAGGATAGCGGAACATGGTATGTGCCGACGCTCGCCATATCGCACCTCACGCACGAGCAGGCGGCGAACGACTGGGAACGCGAATGGGTGAAGCGGCGACAGATTCCGGACGACTTGCAGCGGCGCGCCAATGCCGCCAGCGACGAGCATGCAAAGTGGTTCCGGCGTTCGCTCGATATGGGCATTAAGATGGCAGTCGGCTCTGACATCCGTCCTTTGAGTGAGGCCGCCCATCTGGAGATGGGGCTGTGGGTACGAGACGGCGCGACTCCGTGGCAGGCAATTCAGGCAGCGACGAAAAATGCCGCGGAACTATGCGAAGTGGGCGACGAGTTGGGCACCGTAGAGGCAGGCAAGCTGGCGGATCTGATAGTGGTCGCGGACAATCCATTGGATGACATCACCAACATCCGCAAGCTGATGCTCGTGGTCAAGGACGGACAAGTCGTTTCTGACAAGCGCACACCGGCAGTTTCCGGCCGCTGATTCTGCTGGGAATGTCCGGCACTTATGGGGTCAAGAACCCTTTCCGCACAGCCGCAACAGGTTGCGTACCCAGTGCATCAGACCGCCTTCAGGCTCCGGGCGCGCGTCGGGAGCGATGTTGGTGAGAATCCACATGTAACTCATCGCCTGATGAAGTGCACCAAGCGGCTTTGACGCTTCAAACGCCTCGACTAGCCGCTCCATAGGTTCATAAGCCGTCCAGGGTTCCAGGTAGGCATCGCGCAGTCGCGTATCCGTGTCCTCGTTCCTGTCGAGAGCCAGAACGTCGAAGTAAGCGCCGGACATCGTTGCCATGTCGAAGAACGGGTGCGATATGCAGACATCCGTCCAATCGAAGAAAGTATAGCCGTCGCTCCTAATTAGAATGTTGCCGCCAATGTCGCCATGCACCAGCGTATGAGGGACTCCGAACTGCGCCAGCCGCGCACACATCATCTTGAGCGGCATGGATAGCGAGCGCAAGTCTCTGACTTCTGATTCCGACAGGCCGTTTGCGCCGCCCTTCAACATCCGGGAACATGAAGCAATCAGCGGGTCAATGAGTTCTACCAGGCGCCCAAGCCCCCTGTCGGGGCAGCCGGCGGCAAGCCAGTCCTGCGTATGCGTCGCCTGTTCTACCTGCGTCTGCGCGAACAGGCGCAGCGCCTCCTCCCAGCGCGCAATGTCAGGACATTGGTGCAACATATCGCTACCATAGTCCGGCATCAGCAGCCAGCCGCGCTCGGCGTCCACGGCAATCGGCGCGGGCAGCAGTTGTGGACACCGTTCGGCTATGGCTTGCATCATGCGCCCTTCGTGCGCCATAAACGGCGGCGTCGCCTTCAAGTAGAAGTCGCCCGCGTCCGTCCGCGCAAGCATGGTGCAGGAGATGCCCCACGCACGTTGCTGACTTATGGGTGTGGGAGCATTGATGCCTCGCTCTGCTAGACGGGCGCGAATCCAGTCGCAAACGGAGTAGTGCCAGCCTATCGCCTCCCACGGCGCGCGCAACTCCGAAGGGTTGTCGAGGTCGGCGAACCACGCGGCGATTGTCTCACCGACAGCCGGCTTTGTGAATTTGACCGAATGCGCTATCTCGCGCGCCAGCCATTGAGTGCCCTCAGGAGTTGAAACCCCGACTTCACGGGCAGTGGTGATGAAAATGCGCCAAGGCTTGCCATTATCTTCGCCACGCGCCGCGCACTTGAGCGTCCATATCTCGAAGCCAATCTGACGGTGCATTTCTGCGTTGATGTGCTCGACGAATCGCGGGTCGGTGGTGTTTGGCGTGAACGCGGGAACACTCCAGCCCTCGGAAGACGGCAGAGCCAAGACACTGCCGTCTTCTGGTCGGGCTACTATGACATAGTATCTCACGGCAGCTAGAAGGGGCGCCGGTGCGAGAAGGCACGCTCTTCGTTCGTAACGAACTCGAGAAGTGCTGCTTGTCCGTTCTCAGTGGCTTCTTTTGCGCGCAAAATTGCGGCGGCAACGTCCTCCGGATCTTCGACTCGCTCTGCCCAGCCGCCCATGTCGCGTCCGAGGTCCGCGTAGCGTCCACCCAGGTCGCGCGTGCCGTAGAGATTGTGTGAGAGTTCCATCGCATCCGTTTCGATCGCCATCGTCGAGTTGTTGAATACGACAGTTAAGATGGGGATGTTGCTGCGAGCAGCCGTCTCGAAGTCCAGCCCGGTCATGCCGAATGCCGCGTCCCCCATGAAGTTCACTACGAACTTGTCCGGGTCAGCCAGCTTTGCGCCGATGTTCAGTCCCAGACCGGTGCCTAGCCCGTGCGACTTACCCCAGCCGAGGTAGGTTCGCGGCCCGCCTGCCCGGTAGAAAGGCATAATCTGGTCGCGGGGACTTCCCGAATCGTGGGTAACGATAGCTTCGTCCGAATCGATGTGCTGCATGAACTCCCAGATGACGCGGTACGGCGTGATGGGCTTCTGATTCGAGGTCAACGTAGGCATCCATTCGTCCAGCCACTCCTGTCGCACGGATGCAATTTCCTCGGCAACCGAGCCGTCCGTCCGCTGTCCGTCTCCAAGTATGTCTTTACACGCATCGATGAACTGCCGCAGCACGAGCTTGGCGTCGCCTACGATTGGGTGGTCGATGGAGTAGTTCTTATCTATGTCAATCGGGTCATTCGTGGCGTGAATGAGGGTCTTGCCACTGGGCACATTCATCGTCATACCGTGCTGGGTAAAGCTGGTGCCGATGCCAAAGACGACATCCGCCCTGCTGACGAAGTGATATACCGGTCGGCTCATAACGCCGGAGCCGCTGCCGAGTGCCAGGGCGTGCTTCTCCGGAAATGCGCTCTTGCCCGCCATTGTGGTCATTACCGGAATCTGCGTCAGCTCGGCGAACTCGATGAGTTCTTCCGTAGCATCCCCGTACATCACGCCTTGCCCAGCGTGAATGACCGGATTTTCGGCGTTCAGCAGCGCCTCCGCCGCGGCTTGTACATCTGTTGGATTCCCGGCGGCAGCGGCGGGCTTGATAGGGCTGTATCCGTCCACGATGTTGTCCGGGACTTCGGCGGTCGCCACATCGGCCGGTATCTCGACCATCACCGGACCTGGCCTGCCCCGCTTGAGAGCGGCAAAGGCGCGGCGCATCGTATCCACAACCCGTTCCGGCACGCTGATTTGCTCGATTTGCTTGGTTACGGAGGCGTAGCTTTGGAGCGAGCTGTAATGCGGAAATATGCCGTCTCGCTCCCTGGGATGACCTAGCGGTAGAAGAAGCATCGGCACGGCGTCCGAGTATGCCGTGGCGACGCCGGCGTATGCGTTTTCCGCACCCGGACCGTACTGCATCGCGAAGACGCCGGGCGGGCGGCCATTCGTTACGCGCGCGTAACCGTCTCCAATGCCAACGCCAACGCGCTCCTGACGGCAGATTATCGGACGGATTCCTGCATCCGCTGCCGCCTCAATGACCGGAGTGGTAGGAAAGGCACTCAGGTACTCTATGTTTTCCTTCTTCAGAATCTGAGCTATAGCGTCAATTGTTCGCATTGGTCCGTCCTTCCTATCGCTTTTGTCAGCTGTTTAACTGGCGCGACACTTCCAACTTAAAGAGCAGTAATATCGGCGTCATTCCTCTGACACCTTGATGAGCAGCTTGCCAAAATTCTCGCCGCGCATCATGCCGATGAATGCGGCAGGCGCGTTCTCGATACCCTCGACGACATCCTCTTTGTACTTCATCTTGCCTTCCTTGATCCAGCCAGCGATGCGCTGCCTTCCCTCTTCGTGGCGATTGGCGAATTGGAAGACCAGGAAGCCCTCCATGCGCGCCTGGTGCGTGGTCAGGTTGCGCGTGTTGCGCGGTCCCATCTCCGGCTCGGCGAGGTTGTACTGTGAAATCTGGCCGCATACCGATATGCGTGCGAAGTCGGCTAGGTTCTCCATCACCGCATCGGTAACCGGCCCGCCCACATTGTCGAAGTAGATGTCGATTCCGAGCGGGCAGGCAGTCGCAAGCGCTTCCTCAACATTTTCGGTCTTGTAGTTGATGCCCACATCGAAGCCGAGTTCGTTCACGATAAAATCTATCTTGTCCTGCGTGCCTGCCGTGCCAAC
Organism: Dehalococcoidia bacterium; assembly: GCA_965204855.1. Lineage (GTDB taxonomy): Bacteria > Chloroflexota > Dehalococcoidia > Lucifugimonadales > JADFKI01 > Bin90. The sequence goes on from OZ242018.1 coordinate 1,565,721, forward strand.
GACATAGCAGCCCATAATCTTCGCAATCTGACCGACGACCTGACCCACCGCCCCTGACGCCGCTGACACGACAACTGTCTCACCCGGCTTCGGCTGGCACACGTCGAGAAAGCCGAAATACGCAGTCATACCGGGCATACCCAGTATGCCGAGAGACGTCGAAAGCGGACCGAGCGCGGGATCCACTCGGCGCAAGTCATGCCCGTCTGATACAGCGTACTCCTGCCAGCCGAGCCTGCCCTCTACGATCTCGCCAATGCTAAACGCGGGAGTGCGGGATTCGACTATGCGTCCTACCGCCCCTCCTACCATGACCTCGCCCAACTGCACGGACGGCGCGTAGGACGCCGTGTCGCGCATACGGCCGCGCATGTAGGGGTCCAGCGACATCCAGATTGACTGTATTAGAACCTCACCTTCGCGCGGTTGCGGGATTGGCTCTTCGACTAGCTCGAAGTCTGACAGCTTGGGATAGCCGTCGGGTCTGGACTTCAGCGTGATCTTGCGGTTGGATTCGTTGGCCATTGGCTCTCACCTCTAACTCTCATTCTTGTCTCAGTACACGCCTGAAAACTGAATATCATGAATACGGCTATATTGACTGCGCGACACGCCGTCGAATTCGCCTTATCAAAAGCCTGCTGAGGACATTCGAGCGTCCGCATAGCAGCGACAGTGCAATTATGCCATAAACGGCGCGGCGCGGTATTTTGATACGGGCATCCGGGTTGAGCCAGTCGTCACTTGCCGAAAGTTCTGCGAGGGTTCCTAGGCCTATGAGGACAGGCCATAGAGTTGCCAGCCGAAGGCGCAAGTTGCGGCGTGGAATGGAGAGGATATACTGCTCTGCCGAGCCGAAGTATTCAAGAGTCCTGCGAATGCCCCACACCAGAATTGGACGTGAACGACTATCGTTAACCGTGTCAAGCAAGTCATCCGCGCGCAATCCCGCCTTGTCCAGTTCGCTCTTAGGAAGATAGCAGCGTCCCATTCGCAGGTCCTTGGGCACATCGCGCAGGACGTTAGTCAGTTGAAGCGCGAGACCGAATCGCACCCCAAAGGAACGCATCTCCTCAGCATCCCAGTGCAGCAGAGACGATGTATGTGCCATCGATATATCGGTCCAGAATTCCCCCACGCAACCTGCTACCAGGTAGCAATATTCATCAAGTTGCTCTTCAGTTTCTAAAGAGGTCAGGTTGCCTGAATTCGGCTCACCGAATGTCTTCAGGTCAAAGGCCATGCCACTTGCCAGAGTATTCACAACTGAGCGCACTGCTTCAGCATCAGACTCATTAAGCCCCTCCAGCAAGTTGAAGACTTCAAGTAGGCTGCCGAGCAGGTGTCGCTCGCCGGCAGTCGGTTGGAGATCTGTTAACACCAACGACAACTGCGTTGCGGCGTGGATATCTGACTCGCCTTCGATAATCTCCCTGAACTCGTTCAAGTGCGCCAGGCGACGCTCGGCCGCTATGGAGGGAGTATCTGCGATGGTGTCGGCAGCGCGGGCGAGCAAGTACGCGATTGCGACAGATTCTCGCATACCGGAAGGAAGCACGCGAATGGACAGATAGAAAGCGCGAGACACACGCTTCAGCAGTGTTGTGAGAAGATGGTGGCGGATGTCGCGCCCACTGGAATCCGTTGGTCGGCAAGTGTCGTTTGTGTCGCCACCGCCCATTTTCCGTCCGTAGCGCGCCAAGATTGGCCTCTACTTGCCGAAGCCGCGCTTCAGCCCGCGAATGAACGACACCTGGCCCAGGTGTTGGTCCTCTTCGCCGACAAGCTGCCTGAAAATACCGCCGACGCTGCGCCCGCTGAAGTACCGAACTGACGCCGGAAACTCCGGGAACGGCGTTCTGTCCTCGGGCACTACATCGAGGTCGTCGTCACTGAGACTGCGAAGATACGGCAGCGTTTCCTCGCGCACGGAGTCGAAGTATTCCTGCAAGTCTTCCTTAGTGATTGGCGGCAGCGCCGAGACCTGCTCCAGGGTGTAGTTTACGCCGTGGTCGCCCTCAGGGATTCCTGTTCTGTCGCTCCAGCCGTCCCGCTTCCAGACCTCTTCCGCGCCACGCGCAAAGACATTGACCAGCCTGTCCTCGACTCGTGCCGTATGCCAGATCAAGAATGCTATCGAGTTGGATTCGGCATCGGGTCGCCAGTGCATCTCCTCTTCGGTCAGCGGCGCGGTAGCGGCGTAAACGCGCCTGCGATAGTCTTCCAGGCACTGCTCCACGAATTCGTTCAGTCTCATATTCTTGCCCTTCCGTCCGTTCTCGCCATCCAGTCTCGCCATCGGCTATTGGTAAATGGCATTATCGCATGTCTTGGCGCGCCTTCGTAAGTGGGGCACCCGGAAAGTTGACGCATGGCTGTACGACACATAAACTCTGTGCCTACAAGGAACTTTATTTGCTTGGAGAATCCATTGACCGCCAGTCGTGCTCCTTTGCCCCAGCCCACGCCCGAGAGCAAACCGTTCTTCGATGCTCTCAAGCGGCATCAGCTGCTGATTCAGCGGTGTCAGGAGTGCGGGAATGCTTATTACTACCCGCGCCCATTCTGCCCGTCCTGTCTATCAACGAACGTCGTCTGGGAGGAAGCCGGTGGGAGAGGTAAATTGTACTCTTTCGTAATCAACCACCGCGCCGCGCCCGGGTTCGTCGCGCCATACATCATCGCGGTCGTCGAGTTGGACGAGGGGCCTCGAATGATGACAAACTTGATTGGAATCGAGCCTGACCCGGAAACGGTTCGCTGCGAAATGCAAGTTGAAATTGTGTTCGACGACGTGGATGACGATTTCACGCTGCCGCGCTTTCGTCCTGTAAGCTCTGACGTCGATGGACAGGATGAGTAAGATATGGCGAGAGACGTGAAAGAACTCAGAGGCAAGGTCGCGATTGTAGGGGCGAGCGAGTCCGACGAGATTGGTGTGCTGCCAGACAAGTCCGCGCTTACGCTCCACGCGGAGGCAGCGCGCAATGCACTGGGTGACGCTGGTCTGACTATCGCGGATGTGGATGGACTGTTCACCGCGGGCGTTACCAGCGTCCAGCTTGGCGAATACTTGGGCATCGTACCGCGTTACAGCGATGGCACGAATGTCGGTGGGTGTTCGTTCATAATGCACGTCGAGCACGCCATGCTCGCGATCACCGCAGGCATAATCGATGTCGCTCTGATAACGCATGGTGAAAGCGGCAGGTCGCGCGTGGGCATGGGCGGTGGAGGCGTCGCGGCCGACTCGCCGCAGGGTCAGTTTGAGCAGCCTTACGGCACACTGGGCCCGACTACCCTGTTTTCCCTGCCCGCGACGAGGCACATGCATGAGTACGGCACTACGCGGGAACAGATAGCGGAAGTCGCGGTGTCCAATCGCAAGTGGGCAGCGATGCACCCAATGGCTATGATGAAAGACCCGATCACGGTCGATGACGTAATGAACTCGCGCCCAATATGTTGGCCTTACTCGCTTTTCATGTGCTGCCTGGTCACAGACGCAGGCGGAGCGGTCGTGCTTACGAGCACGGATAGAGCGAGGAGCCTTCGGAAGCCGCCTGTTTATATCCTCGGCAGCGGAGAGGCGACTGAGCACAATATGGTTAGCATGATGGCGGACATGACGACCTCCCGAGCGGCAAAGGTCTCTGGCAAGGCGGCGTTCGAGATGGCGGGCATTTCGCACTCGGACATAGATGTAGCTGAACTCTACGACGCATTCGCGTTCACGCCAATGCTGGCGCTTGAAGACTTGGGATTCGTGAAGCCGGGCGAAAGCGGTCCCTTCATGGCAGAGCGCCGGACCGGACCGGGTGGCGATTTCCCGATGAACACCAACGGAGGCGGCCTGTCTTACACACACTCAGGGATGTACGGGATGTTCACACTCATAGAGTTGACCCGCCAGTTGCGAGGTGAGGCTGGAGAGCGCCAGGTGCCTGGAGCCAAAGTGGGCATCGCGCACGGACCCGGTGGGATGTTCGCCGCAGCCAGCACGCTGATAGCGGGTAGCGCGGACACGATATGACGGATAGCACGACACCGCAATGGCAATCGACAAGATAACACTGTCAGTTGAGACGGAAAGCCACGCGCGCGCAAGCGAGATTCTCGCCGACCTTCGTACAGTGGCTGAGACGCTGTATTTTCCGATGAAAATGGTGGGCTTCTGGGACTATGGCGCAGACCTACACCTTTGTCCTCAGGAGGAGCGGCGCGAGGTCTGCCCACATAAACTGCCTGCGGGTCATCCGGACCATGTAGAGTATGTCAGAACACTTCAGAGAGAGCGCAGGGCAAGCCTTGAGTTGCACTTCCCGCATGCCGGCGTGAAGATTTACATGAACTGAATACCTTGACGAAGAAGGAGACACGGAACGCGGCAGTTGCCACCGCATACGCACAGGAGGTTTGACATGACCCTCGCAAACGGCCGCCCTTCACTGGCGCCCTACCCAACATATCCGCTTCAGCACATTCTAAGTGCCACGGCGCAACGCTTGCCGCAAAAGACCGCAATCATCGACGGCGAGCATGTGTACTCATACCAGCAACTGGACATGTACAGCAATCGACTCGCGGCAGCGCTGGCGAAGCTCGGTGTTGAAAAGGGCGACCGGGTGGGACTGCTCGCGCCGAACTGCGTCGAGTTCGAGATTGCGTTCTTCGGGATTATCAAGGCGGGGGCAGTAGTAACGACAATAAACTCCGGCTATCGAGAGCGGGAGATCGCCCATCAGCTCGACAACAGCGGCGCAGAAGTTCTCGTTGTCCACACCTCGCTCCTTCAAATGGCTGAAGCCGCCCGCGACGGCGCTCCCGCGCTCAAGCGGATGGTCGTCATAGAACCCACATCGAGCGAGTCTAACTCGTTCTGGGGACTTATAGAGCGTTCTCCCGCAACACCGCCTCCCGTTGCAATCGACGCCAAAGAGGACCTGGCCGCGCTGCCCTACTCAAGCGGCACAACTGGCCTGTCCAAAGGCGTAATGTTAACCCACTTCAATATGACGGCGAACCTTCTCCAGTTCATGCGGCGACCCGGTGAGGCGCTCCAGCAGACAGAGGGCGATGTGCTGCTGGTACACCTCCCGCTGTTCCACATCTATGGCATGCAGGTGTTGATGAACGCGGTAATCGCATCCGGCGGCACACAGGTCATGATGGGGCGATTCAACATGGATGAAATGTTGGAACTGGTATCGTCACATGGTATTACTCATCTTTACACGGTGCCTCCTGTAGGCATAGGCCTCTCGATGCTACCCTCACTGGAAGGCTACGATATGTCATCCATGAAGGCAGCGTGTCTCGCCGCCGCGCCTGCCTCGGAGGAACTCCAGACGCGCATTCAGGACGTTGTAGGTTTTCCCATATTCCAGGCATACGGAATGACCGAGTTATCGCCCGTATCCAATGTGGACTACATTGAGCCTGACAGGATGACGCCGGGCTCGGTTGGCCCCGCGATTGCCGACACGGAAGAGCGCGTTGTCGATCTTGAAACTGGAACGAAGGATGTGCCATTTGGAGAGGTAGGCGAACTTCTGGTGCGCGGTCCACAGGTGATGAAGGGCTACTACAACAACGAGGACGCTACCAGTGAGACCATAAGCGACGAAGGCTGGCTGTACACCGGGGACATCGTCCGCATGAATGAGGATGGCTGCGTCTGGATTCTCGACCGCAAAAAGGAACTCATCAAGTACAAGGCTTTCCAAGTGCCGCCCGCGGAACTCGAAGGGCTGTTGCTGGAGCATCCCGCAATTGCGGACGCGGCAGTGGTCGGCAAGGCGGATGCCGAAGCAGGAGAGATTCCGAAGGCATTCGTGGTAGCGAGGCAGGGTGTGGAAGTGTCAGGCGAGGACGTGATGGATTTCGTAGCATCCCGTGTCGCTACATTCAAGCATGTCCGCGAGGTTGAGTTTATTGATGCGATACCGAAGAATCCGTCGGGAAAGATCCTGCGGCGTATGCTCATCGAGCGAGAGACCGGCGGTTGAGAATCTGCGGACGTTTTGCAATTGAGCGGCGCTTGCGTCTATCATGCGGTAGTTAGGACAGAATCACATTTTCGAGGTGAACGAATTGGCAGACACGGTTCTCGTATATTCAACTATAGGATGCGGATACACAGACATCGTCAAGGCGGAGCTGGACAAGGAAGGCAGGGCTTATGAAGAGGTCAACCTCTCTCTGCATCCTGACCGCTGGCCGGAGATACTACCCCACACGGATGGAATCCGCCTGACGCCCGTGGTGATAGACGGCGACGATGTCACTGTCGGTGTCAACGGCATTGGCTGCGTCTCGTAGGGCCATCAAACACACGATTCGAAAGCGATTGGACGGAGGTCGGACTTGGCAGACTCCAATATCGTGATTTACACGCACCCTACTTGCGAAATCTGCGTAACGGTCAAGATGGAACTTGACGAGCAAGGCAAGCAATACGAAGAGATAGACCTTGCCGAGCATCCCGAAAGGTGGTCCGAAGTCGAAGCGCTGGCGGACGGCGACAGAATTACCCCCGTAACCGTGGAAGACGGCGAAGTTACGATAGGTTACCACGGCATTGGCTGTATGTTCTACGACTAGGCACTTGCCAAATCACCGAAGCGTAGTGTCAGGAAACATCGTGGGCGCGCATAAGGCAGACCCAGCTCTTTAGCGTCATCTCGACCCGGCGACGGCGTAGCGCATTCTCATTTTCCCAGAGCGCCCTGTCAACCCCCAGCGGCCTGGCACCGTCGTAGCGCGTCTCCTCCCAGTGGGACGGGCTGTGATAGCCTGTAGCGAGCACTATTTCCGTCGGGCTTGTCGTCGCTATCGTCGTCCAAAGGCCGAGGATGCACGCACCCATCGCCTCTATGCGCGGCCAGATTCCCTTCTCAGAGCAATACACGAATTCGTCCAAGTCTTTCGGGTCGATGAAGAAGCGACGGAAGCCGTAAATAGGGCGTCGGTCCCTGGCAGGGATGACGGACTTAGGGCGCGACGAGATTGCGCGAAGCAGGCGAACCTCTTCCGACTCATGCATGGAGGACAAATCCGCCCTCTCGGTGGCCTGCGCCTTCTCCCACGCATATAGTGAGCGCCAAGAGGATATCTGCACGAGTTCATTCTGCGGATTGCCTATAAGTCCGCTGAACTGGCAAATCACTCTTCCGCCGGAAGCGCGAATCGATGGCTATAGCTCAGCGTGGCACACCGAGATGTAGTCGTCCAATTTCTCCGCTCCGACAACGGTGCGGCGTTCCTCGAATATCATCGCTTCCTCAGTGCTTTCTTTCCTTATGTCCGCTCGCGGAGGAGTGTTGCCGTTCATAGTAAGCATAACGAAAAAGATGGTGAAGTTATAGACAGGTGGCAATTGTGGAGGCTGAACTCACGTTGTGCATGGCTTGACCGCATGTTTGCGAGGGCGTACGCTTGGCATTGAGTAATGACGCGCATAGCACGGCGCTTTTGTACGATATAGAGAGGATGCAATGCAGTTCGGTTCGTTCATGGAGTTCCATCGCCGCGAAGGCAGCACCCAGGCGGATGCGTTCCGCGAGGCGTTCGAGCATATAGAACTTGCGGAGAACCTTGGATTGAATGCGGTCTGGCTTGCGGAATCGCACTTCAACCCTGCGCGCTCCGTGCTCTCGTCACCACACGCCATCGCATCGGCAATCGCGGCAAGGACGAAGCGCCTCAGAGTCGGTACTGCGGTCAGCGTGCTGCCACTAGGCAACCCGCTTCGCACTGCGGAGGAAGCCGCGACCATCGACCACATCAGCCAGGGTCGCTTCGATTTTGGCGTAGGTCGCAGCGGTTTGCCCGGGTCCTACGAGGGTTACAACATTCCATACTCGGAGAGCAGGGAACGCTTCTACGAGTACCTTGAAATTATTCTCAAGGCGTGGCGCGAAGAGCGGTTCAGCTACGAGGGGAATTTCTACACCTACAACGACGTCTGTCTTGTGCCAAAGCCCTACCAGAGCCCTCACCCGCCCATCCGCATTGCCGCGACCACTTCCGAGACCTTCCCCGTTCTGGGTAAAATGGGCTTTCCCGTGTTCGTGGGAGTTCGCCAGCAGAGCCTGGACGCGGTGGGCGAACAGGTGGAGAGCTATCGCACTGCCTGGAAGAAAGCGGGCCACGAGGGAGACATCGATGTGTCGCTGCGCGTGCCGCTGTATGTGGGGGATACGGAAGAGGACGCGCTGGTCACGCCACAGGAGAGCTTCATGCGGCAATTCAGACGGCTGGGCGGGCAGTTGACGGCGTCCGTTACGCGCCCAGGGGCGCATGCGGTGCAGGAACGCGCCGAGCGCGGGGCGCAGCTCGCCGTGCTGGAGTGGGAGCGAGATGTTATCGGACAAAAGGCGGCCGTCGGCACACCCGAAATGGTGATAGAGCAACTGCACGTCATGAGGGACACGCTCAGCCTGACCGGAGTAGTCGCCGAGTTTAACGCAGGCGAACTCATACCGGAAGAGAAGATAGCGAGTTCTCTGCGCCTGTTCTGCGAAGAGGTCATGCCGGCGTTCGAGTGACTTCCTCCACACTGGCGCCGCGCACGAATTACTCTTACAAGCGCAATAGTGCTATAATGCGTCAAGTAAACCTATAACTTACAGCAAAACGATTGGAAGAGAGATTTTGGTTGACGCAAATGTTGCAGTTCTAATTGACTACGAGAATGTAGGGCTGGACGCCATTCAGCACCTTCTTGACCAACTTTCCGATGTGGGCCGCGTGATCATTCGCCGGGCCTACGGCGACTGGTCGGTGCAGCGAGGCAAGCAGGACCAGCTTCTTGAACTTGGCATCGAGCCTATTCACCAGTACCACTCCAACAAGTCCGGCAAGAACTCCAGCGACATCCGCCTCGCGATCGAAGCGGTGGACCTGCTGTACAACTCTCCGATAGATACATTTGTCATCGTTTCATCGGACAGCGATTTCGTGCCACTGGTTGGCAAGTTGAGATCCTCCGGCAAGAGTGTAATAGTCGCGGGTCGGCGGGAGGCAACATCCCCCACTCTTATCAAGAGTTGCGACCGGTACATTTTCCTCGACGCCGAGAAGAGAACCCCGGCTCCGGCGTCTCAGTCTCGTCGCAGGACGAGTCGGCGCAACGGCAGCCAGGCAGCTCAGACCGCTTCCGCGGAGGCGGACGCCAAGGCGCTACTGCTCCGCGCAATGGATGTGTCGATGGACGAAGTCGGAGATGTCGTCGGATCGAAACTCTATCAGACGATGCGGCGAATCGAGCCAAGCTTCAACTTCAAGGACCTGAAATTCCGGCTGTTCACCCAATTCCTCGAAGCCCATACGGATGTAATCGAGGTTACGCGCCCTAAAGACGGCAGTGGCGATGTAGTGGTTCAGCTTGCTGGTCGAGACCAGATTACGCCCCCACCCGTGCGTGCGGACAACGAGAAGCGCGCAGCCCGACTCATAGACCCTCGAGACGTCACACAGGACACCAACGAGCAGCCGAACGAGGATGAGAAGCCTAAGGCAAGGAGCAGCCGGGCGCAGTCCAGTCGCAGGCAGACCGGCACGAGAACACAGTCAAGACGACGCCTGCTTGGGTCCACAAGACCTCAGGCTGACCAGCCTGAAGTTAAAAAGCCCGACGATGACACAAATCGGGACGAGGTCGAAGATGCCGCTCCTATCGAAGTAGCTGCGGCGACAAAGGAGTCCCAGAAGTCTGAAAAAGACTCAGGCGCTTCAGGAGACACCAATGGAGTCGCTCCTAACGTCAGTTGGGAAGTTGCGGTTGACGCGGCGTGGGCCAAGAGAGACGCAGACAAGATTGCCGGGCGGTCCGCCGCTTCCGACGCTGCCAAGATACTTGGCACTTCCAAGCTGAGCGACTCTGAGTACCCTACACTCGCAAAGTTGCTAAGCGCGAGCACTTTGCTGCAGTTGAACTGGCGGAGAGAAGGCAACGCAATTTTCCGGAAGTAGCGGCCGGAAGTAGCCGAGGGAATAGTCCCGCGGCTGCGCCTTAGCACTTCTCCATCGTTGAATGGGACACCGCTTCAATGCTGTTAGCCCTCGACATTGGCAACACCAACATCACGCTGGGCGTGTTCGACGGTGAGCGGCTTGCCGCAACCTGGAGACTCTCTACCGACCACGCCAGGATGCCGGACGAGTACAGCGTAACTCTAACTCAGCTGCTGCGCTTGCGGGGAATGACGGTGAACGATGTCGATTCTGTGGCGCTCTGTAGCGTTGTCCCTCCACTTACGCCCACATTCGTCGAGCTGTCCAGAGGGTTCTTTGGCCTGGAGCCTCTCGTAGTCGGAGCCGGCACACGCACGGGAATCCGCATCCTATACGACAACCCACGCGACGTTGGCGCGGACCGCATCGTTGACGCAGCAGCCGCAATGAAACTCTACGGTGGGCCTGTTATTGTGGTTGACATGGGGACCGCGACCGTATTCGACGCCGTAACTGCTGATGGTGACTACCTCGGCGGCGCAATCGTGACAGGCATGACCATCGCGCACGACGCACTATTCAGCAACACGTCGCAACTCCGGCGCGTCGAATTGGTAGGTCCGGAAACAGCCATAGGCAGGAACACCATTCATGCCATCCAGTCCGGAATCGTGCTGGGCTACGCCGACCTCGTTCGCGGAATGGTGGCGCGCTTCGACCGAGAACTCGGCGGCGGCGCGAAGGTTGTCGCTACAGGCGGAATGGCGCACATCATCGAGAAGGAAGCGGGCGTGTTCGACGACGTGAACCCTGACCTCACTCTGACCGGACTGCGCCTTATTCACGATATGGCTAGGTAGCTCGCAGGACGGACCAAGGTACTGAAGATGCCCGACCCCCTGGCAAATAGCAGAATCGCGCTCGGCGTTACGGGCAGCATCGCCTGTTACAAGGCTGTTGACCTCGCAAGCAAGCTGACGCAGGCGGACGCGCTCGTAGATGTCATCATGACCCGCGAGGCAGGCAACTTCCTTACTCCCCTAACCTTCCAGAGCATCACGCACCGTCCTGTGGTTACGGACGTATTCGATCCGCAGTCCGAGTTGAGCATCGACCATGTGGCGATCGCCGAACGTGCCGATGCGGTAATCGTAGCCCCTGCCACGGCGAATACGATTGCGAAGATAGCGCACGGATTCGCTGATGACGCACTGACCACGACGATACTGGCAACGCGTGCGCCGCTGATTGTCGCCCCCGCGATGGACGCCCACATGTATGACAACGACGCCACTCAGCAGAACGTGTCTATGCTGCGCTCGCGCGGAGTCGTGATAGCCGGGCCCGCGAGCGGAAGGCTTGCATCCGGGCTGGTTGGCAAGGGACGCCTGCTCGAAACGCCGGACTTGCTCGGATGCCTGCAGCAGACTCTGGGACGTGATGGCGACCTGGCGGGACGCAAGATTGTGGTGAGCGCGGGCGGCACGCAAGAGCCAATAGACCCCGTGCGCGTCATCGCAAATCACTCGTCCGGCAAGATGGGCTTCGCGGTAGCGGAGGCGGCGAGAGACAGAGGCGCTTCCGTCAGCATAGTGTCCGCTCCGACTGCCCTTTCCGACCCGTTCGGCATCAACATTGTAAAGGTGCAATCGGCGCTCCAGATGAAGGACGCGCTGCACAGGGAATGCTCCGACGCGGACGCCCTGGTAATGGCTGCGGCAGTCGCCGACTGGCGTCCGTCCAGCGCCTCCGAGCAGAAAGTCAAGAAGGGCGCTTCCGATACATGGGAAGTCGAGCTGATAAAGAACCCGGACATCATCGCGGGTATCGTAAGCGAGCGTCTCATCAAAGTGGGCTTTGCGGCGGAAAGCGAGGACCTGCTGGCGAACGCCGAAAGCAAGCTGTTGAGCAAGGGGCTGCACCTGATCGCTGCGAATGACATCACAGCCGAGGACAGCGGCTTCGGCGTGGACACCAACCGGGTCGTTTTGCTCGACAGGGAAGGAGGGCAGGAATCCCTTCCCCTGATGAGCAAGTACGATGTGGGCTGCGCGATACTGGACAGGGTGCTCAACTACTTTTAGCATCGTAATCGAAATAACAAGCGGAAAGGACGAAAAATGCCGATAGTACGAGTTGAGATGTGGCCCGGCAGAACCCACGAGCAAAAGGCGAAGCTGGCGAAAGCGATAACGGACGCCGTCCACGACATAGCCGGCGCGCCGCCGGAGGCGACCATCATCGTATTCGATGATGTGTCCAAGGACAACTGGGCGGAGAGCGGCAAGCTCGCGTCCGACGCGTAGGCGTCCGGTAACAGCGAGCGGCCGTCAGTATTCAGTCGTCGGGATTAGATGATAAGTGGTTGGTGGGTGACGACTTTCACCCCCATCCTAACCTTCCCCCATCAAGGGGGAAGGAACTTTTTTTGTAGGCTCTCCCGTCACGGGAGAAGGGACTTTTTGTAGGCTTTCTCATCTAGAGAGATGGTACTTCTGTTGTCCCCATTGGTGGGGATTTTTTGCTTATGGGCTGCGGTTGTTGATGGGGATGGTTAGCTTGGGGATGCGGACGGTCGCGGCGACGGTGCGATTGTCCGATGCGTCGTCCTGACCGGCGAGACGGCGGTAGCGGTGTATTTCGGCGTACATATTGTCTTGCTCATCGTCGGGGTCGGGGTCGTCCGGTCCGTAGCCGGCGTATCTCATCGCCTCTTCAGGGTCTTTGCCTTCGCTGATGCAGCGGTTGTAGGCTTTGTACTTGTCCTCGGCTCTCTGAGCCGCCTCTTCGTCTCCGGACTCATAAGCTTCCTTGTATTCCCGCAGCAGCGCGTGGCGTCCGTTCTGGATGCGGGTGCGTTCCAGAGTCTCGCCTTCGTCGGCGAAGTCGGTGGCGCGCTTGTATGCCTCCACATCCTCCCAGCTTACGGCGTCGTAGTTGAGGTCGTAGGCGCGGTGCATTAGCTCCCTTGCCGCGCTGACACGGTGGGCGGGTGTCCACTCGCCTTCGCTGCGGTCGTTCTCGGCTATGCGTATGAGCATCTCGGCGGCTTCGGCGCCGTCGGCTGTCTTGTCTCGCACCAGCTTCGCAAGGTGCCCGTTGATGGGGTCGGTGTCGTCTATAGGGAATATGACGGGCTGATTGGGGTTTTCACCCCCACCCCAGCCCTCCCCCATCAAGGGGGAGGGAGTGACAGATGCGGCGCGGCGTCTTGTGGTCTCTCCGAGCGCGCGGCGGATGATCTCGCTTGCCGCGGCGAGCTTGTGGTGGGGCTTTGCGGATGGGCGTGCCGTGCTCCCACGGATGCCCATTGCCGCTTCGATGTCGTATTCTCCGTTGTCGTGGATTACTTCACGGAGGGCTTCTATCAGGGTCTCGCCTTCGTTGGTGCGGTTTCGGATGTAGCGCGCTATGGGGTAGGCTACGATGTCGTAGAGGGTAGGTCCTTCGACTGCGCTCAGGACAGGCTCAGGGCGAGCGGGGTCTTGGGAGGATTCACCCACACCCCAGCCCTCCCCCATCAAGGGGGAGGGGGTATTATCGGCGGTGTGGTCTTGTCCTTCGACAAGATCAGGACGAACGGGGTCATGGGAGGATTCACCCCCACCCCAGCCCTCCCCCGTCAAGGGGGAGGGAGTATTGTCGGTTGTGTGGTCGTTCAGGGCATTCAGGCGGGTTAGCTGCCGGGATGCTTCGAGGCGGTGGCAGGTCTTGACGCCCGGGGTCTCGCCGCGCATGGTTTCCGCGAGGAAGCGCAGGATGTCTTCGCCGTCGTTGGTTAGCTCGGCTATTTTCTGTTGCAGCTTGGTTTGGATGCACATGTTTAACTTACATCGATGTACAGGATGGGTAGGATAGATAGACAGAATGGTTGTTCGCAATTGCTGCTACCTATAATACGGACGAACGTTTGTGTTGTCAAGGGGAGGTGGGATGTTGCTCCGCAGACTACGGAAAAACGGGGGATTTCCAACTGCTTCCAGTTCCAGATACGCTATAATGGGGCGGGAGGCACGGAGATGACCACCGTTGGTGATGACATATTGAGGCGTCTGCGCGAGGATTCGGAGTTTCGCGCGGAGATGCGGCGGGAACTGCTGACGCAAGAGTTGCTTGAGCTGCCTCAGCGATTCGCGGAATATACGCAGGTAACCGACCGTCGGCTGGACGATCTCACCGAGAATATGAGCACGCTCACCAAGAGAGTGGACGCGCTTACCGAAAGGGTGGACGCGCTGGCGCAAAGCCTGCAAGAGTTCAAGGAGACTACCGAGAAGCAGTTTGCCATCGTCATAGAGCGGCTGGACAGGCAGCACGAAATGTACAGGCAGCAGCACCAAGACATGGGCAGGTTCCGCGGCAACTACGCGATTGAGACCGCCAAGAGGAACGATGCGAACATTGGAGGGCTTATCGCCCGGCTGCGCGGGATGCGACGGCTTATGATACGGACAATTTTCGAGACTGAACGTAACGATCTGATAGACAGGCTCGAAGAGAGCGAAGAAGAATTGGGTATCTCGCAGAATGTGGGGCTGACATTCGCAAGGGGCGACATCATCTCTGAGGTAACGGAACGCAGAAACGACGAGCGGAAGTTTTACTTGGCGGTGGAAGCGTCTTTCACCGGACAGCCGCACGATGTGCAGCGCGCAATAGAGCACGCGAAGGTTCTTCGGGCTGTTACCGGATTGGACGCATACGCCGTCGTAGCGGGCGTAAGGGTCGCGCCGAGCATCCGGAACAGCGTCATCTACGACGCGGCGGAGTTCGTGGAATCACGGGACGAGAACGCGGCGCTGTGGTATCAGATAAAGGAAGAGGACTTGGACCCGCTTGACCCATGCTAGGCTGCTATTGCGCGTGGGCGAGATTTTGTTGACAGGCAGCCGCAACCTGCGCTAACATTTTCGTGAACATACTCACAAATTATCGGCGTTGAGCAGGAGTAGTAGGTTTTCCAGCGGAGTTCCAGAGAACCGGGCAAGGTGAGAGCCGGTACTAGCGCAGATGACTGAATGGACCTGGGAGCCGCCACCCGAAAGCCCTATCGTTGGCAAGTAGGCGTGGCCGGAGCGGGCACCGTTATCATAGCCCAGGGTATCGAGAATGCCTGAGTATTCTCCGTACTTTCAGTGAGGTCGCAAATGCCTGCGTTATCGTAGAGCAAGGCGGCGAACTAGGGTGGCACCACGGATTTCAACCCGTCCCTTCGAGGACGGGTTTTTTGTTGTCATTTTTTCGGGCGTAGGAGGCATTGCACGATGGGAATCATCGGCACACTATTCTGGCGAAGGCCATAGACCGCTACGGATTCTGAACCGCAAGAGTTTCAGTGAGGTTATTCGCAACATGACAACACAGATTAACAGGAAAATGGCCGAACCGCGCACGGCGGGAAAGCGAAGGGTGTTCAGCGGCATCCAGCCGTCCGGCGAGGTGCAGCTGGGGAACTATCTCGGCGCGATAAAGGGCTGGGTAGAGGGACAGGAAGAGAAGGTCAACTTCTTCTGTCTCGTTGACCTGCACGCCATCACCGTTTACCAAGACCCGGAGGAGCTGCGAAAGCAGACGCGCTCGCTGGCGGCGGTGCTGTTCGCGGCGGGCCTGCACCCCGACAAGAGCACGGTGTTCGTGCAGAGCCATGTGGCGGCGCACGCGGAGTCGTGCTGGGTATTGAACTGCGTGACCCCTATGGGCTGGCTGGAGCGCATGACCCAGTTCAAGGACAAGTCCTCACGCCAGGAAAGCGTATCCGCCGGGCTGTTCGACTACCCGGTTCTGATGGCGGGCGACATCCTGCTGTACGACTCGCATGAGGTGCCGGTGGGCGACGACCAGCGCCAGCATGTGGAGCTTGCCCGCGACATCGCCATTCGGTTCAATCGAATCTATGGCGACACATTTGTCGTGCCGGAGCCGATGATACCGGAAATCGGCGCGCGCGTGATGGGCATGAACGACCCTACGGTCAAGATGTCCAAGAGCTACGCCCATATACGCGGGCATGCGGTGCGGATGCTGGACGAGCCGAGGGAGATCGAGCGCACTATTAAGCGCGCCGTTACCGACTCCGGCGGCGACATCGTCTTCTCAGACGACCCTGAGAAAGCGGGCGTGAACAATCTGCTCGGTATCTATAAGGTCATCACCGATAAGTCGCAGGGCGAAGTCATCGAAGACTTTGCGGACGCGCGCGGCTATGGCGATCTGAAGTCGCGCGTGGCAGAGGTCGTGATCGATGCACTTTCGCCGATACAGCAGCGCTATTACGAGTACATGGATGATCCGGCGGAACTTGACCGCCTGCTTGGACGGGGCGCAGAGGATGCCGCGGCCGTCGCCACGCCCAAAATGGACGAAATAAAGCGTCGTGTGGGCTTTACTCTACCATAAATTGGTTCAACTAACATCGATGGACAGGATAGTCAGGATGTTGGAGGAATATAAAAAATGTACTACCCAAGTCTGGAGCAGGTGAAGGAACTTGCCCACAAGGGCAACCTGATACCCATCTGCCGCGAAATCAACGCCGACCTCGATACGCCGGTCAGCGCATACCTGAAAGTGGCGCGTCCGCCCTACTCTTTCCTCCTTGAGAGCGTAGAAGGCGGCGAGCGCATCGCCCGTTACAGCTTTATCGGGACAGAACCGGACACAGTCATCAAGACGGGCAGAGGCCAGGCACTTGGCAAGATCGACCCGCTGGAGCCAATCGAACGCGAGTTGAGCCGCTACAAGCTGATCGAAGTGCCGAATATGCAGCGGTTCAACGGCGGCGCGGTCGGCTATCTGTCTTACGAGTCGGTGAACTACTTCGAGGAACTTCCCACCCCCGACACCGACATGCTCGACGTGCCGGAGTCCGTCTTCATGCTGACGATGACATACATGGTCTTCGATCATGTGGGGCACAAAATAAGCGTGGTGAGCCACGCCCATCTGAATGGCGACGTGGAACAAGCATACAACGATGCTACCGCCCGCATCGACGAGATAATCAGGCGCATACAGTCCCCGCTCTCCATGCCGGTGGCGTCGCACAGCGCGCCGGACCAGCGGCTCGCGACGGAGTCCAACATGACTCCTGAAGAGTTCTATGACATGGTAAATCAGGTCAAGGAGTACATAGTGGCGGGCGATGTCATACAGACTGTGGTCTCGCAGCGCCTGTCGCGCCCGACTACCGCCGACTCGTTCCAGATATACCGCTCCCTGCGCGCCATAAATCCGTCACCGTACATGTATTACCTCGAACTGGACGGCTTCCAGATTGTGGGTGCGTCACCGGAGATGCTCGTGCAGGTTGAGAATGGTATCGTATCGACGAATCCCATCGCGGGAACACGACCCAGGGGCGCCGACGAGAAGGAAGATGACGCCAATGAGGAAGAACTGCGCACCGACGAAAAGGAGCGCGCCGAGCACATTATGCTCGTTGACCTGGGGCGCAACGACATCGGCAGAGTAAGCGAGCCGGGCACAGTATCCGTGAACCAGCTAATGGATGTGGAGAGGTACTCCCATGTGATGCATCTGGTTTCGCGCGTCAGCGGCAAATTGCGTAAGGGGTACACCAACTTCGATGCCCTTCGCGCGTGCTTCCCCGCCGGAACCGTGTCGGGAGCGCCGAAGATTCGCGCGATGGAGATTATCGCGGAGCTTGAGCCTGACAAGCGCGGCCCCTACGCGGGCGCAGTCGGCTATTTCGACTTCACCGGGAATATGGACACCGCGATTGACATTCGCACGCTGGTCATCAAGGACGGCGTGGCGCATGCTCAGGCAGGCGGCGGCATCGTATATGACAGCACTCCGGACTTTGAGTACAGAGAGACGCTGCACAAGGCGTCCGCCCTCATGCGGGCGATAGACGCCGCCGAAGAAATCGGCCTGGCGCACGAGTAACCAACTAACATCGATAAACAGGATGGGGAGGATAGGGAGTTGATACTGCTAATAGACAACTATGACAGTTTTACATATAACCTCTACCAGTACCTTTGTGAACTGGGCGCGGAGGTTGAAGTGCGACGAAACGACAAGACTACAATCGAGGAAATCGAGGCGATGGCGCCGGAAAAGATAGTGATCTCGCCGGGCCCCTGCACACCGAAGGAAGCTGGTATATCCAACGAAGTCATTTTGAAGTTCGGCGCGGAAACGCCCACTCTGGGCGTTTGTCTCGGACACCAGTGCATCGGCGACGCCTATGGCGGCACCGTCGGCGGCGCGGGTGAAATAATGCACGGCAAGATGTCACTCATCCACCATGACGGCACCGGCGTCTTCACGGGACTGCCGACCCCGTTCGAGGCGATACGCTACCACTCACTGGCGATCTACAAAGAGGACATGCCGGAAGACCTTGAGGTTACCGCGTGGACCGATAACGGCATCGTGATGGGAGTGCGCCACAAGCACAATCCGGTTGAGGGGATTCAGTTCCATCCCGAGTCCATCATGACGAAAGTGGGACACGACCTGCTGCGTAACTTTTTGTCCAAGTAAGCCATTTCGTGCCTTCCCGCTTGACGGAGGAAGGCTAGAATGGGGGTGTCAGGGAGCAGAACGATGATAAGAGAAGCAATCGAAACGGTCGTGAGCGGCGGTTCGCTGTCGATGCAGGATGCCGCCGCCGCGATGAACGAAATCATGAGCGGCGAGGCGACGCCCGCGCAGTTCGGCGCGTTCGTAACCGCGCTGCGAATCAAAGGCGAGACGGTGAACGAAATCGCGGGCATGGCGCAGGTGATGCGCGAACACTCGCTGCATGTGGAGGTTGATGGCGCGCTGGTGGATACCTGCGGCACGGGTGGCGACGGCTCAGGCACATTCAACATATCGACGGCGGCGGCGTTCGTGGCGGCGGGCGCGGGCGCGAAGGTCGCCAAGCACGGCAACCGCGCGATGTCGGGCGCGACCGGCAGCGCGGATGTGCTGGAAGCGCTGGGCGCGAAAATTGATCTCAACCCGGAGTCCGTAGCCCGCTGCATCAATGAGACGGGATTCGGTTTCATGTTCGCGCAGGGGTTTCATCCGTCGATGCGCTTCGCTGCGGGACCACGGCGCGAAATCGGCATACGCACAGTGTTCAATATCCTGGGCCCGCTGACCAATCCGGCGGGCGCGGGCGCTCAGGTCATCGGCGTTGCGGACGCCCCGATGGCTGTGAAGATAGCCGCCGCGCTAGGCAGGCTTGGCAGCAAACGCGCGCTGGTGGTGCACGGCAACGACGGCCTGGACGAAATCACCATTGCGGACTCGACGCGTGTCTGGGAACTCAAGGACGGCTCGGTCAGCGAGTACGAGATAATGCCTGAAGAATTAGGCATGAGCAGAGCGCCACTCAGCGAAATACGTGCGTCGGATGCTGAGGAGAGCGCGCGAATGCTACGCGATGTGCTGGACGGCAAGGCGGGCGCGGCGCGCGACATCGTGCTGCTCAACGCTGCCGCTGCCCTGCTCGCCGGCGGCAAAGTGCTCTCTCCGCAGACTGGCGTAGAAATAGCCGCGGACGCCATAGACACCGGCAGCGCGATGCGTCGCATGGAAGCGTTCGTCGAGGTGAGTCAGAGTTTGGAGTAGCGCGAAAGGAATAACCATGGGCACTACACGCTACACAGTAGTCATAGAGTGGGACGATGAGGAAGAACTCTATATCGCTACTATCCCCGCCCTTTCGGTGGGAAGCTACGGCGTCTCCAGGAACGAGGCTCTGGAGAAAATCAGGGAAGCGGCCGAAGTAACCATAGAGGGACTGAAAGCCCACAACTTACCTGTGCCGCAACCTGACATGCTATAAGAAAATACGATTTCACTAATGCGATTTATCTCTGTCATTTCGAGCAAAGCGAGAAGTCTTAAGTCGGAAACAGGTTTGCAAGCAACGATTTTAGATTCCTCACTGCGTTCGGAATGACAGCATTGTAGATTTGTGAAATCGTGTCATTAAGAAGGAAATCATGGCTGACATCCTGCAGAAAATAGTCGAGGTGAAGCGCCGCGAAGTCGAGCGCCTTAAGGTCGAAATGCCGATTGCCGAGCTTGAAAAGCGCATCGAGGCGCAGGCGCCGCCTTTGAATCTCGCCGGCGCGCTGTTCGGCGATTCCGTACGCATCATCGCCGAGGTGAAGAAGGCGTCGCCGTCCAAAGGGCTGCTGCGCGCAGACTTCGAGCCCGCAGCTCTAGCCAAGATCTATGTGGACAATGGCGCGGCGGCTATCTCCGTGCTCACGAACGCCGACCACTTTCAGGGCAGCATAGACCATCTTGCTCAAGTGCATGCGGTCGCCAATCCGCGAAAAGTGCCGGTGCTGCGTAAGGAGTTCATCTTCGACGAGTATCAGATATATGAGGCGCGCGCTTACGGTGCGGACGCCGTCCTGCTCATCGTGGCGATGTTGTCCCCCGAAGAACTGAAGGCGTTGATGGCGTTGAGCGAGAAGTTCTGGATGCAGTGCCTTGTGGAGGTGCACGACGAAGAGGAACTTAAAGTCGCCCTCAAGGCGGGCGCTGAGATTGTTGGGATCAACAATCGCGACCTTCGCACATTTACGACCGACCTCGAAGTAACCGAGCGGCTCGCGTCCAGAATACCGTTCGGCAAGGTAGTCGTGAGCGAGAGCGGGATAAACAAGCCTGAGCACATAAAGCGGATCAAGTCGGCAGGCGCGCATGCGGCTCTAATTGGAGAAGCGCTCGTAACCTCCCCCGATGTTGGAGCGAAATTAGGAGAACTGGTGTGATGGAGTTCAAAATATGCGGTCTAAGGTCACTGGAGCACGCGCTTGCGGCGACAGACGCAGGGGCGTCTCTGCTCGGATTCGTATTCGTCCCGCGTGTGCGGCGACGAATTCCTGTCGAACGGGCGCGCAGCATAATCCAGGCGCTTCGAGAGCAACGCGGCTCTTCGTGCCCTCGCATCGTAGGGCTTTTCGCGAACCAACCCCTGCAAGAGGTGAATCGCACGGTGCGCCAGTGTTCGCTTGACTTCGCGCAACTGTGCGGCGACGAACCGCCGGACTACTGGGACAATGTGGACGCCTGGGTCATGCGCCAGGTCAAAGTGGATGACAGTTTGCCACTCAAGACCGCTGTTTCCACCGCTCTGAGCGAAATTGAAGAGGTAGTCAATCGCCTGCATCTGACACTGCTGGACAAGAGACTGAAAGGCGCTTTGGGCGGCACGGGACATACCTTCGATTGGGGCATCGCCTCCGAGATAGCGCGACGGCATCCGGTCTTTCTAGCGGGTGGACTCGCTCCGGACAACGTGCGGCAGGCCATCGACACCGTGCGTCCGTGGGGAGTCGATGTCTCGACCGGCGTGGAAACGGACGGTATCAAAGACACCACCAAGATTGCCGCCTTCGCGAAGATAGTGCGCGCCGCCACATTGGATCGCTCACTGGTCGGCGCACATGGCTAAACCGATCGAACTCAGACCACACGCAGTCCGCATCCTGGCGCCGCGTGAGCTGGTGTTCCAAATGATGTCCCACTTCGGCAGGGGCAGACTCCCCGGCGACAACAACGAGTCGTCGAAAGTCCTTGAGCGAGACGGCAACCGCCTAACCGTCGAATTCCAGACCAAGGCACTCTTCGCAACATACACTACGGTCGAAGTCGTAAATCTGTACCCGCTTGAGCGCATCACCTTCGAGCATCTGTCCGGTCCTCTACACTATGCGAGGGAAGAATTCAGATTTGAGGACGTGGGCGAGAGGCAGACGGACTTGACACACTCCGGCGAGTTCATCTGGAGCAGATTCCCTTTCTTCGGGTGGTTCGGCGGCATGATATACACCCGTCCCGTGTTCGAGCGAACAATCGTCAAGCATCTGGAACAGGTGAAGCAAGCGGCAGAAGCGCGCGCCGCACGCAGCCGTGTCTTTCCCCGCGACTGACGCAATCGGTGGAATGCCCTAGCCGCCTCGAACCGCTTTTGTCACCGAAGTAGAAGAGACTTTCGGCCCCCAGCTTGGAATGACGGCGCACATCGTACGCTCCTCGCCGCCCGCGAATATGATCAATATATCGTCAGGGGTGGCAATAAGTGGCAGCCACCGGCTCTCATCCTCCGGCGTTACGTCGCCGCTCACCTCACCTGCGCGCTTGATGTCCGCGAGAGTTCGCCTTACCTTTGGCTGCAATGTATCGCGAACATCCTGCTTGCTCCAGCCGTCCCAGACATAACTTTCGCCGGAAATCACAACCGCTAGTTCCCCTTGCCTCACGACGGCGGACCTGTCATCGGTCGATCCGACGGTAGAGAGTGACGTGCCTAGCGCGGACGCCACATCTCCCACGGTATCCAGCATCGTGGCGGGCCCGCCACTGGCGCGAACCTGCCTGGGCGACTCGCATGCGAAGACGGTTACCGCGCTCTGCGCTCGCTCGAAGCCGCGCTCCACGTGCAGGGGATTCCAATGGGTCTCGTTCTCGGCCTCAGCGATGCAGTAGCTATACTTGCCGGGATGCCCGAGGATGCTCCGGTCGAACAGGCCCGGAATCGCGGCGCAGGCATTCATCAGGATCAGGCGCACGGCACGTCCAATCGTCGCGTTGGCGCGGTTACCCGGGCCGAACAGGTTATTGCGCGCGTTGATGTCGAGCTCACGCGCTATCGGGCCGTTCACGATGACCATGATGCCGGAGCCGCCCAAGCTCGACGACGGCCCAACGAGATTGAACTTCGGATCGAGCATCGCCTCGGCGGCAGCAAGAACGACAGGCATGTACTCAGGCAGGCAACCCGCCATCACCGCGTTGGCCGCTATCTTCTCGACGCTGATCTCGCGGCGGCGCTCAGGGAGTTCGCCTACAATCTCCGGAGCGGGCCTGCCGCCATGCTCTATGAATTCCGCAACTCTCCGCTCGGTAGGCGGCACGACCGGCAATCCGTCCGTCCAGCCTAGCCGGTACATCTGCTCCATAGCCTCTATGGGATCGTCCCACTCGATTCCTATCCCAGGGGTTTCCGTGCTCATGTGCGCCTCCTAGTCTCTCGAAGCTGCGGTGCTCATCAGTCCTCTAATTCGGCTTGCAAGTATATCAGTTCGCCGCTGGATTGGCGGCAGCTTACTGACACCTTGACACGCGGGTTTGGCTAACATAGGCTTTACCGCGTCAAGTTAATGATACTGATACCAGGAGGGACACCTTGGCATATGAGTTTGAGCACATCCACCTGAAGGCACCCGATCCTGAAAAGACGGCGAACTGGTATGTGAAGGCGTTCAACTTCGAGATTTTCAATGACCGCGGAGTGCGTCCCACGGGCGACAGATTCATCGAGTGCAAGAGCGAGGACGGGACGATATTCCGCATATCGGGAGCCAGGACCGATGAAAAGATGGGCACAGGCGATGCCGATGTTCACTACGGTCTGGAGCATTTTGGTATCACCGTTGACGACATGGACGCCGAAATTGAACGGCTTCAGGCACTGGGCGCGGAACTAGCTGAAGGCCCCACATCAAATCCCGGAGGCCCGACAATCGCCTTCATCAAGGTGCCTGACGATGTGCGGATTGAACTGCTTCAACTTCCCAACTAGCGATGGAGTGAGTCAAATTGGCAAGACAAGTATTCTTTCCCAATCCCGATAACAAGCCTGTCGGATTTTCGCCCGCAGCGCGAGTCGGCAATCAGGTTTTCGTTGCCGGGCAGGTCGCGACCGATGCAAACGGCGATATGGTAGGCATAGGCGACGCAGGCGCGCAGTCAGCGCAGTGCTTCAAGAATATCGAGGCTGCGCTGAAGGCGGCAGGCGCAAGTTGGGACGACGTAACCAAGATAACCTGCTTCATGGTGAACGCTGACGACTACGCCGCTTACGCTGAAGTACGAAACGGGATATTTCCTGAGAATGGCCCCGCGAGCAGCACGGTCTTCGTGAAGGCGCTAGTGCGACCGGAGATGCTGGTCGAAGTCGAAGCATACGCGGTTGTCGAATAGCCGGCGAGGCGCACATGCCTAACGATTGCATCTTCTGCAAGATCAGGGACGGCGAAATCCCGAGCGAGATTCTGTACAGGGACGACGATTGCTTCGTAATTCGCGACATCAATCCGATCGCGCCCACGCACCTGCTGATCATTCCTAACCAGCACTTTGCGCAGCTATCCGAGCTTGGTTCCGAGCCGAACTCCGTATTCTCCAGCATGTTCGCAGCGGCACGAGCTATGGCAGAGCGAGAAGGCGTAGCTGATAGCGGCTATCGCCTGATTATCAATCAGGGCAGCGACGGGGGTCAGGAGGTGATGCACTTGCACATGCACCTCTTGGGCGGTAAGCCTTTGCGCAGACTTGGCTTGAATTAGCCCTACCCTACACCGGCATCGCGCGCTTCGTGTGCGCCCTCCCGATGCGTGCCGCCTCTTCACCTGCCGGTCCGCCCGACGAGCAGACCATCACGCCCTCGTCCAGCATTTCAGTCACATTGTCCGGGCTGACACCATTGAGGAAAGCCAGTCCCGCATCCCGGCATGCCTGAAACACGCGATCTCGCGCTGCCATCAGCTCCGGCGGTATCGGATTCGGCAGGCTCTTGTACCCGTGCGACATGCTCATATCGCCGGGCCCCCACTCGGCATATCCTATGCCGCTGATTCTCGTGCTCAGTTCAACGTTGTGCAATGCTCGCTTGTTCTCGATTTTGAGACCCAGCAGCAGTTCTCCTTCGGGGTTCAGCGGCCACGGGTCAGCCTTGTCGAGATATTCGTCCGGAGAAATGCCCCATATCTCGGCTGCGGACGACTGACCGCCCGCGCCGCGAGTTCCCCTGCCTATGAGGTCTCCGACGCCAAGGTTCTGGAATGTGTAGCGGCAGGACTCCACGAAGGCGCGAACGGCGCCGGGCGTCTCCGCATTGCACAGGATGATTCCATGAACGCCACGCGCGAGAATCTGGCGGAACTGCCACGCATTGTAGCGTACGATGTCCTCGCTACCGCCGTCCACAGGCACCTCAACTATGACCGTCGGAGTGCGATGGCCGCTGTTGGTGGGTCCGCCATCGACCAGGCCTCGCATGAACTGGTCCAGTCCCGCCATATCGAACGCGCCATGCTCCATGCCGATGTTGATGTAGTCGGCAAAGGTCTTAGCCATTGACTTGCCCGCCTCGTAAGACAGGTCAGCCCCCGTATGCGCGCCCGTGTAGTAGATTGGTTGTCCCTGTTCAAGCAGTTCGATTGCGCGGTTGATTCGCTTTGGCATTTTCCGTCCTTTTCCTTATCTATCCTGTCCATCCTGTGCATCGATGTGAAATAACGCGGGGTTATACAGCCAACGTCCTGCCCGTAATCTTCCGCCCTATCGCCGCGCCCTCTTCGCCGACCCCTGATAGTATCTTCACCCCATCACCCATCAGCTTATTCACCCTGTCCTCTGTGCTGATAGTGAAGTCATTCCAGCCACAGAGGAAGGCAAGTCCGGCGGCATCGCAAGCTGCCTTAACCCTCAGCCTTGCGGCATCCATATCATCCGGATACGGCGGATCGTGCGCGTCGGCATAGCCAAAGGACAGACCCATATCGCCGGGTCCCCATTCGGCAAATCCAATGCCCGGAACCGCCGCGCTCGCTTCACAGTTTTCGAGAGCGCGCTTGTTCTCCAGTTTCAAGCCGAGAAACAGCTCGCCGTCCGGGTTGAGCGGCCAGGGGTCGGCAATCTTCATGTAGTCTTGCGGCGATACGCCCCAGATTTCGGCAGCGCCTCTCTGACCGCCGCCGCCGCGCCTTCCCACGCCGAGGCCGTCATCGCCCACACCGATGGTCTGGAACGGGTAGCGGCAGGACTCCACGAATGCCTGCACAGCGCCGGATGTCTCTGCGTGGCACAGCAGGATGCCGTGGATGCCGCGAGCGAGCGCCTGCTTCATCATCCACGCATTCGCGCGCACGACCTCCTCGTTCGTGCCGTCCGTGGGAATGGTCATGATGACCGGCGGCGTGCGGTGCCCGCTCGGTGTAGGCCCTCCGTCAACCAGCCCCCGCATGAACTCGTCGAGAGCGGACATGTCGAACGAGCCGTGTTCCATCTCCACGCCGATGTAGTCCGCCCATGTGGATGCCATCGCCTTGCCGTTCTCGTACGACAGGTCATGCGTGCCGGAGTTGTATATGGGCTGTCCCTGTTCCAGAAGCTCTATCACCCGGTTTATTCGCTTGGGCATCGTTCACCTCAATCGTTGCGTGCGCGTCTTAAGTCAACGGGGAGTTTATCCTATGCGCGGCGCGTTTGCCAATTCCGATTGGGAACTAACAGAAATATGCAGAAGGGTATTTTCAGGGCAGTATGAGGGCGTTTCACCCCCATCCTAACCTTCCCCCATCAAGGGGGAAGGGACTCTTGCATATTTCTGGGAACTAACAGGGTGTACAGGCTGGATAGGACCACGACAGGAATTGGATTATCGGGCCGGCACGATCGTCTTGATTTCGGCGGTGAACGAGCCTTCCTCGACTGTCAGCACAGCGATGGTCGCAGCCACCATGAACGAAGGATAGCCCTGTCCCGGGTTCAGATAATGGACGCCGCCAATCGTCTCGTTAACCACCTCGTGGATGTGTCCGTAAAGAATGACATCCGGCGTCTCCTCGAAGTCGCCAAGCAGGTCCTCGGGAGGGAATTCAGGGCCGCCCCACGCAGGATGCGTTACGCCGATACGCACGCCCTCGACGTCCAATATCTCTACATAGGGGATGGCCTGCCGCACATCCGGCGGGTCGGAATTGCCGTGTACGACAACCGAGCGTTTCGCGGCCTGGCGCAACCCATCCACTACATCCATTCGAACGAGATCGCCGCAGTGTACGGCTATGTCCGCCTGCGCGACCTCCGCACGAATGTCGGGATGCACCTCATCCCAAGTGTGACAGTGCGTATCTGCAAATACAACGATGCGTGTGCTCATGACGGACTGAATCTTACCACAATTCTTATCAGCGACATTTATATGTTGAAAAAGGGTTTTGTGTTACAATCCCCGCAATGTTTGACTGACGGTAGCGTATGTTCGCGATTCGAAGCATGAATTTACAGATAGCTGGAGGTGCAGCCTATGGTTTCCAATGGTCATAACTCCGGCAACGGTCCCCTCAAGGGCATCCGGGTGCTGGACATGACGGTTTGGCAATTCGGCCCGGTGAGTACCGCGATGATGGGTGACATGGGCGCAGACGTCATCAAGATCGAGGCACTCGACGGCGACGCGGGACGGGGCCTGTGGCGAGCATCCACGCTCAATATGGACCTGGGACAAGGGCGCAACGCCTATTTCGAGGCCTGCAACCGCAATAAGAGAGGCATTGCCGTCAATCTGAAGACTGAAGCCGGTCGCCGGATTATCTACAAGCTAGTCGAGAACGCCGATGTCTTCGTGCAGAACTATCGTCAGGGCGTCGCGGAACGGCTCGGCGTAGGGTACGACACGCTGCGCGAGATCAACCCTATGCTCGTTTACGGCTCTGCCAACGGCTACGGCCCGGCTGGTCCCGACTCGCACCTCCCTTCATTCGACGGCTGCGGACAGGCGCGCGCGGGGCTGATGATGTCGGCAACAGAGCCGGACGCCGAATACCCTACCCGCATTTCGCAGGGCGTTTCCGACCAGATGGGCGCTATCATGATGTGCATGGGCGTTCTATCCGCACTCGTTTGCCGCAATCAGCAGGGCATCGGCCAGAAGGTCGATGCGTCGCACCTGAGCGCGAACATGTGGCTGCAAGGGCTTGGCATCAGCATGAGCCTGCTCAACAAGGGGCAGACCTTCGGCTCTTACGAACGCGACGCACCTACGAATCCATTGTCGAACGTGTACAAGTGCAAGGACGGGCGCTGCATTCAGATGATGCACTTGCAGCCCGATCCGTACTGGCGTCCGATTTGCCGCGCTATGGGGATGGATGACATTATCGACGACCCGCGCTTTACCGATATGCGCGCGCGCGCCGAGAACACGGTCGAGCTTGTCAGGATAATGGACGACAAATTTGCAAGCAAGACGCTTGACGAATGGGACACCATCTTCCGTGAGTATGAGGTGGACTTCATCTACGCAAAGGTGCAGTCAATCACCGACCTCGAAGACGATGTGCAGGTCGTTGCCAACGACTACATCACAGACTTCGAGCATCCGGTCCTCGGCGATGTGAAGATGTGCAACCATCCGAACATTTACAGCGAGACACCGGCAGGGATATGGAAGGAAGCGCCCGAACTCGGGCAGCACACGGAGCAGATTCTCATAGACGAACTTGGCTACGACTGGGATGACATTTCAGAGTTGCAGGAGGCGGGCGCGATTCTCTAACGCGCGAGTGGCAAACTATTGATTTTGACCCACGGATATCGATTTAATCTACACTCTCTTAGTCAGACCAGAGAGCGCAATGAGAGTACCGGGCTACGAATCAGAGCATAAGTTACCTAAGCCTGCGTCGTGGTACATCGTAGTGTCATTGGGAGGTCTTGTTGGATTGATCTGCTTGGCACTCATTCAGAGCAACGGAAAGGGTTGGCGCATACTAGGATGGACAATAGCATTCAGTCTTCAGATTTTGATAATAGCGTTGTTTGTGTTCCCCTAGTCAAAGCATACCAAATCAGACAATTCCGACAAATAGTAATCAGATATGGACTCATGCCTCATGACTCATAAATACGAGATAGTCATGTACTGGAACAAGGAGGACAATGCGACCATTGCAGAAGTCCCTGAACTTCCCGGCTGCGTCGCTGACGGGCCTACATACGAGGACGCCCTGACGATGATCCAAGAAGTTATGGACATCTGGATAGAGACGCAGAAGGAGATGGGACATCCCATACCCACGCCCAAAGACAGGCTGATGCTTGCGTAGGCATCGCCGGCAAATTAGGAATCCAATACAAAGGGAGGAACAATGGCAGAAATAGACGGCGGGCGATTATTCGCCAAAGCACTGAAACGGGAGGGTGTAGAGTATGTCTTCACGCTGAACGGCGGGCATATCTACAATCTCTACGAGGGATGCGTTGACGAGGGCATCAAGGTCATAGACTTCCGGCACGAACAGGTTGCCGCCCACGCCGCTGAGGGCTGGGCAAAGGTTACCGGCAAGCCGGGCGTGGCAATCGTCACTGCGGGGCCGGGCGTCACGGACGCCGTAACCGGCATCGCAAACGCATTCCAGGCACCAAGCCCGATGATTCTCATCGGCGGCAATGCGGGCATTACCGACCACTTGCGCGGCGGCTTGCAGGACTTCGACAGCGCGACATTCCTGAAGCCTGTTACCAAGTTCTCCGAGCAGGTCAAGCGCGTCGAGCGCATACCGGAGTATGTATCGATTGCGTTCCGTCACGCCACGTCCGGCGTTCCGGGTCCCGCCTACCTTGAAATACCTATCGACGTTGTCGGTGGCGTTACCGACGAAGAGAACGTGAAGTACCCCGGCAGCTACCGTACGGAGTCGAAGGCGTATGGCGACCCCGAGTACATCAAGCAGGTTGTTGACATACTGCACAACACCGAACGACCGATGGTGCTTGCAGGCTCCGACATCTGGTGGAACGACGCCTCTGACGAGTTGCGTGAATTCATCGAGATGATTGACTCGCCGGTGTTCCTGAATGCCATGGGACGCGGCAGCATTCCGTCGGACCATCCGAACCTTGGGAGCCAAGGGCGCCGCTACGGTCTTGTGAAGTCCGACACGGTGATACTCATTGGGACGCCCATAGACTTCCGGCTCGGCTACGGCGCGGACAGCATGTTCCCGCAGAGTCCCAAGCTCATCGAGATTATGATGGACGGCAGCAAGATTGGCCAGAACCGGGACATCGATGTCGGTGTGGTCGGCGACTCCAAGGCCGTGCTTCGCCAGATAATGGATGAACTGCGTGCCACCGGCTACAAGTCCCCGGGCAAGGGATGGGTCGAAGAGGTCATTACCGAAGACCAGACGCTCAAGGCAGCCGACGAAAGCATGCTGAACAGCGACCAGTCTCCTATCCACCCCATGCGCCTGATGAAAGAGTTGCGCGATGTGCTGGACAGGGACGCGACGGTCATCGGAGACGGTGGCGACATCGTTACATTCGCCGCGCGTGTGCTGAACATCAACGAGCCGGGGCACTGGCTCGATCCGGGGCAGTTCGGCTGCCTTGGAGCAGGCAGCGGATTCGCGGCGGCAGCGCAGCTTGCGCGCCCCGGCAAGCAGGTCTGCATCGTCTATGGCGATGGCGGCTTCGGCCTGACCGGCTTCGATGTGGAGAGCTACGTGCGATTCAACCTGCCAATCGTCTCCATCGTCGGCAACAACGGCGCGTGGAACCAGACGACTCAGGGTGTCGTGCGGCGCGGCATGCGCGGCATCGGCACGTACCTGTCGCAAGAGACCGACTACGCAAAGATAATGGACGGCATGGGCGGCTACGGCGAGCGCGTAACCGACCCGGAGGAGATTCGCCCCGCACTTGAGCGCGCATTCAACTCCGGCAAGCCTGCCCTGCTGGATGTGGTGACGGATCCGGATGTGGCGTATGCTGCGATGGGCGGGCGGTCACGGCAGCAGCGCCAGTATTAAGAAAGTAATTCAGTAGATCAGTTAGTCAGTAGGTCAGTGTGGGAGTGGATGCTTTCACACTGACCTTTGTTATTCATTAAGTCAGGATAGCGATAAGTATGAGCAGCGAGAAAGAAAGCAGAGGCGGGCCCCTTTCCGGCATGCGCGTCATCGACTGGACGATGTGGCAATTCGGCCCCGTCTCCACGATGATGCTCGCCGACCTCGGCGCCGATGTCATCAAGGTAGAGTCCCTCGACGGAGACCACGGCAGGCAGTTCGCCAGCGTCGCGGGAGTGGTGAGCGGTCTTGAGGGCAGCAGCGCCTACTTTGAGAGCCTGAATCGCAACAAGCGCGGCATCGCTCTCGACCTGAAGCATCCTCTGGGATTGGAGGTGATGCTGAAACTTGTGGACAGTTCCGACATCTTCGTGGAAAACTTCCGGCAGGGTGTCGCGGAACGTCTCGGTCTCGGCTACGAAGACCTCAAGGAGCGCAAGCCGGATCTCATCTACGCATCGGCAACAGGCTACGGGCCAAGAGGCGATGATTCAGGCAAGCCGGCATTCGCGCTCACGGGGGAGGCGCGCGCAGGCTCCCTTTGGTGGGCAGGCCCCGGCGACGGCATCCCCTACAACATCAACGGCATGGCGGACCAGATTGCGGGAATCATGCTCTCTTACGGCGTTCTCGGCGCGGTAGTTGCCCGCGAGCGCTTCGGCATCTCACAGCGTGTGGACGTTTCGCACCTCGGCAGCCTGATGTGGCTTGGCGGCATGCGAGACGGCATCGCTCTACTGATCGGCAGGGAGTTCGAGAGGCAGCCGCGAACTCGCGCCGGAAATATCCTCTGGAACTACTATCGCTGCAAAGATGAAAAGTGGATTGCCTTCTCCATGAGCCAGGGAGAACGCTACTGGCCCACATTCTGCAAGGCACTCGAAAGGCCGGACTTAGTATCGCATGAGCGTTTCAAGACTATGGAATTGAGACGCGAACACCGCGAAGAACTCATCGCCATTCTCGACGACATATTCATCAAGTACACCCGCACGGAGTGGGAGAAGCGTCTTGTCGATGCCGGAGACCTTATCTGGGAGCGAGTGCAGTCGATAATGGACCTGCCGGACGACCCACAGGTACAAGAGAACGACTACCTCATCGACTTCGACCATTCCACGTTGGGGCTGACTAAGTGGCATCAGACTCCGATCGCCTTTGACGAAACGCCAGTATCTACACAGCGACTCGCGCCCGCGCACGGCGAGCACACCGAGTCGGTACTCATAGACTTGCTCGACTACACTTGGGACGACATCGAAGAACTCAAGGGGCAGGGAGTCATACTCTAATTCCCGGCGCTTGCGATTTACGGCAGAGCGCGTAAAATACCGCAGTAAGACAGCACTATAAATGGAAGCAGCAAGGAGCAGGCAATGACGCAGCAACAGACCCGCAGTCCGGAAGAAGCCTACGTTGGCAAGGACCTCGGCAGCAACGAATTCACGGCAACCGACGAAATTCTGCATCACTACTATGAGGGGCTTGAAGTCGATTCATCCTTCTACACCAACGTGTCGCCATACGGCAAGCCGGTCGTGCCCTCGATGATTCTCACCAATGTGGATGGCGGGTTCAGCGGTGCGGGCTTCAATGACAACTTCGGCAATCTGTGGATTCGGCAGGAGTGGGAGCTGCACAAGCCTATGCACCCCGCCGAGACCTACCGCCGCACCTCGACTGTCGCTGACATTTACGACTGGCGCGATCGCACCGTCGTCAAGCAGGTAGTTGACTTGTGGTCGGACGATGGCGAGTTGATGGCGCGCGGCACACACCACCAGAGCTACCTGCTCGGCAAGAGTCACCTCGGCAAAGTCAAGCTGCGCGACCCCAAGAAGAAGGAAGGCATCCGCAAGTTCCAGGTGCCCGACGGCGAGCCGATCGGACCCGTTGAGAGCGACATCACCCTGGAGATGTGCGGCCTCTTCTTCCACGGCAACAAGAACTACCACACCGACAAGCAGGCAGCCGAGGAGTTGGGCTTTGAAGAAGTCGTAGTCGGCGGCAGGATGACGATGTCATACATCGGCGACCTGATGGACAGGCGCTTCGGCAAGGGATGGTTCGAGGGCGGTACGCTAGACATCAAGTTCACGAACATCGTCTGGCCCGACGACCATGTCATCGCGCGAGGCGTCATAACTGACAGGGTGCAGGAGAACGGCGGCACTCGCGCTAACGTGGCGGTCTGGATGGAAGAGCCCGATGGCACCGTATGCATCGTAGGCACGGCGAGCGCGCTGGAATAGGCACAACCTGCTGTAACAATCATTAGTATCGGTGGGCAGCCTTCGGGCTGCCCATTTACTATCAATGGCAGACAACGACCGTAAGGTGGCCGGGATAGAATGCCTACCCTCTACATCGTCTCAACGCCCATCGGCAACCTCGAGGACATCACTCTGCGCGCGCTGCGCGTCTTGCGCGATGTGGGGCTGGTTGCCGCCGAAGACACGCGCGTAACGCGCAAGCTGCTGAGCCACCACGACATACATACCCGGCTCACCAGCTTCAACGAGCACAACCAGTCCTCCCGCATACCGGAGCTGCTTTCCGCGCTTCGCGACACGGATGTCGCGCTAGTTTCGGACGCGGGCACTCCCGGTGTGAACGATCCGGGAAAGGCACTGGTGCAGGCTGCATCCGATGCCGGCGTTCAGGTCGTGGCTGTGCCGGGAGCGTCCGCGGTGACTTCGGCAGTCGCCGTCTCCGGCATAGTGGATGAGGCTTTCATCTATCTTGGATTCCTGCCACGCAACAGAGGCGAGCGCCAAAGGCTTTTTGAATCGCTTGCTCATGAGAGTCGTCCGGTAGTGGCATTCGAGTCGCCCAGGCGCATCCGTCAATCGCTTCAGGTCATTAGCGAGACACTCGACGACAGGCTCATCGCGGTGTGCCGCGAGATGACGAAGCTGCACGAAGAGGTATTCCGCGGCACCGCAGCCGAAGCTCTGGACCACTTCGAGCAGCCGAGAGGCGAATTCACAATCGTAATCGCCGGCTGGGCCGGATCGTCGGATGACGACTCCGAGCTGGACGCACTGGCTTCGACTCTCCTGCACCAGTTGAGACGCCAGGGAACGGGTGCAAAACACGCCGTTTCCCACGTAACCGCCGTTACAGGACTATCGAGACGGGAGGTGTACCAATTGTGGCTGGACAGCGCCTCGCCGGAACACCGTCAGGAAACGGAATAAGTGCCTAGTCTCATTGCCTTGTGTTATCATGACAGGCGGCAATCACAAGGTTTTCAGAGCGTGATGAGCGATGCCAGAGCGAATTCTTGCGGCCGTAGCGTGGCCCTACGCGAACGGCTCCATCCACATAGGGCATGTGGCGGGGACTTATCTGCCGGCCGACATTTTTGCCCGTTACCACCGCCTGAAGGGCAACGAAGTCCTGATGGTGTCCGGCAGCGACGCACACGGCACGCCGGTTACGCTAACCGCCGAGCAGCAGGGAGTCGGGCCCGAAGATATATTCAATAAGTATCAGGCAGAGTTTCTTGACAGCTGGAAACGGCTCGGTATCAGTTTCGACCTGTTCACGACCACGCACACGGACAACCATGCCCAGGTGTCGCAGGACATCTTCAGCAGACTGCTCGAACGAGGCTACATCTACAAGGACACGATGGTGCAGCCCTATTGCGAGAACGAGAACCGCTTTCTCGCCGACCGCTATGTGGAAGGTATCTGTCCGCTCTGTGATTTCAACGGCGCGCGCGGAGACCAGTGCGACAACTGCGGACGCACCCTAGACCCCAAGGACTTGCTCAGCCTGGTCTGTCGAATATGCGGCAGCGCTCCCGAGTTCAGAGAGACCGAGCACTTCTTCCTGAAGCTCAGCGCATTCCAGGACCAACTTCTGGATTGGGTGCGAAAGCAGGACCACTGGCGTCCGAACGTCCGCAATTTCACCATCGGCTATCTCGAAGGCGGGCTGCACGACCGCGCCATAACGCGCGACATCGAGTGGGGCGTTCCTTTGCCCCTCGATGGCTACGAGGACAAGCGCCTTTACGTCTGGTTCGAAGCGGTCATCGGATACCTTTCCGCTTCCATCGAGTGGGCGCACAACAGTGACACGCCTGAAGCCTGGAAGCCCTTCTGGGAGGACGGCAGCCGCGCCTTCTATTTCATGGGCAAGGACAACATCCCCTTCCACACGGTTATCTGGCCCGCCATGCTGCTGGGCTACGGCGGCTTGAAACTGCCATACGACGTGCCCGCCAACGAGTACCTTAATCTGGAAGGCTTCAAGCTCTCAACAAGCCGCAACTGGGCCGTCTGGTTGCCCGATTACTTGGACCGCTATGAGCCGGACCCGCTGCGCTACGTCATAGCCGCGAACCTGCCGGAAACATCCGACTCCGATTTCTCGTGGCGAGAATATGTGCGCCGCAACAACGACGAACTTGTGGCGACCTACGGCAACCTGGTACACCGCGTCCTGTCGATGCTCAATCGCAACTTCGATGGCACTCTCCCGAATCCGGGTGAGTTGGACGAGGTAAGCAAAGGCCTGCTGGACGAGGCACAACAGCGTTTTGACGAAGCGGCGACATATCTGGAAGCGGTGCGTCTGCGGCAGGCGTTGCAGTCGTCTATGTCGCTCGCGCAAGCAGCGAATCGTTACCTGGACCAGAAGGAGCCTTGGCGCGCTGTGCGCCGCGACAAGCAGGACGCCGCACAGACACTTTGGACCACACTCTCGGTGATAAACTGCCTGAAGACGACGATGTATCCCTTCCTGCCTTTCAGCTCGCAGAAACTCCATAGGATGCTCGGCTTCGAAGGCGATGTGGAATACTCGGGCTGGACTTGGGATGCCGACGCTATGAAGCCAGGGCAGCAATTGCAACGACCCACTCCGCTGTTCCCGAAGCTCGACGAAGATGTCATCGCCGCAGAAGAACAACGGCTGAACGAATAAAGGCCACATTAAAGGAACGACATCGAGTGCAATCCGTATCGTTTTACGAACCCGTCAGGGAACGTCTGCAAAAGGTCAACTCTTCCCTGACGGAAATGGCAGAAGAGAAGCATCCGTTTCTGGCGCAGTTGCTGGACCACACCTTTTCCACTCCCGGCAAGAATATACGGCCCGCCATAACGCTGCTTGCCTCCAATTTCTACCGGCACGACGAGCGCCTCACGGAGAAGATGGCGATAGGCGTGGAACTGCTCCACATCGCCTCACTCATTCACGACGACACTGTCGATGGCGCGGCGCTACGAAGAGGCAAGCTGACCATCAGCAGCCTGTGGGGCCCCAAGGCTGCCGTTCTGGTAGGCGACTACATCTTTGCCGCTTCGGCAACGCTGGTCTGCGATACGGGTAACATCCGCGTCATCAGGCGATTCGCCGAGACGATAATGGAACTTTCCAGCGGCGAACTTCAGGAGATGGCGGAAACTTACAACCCCGAGCAGTCTATGGAAGGCTATCTGGAGCGCATCTATAACAAGACGGCTTCCCTGTTCACCACCGCTGCGGAGTCAGGTGCAGTCTTGAGCGGAGCCCCGGAAGCCTGCTCTCAGGCGTTGCGAAGCTACGGCCATAATTTGGGCATGGCATTCCAGGTCGTTGATGACATCCTCGATTTCGACGGCACGGAAGAAGAGATTGGCAAGCCAATTGGCAGCGATCTCGCTAACGGAGTAGTTACATTGCCTACCCTCATCGCCATGAAGCGTAAGGCGTGCTCCGAAGTCGTAAGGCGCGCGCTCGAAAGTCCTGACAACAATGACCTGATGTGCGAAGCAATCAACCTCATCCAAGACGACCATGTCCTGGAAGAGTCGTACGATTTCGCCAGTCGCTACTGCGAGAAGGCGCTGGACAACCTAACCGGACTCCCTGAAAGCCACTCCCGCGATTCGCTCGAAGAGCTGGTAAGCCACGTCAAGGTGCGGCGCAGCTAAATTCCTGTTCGCGTACTCAGGCGTCCACGCGAGGACTACGCCTGCCACACCACCTCTCCGTTGACTATCGTCATCGTAACGCCCACGTCCGGCAGGCGTTCCGGCGCAATGCGGGTTGGGTCAGCGCTCAGTATGGCAATGTCCGCCCTATTGCCCGCAGCGATAGTACCCGCCACATCCTCAGCACAGGCCGCATAGGCCGCGCTCGTGGTGTGCATTTCAAGAGCCTGCATCGCCGTCAGACGCTCTTCCTCGCCAACGACTTCCCCCGTCTCCACTTGTCGCGTAATGGCAGCGCACATTCCCGTAATCGGGCTTGGCGTACTCACCGGCGCATCCGAAGAGGCCGCAAGCGTCAAGCCGCAATCGACGAAAGTCTTGAAGCGATAAAGCCAGCGCGCATCTGCGCCAAGCTCCCCGAGATAGCGGAGTCCACTGTCCCGAATAAACCGAGGCTGCGAGACGACGACCGGACTGGCGCGCAGCAGTGCGTCCAACGCATCGGGAGGGCATTCGGACACGTGCTCGATGCGGTCCCGCAGCGCGGGCGGGCGATTGGCGGCGAGCGCTTCAGCCGCGGCAGTTACCGCGTCCGCCTCCACGGCATGAATCGCCACCGGAAATCCTTTGGAGTGTGCATACTCGATGATGGAGCGCAGTTCATCGGTCCTAGGATGGAGCCGTCCCCCCGACTGCGTTATCATAATCTTCGCATGTCCAAGCAAGGCAAGGCCGTCGCCTTCACCGAATCGCAATCCTGCGCGCAGAAAGTCATCTATGCGGTCGGCACCCGGCATCAGATGCAGCGACGGCACAAAGCCCCTTTCCTTCCTCACACGCCGTAAGAACTTCCATCTGTCAACAGAATTGGAAGGCGTAGCATCCACAACGCGAGTCACACCTTGCGATAAGAATATGCGACTTGCCTGTGAGACGGCTTCGCGCAGCTGGCCTTCGCTCATGGGCGGGATGCGCCCATCAAGCCAGTCCGACATCTCCAGCAGCAAGCCGTTAGGCTCTCCGTCTTCGAGGTCGCGCGCTATCGTGCCGCCGGGAGGCTCCTCCGCATCGGCGCCGATTCCAACGCGCTTGAGCGCAAGGCTATTCAGTACGCTTGCGTGCCCGGACCGATGGTGCAAGCGCACGGGGTTACGAGGTGAGGCGAGGTCCAAGTCCCGGCGAGTCGGGTGGCGCTTCTCACGCAGATCGAAATCGCTGTATCCCGCAGCGCGAATCCAATCTCCGCGAGGCGTAGCCTCGGCAACTCGCCTTATCTCATGCAGAATATCGTCAATGCCGGACACGGCGCTCGAAGAGCAGTCAACCGCCTCCAGACTTGCCGCGTAAGCGAGTATATGGCAGTGGGCATCTATGAATCCCGGAACGACCGTACGTCCGCCGCAGTCAATAATCTCCGCGACAGAAAGAACTGCGGCAGAAAGATTACGCCTCTCCCCCACCCACTGGATGCGCCCGCGCCTGATGAGTACCGTGTCGGCAAGAGGTCGCACGCCATCAAGCGTAAGAACATTCCCGTTCACGAGCGCAATGTCCGGTTGCTCGCCGTGGGCTCTCATGACACTTGGGTATAGCGGAAAGAGAAAGGGAGATGGTTTAGTGAACGACGGACAACGGCGTCGCCTCGATTCGTCTGACGACAATCTTGTCGCGCTGCATCATGTCGGGAATGGCGGGCGCGATGTCGTTCTTCCATGTGTCGCTGTCGTACACTGCTTCGTAAAGGCGCTCACGCTGCTCTTCGCTCTCGAAGCGGCGCACCCATATATACAGATCGTCCTCTTCTTCGCCGATGAAGCTGCCCACAATTACCATCCCTTTGCCCGTCTGGAATGGGATGATAGTCTCCTCCATAAACCTGACCCAGTTCTCCCGCTGTCCCGGCTGTGTTCGATACTCTCTCAATTCAAAGAACATTGCAGTCTCCTTTGCCGATTTGATTGCGAGTAATGTATTAGCGCGAAAGCGGTGTGTCAAGCCGTCATGTAGCGAACGCGAACACATACGCGCTGGCAATCACATACAGTGAAATCAGCGCGATTGACTCGTAAGTGAAGTACTTGGTCGGTCGCCCTCTGGTCCGCACCATCAGCCCGATGATTACAACCGAAGTCATGACGATTGCGAATATCGCCGTCGCTTCATGTATCGGCGATATTGACGACCAGAGCGGCTTGCCGACCAGAGCGAGGTCGTCAATCGTGAGGATGAAGCCCATGTTGAACAGGTTACTGCCCAGCACATTCGTTATCGCAAGTTCAGGGGCGTTGATACGCAGCGCCGCCAGAGAAGCCGCGAGTTCGGGCAGCGATGTGCTGAACGCAAGGAACTGCGTGCCGACGAAGCTCGCCTCCCAGTGCATCGCGTGCGCTATGCCTTCGCCTGTTTTCGCAAGCCATATCGCCGAACCGATTATCACCGCCGCCGCAAGCAGATATGTTATGCCCGCGCGAGCCAGGTTCTCGGATTCGTACTCTTCTTCGTCAGCCTCTTCACCGGCATGCTCCGGCGATTGCGCCACACGATATATCATATACATGGAGAAGAGGAATAGAACGAACAGAATGACGGTCATCGGACTGATGAGCCATCCGGCGAACCCACCCGTTCCCAGATGCGTGTGAAGCGCTATCGACAAGATGGTGAAGGAGATGACCAGAATGCCCAGAATGCCTACGAAAACCGAAGTCGTGCTGACGCTGTTCAGTATGGGAACGCCCGAGTTGCGCCAGAACACGTCCAGCAAGCCGATGATTAACAGGTTGAACAGGTTGCTGCCGAAGGCGTCGCCCACGGCGAGGTCAGGAGCGCCGACCAGCGTTATCGCACTCACGCCAGTGCCCAGTTCCGGCAGCGAAGTCGCCGTCGCAAGCAGCACTACGCCTATGAACGACCGCCCCAAGCCCGTTTTCAGCGCGATTACATCGGCGGACCTGGCAAGGAAATTGGAGGCGAAAAGTATCAATCCCGCCGTTAGCAGCAGCTGTATCCAAAGCCCCGGGATTGATTGGGCGATTTCAGTCAATTGGTCTCCTCTATTCCTCCAGTAGCGGCGCACCAGCGCAAAAAACGACCCCGATTCTACGGGGCCGTATAATCTATCTGCCAGGAATCTCTTTCTGTGTTAGGCCTTTGGGCGGTTACATGTCAACAGGTCGGCGCGGTCACCCCATCTGTCCAGAAAGCGACCGTAGTTCTTGCGGCTCAGCTCATCGCGCTCCGCCTCCGCCAGTTCCGACCAGACACGATGCTCATGTTGTGCGACAGGAAGCCCAGAGTCCGCAACTATTCTATACCCCTGCGCCTTGAATTGGAAACTGAAATCCAAGTCCAGGTTGCGGTAGAAGCGGAAAGTCTGTCGGGGCAGGCCAACTTCGCTCAATCGCTCACGCCTGAATGCGAAAC
The DNA here is from genome assembly GCA_965204855.1 of Dehalococcoidia bacterium. Taxonomy (GTDB): domain Bacteria; phylum Chloroflexota; class Dehalococcoidia; order Lucifugimonadales; family JADFKI01; genus Bin90. The sequence continues at coordinate 1,605,649 of OZ242018.1, forward strand.
AGTACGCCTGCATCGCGTCCATATCGCCACTCTCGCCCTCGCCGTCATGAAAGTGATGCAGGTCCGTGGTACGCAAGCCGAAGGGACCGGTTACACCGATGGTCTCGTCTTCGAGCGCGCCTTCGATGGGACCGAATATATCGCCTTCCACCTCCACGCTTGTGTCCACCATAATTACTGTCTTACCAAGACACTGCTTCAGCAAGATTCGCTTGGCCGAGCCTTCACCAAGTGGATGGTCGATATGAATCACTCTGAGGCGCTTGTCCTCGGCGGCAGCTCCTTCCAGCCATTCGTCAGTGCCGTCGCTCGAACCGTTATCCACGACCACGACTTCGGCGTCGCGGTCTCCCAACCACTTGAATGCGCTCTCCACGCAGCGCCGCACATCGCCGAGGTAATTGCAGGCGACGATACCCACAGTCAGGTCAACGCGGTCATCTTCGTCCATGAGCGAAGGAACCTCGACTTCGGACGAATAAGTGTGCCACCGCTCTTGCCTCATCTCCCAGTCGGTCTTCGGGCGCACCAGCGTTGCGACGGAGCCGTCCTGCACAATGTATCCCGAGTCCGCCAGGCTGGAGCGGATAGAGTCCGCACGGGCGTAGTCTTGTCGTCCACGATGCTCCGAGCGATGGGAAATCTCATTCACAACTTCGCTCGGAACCGCGTAGTCGTCGAGGACATTAGTGATGTTCAAGCCAAGCACCCTGTCGAAGTAAGAGAGGAGCTCCAGTTTCGCGCTGGGGGACACATCCGAGTGCGCGAGTTCCCATGTCAATGCAAGAGCGCCCGGCATGTTGAGGTTGTCGTCAACCAGCGACTTGAATCGCTCCTGCCACTGGGAAACGGCTTCAGCATCCGCGGAGGTGCCATTTGTCTGGAATGACCACTGCCACACCATGTTTCGCAGCCGGAGCAGCGCGCGCTGTGCCGCCTTGAGAGAAGTGAATGTGAAGTTCAGACGCGTGTCGTACTGCGCCGTCAAGCACAGGTAGCGGAACGCCAGCGGGTCAATGCCCTGCGCTTCGATGTCCGACAGGATGAACGAGTTGCCCATCGACTTCGCCATCTTCACGCCGTCCGCAAGCAGATGCTGCCCATGCGTCCAGATGCTCACTACCTGCTCGCCCGCGTAGCCCTCGCTCTGGGCGATTTCGCCTTCGTGGTGCGGGAAGATGTTGTCCACGCCGCCGGTGTGAATATCAAAGCGCGAGCCAAGATACTTGATCGACATAGCCGAGCACTCGATATGCCAACCGGGGAATCCTTCACCCCAGATGCTGGGCCACTTCAGCTCTCTGCCGGTCTCCGCAGCTTTCCACAGAGTAAAGTCCCGTGGGTCGCGCTTCAGCGGGTCGGCCTCGACCCTGACCGCTTCAAGCAGGTCGCCCTCCGCGATGTTGCCGGACAGCTTGCCATAGCCGCCGAACTTGCCCACCTCGTAATATACATTCCCACCGACCTCGTATGCGAGGCCGCGCTGAACGAGGCGCTCAGTTATTTCCAGCATCTCCGGGACGTGGTCGGTCGCCTTGGGAAACTCTTGCGCCAGTTTGATGTTCAGTTTAAGTTCGTCGCTCAGGAACCTGTCCGTGTAGAACTGTGCTATCTCCGCCGGAGTCTTTCCCTCGGCTCTGGCGGCAGCGATGACCTTGTCGCCACCCTGCTCCAGAACTTCCTGGCGCATGTGCCCCACATCGGTGATGTTCTTGATTTGGACCACTTCCAGATCGTTCAGCTCCAGCGCCCTTCGTATCCAGTCGGCCATCAGATATGACCTGAGATTGCCGATGTGAGCGTCCCGGTACACAGTCGGTCCGCAGGTGTACATCTTGACCACGCCGGGCTCGATAGGTCGCACTTCTTCGATTTGCTTGGACAGAGTATTGTATAACCTGAGCACTTGCCTACTCTCCCCCAATTTTGCCGTCCCTTATGCCCTTGCCTAATGTCCCTGATTGTACATCGGCATAAGGCGCTTGTCTAACTCAATTCCGCGATGGCGCGCAGCGCCTGAACCTATGCGTCCAGTGAGATTACGCGCAGCAGATTGGTGCTTCCCTGCACTCCCATCGGCAGGCCCGCGACGAGGACGATGGAATCTCCGCTCAACACGCCTGGAATCTTGCGCGCCTGCTCCTCGCCGATCTCGAAGAAGTCCTCTCCCGACTCCAATTGCGCCACAATCACGGGAATCGTACCCCAGTATAGGGTGAGCCGCCGCCGAATGTCCGCATACGGTGTGAGCGCAAGTACGGGCGACTTCGGGCGATACTTGGAGACCCGGCCGGCGGTGCTGCCGCTCTCGGTAAACGCGACTATTAGAGCTGCCTCCAGCTGGTGCGCTGTGCGGACCGCCGAGTAGCTGATCGCGTCGTCTGTGCGTTGGTCCTCGGTCAACTGCGACTTGGCAAGCAGAATGTCGTCGTAAGGCAGTGCCTCCTCAGTTTCGAGGGCCGTCTGGACCATCGCGTGCACAGCATCGACTGGATGCGATCCGACTGACGTCTCGCCCGAAAGCATCACAGCGTCCGTGCCGTCGTATATCGCGTTAGCAACGTCCGTCACCTCCGCGCGTGTCGGCATCTGGGAGCGCACCATCGACTCCAGCATTTGCGTCGCCGTGATAACAGGCTTGCCGGCCGCGTTGCACTTGGCAATCAAGTCCTTCTGAATAACGGGGATGCGATACAGAGAAACATGCACGCCCATATCTCCCCTCGCCACCATGATTCCATCGCTGGCATCAAGAATACTGTCGAAGTTCTCCAGAGCCTCCACCGATTCGATCTTTGAAATCATCAGTGGATTTGCCCCGTGACTCTTTACGATGTCGCGCGCTCTGTGCACGTCTCCGTCTTCATTGACCATCGACAGAGCGACGAAGTCCGCGCCCTGCTCGGCGGCAAACGCAAGACATCTCTTCGCATGGTCGTCGAGAGCGGGTTGCGAGGGAGACCTTCCGGGCGTGACCACTCCCCTGCGCTCTGTAACTCGCCCGCCCACCTCAACTTTGCAGTGCACATCATCGCCCTCCACGCCCTCTACCTTCAGCCTCAGCAGGCCGTCGTCCAGCAGGATGGTCCCGCCTACTATGGCATCTCGATGAATGCCGGGAGGAAAGACTGAAATTATGGACTGGTCTCCGATAGTGTCCCGACTTGTGAGCGTGAGCGCGTCGTCATTCTTGATTTCCAGCACCCCGGGAACGGTCGGGCCCGTTCGATACTTTGGCCCCGGAACATCCACCATAATGCCAATGGGCACTCCGAATCGCTCCGAAACCCTCCTTACGCGACCAAATGTGGTGACATGGGTTGCTAAGTCACCGTGCGACATATTGAGACGCGCGATGCTCATACCCTCTCTCACCAGCGATTCAATCATCTCCTCCGACTCAGTCGCGGGTCCGAGTGTGCAGACGATTTTCGTCTTTTGGAATCTCTTGCCTATACTTGTGGAGAGCATTCGAGGAAGAACCTCCGAGGTCAAGACCGGCAACTGGATGAAATGTTCCAGTCTGATTGCCGTCCTGACTTTTCTTGAACAACGGGGCTATGATACCAGTTTCGGCTGTCCCTTTGCACCGAGAGTCATCCGGCGGTTACTTCTGAGACAGGACAGATGAAAGCCGTCAGCACAGTAGCGACATTGCCTCCCCGGATAAACAAAGACCAAATGAGGACTACGATTCGCTATGCAATCAACCAAGACCTACATATAGAGTTGTCTTATCGAGTTGGCACACTTCGCAACTGACGACGTGAAACGCAATGCTTACGGTAGTTTGAATGGCGATGCTCAGAGAACTCTACGAGCTTCAGCAACTTGACCTGACAAGGGCGGAGAAGCAAAAGGCTCTCGACGCGGTGCGCGCGGAGCTTGCGGACGAGTCGAATCTGCGGCAAGTTCGCGCCCGATTCGCGAATATCCAGGCTCAGTACACGAGCCAGAACGCGCTCAGGCGGGACTCGCAGCTTGCCGTCGAGCAGATCGAAGCTCGCGAAGAGGTTGTCCTGAACCGCCTCTACGGTGGCGCCGTGACTAATCCACGCGAACTTGAGGCGTTTCAGGAAGAACAGGCGATGCTGAGTCGCCAGAAGTCGGAGGCGGAAGACCTGCTGCTTGAGCGGATGGTAGCGACCGAGGATCTGCAAGAAGCACTTGCGAGCACACAAGAGACGCTCGCCGCGCTTGAAGAGCAGCGCAGCCTGCGCGTGCCGGAATTGCGACACCAGGGAAGGGCGCTAAGCGCCGAACTCCAGGACTTGAACCTGAGACGCGACGAGATGCTCCCGCAGTTTCCCCCTCAGGTGCTTTCAACTTACGAAACGCTACGTGCAAGCCGGGATGGGCAAGCCGTTAGCAGAGTCGAAGGAGGCAGAGGCAGGGACGTATGTGAAGCCTGCCGGGTGGCTCTTCCCAGATCCGACACTCAACGCCTCAGAACCGGAGAATCCTTAGTACAGTGCAACAACTGCCGACGGATACTGTATATGGAATGAGAACATCATGCGCGCAATTGGATATTACAGACTAAACGATAACAGCCCTGACGAACCGACTGAGAGTCTCCAAGAGCGATTCACGGATTACTGCCAGCGCTACCTGCACCAGCCTATTGCCCTCTTCGGAGACAGAACCGGCGAGACGCATCATACTGATGGGAACGGCAATGGGAACGGGAGTCACGCAAGCAAGTTCCCCGAGTACGGTCGCATGCTTCAGCATATCATCGCTTCGGAGAGCAACTACCTTGTCGTCGTGCCCGACTCAACCCATCTCGGAGATGACCTCGAAGAGGCCGTGAGAACGATTATCGAAATCGAATCCACCGGCTGCAAAGTAATATGCGAGGACGATGACCTTCCGGACCCGCTTCAGAATGCTCTTGACTCGCTGGGGCCCAACGGCGTGTCCAAGGACCGTAGCGAGCGAATCAAGGATTCTATGCGAAAGCGCGCTATGCTGGGCAAAGGGCTTGGCAAGCCGCCGTTCGGCTATCGCAATGGCAGCGATGGCACTCTTGAGGTCGTGGAGCACGAAGCTGAGACAGTAAAGCTGATATACGACAATTACATCCGCGAGGGGCTTGGGCTTCGCCTTATTGCTCAGTACCTGAACGAACGAGACATCAAGACGCGACGCGGTGGACGCTGGAACATGGTGACCATCCGCGACATACTCAAAAACCCCACATACACCGGCACTTACTACCGCTTCGGGCTTCGTCTGCCCAAAGTCCACGAGGCAATCATCAGTCCTCAGATGTTCAGACAAGCGCAGGATCAGACCAAGGCGCGCCGTCCGTCTTCCCGTTCGGTAAATACGGAGCCGTTCTTGCTGTCGGGCCTCGCGTTCTGCGCCTACTGCGACAACAAGATGATGGGTGTAACCCGCAGACAGTCTTGGAGACGCAAGGACGGCAACAGCGTTCAGGGAGTTTACCGGTATTACCAGTGTCAGAGCCGCAACAACCAGAGTCTTTGCGGATACCATACCTGGCGCGCGAACGTCTTGGAATCCACCGTGCTTTCGCAACTGGAGAAACTCCTGGACTCAGACACCGCCGTAACGGTCCAAAGCGACGTCGCGCTGAAGCGCCGAAGTCGCGAGGTTCAGGTCATGTGGGACAAGCGCATCAAGAACGCGGAGCGCCGCTTCCTGCTCAACTTGAAGCGCGCGGCGCGCGGCGAGTTCGGGCTTGGCGCAGTTCACGACTACCTCAAGCAGCTCGACAAGGCTCGCACTCGCGCCGCTGCCACCGATAATCTGTGGGATGCAAGCGATGCAATTTCCCGGTGGGACAGCCTGCCCTTCGACGAGCAGCAGGCATTTCTCCTCACGCACGTATCGAGAATCGTTGTAAGTGACGACTCGGCTGAAGTCGTGACCTGACACGGTAGCCGCGCATCGTCAAACCCCGTTGCTGTCCCTTCCTGGAAACAATCCGGTTCTGCCATCGGTGCTACAATGGTATGACCAAGGAGGCCGGGCGGCCGCTGTCTCGTCTTAGGGCGAGAGAGAGGAAAGTCCGAGCTCCACCGGGCAGGATGCCCGCTAACTGCGGGGCGGGGCAACCCGACGGAAAGTGCCACAGAAACATACCGCCGCGACTTGACGTCCTGGTAAGGGTGAAAAGGTGCGGTAAGAGCGCACCGCTCCGGTGGTAACATCGGAGGTCAAGGAAAACCCCATCCGGAGCAAGGCCTAATAGGGGATTACGGTGCCCGGCCCTTTCCCGGGTTGGCCGCACGACCTCGGCGGCAACGTCGAGGCTAGATGGATGGTCGCCGCCCGACGCTATGCGTTGGGTTACAGAACTCGGCTTACAGGCCTCCTTGGTAGCTGACGTCTCGAATTTACGAGTTCGTCGGCTTCGGGTAGATGGTGTAGGTGCTGCCGTCGCGCAAGTTGGCAAAGCACAGCGCGCCTCCATCGGGCTTGCAAAGCAGCAAGACCGACTGCCCATTGCCGTTCGGAGCGTCTATCGCAATCTCGCCGTCGGGCGTGGGGTACACCTCGAAACGCCGCGGCGAAATCGCGTGTATCGCCTTCAACAGCCGCTCAGCATTGGACAGCGCCAGGGCGGACGGAGCGGGGAAGCCTTCCTCACGCGCTTCTTCGGACGACTCATGCAGATCAATCAGGGCATCCGATAGTTCAGTAGGCATCCGTCCGTCGGTGTCGATGGAATCTTGGGACGCGGGTTGCATCTTCGCTTGCACAGGCTATCCCCCGTCGGTTGGTTTTGTGCTTCACAGCATAGCACACGCCGCGAAGTTGATGCGCTCAATTTGGCGTGAGTCATGCATGAAAGCGCAGCAGGAAGGAGATTGCGGGGCAAGAGAAGCGGCGGCACAGTTGGTGCAATAGGATACCTGAAAGTCTTGCAGACTCTGGCAAACGAAGTTACAAATGAATAGAGAGGATAGAATGCCTAATTTAGAACAGGAAAAGAAGCGACTTTCCCAAGAAAGCAAGCTTCGGTATTTCAAGCAAGACTTTAAGCCGTTAGATTTGGTGCCGGTGTACCATTCAACAGGCGGTGGGCTTATCTATTCTTCTTTAGTTCCCGTGAAGCAGAAAGCGGAATTATTCTCAACGTTTTCTTCAGAACGTTCTTGGCCCGGCCAAATCGGCGAGTTGGGCTTTTACAGCGTCTATGGTGATGTAGAGCCACTTGTACTACCTCGTAGATTTTACGGAGTAAAGCCTGATTATCGGGAGATATGTGAAGAGTTTCGACTGTTCCATAATCTCCATTATGATAGGTTTTCTGACTGCTATTTTAAGATAGACGAAGCAGGAAATGAAACGAAAGTTGCGACTGCGACTGCTGACAAATTGGAGATTCGTCTGAAAGAGATCAGAGAGTTTCTCGCTCATAAAGAAATGTATCTCTGTCTTCAGTTTGATTTTACTGAGGGTTCGGATAATAGTTTAGAAGAACTTGGCATATCTGAACAAGCCCAAAACGGCAGCGAAGAAATGTTGCGCTGGCGCTGGTTGCTGAGAGATGGCTCGTTTGGGAAAACTATTAGCCTTCTTCGCGGTATTCGACTGATTGCACCCTTTCCGCAAAAAACCCTTATAAGTTCCTCTGATGAAATGGAGTATGTAGATTTCATTATCGGAATTGATGATGTAGGTAATAAAATCACCCACACTTGCAACCCAGCAAGTATCGACAATGGTGATGGAAGTGCGGCGTATTTTACTCGGGTTGTTTTCAATCGCAGTGTTCTTGATAAGTACATCGATCAGCCAAGCAAGTATTCCGTTGATGGGCATGGCGTAAAATGTGCTGGCTTGTGGTATCTCCGCCTGGATAATGATCGAGACGATGACAAGGTGATTGTTTGGCTTGGGGATCTATCCCACCTACCAACATACGAAGAACAATTGCATTGGCGCGCTCACAACATCGCCTCAGATGCCAGGTTAAGTGAGCCCGCATACAACACTCAGATACTAGCGGAATGGTCTGAGCCTAGCCGGACAGAGTATGTCTTTCAGAGGACTTATTCCACGCTCGGACATCTGAGCACAAACAATCTGGGTTGGCAATTGCTGAAGCCATTGCATGAAGATGATGAGTATCGTCTTTCAGACATTCGAGTTCCTGCTTATGATGAGCAGAAAGCCCTCGACGATTTTGTGGGAAATCTACACAAGGTTCTGATTGAGTCTCTCAATTCAAGGGACTTGGCGAAACTGATTCCAGAGGAGGAACGAAAGCGTTTAGCAGGAAAGAGCATCACGCTGCTAGAGAGAGCATTGGAAGCTCATGGTATAGAAGCGGCATCACGCATAGTCTTTCTACGCAATCTCAATGATTTGCGTAATAAAATAGATGGCCACCGCAAAGGCGGTGACTACGCTCGAGTCCGCGCGAAGTTTGCGGCAGAAGAGGAAGACGTCAGAGTAGTTTGCCAGCGCATTTTGGACAAATCGGTGAGTTTCCTGAAATTCATGTGTGAAGTCGTTCCTATCCTGTGCGAACATCATCGCAGAGGCGCCGATGCTTGACCATACTCATTGTCTCCCCAGCATACGATAGCGCCATCTTCGCGCAGTCCGCAAATATGAGAATGGCCACCGCTAATGGCTGTGATACGCTCATCTAAGGGCGTTGTATCAACATAGGAAACTGGAAACCCATCTTTTGACAGATATTTGTATCCCCAGCAGACGGCATTGCCGTTATTCTTCATTCCGCAGGCATGTTGCGGACCGCTGCTAATTGCCGTGAATCGTTCATCTTCTGGCGTATTCCAGTAAGTTCGCCCCCAGCAGACGGCACTACCGTCAGCGCGTAGTCCGCAAGTGTGAGCATCGCCGCTACTAACTGCTGTAAAACGTTCATCTTTTGGCGGCACTGACCGTGAATTATCTATCCACGGTGAATCATCTATCCCCCAGCAAACGGCGTTACCATCAGCGCGCAGTCCACAAGTGTGAAAATAGCCACTGCTAACTGCCGTGAAACGTTCATCTTCTGGCGGCATTGCCTGTCCAAAATCATACTGCCCAGAATCATCTATTCCCCAACAAACGGGGCTACCGTCAGCGCGCAGTCCGCAAGTGTGAGCATCGCCGCTGCTTATGGCAGTGAGCCGTTCGTCTTCCGGCGGCGCTGCTTGACCTTCTGCATTATTTCCCCAGCAAACGGCACTGCCGTCATCCTTCAGGCCACAGGCATGTTCTGGACCGCTGCTTATGGACATGAAACGCTCGTTTTCAGGTGGCTTTGCCTGACCATAGTCATTGCGTCCCCAGCAAACAGCCTTGCCATCATCTCTCAATGCACATGAGTAGTTCTCGCCGCTACTTATAAATGTGAAGGCGTGGCGTTCTTTCATGTCATCTAATCTGTGCTCCAATTCGACGATAGATACGGCAAAGCCTAAATTGTCCACGTCATATCCGGACACCCTAAAGGTGTTGACTCCAATCACTTCGCCTCGATGGTTGATGAGAGGACCTCCACTGTTGCCTGGATTTAGCGCTGCATCAGTTTGCAGAAAATCGACGCCATCAAGCGTTCTAGTAGAGGAAAGGATACCCCGCGTGACAGTCAAGTTATCGCCTATGTTAGCAAGTGGGAACCCTAGCGCAACAACCTCCATGCCCAAACTTGTGTCCTCTGGATTTCCAAGTGGTATGGCATCAAATTGTTCATCGTCATCTATTTTCACCACGGCAAGGTCAGTATCAAGGTCTGATCCCATAACCTCGGCATCATAATTGCGACCGTTTGACAGCCAAACCTCCACCTTACGCTCGTACCCTACGATATGAGCGTTGGTTACGACGAATCCGTCCTCACTGATGATAAAGCCGGAACCACTGCTGATACCTGCGTCAATTTGTACTACGCTTGGGCTTGTGGTTTCGACGATTTCTTCCAAAGACAGCTCGTTGGTGCAAGCCGCCGCGAGGATTAGCAATGCTATCGCCACGGTTATAATGGATTTCATCTACGCGTCCTTTCAATCGTCCGATGGGGCTTTGGAATGCCCTTGAACAACCTTTGCATTGTACAAAATGTGAGACGCTTTATGCGATTTCAACGCTATGGATGTTAATCCGGAATACACTATAATCCCCGGAATGCTTATACTATTTACGTATTAAGTCCAAATCAGATATATGTGCCAGTTCAGATTGCACATTGACGTGTGCAACCCACGAAATCATAAGGAGATGTGTCATGTCCTTAATACCCAAGGTAATGAGTACCCAACACCCGGACAATGCCTCACTGGCGCCTTTTTCGGATAGCGCCGGTGTGCTGCGAGGGGACGGCGAGATCGAGGAAGCGGTTGACGTGTTCGCGCTCGGATGCGATGAACAGATGTGGGACTCTGAGGGAAAGGAAGCGGACAACCAGGTTGTGCGCAAGCTGCTCACCGGCCACCCTGACTTCTTCCGCGATAACGTAAAGCTCGGCACCGACGTGGCGCTTACGCTGCGTGTGCCCAATCCGCGCGTCGAGCGGGACATGCGGAAGTCAATGGTCGAGGCGCTCCAGAGCGTGCCTTCTTCCATGGAGATGGCGCAGGGCTTCTATGGCGACGGGCATGTCGCGCCGATCCAAGAGGTGATACTACCGCTTACGACGTCCGCGGAAGAACTCTCGATGGTTGAGGCATACTATCGCAAGGTTATCGTAGGACAGGAAGACCAGACGGTGCTCGACGGACAGTCGGTCAAAGACTGGGTTGGGGAGTTCTACCCAAAGAGCATCCGAGTCATCCCGCTCATCGAGGACATGGAGAGCCTGTTCTACTGCGACCGCATCGTCGAAGAGTACCTGAAGGACAGAGACCTGCCGTACCAGAGGGTGTTCCTCGCGAGGAGCGACCCGGCGCTGAACTATGGGATGGTCGCCGCCGAACTAATCTTGAAGGTAGGACTACTGCGTCTGCATAATCTGGAAGCGAAGCTAGGACTTCCGCTATACCCCATAATCGGGGCAGGCTCAGCGCCGTTTCGCGGCCACCTGGGACCTACCAATGTAGAGCGTTCTCTGACAGAGTATCCGAGCGCCCAGACGTTTACGGTCCAGTCCGCCTTCAAGTACGACTACGACAGAGACACCGTACGGGACGGCATAGCGAAGATACTTGCCCACGAACGCACGGAGCCGGTGCTCATAGACCAGGATCGGGCGAAAGAGATTATCGACAAGTCCACCGAAGAATACCAGGCGCGGGTGCAAGACCTGACCGAGATTATCACAAGGGTGTCGCCGCATGTGCCCAGAAGACGCGAGCGCAAGATGCACGTCGGGCTGTTCGGTTACGGGCGCTCTCTCGGCGGTGTAGGCGGAGTCACGCTCCCTAGGGCAATCGGGTTTGCGGCATCGCTGTACTCCATTGGCGTTCCTCCCGAGCTGCTCGGGCTTGCGTCCCTGACAGAGAGAGATCTCGATTTCATTCGGGAAGTTTACCCCAATATGGATGCGGACCTGCGCGCCGCTCTGCGCTTCACCAATGAGCGGCATGTGAGGGAACTGCTGGGCGACTCTTACATGAGCGTCGTTGGGCGATACACGGACGAGCTCGACCGGATACACGAGGGACTGACAAGCGCGATCTGGGCCAGCGTGGGCAACGGAGACGTGACAACGCACAGGTTCCAGTTCGTCGAAGAGGCTGCTCACCTTCGCCATTTCCTAGGCTGATTCCGCGGCGGGCCGCCTGCCCTATTCCCGAATTATCAAGCCGGCCGAGGGATCGTCAATCCGCTCCCTGGGTAGCTGTCAGGCTGGGTCGTTCTTGACTCACGGGGCCGAGGATGAAGCCCTCATAGCCGTTGTACGCAATCTCGTCGCACTTTTCGCGGTAGGCTCCGACGCCACCGGCATAGGGCATGAACACTCGGGGCTTCCCGGGAATGTTGGCGCCCAAGTACCACGAGTTCGCCAGCATGAACATTGTGGGTTCAGCAACCTCATTAACGTGGGAAACCCAGGCGGTCTCCGCGTCGGGGTCTGCCTCGGCTGTCTCGATGCCGTGTTCGTGCAAATAGTCGAGGAAGTCGGCAATCCATTCGATGTGCTGCTCGATGGAGACCGGCATGTTGCTGAGCACCGAAGGGCTGCCGGGCCCCGTTATCATGAACATGTTCGGGAATCCCGCGGCTTGCAGCCCAAGGTAAGTCTTGGGACCTTCGGACCACTTCTCCTTGAGCGACATATCGTTTCTGCCACGAATGTCCATCTTGAAGAAAGTGCCGGTCATCGCGTCGAATCCGGTGGCGAAGACGATGATGTCAAACTCGAACTCTTCGTCCTCGGTGCGAATCCCCTTAGGCGTTATCTCCTGAATTGGGGAATGGCGAATATCGACTAGCTCGACGTTCTCGCGATTGTATGTCTCGAAGTAATTGGTGTCTATCAGAGTACGCTTGGAGCCGAATGGGTGGTCGGTAGGCAGAAGATTCTCGCGCGTCTCGGGGTCCTTCACTATCCCCCGTATTTTGGATCGGATAAACTCGGCGGCAGTGTCGTTCGCCCGCCTATCCGTGCGGATGTCGTTGAATGTCCCGTACAGGAATGTGGTTCCGCCCTTTGTCCATAAGTCTTCGTATGTTTCCAGACGCTCTTCCGCGCTGACCTCCAAAGCCGAGCGCTCGCTATAATCTGCCGGAAAGCCGGCTTTTGACCGTCTCGCCTTCTCCCAGATTTCGTCGTAGTTGGGCTTTACCTCTTCCTCGATAAACCTGCGGTCAACGTTTTCGTGTCGCGCGGGGATTGTGTACTGCGGCGTCCGCTGGAAGACGGTCAGGCTCTCGGCTTGCTCGGCAATCACGGGTATAGCCTGCACTCCGCTTGAACCGGTGCCGATGACAGCGACGCGCTTGCCGGAGAAATCGACCTTTTCATGAGGCCAGCTTCCCGTGTGATACCAGTCTCCCTCGAACGAGTCGAGCCCGGCGATGTCCGGAACATTGCCAGTCGAGATACATCCGATGCCGGTAATGAGGAACCGCGCCGTGGTACGGTCGCCCTGGTCTGTTTCGATCTGCCAGCAGTTTGCGTCTTCGAGGAACTTCGCGGAGGTTACTCGCGTGTTGAGCCGGATGTTGCGGCGCAGGTCGAAGCGGTCCGCGACGTGGTTGAGGTAGGTTAAAATCTCCGGCTGTTCGGGGTATTTTCCGCTCCAGTTCCAATCCTGCAGTAACTCCTTGGAGAACGAGAAGCAGTAAACGTAGCTCTCGGAATCGCAGCGCGCGCCAGGGTAGCGATTCCAATACCATGTGCCTCCAACTCCGGAACCCGCCTCGTAAACTTGGACGGACATGCCGAGTTCGTCTCGCAGTCGCCGGAGCATGCCCAGCCCCGCAAAGCCTGCCCCTATCACCACTGCGTCAAATTCCGGGGGTGTCTGTGCGTAAGCAGCCATCTTTTCTCTCCTGGTGTTACTCGTTCGGTAGAAAACTGGCGATTATCACTTTGCGGTCTAAGTCTTGCGCTCTCTCACAATACACGCTCTGACTGCTTTTACAACCTGCTGGAAACCGAGTTCGCTGCCCGGCAGCATCAGAAGGGTGAAGAATCCGTGCATCTGACCGGCATATCTTTGGAGGTCAGTCGGCACGCCCGCTTCCTGCAAGCGCGCCGCGTAAGCCTCGCCCTCGTCACGCAAGACATCGTGCTCCGCCGTAAGGATAACAGCCGGCGGAAGTTCCCGCAGATTCTCGGTATGCAAAGGAGATGCGGCCGGCTCGGTGCGGCGACAGGCTTCAGGCAGGTAATGATTCCAAGACCAGATCATAGCGTCGCGTGTCAGAAGCAATTCGTTTTCGGAGTCCAAGTAGGAAGAACGGCTGAAGTCCGCGTCGGTTACCGGGTAGATGAGCACTTGCAGCGCCACGGATGGGCCATTGCGGTCGCGGGCGCGAATAGTCGTCACGGCAGCGAGGTTTCCACCGGCGCCGTCACCGGCTACGATCAATGGCACATCTTGTCCCGCAATTTCGCGCAGGTGCTTCCCTACCCATTCCAGCGCGATATACGAGTCATCTGCGGCCGTTGGATAGCGATGCTCCGGCGCAAGGCCGTATTCCACGAGGACGACCGCGCAGGATGTCCGTTCCGCAAGCTTACGCGCTACTGTGTCATACTCATCGGCCGAGCCGGTAACCCACCCGCCCCCGTGATAATAGACTAGAACTCCGCGAGTATGCTCGAAAGGAACCAGAATGCGTAGTGTTGCTTCGCCGTCCGCGCCCTCTATGGTACGCTCCTCCACACGCTCCATTGCTGGCGCAGGCCCGGCAAGCTCTGCGATCTTCGACGCAAATGCGCGTGCTTCATCTGGCGTGCTTTCGTGAATAGGCTTTCCACCGTCCTCAGCCATCTCCGCAATGAACTTAGCCGTGGAGCGGTCGATTGCCATGCGTTCTCTCCTCGTTGCCGGTACACCACGCAAGCGTACATTATTTCTGAGCTACGGCACACGGCTCAGGGACTTTATCGTAGTCGAGACATGCCTTCGAAAGGGCCATGCCTCCACTTCAACATGGATTAGACGATTGGAACAGGGTCAAATCGAGCAGCGGAATTTAATTGTAAGTTATCAGCCATCCGGATTCCAACAGCCGTCTCCATTCCCCTGCTATAATCTAAACAAAGTAACTGCAGATTCGATTGGACTTGAACTGCAAAATCGCATTTCGTCAGGAGGGAAACATGAGCAACTTTGAGAAATTGCAACACAGCCTCGAAGCCGGTGAAACGATCCTGATGGACGGCGGTATGGGCTCGGAGATCGAGAGGCGGGGGATGATAAGCCCCACCACCTGGTCGGGCGGTCCGATGCTCACCCATCCGGAGTTGGTGAGGGATATTCATCAGGAGTACATAGAAGCGGGTGCCGAGATTATCATCACGAACACCTTCGGCACAGGGCGTGACATGCTGGAGGAGGGAGGCCTCGAACACAAGGTGGCCGAGGCAAACAAGCTGGGAATCGAGGCGGCGGTACAGGCAAGGAGGGACGCCGGAGCAGAGGATTCGGTGGTCGTTGCGGCTTCCGTATCTACGATGCGTCCCAAGGCGCACGCGGAAGTTCCTGTGCCTTATGAGACAGCTTTGAAGACCTACCGCGAGCAGCTCGGTGAGCTGGCAAAGGGCGGCCCGGACGTGGTTGTGGGCGAGATGTTGGTCCGCATATCAGACACGCTGGCGGTGATAGAAGCGGCAGCGGAGTTGGGCCTTCCGGTATGGGTCGGGCTTTCCCTGGTAAGGGACGGCGACGGGCTTTACCTGGGCATCGAGGACAGGCATGGAGGTGAGACCCTTCAAGACGCTCTGGACGCCATCAAGGACAAGGAAGTGGCAGCGGCATTCATAATGCACACGCCGGTGGACGACACGGGTCCCGGGCTGGAGATAGTCAAGGACAATTGGTCGGGGACTTTTGGCGCATACGCCCATTTCCCCCGCAGAGTCGGCAGAATGGACCCACAGAAGTATCTGGAATACGCCAAGGAGTGGAGTGAGCAGGGCGCGCAGATAATTGGAGGGTGCTGCGGCACGACACCCGACCACATACGGGTGCTCAGGGAGTGGCTATCCGGCTCCTAGCCGCACCGTCCATCTAGTGTCCCGATGGCTTCGGATGCCGCTGCATTCACCGCAAGGAAAACGGATAGCCTATTGCATCCGGATTTCCCGGTGTCCCGAAAGGGCGCGACATCCGCGGGAAAACAGTGCCGAAGAGGGCGCTCTTACTCGCCGCGCAGGAGACGAAGTTCTGCTTCCAACTCCGCCACACGCGACTCGGCGGTTCCGGCGCGAGCTTCAGCAGTTTCAGCGCGAGCCGCGTCCTCTTCGTGCGAGCGGAGGTAGCCCTGCGTACCGGGGTCGAAGAACCTAATCCGCTCATCTTCCCAGCACACATACAGCCCCAGCGCATTGCTGTATCCGCGAAGTCGGCTGTCGCCCACTCTCTCAATGGCTATCGGTTCGTACCTGCCATCCACCAGCCGGTCCCCGGCTAGCGCCGTATCGTGATACTCGCCGCCGCTGGGATCGAACCGCCAGTATTCCCCCACACCGAAGCGCTCGTAGTCCCGACGCTTGTCCGTGTAGTCCACCCTCCCAGTCGTCGGAGACGCCACTTCAAGCACGAAATCCGGAGCCTTTCCCTGGCGGTCTATCTCATAGCCTTTCTGCTCCTCCATGAGTTCGCGGTCGCCGTCGCGTACAAATAGCAGGTCAGGTATCCTGGCGTCCTCCCGCATCGGCAGAGTGGGGCTGATAGGAATCTCGCTCGCCACGGTGACATTCGGCTCGTCAGCGAAGTGAACGGCAAGCGAGGTTATAATAGAGGTGTCATAGAGGTAGAGCCAATTCTGCATGTCATCTCGTGGCGGATATTCGGGGAAGCGCTCGAGCTTGCCCGCTCTCTTTGCGAGTGTGGTCGTCTTGCTAGTCATCGCGGACCTCTCCAAGTCTGAGTGAGTTGTGCGACTGCCGGCATTATACCATTTGTATAGCCGGCACATGAGGGATAAGTAAGTGCTTGTGCCACTCGGATGATTCTACACACCCACCAACAAGTGCGGTTTTCCGTCGCGTTCCCGAATGCGATGTCCTCACAAATTGAGGTTACACCTGTTGACAAAGCGCACAAGTGTTCGTTAGTATTCACCATGCATCTCACTGATGCGCGGCAAACCTGACGGAGGCGATATGAGGATTGCCTGCGTGCTCATCACACATCTGAGAGCCAAGGCGGAACTGCGAAGACACGCACACCTGAAAAGCAAGTCCCCAGCGAAAGCGGGGAACAGCCAAATAGCCGTAGTGGACAGGACAAGCGGGAAGCCCCTGGTAGTTGACAGCTCCGCAGGGGCTTCCGTAAGGGCAGGAATGACTCTGGAACAGGCCATGTCCTACCACAACGGCCTCATTATACTCGATACGGACGAGCCGCACTACCGGCGCGTATTCGAGGATGTCATCGAGGCGCTGCTTCAGGTCGGCGATCGCGTGGAACCTGCCGAACTCGGCACAGCATACGCGCGCATTGACGGGCTGGAGTCTCTGTACGGCGGCGAGGAGAAAGTCGCGGCTGCGCTGCTCGATGCCCTTCCCGGCTGGCTCGGTGCGCGCGTCGGAGTGGGCGGCTCGAAGTTCACGTCGTACATAGCGGCACGGACCGCTGACGTGCGGAGTGTTGCCATCTGCCCTACGGACGAAGCCGTGTTCCTCGCGCCCCTGTCTGTCGAGCTTCTGCCCCTGTCCGATGACTTCAAGAACTCGCTGCATAGCTTCGGTGTCCACAGAATGGGTGGAGTAACTTCCCTTTCCCGCAACATTCTGGCCGACCGCTTCGGGCGCGAAGGGACGCTGGCATGGGAACTGTGCAGCGGCATCGACGGGCGCCCTGTGGTTCCGATCAAGCATGAAACGGCAATCGTAGAGCATGCCTCTCTGCCATTCTCATCGACTTCCATCGAGCTTCTGCTTGCTACAACGAACATCCTGTTACAGCGGGCATATTCCAGGCCGCAACTCCGGCGCAGGCTGGTGGGCTCGATCACGCTCACTTCAACCGTACTGGGCGACGCTCCCTGGATGCAGGCTATTCGCTTCAGGGAGCCTGTGGGCAACTGGAAGGACATCTCGCAACTGGTCAGAGACCGGGTTGAGGCACAACCGCCGGACTCTCCCCTGGAAGACCTGACTCTGACGATAGAAGACATCAGAGCCGAGTCCGGCAGGCAACTCGGGTTGCTGGAAGAGGCGAGAGACAGGAGGCGCGACCGTATAGCGGAGATAGACAGAAAACTCCGCGCGAGAATGCAGAACGTTCCCGCACTGCACAAAGTGGTAGAAGTCTCACCCTGGCATCCCGTGCCGGAGATGCGCGCGCTGAAGATTCCTTTAGATCCGGCCTCCAACGATACCTTCACGCCTCTCCATGCGCCGCTTCTCGTAACGGTGAGGGAAGATAAGGCGCATCGCCCACTGGCGGTACATCTGAAGAAAGGCTGGCAGGAAATACACGGCATAGACGACCTGTGGCGCTTCGACCTGTGGTGGCTGCCGAATCCGGTAACGCGCAGCTACTTCAGCGTCACAGATGTCGAAGGACAGCGTATCGTGCTTTTCAGAGACGAGCGTGACGGCTGCTGGTACAAGCAACCGCTGTCGGCGGCTTAGAGACAGCGCTGTCATGTGTTCGGCATACGCAGAACTTCACTGCAAGAGCTTCTAGTCGTTCGGACAGGGCGCATCCCATGTCCACGAGTTGTCCGTGTTGGTCGTCATGCTTAGCGCGCCCACAAGAGACGCCACTACGGTTGGGCCTCCGACTAAATCGGTACAGGCTCGCTCTCACACTAGAGGCCCCGGTGGAAGCCGCACCGGGAACGGCACGTCCGGGTTTTCGTCCACGATGCGGCTCCAGACCTTGTGTCCAATCGCCTCGGCTCGTGCGATCACATCGTCCTCGTCAAACGTCAGGATGCGGCTGTCCCGCATTATCCAGTTGCCTTCGACCATGACGTCGCTGATGTCCGCCCCTTGTGCCTGATGCACGAACACCGAGACGACCCTTAGCGTCGGCACCAGGTGGGACCGTCTGAGATCGACCATGAACAGGTCGGCCTTCTTGCCCACTTCCAGGCTGCCAACCTCGTCGGCTACGCCCAGCGCCCTCGCGCCGCCGATAGTTGCCCAGTCGAGTACGTCTTCCGGCTGAGGCCACATCTCGTCGTTTCTCCTGACACGCTCATGGAACAGCGCGGATCGCACCACCTCCACCATGTCCTCGGCCATGTTGTCCGACCCCATCCCGATAGGACACCCCGCGGCTTGCAACTCGAACGCCGGAGCTGCCGCTCCACGCCGGGCGGCGATTGCCGGATTGTTGGAGACCGCCACGCCATGCTGTCCGAGAAGCGCGACCTCCGAGTCGTCCACGTAGCGACAGTGCGCGACCACCAGCCTGTCGCTCAGGAAGTCGTTGGCGAACAGGTACTGCGTCGGCCTGACTCCGCGCGTCCTCATCACCCCTTCCACCTCCAGCGAGCTCTGGGACAGATGGATGGTGTACCTCAGACTGTGCTTGTCTGCCATCTCGACCGCGCTCCGAAGCAGAGCAGGAGAGCACAGCTCCGGCGCGTGTGGAGACACGAAGCACTGCACACGGCCATCGCGCTGTCCATGCCACGACGATATTAGGTCGGCGCTCCGTTGAAGCCCTGCCTCCAACTTGGCCTTCGAGAACTCGTAGCGGCCTACCCCGAACTGTTTGTCGTCTATGTCGTTGAAGTTCTCGGCCAGGAACAGCCGAAGACCCGCATTGGCGAGGCTGTCGGCATACTGCGGAATGCGGTCCGAGATCTCCAGCAGAGTCGTCCCACCGCTACGGATCGACTCAGCCGCCGCAAGTAGGCCGAACACGTTGCGCTCTTCCGGGTCCAGCAGCCCCCGGCCAGTCGTCGGAAACCTGAGCGTCGTCGGAAACCCGAAGTCCTCCAGTATGCCCCGGTCGGCAGTGGCAAGCATGTGAGTATGGCAGTTGACCATGCCCGGAAACACCGCCCGCCCGCGCCCATCGACACGGTCCGCGTCAGGATAGCGCGCCTCGATCTCATCACTAGGCCCAATCGCCGCGATGCGTCCCCCATCTATGGCCATCCCCGCGCCGTAGTGCACCGCCCGCTGCGGGTCGCAAGTCACAATGGTTGTATTTGTAATGGTTGTGGTCATTCCGGAAGCCCTCCTATGCGAACATCCTAGCACGA
The DNA here is from genome assembly GCA_965204855.1 of Dehalococcoidia bacterium. Lineage (GTDB taxonomy): Bacteria > Chloroflexota > Dehalococcoidia > Lucifugimonadales > JADFKI01 > Bin90. The sequence continues at coordinate 1,625,428 of OZ242018.1, forward strand.
CATAGCCGCCTCAGCAGGGCCTTCTCGCTTTCCGATGTCTCCGGACAAGTCCGTTCGTGGTGAGCTTGGTCGAACCATGAAAGGACGGCCCTTCGACAAGTTCAGGGTGAATGAGAGATTGACGACGGGACGAAAACGAAAAGACTCTGCCAACTGCCCCCCATAAGTGCATATGCGTTATGGTACCGTCTGTGGATTTTCTGCTGCCGTTGGCATCCATTCAGCTGTCTGAATCCACTGCCGAGAGTGCCTGAGCACTGGGATTTTCCTATTGCAGTGCCACAACCTTGGCGTCAGGATGTATACTTAGGAAGGATCGAACCCAATGGACCCTTCCCACGGCATCACATACAGGAGGTTCAAACATGGGCACAATCTCTGTAAACCGGCTAGCGGGTCTCTCCCTCATATTCGGCCCGATAATCGCCTTCGTCTTCTTTCTCATAGAGCCGGGCGGACTATTGATAGACAGCGCCTCCGTGTCAGACGCTGTTGGCTCCATAACGGCCAAGGGCGCCAACGCCGCGCTGACCAATATAACCAACATCGCGATAATCCTTGGCCTAGCACTAATCCTCTCGGGCCTCTATGCGCTAATGCGGAACGTAACCTTGCAGGGCGATGGCAAGGCCTTAGTCCAAATGGGCTTCTTCGTGATCTTCGTCGGACTGACCGGTTGGATTCTATCCGGCGGTATGGACTTCATTCTGGCCGATGCCCAAACCAGTGACCAGATCATGGGAAGCGTTCCAGTCTTCTACGTTGGCTCCGCTTTCCTATACGCTGGTGGGATTGCGCTTGGGTTTGGCGGCTTCATTTTCGCTTTGGGCCTATCCACGAGAGACGACTTCAACCGGATAATTTCCCTGTTGGCTGCCCTTGTCAGCCTGGCCGTAATGCTCTTCTTCATGCTAGCCGTACTCAACAATGCCGGCCATGACACCTTCATCACCTTGGCCCGGGGCTGCTACGTGCTACTGGTTATCTGGTATGGATATCTGGGCTTCGGACTGATGAACCGACCAGATCCCGACCTGTGGCAATAGAGAGAATCCAGGACTGTCAACTTTGGTGCGCGGGTGTTACTCTAGCAGCGTCAGCCATTCTCCTGAAAGCACGCATTTCACGATAGCTCTTCGCCGCGGTCGGTGCGTATCTGGATGAGAGACGAGCATATGACGAGCAAGAGCGGCGCGAAGCTGATGATGATCATGGCGAGTCTCAGGTCGCCGAGCCTTTCCTGGAGCGCGCCTACCAGCGCCGGGCCGGTGGCTACGCCAAACGTACCAAGCGTCATCATGAAGGATAGCGCAACCGTGGACTCCCGCGGCCTTATGCCGGGCAGGTAGAACGGTATCGAGTTGAGGATCGGCCAGTATCCCTGCGCCACACCGCTGACGAGCGTTATGACGATGAGTAGAGGGATCGAGTCTGTGAGAGTCATCCCCAGGTAGGTTACCACCATAGCGACCCCAATCACCTGAAGTATGTTCCTGCGCCTGTTCCCGCTCACCCTTGGTACGATCCAGCTGAGCACGATCCCCGACGGCCCACCCACACCGATGCCGATTGCCAGCAGCAGCCCGGTCCAGTTGAGCGACACGTCGTACACGTCCAGCATCAGGGTTGGGTAGAAGTTCACGAACGACGACCACGCCATCGTGGTTCCCATCGACCCTGTGCCCGCTATCCATAGCTCTTTGTATCCCAGCACGCGCTTGATGATTCCGAGCCTTCCGTCAGCGGGATCTGCCTCCTGTCGCTCCGATTCGGCATTTTCCTCACCGTCGCTTCCCAAGATAGTCCAGAGCACGGCCAGAACTCCGAGAGTCACCGCGAAGGTTAGCAGGACACGCCGCCAATCATCGCCGACGCGACTCAGGATGATTGGTGTCAGGACCAACCCGCCACCGACGACAAGACCGAACAGCAGATTGTACACGCCGGAGACGAGAATGAACTCTCTTGGCCTGAACAGCCGGTGCATGAGCAGGACGCGGGCGGGCTCACGAGCGAGTGTCGAGACGCCGAAGCCCAGGCGTCCGAGCAGCACGACGGCGAAGTTGGGCCCCCAGCCCTGCACGAACATCAGCGCAGAACTCAGCGTGAATGTAACCGTGGTAAGAATCTTGGGCCTGTACCTGGACACCCACCAGCTTATGGGCAGCGTCAGAAACAGGTTTCCGAGGAACGCCGCGGAGCCGTAGAATCCCTGCTGTGTGGGCGTGAGACCGAGGTCGGCGCTGATCGAGGGCAGCAGCAGTCCGACGCTTATGACCATCATGAAGCCCGCGACGCTCGATAGAAGCCAGAGGCCCATGATAGCCCAGCGATGTCTCAACGGGTTCGTCATCTGTCTCCAGAGCGGACCATGAACATGCCGGCGTGGTGTCGCTGTTCAGGATGAATGTCAGTGTGAATGACCGGCATAAATGTCACCAGCTCCTGCGGTGATGGTATCAGATTAGGCCGCCTTAGACGTTAGTTGCTCAATCAGGCGGATATAATCGCGGAGCAACAACAAGCCAGGCGACTGAAAAGGTTCCCGCCTAACCTGCTATAATCGGCGGCATCAATTGAGGAGGCCGGGCTGACAATGGACTTGGAATTGAACGGCAAGGTGGCGATTGTGGGCGGCGCCAGCAAAGGGCTGGGACGCGCGTGCTCGGAGGTGCTGGCAGAGGAGGGCGTTCGAGTGGCGATGTGTGCGCGCACGGCATCAGACCTGGAACGGGCGGCGGACGAAATACGGGGTGCTACGGGGACGGAGATATTCACCTTCGCCGGCGACCTGGACAAGGAGGAGACCATCGCTGAGCTGGTGGCCGGCACGGTGGAACGCTTCGGGCAGCTGGACATCATGGTCAACAACTCCGGGGGTCCGCCGCAAGCCTTCGCGGTGGATTCCACCGAGGAACAATGGCAGGTGTCGGCGAATCGTTCGCTGTTCTTCTTCGCGCGGATGACGCGGGAGGCGCTGCCGCATCTGCGGGCACAGGGCGGCGGACGCATCATCAACATCCTGGCCAGCACGGTCTATACGCCGATACCGAACCTGGCACTATCGGCGGCAACGCGGATGGGCGTCATCGGGTTTATGAAGAACCTGTCCGACGACATCGGGCACGAGAACATACTCATCAACAACGTGTGCCCCGGCAGCATCATGTCTGAGCGGATGATGGAAAACATCGAGGATCGGGCGCGAACGCAGGGGATTTCCATTGAGGACGCCCTGGCGCAGCGGGCGGAACAGACGGCGTTGAAGCGTATCGGCGAGCCGCGGGAACTGGCGTATCTGGTAGCGTTCCTGGCGTCGTCGCGGTCGAGCTACATCACGGGCACGACGATGCTGGTGGACGGCGGGCTGGTGCGGTCGGTAATGTAGATCACCCCCGCCCTGAGCGCCTCCCGAAGAAAGTACACGTCTCCGTCACACCCCTTGACAGCGCGGGATGGGGTGAGCATTGGGAAACTGGACGCCGCAAGGAGATTTGAGATGGCAGACAAGCAAATTCTGTGCGCGTTTGGGGTTGACCTGGACGCAGTTGGCGGTTGGCTGGGTTCCTACGGCGGGGAGGACTCACCTGACGACATTTCCCGCGGCATATTCGCCGGGGAAGTGGGAACGCCCCGGCTGCTTAGACTCTTTGAGCGACTGGACATCAAGACTAGCTGGTTCATCCCCGGCCACTCCATCGAGACCTTTCCGGAGGAATGCCGGATGATTGTGGAGCAAGGGCATGAGATCGGAATGCACGGCTACTCTCACGAGAATCCCATCGCCATGTCGCCGGAGCAGGAAGAGGATGTGCTGCTGCGCTGCATAGACCTGATTACTGAGATTTCGGGGCAACGGCCACGAGGCTACGTCGCGCCATGGTGGGAGTTCAGCCACGTTACGAACGAGCTACTGCTGAAGCACGGTATCAAGTATGACCACAGCCTGATGCACCGCGATTTCGAGTGCTACTATGTCCGTGTTGGCGACCGCTGGACGAAGATTGACTACTCCATGCCGGCAGACCACTGGATGCACGCCCTGGAGCGTGGCGAGGAGACCGATCTGGTGGAGATACCGGCCAACTGGTACTTGGACGACCTGCCGCCCATGATGTTCATCAAGAAGTCGCCCAACAGCCACGGGTTCGTAAATCCCAGGGACATTGAATCGATGTGGCGGGACCAGTTCGATTGGGTGTATCGGGAATACGACGAGGCGGTGTTCCCCATAACTATTCATCCGGACGTGAGCGGCCGGCCGCAGGTGCTGCTGATGCTGGAGCGCATTACGGAATACATCCGCTCTCACGACGGCGTGCGCTTTGCAACGTTCGAGGAGATTGCGGACGATTTTCTCGCCAAGCACCCCAGGCAGCGGCGGTAAGGCCAGCATTGGTGCGGCTGGGCTGGGTGAGAAGGCATCTGTACTCCGAGCCACAGTGCGGTTAGAATGTGGAACAACATCCCGAGCCTGAAAATACGTCCCGACATGCGCCGAGGAGGGCTTCATGGTCTCCGAAAAGTCAAACAGGTCGCTGGTGGTCGTCGAGCTCACCGGCGGTAACGACTGCCTGAACACGGTCGTTCCGTACGACGACGAGCTCTACTACGACAACCGCCCCACCGTCCACCACAAGCAGGACGACGTACTGAAGCTCGACGACCGGCTGGGGCTGAGCCCACAGATGGGCCCCATCAAGAGGCTGTGGGACGACGGCAATGTCGCCGTCATAAACGGCATCGGCTACCCGGAACCCAACCGCTCCCACTTCAGGGCCATGGACATCTGGCACACCGCCGAGCCCACGAAGGTGATCGGGGAGGGCTGGCTCGGACGCGCGATCAGAGACCTCGACCCAGGAGGTGATAACGTACTCACGGGTCTAAACCTTGGCAGAGGGCTGCCCAGGGCGCTGTCGTGCGTGGGGGTGCCGGTGGCGTCCGTAGGAAACCTCGAAACCTACGGGCTGTTCCCCGACCTTCAGGACGAGCAGGCGCGGCTGGACACTCTCAACACCTTTTCACGGATGTACGGCGGGGCAGAGGGAAGGGACGTCGTGTCCGAGTTCATCGGACAGACCGGCGAGGCCGCTCTCAAGGGAGCGGACATCCTCAGGGCGGCGCCTGATAGCTATGTTTCGGAAGTGGAGTATGGGGCGAATCCGTTCGCTCAGAGGCTTCGCGACGCAGCCCAGGTGATCTGCGCCGACCTCGGGACCCGCATCTACTACGCTCAGCACGGCAGCTTCGACACCCATGGGGGCGAGCTTCCCGTTCACAACAAGCTATGGTACGAGGTCTCCACCGCGATTGGCGACTTCATGGACGACCTCAAGGACCATGGCCGGGACCGGGACACGCTGGTACTGGTCTTCTCGGAGTTCGGGCGCCGAATCAAGGACAACGGTTCCGGCACCGACCACGGCTCAGGCGGCGTCGCCTTTTGCATCGGCGGCTCCGTGGAGGGCGGCCTGTACGGGGAGTACCCCTCACTCGAGTCGGCCGACCAGCTCCAGGGCGACCTGCACTTCAACAACGACTTCCGCTCCACTTACTCGACAATACTGGAGAGGTGGCTTGGGCTGGACCCGGCACCGATTGTCAACGGCACCTTCGAACAGTTCGACTTCATTGGACGGTGAAGAGATGGTCAGCAGGAAAGACATAGAGCTAATGGCGCATCTGATGCGCCGCGCAGGATTCGGCGCTTCCAGGGATGAGCTTGAGGAGCGTGTGGCCAGGGGCTATGAGGAGACGGTGGAAGAGCTGCTCGATCCTGCGGACACGCAGCGCCTCGGCGACGACGTAATCCGCAGGTACCACGCCGACATTCACGAGTCTCGCATTCCCGACCCGCCGGCAACGGAGTGGCTGTACCGGATGGTCACCACCAGCAGCCCTCTCGAGGAGAAGATCGCCCTCTTCTGGCATGGCATCTTCGCCTCTAGTTTCAGCAAGACCCAGCAGGCCCGGTCGCTGGCGGTCCAGATCGATACGTTCCGACGATTCGGCTTGGGCAGGTTCGACACCCTTCTGCTGGAGATATCCAGAGACCCGATAATGATCATGTGGCTGGACAACCAGGACAATCACAATGGGGCCATCAACGAGAACTTCGGTCGCGAGCTGATCGAGCTGTTCTCCATGGGAATCGGAAACTACACAGAGGACGATATCAAGCAGTGCGCCCGGGCATTCACCGGCTGGACTGTGGGCAACGCGGAGTACATGGCCGCGAGGGCAATGAAGGCCTCGATCTGGCCCTACGGTGCAATCGCCTGGCACTTCGACTACCGGGACTACGACCACGACCACGGCGAAAAGGAGTTCCTGGGAGAGAGCGGGCCATTCAACGGAGAGGACGTAATCGAGATAATCGCTCGCCAGCCCGCGACCGCCAGGTTCATCGCCAGGCACATCTACGACTTCTTTGTGGCGGACGAGGCACCGGTCCCTCAGTGGCCTTACACTCCACCGCTGGACCCGGACGCCATCGAGACGTTGGCGAGCGTGTATGTGGACAGCGGTCACGACATACGCTCCATGTTGCGAGTCCTGTTCAACTCCGATTTCTTCAAGGAGGCACAGTTCGCGCGCGTGAAGTGCCCCGCCGAGTTCGTAGCAGGCACAATGCGGCTCGGAGGCGGCGTTACGGAGCCGACTCTGGATATGAACGAGGCAAACGCGGTGATTGGGTACATGGGGCAGAGCCTGTTGGCGCCGCCGTCGGTGGAGGGCTGGCACGAGGGCACGGAGTGGATTAACAGCGGAGCGCTGGTGGAGAGGGTGAACTTCGCGGCAAAGCAGTTCAACGATGTCGAAAAGCCCGGCGTAAGGCAAATCATCGACCGGTTGGCCAACGAGAATGGAAGCGCCTTCACTCCCGAGGAGCTGGTTGATAGCTGCCTCGACCTTATGGGTCCGCTGACAAAGGTGGAGGAGTCAACCCGCAACGCGCTGGTCTGTCATGTCGGCAAGAAGGGCGATATATCCCTCCGACCTCGCACAGCAGGGAGAGAGTCCGACAGCCGCGTCGCGGAGCTGCTGGGCCTCATCGCGGCGACAAAGGAGTTCCATCGGGCGTAGCCTGACGGCGTGAAGCAGCGGGGCACGGCACCCCATTCGGCAAGGAGCGACCACTGAGCGGCGTCAATCGAGCAAATGCCCCTGGTCTGAGCTATCTCAAGACCATCGGCGTAATGAACAACAACCCGACCGGCAGAGGCTTCGGGCACCCTGTGGACCTCGCCGTCGGCCGGGGCGGCCGCATCTACGTGCTGAATCGGCACGCGGCGCTCGCTCGTGTCGGTATATGCAATCTCGACGAGGAGTATCTGGGTGAGTTCGGCTCCTACGGCCACGAAGACGGGCAGTTCTGGCTGCCGACGGCTATCGCTATCGACAGCCGGGAGAACGTCTATGTCGCCGACGAGTACCATCACAGCGTCACCGTGTTCGACAGGTCCGGAGCGTTCACGAACAAGTGGGGAGAGCGCGGCAGCGGCGACGGACAACTGGAAGGTCCCTCCGGTCTGGCCATCGACGCCGACGACAACGTGTACGTCGTGGACCAGAAGAACTGTCGCGTGCACAAGTTCACCGCCGACGGTCGGCACCTGCTGCAGTGGGGGGAGAGCGGCGAAGAAGAGGGGCAGTTCGACCTCCCCTGGGGCATGACTCTGGACACGCAGGGCAACGTATATGTCGCTGACTGGCGCAATGACCGCATCCAGAAGTTCACAGCCGACGGCCGCTTTCTGGCCGCTTTTGGAGAGCCGGGAGAGTGCGAGGGCCAGTTCCACAGGCCCGCCAAGCCGGCGGTGGACGCCGAAGGCTACATCTACGTCGCCGACTGGGGTAACGAGCGTGTGCAGTTGCTGGCGCCGGACGGCGCATTCCTCCAGAGTCTCCGGGGCGAGGCCACGGTCTCGAAGTGGGCGCAGGAGTTCCTCGACGTCAACCCGGACGAGAGCACCACGAGAGACCGGTCCAACCTAGTGCCCGACCTACCCTCCCACTTCAACACTCCCTACCTGATATCGACACAGACGGAGCCGTACTTCTGGGGCCCGGCCTCCGTTACGCTCGACGCCGACTGCAGGCTCTATGTCACCGAGTCCTCCAGGCACCGGGTCCAGGTGTACAGGAGGGTCAGAGGCTGACCGTTGGGCCGCGCGGCGGACTAGCGCGGTCTGATCTCCACATCCGCCGCGATCTCCTGCAGCCGGTAAATGACGTGGGTGTCCATGTCTGCCCAGCCGCGGTTGCCGCACTGGATGGCGACCTGCTCCACAATGTTCGCAACCGGCATTGGAACGCTCAGCTCCCGGGCCAGCTCGTTCGCGAGTCCTATATCTTTTCTGGCCAGAGCCTGTCTGAAGGAGGGAGGCTCGAACTCCCCCCGGAACACGGTCCTTTCCAGGCCCTCTCTCTGAGTGCCCAGAATCATTCTGCTGCCTGCTTCCATCAGGGCCTCCAGGTCGAGCCCGGCCTTCATGCCCAGAGTCAGCCCCTCCGCGACCACCTGCCTCACGGCCAGCGTGATCATGTTGTTGACCAGCTTGCAGGCGCTCCCCATGCCCAGCTCGCCCTGATAGACGACCTTGTCGGCAAAGGCCTCGAACACCGGAAGAAGGCGCTCGAACACCTCCCTGTCTCCGCTGGGCATGACGATCACCTCCCTGTCCTCAGCGGCGGCCGGACTTGTCAGTACCGGGGCGTCGAGCGCGTGGGCGCCCTTCCCTTCGAAGACGCCCGCGATCTCGCGTATGAGTGAAGGCCGGCTGGTGGAGAGGTCCACGTAAACGTCGCCCTCACCAATGCCGCTGACGATCCCCTCGGGGCCGAGTGCTACCTGCTCCACCTCGGGAGGCCCCGGCACCGAGCTGAGAATCACTTCGCTGGAGGCCGCGACCTCTCCAGGGGAAGTCGCAAACCGAGCGCCACCCTCGAGTAGAGGCCTCGTCGCGCCCTCCACCACGTCGAACACGACCATGGGGAACCCAGCCCTCTGGATGTTTCGCGCCATCGGCGTTCCCAGGTTACCAAGTCCTATGAAGCCTACCGTCTGCATGCTGACCTCCTATCGTCCAGTCAAGCGACTCCGCAATCGATTGCATTGAATCTCGACATGCGGCGCGGGATTTAACCAGGGCATTGTTCCCCACAGTCCAGGTCACATGCCATGGGGGTGCGCAGCCCCAGGCCCAATTCTCACCTTGACCTGCCCCCTGTAGTTGTACCACCTGTTATGTTACACCGACAAGCATTGGGACCAAGTCTGCCGGCAGCATGGCCTCGGGCGCCAGTGGCCTGTATCCTAAAAAACTGCGGGGCTTGACGCGGTTGTAGGTTTGCCTGTACCGCTCCGTCAGCACTCTCACCTCGAGCAACGTGTAGAAGACCTCCCCGTCCAGCAGCTCGTCCCTCATATTCCCATTGATACTCTTTATGTAGTCGTTCTCCCAAGGCGACCCAGACTCGATGTAAAGCGTCCTCGCTCCCACCTTCCCAAGCCGCTCACTGTCAGCCCTTGCTGTGAACTCCGGTCCGTTGTCCGAGCGAACTCGTCGCTCTTCAGCGTGGCGCTCACTAAGCAACGATAGTAGCTTGGGCAGAACCACAGGAGAGCGCTATCGTTTCCGCTGTCGTGCAGCCTGGTGCCTGCTACGCGGCACCGGAGCGCCAATGGAAGACCGCCTTATCCAAAAAGGGCCAGGAGACATTGCCCTATGTTCGCGTAATTGCAAGTTGACAAAGCGCACAAGTGTTCGTTAGTATTCGTCATGCATCTCACTGATGCGCGGCAAACCTGACGGAGGCAATATGAGGATTGCCTGCGTGCTCATCACACATCTGAGAGCCAAGACGGAACTGCGAAGACACGCACACCTGAAAAGCAAGTCCCCAGCGAAAGCGGGGAACAGCCAAATAGCCGTAGTGGACAGGACAAGCGGGAAGCCTCTGGTAGTTGACAGCTCCGCAGGGACTTCCGTAAGGGCAGGAATGACTCTGGAACAGGCCATGTCCAGCCACAACGGCCTCATTATACTCGATGCGGACGAGCCGCACTACCGGCGAGACGGCTGCTGGTGCGAGCAGCCGCGCTCCGCAGCGTAGAAGAGTGAGGCGCATCGTGCCAGCAAAATACGCAGAACTTCACTGCAAGAGCTTCTACTCGTTCGGACAGGGCGCGTCCCATGTCCACGAACTGCTCGCACAGGCATCGGAGTACGGCTACCCGGCACTCGCCCTGACCGACACCAACCTGTGCGGCGCGCTGGAGTTCGCGCGTCTCGCCAACAGCCTGAAGATAAAGCCCATCAGCGGATGCGAACTCACGCTGACCGACGGAAGCCGGCTGACGCTGCTCGCCAAGACGCGCGAAGGCTACGCCAACATATCGCAACTGCTCACGCTGGCGAACGGGCATGACCGCCGCGAGCCGCGCCTTGATCCTGCATACCTGCCCGCGCATGCCGAGGGAACCGTACTGCTCACGGGCGGGCGCGATAGTCCCCTGTCAGAGCTTGTGCGGCAGGGGCGGCAATTCGAGGCGCTAGAGGAACTGCGGCAGTACATGAACTGGTATGGTTCCGATGGCGTGTTCTTAGAACTCCAGCAGAACTTCTTGTGTGGGGATACGAAGCGCAACAGGCAGATATTCAACCTTGCCCGCGATAGCGGCGTTTCCGTGGTCGCAACGAATGACGCGCTCTACCATACGCCGGAGCGATACAGGCTCCAGCATGCGCTTGTCGCAGCCGCGCACAACACGACCATAGACCGCGCGCTGCGTTACATCAGGCCCAATGACCAGTCCTGCTTGAAGTCGGCGGAGCGGATGCGGCAGCTGTTCCCCCACTGCCCCGAGGCACTCGACAACACCCTGCGAATCGTAGATAGCTGCGACTTCAACCTCGACACCGACCTGGGATACCGCCTGCCAGACGCTGATGTTCCCGATGGCTACACGCCTCAAACATATCTTGAAAGGCTGTGCTACGAAGCCGCTGTGCGACGCTACGGTTCGGTAACGGAAAAGGTGGACAAGCGCCTGCGCGAAGAGTTCGGCCTGATCGAGCTTCACGGCATGGCTGGCTTCCTGTTGCTGTACAGGGAGATCGCGCTGATTGCGCGTGAGATTATGCTGGAGCGCGGGCTGGTGAGTCCCGAAGTGCCGCTGGAAGCAAGGCCGCCGGGCAGGGGGCGCGGCTCGTCTGTCGCCCTTCTCGTCGGCTATCTCATAGGCATCAGTCATATCGACCCGCTCGCGTGGGACCTCAGCCTCGAGCGCTTCATCTCCGAGGATGCGGGAACGCTGCCCGACATAGACCTCGACTTCCCAAGAGGTATCAGGAACGCACTGATTGAGCGCGTTCACCAGCGCTTCGGACCTGAGCATGCGGTGCTGGCAGGCGCAATAGGCACATACAGGCTGAAGGGCGTCATACAGGACCTGGGCAAGGCTCTGGGACTGCCGCGCGAGCAACTCAAGCTGCTATCGAAGCAGGGACTCTCCGGCGATGCCGCGCTTCTCGGCGATGACATGCGCCGGCTGCCCGACTTCAGGGACATAAGCGAAGCGCCGGGCTGGAAGGCGCTTGCGGAACTCGCGCCGCAACTAATAGGCGCGCCCCGCTCGCTGGGGCAGCATGTGGGCGGAATGATACTGAGCAGTTCGCCCATTCCGGAGACCGTGCCGGTGAGAGCCGGAGCAATGGACGGGCGCTACATCATGGACTGGAACAAGGACAGCGTTCAGGATGCCGGATTCGCCAAGATAGACATCCTCTCCCTGCCGGTGCTCGACCAGATTGAGGAAGCGCTCGATCTCATCGAGGAGCGCGCGGGCGAGCGTCCGGACCTGAGCAGGATAAGTCCCATGGACGATGCCGTGTACGACATGATAAACGCGGGCAGAAGCAAGGGCGTGTTCCTGCTGCAATCGCCGGCGCAGCTCAAGATAGCGCAGCGCCTGCGCTCTCGCAACCTGCGCGACCTCGCGTATCAGGTGGCGCTCATACGACCGGGGGTCGGCATGCAGGGCAGCGCGGTCTCGCAGTTCATCGACCGCTACCGACACGGCGTAGAATGGGACTACGACCACCCGCTGGAAGAGCGCGCTCTGAAGCGTGGCTGGGGCATCATAGTGTGGCAGGAGCAGGTGGTACAGCTCGTCATGGATGTGGGCGGCATGAGCGCGACGCAGGCCGACGAAGTGCGCCGCGCATTCGCCAGACCCAACAACGAGCACCTGATAGCGACGCACTGGCAGCGTTTTCTGGCCGGAGCGCAAGCCAACGGTGTTTCGGAAGAAGTGGCAAAGAAGGTATTCGGCAAAGTGAACGGGCACTACATGTTCCCAGAGTCCCACTCGCACGCATTCTGCATAACCGCCTACCAGGCGGCTTGGCTGAAGCGATACCATCCGACCGAGTTCTTCGTATCACTCATCAACAACCAGCCGATGGGCTTCTATCCGACGGAGACGCTGAAGCAGGATGCGCGGCGACACGGCGTGCCATTCCTGAACCCGTGCGTCAATCGCTCCGAGGAGAAGTGCGTTCCGCAGGGTGAGTCGGTGCTGCTGGGGCTGCGCTTCGTCAAGGATGTGGGAGCGGCAGGCGCGGAGGTCATCCTGCGGGAGCGGCGGCGCGGCGGCGCGTACATCGGCGCGGGCGATCTCGTGCGGCGCACCGGACTGAAGCCACATGCAGTGGAATCGCTGGTGATGGCGGGCGCGTTCGACGCCATCACTCCCAACCGCAGGCAGGCGCTATGGGACGCGGGGCTGCACCCGCGTCCCAGCAGGAACGGACAGGCTGTGCTGCCTACATCTATGGATGCAAGCATGCCGCGACTTCCGGACTTTACGGACGCGGAGAAGATGGCCGCCGAGTACGCCGTGCTGGGAATATACCCGCGCGGGCACCTTATGGAGTTCGTGCGTCCCACGCTAGAGTCCGGAGTGATGACCTGCGCCGAGGTCGAGCGGCTGGACGACGGCGCGCCCGTTCTGGTTGCCGGCTGGCCCGTAGCTAGGCAGCACCCGAAGGGCAGGGACGGCACCATATTCGTCACAATCGAGGACGAGACCGGCGACGCGCAGGTCATACTCTGGCCACACATATACAGGCAGTTTAGAAAAGAGCTGGGCAGCCAGGTGGTGCTAATAGCGGGCGAAATCTCGCGCTGGGACGGCACTTCCAACACTATAGTATCTAAGGTGCGGGCGCTGCGCTCCGGCGTACGGATGCCCGAAGCGCATAACTGGCATTGATAACCCTTGTATCGCAGGAGCACGCGCCTGATTCCAAAGTTGTTGACTCTTGCGAAGGCAGAGCACAAGACTTAAAGTCGGACTATGATTCCTGACACCATTACCAGCCGGGCGCTTTCCCCCGTTTCAGGAGCGTCTGTCGCCGCATTCCGTATCGCGTTCGGAATCGTCGCGCTGGTCGCCATCGTCCGGCTGTTCGCTCACGGCTGGATTGACGACCTATACATCGAGCCCGTGCACCACTTCACATACCAGGGGTTCGGGTGGGTGCGCCCCTTGCCCGGCTGGGGCATGTACCTGCTCTTCGCCTCACTAGGTGCGCTCGCCGCCTGTATCGCCGCCGGTTACCGCTACAGGTTGTGCGCCGCCCTATTTTTCGTCGGATTCACCTACGCCGAACTGATAGACCGAACGACCTACCTGAACCATCACTATTGGATGAGCCTCGCCACGCTTCTGATTATCTTCCTGCCCCTCAATCGAATGTGGGCAGTGGATGCGTGGCGCAATCCTTCTATACGCAAGGATACGGCGCAATCATGGGTGGTGTGGGCGCTTCGTGCCCAAGTCGGCGTGGTCTATGTTTTCGCGGGTATAGCCAAGCTGAATCCGGACTGGCTGCTGCATGCCCAGCCGTTGCGAATCTGGCTCTACCAGCACGGCGACATGCCGATTTTCGGGACGCTGCTGCAAGAGTTGTGGGTTGCCTATGCTGTGAGTTGGACGGGCGCGCTGTTCGACCTGACAATCGTGGGCTGGCTGCTTTGGAATCGTACTCGCTTGTGGGCATACATCACGCTCGTAGTCTTCCATCTGATAACGTGGCTGCTGTTCCCAAAGCTGGGGATTTTCCCGTGGCTCATGATTGCGGGAGCGACCGTCTTTCTACGCCCGGACTGGCCATTGCCTGCACTGCGAAGGCTTCGATTACGATGGTTGCCCGGCCGCCTCACGGCAAACGCGGCCGTGGAGCGTGAAGGCACTTCAACACTTTCGCCGTGGGCTGTGCGCGCCTCCGTTGGCGTCCTGGTGGTATTCGCGCTCGTACAGGTGCTGATCCCCCTGCGGCATTTCGCCTACCCCGGCAATGTGCGCTGGACTGAGGAGGGCTACCTGTTTGCGTGGCGGGTGATGCTGACTGAGAAGACCGGACTGGTGCACTACCGGGTCAGCGATCAGGATACCGGACGAACTTGGCTGGTTACACCGGACGACTACCTGACCCCGCTGCAAGTCGAACGCATGTCGTTTCAACCCGACCTGATACTCCAGACCGCACACATCATCGCGCATGACTTTGCCAGTCGAGGCTATAGTAATGCGAAAGTGATGGTTGAGGCATTTGTTACCTGGAACGGCAGGCCGAACAGCAGGCTAATAGACCCTGACGTAAATCTGGCAGGACTCAAGCCGGGAATAGCGCCGAAGTCGTGGGTACTGCCTTATGAAGGCTCGCCGAAGGTCGCGCGGCAAGGACAATGATCGGACACTGTCTAGCCGCCGTCTCCGTCGGTATCTGCAAACCCCACGGTGACGTCCAGCAGGCTGACTATGTCCGTGCTCAGCGTGAGTTGCATCCGCTTGAGTGCAGCATGTGCTTTCAGCGCGGCCTGCGGATCGTTCTGAATAGTTTCACGAAGCGGTTCCTCCAAGTCATCAATGGCTCGCAAGGCATCCTCGAAAGCAGTCCGCATTCGCTCGTCCGTTTCCTCGGAGAGTCCTCGCGCAAGGGCGCTGACACCGAAGCCGGAGTCGGCTTCTCCACCCAGATATACATCCTGCATGCCCAGCACCTGATTGCGCATGTCGGCTACCATGCTATGTCCATCACCGCCGAGAAGAGCGTCTGGGTCGGCAGTAACCCCGTCAACACCGAGAGCCTTGCCAAGCCTCATGTCGGTTATGGTCCGGCTCATGAACACCGAGGTTCGGACCAGCTCGTTGAGTGCCGACTTTCCGATAAGCGAATCATCCGCGGTGCCGTTGAAGTATTCAGCGTAGGATAGCCCTTCCGTGTTGCTCCCTGTCCAGTCGGCAAGCGCGCCCGAAGTTTCCTCGGCAACCAAGTCGCCTAGCGCGATAAGGTACTGACATCTGATCGAATCCGCGACACTCAGCTTACTGAGAACGACGTCATCGTCTTCAAAGAGAACGTATTCCACCGCGCCTAGCCCGCGCTGAGTTGACGCGAGATACTCCCTCAGGTATTCGGCATCTACGGAATCCCTTTTCTCAAGCATCCTCTCTATGCGCTCCGGTTCGATAGGCGCCCAATCGACGTAGGAACGTGAGCGACGGTCCATTACCGGGCCGAACCACATAGCCTGCGAGCGCATCCAGGGTACGCGCGCCTGCCGCCATGCATTCCTGGCTTCATCAAGACGCTCCTGAGAAGGACTATCGCAGAGTGCGTTGAGGGAAGCCTGGAGAGCGCTCATTTCTTGAGCCACCTCGCGGAACCTCGGCACAATGAGCTCGTCAGTCGCACTGACCAGCACGTCAGACCTCGACGGCAGCTTTGCGGCAGATTCGTCCGGCGCTTCAGTCGCCGCATCAATCGGCGCTTCTGGCTGGGCCGCCGGCGGATTGTCCGCTTGACAGCCAGTCGCCGCAAGTAACAGCAGGAATATAGCAGTTGCGGAAAGGGTGATAGATCGTATCATAGCGAATTCAAGAACCTTAGCAAGGCTTCACGCTCGTGGCGCGAGTAGTTTCGGAATACCTCTTTAGCCGCGGCGCCCTCGCCTCCGTGCCAGAGTATGGCTTCAGCGAGATTGCGCGCGCGGCCGTCGTGCAGGAACCGTGTATGCCCGTTCACATTATCAACCAAGCCGATGCCCCACAGCGGCGGCGTCCGCCACTCGCGTCCATTCGCCAGAAAGTCGGGCCGCCCGTCGGCGAGACCGTCGCCCATATCGTGCAGCAACAGGTCCGTATAGGGGTATATCACCTGGCCGCTCAGCGCCTCGATGTCGGTTTCGCCGGTCGTATGTCTTGGCGTATGACAGGTGTTGCAACCTGCCTTCAGGAACAACCCGGCTCCTTGTCGAACCTGAGGGTCGTCAACATCTCGCATCGCCGGAACCGCCAATGTTCTGTTATAAAATGTCACTCTGTCGAACCTGAAGTCCGGTATTTCGGGTTCGCCGCCATTTGGCGCGGAAGCGCAGTCATCCTGGACGGCCGGGCAATTTTCATCCAGGAACAAGGGTGAAGTTATGCCCAAGTCGCCTAGAAACGCTCCTGCCACCTGCTGCTCCACCGTCGGCACATTCGCTTTCCAGCCAAATCTCCCCAACCTCGTAAGCTGCCGTCGCACGTCCCAGACCATGTTGGCGCGTCCGGAAATGCCGTCGCCGTCCTCATCGTCAGGGTCTGCCATTGCCAGAATGTCAGACTCGGGTATCGCCTCCAGCAGTCCTACACCAAACGCGACAGGCGCTATGCGAGGCGACACCATTATCTCCGGATGAAGTTCTCCAAACGCAAGCTCGTCGAATGAATACTCAGGTTGAAGCAGCGTGTATGTCTCACCGTCGCCATACGTGCCGTGAATCTCCCGCCAGTCGGTTTTGAACCTTCCCTCAGGCTGGGCCTTCAGTATTGCCCTGTCCTGCAATTGACCGCCGTAGTTCGGATCGCCCAGAGGCGCGCCGGTTGCGTCCGTGCCTGGCACGCTGAGCCTGAAGAGCAGTCCGCGCTCGGGGTCGTCATTGTCCTGCGGCGGCTCGGCGCGCCCGTCCAGCGTATGGCACGACGAGCAAGACTGGGCATTAAACGTCGGGCCAAGGCCGTCGCGCGCATCCGTCGATGCAGGCGCCGTTACCCAGTTCTGGTTGAAGAAGCTATCGCCCACCTCGAACGCGCGCCTTTCCAAGTTTGTTAGGTTACGGGCTGAAAGGCTGAAAGCGTTCCGATTAGTGGTGAAAGCGGTCGTATCGCCGCCTAACCGCTCCACCAGCAGTGAGTTGATCTCGGCCGCCAGCCTGGCTTCTGCCTCTGCTCTATGCCGAATGTCGATTGCCGCCAAAATTCCCACAGTAACTAGGGCCACTGCGCTGAAAGCCAAGAAGTACCGCAGAGGATGTCCCCTGACCTCCCCTGCGATACCATCGATCATCTTCTTGAAGGCCAATTCCTGACCTGTACCGGAGCTCTAGCTCACGCTAATCGTCACGCCGACCGCGGTAGCGGCGGAAACGATCGTATCCGTCTGATTTTCCAGCAATTCGATTACGCGCAGCACCTGCGCACGACCTGGGGCGCTGTCGGCCACGTCCTCTCTGAGGTGCTGGTCGAATGGAGCGGGTATCAGCTTCGCCTCGGCAACGCTCATCGCCACTTCAGCAGAAAGCTTCTCGGCGAGGGCGCTGTCCTGCGCGGCAACTAGGTCGAAGATGCCGGGCCCGGTAACTGTGCCATAGTCTCCTTCCAAAACCATCTGGATGCCAAGCGCGTTGCCAACGATGTCGGCGACAGTGTTATCGGAGAAGCAGGAGTGCTCATCTTCCTGCGACCGCGCTTCGTAGGCTACCGTCATCCGCTCGCCGGCAAGTTCACCTCGGCTCAGTTCGCCGATGCCGGTAATAATACTCGTGATGGCGGTGTCATTGTCCTGGACGAACTCGGCGCGATAATTGCCGCCGCCCGGCGCCCAGGCATCAACCATGTCCTGCAAGTGCACCAGCAGCAGATCGGACGCTGCCGCAAGATACTGGCCGCGACGGTCCGCATTAGCGTTGGTCGTGTAGTCCTCGACTGGCCTTGCGCCCGGGCCTATCGCGTTCAGGTCCTGTCCCCAGAGCAGGAACTCGATGGCGTGCCATCCGGTCGAGACATTTTCCTCACCACCCTCTTCGTTGAGGGATTCTATGAGTTCGGCGGTGATTTGGGGATACTCATCAGGCATATTGACAATACCGGCGCTGGCATCGCCCTCGACATAGTCAACGTAAGACTCGTCCATTGGCCAGGCGTTCAACAGGCCCTCAGGGCCGTCCTCTTCATTGTCGATAGGACCGCTGTAGAACCGGAAAGCCTCGGTGGGGCCGTAATCATCTCTTGCGACCAGCCATGCGCGCTTTGCCGCTTCCAGCGTCGCGGGCGTGGGATCGGCAAGGAAAGCATCTATAGCCAAGTCCATTGCGCGCGCGGACGCCAGACTGCGCGAGTAGCTGGCATGCACGCCGTCAGCGTAATTGGCGACTACCTCGGTCTTGAGAGCGTCGATGTTGACAGGCTTCATTGCCTTCTCTACTTCAACGATCTTCTCAACCTCGACTACCTTCTCGACTTCAACAATCTTCTCGATTACCTCCGGCTCAGAGGCGCAGCCTACCGCGAAAAGCAGGCTCAAAGCCATGACTAAAGCGAGTATTACGATGTGCTTCATTACTGTACTCCTACACTTGAGTTGTTTAGCCTTGTCGCACTAGTTAGTACATACTAATTTCATATTGTGTACATGGGTATTGAGTTTGTCAATAGAATCTTTATATCTTGTGTTGACCACAAACAGCACACAACTCGGCAAGACTTATCGCATTGCTACGAAGACACATTTACTGGTAAGTTACCCGCACATTGAGTCTGCACATAGCGGCGTATCTGATTGAAGAAACGCATATCATGGCGCAATATTATGATTCCGCCATCCAACCCACAATTCGAGACGCGGCAGCAAGTGTAATCAGTCATCTCCGCCATAGGCTGCTATGAAATGACGCTCGACTCTGCCCGTTGAAAGCATCGTGCCGATAACCAACAGCCAGAGGAAGAACACGGTGCCGATGATCGGATGCAGGATTGTGGCTGAGTCCAGCCAGATGAACTGCATCGCGACGCCCAGTATCGCTGAGGCGGGAGCTACCTTCCTCAGCGTCCCGCCGACACGCCACTGGTAACGTGCCGCGATAATGAGCGCGACGCCCGCAGCGGCAAAGCCAATCTTTCCGGATATCCAGCGCAGGTTGTACAACGATCCGATGGTCGTATAGTCGGAGGTGAGACTGGGTCCGGCTGCTGAAACAGCCTCCAGCGCAGGATTCAGCACTATGAGCATGGCGCACGCACCGGATGCGGCTGTGAAGGCGCCGGACAGCACGAACAAGTATGGCACCACCTGTGTCGCCAGACCCTGCCGGATGATCCAGGTCCTCAGCAGAAGCAGCCCGGCCGCTAGAAAGGTCAAGCCGGAGAGAAGGCGCATCGCTCCCGACAGACCATACATCAGACCGTTATCCGCGATCGCCTGCAAGGACAGCAGCATTGTTCCACGATCGGCATCCGCGGATACGCGAGCATAGACCATTACGGCGGTGAGCGCTGCCGTTGCCAGCAGCAGCGCCCCGGCCAGCCTGGCTGCCTTCCCCTTCGGGATGATAGAACTCTGGGTGGAAGATTCCGAATTCGACATACTGTTGGCCCTCCGGCTCACATTTCAGATGTGGGACCTCTGGTGCCTTCGGGCGCTCCCCCGTCTTAGCGGCACGTCTCTCGCGATCCTATAGCCTGGCATCGTCATCAGCCGCATCGTGCATCTCATTGGGCTTGTAGGCAAGAATATCCGAGAGGACATCTTCGAAGATGCTGGGAACCGGCGTGTTTCGGCTTTGAGGGGACGGATAGACATTGTCCGAAGTGCCTCGGCTATGCACATAGATGGGAAGCTTAACGTGCAACGCGAAGGCGACAAGTTCAACAATGTCGCCTCCAATCCAGGATATAATCTTTTCGTCCCGCGCAATTGCCATCGCGGCGTTCGCGGGCCTGGAATCGACGAAAGTGATGACCACCGACCCGAATGCGCCACCAAGCGCGGCCACACAATCCGAGAAAATGCTGTATGTGGGGCAGCGGTCGTTCAGGCCGTGTCCTTCCAGCGCTATGACGCTGGCGTTCGCTGCGGGCATGCTTATAGAGAACTCTTCTCCGCCGTCATTGACTTCCAGCGTCATTATAGCTTCATGTGAAGACCGTCCCTTGTATATTCGCGTTATGGAGGCTCGTTGCATTTCGTGCTCCTTTTATGTACTGAATCGTGCTATTCATCCCATATTTGGATTCTAAGGGATTATATAGTAATTTTTTTTCGTAGTACAACCTTCTATTCAGTATTCGTCTAAAGAACGATAGATATTATTCGGCAATTATTGCCCTTGAAAACTTTACTCAATGGTTACTCAGAAGTTGCCGAGCATATAAACCAGTCTATTGCCTACTGTATGGCAACACAGACATATGTGATGATGGCGATACTGGCTGTTCGCAGTTCGGACAACGCTCAGTTTATGCGCGATTCAGTGGACATTCGCAGCCATTGTCGGCAAACTCCATAAGCTCCACGGAATCACACCGACATGAAAATACGCTGAGAAAATATGTTGACAAGGCAAATTGCAATGTGTATATTGCCATATATACTTAATGGCTACTAACTACTTTACGTCCTATTATCATCATCAATCGGAACGGCTAGAGCAATGACGATGCTATACAGACAATATGGCCCATATCACGAGCCCGTCTCTGCGGAATGCTCTCACGGCAGAGGCGGCATAGTACGGGGCGTTGTATCAGGGACTGACATGGAAACATCAAAAATTCTTCCGGTCGGACATGGACGCACATCAAGAGAATTTATGCGGAGTCGTCGAATAGCTAACTGTGGATGCGGAGTTCCAGCCTATCTCATGTGTCTTGACGAACCCCTTATCGACTACGCATTCGCGAATTTCATTGCTTCTTTATACAGAAAGAACGAAACGCGGCGTGCCGAAACGAATATCGTCTCGGCGATGATGCGTAAGGAGTTTCCTAGCGGTCTTCGCTGATACCAACACGCTACAACACAGAATTTTCTATTATCTTCCCTTTCTCGTGGCCGGCCCCCTTTACCCTCCCAATAGAGGGGGTCGGCTGAACAATTCAGGTAATTTCCACTGCTAAGGTTCGTGCTATTGGCTACAATTTTATAGTTTTAACCCACATCGTTTTTGAGTTTATCTGTTGACAGATTCATTATGTTAGTCCATATTAACTAAGATCGTTAGTGATAGTGTCTGTGGCTACTCAATACGCAATTGGAGCGCCGCCACATATCGCTTCGGATGGAGGTATCGTCAAAGTGTTCAGTTACAAGGTTACTCTTGTCGTCCTAACGCTCGCCGTTGCTGCTCTCGCCTTGGCCGGCTGCGGCACCGCTCCGGCTGCTGCGGTCGCCCCTCAGATAATAGAGGTCGAGAGGGTGGTGGAGAAGGCCGTTCCCGTGGAAAAGGTCGTCGAGGTGGTCAGGGAAGTGCCTGTCGAGAAGCAGGTCGTGGTGGAGAAAGAGGTAATCAGGGAGATTCCTGTCGAGAGAGTAGTGGAAAAGGAAGTGGTAAGAGTACAGGAAGTTCCCGTTGAGAAGATTGTAGAGGTCGAGAAGATAGTGGAGGTCGTGCGCGACCGCGATCCGGGGACGCTGGTGGTCTATTCGGGCAGAAGCGAATCTCTGGTAGCTCCTATCATAGACCAGTTCGAGGAAGTTACGGGTATCAATGTGGCGGTGAAGTACGGCAAGACAGGCGAGATTGCCGCGACGATACTGGAAGAAGGCGGAAACTCGCCTGCTGACGTGTTCTTCGCGCAAGACCCGGGCGGTCTCGGTGAGGTGGCGAACGCGGGACTGTTCGAGACGCTGCCGACGAGCATTACGGAGAAAGTGCCGACATGGGCGCGGTCCCCCGAGAGCGAGTGGGTCGGCATATCCGGCAGGGCGCGCGTGGTGGTGTATAACAGCGAGAACCTGACTGCCGATCAGATACCGACGAAGATGGAAGACTTCACTAAGCCTGAGTGGAAGGGACGCATCGGCTGGGCGCCGACCAACGGCTCGTTCCAGGCGATGGTAACCGCGATGCGTGTAACCTGGGGCGAGGAGAAGACCCGCGAATGGCTTCTGGGAATACAGGCGAACGAGCCGAAGGTCTTTCCCAAGAACACACCCACCGTGGCTGCGGCGGGCGCGGGAGAGGTTGATGTCGGGTTCGTGAACCACTATTATCTGTATCGCTTCCTTGCGGAAGAGGGAGAAGAGTTCGGAGCGCGCAACTATCACGTAGCGGACGGCGGCCCCGGCGGCATCATCCTTGTCGCGGGCGGCGGCATCCTGAAGAGCGGCGAGAACAAGGACAACGCGGAGCGATTCTTCAACTTCATGCTTTCTACGGTCGCGCAGCAGTATTTCGCGGGGCAGACCTACGAGTATCCCCTCATAGATGGCGTGAAGACAAACCGTCTTCTGACGCCGCTGGACGAGATAAACAATCCTGACATAGACATGGCGTCTCTCGAGGACCTTGCGGGAACGCAGATGTTGCTGAGGGACTTGGGCATTCTCCAATAAGTATCGGCAGTAAGCGCTGGCAGTAAGGCTTGTGATGCGTGATGCCGGCAGACTTATAGACTAGATGGCAACAGTAGCGCGAATATCGCATAGTATGGGCGCCGTCGGCTGGGGATTGATAACCGGCCGACGGCGCTCGCTGCTGCGCGTGCCTCCCCTTCCCGCATTGATTCCCGCCCTGCTGGTCGGCGCGGCGATGGCGCTCCCGGTGGTCTATCTGATCGTCCGGGGTGCGAGTGCCAGCGACCAGGCGTGGGACCTGTTGTTCCGGGTACGAACGCTGGAGACGCTCTGGCGCACGCTCCTGCTCATAGCCTGCGTAACCACCCTCTCGGCGGTGATCGCCGTTCCCTTCGCATGGCTGACGCTCAGAACTGACCTGCCGTTCCGCAAAGCGTGGACCGTACTCGCCGCGCTGCCTCTGGTCATTCCGAGCTTTGTCGGGGCATTTCTGTACATATCCGCCCTTGGACCGAAGGGCATGCTTCAATCGGCCCTCGAAGTGATGTTCGGCGTCGAAAGGCTGCCCGACATGTACGGGCTGCTGGGCGCGACCGCCGTGTTGACTCTTCTGAGCTACCCCTACCTGTTCCTGACCGTGCGAGGCTCGATTGCCAATCTGGACACGGCGACGGAGGAGGCTTCGCGCGGCTTGGGACATGGCGCTTGGAGCACATTCTTCCGAGTAACCTTGCCGCAACTGAAACCCTCGATTACGGCAGGCTCACTGCTGGTCGCGCTCTACACCCTGAGCGAGTTCGGCGCGGTAGCCCTGCTCCGTTACAACACCTTCACCTTCACCATCTACCAGCAGTACGAGGGCTCCATCGACCGTTCCATTGCCGCGCTGCTGTCTTTCGTGCTCGTAATCATGGCGGTCGTCATACTGCTGGCGGAGAATTACACGCGAGGGCGCGGCCGATATTACCGGAGTGGCGCGGGCTCGGCGCGTAAGCCAGCGGTCGTAAAGCTTGGACGCTGGAAGTGGCCTGCCCTGGGTGCCATGGGAACCGTACTCACTCTCGCCCTGGTGCTCCCGGTCGGCGTCCTGATGTTCTGGCTGATACGTGGCTTGGGCGCGGGCGAGCCGCTTCTGCTACTGTGGAGCGCGACGCGAAACTCTCTGCTTGCGTCAGGGGCCGCGGCGGTTGTAACCGTGGCTATGGCGATAGCGATGGCAGTGGTGCTGGTGCGTTATCCGAGTAAGCTCAATCGAGTTCTCGAGCCAATCAGCTTCACAGGCTACGCCCTACCCGGTGTCGTGGTCGCGCTCGCATTGGTGTTCTTCGGAGCGAAATACGCGCGTCCGCTCTACCAGACCCACTGGCTCCTGATATTCGCCTACGCCGTCCTCTTCTTCCCCGTTGCGCTCGGCTCGGTGCGGTCTGCGCTGCTGCAAATCAGCCCTAGGCTGGAGGATGCAGCGCGTTGCCTGGGTCATAATCCCCTGCGCGTGATGATGCGCGTAACACTGCCTCTTATGCGCTCCGGCGTGCTGATGGGTGCGGCGCTGGTGTTCCTTCTGACAATGAAGGAGCTCCCGGCAACACTGATACTGGGTCCTCTAGGGTTCCAGACGCTGGCCACCTCCGTCTGGTCGGCTTCGACCGAAGCATTCTTCGCGCGGGCTGCGGCGCCCGCACTGATGATAATCCTGATGTCTTCCATACCAATGACGCTCCTCGTATTGCGTGAGAAGAGGACTCTGACGTGAGCAAGCCGCTGATCGAGTGTCGAGGCGTTACGAAGCGCTTTGGCGATGTGGTCGCACTTGACGACGTGAGCCTTCGACTGATGCCCGGCGAGGTTCTGTCAATTCTGGGCGCAAGTGGTTGCGGGAAGACTACGCTGCTCCGCACCATCGCCGGCTTTGAGGCGGTGGACGGCGGCGAGCTGTACTTGCGGTCCAGCCTCGTTTCTAATGCCGATCATCACCAGCCACCGGAACGCCGCAACATCGGGATGGTGTTTCAGGAGTATGCGCTATTCCCACACCTGACAGTCGCTCAGAATGTCGCGTTCGGGCTTAACGGCATGTCGAAGGCTGAGCAGCGCCTCCGAACTCAAGACGCGCTGGAACTGGTCAGGCTGGACACCCTGCACGAGCGCTACCCGCATGAGCTCTCCGGCGGTCAGCAGCAGAGAGTGGCGCTTGCGAGGACACTTGCGCCATCCCCTATCGCGGTGCTGCTGGACGAGCCTTTCAGCAACCTGGATGCGGGAATGCGACAGGACGTGCGCCAGGAAGTGGAAGCGATTCTGCGCAGCAAGGGGATAGCGGCCATGTTCGTCACGCACGATAGGGAAGAAGCCTTCGCGTTCGCGGACAGGGTAGGCGTTATGAGCGCGGGACGACTTGAGCAGGTGGACACGCCGGGGGAACTGTACCGCGCACCCATCAGGCCCGAAGTGGCTCGCATAGTGGGCGACTGCGATTTTCTGGCGGGAGTGGCACATGGTGAGGTTGCTCAGACTGAGATAGGCAACCTTCCCGTCGTCTGCGGTAGCGGTCCCGTAGCCGATGGGACCGAGCTTATGCTGATGGTTCGGCCCCAGGACATGGAAGTGAAGCCAAGCGCAACGGGAGACTGCGTGGTAATAGCGACGGAGTACCGTGGCGGTGAAACGATGCTGACGGTGGAGATGCCGCTAGGTGGAACTCTAAGATGCCGGCAAGTCGGCTTTTCTGACCTGGCGAAGGGCACACTCGTAACATTTGCGCCCCGAGCTTCGACGCCTTTCCTGGCCTTCGTACAGTCCTAATCGCAACTCGTCCCCTCTCCCTCTGGTAGAGGGTGAGGGTGAGGGGAGATGACTGGATTATGCCCTGTCCACACTAAGAGTCCGATTGACCGGTTTTGACGTCAAATGCTATTATCGAGCCACAAACCCCAAGTGTCTCAGACGCTTCATTTCACAGGCCGATAGGCCAGTACGCCTTGAGCGAAGGGCAATACCGACTCCAAGTCCGTTAATCTGCTGCCACCCTGACAGCGGCTATCGACGACGACCGAGAACCACCTACTTCCATATATCGACTGAACGAAGAGGGCACGACAGTTACGCTCATACGAAAGGACGACATGACGACAGACACGATCAATAGTAGCGAGGTATCGATTCCATCAACGCAGACGTCCGTTTACGAAGCAATCTTTGGCAGGCGCATGACTAAGGAGTTCACAGGCGTCGAAGTGCCGCGCGCAACACTCGAGCGTATGCTGGATGCTGCGATATGGGCTCCGAACCATCGCCTCACCAACCCATGGAGATTCTTCGTACTGGAGAAGGACAGCCCGATTCGCAAACAGGTTTCCGAGCTCGCCTGGCAGACCGCCTACGACAACGTGGTGAATCCAAACCCGGAACAGAAGAAGGCATCGGCTGATGCCAACAAGAGCCGAGTGCTTGACGCACCAGCAATGATGTACGCATACAGCGTGCCCGGGCCCAACCAGGAGACAACGCAGGAAAATTATGCGTCCGTCTGCTGCGCCGTCCACAACATGGCGCTCGCCGCGGTCGCCGAAGGCCTGGTGCTCGATTGGAGCACCGGCGGCATCAGCAAGCTCCCAGGCCTGTCGGAGGTGTTAGGAGCGGACGAAGACTGGGCTATGGTTGGGGCGCTGTTCATAGGGCATCCGGTTAGCACGCCTACATCCAGGCGCAGCGCGTCAACAAGCGTCGTGTCGTGGCTGCGATAGACCCGATTTGGCCGTCTAGGTTACCGGATGTGCCCGCTCCATTGAGTCTAACGTAGCCTCTCTGCTGATTCTGCCAGCGCACAACTCGCGAGTGGCAGAGTCCCATTCGCCGCGTAATCGTCTAAGTTCTGCTGAAGCACCCAAGGGCGCGATCCTTACCGCCACGCAGCCGGCTCGACACGAACCTATCAGGGCCTGATGCGGAAATCCAAAGCCACCTCTCACCGGTTGAGGCGGATGGCCTGTCGTCCCAGCTGTGGCCAGGCCGCGGGAGCACTGCATTTCGCCAACCGCTCCTCCAGAGGAAGACTATCATCCCAGTAGTAGGCTATTATGCGCTGGCCGTTGAATTCTCCCGAATCATTGGAGGCCAGCCAGACCGCCGGCTTCTGCATCACGTCGGTCTGGATTAGCCGGTCCCTCAAGCCGGGGTCGCCGCTGTAGGTCAAGTTGGTGTAGGTGGCGCCTCCGGGAACCAAAACGTTGGAGGTTACTCCAGTTCCTTCCAGTTCCTGGGCCATGATGGAGACCAGCGCCTCGTGTCCTGCCTTGGACGGGCCGTATGGAGCGCCACCCTTGCGCCACATGGTATCCATGCTGGTGGTAACTCCAATAATGCGACCCCATCCCTGCTCCAGCATATGGACTACTGCCGCTCTTGCCATGTAGAAATTGCCGCTCAGGTTAACCGCTACCACATGGCTCCAGGCCTCTGTAGAGTTCTCCCAGAAGTTGGTGGGGGTGGCGCCGCTGGTGGTGCCCAGTCCGGCGGCTCTGGGGTTGGTGCCGGCATTGTTTATCAGAATGTGCAACCCGCCTAGCTGCGCTATCGTCGCGTCCACTGTGTCCTGGCACGACCGCGGGTCGGTTACATCGGAGATGATGCTGATGGCGCATTCGTCACCTCCAATCTCTCGCACCTCGCTGATGCTCTGCTCCAACCACTCTTGGTTTATGTCGGTCAGCGCGACCTTGGCCCCGGCCCTCACCAGTCCCATCGTAATCGCGTGCCCAATCCCAATGGGACTTCCAGCACCGGTGACTATTGCTACTTTGCCTTCCAGTGGTCTTTCAGCCACGGTGTACCTCCTCGGTAGATAACCGATATTCCCGGATGTCAGCCAATTCTCGCAAAGCGGGCACTATCGAGTAAGTACCGACCGCATAAGGTAATAGCGGAATTCGGAAGTTGTCAATGCTACGAACCGCAATGGAAAGTAGTTCATGCGATGGGGAGCGAGACGGTTCAGTCGTAGTGAAACTCTTTGTGCGCTCGTATGACGACCGACACCCGATGCAAGGCAACAGTCCTTCGACGTCCTGTTCGCGTGAACCAGCATACGGAGGTATGACTTAGGCCTTTACGGGCCCTTAAGGGAAATCTTGGGACATGGGATTGGCGGAGAGGAAGGGATTCGAACCCTTGGTACCCTTTCAGGTACACACGATTTCCAGTCGTGCCTGTTCGTCCACTCCAGCACCTCTCCGCGCCAAAAGTCTGTAAGTTAGTCAGTATCTCAGTCGGTCAGCGCTACCTCTTGGGCTTGCTTCGCGCCGCCTCGTAGCTCTCGATGTAGGCATCGACCGACGTGGAGGCTATCGTCTCGGCTATCAGGTCCATAGGCAGGTCGTCGGTTGTCTTGAATCGTACGCAGGACTTGCCCATGTTCAGCTTCTTGCCGCTCTCCTTGAAGCGCCGCTCGAATTCGGTCTGCGTCCCGTCATGCGTATAGACGCACATCAGGTAGAGCGACATGTAGTTCTTCTGCGACGCCAGCGCAGCGTACATCAGAGGCTGCTTGTTGTAGGTCTTCGGGTAGCGCTCAAGAGGGATTTCCCACGTAATCATGCCCCAGTTCATCGACTCGTCGTATCCCTGCGGCAGGTTGTCCAGCACAACGCTGCGAACGGCCTCGATCTGCTCCCGCCTGTCCGGGGCAAGCTCGTCGAGGTAGTCTTCAACTGTGGCCGCGCTGCTTCTTACCATTGCGTTACTCTTTACCGATCACAATCAAGCTGGGAAATCATTGCAGGGATTCCCTGACACCTATATCTTAGTCGGCCCTTCCTAGCCGAGCGTCGTCAGTCGATTCAGCCTCTTACTGGAAATCGAGCCTTCCTCGTAGCAGGAAATCCAATCACCGGCATTGGGGATATTCACCATGTCGGCTTCAGCCATTTTGGCATCGGCTTCAGAGCCCCAATAAACTATGTCGGTGTACTCGTCGCCCTTATCCTTGTGAATTTCCCACTTGATGAAACCGGCCTGCTTGCTCATCCAGTTCTCGAGCACATCATCTGCAACAGACAGCAAGTGCTCTTCGGAAACGTTCTCTGCCAGCTTATAGCTGATTACGTCTTTGTACATATTTTCAAGCCTTACTGACTGGCGGAGAGAGTGGGATTCGAACCCACGATGAACTTGCGCCCATACCGGTTTTCGAGACCGGCGCCTTCGTCCGCTCGGCCATCTCTCCGCACCAATGGACAAGTAATTATAGCATAACCGCTTCACGCACCTACATCGAGGTTAGGTCGCATTTATTCCTCTACTGGGATTGCGCTCCGTCCGCATCTCGGTCACGCCGTGATGAATCCGTCCAAGACAGATTTGCCGATCGCCGCCCCGCTCTCCTGCAGTTCGAGCGCGCTGCGTAGGTTCGCGACACTCATCTCGCCATGATGCCTGTTGACGGTTGGAATGAGCGTGCCCTCGTCGATGAGGTCGGCGACTCTGTTCAACAGTTTCTGCTGCACGTCCATATCCTCGGTCTTGAACATGGAGCGAGCGAACATGAACTCCCAGCTGAAGGTGAGCGCTTTGAATTTGATGGCGGAAATGTCGAGGCCCTCAGGATCATCAATGACGGCAATGTGGCCCCGTGGCTTGATTAACTCAACGATTGCCGTGAAGTGTGTGTCCGTGTGATTAAGTGAAGCGACATAGCGCGGCGCAATGCCCAGATCCCGCATCTCTTCGTCGAGAGGGTTGCGATGATTGATGACGTGATCCGCGCCCATCTTCTCGACCCACTCTCGCGTGTCGGGACGCGATGCGGTGGCAATGACAGTCAGGCCGGTGAGCTTCTTTGCCAATTGAATCAGGATCGATCCAACGCCGCCGGCGGCGCCGACCACAAGCAGAGATTCCCCTGCGCCTTCTCCCTCTATGAGCCCGAGGCTATCGAACAGAATCTCCCACGCCGTGATGCTGGTCAGGGGCATCGCGGCGGCTTCGGTGAAACCAAGGGTCGATGGCTTCCGTCCCACGATGCGTTCATCGACAACGTGAAACTCAGCGTTGGCGCCGGGTCGAGTGATGTCGCCGGCGTAGAACACCTCGTCACCCGGTTTGAACCGGGTAGTCGTCTCACCAACTTCCTTCACGATCCCGGCGGCGTCGAAACCGAGGACAAGCGGCTCTCCAGCCGGCGGCTGCCTGTTCGCCCGCACTTTGACATCGACGGTATTGACGGAGATACCGCGGACTTCCACGAGCAGGTCTTTCGAACCTGGCTGCGGCTTGTCCGTCTCGAACTCTACAACCGCGCTCTCCGCAGAAATCGGACCTCTGTCTATATACCCTATTGCCCTCATACCTTACTGCCCTCTTACGGATGTCGTGATAGCGCTGAATCTCCGCGACCCGGAGGTGGAAGACGTCATCGAGCGGCATGTCTCTGCTCGATGACGCGTAGCTTTCGTCAATGGCTCCCGTGCACATTCAAGACAATTCCTTAGCTCCTGAGCAGCCCGTAAACGCGCTTAGGCTCCACGAGCACTATCACCGCTTCCTGGTCGATCATCGCCTGGTCGTACTCCTCCCAGTCCGGATGCTCCGTGTCGCTGCAAGCCATATAGACCGTGCGAAGCATCACCCTGCACTCCTCCGCATCCATATTGCCATAGTCGTAGAGCGTAGCCTGCCCTTCGACCGACACCCACTCTCGCCAGTCATCCGTAACGCACAGCACCGTGCAATTGGGATTGCGCCGCAGGTTGCGTATCTTCTGCGACTTCGGATACACCGACACGAACGCGGCTTTGCCCTCATACGCGCCGCATACGACGATGCTCGAATGGGCAGCCCCGTCAGGCCTTTGTGTGGCTATGACGCCCCTGTGATTCCTTTCCATAAACGGTCTGGCTCGCTCGAAATCCATTACTCTTTTCTCCTTCATCTGATAAAAGGCTCTACTCGATTCTCCAAAGAATCTCTGATGGCTTGCACATCGCAAAGCAGCGTATTGACTGGTAGATTACGCGCCGGGAAGTAACCAACGTCCGTACTTTCCTCCGAGACCTCTAATTCACCTGATACATATTCACACTCGAAAATCACCACGACGAAATGAATGAGACCGTCCGAGTATGCACCGATTACATTGTAATGAGGGTCGGAATATATTCCCACCAGACGCCTGACCCGCGTTCGGATTCCGGTCTCTTCCCGGATTTCCCGAATTGCGGCCTGTTCAACCGATTCGCCGACATCGACATGACCGCCGGGAAGCCCCCACCAGCCGTTGTCGGCGCGCTTCTCCAGCAGGACTTCGCCCTTGCCATTATAGACAATACCGCTTGCGGCGACGTGAACGGCATCCGGCATTCGGGTAACGCGGTTGCCCGTGTCATCGTACCATTCAGGGAGATTATTTCCGGCGAACACCATCAACCGTCAGCACAAAATGAAAGCAAGACGTAATACGTACCTACCTGTAAGCCGCGCCCACAATGTTGGGTATTGTAACAGGCAAGCCCACCGACAGGTCGAATGCTTCTAGCTCTATGCTTCTGAATCCGGCGCTCCGGATTGATGCCGTTAGGTCGCGGTCCAGGTTGCATCCTGTCGTGAAACACTTCCACATTGGATTGAGCTTATGCTGCCACCAGCGTCCGCGCGCACGAGGAGACAACACATGCTCATAGAAGAGGAACGCGCCGCCGGGCTTGAGGACACGCCGCGCTTCACGAATAACGGCGTCCGCGTCGTGCACCATGCACAGCACCAGGGTCGTAACAACCGCGTCGAAGCTAGCGTCAGCGAAAGGAAGGCTTTCCCCAACCTGCTGGACTATGGTGGCATCGCACTCTTGCTTGGCAATGTTCCGTCTCAGTCGCCTGACCATGTGGCGATCAGGTTCGACGAAAGTGATATTTGAGGCTTGCGGGTAGTACGGCAGGTTCGCGCCCGTGCCGCCGCCGATTTCCAGCACATTGCCCGTTGCCAGACCGGCAGTCCGCTTCCGATACGGAACGACGCGACCTTCCACACCGGAGTTAAGCAGGTCATACCACGCCGCGAACAGACGCTTGCTCAGTGTCATGGGAGCGCATCGCTAGTCGGCCTGAACCGACGCCTTCTTAAGCGCGGCCTGTCTTTCGTCCACCAGGGGCAAATCGACGTCATGCCATTCCTTGAGATTGCGAGCGCCCTCTATCATGAAGCCTGTTAGATTGCCGTCCTCATCGTAACGCGGTTGGACATACTCATCATCAAAGACCGGATGATCATAGTATCCACCCGGCGCATCAAAGAAGACCTCGATCATGTCGATGCCGGCATGGTAGCAGACGCCTACTTTTCTCGTTCCCATATCACTTTACACCGACTTTCAAAGCCCTCGCTGCCTGTTCCTCATCAATCTCCGGAAGGTTCAACTCGGACCAAGCCTCGAAATCCCGCAAGCCCTCTATCATAAAGCCTATCAGATTGCCCTTAGTATCGTATCTCGCCGAAATGCGGTCATCTTCATCCAACGGCGAGTAAAAGCCGATTTTCGATTCGAAATGCACGAAAAGAGTGTCAATATCAGCAAGATACGACACACTCAACTTTTTCGTTCCCATATCACCACTCCTGCCTGTATCCTGTCGGTAGGAAACGCGGTACGGACATTCCAACCACCCTCGTATCGTACGACGACTACATGAGCATACTTGTCGTCTATTGATGTATCGGAATACATACGATAGTAATGTAACGCAAGGTTACGATTCACCACAAGGTCGGGCGAAGCTAAAGTCTCTCCAATGACTTCGTACAGTAACCCTAGCTCGCGGATTTCGTAATGCCCGTCGAGTATATGCGCTTCCGCCGAATCCGACAGAATAACATCCCGCCCCTCATAGTCCTGAAACTCTCGCATTAGTCTGGCGCAAGCCGTTAGTTATGACACCCCCGCGCCGTAATGTCCCAGACGGCTTCGACCCTTCCGTCCCTCACGCCGATGAACTGGTCCCAGCGATTTACCATTATGTCCTGCTGGCCCGATATGAGCTGGAACTTGTCGCCTATCTGAAGCGGCATATCCCCTTCCGACTTCAGCACGATATGGTTCGCTCCCAATGAGTCCACCCGCACACCGTCAACGCCATCCAGCTCCGGCAGCACTCCGCTGGGCGACGCCAGGCAGCGCGAACCAGTGTCGCCTATCGCGACGCCGGGGCGGGGCGTGCTGGTGACGGTGCCAAGAATCTTGCCGGCAAACTCGAAATCTTCCATATATGCGTATGCATGCGACATCAAGGCATAGGTCCCGCCCTCAACCTCGGTAACGCCGGGAATCGTCGGGCATATATCGTATGTCCAGCTCTCCCCTGCCGATACAACCTCCACAGGAATGCCTTCCGCTTCGATGGCGTCTTTCACATCGAGAGTCTTCTGTATGAAGCGCGGACCCTCGATGAAGCGCGTCTCCCTGTCCGGCTGTCCGGGCAGCGTCTGATGACTCATAACGCCCTTGAAATCGATACCGGGCAGCGAGTCCGCGATCTTTGCGAGGACAACGCCCTGCTCCGTCGCGCGTATGCCGGCCCGCTCCATCTGCGTGTCCACCTCGATTACGACTCCGACGGACACACCCATCTCGCTCGCCGTATCCGACAGCGCTTGCAGGTTCTCCGTGTTGTCGGCAGCGACCATCATCGTCGCCTGCTTTGCCAGAGTGCAGAGGCGTGTAATCTTCTCCGGCGTAACAACCTGATTCGGAATCAGGATGTCGTCGATGCCGCCTTCGACCATCGCCTCCGCCTCCGAGACTTTTGCGGCACATACGCCACCGACCGTGCCGCCCGCTCGAATCTGCATATGCGCCAGAATCGGCGTCTTGAGATTCTTGATGTGAGCGCGCATCTTGCACTCGGTGTCCCTGTACGTATCGGCGATAAGCCCGAAGTTGCGCTCCAGCAAGTCCATGTCGATTAACAGGCAGGGCGTTTCCAGCTCGTCTATGTCGGTTCCAATCAGAGGACGATAGTTTTCCATCGGTACGCTCCAAATCTTCAATTCATAATCTAATGGTTATCGATACAGGCCTCGCGCGGATATATCCAGCACAGCCTCCAGCTTGCCGCCGCGCACTGCCTGAATATAGTCATACACATTCACGCAGGCACCTGTGTCCATAGGCGTAAACCATATCCTGTCGCCCAGACTCAGCGACACATCAGCGCCGTCCTGCCACATCAACTTGCCATGCTCGGCGCTCATTGACGCGACCTCGAACTCTTCGCGGCCCGCGATGATGGGAAAGCCGTAGTCATCGCCCATCGCCTTGCGCCCGGTGTCGAGTATCGCGACCCCGGGCTCAGGCAAGCTGCTTACGGCAGCGAGCACCTTCGCTGCATGTCCAAGCTCCGGCAGAAACGCGCTGTGCCGTATATCCATCAAGGCATAAGCCCCGTTGATGACCTCAGTTACACCGCTGACTTCACTCGCCAAGTGGGGCTGCTGCGCGCTCACGCACACCGTCTCCACCGCTATGCCGCTACCTTCGAGCATCTCGCGAGTGTCTAGCGTCTGCTGGATGCGGTGGCAAGACTTCTCTATCAACGAGTCAACGTCCTCACCTATGTCATCATCTTCGAGACTCATCAGTCCACTGAGATTGAGCGACTCGCTGCGGGATATGACTTGAGCGAGCGCGAGCGCGGGCTGGCCCGGCGCAACGCCGCTCCGCTCCTGGCCCGTGTTGACGTCAACCAGCGCATTCAGAGTTACTCCCGCGCCCTGCGCCGCTTCCGACAGGCTGGCGGCATTCGCAGCGCTATCCACGGCCACCGTTACCTTGGCTTGCCGCGCAAGAGCGCACAGGCGGGCAATCTTCTGCGCGCCAACCACTTCATTGACGATAAGAATGTCCGAGATGCCACTCCGCGCGAACGCCTCAGCTTCCCCGACACTGGCAACGCTCACTCCGCCGTTCGTTCCTGCGACCGCAAGCTGCTTGTGTGCGATAGCAGGGCAGCGATGCGTCTCAACATACGGTCTGATTTTCGCCGCAGAATCCGCGAAAGACGAGTGTACCTGCGTGATGTTCTCTTCGAGCACGTCCATATCCACCACCAGCGCAGGTGTGTCCAGCTCTTCTACCGGCGTGCCAATCGGCTTGATTATTGGTCGTTCCATTCAGAACTCCTATGTATCTTCCTATCTTTGCAAAACCAGATTGGAGAATAGCACAGCAACTTACCTTCGTCCAACCTGAGATCTCACCTTTAGAGGCGGACATAGTTGCCGTTCATCTTGTCCCTGCCCCCTCTGGGGGAAGGTTAGGAAGGGGGATATGACGAATTATACCTACTGCCACTAATCCGCTCACGACACGACACGACACGCAAAATGGTATCATCACCATGAACGACGAACATCCCACCGCAAATACCAGGCTGTCTTACGGAGGCACCGCATGAAAGCCATTACGGGCGCAATGATGATTGACGGAACAGGCAGCGCTCCCCTACCAGGTGCCGTGGCGCTGGTTGAAGGCACGGACATCATCGCTGCCGGCCCCGCTCAGTCCGTACACGTCCCCGAAGACGCCGAGATTATCGACGCCACAGGCATGACGCTACTGCCGGGCCTCATAGACACGCACGACCATCTCGCCTCTTTCAGCTACGAAATCGCAAGCCGCTGGGGCATCACCGAGCCGCGCAGCACCCGCCACCTCCGCATAGCATCCGTTCTCAGGCAAACGCTCGACACCGGTTACACCGCTGTACGAGACGCCGGAGGCTTGGACGCGGGCTTTCGGATGGCTGTGGACGAAGGTCTGGTGCCCGGCCCACGCCTTCATGTCGCGCTGGGCTTCATCACGCCCACAGGAGGCATGGGAGACCGTGTAAGTCCGCTGGGCTACAGACCGCCCGCGGGCGAAGATTCCGGCCTGCCCTGGGGAGTCGCGGACGGTCCCGTAGCAATGCGCGCCAAGGTGCGCGAGATGGTCGGCGCGGGGGCTGACGTGATAAAGACAGCGACGACCGGCGGCGCGAGCTCGACCGCGGGGCTGGGTCCCAAGGATGTTCTTTTCGAGCGTGCGGAGCTGGAAGCCCTTGTAGATGAGGCGCACAAGCGCGACAGGCGAGTCATGTGCCACGCGCTTGGCGGTCCCGGCCTGCGAATGGCAATCGAAGTCGGCGTGGACTCCATCGAGCACGGCTCATATCTCGACGAAGACCCCGAACTGCTGGAAATGATGGCCGAAAAGGGCATCGTCTTCACTCCGACCTACGGCGTGTACACATTCCACGCTACTCGCGGCACACCGCACGGGAGGGCGCGCGCCGCCGCGCTCCGAGAGCACCATGTGAAAAGCCTGCGGATGGCGCTCGAGTACGGCGTAACCGTAACGGCAGGCACTGACGAAGGTGGCTGGGAGCACGGCAACAACGCCCACGAAATATCCTGTCTTGTCGAGGCCGGAATGACCCCTATGCAGGCTATCGTCGCCGCCACCGGAGACGCAGCAAAGTGTATGGGACTGGAAGCCGAGATTGGCAGCATCCAAAAGGGCAAGCGCGCCGACCTCATTTTGGTTGACGGCAATCCCCTCGACGACGTCAAGATTCTGGAGCGGGGAGCCGCCGTCAAGTACGTGATGAAAGACGGCATTACTCACATTGACAGGCGCTCCGGATAGCACGGGCGGCGCGAGTAAACGTTTCGCCATATAGATGGGGCTGAGGTAATTGTCGTTCCTCTTGTCCCTTCCCCCTTGATGGGGAAGGTTAGGATGGGGGTGAAATGAATTATCCCCGTCCCCACATACAGAGTTGATGATATGGAGCTTGAATGTTACGAACAAAGTTGAAGCGATACCCTGCCAGTGGAGACGGCAACTCGAGCGCTGTCTCGCTCATGAAGGACGAGGAAGTTCAGGCATCGATAGGAACAAGTGAAGACGGCATTCCCGCCGACGGCGACGTCATCCTTCTGACGGACAGGAGAATCATCCACATCAGCGGCACGGAAGTGAACCGGCGATTAGCCGCTGCCGCGATCGAAGACATCGGCATCGTGGAAGTAACGCGACAGTCGGCCGGAGGTTACAGCTCATTCATCTGGGCGGCGCTGGCTTTCTTCGTGTCTTTCGTGCTCTGGCGCTTCATCATCGACAACCAGACGATTGCCATCGCCGCCGCCGCGATTGTAGCTCTGATGGGCGTCTATCTCATCTTCGACCGCCTGACATCGCGCGGAGGGCACATCCTCTCATTCAAGGCGAACGGCGCGGACATTCAATGCCCATTGCCCGAAAACGGCAACCAGGCCGGCACGGACGCACTAATCACACGCCTGTTCGAACTGAAAGAGCAGCGCGCCGACCCAAAATACACCCACTCGCAGTCATTTTCGCCCCGATAAGGACGGAAAAATCCTATCCATCCTGTCCATCGATGTAAGTTAACCCAGCCGCAGGCTCGGCACCACATCCACATCCCATTGCGAAGATATGCTGTCCCGGAAATGAAAGAATCCCGCAGCCCCCATCATCGCCCCGTTGTCCGTGCATAGACCTGGACGAGGCACGACCACCTCGACCGGTACATGCTTGTGCATCTCCTGTCGCAGGTGGCTGTTCGCCGCCACGCCTCCGCCAAGTATCACGCCCTTCACCGAGTAGTGCTTCGCTGCTTGGATAGTACGCTGCACCATGCAGTCGACCACCGCCTCCTGAAACGCGTCCGCGACATTCGATACCTGCTGCGGGTCGGGCGGCGCTTCCTCCGATGGCGGGTATATTCCGTATTCTTCGGCACGGCGCGCAACGGCCGTCTTCAAGCCACTGAAACTGAAATCCAGCGAGTTTCTGACGACAGGACGCGGAAAGCGCGGCTCCCCTCCGATGCTGTGCTCTGCGACGCGCTGTATCTCAGGCCCTCCGGGAAAGCCAAGCCCCAACGCGCGCGCCGCCTTGTCGAACGCCTCGCCCGCCGCATCGTCGCGAGTGCGCGCGATAAGCGTGTAGTCACCATGCCCTTTCATCAGAATCAGGTCGGTATGCCCTCCCGATGCGATCAGGCACATCAGCGGAAAGCCCGGCGACCTCTCAGGATTCACCCCATCCTCCAGCCACGCGGCATAGATATGCCCTTCAAGATGGTTCAGCCCGATGAAAGGCAATTCGTTGGCAAGCGAGAACCCCTTCGCCGCGTTCACCCCGATGAGCAGCGCCCCCGCCAGCCCTGGCCCGTGCGTAACCGCCACCCCGTCCAGCTCATGCGCTTCAAGCGACGCCTCATCCAGCGCCTGCCGGATAACCGGAACAATCGTAATCATGTGCTGCCGCGAAGCAATCTCAGGGACAATCCCCCCATACTGCGCGTGCAGCGTAGCCTGCGAAGCCACCACATTCGAGTGAATATACTCCCCGTCCTCGATCACCGCCGCAGCAGTCTCATCGCAAGATGTTTCGATGCCTAGAATTTTCATCTGTCATTCCTTACAAAGGTAGGTCATTTGGAATTTCTATATTCCCCGCTCCCCATGCCCCAGCGGCCTGTACGGATGCGCCTTCGCAACCTCCTCGTTGAAGGTCAGCCCTAGCCCCGGTCCCTTCGGCAGCTCCACAAATCCGCCCTGCTGTCGAGGCAGCCCGTCGAACACCTCGAAGTAGTGCGGCTCATAGAACTCCGCGTGGTATTCCTGTATCAGGAAGTTCGGCATCGCCGCGTCCAAGTGGAAGCTCGCCACCGTGCCGACGGCGGCGTTCGTGTTGTGCGGCGCCATCATAATGTGCTGAGGCTCCGCTATCGCCCCTATCTTCTTCAGTTCGGTAATACCGCCCGCGTTGCACATATCAGGCTGGAGAATATCGACGGCCTCATTCTTCACCAGCTCGAAGAACGGGAACTTCGTGTATAGCCTCTCCCCTGTCGCAATCGGGATGTTCACATTGTCCCGCACCTGCTTCATCTCCGACACGTTCTCCTGCGACACCGGCTCCTCGAACCAGAAAGGCCGGTACTGCTCCAGGCGCTTGCCGAGATGTATAGCCGTATAGACATTGAACTTTGCATGAACCTCGACCAGAATCTCCACATTGGGCCCGACGGCCTCTCGCACCGCGGCAACTCTGTCCTCTGCGAGCTGCGCCTCTTCCGGCGAGATTGTCACATAGTTGTGCTGCCCGAACGGGTCGAACTTCATCGCCGTATATCCCATCTCGACCACGCGCTTTGCTTCCTCGCCGTTCTGCTCCGGCGTCCCTGGATTCGTGTACCAGCCGTTCGCATAGACTCGTATGCGGTCCGTGTACGGCCCACCCAGCAGCTCATAGACTGGCACACCTAATGCCTTGCCGCGCAAATCCCACAGCGCGATGTCGATGCCGGAAAGCGCCGTGCTGAACAGTCTGCCGCCGCGCCCAAGATTGTCCTGGTACATCCGCGTCCAGTGGACCTCATGGTGAAGCGGGTTCTTGCCAACCAAATAGGCTTCCGCCCACTGCTCCAGCAGCGACGCCACCATCGGATCGTAACTCAGCATCGAAGCCTCGCCGATGCCCTCAATGCCTTCGTCGGTTGTCAGCCGCAAGATGAGCCAGTTGCGCTTGGCGTTGCGGTGCTGCGAAGAGAATATGTGCGTCTTGATGCCAGTAATCTTCATCCTCATCTCCCTATCCTGTACATCCTGTTAGTCCATGTCGGTTCTAATGATGATATGATATGCGCTGGAAAAATTGGAGACAATAGCGAGGTAGAACCTTGAATCGAGAAAGGTCAATTCAGTTGTACGACACCGCCAAGGGCGTGATCCCGGGCGGCGTGAACAGTCCCGCGCGCTCATGGGCGGCCGTTGGCGGCAATCCATTGTTCCTGACGCGCGGCGCGGGCAGCAGAGTTTGGGACGCGGACGGCAACGAGTACATCGACTATGTGTGCTCTTGGGGTCCCCTCATCCTGGGTCATGCGAATGAACGGGTTGTCGATGCCATCACGCGGGCCGCCGCCGAGGGCACGAGCTTCGGCGCGCCCACCGAGCGCGAGAACGAGATTGCCCAACTTGTAGTTGACGCATACGAGTCCATCGACATGGTGCGCTTCGTGAACTCCGGCACCGAGGCGACGATGAGTGCCCTGCGCCTCGCGCGCGCATACACCGGCAGGTCGAAAATAGTAAAGTTCGAGGGCGGCTACCACGGCCACTCGGACGCTCTGCTGGTAGCGGCAGGCTCGGGCGCGCTCGCGCACGGCGTCCCCGACAGCGCGGGCGTCACTGAGTCTTTCGCGCAGGACACCCTGCTGGGCAAGTTCAACGACCTTTCATCGGTGGAGGCGCATTTCACATCCTTCCCCGACGACATCGCGTGCGTCATCGTGGAGCCGGTCGCAGGCAACATGGGCGTGGTGCCCCCACAGGACGGCTTCCTGCAAGGAATCCGCGATCTGACGAGTAAGCACGGTGCGCTGCTGATATTCGATGAGGTCATCACAGGCTTCCGGGTAGAGTACGGTGGCGCGCAGCAGCGTTACAGCATCGATGCCGACATTACCTGCTTGGGCAAGATAATCGGCGGCGGAATGCCTGTAGGCGCGTATGGCGGCAGCGCTGAAATCATGGCGACGGTCGCGCCTTTGGGTGCTATGTACCAGGCAGGCACGCTCTCCGGCAATCCGGTCGCGATGGCAGCGGGCATAGCCACGCTCAAGCAGTTGCAAGAGCCGGGAGTCTATAACGCGCTCGGCGCGAAGGCGGCATCGCTCGCGGCAGGTCTGCAAGAGGTGTTCGCGGACGCCGAAGTGCCCCTGAGAATCAATCGTGTCGGCTCGATGATGACGCTCTTCCTCAACCCGGACGAAGTAACCGGCTGGGAGTCCGTGTCGGCATCCGACAGGGAAGGCTTCGGGCGCTTCTTTCACAACATGCTGGAGGAGGGCGTCTATCTGCCGCCGTCGCCATTCGAGGCGATGTTCGTCTCAACCGCACACTCCGACGAAGACATACAGGCGACGCTAGAGGCGGCTCGAAGAGCGCTGGCGTAAGTCAGAAATGGTTAGCCGCAGCAAGCCCGAATCGCCGCAATCCCATCAGCGACGCTCATCCTGTCGTTATAGACCGCCGATCCCGCGACCAGCACATTCGCGCCCGCCTGCACGACGCTCGCCGCGGTGCTCGCGCTGACGCCGCCGTCCACCTGCAAGTCGGTTGACAGTCCGCGCTCTTCGATCAGAGCGCGAACGCGGCTGACTTTGCCCAGCATCGACTCGATGAACGCCTGCCCGCCGAACCCGGGGTTGACGGTCATCACGAGTGCCTGGTCCAGGTCGTTAAGGACTTCTTCGATTGCGGCTACCGGAGTTGCCGGACTGAGCGCCACACTCGGCTTCTTGCCCGCCTCCCGTATCTGGTGAACGGTCCTGTGCAGATGCCTGCATGCCTCGGCATGCACCGTGATGATGTCCGCCCCCGCGCTGGCGAAGTCGTCTATGTAGCGTTCAGGTGCCTCCACCATCATGTGCAGGTCGAAAGGCAGGCTCGTCCAGCTACGAATCGCATCGACAATCATCGGCCCCATCGTTATGTTGGGGACAAAATTGCCGTCCATGATGTCGATATGAATAGCGTCCGCCCCACCCTTCTCCGCTTCAGCAACCTGCTCGCCCAGCCTGCTGAAGTCCGCGGACAATATGGAAGGCGCTATCTTGATGCGTCGTTCAGTCGTCATTTTCCGCCTCCCGCTCGATCTGAAGTTGCGCCTTTGCCTCAGTGATTGCCTGCCGCACGCGCCCGAACGCCGTTCCTCCCTGCACATCCCTTGCGGCAACTGAGGAATCTACGCTTATCGAAAGCACTCCCTTGTCGAACAGCGTAGAGAAACTCCGATACTGCTCCAGCGTAAGTTGCTCGAACTGCACGCCCCGCTCAACAGCGTACCGCGACAGTCGCGCTACCACGCCGTGCGCCTCACGGAATGGCATCCCCCTGTCCACAAGGTAGTCCGCGATGTCTGTGGCAAGTACATAGCTCCCCTGCGCCGCCTCCCGCATTCGCTCCGGGACAATTCCCATTTTCGCGATCATGTCTGCGAATATCTTCAAAGTGGCAAGCAGGGTGTCGAAAGTGTCGAAAAAGCCCTCCTTGTCCTCCTGCATGTCGCGATTGTATGTGAGCGGCAGCCCCTTCATCAGCGTTAGCAGCGCCATCAGGCTCCCATACACCCTGCCCGTCTTCCCTCTCGCAAGCTCCGCGAAGTCGGGGTTGCGCTTCTGCGGCATTATGCTGCTGCCGGTCGTGTACTCCTCACTAAGACGCACAAAGGCAAACTCATCCGATGACCACAGCACAAGCTCTTCCGCCAATCGAGACAGGTGCATCATGCATATCGCCGCAGCCGCTTGAAAGTCGAGCAGGAAGTCCCTGTCCGAAACCGCGTCCATGCTGTTCCGAGAAACGCGGCTGAATCCAAGCTCACGCACTACAAATTCGCGGTCGATGGGATAAGGTAGCCCGGCCAGCGCGCCGCTGCCGAGCGGCATCACGTCAGCGCGCTCTTGTGCCTGCCGGAAACGCTCCGCATCGCGCCCTAGCATCTCGAAGTAAGCGAGCATGTGATGCGCGAATAGAACAGGCTGCGCCCGCTGCACATGCGTATAGCCCGGCATCACGACATCCGCGTTCGCTTCAGCCTGCCCTACCAGCGACGTTCTCAAAGCGTGGGTCGCGCGCAGAATCTCGTCAACAGCGTCCATTGTGAACATCCGAACATCGAGGGCAATCTGGTCGTTACGGGAGCGCGCCGTGTGCAGCCTTCCCGCGACTTCGCCGATCTTCTCGTGCAGACGACTCTCCACATTCATGTGGATGTCTTCGAGTTCGGGGCGCCAGGCGAACTTGCCGTCTTCAATCTCCTGGCGAATTTCACGCAATCCCTGAACGATGGAGTTCGCGTCAACGTCCGAGATGATGCCCTGCTTAGCGAGCATGCGGGCATGGGCGATAGAACCTGCGATGTCCTGACGATACAGCCTTCG
This sequence comes from Dehalococcoidia bacterium, assembly GCA_965204855.1. Taxonomy (GTDB): domain Bacteria; phylum Chloroflexota; class Dehalococcoidia; order Lucifugimonadales; family JADFKI01; genus Bin90. Next base: position 1,668,059 of record OZ242018.1, read on the forward strand.
GTCGTAGTGAATGGAGACGGTGTAGGCTGAAGATACCTCTCGCATCCCGCCCAGGCTAGTCATCGGATCCTGCGGCAACCGCCTCGGACGCCACCGGACGCTTCTGCACTAAGAAGCGCCGCCTTAGCGTCAGCACCTGCTCCCCGCGCTGATTGACGCCCCGCGACTCCATATAGACGATACCTCTGTCCGGGCGGCTCTTCGAGACCCGCACCTCAATAATCTCGCTCTCCGCGTAAATGGTATCGCCCTCGAAGGTTGGCCCGTCGTGGGTGGCATTCTCGTACTCGAGATTGGCGATCGCCTTTCCAGATGTATCGCGCACGCTAATCCCAACGACGAGGCTGAAGACCAGCATCCCGTTCACGAGTATCTTGCCGTGAGGGTGGTCCTTCATGTAATGCTCATCGAAGTGAAGCGGGTTCGTGTTCATCGTGAGCAGCGTGAACAGGTGATTGTCCATCGCCGTGATAGTCTTGCCGGGCCAGTGCTTGAACACATCGCCCGCCTTGAAGTCTTCCAGGTACCCGCCGAACGAGTCTCGGCCATCGTGAATCATGGTTGTATCACCTATTGAGATTTAGATTCGATCTAAGCTTGCGGCAAGTGTCGGAAAGCCTAAATCGAGGCAAAGGTTACAGTTCCTGAAGCAGGTGACGGGTAGTTTCAATCAAGTCCGTCACCAAAACTTCACTAATGTCGTTGGAGTTGAAGCCGTGAATAGCCGCGTTTCTGTACTTCATCGCGTTGAACAGATAGTCGTAATCCTCCCGGCGCAGAACGCCTTCTGTCACCGCAGTGCCAAGAGTGTAACCGGAGTTGGTCATGCGCTTGATCGTAGAAATGCCCTCTTGCTCAATAAGAAGCCTAACTGTCGCCTCCGTTGCCGACCACGCGAGCAGAAACGCGCCCTCGGAAAAGCCTAGTTCAAGCAGACGCTCAGCGTTCTCTATGCGCCCTAGTACGTCTTCCCTTTCGAACGGGCGCGCATCGTCAGGAGAGTACATCACTTCTGGCTCTCCCAGCCAATACACTACGAAAGACCAATCTGCCTTGTCGTACAGGATGTCAGCCAATTCGTTCATGGCAGGGTTCCGGGCGAACGAAGTCCTCGTCTTTACTTCAACCACCTTCGTTTGGTCGCCCTTTTTGACAAGCATATCCACGCGGTAACCCGGAAAGAAGTCTAGTTCAACTTCCCTAGCCACCTCATAGCCTTGGTCTAGATAATTTTGGGCTACTTCGTTGGCACGGCGCTTTTCAAGAATGGTTATGTCTTCCATCAGTAAATCTCACTCTGATTGGGCGCGTTCTCCACTAGAACGTGAGTAAATGGCATTCTTCGGGCAATAGCTTCTGTCAACATGGGCGGAGCGTTTTCGGTCCGAAACTCGGTGTCAATCAGATCGCGCTTGCGACACAGAACGTCGGTTATCTGTGCATCATCACAATAGACCAGCTTATTTAGTGCATCCGAAATCGGTTTCGGGATGTTGTCAACATCCAGTTGCACATCAGTGAAGAAGTAGGTTACGGTCAGCATAACAGATTCCGGGGTGGGCGCGTCGCCATCTTGCCAATACCGTGCGGCGACGTTCCTCACATTCTGTCTCCACTCGCGTACTAACTTCCTACGCCGCGCTTGTTGGGATACAGGTGGTCCTTGCATGACAAATTCAAAGGGAAAAGCCATCTTGAGAACGCGCCTAAATCTGATACTTCTGCAACAGCCGCCGCGCTATCACGAGCTTCTGTATCTCGTTCGTGCCCTCGCCGATTATCATCAGAGGCGCGTCCCGGTAGTAGCGCTCCAGCGGGTAGTCCTTGATATAGCCGTAGCCGCCGTGAATCCGCATCGCCTCCATCGTTACGCGCCCGCACATCTCGCTCGCGAACAGCTTCGCCATCCCCGCCTCCAGGTCAACCCGCTCGCCGGAGTCCTTCTTTCGCGCAGCTTCGTATGTCAGCAGCCGCGCTGCTTCTATCTCAGTCGCCATCTCCGCCAGCTTCAGCTGTATCGCCTGGTGCTGCGCGATTGGCTGCCCGAAAGTCTCCCGCTGCTGCGCGTACTTGATTGCCGCGTCAAATGCCGCCGTCGCGACGCCCACGGCGCGCGCTGCCACATTGATGCGCCCACCTTCCAGCCCGCTCATAACATGTCCGAAGCCCTTGCCTTCCACTTCGCCAACCAGGTTTTGAGTGGGAATGCGAACATTATCAAAGACCAGTTCGGTCGTATCTATACCGCGATAGCCAAGCTTGTCCAGCTTCTGCGCCACAGTAAAGCCGACGGCAGGCTTCTCGACCACGAAGCAGCTTATGCCCCTGTGGAGTGGCCGCGCCGTCTTATCCGTTCGCGCAAGCACAGCAAAGGCATTGCCACTCGCCCCGTTCGAGATGAACATCTTGTTGCCATTGATGACATATTCTTCGCCATCCTTCACGGCGGAAGTCTGGAGATTTTGCATATCGCTCCCACCGCCCGGCTCCGTCAGCGCCAAGCCGCCGCGAATGACGCCTTCAGCCATCTTTGGCAGGAAGCGCTGCTTCATCTCCTCCGTTCCGTAAGTCGAGATGACATAGGCAAGAATATGATGTGTACCTATCGGCCCGGTAAGGCTCATCCAGCCCTTGCTCAGCTCCTCGAAAATCAGGGCAAAGGTGGTATAGTCCAGCCCCAGACCGCCGTACTCCTCCGGAATCATGATGCCGAACAAGCCCATCTCCGCCATCTTGTCCACAAGGTCCTGCGGGTAGATGTCCTCATTCTCATAATGGCTCGCCACGGGTTCGACATCGCGGCGCACGAATTCGCGCACGAGATTCGTCATCTGATTGCGGGTTTCAGTGGAAGTAAGTGTCATGCGTGTCTTACCTGCTCAGTCAGGGTGATTTCAGTTCATTCACATCAGCTGAATATCTTGGCGAGCGTCGGTTGTTCATTGCCGATCAAGCGACGGATACTGCCGCGTCCCCACATTCTTCGACGATATGCCCAGCACCTTCAGGAAGCCCTCGGCATCCGAATGGTCGTATGTGCCCATCGCCTCCATTGAGGAGTCGTCTGTGTAGAGGGAGTGCGGCATAGCCTCAGGCGTATCTTCAGCCGTATCGAAGAAAACGCTGCCCTTGTACAGTCTGACGGAAATAGTTCCGGTCGCAAGCCGTGTCATCGGCTCCAGTGCTGCCAGCGCGGAAGTAGTCGCAAGGTCCAGCCAGTAGCCCTGGTAAATCTGAAGACTTATCACGCTCGACAGATGATCGAAGAGTTCTCGCGCTCGCCTGTCAAGTATGAACTGCAACAGGTACTCGTAGCTTCGACCAAGCAGTTCCATCGCCGGCGACTCGTAGATTCCGCGAGACTTCACTCCCACGAAGCGATTCTCCACGACATGCGTGCCGATTCCCACGCCGTGCGCTCCCGCAACGCGGTTCGCATGCTGGAACATCTCAACCAGACTCAGCACATTGCCGTTGAGCGAGACCGGAACACCCTCTTCCCAGCGAATCGTGACGATTTCGGCTTGATCGGGAGCATCCCAAGGCCAGACGCCCATGCCCGGCTCCACGAATACGGGTGAAATCGTGACATCCTCCAGATCGCCCGCCTCATGCGTCAGGCCTAGGAAGTTCGCGTCCGTCGAGTAGCGCGCCTCTCTCGACGGCCTGATTGGAACTCCGTTCTCCTCGCAGTAGTCGAGCATCTGTTGCCGCCCGGGAAATTGCTGCACGAACTCAGGATCGCGCCACGGCGCATACACACTCACGGACGGGTCCATAGTATTCGCCGCAAGCTGCATGCGGACCTGGTCGTTACCCCGACCGGTGGCGCCATGGAAGAGCACGCCAATGTCCGCTGCCTGCATCTCCGGCAAAATCGCGCCCACCGTAATCGGACGGGCGATTCCGGTCGTATTCCAGTAGCCGCCTTCATATCGAGCCTGCGACTGAATAACCTTTAGTCCCGCTTCCGCAAGTGCTTCCTGCCCGGCAACGATCTGCGCGCTCTCCGCGCCGCTGCCAAGCATTCGGTACTTCACGGCATCCAGGTTCTCTTCGTCCGGCTGCCCCAGGTCAACCGTGTAGCAATGCACCGAAAAGCCCTTGCTCTTCAGCCAGTGCGCTACGGTGCAGCTATCCAGCCCCCCGGACACCGCCCCCGCCACCTGAGTTATGTTGTCGTCCTTCAGTTCTCGCCAGTTCATATAGAGTTACACATCTTTCGTAGAGATAAGCTTAGCTTTCACTGCTTCCCAAGTAATACTATCTCCAAGCGATGCTCGGTATGTTTCAAGCCGCCGGTCCAACTCCGCTTTGAGTTCCTCAGTCATCTCCCACTTTTCTTGTTGAGCTACAACACTGCCCCAGATGGTCTCGATGAGCAAAAGGCGTTCTTCAATGCTCATCTTTTCGATGTTTGACTGCTCCCACAATTGGGCTATGTAGTTCGTCTTCAGGTTGTCGTACAGGAACTCCGGCGCGAAATCCGCACCGTTCTCCCAGCATATCGTCCCTAGCTCCCTATCCAGCCGAACCGTCTTGAAGTAGTTCACATCGTTGAGCGGCTCAAACACCTCTCCCCATAGTTCGTCCTTGAGGTCAATCTCGCCTTCTTTCCCATCGTCGAACTTAAGCCATAGCTTGTAGTCGGCGATATACTTGGAGTCGATTATTTCAGGGTACATAGGGCTCACTCCAAGGGCGCTATTTTCTTTATGGGTTTGCGCTCGCTAACCAAATGCCAATTCTCCATTAGTTCGTCCAAATGGATCTCGTGCCATTCCCGAACTGCTCTCAGTTGTCGCCTGGGGAACTGGCCTTCAATCCTTCCGCTCCGAATATCAACTGATATCGTACTACCACTATATCTGGCGTGGAAGTGCGGCGGCCCGTGGTCTCTGTGGTACATCGTGATGACGATGTTCATAAACCGGCTTATTTCAGGCAACGGCTATCTAACTCTCTCACGCCTTTCTTTGCCCTGTGCCTCCCGCCCCTCCAGCCATCGCTTCAACGACTTCTGACTCTCCCCCGACGGACTACCGACAAGCAACCCCTTCACGCTAATGTCTTCATCAAGGTCAGGCCAATGTATGCCATAGCCCGCACCGCTGATTTCCCAGTTATCCCGCTCCTGCGGTGTGGCGTACGACAAGCGTGGATACCACACTAGCGGAACAGAAATAGTGCGTGCGTCCTCTAAGTGAACTGTCAGCGCATCTTCCGTGACCGTTACATCCATAGCCCGCGCTTCGGACAATTTCTCGTCAATTAACTGGTAGTAGGATAAGCTCATTGACGCATTGTCCCGTCCCATTAAAAGCCTATCCTACCCATCCTGTCTATCGATGTTAGCCTCACCTACCCCGCCAATGCCACATCAAGCGCCCGTCCAAGCTTCTCCATGCACTCGTCCACATCCGCTTCCGTAATGATGAGCGGCGGCATAAACCGAATGGCATCCGGAAGCACCGGATTGAGCAGCACGCCCTCATTGTTCGCGGCTGCCACCACTGCCGGCGCAATCGGCGACTGAAGCTGCAACGCAATCAGCAGACCCATGCCGCGATAGCCCTTCACCACATCAGGGCGCGCGTTCTTCAACTCTTCCAGCTTCGATTCGAGATATGCTCCCACCCTGCGCGCGTGTCCAGGCACATCGTTCTCCACCATATAGCGCACGGTGGCGTTGCCCGCAGCCGTGGTAAGCACATTGCCGCCGAATGTGCTGCCGTGGTCGCCCGGCTCCAGCACGTCGCAACTGTCCTTGCACATGAACGCCCCGATTGGCACGCCGTTGCCCAGACCCTTGGCGGATGTCATCACATCAGGCTCAACATCGAAGCGCTCATAACCCCAGAGGCTTCCAAGCCGTCCCATGCCGGTCTGCACCTCATCGAAGATGAGCAGGATGTTATTCTCGTCGCACCACTCGCGCAGACCCTTCAGGTATCCCTCGGTCGGCACATTGACGCCGCCTTCGCCCTGCAAGACCTCCACCATAATCGCCGCAGTGTTGTCCGTCGTCGCCTCGCGCACCGCATCCAGGTCCTCATACGGGACATTCGTGTACCCCTCGGCCAGAGGCAGCCACGCCTGCTGGTATGCGGGCTGTCCCGTCGCCGCGATCATGCCCAGTGTGCGCCCGTGGAACGAGTTCAGCACCGTAATTACATCCTGCGCGCCGTCGCGATGCAGCCGCCCGTACTTGCGCGCCAGCTTCACGGCGCCCTCGTTTGCCTCAACGCCGCTGTTGGCGAAGAACACCTTGTCCATGCAGCTGTTCTCGACCAGCGCTTCCGCCAGCTCCAGCTGCGGAATCGTGTAGAACAGGTTCGAGGTCTGCATCAGAGTCGCCGCCTGCTTCTGGATTGCCTCCGTTACCGCCGGGTGGCAGTGGCCGAGGTTGTTCACCGCCAGTCCCGCAGTGAAGTCAAGATATTCCTTGCCCTCGGTGTCCCAGACGCGCACTCCACTTCCACGCTCGATCACCATCGGCTGGCGATTGAAGGTATGGATGTAGTATTGACTTTCTTTCTCTTTCCATTCGGCCGCTGAAGTCATTCTTTCCTCCCATTGATTTAAGTCGTTCAGTCCGTCAGTTTATCAGTTGTAGATTTTCAATTATAAAGCCCCTTCCCCCCTTGATGGGCTGACAGGAGTATGTAAATCACATACCGCCTATGACCGCCGCCTTAAAGTCCCTTCCCCCTCGATTGGGGAAGGTTAGAGCCTGTCCTGAGCTTGCCGAAGGAATGGGGGTGAGAGCCTTTGCCACTATTCGTCCCAAACAGGGACTGCCACTTTCCGAAACTGGCTCACCAGCAACTACTGATTCCCCAGCGTCTCCGTCAACCTATCCAGCGCTTCCTCGAGCTCGGACAGATTGCGCTTGACATCCTCGATAGCCTCCTGAAGCGTCTCCACGGTTGACTCGACCGCGCCGCCCGAGGTCGTCGGCTGTGTCGGGGTGCCGGCGGGCTGCCTGTCCTGCGCGTCCGTGACAAAGGTCGCGGAGCCGGTCAGTGCGCTGAGCGCCTCATTGAGCGAGTCCTCCATTACAACCTTGTCTCCGGTCGCAAGTATCACCCGCTTCAGCTCAGGGAAGTTCACGCCTTCAGCCCGGATATAGACCGGCTCTGCGTATAAGATGCCCTGGTCCACCGGAATCACCAGCAGGTTGCCGCGCAAGCACTCCGAGCCGGCGGTGCAGCGCAGCGTGAACCACGCCGATATATCCTGGTCGTTGTCGATGCGCGCCTCGATCTGCGCCGGACCGTCGATCTGCCTGTCTTTAGGAAAGTTGAACGCTATCAGCCTGCCGTAGGCTTCGCCGTCGCTTCTAGCGGCAAGCCACCCGATCAGGTTCTGGCGCTCATTCGGAGTGTACGGCAGAAGCAGCACGAACTCTTCCTTCTCTTCGCCCGGCAGTTTCATAATTACATAGTACGGCTCCACTTGCTGGAGAGCGTCTCCCTGACCAAACTTCTCCTCCGATACCGCCCACAGGTCTTCATTGTTGTAGAAGTTCTGCGGCTCCTGCATGTGGTAGCGGATGTACTTCTCCGCCTGTATGCGGAAGAAGTCCTGCGGGTAGCGCACATGAGACTTCAGAGACTCAGGCATCTCGTCCTGCGACAGGAACAAGTCCGGGAAGATGCGTTCATAGGTGCGTATGATGCTGTCCGACTCGTCCCAGACATAGAAGCGCAAGTCGCCCGTGAACGCGTCAACCGTGATTTTCACGCTGTTGCGCATGTAGTTCAGGTCTCCGCCCAGGGGGTCCGAGTACGGATACCTGTCGGTGTGTGTATAGGCGTCCTGAATCCAGAACAGGCCGCCCTCAGCAGCCACTATGTACGGGTCCTGGTCCAGCAATAGGAATGGCGCGACCGTGTGAATGCGCTCCTGGATGGCGCGCCTGTATTGTAGGCGACTGTCCCCGGTTATCTGCCCGCTGATGAGAATGTTCACGTCCGCGAACTGCCATGCGTATGCCATACGCCGGAAGATAGACGACAGTTGCACTCCCCCGTGCCCGCTGTAGTTTGTGCGGAAGAGTTCACCGCTCTCGGTCTGGTAATCCAGCTCTTCTTGCAGAGTGTTGGTGATGACATACTCGATCGTATTCTCGCCGTAATAGATGCGTGGATTTGACACCAGCAATTCAGGAGAGCCTTCAGCGTCCACCGCTTGAATCGGAATGACGCCGTCCGCCGGAATGTCCTTTGCGAAGAATTCAGGCCTGCCCTCCGGTGTAAACTCGGTTACCGGACTCATGGCAATGCCCATTCCGTGCGTATAGACGAGGCGCGTGTTAGTCCAGTTCTGCGTCCCCGCATCGAGCTTTTCGGGAGCGACCTCTCTTGCCGACAGAAGAACCTGCCTCAGCTCGCCCCCTACTTCGTAGCGGTCAACATCCGCGTCCCTGAAGTCGTAATACGGGCGGATAAGCTGAATCTGCTTATAGACATCGGATAGCGGACGGTAGTCCCACAGCCTGATGTTGTTGATCGTCTGCGGGTTGCGCTGAATCACCTCGGTATTGACCTCGGTTTCCGCCGGATAAAACTCCTCAGAGACCCGATCAAGTCCGTATGCCATGCGTGTGAATTGAATGTTGCGCTCGATATATTGCGCCTCTCGCACGAACTCGTTCGGATTCACCGTGAACTGCTGTATCAGGTTCGGCCAGAGCGTCCCAAGCACGATGTTCGCCACGAACCATAGCGCGAACGCGCCGATTAGCAGACGCCTGCCGCTGAAGTATGTATTCGCCAGCATCAAGATACCCGCGGCCACGGCAATGATGGTCATAATCAGCAGCGCAGGCATCCGCGCGTTCACGTCAGCGTAAGCCGCACCGAATACGGCGCCCTCTGCCGAGAGAAGCAGGTCCCACCTGTCTATCCAGTGCCCGAAGCCGATTGTGAACATCACCAGCGCCGCCAGAATGGACAGATGTATCTTCACTCCCGTCTCGTTCAGGTCCAGTCGCCTGCCCTGCATGCTGTACCGCAGGAAGTAGAAGGCAACCGTTGCGATGAGCGTCAGCAGAAGCACGCCCAGAATCCAGCCCTGCAAGAAGCTGAGCATCGGCAGCGTGAAAACATAGAAGCCCGCGTCCTGGCCGAATACCGGCTCCGCCTGACCGAACGGCGCCGCATTCGAGAATCGAAGGAATATCTCCCAGCGCGCCGCCATTATCGTGCCGAAGATGACGGCGAGCACAGCGACGACGCCCGCGCTGATAGTAAGCAGCGCCCTGCCCATGAAGCTCAGCAGGTCGTCCGGAAGTGGCAGAGCCACTCTGCCCCTCGACAGGCGGCTCGCCGCGAATACGCTCGCGCCGGCAATCACCGCCATCGCGACCGCGCCGACGGCGAACAGAGTTATGCGCGTCATCAATACCTTGACGAAGATGCCTCGATAGCCAAGGTTATCGAACCATAGCCAGTCAGTGAATACGCTCCGACCAAAGATGAACAGTGAGAAAAGCACCACAGCTACGACGGCGTATGCGACCCACTTCGCGAGCGTCCCTATCTGCCCGAAGAACTGGTAAAGCTCCAGGGTAGATTCGTCATCGCCATTTCCGCCCATGCCACTGCTTCCGTTCTGATAGTCACCGGCCATAAGAAATCTGCCTGCCTTTACCTAATTTAATATCCCCTCCCCATCAATGGAGGAGGTCATACATTTATCCCTTCCCTCTTGATGGGGGAAGGTTAGGATGGGAGTGATATAATGTCCGCACCGCTTGTTTATAACGAACTTGGACAATCGTATTCTACCCAATCCGCGTTCCAAGCGTCGCGCCCGAAACGACATCGATCAGCGCCGACGGTTCGCGTCCGTCAATGATATGCGATACGCCCCCGGAATGCAGCGCGGTAAGACAAGCCTCCAGCTTGGGAATCATCCCGCCCGCGGCAACATTGGAGCTTATCAGTCCTCTCGCCTGCCGCTCGGTCAGGCGCGGAATCAGCCTGCGGGTCGTGTCGAGGACCCCTTGCACGTCCGTCAGGAACACGAGCCTGCTCGCGTTGAGAGCAGCCGCGATTTCGCCTGCCGCCGTATCCGCATTGATATTCAGCAGTGTGGGAGCCGCGCCATCTTCACCCATCTTCACGCCGACGGGCGCGATTATCGGAATGCAGCCCGATTCCAGCACCGCCTTGATGGGGTCCGTGTTCACATTGACGATATCCCCGACAAGGCCAAGCTCCGGGTCCCGGATGTTCGCGCGCAGCATTCCGTCGTCCGCGCCGCTGATGCCAATCGAGCGCGCGCCAAGTTCGACCATGGAAGCAACAAGGTTCTTGTTGATGAGACCCGTGAGGACGGCGACGACGATATCCAGGCTCGGCGCGTCCGTAACGCGCAGCCCGCGCACAAATCGCGGCATCACACCCTGTTTCGCCATCCAGTCACTGATAATCTTGCCCCCGCCATGCACCACCACCGAGTTGATGCCCTGTCTTTGAAGCGTAACAAGGTCATGGAGTGTGGTGTCGTGGCTGCCGAGAGTGCTGCCGCCTATTTTGATTACAATCGTCCCACCGGAATCGGTCTCCTTAAGTTCCTCTATATCAGATGTTGTGCCGGAACCGCCCAATTCGGCTGAAGTGAGATTTTCAGGCTCTGTCTCAGCTTGAAGTGCATTCATTCCCGCCGGGCTGTTGGCCGGGGAGCTTTGTGATGCTGACATGCTCTTCTAGGTGCTGTACGCCGAGTTGAACGTTACATACTCTTCGGTCAGGTCGCAGCCCCATGCGGTAGCGGTCGCGTCTCCCATGCTCAGGTTCACGCCAAAGCGCACATCAGGCGAAGTCGCCATCGCGCTCACTACGGAATCCAGGTGGAACGGTATCGACTTGCCCTCATCCACGATCTGTATGTCGTTGATGTATATCTGAATCTTAGACTCGTCCATGTCCGCGCCGCTCTTGCCCAGTGCCATCATGATGCGTCCCCAGTTCGGGTCGTTGCCATGCACCATCGCCTTGACCAGCGACGAAGTCGAAATCTCGCGAGCCGCCTGGCGCGCGTCCGCGAGAGACACCGCCTCGTTCACTGTAACCTCGATGAGCTTCTTCGCGCCCTCGCCGTCTCGCACCATCTCCTTTGCCAGGGACGTGCATACGAAGGTAAGCGCCTCCTCGAAAGCATCCGCTTCAGGAGTTCCCGCGGCGACTTCGGCGCCGCCCGCCTGACCGTTCGCAAACACCAATACGGTATCGTTCGTGCTCTGGTCTCCATCGACGCTGCACATGTTGAAGGACGTGTCCACCGCCCTGCTCAGCGCCGCCTGCAGGAACGACTGCTCCACCGGAGCGTCCGTCGCGACGAACGCGAGCATCGTCGCCATGTTGGGATGAATCATTCCCACGCCCTTAGCCGCACCGCCAACGACCGCTCTGCGTCCGCCCAGATCGACAGACACCGCGAGGTCCTTCTGCCGCGTGTCGGTGGTCATGATGGAACGCGCGAAATCGTGGCCGCCGCCGCCCGAAAGGATCACATTGCCCACATGCTGCCGTAGCAGCGCCATCGGCAGCTCCACGCCGATCATGCCCGTGCTGCACACCAGCATGTCTTCCGCATCGACCCCCGTATGCGCCGCCGCAAGCTCCGTAAGCTCGGCGGCGTCAGTCAGTCCCTGGTCTCCCACGCAGCAGTTCGCGCAGCCGCTGTTGGCAACCACGCCTCGCGAGACGCCGCGCTGCGCCCGCTCTCGGCTGAGCACCACCGACGGGGAAAGAATCTTGTTCGTAGAGAAAGTCGCGGCAAGATTCGCGGGCGTCTCAGACAGCAGGATGCCCAAGTCCAGTACACCGTCTTCCTGCGTCTTCAGACCCGCGTAGGTTCCACCCGCGACAAAGCCCTTGGCAGACGTAACGCTGCCGTCATTGATAATCTCGATCATCGCTGCCATGTATGCGCTCCTCATCAGCCCTGACACCCGGCTGCGCCATATTGGTGCGGGTGTCAAAATAGCGAACGAATTATAGCATAGCGCATCATGACGGCGCAAAACGAATTTGAGCGCAGGTAACGGGCGCTTTACGCCTGGTCGAAGTCTCGCTTCGATATGCCCAGGTCCCTAATGATGCCGCGCAGCGTTCCGGTCTCAAGTCACGCCCACGCTTGTTAGGGATGGTGGTCTTGGCATTAGTTTGGGAGTTGACCCGAACTTCGTGACTGCCGCTCGCCTGCCTTGCAAAACTGCAATTCAACCTGCGGAGTTTGCGCGTAAGTTCGCGGTAGGTCAAGCGAGTACAGTCGCAGACTGTACGAACAGCGCCGAGCTTTCATCATGTTCATGCCGCATATCGACGCGCCCCGCCAAAACCGCCGCCGGCAATTCCTCGCCATTCTCCTCGTACAAGTCGATGAACGCGCCCGCCACGCTTTGAAGCGACTCTACCGTCTCCTCAGGCGTATCGCCCCACGCCCGGCAGCCCGGCAGCGCCGGTATCTCAGCCATGTACTGGTCCGGTTCGGTCGAAAGCTCAGGGCTATACAGAATATAGTCCAGCCGATAGCCTCTCATGCGATGCACACCTTTCCCAGCCATTGTAGCACGCTCAGGACTCACACCCTCGTTCAGCGGATGACCGAAGCGCCAAGTAATGCCGATAGTCGTTCGCCCACTCAAAACCCTTGTTGCGGTAGCCAAGCGCCTGAGCAAGCGTGAGTTGCAACACGACATGGAATCGGCGGACTTCTTCGCTCGGTACTTGCAAGGCGACATGCCCAAAGCCATCGGCAGATAGGGCAACTTGCTCCAGAAAGGATTCGGTGAGGGTGGTCACTCTCCACTTCAGTGGCAAAGTCACGGCTATGATGCTAAGAAATATGATAATTGGTTTACTAAGAGAATACCGATTACGGCTGATTTCTGGTCAAACTTGTACTGGTCAGCGACACCATGGCCGACACTGTGCCTAGACACACTAATGCTTGGCGACTGAGGGTTAAAATTGGCGAAATAGATGTCATTAAGGTATTTAAGAAAACGATGTGGCAACAACAAACTCTTATCGTTGCCTATTTTGGAAGCCACAGCGGATTCTGATAAGTTAAAGGGCGTCGGAGAGCCTAAGTTGCTTTGGTGTGTACGCAGTATGCCTTCAATGCGAGAGAACAGCAAACTGGTGCAACTGACGTAATCTTTTGCTTGGAAGCGTTCGACCGCTCGCTCAAGTATTTTCAGGTGCGGTTGAAATGGAGAGAGTTTCTGCCAACCTTCTACCATACCCGGAATGCGAGCGCCAACCTCGGTGGCTATTTCGTCCAGCAATTCGTCTGGGTCCCAGCCAGACCTGATATGACCTATCAATCTATTGATCACGCTGTCACCCATCCCAACAAAAGGGAACCACTCGGATTCAAACAGCAACTCCCATTCTGCATCGGAAATACTGAACCTTTCTTGGAAAGTGAGGTGAGCATAGGCTTGAGCCAAAAGCGCGCCAACATCGTACTGCCGAGGAACTGGATTGGGTACGCCAATGGGACCAAAGTCATAACAGAGCCCCTTTCGCCAGCCGACAGAGAACAAAAAAAGGTAGCCGGCTTCATCGGGTATAGGGACCCCGACATTGAGACGCTCTATATCAGCGACGTCGTCCTTAGAGACCTCCTGCCCAGCTTCTCGGACAGGCCTCGCAGCACGAGCTTGCGGCTTAATTTCCAACTCATTCAAGTAAACATCTGCCGCACCATCACGATGATATATCGCTAGCAAGTGATCAACTTCCGACGGCAGGACTTTAGTCCGCAAACGCATAAGAATTTCGTTGGGCAATCCTTCAAGTCGCTGTATGAAGTGTTGGCCATCTTCGGTGGATGTGAATTCTTGACATGCGACCTCCACGAATTCACCCTTGCGTGCTGAAGAAATGGCGTAACCGATTGGAGGACTACCCACATTAATTTTCTCAGCCATTTTTTCCTTCCATCACACTCACCATTTCCGGTAGCCAACACACTACCTGTACAAATGCGCTGCGGCATGGTCTCACGCTGCTCACCAACAGTCGCAGGCACTTCTAGCGCAGGCAAGGGCTGAATGTCATACCAGTATAGCAATTGAACATTCCCCAAGCTCGCGCTCACAACCGCGCGTTCGCAACCACCGGCTCCGTCGCCAGCAACTGCCGCAGCCCCGCCAAGTCCGGCAAGCCCAATATCGCCGACAGCCCATCATCCAGCCGCCGCCGCGCCGCGCATTCCGCCATCGCCGGCAGACGCTCGAACTCCTCGTCCGCCAATTCGTCGAACAGGTCCGCCAACGCTTGCAACTGCTCGTCCGATATGGCGCGTACATCCAATACTGGCATGTCTTCCAATTCGACTTTCTTTAGTGCTACCCACCCTCCCCTAGTAGTATTGCGTGTTGCCAATCTTGCCAGAATACCAACGCTGCTATTCAGAAAGAGCGCAATGGCCTTGTCGAAAGCCTGACTATCAGTTTTGACCTCCCACCACACATTTGACAGGACAGGCCTATCCGAGAACATTGATACGACTCTGGTTGTATTCAACCAAATGCGCTCTGCGATTAGGAGTTGCGCTGCTTTTGGCCAAAGTTGCTCTAACCGCTTCAGCCTACGGCCTGGACGCGGCCGACTCAGAGGCAATAGGTACTTATCCGATTCAGCGGTTAAGCGGTTTCGCTGTTCGGTGTCATGTCCATGTATCATTGGATACGCGGAAACTGTATCCGTGTACTCGAAACCGTCCAATATATCGCGCCTGTCCGGCCCAATTTCACCGATTTTCTCTAACGAACACAGGGGGATATTCTTAGCAGTCCCCGCCCCGGGAACCCACACTTCCCCGTCATCAAGCAGCCGCATCGCCGCGCGGGCTACATCGGCGCGCGCGAATTGAACTCCCATCCACTGCCTGTCCAAGATTTTGGACTCAGGAATGGATACGACCTCGCCTACATGCACGCCATCGACTTCAAGCAATGCGGCTCCGTCATCCTCTATGTTCGCGGGCCGCGTATCAGCAATCGCTTGGGCTACGCGGTGAGCGTCGAGAACTCCGTCAGGATTCTGCCATAGGTTGACGAAATCCACACAATGTTCAGAATACCCCCCCCATTATCTTGGGTGATTTTGCGAGTAGCAATTATCAATGTTTCCGATAAATCCGTACTGTCCGAGAAGTTCCACCGTTGCGGGTCATGAGACACAATCACCATGTCCAAAACGAAGTCGCGCTCAATGAGCGAGCGGGTCTGCTGCCAAGATGAACCTGTGCATACCGTGACGGGCAGTATCAACGCCAAGCGTCCCTCAGATGGTCGCAGTTTTGGCGCGGCGGCAGCGACAAAAGCCGCTCCCATTCCGGCGATTGCCGAACCTTGCATATTCCGAAGACGACGGTTGAGTTCAGACTGTATCCGACGCCTATGGGACGCCGGAAGGTTGCCGAATAACAGACTTGGGCGAGTGAAAGGCGGGTTCATAATCGCCAAGTCCAAGTCGGGCAAGCGCGCTGTAACGCCCTCTTCCACTCCCCGACTACCGCCGCCCGACACCCGTTCTGCCTGTCCGACCGCAATGCCTGCGTCGTCTTCAGAAAGCGCGTACTGCACGGCGACCTCATCCTGTCCCAGAAAGTCCAGCGAACCCAAAGACACATTGCCACCCTCGACGCCGAGCGGCATCACATACAGGTTCATGCGGTCGAACTGAATATGCGGGTTGAGCATCGCAAGGCTGGTAGCCGCGAAATGCACGGCTGACAACTGCACATCGTAGCCATGCAATGCCTGTTCCACCATCGCCTTGTGCAGTGCGGCGGAATTCTGCCCGCCTGCCTCCGTATGCCGTCGCTCCGCTTCAGAAGCCACAGCCATGAGCAGAGTTCCCGTGCCGCAAGCCAAGTCCGCCACATTCAGCGACGCGGGAAACTCATGGTCGCTCCAGTCAACGCCTTTGGGCCAGTTTTGAAACACCAGCCGCGCAAGCAGCGTCGCGGCGGGAACCGAAGTGTAGTACGCACCTGTGAACTTGGCGTCCGTCAGTAGCGTATGGAACAGCCTGCCAGACAGGTCATGCCCTTCCAGGCGGCTTGTATCCTCCATAGCCTTTATCAGCGGGGCTATCGCCGCTTCGTGCAGTTCTGAAGGACCGTCTCGCACCGTGTCTATAATGTCGGCTGCCAGCTCGAACACCGGCACATAATCTATATTGTCGCAGATGTAGCGCCATGCGTCGTAAAGCCCGTCCAGCCCGTTGCGCCAAGATTCGCCGACCATCTGAACATCGCCGTCTTCCGCAGATAGGCGGTTCTGAAACGCCAGCGCGTTGAACACAACGAGACAGCCGATGCGTAGAGCGGCGGCGCGGTTCTTCTCTTGGTCGGTCTGCGCTATGATGTCCGCGATGCGGCGCGAAAGGCGTGCGTGCTTGGCGAGTTGCTGCGCCGCCTGCTCCACGCCGTACTCCACTACGCCAGCAGCGGCGACAACCCTATCGACGCCCTCAAGTTCCAATGGCAGGACGCGCAGCTGGTCGGCGAGGTCGCGCGGAGTTCCTGAGCGCAGGCGTATATCGGGCAGACGCTCGCCGCGCGTCCCGTGCAGCCACCATCGCAGTGCGGAGGCTTCCAATACGGACTGCGTATCCTCCGCGTACTTCAGGCTTTCGGGATATAGCACGCCGACTACGGCGAGCGCGTCCGGTGATTGCTCCAAGCGTTCGTCGAGCTGAGATTCAAGCGCGGCAACCGAATCGTCCCACTTGCATTCCAGCAATACGATATCGCCGGTTTTCAGCGCAACCTGAATGTCGGGAATAACATTACGCCTACGCCGCTCTGCTTTCGCGGACAAACCATGACCTCGCAACGTCTGGTTCAGCAGGACATTGACGCCCTCTTCGCGGATGGTTTCACGCATGGCGCTTCGTGGCATTTCGTTTCCCCTATTGTGCCCCTATTGTAGTCGAAGGGCATGGTATCACACCGTTAATCGCACCTTAACAACACTCGGTATTTCACCTTATCAACAATGTGTTACAATGCGCCTGCAAAATGAACCCCAATCACACCCTATAACGGAGGCAAGTCGCAGATGGCATCCAACATCGTCCTCTCCACCAAGGAATACAATGTAGTCGGCAAGCGCCCCATTCGGCACGACGGCTACGACAAGGTAACCGGCAAGGCGCTCTACGGCGCGGACATGAACCTGCCCGGCATGCTGCACGGCAAGGTCCTCCGCAGCCCGCACGCCCATGCCAACATCCTGTCCATAGACACGAGCAAGGCTGAGGCGCACCCCGAAGTCCTTGCCGTGATAACCTCGGCTGATTTCGCCGACGCCCCCGACGAGGCGCGCGTCATTGTCGCGGGTCCGCCAACGAACCTCAAGCACCTCAGCAACAACTGCCTTGCCGGCGAGAAGGCGCTCTACAAGGGACAGGCAATCGCCGCAGTCGCGGCGCAGAGCGCGCATGCGGCAGAGGAAGCCCTCGGCCTGATAGACGTCGAGTACGAGGTCCTGCCCGCGGTTACGACGGTAGAGGAAGCTATAGCAGACGGCGCGCCGCAGCTTCACGCCAACTACGAGGGCAATGTCGCCAGCCACTCGGAGATGGTACTCGGCGACATCGAGAAGGGCTTTGCCGAGGCTGACCTTGTCGTCGAGAAGACCTTCCGCACAAAGACCGTCCACCAGGGCTACATCGAGCCGCACACCGCCACCGCCTGGTGGCAGACTGACGGCAGAATCACCATCTGGTGCAGCTCTCAGGGCCACTTCCAGATTCGCGACCGCACCTCCGCCGTTCTCGGCATCCCGCACTCGCGCATCAAGGTCATCCCCATGGAAATCGGCGGCGGCTTCGGCGGCAAGACGACCATATACCTTGAGCCGGTAGCAGCCGCGCTTTCCCAGAAGAGCGGCCACCCGGTCAAGGTTACGATGAGCCGCGCAGACGTCCTCGAGGCGTCAGGCCCCACCTCCGGCAGCTACATGTGGATTAAGATTGGCGTTACAAACGAGGGCAAGCTGACCGCCGTGCAGGCAGACCTGAAATACGAGGCGGGCGCGTATCCCGGCTCCCCGGTCGGCGCGGCAATGAACTGCATCTACTCCCCTTACGACGTGGACAACCTCCGGCTCGACGGCTACGACATCGTTGACAACAAGCCCAAGACGACCGCCTATCGCGCCCCCGGCGCTCCCGGCGCCGCTTTCGCCTCCGAGCAGGTCATCGACGACATATGCCGCAAGCTGGACATCGACCCCCTGGAGTTCCGCATCATGAACGGCGCCAAGGAAGGCACCCGCCGCAGCTACGGCGTCGTCAACCCTGTCATCGGCTGTGTCGAGACCAACGAGGCGGCGCGAGACCATGAGCACTATCAGACCCCGCTTGAAGGCCCGAATCGCGGGCGCGGCGTTGCGACCGGCTTCTGGATGAACGGCGCGGGCGCGGCATGCGCCACGGCGAACGTCAATTACGACGGCACTGTCAATCTGACCATCGGCTCTGTCGATATCGGCGGCACCCGACCCGCTGCCGCGCAGCAGTTCGCCGAAGTGCTCGGCATTCCGGTCGAAGACGTGAACCCGCAAGTCGGCGACACCGAGACCATCGGCTACACCTCGATGACCGGCGGCAGCGGCGCAGCCTTCAAGACGGGCTGGGCAAGCTTCGAGGCCGCCCAGGACGTCAAGCGCCAGATGATCGAGCGCGCCGCGCTGATGTGGGAAGCCGACGTTGACCAGGTTGGCTTCGAGGACGGCACTTTCCGGCACAAGTCCGACCCTGAGTTGAGCATCGGCTTCAAGGAAATGGCTGAGCGCCTCACCGAAACCGGCGGTCCCGTCGTAGGACGCGCCAACCTCGACCCGGCAGGGCCGGGCAGCGCATTCGCCACCCACATCGTGGACGTCGAGGTTGACCCCGAGACAGGCAAGGTAACCATCCTCCGCTACACTGCCATACAAGACGCTGGCAAGGCGGTCCACCCCAGCTACGTCGAAGGGCAGATTCAGGGTGGCGTAGTGCAGGGCATCGGCTGGGCGCTCAACGAAGAGTATTACATGAATGCCGACGGGCAGATGGATAACTCCAGCCTGCTAGACTACAGGATGCCCACCTCGCTGGACCTCCCGATGATTGACACGGTCATCGTCGAGGTCGCTAACCCGGCACACCCCTACGGCGTGCGCGGCGTGGGCGAGGTATCCATCGTTCCGCCGATGGCCGCAATAGCGAATGCTATCCACGATGCTGTCGGTGTCCGCATGGACGAGCTGCCGATGAACCCCGCCTCAGTTACGATGGCGATGCAAGGAGCCAACGGCAGCTAGACGCGGCAGCGCATCCATAGTTCGATGAACCAGTAGAAACGCCGGGACTTGAGCGCGCAATCGTCCAAGTCCCGGCGTTCTTTGTTATCATGTGTTTGCAATCTATGGGCATTACCCGAAAGACATCGATATTAGGAGACTAGCATTGTTCGAGCATATAGTTGTGCCACTGGATGGATCAGAACTCTCGGAAGCTGCGCTTGCTTATGTAGCTCCTCTTGCGGCCAAGCTGAACTCAAGAATTGTGCTGCTGCATGCGGACGGCGACCCCTACATCGACATGTTTGGCGAGGTTACAACTGCGCCAAGCTACAGGTCGCAGTCGAGCATGTCAGATTACCTGAATACCATATGCGAAAGGCTTCAGGCGGAAGGCGTGGAGTGCGAGGCACAACGCGAAACAGGCGCGGCGGCGGCTGTTATTCTCAAATACATCGAAGAGCATCAGCCCGACCTGATTGCCATGAGCACTCACGGACGCTCCGGCGTACGACGAATGGTCGTGGGAAGCGTAACGACCACAATCGTGCCTCGCGCTCAGGTCCCTGTGCTGGTCGTTCATCCCGGAGAGGATGAAAGACTTTCGGAAGTGTCATTTCAAAGCCTTATAGTCCCGTTGGACATGTCCGCTCGCTCGGAAGACGCCCTGCCATTTGCCGCTCAGCTCGCCGAAGCGCTGGGTCTCGACACAACGCTCTTGACTTGCATACCGTCATCCGCGCAGCTGTACGCCGGCTCAGTCCCGGAAGTTTACGCCTATCCTGACGACCTCATGCAGCAGGCTGAGGAAGCCGCGGACGAATACTTGCAAGAAGTGTCGGCAGCCGTCAACGAAGGGCGGGACCTCGACGCGCAGTGGCAGACGCTTGAAGGTGGCCCCGCGAGCGAAATCGTCGAGTACGCTCAGACGCAGCCAAACAGCCTCATTGCGATGTGCACACAGGGGCGCACCGGACTGGGACGCCTGGTGCTGGGCAGCGTAACGGACGCCGTCATACGCACTGGCAACACGCCGGTGCTCGTAATACCCTACTCTGAAGATGAAGACTCATAAGGCAATACGCCCGCCCACCGAAGACAAGCATTGCCGTTCATCTTGTCCCTTCCCCCTTGACGGGGGAAGGCTAGGATGGGGGTGAAGCCTGCACCAAAGGCGACTTCGGACCTGGCACCCATACCTATAGGTAGGTGATACGAAAAGAAGGGGCGACCCCAAAAGGTCGCCCCGTTTCTATTGCCCCCGCGCTCGGAGCCGCATCAGCTATCACATTAGATTGCGCCATGCTCCGCCAGCGTTGGCAGCCGTCCTGAGCTGCGAAGCCTGTCCAATGCCTGCCGCTCCAGCTGCCTCACGCGCTCGCGAGTAACCCCAAGCTCTCGCCCGACCTCTTCGAGTGTCCTTGGACGGTCGTCGAGGAAGCCGAACCGCAGTGTCAGCACCAGGCGCAAGCGCGGCGGCAGGTCCTGCATCGCGTCCACGACATTCTGCCGCGTAACCATGCGAATCGCCATCTCGTCCGTCGCCCAGCCGCCGGTGTCCTGGATGAAGTCCTCCAGAGTGGACTCTTCCTCGCCGACCGGCGTCTCCAGCGAAACGGTATGCTGCCGCTGCTGCAACAGCACTTCAACCGTCTCCGGCGTCCAGCCGAGTTCCTCGGCAATCTCCGCCGGTGTAGCGTCCCGGTCGAACTGGCGGTGAAGCTCGCGCTCCGCGGATCCGAGTTGCTGCAAGCGCTCCACGACATGCACAGGCAGTCGAATTGTCCGGCCCTGGTCCGCCAGCGCGCGCGTAACCGCCTGCCGCACCCACCAGGTAGCATAAGTGCTGAACTTGAAGCCCCGGTGCGAGTCGAACTTCTCCACGGCGCGCATCAGGCCCAGGTTGCCTTCCTGCACCAGGTCCAGCATCGGCAAGCCCCGGTTCTGGTACTTGCGTGCAATGCTCACCACCAGCCGCAGGTTGGAGTTCGTCAGGTCTTCGCCCGCGTCCCTGCCCATGTTCTCGATAGTCTTCCACCAGTCCTCGACCATGAGAATCAGGTCGTCCGACAAGCCGCCTTCCATGCCGCCGTCGAGCGTCTCTATGACTTCGAGCGGCAGCAGCCAGCGCAGCCGCGATATTGCGGCCACCTTGGCGACCGCGTCCGCGTCCTTCACATCGAGCGCCAGCGCCAGCGCCGACTTGGTCGCGGCGTCCATCGGCAGGTCGAGCGCGTCCCTTACATCACGAATCGCGAGCGCGTCGCTTACCGTAGTGTCCTCACTCAGTTCGTATCCAAGCACGCCCGCGAAAGTAAGCAGCGTGTCTCGGCTGTCAAGCAGCGCCATGTATATCTCGAAGACGAGGTCCGATGTGGACGGCGCGAAGCCGTTCTCCTTGGCGAACTCCTCTCGGCGCTGCTTCAACTCCATGCGGCGCTCCACCGCTAGGCCAAGACGGATCTCATCCGACTTGTCGAGCAGAGGATGCTGCCCGATCGCCGTCAGGTACTCGCGAATGGTATCGGTCGTCTCACCCGCGTAGTCCCGCCTGTCTGTGTTTCTCGTCCTCGTCCGTGCAGTCTTCACGACATCATTTCTGGCATCTTCGAAGCCTGCACCCTGCGTTCCGGTACGGCCTTCCATGATTGCCTCCAAGGTGGTCACTACATCCTTCCGTGTCACTTCGTGTAGAGGTGGGAGAGCTTACTCAAATCCAGGTTCTTCGTAGCGTTTTAATATAATGTTCTATTTATATCAAATTGTTCAGGACAATGCAAGGCTAATTTATACACTTCTTGCCAATACTGCGCCCAGTCCATACTATTGTCCAACATCTTCCACCCCTGCATCTATACAACGCTCAGGGAGACTTAAAGGTTAGCATCTTATTCCAATATCGTATAGGTATATTGTATGACATTTTATATTACATTTCTTGATATTTCCCGATGTTGACGGCGCCTTTCACAACAGACCCGGGAGTTTCCGTCAAGACGCTCCAGCTGGTATTGCTTACACCTGTTGAAGTGAGGCATTTTGTCCCTTCACCCTTGATAGGGGAAGGCTAGGATGGGGATGAAGCCCGCATCGAAGGAAATGTTATGTCTGACACCAACACCTATTAGTAATACTCTGCAGCTTACTCTGTTGACATAATCAAGCCTTGCCATTATAGTCTGGTTCAATCTAAAGTATTTCGCTTCTTAATCACACCATTTGACGAGGAGACTAGACTACGAGCAAACAATAATGCAGTAAACCCCGGAGTGCCGCGCCCTGCACAGGAGGAGCCGAATGAAGATTTGTTTCAAGACCTTACTGCCGTTTGTTGTAATCCTCGCTCTGATAATGACACTAGCCGCCTGCACCAGCGCGGAAGAGCCCGAAGCGGCAGCTCCCGCGGCCCAACAGGCGGCTCCCGCGGCTCCGACCGCTGCCCCCGTAGCCAAGCAGGCAGCCGGCGCAGGCACCACAGGACAGCAGCCCGCGCTCCCCGCTGCCGCTACCCCCGTACCCGCAGCGGAAGTGGAACTCACTTATCTCGCCGCTCCGGAGGATAGCCCCCAGCGCGGCGGCTGGCTCGAGTACGGCTTTGCCGCAAACCCGCCGCATTTGGACCTGCACCAGTCAGGCACAACGAATAACTGCACCCCGCAGTGCCCGCTATTCGACCTGCTGGTCATGAATGATCCCACAGATCCGGACAGGGGCATCATCGCTCAGGGTCTCGCTACATCATGGGAGGTTTCGTCCGACGGCAAGACGTTCACCTTCCCATTGCGTGAAGGCGTCAAGTTCCACGACGGCGCGGACATGACCTCCGCTGACGTCAAGGCGACGTTCGACCGCATCATCTTCCCGCCCGACCATGTTTCCAGCCGCAGACAAGCTCTCTTCTCCGCCGTGGCGGCGGACGGCGTGCAGGCGCCGGACGACTACACCTTCAAGCTTGTTCTGGAGGAAGCGAGAGCTGCCGATTACATACTCAATGCTTTCGCGACCGGCTTCAATGTGATAGTACGCAAGCAGACGCTGGACGACAACAACTCTGACCTGCGTACCATACCCAATTACCCGGGCACCGGCCCATACAGGTACAAGGAACACAGAGACGCGGAGTTCTGGAAGATTGAGGCGAACCCCGACTACTGGAACCCCAACCTTCCTTATCTGGACGGCATCAACGTCTATCACATGCCGGACGCGCAGACTAAGATAGCTGCGTTCCTAGCAAAGAAGTCCGACTATGCCCGCGTCCTCGACCCCAAGTCATACCACGACTGGCTGGCAGACACACCCGAGGGTATGAAGCTGCACCGCTACGCGCAAACCACCGTTCAGGGTATCTGGATGAAGCAGGACGCTGGTGGTCCCCTCAGCGATGTCCGTGTGCGTAGGGCGATCAACCTCATTATCGACCGTGACGCGATGGAAGACAGCGTCTTCAAGACCGTGTCACTCAACGGTTTCGGCTGCGGCTATGTCTTCAGGTGGAGTCCATGGGCATCCTCCTATGAAGACCTGCGCGACCGACCGACCTGCGTACCCACGGCCGATAAGGGTCCATACCTTGAAGAAGCCAAGGCGCTGCTCGAAGAAGCGGGCTACGGCGACGGCCTGGATCTGAGCATCACCTATTCCGTTGAAGGTCACTATGCCGTTTGGGGACCGCTGATAGCACAGCTCCTCAGCGAGCAAGGAATCAACGTTGAGCAGAAGCCCCGTGAGGGCCCGGTCGCAATTCAGAGCATCCAGGACGGCAACTTCGACCTCGCCGTTTCGTACGCGGTCTTCCCGTTCGGTGACCCGTCCTCCTATATGAGGGCGTGGTACGGCTGCGGCTCGACCGAAAACTATGGCGGCTTCTGCAGCGAGGAAGTGGACGCGCTGCTCGACAAGATAGACAACGAACTTGACGCCTCAAAGCGCAAGGAATACGTGAACGAGCTTGACCTCCTTCTTGAGGAGCAAGTCCCGTTCGCCACCGCCGCATGGGAAGAGTTCGCTGACGCCTACTGGGAGTATGTCAAGGGTCAGACCGGAGAGTTCAGCGTAGGTATCTATAACGCCGAGCGCCGCGGCACCTGGTGGCTCGACCAGAACAGCGCGCACTTCCCACGCTAGACATGCAACAACACAAGACAATTCCCTCCCCCTTGACGGGGGAGGGTTAGGGTGGGGGTGATAGTTCCCCTGCCTTTCGCAATCAAAAAATCCGTCTGCGTATTTCATTTTGGGGTGGACGTGAAAACATCCTCCCCATCCTGTCCATCGATGTTAGTCCTTGGAGGATTAGACAATCGGAACCTACCTTATACGAAGGCTTCTGTACGCCGTCCCGACACTGCTGGCGATAACCGTAGTCATCTTCGTGGTGCTGCGAATTATCCCGGGCGACATTCTGATCGCCTTCTACGGCACGAACGAAGTGTCGCGAATCACGCCGCAGCAGCGCGAAGCCCTGATGGAAGCGCTCGGCTTGGACAGGCCCCTCTATATCCAGTACCTCAGCTGGCTGAAGGACCTCGCCACACTTGAGCTTGGCAAGTCGTTCTTCCGTACCGACACCGTTGCGGATGTGCTCAAGAGACGGGCGCCCCTGTCTTTGGAGCTCGCGATTGGGTCAACCATATTATCGTGGATAATCGGCTTCCCCGTCGGCCTCATTGGAGCGCTGAAACGTAACTCCATTGCCGACTACGTAACCCGCGTCGGGACCATCCTGTTCCTTGCGATCCCGGGCTTTTGGCTTGGACTGCTTCTCGTCATTTTCCTGGCGGTGCAGTTCGGCTATGCGTCCCCAATCGCCTCGGCGCAATTATGGGAGGACCCTAAGCAGAACCTGCAAATTGTCTGGGCGCCCATCCTCATGATGGGCATCGGCGGCGCGACCTACATCGCGCGCATGACACGCTCCTCCCTGCTCGAGGTCATCGGGCAGGACTACATCCGCACCGCCCGCGCGAAGGGCTTGATGGAGCGCGTAACGATGATGCGCCACGCCGTCAAGAACGCCATACTGCCCGTTCTCACGATCTCCGGCATCATTCTGGGCTTCCTTCTCGGTGGCTCCGTGGCGATGGAGAAGGTCTTCAACGTCCGGGGGCTGGGCGAAATCCTGATTCGCGCAATCGCGGAGCGCGACGTGGTGATGATTCAGAACCTTGTACTGCTTTACGGCATAATCTTCACTGTCACGAATCTCTTCGTGGACATAATGTACGGATGGCTCGACCCACGAATCCGCTACTCGTAAACATCAGAAAAGTCCCTTCCCCCTTGATGGGGGAAGGTTAGGATGGGGGCAAAAAACCTCATTCACCGGTCCTGAAATGCCCGCAGCTATCGAGTCCACTAAAACAATTGCAAAGTTCAAATGCAGACAACCACTGAAGCGACAACTCTAGCAGAACAGACTCGGCGTTCCCGAGGTGTGGCCGTGTGGCGAGCGTTGTCTCGCTTCGTATCGCTAAACCCACTCGGTGCCGCGGGTGCCTTCGTCCTCATTCTGATGGTTCTGATGGCAATTGCCGCGCCCCTGATAACCCCCTGGCCCGAGCATAAAGGCGACTTCACCCACATGTCCGGCGAACCCAACGCCGACCACTTCTTCGGCACAGACCAGCAAGGGCGCGACATTTTTAGCAGGGTAATCTTCGGCACACGCACCACGCTCACGGTCGCCATTGTGGCAGTCCTCTTCGGCACAACTGGCGGTGCAGTTCTGGGCGTCGTGAGCGCCTACGCCGGCGGCAAGGTTGACCTGATACTCCAGCGCTTCCTGGAAATCCTTCAGGCGTTCCCGGATGTCATACTCGCCCTGCTGCTTCTCTCCGCGCTCGACCCAAGCCTGTGGACGGTAATTCTCGCAATCTCGGTAACGCGCCTCCCATTCGGAGGACGTGTCATCCGCTCCGTCGCCTTGCAGATACGAGAGATGGAGTACGTAACATCCGCACGTGCCATCGGCGCGAAGGACTTCCGCATCATGTTCCGCCATGTAGCGCCCCAGTGCGTCGCGCCCTACCTCATTCTGGCAACCGCGCACCTCGGCGTCGCAATCCTCATCGAGTCCGGATTGGGCTTCCTCGGTGCGGGCGTTCCGCCGCCCACCGCGACATGGGGCAACATGCTCGCGTTCGCCAACTTCTCGTCGTTCAAGCCGCTCTGGTGGATGGCATTCTACCCCGGACTCGCCATCACCATAACCGTGCTCGCCTTCAACCTGTTCGGCGACTCCCTCCGCGACGTCCTTGACCCCCGCCTCCGCAACAGGTAACCTCCCTCCATGAATTGTCCCTTCCCCCTTGATGGGGGAAGGCTAGGATGGGGGTGAAAATCCTATTCATCCTGTCCATCGATGTAAGTTTCCACAAGGAGCATCCAATGAGATTCGGCATGTTCGACATACTACGCTGGCACAAAGACTGGACCGCCGAGCGCGCCTTCGACGCCTCGCTGGAGCAGATCGAGTTCGCGGACAAGCTCGGCTTGCAGGACATCTGGCTCGGCGAGCACCACTTCTCCCGGCACGGCATGCTCTCCGGCATCTTCTCGTTCCTCGGCGCGGTCGCAGCCAAGACCGAAAACGCCCGCATCGGCACCGCCATCGTAGTGCTGCCCTTCCACAACCCCGTCCTCGTCGCCGAAGAAAGCGCCATCATCGACATCATCTCCAACGGGCGCTTCAATCTCGGCGTTGGCGCGGGCTATCAGGCGCAGGAGTTCCACGGGCTCGGCGTGGACATCGCGCACTCACGCGAGATGTTCAACGAGTACCTCGAAGTCATCCAGGCATGCTGGGAGGAAGGCAGGACCACATTCAAGGGCAAGTTCGTGGACTTCGAGGATACCTGGGTAATTCCCAAGCCCGTCCAGAAGCCCGGCCCGCCCATCTACATCGCAGTCAGCACCAGCCCGGAGAGCGTTGACAACGCCGCGAAGCGCGGCCTGCCCATCATCGTCGGCGGTCCCACGACCACACTCGGGCAGACCCCGCAGGTCGTCAGTCTCTGGCACGAGCGCATGGAGCACTACGGCAACCCGCACGAGCACATCGACCTCCCAGTCAGCACCAACATCTACGTCGCCCCCACCATGGAGCAGGCCGAAAACGACATCAAGGGCTTGGAAGACCACATCAACGAAGAGTTCTACCGCGTCGGCAACCCCGCCGACAAGAACGGCGTCATCCCCGACAACTACAAGCACTGGGTACACCGCGACCGCGACCGCCTCGAAGCCGGCAAGCGCGCCCGCGAAGAAGGCATCCTGCCGCTCATCGGCACGCCCGAAGTCGTCTGCGAACGCATAGAAGCCCTGCGCTCCAAGGGCATCAACCGCATCTTCGGCAAGTTCGGCGCAGCCGGCCTCGACCTGGACAAGTCCCTCCGCTGCATCGAGATGTTCGCCACAGAAGTCATGCCCGAGTTCGCCGAAGACGCCATCGCCGTCGCAGACTAAGGCACTCCCTTTCTAAAACAGCGCTGCGGCAGAGCACGCCGACGCTTAACTCCGGTTGTCATACAGTGGTATAATCCAAGGACATATTTCCGCTCTGGCGGAGATTTCAGTCAGACGGCTCACGGAGAGGTCAAACATGACCACGGAAAGCACACTGACACAGCGCGGTATTGACCGTTACGCGCACATAGAGCCACTGCCCAATCCACCTGAAGAGGAACGCGACATGGAGCAGTTCGATGGCATATATGCTTTTGCTTCGGCGCTCAGGCCATACTTCGCGCATAGAAGCGATGTGTTGATCTCCAGCGAGGCTTACCTCTGCGAGAACGCGGGGGACATAGGCGAGTTCTATTTCGATGGCGTGTTTGCCGAAGGCTTGGACGACCCCCAGGCAATAATCAAACGCAACGGCTATGTGATTAGCGAAGTGGGCAAGCCGCCCGACCTGGTGCTGGAAGTGGGCTCCCGTACCACAGGCAGGCGGGACTATACCGTCAAGCGAGACGGCTACGCTGCCTATGGCGTGCGCGAATACTGGCGCTTCGACCCAAGCGGTGGAGAATATCACGATGCCCCGCTCGCCGCCGATAGATTGGTTGGCCGCAAGTATGAGCGTATCGAAATAGTAAGCGAGACGGACGGACGCCATTGGGGATACAGCGACATTCTCGGGCTGGAACTGTGGTGGGACAGCGGAACACTGCGCTTCAGAGACCGCGTATCGGGCGACTTTCTGCTCACCCCCGAAGAGTCGCAGGAAGCCCTTGTGGCCGCCGAAGCCCGCGCTGATACGGAGAGAGCGGCACGGGACATAGCCGAAGAGCGAGCAAACTCGGAACGCGCCGCTAGATTGGAAGCCGAAACCCGCCTCGCCCAGATCCAAGCCGAACTGCACCGCCTCAGAAGCCAGGAGTAAGTAGCACAGGCTAAACCGCCGCAATTCCTCAGGCCAGTTGCCAGCCAACCTTACACAAAAAATTTCCGCGCAACCCTATCCAGAAAATTCCGGCCCATAACCTTATACCCCGCGGCGTCCGGATGAAGTTCGTCCCACAGCAGATGCCCGAGGTCAGTTCCGAATATCTCTAGCCCGCTGACGTAGTACAGGTTCTCGTCCCCCTGCCCTCTCATGGCGAGCACAGCCTCCTCCACCTCATGCCGCATATCCTCTATCGTAAGCCCGACGGCGTTCCGAACCCTCTCCCGGGGCGGCGAGAATATGGGTGAGATGACCACGAACGGCGTTTCAGGATGCTTCTCCCTCACGATTTGCACAAACCCGATGATCGCGGAACGGAAAGTGCGTTCGCTCAGACTCTCCGACCCATAGATATTGATTCCCACCTTCATAGACAAGAAATCCGCCGGCATATCCCTCATCATCCGAGCTATCATTGGCTCCAGATGGCAATTGCCGCCATACCCCAGGCACGTAAGGTTCAGGCCGTGCTCCCGCGCAACTATCGCGGGCCACGTAAGGCTAGGACTCTCCGCCGCGCGGCAATGCGTAATCGAGCTGCCATAAGTAACCCACTTCGGACGGCTGTCATCGTATGGCTCGATAGTCGCGCCCTCGGACATCTCCAAGCCGCGCAACCTGAACTCACGATGCTGCGGCAGCCACAGCTCAAGCAATTTCTTGCCCCGCGTCAGACCGTCGAAGCGAAACTCCGTCCGCCCCGCCAACCCGACCGACCCGTGGAACTCGCCGTCGCAGTACAGGTCCATACTGCTGTTCTCCTCCTCGGGTTCCCCGCCTATCGGCTCAATCCGGCCCGCCAGGAACTCCGTGTCCGTATGGCACGAAATCCGAACTCCCGCCGGCATAGCCGTGCGCTCCCGCAGCGCGTCCGGCGGAAACAGCGAGACTTGCTCGTGCGGGATGCGCCACGGCATCCGCCATTCCGCCGTATCGACGAACGATACGGCGCCCTGCCAGCTTAGTCTTGAGTCGTCGGGGCGTACACCTTGTGCCATGTCACCATTCTCCTTTAGCAGTGAAGTCGAGCTAGACGGCGGCGGTGCCGTATGGGTTGCCCGCAGCGATGTAGGCGAGGTCTATGAGCCGGACTGCCCTGTAGCAGTCCGCGACGCTGACGGGCGGCGGTTTGCCACCTACTGCCGCATCCAGGCTTCGCCTCAGCACGCTCCCCGCGTCGTCGTCCGCAGGAAGGTCATAAGAGCCGTCCGGAGTTTCCAGCACAATACGCTCGCCTTCCATCCTCAGTATCGCCCTCTCGAAGGCCACCTTCAGGTTGGCGTCGGTCCCGTCTCTTGGGAAGCCGTTCCCCACTTCAATCGTGCCCAGAACTCCTTTCTTCGATCGCACCAGGACCGAGGCATAGTCCTCGACCGGCTTTCCAAGCGCACTCCAGCTGAGCTGGCAGCCGCTCACCTCGATCTCCTCACCCTCTCCGGTGAGATTGACGAAGGCATCAAGCCCGTGAGCGCCAAGGTTGCGCAGGCATCCGCCATTGGCCGCTGCCGGGTCAAGCATCCACGGGGAACCCCAGGCAGGGTATCGATCGGATGTCGGGCGGTTCATCCTTTGGTAGAGGTGCGTGACGGAGCCGTATGCGCCCTCATCTCGGAGTCTCTTGGCATGGGCAAAGAAAGGCGTATCACGCATGTTGAGCGGCACGGCAGCGAAACCGCCTACCGCCTCGGCCTTCTCGACTACACCCCGGAGCTGCCGGGCATTGAAGCTCATCGGCTTCTCCATGATAAAGGGGATGCCTCTATCGAGAAGGTGGTGAGCGGTCTCCGCCATCGTGTCGTGTCGTCCCAATGCGAGGACGAAATCCGGGTTCAACTCACCCAGCATATCCGAATAGCAAGTGAAAGTGGGAACACCGCCCCCAATTTCAGCGGCCCGGTGCGCCGCTATGTCCGGTTCGTCATCGTGCACTCCGACTATCTCCACATCCTCCATCGCCGCGAGGTGGCGAAGGTACGCCGAGTCATAGATCGAGTGCCAGTGGCAGACCCCAATTGCTGCAACTCGGATGGTCATGTCATCACCTCCTCGGAGGCCAGTGGATGGCGGAAGGTCTAGGCAAGATCGCTCAGCTTCGTCGCAGGCCCCAAGCCGGGGGACAGGTCGGACACCGAGACCACTTCGCCCGTCTCAAACGAGCGATTGGCTGCCATGCCGATAAGCACCGACGCCGCGCCCTGCTGATGACCGGCGTCCCTTCCCCATGCATCGCGCCCCGCGTCTTGCGCGAAAATCTGGCGCTGAAGCAGCATGTCCCCGCCGCCGTGTCCGCCTACGCCCTCGGGAACGGCTAATTCCTTGGGAGACCCGAACATCGGATACAGCACCAGATTGGAGCGCCGACCGCCCCCTCCGTGCTGCTCCTCGTACTCTAGGCGTCCGCGGCTGCCATTGAAAGCGACCTGGAAGCCCTCGCGCGGAAGATAGGCGTTGAGCGAGTAGTTGAGCACAGGTCCGGTGCGATACCTGACCAGCAGGCTCATGGAGTCCTCGATGGTAATGCCGTCGCCGAACACATTCTGGTCTCGGAAGTAGCCGTCATGCCCCTCGTTCTCCAGATAGAGGCCCTTCAGAGCCTCATCCTTCGATAGGTCGATGGCAAAGGGGTCGGCAGAAGTATCCTGGTCCATGTACCTCTCGTATGACACGGACTCTCCTCTAGCCTCCGCGTTCTCCTTGCCATAGAACGCCAGACGCCCCATGCCGTACACGGTCTCGGGAACGGCGTCGATCCACCAGTTGACCAGATCGAAGTGGTGAGTCGATTTGTGGATGATGAGTCCGCCCGAGTTCTTCTTCTGCCGGTGCCACCGGCGAAAGTAGTCGGCGCCATGGCTGGTATCGAGCCAGTATTCGAGATCGACATGGAGGACGTCGCCGATGATGCCCTCAGAGATCACCTGCTTCACCTTCGTCGCGCCGGGTGCCCACCTGTAGTTGAACGCTACGCGCAACTCCCTGCCGGTCCGCTTTACCGCGTCGATGATGAGGTTGCACTTTTCCACGTCCGTCGTCATCGGCTTTTCTGTGATTGCGTCGCAACCAAGCTCCATCGCCCTGACCACATACTCGTGATGGAAGGCATCTACGGTGGTGACGATGACGACGTCCGGCCCGGTCTCCTCCACCATTCGACCGAAGTCGTCAGCGCTGTACATAGGGACATCGTGGTAGCCTAGCTCATCCACGAGTCGGCGATTATAGTACGCGAGCCTGCCCGGGTTCGTATCGGCAAGCCCGACCAACTCGCCTTCCTCACGGAACGTCGTCGCAAGAGGGTCTATGAACATTCGCGCCCTAGACCCCGCGCCAACCAGAGCGTACTTGACCTTGCTGTCTAAGCCCATCCCTGCTCCTCCATTGCCCGCACACCGATGTTAGAGTCGAGTGTAACTGCGTTCCTCTTGTCCCTTCCCCCGTCAAGGGGGAAGGTTAGGATGGGGGTGAAATGAATTATGCTGCCCCCGTGATGTTATCCATCGCTTCCCAAAATGAGATAGGCACAGTATATTCAGGCTGCGAAAGGCGGTCAATCTGAGGGAGACGTGGTGCCTGCGACGGACGAAATACAGCCACCGTCATTCTGTCATTCTGAACGCAGCCATTCCAAATTCCCAGCAACCAAAGCGTTTCCTCCGTAAAACTGACATACCGACATACCGGCCAACTGATACACGACGGCAAAGCAAAACGCCCGTCACTCACATGACGGGCGTCTCTCTTCTCTGGTTGCGGGGGCAGGACTCGAACCTGCGACCTTTGGGTTATGAGCCCAACGAGCTGCCGCTGCTCCACCCCGCGGCAATTTTACCCTAAGCAATCAGATTCCAACCGCCAGTGCCGACGCCTGAAACCTATTACTGAATCCTGTCCCGCTTGCGACCCTCTGAGTAAATGACCCTTAATGTGGGTCAAGTCCTCGGCTTATTAGTACCGCTCAGCTGAAGTGGTTACCCACCTTACACCTGCGGCCTATCAACCCGGTAGTCTACCGGGAACCTTACTCCCTACTTAAAGGGATGGGAGATCTAATCTTGGAGTTGGCTTCGCGCTTAGATGCTTTCAGCGCTTATCTCATCCAGACTTGGCTACCCGGCGGTGCTCCTGGCGGAACAACCGGTACACCAGAGGTCTGTCCTTCCCGGTCCTCTCGTACTAGGGAAAGCTCTCCTCAAATCTCCTGCGCCCACGACGGATAGAGACCGAACTGTCTCACGACGTTCTGAACCCAGCTCGCGTGCCGCTTTCACCGGCGAACAGACGGACCCTTGGGACCTTCTTCAGCCCCAGGATGCGGCGAGCCGACATCGAGGTGCCAAACCACGCCGTCGATGTGAACTCTTGGGCGTGATTAGCCTGTTATCCCCGGGGTAGCTTTTATCCGTTAAGCCACGGCCCTTCCACTCGGAACCGTAGGATCACTTTGCCCGACTTTCGTCCCTGCTCGACTTGTAGGTCTCACAGTCAAGCTCCCTTATGCCAATGCACTCTGTAGGTGATTTCCATCCACCCTGAGGGAACCTTTGGACGCCTCCGTTACTTTTTGGGAGGCGACCGCCCCAGTCAAACTGCCCACCTGGCAGGGTCCTCCGGTTTTGACGGAGTTAGGGCCGAAGATATAAAAGAGCGGTATTTCAAGGTCGACTCCACCCGAACTGGCGTCCGGGCTTCACAGTCTCCCGCCTATCCTACACATTCATAACCCCAGTCCACTGCCAAGCTACAGTAAAGCTCCACGGGGTCTTTTTGTCCTGTCGCGGGTAGCCAGCATCTTCACTGGCCTTGCAATTTCACCGAGTCCCTCGTTGAGACAACGCTCAGGTCGTGACGCCATTCGTGCGGGTCGGAACTTACCCGACAAGGGATTTCGCTACCTTAGGACCGTTATAGTTACGGCCGCCGTTCACCGGGGCTTCGATTTGAAGCTTTGACTTACGTCGAACCTCGCCTCTTAACCTTCCGGCACTGGGCAGGCGTCAGCCCCTATACATCGCCTTTCGGCTTAGCAGAGACCTGTGTTTTTGGTAAACAGTCGCCTGAGCCTCTTCACTGCGGCCCGCAAGGGCTTAGGCGGCAAACGCCGTCACCCCACGGGCACCCTTTCTCCCGAAGTTACAGGGCTAACTTGTCGAGTTCCTTAACGAGGGTTCTCCCGTTCACCTTGGGACTTTTACCCCTGCCCACCTGTGTCGGTTTGCGGTACGGTCACTGTAATTCCTCGCAGCGAAGCTTTTCTTGGTGGCTTAGGTTCAACAGGATTCCCCCGGGTATTATCCCTGGAGTTTTCACCCCCCTCAGCTCAGGGAACGGATTTGCCTATCCCCTTCGACGCCTACAAGGGCAAACGCGCCATGTCCGATGGGCGCGCCCTGCCTACCTTCCCACGTCCCTCCTCTGGTTAAAACGGAATAACAGTGGTGCAGGAATTTTGACCTGCTGTCCATCGCCTTCGCGGTGCGCTACGGCTTAGGACCGACTTACCCTACGCCGATCAACGTTGCGTAGGAAACCTTGGGCTTTCGGTGTCCTGGATTCGCACCAGGATTGTTGCTACTCATGCCGGCATTCTCACTTCTCAGCGCTCCACCAGGCCTTACGGCGCTAGCTTCAATGCCCTGACAACGCTCCCCTACCAACCCCGCTCTCAAATTAGAGCAGAATTCCGCGGCTTCGGTGGTGAACTTTAGCCCCGTTACATTTTCGGCGCAGGAGCCCTCGACTAGTGAGCTGTTACGCACTCTTTAAAGGGTGGCTGCTTCTAAGCCAACCTCCTAGCTGTCTGGGGATTCCCACTTCCTTTCACACTTAGTTCACACTTAGGGACCTTAGCCTGCGGTCTGGGCTGTTTCCCTCTCGACAATGGAGCTTATCCCCCACTGTCTCACTCCCAAGCATCATTTTATGGCATTCGTGGTTTGGTTGGGGTTGGTAAGCTCACGCCCCCTAGCCCATCCAGTGCCCTACCTCCATAAAACTAACTTGAGGCTGTACCTAAATACATTTCGGGGAGAACCAGCTATCTCCGAGTTCGATTGGCATTTCACCTCTACCCACAGCTCATCCCAGCATTTTGCACCATACACGGGTTCGGCCCTCCACTCAGTACTACCTGAGCTTCAGCCTGGCCATGGGTAGCTCACTCGGTTTCGGGTCTAATCCAGACAACTGCACGCCCTATTCAGACTCGCTTTCGCTTCGGCTCCGGAACTTATGTCCCTTAACCTTGCTGCCTAAATTAACTCGCCGGCTCATTCTTCAATAGGCACGCAGTCAGCCAGGCCGAAGCCCAGCCTCCCACGGCTTGTAAGTCCACGGTTTCAGGTCTATTTCACTCCCCTCCCGGGGTTCTTTTCACCTTTCCCTCACGGTACTGGTTCACTATCGGTGGCCAAGGATATTTAGCTTTGGAGGGTGGTCCCCCCAGCTTCCCACAGGATTTCACGTGTCCCGTGGTACTCAACATCTTGCCAGGAGTCCAAACCCTTTCGCTTACGGGACTATCACCCTCTTCGGTCGTCCTTTCCAGATTCGTTCAGCTAAGGTTTGGGTTTCTTACTCCTTGCTCTCGCTGGGGCTTGAGCTGGCAGTGTTGCAACCCCCACCGGACATAGGACCCCAGTCCACTAAGTCCGATAGGTTTGAGCTCTTCCCCGTTCGTTCGCCACTACTAGGGGAATCTCTTTTGATTTATTTTCCTCAGGGTAATTAGATGTTTCAGTTCCCCCACTTACCTCCCTGCATTCGCAGGGTATCCTGGTATGAGCCAGGATGGGTTTCCCCATTCGGGTACCCCCGGCTAAGCTCGCCAGACAGCTCACCGAGGCTTTTCGCAGTCTTGCCGCGCCCTTCTTCGGTCCTTGGCCCCAAGGCATCCACCGTAGACTCTTAATAACTTGACCCACATTAAGGATCATTTACTCGGTCTATTGTTAGACAGGATTCAGTTGTTAAGGTACACAAAAAAACGGCTGGTAATCCCCAGCCGTCTGCTAAAGGCTTACCAATGTGCTCTATGTCATTTGTTGTACGTCATATCTGCACTCAACCGTTTAGCCAGTCTAAACCATGCCAACCCCCAAGTCAAGCAATTAACCGTCGGGAATTTACACGACACACTCCCGTCCCGTCATTCCATCCACCTCCCTTTCCTGTCATTCCGAACACAGTGAGGAATCTAAAATCGCTGCACAAGAACCCGTCCCTGCGTAGGCAGGAAGTGGGAGTGATTGTCCTTCTCCCAAAGGGAAAGGGTGAGGGTGAGGGCAAACCCCTCCCCTAATCTGTGCCCTTTGTGCCTTCTGTGGCAGAATCTTGCAAAAGTCCCTTCCCCCTTGACGGGGGAAGGCTAGGATGGGGGTGAAGATACCCGCATCAAAGGCATCAGTCCCTTCCCCCTCGATGGGGGAAGGTTAGGATGGGGGTGGATCTCTCCATCAATCTGTGTCCTTTGTGCCTTCTGTGGCTATTCCATCCTCGTGCCAGCGCGCAAAACCTTGCGTGTCCCACGAGCTTGGCGATACAATAGCAGGACGATCTAAACATATTCACTTAGGACAAGTCTCATGGAAGCACACCAGTTGGTGCAGTTGGAGCCTAACCCCAACATCGAAGAGTTTCAGCCCGGCGACACCGTCCGCGTGGACATCAGGGTAACCGAGGGGGAGCGCACCCGCTTGCAGGCGTTTCAAGGCGTAGTAATTCGCAAGCGTGGCGGAGGACCCGGCGCATCATTTACCGTGCGCCGAGTCAGCTACGAAATCGGTGTCGAGCGCACCTTCCTGATGAACTCTCCCAACGTCGAGTCGGTCCAAGTGACCCGGCGCGGTAAGGTTCGCCGCTCTCGCCTCTACTACCTGCGAGGCCGTTCCGGACGCGCGGCTAGAATCAAGGAACGCCGCTAGACATCCGGTCGGCACAACAAAGGCACTCCCGCGGGGCAGGTTGACGATAATCTGCCCCGCTTGCTGTATGTAAGGAGATGATTTCGATATTGCTTACACATGTTGAGGTGAAACATATCGTCCCTTCCCCCTTGATGGGGGAGGGTTAGGATGGGGGTGAAGCTCGCCTCGAAAGCAATATTGGACCTGACACAAATACCTATGCAGTACCAAAATATCTGCTACTATGGCGAGCATAGAGGATGCCCAGAGGACAGCATGACCGTCTCTAACTACTTGAAATTCGCTGAAGTCGCAGTGGACGTCCCCACGCAGCCCGGACGCACATTCAGCTACCGCATACCCGACGAACTGGATGTATCTGCCGGTCAGTTGGTGCGCGTCCCCTTCGGTGCCCGCACCCTGCAGGGAATAGTCTTCTCCCTTGCCGAGCGCTCCCAGGTTCCCGAAGACGAGACCAGGGACATCGCCGCCATAGTATTCGACGAGCCTCTTCTGGACGAAGTCCGGCTGCAACTCGCCCGCTGGATAAGCGACTACTATATCTGCTCCCTGTTCGAGGCAGCCACGCCCCTGCTGCCGCCCGGAGGACGCGTCCGCGCCCGCATCCACCTCACGCTGGCAAAGCCAAATCCGGACCGCGATTCACTCACTCCGCTCCAGAATCGCGTCGTCGAATACATCGCCAGGCGCAACTCCGCGACGCAGGACGCTTTAGTCCGGGCGCTTGGCGACAGCGCAGCGGCATCGGTAGCAAGCCTCGTTCGCAGGGACATCCTCGTTCGAGAATACGCCCTGCCCGACCCCGCCATCAAGCATCGCTATCGCACCCTTATCACTCTGGCTCCCGATACCGCCTCAGACATCGACGAATGGCTTGAAGAGACCAGAGCGCGAAAGCAGGCGGCTTTTGTCGAGCATATGCGTGAAACAGACAAGCCGCTCGACATCACGGAAGCGCGGCGCGAGTTCGGCGCAAGCATCGTTAAAACGATAATGGACAGAGGCTGGCTGACAACCAGGACCGCGCTTATAGACCGCGACCCTCTCGAAGGCAGGATGTTCGAGGAAGCGGACCCACTCCGCCTGACCGTCGAGCAATCGGAAGCGGCTACCGCGATTCACGGCGCATTCGAACAGCCCTCCGATAATGGAAGAACCTTCCTTATCGAAGGAGTAACCGGCAGCGGAAAGACCGAAGTCTATCTCGATGCCGTGGACTGCTGCGTCCGGATGGGCAAGCAGGCGATCGTCCTCGTCCCCGAAATCGCGCTCACCTTCCAGACGATTGAGCGCTTCGCCGCCCGCTTCCCCGGCAAGGTCGCCGTCCTGCACAGCGGCCTGTCGGACGGCGAGCGCTTCGACCAGTGGTGGAAGATCAGGCGCGGGCAATACTGCGTCGTCATCGGCTCGCGAAGCGCCGTTTTCGCCCCCGTGCCGGACCTCGGACTCATCGTCATCGACGAGGAACACGAGTGGACATACAAGCAGCACGACGCCGCGCCACGCTACCACGCGCAGCAGGTCGGCATGCGCCTCTCAGACCTGACACGGGCGCTGGTGGTCATGGGCAGCGCATCCCCGGACGTCGGCACATACTACGCCGGCATGCGCGGCAACCACCGCCTCCACAGGCTCACTGAAAGATATTCTGGCGATGAGAATGAGCAGAGGTCGAGCGCGCTCCCGATGGTCAAGATCGTTGACATGCGGGAGGAGATGGTCGCCACCGGCGGCGACATGTTCAGCCGCACGCTGCTCGAAGAGCTGGAGAAGTGCATCGGCTCCGGGCAGCAAGCCATGCTCTTCCTCAACCGCCGCGGCACATCCACCCACCTGCGCTGCTTCAGCTGCGGGTACAGCCTGCGCTGCAACAGCTGCGAAGTCAGCGTAACATTCCACGCGGAAACGGGAAGTTACATCTGTCACTACTGCGGCAGGCGTCGCAGACCGCCGGCATCCTGCCCGCGCTGCCTCAGATACCGTCTGCGCCGCTACGGTTTCGGCACCGAAGCCGTAGCCCGAGCTGTGAAGCGAGGCTATCCTCATGTGGATGTATTGCGCTGGGACCGCGACGTTGCGACCAGCCCCAGAGCGCACGAAGACATACTGACGCGCTTCCGCACGGGTGAAGCTCAGGTCCTCGTGGGCACACAGATGATAGCCAAGGGCTTGCACTTCCCGTCCGTCTCGCTCGTCGGCGTGGTTTCGGCAGACGTAGGACTCTCGATTCCCGACTATCGAGCGGGGGAGCGCGCATTCCAACTCCTGCTTCAGGTCGCCGGACGAGCAGGCCGCGGCAGCAGCGAAGGCAAGGTCGTCATCCAGACGTTCCAGCCTGAAAACTACGCGATTCAAGCGGCAGCTTCCCAAGACTATCAGGCATTCTACCTGCGCGAGATGGCATACCGCAGGCAGCAAGGCAACCCGCCGTACAGCCGCCTGGTCCGCCTGCTGTTCGCGCACGCGAATCAGGCAAGATGCGAGGCCGACGCGATCAGGCTCGCATCGAAGCTCCGCCGGACGCAGGCCGAATGGGACATCACAGACGCCGAAATTCTCGGTCCCATGCCCGCCTTCCCCACCCGCCTGCGCGGACGATTCCGCTGGCACATCATCCTGCGCGGCGCCAACCCTCGCGCCCTGCTGGACAAGACCGATGTGCCTAAGGGCTGGGTTGTGGACATCGATCCGGTCGCGCTCACATGATGACACGTGGCAGGCAAGCAAAAGGGGCACATCGCAATGCGATGCGCCCCATTAGTGCCGATGCCATCAGTGCCAATGAAGGTATAGGACTACAGGTTGAACTGCGGGTCCATGTAGTCCTTCTCCTTGGCGTAAACCTGCAAGCGGCCTCGAGTACTGTCGGTGACGATGATTCGGTCTTCCTCGTCTATCGCTATGCCCACCGGTCGCTCGAACAGTCCAAGCGGTCGCGTGTCCTTCACCCTGCGGTACGCCTTCACAACGTCCGGGTTAGACTCCACGACTTCCTTCGCCCACGACGAGAACTCGATGGCATCGCCCTCAAGCTGAGTGAGCACCGGTCCGTCGTTTTCGTATATCTTGACGAGCTTGTTGCCCCAGTCCGACACATAGACGTCGCCTTCGCTGTCCACGGCAACGTCCGACGGGTGGTTCAGCGCGCCGGCCGCTCCGCTCGTCTCCTCGCCATAGGTCGCCAGATGCTCGCCGTCAGCGGAGAACTTCTGCGCGCGGTTGTTGCCCCAGTCGGCAACATAGACGCTTCCGTCCGCTCCCACAGTAACGCCCCAGGGCCGGTTCAGCTGGCCGGGACCGCTGCCCGCCCCGCCGAACGCCGCCAGGAACTTGCCGTCGCTGGTGTACTTCTGGATCTCATTCGACTCGGCGTCCGTTACATAGACGTTGTCATCCGCGTCACAGGCGATTCCGGAAGGGCTGCCAAGCCTCCCCTCACCGTTCCATTCGCCCGCTCGCTGACCGTCCGCGTCGTAAACCTTGACCTGCTTGTCAAACTCGTCCGAGCAGTAGATGTTGCCGCTGCTGTCAACGGCAATCCCCATAGGCCAGACAAGCTCTTCACGCGCGAAGTCGCCAATGAACTCTTCAGTGATCGTAACCTTACCTATGCGCTTGTTGGGGGCTTGCACGCCGCCCGCGCCTTCCTGGCCTCTGTTGAGTACATAGAGCACGCCACCCGGCGCCACCGCCACGTCAGTCGGCTGGGTGAAACCGTTGCCCGCCGCCGCGTTGCGACCGATTGCATGGCTGAAGTTCCAGGTGCGGCCTGATACGGTTGTCGTTAGCATTTTTCACCTTCCGATTCGCTCTGATTCGCGCTGCCCGTCCCCGCAGCCCGAGTTGTAGCCGAGCCGCGAGGAATCAGGCAGATTATCACAGTCTTCGGGCTCCGACCTAGTGACCGTTGCCGTTGCTGTGCCCGTTACTTTGCCCGTTGCTTTGAATGAACGCAGGCTGCTCGAACTGCCCGTTTACGACACTCGGAGCGTCCAGCTTCATCCAGTCTTCGAGAATTGTCGAGTACACGCCGCGGAAGTCCTGGTTAGGAACCAGGTCACCCTGTTGCAGCGCCTCTGCGCGGGTCTCTGGATATTCGCTGTAGAATCCGCCGCTGACATTGGGGCCTATGGTAAAGGCTACGCCCGCTGCCCCATGGTCCGTCCCGGAGCCGTTGTCACGGACTCTGCGACCGAACTCGGAGAACAGGAACATTATCACATTGTCGTCGGCGTCGTGCTCACGCAGATCGTCCCAGAAGTCCGCGACCGCCTCGGATACGTCCGTCCAAAGCTGAGCGTGTGTCGTGGCCTGTGCGGCGTGGGTGTCGAAGCTGCCGTGGTCGGTGTAGAACACGCGCGTTCCCACGTCCGCCGTATGAATCATGGCGATGTCCCGGAGCTTCTGTGCTATCGGGCTTGAGCCATACTCGACGCTGGATTCATACTGCTGGGGCGCTATCTTCAGAATGTCCGCGCCCTTGAGCGCGTCCAGACCGGTCTGCCCCAGATATTCCATCACTTGGCCCGTGCCCACCGCAGGTCCATACATATTCGCGAAGCGCTCCAGCACCTGCTGTCGCTGCTCCGTCTGCTCGATATTCGTGAGCAGACCGTACGTGGAGACATCGGCGACCGATGCGACCGAAACCCCCGGAGCGACCAGTGCGCGAGGCAGTGCCTGCCCTACGTTGACTCCGGTTACGGGATTCTCGGACTGCGGATCGATCTGTTTCAGCGCGCGCCCAAGCCAGCCTTCGGTGCCAACCTTGTCCGGCTCGCAGGTGTGCCAGATGTCCATCGAGCGGAAGTGCGACCGCGGCGAGTTCTCATAGCCGATGCCATGAATTACGGCCATGTCGCCCTTATCGAATATGTCCTTCATCGGCGCCATCGCCGGGTGCAAGCCGAGCTCGTCATCGAGCTTGAGCACGCGGTTCTCCGAAATGCCGAGCGAGCGCCTGCTGTCGTAGTAGTTGCCATCCGTGTACGGGATCACCGTGTTGAAGTAGTCATTGCCGCCCGTGAGCTGCAGGACGACTAAGACCGGGGGCTTATTCGAGTTTCCCATTGTTTCCTCCTTGGGAAAGTGTTTCAGTTTGTCAGTCCATCAATCTGTCAGCCATTCAGTTCGCCGGTTGGACTGACTGACGAACTGACAGACTGACCCGCTCTTTTAGCCGAACTGATACTCTCGGGTTGCGCCGATGAGAGCGAGCATCTCGCCCGTGCGTCGTGCGGAGTCATCGTACTCGTCCTGCCAGTTGACCTCACCCTCGCTCTGCGCCTGGCTGAGAAGTTCGCTGCGAGTCTGCTCAGATACAGGCAGCGGACCCATCTGGTCCAGGCAGTTCTCTACGAACTCTTCCGGAGTCATCGTGGGACCATTGGCGGATGCTATGCGCTCAACTATTCGCTTCACGCCGGGCAGATCGGTGTCGCTTATCCTGTCTGCGACGAAGTTCACGCGCTTGACTAGCGAACCGCTGTTGATCCACTCATGTCCCGTGTGCCAGCCTTCAACACTGGGCGGGTCAAGAATGTCCTGTCCCATATAGCCCGGCTCCCTGGCGACCGCCTCCAGTCGCGGGTCGGGACCGAGCATGTCGCCCGTGAGCCGCAATGTGCCAACGACGACCTCCGCGGGATTCTTAACCTTCTTGTACATCGCTTCTTTGAAGAAGTCCGAATTGAAGAGCACTCGCAGTACTGGCTTTATGTCGTAATCATTCTCTACGAGGGTGGCGGAGAGAAGTTCAATCGCCTCGGGGTTGCGTGGCGGCTCAATGTTCCATGCGGGGACCTGCGGCTCGTCTTCCACGAAGAAATTGTACAGGTGGCGAGTGATGAACCGCGGGCATGCGGGCTGCTTCAGGATGATGTCTATGATGTCTTCACCGTTGAAATTGCCGGTGTAACCCAGGAAGGATTTGTCGGTCTCGTCGTGGTCTTCTGCACGATATTCAAAGTGCCAAGGGTGTCTGCCATACGGGTAACGCGGCATCTTCGCGGAGATAGTCCATCCGGTGAACGCCCTCGAGCATTCGAACACGTCCTGCTCAGTGTAATTGCCGACGCCGAGTGAGAAGAGTTCCAAAAGTTCTCGTCCCCAATTCTCGTTGGGGGCAATCTTATGGTTCTCGTTGTTGTCCAGCCAGTAAATCATGGCTGGGTTGCTGGCTAGTTTGACAAGCAGGTCCCGATAATTCTCCATTCCGACATCGCGGAACATCTGAATCTGCTGAAGCAGGTGGTTGCAGTTGTCAACCTTCGAGTTGCCTGTGGCGAATACATGGTGCCAGAATAGCGCCATTTTCTCATTCAGTGGCCGCTGCGTATTGACCATGAAGTACAGCCAGTTCGCCTGACCAGGGGCCGCCGCTCCACCTGGGACTTCGGTGATGGGGTGATACCTGTAAAGCGTGTACTCGTCAACAGCAGGCTTGCTCTCGTAGTCGAGCAGCTGCTCGACCGTGGCCTCATAACCCTGCTCTGCCATCGCCTCTAGTTCATCGCGGGTCGCGCCAAAACCGGCCCGCCTCATCAAGTGGGCTAGCAGGGCAACATCCTCTCTGTTGGACATGTGCTTACTCCTTTCGCAACATGTAAATCTGAAATTGGTGCCATTTGCGGACTGCCTAGTTTCCTCAGAACTATAGGCACCCCCTTTCCGCCGAAGACGAAGCTTCAAGGCATTCGGGGCAAGTGCCGTAATAATCTGTGCGTAGTCGGACTATTTCATATCCTGTCGCCCGGGACACACTCTCAAGGGGATCGTGCGTCGCCGTATTCTCCATGTCCTCCACTTTCTCACATTGCAAGCACACGAGATGTGGGTGCGACACGGGAATCCTGCCGTCATATCGATTGGCAGAGGCGCTAAACTCTATCTCCAACACCTGTCCAGTTTCTTTTAGGATCTCAATGGTGTTGTATATTGTTGCGAGACTCGTGCCGGGGTATGCGGCTCTGACTCCCTCGTGAATCTCGCTGGCCGATGGGTGGCGATCGCTGGCAAGCAACACCTCAAGCAATTTTGCGCGCTTGCGGGTCACCGCGACTCCTTTTTCCCGGAGTGCCGCTTTCATCTCTTCCAGACGAGAGTTGAGCTCCCCTCCTTGAGATAACAGGCCTGCGGGTTCTTCAGATACTTGGATGAGCAACGGTATCCTCTGAAAATTCAATAATTAGAATGATTCTAAATGATATTGCGTGTAAGGTAAGGCAGCAAGAGCGATATGTCAAGTGTAATTCTGCGGTTTGCGGCGCAATATCTCCCTGTCTTTACAGGCAGGCATTCTCGTCTGCGTTGACCTGTTGTTTTTGTGGCTCATATAATAGCAAGTACCTATTGAACGCTCCTAAAATAGACTGGACATTTCAGGAGGCTGGATATGACCCTGCATCCTGTTGTACTAGCCGGAGGTTCCGGCACTCGCCTGTGGCCACTATCGCGGGAGGCTCACCCAAAGCAATTTCTGCGACTCATGGGCGAGCATTCACTCTTTCAGGATACAGTCCGAAGGCTGGATGGCATAGACGAAGTGGCGCCGCCGCTTGTGCTATGTAACGAGGAACACCGCTTTCTCGTTGCTGAACACATGCGACAGCTCGGAAGAGAGGCGCTGGCGATCGCACTTGAACCGGTTGGGCGCAACACGGCCCCGGCGTTGACTCTTGCGGCATTGATGCTTCTGGACGAAGACGCCGGCTTCTCAAGTGGCGACCCCGTAATGCTCGTACTGCCAGCCGACCATGTAGTCCGCAACGTAGCGCGGTTCTGCAGGCTGGTCAAGAATGGCGCAGAACTTGCCGCCAAGAACAACGTCGTTACCTTCGGCATTCTTCCCGACTCGCCCAAGACCGGCTATGGCTACATCAAAAAGGGCGAGCCGAACGTATCGTCCAACGGGTCAGCATCATTTCAAGTTGAGCGGTTCGTTGAGAAACCCAGTCAAGCTGTTGCCGAGCGTATGCTGGAGTCGGAGGCATATCTGTGGAATAGCGGCATATTCATGATGCGCGCATCGGTTTGGATGTGCGAATTGCGCCGCCAACGACCCGACATAGCCGATGCCTGCGTGGCGGCACATTCCGGACTCAAACGCGACGGTGACTTCTACCGACCGAACTCAGCTCAATTCTCCGAATGTCCCAGCGAGTCGATTGACTATGCAGTTATGGAGTTCATGGGCAATGACACCTCACAGGGCGATACGGCAGA
The DNA here is from genome assembly GCA_965204855.1 of Dehalococcoidia bacterium. Classification (GTDB taxonomy): domain Bacteria; phylum Chloroflexota; class Dehalococcoidia; order Lucifugimonadales; family JADFKI01; genus Bin90. The sequence goes on from OZ242018.1 coordinate 1,712,979, forward strand.
GTGCCTCGTAATCCCAATGGATATTGGATGGACAGACCTTGGGTCATGGTCGTCTATGTGGGAAGAAAAGAGCGGAGATAAGTCGGATAACGTCATCCAAGGCGATGTGTATGCGCGATCGATGTCCAATTCTCTTCTCATTAGTCAGCGGCGCCTGCTTGCGGCCGTTGGCTTGGACGATGTGATAATCATAGAAACGCCTGACGCCGTGCTCGCCGCACATAAGGACCGCGTGCAGGAGGTCAAAGAATTGGTCGAGCAGCTAAAGAGCGAAGCACGACCTGAGCAGGAAAATCACCTAAAGATTAACCGGCCTTGGGGATCGTATGAGACCATTGACGCCGGTGACCGTTTCCAGGTAAAGCGCCTGACAATCACCCCGGGAGAAGCCCTTTCCTTGCAAATGCACCACCACCGTGCGGAGCATTGGGTAGTGGTCAAGGGCACAGCGAAAGTTACGCGGGGCGGCGAAGAATTTCTGCTAACTGAGAATCAGTCAACGTATGTGCCCGTAGGGGTTGATCATCGGCTAGAGAACCCGGGGACCCTGCCGTTGGAAGTGGTCGAAGTGCAGACGGGCAGTTACCTGGAGGAAGACGACATTGTTCGCTTCGAGGACAGATATGATAGGCATCTCAGAGATTGACCCTTTCGACAGAGCGTAAGGTGAAAAACATGTCACAAACCGTGTTGCCGGAATCCGTAGTGCCATCCATACCACCACGTATTCTGCTAGGTCCAGGCCCAAGCAACGTAAGCCCCAGAGTCCTGCAAGCTATGATGCAGCCAATGATCGGCTATCTGGATCCGGACTTCATGCTTATCATGGACGAGGTCAGAGAGCTGCTTAAACAAGTGTATCAGGCTGAAGGAGCGAATACTCTCGCAATATCAGGCACCGGCTCCGCCGGTATGGAAGCCGGATTGAGCAGCCTTCTGGAACCGGGCGACACAGTCGTAATGTGCATCTACGGCTTCTTTTGCGAGCGCATGGTTGAAATGGCGGGTCGCATCGGCGCGAACGTAGTACCCCTGCGTGCCGAATGGGGACGCCCATTCCCGGAGGAAATGCTCGAGGAAGAGCTAAAGAAGCATACGAACGTCAAGATGGTAACCGCAATACATGCGGAGACCTCCACAGGCGTGCGTCAGCCTATGGCAAACCTTGCACGAATTGCGAAAGAGAACGGCGCCCTGCTCATGGTGGACAGCGTTACATCACTTGGCGGCAATGAGGTGTCGTTCGACCAGTGGGACGCCGATTACGCTTATTCAGCGACGCAGAAATGCCTCGGATGCCCACCTGGACTGTCGCCCGTTGCGGTGAGCGATCGCGCGGTCGATGCGATGCGAAACCGCGAACAGCCGCCGGTGTCTTGGTATCTTGATCTGTCCTTGCTAGGGAACTACTGGGGCTGGGAAGGTAACCGAGTGTACCACCACACAGCCCCGGTAAGCATGATCCTCGCTTTGAGAGAGGGTCTGCGCTTGGCGCTCTCGGAGGGCCTCACCCATCGATTCGAGCGCCACTCGCTTAACGCCAAAGCCCTGTGCGCCGGTCTGGAGGCGTTCGGTCTTGAGTGCGTAGTCCCCGAAGAGCATCGCCTTGCACAGATAACCGTCGTGCAAATACCGGATGGTGTCGATGATATGCCCGTGCGCCAGAGCCTGCTGCGTGATTTTGGCATCGAAATCGGTGGGGGACTAGGTGAACTCGCGGGTAAGGTGTGGCGCGTTGGGCTGATGGGCGAATCCAGCAAGGCGGAATATGTACTGGCCCTCCTGTCAGCATTGGAGAGCGTCTTACCCAAGGCAGGATACGAAGTGGCACAAGGGGCAGGCGTCGCAGCTGCAAGTAATGTCTTCAAGTCTCAGCGGAACGCCTGAATGACTATGCTTGGCGGGATCACGAATAATGGGTGGAGACCTACCATTCCTCCCTGCTGTGGGCGGGAATATGCGCGCCCATAGTAAGTCTTCGCAGGTTCGCTATGCTACATTGTCTCGGACGATGGGCATATTCACAATTCCGGTCGCGCGCGGTTGCTTGATGTCCGCCATATATCCGCACTGGAGGCAATGCACATAGCTGCCATATTGATCGCTGTCCGCACTGAGATCGCCACTGCATCGAGGACACTGCTTCAGGAATATCCTTCTCTTAAGGTTCGTCTGTCGAAAGTACATCGAGGCCTCCTCAACTTCAGAATTAGCTGATGTTGAGATACTAGAACAGTCGTACTTCCTTCGTCAAGGCGAAATACGCCCTTTTCGATAAAACATTCCAAACCTTCGTTCGCTCTCGCCTTCCGATATGACTGTCCCACACAAAGAAAGAGGGTGGACAGCCATCAGCAGCCCACCCATCGTTTGAAAATACAGACTTTCGATTCAGTCTGACCCTTCGGCGGCCTTCTTCAGTTCAGCACCAGCAGAGAAGCCCACTCGCTTGTGCGCTGGCACCTCAATTAGGGCGCCAGCCGAACTGCCGCGAATCGGGCGCACCTTGCGCGCCTTAACATCTCTCAGTTCAAATGACCCGAAGCCGGTCAGCACTACCCTATCGCCAGCCTTGAGCGCATCCTGAATGCTTTTCAACACGGCGTTCAGCGCCGCTTCCCCCTGTGAATGTGTGCCTTTCAACTCTCTTGCCACATCCCTTGAAATGTCATTCTTTCTAAGGGTTGCCATGTACGCCCTACCTCCCTTGTCATAACATTACCTTTTATTGATAATGACATCATTCGTAAGGACTGCTTAAGCTCTCGTCGATTCTAGACATCGCTACGCTTAACCGATGTCGTCTCTGAACCCTAATGTGTTCAAATGGGAGCCATTAGATGGCATTCAATGAAACTCTCAGCAGCACCCTTCTGTAGATGAAGTGAATATATCCCAAACGACAAGTGCTTGTAAAGACTTAAATCTGAAATTGCTCACTAGGACATCTGGAATTCTTGCGAGGGTTAGTATCGTGGATTTTGAACTCATAGCGGACTATAACTGTGTGGTCGGAGAAGGCCCAATGTGGCATCCGATTGAAAATAGAGTGTATTGGGCAGACATCCCCCGCGGCAGAATCTTCTGTTACGACCCCGCGACCGGCCAACACCGTACGATCTTTGAACATGGAGAAGTTGGCGGCTTCACAGTACAGTCAGACGGATCGTTGCTCCTGTTTATGGACCGCGGCGCCGTTGCCTCACTGCGAGACGGCAACCTTGACTATCTTTTTCGCGAGATTGCCGAGGAGCGCGACACAAGATTCAACGATGTTATAGCCGATCCGGCGGGGCGGGTATTCTGCGGCACGATGCCCGCTCCCACCCATCTGGGTAGCCTGTATCGTCTCGATGCCGACGGCACTATAACGCAAGCCTTAGACGGCGTCGGGATTTCGAACGGCATGGGCTTTACCCCTGACGCCAAGCAGATGTACTTCACGGACTCGCCAACGCACAACATCTATATCTTCGATTATGACGTCGAAACAGGAGAACTGTCGAACCGACGCGTGTTCGTCAATACTGAGGAAAACGACGGCATTCCCGATGGAATGACTGTTGATTCGGAAGGATATGTGTGGTCGGCGCGATGGGACGGCTCATCTCTTGTGAGGTACTCCCCTGATGGAGAGCAGGTTAGCCGCATTTGGTTCCCAGCCAGAAAGGTGTCTAGCGTCATTTTCGGGGGCGAGGACTACACCGATATGTATGTTACGACCGCGGGAGGAGAGGACAAGACTGGCGAAGGTCCCGGCGCAGGCTGTCTATACAGGATAAATCTCGGAGTACGGGGCAAGCCGGAATTTCTTTCGAAGGTTGGGCTCTAAGCCGCGTCTTAGCCGTGCGTCTTCCGTTAGCACCCGCTTTGACCGACCAGATAGCCCGTGCTAAAATGAAGCATCCCTATACAGATTCTCTTTTGCAGGAGTTGGCTTATGTCCGGTCACTCTAAATGGTCCACGATAAAGCATGCAAAAGCAATAACGGACGCTCGTAGAGGCAAACTCTTCACAAAGTTGACTCGCGAAATTATCGTTGCGGCGCGTCAGGGGGGCGGCGACCCTAGTATGAACATCCGGCTTCGGATGGCCATACAGAAGGCGAAGGACGCCAATATGCCGAACGACAACATCGACCGTGCAGTAAAGAGGGGCACGGGCGAGGGCAGCGATCAGGACCAGATGGTGGAGTCCACTTACGAAGGCTACGGTCCTGGTGGCGTGGCGATAATGCTGCAAACCCTGACCGACAATCGCAATCGCACCGTCTCGGCCATTCGCTCTACCCTCACCAAGGCAGGCGGGAATTTGGCACAATCCGGAGCCGTAGCGTGGCAGTTCGAGCCTAAGGGCATAGTCGTAGTGGACGCGGAGCCTGACGATGCGGAGGAGTTCGCGCTGGTCGCGATCGATGCGGGCGCCGACGATTTCGAGACATTCGATTCCACGTTGCAGATTTTCTCCCCCGTGGAGAGGCTCGAAGCGATTCGGCAGACCCTAACCGATACGGATGCGTCCATCGTCTCTTCGGAGCTGTCAATGATCCCGAACAGCACCATAACGCTGGATACACGGGCAGCAACGCAGACTTTGCGCCTGCTCGACCAGCTCGAAGAGTTGGACGACGTGCAAAAGGTCTATTCCAACGCCGACTTCCCTGACGAAGTCCTCGAACAGTATCGCGACGAATAGTTCCGTGCGAACGCTAGGGGTTGACCCCGGAACGTACAACATGGGCGTAGGTGTTGTCGGTTCAGACGGCAGCGGTCTTACACTCGTGGATGCGGATGTGCTTAAGGTGGCTAGGCGTACACCCCTTGCGGAGCGGCTTCACACGCTATACACGAAACTGCTGAGCTACATCGGTCAGTATGAACCGGATGAAGTCGCGATAGAGGAGCCGTTTGTGGCGCGCAATGTGCGCTCGGCTATGGCGGTCGGGCAGGCACAGGCTGTGGCGATGATCGCGGCGGCGGCATCAGGCATAAGCGTCAAATCTTATGCGCCTCGCGAAGTAAAGTTGGCAGTGACGGGATTCGGCGATAGTTCCAAGGAACAGGTGCAAGAGATGGTAATCCTCTCACTCAGTCCAGCCACCGAACCAATGCCACTAGACGCGTCTGATGCGCTTGCCGTGGCTATATGCCATATCAACTCCAGACGCGTCGAGTCTCTCATATCAAATGAACGGAATTAGATTATGTCATCACTGATTTCGTCCGTGAATGGGATGCTGGAAGGCACAGGTGCCGATTGGATGGATGTGGCAATCGGCGGAATTACTCTGCGAATAAGCGCTCCGTCGCCGTGTATCGAAGCGATTGGACAGGTTGGTGCTCCTGTGCGCCTGTTCACATCACTGCAAGTCAGAGAAGACAGCCTGAGCCTTTACGGCTTTGACACCCCGGAGGCACGTCAGACATTCGAGACCCTGATCGGCATAAGCGGAATCGGGCCCCGCGTAGCCCTGAGCATTCTCTCGATCTTCAGGCCGGACGCCCTAGCCGCCGCGGTAGAATCCGGAGATGTGAAGAGTTTTACCGCTGTGCCCGGAGTGGGTCGCAAGACGGCCAGTCGAATTCTGCTCGAACTGAAGGGCAAGCTGGAGTTAGACTGGAGCGACTCGAGTGCTCCAACTTTAGATTCCAATGCCGTTGACGCGCTGACCGCCTTGGGTTACACGCCTCTCGAAGCGCGGGAGGCGCTGTCCGGCCTGTCCGAGAACGGCAACGACCTAACCACCGAGGATCAAGTCCGCTTGGCCCTTCAGCAACTGGCAGGTTAACCGCCATCATGGACATCTCACCCTACGACGCCTGGGCAGAGATCTATGACTCCGTGTTCTCCTATGTTGTTGACGACATTCCTTTCTATGTCGAAGAGGCTACTCGCGCCGGCGGCATGGTGCTGGAACTGGGCTGCGGAACCGGGCGCATTTCGATTCCAATAGCACAGGCGGGCATAGACGTGGTTGGGATTGACTCATCGTCCGCGATGCTCGCAAGAGCAAGAGAGAAATCCCGAGAAGCAGACACCCCAAATCTGAAGCTCTTGTGCGCGGATATGCGCAATTTCAACATATCGAGTAAGTTCAACTTGGTAATAATTCCTTTCAGAGGATTTCTGTCTCTTCTATCAGTTGACGACGAGATTCGCACGCTGATAAACATCAAGCGCCATCTCGCGCCGGGCGGCAAGCTCATCTTCGACATATTCGTGCCTGATCTCAACATGATGGTGCAGGAAGGGGATGTTCCTTACCACTTTCGTGACGTAACTGACCTGGAGACAGGCAAGCGCCTGATCATTTGGAACCAGGCCAACTATGATGCTTTCAGCCAAGTCATGGACGTTCGCACCACTATCGAGCAACTCGACGATTCGGGGCGCGTGTCGAGTAAGATGTATCGCGACTTTGCGCTGCGCTACATCTTTCGATGGGAAATGCACCATTTGCTTGGTCTTTGCGGATATGACGCGCGCGCGCTGTACGGAGACTTCGAGCGCGGTCAATTCCACGAGGACAGCACGGAAATGGTATGGGTGGCGTCTCCGCAAGGGTGATTCGGCTGCGCTCCGAACTGCCGACGGCTCTCCATCGACAATCATCATTAGCTTTCGCAGGGCTATGCGCTATCCATTGAAGCCTCAGTGCGTTATATTCATAGGATAGCCACAGACACTTCCGCCGAGCTTAGACTGATAACCGTGAAGCATGGAAGCAGTGCTTGGATTGCGCAGGTTTTGTATGACACTTCAATTCAGACAGCTGATGCTTCTAACTTTGATTGCAGTAATCGCGGGAACACTCGTATCCTGCACGGGGACGCCGGCTGCTCCAGCAAGCCAGAATGATGCCCCGTCCACAACTATTGGTATCGCCGACGCGGAGAGATTGACGACTACCGCCAATGCTTCATGGCAGGTGCCTCCCGACGTCGATTACTCCAGTCAGAGTCTTGCCAATTCCGGCCCCGATTCAAATGCCGAACCGTCCTTTTCTTCCGAAATCGACGCAGACGAAATAGTGGCAGCTTTCGAAAGTGTCATAGGCGACGTCCATGAGAATGTCCTGCCTTCGGTCGTGAGCATCTTCGTGCTCAATCGAGTAGAAGTTTCGGGCTCGATTCCAGGCTTCACTTACCCGTTCCCGTTCGGACAGAGAGCGCCACAAGGCGGAGAATCTGAACAGGAATTCTTTTACAGAAATGGGCAAGGCTCAGGTTTCGTATGGGACACTCAGGGGCACATAGTTACGAACCGACATGTAGTAGTCGATGCGGAGCGAATAACTGTCCAGTTCTCGGACGGCAGAGCTTATGCCGCGGAGGTAGTGGGATTGGACCAGGATTCGGACTTGGCTGTAATCAAAGTTGAAAGAGACGCCGAGCAGCTTACGCCGGCAACTCTGGGCGACAGCAACGAAGTACGAGTGGGTCAGCTCGCAATCACAATTGGCAATCCGTTCGGCCAGGAATTCACAACCACGACGGGAATCGTGAGCGCCATCGGCCGGACTATCCGTACCGGCGACTCACACTTTTCATTGCCAAAGGTGATACAGACCGACGCGCCAATGAATCCGGGCAACTCCGGCGGTCCTCTGCTCGACCGGAAGAGCCAGGTCATCGGGGTTGACGCTCAAATTATCACTCGATCCGGTGCGAATACCGGAATCGGATTCGCCATACCCGTCAACATGGCGAAGCAAGTCGTGCCCGTCCTCATCAGCGATGGTTCTTTTACTTACTCGTGGCTGGGGATTCGAGGCACTACGATAACGCCCGAGGCTGTGGACTTGATGGGAGCCCCGGAAGGCACACGCGGCGCGCAGGTAATCGCTCTTGCCGATGAGGGACCGGCTCATATTGGCGGCTTGGTTGGAAGCACCAAAACCAAACAGACATCGCAAGGCAGTATCAGGTACGGTGGCGATGTAATAACGGCAATTGACGGCCAGCCTGTACTCGGAATGACCGACCTGATAGTTTACCTGCTGGAAAATACGAGGCCAGGTGACACGGTGGCGATGAGAGTGGTGAGAGAAGGAGGAGAGGTCGCGGAAATCAAGGTTACTCTGGATGCCCGTCCGGAGCCTCTGAACTAATTGTGCTCGAAGACCATTTCTCTTATGCTACTTCCGCAGGAATGGCAAAGGCTTCGGTAGGCGATGCGGCTTGATAGTACGTGGAATGCAAAGATGAAGGCAGCAATCATATTATCTCTGTTACTTGGACTCACGGCAGCAGCAGCGGTGCAAGTCGGCTGTGGAGCGGCCCCGGCCGCGCAGACCGATAAGACCGCATCGGTGGCTCAGGTTGAAAAGGCTGTCGAAGCCGAAACACAGTTACTCACTCCATCAGCCAAGTCCTCACAGGCAGGCCCTGCACAGCCAATGGTAGGTGAACAAGCCAGGGACGAACCGCAGGAAGAGGTCGTGGAGGTAGGCTACAAGAAAGGCATGCACGTTCCGGAATTCGGAATGAGCTTGCATGACGGCACGAGGGTTACGTCGGCAAAGTTCGTCGAAGAAGGCAAGCCGACTTTCATCTATTTTCACGCCACCTGGTGAGGATCCTGTCTCGTCGAGTTGCGGCGTATCAAAGAAGAGATTGGCGACAGCTACAATGACCGGGTAGCCTTCTACATAGTTGGCACCGATCCATCCGAGAGCATCGACATACTGGAAGCGGATAGAGAACGCGAGGGACTACCTTGGATCACTGCTTACGCGGATGAAGGGATGTTGAAGAAATTACGAATCTACACTCACCCATCCAAGGTGGCACTCAGCGGAAATGGAATAATCACCCATCGCTATGGCATTGGCAAAGGAGACTTCGAGAGCTGGAGCGACTTTTTCGATGACATCGCGGCCAATTAGAGGCACCTCTCGCTTGTCCGTCATTATCGAGCGGGGAACAATGGGTGATAAAGAGTTAGCGGTACGGACTTCCTTTCGCTGCTTCGCTGTCGGGACGACTCAGGCAGTTACGCCCCATCCTTGCCCTGATACACGACCGTATCGGGCTTGAACACCGCCCAGGCGAACCAGAAGTGACTGCCATGCACAACAGGAGTGAGGCTCTTGCCGGCAAGGGGCCCTTCAACTGCATTACCTAGAATGTCCCAAGTGCTCCCAGTCTGCTCATCGACAATTTTCTCGTCACTGACACTGAAAGTCAGCTTCTGGTCGTCAAGATGAGAGTCGAATACACCCGCCGCGCCGACATCACGAGACTCTGCAATGGAGCTTGCGTCAAGCGCCGACGTCGTGCCGAACTTGTGGAACACAACAATGCTGTGTTCTCCCGAATCGTAGTTTATCGCTCCCTCCTCCTGCAGAATCGTCAGCGGGAACGCCACATCCGCCTCACCCAAAGTAACCGCAATAACGCGCTCAACGGGAAGTAGTCTGCCATCGAGATCGCCTCTGAACAGGAACGGGTTGCCCTCGGCGGTGTCATAGCCCGCATAGGGATTTCGGCCGTACTGCCGGGCATACCCGGTGTCACGCGACAACACCTTGCCTTGAGGATGTGCCTCTGCGAAGTCCGCGAACGATACTATCGACGCAGGCAGATGCTCCAGTGTCCTGCCGGCATACTTCCCCACAATCCCCTCACCCGTAAACTGCTGCCACCAGGAATGAGACTGGCGATCGTACATAATCAAATCGGAGTTGCGAAGGTTTCCGGATACCCCAAATTCGAGCAATTCGCCATCCAAGCGCCTGTCGAAAGCGATCGCCGAATTGCACAGTGGGCAGAACGTAACCGCCACCGACACATCGCCAATGTCGTCGTTGACTATCTCGTGCCATGTGAGAATCTGGAGTGGATAGGCTCGGGCATCGCCATTGATTTCCAGGGCGACCACCGGTTCGACGTCTTTGAGCCAAGCCGACACTTCCGACGGGGCGACGAATTTCGGCTCATCGATTGAAGGGATGTTGTCGCGGGGAATCACGAACTTTATCTGGCTGTACGGCACGGTATGCAGTCTAAAGTCGGTCTCCCATCCGCTCGTGCTGAGTCGCGCGGCGTTCAACGCCCTTTCATAGTCAGGGTCCGGCTCTACACCGTCTTCCCCACCATCGTCATTCGCTTCCGACTTAGAGGCGGCGATCGGCGTTTCGACCGCAACGGAAGTGGTTTCCGTCGGCACCTTTGTCGGCACAGCGGTCGCCACTTCTTCAGGCGTCGGAGCACTTGTTGGCGTAGATGGCTTCCCCGTGTCCGGAATGGATGTAGGCAATACGGCCGCTGCGGTAGGAGAAGCGCCGGAAGGCTGAATTGCCGCGGACTTTGGCGGCTGACCTTGTTCTTGTACGACAGCAGGCTCCTCTGTCGTGCTACCGCACGCGGTCAGTAATCCCGCAACGAGAAGAAACGCGATAGCCGACAAGGTAGCCAAATTCTTAGTTGAAAGTCTATTCAGCAAATGATTCTCCATTCCTTCATTGGACTTCTCCCTCTACAAGTTTCTGTACCGAGAGATAATGAGACGCCTGCTTAAGTGAACCGGCATTACGTTAAGACTATGCCATCTGCAATTTTAGATGCTCGTCTGCCGCATAGGATGCCTACGTTTAGTCATGCTGCGAAAAGGGTGCTTTAGAAGCAGGGCGATCAGCTTGAGGCAAGCGGCGCGCTCGAGGGAACAGGTTTGGGACTCTAATCTTTAAGTCGCCAGCTACGCCCGTCCCGAGCGAGCAATGCGTCCGCCGCGGCCGGGCCCCAGCTGCCGGTCTCATAAATGTGCAGGGGCGACACATCGGTCCCGGTCCACGCATCTATGAGTGGATCTACAATCTTCCACGCTTCTTCAATGTGGTCATTTCTGATGAATAGGCTTGCATCGCCCAGCAAGGCATCCTGGAGCAACCGCTCGTAGTCTTCCGGAATCGACTGATCCTTGAAAGCCGCCTTGTAATGAAACTCAAGATTCGTGGGTTCCATAGTAGCGATTCCGGTGTCCGGACTCTTGGTCTGGAAACCTAGATGAATTCCTTCATCCGGCTGTAATGTCAGGCGAAGCAGGTTGGACTGGATAGGCTCAACGGAGGCCATAGAAAACATAGAGTGCGGCGGCTTTTGAAACTCTATGACAATCTCGGATACTTTGTCTGCCAGCGCCTTTCCTGTACGCAAGTAGAAGGGCACATCTCGCCAGCGCCAGTTGTCCACGAATAGACGCACTGCCGCATAAGTGGGCGTAATAGAATCGGCAGGCACTCCCTCTTCAGCCAGATAGCCTCGATATTGGCCGCGCACCGCATTCTGTGCCATTTCGAGACCTGCGTGCCTGCGGATCGATTGAAGAACTTCGACCTTCTTGTTTCGAAGCGATTCTGAGTCGGCGATATTCGGAGGTTCCATTGCAACCAGGGTAAGTAGTTGCAGCAGATGGTTCTGCACCATATCGCGCACAACTCCTGACTCGTCGTAATAGCTGCCACGGTCTCCCACCGCAATGGATTCCGCCACCGTTATCTGCACATTGTCAATATAGTTCCTATTCCATAGCGGCTCGAAGATAGCGTTGGCGAAACGGAAGACTAGAAGATTCTGAACCATGTGCTTGCCGAGATAGTGGTCTATTCGATACACCTGACTCTCTTCGAAGACTTCGTTGACCAGCTTATCAAGCTCAACAGCGGACGCGAGATCGTGGCCAAACGGCTTTTCAATGACTACCCTGCGCCATCCGTTCGTCTCGTCCGCAAGTCCGTGGGCACTTAAATTGCGGAGCGCAGGTTCGAAGAGCCAGGGAGCGATCGATAGGTAGAACAGCCAATTCGCCCGCCCATCGTTGCCGTCGTCAAGTTGTTGTAGTCCCCGCTTGAGTATCCCCAGTCCGTCATGTTCGCCCAGATTTCCACGGATGTAGTGGATGCGCCGCGCAAACACCTCCCATGCGTCCCTGTGCTCCGCGAGATCACGGAACTCGCTGACTCTGTTCCACATGAAGTCACGATAAGAGTCGCTGGTATAGTCGGAGCGAGCAAAGCAGACGATTTTAAGGTTGTTGGGAATACGCTTCCGATATGCAAGTTCAAAGAGAGCTGGTACGAGCTTGCGCTGCGCAAGGTCTCCGGTACCGCCAAATATGACAATGCTCGTACTTTCCTCATTGCTCATAACTAGGTCTTCCTCACGCTGTGACCGCCGAATTGATTTCGCATCGCCGCCAGCAACTTTGCGCCAAAGGGAGATTCCTGCCTTGAGCGAAAGCGCGCTTGCAAGGACGCTGCTATAACCGGAATGGGAACCGCAAGGTCGATAGACTCCTCAACCGTCCAGCGGCCTTCGCCTGAATCTTCGACATAGGCCTGTATTCCTTCAAGTTCACTGTCCTCATCCAAGGCGGCTGCCGTCAGGTCAAGCAGCCATGAGCGGACTACACTGCCATAGCGCCAGATATGGGCGATCTGTGCCAGGTCCAACTCCATGTCTTGCTTGGCGTTCATCAACTCGAAACCTTCCGCGAACGCCTGCATCATGCCGTATTCAATGCCATTATGGACCATCTTGACGAAATGTCCTGCGCCTGACGGGCCCACATGACCGTATCCTATGCCCTCACCTGGCGCGAGAGTGCGGAATACAGGTTCAAGTCGAGCGTAAGCATCGGCATCGCCGCCGACCATTAGGCTATATCCCTCAGCCAGTCCCCAGATGCCTCCGCTCGTGCCTGCATCCAGCATTGTGATGCCCTTCCCCAGCAAGATGGCGGCTCGACGAATGGTGTCCTTGTAGTTCGAGTTGCCGCCGTCGATTATTGTGTCTCCCTCCGACAACGCCTCTGAGAGCACATTTATCGTAGTGTCCGTAATCTCGCCTGCGGGAACCATAACCCAGACTGCGCGGGGAGGCTTCAGAACAGATACAAGTTCCTCGATGGAGACTGCACCCGTAGCGCCAGCATTCACGACTGAACGACGTGCTTCAACGTCCGGGTCGAAAGCAACCACGGTATGCCCACCATTCAGCAGACGCTGGGTCATATTGCCGCCCATTCGCCCGAGACCAACCATTCCTATTTCCAACACGCCACCTCCATAGTCCATCTCCATTCCGAATATCAGGTGATTTCATCCGTCATCTCATCTATCGTCCGTGCGGCGTCTTCTCCAAGATCGACGCGAGCAGCCGGCCGTCCCAAAGAGGCTAGTTCGTCAAGGTCGCCTTGTGCCTGTGCCGCCGCGAGAACGCGAAAGGTGAATGTCTCGCCCGGTATTCTAACATCGGCATCTCCGAACTGAGTCAACTGAAGGAACAGACCGGACTCCGTTCCTCCCTTGTGCAGTTGACCGGTGGAGTGCAGATATCGAGGACCATAGCCAAATGTAGTTGCGACGCTGAATTCGCGACTCACTCGCCTACGCAAGCGCGCAATCGCATCCTCAAATTCCTGAGTTTGCTTGACGTATGCGGTGATGGCGAGATAGGCGCCCGGCTTCGAGCGCGCAATCAGCTCGAAAAGAGAGCTGACAGGCAGGAGGGACGGCGCAATTCCCGTTCGATTGTAGTCGGCAAGTAATCGCTCGGTGTTGTCCTTGGCTCGCTGAACATCAGGCTGGTCGAAAGGATGAATACCCAATATACTGCCGGCGACAGCGGTTGCGAACTCCCACCTGAAGAACTCCGCTCCTATATCGTACCTGTCTGAGAGACGCAATCTGATCGTTGGAATACCTGCCTCTTCGATAGAATCAATGTAGGCGTCCAAGTCATCCGTAGCATCGCCGTCCAGCCTCACATAGATTACCGTCCTGTCACTTCCAAAGTCATCGGGGTCGCACGACGGCTCGCCCACAATCTGGCCCACAATCGGGATAATACCCTTGCCCTCTTTGCCGGTGCTCTCAGCCAATAGCTGCTCGACCCAAAGTCCAAATCCCCACAACGATTTGGTTGTCATTACGTTGAACTTGTCACGACCTCGCAACGCGAGTGAAGCGATTGCAGCGCCCAGCCAAGCGCCGGGATTATCTCCAGACGACACCCCTCTTTTGCAGGCTAAACTCATCGCCTCCACACGAGCGAGCAATGTATCAATCTCAACTCCGATCAGAGCCGCAGGCACCAGGCCGAAAAGAGATTGGACCGAATAGCGACCTCCGATATCCGCCGGATTCAAGAAGACTCGTCGGAAGCTATCCTTGTGCGCCAAGTCTTCGAGCGCCGTCCCACGGTCGCATATCGCGACGAAGTGGCGGCCCGCCTCACTCACGCCGACCGTGTGTTCAACAAGCCCCCTGAAATACCTGTAAAGCACATTCGGTTCGATGGTCGTCCCGGACTTGGATGCAACGATGAACAGCGTCTTGGAAAGGTCCACTTCGTGGACGACGGAGGCGATAGCATCCGGGACGGTAGTGTCCAGCACGACGAGTTTCGGGTATCCCTTCGAGCTGCCGAATAGACTGTATATCGCCAGGGCTCCGAGGCTACTGCCGCCCATTCCGAGCAGGACGATATGCCGGTATCCTTCGTCCTTGACCGCGTCCGCGAATGACTTTACTTCAGTAATGCTATCGCGCATGTCGCCCGCAACCGTGAGCCAGCCGAGCCTGTCGCTAATCTCCGTGGGATCCGGCTTCCAGACAGTGTGGTCCCGTTCCCATATCCTTCTCGGCACTTCCTTGCGGTCGAGGTCGGCAAGGGCATTTCTTATGGATTCTTCATACTGGTCGAACAAGGTCTTCCTCTCTCACGGCAATATGCCAGACACGTACGCTGGAACGCCTCTTTCTTTTGCGGCACGAAGCATAAGAAAGTATAATCTGACGCAATGTTAAGATTAAACCCCATTCCTATCACACTGAGCGACCGTTGGCATTAGGCATCCCCCGCCGGCAAGGAAGTGCCGAACCCGGTCGTGAGCCACCCTCCAACAGGAAGAGCCTGCGACCCTGGTCGGCGCTCGCATTCCGTGACTATCGCGCACTCTGGCTGTCGGGCGTTGCCCAGATGGTTACCATGCAGATGCGGACGCTGGTAAGCGCCGTATGGCTGTACGATGTCACGGGTTCAGGCTGGCAGCTCGGGCTGCTCGGCGGTGTGCAACTCTTGGTGCAGTTGCCCGCAATCCTGTACGGCGGCGCGCTCGCCGACCAGATTGATCGCAAGAAATTAATGGCGTACACGCAGCTTGTCAGCGTCGTACTCATCGGCGCGATGACCGTACTGGCGGCGAGAGACAGCCTGCTCCCATGGCATATCTACGCCGCTACCGCCATCCTGAGCGTATCCAGCACTCTGGGCAATCCATCCCGCTCCGCTCTTACTGCGAATGTCGTGCCGCGCTCGCACCTGATGCACGCCGTCGCGCTGAACACCGCGACATTCCAGATTGGCGCGGTCGCCGCGCCGCTTGCCTTTTCCGGCGCAGTCGAGCTGTTCAATGAAAACTACGCCTACATATTCGGCATTACCACACTCATCGCACTGCCAAGCGTCGTCCTGCCACTGCTGATTAGAACTTCGGGCGTGCCGATTAACCGTCAACAGGAAGGCTCTGTGATAAGGCGCATTATCGACGGATTCCTGTATGTCAAAGGCCATCCGATACTGCCCGGGCTGTACATCATGGACATCGGGGTTACCATAGTTAGCCACTACCGCCAGATACTGCCGCTCTTCGCGGACAGGCTATTCAAGGGCGGCGCGGCGACTGTGGGCATATTGAACGCCGCGAACTCGGCGGGCGGCATACTTGGGACATTCTCCGTGCTGTTCCTGACACGCTTCCGGCGTAAGGGCATGATGGTTGTGTTCGCCACGCTGATTTACGCCACGCTGCTTATCGCCCTCGGCTTCACGACAGCGCTGTGGCTGGGCGTCATCATTCTCGCCGGGCTGGGCGCGTCAGACGCGGTGGGCATGGCGACGCGCCAAACTACCGTGCAGCTCACCACTTCGGACAATATGCGTGGCCGCGCCGTCAGTTTTTCGTCGGTGTCCGCCATGACCGCTAACAACTTGGGAACCTTTGAAGTGGGTCTGATGTCAGACTTAATCGGTGCGGACAAGACGCTGATTCTGGGCGGAGGCATTGGCATTGTTGTCGTCCTGCTGGTATGGCTGATGGTGCGAGGAATCAGAGACTACCGCTACCCGGAGGACTGACTCTCTCTTGCAACGGCGAGTCTGGTATAGTGTGAGATAGAGGAGAGTTCTGAAATCGTTAGAACGATGAGGAGACAGAGATGACGACTCAGGGATACGCAAACCCCGACATTCTGGTCGAGGGAGACTGGCTGGAGGA
Source organism: Dehalococcoidia bacterium (assembly GCA_965204855.1). Lineage (GTDB taxonomy): Bacteria > Chloroflexota > Dehalococcoidia > Lucifugimonadales > JADFKI01 > Bin90. The sequence continues at coordinate 1,729,258 of OZ242018.1, forward strand.
GGTAATCGACGACCCGAATATACGCATTGTCGATTGCGACCCTTATGATGCCTATGGACGCGCCCATATCAGAAATGCCGTAGGAATCCCGGTTCACCACTACATAAAGGAGCCCGGCTACGACGATGACCCCCGCGGCTATCCACTAGTCGCCCCGCCCGACACTATGAAGGAAGTGATGGAGCGCATGGGCATCGGCGACGACAATCTCGTAGTTGCCTATGACAGCAACGGCGCTCTCTGGTCAACGCGGCTGTGGTGGGTGCTCAACTACTACGGGCACACCAATGTCAAGGTGCTCAACGGCGGCTGGAAGAAGTGGTACGACGAGGGCCGACCGACATCAATAGCCATACCGACACCTGGAGACGTCACATTTACACCTAACACGGACTCCAGCCTGGTGTGCACGCTCGATTACGGAGTATCCAACATTGGCAACGAAGATGTGGTCTTCTTCGATGTGCGCTCGGACGGCGAGTGGGACGGCAGCAACTCAAGGGGCAATGCCCGCTCCGGTCGCATTCCGGGCGCGGTTCATCTGGAATGGCTAAACTTCATCACCGACGACAGCCATCAGACCATAAAGTCTGCCGATGAACTCCGGGCAATGCTCGAAGAAGTTGGAGCGACTCCTGACAAAGAAATCGTAACTTATTGACAGGGTGGTATCCGTGCGGCGCACGGAGTTTTCGTACTGAAGCTGCTCGGCTATGACCGGGCACGAAACTATGATGGGTCAATGGGAGAGTGGGCTAACCGCGAAGATACACCTCTCATTGTATAAGCTCATACAAAGATTAGGTCCGCCAAATTTCCCAACAGAATTAACAGCGTTTCCCTCTCGACAAGGGAAACGCTGTCTGCTCAATTAGGCTTCAACCTCGCTTAGCGACTCCCCGGACTTTCTAATGACCAAAGCATCTGCCGAGATATTCCCGCCTGTGGACTGCACCGCTGAAATCGAACGTATCCTTGAAGAGCGAGTCATGGTACTGGACGGCGCCTGGGGCGTGATGCTTCAACGCATGCCGTTATCTGAGGAAGATTACAGAGGCCAACTCTTCGCCGACCATCAACACGACGTCAAAGGCTGCATCGACGCGCTTTGCCTCACGAGACCGGACATCGTGCTCGATATCCAGCGGCAGTACCTGGATGCGGGGGCAGACATCCTGACGACCAACACTTTCACGGCGACACGGTTCGGGTTGTCCGAGTTCGGCCTTGAAAGCTACGCCTACGAGATAAATCGCGCAGCTGCGAAACTGGCGAGACAAACCGTCGATGAATACACAGAGGATCGACCGGAAAAGCCAAGGTTCGTTGCAGGCAGCATCGGTCCGACCAACAAGACGCTGTCGCTGTCACCTGACGTCAACGACGCTGGGTATCGGGACGTGAGTTTCGATGAGCTGGTCGATGCTTATTCTGATGCCGTGCGAGGTCTTATCGATGGTGGCGTTCACATTCTACTCGTGGAAACGGTCTTCGATACTCTCAACGCGAAGGCAGCACTCTATGCCGTTGGGACTGTCTTCGAGGAGACTGGCGTCCGAGTTCCCGTAATGGTCTCTTTCACCGCCGTTGATTTGAGTGGACGCAACCTTTCGGGACAGACCGCGGAAGCATTCTGTGCCTCCGTATCACACATTCCTCTGTTAAGCGTCGGTATCAACTGCTCTCTGGGCAGCGACCAGATTAGGCCCTTCCTCGCATCAATCGCCGGCACTGCGACTCAGTTCGTTTCTTGCCATCCGAACGCTGGCCTGCCAGACGAGTTTGGAGAATACAACGAGTCCTCCGCGCACATGTCCGCAAACCTAGGCGAGTTCGCCGCGAGTGGGCTGGCGAACATAGCGGGAAGCTGCTGCGGTTCGACACCGGAGCATACGAAGGCGATAGCCGAAGCCGTGCAAGGGATTGTTCCGCGCCAGCGATTGGCGGCAGGCACAAACACCGTCCTCAGTGGGCTCGAGGCGCTCGAACTACGACCGGATTCCAATTTCACAAACATTGGCGAACGAGCCAACGTAACCGGCTCCGCGCGATTCAGGCGGCTCATACGTCGAGGCAAATATGAAGAAGCCATATCCATAGCTCGTGAACAGGTAGAAAACGGCGCACAGATTCTCGACATCAACATGGATGAAGGTCTTTTGGACTCGGAAGCCGCAATGGAGCGCTACGTCAAGTTGATTGCCGGCGAACCTGACATTTCGCGGTTGCCGATCATGATTGACAGTTCGAGATTCGGAGTCATAGAAGCGGGACTGAAATGCCTTCAGGGCAAAGGAATAGTCAACTCTATCTCGCTCAAGGAAGGCGAGGACGAGTTTGTCAGGCAGGCGCGCACCGTAAGACGGTATGGGGCGGCGGTTGTCGTGATGGCATTCGATGAGGAAGGCCAAGCGGACACGCTGGAACGCAAAGTCGCCATTTGCGCGCGCTCCTATAACATCCTCACGGAGAATGTTGGATTCCCTCCTCAGGACATCATCTTTGATCCCAATATCTTTGCCGTTGCCACCGGAATTGAGGAACACAATGACTACGCTGTGGCGTTCATCGAGGCGGCGAGAGAACTGAAGCGCCTGTTCCCGCTATCTCATGTAAGTGGTGGCGTAAGCAACGTATCTTTCTCGTTTCGGGGAAACGACCCGGTCAGAGAAGCACTCCATTCGGTCTTCCTGTATCACGCAATCCAGGCAGGAATGGACATGGGGATAGTGAATGCCGGTCAGCTGGCAGTCTATGACGATATAGATGCTGACCTGCTCACAGCGTCGGAGGATGTAATTCTCAACAGGAGGGCTGATGCTACGGACCGGCTGCTAACGCTGGCTGAAAGTGTCGCAAAGAGTGGGCGCGGTAATGCTAAAGGAAACTCGTCGGAAGATAGTGGAGAGTGGCGCACCCTCCCTGTTGAGGAGCGAATCCGTCACGCTCTGGTCGCTGGCATCGACTCGCACATTGAAGATGATGTCGAAGAAGCGCGGTTGATGTCTGACCGCGCGCTCGAAGTCATCGAAGGGCCTCTGATGGAGGGAATGAACACGGTGGGCGACCTGTTCGGGTCTGGACGGATGTTTTTGCCGCAGGTGGTCAAGAGCGCTCGCGTTATGAAAAAAGCCGTAGCCGTACTCATCCCATATATAGACTCGGAGAATGAGAGCAGTGAACTCTTCCGGTCCAACGGCAAGATTGTCATCGCCACGGTCAAGGGAGACGTTCACGACATCGGCAAAAACATCGTTGGCGTCGTTCTAGGCTGCAATAATTACGAAGTGATTGACTTGGGTGTAATGACCCCCTTCCAGCAAATTCTTGATGTTGCGAAGGACACGAACGCGGATGTCATAGGTTTGAGCGGGCTGATAACGCCATCGTTGGATGAGATGACCACGGTCGCCCGCGAAATGTCCCGCCAGGGGTTCGACATTCCTCTACTCATAGGAGGGGCTGCTACTTCTCCGGCGCATACAGCCGTCAAACTAGCGCCCGAATATCAACATGGAGTTATACATGTAAGAGACGCATCGCGCTCGGTGACGACCATGAATGCCTTAGTAGGCAAGGATACAAGCCGAGAGTTCATAGCACAGACCAAAGAACGCTATGACAAGGTGCGTGCCGACCGAGCTTCACGCGATGCTCAGGCTCAGTTGCTTTCGTTGGATGACGCGCGCTCAAGGCAACTGAACTTCGACTGGCAATCGACAGTTGCGCCTCCGCCGACGTTCACCGGACTAAAGGTGTTTGAAGACTATCCGTTAACCGAGCTACGGGACTACATTAGCTGGACGCCGTTTTTCGGCGCGTGGGAACTGCGCGGGGCATATCCGGCAATCCTCCAAAGCCCAATCTACGGCGAAGAAGCTCAGAGCCTCTTCAACGATGCTCAGTCGCTCTTACAGGAAATGATGGATCGTAAAGTCCTGGAGGCCAGGGCGGTAATAGGCTTCTTTCCGGCAAATTCGGTTGGAGATGATATCGAAATATATGGGGACGATAGGCGAAACAAGGTTCTAGCCACTTTCCATTTCCTGCGGCAGCAGTGGGACAAGTCGCGCCAACGGGCTAATTTGCCACTAGAAGACTTTTGCCTTGCGGACTTTATCGCGCCAAAGGAGTCCGGCATTGCAGACTACATCGGTGCATTCGTCGTTACCGCGGGAATCGGCTCCGAAGAATATGCAGCTTATCTAGAATCCAAGAACGACGACTACAATGCCATAATGTCCAAGGCACTGGCCGACAGGCTGGCAGAGGCATTCAGCGAGCGACTGCACGAGCGAGTACGGAAAGAGTTCTGGGGATACTCACCGAACGAGAGCCTGGACAGTTCGAGCCTGCTGAAGGAAGAATATCAGGGTATTAGGCCGGCTTTCGGATACCCGGCATGTCCGGACCACACGGAGAACGAAACCCTCTGGAAGCTTCTCGACGCCGAAAGTCTCATCGGGACACAGCTCACTGAGAATTACGCCATCTTTCCTACGGCGTCAACGGCAGGGCTATATTTCTCGCAACCGGGGTCCCGCTATTTCGGAGTAGGACGCATTGGTCGCGACCAAGTGGAGGACTATGCGCTCAGAAAGGGAATGTCAGTCTCGGACATTTCACGATGGCTGTCTCCCAACATTGTGCATTGACATACCTGAATTGCCCTAGCCCCTGGCGCCCGAATAGCTTGGCCGAATACGCTTAGCCCTCACAGGAGTTGGCTCGCCGCTGTTCTCTGTTAGCTGCTTACGGATGCCTCTACCGTGAGAGTAAATTTCATGCCGTCCGGGTCGCTGCACTCATCTTCATCATCGCACGCGACTACTGCTATGGTCGTTGTGCCAGTTTCAGAGCCTTGCAGCATCAGGACTCCGGTGTTGGTAATGCTGCTTCCGGCTGCCACCGCTGGATTATCGATTATGTATTTGTAATCGACAATGGACTCGCCATCAGGATCACTGAAAGCGCCGGACACGTCCATAGTAAGCGATTCTCCTACTCTTAGACTGTGACCGAACACTCCACCCACGACTTCGGGTCTTCGATTCACACGTCTTGCTGGGTCGGTAACCACCAAGACGAAGGATAAGTCCGAAAAGTCGCTGCAACCAAGATGACTGCAAGCTCTTGCTGAGACCCGGCTGTTGCCCACCGCAGAGCCGCGAAGCGTCAAGACTCCACTCTTGGTTATTTCGCTATCTGCCACCACTCCTCGGTCTTCAACCGAGAAATCGTACCGAATGATTCGGTGTCGAGATGGAGCGTCGAATGCATGAGCAACCGGCACTTCGACCGAGCCTCCTAATTCAACCGTTTGATCAAGCACTACACCTACGACGTACGGAATATCGGGCGGAGGTTCGATAACCTCCAAATTGAAGGTCAGATCGGATATTTCACTCCTGGGGTTACCATCACTGGCATTTACGGTAATACTGGTAGTGCCTACAGCTAAACCCTTGATATTCAGAATGCCCCTACCGGGTTCGATAGTACCATCAGCGATACCGTCTTCAGCCAGAGAGGATTGGTACTCATTGATATGGTCTCCATCAGGATCGTCAAAGTAGTATGACGTATCCAGCTGAATTACCTCACCTACTGAGACGACCTGATCGCCAATACTTCCGATGACAGCCGGAGGGCTGTTAAGCGGAGCAACAATTTCGAGGCCGAAGCGCAGCACTGAGGAATCGCCTCCACAGATTCCAACATCGCAAGCTCTCACTAAGGCGGTAGTTGACCCAATCTGTAAGCCTGTAAATCTCAAAATGCCTCTGGCGGTGTTCGCTGTCGCTTTTGCCAGCCCATCATCTTGCAGTTTGACTTCATAGTTCACAATGCGGTCGCCTTCGAAATCTCTGAACGCGGAACGCACAGAGACGGATTTGGTTTTCCCCACAGTTACCTGCTGATCTTCGATGTAACTCACTACCTGGGGAGGACGATTTGGAGGAGGCTCAACGGTCAGCTGGAAGGTCAGCTCTCCAGGTGCCGAACATTCAGAGTGGTCGCACGCTTTGACAGCGACCGAGGATGAACCTATCCGCAATCCCGTAAGCGTAAGGCTTCCGGCTGCCAAGTCAGCCGTTCCAATTGCGACTCTAGTGTTGCTGAGAATGACGATATACCGCTCCAATTCATCGCCGTCCGCGTCAGAGAATATGTGAGCGATATCCACAACAGTCGATTCCCCAACCGTTACTGTCTGATCTCCGATATTTCCACCAATCTGTGGCGAACGGTTCTGGCGGTGAGTTGACACTTCCCTTTTCGAGGCCGTTGTATCTGCCGACGCTGCGCCGGTGGAAATGGTCGAAGTCGATTCCGGAGTTGCCGTGAACTCGGACGTAGGTGTCGCAATGAGAGAATGACGCGCGGACTCAGAGTCGGACACTTGCCCAAGAGATGATGCTGTGTCGGCAATCGAGGAGAGCGGCATGGACGCTGGCTCAGGCGTGTCCGAATCGTCAGGGGGAGGCGCCGGAAGGAGTCCTGCGTCCTGCGTTACGGGCGGTTCCGCGCTTGCAGTAGAGGATTTTGGACCGTCGGCAGGAGCAATAAGGTCGGACACCCTTATGACATCCACTGAGGTCCCGGACAACTCGATGACCCAGTTTCCGTCGTCCTGTCTCCTAGCGGAAAAGTCATAATTCTGGCCGTTGATATTTGCGTTCTGTGCATTGATGACAGCAGTTGCGGTAAAGAATAGAAAGTGCCCGTTGCCCTCGGCATCGACCCGGAATTCGTCGGATGTGCCGGGATATGTGCAGACGTCTCCCGGCACTAAAGCCTGACCTGGCTGGCAGTTAGCACTGCTCCGTTCAGTCAAAATCACCGCAGATGCTTGGGAGATGGCTGTCTCACCCGGCGTATGAATGACGGGACTGTCATCTGCCGGCAACGGACTATCAATCCTAACGGAATCTGATGTAAGTGATTCTTGCAGACAAGCAGCATTGACATATATTGCAATGAACACCAAGCATAAAATAGTGGCGCGACTTAGCCCGTCCATAGTCAAGAACACTTAATGTCATAAGCATTATTTTCCATAAGCAGACATTATAGACGCATAGCTTCAGAAAATTCAATAGGGGTATGCGGAGAACAAGACCACTGACATTTGGGTGCAGGTGGGTCATCGTCCCGTCAGCTAAGGTGCATCAGAGCCGTGCAACAAATTCAGAAAGTGATGTGGAGAACTCTTGGAACTGCCAACGTCTCACGCTGGAATCGCGGAGTTCGGCTTCGATGTGACAGGGGTTCACAGAAATACGCTCAAGGCTCCTTGCGGGCCATAGGAGACCAGGGTCGAGCTCAATAGTTGTCGCCAGATCAAGGCGCCACTGCTTGAGCAGGCGCAGTCTCTCGCGGGCGATTTTCCTATCTCCCGCTCCAAGCCTGGGACGATCTTCTCTGTTATTGCGTGGACGTCTGACGGGTTCGGCGTTCAGCCCTTCCCGTATAGCCCTACGCACACCGGAGGCGCGCCTGCCGTAAGCGTATCTTCCTAAGCCCTTAACTTCCGAAAGGGCGCAATCTCGATTGGCAGCGAGAGTTACCATTGCCGCGTCGGAAAAAATCTTGAAGGGCGGCCTGTCACGATTCCGAGCTTCGCGCTCTCTGAAACTATGGAGTGAGCGCAGGACTGCCAGCCCCCTGCCGTCCAAGTCTCTGCTTCCCTTCACCGTTAGGAAGGCGGCATCGACATCCGGCGGAACATACCTCACACTTGCGAGGCGTTCGCACTCTTCCCTCACCCACTCAGTCCTGCCGAGCTCGTCAAGTCTTTCTCGTAGTATTGAGGCGAGGCGGTGCAGATGGCGGACATCCGCCGCAGCGTACTCTTGCAACTCAGCCGAGATGGGACGATTCGTCCAATCAGCGCGCTGCAATCGCTTCGACTTGGGGATATCAACACCCAGACACTCCTTCAACAACGCCGCCAGCCCAAGACTCCTGTGCCCAACGAATGCGGCCGCGATGCTCGTGTCAAAGAGCGGAGTGACTTGAAATTGCCAGTCGCGGTCCAGGCTTCTGATGTCATGGGAAGCGGCATGAAACAGCTTCTCTACCGAGGAAGACGCCATCAGCTTGCCGAGTGGAGCGATGTTCTCAAAGGCAAGCGGGTCTATGAGGAAAATGTCGTCGCCCGTCGCAAGTTGCACAAGGCAAATCCGCTCAGGGTAACGATGGAAGCCGTTAGACTCAATGTCCAGTGCGACGCAAGACTCGCCCAATGCAGACGCCACGACCACCTCTAATCGCGAGGCGGTTGTGATAATCTCAGCGCTTCGGATGTTGTGCTGCTTTTGAATCTGGGCTTACACCCCGACAGGAGGAGGGTTTGGATAACTGGCTCCGCAGGTAAGAGCAATTTAAGAATTCCAACAAGTCCCTACTAGTCCCTATACATACCTTGTTAGACTGCTATATGTTATATTAATGTTCCCTTGACATCCCTCGTGTTATCACTTATTCTCAGTAGATTAGTGATAACTGAGGTGATACCTATGAAGCGACCAAAGCGCCTATCAGACACCTTTATTCGCACAGTGAAAGTACCTGGACGCTATGGAGACGGACGCGGCGGGCACGGTTTGAACCTGCTCGTAAAACCGATGTCTTCCGGCGGCTACTCAAAGTCATTTTCGCAGAGACTCCGATTAAACGGTAAGCCCTTCAATGTCGGAATTGGACCTTATCCCATAGTAACACTTGCGGAAGCTCGCGAACAGGCATTGGAGAACGCCCGCGCCGTCTATAAGGGCATCGACATTCGGCGAGAGCGCAAGCGCAAGCCAGTACCGACATTTGAGGCAGCGGCTGAAACTGTAATCGGTATCCATGCCAAGACGTGGAAGCCGGGCTCTAAGACTGAGCGATATTGGCGTTCACGCCTTGCCGAATACGCCTATCCTAAAATTGGTGATATGCCCGTATCTGGAATCACGACGTCCGATGTGCTCTCAATTCTGCTGCCGATTTGGGCTGAAAAGCGTGAGACTGCAACGAAAATTCGCCAGTACATGGGCGCGGTATTCAAGTGGGCCGTAGTCGAGGGACACCGTGCAGACAATCCAGCGGGTGACGTAATCAGCGAAGGATTACCAAAGACGGTACCACCGCGCAGACATCAAAGAGCGCTTCACTTCGCTGATGTATCGCGCGCACTCGGCAAGGTTCAGGCGTCCGATGCCTGGGAAGTTACGAAACTGGCTCTTGAGTTTCTGACGCTCACTGCCACCCGTTCAGGTGAAGTCAGGGAGGCAATATGGGATGAAATTGATTTGAATACCCGGACGTGGACTATCCCAGCCGAGAGGACGAAAGGACAGCGTGAGCATCGCATACCACTATCGGATAGAGCAATGGTAATACTTGAGCAGGCACTGGCATTCGGGGATTCTAGTGGCTTGGTATTTCCAAGTCAGCGCAGCAAGGTGATGTCAGATAGCACGCTTTCCAAACTTTTGCGCGATTTGCAAATTCAAGGGACGCCGCACGGCATGCGAAGTAGTTTCAGGGATTGGGCAGCTGAAAAGACGGACTACCCTAGCGAGATTGCCGAACACGCGCTGGCTCATATCGAGGGGACGGCGACTGAGCGGGCATATCGCCGGACGGATTACTTTGATCTTCGGCGCGGACTCATGCAAGCGTGGAGTGACTACCTATCGGAAAGCGAAAAGTAGCTTCGAATTCAAAGTGTTACCCGATCAACATAGGCCGCCAATGTGAGCACCATGGGTCACTGTCTCCAATGAGCCGCAGATAGACCGGCTGCGGAATTCAGCTTAGCGGCCGCGTTTACGGGCTTGTCGGCCCAAACCTCGTTCAACCTGGTTCCCCCAGTCCCAATCGGCGTACAATCAAAGTTCCCCCCTTCGAATACTGCGGTGCACTCGTATGCAGAGTCGGGCCGCTCGGCACCGCGTTGCTGATCGGCGCGAGCCATCCTTACCGTGATTCCGACGAAGCCACCGGGTCGCGGCGCATCGCAACCCCTGAAGCCTCACCGCGCCTCATTCACCGCTGGCTGGCCGGTGCCAGCCCCAGATCCTCTACCATTAACTCCTCCCTCCATAGGCGACAGGTCGGTACTCAGGTCGCGTCGGTGGGTCGACACTATATCCTGAGTACCGGTCTGTCGTCGCCTGACCCGACGTCCGTTGGACCCAGGCGATAGGTCGCGTTGTCGTGAGTTCACACTGCCATGGAACCTGTGGATACCGTTGCGTCAGGCACTTCCCCGGTGACTAGCCGGAATCAGAACATACAACCCGAAACCAGCGATTGATTTTCAACAATCCGCCTCCGTACGATTTTATTATGGGGCAATTTATGCCCAAGGGATAATCGAAGCTCCGTCATCGTGAGCGCGTCCCTCCGTCGACTTCAGCGAAGCGCTCAGTTAAGGAGGTTAAATGTGAAAGACAGATTGATAAGGCTAGAGGAAGTACTGGAGATGTGCGGCATCAGCCGCTCCGAACTGTACAGGCAGATTGCAGATGGAAGGTTCCCCAGACCCGTCAAGGTCGGGCTGCGCGCCGTGCGCTGGCACAGGAGCGAGGTCGAGGCCTGGATCGCCGGCCTTCCGCGCACGACCGCATTGTAGGCAAAGACCTCGCATCGTAAGGCGATGCAAGGTCTCGCGCAATCAGCGAAGAGGCAACTGACGCATGAGAGATTCCAGCACGAACTGCGACGTTCCTGCTGACGCGCTGTCGGGGCTTAAAGGCGTTACACGCAAGGGCACTGCGCCGGGCGTACAGTGGAGGAGGTTGTGACGTGGGCTACGACCTGAGAGATTGGGCGCTGCGCGTGGAACACCCCTGCCTTACGCCGAGAACCCGGCAGGTGCTCGCGGCGGTCTGCCTGGTGGCTCACGACGAGCATGGCGAGTTCTGGATGAGAGGGAAAAACCTCATCGAGGAGCACCTGCCCGACATGTCCTACGGCAGTTACCGCAACTGCCTGAGCAGGCTGGTGCGAAGCGGCCTGCTCATCAAGACCGAGCACGGCGGCGGGCGCATAGCGGCGGGGGGAGGCACGACGACGCGCTATCGCGTCAACTCACCGGTCGTCAGGAACCCGCATCCGGCGCAGGGAGTGTTGCCGGAGATAACGAGGTCTCCCGACGCCCAGGCCCGACCCTCGGAGCCCGAGGCCGGAGACGACCGTCTCTCCGTCTCCGCGGGCGACGTGTACCAGCGAGTTAGCGAGCTGCTGGCGGTGGGCATCACTCCCGACCAGATGATGGCGTTCCTGGAAGCCGTTCCCGAGACCATGACAGGTTTGAGAAACACGTCACGGACCGACGAAGAAACATGTCACGAGCCTGAGAAACATGTAATGAATGGTGACATGTTTCCCACAAACACGTCAGGGGTTGTGACAGGTTCCGGGCGAGAAACACGTCACGATTCAAAGAAATGTGTCACGGATCATGACAAGTTTTCGAGAAACGTGTCACAAATCATGACACCCCTTAATTACATGAGGAAGAAAATACATGAGGAAAAAGAGGAAGCTGCAGCTGCAGCAGACATGTCACGGTCGGAACACGAGGGGCGAGACTTCTTCGAGCTCCTCGCCGGCTCACTGGCGAAGGCAGGACATCCCGGCATCCGAGCGGCACAGTTCGCGGACCTGAGAGGGTTCCTGGGCGAGTATGAGACTCTGACGAGCTCGCCGCCGGACGAGCGCACCGCGGAGTACATCGCAGGGCGGGTCCACGAGAGCAGGGGCGTCAGGAACGTCGTGGGCCTTGCGCGGCGGATCACAGAGGACGTGCTGCGGACCGGAGAGGGGTATGTCGAACGCGTTCAGGCGTCGGTGTCGCGCTCCCCGCCGCCACAGGCTGTCGCGGAGCCTGCGCCCGATTGGGAACTGCTGCACCTGGCGCACGTCGAGCAGGTGTCCCCGGCGGGGGAGCTGTGGGACTCGGTCCTTGAAGTTCTGCGGTCGCAGGTGCCCAGACCAGCGTTCGAGACGTGGCTCTCGGAGACGCGCGGGTGGGCACATGCAGACGGGAAGTTCGTCGTCGGCACGCCGAACAGCTTCGTGGTCGAGATGTTGTGGAACAGGATGCACTCCCTCGTGCAGCGCGCTCTGAGGGACGTGATCGGCGCTGAACTCTCAATCGGCTACGCGGTTGCGCCTGGGGAGACTGAGCCCTGCCCGCACTGCCATGCCCAGATCGCGGCTTCCTGAGGGATCAGCCCGCATCGCAAGAGGGGAAGAATTTCAGAAGTGAGGAGGAACATGTTCAGCAGAAAGGGCAAGAGTACGAGCGAACCGGCACCCGAAGGACTGACGGTGCTGTTCCGGGTAATACCGCCCAAGTCAGGCGAGTTCAGCATCCAGGGCTTCATCAACGCCTTGGAGGCGCTGGACCTCGTGGACGAGGTGCTGAGCCTGGAGCTCGCCGCAACGGACGATCGCGTCAGGATGTACGTGCGCTCTGCGCGTCCTGACCATGTGCTGTCCGCGCTTCAGTCGCACTACGCGCAGGCTCGATTCGAGACCGTGCCGCCGGAGGATGACCCGCTACTGATGTCCGAAGGGCAGGGGACGGTATGCAGGCAGGTGCTCTGGCCCGCGGGGGAGCGGTGGCTTCCCTTCCAGGTGCAGGACGGTACGGAGGAGGACGGCGACACGTTCGTGGACATGCTGGCCGGCCTGTCGGCGGAGATTCCACCGGGTGGCAGGGTCGTGACGCGCGTGCTGCTGAGCGAGAAGGACCGGGACTGGAGCGAGCGCTGGCGGACGCAGGCAATGTCCGGGAGCGGCAGCGCGAACCAGATGGCCGTCGACTCGATGCGGCGGGAGGAGAGCGGTTCGGGGAAGGCCGGAGGCAAGGGTGAGGATGCGAACGCGGGCGGGCAGATGCTCCAGCTTCTGCTGATCGTCACGGGCATCCCGGCACTGGTCGCCTATGTCTACCTGCACCGCTGGTTCATCGACATGTGGAACGAGCACAAGATCGAACTGGTCTTCTTCGGCGCCTTGGCGCTCGCGTCGCTTGCGGGCCTCGGCTACCTGCTGCACCGCTGGGGCATTTTCGGGGCTCTTTTCGGCGGCAGCCCTGAGCCCAAGTTCTACGATCCTGAGCTTGTGAGGCTCAGGGTATCGGGAGCCGCGTTCAGGCTGGAGGTGCAGCTTTACGCGCTGCTTGCGGACGGCAGCGAGCGAATGGACGTGGCAGAGCGTACGCTTCGACCTGTGGTCGCATCCTACCGCCGCTTCGACAGCCCGATGGGGACGCGCTTTGAGGCCGGCCCGGTGGAGAGGCTATCCGGATTCAATCCCACCGACGACGACCTGGGCTTCGTGGGAGGGCACAAGCGGCTTCTCGGGGGTAGCAGGAACGGAGACGGAGTCGTGGGCACTCGGGAGGCGGCAGCCCTGTGGCACGTCCCCGGTGACGGCGTGGAAGTATCGGGTCTTGTTCGCGCCGGAAGCCGCAGGCTGCCCGTGCCGCAGGAGATGTTCGCGCCAGATGACGGGGCACGGGACGGCGGCACCCCGGTGGGAGTTGAGGCGTACGGGGACGGCGGGCTGCGCAGGCTCTCATTCCCTGACGAGGTGACGCGCCTGAACGGGCTGGTAGTGGCGCGCACCGGTATGGGCAAGACCACGCTCGCGCGGCACATCTGCCGCAGGCTGCTGCGCGACAGGGCAACGGGCAGCGGCGACGCCGCGCTTGTAGTCGTGGACCCGCACTCGGACCTCGTGCTGGACATACTCGATGCCATGCCGGTGGGCGCCGCGCCTGACGTGCGCCTTATAGACCTCGGAGACGAGAGGCGCGCCTGCGGGCTGAACCTGCTGGACAGCCGCACCTTCCCGGAACGGGACCTGACCGTCGAGACGGTGCTCACGGTCGCAAGGTCCTCCTCGCACAATTGGGGAGACAGAATGGGGGAGATACTGCGCTGGACGCTCAGCGCGCTCTACGAGGCGAACCGCCACAGGGAGGCCGCTGAGCAGTACACCATCTACGACGGCATCACGTTCCTGACCGATGAGGACAGGCGCAGGGAGATTTTGCAGGAGAGCCATAACAGAACGGTGAAGCAGTGGTGGAGCGACATATACCCCGTGCTGGTGCCGAGGGACGACCGGGCGGCGCTGGCGCCCGTGCTGCGCAAGCTGGGCCAGTACGAGGGAACGAAGACCGCCCGAAGGGTTCTCGGGCAGAGGGTATGCACCCTGGACATAGCGGACACTATCCGCTCGGGCAGGGTGCTGCTCGTGAACTCGGCGCGCGCACAGGCGGGAGCGGAGGTGTCGTCTATAGTGGGCGGTACCATCCTCAACCTGCTGAACCACATCGTCAAGCAGCAGGCCAGACTCCGGCCCGAAGAGCGCAGGCGCGTGGTGGTCGTTGTGGATGAGATGCAGACGTTCCTGGGCGTGCCCTTCGACGAGATGCTGTCCGAGCTTCGAAAGTTCGGCGGAAGCCTGCTTATGGCAACGCAGAGCCTGGACAGGCTGAACGAGATGAGCGAGAGCGAGACCATGCGCGAGACGATACTCGCCAACCTCGGAATGCTCGTCTCCTTCCAGGTGAACGCCTCTGACGCCGCGCTGCTACAGCGGGAGCTCGAAAGTGACGTGATCGAGGACCGGGACATCGTGGACCTGCCGCCGCACCACTGCTACGGCAGGCTCACGCTGGGCGGCGGCAACGCGCACTTCTCGATGGAGCTGCTGCCCCCGCTTCCGGGGAACGGCGGCATCGCCAATCTGGTGCGCGAGGCGTCCGATGCCTACACGAGGCACATTGTGGATGTTGACGAAGAGAACGCCAGGTACATGGAGGGCCAGTACCGCGAGTATCTTGGCCTGAACGACGATGACACGGGTGACGACGACGACCGTTAGGAGGGAATGCCGGATGCGCTCGACCGAAACCGTGACTGACAACTCCGTTCGCCTGCTGAACACGCTGGCCTCTGCTCCGTTCGCGGAGCGGGACGAGTTAGCGGCCTTCGCACGGCTTCCGCGTAGCAGCACGCTGGAGTCGCTCCGAAGAATGGAGGCACAGGGGCTGGTGGCCTTCGTGCGGCACGCTCGCAACAACACCTCGCGAGTGAGGCGCTGGTGCCTGACGCCTCGCGGCGTCGAGTTACTGGCAGATATACGGGGCACTTCAACCGGGAGACTGCTTCGGGAGCTTCCCGTCTCCTCGCAGTGGAAGCAGAGCCTGCTTCGGCGGCTTGATGCCGTCTCGCCGCTATACCGGATCGCGCAGGAAGTGTCATCCCTCTACGAGCGGCCTGCCGGATGGCGTTGGATGCGCGCTGGCGCGCTGGACGCGCTGATTGAGCTGCCGGATGGTGGGACGCTCGCGCTGGCGCGCCTCGGTCCCACGCTTTCGTGGCGTGCGGTACGAAGCCGCGTCGGCACGGTCTATGCAACGCAGCGGAATGGACGCTGTCCTACCGCGCTGCTGCTCTTGCCCGGGAGCATCGAGGCGCAGCGGCTTGCGGCAGACCTGCGCGGACGGCAATTGCAGGCATTCGCCGCGGTTGAGGACGACTTGATGGGCGCTCCTCCCGGCTCCGCAGTATGGCGCAACCTGCGGGAAACACAGAGGCTGGCGCTCGCCCAGGTCGTCACCGGTTCCCCTGATATGCGCGGTCGTCACCTCCGCGCGGCGGGAGGCTCAGCGCGAGAGACGATGCCCGCCGGCACTCCCGGCGGTGGCGCTGACGGTCTCGACCTCGTTTCGACCGAGCTGACGATGCCGGAGAGGCGCCTGCTGGACGCGCTGTACAACTGGCCTCTTATGGCTTCAGCACATCTGCAGATGCTCCTCGATATGTCAGAGAGCCCACTGAAGAAAGCCAGGGCTTCACTGGTGAAGAAAGGCCTAGTGCACCAGCTGCGCATCGGCAGCACACCGGAACTGCGCCAGCGCAATGGTACGCGCATGTGCCTGAGTGCGGACGGGCTGCGATACCTCGCCCGCCGTGACCGCAGCCGCGTGTCCGACCTGATCGGGCGCTGGGGAATCGTTCCAGATGCCGCGGGAGATGAGCGCCTGGCCGTGAGCGGGTTCCGACTCGAAGGGTCGAAGCTCCGGGTACTGGCGCGGGAGCTGCGGCACACAGACGGGGTGAGCGACTTTATCGCGGGGTTTGCCGCTGCCTGCCGGCGTAGCACGGACTGGCGGCTGCTCCAGGCACTGCCGCCGCACAGGTGGGAGCACTGGTTCAGGCACGGTGCCGGATGGCGCAGCATCAGGCCTGACGCCGTTGTAGAGCTCAGGCATCGCGGCAACAGGCTTGCCTGCCTGCTGGAGTACGAGGAGCGCGCCAGGAGCCCCGCGCCAATGGCGGAGAAGCTGGCTCGTTACAGGCGATACTTCGAGTCGAGCGATACGGGAGCGGACTTCTACGGCGGACGGGCGACCGCGCTGTTCGTCTTCTCGGAAGACACCGCCGCCAGCCGCTTCTGCGCGCTTGCGGCGCGAACGCTGCGCCGGCCACTGCCCCTACTGGTTTCCAGCATGGATACCGTTGCCGGGACCGGGCCACTCGACAGCGTGTGGAGGTCGCCGTGGCGGCTGCAGCACGGGCACATGCCGCTTGCGGCGGGGCTGTGAGACGGCCCGATCGGACACGTCGGACGGAGAGCGCAGGACGGCATGTGCCGGGGCATGTGCCACCCGGGTGGCACACAGAACCTGTAAGGGTTGTTACAGAGTGGCACATGGAGACACACGTCTCCATGCACCGCGAAGCGGCGGGGTAAACGAATGTGCCACTTTTGGGTGGCACATCCAGAATCCCGGTTCCGGCTCAGGACGTGGTGGCACCTGCGATGTGTCGGGTGCGAGAGTGTGCGCGGGGGGGGGGGTGGATGGATGGAACTTATAAACGGGCAGAATCCTGACCTGCCGGGACGCGGAACTTCGCTTCCACTAGGAGAAGGAGGAAGAGATGGATAGCGATGCAGAGGACATTGAGTTTGAGTGGCTGAATGCACGGGTCGACCTCTCCCACCGCGCGGTTGGACGCATACTGGGCGTGCATCACGACCTGGTCGGGCGGGCAAGGCGGACGGGAAATCTCGGCGACGCGCTAAGGCGACACATCCGAAAATACATCGACGAGCATGGCGGTGAAGAGGATGAGACGAAACCGGGGTCTGAGGGACAGCAAGTTGAAGATAACGGCGGCGAGGAAACCACGAAGAGGCAACACCTCAGTCGGGGACGCAGGGGCGGGCGCCGCGGCGCGTCCAATGAGGGGTCAGCCGATGATGATAAGTCGACCGAAGATAAGGATGATAGTGCTACGGAGAGCGAACAGGCGAGCCCTCTGCGGCTGATGTATGAGATAGTCGGGTGCCGTGACGCCGACAAGCTCGCCGCAATAACGAATCGAATACAGCAGCTACACGGCGAGGACGGACGCAGCTCGCCTGCTGAACCGGAGCCGTTGCAGGAGGAGGCGACGCTGAATGAGCAAAAGGCACACGTCCTTTCTCTCCTATCGGAAACACCTGTGGTCAGGGAGCTGAGCCTCGGCGCTGCGGTGAGCGCCACGAGGGCCGTGCTGAATGATGAGGTGTCCCTGCTCGAGCCGCCTCTCCTGCTGCACGGCGACGCGGTCCTGCTGCTGCTGACGAGGGCGCAGGTCCAGTATGTGGACGCGGGAGCGCGTGAGGTGGCGTTGGCACCCTCAGGCAGGCGCTACGCCTGCGGGCTGCGAGCCGAGGACCTGCGGGACGGCGTGACGATGGAGGCGCGCATGCGCCGCTACGCTCACGGCGACCACCGGGATCGCCCAACTATGATAGGGATTCGCTTCAGCGACGTCATACCTGAGAACGCCTATCCGGACGAGGACTGGTTCTTTGGCTCCACAGGCTGGACGGACAGGGACGGCGAGTGGAAGCAGGGACGGGCGGAGTTGCTCGCCCGCTGGCGACACCTGGAGGGCCTGTACGATGACTGGGGAGCGCAGCGACCGAAGACCCGGTGGCAATATGCGCTCGCCGTGGAGAAAGCGCAGTTTGAGATAACGATGCTTAGTCCTGACTACGCGATGACCTTCGACCGGGAGATCCTGGGTGACGCTCGCTGGCCCACGTCCACACGGCTGGGTCACCAGACGCAGAGTCGCCTGCTTCTAATGGCAGGACACCGCGAGACCATCGGGACGCTGGGGACGCTCCGGCTGCTGTCCGCTCTCGCCCTTTGGCTTCCTCGCCTGCCGCTCAGGGCGCTCGGGCGGCTGGCAAGAACGCCGCGAGTACGTGGGGGGCTCCTGCCCGGGCTCCACGGGCCGGTGAGCGAGCAGGGCTGGCTGACGCGCGTACTGAACTGGCTCCTGTACCGCAGGCACTCCGAGCTCGATGGCAGCGTCTGCGGAAAGCGCGCCTGGAAGGCGACAGTTCATCCAATGACGCCCGACTACATGACGCCGCACCCGGTGTCGGGCCACGTGCCATCCAGGGAGTTTCGGCTGCGCTTCCGGCAACACGAGTTCGAGCATGAGCGCCGGTTGAAATCGCGCACGGGTAATTCGCGCAAGTGAGAGGTGAATATGAAAAGACGGCATGGAATGAGATGCACAACGCCCGCCACACGATACCGATGACGAATGAATGCGACCTGTATGACCCATTGACGTGAATACCCCGGCCACAACTGCGTCCGCAGCCATTCATCCGCCCTATCCGCCCGTGCACTGAGAGGCGCGAGCGCTCCAGGCACTCTCCTGGACAGCGCCATAGCACCGCGCGAGGCTCCCAGGACTGCTGATGTTCTCCAGACAGTTTTGGCACCCGCTCTCCAGCGCACGACCACCACGCGCACGCATATGTGGGCGCTCATGTTAGGGAGCTATGGACACTCTTCTGGTCACTTCTACTCTCCCATCAGCAGCCTGTTTAAGTCTTCATTTAGGACACTCAGGAAGCTGCCGGCCGAAGTCCGCGGCGCGATGAAGGTTCCGGCCACGACATTTGAAGAGCTTGGAGATTGTGAACCGCTGCCATCGCCGGAATCGGATACTTGTCCCGCGCGGCGTGAGATAGACCGGCCGAATGCGAAGCCTTAGGCACATGCTGAAAGTTGGTCCTGTGCATACGCCGACGCCTCGTCCGTGACCCTACAGTGACGGCGAAGCGCTATCAGACCAATGATAGGCAGTTGTTATATGATCTGTCTGGACTCAGGGAGTGAACTTTGAGAAAGTCTTGCCTCTTCAGTATTCCGGCAAGTTCATAGACTGCGACCGGTGGATACTGATTCTGCGAGCGGTCGTTCTTGATGACAGAATCTAGCGAACTACCATAGGGGATGGATGAACTTCAATCTTTCGGAGGGCCAGTAGCTGAGCCAAGCACGCCCGATGATGTGCTCGTCGGACACGAGACCCCATTCGCGGGAATCGGTCGAGGCAGGTCGGTTGTCGCCAAGAACATAGTAGGAGTTAGGTGGCACTTCAACCGCATCGACAGAGCTCCTGTCCGCGTTAATCACATACGCTTCATCCAGCGTCTCGCCGTTGCGGATTACCCGTCCTTGCTCTATCACGATGATGTCGCCGGGAAGCCCGACCACTCGCTTCACCAGATCGAGCGACGGGTCCAGCGGGTACGTAAAGGCTATGACATCACCGTAATAGGGCTTGGCGGACGCGAGGAACGGAAGGTTTTCGCTCGCTTTATCGGAGAACGGTATAAAGCGTAGCAGGACGGAGGGACTTAGGCCAAAATACGCGACCTTGCTCACAATAAGGTGTTGCTCATTGATGAGGGTTGGATGCATACTTGCCCCGTCTATCCTGAAGTTCTGCACTGTAAAGTGCAAGACTAGGAAGACGGTCAGAGATAGGGCGGCAGTTTCAAGCAGATCTCTCTTTATCCGTTTCACTCTAGCAACATCCTACAACACGCTTGCTTCACCTTTGATGGCGGACTCGCGCACATCAGCTCACAATTAGAGCAACGGCGGCCAAGCTCCCGCCAACGCCTGCCATTGCCGCGGGAACCAGCCAGCGAGTTCGTCGGTGAACAGAAGAACCGCCCTTGTATCGGAACTGCCTATCCTCGTCGTCGCGCGATGCCGCTTCGTAATATCCGCGCATAGTCCAATACAGATGTGGAATACGCAGAATGAACAGGCTGCCCAGCAGAATCATAAATGGGAAGCGAGCCGTGGTCGTCGATACCAGAATGGATGCCAGAACGGTATAAGCTGTTACGTGCGCCGCAGTGTTGAAACCGACTCGGAGCCATAGCCCCGCCCTTGTCGTCGCACATGGCATCTTCCAAAGTTTGCTTGAATGGAAGTCTTGCGGGCCGTGCTCAGGTTGCCAGCGGTCCACGAAGAACTTCCCCACAATGAAGAACATCATCACAAGCAGAATGACAGAAAGCACATAGTCGCCCGTAACCGCCGAGTGAGAAAGCGTGCCCCAAGTAATTGCAGAAAGTATAACTCCTGTCACAAGGTAGAAGCTCAATTTTAGGAAAGCTTGGACCAACCAGATACCCCTTATAGGAAGCAAACAGGACGACAGTAATTTGTCGTCCTGTTGTCGTTAATTTTGCGTCGAATCGGCAAGCGCCGCGCATCGCAAAAACCGGACAGTCAAGCAGGGTTATTCTGCCCCGCTCCCAGATGAAGCAAGCCTCGATACATCTTGTTTACTCAGTTCGAATGGAGCGTTCGAACTGAGTACATCTCGCTCGCTCTTATATCGATCGGTCACTTTGAATTGAAAGTTACCAGTTCCCGGTTGCATCACCGCAATAGCAGGTTCTCCTACATAAGCCCAGAAGCCACCTTCATATTCATCCTTATATTTTCCTTCGTATTCGTTCTCAGCCGGAATCTGCTTAAGAAACAACACGTAATCGTCAGATTCGGAAAGCGGCACCCTTTCAAACTCGTTATCAGTTTTCTCACCGTCCCCCCAGTCAAGTGAATCAGCCGCCTCTGATACGACGAACGTCATATCATCAGTGGTCGCATCTCCCTTTAATGCCTCGATATTTCGGAATTTCTGTACAACCAGTGTAATATCCCCTAGGACGGTTCCGTCGTAGGCGGTCCTGTCAATCACGTGAGATTTCTCTTCAAGGAACTTTGCGACTATGATTCGGTCGGATTTCTGCACCAACGTATCAGCGTCAATATAGTCCCTAGCGCTGCCTGAACCAGTATATGGAGAACCATGACCCTGAGTTGTAAAGGGAATCATTGAGCTTGGAACGAAGGATACGCCAAGGACAATGCCCATAAAGACTACGATACCGAAGATGATGAGAGGATTTTTCTTCATTTTCTATTCCTTCCTGCTGTGGCCATTAGTCATCGCATGTGACAGGGTAGTCTTCGTGCTCGTATCGGTCGTTGATGGCGCATTCATCATCTTCATAGACTCTATAGCGTTGTTCCTTGTCTCTATCCGTGTTCATGACTGCAGGAGACTCCGTGCTATGCCCGGCACCAATGAAGTGACCCAGTTCATGTGTGGCCACGGACCGCTTATACCTGGCATTCTCGTCATCGAGGTATGCGCTGTTTAACCATGCATATGTTCTCGTTCTCTTCAGCTTGGGCAATTTGTTGCACTTCGCCTCAGTGTATCCATCGTATCCGTTGCCAGGTCTATTCTCCTGACCCAAGCGATGCTTCGTTTGAGTCGTATTGTAAGTGAACTCCGCTGCTGTATCAGCATCATCCCATTCGTCGATCCCGTCCCGGAAGGCGTCGCGGTAATCATCGGTAATTGGATTATATCTGTACGGCACCTCAAGATCGGTGTTCTCATCGTATTCCCAAACGCATGGTAACTCCCAGCTCGGCTGATTGTTATACGCGTTTAGAGATGAACCTACAAAGATTGCTACACCGAATGCCCCAACGAGTCCAACCGTCCATAGGGCATATCGGACTAAATTAGCAACAAGACTCTTTTGAGGATTTTCGATGGTCATGCTTTCAACTCCTAGCCCAAAACTGTGGAACGTCATCCATTGAGCTAAGAGTTTAGTCGCATCTGCTGAGTCTTGTGCAGAGTCAAAAGCACTGAATTATATAGTGCAAGAGAACCGAATATCACAGTTCTCCTGTACTTGTCAGAAGGCTCACTACGATCAGTCTGGTGTT
The DNA here is from genome assembly GCA_965204855.1 of Dehalococcoidia bacterium. Classification (GTDB taxonomy): domain Bacteria; phylum Chloroflexota; class Dehalococcoidia; order Lucifugimonadales; family JADFKI01; genus Bin90. The sequence goes on from OZ242018.1 coordinate 1,751,411, forward strand.
GGCTAGGTACGAGCGCGGCAGCATCATACTGACGTCGAGCAAGGGCTTCGACGACTGGGGAGAGCTGCTGGGAGATACAGTGATAGCTACAGCCATCCTCGACAGGCTGCTGCATCACAGTCACGTCATCAACATCCGCGGCGAGAGCCGTAGGCTCAAGGACAAGCGTCAATCCGGGTTGCCGACATCGAGCCGGCTGCTGACATCAACATCGGAGGAAACACAGGTAGAGCGGTAAGAGGGAAAGGGTGGGATACTTCTGACTTGGCGAGAGTGGCAAAGTTCTGGCGTGGCGTTGACACACTCTCCTATTGAATCGCGTTACTGGCATGAAAAGGTCGCTTGGGAGATAAAGAGACTGAAGGGTAGAGCCTGAACCATCAGGCCGCAGAATTGAGCTGCCTTATTCGGGACCTTTGACGATCCAGTATGTCCGCGGGGGCAATCTGTCGGCATCATCCGTATAATCTCCAGTCCGAACTTATCGTCAGACCTGATGCGATGACCCTTCAAGACAGTTTCCTGCCCCTTCTCGGCAACGACCTTCCCCATACCATCGCGCACTCTGAAGAGATCTCCTTCTTCTTCAATGCTGTAATCTGATGGCCACAGCAGATAGTGATTATTGACGTGCATGCACCCATTACGGACGTCAACCGTCCCTCGGAGTGAGTCCTTGGTATGCTCCGCCTCGGGCTTCCACCTGTCGCCATGCTTGAGAAATGCAAGAGGCAAATCAGCATTGATGACACCCCGAACAACTACTAGCCTCGCTTGACACTCAGGAACGTATAATTCTCCTTCGCTTCCCTTGGCTATGTAGCCGCGCGTCCGAAGCCTATCTCCGACCCTGGCGATCGTCCGGCCTCCTCCGTTTCGCACCTCCAGTTGTCCGTTTTCCAAATGCGGCGTGAATCCGGCGGGCCACTCAGGTACATACTTCTCACCATTAGGGTTAACTAAGAGAATGCAATCGTTTTCTAGTGCCAATGTGCTCGGCATGCGACTGTAGCCATACGCTGGAACGGCCCGAGGAGTAAGTCCTACTTCCTTAGTCTTTACCCGTCTGAAGAATATGTCGGAGCCTGGGATTGGAACCACCTCACGCTCGTCTGATTCGACAGTGGTAACGTCGTCGCCGACCAGAAAGATGGGACCCTCGCAGTCAGAAGGAAGGTTCTTCGCAATTTGCTTCCCGCGGTGCCTTTCGGGATGAACCCCATCTCCGGATACGCGTACATAATCGCCCACCTGCGCAACCCTATGACCGGATGAACTGAAGACCTCAACGGCAGTCTCGCCTGTTGACGAAGAGAATCCCTCAGGCCAAATAGGTAAGAAGGAATGCACGAAATCAACTCTGTCACTCAGATCAGGGTCTTCCAAAATGCGCAGGCACCCATCTTCTAGGATGAGTTCTCCCATCTTATACTCGTTGCCCCAATCGGTGGCAAGCGGATCAGAGTGTAGAGGGAAAGCAGGCTCTCCCTGGCCAATGCAAGAGGCCAGAGAGAGCAAAGTTGCGAGCCAAATTGCTATGTAGAAGTGTTGCCTCATACTCCGCTAGCAAATTATTTTTCCGGCAGTGAGAGAAACAGGCCGTAAATGCCCTATGACGTGCTATTCGTGTCCCGTGACGATCCAGTATGTTAGCGGAGGACAGTCTGTTGGCATCATCCGTATTATCTCTGGCCCGGACTTATCGCCGGAGCTAATCCGGAAGCCCCTTAGTGTGGTTCTCTCATCATACTGCCCATACTGGGCCGCAACCTCACCAAACCCATCGAGCACTCTGAAGAAGTCCCCTTCTTTCTCAACACGGTATTCTGACGGCCATAACAGGTAGTTGTAGTTGATGTGCATGCAGCCGTTATGGACGTTAACCGTCCCTCGGAGTGAGTCCTTGGTATGCTCCGCTTCCCGTTTCCATCTGTTGTCGTGTTTGAGAAATACCAACGGAAGGTCGGCATTGATTATTTCCTTCACACGCAGCAGCCGCGCATCACATTCGGGCACATAGACCCCGCCCAGGTGTTCTTCAACTATGCTGCCGCGAATACGAAGCCGTTCCCCGATTCTGACGATTTTCCTGCCCCCACCGTTACGCACCTCCAGCACACCGTCATTGAAATGTGCTGTAAACCCGGCGGGCCAGATGGGCACATATCTGTCACCATCCCGATAGGGAATGACAACACAGTCGTTTTCCAATACTAGAGGCTCCGATGCATATCCGTAGCCATCTGCCGTATCAGGCAGAGGAGTAAAGCCTATCTCCTTGGTCTTTTGCCGTCTGATGGTTATGTCGGAGTCCGCTATTGCAATGATCTCGGGTTCGTCGGGTTCGATAACGGTGACATCGTCACCGACCAGATGGTAGAAGGGGGCCGTGCAGTCAGAGGTGAGGGTCTCGGCGAGACCCTCACCACGATGACTCCCCGAGAAGATTCCCTCTCCTGATAAGCGCACGTAGTCGCCCACTCTCGCCACCATCTGTCCGGATCGATCAATGATCGCGAGGGAATCCTCAGTTCTCCTCCACGAGAATCCCTCAGGCCAGATGGGCAAGAAGGAGGGCACAAAATCAACTCTGTGGCTCAGATCAGGGTCCTCCAAAATGCGCAGGCACCCATCTTCGAGGATGAGTTCTCCCATCTTGTAATCTAGCCCCCAGTCCGTGGCGAGAGGCTCCGAGTGCAGGGGAAAGGTGTCGACAACCAAAGCGAACGACTCATAAGACTCTCCATCATCGCCAATGTCAAGTTCGTCCACCTTGTACTCCCGTTTCGAATCCGCGGCAGGCGATTGAGAGGACGGCGGCAACGTGCCGGTGTTGGAAGGCCATGAAAGAGCGGGCTGTCCCTGACCAAAACATGAGGTCAGGGACAGGAATATGGCAAGGCAAGTCCCGAGATGGAAGTGCTGTTTCATATCGTGAGCGCAGCAACCAGGTCGTTAATCGGTTAGAACTGTCAGATCGAGATCGTCGAAGAAACCGACTTTCATGTAAATGGCATCGTCATTATTATTCTTACCTGAGGGTTTAGGGCTACCTGGGCGCGCTTGGCAGAATGCCATTGTGCCAACAGCCGTACCTCCCGTGAAGAAAGGGCCACCACTGTCGCCCTTGGTGCACATGTCAACGTCGCTCGATGAGCGAACTCTGACCCAATCGTCATCCCAATCGCAGGCCCCCGGGTGGCAACCTGAATCTTCAGTTGGTTCGACATTGACATCCATGACAATACCACAAGAATAATCGGATTCGATACCGTATTTGCAAACATATTGGCCGACTGAGTGGGAACTGCGCGTGCTGTCCATCTCGCGAGGGTTCGAGTCTCCGTCATATACCTTGTTTACTTCATCGAAGTCGGACGTATGCCATTGCAGGTCCAAGCTTCCGTTGAACTGACCATCTTCATAGGTGAGCGAAGTTCCGTTGAAGGTGAGATCATCGACACAGTGACCGGCCGTCGTGACTCCTAGGTTACCGTCATCGTCTTCCACAGAGAATCCCGACGTGCACTTCTTTGAACCCTTTCTTACCATTAGTCCACCGTAGATGTCAGTGGCTTTGCTACTGAGGCTACCTACGGTGATGAGCTCAGCTTTGCTGGGGAGTTCAATGCCTCTGTCCGTTATCGCCGTATCCAGCCGGTCACGCTCAACGACATATATCTCAACTTGATTCTCAATGACATTGATCCCTGATTCAACAGAGATTCCTAAGTCTGCGAGGTTCCCGACCGCTTGATCTCTGTTGGCCTTCAGTGTTGTCAGCGTCGCTTCGGCATCTCGCACTTCGACTATGCCCGAGAGAGGACCGCTTGCAACATACTTGCCATACTTCTGAATCGTCTGCTCACCACCACTCGTGAAACGTACGACAACCTTGAAATCGGAACGCGCCGGACCATGCTCAATCCATAGCCCTCCGAATGTGCCTGCTTCATTCGACTGTAATTGCGAGTCGAAATCACCAATCGTTTCCTGAAGCTGCAAGCGTCTGATGGCCTCGTCCAGTCCAACACCGTAGTCCGATGCGTAGGATTGAGCATCGCGCCTTAGAGCGTCCGACACCGTAGCTTCGGCATCCCTGTACTGGTTGAACGTCAAGATCCCAACGGGCGCCGCTGCCACGGTGAGCAGCACTCCGATAAGGATTATGAGGCGTTTTCGAAATAGTATGTCCTTCCAATCTGTTTTCATCCGATTCTCCTGCTCCTACATTTCGTTTGTAGAGCCTATGCTCATGCCAACGGAAATCTTAGAGCGGAACTAAGATTGAGAAACAGATGCAGATGTCCCCAATTCAGCAGGCCCAATGTCCCTCTCCTGGGGGTTCAAGTGTCCAGGCAGAGAACCCTTTCACCAAGGAGCATGAAGGAACTCGATCCTGTCCAACGGCCAGTAGCTGTACCAAACCCTGCCAATAATGTGATCATCTGAAATGAATCCCCAGTGGCGCGAGTCACTGGAAACCAGCCGGTTGTCGCCCAGCACATAGTATGAATTATCAGGGACTTCTATAGGCCCAAAAGTGCCGATGTCTCGGTGAACGACATAAGGTTCGACTAACTTGACCCCATTCCTTATGACCTCTCCGGAATCTATCTCGATGACGTCCCCTGGCAAGCCTATGACTCGCTTGACTACATCTCTGGTCGGATCCTCTGGGAATACCACTACTACGACGTCACCATGTTCGGGTGGATGGAAGACGTATACAGGGGCGCCATCTCTAACTCCACTAAGGAAAGGCAACATGCTTATTAGCGGACCTTGATTGATGCGAGCATGCAGCAGCTTGTTGGCTATCAGATGTTGTTCGTGAACAAGGGTCGGAGCCATGCTGGGACCATCTACCCTGAAGTTCTCTATGCTGGAATGGATAGCGAAAAATGCTGCAACCGACACGGCGGCTGTCAGCAGCAACTCCCTGACAACCTTGCCCAAGGAGATCGTATCTGGTGATGTTTCTTGACCAGTATCATCGGTAGTATCTCCTGCCTGAAGCATTCCCGATGTGTCCTCAATCAAGAATTAAGACGCCAAGAATTGCGAGAAGCGCGCCAACCGAGGACAACAGCACCGGGACCAACCAGAAAGCCACCCCGTTTAGTTCCGACCCTCCCTTGTAACGAAGCACAGGGACAACATCTGAGGCCGAGACTTCTGACGGCATGACTTCATACCTGCTTCGCAGACTCCAGTAGAGGTGAGGAATACGCAACACTAGAAGGAGGCCCAATAGGATCATGAAGGGGGGCTGGGCCGTAGTGCTCAGTACCAGGACAGAGGCAATAGTTGCAAATATGCAAACGCCTAAAGATGTGCTGAATCCCACGCGAAGCCAGAGACCTCTTCGAGTCGTCGTATAGGGAATTTTCCAAGGTCTGTCCGGGTGAAATGCCTCGGGTCCGTGTGCAGGTCTCCAACGATCAACGAAGAACTTACCAACGATGAAGAACATCATTCCCATCACTATTACCGCGAGGACATAGTCTCCCGTGACTACTGAATGATTGATGGACCCCCATGAGACCGAGGCGAGAATGGTTCCCGCAAAGACATAGAAGGTCACCTTTAGGGAGATCTGTGTCATGTAGGCATAATCCGATTCGCTAGTGCAATGTGAATGTTGTTGCGTTAGTAGTTCATTATTATGCTCTGAACCGAGAAGGAAAGCACGCCTGCGTGAATCGGTTCGACCGTCACGGAGCCAATTCACGGCATCACATCCTAAAAGCATTCTACGACTCTTAATAGATTGGAATGCACTGAGAAATAGATACATCAGTCCCTGCCCTGCCAGTTCCAGAGTCTATATTCTGGTATTCTAATGTACCGCCTGCGAAGGGCATTGGCACCGAACTCTAAAGGCAGGCGCGACACCGATTCTCCAGACACTTGAAGACACAACGCACTCTGCGTCGCTTCTACTAACCATGAGTGACGCCTTCAATCAAGGAAGCGTTGACTGTCCGGCTCATCATATAGGTGGTCTATCAAACCCTGCCGAACCGCAAATGCCGCCAGTTCCGTCCGCGACTTCATGTTGAGCTTGCTTCTGATGTCGCCGACACTGTTTCTAATCGTGAACCTCGACAAATTCAACACCCTGCCGATCTGTTCGTTGGTATAACCTCTTGCAATCAAAGACACAATCGTGCGCTCCCGTTCACTAAGACTATCCATTAGATGATTTTGTCGCTGTTTGGGGATGCGACTCAATAACCGAATCAGGGAGTCACTCTCGAAATTCAACCCTCCGCACGCTACTACGCCTACGCTTCTAACCATCTCCGCACTCCCTGAAGACTTCAGCACATCGCCCGAAGCGCCCGAAAGGATTATCTCGTACAGGTCGTCATCCTTCTGACTGTCGGACAAAGTCAAGACCTTCGCGTCAGGACAGAGGTTTCGCACTTCCTCGCATGTTTGACACCTGGCGAGAACGTCTTCGGTTGCGCCAAGAATAACCACATCAGGGTTGAGGCCGCTCAGGTCGGACATCATAATATCGTCGGACTCGTAATCTCCTAGTAACTTGATGTCCTCGTTCAATTGGAACGCCAACTTCAAGCCTAATCGGGTGAACTCGTCCTTATCGGAAATAATCACAGTAGTCAAATCTCATTCTCCTTGTTGATGCCTCGTAATCTGACGAATCCAGCGGGCATGTAACAATCGGCTTCGCCGAAGTCGTGAAACGAAATCCCGGCGATTCTTAGGATGGTCTCCAGAGCAATCCTGAATCGGGATTATACACTTATGCACGTACCTGTTATGTAATTTTTGCAGCAAATACTATAACTTCTTGTGATGTTTACGCCAGTTTCGGCAAAATTGCTCGGGTTGAAGCCAAGTCCTTCGTTTGAGTAGAGGTTCCTTCTGACGCTTGCGAGGCAGCAGAAGTGAGGGACACGCTCAGAAACGCGAAGTGTATCCAGAAGTCGGCGAGCGCAGCTGGACTCGGCGAGGGAAACAGCGGTCACTCGCCGCGCGTGGGAATGGCGCGCGACCTCTCGAGGTCGGGAAAGGAGCTTACGCGGCTGGACGTTGGCGCTCGCCGCCGGTGCACGCGCTGTGCACGCGCAACGAGACCGTACCCAGAGGAGCGGTGGCCCTGTATTACGGCAGGCGGAGGCGCGCCCCGGCCTGCAAAGGAAAGTTCATGTTCTAGCGAAGTCCCAGCGGGGGCAGATACGATTTACACGACTTGGAAGAAAGTAATAATATGCTGAGTGCATCGAATCTGCGGGCGCTTATCGGAATAGTGCCGATGGCGGGAGATTCCGGTATAAAGGCACTTATACACACCGTCTCCCAGAGTGCCGATGTTCTCGTCAATTACCTGCTTGCCCCACCATTTCTGCGGGCCCTCGCGCATATCTGAGGTCCTCCAAACCGCCCGTCCCAACGCCTGTAACTTATCTTACACTTTATACCACTTAAGTCTGTGCTATTCTGATTACAGCGCAAGGGTTTCTATGAAAGAATCTCCTATTCAGTTTCTGTTGGGACTATGGGAGACCCAGCCAGAGAGGATTGGAAGTTGATTGCATTCGACGCACAGGAGATAGAGCACTGGGCTAATTCGCCTGACGCTCGACATCAGTTGCCGACGCTGATAAGGCGTCTGATACTTGCCACAGTACCGGCAGCATCGCTTATAGACATGCCGGGCGGCAGTTCTGTATGGAAGCCTGGCTGGGACGGGCTACTCGAAGCTAGGGACAACAATCCTTGGGTTCCCCATGGCAAGTCGGCTTGGGAGTTCAGCGTCGAAAGCAAACCGCATTCCAAAGCTACCGACGACTACGACAAGCGAACCAGCCAGCCGCTGGGCATTGACCGCGAATCTTCGGTGTTTGTATTCATTACTCCCCGCGTGTGGAGCGGCAAAAGGAAATGGGAGGGGGAACGCCGCCAAGAAAATAAGTGGTCTGAGGTCCGCGCTTATGATGCCGACGACTTGGCTGCTTGGCTTGAGCAAGCGCCTGGTGTGGCCGACTGGTTCTCTCGGCTAATCGGCAAGCTGCCAGACTCCGGCTTCGTATGCTTAAACGACTGGTGGGAGCATTGGTCCACTTCGACTAATCCCGCTATTTTGCCTGAGTTGGTTATCGCTGGACGTTCTCAAGAATCCGACAAAGTCAGAGACTGGCTTATTGAACCTGCGAGCAGTTTCTATTTTCAAGCCGATACTCGCGACGAGGCGATTGCTTTCACGGCGGCAACGTCTCTCACTGCGACCGACCGAATCAAAGCCTCGTTCTTCGCAAGAGCCGTTGTAGTGGAGACTCCAGACGCATGGCGAAGTCTTGAGCGCAGCAACTACCAGATGGTGTTGATCCGCAACTTCGTGGGTGATATGTCATCCCGGGTTGCGGTCAGCAAAGGACACCATGTCGCCTTGCCGCTTGACAGCGCCGAGGAGTCACGGAGCAAAGGCATCGAACTGCCTCGACTTGGGCGAGATGAGACGATAGACGCACTGAAATCAATGGGCATGCCCGAGCATCAAGCGCGTGCCCTGTCCCGAAAGACTGCTAGGCGTCTGCCCGTGATGCGGCGGCGCCTGCTCGACGAAGCGGGTGTACCGCCCCCGCCATGGGCGTCGGGGACATCATTACGTACCTTGACGGCGCTAGTCTTACTGGGGCAATGGTCGGAGGACAAGAAGGGGGATAAGGATGCTGTCGCCAGACTCGCAGGCAAGCCTTATGAGGAAGTCGAGCGAGAGTTGACGCCTCTGTTGAACATCGCAGACTCCCCGTTGACGAAAATAGGACATAGATGGCGTTATGTGTCGCATGAGGAGGCGTGGCACATTCTCGCGCCGTATCTGACTCCGAGCGACGCCACGGAGTTTGAGAAGTTGGCAGTCGAGATTCTAAGCCGGGAATCACCAGCGTTCGATCTGCCGATAGAAGAACGCCTTATGGCGGGCATCAAGGGCAAGGTGCTGCCTCATAGCGGAACGCTAGTCGACGGGATTGCGCGCGCGCTGGCGCTTGTAGGTACGCAGCCTGAGCGTATGAGGAATGTTCAGGACGCTCCATATATTCCAGGCAGAATTGTGCGTCGCGTTCTGGTTGACGGCAGTGATTGGCGCACTTGGGGGACCTTAGGCAGACACCTGGTAACTCTCGCGGAAGCAGCGCCGGTCGCCTTTCTTGATGCTGTCGAAAAGGCGCTCGATACTGAACCATGCCCTTTCACGGACCTCTTCGATCAGGACAGGGACCCAATGTTCGGCGGTACTCCGCATACCGGTCTGTTATGGGGATTGGAGTGTCTCGCGTGGTCGAAAGATTGCTTTTCGCGGGTCGCAGTCTTGCTGGCTCGTCTCGCGGAGCTCGACCCGGGTGGGAAAGTTTCCAATAGGCCTTCGACAAGTCTTACGGAACTCTTCTATGCCTGGATAAGCCTCACCGATGCGACGGATGAGCATCGGCTTCAAGCCTTATCAATGCTGATAGGAAGGAACCCGGCGGTAGCCTGGTCTGCGCTTGTCAACGCCTTTCCGTCCGCTGTACACAATGGGATTGTCCTGCGAAATCCACCCTTATGGCAGCCTTGGGGGCAAGACGGTCACTCATCGACCACTTATGCTGCAATGTGGCATTTTGCTGACGAGATGGTTCGGTTGTTGGTCGATAATGCTGGCGTTGATGCCAGTAGGTGGCGAGACCTGGTAAGCCTGTTGACAGCAATGCCGCAGGCTGCACGTCAAGACATACTTCAGTTGCTGATCCAGCGAGCCGACAGCCTAAAGCAAGATGCAGGCGCAGAGCCTCTCCGGAAAGCAATCAGGATGGAACTACACCGTCACCGTTGTCACCCGGATGCAAGTTGGGCTATGCCGTCGGAAGATGTAGATGCATTAGATGTCGCTTACAGGAAACTCGAACCGTCCGACCCTATCCAGGCTTACTCCTGGATGTTTGAGTCCGATTGGATAGACCTACCGGATGGAGAGCGGCCAGACTATGAGGAAAATAGAGAGCATATCGCCGTCGCGCAGCGGGAAGCGTTAAGAACTGTTTTCGAATCGGGTGGCGCTGATGCCGTCCTGGATCTCATAGACAATGCTAGCAGTCCATATGTCATAGGAAAGACGGTTGTGGCCTGCATAGATACCGATGAGGCATTTCCACTGGTATTGGACTGCATCCAGTCTGAACAGCAGAAACGTGTAGAATTCGCGATGAACTACTTCAACACTCTCTGCCGTCAATCGGGATGGGCATTGTTGGACAGGGCGATTGAAGCGATAAAATCTGACGGGGATTTCAAACCGGAAGTCCTTGGATCGCTGTACATATCGGCAGGTTCTGTGGATTTAGAGCCTTGTCTGCAAAGACTTGAGTCAGAAGACCAGTCCATACAGGACGTATATTGGAAAGGCGTCAATTGGCTCAATCTAGAAGATAAAGACATAGACGGGCAGGAGTTTTCTACTCCCATTCGGCGACTACTTGACGTAGGACGCTCTGTAACCGTTGCTCAGCTAATAGGGTCTCGGGCGGTATCTGATGAACTCATCATAAGAACGCTATCTCAGATTCCCAAAGACCTAGTCAATGGCACGGACGCGATGAGCCGGGATCTAAGTTACATCTTCTCTCAGCTCTTCGAGCGCCTCGACAAGTCCGAGAATGTTCCAGATGAAGTGATTGCAAAATTAGAGGTTCCCTACATAGTCTTGATAGGGCGGCATCGTCCCAACCTGGCGTATCACAGAGAAGTTTTGCGAAAGCCTTCATTGTTCGCCGACCTGATTACTTGGCTATACAAACGTGCCGATGGCAAGGCTGAGAATGTATTAGACGAAAGGACCCGCGAGGCCCAAGTAGGTGTTTCCTTTGAAGTTCTATCAAGTCTGCGCGGCTTGCCGGGCCTGACGGACGACGGAAGCATTGACGCTGAGTTGCTTACCGAATGGATATCCGAAGTAAGGCGGCTGTGCGCCGAGCGGGACCGCAAGGACATTGGCGACCAGAAAATCGGCGAAGTGCTGGCGAACGCTCCCGTTGGTGCTAACGGTATATGGCCGTGCGAGCCTGTGCGTGACCTCTTCGAAACCCTGCCATCGCGTGAGCATATCGGGCTTGGATTCCAAGTGGGAAGGCGTAACCAGCGTGGTGTTACATCGCGAGAAATCCACGAAGGCGGCGCGCAAGAGCGTAAACTCGCGGCACAATATCGCGAGTACGCAGATAAGTGCGCGGTAAAGTGGCCGTTCACACATAAGTTGCTACGCGGCATCGCATACAGCTATGAATCAGATGCACGGCGGGAAGATACACGTGCCGAATGGACGGACGAGGCAGAATATTAGTTGTGGTCGTAGAGATGAAGAATCGGGAAGTTGAGAAGGAACGCTGTGTACTCCTATCAAGGGCGCTTTGGAAGGGCTGTGAATGACTGCCCTTCCCTTTTGGCGATGCACCAACGAGCGAGTACAGAATTAGAAATCGGTGCAGGTCAAATGAGCATGGCATTGGCGGAAATGTACCCAGGTAGAATCACTCTAATCACCGGCGAGAACGAAAAGACGCAGAATATCGTTGCCATGGCCCATGTGGGCATGGCTGTGCAGGACGGACGCCAAATCTTTCACAACGGTTGCTCCAGAGAAGGGTGGCGAATTAGTCTAGAATCACTGTCAAGTAGCGACAAGTTTTCAGAATTGCTCAGCCACGAAGCGGTCAAGGACGGCTCCTTGTTCGTATTGGCTGACGCCGATTGCATATCTGCATTAAAGGCAACAGAGTCGAAAGATCCTCCGCAGTGGCTCAAGATGGCCAGAAATAAAGGGCTGGACATTATACTCACAACGGTTAGAGGAAGGGAATATATGCTGCGAGACGTGCTTCGTCTTGAGGAAACCGTCCATGTCTTGATTGAGTACCGATCTCAGGGCGACGGCGTGATTGGGACGCATTACCATGGGAAAATGGATGAGCGCGTCCCCATAGGCAGAACGTTTTTGAGTGTGAGAGACCTAACAAATTTCGCAGAGTTACTCGACGGCAGGTATGAACGCCCTGAGCGGGACGAAAGTGAACTGATAATCAATCCACACCTGTCCCCAGTTACCGCAGCAGACTACGAAGAAGCAGTGCGTTCGACGGAGACTTCAAAGCCAAAACATCATGCCTACAATTTCCTGCTGACCCGTGTTCTTGTGATGTATCCAGGAGTTCAGGTAAGGGTGACAGAAATGGTATTTCTTCCTTGGATAGAGTCTGTTGATAAGTACAACATTGAGAAGGCTGCGCTGAATTGGTTGGATTATGCATGCGGGCAATGGGGAATAGCCTTATCAGAGGTAGAGCCTAGCCCAGCAAAGGACGAATATCCGGACGGCTTAGGCAAAGGCTTGTCGGGACAGGTGAATATCGAAGTCACAAAGGTTCAGCCCGTATGGCCTTCAGAAGCCACATTCAGTAGATTGGCGTCCAGTGCCTTAGTAGGTAAGGAAGCGCGCCCGAAAGACAAGCCAGTGGTGCAGTGCAAGCAGTGCGGTGCATCTGAAGCGGACGGTATCTACAACGTTCACAGCTTACCCGCTCACGATGAAAGTCATGATTGGGTATGTACTTATCCTAAGAGCCTGATAGGCTCCGATTGGGACAATCATATAGTCGCGCTGCCGGAACTTAAGCTTACACAAGAGAGTTTCGAGGAGCGAATCGATAGCGCAGCTCAAAGAAAAAGCAATAGAGTAGAGAGGTATGGTGGCTCAAATCAGAATTGGCTTGTGCTCATAGTTGAAGGCTTTCCAGTCGAACCTGACTGGTACAAAAACATAAGCAGTTTGTGCTGGGAAAGGTTTGACGGGGTATTCATGATTTCAACCGAAGAGTTTTTTGGCGCGTTCCACGGTATGAGCGCTGATGTTGCTCAAAACGTCATTGTCGTTAAGTGTCCTGAGTCTCGCTTACACGTTTGCTACCATCCCGGAGTTGTGCTGTCGTTGAAGCGAGGGAGTGCGTCTTTGCTCGCCGAGTTTCAAGGGTTGGAGAAGATTCAAGGCCGGACAATTGAAATTACGAACGTGGAAGGTGCAATTCTTGCGAAGAACGAAGTGGAGCCTCCGCAACCTTTTACACATTTAGACCTAACGGAGGGGCTGAGGGGCGTGGATAAAAAGAGAAGAGAATTCTCTGAATTATTCAACGTCTCTTCAGAAGACTCACACGGAGCAGCAGACATAATGATGGAAGCAATGGGAGCGGCCGATGCTGTTCATAAGTACGAACCTTAAGGCACCATAGCCAATATCCGTTTCGCAGTTGGCAAAAGGTGTCAAGGGTCAAGAGGAAAAATCGGTCGTTTTAAGTATTAAGTCGTACAAAGGCCAGTGATGCTTCAGAATCGAGTCTAGGTTCACAAGTAACCTTCGCGTGCAGACTGTCAGAGCCACTCTCGTCGCCTTGCCACAAGCTGAAAACTGTTGACAGAACTCCCTTATGGCGGGGTTGCAGCGACTGGCTGTCAACGCCCTCCTGTACAGAAAAGCTCGAACCCCTGGCGCATCCACCTCAGGCAGTTCGCCGCCTCCCATCGTGCCGCTGTCGCGGTTCTAGGTAGCCACTCCGACCATTGCGCCGATAGGCGTTACAAATTGCGCGTTATGCGGGCAATCAGACGATTATCGGGGCAAATTGCGCCGTTTTCAGGGCATTTTCCTTGACTCGGCAATATTCCGTGAGAGAATAAGGGTGTATATATCTATCCCACACCCCCTAGTTACGTCCGCAGCTTTTGAGCGGCCGTAGCCGCCACTCTCGGAGTCGTATCCGGTTCCGGGTGTCCCGGTCTTCCAGTCGCAGCGCAATGCGCTCCTGAGACAGGGCAGTGACGGCAAATGGCGCCAGTCAAGTCGCAGCGCATTGCGCTCCTTTTGGTGCAATTCAGAAAGCCTCTGCACACCGCGTTTCGCAAACAGTCGAAAAGCAGCGGTGCTCTTCACTGCGCTCGCGGCCATTCGCGCCCACGCCGTATGCCCCGCGCATACGTCCCTAACTCCCCGCAAACCGTTTCTTCCCACCCAGACTTCACGCCCCTACCTTCCTTCTCCCTGCCTGACGGCAACCCCCCACCTTATACCTGACGCCACTGGGCGAATTGCGCCCTTTTCCACTGCTTGTATTTCCTATGAATGTTCCTCCACTGGCTCTCGACGCGCCTACCGTCAGTTTCGCCTGGAAGTGACCTGTCACCTCAGATCATCTCTCGCCGCGAACTTCACGCACCCACTCGCCCCTCCCTTCCTGACGGCAATCCCCCTTATACCTGACGTCCTGGGCGAATTGCGCCCTTTTCCGCCACTCGCATTTCCGACGGCTTAACACCCCGTCTTGTCCCCTCACCTCCGACGCCGGCTGCGCCTGAGAGCACTCCGGACGGCCCAACTCGTCACCCCGGTCCGCGTTCCCTTGCGGACTCCACTCCACGCCCGTGACTCTTCCCGCCTGACTCCCTCCCCCGTTTCCCTTACGCTCCTGGGCGAGCTGCGTCCTCGGCAAGTTGCGCCCTCTCCCACCATCCCCATTTCCGACAGTCTCTCACCCGTCGTATATCGTCGCGTCTTCCGCCGGCGCGTAATAAATCAACCCGCTTCAGCGCAGGCAACAACCACATCGCACTCCCCCGTTGGCATTTCGCCCTGCGGACTTCTCACTATTGGCGCTCCTGCGCCGGAAAGGACGGCACACATGAACAGAAGAAGCTTCGACAAGCACAGGCGCAGAGGACCGCCGGAGTCAGGAAGGGAGGTAATGAAACAGATAGGGGGCGTGAACGGCAATTCCAACACCCCCTACCAGCATAAAGCGCCTCGCTAAAGGCGCTGCCCACAAATTATACCAAATCACTCGAATCATCCGAAGCCCCTGGCGACATCGCCGGGGGCTTCTTGTTTGTCGGCGTAACACCGCCGGAAAGGAAAATACCTTGGTTGCAGAACAGGGCATCACTCATCCATGGCAAATTGCCTGGGAAGTCAGCGCATCGCTCTGCGAGAGCTGCGGACACGAACTGACCCGGGACGAGATAGGCACGAAATGCGACCTGTGCATCGCCGAGGAGGTCGCGGGGAGATACGCCAGCCGCAAGAACAAGTCGGTCGTCGACATGGAAGCGCTGGACATTATGAACACGAGCGACCTGTCAGTGTACCGGTACTGGCTGGACGTGGAGGACACGATGGTGACGAAACCCGGAGAGCCCACGAACCTGGAGAGGAACGTCACGACCGGCCTTGCTATCAAGTGGGCCAGGCGCTACGCGGAAGACCGCAGGAAGCTGAACGAACTCTACGAGTGGCTCGGCATCAGGCCGGACACGCCGCTTTCACAGGTCATTGGCTAGACGAGCGGGTGTTGCCGGAGCCCGCGTGAGCGGGAGGACAGCAAATCAGGATTCAGAGCCCCGGTGCCGGCGTGCATCGGGGCCACTTACTTGGCGAACAGCCCGAAAGGGCAGAAAAGGAAATTCATGAAAGAAACGATTGACGCGAAGACGAAGGAAATCGTGGACTCACTGTACGGCCCGGAGCCGCTTGACGCTGCACCGATTACGGCTGCCGTTAAGCCTGAGCCTACGCGGGGGACGCTTGTGGAAAAGAGGGACCTGTCGCTCGACAGGCCGAACGTCAGGGCGGTTGTGAGCATGGAGGTGCGCATGTCCGGTGTGGACCAGTGCATGCGCAGGCTCGCCTACGAGGCAAAGGAGGTCGAGCCGAGCGACGAGATTCCGTCGCGTAACCGCGCGCTGATGGAGATGGGCAAGTACCTGGAGCCGCTGGTCAAGCAGCTGATGCGAGAGGACGGCTGGGACGTATCCGACGAAGACGCCGTTGAACTGCCACACGGCAGGATCATCCTCACGGGACATCCCGACGGGCTGGGGAGCCATCCGGTGAAGACGGCGGGACTGCCTGCGGTCATCGAGATCAAGACGCGATCGGTTTCGATGGCAGAGTACGCGTGGGAGGTGGGAGTCGAGCGCACGCACGCCGACGCCGTGAACCAGGCCGCGCTGTACAGCATGGCGCTCTTCGGCGAGATACGGGACGTCGTGGTCGTCACGATGGCCCGCGACTCCGGGGACTACAAGGCGGAGCGGATCCCCGCGGCGCGCGGGAAGCAGGCGTACGACAGGACGATGAAGCGCGTAAACGAGATCGGCCGCATGGTGCTGAGGGGCGAAATACCGGAGCCGGAGCTGCCGCAGGGCGACGCGAAATGCCAGTCCTGCCCGTTCAGGAGCCTGTGCGGCAACGCCGAGAAGCCGGAGAACCCGGGCGTCGGCGGTCTGACGGACGAGGAGCTCGAGTCGCAGCTGAGGTCGTGGATCGACGCCAGCTCCAGCGCCCCGAAGTCGAGTTCTCCCGCGTCGAAGGCGAAGAAGGCCGCCTCGGAGACCATCAAGGCGCACCTGGTTTCGACCGGCGAGCTCGCGGGGGAGATGGTCATCGACGGGAAGAAGTGGAACATGAAGGTCTCGGAGAAGCCGGGAGTCAGCATCGACATGGACGCATTCAACGAGCTTGTGGCGCCCGAGGTCAGAGAGCAGGTGGTGCTGCCGACCGTGAGTCGGAGGCTCAACATAACGCCTGCGAAGAAAAAGCAATAAGTTGGGGCAGTTTTCATTTGGAAGCGATCGCTGCCCCAACTCACAGGGGCGCGGGCATTGCAACATGCCCGTGCCCTTTCAGTGTAACACGGAAAGGAACGAGGTCAATTGGAGAAGAGAGAATTCACGGATTTCGAGAGGGTCACGCACAAGGGCAAGTACGCAGTTGTGTATGACATCGCCCATGACAAGGACGGCGGGCTGTACTACCTCAGCATGGCGGGAAGCCGCCAGATGTCCGAGGGCATCGCAGCCGCACTGCTCGACAGCGGACATAGAAACAAGAACGAGGTTTATCTGAACACGCCCCTCAACGGCGATGACGGGCTGTGGGATAGGTCCACCAGGATAAGCATTGCCACGCACACTATAGGCGCGATGCGGCGGATCACCAGGAAGGTGCAGGGAACGCGGGTAGCGCAGGTTGTGCTGGTATCCAATCTGCTGCGATGGGACTACAACTACGCCCACATCCAGACCAAGGCGGCCATAGAAGAGAAGGATGAGTCGGAGCAGGCGAAGGCGCAGAAGGAGCTTGCTCAGAGGCGCTTCATCCTGATGGCGGACGATGAAGAGGATGAAACGGTGACAGCGCAGCGCTGGTTCGCCTACCTGCCCAAGCGCGTTAGCGAGCCGATGCTGGCGGATTGGGCGCAGCCCCTGTGGGATTACTGCGTCTTGGCCAAGAAGGGCATCGAGCCACTAACGCGAATGCGGGGCAAGGCGTGGCTGTGCGAGCCGTCCAGCGAGGTGCTGCGGGATGCGATCGGTTACCTGGGACGCTCCGCCAAGCTGCCGCTGCCGGAAGGTTTTCCCGAGACGATTCGGCCGGTCGAGTACGAAGTGGCAGCCGACTAGGAGCCGGTCAGATAGGGGAGTGAGAGCCGAGGCTGGGAAGACGATAGCTCGGGAGACGGCCGTCATTCTGTGGAACGAGGTCGGCGCGAGGGGCTGCCAGACCGGAGCGGGCGACTTCTACACAATGCAGCATGTGCTTCAGAACTTCGCCCTGCTCCTCGGTATCGGCGAAGACTTGGCCGCATGGTGGCTGCTTGACTCCGATAGGCGTGGGAAGGAGCACGACGAGCGGTTTCACTACTACGTGCTTGTCGAGGGGCATCACAAGGCACATACGGAGTCAGCCGTCTTGCTGACCGAGTCGCTTCGGACGGTGCTGGCGTCGCTCCTTCCCGATGTTCCATCCGGGCCCGCGGTGCTGGGCATGCTTCAGGCCGGACAGCGCAATCTGCAGAGGAAGAGCGGCGACAGGTCACGCTGTCCAAAGCCACGCACCTCCCGAATGAGATGGAGTGGCGGCGCGACTGCATCATGGGCAACGCGTGGTGCAGAGCGGCAGAAGGATAAGCGTCGTGGAGGCGCATAAGTCCCCTGTCGGCCGCAGGTTTGAGCGACCTTCTAGTGGACTGCGAGCCAATACAAGAATCGTGCATCACTCGGTCTCCTGGAATTCGACATGCCCAGCTACAGAAACCAATGGGGCGCAGAACCGGAAGGCGGAGATTGAGCCAAACCGGGAAAGCTAATTGACGCGTAACGGGGCCGACCGCTAAGAGGAAGACCGCAGGAATCTGAACGAACTCTACGATTGGTTCGGCATCAGGCCAGACACGCCGATTGCCAAAGTCACGGGCGAGTCGCACTGCGGTCTCAGTTCTGTAGATGACATGCCTTGATATTGCAGCCACTGGCGAATTCGCCGAGGCTGCGGCATCGGAGGAAACAAAAGGAGTGAAGATCGCCGGAT
This sequence comes from Dehalococcoidia bacterium, assembly GCA_965204855.1. GTDB lineage: Bacteria > Chloroflexota > Dehalococcoidia > Lucifugimonadales > JADFKI01 > Bin90. The sequence goes on from OZ242018.1 coordinate 1,769,835, forward strand.
TCATCCTATTGATCGCGGCGAAACGGCGCTTTATCCGCCGTTCTATTGGCCCTGAAAAAAATACCCTCCATAAGAGAGCTTCCGATGTTGCCGCGCCAGAAATGCGGTCTGCACGAAGCTACGGTGCTACAGTCGCCTAATGCGGCTAATGTCTGCACGTGACATCCTGCCCAGTGCCTCCCCTCGCAGTCCTTCTCCAGCAGGCACGTAACCATGGCAAGCTCGTTGTTGTCCAGAAACGGCAACTGCACAAGCGCCGCAAGCGTCCCGTCAGCGCTGAATAATGTGTTCACGGCACGACCTCCCCTAATGAGGCGCACCGACGAAAATGGATGACGGGTAACACAGCCGAAGCATTCACGGTTTGACTGGGATATCAGGGGTCTAGTCGTAATGACGATCGAACACCTGAACCAGCGATTCAGTCAAACAATCGCTCACCTAACGTTCCCTTGACCTTGCGCGCTGACTCGCAACTAGGTATTCCACCTCGCACTCCATTCACGTGGTACCATCAGCGTTTCGTTGCGAAAGGGCCTGCTAGAGTGTATCTTTGTTACTCGAAAAAGCTTGGTGACTGACAAGAGGCAGCACATCACTGTAGATTGTGGGTTACGAAGTCAGTAATTTCGCACGCTATGATTAGTGCTTGGGAGTCAAGCGGCGTCGAAATGTAATGTTGCGCTGGCAAACAGAGAAGCCAAGTTGTTGAAATACACTTGGAGTTCTGAATTGCCGGCATCATCACTTGCAAGTAGTTGTAGGACCCACAATTGATCGATGGAACTTCACAAGACCGAATGCTACGCGCTTGAGAGCAATTATTGCCGAACAGCCGGACTATCAATTGAACCCGCCGAAGCCGTTCGAAATTACATGCGTCGAACAGTAAGGCCTGAATGGCAGAGATGGGAAACCCTTGACCATGCCCACGTATCTTCCCTAGAGGCGGCGGGATTTTCCTCCACTTTCATCGGAGAAATTACTCAGCGAGGCGGGCAACGACGTTCAGAGAACAACCTTCGTGGAGACTTTGGAGAGGTTCTGGCCTCTCTATTGCTTTCTGCGTTCTACGATATGGAGTTCCCGTGGCCTTCATTCTGGGATAGGAAGACACCTGGCGCTAGCCTGAGCGGCGCTGACTTAGTTGGACTCACAGAAGACGCAAGTGGAGTAGCTTTTGTCGTCGGCCAAGTAAAGACGTCTGCTGAGGAAAGATACCCGCCAACAGTGGTCAGGCGCATGGACGATGGCCTCATAACCCAGCTCAAGTCTTTAAGGAATAATCGCAGGATTGTTCTTGGTCATCTGAAGTATCTTTTCCTTCACTGCCAGGGCCGTCGCTGGGAAGGTAGGCTCCATCTCGCAATGAGGCGGTTGGACGACGAGCCAACTGATTTTCTTATCGTCGGGGCGCTAATTCGTGATACGCGGCCCACTCAAGCCGACTTGGAAAGCACACATTGTACCTTTGCAGAAGTAGCCGGGGCAACAGTCCAAAACTATGGTTTCTATCTGCCAGTGAGTCTGGTCGAATGTGTTCAGCTCGCAAACCCCGATAGTGAACAAGGAGAACATGATGCGAGCTAGATGGGAAATTGGACACAGAGCGAGACAACGGCTGAACGCCGCAAGGCATGTCGCAGAGGTACGCCTCGCAAAGAACGCACTGACTGGTCTACGGGAAAGCGATGCAGTTGAGGAAGCAGAAGACGCAGCTCAAGAGGCGCTGCTGGAAGAAGCAGCAGACATCGCTGAAATCCTGTGCCTAGATCTGATGTCTCGCATTCGAGTGTCAGAAGAGTTGGACGAAGAGGCCAGGAGAGCATGTGAGGAGGCTTTCAGAATTCAACGCTGGATGACGCCTCCCGTTGAGTGGGATAATCAGCTAAAGCATATACTTCGAGTGGCATGTTTAGGGATACTGGCAGAGAGAACCGCCGACACAAAGAATTGGTTACGCGAGTTAGGTGAATTTCCGGGACCACCGTCTGGCGAAAATTGGGCGGACAGGGTCTTTGCACACGTCGTGACGTCATTTCTGAGAGACATGCGTCAAAATGGTTGGGACGACCTCGACAAAGTGGGCGATAACATACGCTCTTTGCGTGAGGCACAAACCGAATACGAGCAAGAATATTTGACAGAGTTTGGAAATTCAGCTCCCAGGGCCGCCGCCGAGCTTGTCGCCCTATACCATTGGGCAAAGGCGGCGGAGCTAGTTTCTCAGTTCCTATCTCAAGGTTCACCAATGGACGTAGAGTCCCAACTGGAGTTTCACTTCAACAGGTCTCGAGAGGCTGTTGCAGCCGGATGGATAGGTGAGTTGGGAACGTTAGTCTTCCTTACGGAGAGGGTTGCGTCCGCGATTATAGCAAGAAGCGTATGGCGGACTATTCGTCCTTACGGAGATCGCTTCGTTGAATTCTTGGATCAAGTAGTCAATCGTGAAAACCTTGAGCCCATTTTCGAGCTTCTACCTCCGCAAAAGAAGGCTCTGGAAATGCGGTTAATGGACGTGGCCCAGCGCGCTGTGGTTATTGAGATGCCAACCAGCAGTGGAAAGACACTGTTGGCGGAATTCAGAATAATCCAAGCTAAACAATCTTTTGCTGAGGCTATGATTGTCTATCTCGTACCAACTAGGGCGCTGGTTAATCAAGTAACGGTGCGGCTTCGTCAGGAATTGGGGCCATTAGGATTCACGATAGAGCAGGCTGCACCAGCATTTGAACTCGATCCGAGCGAAGAAGAATTCCTTCTAAGCCCACAGGCTTTTGATGTCCTTGTGACAACGCCTGAAAAGATGGATTTGCTAACCCGGTCAGGTCATCTCATTCAGACGAATCGACCGTTAGGACTCGTAGTTGTTGACGAGGCGCACAATATTGGCTCGGATGCGAGGGGACTGCGTACGGAGATCCTCCTTTCCACGATTTCGAGAGAGTTCCCGGATGTTCGATTCCTTCTGCTTTCGCCTTTTGTGCCGAATGTTGATGAGCTAGGGCGGTGGCTCGGTGACGGCAGTAACGTGTCACTATCCATTCGCTGGGAACCCAACGACAAGCTGATCGGATTGTGCTATCCACGGGGTAGGGGGCGAGATTGGGACATACATATTAGATCCCTGTTCACTCCAGCCCCTAGGCGAAATGTTGACCTTGATGAACCTGCAAGATTAACGAGCAGTCCTGTCAGTTCTTTGATCAATAAACCTCGGTCTCAATTGAGTAAGAGGGATATAGCTGTAGCAACTTCGTCCATTCTCTCTAGCCGAGGAAATGTTCTTGTGATGACAGCTGGTAGAGCCGAAGCACACAGAGTGGCACAGGAAATCGATGCTCTGATGTCATCTGGCGATGAGCCGTCGGGAGAGTTAGAACTTGTGCGGCGATTCGTTTCTGCCGAGCTAGGCGAGGAGTATCTTCTGACGCAGTTACTAGGAAATCGAATTGCCTTCCACCACGCTGGTTTATCTCCTGAAGCAAGGTTTCTGGTCGAATGGCTAATGGCGAAAGGGCACCTGAACGTGCTCGTAGCAACTTCGACGCTTGCTCAAGGTGTTAATTTTCCGGTTGCGTCCGTCGTCCTGACGAGTCATACTCAGCATGGAGGTACAGGCGAGGGGCGACGAGCAATGCCTATTGATCAGTTCTGGAACATAGCCGGCAGGACTGGGCGTCTACACCAGGACTCGTTAGGTCTCGCTCTGTTTGCGTCACGAAATGAGTTGGACAATGACATCCTCCAAGACTATGTCGAGCAACAAGTTCAGGACCTAGCTTCCTACCTGGAAGAAATGGTGAATGAGGTTCTACGGGTTGGTGGTGATCTGAGTCTGGAAACACTTGTCCAGTACCCGGCCTGGTCGACTTTTAGCCAATACATCGCACACGCCTATCGGGTAGCAGAAAGACCAACAGATTTCGTAGCTAGATCCGAGTCCTTACTCCTTTCAACACTCGGATATCGCCGGTTGCAGGATACAAGTCCACACATTGCCCAAATGTTGCTTCAGGCTACTCGGTCCTACGCAAACCAGCTGCAGAACGTAAATTCCGGCGTCTTGACCCTTATGGATCGGACAGGCTTTTCGCCAAGAACGGTGCAAATGCTATTCGACCGAAGTGGAGCTATTAGAAGAAATCTTGACGAGTGGAGCCCAAGTGGCCTCTTTTCTTCTCAGAGTCAGGCTCTCAACGCATTGGTTGGCGTGTTACTGCAGGTTGACGAGTTAAACATCGATACTGACAGTGGCCGATTTGGTTCGAATATTGGACAGATAGTTACTGCATGGGTCAGGGGACAAAGAGTAACAGATATCGCCCACCAGTTCTTTGGAGATGATGACCCAACAAAGTCCGTCACCGACTGCTGCCAGAAGTTGTTCGGGAACATTCTTCCTAATGCGACCTGGGGACTCGGCGCGCTTCAATCTGTAGGCATCGAAGAGAACCACCTGAACAGCTTGTCCCGCGCCCAACAACTTGAGGTTCGCTCAATTCCTGCGATGGTCCTTTATGGTGTAGACACCCTTGACGGCGTAATCATGCGCAACCTGAACGTGCCCCGTCTCATAGCTAAGGCAATGGGAGAGAGATTCGGGCGGGAAGTGACGTCGCTCGAGGGGCGAATGAGTCACGCGAAGAATTGGCTAGGTGCTCAGCCTGTCGAGACCTGGCAGCAGGCAGTTCCTACAGGATCTGGATTAGACGGTTCCGGATACAAGAGAGTCTGGGAGATTTTGAATGGGTTCGATTCAACGAATTGATACACTTGTGCTTTGGCATTCGTCAAAAATGAGTCGAATTCACGGGATGTTCTCAATCTAATTTGTGATGGGTTCCAGTTGTAGATTACTTAGGGCGGTGATCTTGAAGCTGCATTTGGCCAAGTCCAAGTTGCGGATTCATCCACATATTGTCTTGCTCCTCTCCTTAGGCGGAACATCAAGAGAACCAAGTCGTCCATTTCAATAAGCAAAGATTCAGGTCAGAAATGAACCTCCCAAAGTACCGTCTGTTTATCCTCGGTGCAGGATTTTCCAATCCTGCCGGGTTGCCCCTAGGGGTGGAGCTCCTGTCGCTAGTCCGCCAAAGCCTGCGCCGATTGTACCGTGCCCACGGCTGGGAGGGCACCCTTGAGAGAGAAATCAAAGAGTGGAAATCGCTCTATCCCGGTCAGGATTTGGAACGGTGGTCAACGACAATTATTTTGACCGCTTTGCGCCAATTACTTTGACCGCTCAGGTCCGGTGTAATTGTCGTTTCCTGATGTAATTGTCGTTTGTAATTGTCGTTCTTGAGCTTCACCGGTGCGGTAGCTGGGCATGTCGAACTCCAGTATGACCGAGTGGTGCACGATCCTGTCTATCGCAGCAGCAGTCGCCTGTCCTCGCGCGTGGCAGCACTCCGCACGTTTTCTAGTTATGGAATCAGCCATCTGGCCCGATTACGAGTTCCCAGGCCACCAGTTCCAAGTCTTCGACCGATGGTTTCCTAGTCTCGGGTCGAGCAATAGGGCGATCAAGGCCCTCGGACCGAATAGCCTCTCGTAGTACACTCAGTCCCTGCACCACATGGCCAAGCTCTGCCCGAGTCGGCGCAAGCTGGTTCAGGACCCGTACGGGGTCTCGCATTCCCACACGCCTGGTCGCGTCCGATGGCAACGGCATTTCCACCCAATCGTTGAAGAAGCTGAACAACTCAGGTTGGGACTGGAGCAGGTCGTCACGATTGAGGAATCGCCTAATGCGTCTTGTGAAACTGTCAGACGTAACTGCGGTCATGGTTTCCAAGTACGCTTGGCCGATCTGATTGACGGCGGCTCTTAGAGGCTCACCAAGGCACCTAAACGGGTTTTCGTCCGACGGAATGTCGAAGCGGTGTTCGTCCCTGTTGGCTTCGACAATCGACAGCACATCGTTAGGAGATGTAATAGGTTGCGCTACTTTGCCTAGGGGATAGAAACGCCAGAACACCTCTCCAGATGCCTCTTCCGGCATTTTCAGCATTACGTAAACACCGTTGGTCATGCCCTTCTTCACACTGTAGACACCGTTAGGAATGTCCCTTACGTCCTCGGTAGCGAACTCCTTCATCAAGTCTAAGTACCTATTCAGCAACTCTGCACCCTCATCCAGTCCTTGGCTTCGCTCCCCCTCCCTGTACACCTGGTCCGCCTGGACGCCCCCGGCGCGCAACTTCATCACCTTGTCCAGTTCCTTTGCCTCGATCTGCTCTCCCAACACCGAAGCGTCCAAGGCCACGGCATCCTCAATGGTCTCAATCTTCCCGGACAGATTCTGAACCAGGTTCAGCAGGTCTTCCAATCCATCCTCTGGCATCAGATTGTAGATGTACACTTTGTCATGCGGCGAAAACAGGCGGTCGATGCGACCGGCCCGCTGGATCATCCGCACCGGGTTCCAGGGTAGATCGTAGTTGACTAGGAACTGGGCGTCCTGAAGGTTCTGGCCCTCCGAGAGTACATCTGTGGCTATCAACAATTCGATGCCTTGCTCTCTCAAAGGTTTTATCTTCCTCAGCAGAGCTGGGTCGTCCAGGGATTCAGTCTCGCGGTGAGATGCTAGTGGTGCAAACCGCTCAAGTACCGAGCGCCGCCGATTCTGGTCATCTTCCCCAGTAAGCAGCGACATCCACCGTCCGTCCTCCAAGTTGCTTTGAACACGGACATCACTTTTCAAAGACTCCACATCTCCACCAAACTGCTTAAACAGGTGTTGAGCGGTATCCTTGTAGGTTGTGAACAGGGCCACTTTGGTGGGCTGTCCGTTTTCGTCTTCATTTGGAAGCCCTTCGAGTAGTTTGCGCACTGCCTGGGCCTTGGGGTCGCCCAGATCAGCCAGCATCTCCTCCAGCCACTGAAGCCGTGTGAGAAGCGTCTGAAGCCTGTCCTTGTCGAATTCCACATCTGCTTGCAACCTACCGAGGAGGTCTGTGTCCTCTGGTGCGGCAAGTTCCTGTTGCAATGCCGCCACCGCCTTCGGGTTCATGTCCTCCATATCTTGGTCGTGGTCTGGCAAAGATCCTCCCAGCACACCCCTCAGCTTGTATGCCTGCTTGGGCGTCAGGACACGGCCCCGTTCCAGCCTAACTAGGAATAGATTGAGATAGTCGACGAGATTTCGCACTGTGGACGTGAGCGCAGCCAGGGAACTCTCCATGCGCTTCAACAGGATGGTGCGCATGATACCGACAAAGTTAGCATTGCGCTGCCGCAGTTGTGCGCTGGTCTCATTCTCGCCTGTCTCGACGTCGTATTCATCTAAGCGATAGACGGCGAAGTTGAGATGCTCAATGGCATCGATGATGTCGTGGTAGATATTCCCATACAGGCCTTGCAGGCTATAGTCCACTGCCTTCGGTATCTCGTGGTCCGGGAAGCGCAGGGGCTGGCCGTTGACCTCCATCGTCTCGCCGGCCTCCTGCATGGACCGGATGTCGTGCCGGGTTCGGCGTACCAGGGACAGCATCATGGTGTCCAGCAGGCCAGAGTCCGACTCTCCCGTCTCAATGGCCTGAAAAGCCGCCTTCAGATTGGGTATCGGCCCTCGCCCCGCGTACCAGGTGTCGTCTCCTCTCGTGATAAGCATAAGTTGATGGTACAGGTCCCAGACCGAGTTGTTGATGGGCGTGGCTGTCATGAGCACCACCCTGGTATCCGGCTTGCCACCTCGGATGATGTCCATGAGAGCACGATAGCGCTTCGTCCGCGGGTTTCGGAAATTGTGGGACTCGTCAACCAAGATTACGTCGTACTGATCCTGATAGCGCCTCAACTCGGCGCGGAGGCGCTGACGCTGGGTGGCCGACGGCTCCTCCTCGATGTCCGCGAGGCTGGGTAGCGACTCCATTGTGACTGTGGTGGCGATAATGCCCCACTCGGCGAACCGGTCAGCACTCCAGTTGTCTTGGAGCTGGGCTGGGCAAACGATCAACGCTCGCGTCGAGGTACTTGCTCCCGGGTCATCACTTCGCTGGTTTGCGAACTCTCTAAGGATGCCCAGACCTTCGTAGGTCTTGCCTAGTCCAACCGAGTCGCAAAGCATGGCCCCCCAGTGACGTCTCATCAGGGCAACGCAGCGTTGGACGGCCTGCTGCTGGAATCCGGCCAGTCTCCCCATGACCTCCTCTGACAGCCCCATCTCAAGGAATCGGCCATAGGCTGCGTGCAGGGACTTGAGCATGACCTGCCACGGAGTGTAGCGCCTTCCGAACAGAACACACTCTTCCAATCGCTGAATGAATTGAGCTTTACAATCCTCACCAAACTTCCACTTTTCGTCGAACCACCCTTCCAGGTGCGCTGTGAGCTCTCGGTCATAGGAGGCGAGATTCAGCTCGGAGTTCTCGGACAGGCCGCTCTTGGTGAGGTTGCTGGATCCTACGGCGACATATCGTCCCATCTCACCGGACAACAGGTACGCTTTAGCGTGAAGCCGATTTCTGGGCGAGCGATGGTCCAGCACCTTTTCCGGCAGGACTTTGCCTTTATCGGACCCCAGGAACCTTCTGACCTCCACATTGTCCCTTCTGAGAAAGTTTGCCAGCATGGTGACCCGCTCCCACGCATTCAGGTCGAAAGCTCCCGCTTCAGGCGTTACGCCTCGCGCTAGAAGTTCACGGCGCTCCGCGTGCGTCAGCAGCAGCCAGGGGTAGCCACCTTCGAGAAATGTATACCAGTCAATCGACTCCGCTGGGCCCTGAAGCTCGTCGCGGTCGCCGGGTTGGGACAGGACATCGCCTGGCCCCCTTCGATTCATGAAGGGCCGCTCCCCTAGCAGGAGTCGCACATTACGGGCGCTATCCATGGCGTCCTTCAACTCAAGGAAACCGTCGGGGGTCAGGTAGGCTGTGGCGATGCGGATGTCCTGGGGGATCACGCGGGCCATAGCGCCGACAAGGTGTTCTCGCATCGCCCCAGTGGCCGGCTCGTTTGCGATTGGGAGGACTTCGGGGTAGTTTGTCATTGAAGACTACACGACCTCCATACGGCAGATAACGTACTTATTGACATTTGGCATCACCAGGGCCACCTCTCCCGGTATCGATCGATTATATTTTGTACGTGGGCCACTGTTAGCTGGAAGAACTCGAAATGCTCGAACATTGGGCCCATAAGATGACTGAGCACCTCTGGCATGTTGTCTTCCAGTTGCTTTAGAGTGAACTGACCAGTCAACGGTACTTCATCAACCTGGCCGACACCACGACGAATGGAGAAGGCAGGGTCCAGACTGTCAACCAGTGTACGGCCGGAAAGACCTGCGAATTGGCACCGTATGATCACATCTTCAAAGTCACCGAAGGTCCTCAAGAAGCGACTTGCGAAACGCAAGCACTCCCAGATTTGCAACACCGAGTTGTTTACGGTAAGAGTTGTACCCGGATTGAGTTGAAGTGAATTCGCCCACTCACCACCGTCTTCGGAGTATCCTCTTATGGAGTATAGTTGACCAGTAGGAGACGCTCGCCAGAAATCTGAACGGGAAGGATCATTGAACATTTTGTTAGGCAATGGACGACCTATCCACGCCTCAATGCAACCTTCATACGCGTGAGGATTGAGATCCCTGACTCCAACATCCATAAAGGGCGGCCAACCAGAAGTCTGGACCCTCTGTGCTATGCCCAGTTTGTCCTTGAGTTCTGACAAGCTGATAGCAGGCTGAGCACCTATCCGACCAATGGCGATTTCATAGTGACCATTTGGAAAGCAATGCGGAGCATCCCTTGGCTCATTGTGCACCAAGGACATCCAACGTTCTCGAGACGAGTCTATGAAACCCTCTAGCTCGGCCGCCGTATGGTCTAAATCGCTATCCTCAACACGTCCAAGAACAATCTGACGAATAGCATCTAACATGTCTTCACGACGCGCCCTCACACAGCGATCAAGCAGGATACGCCACTCGTCAGCAGTCTGAGGTTCCTCACTTCTGGGACCGGGCTTACGTACGTATACTTTGTACTGTCGTAGACCTTCATCCGACTGATCTCGCTTGCTCATTACGGGCACTTCACTACCTGGAACTCGGATCACTGGGTGGATGCTGTCGACATCAGGATGCTTCACTGAATATAGTCTGCAATGGAGTTGAGGTTCCGCGTACCGGCGAACAGCGTCGTTTACGCTATCCTGAGTCACGTCTGGAATTCCCGTAGGCTTGGGTCTTGCCACCAAGCCGGTCGATAGCTCTTCGAATCCAAGTACTATGACACCGCCGCCGTGATTTGCGAGCGCAATGACTGCCTTGGCTAGGTTTGCTCTGTCGCGTTCCACCCGTAAGTCAAGCCAGCCTTTGTACTCGGCATCGAGATCCTCGATGGGATTGAGTATGAACCGCTCTAGGTTGGGCAACTCAGGCGATTGTTCCATCATCAAAACACAGTTCCTAAGTAAGGGTTACCAGCTCGAGTGAGTCAAATGAGCTTCAGACCCTGCATCCGCTCAAAATCCTTCCTGTTGTGCGTGAGCAGAGTCAGGCCCTTGGATATAGCAGTTGCGCCAATTAGGATATCCATATCCCCTATGATGTTACCCGCGGCTCTCAATCTGTATCTCTCCCTACCAAATATCTGACAAGCTGCATCATCAAGTTGGATTACGTCAACTACTTGCAAGAGCAGGCGTAATGCCGCGGCATCACCATCTGGGTTTTTCGATCCCTCCAAACCATCGTAGAGTTCAGCCAATGAGACGATGCTGATACCAATACCCGCTGCCAAGAGTTCTTCCAATCGCCTGACTGTTCGATCCGCCTTATGCAAATAGTCGATTGCCCAGTCTGTATCCAATAGGTATTCCAATACACTGACCTCTAAAATTGAGGTATCGGCCGAGTCCGAATGTTACGACTAGCCCGAATGTCCCGCTTCAGCTGCTCCCCGTCAATGCTGTCGCGCCACACACCCGCCGTTGCCCGCAACGCGTTGATCTTCCGCCAGTCAGGGGGCATCTCGGCACCAAGAGCCTCTCGTCGCTCACCCAGCCAGTCCAGAACCAGCTTCCGTTCGGTAGCCGACAGCCCATAAATGTGGAACACTATGGAATCTATTTCCCGCTCAATGGCCTTCACCTGCTCTGGAGAGTCATCAAGGCTGAGTATCTCAATGGTAAGGGCTTCCAATTCAGCTTGTATATCCTCATCGGGGGTTACGATAGGCAAGGGCACCATATATTGGTGCTTTGGGCGTAAGAAACCTCCGCGAAGTGTGCTGGTGGCTTGGCACAAGAGGAACTCGACCAATCCAGAGTTCAGTACCGTCAGCATCCATCTTGCATCAGTGGGGAAAAAGAAACATGTAGCGTCCATGTAGCTACCTACTGTTTCGTAGGCGAACCTTGCTTCTGGAGCAATATCAGGCCACACAATCTTCGGATGAGCGAACTCGTGATAGATGCCTTCTTGAGGCTGTTGGAGTTCGTACCAAGGATGCAGGTGCGCCGTAGCTCTATTTTCTAGACCGCCACGGAACCAACTCAGATGATCCCTGATGGCAGGAAATTGGTCAATGTCTATCCCCCGATTAGCAAAAATGATGTAAAGACTGGCGGAATCTGCTTGCCACCGCTTGATGTCCCGACCCCGTAGCCACGGCTTTATGATCTCCTCACTGCGCGGGTCTTCCTCTATTAGCTCGTCACGCTTGTCCATATCTATGACAAACGCCTTATTCAGCCCAGTTACAATACCTCTATAGACGCGTCCTTTCACGAATTCCCCCAAGGGCGTACCTTGGTTCATCAACTGTTCAAAGAGACGAATCAATGCGGGGTCTTCCAGGACCCAGCCGTCCTTTTTCAGCATGACTTGCGGAAAATTGTCAATCTCGGCACTTGCGAGCAGCCCGTCAAGGTCCTCCAACACACCGCGCACGCTCTCGGTGTTGACCTTCAGGTTGTCATCCGAGAGCACCCTACGGACGGGGCCAGTCAGGTCAGCGACCTTAAGGGAATGTGCGACCGTGTCGCCCGCCCGGCTGCCCACCAGCACGGCTGGATAGGCTGCTATGGTCTTGCCGTTTGCCTCGAACAGGGGCAGATCGCCGAAGTCGACGACTCGCTGGATGCGGAGTGAAGCGGGCAGATGCTCACGTGTCCCACCACCATATCCTGCCCGCATGAACTTGTTGCTGGTAATGAAAGACAGCCAGCCGCCTGAGCGGAGTATCTGTAGGGCGCGAGCGTAGAAGTAGACTAGCTTGTCCGCTCGTGAAGCGCTCACTTCTGGGAAGGCTTCTCCATAGGAGAGTTCATCCTCATTATCCAGCTTCTCCATGCGTACGTAGGGTGGGTTGGCCAGCACGATGTCGAAACCCGCGTTTGGGTCGCCTTCCCGCAGGACTTCTGGGAAGGCAACGGGCCAGAGGAAGGGCTTCTGCACCAAGGCAAAGTCCTTTGATTCCACGTTGTCTAGCAGGGAGCGAATCCGCTCAATTAGACTGTTTGCCTTTTTCAATGCGGTCTTAGTGGGTTTCTTCCTCTTGTTCAGAGTTTCCAGGTCCGCCTCGGCCTTTGTCAACGCGTCAATCAGGTGCAGGCGGACGACCTCACGTTGATCCCGAGCGATGAGGTCCCGCAGCTCCCTTAGGCGTTTGGGATTCCGGTGAGTTCCCTCAAACTCCCGCCTCCTTTGGGCGATGTTGTTCTCCAACCTTTGGAGACTGTTCTGTAGATCCAATCCAAGTTGCAGGTCCTTGGGCGTGGGCCAGGACTCCTTGAACACGACGCCAGCCACCCTGTCCACCAACGAGTCTCCCGCTACTATCTGGAAATCCAGGTTGGGCAGCGCCCAGTCTGAATTGGCAGGCGGTGGTTCGTCCATGTCAAGCACCATGGAAAGCCAGAGACGCAGGCGGCATATCTCCACGGCCTCCGGGTTGATGTCCACTCCGTACAGGCTGTTTTCGATGATGCGGCGCTTCCAGTCGCTCACTGTCTGATAGAACTCTTGAGGTTCAACGTAGGTGCGCTGGGAGAATAGAATCCCGCGACGCAGGGCAACCATCTCCTGGATAGCACCAAGGAGGAAGGCACCGGAGCCCACGGCTGGATCGCACATCTTCACAGTCTCCAACGCGTCGATAAGAGCATCGGCCGGGAAGTCGGGCAAGGGCTGATACTCGTCCCTGGACCCAACGGCCTCCTGGCGGAGAGCGTTAAGTGTGGACTGCTTCACGCCAGTTTCATCCCGTAGGTAGCCGTCCAGCGCCTCGCGGCACATGAAGTGGACTATCTCACGAGGGGTGTAGTAGGTGCCAGTGTCGTGGCGTTCGTCGCCCTGGTAGAGGTTCTCAAAGACTCGGCCTAACAGCTCCGGGTCAGGGTCGACAGATTGGTCATCCGGCGTGGACTCCCTAGTAGTGAAGCGATACCGGGACAGCAGACCAAGGAGCGAGGTTTCATCTTCGGGATCGAACAAGTCATCTGGCAGCGATACCTCGCCAGAGTCATTGATGCGGTCCTCTAGGGCGCTGCGCCGGAACAAGCCACCGTTAAGGTAGGGAACGAATCCTAGGACAGGATGCTCGCCACGGCTGCTGCTGCCCGTCGCCATGGCATCGAAGAACATCGGGGCCAAGATGCCGCGATAATATTCGCCCTCTCGCGTGTCTGCGCGCCTGTCCCACAGGTCCAGCAGGTAGCTTACGGAACCCATGCCTCCGGGTTCTCCCAGCCATCGCTTGGCCTGGAGGAACCAGAGGAAGAGCACGCGCCCCATCTGTCGGGTGGCCCAAGCGCGGGCTTCGTCCTGAGTGAAGGACCTGACTATGGGGTGTTCTTGGTTATATGCCAACAGCGCCTTGGCTATGCGGTCGCGGACAGCGGCGTACTCTTGGTAGAACTTGGTGGTGACTCGCTCGATGCTGAACTGATGCTGCCAAAGCCTGGACACGTCCAAAAGGTTCGATCCCGGCGAGATACGGAGCCCCTGCAGAAGTTCTCGATGGAAGCGCGTTGGGTTGTTGAGGTCCAAGTGAGCGCGGATGCTGGTCACAGCTCCACTGGAAGAACCGACCTGGGTGCGAGGAAAGACGAGCTCCGCCTCGCGGCGCGAATCAGTTGACGGGGGGACCAGTACGGCCAGCGATCGCCTGTCTGCCACGTGCTCCACGAGAGCACGGGAGATGCGGCGGCGAGAACGGTCACGATCAGAGGAGCGATAGCCCCATTCGGAGAGCACCCCTACCCACAGCCCTGCCTCGGCCGGTGTCGCCTTGCAACTCCCGACACGGTAAAGCTCGCTTACGCCAAAGCCTCCGTCTCCACGGCCCCGCAAGAATTGCTTCAATTCTCCGGAGAGCGCACCGGCCAAGCGGTCCTCCGGGTTCGGGATCGGCTCAAATCCCAAGAATGCCGCCAAGACTTCGGTCTTCTGGGGGTTCCCACCGAAGTCTTGAAGGATACCGGCTACATTTCCGTCAGCGGAGAGAGTCATCGCCAATGCTCCGTGCCTTCGATAACTTCCACACTTGGATGGTCCAAATCACACCTATTTTTCACGAAGTCAAACAGGGCAGGATAGACGATGGCCTTGTCAGGTTCCTTCGGAATGCTCACAGGTAGCCACTGTTCCATTTCCGCGTTCTCCTCCCTGAACTGGGGCAGGATCGCCAGCACCCTCTTAGCCTCAGCTCCGTCGAAAGTGGAGCGCCCATCCTGGTAATCAGGGGAGGGCAACCCAAGCCACTAACCTATGAATCCCACTCTATACCGCACCACATCACTGGTAGGCCGTTCCATCTTGACCTCGCTCAGATCATTGTGGTCGCGAGTAGCTTTCGCACTGATGCCGTACTCGTGAGCGACACCTTTCGCCTGTACTTCGGAAGCCTCAATGCCGCCCTTCTGCGATTCGCTGGCGGGTGGCTTCGGGCGTTATCCGAAAGGAATCGGGCCACTTCCGGCCCGGTGTACATTCTCTCTTTGCTCATCACGCTCAAATCGCGCTTGCGCCATGTCGAGTGAAGACTCCGGTTCCTGTAAGTTCGTTGCCACTTGCGACGACGCCTTAACAGTAACGGGGTCGGTATTGTCCCAATGGGAACGAATGCTTAATCAATTCTAGCAAAGTGCTCTAATCGAAACAATGAAGCAAAGACAAAAGTGGATTGGTGGCAGGCATTTATGTGGGAATTATATAGTCTATATGACACCAATTCATGTCACCTCTATCTCATACACACTATAGAGGCAGCGACTCCGATTTCTAACCTTATCGGAGACTGTCAATTGGCTATTGGAGAGAGGCAATTTCTGCGCGCTAAACCTTCCAGGTCGAACAGTCACTAGGTCACTATGAACCATTGTGTAATCGTCATCAGGCATCAGAGCATCTATTAAGAGAGTAACGCTATCCCCGACATACTTCCTAGACAAGTGCTGTAACACATCAATCATGGAACACCCTTCGTCACAGTGAATCTCAAATATCTTGTGACCTAATTTCCGTAGAAAATAGAGATTGAGAGGCATTCGAGCGTGGAAGTCTTTCTTAGATTTCCTGATAGTAGCCACTCCCGCTGTTCGCAATGTTCTATCATCAGGTTTAGATATTCTAGGGCTGACAGCTTCTATACCGTGAACGGGAAGCAGCATGGAAGGATTACCTTCTCCATGATGATGGCAATACAACGTTGTCGTAGTGTCTAATATGGAGTTACTTGCTTCACTTGTCACTTTCGCGCCTCTTTTCCACTCCTTCCATCTCCTCCACCGATGACGCCGCATAGGGCTCTTCGTCCAGTTCCTCAGGCAACTTGCGGTCAGCCGACTTGTAAAACGCCCGCGCCAACTCTCCTGGTGATGACGGCAAGGGTACCCCATCTGGTACGTGTACCGCCTTTATCTCTTTGTCCGGCATGCTTCACATGTCTCTTGATTACGCCCTCTGCCGCCAATTTCAGGTCTTCTTCGATCTGATTCAGTCAATGTCATCGTTGACTTCGATGTAATCTATGAAAACGCGAATTGACAGCATCTTCGCGTGCGCCGCGATCTTTCCCGGTTTTCTCCTGAGCTACAGCCATTCGCATATACGCCCAAGTAATTGCAGAAGTGATAACCAGCCATCAGTAATATCACGTAAAGCAGTCTAGTAAGGCACAAATGGAAAAGCCATTGGCTCCGCAGGTAGGATTTGAACCTACGACCGATCGGTTAACAGCCGATTGCTCTACCACTGAGCTACTGCGGAGCGTTCTCGAGAGGGCCGCAAGTATTCTTTGCGACGAGGATACTCTACTTCATATTAACATCGGCGCAACCCAACGGACAAGTATTGACTGAGAATTGAACTTATTGTCCTCGACGTATTTTGTCTTCACTTGCAAGTCAGTTCTGTAAGGAAGTGAAGTCGTCCAGTGAAAGTAACAGGCCTGCCGCCGCACGAGCATCAATCAGGAATACGTTGGCCCTTCTTGGAGTAGTGGCGTAAAGTGAGATGTCATCTCTTGGAAGCAGCCTCACACGCGTCGTCGGAAACCCCGAGTCTTCCGTCGTGATAATCCTGATGGATATGCCGGAAGGCCCGGTGAAATCCAGGCTCTCGGTTTCTTGCTCCGGCGCGAATCCGCTCGCGATGAAGCCTTCCAACGTGCCAAGAACCGCGTTCACGGCAAACACGTTCGCCGGCTCTGAGCCGTCGGCGCTTTCCGCAATCCAGCCTCTATCAACCCTGCGGATAACAAAATCGTCATCAGGATAGTCAAACTCGATCGACTCAATCGCGTCTCGGGGTATGCTTGCCACAATAGGGTTGCGCCACCCGTCGGCGGTCGCGTCAAAGATATTGCCGAACGGACAAGGTATGGCGTACACCTCATTGCGCGCGGGCTTCCGGAGGTAGCATAGGCGCACTTCCTGCGACCATCTGCCGACTATGAACTCTTCCTGCTTGAACTCGCCAAGCCAGAATGCCACGTTGATGCCCTGCCCCTCCTGCACTCCCATTTGAGCATGGTTGGCAGGATTTCTGGCAACTAGCTGGGCGCCGTCTATATCGGCAGCAGCCGTCCAGAGCTGATTGAGCTTGGGGGCAAAGGCTTCTTCTCGCTCAACCTGCCAGAAGTCGTTAATTTTCTCCAACTTCGCTTCGCTGCCCGACGGAGCGGTGATTGTAACCTGGTCGATCACATCCGGAGACACAGGCAGTATGCCCTCAAGCGTCAGCTCACTCGAGCCGGCCGCAATCAGGCGCAGCACCAGTCCGGCGACGCCAATCGCAATCAGGGCTATGAGCACATATCCGACCTGTTTACTCCCCACGCTTGTTACTCTCCACGCCTGTTATTTCCCACGCCCGTTACTCTCCACGAATATAAGTCCTCAATCCTTTGCTGCGCCTTGTTATGTAGCGGACTACTCCAAGAACTATGAAGATAATCGGGATACCGGCGATGTTCGCCAACTGAACCAGATTCCGGTGTGTCGGAGAACTGAACGTCAGGTTGCGCGTAGTTATCACCTTCGAGCGAATCTCCGCGAGATTTTCCTCCTGAGCCAGCCAGTCTATGAGATTAAGCCCCAGCGCAAGGTTCTCCTGAGCCTGGTTGACTATCGGGTCGGTAAGCCAGTCCGAATCGCCCACGACAACCATCCTGAACGATGAAGCACCACTTCCGTTCTGGCGGTTTTCCTGGGACTCGATGGCGACCCCTATGTCGCTCTCGAAGAGCTGACGGTCGGTCACATCCAGTTGAGGCGAGTTCGGCGTTACATCACCATAGGCATAATCGACCGCAGCGAAGGGTGAAGTCCGCAAAAGCGGTATCGCCTCAACACTGCCGACCTGAGAATCGGTGATGCCCAATGAGCTCGACCAGGGCAACAGGACCGACTCAACATCGCCCGCCACCTTGCGGTCAACGGTCGGCACGCGAGGCCAATAGGGATATGGCAGACTCACGGTTCCCAGCGTAATCGTCTCGTTGGACCGCAGGTCGAACACCAGGTTGTCCTCGACAAGCACGCCATAAGGCTCAAGGAAATCACCGAAATGGAACTGATTAGGGTATGCCGCCATCTGCTGCGGGTCTATAAATACGGGATCCACCAGCGCCATCATCTTGCCGCCATTTTGCAGGAACACGCTTAATGCCTTGTATTCCTGTGCAGCCATTGGCTGCGTGGGACCGGCGATGATGAGTACATCCACACCCGTTAAGTCTAGCGGCGTATCGCCACCAGACTGCAACTCCGCGAGGTTGTACTGTTGAGAAAGGAGCCTGCCCAGCTCGCTAAAGTTTTCCTGAAGAGGCTTTTCTCCGTGACCGGTGAGGAATGCGATTGTCTTGCGCTCAACATCCTGCTGAAGCATGTTGTATGCCAGTGTAGCGACACGGTACTCAAAGCCGTCGAGTGAGCGGATGAACGGAATGACCTCGCGCTTGTCCGTATAGGTCATCGACAGACCTAGGAAGCCGTTTTTAATTTCCAGCCCATTGGGTGTCTGAACGTTAAAGCGTTGCGGCTCGATGCCCGCCAGTTGCGCCTTACGCGCCGTGTCCTGCGCATCCCTGTAAGTATTTGTCGCGGAGGTCAGGACGATTTGAGCGGCTTGAGCATCCTCTTCCGTTTCCGCATCCAGCACCGCCTGCTGGGCGCTCTCCAGCGCTCTTTGCGCTTCTTCAAGTTCCTGGAAATCCAGGAAGCGGCGCACCAGCTTAACCTGTCCGCCACCGGCGTTTCCTGTCAGGTCTTCGAGAAAGTCGTTGATGTCCCGCGCCACAAGGTCAACCTGAACGGGCGGGTCTGCTGACTCGTAAAGCTCGATAGTAAGCAGGTCATCGAGGTCGGAAAGTATCTGTTCGGTGCCATCGCTGAGAGTGAAGACCTTGTCGGCCGTGAGGTCAAGGCGTCCTTTCACGGATGTCCCAAACCAGCCCACCAGAATACTCAGCACGATAAGAGCGGCCGTGCCGAGTTGAAGGTTGCGATACTGAATTGTGCGATGGCTGAGCGTTCTGCCGCGCACGCTCAGGAATGTCGCGCTCAGGAAGGTAGATACAAGAGCAACGAAATATAGAACGTCACGCAGGTCAATGACGCCGCGCGCAATGCTGGAGAAGTGCGTCACCGGGCTAAGCGACTGAAGCAGCGTCGCGAACTGACCCGGCAAGGTTACGCTCACCGCGTCCAGTCCCAGCAGCATCAGAACAAGGGTTACGAATAGTCCCAAGATGAATGAGACAATCTGGTTGCGCGTCAGGCTAGAGGTGAACAGACCGATGGAAACCAGCGACGCCGCGAGGAAAATGCTTCCAATATATTGTGCGACGATAGCGCCCCAGTCGAGATTTCCCGCAGTCATGAGAGACAGCGGAATGCCGATTGTGGATACGATTGCAATCGCTACGAATACCAGTCCGGCGGTGAACTTTGCCAGCAGAATAACCCAGCCTTGTATGGGCTGAGTGAGAAGAATTTCGAGCGTGCCGTCTCGCTGCTCTTCGGCGAGAAGACGCATGGTAGCGGCGGGCACAAGCAGTGCAAGCAACCATGGAATGGACGGGCTTTCGACCGCGAAGTCCACTGTAAACAGGGGGCGCAAGGACGCTTCCGATGTTACGAAGGCAGACCGAAAGAATGACCAGGAGAGCAGAGCGAGGAAAACGACGATAAGGATGTAGCCCGTGGGCTGGTCGAAATATCCTTTCAAGTCCTTTCGGATTAAGGCGCGGAAGGATCGCATACGCTATTCGTCCCCCTCCGAACTCTGAGACTGCTGTCCGGGCGACGTGAGCGAATAGAAAACATCCTCCATGCGCGCCCTGTCTTCCCGCAGTTCCCACAGAACCCAGCCACGCTGCTTGGCGAGCCTGAATATCTCCGGGCGCAGGTCGGTCTCGTGGTCGTCAGCCGTTATCGTGTATCGCTTCCTGCCGTCCACCGGGTCGTTCCGTTCTATGTCGTCTATGCCTTTCAGTGATGACAGCGATCTCTCCACGTCGTTGCCCTCGACCTCTATATGCACGGTTCGGATGCCCTGTGCCCTCTGCAACAACTCCTTGACGGGGCTGTCGGCGACAAGCCTGCCGCGGCTTATGAGCAGTATCCGCTCGCAGGTATTTTCAACTTCCTGCATCACATGGGTGCTGAGCATTACGGTTCTCTCTTGTCCGAGAGAACGAATGAGATCGCGAATGGTTAGGCGCTGGTTAGGGTCCAGTCCTTCCGTCGGCTCGTCCAATATCAGGATGGAGGGGCGATGCACAATCGCCTGCGCCAGGCCGACCCGCTGCTTGTAGCCCTTGGAAAGCTGTCCAATAGGGCGCGAATACACGTCCTGCAAGCCGGTTTCTTCTACCGTCTGGGCGATATTCTCACGTCTTCCATTCTTAGTCAGTCCGCGCAAGTCGGCAACGAAGTCAAGATATTCATTCACGAGCAGGTCAGCATAGACCGGATTGTTCTCCGGCAGGTAGCCGATGCGCTCTCTGGTCGCAATGTCGTGGTCCTTGGTGTCGAGACCATCTATGTTGATGGCGCCCACGTCGGGCGTGTAGAACGATGTGAGCATCCGCATCGTGGTGGTCTTGCCGGAGCCGTTCGGCCCCAGAAATCCAATGACCTCACCCTTGTTCACGCTGAAACTGAGGTTGTTCACAGCCGCCAGTTCTCCGAAGAACTTGGAGACGCCATTGACCTCGATGCTTACATCAGTATCGGCCTGTTTTGTCTGTTCGACTGTAGTCATAAGGCTATGCCTCCACAGATATACGCTGCAACCTCAACTGGGTTCGGTCAGCCTCTCTGTAGAAAATTATAGCAAAAGGGGAATATACGAACAAAAGGGGGCAGGTGTCACGTCTGCCCCCATCGTGATTGCATTTCGGATGATGCGCTTAGTCGTCGTATGGTGCGGGGAGCTTAGGCGGGTTCAGCTCAGTAATGAGCGATTCGGTAGTAAGGATCATTCCCGCGACGCTGGCAGCGTTCTCCAAGGCGGACCTCACAACCTTTGTGGGATCGACGATGCCCATCTCGAACATGCTCCCGAACTGGCCCTCTTCCGCATCGAACCCGTAGTCGCCTTCACCGCTGCGAACAGCGTCAAGAACGACAACGCCACTGTAACCGGCGTTATCCGAAATCAGCGTGAGAGGCGCGTCAGCGGCGGCGAAAGTAATTTCGGCTCCGGTGCTCTCATCGCCGGAAGCCCCAACTGCCCGGCGTCCTGCCTGCGCAGCGCGAAGGAGGGTCGTACCTCCACCGGGGACGATTCCTTCCTCCATAGCGGCTCGCGTGGCGGCAAGCGCATCCTCAAGGCGGTCTCGCTTCTCGCGTAATTCAATCTCCGTTGCAGCGCCGACCTTCAGGATGGCAACGCCGCCGGACAGCTTGGCTGCCCGCTCTTCCAGCTTCTCCCTGTCGTAATCGGAAGCGGTATCCTCTGCCTGCTGCCGTATCTGGTGAATGCGCGCCTCGATGTCTTGTGGGTTGCCGTTGCCCTCAACGAACGTTGTGTCGTCCTTCGTGGCAATAATCTTACGGCAGCGACCCAAGTCCTCAATCGTAGCCGTGTCCAGGCTGCGGCCAATCTCGGCGCTGATGACATTCGCGCCGAACAGTATCGACATGTCCTCAAGTATCGCCTTGCGGCGCTCACCGAATCCAGGCGCCTTTACCGCCAGCGCGTTGAGATTGCCGCGCAGCTTGTTGACGACGAGGGTCGCAAGCGCCTCGCCCTCAACGTCCTCAGCGATGATGACGATGTTGCGACTTACCGCATTCAACTGCTCAAGCAGCGGCAGGACGTCTGCAATGGATGAAATCTTCTCAGATGTCAGAAGAATATAGGGATCGTCAATCTCCGTAACCATCTTTTCAAGGTCGGTTACAAAGTGCGGCGAGAGGTAGCCGCGGTCAATCTCCATGCCTTCAACATATTCGATCTCATAGCCCATCGTTCGGGACTCTTCGACGGTGATTGTGCCCTGAGCGCCCACTCTATCGAGGACGTTAGCGATAAGCGTGCCCATCTCATCTTCGTGAGCGGCGAGTACGGCGATTTGTCTTACCTGCTCGTAAGTGGATACAGGCACCGACAGATTCGCAATTTCACCCTTCATAGCATTGACCGCGAGGTCAATGCCGGTCTTCAGAGCCATCGGGTTCGCACCCGCCGCCATGTTCTTGAAGCCCTGCTGGATGATGCTCTGCGCCAAGATGGTCGATGTAGTGGTGCCATCGCCGACAACGTCGTTCGTCTTGCTGGCAGCAACCTTGACGAGTTGCGCGCCGATATTCTCAAACGGCTCCTCCAACTCGATTTCCTTGGCGATAGTGACGCCATCGCTGCAAATCTGCGGCGGGCCGAATTCCTTGTCGAGCACCACATTGCGACCGCTTGGCCCCAAGGTAGCGCCGACCGCCCTAGCCAGTGTGCCTATGCCATCGAGGAGTTGACCCCATGCTTCTTCTCGATTTTGGAATTGCTTTGCCATCTATGACACCTCTTGCTTTTGTCTGTATGTCGGTCAGTGTATCAGCCGGTCAGTGAGTCTGCGCTTGGCGCGTTTGCCTTTGTCATCAGCGCATCTGAAATCGCATATCGTCGATTTGTAGCCAGGCTATATTATACAAGTTGCTTGGAATGGCTGCCAACAGAATCGTCGCCGCCGATGATGCGTTCCCAACATCAGGCTACTGGTGGACTGCCGAGCCGACACCACCGCCGGTTGCAATCGCTTCGCCCGTGATGGAGCCTGCCTTCGGCGACGCGATGAATGCCACGACATAGGCGACTTCCGAAGCGTCAATGATGCGCCCGACCGCGATGCCGGACGCAACCTGCGCTTCGACTTCCGCGCGCGTCGTGCCTTCCCTCTGCGCCTGAGCTTCGTACATAGGGACGGAGCGTTCAGTGATAGTTGTGCCGGGGTGAACAGTATTGACCGTGATTCCGTACTGCCCCAGCTCTGCGGACATGGTTTTCGTCATGTGAACCAGCGACAGGTTTCGCAAGCCGCTGTAAGTGCCGGAGTTGCGCGCAGCCAGTCCGCCTATGTTGACGATGCGTCCCCAGCCACCACGCTGCATGTGAGGGGCGGCAGCCTTGGCGCAGCGCAGGTAGCCGACGATCTTCGTATTGATGTCGGCAAGCAAGTCATCGGTATTCGCATGCTCCAAGCCGCCGCCGACCAGACCACCCGGCGCCGCCGCGTTGTTCACGAGGATATCTATGCCTCCGAGTTCGTCGGCAGCGATGTCAACCAGAGTCTCCACATCCTCATCGCTCGTAGTATCGGCGCGAACGGCGACAAGTTTCCTGCCGACGCCGGAGAGATCGTAGCGGCGGGCGCGTCGCCCGGGACCGAATGCCTGGGCACCGCCATGCCTGCTTCCCATAATCGGCGCTATGTCGCGTGCCGCGTCGTTCAAGACATCCAAATCGCGCGCAGCAATGGCTATGTCCACGCCCTCTTTGGCGAGTTCCAACGCGATTGCCTTGCCAATGCCTCGGCTGCCGCCGGTTATGAGCGCCTTCTTGCCGGTGAGTTCCAAATCCATAATTCTCTCCTTCGGAACTTGCGCCTCGTTGCCTTTCCATTACATATTTGGCGTCTGTGGCCGCCTTGTCTAAAGATACTTCTCGAAGAATTCAAACGCCTTGTTTGCGGAGAAGGCGTGTTCGCCGGGATGAATGTCCGACCATAGCTTGTCGGACACTCCGGCGGCGGAATATATTCGCTTCACACCTTCATAGCCCTTAAGCATGCTCTCAATAGAGAAGGTTGTGTCATGGACACCCATCTCCAACAGCAGAGGGCGCGGTGCAATCAGCCCGGCGATGTCGTGTGTGTCCAAATGCCGATACACTTCCGGAACAATCTGGGAGCCGCAGAAATTGGCGTCCTCAATGCCGAAGTCATGCCAGGGATTCAGGTAGCCGATAATATCGGCGGCCTTGATGCGAGGCTCTATCGCCGTCGTGAACATAGTCATCGTTCCGCCTTGCGAAAGCCCCATCATGCCGATCCTATCCGGGTCAACCTCGGGCCTGCTTTCGAGATAATCTACGCATCGCATCATGTCCCAGATATTCAGAGTGAGCGTGTATATGCCCAGAATCGCGCCCCTCACGAAGTGTACATTGCACCGGTCCCTTCCGGGATAAGGGTCAGGCCCGTCCGCACGCTCCCCAAAACATCTGAGGTCCGGACTGATGGTGACGAAGCCTCTTCGCGCCATCTGTTCGGCATAGTTATAGCTGTGCCGCGCCATGTTCGCACGCAAGGCCTCCGAAGACGCATTGCCAGCCACAGGCTCCTTGCCGAACGGACCATGCCCGTGGCTGCATAAGATTGCCGGAGCGGTCCCATCGTCGGGCATTTCCGCTGGCTTGAGCAACACACACGGAACCGACATGAACTCTTCGGAATCGAATACAACTCGCTCACGAATGAGTCCGTCGTCTTCTATCGAATAGAGAACTTCGGACGCAGGTTCAACGGGTTCGGGAAATTCTCCCAGTAGCTCCAGCAGCTTCTCGAATGCCTGCCCTCGCCACGCTTCCCATTCCGCAGTTGTGCTGCCCTGGAACGCCAAACGGGGCATCCACTCTTCGGCACGGCGATTGAAGTATTCAATCATTGAGAAGTCACGGCGCGCCATTATGAACTCCCGACAGCAAGAAATCAGTCCCCAGACGCGAGCAAATCATATCATATTCCTGCTTGCCGCACAGATGCAGCACCGCAACTTGGCACTAAGCGTCTGTGGCGATATAATCTTGCAAATCGATTTTCCCACTACACTGGCGAACCCACACCCGGAACTGACAGGAGCACAAGATGGCAAGCGCACAGCTGCAGGAACTACTGGAAATGTTCGCCGAGCGCGCGGCGGCATTCGCAGAAACCCCTCCGTCACTGGAAGAGCGGCGCATGGGCGCCAACATGATGGGCAAGAGATTCGAGAACCTTGACGGCATCACGACCGAAGGAGTCGATGCCGATGGCGTTCCGGCAGAATGGGTGGCAGCGCCCGATGCGGACAGCGGTGCAATCCTTTATCTTCACGGCGGCGGGTATGTAACCGGGTCCGTGATAAGTCATCGTGGTATGGCGGCGAACCTGTCGCGCGCAAGCGGCTGCCGCGTGCTCACCGTTGACTACAGGCTCGCGCCGGAGAATAAGCATCCCGCCCAGGTTGAGGACGCGCACACGGCTTATCGCTGGATGCTGAAAAACGGCGCCGACGCCGCTACGACCATAGTGGCAGGCGACTCTGCGGGCGGAGGCCTTACGGTGGCGACACTGCTCTCGGTGCGGGAGGCGGGCGACCCAATGGCTGCCGCAGGCGTGTGCATTTCGCCCTGGGTTGACATGGAAGGCACCGGCGACTCCATGAAGAGCAAGGCGGGTGTTGACCCGATGGTCCAATACCAGGGCTTGATGGATATGGCGACTCACTTCCTGGGCGACGGCGACAGGCGCGACCCACTCGCCGCACCGCTGCATGCTGACTTGTCGGGGCTGCCGCCACTGCTGATTATCGTGGGCACGTCCGAGACGCTGCTAGACGATGCCGTTAGACTGCACGAGAAGGCGGAATCCGCCGGAGTGGACAGCACGCTCGAAATCTGGGAAGACATGGTTCACATCTGGCCATGGTTCGCGCCCTTCCTGCCGGAGGGACAGCAGGCAATGGAGCAGATGGGCGACTTCATCAAGGAACAGATCGGAGCGGCAATCCCCCAGGCATAGTCCGAGCAGAAGGATTGAAAACGTATGACTGCCTTAACCTCGGAAAGAGTCCGACACTCAGGATATGATGATGCCCAGGAATACTATATGTCCGAGGGCATGGGCGACGGCTTGCCCGTAGTACCGCCTACCGAAGCCAAAGTCCAGGCGATGCTCGACTACGCGGGGCTTGCCCCGTCCGACATCATCGCCGAAGAAGGTATTCGCGGCGTCCGGTTCACTGCCGAGAAGGTCGCTATCAACGCGGTGATGGCAGGCTGCAAGCCGGAGTATATGCCGGTCATCGTCGCAGCCGTCCAAGCGGTATCAGACGCGCCGTACAACTTCCACGCCAACAGCACGTCAACAAACGGCGTCGGTGTGCTGGTCATCGTGAGCGGCCCCATCGCCAAGCAGATAGGAATCAACTCCAGCACCGTGGCAATGGGACACGGATTCCGAGCAAACGCCACCATCGGCCGCGCGATGGGTCTCATCAAGATCAACCTGTATGGCTCCGTTCCGCACGGCATGGACAAGAGCACATTCGGGCATCCGGGCAAGTATTCCTTCTGCTTCGCGGAGAATGACGATGTGATTCCGTGGGAGCCGCTGCGCGTGGAGAAGGGTTACGGCGAATCGGACAGCACCGTTACGGTGTTCGCGGCGAACTCGCCGGTGCAGGTGAACACGCAGAACGAAAGCGCGCCGGAAGACTTCCTTAGCATCGCGGCGGACGCTTCCATCGTGCTGGGAGAGCGACATTCCGAGTTCGTGCTGGTGCTCAGCCCGGAGCTTATGGGCTACATTCGAGCGGAAGGCTGGACGAAGCAGCGCATCAAGGAATTCGTGCTTGAGCGCGGCACTCGAACGGGGCGCGAGCTAAACGAGAAGCATCGGCGAATCACGCTATACACGGGAGATGACCTGGACAGGCGGATTCCGGTCGTCGAAAGCGTGGATGAGATAACGGTCGTCGGCGCAGGCGGAGATGCGGGACCTTTCGCAATGCTGATAGGCGCCTGGGGCGATGTTATCTCCATTACGAAGCAGATTCAGACTTAGAGGTGAAAGATATGACGCAGGAGAATGAACTGGTTACTCTCGATCCGCGAGGCAGCAGCACGCATGAGGATACGGGCATCGCGCCGCGTCCGAGCAGCCTCGATGGACTGGTCATTGGGCTGCTCTCGAACAACAAGCCGAACTCCGAATTGCTGCTGCGAGATGTCGCCGACCTAGTGAAGCAGCAGTACGCGGTCAAGGAGATAGTCGAGGCGAACAAGGGCAGTCATCGCATACCTGCGCCCGCCGAGATAATCACCGACCTCGCTGAACGCTGCGATGTGGTGATAACTGCAACCGCTGAGTGAGGGAGCTGCACTTCCTGCTGTATGCAGGACGCAGCCGCTCTCGAAAAGCTGGGAATTCCCTGCTCAGTGCTTGTCACCAGGCCATTCAACACTCAGGCGCGGGCAATGACGAACCTGCTTGCCATGCCGGGCTACGAGTACGCCGTAATCGGCCATCCGATGGGCAGCCTTAACGAAGAGCAGGTGATGGCGCGGGCGCAAGAGGCACTATCTCAGACGCTAAGCCAGTTGGTCACAAGCTAACCTCGATGCGCCGTTCTAGTGCGTCAGCCCGCGATAACGCTATCAACTTGCAGAACTACATCAGGAAACTCCTGCGGAGCGATGCTTTCGCCCGGGACGGCATGCCTTACATTGGAGTATTCGCCGTCTGCGGGCTCAGTGTAGGCTTCGATGCGCCGGTCGCGCAGATTCGCAATCCATACTTCAGGGATGGCGGCGCGGGCGTAAGCGGAAAGCTTCGCGCCGCGGTCGTAGTCAACACTGGTATCCGCGACCTCGACGAGCAGCAGCACATCGGCTGGACCGGGGTGCCCTCCCCGATAGAAATCGTCGCGCCATCGCAGCAGCATGACGTCGGGCTGCGGCTCGCTGTTATCGTTAAGGCGCGTCGGTCCCTGCACACGCACAATCGCGCGGCCCTGCAATTGAGGAGGCAGCGTATTGGTAAATATGTCAACGCTGAAGGCGTGCGATTCTCCGATGGGCGGCATGACTATCAGGTCTCCGTCAAGCAGTTCAACGCGGTCGTTTTCGGCAAGAATGCCGATTTCGGCGAGGGCGTAGTATTCCGCCACAGTAAAGCGGCGGCGTGTCGGCGCGATGGCAGTCGGAGCGGCGGAAGTGGCAGTCGCGGTAGTCATGGCAAAGCTTATTGACTCCTCTCCGGCGACATTGTACAACTCCCATAAGTGTCGCGCAAAAATCGGCGCACCTCCTGCATCGACGGCATTGCCGCCGTATCGCCGTGCCGGGTGCAGGTGAGCGCACCGCATACGTTAGCGACCCGAAGCGCGTGCCTAAGTATCGATGCGCGCTCTCCTGCCTCCATATCGAGGAATGCCTTGATGTTGGCGCGTTCCAAGACGCCGCCCAAGAGTCCCGCAACAAAGGCGTCGCCGGCACCTACCGGATCAACTACTTCTACGCTGTACCCGGCGTGTTCCACTAAGTTCGATCCGTCGAATGCGACTGCGCCATCGGTCCCGCGTGTTACGACGACCAGGCCACCGTTAACTTCGTGGAATTGACGAGCGTACTCTTCCGGATTCAATCCCCTGCCCCATATCGTTTCGGCTTCGTCATGCCCAAGCTTGAATATGTCGGCGTATTCCATCATGCGCTCGAAGACCCTGGCAGCATCGGCGGGTGACCAGAGCTGTTCGCGGTAGTTGAGGTCAAAACTTACGGGAATCGCCTGCGCGTGAGCGTATTTCAAGGAGGCCATAACAGTGTCGTGGCAGGCATCGCTGAGCGCGGGGGTGATGCCGGTTACATGCAGAATGTCGGCATCTCGAAGGTGCTGCTCGACGTCATCAAACGTAAGGCGACTCGCGGCGCTTCCTGCCCGAAAGTAGGTCTTGAAGTGTTCGCCGTCCGAATGATGGTTGAGATAGGATATTCCTGTCTTTTCTCCGGCGTGCCTCCTCGCCTTCACCGATATGCGACGGTCTAATTCGTCAAGCACGAATTGCCCCGCTTCATCATCGCCAAGCCTGCTTACCCACACCGCTTCGACTTCTGAGACGCCGAGCTTCTGCAAACCCACCGCAACGTTGGATTCCGCGCCGGCACAATCCAGCATATATGCGCCCTCAGCGCCATAGACGCCAATGAAGTCGGCGTTGTATTGTCCCATTGTTTCGCCAAAGGTTAAGAACTTTCTCATTCAAATGTCCTGAAGTAGTCTTGAGCTACGGGCTTCAGTATCACACGAATTGATATTGACAATCATGCGGCATTGCTTGCCTAGAAACGAAAGGCGTCTCTATACTGCATAACAATACCTGAATCATATTGCATATATTCATCGTCAGGCTGCGGTTGTTCGGAGAATTTCATCTGAGTTACCAGAATATGAAAAGACTTGTCAGAAGCACCTGTACGCATTCATGAACTTCCTTCAATAATCATTTGTTCTAGTATAGCCGGATTCTGTCGGATGTCAAGGTGAAATACGCAATCGGCACGAGTTGCCGAACCATCGAACCCAATCCAACCATAGACGCAGGGACATAACAACTTGGCTCAAAACGTCGTCAGGGCTCCGGCAGTAACGGCTCCGCCGCCGCCATCGAATGTCGCGACACCTGCCAGCGCGCGCGTTCGCAACAGGCGCATGAATTCGGTGCTGGCATCGCCGATATTCGAGACATTGCAGATACGCGACTTTCGCTGGATATGGATTGGGTCGTTCATCTCGTTCATGGCGATGAACATGCAGATGATTACCAGAGGCTGGCTGGTGCTGCGACTGGAGAACGACTCGCCGCTCGCTCTGGTGCTAGTGATGGTGTCATTCGCTGCTCCCATGACCGTCGTATCCCTGGTTGGCGGCGCGCTCGCGGATCGCTTCCCGAAAAAGAACCTCATCATCGTCAGCCAGAGCGCGAACGCGGTAATGACTCTCGTCCTTGCCATGATGGACGCGAGTGGGGCGATATGGTTCGGCGCGGTGCTCATCATCGGTGTCATCAACGGATCGATGATGGCGATAAACATGCCGAGCCGACAGGCGATAATCTCGGACATCGTGCCTGAGAACAAGCTGATGAACGCGGTCGCGCTAAACAACTCCGCAATGAACCTGACGCGCATCATCGGGCCGGCGCTGGCGGGATTCCTCATCGTGTTCATAGGCACATCCGGGGTGTTCTACCTCATATCCGCGATATATGTGCTGTCTGCGCTGTCACTGCTGATGGTGAAGACGAACGCCGTGCAGGCTAAGGGTGCTAAGAAAGGCGTTGGCAAGGACATCTTCGAGGGATTGCGCTACGTGTGGGGCGATGTGAATTTGCGCGGGCTGATACTCATGGCGTTCATCCCTTCACTGTTCGGTTTTACGCTCTTCGCACTGCTGCCAGTATGGGCACGCGAGGCGCTGAACGTGAATTCCTCCGACCTGGGGATACTCATGACGATGATGGGCGTGGGAGCGCTGATCGGCACTCTGGGGCTTGCGGGCATACGCAAGTTCAGCAGACGCGGGGTGCTATTGCTTGGGCTGGGTGTGCTATGGGGCATTACGCTTGTCGGGCTGGCGAACTCGATGATATTCCCAGTGGCGATGCCATTCCTGCTGATTGTCGGCCTCATAAGCTCGGTCTATATGTCGCTGAATATGACGCTCACGCAGATTTCGTCCGCGCCGGAGATGCGTGGGCGCGTGATGAGCATCATGATGATGACATTCGGCCTGATGCCGATTGGCGCGCTGCCCTTCGGCACCATCGCAGAGTATATCGGCACGGCCAACGCGCTGACGATAAGCGGTGCCCTGCTCTCAATTCTGATACTGGCATTCGCGTTCGCGTACCCCGCGTTCAAGCGGATTGAGTAGCGGTACAGGGCATGTTAACCTTGCGAACCACGACCCCAAGGAGCAAGAGCATGCCTGCCACTGAATTGCTAGGCCTCGTCCAGACCGTGCTCGGACCTATCGAGCCGTCGGAACTCGGCGCAACGACTACTCACGAGCATCTGTACATCGACTTCTCGTTCATGTACAGGCCGCCGCAGGACTCGGCGCTCGACCTTGCGGACGCGCCCATAACGATGGAGAACCTTGGCTGGGTGCGGCACAACCATTACAGCAACCACGCGAATCTTCAGTTGATGGACGTGGAAACGGCAGTCTTCGAAGCAGGTCTGTATAAGTCTGTGGGAGGCGGCGCGATAGTGGATGCGACGACTATCGGGATTGGGCGCGACGCGCGAGCGTTGGAGCGGATTTCGCGCGAGGCGGGCGTCCATATAGTCATGGGGGCGGGGTTCTATGTGGACGCGGTGCATCCGGACAATATGGAATCGTGGAATGTAGAAGCGATTGCTCAGCGAATCATCGACGACATCAGTGATGGAGTGGACGGCACGGGCATAAAGGCGGGGATAATCGGAGAAGTGGGCTGCACCTGGCCGCTGACTGAGAACGAGCGAAAGTCGCTTACGGCGGCTGCGGTAGCGCAGCGGGAAACCGGCGCGGCGATTCTGATTCATCCAGGGCGGCACCCGGACGCGCCCGCGGAGATACTGGAGATTCTAGCGGGTGGCGACGCGGACATCTGTCGGGTGATTATGGGACACCTAGACAGGACTGTGTTCGATATGGATACGCTGGGAAGGATCGCGGCGTCGGGATGCTACCTCGAATGGGACCTGTTCGGAAACGAGGGGTCGTACTATCCGCTGGCGGAATTGGATATGCCGAGCGACGCGCAGCGGCTGGACTTCATCAAGGGCATGGTCGAGAAGGGCTACGGCGACAAGGTGGTCATCGGGCAGGACATCTGCACGAACCATCGGCTCGTGCGATACGGCGGGCATGGATATGGACACATCCTGGAGAACATAGTCCCCAGGATGCGCCGGAAGGGCTTTGCGGAAGATGTGATCGAGGCGATTACGGTTGGCAATCCTGCGCGGATTTTAGCGTTCGTCTGAACGATGTACTCACTCTAGCCCTCTACCCTTTAGGAGAGGGGATTAAGATGCCTAGACGAGGACGCCGAAGCCCGACTTGGTGCAGATTTCGACGCGGTTGCCTTCGGTGTCGGAGATGAAGAACACGCGCTGTCCATCGTTGCGGACGCCTATCTCCGGGCTTTCAATCTTGACGCCCTTGGACTTCAGAATCTCGTATGCGGCGTCGATGTCATCGACTTCGAATGCGCCGTGATGGGACGGCTCGGAGATGCCGTCGGCGTTTTCAATGAGGTGAACCATTGTGCCGCTGGGGAGTTGGAGCCAGATGATGTGCGCGCCGTCCACCGCGCTCGGAATCTGCTTGACACCGAGAACATCGACCCAGAATCGAGTGGCGCGCTCCTTGTCTATGACGTTGTAGGTAAGGTGATTTACTGCCGTGAGCCTAACGGATGGGTCTGCGAGTACCATGTGCCGCTCCTTATTGATATTGAGACTTGCTGCCGGGTTCGCCGAACATCTTAACACGACCGGGGGGAATTGGCTGTAATGACGAGCTTCGGTTAGACTTGGCAAAGCGATATTCTAGTCATCTTGCTTTTCATAGACGCGCCATCAGGGAGATAGACAGCTATGTGCCGTCGTCGGCATGACAATGGCTCCGATGAAGACAGGCATCCGTGGTCTCCGCTTACGAACATACCGGGCAGCGGGTTGCCGTGGCAGGAAGTGCTGGTGCGTCTGGCGGCGAACAACTGGCGTAAGATAAGGACGCTCAGCATGTGCTGCGGGAACTATAACGAGGCGGGCTGTTGACGGACCTGATTTGCGCCGGCGTGTCCGGGTAGAAGCTCACAGTTTTTGGTATTCAGCTGTCAGGTGTCAGTTGACGGGGGCTGACAGGATTTCACATGCTCTTAACAATCAGGCAACATCCTGGTAAAGATTGAGGGATAGTGTGAAACAGGCAACATGATTCAGGATTGGTTTGACATTCGTAATTGCCGTGCTATATTTGACTGGATTGAAGAGAAAATACTTGTCGGTTTGCAGAAATAACAGATTGGGAGGAATTATGAGACGCATTTCTTTGGTCCTGGGCGTTGTATCGATCCTATTGCTGATCGCTGCGATGGCATGCGGATCGGCACCTGCGCCAACACCGCAGGCACCGGCAGCACAACAGCCGGCGCCCGCAGTCGCGCCCGCGCCTCAGGCGCCACAGGCACCACAGCAGCCTGCCGCGCCCGCAATGCCTGCACCAGCAGCACCGGCGGCGCCAGCGGCGGCGCCACAGGCGTTCAGCCCTGCACCGCCAACGGGCAGGACTGTTGCTACGCCCGTGAGGCGCGAGGCGATGATGGAGGAACCCGCGAGCGGGCCGAAGCAGGGCGGCATTCTGCGCTGGACGCCACAGGCATCCGTCGCGAACCTTGATCCTACGAGGCAGACATCGTTCGTTACACACTCGATTGTCTATCAGTGGTACGACTACCCGTTCGGCTGGAACCTGGACAGGGTGGCGCAGGAGCAGATGGTGGACACATGGTCTGTGAATCCTGAAGCGACCGAGTACACGTTCTCGCTGCGCGAAGGGCTGGAGTTCCATGACGGCGATCCGGTTACGAGCGCGGATGTGACGGCATCGATACTGCGCTGGAAGACGACGCCGGGCCTTCCGGGGACGATGTGGGACCTTGCCGAGAGTCCTACCGTTGAAGAGGTTGACGAGCTTACTTTCAAGCTGAATCCGGGTAAGCCCTTCGGTCTGTGGATTCCGTTCTGGGTTTCGCTGCCGACCTATGTGATGCCGAAGGATGTCGTCGATCCTCTGTCAATATCAGACATAATGACCGACTACACGGGGTCAGGTCCGTTCAAGTATGTTGAGTGGATTCCGGGCAACCGCGTGGTGATGGACAGGAATGAGAACTATGTGCCGCGCTCTGACGAGGCGAACGGCGACGCGGGAGCGCGCATTGCGTATGTTGACCGCGTAATCAATCTGGAAGTGCCGGACGCGGCGACGAAGCTTGCTGCCCTTCAGACGAAGCAGACGGACTTTGCCGAGGGACTGCCGAACGACTTCTACGACACGATAGTGAATTCGCCGGGCATCAAGGCGGTCGTGATTCCACAGTGGGCGAGGCCGCAGCTTGGCACGAACAAGCGCAACCCACCGCTGACTAGCCCCAAGGCGCGGCTGGCGATTCAGGCAGCGACCGATCCTGAAAAGTATCTGAGCGCTGCATACGGCGCACCTGAGCTTTGGGACCTGGGCCCGTGCCTGTGGGCTTGCGGCGCGCAGTGGGGCAGCGACATCGGCGCGGAGCAATACTACGAAGTTGACCTCGATAAGGCGCGCTCGCTGTGGCAGGAAGCAGTGGCCGAGACCGGATTCTCCGGAAAGATGGTGCTGCTGACCAATACGGACTACTCGGACTTCTACGCATCGGCGCTGATTACCAAGGAAATTCTGGAATCTCTGGGCGCTGAGGTCGATTTCCAGGTGAGCGACTGGGCGACGGTCATATCGCGCAAGGAAGCGGCAAACGCTCGCGATACGGTGGAAGAGGGTGACTGGCACTTCTATCATACGTGGGGCGGACCGCTAGACCCTATCACGGACTCAGCCATCGGCCAGACGTGGAACGGCGGCTACCACAACGAAGAGGTTATAAAGTTGAGAGACGACTTCCTCAACTCCACCTCGATTGACGAGGCGAAGGCGATCACGGAGGAGATTCAGAGGATTTACTTCGAGGAGGACCCGGCGACGATAATGTACGGCTGGTTCAAGTTCGTTGTGGCAATGCAGGAGGACGTGCAGGGCTACGTGCCGCATAAGCGCATCATGATGCAGGGGATGTGGCTTGACAGGTAAGGCTAGAGGCTGACAGAGTTCATCCGACGCTTTTAGAAAGATACGATAGCGGAGCGGGGGTGCGGCAGAATTGCGGCGCTCCCGCTTTTGAGCATATAGGGTCACAAGAATGGGACGTTATACACTTCAGAGACTGCTTGCGATGTTCCCGGTGCTGGCAGTCGTGGCGGTGGTTACGTTTTCACTGATACATATCACGCCGGGCGATCCCGTCGCGCTGATGGCGGGAGACGAGGCGACGCCTGAGCAGAAAGAGGCGATCCGCAAGGATATGGGGCTGGACAAGCCCATCTACCAGCAACTGGCAATCTACTTCGCGGATATTCTGCGCGGGGACCTGGGCGAGTCGATATTCAACAAGTTCAAGGTTACGACGCTCATCGCGCAGCGGCTTGAGCCGACAATCTTCATCGCTATCTTCTCGCAATTGGTGTCGATAATAATAGCGATACCGCTGGGTATCCTTGCGGCGTGGAAGGCGAACACTTGGATCGACCGGGTGGTGATGGTCATCGCGGTGCTGGGGCTGGCGATTCCGTCGTTCTGGCTGGGCGCGAACCTGATATGGGTGTTCGCGGTCAAGCTGCACTGGTTCCCGGCGTTCGGCTATATTCCGATCTCCGAGGGGATCGTGCCGTGGATAAAGTCGATAACGCTGCCTTCAATATCGGTGGGGTTCATATCGGCGGCGCTGATAGCGCGGATGACACGGGCGAGCATGCTGGAGGTGCTGCGGGAGGACTACGTGCGGACGGCGCGCGCCAAGGGGCTGGGGGAGCAGGCGGTGCTGCTGGGGCATGCGTTCAAGAATGCGTCCATTCCGGTGGTGACCATCATCGGCATAGGGATCGCGGGGCTGGTGTCCGGGCTGGTCGTGACGGAGGCGGTGTTCGGGATCCCGGGCGTGGGACGGCTGATCGTCGATGCCGTCAACCGGCGGGACTACCCTGTGATACAGGGCGTCATATTGATGTTTACGGTGGCGTATGTGTTGATCAACCTGGTCGTTGACCTCATTTACGGCTACCTCGATCCGAGGATACGTTACTGATGGCTCTCGAAGAGCAGACGGTGGACGGCGCCGCGATAGGACGGCGGAGCACATGGGACCGCAACCGTGAGAGGCTGATTGCCTTACAGCTGGTGCTGCGGGGCAACCCCAACATGGCTCTGGGACTGTTCATACTGTTGCTTGCCGTGCTGATGGCGATATTCGCGCCGGTCATATCTACGGACGATCCGAAGGAACTGTTCACCGAGCCCAGGCTGCAAGCGCCGTCGGCAGAGGCTTACTTCGGGACGGACAGCGTGGGCCGGGACGTGTTCTCGCGGACGATATACGGCAGCCAGCTGTCGCTGGCGATCGGGGCTTCGGTGACGGTGCTGACGATACTGTCCGGGGTCGTGATTGGCATAGTCGCGGGGTATTACAAGCTGGCAGACAATGTCGTGATGCGGTTCATGGACGGGCTGATGGCATTCCCGTCGTTCCTGCTGGCGATTGCGCTGGTGGCGCTGCTGGGAGCGAGCTTCCAGAATGTGGTGTTCGCGCTGTCGGTGGTGGAGACGCCGCGCGTGGTGCGTATCGTGCGCGGGTCGGTGCTGAGCCTGCGGGAGCGGCAGTATGTGGAGGGAGCGCTCGCGGTGGGAGCGAGGCCGCTGAGAATCCTGTTTACGCACATCTTCCCGAACCTCGTCGCGCCGCTGACCGTGCAGGCGACTTATGTGTTCGCGCTGGCGATACTTGTTGAGGCGGGATTGAGCTTCCTGGGCGCGGGGGTGCCGCCGGATATACCGAGCTGGGGAAATATGATGGGGGACGCCAATCTGCTCAAGCAGCTTGCGCCGTGGATGATATTCTTCCCGGGTCTGTTCCTGTCGCTGACGGTGCTGGGCGCGAACCTGCTGGGGGACGGTCTGCGCGATACGCTGGACCCGCGGCTGCGTGGGACAGGGTAACATTAACATCGATGGACAGGATAGGGAGGATCGTTCGTCACCCCCATCCTGACCTTCTCCCATCAAGGGGGAAGGAACTACCGCAGCACAGATGAGAAGAGTCGTCAGCCTTCCGGCTCGGTGATTTCGAGGAACTGGTTGGCGGGGATGTTTTGGAGGGTTTGGATTGTGCCGCTGGGCCAGCGGATTTCGATTTTCTCCACGGTCGTCGCGCTGCCTAGTCCAAATTCGAGGTCAAGGCTGTCCATGGAGAGGTAGCTTGAGCCGGCGATGACTTCCTGGACTTGAGTGTGCCCTCCGGCGGCGAGATAGACGCGAGCGCCTATTGCGTCGGCGTTGCTGCGGGTGCCGTTAACTGCCATTGCTCCCTTCAGGCGTAGAGTCAGCCAGTTGCCATCGCCTCCGCCGTTGAGCCAGAGGAATATGGGACCCGGTGCGTCTCGCGTGGGCGCTCGACCGGCTGTGGGGTCGAAGGGGCCGGAGAATATGGGGCCGCTGCTGTTGGTTGCGATGAGGTCGGCATAGCCGTCGCCGTCGAGGTCACCGTGCGCGAGTCCCTTGCCGTTCTCGTGGAGGGCTGTGTCGATGCGGCGTATCTTCAGCGCGACGGGGTCTTCTTTTGCGGCTTCGTCCTGCTCCAGACCTTCGTAGTTGACGCGGGATATGTCAAGCAGGCGAGCGCGGACGGTGATGTCCTCGAATGTGCCGTTGCCGAGGCTTCGCAGCATGCGCCCGGCTGCGGGGAATACCTGGCCGCCGGGCCCCTCTCCCCTGCCGAGCGTGGAGCCGAACCAGTAGAGGTCCTGATAGCCGTCGTTGTCGTAGTCGAAGAAGGTTGCGCCGAAGCCGAAGTCGTAGGCGGCGAGGCCGGTGGGTACGTGATGCGCCGGGTTGAGCGCGGTGGGATCGAGCGATGCCGGTGGAAGCCACGGACTCGGAACGACTGCGGTGGTAGAAGCGACATCGAGCAGGTTGCCACCGCCGTCGTTGCGAAGCAGGTAGTGGGCGCATGTGCCCCAGCTGAACCTGCCGACATACTCGCAGTTGCCGCGCGGCCTTTCAACCGGCTCTTGCAGCAGCGGGTGGAAGCCGATGTTCGTGGAGAATACGTCGAGGTCGGCGTCGGCGTCGTAGTCGCCAACGGCGAAGCCCATCCAAGAGCCTGCGAGGTCTATGCCCAGCTCGCGCGCGACGGGTGTGAAGCGGACGGCTTCGGAGGTGGTGTCGTTCCGGTACAGGTGCATGCGGTCGCCGTCATTGGCGACGAACAGGTCGGGGTCGCCGTCATCGTCGTAATCGAAGAAGAGGACCGCGTGTGTCTGTCCGGTCGGCTCCCCTGCCCGATTGCCCATATCGTCCACGCTCGCCGGATTGTAGCCCTCAAACTTCTTGCCGGTTACGGGGTGTTCGTGGACTACGGGCTTGCCTTCGGGGTCCAGCATTCTAATCTGGGGGCCTGCGACCCCGGCGTCGTGAGCGATTTCAGTGAAGGTGAGGTCGCCGTTGTTGATGTACAGCAGGTTGTAGTGGCCCGGGTGGTTGTAGTCGGAGAAGGTGCGGTAGTCGTCGTCCATGAGGTTGCCGACATATATGTCGAGCCAGCCGTCGTTGTTGACGTCGGCGCAGGCGATGCCGGTCGCGGAGCGTACATTCACGCTATCACCGAATGCTGCCCGTGTTATGTCCCGGAAGCCACCCGCGCGGTCATTGAGAAAGAGGGTGTCGGCGTTGCCTTCCTGTGGCGAGCGAAATCCGAGTCCGTCATCGGGGTTGCCCCATGCGCCTACATAGAGGTCCTGGTAGCCGTCATTGTCAATGTCGCAGGCTACAGCTCCGGTGCTGTGGCTTTCGGTGGCTTGCACGCCTGCCTGCGCCGCGACATCGACGAAGGTCGCGGCGCCGGCGTTGCGATACAGACGGTTAGGCTCGCCGCCGCGCGAGGTTACATAGAAGTCAAGGTCGCCGTCCCGGTCGTAGTCGAAGATTGCCAATCCGGGGCGGTCGTTCCAAAGCTGGAAGGCGCCGTCCAGAGCGGTCTCAGCGACGTTTGTGAATGGGACTACCTGCGTTGCGGGGGATGCGGAGGTCGCCGAGGCACGCAGGGACTGTGCGGAGGACTCTGAGGGCGTTGGCGTTGGGGTTGAACGCTGCGCAAAGGATGCGATGTCGGCGCAGGATGCGGCTGCGAACAGCGAAATGGCTGTGAGGATGGTAGGAAGCCAGATGTTGAAACGCATAGACACAGTTGTCCCATTATATCATTGACGCCTTACAATGAAGGAATGAATTTCACAGGGATAGACAGGGTGGACAGAATAAGTAGCAGCCGGATATTCGCGTGCGCCGGGATTCTTTGGATGGCTTGCATACCGTTGATTTTAATCGGCTGCATGCATCAGCAGCGCCCCGGCGAATCCGGTCAGGCGGTGAGCAGGTCTAACTTGGAAGTCCCCGTAGAGGAAGGACTCTCCGAACATGAGGACCTGGCAGGGTACTGCACGAGCCTGCGGAACAGCAGCGATCCGTTCTTCGGGACGCAGCAGTTCGAGAGGCTGACGGCAGAACTGGAACATCCGACATTCCCCACCCTATCGTGGCGCGTCAGCATAGTTCGGGAACTCGCGCGCAGCCATCTTCGGTTTGGGGACGCCGAGGAGGCGATTCGCCTGTTGTCGGGGGCACTGGACGCTGAAATGAGCGAGAAGCCGGAGGTGAGCCACGAGGCCGAACTGCTGGAGGAACTCGCGATTGCGAGCATGAAGATGGGCGAGCTGGATAACTGCGTCAGTCCGGATGGGCGGCTCATCTGCGCGCTGCCACTGGACGATTCGGTAGTCCACAAGGATAAGCGGGGCGCGAGTGGGGCGGTTGACTATCTCACAAGGCTGCTTGAACTTGAGCCGGACGACTTCCATAACGACTTCCATAACAACGGGCGGGCTGTGTGGCTGCTGAATGTGGCGCACATGGCGCTCGGCACTTACCCGAATGGCGTCAGAGCGGAGTACAGGGTGCCGCCAGAGTCGTTTGAATCGGAGCACGACATAGGCAAGTTCGAGGAGCGCGCGCCTCTGGCAGGGCTGTACGCGGTCAACACTGCCGGAGGCAGCATCATCGAGGACTTCGACAATGACGGATGGTTGGATGTGATGACTTCGACGTGGGATCCCTGCAAGCCCATCACCTACTATCGCAACGACGGAGACGGCAGTTTCACAGACAAAACGGAAAGCGCCGGTCTGTCCGGACAATTGGGCGGGCTAAATATCACGCAGACGGACTACAACAACGACGGGTGGATGGATGTGCTGGTAATGCGCGGCGGCTGGATGAAGATGCGCGGGCAGATGCGGATGTCGCTGCTGCGGAACAACGGCAACAATACCTTCACCGATGTTACCGAGGACGTAGGGCTTGTCAAGCCCGCGTATCCCAGCCAGAGCGCAGCGTGGGCGGACTATGATAGTGACGGGGACCTGGACCTGTTTTCGTGCAATGAGAGTATGCGGGAAGCGGGTGCGGAGTCCACCGCGTTGATGTTTCCGAGCCAGCTATTCCGGAATGACGGCGAGGGGCGATTCGAGGATGTGGCGGTAGAAGCGGGCGTGCAGAACTGGCGGTACTGCAAGGGCAGCGCGTGGGGCGACTATGACAATGACGAATATCCGGACTTGTACGTATCGAACTTCGGCAGTGAAAACAGGATGTATCGAAACAAGGGGGATGGCACCTTTGAGGATATGGCTCCTGCCTTGCGCCTGACTGAACCGACTGACAGCTTCGCTACGTGGTTCTGGGACTATGACAACGACGGCTGGCTTGACATCTTCGTGGCGGGTTACGGTGAGGACATAGGAGATGTGGC
Source organism: Dehalococcoidia bacterium (assembly GCA_965204855.1). Lineage (GTDB taxonomy): Bacteria > Chloroflexota > Dehalococcoidia > Lucifugimonadales > JADFKI01 > Bin90. The sequence goes on from OZ242018.1 coordinate 1,810,275, forward strand.
GGCGGACAGAATGGGGCTGGAGAATGACGGGGCCAGACCGCGTCTCTATCGCAATATGCGGGGAGACGGGTTCGAGGACATTACGCGCGAGGTGGGACTGTGGAATGTCCACCTTGCGATGGGAGCGAACTTCGGAGACCTGGACAACGACGGTTATCCGGACTTCTACCTTGGGACGGGAGCGCCGTCATACGACGCCATCGCTCCAAATGCCATGTACAGAAACGACGGAGGCAGGGGCTTTCAGGATGTAACCTTTTCAGGAGGCTTCGGGCACTTGCAGAAGGGGCACGGCGTGTCGTTCGGAGATTTAGACGGAGATGGGGACCAGGACATCTTCGTGCAAGTGGGAGGGTTTTATCCGGGCGACGGGTTCGTGAACGCACTATATGAGAATCCCGGGCATGACAACAGGTGGCTGTCGATAAAGCTGGCTGGAACGAAGTCAAACCGCGCGGCGATTGGAGCGCGCATCAGGGTTGAGGTGGTGGACCGGGACGGGAGTACGCGGGAGGTGTACACAGCGGTGGGCAACGGAAGCAGCTTTGGCGCATCTACGCTGACGCAGGAGATTGGCCTGGGACCGGCTGAGGAGATCGTTGAGCTAGAGGTACGGTGGCCTAGCAGCGATTCGTGGCAGAGATTCGAGGATGTGCCGCTGGACAGCCGCATCCGTATCGTTGAGGGAGAAGACGGGATTGAGGTGCTGGAATAGCAGGAGAATTCGGCGAGGAAGGTCGATAGCCAGTGAAGGCTAATGCGCGCCGTCAACGGTAATGGTTATGATGTCGATGCCATGATATTTCTGGTGGCGCACGGATGATGAGTAGTGCCAAAGCAGGCGATATGAGACCTCGCGCTCGTCGGGCGCGGGAGGCAGTTCGCTCAGACACGCCAGGCGGTCTTCCATGTTGTCTCCTTCCAGCGCCGTGACGAATTCCAGCTCGGCGGACAAGTCGTTCAGACGAGCGGATACGGCCATGCGGCGGGGGCCTGAGTCGGAGACTTCGGCTTCTTGCAGCAGAACGGCATGCGCTTCTTCGCCAGCCGCCGCAAGTCGCTCGGTGGCATCGCCGTTCCACCGGCTTGCGGACGCGAATTCGCGAAGGAAGGCGTCAAGCTGAGGGAGCGCGCCGGGGCTGAGTTCGGAAGTCAGGCGCTTGCCGCGGGAACCTGTCAGGTCCATAAACAGCATCATGATGATTGCGACTATCGCGCCCGCGGTCATGCCGTTACCGAGCAGCACTCCCCAGAAACCGTCGAGCAGGTCCGAGAAGATGACCTGGCTCTGGAAGCCAACGCCAAGCCAGAACGCCAAGCCGACGACGGTCGCCTTGCGATGGTCAACGCCGTCCTGGATTATCATCCTCATGCCTTGCACGAACAGCAGGGCGAGCAGGATGGTTATGTATGCTGCGGCTACGGGACCCGGTATGGCGATGAGGACAGCGGTAGCTTTCGGAAAGAAGGCAAGGGCAAGGAAGATGATGCCGATGACCATGCCGACACGACGAGATGCCACTCCGGTTACTTCGGCGAGCGATACGCTGGACGAGTAGGTGGTGTTGGGCAGCGTGCCGAGCAAGCCGGAAAGGAGATTGCCCACGCCGTCGGCGTTGAGGGCGCCCTGCACGACCCGGAAGTCGGTGGCGCGATGATTGCGGCGAGAGACCTGCTGGATTGCCACACCGTCGCCGACCGTTTCGATAGCGCCGACGAGCGTAACGACGACGAAGGCGGGCAAGAGTGCCCAGAACTCGAGGCCGGGAGTGAGATCAAGGCCGCGCCACGAAGTGAGCGGAACGCCGACCCAAGGGGATTCGAGGACGGCGCCCGTGTCGTACAGACCGAAGGGGGCTGCCACCGCGCATCCGACGACTATGCCGATGATGGGAGACCAGAGACGCCAAGACGGCGGCGCGCGCATTATGAGAAGTGCTATGACGGCAAGTGTTACCAGAGCCGAGACGGGAGCGGCGATTGGCGACACACCGTCGGGGACTTCCTTCAGCGTGTCGAAGATGATGGGCATGACGGCGACGGCGATGAGCATGATAACCGTGCCGGAGACAACGGGCGTGAAGATGCGCCGGAGCAGTGAGAGGCGGGATGCCAGCAGGAACTGGAATAGAGAGGATACGACGATGAGGCTTGCCATTGTCGCGGGACCGCCTTCGACCAGCGCGGTAACGCAGACCGCGATGAAAGCGCCGGAGGTGCCCATCACCAGGACGTGGCCCGCGCCAATGCGCCAGAAGCGCGCCGCCTGCAAGTAAGTGGTGATTCCACTGACAATGAGGGCGGCGAAGATCGCCCAGGGAATGTAGCTTTCGGGCTGACCGGCGATGCGGAATACGATGACGGCGCCCAAGACGATGCCGCCCAGGTTGACGAGCGCAGCCTGTATGCCGGTGCCAACGGCTACCGGCAGGGGCGGATTTTCGTCAGGTTCGTAGCGTATGTTCCCGTGAGAGGGAGTTGCGGGCAATTATCAGACCTCAGGGCCAGAACTCAGAGGGAGACCTCAGCTTGGCTCTGCGCTCTTCAGGGACCATGCTCCCTTGAACAGGGCCGCAAAGGCAAACATCAGAGTTGCGAGCAGCGCCATTGCAGGGCCGGAAGGAAGGTCGGCGTAGAAGGAGAGGTAGAGACCGACGATGGCTGAGACCGCACCTACTGTCGCGCCGATGATCATCATACCGACGAAGCGTCTTGCAAGCAAGTAGGCGGTCGCCGCAGGCGTGATGAGCATTGCCATGACGAGGACGATGCCGGCCGCCTGTATGCCAATGACAATGACAAGCGCGAGAAGGGCGAGAAGGATGTACTCAACCAGACTGGTCTTGATGCCAACTACTGATGCGCCAATCTGGTCGAAGGTGGTATAAACGAGATGCCGGTGAAAGGTGTAGAGACCCAGCAGAACGAGGGCTGTCAATGCAAGGGAGACATAGACATCGGTCCGGGTGACGCCGAGAACCTGTCCGAGAAGAAGGTCTTCGATGTTCACGTTGACGTCGGGCACCACGGAGAGCATGACCAGTCCGAGAGCGAACATACCGGCAAAGACGATGCCGATGGAGGTGTCCTCGCTGATGCCGGTGCGCCTGCTGACGGTGCCCATGAGCAGGGCGATGACGATCCCGGTGGGAACCGCAGCGAAGAAGGGGCTAATGTTGAGAAGGACAGCAACGACCATTCCCGGGATAACAGAGTGCGCGAGGGCGTCTCCCATGAAGGCGCGGCCGCGAGTGATTACATAAGCGCCTATAACGGGGCACATTATGCCCACAAGTACCGACACGATGAGGGCGCGTACCATGAATCCGTACTGAAACGGTCCAATTATGTAATCGATCATTACATACTCCGCATCTTCGTTAGGTTCGCAGCCGGGATCAACTGCGTTGTATGACACCGCAGGCGATTCTATCACCGGCTTTGGATTCTTCTTCTTCGTAGGCGTCGGGCTTCTCGTAAATCACGATCGCGGACCCGTCCGAATCGAAAATGGAGCGGGCGCTACCGACATCGAGAGAGATGCCATCGGTGAAGAAGTCGGCGCGCGCAGTGCCATCGCCGGCAGCATAGATGTTTGGCAGGTCGCCACCGTGCGCTCCAAGAGGTTCGCCGCCTTTCCAACTGGAATGGATAAAGCCATGCTCCGCAGATTCCGGGTCAAAGTGGTCGCCTGCCGCATCGAAGTTCGGCGTACACTTGCCGACTTCGTGAACGATGAATGCGTGTCCGCCGGGGGCGAGCATTTCGGCCTGCACTTGTATCAGAACGCCGCCTGGACCCTGAACGAGGTTGACAGTTCCAATAACATCTCCACTCACGGAAATCAGGTCAGCGCGAGCCGTCGCACCGACATCAGACACGGCTTCAGCGCCGGACCGACCTATCGCGAAGAAAATCACGGCGACTGCCAGTAGAACCGTAGGGATTGCAAGTATGGCGACATAGGCAGGGTTCATATTTCTGAACATCAGCGTCACTCCTCTGGAAACACTGAACTGTCGGAAGCCTATCGAGCTGATTGTGTAAGTATTCGTGCCTAAGCGTGGTGCCTATGTATAAAGTGGTCCGAAGCGAACTCTATTCCGTGCGAGCCGTAGAGTTCTTCCAGCACTTCGGGCGTAAAAGCCTCCTCCGGTGATCCGTAGGCGCAGACGTGGTGATTGATGCAGAGGACACTATCGAAGCGCTCGGCGAGGTTTGTCAGATCGTGAGTGGCAAGGAGAACGATTCTGCCTTCATCTCTCAGTGAGCGCAGGACCTCTACAATGCCCTCCTGCGCGCCGACATCGACGCCGCTGAAGGCCTCGTCGAGCAGAATGACAGTCGCCTCCTGCGCCAGCGCACGCGCGATGAAGACTCTCTGACGCTGCCCCCCGGAGAGTTCGGTAACCAGGTCGTTGCGATGTTCCCATAGATTTACGCGCTCCAGACAGAACTGGACCATTTCCTTGTCTTCCTTGCCCGGCTGGCGCAGCCAGCCGACGTTCCAGTTTCTTCCCATCATCACGACATCCGCCACTGTCGCGGGAAACACCCAGTTTATGCTATCGCGCTGCGGGACATAGGCGAGCGCACTGCTGAGCGCCGCGAGTCCGTGCAGAGTTACCTTGCCCTTCGCCACAGGAAGCGTGCCCGCAATCGCGCCGAATAGTGAGCTTTTGCCCGCACCGTTGGGACCGAGGACGCCCAGCAATGTTCCGGCGCCAACCGAAAAAGTAATGTCCGTAAGCGCCGTGTGACCGCCGCGAACGACAGTTACATCTTCGACAGAGATACCCGCTTCAGCAAGCAGCACTTCCTCGGATGCGATTTCTGGCGCCGCTTGAGTATCAACTGAATGGCTTCTCATCGGTTACTCCGTGCGTCCGCAAAAGCATAGGCCGCTGCCGAGGAGGGTATCCGGCAAACGGCCCATGCGGGGAAATGATTGCTTTACTTCAGCGCTTCAACGATACGCTCGACATTGGTGCGAACCATATCCAAGTAGGTTTCGGCACCGCTGCCTTCCGCTCCGAGCGACCCGGAGTAGAGACGGACGACTTCCGCGCCCGACTCGGTGGCGATGGCTTCGGCAAGCCGCTCGCTCACGGTGGTCTCACCGAATATCACGGATATGCCTGCCTCTTCGACTTCATGAGCCAGTTCCGCCATGTCTGCCGGCGACGGCTCGACTTCAGTGGTAGTTGACAGTATGACGCCCACCACCTCGAAGTCGTACACCACCGCGAAGTAGCCGAGGCTTTCATGGGATGTTACGAGGAGCTTGTTCTCGTCGGGAATCTCGGAGACCTGTTCCTGCGTCCATGCGTGAAGTTCGTCGAGCTGCGCGCCGTAAGCCGCCGCGTTAGCCGTGTACGTGTCCCTGCCATCGGGATCGAGAACCGACAGGCGGGCGGCTAGTTCGTTGATCACGACCTTGACGCGAACCGGGTCGAACCAGAAGTGCGGGTCGTACTGGCCATGTCCGTGACCTTCGTGCTCTTCTTCTCCCTCTTCGGTGAGATGTTCGATTTCTTCGATGGCTTCGTCTGCGTCAAACTGGCCGGCTTCAACTTGAGCGATTATTTCGAGAACCATTTCCGGAAGATGCATTCCCTCTTCGCCGTGTTCCTCCTCTTCACCGTGCTCTTCCTCGTCTTCATCTTCGTCACCGTGGTCCTCATCCTCCTCGTCTTCATCCTCATCGCCGTGATGGTCCTCCGCCTCTTCAGCCTCCTCAAACGCCTCTATGGCTTCAACAATCTCTTCCAGACCTTCTTCGGCGGAGATTTCGCCCTCTTCCACCTCGTGTACGACGTGGCTGATTGCCTCTATGATTTCAACCTCTTCGGCGTGGGTTTCGCCGAACTCTATCGGCTCGATGACCTCCGCCACCTCTACGATGGCTTCTTCGTCGCGAGCGGCGTTTTCCAGAAGTTCGTGAAGCCAGGACTCTTCAAGGCCCAGTCCGATGGCAAGTACGAGGTCCGCGTCGGCAATTGCAGCGACATCTTGCGCGCCGGGCTGGTAGGCGTGAGGGTCCGCGCCAGCCGGCAACAGACTCCGCACATTTGCCCTGTCGCCGCCAACTATCTGTGCCCAGTCGGCGACTATGTTAGTGGTCGTTACGACCTCTACAGGTTCCACGGGCTGCTCCGCCATCGCCTGAGGCGGCGCGGTCGGAGCGGCGGTCGGCTGCGATTGAGCCGCGGGTGCGGCAGTAGGCGGCACCTGGGTCGGCTGCGCCTGAGTTGCGGGAGCGGTGGTCGGCTGCACTGCCGGTGTAACGGTTTCACCGCCGTCAGAGCAGGCGAAAAGGACCGTCAGGACTATGAGCGAAATAGGAAGGAGCTTGAAAAACCTATATTTATTGAGAATTAGTCTCATTATTGACCTCAAGAACTGTGAAGATACAAGCAGTTGGAATTTAAGCAAAAGCCCGTTGCAGATGATAAATCTGTTGGCTATTATCGATAATCAGTATCATTAGGAATGCGCATGCATCGATGAGTGAATATTCTGCGGCAGACTCGCGCCACTTTCGACGCATTGCTCGCAAACGACGTAAAGCTCAATTCGGTGACCAACAATTTCACCGGATAGGTCGCCCCCTATTATTCTCATGAGTCGCTCAACGGTCGCGGCGCGAAATTCCCCCACCTTACCGCACTTGACACATACGGTATGGTGGTGGTGCTCTACGCGGGAGAGCATGTATCTGGGGGCGCCGTCAAGTAGATTCAGCCTACAGATGATGCCCGTTTCCAAGAAGAGCTTAAGCGTGCGAAATACCGTAGCCCTGCCAATAGTGGGAAGTTTCCTGACCACATCTTCCGCCGTGAAACCCTCCTGCATTTCCTCGACTACGCGGACGATTGCCCGCCTCGGCACCGTCGAGCGGTAGCCTCGATCTTCGAGGATTGCCATGATGTCAGGACGCGGCGATAGGACTGTGGTCATGACAATCAATCTCACTTATCTGGCAGTTATTGCGACCTAATATCTAATTTGGGTCATTCTCGCAGGCAATTTTCGGTATGTCAACCCATTCCTCGGGCATCCGTTTCGGGTCAATTCCTTCATTGCTTCGTGACACTTAAACTCATTATGCATCGCTTGAAGATGCTTGATAAGAGCCTTTGTGGCGATATGTGCCATTTGACGGTTCGGTGCGATTGCCATCCGTATATTGCGGTGAAAACTGCGCTCTGAAATACGGCGGTTTGCGGCGGTCTGGCTAACACAGCGCTTCATCCGTTAAAATGCTGACGGCAAACTGGTAGTAGGAGACGCACTATGGCAATTATAGAGAAGCGAATAGAGGATATGGGCATCACGCTGCCCGACAGCCCGCAGCCGATTGCCAACTATGTACCCGCGGTTCAGACGGGCAATCTGCTGTTCGTGGCGGGCTTGGGGCCTGCCGCGCGGGAAGACGGCACCACGCCAAGCGGAAAAGTGGGAAGCGATCTTACCCTTGAAGAGGGTTACGAAGCGGCAAGGCTGGTCGGGATAAACCTGCTTGCCCGGCTTAAGAGCACGCTCGGCGACCTGGACAGGGTCGAGCGCATTGTGAAACTACTGTCTATGGTGAACTGCGCGCCGGAGTTCACGCAGCAGCCTCAAGTAGCCAACGGCTGTTCGGACCTGCTGGTGGAGGTGTTTGGTGACAAAGGACGGCATGCGCGCTCGGCGGTCGGGATGGCCTCGCTTCCCAATGACATCCCGGTGGAAATCGAGATGGTTGTGGAGATACGGGACTAGGGCCAACAGGATGCACAGGATGGATGGTTAGACAGGCTCATCACGAACGGCTCTTAGTGGAAGGGTTAGTTTGCCTCGCGCAAACTGGCGATGAGGATGTAGATGACGACCGGCAGAATGAGAAGCCAGAGTATGAGGCGTGGGGGCAGTCGCTTTAGCTTGTTCATCTTTGATTGAACCTCGGCAGGAACTTATAGGATACTCCTCAATTTTAGCACGGATTTCCAGTACGGTTTCGGGCGGTGAAATGGGATACAGACTGATAGCACTAGATGTTGACGGGACAATTCGCAGCGGCAACAATCCAATCGCAGCGAGAACGCGCAGGGCGATAGACGCGGCGCGCGAGGCGGGGGCAGTAGTTACACTCGCTACGGGACGCGCGTACAGGTCGGCGATTGTAAACAGCGCGGCACTGGACATCGACGTGCCTATCTCCACCTCGCAGGGGGCATACATTGCGGACCCCATCAGCGGCGAAGTGTTTCGACATTGCCCTCTCACCGGCGATATGGCTCTGGGCACGCTGGACCGGCTGGAAGAACACGTTGATCCGATTCATTCCGATACGCAGGTAGTGGCATACTATCCCGGCGTCATGTACGTGGACAGGATGAGCGAATGGGCGGAGTCATACGGGAGGCGCACGGAGATAGACGTAAAGCTCGTAAGCGATTTGCGCGAGGTGGCAGACGAGGGCCTTACCCGAGTAGTAGCCGTGGGGGATGACGATGACATCGAGGCATTGGAGCGCGACATCAAGCCTCAACTGTCTATGAGTGTGCTTGTCATGAGGTCCCTGCCGTACTTCTGCGAGATTCTGCATCCGAGAGGCGGCAAGGAAGACGCGCTTGGCTGGATGTGCGAGCACTTCGGAATCGCGCGCTCAGACACCGTCGCGTTCGGCAACGGATACAACGATGTGCAGATGCTGGAATGGGCGGGACTGGGAATCGCGGTTGGCGATGCCGTATCGGAAGCGCTTGCCGCGGCGGACAGCGTCGCGCCGCCATTCGAGGAGCACGGCGTCGCGCAGGTGCTGGAAGAACTGCTGGACAAGGGACTGATTGGATAAGGTCGATGGCACCAGATGAAAACGCGGGCAGGCCGATGATCAAGCCCATACTCGTAGTGCTGGGCGGCATAAACATGGATGTCGTCGCCAACGTGCATAGGATGCCGGAGGCGGGAGAGACAGTGCACGGCGATAGTTTCTTCATGACCGGGGGAGGCAAAGGAGCAAACCAAGCGGTGGCGGCGGCGAGGCTGGGCGCCGAAGTGCGGATGGTGGGTAGAGTGGGCGACGATGACTTCGGGAGAACGCTAATGGACGCGCTGCACTCCGAGGGAATTGACGTGGGAGGTGTCGCGCCTGACCCCTCGAACGGTACCGGCGTCGCGGTAATAATGGTGGACGCTTCCGGGCAGAACTGCATAGCCGAAATATACGGAGCGAACAGGGCGAGCGACGAGACACAGCTGGAAGCCGCCAAGAGGGCGATGGAAGGCGCAGACGCGCTAATGCTGCAACTCGAGACGCCGCCGGAGATCTCCCTGGAGGCCGCTAGACACGCGCGGAGTATCGGAGTTCGCGTCATCTGGGACCCGGCGCCTGCCGCCGAAATGCCAAGCGAAGGACTCACAATCGCAGACTTCCTGACACCTAACGAAACCGAAGTGGAAGCGCTCACAGGCATTCGCGTTACCGATGAGGAATCCGCGCGGGAGGCGGCAGAAGCCCTGATAGCGAAGGGTGTTAATGCGGCGGTGGTAACCATGGGCGAACGGGGAGTATATGCCATTGCCGAGAGTGAGCGATATCTTGTGCCGCCGTTCGAGGTGGATGTGGTGGACAGCGTCGCGGCGGGCGACGCATTCGCTGCCGGGCTTGCGGTCGCGATCTCCGAAGGTTTTGGCTTCCAGGATGCCCTGAAGTTCGGCGCCGCATCGGGCGGGCTGGCGGTAACGAAGCCCGGCGCCAGGGACGCGATGCCATTTCGTAAGGAAGTCGAGGCGATGCTGTCAGCCGAGGGCTGAAGCGGGACCTGCTTCAGTTACCGACCAGAACTCCGCGCCTTCCTGCATCAAACTGTTGCTCCTATCCGCACGAAACTGATAGACTTTCGCATTGTGTGGATTTATACGTCTGCGACGCCGTAATTATATGACCTTATAGGAGAGTGAGTAAAATGCCCAAGAGATGGAGACAGGCGGCGGTTGTTCTGGTTGCCGTGGCAGCGGCGGCGGCGCTGCTGGTTACGCTGCTGGCCGACGCAGACAGATCAAGGGTGGAAGCGCAGACGGGGGACACACCGACGCCAGCGCCAACCGGCGCGCCTGTCGAGGAGAATGAATCCGAGGTGTCGGCGTCTCCGATATTGGGCGGCAAGACCAACCCGCCGCAGTTCGGCAACATGGACGCCTTTCTCAACAGTCTGATCGTGGAGACTGAGCTGGGTGTGGCATCGGAACAGGCTGTCGCGGCACAGGCGCCATTCAGCGATGGCGGGTCCGTGGGAGTCGGCATCGTCGTTGAAGAAGGACGAGAGAGCGACGTAATACAGTACATCGAAGACAACGGCGGTTCAATTCGACGCGATGCCGAGGGTTACATAGAGGCGTATGTGCCTGTATCCGAATTGGGCGCAGTGTCCGAACTGGAAGGCGTCGCAACAGTGCAGGCGCTGATTCCTCCGCAGCCTCTGCAAGGAGATGTCGTAGGCGAAGGGGCGCTAGTGCATGGCGCGGATGTCTGGCAGGCCGCCGGATTCAGGGGCGAGGGGACCAAGATAGGCATCATCGACACTGGATTCGTCGGATTTGAAGACGCCCTCGGCAATGAGCTGCCGACAGCAGACCGGGTGCATGCCCTGTGCTTCGACGAGGGCGGCGATGTTTTCTTTGACCTGGGAGAGTGCGAGTACGATTCAATACATGGCACAATAGTTACGGAGTCGGCGTTCGATATCGCGCCGGAAGCGACATATTACATATCGAATCCAGCGACGTTTCTTGATCTGAGGCTAAGCGTTGAATGGATGGCTGCTCAAGGCGTGGATGTGATCAACCACTCAGTCGGCTGGATATGGCTGGGGCCTGGCGACGGCACTTCAATTTATCGCCATAACCCGCTAGGTACTGTGGAAATTGCGGCTGCAAACGGCATACTCTGGGCAAACGCCGCGGGGAACGAGGGCGAATCGACGTGGACGGGAGCGTATCACGATCCGGACGGAAACAAAAAACATAATTTCCAGAGCAACGACGAGTGCAATGCAATTTTGATGGAGTCGGGAGATAGACTCAATGCGCTGCTCCGCTGGGACGATATATGGGGCGCTCCACAGAGTGACCTTGACCTAAAGCTGTTGGATCAGCGAACCGGTGAAACAGTCGAGACAAGTGAGTCGTTCCAAATCTTATTCCCGCTTCCATTGGAGCAAGTAGTCTTTACCGCAGAGGAAAAAGGGATATACTGCCTCGAGGTAGCGAAATTCGACGGCGTCGATCCGGCCTGGGTTCAAGTTCAGGCCTTCTCCGGTCAAGAATTGGAGATGTTTACGCCCGGATACAGTATAAGCAATCCGGGCGAGAGCAGGAATCCAGCGCTGCTCGCGGTGGGTGCGGCGCCGTGGAACAACAATACGGAGATCGAGCCGTTCAGCAGCCAAGGGCCGACCACTGACGGTCGGATCAAGCCGGACATCGTGGGCGCAGACTACGCATATTCCGGAATCATAGGAAGGCGCTGGAGAGGGACGAGCCAGGCATCTCCGCACATTGCGGCTATGGCGGCGCTGGTGAAGCAGGTCTTCCCTGCCAAGAATAATGTGGAACTGGCAGAGTACCTGAAGGAACACGCGGTGGAGCGCGGGGACCCGGGACCGGACAATACCTGGGGTTACGGATTCGGTGTGCTGCCACGTGCTGACGCGCCAACGGATATCTGCTTCACCAACTTAGAAATCGAAGAGGGCGCATACGGAGAGGCCGGCGCAACAGGGTTCAGTGATGAGCTGGAAGGCAGTTGGGGGGACTCGAGGTGTCTGTCCATCAACAGGCCGGATAGTTCGAGGGGACCCGGTAACTACTACGCGCACTACTATACCTTCACGCTTCTCGCGGAGGCGAACGTTACCCTAGAATTGAAGTCTGAGGAGCAGGACTCATATCTATACCTGATGGAAGGGACGGGTAAGGCGGGCGAGGTAATTGCGGAGCATGAAGAGCCTCTTTCGAATGACGCTCGGATTGAGAAGAAGCTTGACCCGGGTGCCTACACCATCGAGGTGACGACGTACTACGCTGAAAAGGAAGGGGACTTCACGCTTTCGGTGGAGGTAACGCCGGAGGAGACGCTGCCGCCGGTAGAACCTGAACCTGAACCGTCAGAGGGTGGCTTCGTGGACGTGAGCTACGGTTCGGACCACGCCTGCGCGCTGCATGGGGACGGATGGATCGCGTGCTGGGGCTCGAATCGGTACGGCAAGAGAACGCCACCTGAAGGCGTTTACAAGTCGGTCAGCAGCGGTGAGCATGGAAGCTGCGCGATAAGAGAAGATGACGGCACAGTGGTCTGCTGGGGCATATTTGAAGTCGGTCTGGATGAGTCTGACGACGAATAGCATGCCGTCTAAAGGCAAATAATAAACGAGGGCGGGCGCAGGATTTATCAGTCCTGCGCCCGTCTTGCGTGTGCCCTATGATGATGCAGCGTGTCAGAATGTGAGCGCTGGCATGTGCTCGGCGTCCATGTGAGTTAGCATCTGCTCGTTCATGCGCCTGACGATGCCGGGGCCTCTATATACCAAGCCGGTCAGAATCTGGACGGTAGTCGCGCCCGCCTGAATTGCGGCTAGTGCGCCCTCGCCGCTGAAAATGCCGCCGCAGGCGTTGATTGCCAATCTGCTGCCGACCTCTGCCTTGATGCCCACGACCATTTGCAGCATATCGGCGAAGACGGGTCTTCCGCTAAGACCGCCCGCCCCCACTGCCAGACGAGAGTCTCGGACCGGCCATGTGTTGGAGACGGTTACGGCCTCGACGCCCTGCTCGACGCAGACTTCGACGAGACTGAGGACCATATCCTTTTGCTCGCTGCCTAACGTGGGTGTTTCGAGATAAGGCGGGAGCTTGATGAACAGGGGCTTGCTTCTCCGGTCGTTGAGGCTGGAGAGAAGCTGCCGGAGAGTGTCGGGCTGCTGGAAGATTCGCAGTCCAAGCGTGTTTGGCGAGCTGATGTTGACTTCCACCGCGGACACGAGCGGCTCAAGGCGCTGGTGGCAGCGGAGTATTTCGTCTGCCGCTACGCCGGATACGCTGGCTACGACGGGCGTGCCGTTCAGAAGGGGCTGTGCCTGCCGGAGCTGCTGCGCGGCGTGCTCAACTCCCTTATTTGGAAAGCCATAAGAATTAATTATTGACTCGTCCCTAGGATTGCAGAACACCCTAGGTAGTGGGTTACCCGTGCCAGGCGCCTCCGTGACGGTGCCGCATGTGAGGTAGCTAAAGCCTAAGGACCCGAGCGAAGGCAAGTATTCGCAATCCTTATCGAAACCTGCAGCAAGTCCTATCGGATTCTTCAACCTCAATCCTGCTAAGTCCACTTTAAGCCGAGTGCTTTCAACCTGCAGCAATGGAGCTAAAGTACGCCATAAACGCCGTTGCTTCAGGGCGAACAGTCCAACACCGCGAGCAGTCTCGGGAGGAAGAGTGAAGAACAGCGGCCTCACAAATGTGCGGTAGGCGTCAGGATTAATGATCAGCAAGTGTAGTGGACCTTGTTGGCAGATGGGTATTAAACATCAAAGTGAAGTTGAACCTAGTTAAGCAACTTAGCAGTGATAGTGAAAAGGTTCACAATGATTCGACCTCAGATGATACACGACTTAACAGTGCTTGGGCAAATAAATCTCCAAATTGCTGGGGTTATGATATTGTAGATGTGCGCCATTCTATGTAGGGTTTTTGGGGTTAAGAATTGGCGTATTTCCGTGTGAAAACGAGATGATAGTAGGCAAATATCTGGGCGAACCGAGGTAAGAGAGCGATATGGACATTACTTTCGAGAGAGGCAGCGAGGACTCACCGAAGGGTCACGCATTCGTCTATTTCAGGAGTTCGATGGATGCGGGCGAGGTGTGGGCGAGCTACATAGTGATGCTGCCGATTACGGTGGACGTGGCTAAGTACGCGCCCCCGTTTCTGATGAGCCTGATACCGGACGGGAGCATGAAGGACATGTCAGCGTTTGCGTTTCCGCCTGCCCCTGAGCAGATGGGGAGCTTCGAGCAGATTCAGCAGCTGGCGGAGATGCGCGACGACGATGTGCTGTTCGCGGGAACATTCAACACGTCGGACCTGCCGAGCATGATGCTCGCCGCCGGAGACGCCGTAGAAAAGTACACGGAACTGTACAACGCGGCTACTGAGCAAGCGGGGCTCTCCGAGGGCACGCATGACGCGGATGCGCTCGAAGAAGGCAGTGTCGGGATCAACGAGGTCATGTACGGGCTTATGAGCGACAGCGACAAGCTGGCGGAGCTGACGACCCTCGTCGGCAAGTTGAGGTTCGCGGTGGACAGCAGCGAAGAAGCTCTAATCAAGGAAGCGGAGGCGGATATCGCGTCGCTGTCCCGGCACATGGATTTCGACCACAAGGTGGAGCGCATCGTGGAGGGCGTGAAGGAAGGCAGCGAAGGTGCTCGAAGACTGACAATGCTGTATGTGCAACGGTGCTACTGCATCGTGCAGGAAGACTACATCATGCTGGGGAACGTGGAGGAGCAGATAGCGGCAATTGAGAGTGGAACCTAACATCGATGGACTGGATGGGTAGGATTTGTTGCTCTACGCAAGTACCTGCATCGCGTAGCGGGAGCGGAGCAGGTCGCCGGTCTCGAAGCGATTGAGGTTGAGCATCGAGATGTCAACGCACTCGGCGGCGCCTTTGGTTATCAACTCTGCCATCGCCTTGCCAATCATTGGAGATTCCTTGAAGCCGTGCCCGCTGAAGCCTACGGCGCAGTAGAGGCCGTCTATGCCTTCAATGCGGTCAAGCACGGGATGCCAGTCGGGTGTAACCGTGAATGCGCCGGACCATCCGCCGCGGAATACGGCGCGCGACATCGCCGGAATGCGCTTGGCGATTGCCTCGAATGTGGGCTGAACGACATCCATGTCCACACCCTGATTGAAGGTGTCGGCGTCCACGAATTCTTCCTCGCCGGCGCCAATCATCGTGAGTCCGCCGATGTCGGGGCGAGCGGAGAAGCCATTGAGGTTGTCGGCGACGATGGGATGGTCGGTATCGGGTCCGGGCGGGCGTCGGAGTACGACTACCTGATGGCGCAGGGGACGAATCGGCACATCGACGCCGACCGCACTCAACAGGCGGTCGCTCCACGGCCCGGCAGCCACAACCGCGACGTCTGTCTCGATTCGCCCGTCGGCGGTTAGAACGGCGGTAACCTTGCCGCCGGTTACTTCGATGCCGGTTACGTTTGTGCCGTCCTGAACGCGAGCGCCCATCTCGCGGGCGCGGTTAGCGAATCCGAGGGTTACGGAGTATGGGTCGGCGTAACCGGACTCCGACTCATAGGCGAAGGACTCATCGCCCTCGACGGCGAGCATCGGAGCGAGTTCGCGCATGTCTTCGATTGAGACGATTTCGCTTGCTATGCCAAGTCGTTGGTGCATGGCGACGTTCTCGTACATCGCCTCCCTGTCTTCCCTGCCCACTATGAGGAAATATCCGGTGCGAGTGTATCCGGATGGAGTGCCTGTGAGTTCCTCAAAGTTCTTGAAGATTTCAAGGCTCTGCCAAGCGAGGCTGGATGTAACCTCGTTGGAGTAGTGCATGCGGAGGATCGCCTGCGACTTGCTGGTGGAGCCTGAGGCGAGCACATCGCGCTCCAACAG
Source organism: Dehalococcoidia bacterium (assembly GCA_965204855.1). Classification (GTDB taxonomy): domain Bacteria; phylum Chloroflexota; class Dehalococcoidia; order Lucifugimonadales; family JADFKI01; genus Bin90. Next base: position 1,825,959 of record OZ242018.1, read on the forward strand.
CAGCGTGTTGGTCATGCCTTGCTCGGCGAGGTTGTACAGGATGCTGCAACCCATGACTCCGCCGCCGATGATTACCGCTTCCGCTGTGTTAGCCATGCTTTGAACCTCGTGCCATCACCGGATAGACGATTGCAAAGTCGTATCTGCGCTATCCTCGTGACTCATCAGTGAGTCTTGTGCGCTGTTTTTTCGGCGCGCCGTGGATGCGGGTCAAGGAACTTGCCGCGAACTCCACCAGTCCAGTCGGTCTGTTCGGGAATATCGCTGGTATCAATGTCCTCATCTGACAAGTCGTCGAGCCTGCGAATGGCTTCTAATTCTATGTCGGACAATTCAGGAGGGCTAACCTTGCTCTTCATATATTCTCCTCTCATATCTCGTCGCCTTCCTCGCACTAATGACTCGGCCCGGTTCATCGTCAGTAGGCGCGGTATGAATAACAATCAAGATACGATTTTGCACCTGACCTATCGTCTTCCAGCGTTCTTCTTGCTCGTAATCATCTTCAATGGATGTGTGAAGTGGATCAAGGAACACGCGAACGGCCAATTCAAACGGAACGCTATGCTTATGAAAGTTAATGCGTGCCTTGTTATCGTCCCAATCCCAGAGCAAAGGACATACTCCAGCGCGTACATTGGACAGTAGGCTTGGATAAAACTATAACACAAGCGCCATGGGGGCGCATTCGCATGTTGCGATGCTATAATCATCTCGTAAGGGCATCCCGTACAAGAAGATAGACAGTAACCGAATGGGGAGGCGAGATATGCCGAGGGCAACACTTGACTTGCAGAATGCGGACGACTTGAAGGCTGTGGGAGGTGAATGGAGGTACGCAGTGGGGCTTGTGCCGGGCGAGTCGAATCAAGGGCTTGTGGCGCTGAGCGAGGGCAGCCCGGCGCGCATGCCGGACTACGACGACTCAGGATGGGAGGTTTGCGACGACCTTGCCGAGTGGCGGACTCAGGGCATGTCGTTCATCTGGTATCGCATTGAAGTTACGATTCCGGAGACTGTGGAAGGCCACGACGTGCGGGGAACGCGCTGCCTCATCGAGACTTGCATCGACGACTACGGCGAGGTGTGGGTGGACGGCGAAATCGACCTGACCCAGGGCGCGGTGCAAGGGTTCAACATACCGCAGCGCGTGGCTGTAAGCGCCGACCCTCAGCCGGGCGACAAGCATACGATCGCGCTTCTGGCAATCAACGGGCCGATTGCGAGACCGGGCGGCGCGGTGTTCGTAAGATACGCGACTCTGGCGTTCGAGTGGCGGGACCCACGATACTAGCCGGAAACCGACAGGATGGGGAGGATGAGATGATGACGGGCTTCAATCTTGCGGGCAAGGTGCAGACGGTGCTGGGGCCGGTTGAGCCTGAGCAGCTGGGGGTAACGCTGACACATGAGCACTTGCTGATCGACATGTCGCCGTTGTTCGAGGAGCCGCAGCAGGCCGGAGCGAAGGGGTTCTACTATGAGCCGGTCTCGCTGGAGACGGCGGGGCGGATTCGGCATTGGGTGCAGCGGAATCTGGATAACGTTCAGCTCACGGATGTCGATACAGCCATAGACGAGGCGAACATTTACAAGCAGTACGGCGGCGGCTCGCTTGTGGACGCGACCAGCATAGGCATCAAGCGGGACGCGGCAGGGCTTGCGCGCATATCGAGGGCGACGGGCGTGAATGTGATTATGGGAGCGTCCTACTATGTGGACGCGGCGCACCCGGCGGGTATGGACGAAATGAGCGAGGACGACCTTGTGGCGCGCATTGTCACTGATGTAACCGCCGGGGTTGACGGCACGCCGCACAGGTCAGGTGTCATCGGCGAGGTAGGCTGCTCGTGGCCGCTGATGCCGAACGAGCGAAAGGCGCTGGGGGCATCGGCACGGGCGCAGGGAATTACGGGCGCGCCGATCCTGATACATCCGGGCAGGGACGAGACGGCGCCGCTTGAGATAATAGAGGTGCTGCGGGAGGCGGGCGCTGACCTGGACCGCACCATCATCGGGCACTTGGACCGCACCGTGTTCATGCACGATACGCTGCGACAGATAGCGGAGAGCGGGTGTTACCTGGAGTGGGACCTATTTGGCACGGAAGAGTCGTACTACGGCGCGAACCCGGCGATAGATATGCCAGGAGACGGCAAGCGGATGGACGATATAGCTTGGGTTGTCGGACAGGGCTACGGGCGGAAGATTCTGGTGGCTCACGACATCTGCACGAAGAACCGACTGGAGCGGTATGGAGGTCATGGATACGCATATATTCTTGGGCGCATCGTGCCGCGTATGAGGTCGCGCGGATTCAGTGAGGACGCTGTCCAGAATATCCTGGTCAACAACCCGGCGTCCGCGTTGACATTCGCCGCACCGGATGAGGAGGGCTAGATGAGGGGAAGGATTACGCTTGTGGGCGGTGACGAGTTTCTGCCAAGCTGCCGGGCAATGGACAACGAACTGGTGGAGATGACCGGGATTGTGCGCCCGAATGTGCTCATCATTCCGACTGCGGCTGCGGCAGAGCGCCCGATGCTGGCCGCAGAAAATGGCATCCGGCAGTTCAACATCATGGGCGCCAGAGCATCTTCACTGATGGCGCTGAACTCGAAGGATGCTAACGACGAGGAGCTGACCTCTGCAGTGGACAACGCGGACATCATCTACCTGACCGGCGGCAATCCGGCGCATCTGCTGGAAGTGCTGCGAGGGTCGCTGATGCTGCGCAGGATGCTGGATGCGGTGGAGCGTGGGGCGATAATGGCAGGCTCCAGCGCGGGAGCGATGGTGATGGGAGAGCGGATGCGCTTCCGGCAGTGGCTCGACACGCTAGGGGTAGTGCCGAGACTGGCGGTGCTGCCGCACCATGAGCGCGCGAGCAAGAGCCAGACATCGAGGGATGTCTCGGTGCAGACGGCGGAAGGGCTCGCGGTGCTGGGTATAGACGGGGCTACGGGATGTGTAAGCGACGGAGACGGGTGGCGTGTGCTTGGAGCGGGAAGCGTGACCTTGTATGGGGTCGGAGATTGGAACGTGTATCGAGCGGGCGAGTATTTTGAGACCGCTTGATTTCTAGAGATGTCAGTAAAGAGAAGAGGGAATTGCTATGCGACTGGATGGCAAGGTTGCGCTGATAACGGGCGCGGGTTCGGGCATCGGCAGGGCTGCGGCAGTGAGGTTCGCGGCTGAGGGCGCGCGCATCGTGGCTTCGGACATAGGCGAGGCGTCCGCATCGGAGACGGCTGCGATTGTGGGTGAGGCGGGCGGCGAGGCTATCGCGGTAGCGGGCGATGTGGTGAGCAGCGCGGATGCCGCGGCGATGGTGCAGGCAGCAATAGATGCTTACGGCAGGCTGGATGTGCTGCTGAACAGCGCGGGCGTCAGCGGCAGAATCGACCTGGGAGAAGGCGCGACGCATGAGGCGCTCTGGGACAAGGTGATGGATGTGAACATGAAAGGCACTTATCTGGTGTCCTGGCATGCCGTGCCCGAGATGGAAGCGGCGGGAGGCGGCTCCATCATCAACATCGGCTCCATCATGTCGCTGGTGGGGTATCCGATGGGAATGACCAACGGCTTCAGCCCGTACAACCCGTCGAAGGGCGCGGTGCTGCAATTCACGCGCAACCTGGCGGTTGATCTTGCGCCAAAGGGCATCCGCGTGAACTGCATCTGCCCCGGCTACGTGGAGACGAACATGACGCGCATCCTCACCGACGTCCCAGAGTCTTACGAGTTCTTGAAGCAGAGGCATCCGATTGGACGGCTGGGGCAGCCGGACGACATCGCGAACGCTGCGCTGTTCCTGGCGTCGGACGAGGCGGCGTTCGTCACGGGCGCGCCGCTGATTGTGGACGGGGGATATACGGCGCAGTAGGGTGTGTGGGACGCGACGGGACAAGAGGAGAACTTGAAGATGGGCTACATTCTGAATGCGCTGGGCAGAACGAAGCTGCCAACAATCGCGACGGTCGCGGCGCTGTTGGTCGCCACCGCGATGAGCTGGTACTGGGTGTGGGGCGTGTTCTTCCTATATTGGGCGATTGCGGGCATTGTGATGCGGCAAACCTTCGTAGTGCAGATTGTGCGGCGCGAGGAAAGTCCCGCGCTGTTCTGGTTCATCAGCATAATGTGGCTGGCGCTTGCCGCACTGTCCATCGCCGGCGACCTCTTTCCGACGATATTCCCCTGGGCTGCGGGTTAGGGGATGTCAATTAGCAAGCGCAGGACGATGCCCATATTGCCGGTGGAGGCTTACACTTCGCAGGAATGGTTCGACCGCGAACAGGAGCGCATCTTTTCGCGCACATGGGCATGTGCCGGCTTTGCCGAGGACATCAGCGAGCCGGGGCAATATATTTCGGTGCAGGCGGGACTGAACAACATATTCATCGTAATGGGGCGCGACCGTCGTCTCCGCGCCTTTCACAACATCTGCCGCCACAGGGGAACGCAATTGCTGCGCGCCGTAGGGCAGGCGCAGCGAGCAATCGTATGCCCGTATCACGACTGGACATACGACCTGGAGGGCTGCCTCATCTCCGTCCCCGCCAAAGAGCGCCAGTTTCCGGGGGTTGACCTGGACGGCATCAGATTGAAGAAGGCGTCGGTTGACCTGTGGCGGGGGATGCTGTGGGTGCATCCTGAAGAGAACGCGGGGTCGATTATGAACTGGTTCGGCGATATAGAGCCTTACCTGGGTCCGCACGACGTGGACCAACTGGTAGAGTACCCGGAAGGTCGCACCGAGCATATAATCGCGGCGAACTGGAAGATAGTAGTGGAGAACTACATAGACGGCTACCATCTGGCGCATCTGCACTCCGGCACACTGGCGATGTACGACCACTCTCGCATCGAGTCGGGCTTCGTGGGTCCGCACTTCGCCTTCTGGGAGCCGCTTGCGCCGGAGTACGCAGAGGATGTGGAGAAGAACGCTCCATATCCGCTCGTCATTCCCGCCGAGCGGGCGGGCGCATGGGTGCCAATGCTGTTCCCGGGCATCGGGCTTGCCGAGGACGAAAGCTCGTGGACGCTGTTTCATGTGACGCCGCTCGCGCCGGACAGCACTCGCGTGGTTACACGCACAAAAGTGGCAAACGCTTCGTCGTGGGCGTTTACGCGGCAAGCCATGCGGTCCTACGGCTTCTGGGCGAAGCGGATTGGCGGTAAGTACGAAGGAGGCGACGGTGACCCTTTGGCGTCAGGCGATTTCATGGCGGAGGATGTGTACGCCTGCGAGCAACAGCAGCGGTCGCTGAAAAGTCCGTACTTCGAGCATGGGCCTTCGTCGGTCGGCGAAACTGGGGTGAGGACGCATCAAGAACTGGTGCGGGCGTGGGTCGAGAGGGAGCAGTGAGCGGCGAGTTCCACCGACTGCGGGTGCTGGAAACCCGCGCCGAGACCAAAGACGCTACCAGCATACTATTCGAGACTTCACCCGCGCTGCGCGAACTCTTCCAATGGCGGCCCGGGCAGCACATTACTCTGCGCTTCGTCATAGACGGCAATGAGGCTCGCCGTTCGTACTCCATATCGGATACGCCTATAGAGGGCGGCCCTCTGCGTATCACCGTGAAGCGCGTTGAGGGCGGACTGGTTTCCAATCATATCAACGAGCGGGTGTCCACCGGGGACATAGTGGATGTAATGCCGCCATTCGGGAGTTTCTGCCTTGATCCAGCGCCACGCGCGCGTCGCACCTATTACTTCTTCGGCGCGGGCAGCGGCATCACTCCACTATACGCGATGATACGCTCCGTGCTTGCCGCAGAGCCGTACTCAGTCGCGCGCCTCGCATACGGCAATGTCAACGCCGATACGGTAATCTTCCGCGATGCGCTGACGCGGCTGGAGGGCAGCTCGGGTGGACGGCTGACGGTGCGGCATGCGCTGTCGTCCCCGTCTTGGCTGTCGTCATTCGGATACTGGCGTCGGGGGCGCATCGACGACGCAGGTATCGCCGAGTTCATCGAAGAGCATCCGCCATACGCGCAGGACGCGCAGTATTACATCTGCGGGCCTGGCGGGATGAACGGCGCAGTGAGATCCGCTTTGCTGGGAATGGATGTGCCGTCGGCGCGCATCCACACGGAGAGTTACGGCGCGGTTACGCCGCCGGACGACTCGGTTGCGGGCGTTGCCGCCGAAGCGTCGGTGCGTCTCAACGGACAGACGCTGGCGGTGGCAGTCGATGAGGGACAGACGGTTCTGAACGCGGTGCGCGCCGCCGGGGGAACGCCGGCGTACTCGTGCGAGTCGGGTGTGTGCGGCGCGTGCCGGGCGCGGCTGCGGGAGGGAAGCGTACATCTGCGAACGCGCATAGCTCTTACGGAAGCCGAGATTGCGCGCGGCGTCATCCTCACCTGCCAAGCGCTCCCCACCAGCCCGCGACTCGCCGCGGAGTACGAATGAAGGGTAGTAGAGTTTGTCAGTAAGTCAGTTTCTCAGTCTGTCAGTACCGTGCAGCGTGTCATGCCCTAGTTACACCAGATTTGCTGACGCCTGTCACTGGATGCTCTGAAACGAGTACACGCGGCTTTTCCATGCCTCGAAGGCGATGTTGTTCAGTGTCTTCCGGTCGGGGCGGTCTATGACGAGTCTGCGTGTCAGTGTCTTGTCGCTGAGGTCCTGCGTTATGCGGCAGCGGTCGGTGAAGCCGGAAATAGTGGATGCTTCGCCGCCTAGCAGGACGTAGTCGATGTTCTTTTCGTAGGGCGCGAAAATTGTTCTGGTAGTCTCGCAGGTCTTGTCGTATAGCTCACGGATGAGGCGTTCGCGGCTGCGCTCGAAGCGGCGCTGGGACTGGCCGCCGGCGCGGTGCCGGTTCTTCATGTAGCGTCCGGCTGTCTTGGTCGCGAGAAGCTGTTGGCCCTTCAATACGGCGACGGCGTACCTGCCTAGTCGCAGCAGTACGACACCGATCAGATAGTCATTCTCCAGCAGTCGAATGAGCGGAGATGAGACGAGGCCGGAGCGCGTGATGTCGTCCACTAGCGGGAATGGCGGGCAGACTGCGAGCGCCCTGCCCTCTCCGACAAATAGCGCCATCCCCGTATCGGAATCGCCAACGGATTCGAGGACGACTTCCAAGAGATCATCGTCCGGGCGCGCCGATGGCATTACATTGTCCTGATATGAGCGCGCCTGAAGCGATGAGGGCTTGATGTAGAGCGTCCTTTCGCACCAGCCTTCGTCGGTTACCTCATCGAGCAGACGAAGCAGGCGCGCCTTGCCGGTGGAGTGACGCTCTACAAGTTCCAGCACGGGACTATCTTGGGCCTAACTTGGGGTTACCGGCTGCCGTTCGCAGCGCCATCAGCCGTGAAATAATCGTAGCGCACCGCGGCCTTGTGCATAGAGGTTTCGACATCCTCTTCAAGCATGTAGCCTTCGCCGGCCAGACTCTGCGCAGCATTCTTCGTTTGACTCACATAGTCGTCCTTCGACGAGTACCGGTCACTGATGGCGGCGCGGGGGTCGCCGGTCGCTGCGCGCTGAGTCGGCGTTGCGGGGAACGGAAGCACCCAGCCTGCAAGTCCGCCCGTTATGCCGATTACCAGACCGGGCGCGCCGATGTCCGGGTGGCGCAGATTCCAGCCCGTGTAGGTCGCCACCGGAACGGTGAGATCGGGCAGGCGTATGCCGCCAATCTCATTGCAGTCGTCGTCCACGTTGGCTACCAGCGCGGGGAACTCCTCGCCCGCAACGGGTGGCAGTGTGGTCGTGCGCCCCTGCTTGGCTTCGGGACCGTAGTCGAGGCGCATCGCGCGGGTTACCTTTTCGGGGAACGCGACGCCCGGGATGCTCAGGAACTTTGGCGCGAGGGTGTGGGACTCGACAGCGGTGCCGTCCCCAATGCGCGGATGCCTGCTTGCCGGAGCGGGCCTGCCACCTCGAACCCATTCGTCCAGATTTTCCAGCGAGGCGCGCAGCAGCGGATTGTAGTCGATGATGTTGAAGGGGAGCTGGCCGCGCATGCCGTCCTCGCGCGTGCCAAGCGGTGGGAAGGAGTTGGCGGAGCCGTGCGGCGAGCCTGCGAAGTGGTAGCGGCGCACGTAGTCGCTCTCTTCGGGGGCGTCGCTCATGTCGGCGAAGTTCGTGTGAATAAGAGCCGCGTCGCCGCGCCAGTATTCGGCGGAGGTGTTGGTGAACATTATTCGCGGCATGTGTCCGCGCTCGTGCAGCCTCTCAAGAAGCGAGCCGCTCTCACCGGTTACAGGGTCGGACTGCTCTGTGTCGGCGAACGGAAATAGCTTAGGAATGATATAGCAGACGTCCTTCGAGGGCTGTCCGAAGCGCAGGTTGAATTCACCGCGCATGCCACCGGCGACGTGTGAGATAATGCCGTCGAGAGCCATGTTGCCGTCTTCGTCTGTGTTCAAGCCCGTGTGGATGTACTCGCGGAGGAAACGGCCGCTCTGGGACGCGCCGAATGCATGGGCGCGCTGAATGCTCCCGGCGCAAGGATTGCCCTGCTCTGCCGAGGCGTTCTTCAGAAAGGATACGATGTCGCGCATGGCGGCGAAGCCCAAGCCGACAATCCGGCTGCCGCGCGTGGTATAGACGAGCTGGTAGATGCGGCCCGGCTCGAAGCCTTCCTCCATGAAGATGTGGCACGGGTCAGGCTCCACCGATGCGTCCTCGAAGCGCATGAAGCGCCACTTGTCGCGGGCGATGGGCTGCGCCGGGCTATTGGGGTGGTCCCGCACGGTGAGCGTGGCTCCTGCCTCGTTCTCGTCGATTGCCGGGTGGGGGGCGTGCTGGCGGTCGGCGAGCAGGAAGAACTGCGTGAAGTGCGTCGCCTGGAACTGGCACATAATCCTGCCGGATATGGGATTGCCGTCGGCGTCAACCGCTTCGGGCGTCTGCAAGCCTATCAGTCCGACGCCTCGCGGAACATCGGCCTGCCAGCCGCCGAAAAGCACGGAATAGCCGTGGCGCATCAGGAAGCCGTTGCCGGGGTCGAGCGGGTCAGACGGCATTGTGGGCTTGCCCGTGTCGTTGAAGCGCCCCATCACGGTTTTACGCCCTCTGTTGACCACATCGAAAAGGACGCTGCCGTTGCCATTTTCCATGTTTTCAGGCTTCAGCAGCGTGAAGTCCGAAGAGAACCAGACCTTGCCGCTTGAATCGCGCGGGGCGAGCTCGAGGTCAACAATACCATCGTTGGCAGAATGGAGAGGGTCAACGGCGTAATGCACCGTGCCGTCAATCTGCTCGTAAGTTCCGACACCGCCGAAACTCTTGCCGCCCGCATAAAGCGCGCGCCTGCTGATTTCTAGTTGAACGACTGCCACTTGGGAGCCTCCTTGTATAGCTATTCAGTAGGTCAGTATTTCAGTCTGTCAATGTATCCGACTTTCAATTAGAGAAGGCAGTCACAGGGATTGCCGTCACGAACCATGGATGATTTTACCATCGCGTGGGTTATTTTCCCATATTGCCTTGTTACAGGCGTTTAGAGACACCGCTATGGGGCGAGCATTTGACCTGCCAAATCGCCTGCGTTATATTGAGCGCACCATGAAGGCGAGAAAGGCAAGCGCATGACTCAAAGCGCGAGCGCAACCCAAATAGAAGTCAAAAACCTGTGGAAAGTGTTTGGCAAGAGTCCGATGCTTGCGCTAAATGACGAGTACGCTTCGGCGAGCCGCGCGGAGATACAGGAAGCATTGGGGCTTGTGGTCGCGCTGCGTGATGTGTCCTTCAAAGTGGAGAAGGGGCAGATTTTCGTCATCATGGGTCTATCAGGCAGCGGCAAGTCAACTCTGGTGCGCTGCCTCATTCGGCTCATCGAATCCACTCAAGGGGAAGTGCTGTTCGATGGCGAGGATGTTCTGGAGTACGACTCGGAGCAGCTGATACAGTTCAGGCGGCAGAAGATAGCGATGGTGTTTCAGCACTACGGTCTGCTACCGCACAGAAGGGTGCTGGACAATGTGGCTTATGGGCTGGAGATACGCGGTATAGAGAAAGGGGAACGCTACGAGGCGGCGCTCGAAGCCATTGAGACCGTGGGACTGAAGGGGTGGGAGGACTACCTGCCGAGCGAGATGAGCGGAGGCATGCAGCAGCGCGTCGGGCTGGCGCGCGCGCTTGCGGCGAACTCGGAGGTTCTGCTGATGGACGAGCCTTTCAGCGGACTCGACCCTCTGATTCGCAGGGAGATGCAGGACGAGCTGATTTCGCTGCAAAGCTCGATTCAGAAGACGATTGTGTTCATCACACACGACCTGAACGAGGCGCTGAAGATAGGCGACCGAATTGCGATTATGCGCGACGGGGAGATAGTGCAGGAAGGCTCGCCGGAAGAGATAGTCACGCTGCCCGCCGATGACTATGTGACTTCGTTCGTGCAGGACGTGTCGCGCGCGAAGGTGATTCAGGCGAAGGCGATAATGCAGGAGCCGGACGCGGTTGTGAACGACTGGCAGGGACCGCGCGCCGCGCTGCACGCGATGCGGAGCGGCGACACCGACGTGCTGTTCGTGCTGGGACACAACAACATTCTGCGAGGCATTTTGACGGAAGACTACGCAGGAAGGCTTGCGCGGCAGAAGGTGGAATCACTCAATGGGCTGGAGCTTGGCGAGGTTATGACTGCGGACCCGGACGCGTACATAGAGGACTTGATACCGATGGCCGCGAGCACCGAGCATCCGATAGCGGTTGTGAACGAGGACGGGAGACTGCTGGGACAGGTGCATCGAGGGGCGCTGCTGACCGGAATGTCGGAAGAGACGACGGAGGCTTAATATGGCACAAGTCGAGAATGTGCGACCGGCATCAACGGACACACCGGGACAATCAACAGCTGCCATTCCTCGCCTCTATTACTGGCTGCTTGGAGTGGGGCTGGTCGTCATCGTAATGCTCGCCAGTCTGCTGATCTGGGAGCCGGGAATGGAGTTCCCAACCACAGTCTCCAGCTCGGAAGTCCCTACAACCGGCGGCAATACAATCGAGATCGAAAAGTCGCTGCGACAGGTTACGGGCAACAGGATAGACGAATGGGCATCGTGGCTGACGAGGAACGGAGACTGGCTGTTCGACGGTGTGAAGTCGGCAATTCAATACGCGCTGCTCTACATTGAAAATGTACTGAAGTGGATTCCGTGGCCCGCAATAGTCGTCGGACTCGCTCTCTTGTCGTTCGCGGTGGGACGCTGGAGCATGCTGATATTCACATCGCTTGCCTTGCTGTTCTTCGGTTTCATGGGGTTGTGGGAGAATACGATAGATACGGTTGCGCTGATGGTGGTTGCGGTGGCAATTGCAGTGGCTGTGGGGCTGCCGCTCGGAGTAGTCGCGGCGCGCAACCAGCTTGCGGACAACATAATGCGCCCGATACTGGACGCGATGCAGACTATGCCCAGCTTCGTGTATCTGCTGCCGGGTATCCTATTCTTCGGCCTGGGGTCGCCCGCCGGCATATTCGCAACCCTGATATACGCCATTCCGCCGGTGATTCGACTGACGAACCTGGGTATTCGTCAGGTCGATGAAGAAGTCGTAGAGGCAGCGCGTTCGTTCGGCGCATCGCCGTGGCAAGTGCTGACGAAGGTGCAGGTGCCGATGGCGTTGCCCACGATAATGGCGGGCATCAACCAGACAACGATGATGGCGCTTGCGATGGTAACTATCGCGAGCATGGTTGCAGCGGGCGGCTTGGGAGACAACGTTTTGCGCGCGCTGCAGAAGAATCAGGTGGGTGAGGGGTTGATCTCCGGTGTGGCGATCGTGCTTCTCGCCATAATAATCGACCGGCTCACTCAGTCTGTGGCGCGAAAGCGTCAGGAGACTTTGATGAGCGCGGGATAAGCAGGAGGATAGCAATATATTGACATAGAGTATAAGAATGTGATTTCGTGGGATGTGCACTTGAGTGGGTTACTTTACCATCGATAGGCGAAATTTCGTAGGTGCAATGAGAATCCCGAATGTGAGCAACAGAAGAGGAAGCAAAGAGTCATAAGGAGGAAATGATTTTGTTAAGCAAAGGCAAACTGATTTCTACAACCCTAATTCTGGCGATTGTCGCACTTGCGATGGTTGCCTGTTCGCAGCCCGCTCCGGCTCCCGCCATTGACGAGGCACGGCTGCAAAGTATCGTTGAGTCGGCAGTGGCGAAGTCTGCGCCCGCTCCGGCGCCACAGGTCTCGGCGGAAGAAATCTCGGCAATGGTCGAGAAGTCCATGATGGGCATGTCCGAGTCGCAGGTGTCGGCTGACGACATTGCGATGATGGTGGAAGACGCGGTAGCAGGCGCCGCTATGGAAGGCGCAAGCCCTGAAGAGATTCAGGCTATGGTGGAGTCGGCGGTTATGGCCGCGAGCGAGGACGCCATTACAGCCGAGGATGTAGAGTCCGCAATCTCTATGGCGGTGATGGAAGCGCAGGAAGGCATGGTAACCAGCGAGGATGTGCAGTCAGCGGTATCCTCCGCGGTTATGGAAGCGTCCTCCGATGCGCTCACGGCCGAAGAGGTGCAGAACATCGTGGCAATGGCGCTTGAAGAGCGCGCCATGATGGAAGCGCCGTCGAGGGAGACCATAATCTTCTCTGATCTCAACTGGACCAGCGCACAAGTCCAGGACAGAATAGCGCAGTACATAGTGGAAAAGGGCTATGACTATCCGACCGATACCGTCTTCGGCTCTACCCTGCCCCTGTTCAACGGATTGCGCGCCGGAGATTCCCACGTGACGATGGAAATCTGGCTGCCGAACCAGGATGAGGCATGGATGGAGGCGCAGTCTGCGGGCGAAGTCGTCTCGATTGGCGAGAGCCTGGGCAAGGACTGGCAGTCCGCGTTCGTCATTCCCAAGTATCTGCAAGAGCAGTACCCTGAGCTGGACAGCGTGGACGACCTGAAGGACCAGCAGTACAAGGACCTGTTCAAGACGGCGGAAACCGGCGACAAGGCGCGGCTGGTGTCCTGCGTCATCGGCTGGGCATGCGAGGAAGTGAACGCCAAGCAGATAACCGGATACGGTCTGGACGACCATGTGCATATTATCAATCCCGGCGACGGAGCCGCCTCGAACGCGGACCTCTACGGCGCGTATGAGAAGCAGGAGCCATGGCTGGGCTACCAGTGGGGCACCAACGACCCGCCGCTGCTGCTCGACCTGGTGAGGCTGGAAGAGCCTGCGTACAGCGACGAATGCTGGTTCACGACGAAGGCATGCGCCTATGAGGACGCTACCATCCTGATAGCCGTGCATCCCGACCTGCTGACGCGCGCCCCGGATGTGGTAGCTATGCTACGTAACTGGGAATTCAACATCGACAGGTACAAGACCGTCGCAGCTTGGATGTCGGAAAACGAAAACGCCACCGCGAACGAAGCCGCCCTCTGGTGGCTGAACAGCAACGAGGACATTTGGAGCGGATGGGTAACATCCGAAGCGGCGGCATCCATAAAGGCCGCGCTTGCTGCCGGCGAGATCCCGGAAGGCTGGCCTACCGAATAGGGTTGATTGCGGCATTGCCGCAGAAATATCGGACTAAGCTAAGGGAGGCGATATGAAAATCGCCTCCCTTATTTTTCGTCAGAGCACGGCGCGGCTGCTGATGCGATATGAGCGGCCTCGCTGGGAGCAGCGGGGTTGCTTGCCACAGTTAGCACTGCTACTGGGGTAGTGGCTGGATGGTCACTTCGCCGTCAGGGGAGATCGAACTTACGCGGGATGCGCCGCTGAATGCCACGGCGCGCTGGGATGTCTCGACGGTCTCTCCCGGCTGGACAAGCAGCGCGGTGCCGTTCTCGACCGCGCCCACAAGACCGGCGTTGCCGAAGCTGGTGAACGGCTCCAAGCCGACATTGTAGGTGCGTCCGTACCATGGATAGCCGAAGCCGCCGCCGAATGAGTGCCAGTACCAGAGGAACTTGAACACATCGGTGGGATAGCGGAAGCCGAAGCCCACACCCGTCTTCTGGTTGGTGACCGCGTACCAGCCGTCGGGCATATCGGCGATGTAGGACATGTCGTAAGAGCGGAAGCTCTTGGGCGGTATCCTGCTAAGGTCTCTCGGTGTGCCATCCTTGAGCTGGGACATGGGCCAGGGACCTTTGAAGCCGCCCTTCAGCTTAACATTCGGGTGCCAGTCGTCGCCTTCCTCGTTGATGAGGGTGCCGCCGGGTAGGTCGATGACACAGTCCTCGCTGAGGAACGGAGCGCCGAGCGCGATGTGTTCGCCCCACACGCAAGGCACGGGCTCTTCGCCCTCGTTGGTCAGGCGCGCCTTGATTTCCAGCACGGCAGAGCCGCTGCGAAGGGTCAGGGTCTTCTCGAAGAAGAAGGGCATGCGAGCCGCGCGCACCCAGAAGCGCATCGAGACGACATCGGGCGTGTCTTCCAGAATCGCCGCGTCCCACGGCACGGTGTTGACCTCCGCGTGCAGTCCCATGTCGGCGCCCATGTGCCTGCTGGGGAAGCCGCCGCCGGGCAGAACCGTTTGCCATCCGCCCTCGTACACATCCATCCACAGGCTTTCGCCGTAGCCGGTGGTCGGTATGCGAACAGACGGGTCGCGGACGCCCCACGGTGAGCGCCAGAGGAAATCGGTGTCGGTGGGCTTGTGGACGAACTGGTAGATGTCTGCGCCCTTGTCAATTAGGACTACGACTCTCAGCAGCTCGTTCTCGATGACGGCTGTCTTGAGTCCGCGGAATGCCCATGCGTCGGAGACGCGGCAGCCGTAGTTGCGTTCGATCTGGTACTGAGTCATGTTTCTTACTCCGAAAATCGGTAGGCTATTCTAGCTCAGGGTAATGCAGCGCAATGCCCTTTGCGCCCGTCTCGTAGCGGGTGATGTGCCAGCGTCCTAAGTTCGCGCTCAGTAGAATGTCCCTATCCGCGCCGCAGAAGGCAATGTTCGTGGGCGCCGCGATGATGGTGCCCTCGAAGTCGTCGGCAAGCACTTCGAGCTGACCGGCGCTGCTGAAGCGATAGATGCGGTCGGGGCGATAGCACGCGATGTACAGGTTGCCGTCAGTGTCGAACGCGACGCCGTCCGGCACCGCGCCGGGAAGCTCCACGACCGTTCTTATATCACCGGCAGAGCCGTCGGGAGCAATATGAATCTCGGCAACGCGCGGCGGATTGAGGCTCATCGCAACGAACAGGCTGCCGCCGTTGGGACCGACGCACAGACCGTTAGGGAACTCGCACAGCGTTCGCGTCCAGACTTCGGTCTCGCCACCGGGCTTGACCTTGAAGATTTTGCCATTGTCGGACTTCCAGTCGCCCGAATCGCAGACGTATAGATTGCCGTCGGCATCGAATGCCGGGTAGTTGGGGGTGTAGAACGGCTCGTCCGGCGCGCCGGTGGCGTACTTCGACACGCCGCCGTCCGAGGTTATCTTCATCACCGCGCGGTTTCCAGTGTCGCAGGCATAGATGTTGTGGTTGGCGTCCAACGCAAGCCCCAGTATGAAGCCGCTAGTGTCGGCTATCTGTGTCGCCGTTCCCTGCTCTATATCGACGCGGTATATCTGTCCGGCTTCGCCACCGGCATAGGAGTAGCCGTCCAGTCCCCAGGCGACTCCTTCCACATGGTCAAGCCCGTCCACGAGTACGGAGACATCGGCGTCGTTGTTCAGCAGGGCCATACATATTCCTCCATGTGGGTTGGCCTCCAGTTGGATTGGCCTCAGTATGGATTGGCAAGTGGTTCAGTTTCCTGTGTCCTGGTAGAAGCCGGAGTTGAGGAAACCGCCATCTATGGGAATGCCCACGCCGTTGATGTAACGAGCTTCCGGGCTGCACAGGAACAGCACCAGGTCAGCCACCTCTTCCGGCAGCACCTCGCGCTTGATGGGGAACCGCTTCAGGCGCTGCTCTCGCAGTTCAGGCTCGCGCTCATAGACCATCTCGGTCATTGGCGTCAGGGCGACGCCGGGACAGACGGCGTTGACATTTATGCCGTACTGCGCCCATTCGAGACCGAGCTGACCGGCGAAGTTGATGAGCGCCGCCTTTGCGGGGCCATACGCGCCGCGTTCAGGCACGGGGGACATGGCGGTAACGGACGACATCAACACTACGCTGCCGCCGTCGCCCTGCTCTACCATCTGCCTGCCTGCCTCGCGGCAAAACAGGAATGCTCCCGTCAGGTGCGGCTGGAGCGAGAGGTCCCACTGGTCGAGCGACATATCCAGCACCGGAGCCTTGATGTTCGTGCCGGCGCAATGCACGAGGTAGTCCACCCGTCCGAGTTGGCTGACGACCGTCCGGACGGCAGCGATTACGGATGCTTCGTCGGTTACTTCGACCTGCACGGCGATTGCTCGGCTGCCGTCGGCGTCGATGGATGCCGCCAATTCGGACGCCGCCTGCTCATTCATATCAGCAACGACGACGGCAGCGCCACGCGCTGCGAACTTGCGGCATATCTCTGAGCCTAAGCCGCCAGCGCCGCCGGTTACGATGGCTACCTTACCGTCCATGTCTTGCTCCAATCAGCGGCATACAAGAGTGCGCCATTGATAGCGATTATTCCTGAGACGCGCCTGCGCCCGATGCCCATGCGCCAAGAGCCATGAATCCGCCGTCCACGTTCACATACTCGCCTGTCATGAAACTTGCCTTGTCGCTTGCGAGGAACAGCACCACATTGGCTACATCCACGCCAAGCCCCACCCTGCCAATGGGATGGTCCTTGCCCCACTCGGCGACTATTTCGCCCGGGTCGCCCTCTTCGAGTCGCGCGACCGTGCGGACCATCTCGGTGTCGATGGTGCCCGGGCAGACGGCGAGCACGCGAATGTTCTCTTCCGCGTAGTCGAGTGCCATCTGGCGAGTCAGTGACAGCACGCCGCCCTTGCTTGCGGCATACGCAGGCACAAGCTTCTGTGACTGAAGACCTTGCACGCTTGCCGTGTTGATGATCGCGCCGCCGCCCCGCTTCCGCATTTCAGGAATGGCGAACTTCGACATCATATAGTAGCTCTTCAGGTTCACATCGAGGATGCGGTCCCACATTTCTTCCGGGGTGTCTTCGACGTTCTTGTATGAATCGGGGGACTGGATGCCCACGTTGTTGAAGAGCACGTCCACGCCGCTAAAAGCTTCGACCGTCTCAGCGACTACGCGGCTGCACTCGTCGATGTGCGCGACATCAGCTACGACCAAGACGCCGCCGGGACCCGTCTCATTGAGTTCGGATTCGACGGCGCGACCTGCTTCCTCGTTCACATCGGCGATGACGACGCTAGCACCTTCCTTGGCGAACTCAATCGCGGTGGCTCTGCCGATGCCATGAGCGCCGCCGGTTACGATTACCACCTTGCCGTCGAAAGTGCCCATCATTTCCTCCCCGGATGAATCCCAACTGATGCCAGCGACTATTGCGCCATTGTTTCAATCTGCCAATTTAGTGTCAACCGGCATGCCTAGCTCGCCAGAATGGGACGCTAGACGAATTACTTCACGCACTCGTTCTCCAGGTCCAGAGCCTCCTCAGCGACGGCAGCGAGCATTCGCCATGTGGTCTCGTGATTTTTCGTGGCTTCCACATCGCCGTAGAAACTGTCGAGCAGGACGTAGGTGCATCCGAGCGCTTGCAGTTCCTCAAGGTCACGACGAATCTGGTCCATAGTTCCCTCACCAGCCAGACGCTCTATCTCGCTCATCGGCGAGTCGGTGATTCGCAGGCGGATTCTGGGGCAAAGATCGGGAACCGGCTTACCCTCTTCATCGGCGATTCTCTTCAGCAGAGGGAAATCGGTGTCCCGCAGATGGTCAACGGTTATGCGGATGGGATGCCATGCACTGCCATGCCGGACGGCGCGGCGCATCGCGGCGGCAGACGGGCCGCCTACCCATATCGGCGGGTGCGGCTGCTGCACAGGTCTTGGCGCGGTATTCACGTCCTTGAATGAAACGTACTTGCCCTCGAACGATGCGACATCCTCTGTCCACAGAACCTTCATGGCATCGAGGTATTCGTCAGTCATTGCGCCGCGCCGGTTGAAGGGCGCGCCAAGTATGTCGAATTCGCCTTCTGCCCAGCCGACGCCAACACCGAAGATGAAGCGTCCGCCGCTGAGCTGGTCGATGTTGGCGCATGCCTTCGCCGTTTCCAACGGGCTGCGGTACGGCACGATGATTACGGTACTGCCAATCTCCATACTGGTGATGCCCGCAAGCCAGCCCAGCGTACTGAGCGGCTCGTAGAAGGGCGCAGGGTATCGCTCAGCGACGTCGGACGTAACCGCGATGTGGTCGGATGTCATGACGAGGTGATAGCCAAGTGTCTCAGAAATCTCCACCGTTCTGCGGAAAGAGTCTGGATTCGCGCCGGGACCAAAGTTGATGAGGTTCACGCCTACTTTCATTTCTCTCCTCCGAACTAGCTAAACACGTTGGCGTATTAAGGCTGCGAATGTTCCTGTCGGCTCAATTCAGGAGCTTTCTTGGTCCGCCCAAGGGTCGTAAGAACCGAGATGCCAGAGCTGCCCTTCCGGGTCGCGCACGGAGAACAGGCTGCCGCCATAGGACTGCTCCTCAAGTTCATATACTATGTTCGCTCCGGCAGCCTGCACGCGCTTATAGGCAGCTTCGATGTCGCCAACCACGATGTAGGCGCTCTGCGTCAAAGAGCCGTTCGGCGTTGGCGCGATAACACCGTCATCCGCGTCGTCGCGGTGCGAGCCGAGCATAATCATTCCGTTGCCCAGGGTCAGTTGCGCGTGAGCCACACCGCCGCTGCCGTCCGGAACTACCAGATGGCGGGCGAAGCCGAGGACGTCGCAGAGCCAGTCAATGGCGGCGTGGGCGTCTCGGTATCGCATGGCGGGGATGATGTTGCTCTTCGCGTCGGACTGAGCCAATTTGTCCTCCTGTGCGGTGTGTTCTCGCAGCGAGTTCTGATCGGGTGGATGGCAGGTTACGGCTCGATTATAGACCATGATTGCTGCACGGATACAGCCTACAAGTCTCGAACGTGCCGAGTGTAAATCCGCTGTGGCGCAAGACAAAAGAGAAGGGAGGCGACTGCTAGAGTCGCCTCCCCTGTTGCGCGAAGTGGTTGGTGGAGACGGGGGAGAGTCGCACTCCCCGTCCAGAAGACTCTCCGACTAGGATGTACTACAGGCTTAGTCGGTAATTGAGTCTTGCTCCAGGAAGCACTTACCGACGGGTAACTTCTCAGAGCCAGCCGATGGGTTAAGCCAGTCGATATCGGCGTCTGTCAGGCTTTCCCCCGATAATATGGCACCCGGTCACCCCTCTCGGAGGGAAGAGATGGCGGATGTAGCCGCGGTTAGGCGGCTAGGGCAAACTCTCTGTCGTTGCCAGTTACTTTTTTGCCACTTTTAACGCGGTGCGTGGCGCCTCGGCCTGCAATCCTGTAGAGACGGTCCCCTGTCGAACCTGCGCGTCCCCACTTGCTAGAATTATTGTAGCATATGTTCAGCGTACAAGTGGAAGCAATTGCTCTACGCGTTTGCCATAAGCATCATTGCCCATTTCTTTCAATGCGCCCGCCACCTTGTAGAGACCGTCCTTTGCGTTCAGGTCATCAATTCCTTTATATTCCGGGTGAGCTGCAGCGTTCCGAACTTGCCGAACTTCAGACATTTTGGTGGAGAGTCTGCGTTTGCCACCGAAACATGCCGTATTGTTCATAACAATGTACTCGAAGTGTCCGACATCTATACCGTCTTGTGGGCGCCCCTTGGCTGCGGCTTTTTGCAGACGCCTCCTATCATCGTTGCTGTTCATGTTTCGCTCCAAAGCGTCACGTAATTTTAGCTCGCTGTTAAAGTGCTCTCTGAGAGAGTTGATTATGTAGATGCGCGCCAGGTTGCGATAGATGTTGATGGCATGATTTAGGATGGTGATGTTGTCGATGCCAGCGGTGCCCGTAAGTTGCAGACCGCGCTCTGACGCGGTTTCGGTGGTTGCCGGAATTTTCGCGGCGGCGGCTTCGACTTTGAATCGCTCTAGGCTTTCCGTAAGGTCTGTTATCTCTTGCTTCAGTTTCCTTGTCTCATCCTCGGCAATCCTATGCCTTCGCTTCCACTGATTGATTTCAGTGTTCTGCAACCTAATCTTCCTGTCTTTTTCGGAATCCGAGGATGCGTTTGAAGACACTTCTGCGATGTTCAACCGCTCGAGTAGGTCATTCACCGTCTGTTCATACTTTTTGTCGCTCTCTGATTTCTCGTGTCGTAGAGTGTCTATCTCTTCGTTCGCCTGCTTCAGTCGGCCAGTGGTGTGCCTGTGTGCTTCACGTTCTGAGGATATTTCATGTTGCAGCAAAGAGATTTGATTATTCGCAATGATGGTATCTCTAGTTGATAACGGAGTAGGTAGGTCATCCCTTCCCTCAAGGTCACGGATTACTCTCGTCCTTGCATCGCTGAATTTAGCTTCAAAGTCTCTGTTCAGGTCGTGAATCTCAGCGTTGTTGATAAAGTACTTCTGAAACTGCGTAAGGCCATTCCGTGTCGCATCGTTTGGAGAGTAATACTTACCGGCGCTATCCCCTGGCAAATAGAAACGCATCGAACCGTTATAACAAGGCCTTCCCGTTGCTTTACCAATGTGCCTGGATGTACCGCCTCTGAAGCGGACCACCAACGCCAGCCCGAGCAAGTAGTCAAATACGCCCTGCGGTTTGATGGCGGTACGCCCTGTATTATCGTATTCAGTGAGTATCAGTACAGGGATTTTGCGATTGCGGTTCTTGATAAAACTCAGGACGTGCTCTGCGGTACGAACGTCCTCCACCAGATACACTTCTCTCCTGAACCTATATGTTCCAGGTATTCCAATGAGGCAGGCATAACTGTTCACGATTTCCTTCAGTACGCGCGGCGGCCCCGCTGTCAGATCAGCGGGGTCGTTGTCGTCGGCTGAAATGAAGCGTGAGCGGATTTGCGCCATAACCGCCTGCCCTTCCGTACAGAGCCTTGCCTGAATACGCACGGTATGGCTGGGGTCTTCAGGGTGTGGTCGGTCCGCACCAATGATTGCATACCCCGATGAAGCCGAAATATCACTCTCGGTGATTGATGGCGACCCGTCGCCCTGCTCGTCTGAAAGAATAGACTCCAGCTTGTTCGCAACATCGGTCAGCAGAGCAGCACCCGTAAGCTCGGATGTTTCCTGTATCGTAAAGCCTGTTTCGTATTCGGTCAGCATCTTGCTCACCTCTCAAGCAATATTCACGCATCTGAAAGTTATCGCATAAGCGTGCAATACACAAGTCCGATGAGTAATGTCGTGGAATGAGAGCAAAAGAAAAGGGCAGGTACAAAGACCTGCCCCTAGCAAATGTTACAGTCGAGGGAGACGGCCTACTTCACCGCTGCCACCAAATTCGCCTGTCGGCTGATGCGCTCGTCGTGGTCGAGTGCGAAGCGCTTGATGCCATTGTAGATGGAGTCGGTGTCAAGGTGCGCCTCTGCGATGACGTCGGCTTCCGTGCCGCCGGTGAGCCACTGGTTGTCCCAGTCCGACACGAGCGAATACTCGTCCGTGAGGGGGCCGGCGTTCTGTACGGGCCACATGCGGCGCGTGCCTGTGGTCACCACAGCCATGTCGTATATCGCTTCAGGCGGCAAGACGGAGTCCTGATAGTCCTGCGGCTGGCGGCGGAACAGCTCTTCGCTGATTGCGGCGATGACCTTCACGTTGACGCCATCCTCTTCGAGTTGAGGCAGCGCATTGACCAGATTGACCGTGGAGGACGACCCCTGCACTATCACATATCCCTGCTTGGGCTTGTCCGGGTCGAAATCGCGAATGACGTAGAAGCCCTTGGCTGCTGCCATCAGATCAGTGTCGGCGAAGGTGCTTCGATCGGATACTGGGAAGTCCGGGCGCGCCACTTCGAGGACGATCACGCCGACCTTGGGGTCGCGCGCCGCAATCTCTGCCGCCGCGAAGTAGCCGGGAGCTACATCATTGTAGTCCCAGAAACTCAAGGTGATTACCTGACCGCGCGGGAAGAGCTTCCACACCTGCGGTGCGAAGATACCGAAGTGGGTGCGCGCGTCAGCGGCAGTTTCGGGACCGGAGTGCCCGGCGAGAACATTGAGCACGCCCACCCGGAAGGGGCTGTCCTGGTTCTGCTGGCTCCAGACGCGGGCGGGCAAGTACATGAGCGGCGTAAATGCGCCGTAGCTGCCGCTGAGCGCCCATACGCCCACATGCTTGTCCGGGTCTAGGGATACCGATTGCCCGACGAATCCAACAGCGGTGGACACGTTACCTGCTTCCTGAATCGCCGCCTTGAGGCGTGTTCCGGTTGGGTTATGCACGGGGTCGTAGTGCCCCCAGAGTCCGCCGGGCTCCACATTGATGGATTCGGCAAGGTCTGCCGCCACGATGACCAGTCTGTTGTCGGTAACGTAGTTCATGTACTTGGCGATTTCGGATATGGCACGGCGAGTTCCGCGCACATTTCCCGGCTCCTCGAAGAGCTTTATGGAGACTTCCTTTTCTTCGCCGGAGACATGGTTCTTGACGCTTACGGTCTGCGCTTCGGTCGGCAGGTTCTCGATGGCGAGGCGCGGGTCCTGGAACGGGTCAACATCGCGGTCGATGCGAAGCGGCAGGCTGTCGTCAATACTGTCGCCGATTTCGACTAGGCGGTCGGCGAGCCAGTCGCCGAGCCCATTCTGGTCGAGGACGGACATAGCGACATCGATGTTGCGCTTGAACTCAAGCAGGCGCTCGCGCATGTCGGTCGCCGCGTTGCCGCTTCTGATGCCCTCGAACTCAACACCGAAGTGATGCTCGAAGGTGGAGGCGAGCGCGGAGAAGTAGTCGCCGTTGAAGGGGAAGGCGTAAGGGTGGCTCTCGTAGCTGATAATCTGGTCGCCGTAGCCGGCGATGTTGCCGTTGACGGCGCCGGGCCACCAGCCCTTGACGGTGTTGCCCACGACAATCATGGGGCGGTCGTCGGCGGGGTCCCAGTCTTCCATCGCCTTGAGGACGCCGAGAACCTGGTCGTAGTCGTTGCCGTTGTCCACGGTGAAGACATTCCAGCCATAGGCTGCCCACTGGTCTTCGATGCGGTAGCCATCGTACTGGGGCTGTATGACGCCGCCTATGAGTTCGTCGTCGATACCCGCGTTGTTGTAGGACAGCAGGATGCGTAGGCGCTTGCCCACCTGCTGGGCGACGGCTGCGGTTTTCATCTCCTGTGAGTGGCCGGAGGTCATGGCGAACTCGCCCTCGATCGCCATTATCTTCAGGCTGTCGGGCGCGCCCATCATGTCCCAGAACGCCGCCTTGCCTGCCGCGGTGGCGATGCCGATGCCGGATGGCCCGCCGTTGACGTCGTTCGTCAAGTCTGTCGTCTCGGAGTGGCCCGCGAGAGAGCGGATGCCGCGAATCTTCGCCTGCGCCATTTCGGGCGCATCGGTCAGGTCGAAGTCTTCAAGCAGCGTGGCAAGCGCGCCTGCGCCCCTGCGAAAGCCGAGGCAGTCGATGCCAAGCATGCCCTGCTCATGGTCAACCGCGTATCGCGGGTCGCCGGTCTTGGCATGCTTTCGCGCCAGAGCCTCGCCCATAATCATCCATAGGGCGTAAGTTACGGGCGCGTTGTGTCCGCCGGCGAGCATGAACCTGTCGGCATAGGGGTGCTTGGGTCGGCGATAGTCGTAGCGAAGCCCGCCGTTTTCGGGGCCGGCCAGGTGAGTCATCACCGTGTACGGCGTGTACGCGAGGGGGCCGCCGAAGTGCCCTGTCTGCGAGTAGTTGCCCAGCAGCACGAGGGTCATTGCAGTAAGAAAGCCGACCTCTTCAAATCGGCTCTTGTCGTAATCGGGCAACTGAACGGGTGTACCCGCCCTGCTACTGGTAAGGGCAACGCGGTCAACCGTCATGATGGAACCGTTTGAGTTTGCCATTCTATGGTGCTCCCTATTCCGAATTGGGTTTCAGTCATATCGCACGGACGTTTCAGCAGAGTCTCGAACTCTGACACTCATGTTGTCAGACACAATCAGCCGCCATGCAAGCCAACATAATCATAGCAAATTCGCGCGTTATGTTGCTACTACGGCAGCTGACGAGAGTGGCGTTTCTAGGACGCTTTAGCTCAATATACTCTTTCAGGGTTGGTTCACCTGAACACGATGCTGTCTTCGAGAGCATCGCAGCGATCTATGCCGGCTCGAACATGGGCAAGGATACTTCACCTTCACCCTGGTCTTCCCAACGGACCTTAACTCGCATGCCGCATTGGATATCTTCGATAGGATTATCGACGCCCACGATGTTTGTCATAATCCTGAAGCCCTCGTCCAAGTCAACATAGGCTACCGCATAGGGACCCAAGTCGGCGAATGCGGGATGCCTGCTCTGCATCACCACGCTGAAAGTGTACACTTCGCCCTCACCCTTCGAGGTGCGCCAACTCAGGCCGTCCCCGCCGCATTGCAGACAATACTTGCGCGGGTAGAACACGACATCGCCGCTGTCGTCGCAGACCTGATATGTGAGCTCGTGACGCTTTGTTGCCTCCCAGAACGGCTCTGTGTCCGGCTCGGGGAATCTGGGTAGTGGTCGCTGTCCTGCCATGGCGGATTCTCCTGTGAGTTTTCAGTTATCGGGTGTCGGGTGTTAACAGGATTTACAGGATAGATAGGATGTTTTTCATCCCCATCCTAACCTTTCCCCATCGAGGGTGAAGGGGCGCTATTTTCGTCTAGTCGGCGGCGAGGATTGTTACGCCCGTCGCATGGCGCGAGCCAAGAGAGCCGCCGTTACCCACTGCGACTGCGAGTTTGGGGTCGGCTACCTGGGCCGTGGATTCGCCGCGCAATTGTCGCGCCGCCTCGAGCAGCAGGAAGATTCCGCGCTCGCCGGGGTGATTGGAGGACAAGCCGCCGCCATCCGTGTTCATAGCGGGTCCGCGAGGATCGTCGAAGCCGAGATGCCGCTGGCTCACATAGTCTCCGCCCTCACCCTTCTTGCAGAAGCCGAGGTCTTCGATCATGCACATCACGGTGATGCTGAAGGAATCGTAAGCCATCAACACATCAACCTCATCCGGCGTAACGCCCGCGTCCGCGAACGCGATAGGACCGGACTGGGCGCCCGCGCTGACGGTGATGTCGCCGCCGTTCTCGCGGTACTTTGTCGCTTCTCCCGTGCCGATAATCCAAGCGGGCTTCTTGGCGCAGTTCGCGGCGACTTCCGGAGAGGCGATGATGACCGCGCCGCCGCCGTCCGAAATCATGCAGCACTCAAGTAGATGGAGCGGGTGCGCTATCACGCGCGAATCAACCACATCCTGAACGGTGATTTCGTTCACGCCGACGAATTCAAGATCGGTCATAGCCTTGACCGCCTCCGGGTTTCGCATGGCGTGGCGGCGAGTAACGACCGAAATTTCAGCGAACTGCTCGTCGGTGGTGCCGTACTGGTGCATATGGCGGCGCTTGACCATGCCGTAGTTAGCGATGAGCGTCTGGCCCCAGGAGTCTTCCATGTTTCCGGCGGGCGTCGCGGGGCCCTGACTCGTGCCGCCCGCGGTGCCGATGTTGCGCCTGTCGGAGTGGGCGGTGGAGCCGTATGTCAGCAAAGCGACCTCACACTTGCCAGCCGCGATCATCTTGGCGGCGTGGTTAGCGTGGAACTCGTAGGATGTGCCTCCTACGGCGGTGTTGTCGATAATCCTCGGCTTCAGTCCGAGATACTCGGATATGCCGAGTCCGCCTATGCCCTGATGCGTGCCCGTGTCATAGACGGCGTCGATGTCCTTGGCGGATAGACCGGCGTCCTCAAGAGCCTTGATTGCCGAGGCAGCCTTGATTTGCAGCGCGCTGGTGCCGGGGCCGACGACCCTGAGCGGGTATTCATGAATGCCGACAATCGCGGCTTCTCTTCGTTGGGGCATCTTGTCCCTCCATTCGGTCAGTCGATGTCTTCGTTTTTTTCTGATTTCTCGGGAACTCAACCACCGCCAGTCAATCATCCGCAAAGTTGCCGGTTGCCTTGATTCGGCTCGCCTAGAAACTTGATTGACGGTTGTTCGTCTGTTAGCGTGAATAACGCCGTTGCAGCGAATTCACGGACGGCGAAAAGGTAGCATACAGGGGCAATTCAGTCAACGGAAGTATGCTGCCGAATCGTCATATTCACAAGAGGGCAGAGCAATGCTCAACACTTCTCTGCTTGCAATTCATATCGCCTCCGGGTCTGTCGCGCTGCTGACTGCCGCGATAGCACTGGTTACGCAGAAGGGAGGAACCAGGCATATCTGGGCCGGCAGAGTTTACGCAGCGGCGATGACTTTGGTGTTCCTGACCTCAATACCACTGGCACTTCTCGGCAGCAGCATCTTTCTCCTGCTGATTGCGGTCTTCAGCTTCTATCTTGTATTCGCAGGTTGGCGTTTTGCTCGCAACTACGAGGGCAAGCCTCACCTCGCCGACTGGTCTGCTATCTTCGCGATGGGGTTAACCGGTCTAGGCATGTGGGGTTATGCCGCTGTATTAGCGAGAGGCGGCAGCTCGCAGTGGATTACAATGACCTTATTCGGCTTCATCGCCTTGGCGCTGAGCCTCGCAGATATACGTTTCTATCGCGCGGCGAATGCGCGGGGCACACGGCGGATTGCCCGACACCTGACGAACATGATGGCTGGAACTATCGCCACCGTTACGGCGGTCCTCGTCGTAAATCTGGAAACCAATCCCGTTTGGCTTGGATGGGTATTGCCTACCATACTGATAACTCCCCTGATAGTGTGGTGGAATTTTCGCATCACGCGGCGGCGCAGAAACCGCCCAGCGCACGGCTGACGGCTAATCGAAAAATCTGATTAGGACACGAAATGAAAATCGGACTACTCACGGACACGCACCTGCCAAACCTCATCAAAGACCTTGACGAACTTGGGCCTGAGCCAACGGAGTTCTTTTCCTCGATGGATCTGATTCTGCACGGGGGCGACCTGATATACACGCGAGTGCTCGACTGGCTGGAGCAGTTCGCGCCTGTCATCTGCGCTAACGGCAACAACGACCCGTACGACGATCACCGGTCGGAGGAGGTCCAGGTGCTGGAGGTGGAGGGCTGGCGCATCGGCATGGTGCACGATCTCGGCAGCGAGCATCTACCGATGTCGAAACTGCGACGGCTGTTCCCGTCGCCCGTGGACATCATGGTCGGCGGGCACACGCATCAAGAGGTGCTCTACGAGCGCGAAGGCGTGGTCATAATGAATACCGGCAGCATCACATTCCCCCGTCACAAGGAACTGCGCCTCGGTGGCGTTGGACTGCTGGAACTCAAGCCAAGCAACTTGCATGCGGAAATCATCCCCATCGGAGAGACGCCGGGGCGGCCAAATCCGTGCGAGGCGCTATCGCTGTATGTGAAGCGCGACGGGTAACTGAAGGCTATAATTCGCAGCACGAATAGAGCGGCTACTCTTATTAGGAGTAGCCGCTCCGCTTACAGTTGGAATCTTCAGGTTTCGTACTACCCGGCTGCCTCGTTTGCTGCGGCGAGCGCAGAGTCAAAGTCCGGAAGCTGGGCAATCTGCGGCACATATTCCACATGTTGCACCACGTTGTCCTTGTCCAGCACGAAGACGGCGCGCGCCAGCAGGCCGTTTTCCTTCACATGCACGCCGTAGCTGTCGCCGAACTCGCGCGACTTGAAGTCTGAAGCGGTCGTAACATTGTCAACATCGTTCGCGCCGCACCAGCGTGCCTGCGCGAATGGCAGGTCCATACTTATCGTTAGGACAACGATGTCATCCGACATCGACTTCGCAAAGTCGCTGAACTGCTTCGTCTCGTCGCTGCACACGCCCGTGTCCAGGGACGGCACGGAAGCGATAATCTTCACCTTGCCTGCGAAGTCGTCTAGGGTTACTTGACTCAATCCCGCGCCTGACACCGTGAAGTTGGGCGCCTGTTGCCCCACACTTATCTCAGGGCCTAGCAGTGTCAACTGGTTTTCACCCGCGGCGAATACTCCGGTTCGCTCTTCCATCTGGTAATCTCCTATTCGCTATGGTTTGGTGGTTGCGCTATCATTGCGCGACAGTCTAGCCGCCGCTAAAGTCTAATTCATAGGCGGGCAACTGGCAACTTACGAGGGATACGACAAGGGGCTTCCGTGCTATAATCGCCGCGTGGAGATAGGCACTTCCACAGCAGCGCTAACGCAAGGAGGCGGCTTTGGATACGGCATCGGTGCAGTTAATCAGCACACTGGTCATCATATTGGGCTTGTTGTTCGCAATGTTCGCGCTCATGTGGCAGATGAATTCGCAGAGCAGCAGGCTCGAGGCGAAGATAGACGCGCAAAGCGAAGACATGGACGCGCAGGGCAGAGAACTTGAGGCGAAAATAGACGCGCAGGGCAAGGATCTCGAATCGCAGATTGACGCGCAGGGCAGAGAACTACGCGCGGAAATCATAGCGCAGGGACGCAGGGTGTCGGATGCGGAACTCGAGAACGCGCGGCTGAACGGCGTCAACAGCGTGCTGACTCGATTCGCGCACACGCACGATGCGCAGGCGGGCGACGACTAGCCGAACTTCTTGCCGGTCTTCTCCTCGAACAGTTTCCAAGTATTGTCGTTGAATGGGTAGTATTTCCCCGGAGAGCACTGCTCTATTTCGAGTTGTGCCTTGACGACCTCTTCGACTTCCTCGCGCTGGTGGGCAATCTCGATTACCTCGTCAACGATGCTTTGCGGCACAACCACAACGCCGTCATCGTCGCCCACAAGCGCGTCTCCCGGACGCACGAGCACGCCGCCGCACTGAATCGCATCGTTGACCTGCCAGGGCCAGAACTCGGCGGGGCCTTGCTTTGCCGTCAAGCTCGCCGAATATACGGGAAAGCCGTACTCCTTCAGAGAAACGCTGTCCCGCACGCCGCCGTCCGTAACGAGTCCGCCCGCTCCGAGCTGCTTCATTCGCAGGAACTTGATGTCGCCGCCGACCGAGCTGTACTTCCAGCCCATCGCGTCAATGACAAGCACTTCGCCGGGGCCGCACATCTCGATTGCCACATACTCGGCAGAGTCCGCGCCCTTGGGCTTGTCGTCCGCGAGATCGGGGCGATGCGGCACGAATCGCAGCGTTACCGCCCTTCCAGCCATGTGCTGCCCCTCTTGCAGCGGCACGGCGCCCTCGATGTAGCTCATGGGCCAGCCCTTCACCCACTGCGCGTCGATGAGCGTTTGCGTTGGGATGGCGCGCAGGACTTCCAGTGTTTCGTCTGTAATGTGCGGCATGTGACACCTCTTGCGTAAATGCTATTTCAGCGAGTATTTTATCGGCTTGCCCAAGATGGCACAACGGGCAGAGGTTATAGCACAGCCCTTCGACTGTCCAGGACAGCGATAAGCAGAATAAGATACTGATAAGGCATAACAAATGGGGTTCTCAAAAATATAAATTGAGCGTTGACTTTCAGGCTACCCATGTCAATATCACCTGTGTCATGTGTTAATATCATCCGCATTGTGTGTTAACATCCAACCGCACCAAGATTATCAGCAAAAAGCAATCATAGGAGCGAAAGACGAAATGCGTTTACCCCCCCCCCCCAGATTATAAGTTCTAAATCCACAGTGGTGCTCCTCGCCGTGGTAAGAAGCCTGAATCTGTACCACGAGGGGTTTCCGCAGGTGAACTTACAAGCGCACTCACAGGCGCACATTCCGACATATTCCACTTATTGCCATAACATCCCTTATTTTCCATCTGAGTTGCCCCAAGTCCGTCCTCCCTAATTCCGCTTTGCCCTCTACCCGTCCTGCGCGTCACTCTACGCAGGATAGATTCTGTCAAAGCCTTATGAGAAAGGAATAACGTTGTCCGTAAACACACGCAAGATTTCAAAGCGAATTCTGAACCTGTCCCTGGTGGTCGCGGTCTCCACCGGGCTCCTTTTCGCGCTGCTCAACGGCGCGGATAACGGCAGAGCGCAGGCACAAACCGGCGACACGCCCACGCCCGTTCCCGAACAGAGTGACGAAGCCCAGGATAGGGCAGCGATTCTTGAGGCACAACTCACTCCACCTCAGCATCCCAACCTAGACTCCAACCTCAATCAGATCGTAGAGCAGGCGCAGAGCGGGCAGTTCACTGCGCAAGCAGCCGCCGCAAGTGCGCCTATTTATGATGACACATCCGTCGCCGTAACGCTCTACATCACTGAAGGGTACGCAGGGGCCTTAACCGCCTATCTCGAATCCAACGGCGCGTCCCCGCGCAACATCGGTGCGGACTATATTGAGGCTTATGTGCCGGTATCGCTGTTGCCGCAGGCGTCAGAGCAGGACGGCGTGCTCAGCGTCCGCACAATCATCCCGCCGCAGCCCGCGCAGGGCGCAGTCGTCAGTCAGGGCGTGGCGGCGCACGGCGCTCCCGCATGGCATTCCACCGGCATCAGAGGGCAAGGCGTCAGAATCGGTATCATCGACAGCGGCTTTGAAGGCTTTCACGACCTCAGGGGAACGGAACTGCCCCAATCGGTGGAAGTAAGATGCTACGCTGATATTGGCGTAGTCACATCAAGCATGGCGGATTGCGACAATTCAGACGCCGGCAGACACGGCACTGCGGTCACCGAGACGGCATTCGACATCGCGCCCGAAGCCACCTATTACATCTCAAATCCTATCTCCTATGGTGACATCATAGCCACAGTCGAATGGATGGTCGCGCACGATGTGGATGTCATCAACTATTCGTTGAGTGATTTATGGGAGGGCCCAGGAGATGGCACATCGCCATTCAACAACTCTATATTCGTAGGCGTAGATGCAGCCGTAGCAGGCGGCATCACTTGGGTTAGCGCGGCAGGCAACTCCGCAATGGGCACTTGGTTTGGCGCTCCTGACCTGAAACCTATTGTTTCTTCCTCTTCCACTCGGTGGCAGCATTGGAATGGCGCAGACTATGATAACTGCATGCGTCTCACCGCAGGAGAGGATTTCCGCGTTCAACTTCGCTGGGATGATTCCTGGGGTGGCGCGGACACCGATCTGAGCATGGCCCTATGGAACTCTGCTTTCGACATTGTTAGTAGCAGTCGTGACCCTCAGACCGGCGGGGACAGTCACATACCCTATGAGCTAATTGTATACACTCCAGTCACGAGCGGCATTTACTGTCTCACCGTGACCACTAGGAATTCCACAGTTCCATCTTGGATACAGATGCAGGTATTGAGCGCTTCTTCTTTTCTGCTGTATCACACGGAGGCCGGTAGCATCGAAAGCCCCGCCGAGAGCGCCAATCCCGGCCTGCTCGCCGTGGGCGCTGCGCCTTGGAATGACACACTTACAATCGAAGAGTTCAGCAGCCAGGGCCCAACACCCGATGGCAGAATCAAGCCCGACATTGTGGGGGCGGATAGGGGACGAACTGTGTCATATCGCTCGGCGGACAATCCCGACGGCGCGTTCCCCGGAACCAGTCAAGCAGCGCCGCACGTCGCTGGGCTTGCCGCGCTGGTCAAGCAGCGCTTCCCGGACTACACACCACAGCAGGTAACGCGATACTTGAAGAACAACGCGGAGGCGCGCGGTGCAGTCCCCAACAACACCTGGGGCTACGGATTCGCCAAGCTGCCGGCGATTGCGCCTGAACCGACTGTAACGCCGACGTCGATTCCTACGCCCGGCACAACGCCTGAACCCACGCCAGTAACCCCTCAGGTTCCCCAAGAAGTTCTGAATAGGATAAGCATGCTCGAAACTCTTGTTACGACGCTCCAGAGTCTTATCTCCACTCTGCAGAACAAGATAACGACACTGGACAGCAGGGTTGCCGCGCTGGAAACTACCGCTTCAGTCCCGACGCCGATTCCAACCGCGACACTTGCTCCAACACCCACGACCGTGCCGGGCGTGCCTACTCCCGTGCCGACGCCAATTCCGACGGCGACGCCTGTTCTGACGGCAACGCCCATCACGGACGCATGCGTAACGCCCATCACAGGCGACGGCGTAATCACCGCGTCGTGGATCAGCACTTGCCAGTCCACTAACAGGCCTCTCGACCCGGCCGCGGACGGCAGCACTTATTACGCGCGATACTACACCTTCGACTTGAGCGCGCCGTCCTCAGTGAGCATCACACTGGAGTCGAGCGAGGATACGTTCCTCTACCTGCTGAATGACAAGGGCAAGACGGGATCGGTGGCACACTTCAATGACGACATCGACTATCCTAACAATCCGAATTCTCGGATAGAGCAGCCATTGGAAGCAGGAAGCTACACCATAGAGGCTGCCACCTACGATTCGGGCGTTGTCGGCAGCAGTTTCACTCTGACCTTGATCGGCATAGAATAGGGGCTTGCCCGCCAATGGCGGCCTCACATTCAACTTTCGGCGCATAACGCCAGAGGGCGCGGGGTCTGGATTGCCCCGCGCCCGCCTTTTCCAGATAAGAATCTTGCATTAGGTCTATGTGTTTTGAAAAGATAGTGGGGCGGATATCCATGGCACAGCCCTTCGACAATCTCAGGACAGGGATAAGCGGAAAGGGAGACTGACAAGGCATAGCCAATTCGGTCCTCGAAAATATAATCCAGCGCTGACTTTCAGGCTTCCCGTGTTAACATCCGTGTCATGATTTTCAGCACAAATCCTAGAGAGACAAAGATGTCAAGAAAGGAATCGCAGGAGCGAAAGACGAAATGCGTATTACCTTCCTGGCTCACAAATTCTAAATCCGCAATAGCCCTGCTCGTCGTTCTACGCAGGATAGATTCCGTCAAAGCTTTGTGAGAGAGAAACAACATTGTCCGTAAACACACCCAAGATTTCAAAGCGAATTCTGAACCTGTTCCTTGTGGTCGCGGTCTCCACCGCGCTCCTTTTCGCGCTGCTCAACGGCGCGGATAATGGCAGAGCGCAGGCGCAAACCGGCAACACGCCCACGCCCGAAGCGACCGCCGAATCCGGCGACGACTTCGGCGACCAGCAGTTCCCGCCCTTTGAGGGCAAGCTCAACCCGCCGCAATACCCCAACATGGACTCCAACCTGAACCACATCGTGGAGCAGGCGCAGAGCGGACAGTTCACCGTGCAAGCCGCAGCCGCAAGCGCTCCCATCCATAGCGGCGCATCGGTTGCCGTAACCCTCTACACCATTGAAAGCTACACCCAAGACGTATGGGACTGGCTCGAGGAGAGTGACGCAGACCCGCGCAACATCGGCGCTGACTACATAGAGGCCTATGTGCCGGTCTCGCTGCTTCCTGCCACATCTGAGTTGGAAGGCGTCATCAGCGTCCGCACCATCGTTCCGCCCCAGCCGGCGCAGGGCGCAGTTGTCAGCGAGGGCGTTGAAGCACACGACGTACCCGCATGGCATGCCGCCGGATACAAGGGCAGCGGCGTCAAAATCGGCGTCATCGACATCGGGTTCAAGGACTTTGGAAGCCTCATGGGAACGGAACTGCCCTCGACCGTGGAAGCAAGATGCTACACCGATGTCAGTGTATTCACTTCGAACCTCACGGACTGCATACCCACGGAGGTTCCTGAGTCTTCGAAGCTGCACGGCACGGCCGTAACCGAAGCCGCGTTCGACATCGCCCCTGAAGCCGAATACTACATAGCGAACGCATCGTCTCTTGCCGACCTGCTTGACACCGTAAATTGGATGGCGTCCGAGGGCGTCGATGTCATTAACATGTCGCTCGCCTTTTTTTTCCATGGTCCGGGCGACGGCACAACGCCATTCAGCAACAGCCCTCTGGTAAGCGTAGATAATGCCGTCTCAAGCGGCATCATCTGGGTCAACTCCGCAGGAAACTCAGCCAGGGCAAATTGGTTCGGCGACTTCGCAGACACCAACGCCAATAGCGTTCACGACTTTTCCCAGGCAGACGAGTGCAACGGCGTTATCATTCAACTGGAACCCTTTGAAGGCTTCACCGCACAGCTCCGATGGGAAGACTCCTGGGGCGGCGCAAGCAGCGATCTGAATCTCTATCTCATTTCCTTATCAGGCAACACATTCAGACTGTCCGACGACTCCGTCGCTAAGAGTGAAACAGAGCAGGCGGGAAAACCCGACGACATCCCATTCGAAGGAATTGGAATAGAGTACGGCGACATCCCCGACGGCGTGTACTGCCTTGCCGTGAACAAGCACAGCGGCCCGGCGCCGGACTGGATTCAGATTCTGGTCTGGGGCGCAACGGGTCCTCTGCAACACTACACTCCCGACCACAGCATCGCCAATCCCGCCGAAAGCGATAACCCCGGCCTGCTCGCCGTCGGCGCGGCAGGACGGAATGGCAGCTTAGACAACCCATTCGACACCAACAAAATCGAGCCGTTCAGCAGCCAGGGCCCCACGCTCGACGATAGAATCAAGCCCGACATCGTGGGCGCGGACGCCGGGCAGTCGGTAACATATCGTTCGCAGCGCAATCCCAGTGGCTACTTCTTCGGGACAAGCCAGGCATCGCCGCATGTCGCAGGACTTGCCGCTCTGGTGAAGCAGCGCTTCCCGGAAAAGAGTCCGCAGCAAATCGCGCAGTACCTAAAGGATAACGCGGAGGCGCGTGGGGCAGTTCCGAACAACACCTGGGGCTACGGCTTCGCCAAGCTGCCGGAGATTGCGCCTGAGCCGACTGTAACGCCGACGCCTGTTCCTACGCCCGGCACCACGCCTGTGCCGACGCCTGTAACCCCTCAGGTTCCCCAAGAAGTTCTGAATAGGATAAGCACTCTCGAAACTCTTGTTACGACGCTCCAGAGTCTTATCTCCACTCTGCAGAACAAGATAACGACACTGGACAGCAGGGTTGCCGCGCTGGAAACTACCGCTTCAGTGCCGACGCCGATTCCAACCGCGACATTTACACCGACCCCGACGACCGTGCCGGGCGTGCCTACTCCCGTGCCGACACCAATTCCGACGGCGACGCCCGTTGCGGACGCATGCGTAATGCCTATTACAGGCGACGGCGTAATCACCGCGTCGTGGATTAGCACTTGCCAGTCCACTAACAGGCCTCTCGATCCGAACGCGGACGGCGGCACTTATTACGCGCGATACTACACCTTCGACTTGAGCGCGGCGTCCTCAGTGAGCATCACACTGGAGTCGAGTGAGGATACGTTCCTCTACCTGCTGCATGGCAAGGGCGAGACAGGATCGGTGGCACACTTCAATGACGACATCGACTATCCTAACAATCCGAATTCTCGGATAGAGCAGCCATTGGAAGCAGGAAGCTACACCATAGAGGCTGCCACCTACAATTCAGGCGTTGTCGGCAGCAGTTTCACTCTGACCTTGATCGGCATAGAATAGGGGCTTACACGCCTATGGCGGCTTCCCATTCAACTTTCGGCGCATAACGCCAGCGGCGCGGGGCAATCCAGACCCCGCGCCGCGCTTTTTCCAGTTATCATAGCGTTTCTTTCTAGGTGACAAAGTCCCTTCCCCCTTGATGGGGGAAGGTTAGGATGGGGGTGAAATCACCGTTCGCCTAGACTTGCCGAAGAGACAGGACAAAGTATCCTCCCCATCCTGTCCATCGATGTCAGCCCCCGTCCCCCTTGACAATAGGAACATCAGTACTTATAATGCAGAACACATGATTGCAGAAACACAACAACACACACAGCACACCACCCGCCGCGAACTCGTCGAGTCGTTCAGACAGATGGTGCTCGAAAAAACCGGCAACGGCAGTCTCATAATTGAGTTCCTCATCTCCGCCGTCAACGGCGAGCTGGATGACTTCAAGCCTTGCCACAAGCTCGAAGCCGCAAGACTGCTCGAAAAGTTCACCGGCGTGCAAGCCCAGTCACTCATCAACGGCCTGGACCTGCAGCCCGCCACCAGGCGAGAGCGCCGCGATGGACGCCGGGCCGACAGGCGCATAAGCTCCGAGATAGCTCAGATAGCCCAAGAAAAGACAGACAACGGCGGAACTATCGTTGAGTTCCTGGTCTCCGCTATGGAAGGCAACCTGCAAGACTTCAAGCCCTGCCACAGGATGTCCGCATCCAGGGAACTGCTGCGCTGCATCTTCGACTTCATAGAGGAAGACGATGACGCCTCTTCCGCTCATCCTGAGCCTGTCGAAGGACCGGAAGAAGAAGAGGAGCGCCTGCGCCGTGAGGAATACGAGCGCCGCCGCGCCGATGCCATCGAGTTCAGCCTGCACGGCCCTGTGTACTACGAAGTCTATCCATTCCCCTGCATCTGCGAGGACAGGCGACACGACTGCAAGGGCAACGAGCTTACCGATGAGGAAATCTCCGAAGTCGAGATGGAAGCCCCCGGCTACGACATCTTCATCCACGACCCCGACAGGCAGGCAGCCTTCAAGGCACGCTATGAGGCATACCTGACCCGTCTCAACCCCAACATGGACATAGACTTCAGCCGCATCCGCTGGCGCAAGCTCACCCGCGACCCCTGATAGTCAACCCACTCACAACTGAATACTCCCCGCCCCCATCCTCCCCATCCTGTCCATCGATGTCAGCCTCCGTCCCTGACACCTGAAAGGAAACGCTCCCTCCAGTTATGCAGATGTGGACAGTGAAAGTAAACTTGGCTATAATTGCAGGACGTGGAAAGCCGACAGCGCTTGCCGAGGTGGTGGAATTGGTAGACACGCAGCGTTGAGGGCGCTGTGGCCGCAAGGCTGTAAGAGTTCGAATCTCTTCCTCGGCACCAATATATTACTTAAGGCGACGTAGCCAAGTGGTTAAGGCGGGGGTCTGCAAAACCCCTATCGGCGGTTCGAATCCGCCCGTCGCCTCCATAGCAACTTAATAAAGCCCGCGAAAATTCGCGGGCTTTGCTTTTGCATCGGCTTGGCTACTTCCACTTTGTTATAATTGTCGCAGGCTTTGTGCAGTCTCATTTTCAGTAGCAAAGGTTGAAAACATCGTGTCAGACAGCAACGCATCGACAGTAGATTTGGACGCGCTGGCTTCGCTCGCCAAGAGACGCGGATTCATATTCCAGAGCAGCGAGATTTATGGCGGCATCGCCAGCACCTGGGACTACGGACCCTTGGGTGCGGAACTCAAGCGCAACATCAAGGACGCCTGGTGGCGCAAGTTCGTCTGGGAGCGCGACGACATGGTGGGTCTGGACTCGTCCATCCTGATGAACCCGGAAGTTTGGCGCGCCAGCGGACATGTCGATAGCTTCACAGACCCTCTGGTGGACTGCCGGGTGTGCCGGCTGCGCTGGCGGGAGGACCATCTCGAAGAGCGTAAGTGCCCTGATTGCGGCGGTGAACTGACCGAGGCACGCAACTTCAACCTGATGTTCAAGACATTCATAGGGCCTGTGGAGGACGATACATCGGTCGCGTTTCTGCGGCCTGAGACGGCACAGGGCATCTTCGTGAACTTCGAGAACGTGCTCAACTCGTCCCGCAAGCGTCTGCCCTTCGGCATAGCGCAGATCGGCAAGGCGTTTCGCAACGAAATCACGACCGGCAGCTTCATCTTCCGTACCCGCGAGTTCGAGATAATGGAAATCGAATACTTCGTGGAGCCGGGCACCGATGAGGAGATTCACGATCAGTGGATTCAAGACTGCCTCGCGTGGTACACCGATCTGGGCGTGAGCAAAGACAGGCTGCGCGTGCGCCCTCACGACGCCGATGAGCTTTCCCACTACGCAAAGGCTACTTACGACATCGAGTACCTGTTCCCCTGGGGCTGGGGTGAGATACAAGGAATCGCCAATCGCACCGACTTCGACCTGAAGGCACACTCGGATCGCAGCGGGCATGGCCTGACCTACTTCGATCAGGCGTCCAACAACCGCTTCACTCCGTATGTAGTCGAACCTTCGGCGGGTGTTGATCGCGCCGTAATGACCTTTCTTGTGGATGCATACACCGAGGAGGAAGCGCCCACCGCGAGCGGCGGCACGCAGAAGCGCGTGCTCCTGAAGCTGCACCCGACCATCGCGCCAGTGAAGGTGGCGATACTGCCGCTGAGCCGCAACCAGAGGCTTGTGCCGCTTGGACGCGAGGTGTACGACAAGGTGCGCACAAGCGGCGCGGTTGACGGCTTCGTGCAGTACGACGACGCGCAGAGCATCGGCAGGCGCTACCGGCGGCAGGACGAGATTGGCACGCCGCTGTGCATCACGGTCGATTTCGACTCCCTCGACGACAACGCCGTGACAATACGCGACAGGGACACGATGGAGCAGGCGCGCATTCCGATTGCCTCATTGGACGCGGAATTGGGAGCCAGATTGCGAGTGTAGCCAAGATGCGAATCCTGCACTTTGCGGACCTACATATTGGCGTCGAGAACTACGGCAGAATCGACCCTAACACCGGCTTGTCCTCGCGGCTCGGCGACTTCCTCCGCACGTATGACGAACTTGTCGATTACGCGATAGACAATGCGGTTGACCTGGTGCTCTTCGCCGGGGACGCTTACAAGAGCCGCGACCCTTCACAGACGCACCAGCGTGAGTTCGCCAGGCGCATCGCGCGCCTGTCAGATGCGGGCATTCCAACGTTTCTGCTTGTGGGCAACCACGACACGCCGCAGGTCATCGCGCAGGCGACCGCACTGGAAATCTTCCCCACGCTGAATGTAGCGGACGTTTATATCGGCGACAGACTGCAAACATACATCGTGGAAACGAGGGACGGACCTTTGCAAGTTGTCGCGCTGCCGTGGATTAAGCGCAGCGACTTTCTGGCGACCAACGCGGCGCGTGGAATGACACACAGCGAGATTAACCAGGCAATCGAGCAGGGAATATCCAGGGCGATTCAGGCGCAGGTAGAGTCACTGGACAGCAGCGTCCCGGCAGTGCTCGCAGGGCATGTAACCATCAGCCAATCGACGCTGGCGTCAGAGCAATCTATGATGCTTGGACATGACCACGTACTGCTGAACAGCAATGTGGCGCTGCCGCAGTTCGAGTATGTGGCGCTGGGGCACATCCACCGACACCAGGTGCTGAGCCAAAACCCGTATGTCGTATATTCGGGTAGCTTAGAACGTGTCGATTTCGGAGAAGAGAAGGACGACAAGGGATTCTGCGTAATTGACCTTGACCCTTCCCAGCCTCAGGGCTCACGCCTTACCGGCTACGAATTCGTGACGAACAGCGCGCGCAGATTCCTTACAATCGATGTGAAACTCGATTCAGGGGACGATGATCCGACTGCGACAGTCGTCAAGGCGATTGAAGCGGAAGACCTGTCCGAGGCAATTGTGCGGCTGCGGCTTGCGCTGCCTGCCGAACTCGAACCGCTGCTAGTCGAAAGCACCATCAGGGATGCGCTCGGACCGGCGCATTACATCGCGTCAATCTCAAAGGATGTTGCCGACAGAGCGAGGACGCGGCTTCAGAACGCGAACACGCGCGGCTTGACTCCGCAGGATGCGCTGCGCCTGTATTTCGACACGCGCAATGTGCCGGAAGACCGCGCCGGCATCCTGATGAAGTATGCGGATGAAATCATTGCCGAGCGTGAGTAGGCTTCGCGGGCTAAGCCGCGGAATCGTAGCAGGGTAATGCGGCATCTTATCTGTAAACGGAGCTAATTCCTGAAGTGTGTGGAGGGGAAGCAATGAAGATAGTGTCCGCGATGCCTGCCATCAAACCGTCCTCGATACTGCGGAACCGGCTCGTCCTGCCGTGGTTCATGTGCCTGCCGTTACTGCTGATAGCGGTGGCGTGTTCACAGCAGAGCGGGCCGAGCGGGCCGACCGACCCGGCGCCTGACTTC
The DNA here is from genome assembly GCA_965204855.1 of Dehalococcoidia bacterium. Classification (GTDB taxonomy): domain Bacteria; phylum Chloroflexota; class Dehalococcoidia; order Lucifugimonadales; family JADFKI01; genus Bin90. Next base: position 1,865,681 of record OZ242018.1, read on the forward strand.
GAGTTGACGCTCTACGGCACTGAGACGCGGCAAGCCGGCGAGACCTTGCGGCTATCCGACCTGGAGGGCAAGCCTGTGGTGCTGAACTTTTGGTTTCCTTCCTGCCCGCCGTGCGTTGCCGAAATGCCTGAGTTCGAGCGAGTATTCCAGAATCACAAAGCTTACGACGTCGAATTTGTCGGCGTGCAGCTTGTGGGGATAGACACCGCTGAGGACGGACAGAACTTTGTAAATGAGGTAGGTGTAACATACGCATTGGGTCCTGATGAGGACGACATCATCACCAAGTACAAGGTCAATGGTTTCCCGATGACAGTCTTCATCGATAAGGAGCAGAACATAGTCAGGCGGTGGCAGGGTGTTCTCAACGAAGAGAAGATGGAAGAGATTCTCAGCGAAATCCTAAACTAAGGTTAAAGGCACCTGGCTAATGTTCATACGGCGCTGTTGCCAGCACTGACTCTGGCTGAGTTATGAGTCTGACCGATACATTCCTGCTCATCGTGCGGTGGCTGCATCTCGTCTCCGCCGCCGCCTGGGTTGGCGGAAGCGTCTTCTATCTCATAGTCCTGCGCCCTGCGCTTCGCCGTTCCCCGGAGGGATCAAGGCTCGTCAACGCTGCCGCTGCGACTGAGTTTCGCGCGCTAGTCGAAACTTGCGTCTATGTTCTGATTGCTACGGGTGTCATACTTACGCTGCATCGCCTGACACCGGGAGTAGTAGGCGCGCCTTATGTCGCCGTGCTGGGGGCGAAGATTGCGCTGTCCGTGTGGATGTTCGTGCTGGCATGGACTCGGCGCAGGCGCACGTCGGTTACGGAGGCATTCCGTGAAGAGCAGGCAACTCTGACAAGCACCCTAGGCCGGATACTGCGAGCTATGTCCGGCTATAACACGATTGTCATCCTGGGGCTGGCAGTCTTCCTGCTTTCAGACTTGTTGAAGACATTGTATGAGCTGGCGCTGAGATAGACAGACGGCATCCGTATGCGCCGATACGCTACAATGCAGACCGAATGTAATTGTGCGGAGGACTTTGGATGCGAAGAAAGCTGATGGACATCCTGGTGTGCCCGACTTGTAAAGGGCAGTTGGTCCTTGATGTCAAAGAAGAGCGCGACGGAGAGATTTTCGAGGGCAGCCTATCGTGCAAATCCTGCGACGTGGTCTATCCCATAGAGGACACGATTCCGAACATGCTGCCGCCATCCTTGCGAGATTAGTGGTACAGATTAAACTCTATCGCCACATCACTTTTTCCATAGAGTCGTCTTGAGATGGGAGTGCCCACAGCATTTCGCTGACCGTCTGCCCGTTCACCGGATGCGTGACGTGCGGCGCGATGTCGGCGAGGGGTCGCAGGACGAAGAGCCTTTCAGCGATACGGGGGTGGGGCAGGACAAGTGGAGGCGACTCGATCACAAGTCGGTTGTAGAGCAGGATGTCCAAGTCGAGAATGCGGGGCGCGTTCCGGAAGATGCGATACCTCCCTACCGCCGCCTCGATTCCCAGCAGTCGCTCCATCAACTGGAACGGCGTAAGCCTGGTGCTGATGCGACACACCGAATTGTAGAACGTGGGCTGATTGCGAAATCCCTGCGGCGATGTCCTGTACACGGGAGATGGTTGCACTTCGACCGCGAACCTTCGCATCAACGCAATCGCGGTGCCGAGATTAGCAAGCGAGTTGCCAAGGTTCGAGCCAAGCCCGATGTATGCCTCACTTAGCATCGAACCGGCTCCAGCCCCGCACTACGGCGTCACTCATTCTGGCGACGCGAGCCATCTCCTTGACATCGTGGACGCGCACGATGTCAGCACCAAACGCTACTGAAAGCGCAACGGTTGCCGCCGTTCCTTCGAGCCGCTTCTCCACGGGCAAGTCCAAAATATATCCGATCGTTGACTTGCGGGACATTCCCACGAGAAGCGGCGCGCCCAACCCCCTGAATTCGTCCAACCTGCGAAGAATTTCAAGATTATGCTCCGCCGCTTTGCCGAAACCCATGCCCGGGTCGAGTATGATGTTCTCGCGCTTGACGCCAGCCTCAACTGCCCTGTCCATCATCTCCTGAAGCCTTGCGATTACATCAGGCACAAGGTTCACGTAGCGAGTGTGCTTCTGGTTGTGCATCAGCACGACGGGCACATCAGCACCGGCGGCAACTTGTGCCATCTCAGGGTCGCGGCGGAAGCCCCAGACATCGTTAATCATCGCCGCGCCGGCCTGTAGCGCAGCGCGCGCGACCTCCGCCTTGTATGTATCGACGCTGATGGGGATGTCTAGGAGAGACGACAAGCTCTCAATCACCGGAATAACGCGGGATGCCTCTTCATCCGCCGATACGGGGACGGCGTCGGAGTATATAGACGCCGGACGGGTGGATTCGCCGCCGATGTCGATGATGTCCGCGCCTTCAGCCTGAAAGCGAACCGCTTGTTCGATTGCAGCGTCTATATCGCAGTTCAGGCCGTCGCCGGAAAAGGAGTCGGGCGTTACATTCAGCACCCCCATGATGAAAGTGCGCCTTCCCCACTGGAAGCACCGGCTCCCAATTTTCGTTGGACGGAGGGATGTTCGGGAAGGAAGTTTCATGTTCTCCAGCATATCGAAACCAGGTGCGGTCACGAATCTAATTTCCGATTCCGCGTGACCCATATAGCCATCATCGCTATCGCAGTGCTTGAGTATAGCACGCCTTAAACATACGGTTTTCAATTTGGGAAGGTAAGCGCGATTCCTGAATTATCTTGCTACACATTAGGCTTTCTGATACCGTTTCAATCGGTGGCTAGTGTCCTTACCGCATTTCATGGCATCGCCTTCCACACACCTCGCCAAATGCCGGAATAGCTAAACCTATGGTAGTTCGCAGAAGAGTAGATGACGCGCTGGACGACCTCAACGAGAGGCGTAAGCAAGGTCGCTTGGGCGGCGGCGCGAGGCGCATCGAGGCGCAGCACAGGCGCGGCAAGCTGACCGCTCGCGAGCGTCTTCATCTCCTATTCGACGAGGGCAGCTTCGAGGAACTCGACGCATTCGCGCAGCACCGCGCCACCGAGTTCGGACTGGCGGAGCAAAAGACTCTGGGTGATTCGGTCGTTACAGGCTACGGCAGAGTCAACGGTCGGCTTGCATTCGCGTACTCTCAGGATTTCACAGTGCTGGGCGGTTCGCTCTCCGAAGTCGTCGGCAAGAAGATATGCAAGGCGATGGATCTCGCAGCGAACAGCGGCGCGCCTATGGTCGGACTGATCGACTCAGGCGGCGCGCGCATTCAGGAAGGCGTGCTGAGCCTGGCCGGGTATGCCGACATCTTCCTTCGCAATGTGCGCTCATCCGGCGTGATTCCGCAAATCTCCGTAATCCTTGGCCCCGCGGCGGGCGGTGCGACGTATTCCCCTGCACTTACGGACTTCATCTTCATGGTCAGGGGTACGGGGCAGATGTATATTACGGGGCCTGACGTTATTCGTGCCGTCACGGGCGAGGAGGTCAGCCACGAGCAGCTAGGCGGCGCAGACAGCCACGCGTCTCGAAGTGGAGTGGCGCACTTTTCCAGTGAATCGGAGGAGGCCTGCATCGCTGAAGTTCAGCGGCTGCTGAGTTTCCTGCCGCAGAACAATATGGAAGACCCGCCCCGCTATGACGCTTTCGACGATCCTCAGCGCAGGGAAGACGACCTGCTGCACATCATTCCGGACAACTCGAACGCGCCCTACGACATGACGCAGATTATCGAGCGCGTTGTGGACGATGGGGAGTTCATGCAGGTACATGAGGCATACGCGCGAAATGTCATAGTAGGATTCGCGCGCATGGACGGCGCAAGCGTAGGCATAGTCGCTCAGCAACCTTCACACCTTGCCGGCGTGCTGGATATAGACGCGTCGGGCAAGGCGGCGCGCTTCGTGCGCTTCTGCGACGCATTCAACATTCCGCTGCTTACTTTCATAGATGTGCCGGGGTTCATGCCGGGCACGGACCAGGAATACGGCGGCATCATCAGGCATGGCGCGAAGCTCATCTACGCCTACGCGGAGGCAAGCGTGCCCAAGATTAGCGTGCTCACACGCAAGGCTTACGGTGGCGCGTACATTGTGATGAGCAGCAAGGGCCTGCTGGGCGACATCAACTACGCCTGGCCGACAGGGGAGATTGCGGTGATGGGGCCGGAGGGCGCGGTCAACATCATCTATCGCAACGAGATAGCATCGGCTGACGACCCGGACGCAATGCGCTCAGAACTGGCGCAGGACTACGGCGAGCGCCTGGTCAACCCTTACGTTGCCGCAGCGCACGGGCTGATCGATGATGTTATCGACCCGGCGGACACGAGGCTTAAGGTCATCAGGGCGCTGGAGATGCTGGCGAACAAGCGTGAGACGCTGCCAAGGCGCAAGCACGGGAGCATTCCGCTATGACGCAGGACATGGCAACCAATACGGATCCGGCGAAAATCGCCGCTATTGCGGCAGCGGTGCAGGCTTACCTCGACGAAGAAACACGAGGCAAACAGAGCAAATCTCCTATCTTAAGCGAGTGGCGCGCTGTTGCCTTACCCGTCGGCAGCGACGCTTTCGCAATGCGAAGACGCACTTGGACAGGGCGCGATCAGGCTTAGCACGGTTTAGAATATGGCTTCAAACTCCGTCAGAATAACCGATACTACGCTCAGGGACGGTCATCAGAGCGTAATGGCGACTCGTCTGCGTCTCGAAGACATGGTGGACATTGCTCCCACCATGGATTCAGCGGGGTTTGACGCGATGGAAGTCTGGGGCGGCGCGACGTTCGATACGGCAACGCGATTTCTCGGAGAGGACCCATGGGAACGCCTGCGAATCCTGAAGAGCCTGATACCCAACACGCCCCTGTCGATGCTGCTGCGCGGGCAGTCGCTCGTAGGCTACCGCAACTACGCGGACGATGTTGTTGACGCCTTCGTGGCGCAGTCCGCTAGTGCCGGCATCGACATTTTCCGTGTGTTCGACGCGCTCAACGATCCGGCGAACGTGCTGCGGGCGGCTCAGGCGGTAAAACACGCAAACAAGCATCTCCAACTGGCAATCTGCTACTCCGTTACCGAGGAAGGAAGGCTGGGCGGTCGTTTTTACAACCTCGACTACTACCTGTCGAAGGCGAAGCAGTTCGCTGACCTAGGCGCGGACAGCATCTGCGTCAAGGATATGGGTGGACTTCTAGCTCCCTACGACGCCTATGAACTGGTCAGCGCGCTCAAGAAAACTGTCGATATTCCGTTGCAGCTCCACAGCCACTACACGAGTGGCATGGCGACGATGACCGCGCTCAAGGCAATCGAAGCCGGAATCGACGGTATAGACACCTGCTGCGCTCCGCTCGCTCTCAGGACAGCACAACCCGCAATCGAACCCCTGCTGTTTGCGCTTCGTGGCAGCTACAGGGAGCCTTCCGTCAACTTAGACAAGGTGCTTGAGATTGACGATTACTTCGAGCGCATTCTTCCCAAGTACCGGCGTCATCTCGAAAGCGCGCGCGTCTCGGTCATAGATGCCAGAGTGCTCGACCACCAGATTCCCGGCGGCATGATGAGCAACCTCGCCTCCCAGCTGCGTGAAGCGGACTCGCTGGACAGGCTTGACGAAGTGCTCGAAGAGATACCGCGCACACGCAAGGACTTGGGCTATCCTCCACTGGTAACTCCGCTAAGCCAGATGACCGGCGCGCAGGCTGTCAACAATGTGCTCTTCGGGCGCTATGCTATGGTGACCGGCGCGGTAAGAGACTACGTTGCCGGAAAGTTCGGCACGCCGCCCGGCGAGATTCTGCCCGAACTCCGAGAGAAGGTGCAAAAGGACACGGACGCCGCAGATGCCGCATCTGCAACATTGCCGCCGGAATTGGACGCCGCGCGCGACGCCATAAGCCATATCAGCACGAACATGGAAGATGTGCTGACATACGCGCTCTACCCTGCTACCGGCTTGAAATTCCTGCGAATCAAGCACGGCCTTGATCCTATGCCGGATGAGATGAAGCCGGACATGTACACAGGGAAAGTAGAAGCGCCGGCAACTAAGGCTGAACCTCCGGAAAGGCAACGCAGCCGGCACGCGCGCTCCTTCAGCGTATATGTCGGTGGCGAGCGATTTGAGGTCGATGTGGAGCCGCACGCCCCTGAACGCGGAATGCGTATCGCGCCGGCTGCCGCTCCCACCCCGCCTCCTGCACAGAGACAGCCGTCCGGCGAGACTTCAGCTGAGCCGACATCGCAGGAACGGCAGCAAGAGTCGGGAGGAGCGCCCGCAGCGGCAGCGGATAACGAAGTTCCGGTTACGGCGCCGATACCCGGCGTGGTGCTGCGCTACGCGGTTGAAGTCGGGCAAAGTGTCGCGGAGGGCGACTCGATAGTCGTGCTCGAAGCGATGAAGATGGAGAATACGCTGCCGTCTCCTGCTGACGGCAAAGTTAAGGCATTAGTAGCGGACGTGGGCGCAACGGTTGCAAAGGACGCCGTACTCGCTGTAATCTCAACATAGTAATCATTAATCAACCATAAACAATCGGCAATGAACCGGCGTGCCGGTCAGCGAAAGGAGTCGGCGTGGACAATACACAATCAATCGATGCGGCGAAAGAGCACTTCGGAACGGTGCTCCAGCAGCAGTTGGAGCGGGTCGAACGACTGAAGGAGGAAGGCGACTGGGTTGATTATTCGTCTGTCAGTCCCATCATCATCGGCATGCTCGGCGGCGACGGCATCGGTCCCACCATCAGCGACGAAACACAGAAAGTCCTTGAGTACCTGCTGAGGGATGAGGTCGCGTCCGGCAAGGTCGAGTTCAGGGTCATCGACGGGCTTACCATAGAGAACCGCGCCGCAAAGTTGCAGTCCATCCCTGACGACGTGCTCGCGGAAATAAAGCAGTGCCACGTAACGCTGAAGGGACCTACCCACACCCCTGAGCAGGGTGACGGTTGGCCGAACATCGAAAGCGCCAACGTGTCGATGCGAAAGGAACTCGACCTGTTCGCGAATGTGCGCCCGGTGCGCGTGCCGAGCCAGGGCATCGACTGGACGTTCTTCCGCGAGAACACGGAGGACATGTACGCGGTCGGCAGCCAGGGCCTCAATGTCTCCGATGATCTCGCCATAGACTTTCGCGTCATAACCAGCCAGGGATCGGAGCGCATCATAGACGCCGCGTTCGCCCACGCGCAGCGCACGGGCAGAGAGCGAGTAACAATCGTCACCAAGGCGAACATCGTCAAGACGACCGACGGCAAGTTCCTCGACATCGCGCGCGAGGTGAGCGAACGCTACCCCGGAATCGAGTGGGACGGCTGGTACATCGACATCATGACCGCCGCACTCATCAATCCCGCGCGCCAGAAAGACTTCCAGGTTCTCGCGCTTCCCAATCTGTACGGTGACATCCTTACCGACGAGGCAGCGCAGATTCAGGGCGGCGTCGGCACGGCGGGTAGCGCGAACATCGGCAAGCGCTACGGCATGTTCGAGGCGATCCATGGCAGCGCGCCGAGGATGGTGCAGACCGGTAGGGCGCAGTTCGCCGATCCCAGCTCCCTCGTCCGCGCGGGCGCGATGATGCTTGAGCACATCGGCTTCGAGGCGTTGGGTGGCAAGCTGCACAAGGCTCTGGACATCTGCGGGCAGTACGAGCGTAAGATGGTGATGACCGGACGAGACACCGGCGTTACCAGCGCGGAGTTCGGCGAGTACATCATGCAGACGGTAGAGGACCCGAACGTGGAGGCACGCTGGGACGAGTACGTCAAGGCGGAAGGGTAACCCCTACAACCGGCAAAATCAGCCCCCTTGAGCACAGGTTCAATGCGCTGCAAGGGGGCATCGTTTGAAGAGAACACGGACCTAGAAGATTTGGGAGAATGGGACCAATGAGAAGCAAAGTAACGGTTGTGGGTGCGGGGAACGTCGGTGCGACCGCCGCGCAGCGGATATTCGACAGGGGATATGCCGATGTCGTTCTGGTTGACATCGTGGAGGGACTTCCGCAGGGCAAGGCACTCGACATTCTGGAGTCCGGCCCGGTGCTAGGCTCTGATGCCACTATCGTTGGCACCAACGGCTACGAAGAGACCGCCGATTCGGACATTGTTGTCATCACATCCGGCATCGCGCGCAGGCCCGGAATGAGCCGCGACGACCTGCTCCTCACAAACATGCGAATCGTGAGCAGTGTCGTCGCCGATGTGGTCATGCACTCGCCGGACTGCATCCTTCTTCCCGTAACGAACCCTCTTGACGCGATGGCGCAGCGCGCGCATCAAGTCAGCGGTTTCCCCAAGAATCGTGTGGTTGGGATGGCAGGCATTCTGGATACCGCGCGCTTCCGTACATTCCTGGCCGAGGAGCTGAGCGTGTCGGTCAACTCCATTGAGGCGTATGTACTCGGCGGCCATGGCGACACGATGGTTCCCGTAGTGGGTAGTACAACCGTGGGCGGTATTCCCGTCGCCAACCTCATCGAGGCAGACCGCCTTGAAGAGATTGTGCAGCGCACACGCGACGGCGGCGCCGAGATTGTCAACTATCTAAAGACGGGCAGCGCCTACTACGCCCCGTCAGCGTCGATCGTGCAGATGGTCGAAGCGATACTGTTCGACAAGAACGAGATTCTGCCCTGCACTGCCCTGCTCGAAGGCGAGTACGGCATCAATGACCTGTTCGTTGGCGTTCCCGTTAAGCTAGGTGCGAGCGGCGTCGTAGAGGTCGTGGAGTTCGACCTGACCGCTGACGAGACGGCGGCGCTGAACCAGTCGGCGGACGCCGTACAGGAACTCGTAGAAGTTATGGCGGCGAACGAGGGCTGACACTGACGCGCAGGATAGGTGGTATGAAAGCGAGTTAGCCCGCCGATAGACACGCATGCCCCATCCGTGCATAATGACGGCATGAGGTATCCGTGGGCGAATACGCTTCTGCTGGCGCTGATAGCGATGGAGTTGGTCAGTGGCTTCTTCGGGCTGGTATCGAACTCGCCCGACGAGGCGTTCTTCATCCTGATTCACCGGATAGCGGGCTGGGGGATAATCGTCATCCTGGCGTGGAAAGCGGTTAACGTCCTGGGCTCGCTGCGATGGCCGAGGAACGCTGCGCCGCGAACCGCATCACTCGTCCTCGCGGTCGCTCTTGCCGCTACTCTTATGCTGGGCTTCGTCTGGTCGTTCATCGGACCGGTATCGTTCTGGCTGTTCAGCGGCGTAAGCTGGCACATCTACATCGGCGGCGCGCTGATCCCGATCCTTATCTGGCATGCGCTCTATCACACTCGCGGCTTTCCGCTGCGCTTCTGGGCTGACAGACGGACTTTCCTGCGCTTCGTGGGCCTGGCAATAGCATCTGCGGCGCTCTGGCGCGCGGGCGAAGTCGCCGCAAGCGTTGGTGGATTGAGCGGCGCGTCTCGCCGATTCACCGGCTCCTACGAGGCGCGCAGCTTTTCAGGCAACGCATTTCCGCTTACATCGTGGTTCAACGACAATCCAAGTCCGATAGACTCGGACCGGTGGAGATTGAACATCGGCGGCGCTGTGGAGAATCCCATAAGCCTTCGCTACGAGGACATTTCAGCGGATGCGGAGCGAACTGCGACTCTGGACTGCACAGGCGGCTGGCATTCGACGCAGATTTGGCGCGGCGCGGCGCTATCCGACCTGCTTCAAATGGCACGCCCGAATGAGGACTCCGCCAGCGTAACCATTCGATCCGTAACAGGCTACTACCGCAAGTTTTCAATGACGGAAGCGAATGGCTACATCATAGCGACGCAGGTCGGCGACGAAACGCTGTCGCACGGGCATGGGTTCCCTGCGCGGCTCGTGGCGCACGATAAGCGCGGCTTCGAGTGGGTCAAGTGGATAACGGACATCGAGGTGAACCGCACCGGCAAGTGGCTGCAACCGCCGCTGCCGTTGCAATAGAACTTACGTCGATGGGACAGGATGAATAGGATAGGTGTGAATTGAATGGCAACCGAAGAGCAGATACGGATTGTGATGAACGCACTGGCTGACCCTCTCGCTTGCCCGGAATGTGGAGTAAGGGTCCGCTTCGGAGACCTCGAATGCCCACGCTGCGGCGAGGACATTTACGACCAGCTCAAAGAGTGGGCCGAGTGGCTGATTGACGAAGTAAGCGCCGTCTAGGGCGACACCCCTATCGTTGAGAGCATCCTGCGGGTGGAGATGATGTGCTTATTGAGGCGCATAGCATCGGGGTCTATGCCGAGCGCAAGCCCTATCATCTGTGGCAGGTGCAGTATTGGCAGGTCGATCGGCCGTTGCGCCTGCTTCGCCGCTTGTGGCTGGTAGCCGTCGAGGTTCAGGTGGCACAGCGGGCACGGCGTAACCATGGCATCCGCTCCCTTGCCCTTCGCGTCGAGCGTGTGGTTGGATACCATCTTCATTGAGTTGGTCTGGTTGATCGTCAGGATGGGAAAGCCGCAGCAGAGCGTCTTGCCCGGGAAGTCAACCACTGTCGCGCCAACCGCTTCTATCACCTGCTCAAGAGCGTCTGAGCGCTCAGGATTTTCGGCGAACCCGAGCGCGGAGCTGGGACGCACGAGATAGCAACCATAAAATGGCGCAGCCTTGAAGCCCGTCAACGGACGCACGACCATGGACTTCAATTTGTCAATGCCAACGTCTTCGACGATTATCCAGAGCAAATGCTTCGGGTCGGCAGTCCCCTTGTACTCCAGCCCTTCCTCAGCGAGGTCTTCATTTATCGAGGAGAGATAATCGTCGTCTGACGTCAGGCGCTGATTCGCCTGTGACATCACTCCCTGGCAGGTGCTGCAAATCGTGAGCAACGGAAGTTCGGAGCGTTCAGCGAGCGCGAAGTTGCGCGCGTTCAGCGTGTCTCCGAGTCGCTGGTTCTTCTCCTGAAGAACGCCGGCGCCGGTACAGGACGCAGACTGCATCGGAGCGGCATCCAATTCGATGCCGAGCATGCGGCACACTTCAATCGTCGAGGTGTAAAGTTCGGGAGCGGCGCCCTGCGCTACGCAACCGGGATAGAATGCGTATTTCATTTCCTGTTTTCAGCCTTTTCACGGTTTTCAGCTTTTTCGAATAGCCGCTGCACGTTCTCGACGCCGGGGCGCTTCTTGTGAATCAATGGCGGGACCTTGCCAACCTTGAAGGAGCGCGCCGCAACAGGAATGAGCTTGATCATTTCCTTGAAGTTCGTCTTGCCGAATGTGTTGACAACGAGGCTTGTTTCGTCAAGCCAGCCGCTGTGCTCGACGGAATTGGCGAACGCCTCCGCGTGGCGCGCGCCGTATGTGTTCGTGTAGCCTGCTTCAATCGCACTGTCTCTCAGGGACATTATGCGCTCCATAGGCGCGACGCCCTTGGGGCAGACTTCTACGCACTGCATGCAGCGGGTGCAGTCCCAGATGCCGCCGTACTCGTTCAGGCTGCCCAGCCGCTCCGCGTCCGCGTCGTCGCGCGGGTCGGCGACGAAGCGGTACGCCTTCGCGAGCGCGGCGGGTCCCACGAAGTTCTTGTCCACCTCAAGCGATGTGCAGTCCGACACGCACGCGCCGCACATGATGCAACTCATCACTCCTGCCAGATGCACCATATCCTCGTTGGGAGCGATATGCTCCGCTTCCGGCTCCGGGCCGCTGTGCTGCATCCACGGCTGTATCGCACGAACCTTGTCCCAGTGAATCGCCATGTCGGTTACGAGGTCCTTGACGACCGGCATGTTGCCCATCGGCTCAACGACGATAGGCTCATCGTCGCTCATCACGTCGATGACCTTAGTGTTGCATGCAAGGCCGGCCTGACCGTTGATCCGCATCCCGCAAGAGCCGCATATAGCGCTTCGGCAGGAGCACCTGAGCGTCAGGCTGCCGTCCATCTCTTCACGGATGCGAATCAGCCCGTCGAGCACCGTCGAAGAGTTGTCTAGTTCGAGGGTGTACTCCTGAAAGCGCAAGCTTTCGCTGCCCTCTTCCGGGTTGAATCTCTTGACGCTGAAGGTTACTTCCATTTGCTTATCCTGCGAATAGTTTGTCGTTCATCGGTTAGTCAGTCCGTCAGTAATTCAGTCTGACTAACTGACGCACTGACCAGTTGATAGACTTAATAGCTGCGAACCTGCGGCTCCCAATCCGTTATGACCACGGGCATATAGTCTATCTGAGGTCCGTCCTCATTGTGCTTCACCAGTATGTGACGCAGCCAGTTCTCATCATCGCGGTCAGGCGCGTCGGTCCGAGTGTGCGCCCCTCTGCTCTCCTTGCGCTCGATTGCGGAAAGCGCAATGGCTTCGGCGCAGTCGAGCATAAAGCCCAGTTCGAGCGTGAACAGCAGATTCGTGTTGAATGTCTTGCTCTTGTCCGGCACCGCAACGCCGTTAAAGCGTTCGCGCAGGCCGCGCAACTCTCCGAGCGCAGTCTCCATGCCGTTGTGCTCACGGTACACGGCAAGATGCTCGTTCATCGTATCGCCCATCTCCCGGCGGATTTTGCCGAACATCTCACCGTCGCTGTCATTATCCAGCAGACGCCGGATGTTGACTCGATCATCTTCGGCGCTCGCGTCCGACACAGCCGAGCTGTGCTGCTTGGACTTTGCCAGTTCCGCGGCATGTTCGCCGGAGCGCCTGCCGAACACAAGCGTGTCGAGCAGAGAATTCGCCCCAAGCCTGTTGCCGCCATGCACGCTCACGCAAGCCGCCTCACCCGCCGCGTACAGCCCGCCAATCTCGGTCTGGCCGTCCACATCGGTCTTGATGCCGCCCATCTGGTAATGCATGCCGGGTCGAATGGGTATCGGCTCGTGCAGCAGGTCAACGTTGGCGAAGTCGCGCCCTATCTCACGAATCTGGCTCAGGCGCTCATTGATGACGGCTTCGCCAAGATGACGCACGTCCAGCAGAACGCAGCCGTCAATTCCCCTGCCCTCGTTGATTTCCGTCTGCTCCGCGCGCGAAACCACATCGCGGGAGGCGAGTTCCATCATGTTGGGAGCATAACGCTCCATGAAGCGTTCACCCTGGGCATTCAGCAGGTACGCGCCCTCGCCGCGCGCGCCCTCGGTTATGAGTACGCCACTGCCCTTCAACGTAGTGGGGTGATACTGCACCATCTCCATGTCCATTAGAGACGCACCCACCTTGTACGCCGCGGACATGCCGTCGCCCGTGCATATCAGCGCATTGGTGCTCGGCTCGAACACGCGCCCAAGCCCTCCCGATGCGATGATGACCGTCTTGGAGCGCACAACATGGATTTCGCCGCTGCGAATCTCCATGATGACCGCGCCCGCGCACTCGCCATCCTCGACGATTAGTGAAAGCAGGAACCACTCTTCGTAAATGCGGACGCCCGCCTTCATCACCTGTTCGTAGAGCACGTGCAGCAGCGCCTGTCCGGTGAAGTCCGAGACGAAGAATGTACGCGCCTGACGCTGCCCGCCGAAAGCGCGCGTGCCTAGGCGACCCTCGTCATCTCGATTGAATATGACGCCCATGTGCTCCATAGAGATGACTTCATCGCCGGCCTCGCGGCACATCACGGAGATGGCATCCTGGTCGCCGAGGTAGTCGCTGCCCTTGATGGTATCGAAGGCATGCTCGCGCCAGTCGTCGCCCCTGTCGGTGAGCGCGGCGTTGATGCCGCCTTGCGCCGCGTTGGAGTGGCTGCGAACCGGATGCACCTTCGTTACGACCGCGACATCCGCGCCCGCCTGCACAGCGGCAAGAGCGGCGCGCATACCCGCAAGCCCGGCGCCGATTATCAGCACATCATGGTCGAACATATCCAATACCTCATAGGAGTGAATGTGCGATAAAAGTTACCATATTGCGCCTGCTTTCACAAGGTAACGAAGGGCGAGGCTATCCGCCCGCGCCTTCATTGAAAGCGCCGTGAATGGCTACATCACCTTGTGTCCGTTCGGTGCATAGGCGGCAAGCTCGCGATTGCCGGGCAGGTACTCGGCGCGCCCCTTCGGCCTGTGCATTACGCCGTTTTCGACCAGTATCTCGCCCCGCTGCATCGTCAGGATGGGCTGTCCTATGACATTCTTGCCCTCGAACATCGTGAAATCCGCGAGGCAGTGCTGCGCCTCCGCCGACAGCGTATGCTCGATTGCCGGATCGAATAGCACGATGTCCGCATCCGTGCCGGCGTCCAGCGAGCCTTTCTTCGGGTACAGGCCGAATATCTTGGCGGGATTTTCGCACATGACCTGCACCAAACGAGGCAGGGTGATTCGCCCCATATTGACGCCCTCATGGTAGGCGACGCACAGCATCTGCTCCGCCCAGTTTCCCCCGAATGTGGCGTCGAATATCGACGCCTCTGCATTGGGATCGGTTTCGGCGTCATACGAAGCCTTTTGCGACTTCTTGTGTCCGCAGAAATCGCTCGCTATCGTGTCAATCAGGTGGGAGGACAGCCCGCGCCACATCGCTTCGTTGTCCTCCCGCTCTCGCAGCGGAGGTCCGATCTTCGCAAGCGCGCCGAAATCTAGCATCTTCTGGTTGGTCAGGTCGAGGTACTGCGGGCAGGTCTCCGCGAAAAGCTGCACATCGCCACCCCTGAAGCGTTCGAGAACGCCAATCATCTCCCTCGCGGACAGGTGAACGATGTACAGAGGGCATCCGGTAACCTCCGCGTATGTTGCCGCGCGGTTCGCCGCCTCTATCTCCAGGCTGCGCGGCTGCGACGGCGCGTAGTGCTCCCTGCCGGTGTGCCCTTCCTCTGTCATCTTGTCCACGAGGTAGTCAATGCAGTAGCCGTTCTCCGCGTGAACCATGGCAATTCCGCCATCTGCGGCGGCAAGCTCCATAGCCTTCAGCATCCGGTCGTCCGGCATCATCATTCCGCGGCGCGGGTATGTCATGTACATCTTGAACGATATGACGCCCATGCCCATCATCTCGGGAACCTGATCCTCCACATCGTCATCGCCGAGCAGGATGGCATGAATGGCGTAGTCGAGGTACGAGGTCTCGGCGGCTTCATCCATGAACTCGCGTATGATGTCCGACACGGTGCCTTCGACGCCCTCGCGCCGCCTGTTCGCAATGAACGGCACGACCGTCGTGATGCCGCCGAACGCCGCGCTCAAAGAGAATGTCTCGATGCGGTCCGCATAGACGGGGTGATTATGCGCGTCAACGATACCGGGCATGACGTACAAGCCAGATGCGTCTATTATGCGGCGGGCGTCCTCGAGCCTGTACTCTTCAGTGTCCGCGCATATCTTGCCGTCCTTCACCACGATGTCCTCACGCGTAACGCCCGTGCCGCGAACCGCAAGTCCGCCGTGGATGATGTAGTCTGCGCTTCGATTGGTCATCTGGTCCTCCTGACTTGCCGCACTCTATTGGCTCCCCTGCTACGCATAGACGGCACTAACGCGCTGTCAGTCTTTCCTCCCTGCCCGCCGCCTCATCGACGGCCAGCGCTTCCTCCGCGCGCTCGTTTTCGCTTATCTTCGACCGGATAGCTTGCTGCGCCCGGTTCCAGTACTCGCGGTTATCGGTTACGAACCTGTGAGACTCGAAGTAGTCGTCCAGCAATCCGTTGACCTGCGGAACGACATAGCGCGCAACCATGTCCCAACTTCGACGCGTATTCTCACGGTTCGCCCAGTCATGCACGAACCCGATGACGCAGCCGAACCCGCCGGTAATTTCCATCATCTCGCGGATTCTTGCGACGAGGTCGTCAGGCGTTCCGATTACCGCGGTGCTCAGTTCGGAGAATGCGACTCCATCCACCGCCTCGTCAGGAGTGTCATAGATTGTTCCCACGCCACCCGCGAGTGTGCCGATGGTATATTCGTTGTTGTGCCTCATCAAGCCGTGCTTCGCCTGTTCGCGGGCTTCTTTGCGCGTCTCCGCGATGTGCCAGTTCAACACGATGCGCCAGTCTTTGCGATCAACAGTGTTGCCATGCTTTGCGGCTGATTCCTCGGCGAAGCTCCACTGCAGCGGCAGCGCCCTGATGCCATCTTGCGTCAGCGAGCCTATCGATAGCACCCCGGCGCGATGCTTTCCCGCAAGCGTCATGCCCGAAGGACTTACGATTGACGCCACTGCGAACTCCATGTCTTCCTGCAAGGGCTTGAGTTGCAGCTTCGCGTCCCGCAACTTGAACCATTCCGAATCGTAGCTGAAGCGCTCTTTTTCGGTGAACAGGCGGCGAATGACTTCCATCGCCTCGTCTTGCCTGTCTCGCAGCACCATAGGGTCGATGCCGAGAGTGTGGGCGTCCGATGGCAGGGCACCGGGTCCCGAGCCGAATATCACACGCCCGCGCGATTGGTGGTCCAGCTGCACCATGCGCTGCGCCACCATGAACGGGTGATGGTAGGGCAGCGACACGACGCCCGTTCCCAGCTTGATGCGCTGTGTACGCTCTGCGGCCGCCGCCAGAAACAGCTCCGGTGATGCGATTATCTCCCAGCCGGTCGAGTGATGCTCGCCGCACCAAAACTCTTCATATCCAAGGTGGTCGAGGAGTTGCACCAGCTCGAGGTTGCTCTGAAACTGAAGGGTGGGGTTTTCTCCAATTGGGTGGTGTGGCGCCAAAAAGGCGCCGAATCGCAGATTTGCCAAGTTCGTCCTCCTGAATCGGCATTCAATAGGGTGCCGCGAGAAAAGCGAGCGTCCCGATGAGATTGCGTGATTGGTAACGTAATCTGAATTTGATTGAAACTCGATTTGCGAGATTCTACATCAGGGGAATTGTAGCATGGCGCAGGTAGAGAACAAGATGGGCGCTGCAATTCGGAGGATGAGGGCGAATTCGATTTGCAAAGCCGGTTGGCGATGTTAATATCCGTTGCGTCGAGTACAAATCCCGCTAATTTGTCGATAGCGCGACCTATACGGACCCCAGATAGTTAGTGTTGTCTTTGCAGGACCCGGGGGCGGCTCGACTTTCTCTGCCAGGCGAGCCGGCTTGAAAAAGTAGCCCACCCGAAAAGATTCCCGGCAGACGCAGCCTATGATAACAGCCATAATCGTCTTCGCCGCCTGCTACATTCTCATTGCCGCAGGTCGTATCCCCCATGTGCTCATCGCGGTGCTTGGCGCGATGGTTATGGTCTTCCTAGGCATCATAAGCGAGCGTGAGGCGCTATCTCATGTGAACCTCGAAGTAATCCTTCTCCTCGCCGGGATGATGTCGCTTGCCAATATCTTCGGCAGGACTGGCGCGTTCGATTGGGCAGCAATAAGGGGCGCTCAGCTCGTGCGCGGCAACGGTTTCCTCACTCTCTGCCTTATGTCTGTATTCACGGCCGTAGCATCGGCATTTCTGGACAACGTAACCATAGTCGTGCTTGCCGTACCCATCACGCTGTCCATCTGCCGCACTCTGGAAGTCAATCCCGTGCCCTTCCTGCTCGCGCAAGTCTTCGCCTCGAATATCGGCGGCGTGTCAACCGTCGTCGCCGACCCGCCTAATATCATCATCGCGGCAGAGGCAAATCTCGGCTTCGTGGAGTTTATGGCCAACGCTGCGCCGGTGAGTGTCATGTGCCTTCTTGTCCTTATGGGTCTTCTGTTTATATGGTTCCGCAACGCCGTAACCACAAGCCCTGAAAATCGTGAGGCGGTCATGCGGCAGGACGCCGCTGCCGCCATCAAGGACTCCAGGCTGCTGGTAAAGTGCTGCGCGGTGTTCGCCTTTACGATAGCCGGCTTTCTAACCCACGAACTGCTGCATGTGGGCCCGGCGGTCGTCGCGGTGGCATCCGCCACAATTCTCATTCTCATATCGCGAATCGACCCGCAAAAGGTGCTGGAGCAGGTGGAATGGACGACGCTTGCATTCTTCACCGGTCTGTTCATACTTGTGGGCGGGCTTGAGGAAACGGGACTGACGTCACTGATTGGAGAGTCGCTCGTGGAAGTGTCCGGTGGAAGCGACAGGAATCTGGCGTTTCTGCTGGTGTGGTTCGGCGGCATCAGTTCGGCGATCGTGGACAATATCCCATTCGCGGCAACTATGACTGAGGTTGTGCGAAGCATCTCCGAAGGAGACTCGGGAATTTCGCCGCTGTGGTGGGCGCTTGCTCTGGGAGCGGACCTTGGCGGCAACGCAACTATCCTGGGAGCGTCCGCGAATTTCATCGTGGTCAGCCTCGCGCGGGCGGCAGGCTACCCCATCAGCTTCATGCACTTCTTCAAGTACGGTGTGGTAATCAGCGCCGTTACGCTGCTCATCTCAACCGCATACCTGTGGCTGCGATACTTCTAGGCTCTACATCTTAGTAGCGGGGAACTAATTTCGCAGTGCTGCCGGCTTTGCGCTCGCTCGCGCATCGCTCTTTTGACATCTCCACAGTGAAAAATGTTGCGAACGGCATTGAACTTGGGTAGCATTGTGAGGGCGTCGTAAATAAGCCCATAGTTTCGCAGCCAATCGCCGCGGCTACGGGCACTCTGAAAGGCATTGAGCCGAGTATGAGGAAGCATGACTGGAGCGCCTATGAATCAGAGGGCGATGAAAATACTGTTCGTTGACGACGAGCCGGACTTGAGGCCGTTAGTCCTACAGCGCTTGAGGCGAGACATTCGCAGGGGCCGCTACGAGTTTTTTTTCGCAGGTGACGGAATTGAAGCGATCGGTGTTCTGAGCGAGATCAGCGACATCGACATGATTATCACCGACATCAACATGCCCAGGATGGACGGTCTCTCTCTGCTGGAACGGATTCCGGACATCAACCCCAACACCCGATCGATAGTCGTCTCGGCTTATGGTGACATCGGTAACATCAGGACCGCCATGAATAGAGGCGCCTTCGATTTCGTAACTAAGCCTGTTGACTTCAATGACCTCCGAGTTACAATCGAGCGCACACTTCTGAATCTGCGTGAATGGCGCGAGGCGGTTTCATCCCGCGACAAGCTGACCGCGTTGCAGAGCGAATTGGACGTCGCCAACCAGATTCAGCAGTCCATACTTCCTACGGACTTCCCCATCCACTCCGGATACCAGGTATATGGGAGCATGGACCCCGCAAGGGACATCGGGGGCGACTTCTTCGATGTCATCCGCCTGGAAGACGGCTGCGTCGGACTCGCCATTGCGGATGTTTCAGGCAAGGGCGTACCTGCGGCGCTGTTTATGATGTCCAGCCGCACTATGGTGAAGGGGTCGGCAATCAGCATGCCTGAGCCGGGAAAGGCGCTCGGCCTGGTCAATTCCATGCTTGCGGAGGATAACGAGGCGCAGCTGTTCGTAACCGTCCTGTACGCCGTGTACGATCCGGCTACCGGAATTTTCACATACGCCAGCGGCGGACACGATGCGCCGCTTTTGGTGCGTTCCGACGGAAGCTCGGAGCTGCTTCCCCTGACGGGCGGCATTGTGCTGGGGATTATGCCGGAGTTGGAGTACGACGAGAACAGCGTCGCCGTGTCCCCCGGCGATACCTTGTTCTGCTATACGGACGGCATTACGGAAGCGATGAACGAAGCCGACGAGCAGTTCGGCATGGAGCGCATGCGCCAGACTTTCGCTGAAACTCCGCCGCGGGACGCGCAGCACGCCGTCCAGCTAATGTTCGACGCGGTGAACGCCTTTTCCGGGGAAACGATTCAATCCGACGACATTACTTGCCTCGCGCTCTGCCGCCCGAGATAATCGCGCACTGCTCTGCGTCAGCTTCCAAGGAAGACCTGAGTCAGTATGTCGGATTCCCTGACCGAATGAGGAGTGCCGTCGTGCACTACCCTTCCCTTGTCAAGCACGTAAGCCCTGTCGACGATTTCCAGCACGCCTTTGATGTTATGCTCTACCACAAGGATAGTGGTGCTGAGTCTGTCGCTTATCTCGGCAACCTTCTGAAACACTTCCTTGACCACTATGGGAGCAAGCCCTAGCGTAGGTTCGTCGAGCAGCAGCACTTCAGGCGCAGCCATCAGTCCCCTGCCAAGCGCAAGCATCTGCTGCTGCCCCCCGGACATCTGGCTCGCGAGATCGTCCCGCTTCTGATGCAGGATGGGGAATAGCTCCATGACTGATTCCAGCCTGCGAGCCTTCTCAGCGCTGTCCTCGAGGTAGAGGCACCCCATTTCGAGGTTCTCCTCGACGGTAAGGTGAGTGAACACTCGCCTGCCCTGCGGAACGAACGAGATTCCCTCTTTCACTATCTCGTGCGTCGCGGCTTCAAGACGCTCCTGCCGCCAATAGACCTCGCCGCCTACGACTGGAGCAAGTCCCATGATTGCCTTTAGCACGGTGGACTTGCCGGCGCCGTTGGGTCCCATCACCGCGACGACTTCGCCTTTTCGCACGCCGAGAGACGCTTCGTCGAGTGCGACCACCGCATCGTAATGCACGGAAATGTCAACCAGATTCAGAAGAGCGCTGTCCATCGTTCAAGTCCCCAGATACGCTTCGATGACCTCTTCGCTTGTCAGAACGACCTCCACATCCCCCTCTGTGAGCAGCCTGCCGCTGTCCAAGACTATCAGATGATCGGAGAGTTCACGCACGATGTCCATGTTGTGCGACACGAAGATTACGGTACGGCCCTCGTCTCGAATCTGCTTCATTATACCCTTGATTCGTTCCAGCATCTGCGGGAACAGACCGGCGAACGGCTCATCGAACAGATAGATGTTTACGTCCAACGCCAGGGCACGCCCGATTTCCAGCAATTTGCGCTGACCGTATGACAGTTCCAACGCCATAGAATCACGCTTCTCCCACATGCCGACCTGCTCGAGAATATCCTTCGCCTTATCCCTGTGGTCCTGCCTCGACCGCTCCATCAGCGAGGGAAATACGCGCCGATTGGTCAGTACGACCATTATGTTGTCCCAGACGCTAATCTGGTCGAAGAGCCTCACCTCCTGAAAGGTGCGTGTCATGCCATGTTCGGGCGTTTCGTGAGCCTTTACGACCCTGAAACCGACCCCGTCAACGATTACCATACCGCCGTCCAGTGGCAGCGTGCCGCTCAGAAGGTTTATCAGCGTCGATTTCCCGGAGCCGTTCGGACCGATAATGCTCGTCATGCCCTTGCGCGGAATGGCGATAGACAGCTCATCGACAGCCTTGACGGCGCCGAAATGCTTCGAGATTCCGTCTGTCTCAAGCGCGAATTCGCCGGCAGATTCACTGTTTCGCCCGTCGTTGCTAATAATCATAGCCTGTACTTTCCGACCAGCCCTTGCGGTCTGAACAGCATCAGCAGCACCAGTAGAATGCCTAGCACAGCCTGGCGGGCCTGCCCGATGAACTCGGTGGGCAGGAACGGCAGAAAGCGCATTCCCTCTTCGAGCAGCACGAACGCCATCGCTCCCAGTAGTGATCCCCAGATAGTCGCGAGGCCGCCAAGTATGACGATGGAAACCAGCAGAATCGACTCAAGCAGAATGAACGAAAACGGATCGATGAAGCTTGTCCAGCTGGCGAACAGTCCGCCCGCAAGCCCCGCAATCATGGCGGATATTACCCAGACCGCAAGCTTGTAATGAGTCGCTCTGTAGCCGAAGACTTCTATCGCCTCTTCGTCCTCCCTGATGGCGGTCAGCACTCGACCGAACGACGATGTAACGATGAACCACGCTATCAGCATGACAATCGCCAGGAATGCCAGCACGAAGACCATAAACTCCAGCTCTCCGCTCAGTGTCCAGCCACCCAGTTGCGGCCTGGCGATCTCGTGTATGCCAAATGCTCCCCTCGTTAGCCCACGCGAGTTCAGGAACACATTGAACGCGATAATCGCGAAGCCAAACGACACAAGCACATAGATGTCGTCCCTGAATCGGTTGAACACGACCCCCACCGCGAGGGCAACCAGTCCGGCAAGGAGCACGCTGACGGGCAGCGCGGCGAAGAACGGCCAAGCGAATGTCGTCAGGGCTTCGGTTCGCAGCTGCTCATACGCCGGGTCAGAGCTGAGGACAGCCATCGAGTAGGCTCCGATACCGAAGAAACCGATGTGCCCCACAGAAAGCAGCCCGGCAAAGCCGACGACCAGGTTCAGGCTGACGGCGAGCATCGCCCAGATTGCGAACACCGTGCCCACCGTTATCGCGAAACCTGCCCCCTGCCACAGCATGAACACCACGGCCCAGCCGATGACGAACAGATTTGCCCAGAACTGTATGTTCCCCTTCGACGCTTTCCAGAACTGCCGAGGATGGCGCATAAGCCTGAGATTTTCCATTACGGGCTGAAAGTTCATCCGCATAAATTACCTTCTTGGAAGAATGCCTCTAGGCCAGAACGACAGGAAAAGAATCAGAAGCACAAATGAAATCGCATCCTTCCACTCGCCGGCCAGGTCCCAGATGCCGAACTGCTCTATCAGACCAAGCACGAAGCCGCCTAGAATAGCGCCATAGAGGTTGCCGATGCCGCCTACTACGGAGGCTATCCACCCCTTCAACAGCAGCAGCAACCCCATTCTGGGCTGTATGGCGGTATCGTGGCCGCTCAGTATGCCGCCCATTGCGGCGTACACCGCACCTACGAAGAACACGATAGCTATGACAACAGTCGTGTTTATCCCCACTACCTTGGACACTTCTTCATCGTCCCCGATCGCCCTGACCGCCTTGCCGAACGATGTTCTCTTCAGAACAAGCAGCAACGCGAAGAACGCCGCCAGCGCGACGCCGATAGCGAAGACATTGAAACCCTTAAGGTTCGCTCCCGCGATCTTCCATGGCTGACTGCCAAAAGTGTCCGGCAGCGGACGTGGCGCACTCTGGAAGACGATTATCGTCAGTGCGGTCATTGCCAGCAGTATGCCCAGCGTAGCAACCAGCATAACCAGAGGCGACCTCGCGCGCTCGCGCATATGCGCGTAAAGCCCTCTGTACAGCGCCAGTCCCACGACGCCCGCAAGCAGGCACGACACGCCCCAGCTGAGGTACAGGCCCGATCCGGGAGAGCCGAATATGAGAAATGCGCAGTAAGCGCCCAGCCCGCACCCGACAATTGCGCCGACAATCAGGACCGGTGTCGCGCCGACATCCGAGAACGCCTTCCGATAGCCGAGACGAATCAGCCAGTACACCCCGACAGCCACGACCATGCCTATCGCCGGACTCAGGATAACGTTCATCTGCGCCGGAAATGTGAGAACGAACCACATATA
The DNA here is from genome assembly GCA_965204855.1 of Dehalococcoidia bacterium. Taxonomy (GTDB): domain Bacteria; phylum Chloroflexota; class Dehalococcoidia; order Lucifugimonadales; family JADFKI01; genus Bin90. The sequence goes on from OZ242018.1 coordinate 1,888,805, forward strand.
GACTCCGGCGACGACGGCAACGGCGCCGTCCGCGATTCGGACGGTATTCCGGCTCGTGCCTCGTCTCCGAAAACGTGAATGCAGCGCCTCGTGAAACGCCCACGCCGCGACGCCTGCCGCAACCGCAGCGAATATGATATTCACGACAGGCTCGTTCACCTCATACCGCCCGCCAAGCGTGTCGAACGAGCGCAGGTAGAACACGCCATAAGCGCCCAGTGCCGCAGCCGCGCCATAGTACAGGTCGAAGAACCAGACCGTGCTGTAAACCAGTGTGAAGCCAATAGCAATCAGCGCATACACTGCGCCCACGGCCAGCCCGTTGAAGGTGAACTGAAGCGCCTGCTCGGGCGACTGCGTGATTTTCCACACGATGTACAGAGCGGCGGCAACGGCCAGCGAAACTGCCAGAGTCGAGCCAGGATTTTCGCGCAATCTCAGCAAATGAGTTCTCCAGCCGGGTCAGAAGGCCAACGTAGTCGGGAGATTATGATAACGCACCGCCGCCCTGCGGCGATGCGGCGGAGAAGAAATCGCGGCACCGTCCCACCGCACAGTAGGACGGCGCAAAAGAACTACTCGGATGGTGCCGGACCCAGCACCTTGTAACCCTGATTGTCCTCAGTTCTCTCGTCGGTCGGCAGGATTTCCACTACGACGTTGGCAAGACCAACGACCTCTCCATTCTCGTCGAAGCTGTAATTGTCGCCGATAGCTCCGCTCCATGTAACTTCGTATAGACAGTCTCTGAACCCGTCAGCATCCTGGTCGTCTCCAGTTTGCTCGAGGCACTCCGCGGTGATATACACATCGTCGTAGGCAGAGCCGAGATACCACGGGAGCGTTACATAGTCATATCGCGCCCTGAAGTTCGAGATGACTTCCTGCGCCTTGGAGTTCGCCGGGTCGAGGTCCGCGGTAATGGCCTTCATGCCGGTCGCGGCATCTCCTGCTATCTCAAGAGCCGTTGTGCCGATAGGAACGATGTCCGAATAGATTGGCCCCTCGTACCCAAGTTCGCGCGCCTGCTTCACGATTGTGCCGCCTGTGAACTCCGACTGCGCCGCCACATGCAGACCGTCAGGATTCGCGTTCAGCAGCTTCGTCAACTGAGACCTGAAGTCCGTTACATCAGAAGCGTACCTCTCCTCCCCAACAATCTGGCCTCCCCGCTTCTCGAACTGCTCCACCGATGTCCGCCTCACGCCCTCCGCATAGTCGGTCGCCTCCGTGATGGTCGCCAGCGTCCGCACTCCGTCTGCCCAGAGCACATTGCCTGTGTCTATTCCAACCTGCGCGTCGCTCATGGAGGTACGGAAGATATAGTCACCGGCGTTCGCAATATCCGGGTTAGTGGCGAGACCGGAGAACATCACCACGCCTTCCTCTTCAGCGAGTGGCGCGGCGCCAAGCATCGCCCCGCTGCAAGAGGTGCCGAGGATAATTTTCACGCCGTCCACATCGGTCAACTTTCTGTAAGCTGTAATAGCGTCCTGGGCGTTGCACTTTTCGTCCTCGACTATAAGCTCGATCATGCGCCCGTTAACGCCGCCTGCCGCGTTTATCTCATCTACCGCCATCTGTTTAGCCTGCACGGCCACATTGCCGTAAGTTTCGCCCGGCCCCGTAACCGATTCCATGACGCCTATTCTGTAAGGCTCATCACCGCCCCCGATTCCTCCGATGGCGTCACAAGCGACAAGTCCAAAGCTGAAAACTGCCACCAACAGTAGAAACATTATCCCTTTAATGGGTGTGATCAACATGGCGCCCCCTCTCCTGAGACGAACCGGCATTTGCCTCAAATCCGTTACCTTTTCTACTTGGAGCATTTATATCACTAAATGTGTCCTATCGCAATAATTACTGATACCTGCTAAACAATTGTCACTATCTGGATTGCTCAACGAAGGCATAGACGGTTAAACGTTTATGCACCGCTTTCAGACGATAAAGAGGCTAAATCATAGACGCAAACTTGCTTCTAGTTATTCGATGCGCGTCAGTAAAATACTTGGATAAATTGCGCTTTAGCTTACGGGTACACTTCGAGTTTGTTGTCGAAGCAGTCGCTGACAGGCGTGAAAACGAAGAATAGAGAATCAATGAGGTGTAGAAATGCCCGAAGAGACGACGCAGTCCGCAGAATACACAATGGGCTACAGCGATGAGTTCCAGCAACTGCTCAATCGCCGCAGCATACAAACGCACGCCAAGCATCTGATCCCGCATTTGAAGCCAGGCATGCGCGCTCTCGATTTCGGCTGCGGCCCGGGCACGCTCTCCGTTGGCTTGGCGAAGGCGGTGGAGCCAGCCGAAATGCACGGCATCGACATGGAAGCGTCACAGATTGAACTCGCGCGCGCCGCGGCCACAGCCGGGGGCCATACGAACGCAATCTTCCATGTCGGAAACGCGATGGAGCTTCCCTTCGAGGACGACCATTTCGATGTTGCCCACTGCCATACCGTACTGATGCACATACCGGATACTCAGGCAACACTCGCTGAAGTCATGCGCGTCCTCAAGCCGGGCGGCATCATCGCCAGCCGTGAGTTGGTTGGCGCTTCTTGCTTCCTTGAGCCTAATCGGGAAGAGTTCGATACGGCGTGGCAGGTATTCCTCCGTTTGCTTGCCGCGAACGGCGGACACCCGGAAATGGGCAAGGAACTCAAGAACGCCTTCCTCGAAGCGGGGTTCACCGACATTCGGGCGACCCTTTCCTTTGATTCCTTCGGCTCAGCGGAGGACATCGCTTTCCTCCACAGCTTCATCGGCGGCTGGTTTTTCATGCCGGAAGTGGTTGCGGCGGCAATCCAGTACGGCTTGGCGACTCAGCAGATTTTCGACGAGGTTCGCGTCGCGCTGGACGAATGGAGCGAGGAGGCCGGCGCAGTCGGAGGACTGGCCTTCGGAGAGTGCGTGGCGAGCAAGCCTTAGCCGGGAAAGATACCTTTGAAAGACGTGAAACGGACTGGTCAATTTCATAGTGAGTCATACTGGCCGGTCTGCTAGTGCCGGAAGTGAACTTGATTGACGGAATGCCTGACGGCGCCTTCCCAGCGGAGTAACGAAAATGAGTAACGGCTCGGTCAACCCAATGCCCAGCGAAGGCGAACAAACCCAGCCTAATCGACTGAAGCGAGTCGAGGGACACATCCAAGGTAGAACCGTTGCAGGTCTTCTCGACTTGGTGCCTGCGTTGGTAACCTTGCTCGTCGTCCTGTTTCTGGTTGAAAAGACGGACGGATTGGTCAGACCTCTTCCCTTTGTCGATAACCAACCCTGGGATTTCCCCGGTATAGGTCTATTCGTCACTATCGTACTTTTCTATGTTATCGGATTGCTCGTTTCAACGCGCATCGGACTCAGATTGTCGCTGTGGAGGGACAAGCTGATTGGCTTGATCCCGGTCATCAGGAACATATTCGGTGTAACTCAACAGGTTATGACATCCTTTACATCCCAATACACCTTCAGTCGTGTCGTCTTCTTAGAGTGGCCCAGAGAGGGAATGGTAGCAATGGGCTTCGTAACGGGCAGAGCTTATTCCTCAAAATCGAATGACTCGGTAGCCATCGTTTATATACCCACCATCCCCAATCCGACTTCGGGGAACATGGCTTTAGTTATGGAAGACGATCTGATAGAAACGGATCTGGCCGTCGAGGATGCCATGAAGTTGGTATTCTCCGGCGGCATCATCCTGCCGGACGTCCTGTCGTTGGCAAGGGTGCCGCGAGAAAAGAACGGACACTTTGAGCTGATTGGCCAGTTCGATTCAGAGCCAACCTGCTCGTCCGCATTTCAAGGTTCGAAGACTAAGGAACACGACTGAATCCGGTCTGATTTGCCAGGGCTATCTCCAGTCAGTTAAAGCATAACTTGTTGACATGTTTGTTCATATAAACTACATTGTTTACAATAGGTTAACTCGCCACCTACGCCGACAGAAGCACTGAATGCGAGCGTTCTTAGGAGACTCCCCTTATGGCTACTCGACTCTTGGACAAGATCGACACGCCCAGCGACCTGAATCATTTGACGCATGAGGAGCTCACGCAGGTAGCCCAGGAGGTACGCGACACGATAATCTCGGTCATTACCGAGCGTGGCGGGCATCTGGCTTCCAACCTTGGCGTGGTCGAGCTGACCTTGGCTCTGCATCGCGTCTTCGATAGCCCGAAGGACAGCATCGTCTGGGACACCACGAACCAGCTCTACACGCATAAGCTGGTAACCGGTCGGCGCGACGAGTTTCAGGACATTCGGCTTCAGGGCGGCATTTCTGGATTCGGTGAGCCTAGCGAAAGCCCTCACGACACACTCTGCGCCGGCCACGCGGGCACGGGCCTTTCCATCGCTCTCGGTGTGGCGCAGGCTGCGTCCGCTCGCAAATCAGGTTCATGGACGATCGCCGTCGTCGGCGACGGAGCTATGACTTCTGGCTCCAGCTTCGAAGCCCTGAACAACATTGTGCATCTCAATCCTGAAAGAATGATTGTCGTGCTCAATGACAACGGAATGTCCATCTCCGAAAATATCGGCTTTCTCACCAACTGGCGCAAGCGGCTGATAACGCATCCCCAATATCAGGCAATGATTCGCCGCATGACCGAGCTTTCCAAGAGAGTGCCGACCGGCGAAATCATCTACCAACTCGTCAAGAGCCTCAACGACGGCGTCGAAAGTTTCATCTTGCCCACGATGTTCTGGAACGAAATGGGCTTCCGGTATCTGGGACCGGTGGATGGACACGATTTCAGCCAGCTCGAAGATACGCTCAAACAGGCAATGCAATCTACGGACGCCGTGCCGGTTGTTCATGTGGTAACGCACAAGGGACATGGCTTTGAGCCTGCTGAGGACGATCCCGTAAAGTTCCACCAGCCAAGCTCTCCTTTGGGAGCTTCGACCGGAGCGCCCACTTATTCAAAGGTCTTTGCTCAGACTATAAGCCAGCTGATGCGAGACGACGAATCCGTAGTCGGAATATCCGCGGCTATGCTAGAGGGCACAGGACTTGCGGAAGTAAGGGAAGACTTCCCGGACAGGGTCTTCGATGTTGGCATAGCGGAGCAGCACGCCGTCAGCATGGCGGCTGGGATGGCATCGACGGGACTCAACCCATTTGTGTCCATCTACTCCACTTTCCTGCAGCGAGCGTTCGACCAGGTTGTGCATGACGTCTGCTTGCAGAACCTGCCGGTAACCCTGATTGCGGACCGCGCTGGCATCGTCGGCGAGGACGGCAAGACCCATCACGGCGCTTTCGATATCTCGTATCTACGTTGCCTGCCCAACGCCATAGTCGCCGCGCCGGCGAACGAAAACGAACTTCAGCACCTCATAAATACCGCTTACAGGCACCAGGGTCCCTTTGCGATACGCATCGCGAGAGGAACCGCCACCGGAGCGCCCCTGGACGAGGAGCTCAAGGAACTGCCGCTCGGCAAAGGCTATGTGCTAAAGGATGGCACGGACGTCGTTATATTCGCCCTGGGCAAGCCTGCGGGAGCAGCCCTTGAAGCAGCCGAAAAACTTGCGGACTTTGGTATTGACTGCGGCGTCATAAATCCGCTCTTCGTGAAGCCTCTCGATGTAGATTTGCTCCTGGAAACGGCGCGAAAGACTCACCGCATCGTTACGGTCGAGGAGAACGTACTAGCGGGCGGATTCGGCTCTGCCGTACTCGAAGTGCTCGCGGAGGCTGGCCTTGAAAACGTTTCCGTGCATCGCATCGGCATGCCCGATTCTTTCGTCGAGCACGGAACTGCTGACGCTCAGCGCCATGAACTTAGCCTCGATGCGGAAGGCATAGTCCAGCAGGTGCTAATGGCGTTCTATCCCGGCGGGCAGCCGCTGTCCCCTCGCGGCGGGGCAGCCGACCGAGACGCAGCCGACTAGGCCTTCCAGCAATCCCCAACGCCATAAACAAGACCCGCCTCGTCCGATATTGACTAGGCGGGTCAATATTTTTTCATCAATTTTTCCAATCTCATACTCTGAGACGAGGCTGTGCGACTGAGAAATCCTACTTGCGAATCGAAGCCGTCATGCCCCAGCGCAGTCGCGGGTCGGTGCCGCTAAGCCGGATATCGGCAGCATATGTTACCGAGCCCTTTATCTCCTCTCCAAACCGACTGACTCTCGAAATCGTTCCACTCATTTCAAGTTCAGGCAGCGCATCGAAACTCACCTCGACGTTGTCGCCTTCTGAAAGATTGACGACACTAAGTTCGTCGAGGTCCACGGTAACCAGTTCCCATTCCGAGGTGTCAGCCAGACTCATCACGAATTGGCGAGGGCTTACCTCTTCACCGGCGTCAACATTCAGTCCGACGACCACGCCGTTGAACGGAGCGCGCAGCTCGGTATCTGCCACGCCGATACGCGCCGCCTCCAGAGCCGTTTCGGCCGCGATGATTCTTGACTCTGCCGAAGCGATACGCGCTTCCCTGCGCTCCTCATCCAGCGGGTCTCTTCCAGCTTCCAGCTTATCAACCTGGAGCTGGGCATCCTCCATCTGCTGCCTCGCAAGAGCGACCTCTTGGATATTCGGCTGCAAGTCGGCGAGCACTGCCGTGGCAACCTCCAGATTCGCCATAGCCTGCGCCACCTCAGCCTCGTCCGGGAAATCGAGCAGCGCATTCAGCGAAGCGTTGGCAGCGTCCAGCTCAGACTGAATGCTTGCGGCGCTCGTCTCAGGGCGGTCCGACTGTGCGATTTCCAGCGCGCGCTCCACATCGTCAAGATGATTGCGCGCACTGACAACCTTGTTCTGCGCGGCTTCTACGGCTGTGCGGCTATCGATTTCGGTCGTCAGGTAAGACTTCCTGGCAGCTGAGAAAGCGTTCCATGCGTCTTCGTAGTCCTTCTCGATGCACCGCATTCCCGGCGGGACGGTGATGCCGTCGCAACTCACGAGGTGAGTGCTGGGAAATGGATGCAAGTACAGCATTCCGAAGACCTTGAGCTCACTCCAGCGTGTGTCCGGGTTGTCCACAAAATTGTTGTCCTTAATCGGCGCATGCCTGCGATTGAAGAGCGTCGCGAGCTCGACTCCCCACTTATCGAACAGGGCATCGGGCGTCATGAGCAATTCCTCAGAGTCAAGCTCTATCCCCATGTAGTGGTAGTGTACCGTCTGCCACTGGAATTCGGCGTCGTCAAGCGTCTCTCCCACTACTCTATTCGCTTCCGCGATCTCCAGTTCAGTAACTTCCAGGTCCCTCTCCGCATTTGAGAGCAGGGCCGTGGCAATGATGACGGCGTCCTCCGCGTCCTGAACAATCTTGTCGAAGTCCTGTGCGTCCTCAAGAGCGTTCTGAATGTCCAGCACGGCAAGTCGAGTCTTGGCTATGCGCGCATCCCGCGCCGCGACATATGCGCGACTGTCGGCCGTCTCCGCAATATCCGATGTGCTCACCACCCCCATGGCAATAAGCAGCGCCTCCTCGGCCTGCTCTACGCCAAGCTCCGCTCTCGTTAGGGCTTCGGCGTACCTTGCCTCCAGCACTGCCCCTTCCTCGCTCACGGATACGCCGGGCCTTCGATTCGCGCCCGACAGATGCAAGTACCGCTCCGTCGCGTCTTGTAGTGTCTGCCGCGCCTGTTCCAGCCGTCCGGGGCGCGTCTCGTCATCGAGTTCGCGCTCCTTCTCTATCGCAATCTTCAGCGTATCCAGGTCTGCCTGTGCGCTGGCCACCGCGTTCTCGGCTCTCTGGAGCGCAAGCTCCTCGTCTGTTGCATCCAGCCTGACCAGTAGCTGCCCTTCCTCGACAGAGTCGTTCTCTCGCACCAGCACATCGCTTACCATCCCGCCCCTTGGCATGCCGATACTGGCGCTCCTTATAGGCACAACCACCGCATCAGCCCTTACAACAGGATCTACACTCACCGGAGCCGCGCCAAGAGTGCTTTCGTCTGGCTCATCGTCGCGCACAATGAAGAAAAACACTGCCGCGGCCACGATGACGGCGACTACCACAAACGCAATAATTGCCACAACCAGTCTATTCAACAGAGTTCTCCTTCCGATGCGCCGGCGTGTATGTCAGCGACATCCTGCCATTGGGCGCGCAGCGCAAATACAGGTGCTGCCGTGACCCAACAATATGCAACAGGTGGTTCAATCAACCTATCTTACGACCACCTTCGCTTCAAAGTAAATGCAATATATGAACATAGAACACTGAATTTTCCATCGGGCGCTCCTCGCTCTTCCTGCTCTGATGCAGTGGTAAGACTTCGATGGACGCCGTATAATTAGAGGCCAATGATCCAACATTGCCGAGCTACTCACTGACAGGGAGCGGACTTATGGCAGCGAAAATAGACTTCAATTGCGACATGGGCGAGAGCTTCGGCATGTACAAGATGGGCTTCGATGAGGAGGTCATCAAGCACATCACTTCCGCGAACATCGCCTGCGGCTTCCACGCGGGCGACCCGATGTGGATGCGTCACACCGTAAATCTTGCCGAAACTCACGGCGTTGCGATCGGCGCTCACCCGAGCTTCCCTGACCTCAACGGTTTTGGGCGCCGCAACATGGTCGTCTCGCCCAACGAAGCCAGAAACGACGTTACATATCAGGTCGGAGCGCTCCAAGCCTTCACATCGGACAAAAAACTCCAGCATGTAAAGCCTCACGGCGCTATGTACAACATGGCGGTCAACGACGAATCCCTTGCCCATGCAATCTGCGAATCCATGCTCGAAATCGACCCCGATATGATTCTGGTCGCCCTCGCGGGGTCCCGCTGGATCGACATCGCGGAAGACATGGGCCTGAAAGTCGCCCGCGAGATTTTCGCCGACCGCGCGCTCAACCCGGACGGCACGCTCGTCTCCCGCTCGCAGCCCGGCTCCGTCATCCACGACACAAGCGAAGTCGTCGAGCGCAGCCTACGCATGGTAACCGAGGGCAAAGCGACGGCAATCAGCGGAGAGGAGATCGAAGTTCAGGCGGACAGTCTCTGTCTCCATGGCGACACGCCCGGCGCGGTCGAAATGGCGGCGGCGCTCAAGCGCGAACTCGAAGCGGCCGATGTCGAAATCCTCCCACTCGGCAAGATTCTGGACTGAACGCCGTGTTGTACGACAAGCCTCTCTTCTTCCCGGCCGGAGACCTTGCCCTCGTCGTCGAGCTCGGAGACGCCATCAGTCCCGAGATCAACCGGAAAGTTCGCAGCCTGACGGACGCGCTGGAAGAGGGAAGCATACCCGGCGTCTTCGACTTTCTTCCGACCTATCGCTCCGTTCTCGTGTACTACGACCCACTCACAGTAACCTCAGGCGAAGTGCAGGACGGCATTGAGCGACTGCTGGAAAGCGCAGAAGTTACCGACACCGGCACGCGCCACATCGTGCATATCCCTACACTGTACGGTGGCGACCTGGGCCCCGACATCGCCTTCGTAGCAGAACACAACGGCATCGACGAGAAGGAAGTCGTTCGCCTTCACTCCGGCGCAGACTACCTCGTGTATATGATGGGCTTCAGCCCCGGCTTTGCCTACCTGGGCGGACTTGACGAGCGGCTGGCGACTCCTCGGCTCCAATCTCCCCGCACCGAGATACCTGCGGGCACGGTAGGCATCGCCGAAACGCAGACGGGCGTGTATCCAATGGCAAGTCCCGGCGGCTGGCAACTGATTGGCAGGACTCCGCTGAAGCTGTTCGACCCTGTGCGCGAACGTCCGGTCCTGTTGAGCGCGGGCGACTATGTGCGCTTCGTGCCAATCGAATCTCAGGAAGCATACGATCATATCCTGCAACAGGTGGAGTCCGGCGAGTATCCGGTTACGGAAGAGTACGAGTAATGAGCGCACCCACCCTGAAGGTAATCCAGCCCGGTATGCTGTCCACTATCCAGGACATCGGGCGCTACGGCTACCAGCGCTACGGCATGCCGACGGCCGGAGCGATGGACACCTTCGCATTGCGCGCCGCGAATGCGCTTCTCGGCAACGATGACAACGCCGCCTGTATCGAGGTAACCGTTCTGGGACCGCGCATCGAAATTCTCGCGGACACCACGATTGCCGTCACCGGCGCGAACGTGTCCCCTCGTCTGGACTCCGAGCCGATACCAATGTGGCAGTCCGTTGCCGCGAGCAAGGGGAGCAGGTTGGAACTTCGCGGCCCGAAGGATGGCATGCGTGGGTATTTAGCGGTCGCGGGCGGCATCGACGTCCCGGAGGTAATGGGCAGCCGCGCCACATACATGAAGGCCGCTATCGGTGGCGTAGAAGGCAGACCCCTGCGCGCGGGTGACATTCTGAACGCTCTTGGAGATTCTACGGAAGCGCCGGCTGCCGTCCGAACCATGCCAGCGGACGCCATTCCACAGTATGGCAGCGCCCACGAACTCCGAGTGGTGCTGGGTCCGCAGCAATCAGCTTTCACGCAGGCAGGCATAGACACCTTTCTGAGCGAAACCTACACGGTCTCGATTCACTCTGATCGGATGGGCTATCGCCTCGAAGGTGAGCCGGTCGAGCACGCGGACGGGCCAGACGTCATATCGGACGGCACTCCGCTGGGCACGATTCAAGTCCCCGGCGACGGGCAGCCAATCATCCTACTCTCCGACAGGGGCACGACGGGCGGATACACGAAAGTCGCCACCGTCATCAGCACGGACCTTAGCAAAGTCGCGCAGGCGATGCCCGGCCACACCGTAAAGTTCAGAGCGGTGTCGGTGGAAGAGGCTCAGGAAGCATACAGACGCCGGGAAGCGCTGCTGCGATCAATCAGGCACGACGCGACGCACGGCGCGCGCATCGCCGTTGTAATGGATGACGCTATCTCTGATATACTTGGCGACGATGGCGAACCGCTTGCGCTGCCAGCGACAGCTGAGCAGGCAGGCGGTGTTCGCAGAGGCACGGCGCGAATAGGCGGCGCAAGTTTCGAGTTCCAAATCGATATAAGACGGCTGGACGCCTAAGGAAACGACAAGAGGAACGATAGAAGGAGATATTGATGTCCAAAAGGATAGCCATTTTCGGCGCGGGCGCAGCAGGCAGCTACATCGGTGCATTCCTGACACGTGAAGGGCACGACATCACCCTGATTGACATGTGGGGCGAGCACGTGGATGCCATGAACGCTGACGGCCTCCGCGCGTCCGGCAGCCAGGGCGACTTCACCATTCCCGTCAACGCCGTCCACCTCGCGGATGCGTGGCAGCTTCAGCATAACTTCGACATCATCTTCCTTGCTATGAAGTCCTACGATACCGAGTGGTCGAGCCACTTCGTGAAGCGTCTCCTCGCTCCAAACGGCGTCGTAGTCAACAGCCAGAATTGCATGAACGACCAGCTCACCGCGTCCATAGTCGGATTCGAGCGGCAGATTGGCTGCGTAATGTCCAGCATCACGGTCGCCCTATGGGAACCGGCGCATGTAACTCGTGGAGGCGCGCCCGGCAGAGACCGCGGTCACGACGTCTTTCGGGTGGGCGAGCTGCACGGCAGGATTACCCCACGCGTTCAGGAAATCGCCGATATGTTGAGCTGTATCGACGGCTCCCGAGCGACGTCGAACATCTGGGGCGAGCGCTGGTCCAAGCTCACCACCAACTCCATCGGCAACCCCGTTGGCGCGATGACCGGGCAGGGCTCTGCAACTTATGCCGAGAATCCCCGCACTCGTCTCATCCAGATTCAGATTGCCAAGGAATCCACGCAAGTCGGACTCACGCTGAACTACGACATCGAGAAAATAAGCGGAGTCTCCGCCGAGACATGGGCAAGCGCCGACCAGGGTGACATCTACGAAGAGCTCGACGCCATATTGCAGCCCAATCCCGGCGCGGCGGACTGGAAGTCCTCCATGTCGCAGGATGTAGCGAAGGGGCGCCGCACGGAAGCATCGTTCATGAACGGCTACATCGTAGCGCGTGGACGCGAAGCTGGCATTCACACCCCGGTGAACGCCGCTATCGTCGAAGTGATGCAGGGCATCGACAGCGGCGAGATTACACCCGACCCATCGAACGTTGAGCGCGTGCTCGGCATGGCAGGGCTGTAATTGTTCGTGCCGGTGCGTGTTCCACAAACGCGATTAGCTTCGATCTCCGGTGCCTTCAGCCATGCTTGAGCTCCTTTCCGAACTCTCCCACTGGCTTGTAGGCTTCGCCGGCAGCGAATGGGCAATCGCTGTCATGGCGACGGTCGCATTCGTCGAGTCAATATTCTCGCCCTTCCCGCCTGACCCGATTCTAATCGCGGCATCGATCTTCAACCCGGAGATGGCGATTGTACTTGCCGCCATCGTAACGGTCGCGTCTGTCGCAGGCGCGCTCGTCGGCTATTGGCTGGGCGCCCGATTCGGCAGGCCCGTCCTTTACAGATTTGCCTCCACGGAGAAAGTCGAACGAGTTGAGGCCCTCTTCGATAAGCATGGTACATGGGCGATTTTATTGGCGGCAGTCAGCCCTATTCCCTATAAGGTATTCGCAATCGCAGCGGGCGCGATGGAAATGAGACTGAGGCCGTTCGTCATCGCCTCCCTAATTGGACGAGGCGCGAGAATGTTTCTGTGGGCGATTCTGGTACTCCTCTTTGGCGAGGCTGCACTAGAACTCATTGAGTCAAGAGGACTGCTGATTGGCGCTCTAGGCGGAGCGGCTGTCGTCGCGGCCTTCGTCTTGTACCTGCTGTATGTCAGGATACGCCGCCGCCGAGCCGATGCCAGTCAATACGCCACGCAGCCGGACACCCGCTGAACTCGCCCGTTTGCGGCTTAAAGGCTTGCTCAGGCCATTTCCACCGCTTGCCTGTACTGAAGGGCCTCCGCGAGATGCGACACCTCGATCACCTCACCGCCCGACAAGTCCGCGATTGTCCGCGACACCTTCAATATGCGATGAAAGCCCCGTGCCGATAGGTTCATGCGGCTCATTGCCGTCTTCATCAGCCCCTTGGCGGCATCGTCCATCTGGCAGAACTTCCACACTTCGTTCGGCCCCATCTCCGAGTTGTTGAGAAACGCGGAATCGTCGAATCGCTCCCGCTGTTTCTGAATCGCCCCTTCCACACGCTCCCTCACGCGGGCCGAGTCCTCTGCATCGCTTGGTTGCGTCAGCTTGTCGTACTCCACACGCGGCACATCCACGAACAGGTCTATGCGATCGAGCAGCGGCCCGCTTATGCGCTGGCTGTACCGCGAAATCTCGCTGGGACGGCACACGCACTGCTTGGCGGTATCGTTCAGGTAGCCGCAGGGACACGGATTGCGCGCGGCGACTAGCATAAAATTGGCAGGGTAGCTTATCGTGCCCTGCGCCCTGCTTATCGTAACCACGCTGTCCTCGATAGGCTGCCGTAGAACCTCCAGCACATTGCGCCCGAACTCCGGCAGTTCGTCCAGAAACAGCACACCGCGATGACTCAGAGTTACTTCCCCCGGACGCGGTATCCTGCCACCGCCGACAAGCCCCGCATTCGAGATGGTGTAGTGCGGTGCGCGAAAAGGTCGTTCGTTAATGAAGGGCAGCGAACTCGGCAGCAGCCCGCTCACGCTGTAAATTTTGGTTACGTCAATCGCCTCATCGTAGGTCATCGCGGGCATAATTGACGGGATGCAGCGCGCGAGCAGCGTCTTCCCGCTTCCGGGCGGCCCCGTCATCAGCAGGTTGTGGCCGCCGGCAGCCGCAACTTCCATCGCTCTTTTCGCATGCTCCTGACCGCGCACATCCGCCAGGTCAACTTCCCTGCCTGACCTTCCACTTGAGTCACGCTGACGTAACAGACCGTTCGCCCCCGAAACATCGTCGGATACGGGCTCAATCACGCTTTCGCCGCGAAAATGCCGCACCAAATGTCCAAGCGTCTCTACCGGAAATACCTGAATGCCTTCCACCAGCACGGCCTCGCCGGCATCGCAGGCAGGCACGAACACGGACTCGAACCCTTCATCTCGCGCGACCGCCACCATAGGCAACACGCCATTGGTATGCCGCAGTGTACCATCAAGCGACAGTTCGCCCAGGAACATCGTCGAGTCGGGTGAGTTGGGCACTTGCCCTGAGCTAATCAGTAAAGCCAGCGCGATGGGTAGGTCATACGCAGGTCCGGCCTTTGGCAAGTCGGCAGGCGCCATATTCGCGGTTATGCGGCGCATCGGGAACTCGCAGCCAGAGTTGCGGACGGCGGCGCGCACCCGCTCTCTGGCTTCCTTGACCGCGGCATCGGGCAATCCGACTACCGTGAACTGAGGTAGCCCCGGCGAAATATCAACCTCGACCTGAACGACAAACCCTTCCAATCCGACAACAGCACAGGTAACGGCTCTGGCAAGCAATATATTTACTCCAAGAGGAAAATTAGCTTGCCTATACTTATCATTAATGGTTCACGCAGTCAATCCATTAGAAACATTTCACATATATGGCTTAACAGAAATACGGAAAACATTTACACAGACCATACGCCGATCGATCCCGGGCCTATCAGCGCGGGTTCGGTGTTCCCTGTCACATCCGCGATGAAGATCGAAGACGCGCCCCCATCCGGTAACGGCCCCCGCTCCTCCAGTCGCCCGGGCACGCCCGCGAACAGTATCTTGCTGCCGTCCGGCGACCACAGACTGTGCGACTGCCCGTACTGGTCGAAGAACATGAACATCGTCAGCATTTCGCGGCTTGGCACAAAGTCCACAAGATATGCGGTCTCGTCGCTTTCGAGGTTCAGCACCGCCCAGCGAACCGAGCCTTCAGCCTCCTCCGACGGTGTTATGTACGCTATTTTGGATCCGTCCGGCGACCAGAAGAAGCACAGCATCGGATCTTCGATGAGCACCCGCTCCGCGGTCGAGTCCGCATCCAGGAGCGCGAGCCGGTCATAATAGCCGCTGCCGCGATTCAAGCCGCTTGCGACGGCGAGCTGACCTCTGCCCGGCCTCCATGACAGCGCGACCAGCCCCTCGACCTCGCCAACGATTTCCGCGCCGCCCTGAATTGTCGCAACTATTATCGCCTGCTCACTCTCGCTCATCTCACCGCACATCGCGATGCGTCCGTCATGCGCGCTGACGGACGGCGCATGGTAGCGCATGGACATCACGGGTACTTGTGCCGGTTCCGGGTCGCTGAGCCTTATCAGGTAATGCAGTTCACGCACATGCACGAATATGTACTCCGAGTCTTGGGACCAGCAGAAGTACATCGGCGCTCCGTCCAGCAGCCGCACCGGAGTTCGCGTGCCGTCTGCGCTCGCCACCATCAGCGACATGCCTGCCGAGAGTGTCTGCGCGATGAAGGCGACCTTGCTGCCGTCCGGCGACCACATCAGGTAATGCGGCGTGTGCTGCGCTATGGCGTCCGTGCCCGGCTCGTTCGTGTAGATAGCGGTCGCGGGCTTTCCCGGCGGACGTGAAACCACCCTAAACGCGCCATGCCCGTTGCTCCCGGCGGCGGGATACGCCGAATACATCAGCTCCCCGCCGTCCGGTGACCACACTGGCCAAGCGCAGCGATGCTCCCTGGGTGAGATTGCCAGGTACGGCACGCCCAGCACGTCCGGGCTTACCACCCTCACCCTCTCGTCGCTGCTGATGATCGCGATACGATTCACTGCGCCCGCAATACTCCCATTTTCCCGGCTTTCAGATACTCGATCACATCTATGTCATACGGCAGGTCGATTTCGTGTCGATGAGACGCGCCCAGGCTGCGCACATCCTCATACAGCCGACCCGCAAGACGGTTATATGCGATTTCCGCCAGCGCAGGAAGCGAAGCCACGTCCTCCGCGTTATACCTGACCAGTGTATCCCGCGCCCCTTCGCTGCCTTGCTGCCACATCCGCCACAGCACCACCGCATCATAGCCGTTCAGTGCGCTCAAGTCTGAAGGCCGTCCCACCTCAGCCTGCCGCTCGATCGACTTCAGACCGCCGGAGAAGCCCGCGCGTTTCAGCGGAAAGCGCAAGTCGATGTGCGCGACGCCACGAAATATGCTGCCGAAGTGATGTTCGATGTACGGCAAGTCGAAAGAGGCGCCGTTGTATGTAACCAGTAGGTCGTACCGTTCCACCGCCTCGCGAAAGTCCGCGAGGTTTTCGCCATGCACATACGCCGTATAGCCGTCCACATCGAGCACGCCAATCAGCGTAATGATGCCGCGCTCAGGCGAAAGTCCAGTCGTCTCAATGTCCACAAACGCGGCGCGCGGCCTGAAGTCCGCATACAGCCGCCAACGCTCTCCGGCAGGCAGAACGCCGTTGAAGTAACCTGAATCTCGGACATCATACCGTTCGGCGGACTGTTCTACGAGAGAATGCAGGTAGCGTCGGCTGCCATTTATCCTCGCCGGCAGCTTCTCCGCGCCGAGAAATGCCTCCCAGCTTCCTATCCCCGCATCCCAGATTTGCCTCTCGGTAACCTTGCCCACCTTCGGTAGATGGATGAATGACTGTCTCAGCAAAGTTGCACTTGTATATGCTCTGGCGCATCAGCCCGCCACGGCCTGCGCGTATCGGACCACTCCGCCCCTGTAAATGACGCGCATCGTAACGAACTGCCAGCTGGCAACGACGATTAGAGCGAATGCGAACCCAGTAACCATCAGTATCAGGGGAGCGCCAACATAGTCCGCGAGCACGCCGTTGAGGAGATTGAACGACGCCATCATGCCGCCGATGTGGACCGAATATATCGCGCCCACACGCCCGCGAACGCCATCGGGAACGATTGTCTGTATCATCGTATGGGTCAGGGTCATGAAGGACGCCGAACTTACCCCCAGGAACACCGCGCTCGGAAGTGCGGTAGCGAGATTCGGAGAGAGTCCGAGTGCGAGCGACGACAAGCCGCTCAGCGTGCCGAAGGCAAAGAAGAGCCGCCCCTTCGTGATGTCACTGCTGATTCCTGCCAGAATTATCGCCGACGAAAGCGCCCCCGCTCCCACGGCCATCATCAGAACGCTGAATCCCGCACCTGATTCGGTCAGCAGCTGCGTAACCAGGCGCAGGAAACTCGCACCCTCGCCTCCGGAGTCGAGCAACTTGGTTGACAATACCGGGAGCAGCGACTCGAACGACATCACAAGGCCGCAGTGGAATATCGCCATCACCACGACCGAGAACAGAATCGGCGTCTTGTAAACATAGATCGCGCCCTCGGCAAAGTTCCTAGCGAAGCTCTGCCTCCTGTCAATCCTCCCGGTTGACGCCGTCCGAAGCCTCATGGTCTGCACCAGGCTGATGACGTAGAACCCGGCGCATAGGAATATCGCCCCGGTTGTTCCGGTCGTCGCGAGTAGAGGAATAATCGCGAGCGGACCCAGCAACCGCGACCCATGCATCGTCGCCTGGTTCAGCGCGATTGCATTGAGCAGCAGTTCGCGCGGGACGAGGTTGGGTATTAGCGCCTGTCCCGCGGGCATCTGCGCGGCGCGCGCCGACCCGTTCACCACGGACAGTACGACGATGTGCCATATCTCGGCGCTGCCGCTCAGCATCAGGAAGCCAAGCACGATATTGTGCAGCACGTTTATGGCGAACATCACCCTTAGGACGGTGCGCCGGTCGAAACGGTCCGAGAGATAGCCGGTGAACGGAGATACCGCGACGCGAGGTATCATCGCGGCAAACGTAACTACGCCGACCCAGAGCGACGAGTCCGAAAACTCATAGACGATCCAGCCGCGCGCGACTATCAGCGCCCATGCCGCAGCGCCCGCAAAGAAGTTAGCCGTCCATAGCGTCTGGAAGTCTCCGTACTCTAGGGCAGCCAGAAATCGACTGGCAACTGCGCGGCCTCGTGTGGGTTTACTGGCCATCAACCCTCCTATCCGGTGTCGAAAGGCTTTCGGCACACGAAGCCGACGCTATCACAGCAGAATCACGACCAATAAGGTTAAGGCGGCAGATCAGACCACCTCCACACATACGGGACGAACGCCGTTGATGATATAGCCCAGGCTATTCCATCGCGTCTCCATCGGCTGCGCGTTTCCTTCCTCGTCCGTCGCCCTCGCCACAAGCGTATAGCGCCCTGACGACTCAGGAGACCACGCAAAATGCCACTGCTGCCAGGAGTAGCGATAACGCGGCCCCACGAGGTCCGCCTCGTGCCAAGTCTCTCCGCCGTCGTCGCTGACCTCGACCTTGGCTATGTGCGCGAATCCCGACCATGCCATGCCGTTTATCATATGAGATTGCATCGACAGCTTCGAGTTCGACTCCGGCCAGCTTATCAGCGACTTGACATGCATCTGAGCGACCGGCACCGGCTCGCCGTCATCGCCCTCTATGATGTAGCGGTCCGTCTGGAAGAAGCCCTCAAACGGCTCTTGCAGCACCGATATGCGCCTCAGCCACTTCACTGAAGCCATGCCGTACCAGCCCGGCACTATCAGACGAATCGGATATCCATGCTCCCTCGACAATGGTTCACCGTTCATCTCATACGCCAATAGCGTGTCCGGGTGCATTGCGACATCTATGGGAAGACTTCTGAGGTATGGCTGTGTGCCCTCACCGGGCGCGGGTTCGCCTATGTCGAAGCCTTCGAACAGCACCTCGACGGAGCCTTCGCTTATGCCGGCGCGCTCCAGTAGGTGACGGAGCGGCACGCCTGCCCATATAGCGGTGCTGACCGCGCCGTTCTGGAAAGGATTGCCTGGCACTTGGGGTTCGAGGTCGCTGCGATTGTTCCCTGCGCATTCCAGCGTGATAGGCAATGTCTGTATTGGGAAGCTGCGGAAATTCGTCAGTGTAAGCGACAACGTGTCATCCACATTGCCGTCCAATGTCAGCTCCCACTGCGAAACGCTTTCGGGAATCGAGTAATGATTGCGGATGTAGAAAAGAGGATTAGGGGTAAGCCAACTTTGCAATGTGGCCTGCGGGGTCTCGCCTATAATCGGCTCACGCTCGATTGTGACGAGGCCCGTTTCTTCAGGCTGAGCACTCAGGGTTTCACTCCTCTCCCTGCCGAACTCAGCCTTACTACACTTGCAAGTATCCATCACAACCTCCAATAGTCTCTATTGAGAAATGCGGTATAAACCTTGTTGCATACTCTACATTACTGCCACCATTTGCACAAGTATGAATTGGCAATAAGAGAGGCGGGCATAATCGCCGTTCATCTTGTTCCTGCCCCCTTTGGGGGAAGGTTAGGAAGGGGGACACGATAAATTGTGCCCAGCCCTAGATGATAAGAGAGAAACTTCGGCAGAAACTCACACTGCTCAGTCTCAATAAATGACATCCTCTGCTATACTTACGCACCAGCAAGCCCATTTCGACCCTTCCAGTGAAGGCAGCCAACTGGCGGATCAACCATTCAGCGAAGAGGAGATGAGACATGACCACGCAGATACCGACCGAGGAAGAAGTCCTGAGCTACTTCGACACGCTGTCAAACTGGGGGCGCTGGGGACAAGAAGACCAGCACGGCACGCTCAACCTGCTGTCGAAAGAGAAGACCCTGCAAGCGGTCTCGCTCGTGCAGGAAGGCACGACGGTATCCTGCTCCCGCACCGTAACATGGACGCCGGAGGCCGACCACATGGCCACGCCCCTGCACTTCATGATAGAGAGCGGTGAGGGCTGGGCGAGCGGTGACAAGGTAACGAACCGCCCCAGTCAGGCCGCGACCGACTTCTTCGGCATGGCGTTCCACGGCTACCATATCACCCATATGGACAGCCTCGCCCACTTCTTCTGGGAGGGCAAGATGTACAATGGTCGCCCGACCCACCTCGTTTCCACCGGACTGGGCGCGACCGTCGAGTCGATTGAACTTGCACAGGAAGGAATAGCGACTCGCGGCGTTCTCGTGGACGCGCCCATGATTCGCGGCGTGGACTGGATAGAGCGCGGCGAAGGCGTAATGCCCGAGGACATCCTTGCCGCCGAAGAGCGATGCGGCTTCGAGATAGAGGAAGGCGACGTGCTTCTCGTCCGCACCGGCAATCTGCACCGCCGCAGCGTGGAAGGACCAGTAAATCCGCGCGAAGAAGGCTCACCGGCCTGTCAGGCAGCATGCCTCCCACTCTTTCACGAGCGCGGCATCGCCGTCCTGGGGAGCGATACCGGCAACGACGTCATGCCCAGCCAGTATCAAAGCATGTCGAATCCAATACACCAGGTCGGCATCGTTGCGATGGGACTCTGGATTCTCGACAATCCCAATCTCGAAGATTTGGCAGCGGCTTGCCGAGAGCGCAACAGGTGGGAGTTCATGATAACGATTAACCCGCTGAAGCTGTCCAACGCGACCGGCTCGCCCGTCAACCCGATAGCAATCTTCTAGCAGACGATCACAAAGTCCCTTCCCCCTTGACGGGGGAAGGTTAGGACGGGGGTGTAATTTCAAAAATTCATGAACCCACACCACCCATCAATCGACATATTCATCCAGTCGGCTGAGAAACTCGGCAACCTCCGGCACGCCGTTCAGACTGTAACCCGCGCTCTCGAGCACGCTGTCCGGTGTGCCGTCCTGTATCACGGCAACGCCAAGCCCGCTGACCGCGCCTGACGCCTTGCACTCTCTCAGTACCTGCAAGGCGTCTGCGTCAGTTGTGTCATCTCCAAGGAATATCACGCTGCCCAGCCGACGGTCGCGCATCAGCCCGTCCAGCGCGATGCCCTTGTTCGTGCCGTTTCTGCGCCGAATCTCCAGTATCTTGTTGCCCCAGAATAGTTCAAAATTCCCCAGGTCAGGCATCGCTTCCGCCGCCGCGCGCAGGCGCTCCACAACTCCAACTTCGTCTTCAGCCTGGCGATAGTGCAAAGACGCGCTATACCTCTTGTTTTCCAGAACCAGCGCGGGATCATCCGCAGCGCCCGCCAGACTTTCGAGCATGCGTTGGAGGAGAGATTCAGCCTCTTCAGCGCCCTTCGCCACGCTGAGCGTCCCATCCACTATCTGCTCCGCCCCGTGATTGCCGACGTACACGATGCCTTCGATCCCAACGCGCCGCTCAACATCGCGCGCCGACCGTCCGGACATCACTCCGACGAGCGCCAGTCGGTTCGTGAGCTGTCGAAGAGATGGAACGACATCGGGATATATGACGGCGTTCTCGAGGACCGGCACGAACTCGGACAGTGTCCCGTCAAAGTCCAGCACAAGCCCAAGTCCGTCCCTTCGCATGCCGGTACAGGCAGTCTCAAAGTTCTCCAGCAGGTTGGGCGGCAAGGGCACAGTGGCGCTCACGGCGACCGGCCCTCTTGAGACTCGTCGCACAGCAACGTCCTGACAGCCCGGGACACCAGCCCGGACACCAGACGCACCTTGTACCCATTGTCTGATAGTGGTGTCGCGCCCTCAGCGGCTATCCGCCCTACGCGCTCGGTGTCCGCATCGCTGACTCGCACACCAACCAGGGCATCCTCAGCGCTGCGCGCTCGATAAGGCATCGGCGCGACACCACCAAGAACCACTCTCGCATAGGAAACGACATCCTCAGACACATCGATGGACAGCGCGACGCTCGCCAGGGCGAAGTCCATCGCCTGCCGTTCCTTCGCCTTCAGGTATATGCTCCGCACGCTTGGCGAAGCGGTTGGAATCACGATCTCAGCGACCATCTCGCCCGATTGCAGCACGTTCTCCACGGTCGCGTTTTCGTCAGGCAGCACAAAGAAATCCTCGACAGGCATCATCCGCGCGCCGTCAGCGGACATCAGCAGCACCCGCGCATTCAAGGCGCACAGAGCAACGGCAGTGTCGGAGGCGTGAACCGCGGGACAGACTCCATTGCCGAATATCGCATGGAACTTGTTCATGCCTTCATGGGCAAAGCACCTGTCGCCGCCTTTCTTCAGGCAGTCGAAAAGCGGGCTACGATAGTACCAGCAGCGCGGCCTCTGGCACAGGTTGCCTCCCAGCGTTCCCACATTTCGGATCTGTGGGGTCGCAACGGAATCGCAAGCCTCCGCGAGAACGGCATAACGGCTCCTGATATGCTCGTGCTCGGCAAGCTCGGCAATAGTGGTCATCGCCCCTATGAGCAAGGCTCGCTCGTAGAGGCGTACGCCTCTCAGGCCGTCAATCGAATGCAAGCCCACCAGTCGCGACGGACGAGCAGTGCCCTGCTTGATCTCTCCCAGCAAGTCGGTCCCACCCGCGATTATGCCGGTAGCCTCGCCATTCGCGGCAAGCAGTTCGCCGACCTCATCAACACTTTGCGCGCTCACGTACTCAAACGCATTCATGACCCGCTAAGCCTCTTCCCTTCTGTTCAATGCGTCAAGAATCTTGTCGGGAGTCGCCGGCAGATCCGTGATACGCACGCCAATCGCGTCGTATATGGCGTTGATGATGGTTGGAGCCGGCCCGACGCTTGGCGGTTCGCCCAGTGCCTTCGCGCCGAAGGGACCTATGGGATCGACCACGTCCGCGAATATCACCTCGATCGGAGGATACTCCTTGACGGTCGGACTCTTGTGCTCCAGCAGGCTCGCATTCAGAGTAACGCCGCTCCGCGGGTCGGTCAGCATCTCCTCCGACAGCGTAAATCCAAGCATCTGCGAGACACCGCCCTCCACCTGGTTGGTGGCAAGCTGAGGGTTGAGAATACGCCCCGAATCGTGCGCCGCCACATACCGCACTACCCGAACATTACCAGTCTCCGTATCCACCTCCACCTCCGCGAAGTGCGCGCCAAACGAGTTCACGATGTGGTCCCTGCTGCCCGGCATTACCGAAGCCTCAGCGTCGAGAACGTTCTGCCCGACCGTAGTAGCGACATCGGCAAGTCGCAGCTTCACGTTGCCATCCTCAGACACCACGCTCCCCTCAACGATATCAAGCGTGCTCACGTCATCGTCCAGGTGTGTGGCGACAGCATCGAGAATCTTCGCCTTCAACGCCTCCGCCGCCTGCTTTGCCGCGGTACCCGTCGAGAACGTAGCCGTCGAGCCTGCCGTAATCGGCGCTTCCGGCGTATCCGCCGTGTCGCCGAAGGTAACGCGAACGCTGTCATACGGCACGCCCAATGCCTGGGCGACAATCTGCGCCATGACGGTAGTGCTGCCCTCTCCCACATCCATCAGCCCGGCGACGAGCTGCACGCTGCCGTCCGTATTCAACCTGACGCGCGCGGACGACCTGCCGCCCGGTCCGCCGCGATAGATGAACATGCTCATGCCGCTGCCCGTCTTGATGTGCCCTGCGCTCTGTGAACCGTCTGCCTGCCTCTTGTTCCAGCCAAACGCCTCCGCACCCGACTCTAGGCATTCGCGCAGCCCGTTCGATGAGAACGGAATCCCGCCCTCGACCGGCTGCGTGTCGATTATCTCGTTCGCGGGCGTAATCCGCTCACCGGCTTGCCCTTCGATTCCCACATGATTTCGCAGCCGAAACTCGAGTGGGTCGATTCCCAGCTCATCGGCGATATGGTTCATCGTAACTTCAAGCGCGAAATGGCCTTGCGGAGCGCCCAGCGCGCGATAGGACGCCGCGGAAGGCTGGTTCGTATAGACAAGATAGCCGTCGTATCGCACATTCGCGCACCGGTACAGGTACAGCGCCGCCTGCCCTGCGCGCCTGACAACACCGGGCCCCGACGCCAGATACGCCCCAGTATCCATCAGGGTCGTCGCATGAATGGCGGTTACCGTGCCGTCATTCTTAACGCCAATCTTGACGGTCGTCTCCGTAGAGTGTCTCTTCCTGCCGGCAACGAACTCCTCTTCCCGTGTCGCCTCAATCTTCACGGGCTTGCCCGCTCTTCGCGCAAGTTCCGCCGCAATCACCGACAGCCGCGACTCGTCCTTGCCGCCAAATCCCGCGCCAAGCGTCGCTCCAACCACTCGCACGTCATCGCGCTCTACGCCCAGAGCGGAGGCAAGACTCAGCCTGTCCGCATGTACGCCGCGCGAAGTCTTCCAGACGGTCAGCTTGCCGTCTTCCCATGCCGCGACCGCCGCTCTAGGCTCCAGCGGCGCGGGAGAGTGTGCCGGAGTGCTGAACGACATGCTGAAGATACGGTCAGCCTGCTCGAAGCCCTCATCGACATCCCCGCGCGTAAGAGTCAGCGGCTCTCCGCCAACCAGATTGCCTCCCGGATGCACCGGAGCAGAATCTGGCTTCGCCGCTTCACGCGCAGTCGTAACGAAAGGAAGAGGTTCGTACTCCACCTCGATCAGGCTGGCGGCATGCTCAGCCAGGTCCTCGTCATCAGCCGCTACCGCCGCCACTTCGTCGCCGACATAACGCGCCACGCGGTCAAGTATCGGCACATCCGGAGCAAGCCTGCCCTCAGGCACATTGAATGGTGTCAGGACCGCATGCACGCCCTGTATGCCGTCAATCGCTGAGGTGCTAGTACCGACTATGCGCGCGTGAGGATGCGGGCTGCGGATGACCTTGCCATGCAGCATCCCCGGAAGACGTATGTCGCTGGTGTACTTCGCCTCACCCGTCAACTTGCCGGGCAAGTCATGTCGGGCAACCGAAGTTCCGATCACTGAGTTCGCTGTCACTCGCGCACCGCTGCCTGTTTCACGGATTCGATGATTCGGCCGTAAGCGTTGCACCTGCAAAGGTTGCCGGACAGCGCTTCGCGAATCTCTTCCTCAGACGGCTCCTGTCTTTCGTCCAGCAGGGCTTTCGCGCTGAGCAAAAAGCCGGGAGTGCAATAGCCGCACTGAGCGCCGTCATTGTCGAGGAACGCCTGCTGGATCGGATGAAGTCTCTCGCTGTCGCCCAGTGCCTCGACGGTTATGATGCTGCGCCCCGCTACCTGCAGCGCAAGCATCTGGCAGGCGTACACCGGCTTCCCATTGAGCAGGACCGTACAGGAGCCGCATTCTCCTCTATCACAGCCACGCTTTGCGCCCGTCAGCCCCAGCGATTCCCGCAGCACGCGCAGCAGAGTCCAACGATGCCGCACTTCCACACGACAAACGGCGCCGTTCACATCCAGGTCGATCTGCGCCGTAAATGTTGCCAAGAACTCCGCCCACTTTCTCTGGTATTCCGACTGACGAGGAACTCTTGAAAATCGTTCGTCCCGTCGAAGGGCGCTCAAGCCGTTACACTGCCTACACAAAAGCTACTGTGCCGTAATTCCGCCGTCGATTACCAACTCCGAACCTGTCATGAAGGACGCTTCGTCCGACGCCAGGAACAGCGCACCATAAGCCACATCGTCCACCGTGCCGATTCTCTTCAATGGCACTCGTTCTACGGATGATGCGAGTCCCTCCGGCGTTCCGATATTGTCCGCGATCATATCGGTGTCGATGGGACCGGGATGGATGGAGTTGGCGCGAATCCCGTCGGGAGCAAGCTGGATCGCCGTATTCTTGGTGAACAGACGCACGCCGCCCTTCGATGCTGTGTAAGCGCCGCCTCGCGGACTGCCGACAAGTCCCGCGGTGGACGATATGTTGATGATGGAGCCGCCGCCGGACTCTCGCATTGCCGCGATAGAGTGCTTAGTCCCCAGAAATACGCCCTTCAGATTGATGTCGATTATCTGGTCCCACTCCTCTTCGGAGGCATGCTCGATTGGAACGCGGCTGTATATCGCCGCATTGTTGACGAGTATGTCCAATTTACCGAACGTCTCGACCGCCTGTGCGACCGTCGTCTGCCAGTCGTCG
Source organism: Dehalococcoidia bacterium (assembly GCA_965204855.1). Taxonomy (GTDB): domain Bacteria; phylum Chloroflexota; class Dehalococcoidia; order Lucifugimonadales; family JADFKI01; genus Bin90. The sequence goes on from OZ242018.1 coordinate 1,914,388, forward strand.
GCGCTCGTCACATCCAGATTCACGTACAACGCCCTGCCACCGGCCTCGTTGATCTCGGCTTCAACCTGCTTGCCTTCGTCGTCAAGAATGTCAGTGATTACGACTGCGGCCCCTTCCCGCGCGAAGAGCTTCGCCTCTGTCGCTCCCTGTCCGCGCGCGCCTCCGGTTATCAGAGCCACCTTGCCTTCCAGTCTCATAGCTCCACCTCTCTTGATATTTCGGCATAGTGAATTGGAATCTCCCATCCACCACCACACCCACTCTGGACACCGTCCTTCTGCGCAGGATTCTAACACTTATAGAAGTACAAGACAAAACATAGAGACATGTAAAGAGAAATATACAAAAGTCCCTTCCCCCTTGATGGGGGAAGGTTAGGATGGGGGTGAAAACTTCCGTCAATCGCCCTAAAAGTACCCTTTTGCATATTTCTTGTATGTAAGAATCCTCTCTCGCTTAGGGTGAGAGATAACAGAAAATCATGCCCAGCTTGAAAAAGTCGCAAAATGGTATTGACAGGCACTCTTGTTCTGTTCTATTATGTTCTAAAGGCGATGCGTTCTATTATCGTCGGTTCTAGCAACGATAGATTATATTACGCGGCACGGAGGTTGAACATGACACACGGCGACAGCACCAACAACATCATTCAGCTGCGACTGCCCGGCATACATTCGCACCACCACACACCGAAGTCTGCAACCTGCTGCAGCGTCGACGTTGGCCAGCAGGTCGTATATATGGGCAACATCCACGGCGGACCCCGGTTCGGCAGCACCGGCGTCATAACCGAAGCGCTCCAGCGGAAGGCCGTCGTTGACATGGGCACGTCAGGCATCTGGAACATCCCGTATCACTTCCTGACGCTGCCTCAAGCCGCATAAATCCGCTCCTCGAAATTCCACCGCACCCGGCCGATAACGCACGCTCTCGCAAGGAAGGGTTGAATCAATGTTCGACAACATCATACAGGCTATGGCATTCCGCAAAGACCCGCACAGTCTTCAGAACAAGCAAGCTCCCTCAGCCGGCATCAGAGTGAAGGTCGTCGGTGTTGGAGGAGCGGGCGGGAATGCGGTCTCTCGCATGGTCGGGGATGGGTTGACGCAGGTCGATTCGCTCATTCTCAATACGGACGTTCAGGCATTGGCCGGAATCAGAAGTGTCCCCTCACTTGCCATAGGCCCGCAGACCGTCAAGGGCATGGGGTCCGGCGGACGCCCCGAAGTCGGCAGGAGAGCGGTAAGAGAGAGCCGGGACGACATTGCGGAAATGATGGACGGCTCGGATATGGTGTTCATCACTGCGGGAATGGGCGGCGGCACGGGCACGGGCGCATCCGCGACGGTAGCCGACATCGCCCGTAAGAAGGGCGCCCTGACGGTCGGAGTAGTAACCCTGCCGTTCTCGTTCGAAGGTTCGCGACGCCGTGAGGTCGCCGAGCAGGGTCTCCGCGGCCTGAAGGCGAAGGTGGATACCTTGATTGTCGTAGAGAACGATAGGCTGCTTCCCTCCCTCAGAGGCAAGGTCACACTTCAACGCGCATTCGAAGCCGCGGACGATGTGCTGCGACAAGGTGTAAAAGGCATATCCGACATCATCACCGTGCCAGGCATGATAAACGTGGACTTCGCGGACGTGCGCTCGGTCATGGATAACGGCGGCGCCGCATTCATGGCTCACGGCGAAGGCAAAGGGAAATGGGCGGCAATCGAAGCCACACGCGCAGCCCTGGCAAACCCACTCTTCAGCACACCTCTGGAAGGCGCGACCGGCATCCTGTTCAATGTTACGGGCGGCAACGACATTACGCTTGGACAGGTCCACGAAGTCGCGGAGATTATCCGCAAGGCTGCCAAGTCGGATGCCAATGTAATCTTCGGCGTAGTTCAGGAGCGGCAGATGAAGAAGCGCGTCGGCATCACGCTCATAGGAACGGGCATTGGCGACAACACTCAGCCGGATGCCGTGGAAGAAAGCGAAAGAGCCGTTTCGCTATCGGACGCCGACCTGAGCAGGCTGATTAGCGCTCCGAGTATCAACGGACACGCGCCGAACGCATTGGCGCACACCAGCAGGCTGCTTTAGCGCCGGCGCATTCAGACCGGCTCACATCGGCGGAACGGGTCAGCTTACGGCCCACCACTTTCTCGGTCCAATCGTAGTGAGCCTGTCGAAGTCCGGGTCAACCGGCGTCGGCATTGTAGCTGTCGATACCCTGCGTCAACGCGGACAGCGGCAACAGCGCGCACTTGATTCTGACCGGGTAGTCCCGCACACCTGAGAGGTTGGACAAGTCGCCCTCTCGTCGAAGTAGGGCTTCCGCCTCGGCCTCGCCCCGCATCATCCTGCGAATCAGCCCCACAAGTGCATCCACTTCGTTCAACGCCTTGCCTTCGAGCGCTTCCGTAAGCATGGAGCCGGCCGCCAGGTTGATTGAGCAGCCCTCCCCCTGCAAGCCGACCCCGCTTATGCGTGATTCGGCATCGAGATTTAGCTGCAAATGTATTTCGTCGCCGCAGAAAGGGTTGATGGCGTCGCCCACTATGTCAGGAGAAGTCAGGCGCTCTTGATTTCGAGGATTGCGCCGGTGGTCGAGTATCGCGTCCCGATAAAGGTCGTCAAGCCTGTTTAGCTCCATTTGCTGCCTTGCTCATAGAGTTCATCTTGCACAGAAGCCGGATTGCTTGTCCCGCAAAATCGCTTCCGTCATACCCGGAAATACCTCAGCGCCTCCTTGAGCGCGTCAACGAGCGTGTCCACCTCTTCCTCGGTGTTATACAGGTACATGCTCGCCCTGGCAGTCGCGGCCACACCCAGGCTCTGTACCATCGGCATCGCGCAGTGATGCCCGGTGCGTATCGCGACTCCTCGCCTGTCCAGCACAGTCCCCAGGTCATGCGGATGCACATCGGGATGGTGGAACGACACTATGCCGCCGCGCATTTCCGTGTCCTTTGGCCCATAGATGTCCAGCTCTTCCTCAAGTTCCTTGAAGGCATCCAGCGCGTACTTCGTCAGCGCGATCTCATGCTCGCGAACATTCTCCATGCCCAACTCTTGCAGGTAGTCCACCGCGGCGCCAAGCCCGATCGCATCCGCGATGTTCGGAGTGCCGGCCTCGAATCGCATCGGCAGATCGTTCCAGGTAGCGTCCTCATACGACACCGCCAGCACCATCTCGCCGCCCGTCAGGAACGGGTTCATCTGCTCCAGAACGTCCCGCTTGACGTACAGGCCGCCTATACCCGTGGGACCCAGCATCTTGTGTCCGGAGAATGCCAGAAAGTCGCAGTCGATATCCTGCACATCCACAGGCATGTGCGGCACACTCTGCGCTCCGTCAACTAGCACCGCAGCTCCGACAGCACGCGCCATCTTCGCGAGCTCCTTCACGGGAACGATCGTGCCGATGGAATTAGATGCCTGCGTCACGGCCAGCAGTCTTGTGCGCGGTCCGATTATCTCGTCAGCCGCATCCATATCAAGCGCAAGGTCGTCGGTGAGCGGCAGTATCCGCACCTTCGCGCCATGCTTTCGAGCTACCTGCTGCCAAGGCACGAGGTTGCTGTGATGCTCCAGTGCAGTCACGACAATCTCGTCGCCCGGCCTTATATTGTCCTCTCCCCAGCTATTGGCAACGACATTGATCGCCTCAGTCGTGTTGCGCGTCCAGATGAGGCTTTCCGCATGGGCTGCGTTTATGAAGCTCGCGACCTTCGACCGAGCATCTTCGTAGCGCTCCGTGGACTCCATACTCAGCGCATGCACGCCGCGATGCACATTCGCGTTATAGCCTTCGTAGTAGTCCACCAGCGCCTGAATGACCTGCCGTGGCTTCTGCGAAGTGGCAGCCGAATCCAGCCATACCAATGGCTTGCCGTCATAGACCTTCTTGGAGAGAACCGGAAAGTCCTCTCGGATCTTCCTAACATCTAGCATGTTCCAGTCTTTCAGTGTTTCAAGTTTTTCAGTCGGCCAATGTGTCAGTCGGTCATCCTGTCAGCCAATTTGCCAGACTATGCCGACCGACTGAAAGACTGACGAACTGACTGACTCTTACACATCGATCTCGATGTCATCGCCCTCGACTCGCACCGTATAGGTGTCAACCGGAACGACCGCCGGTAGTTCGGTGGCAGAGCCGTCTCTGACATCAAAGCGCGCGCCGTGCCTCGGGCACTCGATTTCGCACCCGTCAAGCTCACCCTGCTCGAAAGACGCGCCATCGTGCGTGCATACATCCTCGATGGCGTACAGGTCGCCCCCAACATTGCACACCGCAACCGCCTTGTCCCCGACCTCGAATACCTTGCTGACCCCAGGCGGAATGTCGCTTACGCTCGCAACTCTCTGAAAAGCCATTCTAACCCTCCCTGATTGAAAGACTTGAGATATATTGTGCCGATTATCTTATACTGCCGTCTTCAGCCTCACAGGAAACTCGCCTTCCCCTTCTCGGTCTGGCTGAATCGGAGTGCTGTTCACGAGGTCCTCGATAGTAGTGGAATCCAGTATATTGAACACCGCCTCTGCCACAGACCTCCACACCTCGCGCTGCGCGCAAGCCGGCGAGTGGATGCAGATGGTGTTATCGGTCAGGCAGGCAACCGGCGTCTCCATCGCGCCCAGACTCAACATTACGCTGCTCAGCCTGATGTCTGATGGCTCCATCGCCAGGAAATGCCCGCCCCTCGGACCCCTCTGACTGCTGGTGAATCCGCTCTTGTTCAAGGTATGCAGAACCTGTGCAAGATACGGTTCCGGTATGACCGTGCGTTTCGCGATTTCACTGGCGCGTACCGGCCCGCCTGCGCCATTCAGCGCCAGGTCAACCAGCGCGCGCACACCGTAATCGACTTTTATTGGAATATACATAGGCCACTCTCCTTGGCCATCTAGTCTCCGGCTCACCTACTCGGTAGTAACGGTATGCCCTTCTTTATCTGTAAGCGCGGAATTCAGCGCATGCCATGACAGCGCGGCGCACTTGATCCGCGCCGGATAACGCGACACGCCCTGCAGCAGCTCGGCATCGCCAAGCACGTCAGGATCAAAGTCCTCTTGAGTAATCATGCTGTGAAACTCCGAGAACACCTTCTCGGCGTCTCCGACCGAAAGTCCTTTGACGCTTTCGGTCATCATAGACGCCGACGCCTTTGAAATAGCGCACCCAACGGCCTGAAAGCCCACATCCGCGATCATGTCGTCTTCCACCGCCAGATACAGCGTCAACTGATCGCCGCAGAGCGGATTAAACCCTTCCACTTCCCGGTTCGCCTCATCCAGCTTGCGGAAGTTGCGCGGCCTTCGATTGTGGTCCATTATCACTTCTTGGTAGAGGTCATCGAGGTCGTACATATTTTGCCTTGTAGTTGAGTTTGGCAAGGATCGGCGGTCGGCGCCTTCTAGGGCGAAGTCATACCGGCGTATCCCAGATATGGTGCAGGTTGATGGTGAAGCCGGACAGTTCGGGTTCACCTGAAATCTCGTCGGGTTCGTCCAAAATTTTCGCTGCGGCTTGCGGCCGGTAGATGTGAACACGCTTTGGATCAGATATAGGATCGATGAGCCAACCTAGCCGGGAACCGTTGTCTATGTATTCCTGCATCTTGGCTTGCAGCATTGCGAGGCTGTCGGAAGTTGAGCGCAGTTCTATCACAAAGTCGGGGCATAGAGGGATGAAGCCACTAATATCGTCGCGCGTCAAGACTTCCAAACGGGAATTGAGAATCCACGCAGCATCGGGGGAACGCAGAGCGCCGTTTGGCAATCTGAACCCAGTGGACGAATCGTAGTAATCGCCAGTACCGTCACGCTCAGCCCAAATTCCCAGTCGCATGGTAATTTTTGCGTTTCTGTTCCCCGTGAGACCGAATGTCGGAGGCATAAGTATGATTTCACCCTTGGCGGTACGCTCGATACGCAGGCCGTCGTTGAGCGCGCAGAACTTTGCGAACCGCTCGTCATCCATGTCTGTAAGCGGCTTGAACTTGATGACAAAGGGTTCGGACTCTGCCGTCTTCGTTATACTTTGTGTCGTTGCAAGTGTCTGTGTCATTGATCTAAAACCCAGTCAAAGAAGTCTGACCGACTCATCAACACCGATTGCCGACCGCTACTTTAGAACTCGAACTTGTAGCTTGGGAGCGAGTCAAGGAACAGCCGCTCCAGGTAACTTCTCAGGTAATCGTCCTCAACCGTGTCGATAATCTCGCTGGCGAACCCATATATGAGCAGACGGCTCGCGGCTTCGAGGTCGATGCCTCTGCTCCGCATGTAGAACACCGTGTCCATGTCGATATTGCCCGCCGTTGCGCCATGTCCGCACTTCACATCGTCGGCCCAGATGAACAGGGAAGGCTTGCTGTCAACCTCCGCGGCCGGCGACAACACCAAGTTCTTGTCCTCCTGGTGCGAGTCCGTCTTGATAGCGCCCGGCTGCACATACACCGTTCCGCCGAACACGGCCCGCGACCTGCCGTCCAGTATGCCCTTGTAGTACAAGCGGCTCGTCGCGTACGGCTCTGTGTGATTGATATTGATGTAGTTGTCCATGTGCTGCCTGCCGGACGTAAAATACAGCCCCTTCAGGTCGCACGAAGCGTTCTCGCCGTCAAGACTAGTGTACAGGTCGAACCTGCCCAGCCCGACCTGTCGCTCGAACACCTTGGAGTTATACACGCTTCCGGCGCCCTGCTTCACCCTCGCCACACCCACATGGAATGCGTCCTCGCTCTCCATAAGCAGCCTGTAATGCTCCAGCGTGGCCTCGTCCTCGAGCACGATCTCTGCCACCGAATTCGTCAAGCAGCGATTACCCGGCACGCCTATGTAACTTTCCACAATGGTCGAGTCACTGCCGCGTCCCGCGACCAACAGCACACGCGGATGCGAAACTGTCTGAGCGCCGTCAGTAGTCACGAACACCAGATGCAGCGGCTTTTCAACCGACACGCCATCGTCAATCTCGATGAGCGCACCGTCGCTGATAAACGCCGTATTGAGCGCGATAAACCCGTCCTCTTCGATGTCCGCGTACTGCGCCAAGTGCTCGGCAACCCTGCCGTTGCCGGCTTGAATCGCATCGGCAAGGCTCGATACCCTCACCCCATCCGAGCCGCTCGGCATTGACGAAAGAGCGGCAGAGTAACGCCCGTCCACAAAAACCAGACGCGTGCAGTCGTCCCGCAGCGGCGCAATCTCGCCGAGTTCCTCCGCGCCAATTTCGCCACCGCCATTCATTGCTAGGGCAAGCTCCGCCTGAGCAATCGGCGCCACGTTCGTGTACTTGTAAGGCTCATTGCCGCGCCGCGCCGTCGGCAGCCCGACCGCAAGAAAGCGCTCCCAAGCCGCCGCCCGAACATCGCGCAACCAATCCGGCTGCCCCGCGCCGTCCAGTGCATGAAAATCTGATGTGTACTGTTCGTATCGTGTTAGTGTCTGTGTCATGGAACTCTAAACCGCCACCTCCCGCAGCCACTCATACCCCTTCTCCTCAAGCTCCAGCGCAAGCTCGCGCCCGCCCGAACGCGCGATATTGCCGTCAACCAGCACATGTACGAAGTCCGGCGTGATGTAGTTCAGTATCCGCTGGTAGTGCGTAACCATCACGATCGCGCGCTCTTCGGACTTGTACTGGTTCACGCCGTTCGACACGATGCGCAGCGCGTCGATGTCCAGCCCGGAGTCCGTCTCGTCCAGCAGCGCGAGCGTCGGCTCCAGAAGCGCGAGCTGAAGTATCTCATTGCGCTTCTTCTCGCCGCCGGAGAAGCCCTCGTTGACCGAGCGTCGCACCAGGTCGCCCTCAATCTCCACCGTCTCCATCGCCGCTTCGAGCATCCGGTCGAACTCGCGAACACGCAGCTCCCTCTCGCCCTTGTGCTGCCGTATCGCGTCAACCGCAGACTTCAGGAATTGCCACGAGCGCACGCCCGGCAGTTCCACCGGATACTGGAACGCAAGGAACACGCCCTCGCGCGCCCGCGTCTCCGGATCCATCGCCAGAAGGTCTTCCCCTTTGTAGAGAACCTCGCCGCCGTCAATCACATACTCCGGCCTGCCCGCCAGCACATTCGCCAGCGTGCTCTTGCCGGAGCCGTTCGGCCCCATAATCGCATGCACCTCGCCGATATTCACGGAAAGGCTTATTCCCTTCAGAATCTGCGTATCCTCTATGGATACCTCCAGATTCCGAACTTCCAGAAGCGGTGTGTCGTTGCCTTGTGTCATCGTTATCCTACTGTGCCCTCCAGGTTCACCCTCAGCAGCTGCGACGCCTCCGCCGCGAACTCGAACGGAAGCTCCTTGAATATCCCCCGGCAGAAGCCGTTGATAATCATGTAGTTCGCCTCTTCAAGCCCAATGCCCCGCTGCTGCAGGTAGAAAAGCTGATTGTCGTCAACCTTCGACGTAGTGGCTTCGTGCCCCATCTGCGCCGTCGGATTTCGCACCTCGATGTACGGCACCGTATGCGCGCCGCACTGGTCGCCGATGAGCAATGAGTCGCACTGCGTGAAGTTCCGCGCATTTCGCGCCGAGGGCATTATCTTCACCTGTCCCCTGTAAGTATTCTGCGCCTGTCCCGCCGAAATGCCCTTCGCGATTATAGTGCTCTTGGTGTTCTTCCCGATGTGCACCATCTTCGTGCCCGTGTCGGCCTGCTGGTAGTTATTCACCAGCGCCACCGAGTAGAACTCGCCGACCGAGTTGTCGCCCTGCAATATCACACTGGGATACTTCCAGGTGATTGCCGAGCCGGTCTCCACCTGAGTCCACGAGATCTTGGAGTTTCTGCCACGCGCCGCGCCGCGCTTCGTAACGAAGTTATAGACCCCGCCGTTCCCTTCCTTGTCGCCCGGATACCAGTTCTGAAGCGTCGAATACTTGATTTCCGCGTCGTCCAGCGTAACCAGTTCCACCACGGCGGCATGAAGCTGGTGCGTCTTCCGCATCGGTGCCGTGCAGCCTTCAAGGTAGCTCACATACGCGCCCTTGTCCGCGACGATAAGCGTCCGCTCGAACTGTCCCGTGTCCAGCTCGTTGATGCGGAAATATGTCATCAGCTCGATTGGGCAGCGCACTCCCGGCGGCACATAGACGAACGACCCGTCACTGAAGACCGCGGAGTTGAGCGCGGCATAGAAGTTGTCCGTATAAGGCACGACCGAGCCGAGGTACTTCCGCACAATATCGGGGTGCGTCTTCACAGCCTCGCTGACCGAGCAGAATATGACCCCTGCATCCTCAAGCATCTTGCGATAAGTCGTCGCAACGGACGCGCTGTCCAGCACCGCATCCACCGCGACACCCGTCAGCCGCTTCTGCTCTTCAAGCGGGATGCCCAGCTTGTCGAACGCCTCACGAATCTCGGGATCAACTTCGTCCAGGCTCTGCGGCGCGTCCGCCTGAGACTTCGGCGCAGCGTAGTAAATGATGTCCTGGAAGTCGATGGGCGGATACTCGATATTCGCCCACTTAGGCTCTTCGTTGTTCAGCGTCAGCCAGTGGCGAAACGCCTTCAGCCGCCATTCCAGCATCCACTCAGGCTCGCCCTTCTTGTGCGAGATAAGCCTGACGATGTCTTCGTTAAGCCCGCGCGGAGCAATATCCGACTCGATATCGAACTCAAAGCCCCACTTATAAGCCTGGTCCTCCACGCCCGTTTCACGCGAGATGACCTGTTGTGTCGTCATAGTCGCTGCCTTTCAATCTCGTTGCAGTCTCACTTTGTTGAGCAATTCAGTCAACAATTGCATGAGCAATATAACAACTCCACATACATCGGTCAATAATTTAATCCCAAAGACTGACTGCAAAGCGCTACTACGACTCACCCCCGCAGCAACCCCAGCATAAACCCCAGCACCTCCGCCGCCTCCACACCCACCGCCACATCCACGCTCCCGCCGCTTTCGTAGTCGGCGGCAACCTCCCCGACACGCTCGCCCCTCGTCTCCACACTCACGGTAGCCGCCCGCGTCTCTATCAATTCGGGCCGCAGCGCAGCCATAATCGTCACCGGATCATGCATGCTGAATCTGGCCCGGTGCTCCGCGTCATCCAGCTCGAACCACTTCTCCAGAACCTGTGCGGCCAGGCGTTCTCCAGGCGTGTCACCCGATGACCAGCCCTCTTCATCCTGCGCGATCGAAGTCTGCCGGGTTATGTTCAGGCCCACCAGCGTTACAGGCACGCCCGACCCGAACACGACATTCGCAGCGTACGGATCGTCCCAGATGTTGAACTCCGCGTACGGCGTCACATTCCCCGAACCGTCGCCCTGTCCGCCCATAACGTACACCCGTCGCAACGCGTCCTTCACCCGCTCATCCCGCATCAGCGCGCGCGCCACATTCGTCAGCGGCCCCAGCGCGAACAGCGTAACCTCTCCCGGCATCGCCAGCGCCGTATCCACGATGAAGTCAACCGCGCCGCCTTGCGCGGGCCTGGTCTCCGTGTCCGGCAGCCGCACCGTCAACCCCTCGTCGCCATGCACCTCGTACGCGTGATGGAACTCCCCTTCTAGCGGCGTCGATTCGCCGGCATGCACCGGAATCTCCGTCCGTCCCATGTAATCGAGCAGCCGCAGCGCGTTCGCCGTCGTGTGTTCCAGCCGCGCGTTGCCCTCCACGGTAGTCAGCGCCAGAATTTCCAGCTCAGGGCTGTTCAGCGCCATTATCAGCGCAAGCACGTCGTCAGCGCCCGGATCGGTATCAATTATGCACTTCATTGTTCCACTCACTTAGATATACAAGACAGATAGCGTTTAGTGTCCTCAATACGCGCTGAAATCCAGCCCGTCATTCCCGCGCAGGCGGGAATCCAGTGTCGTTGATGGTTTGCTCGAATCGAATTATCCGCGCGTGTAAAGCGTGTAAGGAATAATACGGGTTTTAGTTCTTGACGCGCGGCAACCGCCTCCCGGATAGCAGGCTGCCCGCCCAGAGCCGAGCCAGCAGAATCAGCTTCGATCCTGCGCTCAGACCTATTCGCCGCTCGAACACATCGAAGCCTGCTTGCTCTATCCGCTCCAGAATGCCGCTATACGTCGCGTGCATCAGCTTAGGACAAACCCGCGCATCCGCGGAAATCAGCGGAAACAACGCTCGGCTGCTGTCAAAGTACCGTCGCGCCCGCTCAGCCTGATACGCCATGAGCGACCTGAACCCGTCCGTGACAGCGCCTCGCTCAAGCTCCGCTTCCGTGTATGAAAATCGGCTCATCTCATCTTGCGGAATGTATATACGCCCCCGCTCAGCATCCTCCTTCACATCGCGCAGGATATTCGTCAGCTGCATCGCCAGGCCCATGTCCACCGCGTATTCCTTGGCTTTGGGATCATCGAATCCAAATATCCGAATACACACCAGACCCACGACCGAAGCCACCTTGTAACAGTATTCGCGCAACTCGTCGAAGCTTGCGAAGCGGCTCTTGACCATATCCATCTCAACACCTTCGAGAATCTCCTCGAAGTACCGATACGGTATGTCAAACCGCCGGGCAGTATCATGCAATGCGCGATACATCGGCGCGTCCTCGCCGGACGGTTCGCCCGCTTGCAGATTCCTTCGCACACCCTCGAATCCGCGATACTTCTCGTCCAGCGGCAACTCGCCGTCCGCAATGTCGTCGCATAGACGGCAGTAAGCGTACACCGCGTACATCGCGCGGCGCTTCTCGTAAGGCATTGGCCGGAAGGTGTAGTAGAAGTTGCGCGCGTTCTCTCTAGTAATGCGCTGGCAGTGGCTGTACGCAAGTTCGAGTTCAGTCGCCATCAAAAGCTCCTTCCCCCTTGATAGGGGAAGGCCGGGAAGGGAGCAAAAATCCTCTGCATCCTGTACATCCTGTTAGCCCCCGTTCCCTAGTGCTCCCTGTACAGCAGAAATTCCAGAAGGTTCTCGTATTCGCGCCGCGCGCTATGCTCCATCTCAACGGTGGCTAGTGCCTCTATCGCAACTTCAGCCTCTTCCACCGCAAGTGTGTGCGCATGCTCTCGCACATTCAGCGCGTCCATGATGTGCAGCACGTCCTCGACATCAGCGTCGCTCAACTCACTCTTGCGGTAAATGCCGAGCAGGTGTCGCTTGTCCTCACCTTGCGCCTGCGACATCGCATAGACGGCGGGAAATGCGTTCTTCTTCCGCCGGATGTCCGCTCCCACCGGCTTGCCGGTGCTCTCCTCATCGCCCCATATCCCCAGAATGTCGTCTCGCACCTGGAACAGGAAGCCCAGCGCCCTGCCGCTCTCCCGGAATGCGTTTGCATCGCCAATGTTCTGCGATCCTATCAGCGCGCCCATCGTGAACGAGCAGCGTATGAGCGCCCCGGTCTTCCGCGCGATCATGTCGAGATACTGCTTCAGTCCGACCTCGCTCTGTCCCTCAAACGAGATGTCCAGGTACTGTCCCTCTATCATTTCCAGGTACGCCTGAGTAAGCTGCTCCACAACCGGCAGCGCTCGGCTTGAGGACACGCCCACGGATTGCAGGTCGTCCAGCGTGCTGTCGGCCACGATGCGAAGCACATTGCCGGCGACCAGCGCCTTGGATATGCCCCATATCGCCCAAAGCGTCTTGCGATGGTGGCGTGTCTCGTCCCTGTCCTGTATATCGTCGTGTATCAGCGAGAAGTTGTGGATGAGTTCCATTGCCGCGGCCGCGGGCATCGCCCGTTCACGGGCGCCTCCGACAGCCTCGCACGAGAACAGGCACAATGTGGGACGCAGGTACTTGCCCTCAGTTCCGGTGGTCGCGTTGCCCTCTGTGTCAACCCATCCCATGTAGTAGCGGAGCAGGTTATAGACAGGGTCCTCATTGCCCAGCGCAGCGCGCAGCGCATTGCCGATGTCGGCGCGGTACTCGGTGAACATGCCGGGCAGTTCGGGACGAGGCTTTATGGGGGTATCTGCGGAAGGCGAATTGGTCATGAATAACTCCGCAGGGGCTAGCGTGAGGATGCCTGCGACGGGTCACACAACGATGGAGATTTGACGCTAATCAGCGTAGCATTGCGCCCAATTCTATGTCAATAATCCAGAAACCCTGATAAATCTATCTGTTTCCTTACATAAATGGATGACCAAGAAAAACCCCTAGACCGTCTCAGAAGTCTAGGGGCATCACCGCGCCGATGTCCTGGTGCGGTCGGCGCTATATGCAACTGTCCGCCGCCCGCTTTGTCAGCCCACCAGGCGCTGTATCACCAGAGCTATGGAAGTGGACAAAGCGGCCGCGCCAAACATTATCCCCACCATCCACTTGACGAGACGCGTCTCCATTCGTGCCATGTCAGCCCGTACATCCGCAATGTCCGCTTTGGTAGCATTATGCCGAAGTTCATCTCGCAGATCTTCTTTGGTCGCATAACGTTGTAGCTCTTCACGCAACTCTGACCTGGTGATTGGCAGCTCTGAAGTCGTCATTAATGACTCTCCAATGACTCTCCCCCGTATGTTCGGTGTCTCACCCTGATCATAACAGATTACCGACGCATTATTGACCATCATCGATAGTCTATCGCGGTGAAACAACCCGCCACTTTAACGAAGCCTGAATACGCCACCCGCGAGCCTCCGTGCCTTCTCATTTCGCTTGCAATCAACTTGGACGCTATGCTATATTCACGGCGAGAAAGAGAAGCCTTCCGCTTGACGCGCGCGAGTTGACACCAGTGCTCGACGACTACTTCCGACAATATGGCTACATAGCCATCTTTACGGCGATTGCGGTCGCCGTCCCCGTTGGCATGCTGATGATGTCGTGGGCGCTTTCGCTCTTCAACATTCGCCCCCGGATGCCCAGCGCTATCAAGGAAAGCATCTACGAGTGCGGCTTCGAGACCCTTACCGGCAGGTGGAGCCAGTTCAACTTCAGATTCTACGGCTTTGCCCTGCTATTCGTGATATTCGACGTAGAGGTGATTTTCCTCTTCCCATGGGCGGCGAGCTTCGGCTACATGAGCAGGTACTTCGGCGTATTTATCCTGCTCGAAATGATCATCTTCGTCGCCATTCTCGTCGTCGGCTGGCTGTACGCATGGCGCAAGGGCGCCCTTGAGTGGAGTTAGAATGACCGAAATCAATACACAGCAAGGCCAGAATCTCACCATTCCGCTCTTTCAGCAGACTTGGGACGTGGATAGAGAAGAGGGTGGGGTCATCAACCACCTGAAGGCGACCCACACTTCCATGCTCGCCGAGCCGGTCATCGACGTACCCGACGACCTGGAGCGCAACGTCGCGGTAACCTCCGTTGACGCGCTCGTCAACTGGGGCAGGAAGTCGGCGGTCTGGCCTCTCACATTCGGTCTCGCCTGCTGCGCGTTTGAAATGATCGCCAGCGCGATGTCTCGCTTCGACCTTGCTCGATTCGGCATGGAAGCCTTCAGGCCGTCACCACGTCAAGCCGACTTGATTATCATCGCGGGCACCGTCACCTGGAAGATGGCTCCGGCAATCCAGCGCGTTTACGAGCAGATGGCTGAGCCTAAGTGGGTCATCTCAATGGGAGTCTGCGCCACCAGCGGCGGCCCATACTACGGCAGCTACAGCGTGGTGCCCGGCGTAAACCACATCATCCCGGTCGATGTATATGTGCCCGGCTGCCCTCCAAGACCCGATGCGCTGCTCTACGGCATCATGCAGTTGCACGAGAAAATCAAGCGGTACTCGATCTCCCGCGAGAAGTGAGAATAGACTGCCTATGACTAAATCTCTTGCTGGGGCGGATGTCGCAAGGCGGATCAACGCAGAGCTGCCCGGTTCGGTTGTAGAGTCGCACAACGGCGATGTCCGGATTGAACTCGCGTCAATTCGGAATGTCGCGCGCTTCCTCAGAGACACGGAGGGGCTGGAATTCTCTTTCCTATCCTCCATAACCGCCGTTGACTATGTTGAGCACTTCGAGCTGGTATATCATCTCGTCTCCTTGAAGTTCAACCAGAGCATAGTCCTCAAGGCTAACTGCTACGGCAGGGACGAACTCAGCGCGCCCTCAGTCTGCGGCGTCTGGCGCGGCGCGGACTTCCAGGAGCGCGAAGTGTGGGACCTCTTCGGCATACGTTTCGAAGGGCACCCGAACCTCAAGCGCATACTGCTCTGGGAAGGCTTCCCGGGACATCCCCTGCGCAAAGACTACCTCGGACAGGACCCATAGCATAAGTTCCTTCCCCCTCGATGGGGGAAGGTTAGAGCCTGCCCTCGCGGAAGCGGGGGATGGGGGTGAAAATCCCCGCCCATATCCGATAAACTGCACTTACACAAATTTCTCGAAAGACCATTGGCGTATGACCCTGAAGACCGAGCCGGTCACCATAAACCTCGGCCCGCAGCACCCTAGCACTCACGGGGTGTTCAGGTTGCGCGTCACCTTCGACGGCGAGGTTATCGTGGATGTCGAGCCCGTTCTCGGCTACCTGCACCGCGGCACTGAAAAGCTCGCGGAAGGCCGCACCTACGTCCAGATAGTCACGCTCACCGACCGCATGGACTACATCGCCAGCATGTCCAACAACCTCGCTTATGTCCGCACGGTCGAAAAGCTCGCCGGCATCGAAGTCCCTGAGCGCGCCCAGTACATCCGCGTCATCAGCGCCGAGCTTCAGCGCATCGCTAGCCATCTCATGGCTACCGGTTTCCTGCTCAACGACCTCGGTGCGCTCGCAACGCCGCTCATGTACTGCTTCCGCGAGCGAGAGCGCATCCTCGACCTTTTCGAGATGCTCTGCGGCGCGCGCATCACGCTCAGCTACATGCGGCCCGGCGGCGTCTTCCAGGACGCGCCGGACGACTTTTGGCCCGCTCTCGAAGACTTCATCAGCGTAATGCCCGATTACATAGACGAGCTTGAGCGCCTCATCTCCGGCAACGAAATCGTCCTCACGCGCACCCGCGAAGTCGGCATCCTCAACGACGTGGACGCCATCGACTTCTCCATCTCCGGCCCCATGCTCCGCGCCGCGGGCGTCGAATGGGACCTGCGCAGGGCTGCGCCCTACGAAATTTACGACAGGCTGGACTTCGACATCCCCATCGGCGCGCTCGGCGACACCTTCGACCGCTACATCGTCCGCATCCAGGAGATGCGCGAGAGCGTCCGCATCATCCGGCAGTGCGTCGATACCATACCGGCTGGTCCCATCAGAGCCGAGGCGCCCTTTTTCATCAGGCCCCCGAAGGGCGACGCCTACGCCGCGGTCGAATCGCCCAAGGGCGAGTTGGGTTTCTACATCGTCAGCGACGGTGGCATTTCGCCATACCGTTGCCATGTACGCGCCCCATCCTTTATAAATATCACGCCCCTGCGCGATATGCTGCTCGGCTGGAAGATGAGCGACCTCATCATCATCTTCGGCTCGATAGACATCGTGCTCGGCGAGGTGGACAGGTAAAGGCGGGCAGATGATAGACTTCTCCGAAACAGGCATCCTCAGCTTTCACGGCATTTACAGCCTCTTTGCGCTGTTCCTGCCGGGTTGGCTCGCCTATGCCGCCGCCTGCGGAATTCTCGCGTTCATCGTCATCAACGCGATGGTCCTGTCAACGGCCCTCTACACCTGGTTCGAGCGCCGCACCATCGGCAGGTTCCAGTCTAGGCTAGGCCCCAATCGCTGGGGACCGTTCGGCCTGCTCCAGCCCTTCGCCGATGTCATCAAGCTCATCGTCAAGGAAGACACCACGCCCGCGACCGCCGACAAGATAGTCTTCGCGCTCTCGCCCGTCGTCCTGTTCGCACCCACCGTGCTTACGATGGCGGTCATACCTTTCGGCGAGCACACCTTCCTTGGCAGGCTCAACGTCGGCGTCCTGTTCCTGATCGGCGTAACCTCTCTTAACACGGTAGCCGTGCTCGCTGCGGGCTTTGCGTCCCGGAATAAGTATGCGATGCTCGGCTCCATGCGCGGCGTGGCGATGCTCTGTAGCTACGAAGTCCCCATGGCGCTCTCAATCGTGGGCGTCGTCCTCATCGCCAACTCGCTCTCCCTGTACGACATTGTGCAGGCGCAAAGTGTGCCGTTCCTTCTCGTTCAGCCGCTGGGCTTCCTGGTTTTCATGGCGGCGGCATCCGCCGAGATGAGCCGCACGCCCTTCGACCAGATCGAAGCCGAGTCCGAGCTTGGCGCAGGCTACCACACCGAGTACAGTGGCATGAAGTTCGCCATCTTCCAGCTTGCCGAGTTCATGGCGCCCATCGTAACGAGCGTCATCGCGGTCGCCCTGTTCCTCGGCGGAACTCGCGGATTCGACCCGATTCCCGGACAGCTCTGGTTCGTCATCAAGGTCGTAATAGTCCTCTTTGGCTTGCTCTGGGTGCGCGCGACCTGGCCCCGGCTGCGTATCGACCAGATTATGGCATTCGCGTGGAAGGGCCTTTTCGCCTTCGCCCTGCTGAACATCTTCGTCATAGCCATCCAGGTTATGCTCTTCCAGAACAGCGACGGGGAAATATCAACGCGCGGAATGTGGACGATGGCTGCCGTCAACTGGGTTATCACCATCGCCGCCATATTCTTGATGTTCAACGTGCTGGGTGGAAGAAAGCTGGAGCGTCCCGAGCCGCAGCCCTCACCTCTTGCAAACATGTACGCGCCCGGGGATTAGGACGGGATAGAGAGGACTAGCTATGTATGGAACCGGACTGCTCAAAGGACTCGGCATCACCATGAAAAACTTGGTCATGCCAAGCCGGATGTTCACTCTCAACCAGTACCCTGACCGCAAGGTAAGCCTGATCGAACTGGCGAAAATGAACGACACCAACGCATTCTCACTCGCGCTCAAAAAGCCCGGTACCGCTGTCAAGGCGCTTGTGGGCATGGTCAGCGTCCCTGACCGCATGCCGCAGCACGGACGCTTCCGTGGCGAAGAGTTCAGCTGGTACGAGCAGCGCTGCACTGGCTGCGCGAGTTGCGCCAAGTATTGCCCTCTCGGAATCATCCGCATCGTAACGCACCCAAGCGGAGCGGAGGAGCAGGTGCCCGAGGGCGACAAGTATTTCATAGACGTCTTCGATATCGACATCGGCAGGTGCATGTTCTGCGGACTCTGCGTCGAGGCATGCCCCTACGACGCCCTCCACATGGGCAGCGGCTTCGAGGAAGGCAAGTACCGGCGCCACGACCTCGTCATCAGCAAGCAGATGCTGAACGAGTCGCCAAAGAAACCCAGCCTCTGGTTCCGCCCGCAAATCGAGGACAAAGGCTACCATCCTCACAGGCACGATGATATCCCATGGCAAGACGCCGGACGCCACGAGCGGCCCACGGTGGAGCAGCAGGAAGAAAGGTGGACTGAACGCTGATGCTGGGTCAGGGCACTGAAGCAAGCCTGCTTGCGAACATCGTCTTCTGGGTAATCGCCGTCTCGAGCATCGTCGCGGCGCTGGCGGTCGTCCTGCTCAAAGACCTGTTCAGGGCCGCGCTGTTTCTGATAGTATCCTTCCTCGGCGTGGCAGGAATGTTCGTCCTGCTTCGTGCCGAGTTCCTCGCCGTTGTGCAGGTGCTGGTATATGTCGGCGCGATTTCCGTGCTGATTATCTTCGCGATCCTGATGACACGCGACGTAGAGGAAGGCAGCCCGTCCAACAGGTTCCAATTGCCTATGGCAGTCTTCTGCGTGCTGTTCGCGGCGGTGGCAATCTTTGTCGCCGTAAGCACAAACTGGAATACCTTGGAAACGGCAATAGCGAGCGGCACAGTCTCAGGCGACGCCCTTGAAAGCGTCAAGGCGGTGTACGCGAACACCATTCCGACGATAGGGCACCTGCTCCTGCGAGACTTCGTTCTCGCATTCGAGATAGCATCCGTAGTTCTGTTAGCCGCCCTGATCGGCGCGCTCGCCCTGATCCGCGAGCGTTAGAGACCCAAAAGTCCCTTCCCCCTTGATGGGGGAAGGTTAGGATGGGGGTGAACAACCCTCAGCGAAAGCGAAGGGACAAGAAAGGGAAACAATCCTATCCCGCCTTATCCTGTCCATCCTGTGAGTTGAAACCGAATGAACCTAGAAAACTTCCTGATAGTAGCCGCGATAATCTTCGCCATCGGTCTCTACGGCGCGATAACGAAGAACAACGCCATTACTGTCCTCATGTCCATCGAGCTGATGTTCAACGCGGTCAACATCAGCGCGGTCGCCATGTCGCGCTACATCGTTCCTGCGTCCATCGCGCAAGACCCTACATCCGCTGACCTGGCTGTTCAATTCTTGCTCACCGGACAGGTATTCACCGTCTTCATCATCACGGTCGCAGCCGCCGAAGTCGCGCTGGGACTCGCCATCGTGCTATCTATATTCCGACAGCGCTCCAGCATCTTCGTATCCGACGCCGCCGAACTCAAGCAGTAACCCCAAGGTCCCTTCCCCGTCAAGGGGGAAGGTTAGGATGGGGGTGAGATTGCCATTTACCCATCCAATCGAAAACACCACCCGCAAACAAGGAATGAGAACGATAACGCGGCAGTGAAAGAAAAACTACTGACTAACTGAAACCCGACACCTGAAACCTGAGACCTAAATATGTGGACTGACTACAAGAAAGCCTCTAACCTGATGAGCGCCCAGATGTGGAAGGATGTGCTGGAAGGCGACGGCCTCCCCACGAAAATCCTCCCCGACGGCGACATCCTTACATGGAGCGAGCGCTCCACCTTCCGCGTGCTCGTCCCCAAGGGCCGCGAGCATGTCGCGGACGAAATTCTGAGGAAGCTTTAGACAATGCCCGAAGCAGCCGCTTGGCTAATCCTGTTCCTGCCCCTCGCGTCCTTCGCGCTGATTTCGCTCGTCATTCGACCGTTCGTGGGCGCTCAGTCGCAGTCGGCAGGCTACATCACCATCGCCGCCGTAGGACTCTCATTCGTCCTTTCGCTTTGGGCGCTCGCAAGCACCGTCGCATCCCACGGCGAACTCCACTACCCGGTCCACACTTGGATTAGCGCAGGCGAGTTCGACTTCGCCGTCGGCATCCTGATGGACCCGCTCACGGCGGTCATGCTTGTCGTCGTAACCGGCGTCAGCCTCATGGTGCAGATATACTCCGTTGGCTACATGCACGGAGACGCGGGATACGCGCGCTACTACGCCTACATGTCGCTCTTCACCTGCGCCATGCTCGGCCTCGTTCTCGCCAACAACCTCATCCAGATGTTCGTATTCTGGGAACTCGTTGGCCTCGGCTCATACCTGCTGATAGGGTTCTGGTTCGACCGCCCCGCGGCAGCGGCGGCAGCGAAGAAAGCCTTCATCATCACCCGCTTCGCGGACTTTGGCTTCCTGCTCGGCATCCTGTTCCTGTTCTTCAACGGTGACGCCTTCGCCGCGCAGGGCCTGAATGTATTCGTCGTAACGGACCTATACCAGGGCATCGAGATGGGCTTGATCGGACTCGTTGCCGCGCAGTGGATAGCCTTGGGAATCTTCGCGGGCGCGATGGGCAAGTCCGCCCAGTTCCCCCTGCACACCTGGTTGCCCGACGCCATGGAAGGCCCCACTCCCGTCAGCGCGCTCATTCACGCCGCCACGATGGTCGCGGCAGGCGTCTTCCTCGTAGCTCGCTTTTTCCCGCTGTTTGAGCTGTCCATTGCCGCAATGAACACAGTCGCCATCATCGGCGGCATCACCGCCATATTCGCGGCGTCCATGGGACTGGTGGCGAACGACATCAAGCGCGTTCTGGCCTACTCCACCGTCAGTCAGCTGGGCTACATGATGCTCGCGCTCGGCACGGGCGCTTACGGCGCGGCAATCTTCCACCTGTTCACGCACGCCTTCTTCAAGGCGCTCTTATTCCTCGGATCCGGCAGCGTCAACCACGCCACCGGCACATTCGACATGCGCTACATGGGCGGCCTCCGAGTCGCCATGCCCAGGACATACCTCACATTCATAATCGGCAGCCTCAGCCTCGCGGGAATAGTTCCCCTCGCGGGCTTCTGGAGCAAGGACGAGATCCTGACCCATGCGTTCACTAATGGCGATATGGTCGGCACGATAGTATTCGTGCTCGCCCTCATCGCGGCGTTCATGACCGCTTTCTACATGTTCCGCGCCGTATTCATGACCTTCCACGGCAACTTCAAGGGCGGCGCCGACAGGGACCCCGAAGCGCACGCGGAGCATCCCATCGACCTGCACGAGTCGCCCGCCACTATGGTCTGGCCCCTCATAATCCTTGCGGTGCCCGCCGTAGTAGCAGGCTTCCTTGCCAACTCCATATTCGACTTGGGAATCATCCCGGCGCACTGGATGTCCCACTTCCTCGACTACAACCCGGCCATCCATGTCGAGACCGCCAAGTTCAACATTCTCATAGCCGCGATTTCCACGGTAGTCGCCCTTGCAGGCATCGGTCTCGCCTATCTGATGTACATCTCGCGCGTCATCTCGCCCGAAGGCATGGGACGCGCCCTGCGCCCGGTTCACACCCTGCTCATTCGCAAGTATTTCATGGACGAACTCTATGAAACCGTCTTCGTGAAGTACGTCTTCTACAACGGCATCTGCTACGCCCTCGACTGGGTGGACAAGTCCGTCGTGGACAAGATTGCCAACTTCTGCGGCTGGCTCGGCGCAAACACAGGCACCGCCCTGCGTCAGGTCCAGACCGGCCAGCTTCAGGCGTACGGCATGGGCATATCCGTAGGAATACTAATCATTTTCGGCATCTTCCTGTTCTTGTATTAACAAATAGTCCCTTCCCCCTCGATAGGGGAAGGCTGGGACGGGGGTGAGAACTCCCATGCATCACACAATCGAAAGTCTGACAACCGGGAGTAAAGTTTGGAGTTCACAGGTCTGCTAACCGCGATAGTCTTCCTGCCTCTGGCAGGGGCAGTCGTCATCGCCATCGCGCTCAGAAACTACGCCCACGCGCGCATCTTCGCGGCGGCAATCGCCGTCGTTGACTTCATTCTCGCCATCATAGCCTTCGCCGCCTACGACACTGGCGCCGGAGGCATACAGCTCGTTGACCGCTTCTCCAACTGGATTCCCGGCCTCGGCGACGACGGCTTCGCGGTCCAGTACCTGCTCGGCATCGACGGACTCAGCGCGCCCCTGGTTCTGCTCACGGGCTTGCTTGGCTTAGTCGCCGTCCTTGCCTCGTGGCACATTCAGCTCCGCGTCCGAGAGTATTTCATCTGGCTGCTCGCACTACAGACCGGCGTCATGGGCGTCTTCACCTCTCTCGACTTCCTGCTCTTCTTCCTCTTCTGGGAGCTTGAGCTGATTCCGATGTTCTTCCTCATCGCCATCTGGGGCAGCGACCCCAAGAGCAAGCGCGAATACTCGGCGATGAAGTTCCTGATATTCACCATCCTCGGCAGCGCGTTCATGCTCGTCGGCATACTCGTGCTGTTCTTCTCCACCGGCACATTCGATATGACAAAGCTCCCCGATGGCATACAGGCCACAGGCCTGCTTCTGCCCAAGGTCGTCGTATTCGCGCTGCTCTTCGTCGGCTTTGCCGTAAAGCTCCCGCTTTGGCCCCTGCACACTTGGCTACCCGACGCTCATACGGACGCGCCCACCGCGGGCAGCGTCATACTCGCGGGCGTCCTGCTGAAGATGGGCGGCTACGGCATGTTCCGCGTATCCGTCAGCATGTTCCCCGACGTCGCGCAGGACGCCGCCTGGCTTCTGGCGGCGGCAGGCGTAATCAACGTCATCTACGGCGCGATTGTCGTCATGCGCCAGACAGACCTCAAGCGCCTAATCGCCTTCAGCAGCATCAGCCACATGGGATTCGTCATGATAGGCTTGGCGTCCGTGATCGGCGTCGATGGCGTCGTATCCCCGCTCGGACTTACCGGCGCGGCAATGCAGATGTTCACGCACGGCACGATTACCGGCCTGCTCTTCCTGCTGGTCGGCATGGTGTACGACAAGGCGCACACCCGCTACATCCCGGACCTCGGCGGACTGGCAAAGCGCATGCCATTCGCCGCCGTTGCCCTTCTCGTCGCCGGATTAGCCTCGCTCGGCTTGCCCGGCACCAGCGGGTTCGTCGCCGAGCTTCTCATATTCCTAGGCGCGTTCAAGCCGATGGCAGTCCCGACCGCCATTGCCGCGTTCGGCGTCGTTCTCGCCGCCGGATACATCCTCTGGACAATCCAGCGCGTAATGTTCGGTCCCATAAAGGAACGCTTCGCCGACATCACCGATGTCTCAGGCATTCAGTACGTGCCCATCGCCCTTCTGGTAATTGCCATAATCGTCGTGGGCATCTACCCATCCATAATTTCAGACGTATTCGCGAGCGGCGTCGAGCCAATAGCCCAATCGCTGGAGCAAGTAGCCCAAGCGCGCCTACGCTAACGCTCTTTACTGTCATTCCGAACGGAGTGAGGAATCTAAAATCGTAGTAAAGCCGAACAACAACGGAGAATCGGATGTCAGTTTATGACCTATACCTGTTAGCGCCCGAGATAAGCCTCGCTGCACTCGCAGCCGTCTTGGTGCTGGTGGACCTGGTCGTCAGAAACAAGACGGTGCTGCCCATTCTGGCAGTGCTCGGACTCGCCGTTCCCCTGATTTTCAGCCTCATGCTCTGGTTCGACCTCTCATCCGCCGACTCCATGCAGATGCACGGCATGTTCGACACGCTCGTCGTTGACAAGTTCAGCCTCTTCTTCAAGTTCCTGCTCATCGCGGCGGCGGGCGTGGTCATCCTCTCATCCACCGACTATGTGCAGAAGTTCGCCCGCTTTCAGGCCGAATACTACGCCCTAGTTCTATTCGCCACTACAGGCATGATGCTCCTGGCATCCACGACCGAGCTGATTACCATCTACATTTCGCTCGAACTGACCGCCCTGCCGATTGCGGCGCTCGCGGCATTCATGCGCGACACGCGCTCCACCGAGTCCGGCATGAAGTTCCTCATCCTCAGCGCCATCAGCTCCGCCATCCTGCTCTACGGCATGGTCATCGTGTACGGCTTCACCGGCACCACCTCCCTGCCCGAAATCGCCGGCATAATCGCAAGCATGGAGTTGAGCGGAGGCACGCCGTTCGGCAGCAACGCCCTGCTCTTCGGCATCGTTCTCATGATTGCCGGCTTCGGATTCAAGGTCGCCAGCGTCCCGTTCCAGATGTGGGCGCCCGACGTGTACGAGGGTTCCCCCACTCCGGTTACGCAATTCCTCTCGGTCGCGAGCAAGGCGGCGGGATTCGCGGTTATCCTGCGCGTCTTCTACATCGCATTCCCCGCCGACAACCTCAGCCTCGACTGGAGCGCGACATTCGCCATTCTGAGCGCCCTCTCGATGACAATCGGCAACCTGGTAGCCATCCGCCAGAACAACATCAAGCGCATGATGGGCTACAGTACCGTCGCCCATGCAGGCTACATCCTCGTCGGACTGGCAGCAGTCGCTGCCCGCACACCCGGAGCCGAGAGCAGCATAGGTCCGGCAGGCGTGCTCTTCTATCTCGGCGGATTCGCGGCAACCAACCTAGCAGCCTTCTCAGCGATAATCGCCATCTCCAACCGCATCAACAGCGACCAAATCGACGACTACGCGGGAATGGCGCGCCGCGCTCCAATCCTCGCCGCCGTACTCACCCTGTCCATGATCTCGCTGACCGGCATCCCGCCCGCCGTCGGCTTCTGGGCGAAAATCTACCTCTTCGGCGCTGCGGTCGAGGCAAACCTCGAATGGCTCGTCGTCATCGGCGTAGTCAACAGCGTTATCTCAGCCTACTACTACCTGCGCGTCGTAAAGGCAATGTTCCTCTCCGACCCGACATCGGATGAGCCGGTATCCTTCGCCCTGCCAATGCAGCTCGCCGTCGCAATAGGCTTCATCGGGACCCTCATATTCGGCATCTACCCCACGCCGCTCCTCAACTTCGCCCGCGCCGCCGCAGGCGTCCTCCTGTCGTAAAGACGATCCCAAAAGTCCCTTCCCCCATCAACGGGGAAGGCTAGGATGGGGGTGAAGCGAAAGGAATGAAGCAATGACTCAGCAGATTCGCCTGTGGGAAATAACCGGCGACCAAAAACTCGCTGAAATCAAAGGCAGCCAAATCCCATTAGAAGAGAACCTCGAAGATTGGCTTGAAAGCGATATATCCATGCTGGACTCCAATCTGCTGGTCGTCGGACGGCAAGTTCAGACGGATTTTGGCGGAAAAATCGACCTTCTGTGCATCGAAAATTCGGGCGACTTGGTTGTAGTCGAACTCAAGAAAGGCAGGACTCCACGCGAAGTTACCGCCCAGGCGCTTGACTACGCATCTTGGGTCAAAAATCTTACGTCGCAGCAAATTACAGAGATAGCTGGCGAATATCTGGGCGACCGAGGCACTTTAGATGACGCATTTCAGGACGAGTTCGACCAAGAATTGCCTGAAACCCTAAACGCAAGCCATCGCTCGCTGATAGTAGCTGAAGCGCTAGACGCCAGTACTGAGCGCATTGTCCAGTATCTCTCTGAACTGAATGTGCCGATAAATGTGCTCACGGTGCAGCAATTCCAAGACTCAACCGGCAGGCGCATGCTCGCGCAAGTGTACCTGGTGGAACCTGAGGTTGCGACACAAAGGGCTAGATCGCAATCCAAGCGCACATCTTACAGAACCGTCAATGAACTTCAGTCCCTTGCTGACGCAAATCATATCGGTGAACTCTATGGTCGAGTCAGAAGTGGAGTGCGAGGCATTTTGTCAGCGCAGGCATATAGGAAAAGAGTTGCTTATATTGCTGGACGGGAGAACGGCAGTAGGCGAACGGTGATGATAGTATCCGCTGTTCCCAGTCAGGATAGTGACTTGCCTTTCACGATTCACGCTACTAGATTTCAGGCAATCTTGGGCATAGACATAGAAGCCCTTAAGGGCGCGCTGCCCCACGGAACTGAAGACGTGTCCGTTTCCCATTGGGTAGGCTCTGACGAAAATGAACGGCTGAATGCGCGGGGAGTGCAAGGCTCGTTCAAGGATTCCCAGGAAGTGGATAAGTTCATCAGCCTACTCAGGCAAGGCGCAGCATCTTGACTTCAGACATTCAGTCCCTTCACGGCTGACAATAGTAGCCAAATATGCAAGCATGTTATGAAGGCACGCGAAAAGTTCCTTCCCTCTTGATAGGGGAAGGTTAGAGCCTGCACCCGCGAAAGCGAGTGATGGGGATGAAGCCCATGTTTGCCCACCTGAGAGGAAAGAGATGAGGGTGACATACGAAGAGCAAGATGACCTTTTCGACATCTCAAAGGGTTCGCATATCTACGATGGAGCGGACCTGCGAGATTATAACGGCGTAATCCTGCACTTCGGAACCGATGGCGGACGCGACATCGTAGCCGTAACCGTCATGGGAGCGTCCTACTGGCTCAGAAAAGGCTACGACGAGAGAGCCGACACTTGGTTCTTAGGTGACACCGACGACAAGCAATCCAAAGTCGTAGCCGACGGCGATTTCCTAGGATATTGGCCCCTGGAGGACGAGGACGAAGAGTTTCCAATCCCGATTGGCTTTGCCCTGAGAAATGCATCCAAGCATCTCGCAAGCGTACGCCATCGCATCGAGAAGCGCGCAGCAACTACAAAGCAGCCCCAACCCTGAGCCGCAAAGCAAATGACACCCACTTACATCGGCTTCGTGTACAACGCGCAGCACCCGACAGCCCTCCAGATGACCGAAGCCGTCATGCGCTCACTCGACCTCGGCGAAGACTGCTGGTTGAGCGCAGCCGAAGACCTCGACGACATGCGCCCGCTCCTCAACGACACGCGCTTCATCGTAATAGCCGGCGGCGACGGCACAATCCTGCGCGTAGTCCGCTCAATCGCCGAATTCGGCGTTCCCCTCGTCGGCATAAACATGGGAAGGGTCGGCTTCATGGCGGAACTGCAGGTCCACGAAGTCATGGAAGAGCTGCCCGCCTACCTCAACGGCAGCGCCCGTCTCGAAGAGCGCATGATGCTGGAAGTCAGCGTAGCGCACGGCGACGAGCAAGAGCCGTACCTCACCCTGCACGCGCTCAACGATGTCGTAGTCGGCAGGGGCGGCTCCGCAAGACTGCTCGACATCGTAGCCACCATAGACGGCGTCATTCTGACGAACTACCGCGCGGACGCCGTCATAGTCTCCACCGCCACCGGCAGCACAGGCTACGCCCTGTCCGCGGGCGGCCCCATCATGTACCCGGAGACAAAGGCAATGCTCATACAGCCCGTAGCCGCCCACACTGGCCTCCGCAGTGGCCTCATTCTCCCCGACTACACCGAGCTTGAGCTTCAGGCAAGCGACAAGCACGAAGCATTGCTCAGCGTTGACGGCTTCACCGACACCCTCCTCCACGGCGACGACCGCGTATCTATACGCCGAAGCGCCTACGTAACCCGCTTCCTCCGGCGGCACGCGCCCACCGCGTTCTACGCCGCCCTCACGCGCCGCACCCTCGGCATGGACACTCCGATGTACAACCCCTCCGATAGCGCCTGAATAGTCCCCTCCCCATCCTACCTATCCTGTACATCCTGTTAACTTGGATTCGGTTCACCCCAACGAAGAGCAAAACATATCCGAAAGGACTACACAAAAGATGCAGCCGGAAGAGCAGATAGCCTCACGCGAAATATACGACGGCAAGATCATCAATGTCCGCGTTGACGACATCCTTATGCGAAACGGCAACACGTCCGTCCGCGAAGTCGTTGACCACGCGAACGCCGTCGTAATCTGCCCCATCGACGACGAAGGCAACGTCCACCTTGTGCGCCAGTACCGCTACGCTGCGAAGCAGATGCTGCTCGAATGCCCGGCAGGCCTTGTTGAAGAGGGCGAAGACCCCGACGACTGCGCCCAGCGCGAACTATCCGAGGAGATAGGCTACGCATCCCGCAACCTCCGAATCCTCGGCGGCTTCTGGTCATCCCCCGGCTTCTGCACAGAGTTCATGTACGCTTACCTCGCCAAGGACCTCGTACCCCGCAGACTTCAGGCAGACGACGATGAGGACATACAGGTCGAAAAAATCCCACTGTCCCGCATACCCCAACTCATACGTCTAGGCGAAATACAGGACGCCAAATCCATAGCCGTCCTGCTAATGGCAACCTGCATCTTCAACGCCTAAACCGAAAAGTCCCTTCCCCCTTGACGGGGGAAGGTTAGGATGGGGGTGAAAATCCTATCCATCCTGTCCATCGATGTTAATTTAGCCCGGAGGAAACCGATGCCAAATCTCGAAGAACTATTCGCACAGGTTGATGCCCAGCGAGACGAAATCATTGCCCTCGAGCAGGCCCTCGTCCGCATCCCGTCTGTTAACTCCGGTTTCATGCCCACCGGCGACGAGACCCCGGTCTGCGAGTACATTCGCGACTGGCTCGCGGAAGACGGCATCCAGTCCGAAATCCTCGGACGCACTCCCGAACGCGGCAACATCATCGCCCGCATCGAGGGCAGCAACCCCGAAGCCGGCCTGATGTTCATGTCCCACACCGACGTCGTCCCCGTCGAAGAAGAAGAGAAATGGCGCTTTCCCCCGTTCAGCGCAGCCATCGCCGACGGGCGTATCTACGGACGCGGCGCATCCGACTGCAAAGGCTTGCTCACCGCCCAGCTCTACGCCATGCGCCTCCTGGTGCGAAACGGCATCCGGCTTGAGGACAGCCTCATCCTCTGCTCCGGCGCGGACGAAGAGCACGGCGGACGCTACGGCTTCGGCTGGCTGGCAGAAAACCACCCTGAGAAGATCCGCGCGCCCTTCGCCGTCAACGAAGGCGGCGGCACCCCCATAGACTCCCCCAGCGGCCTCACATACCTGCTGGGCACCGGCGAAAAGGGACGTCTCCAGGTCGAAATCGAGGTAAAGGGCGTCAGCTCCCATGCATCCGTCCCCTGGCAGGGCACCAACGCCCTCTACACGTTGCAGCGCGTCCTGCAGCGCATCGAAGACTTCGAGCCTGAGCGCGACACATCCACCAGCCTGTTCGACCACCTCTCCGCTTTCGCCATCGAGCACAAGCCATCTGCGGAAAACGTGGACGAAATCATCGCAGAAGTCGAGCTAGAAAACCCGCGCTTCGCCTCGATGATGCGCGCTCTATCCCGCATGACCCTCACCCCCACAATGATTAGCGGCGGCATCAAGTCCAACAGCGTCCCCGAGTCCATACGCCTTACCTGCGACGTCCGCACGCTCCCCCACCAGAGCGACGACTACCTGCGCGAGCAGCTTGACGCCATCCTCGAAGGCATCCCCAACACCACCTACGAGATAGACTACATGGCAGTCCCCAACTCATCCGCCTTCGAGACCGAACTCGGCAGAAGCATCCAGCGCGCCACCGCAGCCACGCTCGGCATCGACAACATCCAGTGGGTCCCTGCCATCAGCACCGGCTTCACGGATTCGCGCTTCCTCCGTCCGCTCGGCACCATAACCTACGGCTTCAACGGCTCACACCCCGACGACGACCCCATGCTCGCCCGCGCCCACGGCACCGACGAGTCCATCGGCATCAGCAGCCTCATAAGCGGCACAAAAATAATGCTCGCCCTAGCCATCGACATCCTCAACGGCAAATCAGACTAGCACCCAAAGATCATCTGTGAACGGACTCATCAGACGATTACGCATACCGCTGACAACCGGAACGCGCTCCGGCCACCGCGAACGCCTGTGGACGAAGGACTTCGTCCTGAACCTGCTGACCACGCAGTTCATCTTCGCCGGATATTCCTCGACCCTTACCATCGTTCCCGCATTCGCAATCGACCTAGGCGGTGACCCCACACTGCACCTCCCACTAATCGTAGGCGCCTTCGGAGTCATCGGGATATTCATACGGCCTTTCGGCGGGCAGTGGGTGTATGTTCTGGGACCCAAGCGCGTTGCCCTGCTTGGCGCGATAATCGTCGCTCTCGGAAGCCTCTCCTGCATTTTCGCGCCCAACCCGTGGTGGCTGATACCGATGCGAACGCTCCAGGGCATCGGACTCGCGCTGGGGCCGTTGGCAACCTGGACCATCGCCGCCAACCTTGCGCCACTTACGCGCCGAGCCGAGGCAATGTCGTACACGGGAAACTCGATCGGTATAGCATTCCTTTACGCGCCCTTCGTAGCATCATTCTTGTACGACGAAGCAGGTGCGAACGAGGCTTTCCTCTTCTCAGCGCTATCGGCGGCGGTGGCGGTCGCCACTTGCCTGCTGCTCTCCGCGGATCGCATCGGATTCAAGCATCCTCCCGGCTCCGCCGCGCCGGGCGGCGAACGTACAAAGCCGCCACTGATTGCGCGCTCCGCAATCTTTCCGACCCTCATTCTCTTGTCCTACACATTCACTACAGCTCCAGCTAGCACATACTTGCCGCTGCTGACAGAGGAGAAAGATCTGGGAAATCCTGGGCTGTTCTACACTGTATTCTCACTGGTGTCGATGCTCTCGATGGCAGCCTCCGGTCCCATTGCCGACAGATTTGGGCGCGCCTCTGTCATCGTTCCAGGTATGATCTCTGTTGCGCTCGGAATGTTCGTGGTCAACGCGTCA
Organism: Dehalococcoidia bacterium; assembly: GCA_965204855.1. Taxonomy (GTDB): domain Bacteria; phylum Chloroflexota; class Dehalococcoidia; order Lucifugimonadales; family JADFKI01; genus Bin90. The sequence goes on from OZ242018.1 coordinate 1,944,884, forward strand.
TCCGTTCGGGCAATGTTACTCAGCGGCGGCTTCCTTGCCGGTATGGGCGCAGGTATGCTGCAGCCGGGCTTGCAGTCGCTCACCGTGGACAGAGCGCCCATTCGGGAGCGCAGCGCAGCAATGGCAACCTTGCAGCAGGCATGGGACGTGGGCGGTTCGCTCGGAGCATTCGCCATCGGACCGGTTCAGGCAAACGTCGGCACGGCGAATACGTTCGGACTCACCGGCATAGTCGCTCTCGTTGGCGCACTCGGCTTCATCATCGGCTACGCCAAATCACCGACCGGACCACCGACGCGAGACTCTAGCGAAAACTAAACGCGCTTCGAGAGTCCTCAATCTTCAGCCCTTCGTTCCGCTGCCGCCCCGCCGCAACTCCACCTGCGCCCACCGCCCACCTCACGCTCGGCGGCTTGCTTACGTCCCACCAAATAGCCGTCCGCTCCGAGTCAGGCTGGACATACCACTACGGCTGGGACGCCGAACAGACCTGGTGGCTCCGCTGGATATTTCCCGAACACGACCGCCTCCAAGACCACACACCCGCATTCCAAAACAAAGAACTGCTACAATCGAACTGTATCTACCGCCTGCTACACGGAGACGCAACATGAACACGGCGGAACTAATCCTCCCAAATCTGCAAGGTTATCAGGATGACAAGCACTGACGCACGAGTAGAAGACCTTTTGAACTCAGCAGTAGGGTCTCATTTTCTGGTCACGCTAGTAGAGAGCGACCTTTCACCGGAAGTCTTGGCAGACCCGAAGGTTAGTCTGTCGTTAGCGGCAGGGTCAGAATACTTCATGGACATCTATCACTATGACGAGCATGTACACAGACGGATAACCGCCGAGCTGTCTTCTCTCGCAAGGGAGAAGGCAGCTCAGGCGCGTGCAATTATCGAGCACCCCGGTACTGCGTGGTGGTTCGAGGACATAGACCTGAGCGCTCAGACTTGGGTTTCGCTACACTGGACTTCTCCCCCGTTAAAGTTCATCTACGATACTACTCCGCCAGACACGACAGGATGGAAGCGACCGAGAAACCCGTCAAGCGACTGGGAGCGCTACGCGCAAAAGCCTAATAGCAGCCAGGTCACTTCAACGCTATATGGTCCCCACCTGACATCCGAGCTAGTTGCTTATGATGAAAGGCTTGGAGATTACATGTGCGAGTTCCCCCTGGCTTGGTGGTCGGTGCGCTTCCTAGAGGAAGTGAAGGTGTTCGAGATTCACGGGTCTGCCGACTGGCATGAACTCTGCGTCAGGTATCCGGCGAAGGATGAAGGTCGCCTGGTGCCGAATTGGGGAGCGGTGGCGGAAGAGTGGGACGGAGTTCACCTAAGTTTTGGGGGATGCTTGGCAGCCGAGCAGAACCGACACGAATCAGCCGCAGGATGGAGTATGCTGAACTTCTGGCATGCGGAACAGACATATTGGCTACGCGCGCTGAAAACTGAAACTGAGCGTCAACCGGATTTCCAAGAAGGTATGGGTCCGCCGGAAGTCGAAGGGATTCGCTACCCTGACATCGACGGGGATTCAGGGACATTGCTTACCAGAGATGGTCCTTTCTGATAAAGAAACCCAGCCGATCCCCGAAGATGTCAACAACTTTGCAACGCGACTGACGCGAGTTCAAGGTTAATAGGATGACAAACACCAACACACGAGTAGAAGACCTTCTGAACTCGCTTGTTGGATGCCAATTTCTGGTTACTCTGGTCGAGAGTGGGCTATCGCCGGAAGACTTGGCAGACCCGAAGGTTAGTCTATGGTTAGCGGCAGTGTCCATCGAGTCCGTGTCCACATACGATACTGACCACCATCTGTATGCCGCCGAGCTGCCCGTTCTCGCAAGGGAGCGGGCAGCTCAGGCGCGAGCGGCTATCGAGCATACCGGCACGGCGTGGTGGTTCAATGATATAGACCTCGATGCTCAGGCATGGGTCTCGCTCCACTGGACTAATCCACCGCTCAAATTCATCTACGGCACTCCGCCTAATACGATGGGCTGGCAGCGTCCTCCAAACCCTTCGAGACGCTGGGAGCGCTACGCACAGAAGCCTCGCGGCACCCAGATTACATCAACGCTGTACGAACCCCACCTGACATCCAAACTGGTAGCCTATGGTGAGCGAGTTGGAGATTTAATGTGTGAGTTTCCCCTTGCGTGGTGGTCGATGCGCTTCCTGGAGGAAGTGCGGGTATTCGAGATTCACGGACCCGCTGACTGGCATAACCTCTGCGTCAGGTATCCGGCGAAGGGGACAGAGGACGACCGGCTTGTGCCGAACTGGGGAGCGGTCGCAGAAGAATGGGACGGCGTTCACCTGAGCCTTGGCGGTGTGCTGACCGCGGAGCAGAACAGATACGAATCACCCGCCGGATGGACTATGCTCGATTCGTGGCACGCCGAACAGACATATTGGCTGCACGCGCTGGAGACTGAAACCGAGCGTCAACCTGACTTCCACAAAGACATGGGACCTCCTCAGATTGAAGGACTTCGCTCTCATAACATTGGATGGGATTCCGGGACGTTGCTCACCGGAGACGGTCCCTTCTGATAAAGAAACCCAGCCGCAGCCAGCAGATTGTTATATTCCCAACTGCTATCTTGTAGAATAGCCTATCGAACATAGCAGCCATGCGGTGTCACCGACTGCATTGCTGCTCCATCCGTTCGGAGAATAGCAGACATGCCGACAACCCTCTTCCTCGAAGCTTTCGGACAGCTATCTGGCCCAGCGACCATCGATTCCTGCGAAGAAGACCTCTACAGCGTTTTCCGGTCCCGCAGCGAATTAATGGGTTGTTCCACCATGTCGGCTCACCGCCACCCGCTGCTTTGGTTAATGGAGGAAGCGGAGATAACCGCCGATGCCGACTCATCCCGGATAGGGTTCGTGCAAGTCGGCCTGAGTGTCGGTGACTTCGAGCCGGCCCGACCATCACCGGGGTCTGTCACAGGTTTTGCTTATGCGCCGCTCCCGGTACACCGGCGCGACATTGAGCCGGCTCTTGTGCTGCCTGCATTGGTTCAGTGTTTCTATGACGCGCTCCGCAGATTTGGCGTTGTCGAGTTGTCCGGCATCCAAGTAACTGCGAGTTTCTTAAATCCCGACGCACGGTCCAGCCTTGCATACCTTGTGTCCGTGCTAAACTGGTTCAATACGAACTTAAAGGCCGGGGCGGAGGCGATAGTCGCATTCGACCAAGACCTGCTCGGAGGCGATAAAGTTTCGGAGTTGGTCGCTACCTTACAGCGCAGGAACACCTATCCATTCGAGTTCAGCACATTCACCCCTGTGTCTGAGAAACACATGGTCGGCATACCGGTCGAGACAGGACCATATCACCCTATTGCTCCACAATCGGATGCGGGCGTGTTCGTCACACTGCCGGAGTGGACGCCAAGCGCGGCAGGCTGGGTACTCGCCAGCGTGGTCGATGCAGCTCGACTCATCAATCCGAATGCAAGCAACTTCGCGCTTCGACTGACACGCATTCAAGGATAGTAGGATGAAAAATACCGACGCACGAGTAGAAGACCTTCTGAACTCGCTTGTTGGATGCCAATTTCTGGTTACTCTGGTCGAGAGTGGGCTATCGCCGGAAGACTTGGCAGACCCGAAGGTTAGTCTATGGTTAGCGGCAGTGTCCATCGAGTTCGTGTCCATATACGATACTGACCACCATCTGTATGCCGCCGAGCTGCCTGTTCTCGCAAGGGAGCGGGCAGCTCAGGCGCGAGCGGCTATCGAGCATACCGGCACGGCGTGGTGGTTCAATGATATAGACCTCAACGCTCAGGCATGGGTCTCGCTCCACTGGACTAATCCACCGCTCAAATTCATCTACGGCACTCCGCCGGACACGATGGGCTGGCAGCGTCCTCCAAACCCTTCGAGACGCTGGGAGCGCTACGCACAGAAGCCTCGCGGCACCCAGATTACATCAACGCTGTACGGACCCCACCTGACATCCAAACTGGTAGCCTATGGTGAGCGGGTTGGAGATTTAATGTGTGAGTTTCCCCTTGCGTGGTGGTCGATGCGCTTCCTGGAGGAAGTGCGGGTATTCGAGATTCACGGACCCGCTGACTGGCATAACCTCTGCGTCAGGTATCCGGCGAAGGGAACAGAGGACTCCCGCCTAGTGCCGAACTGGGGAGCGGTCGCAGAAGAATGGGACGGCGTTCACCTGAGCCTTGGCGGTGTGCTGACCGCGGAGCAGAACAGATACGAATCACCCGCCGGGTGGACTATGCTCGATTCGTGGCATGCCGAACAGACATATTGGCTGCGCGCGCTGGAGACTAAAACCGAGCGTCAACCTGACTTCCACAGAGGCATGGGACCTCCTCAGATTGAAGGACTTCGCTCTCATGACATTGGATGGGATTCCGGCACGTCGCTCACCGGAGACGGTCCTTTCCGATAAGGAAACCCAGCCGGTTAGACACTCGCCTAACTGACCTTGGCGAGCTTGGTGAAACTGCGGAGTTCTTTGGGCGGGTCCATGCGGCTGCCGCGGATGGTGTAGGAGACCTCGCCGACGTATATGTTGCCGTGGCTGTCAACTCCCATGCCGTGCGGAGCTATGAACGCGCCGGACTCCTCGCCTTCGTCGTCCGCGCCGAGCAGTGCGAGTCGTCTGCCGCTGTTGTCGTAGATAGTCACGCGGTGTCCATGTCGAGGCGGCGTAGGGTCGGCCTGGGTCGCCCCGGGTAGTTCACCCACGTATATGTTGTCGTCCGGCCCGATGGTCATGCCGTTAGGCATATGTATATTGTTCCAAACGTCCAGTACGTTTCCGTCTGCGTCGAAGACCTGTATCCGGTGCGCCTCGCGGTCCGCGACCAGCACGCGGTCGTCGTTGTCCACCGCGATATTGTGTGGGCGCAGGAACTCGCCCGGATCGATGCCGGGGCCGCCCCAGCTTTTGACATACTCGCCGTCGCCCGTGTACTTGTGGACGTTGAAGTTGCCGTAGCCGTCGGAAATGTATATGTGGCCGGTCTTCCTGGACACCGCGGCATGAGTGGGCCTGTTGAACGGCTCCCCCTTCCATATTTCGGAGGACACGCCCGACGTCCCGATGGTCATTAGCAGTTCGCCCTCGCGGGTGAATTTGGTGATAGTGTGTATGCCGTCGTCCACACAGTAGATGGTGTCCTCGGGGCCGACGTATATGCCGTGTGTGCGGTTGCCGAATATGCCCTTCCCGAATCCGCGGACGAAGGCGCCGTCCTGTCCGAATACCATAACCGGGTAGTCCGGATTCCGGCTGAATGCGTAAACATCGTCCTGCGAGTCCACCGCCACGCCCGGCGTCTCGATAAGCCTCGCGCCCTCCGGCATCTTGTGCCAGTCAATTATGTGTTCGTACCTGAAGTCGCCTTCACCGATTATCGCGCCCATGCCAGCCCCTCCTTGTAATGTCGTTAGTGTTCGGGTTGGATGGTACTTCAGCCGCACGATGTAGTCAAACGGGAAGAACCTTCGAGCGCGCCTTTGCTGTAACTGCCACGCCGAGAGCCAGTCGCCGCCGCTGTCCTCGTGCTGTCGTCCTAGCGACCGGACACGCCGCCCTCAGCATCCCCACCCCGCCGCAACTCCACCCGCGCCCGCTCCTCCTGCACCTGCACAATCGCCGACCCGCCCAGATGCCCGATCCCAGCCGCAACCGCCGCGACATACTTCTGGTCCACCGCAGCCGCGATGTCAGCCGGCACGTCCACCTCCCGCGCAAGCTCCGTCGCCAGCCGCACATCCTTAGCGTCTGACCGCACGAACGCGAACCCCGCCGGCTCGAAGTTCCTATCGAACACCGACTCATATCTGCCCAGCTTCGGACTCGACGCCGACCCAGCCGCCATCACCGTCGCCAGCGTTTCCAACTCCACCCCCGCCCTCAGCCCAATCGTAAGCGCCTCCGCCACCACGCTGAAAGTCGTGTGCGACACAAGGTTGTTGCACAGCTTTATAGTCGCCCCCGATCCCACGGGCCCGCAATGAAAGATTAACTCCGGGTCTCCGATCGCCTCCAGCACCGGCCGCACCCGCTCCAGCGTTTCCGGATCGCCCCCCGCCATCACCGTCAACACTCCTAGGTCCGCCGAGTCCGACCCCGACCCCTTGCTCACAGGCGCATCGATGTACTCAACACCCCTCTCCGCACAGATCGCGTGCAGCTTACGCACCATGCTCGGCGAGTTAGTCGCCAGGTCAATGTACACCGAACCCTCCGCAGCCCCATCCAGCACACCCTGCTCTCCGCTCACCACCGCCTCAACCTCCAGCGGCCCCGGCAGCGACCCCATAACCACATCGCTGCCCCGCGCCGCATCCGCCGGCGTCTCCGCCCACACCGCGCCCGCCTCCAGCAAGTCCGTCGCCGCCGCCGGCCGAACATCATGCACCTTAGTCCGGTGCCCCGCGCCAACAACATTCAGCGCCATCGGCTTCCCGATATTCCCCAGCCCGATAAACCCAACCTTCACAATATCCTCCCCATCCTGTATATCGATGTCAGCTCCCGTCCCGCTATGCTTCCCAATAATGCCCATACCGCTCCACAAGCTCCGTATTCAGCACAGCCCCCAGCCCCACACCGTCCGGCATCCACAGCCTGCCCCCTTCCACTCGCTCGTATGGCAGCACCAGTTCCGCCCGCCAGTCCGTCTCATAGACAGCGTGCTCCAGGTGTATCGCCCCCGGCATCGCCGCCGTCGCATGCCCGCCGCCAATCAGCGACACCGGCCCCGTCGGGCTGTGCAGCGACACATCGCCGCCCGCCTCTATCGCAGCCAGCCCGGAGGCCCGCGCCTCGGCAAGCCCGCCGCAATGCTTCACGTCCGGCATCACCACGTTCAGCGCGCCGTTCTCCACCACGGACCGGAAGAACTCGCGCCCATACCCCGACTCGCCGCCCGCCGTTATCATCGACACCTCTCGCGCGATACCAGCCAGCCCCTCAGCGTCCTCCGTCGGCTCCACCGGCTCCTCGAACCACCCGATATTCGACTTAGCGAGCTGCTCCGCCACCAGCGCCGCCGTATGTCGCTCGAACCTGCTATGGCAGTCCACCAGCACCGTAACATCATCACCGACAGCGGCACGCACCGCCGCCACCCGCGCGATCCCCATACCCGCCTCATCCAGAATCTTCTCCCGCGTCGATGGCGGTCCCACCCCGTCGAACGGCGCGCACTTCACTATCCCGAACCCCTGCGACACCGCATACTCCGCCGCCTTCCCGAACGACGCCGGCGACCTGTCCCGCGTCAGCAGGTGCCTGTTGATATTCGCGTACAGCAATATGCTCTCTTGCGGCGTGCCGCCCAGCTCCTCGGTCAGCGTAACCCCGCGCCGCTGCGCCCGAAGTTCGCTCACAGCCGTCCGAAGCCCGCTCACAGCCGTCGCCAGCACCATGCTACCCTGCATATCCGCCACCGCAAGCCGCAGCATCCCTTCCACATCCGACTCGCCCTCGATCTCGCTACCCGCCAGCCTGCCCGCCAGTTCCGCCGTCAGCCGCACCGTCTCCGCCGTGTTCGCCCCGCATGTAATCTCCGCCACCGCGCAATGTCCGTCCCCGTCATATACCTCCGCAAACGTCCAAGTCGTCGCCTCCGACGCCACCACCTCCGCAAACCGCACCCTCTCAATCTTCACACAATCACTCAAACTTAAATCTCCCTATCCATCCTGTATATCCTGTTCATCGATGTTAGTTACCTGCCTCTGCAAGCAGCCGCATCGTCCGCATCCGCGACTCCGCATCATCCCCCACAGTGACGACACTCGCCAGCACCTCATCCGCTCCCCACTCATACATCTCGCGAATCCTCAGCGCCACCGTCTCCTCATCCCCCGCCAGCAGCACCGAGTCCACCATATCGTCCGTCCACCCGCTCTCCTCCGATCCCGGGAATCCGGATGCCGCGAACATCCGCGCATAGAACGGAATGTACGGGAAATACCCCAGTTGCTCCCGCACGCCCTGCCGCGCGCGCGCCACATCATCGGTCACGCACACCGCCGCATGCACCACCAGCGGCGGCGCCTCCCGGTCCGCGCCCTCTGCGGCAGCCCTCATCGAAGGCAAAGCCGTATCCCGCACATAAGGATGCGGGCAAACCCAGCTTATCGCCCCGATTCCCTCCGCGCCGCACATCTCGAACGACCGCGGCCTCAGCGCCGAAGCCATCACTGCCACCTGCGTAGGCGCGGGAAGCTCCGCCTTCGCGACGATCTGCTCCCCCTGAAAATCGATCTCCCCCGTCTCCAGCAAACCCTTCAGCACCCGCACATACTCCGTAAGATGTCCCAGCGGAGCCTCGAACCCCGCGCCAAACGTCTCCTGCATAGCCTGCAAGTGTCCCGGCCCCACGCCAAGCCGCAGTCGTCCCGGCGCAACCGCGTCAATCGTCTGCGCCTGTCGCGCAGCGGTAATCGGGTGCCGCGACCACGTCTGCATAATCGAAGTGCCCAGCTTGATACTCTCCGTCCGCGCCGCAGCAACCGCCAGCGCAGTCAGCGCATCCCCCACGTCGCCCCCCGACGTCAGCCACGCAGCCTTCACGCCCGCGCTCTCCGCCTCCACCACCGAATCAATCACCGACTGAGCATCCGGAGCCGGAATCGCCACACCAACAGTCTTCTCATTCATAATTGCGAAACCCCTCAGCCTTCATGCTTGCTACAATGTTTCTACAAAACTTCCGCATCCAAATAAGTCGGCACGATTATAGCACGCGCATAGAATTTTACACTTCACTCAATTGGCGGACATTACTCACCTATTTCCCACTTCGGGTAATTCAATTCTCAAAGAGAAAAATTTATTAAGGAGGCATTTCGATGCTCATTACTTACATGTTCAAGAGGCTCATAACACATTCGCCCGAAAGCATCCATTCCAGCCGCAATACGAGGAGACAACTATCGATACGCCAACGCACACGCCATCAACTCTGAACACCATTCTGAGGCTCGCAGGGCATCTGAAACCCCATTGGCGCCGGTTCGCCATCGGCTTCATTTCGTCAATTGGCCTCGCCTTGCTCTGGCTGCTGCCCCCCTTCCTTATCAGTGTCATAATTGATAATGCCATCCCCAACCGCGACGAGAGTCTTCTCATTCGCCTTACCCTCGCAGTCCTCGGTGTGGGGGCGCTAATTATCGTCTTTGAATGCCTTGTGTCTTACTCTCTCGAACGGGCTGGCCAGGGCGTTACCCGAGACTTGCGGATAGCCCTTTTCAACGCCATTCAGAGCCAGTCATTCAGGTTCTTTGTCCATAACGACCGGGGAGCAGTCACCTCAAGGATGTGGAACGATGTGGGTGAAGTGCAGTGGGTTGTTCGGGCTGCACTGGTTGACATAGCAAGTTCTATATTGTTGATTACTGTCACCTTCGTGTTCATGTTTGCCTGGAACTGGGAACTTAGCCTCTTACTGTTGGGGGTTTGCCCGCTCGTATTCGGCATCGGCTTCCTTGTTGGCAGATGGAGGGAACGGCTAGCTCAGGGAATTTCGCAGTGGTTTGACGACAATTCATCGTTTGTCAGCGACCGACTGGACATCGATGGCTCCATTATGCTCAATGGCGTCGGATACGATAAGTTGATAGACGACCGAAAGTTCTCTCGAATCGCCTACAAACTCCATAATCTATGGACGCGGCAGGGTATAGCCAACGAGTCGATGGCAACGGTTGCCGCCGTTCTCCCGCTGATCAGTTCCGTAGCAATCTACCTGTACGGCGGCTTTGGCGTCATGGATGGTTCTTTGACCTTGGGAGTTCTCATTGCGTTTATGGCTCTTTGGCTGCGCATTGTTGGACCCATCAGCAACCTGGCCTCTTTTCAGGCTGAATTTTCCGCCACCGTCGTTCACCTCAGGCGTATATTCGAGTGGACCGAGCTGAAGCCTGACGTCAGCGATTCACCTGATGCCATCGCATTGGAGAATGTCGGTGGGCAGGTGTCTCTGAAAGACGCAACCGTAGAGTACGCGGCCGGCAAGCCCATTATCTCCGGCTTGTCGCTGGAGTTTCAGCCCGGGCAAATGACGGCAATAGTGGGCAAAAGCGGAGCCGGTAAGACGACTCTGGCACATCTGATTCTGCGATTCTACGACCCAGACTCAGGAACCGTAGAAATAGATGGCATCGACTTGCGCGAGATTAAGCTGTCATCGTTGCGGCGGCATCTGAGTCTTGTACCTCAGGATACCCCGGTGTTCAACACTTCCGTGAAAGAAAACCTCTTAATCGCAAACCCCACAGCCTCGCATGCTGAAATGATTGACGCCTGCAAAGCCGCCCAACTCCACGATCTTCTGGCAGGCCTTCCGGACGGTTACGACACCGTAGTCGGACAATTCGGATACAGGCTCTCCGGCGGCGAAAGGCAAAGACTCGCCATTGCGCGCGTCATCCTCAAGCAGCCCAGCATCGTCATTCTGGACGAACCCACATCATCCCTAGACTCAATCACCGAGCGCGCAATCAAGGATGCCCTCGACAGCAATCTACTCAGAAACGCCACTACAATCATAATCGCCCACCGCCTGTCCACCATCCTCAACGCCGACAACATCATAGTCCTCGACGAAGGCAGACTCATAGATTCCGGCAGTCATACAGAACTGCTTACAGGATGCCCTTTATACAGGCATCTCTACGAGGAACAGTTCTTGTCTCAGACCGGATACACGACTCCAAGTCAGCCAATTTAACCCTTGACAACACAAACATCCGTACGTATCATAGATGCAACCAACAACAAGAACATAATATCTATCCCACCCATCCTGTACATCGATGTAAGTTAAACATGTGCAACCAGAACTCCTTACAACAGAAAATAGCCGAACTCACCAACGACGGTGAGGACATCCTGCGCTTCCTTGCGGAAACAGTGCGCGGCGAAACACCCGGCGTCAAGACCCACCACCGCCTGGAAGCCTCAAGGCAACTCAACCGCCTAGGCGCCCTGGGCGATCACGCAGCGGGGCAGGGCGAGAAAACATCCTCCCCATCCTGTACATCGATGTCAGATAACGCCCCCGTTCGTACTGAACCAGTCGAGGAACATGCACGCGAAGTTACATATCTGGACATCCTGAACTTCAACCTAGCCCAGCTCATCAGAAGCGAGACAGCAGAAGGACACACCATCACACAGTTCCTGCTGGAAACGGTAACCGGCAGGGACCAGCCCTTCACACCCAACAAGTACAAGATCAAGCCCGACGACCGTATGACAGCCGCAAGAGAGGTCATCAACCGAGGCTACGGTCGCTTCGGACGCAGACCCAAGCTCATCGACGACGCGGAAGAGGCAAACGACTACGACACCCTGCACTCAGACCTCGCCAAGAGAATGCGACAGTACAGCGAGCACGGCAGTCAGGCAATACGCTCCCTGCTCGACGTGATGGAGAACGACTTCCCTGACGAAGAGTACACCCGTCGGCACAGGGTATCGGCAGCACAGGAGCTTCTGCGTCGTGGCTGGGACACCAACTACGACAGGATAAAGATGGAGCACCTGATGGACTACTGGCGAGACCAGGAGGACGCACGTCTGTCAGTAGGCCAGAAGAAGCAACTGGCAGGTCTGCACACCTACGTCGACGAGTACGACCAATACGACGACAAGGGCATCAAAGACTACGAGTCCATAGCCAAGCAACTCCACGCCCAGCAAGATCGCGAGTCCGAACCCATCCGTCGTTACCGCACAAGCAGAAAACCAGAGGGCAAGGACGAGGACGGCAACAACACCCCTTCCCTCTTGATGGGGGAAGGCTGGGACGGGGGTGAGAGGGGTAAAACATCCTCCCCATCCTGTCCATCGATGTCAAGTAGCACCACCGACCCTGAGCAGGACTGCTACTACGAGCCCCTGAGTCCAGAAGACCAGGCAATCTTCGACTACCGGATGAAAATCGAAACCGGCAGTTACGAGGAAGGCGAGATAGAAATACGCCCTGTCACCGAGGCAACGCGCCAAGACTACGCCGCCGCCCTCAAGTGGATGCAGCAAGTAGCCGAGGAAGAAGGCGTCCCCCTACTCCCCAACCCCCTATCCGGCACCCTGAAACACCCAACCGCTCGCAGCCCCTAACATCCTCCCAATCCTGTCCATCGATGTCAGCCCCCGTCCCCTGACGGCTGATATCTGACGGCTAACACCTAATTCCAATGTTATAATTGCCCCGCCTGTTCACAGGTCGCGCTTACACGCGCCATCACAATCAGGAGGCAGCAAATTGACCGGCGTTTTGGAAGGCTACCGCGTTCTCGAATTCGGCGACTACATCGCGCCCCAAGTGCTCGGAATGCTGCTCGCAGACCAGGGCGCGGAAGTCGTGAAAATCGAACCGCCCACCGGCGGCAGGCTGCGCGGCACCGCGCCCTCCGCGGTCTGGAACAGAAGCAAGAAATCCGTAATTCTGGACGCATCTTCCGATGCCACAGCCGGCATAATCAACGACCTCGCCGCATCAGCCGACATCCTGGTCGCCGATTCCGAGACGCTCCCACAGGGCATTGCCGTAGCCGACCTACAGGCAGCAAACTCCCGCCTGATTACCGTCTGCCTGCCCGCGTTCGCCGCCGACCACCCCAACGCCGACCTCCCACCCCACGAGACCATAGTCGCCGCCGCAACCGGCATCTACGCCGACCGCGGCACAGGCGCCCCCAGCTTTATCGCAGTCCCTCACGCCAGCATCTTCGGCGCGCTCACCGCTGCGCCCGCCGTCGTCGCGGCTCTGCTGCACCGCGAAGCCACCGGCAGAGGCCAGCGCATCGACCTGCCTCTCTACAACGCCATGTTCGGCGCGATGGGTTCGCAGGTCGTCGTTCTGCCCGAAGGCGCGGACGACGCCAAGCCCCACCCGGTCGTCGCCCGCTTCTACGAGTGCAGCGATGGCCGCTGGGTCAACATCAACGCCGGTTACCCCCGCGCCCTGATACCCATGGTGCGCGCCTTCGGCCACCCCGAATGGGCCGACCCGCTCCTCGACACCGAAAGCCTCCTCGCCCACCCTGAGGACCGACAGTTATGGATTGACACGCTCGAAGAGGTCTGGCGCGCCCGCCCCGCCCTTGAATGGGAGCAGATTATGGATGAGGCAGGCGTACCCTGCACGATGTGCCGCACCGTAGAAGAATGGCTCGACTGCGACCAGGCATCCGCGATGGGCGCCGTAGTCGAGGTGGACGACCCCGTATTCGGCCCCCTGCGTCAGGTCGGCATCCAGGTCCACCTCAGCGAGAACGAAGGCAGCATCCGCCGTCACGCCCCCGCCCTCGGCGAGCACACCACCGAAATCCTCGCACGCCTCTGACATCCTTCCTACAATATGTCGCCCGAATCCTCCCCCAGCATCATCTCCCGCACCAGCGGTATCGGCGGCGCTCCATACGACAGAAACTCATCGTGGAACACCCGCAGCGAATACGCCGCGCCCTTGACTTTGCGGTAGTCCTCCCGCAGCTTCAGTATCATCAGCTTGCCGAGCGTATAATTCAGGTACATCGGGTCGAACGTGCCCCGCACGGCTTCCTTGCGCGCGGGCAGTTCCTCCAGGAACGCGTTCTCCATGAAGAAGCCGGTCGCCTCTTCCACCGTCATGCCCTGCGTGTGCATCCTGATGGCGCAGATGAAGCGGCAGTTCCGCAGCAGTGCCTCCATCAGCTGCCCAAGCTCGTTGCGCGGCTCCGCGAGGTAGCCCTCCTCAACCATCATCTGCTCGGCATAGTGCGCCCACCCTTCCGAGAACGAGTACGCGCCGAACACGCGGCTCATCATCGAGTCGGCATTCCGCGTGTGCAGGTATTGCACATAATGCCCCGGATACGCCTCATGCACCGATACCGACCTCAGCGTCGCGTAGTTGAACGAGGTAAGCCACTGCTCCTTTTCCTCGTCGCTCCAATGCTCTTCGACAGGCGTAACATAGTAGTACGTCTCGGTCGCCCCCTCCTCATACGGACCCGGAGAGTCCAGCGCTGCGAACGCCCACCGCATGAACGACGGTGTGGGCACGGTCTGGCATCGCACCTCCGACGGCACGCCCACGATGTCGTTGTCGATAAGGTACTGCCGGATGTCTTCCAGCATGTCTCGCGTCTCCGCGACCAGCATGTCGGCAGTCGGATGATCGGCGGCAATCGACGCTATGACCTCGGCAGCAGACTTAGCCGCGTCAACGCTCTCAGCCACCTTCCCGAAGCGCTCCAGGTTGCGCCGCAGGTCGTCTTCGCCTATCGTCAGAAGGCGCTCGAGCGGCATGTCCACCATCTCGCCGTGCTTCAGAAGTGCGGCAAACCTGTCCTTCCCGATTGCAAAGCTCGCGTCCGCGTACGGTCGCAGCGCCCTCAGATGCTCCACGAACCCCAGCACTGCTTCGTTGGCTCCCGCCAGTGTTCCCTCGAACCGATCTCTCATCGCCCCGTTCGGCAATTCGCCGGTCGCGTCCAATAGGTCGTTCTTGTAGAATGCCGCGATACCCTCGAATGCCTCTATGCTGGATTCCAGCACAGGCCCGGCGAGCCTGCCGCTCATCACGTTCCGCAGCTCCGCAAGATAGCCCGGCACGGCATCCAGCGCCAGCGCCAGCGCCTCAACCCGCTGCTCTAGCGGAGCGTACTCCCGCTGCACATAGCCGCTCAGGTCGATGTGCCAGAGCATCTCCATCGGGTTGAACTCGTGCCGGCGTAATTCGGTTAGCTCCAGCAGTTCCTTCCGCAGGGCTGCCTTCAATAGGCGGTGGTCGTAGTAGCTGCGAACGCTCAACGCCGCGGTGTCGATGTTCTCCAGCGAGTCCAACCCCTGCCTGATTTGCCCTGCCCTTTTAGCCATAGCTCTCATGGAAATGCTCGGCAGCCGCCCGTCGTACTCATGCAATCCCAGGCGCGACGCCATGCTCGGATAATGCTCCCAAGTCTCGTTGAGTATCCGCTCACTCGCGGCGTCGAAGAGACGGTTCGCGCTGTTCGTCATGCGTTGCTCCTGCGAAACGATGATTATCTGAAACGCCACGCACATTTTACTACAATTGGACTGCCCTATCAGAGGCAATCTCTCAGCTTAATGGTTCACATGACCACCGCCCGCGTGATACGCTTTTAGAGTTGACTCGTAAGGGAATTGAACCGAAAGTGATGACTAATGAGTACCGAGGAAGTTAAGGACACACTGGGCGTAACAGGATCAGACCCAAGCTACGTGTGGATGTCCGGCGAGCTCGTAGCCTGGGACGACGCGGTAGTACATGCATCTACGCTGGGCTGGTCGGCGATATCCATGGTCTTCGAGGGCATCAGAGGCTACTGGAACTCGGAGGAAGAGCAGCTTAGTCTGTTCCACCTCGACCTTCACATCGAGCGTCTGCTGCGCTCGATGAAAGTCATGCGGATGACCTCTCCGTGGTCCGTTGACGAACTGAAGCACGCGATAGTGCGGCTGGTTCAGGCGAACGAGTTCAGGGACGACATCTATGTGCAGCCACTGGCATACTTCGGCGGCAGCACCACACCCGGCTACCTGCCCGTGGCTGAGCGCCCCGGCGACATCACTATATTCAACCGGCAGGTCGGCTCCGTACTTGGCTCAGGTCAGGTTACAAGCTGCGGGGTAAGCTCGTGGACCAGAATATCCGACAACGTGATGCCGCCGCGCGTCAAGGCGATTGCGAACTACCAGAACAGCCGCTACGTCGCGGACGAGTCCTCGCGGCACGGCTACGACTTCGGAATCATCCTGAATCCGCAGGGCAAGGTGGCTGAAATATCCTATGCCTGCCTGTACATAGTGCGTGACGGTGTAGCCATTACGCCGCCCGTCTCCGCAGGCATACTGGAAAGCATCAACCGCGACGTGGTCAAGCAGCTCTTGCAGAACGAACTCGGCATTCCGGTCTTAGAGCGCGACGTTGACCGCACCGAACTCTACATCGCGGACGAGGTCTTCATCTGCGGCACGGGTGCTGAAATTCAGGCCGTTGGCAGCATAGACGGCTACGTGATTGGCAAAGGTGATATGGGGCCGGCGGTAACACAGCTCGAGCAGCTATTCCACGACGTCGTAAGAGGCAATGATTCACGCTACGCCGAGTGGCGAACCGAAGTCTATTAGGAAGTCCAACCGATTCGAACGACCAGCCATAAACTAGGAATAAGGAGTAAGGAATGATTTACGAGTTTCGGACATACGACCTGAAGCCGAGAAGCGTGCCTGAGTTCGAGAAGCGCTTCGGAGAGAAACTACCCGGCAGGCTGGAGTTCTCACCGCTCGCCGGACTATGGCACACGGAGGCGGGCCCGCTAAACCAGGTTCTGCACATCTGGCCCTATGAGGACATGAACCGCCGCACGGAAACGCGCGCTAAGGCACAGGCAGCCGGCGCGTGGCCGCCGAACACGAGCGAGTTCGTAGTGAATATGCAGTCCGATTTCTACCTGCCGGCTCCGTTCATGAAGCCGCTGGGGGAGCGCAAGGTCGGCCCGATATACGAGATTCGCATCTATACATACGAACCTGGCGACATCCCACAGGTCATCGAGGCTTGGGGCAACGCCATCGAGGAACGTGAGAAGTATTCGCCGCTGGTGGGGGCATTCTACTCCGACGTCGGCGCGCTGAACAGGTGGGTCCACATGTGGGCATACGAGAGCTTCGAGCAGCGAACGCAGGTGCGCGAAGAGACGCGCGCCAAGGGCGTGTGGCCGCCCCAAAGCCCCGTAGCGCCTGTGTACCAGGAGAACAAGATACTCTTGGCCGCCGAGTGTTCGCCCATGCAATAAGGCGGATTCGCATACTCGTTGATCCAAGCCTCAGGTCGAATTGTGGCAATCTTATAAAGTAAACTAAATAATAGTTGCATATCTATTCTTCATATACTATACTTTAAGATAACTAAGTTGGTATAAGGAGGTGCGATATGTTGTACGACTTTCATACATACGATTTGAAGCCGCGCACCGTTGCCGAGCTTGAAGAGCGGGTCGCGGAAGTTCTGCCGAAGAGGCTCGAAATTTCGCCACTTGGCGGTTTCTGGCACACGGAGGCGGGGCCGCTCAACCAGATTATCCATATCTGGCCGTACAAGGACATGGCGCATCGCACGGCATCGAGGGCTCTGATGCACTCCAGAAATGTGTGGGGATCGCTGGCTGACGAATACGTGGTCAACATGCAGTCGGATATCTTCCTGCCGGCACCGTTCACGCGGCCTCTCGGCGAAGTTGAACTCGGACCACTGTACGAAATGCGGACTTACACCTACCGCCCCGGCGACATCAGTCGCGTGGTCGCGGCGTGGGGTGATGCCATCGAAGAGCGTGAAAAGTATTCGCCGCTCGTAGGTGCGTTCTACTCGGTGAGCGGATCGATGAACAAGTGGACCCATATCTGGGCATACGAGAGCTTTGAGCAGCGCATGAGAGTGCGCGATGAGACGCGCGCCAAAGGCATCTGGCCACCCAGCAGCCCCGCCGTGCCGCTATACCAGGAGAGCAAGATACTGATGCCGGCCGAATTCTCTCCTTTGCAGTAACTCCTATCATCCGATTCGTTGGCATTGCGCAATTGGCAGTGCCAACGGGTCGAACTACTAACCTGACCTGCTCGGGGTTCATTGGTCATCCAACCACTCGATCCAACGACCGTGATGGTGGCAACGCGCCAGCGTGCGTTCCCGGCGGACAGCACTCTCGAAGGAAACAAGCTTCAATGTGGGGCGTACGCTTTCCGCTTTGTCGGTCAGCCATTGACGAGGGCTAGCGCGATACTCGCTCGAAATCCAGTAAAGGTCACGCCTACGCCCTGCGTCCGAAAGCAAATCGTCCAGCAATTGCCGCTCTCTGGTCGAAAATTGATTGACTGTATGAGTGTGATAAACGATCGGCGTTGCGTGGCTTGGCACATCCGCCAACTCTGCAGGAAGCAGTTCTAAAGCATTGCCCTTGAGAATGGCTGGCGGGCGGGCCTGCGCAATCGATATAGCTGAGTTCATTCGTTGCAGACGGGTGTAGTCTTCTGGCCAGACCAGCGCACGCAACCAGAGCATAGATTCGTCGTCATTTACATCGATAGGCTCAAGGTCTATGCCGACTCTCGACGATATATGAGGAGTCGCATTGGTCGGCATTGGTGGGGTCATCCCGTGTAACTCAACGTCAATTTGAACCCGGGACGTGCTATCACCGTAGCTGCGGCCAGTGCCATAACTGTAGCAGTACTTGTGTCCCACAACAGATTCAGGCCGGCGCTGCAGCCGATTTCGATCATATGTAAGGGCTTGTGGCCGGCGCGTTCGGCGGCGATTCCAAATGCAGGAAAAAGCAGGCCGCAACGTTCAACTACATTGGTTTGCACGCGCCGTTCCGTGATGATTCGTTTAATCTCATCTGAGTATTCAAGGCAGAATCGGCGAAAGTGAGGAAGCGGATCAGCGGCGGAACGGCGCGTGCCAGTGGCGGTCGGATAGAACTTCGCAAGCTCATGCCGGACGCCGCTCAGCAACAAGAAATGGACTGCTGCGAAGAAGAGGTTGGGTATAGGTTGGTCGTACCGAGCTTCAGCGGCCAAGCCGAGCAAAGTCGGGTCTCTTGCAATGCCAAGCGATAGGCGTTCATAGAGAGGAGAAGCACCTCGCTGCTCCAATTCGGCGGCGCGCAAGAATTTTTTGGCTACTGAATTTCGTAAGACCTCAGTCGACACTCTATCTGCTGCCTATCGCCAAGAGTTTCAGCATTATTCGCGCGGAGGCGGAGGGCGGTTTAGCAAACTGCGGGCGGATGCCAATAGACATCCGCCCACAGGTTTTTGCTTGGCTACCAGTGCGGCGGGGTCCATGAGCTGTCGCCTTCCGCCCGGATGGCCTACAGCTGCGCCTCCAGCTTGGTGATCACGCTGTCAACCTGCGAGACCACGTGGTCAACCTCGTCCCGAGTTATGCAAAGCGGCGGGGCGAGGTAGATGCTGTTGCCGGGCCTGCCGAGCAGGTTGTGCTCGTTCATCAGGGGAGCGATCTTGTCTGCGAGCTTGGCTTCCGCCGGGAAGGACTCCTTGGTGTCGCGGTCCTTGACCAGCTCCACTGCACAGAGCAGTCCCATCCCGCCGCGCACATCGCCGACTATGGGATGCTCGTAGAGCGTCTGAAGCTGCTCGTACATGTACGCGCCCATTTCGGCGGAGTTTTCGACCATTCCCTCTCCTTCCATGATGTCGAGGTTAGCCATGGCAGCGGCGCAGGCGACCGGGTTTCCGCCAAAGGTTATCAGGTGGCGGAACTGCGAGTCATCGCCCATGAAGGCTTCGGACACCTTCTTGCTCGCAATCGCAGCGCCGATGGGAATGTAGCCGCTGGTCAGCGCCTTTGCGACTGTGAAGATGTCGGGCTTGACGCCCCAATGCTCGGTGGCGAACATCTTGCCGGTGCGACCGAATCCGGTGATCACCTCATCGCAGATCATTATCACGCCGTACTTGTCGCATATCTCGCGGATGGTGGGCCAGTACTCGGGATGCGGCACATGAATGCCCGCCGCCGCCGAAATCGGCTCGCCGATGAACGCCGCGACCGTTGATGGACCTTCATGTTGTATGGCGATTTCCAGATCGCGCGCGCATTGAAGGTCATTGCCGTTGTTGCGGTAGCTGTCCGGGTTGGCGATGTGGATGTTGCCGGGCATGAGCGGGCCGAAATGGATGGGCGCGCTCACACCGCCGCCGCCGAGACTCATGCAGGCATGCGTGGCTCCGTGGTATGAGCCTCGCCTGCTTATGACTTTCCAGCGGGTTGGTTCGCCGTTGTTCTTGTGGTACTGCTTCGCCATCTTGATAGCGGTTTCGACTGCTTCTGAGCCGCCGCTGACGAAGTAGGTGCGGGCTTCCTTGTCGGGCGCGAGGCCGGCAATTCGGGCGGACAATTCCGCGGTCGACGGGCTAACGGTGCCGCCGGGTGTGTAGCTGATGTCGAGCATCTGATTGTACACGGCATCGGCGACTTCCTTACGACCGTGCCCGATGTTCTTGAGCCACATGCCTGCCATCGTGTCGAACCACTGCTCGCCTTCGACATCCTCGACCCAGACGCCCTTGCCGCTTTGCACCAGCTTGATGCCGTCGTCACCCATGTTTCCGGCAGGGTTGTTGTGCGGCCAGAAGTGGTCAGCCGCCTGCTGCTTGAGTTCTTCTATGCGTTCTCCGGTTAGTGTTGCCATACTGCTTGCGCCTCCAATTCGGACTGTCTGCCGTTCGTCTATCTTTGCGAGGATAGTACCATCAATAGACGGTGTGGGCTATACCCAATACGCGGTTAGCCTCCAAGGTCGTTGAGAGTGTCTTCGATGGTCTTGTGGATTCCGGTGAATATGGGTGTGTCGCGGAGAGTGTAGAGGCTACTCCTGGTTGTCCGCAGGTCCATCACCAGGTCGAGGAAGTCGCCCGGGTTGTCCGTCTCAAAACCGACAACGAATTCCTGATCATCGAGACCGAATGAGTAGGTGGTGTTTATTTTGACGGAAGGGTACTTGTGACCGACGCTGATGTGACCGTTCATAATATCCTGGCGCTCTTCCTGCGGGAGCAGATACCATTCCCGGGTCTTGAGGAATGGATAAACGATGAAGTATTTCGCATCGACCGGGCGAAGGCGAGTACCTGTGCCCTCCTGACCCTCGTGCTCGTGCTTTCCCTTGCCGACATACTCGGAAAGGCGCGTCATTGCCAGATAGGAATGCGGCTGGGTGAGGTATGCGCCGAGATCAGTGGACCACAGGCGAACGGCGGAATGCTGAATCTCTTCCAGTGTGTCAGCTGCTTGCTGGAGGAAGAAGTCGGAGTCGCCGCGCAGCCCGATGAGACTGAAGCAGCGAGTAAACATATCCTCTGAGATTTCCGTAACGGCTTGCGCGAAGTCTCGCTTGCTTTCAAATCGAAGTTCTTCGGGCAACCGACGCCACTGTGGGTCGAGCTTGAAGAAGCTGTATTTCACGAACTGCCTGCGCCCTGAGTCTGCCATTAGTCTTGTCTCCTGCGTTTAGTAAGTTGCGTGGAAATTATAGCAGGAATGGCTACAAGACGCGGCTAGGAAGGTCAGACGCAATGGCATAAGTGGATGTTATCGGGCACGACATTCCCGCACCTCGTCTCTCGGTCACTAAGCTCGCAGACGAAGTGCGAACTGGAATATCTGCGTATCTTATGTCGAGGCGGGATGATGTGGTAACGAGGTCTGGTTGGGGTTATAATCAGCGGCAGTGTTCAACAGATGAGAGTTTTGGAGACTGATACATGGCGACGAATGGAGCTAAGGGGGCGCTTGCGCCGATACGGATATGCGATTTTTCGGGGCAGCTTGCCGGGGCAGGCGCGACCCGGTTTTTCGCGGCGTTCGGAGCGCAAGTGATTCGCATCGAGGACAGGCTGAGCCAAGGCGGATGGGACATCTTCCGGGGAAACGGACCTTACATCGACGAGAGGCGCGGGACAAACCTCGGCGGGATGTTCAATAACCACAATGTGGAGAAGCTGGGCATCACACTGAACGCGAAGAGCGAGCGGGGCAAGGAGATTATGCGCAAGATAATCTCCATCAGCGATGTGGTTACGGAGAACTTCAGCGCGGGCGTTATGGAGCGTTGGGGCTTCCCCTATGAAGAGATGCGCCGCATCAAGCCGGATATTATCTATGTGTCCAACTGCGGATTCGGTCACCGAGGCCCTTACACCCACTTCAAGACATGGGGACCGGTCGTGCAGGCTGTGTCGGGGCTGACATTCCAGTCGGCGCTGCCTGATATGCCGCCCGCCGGGTGGGGGTATTCGCACATGGACCACACGGGCGGGTACTTCATGGCGATTGCGATTCTGATGGCGCTGTATCATCGGAACAAGACTGGAGAGGGTCAGTATGTCGATCTGTCATGCACGGATGCGGCGCTGACGCTGAATGGGCCTGCCCTGCTCGACTACACGGTGAACGGGCGTCCAATGCGGCGTCCGGGTAGTCCGCACAGTAACCGGAACGTGTTCCCGCCGATGGCGCCGCATGGGATATACCGCTCAAAGGGCGAAGACAGGTGGGTTGCTATATCGGCACGGAACGATGATGACTGGCGGGCTATCGCGGAGGTCATCAGGCAGCCTGAGCTTGCGAACGACGCGCGTTTCGCAACTTCGCACAGTCGCATGCTTGAGGAAAATCAGGATGCGCTTGACGCGATACTGGAGGCGTGGACATCGGAGCGGACCGACGTCGAGGCGATGGACGCGCTGCAAGCGAAGAGCGTACCTGCCGCTGCGGTGCAGCATCCGGAGGACCGGATGGACAAGGACGCGAACTCGCTTGAGTGGGAGACCTTCCCGGAGGTGAAGCATCTGGAGATGGGGCGCGTGCGCGTGGAGGGAATGCCAATGAAACTGTCGAAGACGCCGGCGAAAATCAAGAAGGGCGCGCCGGTGCTGGGTGAGGACAACGACTTTTTCTATGACGAGATTCTGATGCTTGACAAGGCCGAACAGAGGGAACTGCACGACAAGGGGGTCATTTAGATGGCTTCGGTTCTAGATGATGTACGAATACTGGAAGTTGGCGGCGAGCTAGGCGGCTGGTGCGGCAAGCTGCTGGCGGATATGGGAGCGTCCGTAATCAAGGTGGAGCCGCCGGAGGGCGAGGAGACGCGGGAGTATCCTCCCTTCTACAAGGATGAGCCGGACAAGAACGGCAGCCTGTACTTCTGGCACTACAACACGAACAAGCAGAGCGTTACGCTGGACATAGAATCTGAGACGGGACGGGAACTGTTCCTGCGATTGGCGGCGCAGGCAGACGTGATTATAGACAGCAGTGAGCCGAAGTACCTGGATTCTCTCGGGCTGGGATATGAAGGGGTTTCGACAGTTGCGCCGGACATCATTTTCGCCGCGGTAAGCCCGTTCGGGCAGGATGCGCCGTACGGCGACTATGCTTCGACCGACATGACCGCGCTTGCGTTCGGAGGGCCCGTGTGGAGCTGCGGGTACGACGATCACTCGATTCCGCCGGTGCGCGGTGGTGGCAATCAGGCGTATCACACGGTGTGCCACTTCGCGGCAATAGGCGTGCTAACCGCGCTGGTACACCGGCAGTTTACGGGCGAAGGGCAGTTCGTGGACGTGAACATGCACGCGGCGCAGAATGTAACGACCGAGGGCGCGGTCTATCACTGGCTGGTGGCCGGAGATACGGTGCAGCGCCAGACGGGACGGCACTCCTCGCCGACACCTACGGCAAATGTTCAGATTGTGTGCGGCGACGGTCGGTATGTGAACATCGGGTTCCCGGCGCGCACTGAGGAGCAGTGGCTGCACCTGCTGGCGTGGCTGGACGAACACGGGCTTGTGGGCGACCTATCGAAGTACATTTCACCGCCGAGCAGAGAGGCGCTTATCAGACGGGACCCCGATGCGGTTCAGCAGATGGAGGAGGTGATGAGCGCGGTGAGGAAGCTTTGCCTTGCGAACAGCGCGCGCGACATTTTCGTGCGAGCGCAGGACCTGGGATTCCAGTGGGGGATCGTCTATTCGCCGGAGGAGACGCTCGAGGACAGGCACTTCAAGGAGAGAGGGATGCAGGTGCAGGTCCCGCACCCGGAACTCGGCACGGAGTTTGTGTACGTGGGCGCGCCATACGACTTCACGGCGACACCGTGGGAGATAAGGCGACGGCCGCCGCTGCTTGGAGAGGACAACGAGGCGGTCTATAGGGAGATTGGTATTGACGCTGACCAGCTGAGAGCGATGCGCGATGCAGGGGTGGTCTAGTTCTTCGACTCACGCCAGGCTTCTAAATTCTCGCGCATGTATTCGAGGTGCTCAGGTACGTGGTGTTCGTAGGTGTCGAGCCAGTCGTCGAGTGTGGTTTCACCGTTCTCCGGGTGGTAGGAGGAGTGCGCCCAGACAGGTTCAGGCAAGTCCTTGATGAGAGTGTAACTCTTGTGGCGCAGCCACTTGAAGAGCGCAAGCGCGTCTTCGGTGCTCTGCTCGTGGTAATCTAGCGCGGATGCCCACTGGTTTTCGTCGTACGCCATTAGCGGCTCGCCCTGCTCGGCGATGAGCCTACGACAGCGGATATAGCTGTTCGCCTCGCTGTCGGTGATGTGGACGATATGCTCGTGAATGCTCCAGCAGCCGTGCTCGTCCCGGAATTGCCACATCTCCTTTGGGAACTCGTCTAGGGACTTCACGAGAAGGGTATGTGCGGTGCGGTAAGACTCTATTTTCTGGGCGCGTTCTTGGGGTGTCATTGGCGCGCTTCTCCTTGTCAGAGATTAGAGACCTTTTGTGATACATTTCACATTGTAATTGGCGGTCAAGGGGCGCGCAATAGATTTCAGGCTGTGCAGGTGGATGAAAATTGACCGCACCATTGGGACTACTTATAATTGTGGCTCAACGCGAAGGAAAGTCCCTAAATATAAAGTAGTTCAGCCAAAGGAGAAACTTATGGTTCAGCAGCAGCCGCAGATATTAAGGCCAGAGACTCTGGTGGAGGAGTTCAAGAAGAACGGCGTAACACACATCGTAACGATTCCGGACAGCGAGACGAACTATCTGTACGAGCTGATGCTGGATCAGGACTGGCTGGATGTGGTGCCGGTGTCGCGCGAGGGTGAGACGATGGGCGTGGCGCTGGGGCTGAATGTGGCGGGCAAGGTGCCGGTCTGCCTGATTCAGAACACGGGGATGATGGAGTCGGGCGACTCCATACGTGGCATGGCACTGGATGCAGGATTCCCGCTTGTAATGGTGATCGGCTATCGTGGATGGACGCGGTGGGGCAAGACACCCGACACTGCGGCGACCTACACTGAGCCGTTCCTGCATGCCTTCCGCATCAACTACTACCTGGTAGAGCACGACGAGGATGGTGACCGAATCTCCGAGGCGTTCGATGAGGCTCGGCGGACGAAGCGGCCGGTTGTGGTGCTGGTTGGAGACGAGTATCACGGGTTCAACAGGTAGAAACTCCAGCTAACGAAGATTGACAGGATGGGCAGGACATAAGGAGACGAGATGCTAGACCCAATTGATGTATTCAATACGTTCAAGCCGCATCGCGGCAACGCAATTGTGACGACGCAAGGGACGGCCGGAAGGCACTGGCAGGATATAAGCGACCAGCCGTCGCGGGACATCGCGCTGGGCGGCGCGATGGGGCACACGACTTCGGCCGCGTTTGGGCTTGCGCTGGGACTGCCCGAAGAGAAGATTGTGCTGTTTGACGCGGAGGGTTCGCTGCTCATGAACCTCGGCGTTATCGCCAGCATCGCAGGGAAGCAGCCGAAGAATTTCGTGCATTTCGTGCTGGACAACGAGTGCTACGCGACGACGGGCGGCCAGCCGGTGCCAAACGCAACGGACATCGACTATGCGACGATGGCGAAGGGAGCGGGTTATGCCGCCGCCTACAACTTCGATGACCTCGAAGAGTTCGCGACGAGTATCGAGGACATCATGAGTGAAGACGGGCCGGTTATGGTGGCGATCAAGGTACAGCCTGAGATACAGAACCTGCCGATCGGATTGCGAGAGCGCAGGGTCACACGCAGCAGGGCGGAGACGATTAACGACCTGCGGGCGGAGCTTGGCATCGGAGCGTAGCAGGGCCAGTCATAATCAGGTTGGATTGAAGGGCACTTCCTCTCTACCTAGATCTGGGAGCCTTCCCTTTACGGGAAGGCTCTTTTCTCATGTGTGGGAGGAGGATTCGGCGAGAGGGCGGGGGCGGTAGTAGATGCCCCAGCGCTGCATGATGTCGGAGACACGGTCATCTTCGAGTTCGCCAAGCTCGCGAAAGAAGCCGGCGAGTGAGTGAACGTGAAGCAGGTCTTCATTGCAGACCCAGTTCGCCTCGCCGCGCACGACATAAACGAGGCCGTTCTGATGCTCGCACTGCATCTCGATGCGCTTGCCTTCGTTGTCGTGCTTTACGATGAGTCCGAAGTCGGGCATTCAATTCTCCTTAGAAGATGTCGTCCATTTTGAGTTTGAAGTCGATTAGCGTGGGCGAAGTGAGAACTTCACCTGCTCCATAGGTAGCGACCGCTTCATAACCATCAGAGCCGAGTAACAAAACCTCTATGGATCGGGCATCAGTATCGACCATCCAGAATTCCCTGACACCGTGACGAGCGTACAAAGCGCGCTTGAATGTGCGGTCGCGGTGGGCAGTGGACGGAGACAGGACCTCGATTACGAGGTCGGGCGCGCCCCGGATGTTGTCAGGCGTAATGATATCGAGGCGATCATTGGAGACGAAAATCACGTCGGGTTGGACGACATCGTGATTGGAGAAAACGATGTCGAACGGGGCGATGTAAACTCGTCCGAGACCTCCGCCGAGAATAAACGCTCTTAGGTAATAGTACAGCGTACCTACCGAATCCTGATGCTGTTCCTTTGGAGAAGGGACCAAGATTAAATCTCCATCGTGTAGTTCGTAACGCTTGTCTTCGGGCGCGTTGCAGTAGTCTTCGTAAGTGAACTTGATTCTTGCGCCTGTAGTAACCATGTTCGCCTCCTGATGGTCTGCGGTTCGACAAGCTCACCACGAACGGATTATTACTATGTCAGAGTATCAGAAACGAAGTAAGTTTGACGCTGACATCGGTGCTGATATAATTCCGGCTGCGAGTTAATTTTATCAGAATCTGGGGGGAGATAAGGAGATGGCTCATTATCAGGACGAAAACATCATTATCCACAAGATGGAGTGCGGACCGTACGAGAACAATATGTACCTTGTAGTCTGCCCGAAGACCAACGAGAGTATTCTCATCGACACGCCAGCCGAGCCGGACAAGATGATCGAGCTCGCAAAGACGACGGATGTGAAAGCAATTATAATCACGCACAATCATATGGACCACTTGCTGGGGTTCGAGGATGTAACAGCAGCGATCGACGCTCCCGTAGGCATTGGCGCGGATGACGCGGACGCGCTGTCGCGTCCAGCCGACATGCTGATCGAGAACGGAGATGTGATTTCGGCGGGCAGCGTAAGCCTGACTGCTCTGTTTACGCCTGGGCACACTCCTGGTTCAACCTGCTTCTACACCGAAGGCCACCTGTTTTCCGGAGACACGCTGTTCCCGGGGGGACCTGGTAAGTCCGGTTCGCCGGAGAAGTTCAAGCAGCTCATCGAGAGCATAACATCGAAGCTGTTCACGCTTGGCGATGACATCAATGTGTTCCCCGGTCACGGCGGAACCGACGGACACCTGCGCGAGTCCAAAGAAGAGTACGACGCTTTCGCGTCCCGCGAGCATCCCGACGACCTATGTGGCGATGTGCTGTGGAAGGAGAACTAGAATGCGAGCGCCCGACGGAGAAGAGTTGTTCGCAGTGCATGTCTGATCAATCAGACTGTAAGGGCGCCAGGGATGAGCGCAGGGGATTCCAAGAAAGCACGGGGCTGTTTTCCAGCCGGATCAGCGTCGTTCCGTGGTCGCTGAAAGACGTACTTATCGCGTCTGGTCTGCTGTTTCCCGTCGGTGTGGGTGGCAGTCTTGGGCTGGGGCTTGCGCTGGCACGGACAGGGCTGGTTGCCGACAAGACGCTGGCGGCAGTGCTTGGCAGTGTGCTATTGCCGATCGCATTGCTGGCTGCGGTCTGGGTATTCGGCACTCGCCGGTACAAGGTTTCACTGGACCTTCTGGGATTCCGTCGCACCTCCCTAACCTCGCTCGCCTGGCTACCGCTTGTAGCTCTTTCGATAGGGCTGTCAGCCACTGCCGTTTACGCTCTGGTAGCGCGGTGGCTTGGGATCGACATCCTCGTGCCGGACCAGGGCCTGGAGGAGATTGCCGCGCTTGACGGTCTAGCGATTCTACCGACATTCGCGATAGTGGGACTGCTCGCGCCGTTTGCGGAGGAGGTATTCTTTCGCGGATTCCTGCTGGCGGCTCTGGTGTCGGTGATTGGCGGATTGCGCGGAGCCCTTGCCAGCTCGGCGATATTCTCGGTGGCACATCTGAATGTAGGCACGCTTCTACCGATATTCGTAATGGGGATGCTGCTGGCGTGGCTCTATCTGCGAACCGGGTCGATATGGCCTTCATTCGTGGCGCACGCGGCGCAGAATCTCATCGCGCTGACGGTTCTGGAATTGCCAATCGAGGCGCCGGCAGCATATTTTCAGGCGTAACGCGAGTAATGTCACCACTTTCCGGAAAGGTGTCTTATAGCTACGCTGTCCGGATGAAATCCTTCGCACAATTTGCAGACCAGTGGTGAGGGCCGTCGCAAACATGGGTGAGCTGGTTAAGTCCGTTCTTCAAAGATTCTCAAGGCAGACTGAGAACGAACGGTTAGTCTTCATCAACAGAATTGTGGTCGTACCTTGGAACGGTTGGGACATACTCAAGGCTGTCGCTCTTATCATCGGGCTGTTCTTCGCCGTAGAGTTCTCGTATGGGTTCTTCTCGGTCTTCGTTCTCTTGGTGTTGTCGGAAAACGCTGGCGCCACCTACGACCTTTACACGAACCTGATGATTGACCACGGCATGATATTCGGAGTCATGCTGCTGGGCGTCTGGATGTTCAGCCTGAACAAGTACGTAGTCTCGTGGCGAACTCTGGGATTCTGCCGTCCAAGTGCCTCGCACCTGTTCCTGCTAGTGCCGCTGATATTCGCGCTCGACTGGGGGTTTGAGGCAGCATATCACTATGTTGTCAATCTCTTTGGCCCGGAGGCGCTGATTCCTGAGCAGGAATATATCGAAGAACTTTTCGAGGAAGCACCCTTCAAGCCGCTACTCTACTTTGACATCGTAATCATCACGCCTATCGTCGAGGAGATTCTATTTCGCGGCTTTATCCTGGCGTGGCTGACCCTCGCGCTCGGCAACCTGAAGGGTATGGTCATTGCCTCGGCGCTATTTGCGCTTGTCCACTTAGACCTCGATTTGATGCCGCCGTTTTTCGTTTCTGGTATGCTGATTGCGTGGCTGTACATGAGGACTGGGTCGCTTTGGCCACCAATTGCGATGCACGCTTTGACAAACGCGGTGGCGACAGCTCATTACGAGTTCTTCAATTGACAATAGGCCCACATTTGCCGAAGAGTAAGGAAAAGTATGACAAACCGAATTGACGCGACACTGGCGGCGCTAAGAGCTGAAGGCAGGTCTGCGCTGGCACCCTTCGTTACTGTGGGATATCCCGATTTGAAAACCTCGGAAGAGATGGCAAAATCTATCCTTGAATCGGGCGGGGATATGCTTGAACTGGGAATACCATTCAGCGACCCACTTGCGGACGGGCCAACTGTTCAGATGACGAGCTTTCGCGCGCTGGAGAACGGCGTGAATCTTCAGATGGCTCTTGACAGTCTGCGGACCTTACGTGCTAGGGGAGTCACTTCGCCGTTGATATTCATGGGCTATCTGAACCCGTTCCTTAACCACGGCATGGAAAAGTTCGCGAGGGAGGCTTCGGATGCGGGCATGGACGGAATCATCATACCGGATTTGCCGCCCGAGGAAGCGCCGCCTTATCAAGCGATATTGGAGTCCCAAGGTATCTATCTGATTCCACTGCTTGCGCCGACAAGCACGGAGGCGCGGATAGAGCAGGCTTGCAAACAGGCAAGGGGTTTCATATACTGCGTGAGCGTTACGGGGGTGACGGGTGCACGCTCGGAGTTGTCGAACAGCGTGGAAGGGCTTGCAAGGCGCATCCGCAAGTACAGCGACCTCCCAATACTGGTGGGTTTCGGGGTATCCCGGCAGGAGCATGTAGAGAACATAGCGCGCTTTGCCGATGGAGCTATAGTAGCGAGCGCGATGCTAGACAGCGTGAACAGAGCCCCGATCGAGGACGCAGTGGAGACGGCGTCACGGTTTATACGAGGGTTGAGGGGTGGCGAATAGCCCATATCGTCTTTCGACGTCCACAGGTCGGAAGGTCTTACTGGCAACATATACACATTCCATAGATTGAGGGTGCAGCAGGATGTCCAAAGTCCGCGGCATACGAGGGGCGACAACGGCGAACAGCAACAAGAAGGACGAGGTATTCAACGCGACAAGCGAGATGCTTGCCGAGTTGGTGAAGGCTAATGACATTGATGCCGACGACGTAGCGGCGGCGTTCTTCACCACAACTCCTGACCTTAACGCGGACTTTCCGGCGGCGGCGGCGCGGCTGATGGGCTGGACGCATGTAGCCTTGTTGGATGCGGTGGAGATCGACGTGCCGGGCTCGCAGTCGCGGTGCATACGGACGCTGGTCCTGGTGAATACGGAAAAGCGCGCGGATGAGCTGGTTAATGTGTATCTGCGCGAGGCGGCGAACCTGCGTCAGTGGCGGGTCGAGGATTAGCATCACCTGCCCATTCCCCGAACTCCTGGCGACTGCTCCATATCTCTAGCTATAGCTTCCCCACCTCCTCGCGTGCCGTATGCGCCAGATGTCTAGTCCTGCACGTTGCTTGTCGTGAGCGCGATTGTTAACGGAATGCTATAATCCGCGCTACTATGCTGAACACCATGCTTCGCCCTCCAGCCATTGTTTGGCGGTACATTGTCCACTCGCCGCAGGGCCGCAGAACACTTTGGTTCGGCTCCGTGATGCACATCTGGAGCGACCTGCACTTCGCGCTGATGTTTCCGCTATTGCCTCTGATTGAGAGCGACATGACGCTGTCGTTCACGCAGGTCGGGATTCTGCGGGCGACATACAGCGGGGCGTCTGCCGTGCTCCAGATACCAGCAGGCTTCCTCGCGGAAAATATGGGCGAGTTCTGGTTGCTGCTTGCGGGCAATGTGTGGGTTTCCATTGGGCTGGTGGGCATGGCGCTGGCACCGGCATTCGTGCTGCTGGTCGTGTTGAGTTTCATAGGCGGGCTAGGCGGTGGATTTCAGCATCCGCTGGCATCGAGCATGGTATCGCGGGCTTATGACGACAGCGGGCGCTCGACCGCCGTGGGCACGGTGAACTTCGCCGGGGACTTGGGGAAGATGCTCGCGCCGCCGATTGTCACTGGGGCGATTGCGCTGAATATGGGGTGGAGGCAGCTGCTTTGGGTCATTGGCATCGTGAGCCTCGTGTTCATGGCATTGTCGGCTCTGACGCGGCGGGCTGTGGACATTGGCAGGCCGGAACCTGCGACGGAGGAAGGCAGCTCTTATAGGGATGCCAGAACGCGGTTGAGCGGTTTCGTCACGCTTAGTGGAATCGGAGCACTGGACTCGATGGCGCGGGTGGGTGCTCTGACATTCCTGCCGTTTGTTCTCATATCCAAGGATGTGAGCCAGTCTCAGGCTATCAGCATGCTGCTGTTCGTATTCATCGGCGGAGCGGCAGGTAAGTTCGTTGTGGGGTGGCTGGGGGACAGGTTCGGCACGGTAAGTCTGGTGTGGGCGACGAAGGGGATGACGGCTGTGCTGATAGTGGCTGCGCTGTACGCGCCGATGGAGTTAATGATTCCGTTGCTGGTTGCGCTGGGGATCGGGCTTAACGGCACTTCGTCTATCCTGTACGCAACCGTGGCGGAGTATGTACCGGCGCATAGGCGGGCAAGATTCTACGGCTTTTTCTATACGACGAATGAGATAGGGACGGTAGCAGCTCCCATCTGTTACGGCATCATCGCGGATGTGTACAGCCTAAGCGCAACGATGTTGATTATGGGGGGTGCGACCGCGCTAATACTGCCTGCGAGCCTACTGCTGCTGACGCACAGGTTCAGCCGGTAGGGAATCAGCGGTCAGGGTTCGCAGCGACCGGATTCTCCCTTTCAACCATGTCCCTCCCTCTAGGAGAAGTTCTGCGGATTCGTGGTTTCGTCTGAATTGCGGCTGAGGATGACGCGCTGATTTTGCGGTGATAATTATGGATGTGCGGAATAGGTGTCTGATATACTCCGAATTACCTTTCAGCGTGGTTTCGCATCGGAGATAGACGGAGTGTGCAGCAGCCGGAGCGATTGAGATTTCATCCCATGGACAGTCCGGCGGATTGAGGCGCAATGCGAATCGAGCAGGAGCTGGAACAGGCGCACATCGACAGAGACTCGGTGCTGACTATCGGAGTCTTCGACGGCGTGCATCGCGGACATCAGAGTCTTATAGCCAAGGTCATCGCGGAGGCCGGCGCAAGGGGCGCGGCATCCGGCGTGGTTACATTTCGCAACCATCCCGACTCGGTGCTGAATCCCAACTTCCAGCCACAGTACATCACAAGTGTCGAGGAGCGCATTCGACTCATCGAAGAGCTTGGCGTTGATTTCGTTGTGCCTGTTACATTCGACATGGGTGTTGCGGGGCTAGGGGCGGGAAAGTTCGCCAAGTTGCTCAGGAGTAAGCTGCGTATGCGCGGTCTGGTGGTAGGACCTGACTTTGCCATGGGATACAAGCGCGAGGGGAATGTGGAAGTGCTATCTTCGCTGGGTGGCGAGCTTGGATTTTCGGTTAGCGTGGTGGATCTGCTGTCGGATGGGGGCGACGCCGTTCACAGCACGAGCATACGCAAGGCGATCGTGGAAGGGAGTGTCGGGGACGCCGCAAAGAAGCTGGGACGCAATTTCTCTATCAGTGGGACGGTTGTTACCGGCGAGAAACTAGGCAGGACGCTGGGATTTCCTACCGCGAATTTGGAAGTCGGAGCGCATATGGCGGTGCCGGGCAATGGTATATACGCGACTCTGGCATTCGTGGACGGAGAGCGCCACATGGCGGCTACGAGCATTGGCACGAGACCGACTTTTGACGGTAAAGGACGCACCATCGAAGCCTTCCTGTTGGGATTTGACAAGAACCTGTATAATAGGCAACTACGGCTGGAATTCGTGCAGCGTCTGCGTGATGAGCTGAAGTTCGACAGCGTGGATGCCCTGTTGAAGCAAATGGAGCTGGATGTAGAGCAGACACGGACATTGCTTCAGGCGAAGCGATAGCCTGAGGTTCAGCAAGATCGGGGGTTACTCATGCAAGACCGCCCAAGCCTGACTGGGCATACTGAGGATGTTTCCCCACATAATGGGTTCAGCAACAGTCGCGATGCTGTTGTGGAGGCGCGCCGTGTGGCGGCCGAGTACGCAATCTTCGCAGAGATCGGCCGGGTTATCAGCTCGTCTCCCGACATTCAGGAAGTCTATGAAGGCTTTGCCTCCCAAGTGCGAAACATAATAGCCTTCGAGCGGCTGGTCATCAACAGCGTTGACCTTGAAGCCGGCACGGTTACAACCCTGTACCAGTCGGGCGCGAATATACCGGAATGGGCCCCCGGAATGGTACGGGCGCTTGCCAACTCCCCTACGGAGTGGGTCGCCAAGAACCGTCGCGGCTTGATCTTTGGCCCAAATTCCTCTGAGTCTATTGGAGAACGCTTTACGAATCAGTCCGCCATGACGGTAAGAGGCCTGAATTATCTGGTCGCCGTTCCGCTCATTTCCAGGAATGAAGTGATAGGCACTCTGCACTTCAGATCTAGCGACCCCGATGCCTATTCCGAAGGCTGTCTTGAACTTGCAGAGCGAGTAGCCTCACAGATAGCGGGTGCGGTCGCAAACTCGCTGCTGTATGCCAAGCAGGCGGACACTCAAGCCGCGCTGGAAGAGATTGTGCGCTTCGAGCAGCGCCTGGTGCAGGAGCAGACGCTTTTCGCCGAGATTGGCAGGATAATCTCATCCTCCATGGACATCAACGATGTCTATGAGGACTTCGCCAACCAGGTGCAGCAGCTCATCACATTCGACCGAATCTCACTCGCCATCCTGAACAGAGAAGACAACACATTAGTGAACGCTTACGTGTTGGGACTGGAGGCGGAAGGGCGCCGCGTCGGTGAGAGGTTCTCCATACTGGACACGCCTGCCGAGGACGCGGTCTATTCCGCGAACACCATCCTTGTTCAGGGGAGCGCAGACGTGCTGAGGGCACGCTATCCTTTGATGGTCTTCCATAACATGCGCTCCGTGGTTATGGCGCCGCTGATTTTTCAGAACGAGGTGATCGGACTACTGAACGTGCGCTCATTAAAGGAGAACGCATACGGTCAGCGGGACATAGATATGCTGACGCAGGTTGCTAGGCAAATAGCGCCCGCCATAGCAAACTCGCAGCTTTACGCGCAGCAGAGCAGGCTTGCAACCTTCCCGATGCACAACCCGAACCCGGTAGTCGAGTCGAACCTGGACGGCAGCATCGCCTATTGCAATCCGATAGCCCGCCAGCGCTTCCCCAACCTGTCGGATTTGGGGTCTCGGCATCCACTGATGGCCGAAATCAACACGATTGTCGATGACCTGACGACCAGAGGAGGATTCCATTCGCGTGAGGTTGATGTCGGAGATGAGACTTACCAGCAGCGCATAGTCTATATTCCGGCAATCGACCAGATAAGAATCTATTCGAACGACATCACGCCGCGTAAGAGAGCGCAGGAGAAGCTGGCGCGTCAGGCAGATGAACTTGCGAGATCGAACGCGGAGCTTCAAGAGTTCGCTTATGTGGCATCACACGACCTTCAGGAGCCGCTTCGGGTCATTTCAGGCTTTGTGCAACTGCTCTCGGACAGATATGGTGGGCAGATGGACGAGACAGCCGACGAGTTTATCGGATATGTGGTGGACGGCACCGAGCGGATGAAGATTCTGATAAACGATCTGTTAGAATACTCCCGCGTTGGGACACGTGGCAGACCATTGGAGCCCGTGGAGAGCGCAAGCGCACTGGAGAACGCGGTCTCCAACCTGCGAGTAGCAATCAGGGAGGCGGACGCGAAGATCACACATGACAGGATGCCCAGGGTGCAGGGGGACATCAACCAGCTCTCGCAGTTGTTCCAGAACCTAATCAGCAATGGAATGAAATTCCACGGGGAGAAAAGTCCTGAGATTCACATATCGAGCGTACAGGTCGGCGAATCCTGGGTTATGTCAGTCTCGGACAACGGCATAGGCATAGACCCGCAGCACAACGACCGTATCTTCGGAATGTTCAAGAGGCTGCATGGGAGGGGCGAGTATCCGGGCACGGGCATCGGACTCGCGATATGCAGCAAGATTGTAGAGCGGCACATGGGGAAAATTTGGGTGGAATCGGAACTTGGAAACGGGGCAACTTTCAGCTTCACGCTGCCGGTTGCGGAAGATTAAGGGAAAGGAGACGGCATCATGACTTCAGCGACAGAGGACAGAGCAATCGAGATTCTTCTGGTGGAGGACAATCCTGCCGATGTGCGGTTGACAGAGGAGGTAATCAAGCAGTCGGAACACGCCACGAACATCACGGTAGCAGAGGACGGCGTGGTTGCGATGGAGATACTTAGGGGCGAAGGAGACCACGACGGCGCTACGCGACCGGACCTGATTCTTCTGGACCTGAGATTGCCACGCAAGGACGGGCCGGAGGTGCTTGCCGACATCAACTCGGACGAGGGCCTGGTCAATATCCCGGTGATGATTCTGACGGGTACGGAGGCGGAGCAGAGCCTGCTCAACGCATATAACATCCCTCCCAGCCGCTTTTGCCGGAAGCCGATTGAATTACAGAGGTTCAACAACGTCGTGGCACAGCTCGGCATGTTCAGCAGGCAGCCGATCAGCTTGGGTCCCCCAGCCGGGCAAGCTGAGGAAGCGCAGTCTTCCGGCGGCAGGCGCCGGTGGTGGTGGCCATTCGGCGGCAGCTAGGCTACAAGCCACAAATGGCACTGAGGTAACGGACGTGACTACCATATATAGAAGGCCCGCGAGCAGGCCACTGGAGATTCTGCTGGTCGAAGACAATCCTGCTGATGTCAGACTCATCCAGCTGATACTTGAAGACGCCGAGTTCCATGTGAACTTCATGGTGGCGAACAACGGTCAGGAAGCTATGACAATCCTCCTGAGGCAGGGTAGATTCGCCGAGGCAAGGCGACCGGACATGATTCTGCTTGACCTGAACATGCCTGTGATGGACGGCAGAGAGGTGCTCGCCGCGCTGGAGGAACACACGGACCTGAGCAGAATCCCCGTAGTGGTCCTGACGACTTCGCAGTCACAAGAGGACCTTGAATACGCATACAGCAAGTGCATCAGCAGCTACATAACCAAGCCGGTGGATGTGCACCAATTCAACACCAAGGTGCGCGACCTGCTGAATTACTGGACGAATGTGGCAGTGCTGCCCGAATAGTGTTGGAATGGTCACCGCATCGGTAACCTTGTGAAAATCGGAACTCTCTGAACAATGTCTCAAACGGTGTTGACACTGTGAGATCGAGTTGCTACGGTGGACATGAGGAGCGAGCGGCTCCGTGATTACTGCCCAGGCGAGATTGCCGGGCTGACAGGAGGGTGGCTATGGTTCGGAAAAACGTCATGAACCATATCTGGAAGTTCCCTTGTCATGCCCCTGCCGGTTTCAGGGGCGGTCGTCGAGGATAGGACTGACAGGAGGAATGCTCCGATAAGGACTGGCAGGGGAGGCCAAGACCGGCAGCCCCGCGAAGAATGACCAGACTGTTAAATGACCCTTCATGACAAGGGCGCAGTCTCCGGCCAGCAGCCGGAAGTGCGGGTCTAACGGGCAATTTTGGGAGGCGGTCGCAGCATGTGTTGCGCCCGCCTCCCTACTTTTGCGGTATAATTGCCAGCGCATAGTTAACAGCATCCGGGACCGGCAGATTTCCTCCCTTATAAACCAGACGAGGTGTGTCATCTTGTTGTCTGACGCCATAAAAGACGAGAGTGTGATGCGACGTGTGCTCAAGCGCGGCGTGTCTGAGATTATCGTGGAATCGGAGTTCGTGGAAAGACTGAAAGGCGATAGGCCGCTGCGCCTGAAGATGGGGTTCGATCCAAGCGCGACAGACATTCACATGGGGCACACGGTCGGCCTGCGGAAGTTGCGTCAGCTTCAAGACCTTGGCCACAAGGTAGTTCTAATCGTGGGAGACTGGACCGCGCAGATCGGGGATCCCAGCGGCAGGTCAGCGACGAGGCCGATGCTGACCGCAGAGCAGGTGCGCGAGAACGCGGCGACCTACATGGCGCAATTCTTCAAGATTGTCGATAGGGACAGGACGGAAACCCGCTGGCAGAGCGAGTGGTTCGGCGACTTTTCGCTGACGGATGTCATCGACCTTACCAGCCGGTTCACGGTGGCGCAATTCCTGGCACGGGACGACTTCGCGAACCGGTTCAAAGCAAACCAGCCCATCGCCATCACGGAGTTGCTTTACCCGCTGCTTCAGGCTTACGACTCGGTTGCTATCGAATCGGATGTAGAATTCGGAGGGACAGACCAGATGTTCAATCTGCTGGTGGGGCGGGACTTGCAGGGGATGGTAGGCCAGACGCCGCAACAGTGCTTCCTGATGCCGCTTCTGCCGGGCACCGACGGCGTGCAGAAGATGAGCAAGAGCCTCGGAAACTACATCGGCATCGACGAGCCGGCGAGCGAGATTTACGGCAAGACGATGTCGCTGCCTGATGAGCAGATTGTGCCGTATAGCGAGTATCTGACGGACATTGGCGAGGACGACATACTCGAAATGCGGCAGGCTCTGGACAGCGGCACGGTGAATCCGATGGAGCTGAAGAAGCGTCTGGCGCGCGAACTGGTGGCGCAGTTCCACGACGTGGATGCGGCACGTGAGGCGGAGGGGCATTTCGAGCGGACTGTGCAGGGGGGCGGGTTGCCGGAGGATATGCCGGAGTACGAGCTGCCATCGGCAGACCTGCTTGCGGGCATGCGTCTGAGCCGGCTCCTCGTTGATGCCGGACTTGCGAGCAGTGCGGGTGAGGCACGACGACTTATAGATCAGGGAGCGGTGCAGATAGACGGCGAGCGTGTCAGCGATGACTCTGCTGCGGGTATCGCATCGGGCTGCGTCCTGAGGGCCGGCCGGCGGCGGTATGTGAGGCTGGTGTAGTATCACCTAGTTAACGCCTCCGGGGTGGCCGGGTGCTCCGTAGAGGGGACATCCGGCGCAGGATGCTGGCTGGGTGGCGTTGCCACAGGTCGAAGGGTCATATAAAGACTGCTTCTCAGTCATCCCCAGGCGCGCCACTGCCTCTCTCCTGCGAGCTTGCTTTGCGCCTTCGCTGAATAGGTCGAGCTTGAGCTGCGTTGCGCGGGGTGGTCGGTGGCCGGGAAAGCGCAGGAAGGGCCAGGCGCGCTTGCGGACGACACCCATAGTCTGGAGGTCGCGCCAGTTGTCGATGCTGTGGGCGCGGCGGTTCTTCAGGATGCGGTCTGTGGAAGTGGGACCTACGCCGGGAACGCGCAGAAGCTGCTCCCTGGTCGCGGCATTCACGTCGAGGGGGTAGGCTTCGAGGTTGTGCACGGCTATCGACTGCTTGGGATCGTCGTCGTGCGGCAGGAAGCCATTTTCGTCGTATGCAAGGCGCATCTCGTCCTTGGTGAACTTGTACACGCGGCTGAGCCAGTCGGCTTGGTATAAGCGATGCTCCCTGACCATCGGGGTCGCGGGATGCTCCTCGAGCGGGGTGTGGCGGATAGGCTGGAACGGGGAATAATAGACGCGCTTGAAGTTCCACTCGCCGTAGAGCTGGTTCATGCGCTGGAAGATGTCCCAGTCGGACTCGTTTGCCGCGCCGACGACCATCTGAGTCGCCTGCCCGATGGTCGCGCCTCTGCCGGTGCCCTGATTACGGCGCATAAGGTTGGCGACCCAGCTCATGGGGTCGAGGATGTCGCGCTGCATGTCCTTCATCGTGCTCAGGCGGGTCATCATCTCGACTGTGGGCGTCTCGATGTTGACGGAGAGTCGAGTGCCTAGCCTGTACGCCTCTTCGACTAGGTGGTAGTCGGTGCCGGGCATTACCTTCATGTGGATGTAACCCTTGAAACCGTGCTTATGGCGAATGGCGTCCACGACCTTTAAGAGGCGCTCGGTGGTCTTGGAGCCGCTGCCGGCGATGCCGGAGCTGAGAAAGAGGCCGCTGACCGTATGGCGGCGGTGCATTTCCATGAAGGTATTGGCAAGTTCGTCGACTTTGAAGGCGTAGCGCTTGCGCGGAACCCAGTGGCTGTTGGGGCAGTAGAAGCAGTCCATCTTGCAGAAGTCCGTGAACATGACGCGCATGAGGCTGATAGACTTGCCGTTGGGCATTGCCGCCTTATAGACGCCGGGAACGGGATTGCGGCGCGCGGATGTGTAGGGCGCGGGCGTCCTATTGCCGGAGGTGGGGCGCGACAGGATGTCGTCGCTTGCCATGCCTCCGAGGATGTGGAGCTTTTCAAAAGTATCTGGTGTATGCCTGATGAGCATTGCGGCTCTCCTGTGTAAGAATAAATGTTCGCAGATACTCATTTTAGCACAGATGAGCGAAATGTCAATGGCGGGGACCTGACATCGATGTACAGGATGGGCGGTGCTAACCGAAGTCCCACCAGGAGGGGAAGGTCTTGCCTTCGGCTCTTTCGCGGCGGTCTCGCTCGAAGAGCTTGTTCGCTTCGTCCTCGATGAAGGGCAAGGGGATGTCGGTCAACTTCGGGGCGTCGGGGTTTTTGAGGTGGATGTATTCAGCTACTATGCGCTTCTTCTGCGAGTCGGTGGGCGGTTCATAGCCAGGGAAGGCTGCGTCGAATGCGGCGCGCTCCGCCCTGCCCTTCACTCCGACCGGCTCATCGTCTATGTGCTTGCTGGGCGCGCCAAAGCAGTCGGTGAGTCTGCTGCGGCAGTCGCAGGTCGGGTCGTGCCCTTCGTAAGTTACGACCGTGCCGTCGGAGAGAGTGAAGTACCTGTCCGGCATCGGCTCAGACTCGGATTCCGCTTCAGGCTCGGCTTCCCCTGCCTTTGTGGGAAAGCCCAGCCTGAGCAGTTCCTTGGCGGAGTTGATGCGGTGGTGTGGCTTGAACTCCGGGAGTTCTCCTTGCATGACCTGGACCAGGAAGCGGACGGGGGTCCTGCCGTCCTGGGTCTCTTCGGCGACGATGCGGGCGAGGTCGGGGTGAAGCTCGTGGGCGGGTTCCCCTGCTCCCGACGCGCGGGTGTGGGTGGGCGCGGGACCTTGGATGCTCATGTATGTGTCGAGGAAGGACTGAGCGGGGTCGAAGCCGAACTTGACGAGCTGCTTGGCAGCGTCGAGTCTGTGGCAAGGCTTGAAGTCGTCCAGTTCGTCCTGCATCGCTGATATGAGGAACTTGACTACGGTTCTGCCGTTGTCGGTCTCTTCGCGTATGACGTCTGAGATGTGAGGTGGTTCGACAGGCCCTTCGGCAAGCTCAGGAGAGTCCTCAGGACGAACAGGGGCGTCGTCCTCTCGTGGAGGGCGGCGGTATGCTTCGATGCTGAGCGGCAGATTGAGTAGTTTTCTGGTTGCGTCGTTCATGGAAGTCTTTCAGTTGGTCGGTGGTCAGTTTTCGGTTGGGTGGTTCGCCTCCTGTTTTCACAGGGGCAGGCTCTAACCTTTCCTCTTGATGGGGGAAGGGGCCTTGTCATAGATATTATGTTCTATTATAGGGACGGATGTTTGGGTTGTCAAGAGGGATTTTGGATGCCAAAGACGATTTCACAAATGCATATCAGGCAGTCCGTGAGCGACGACTCTCTGGATTCCCGCTTTCGCGGGAATGACGATTAGAGATTGATGCCGAGATTTTGCAATTTCAGAGATTTGTGAAATCGTCTCTGGATGCCGGGACGAGGGTGTTCGGAATGATAGTATTCGGAGATTTGCGAAATCGTCTCATCCTAGAGTATTTGGCGGAGGCGGGTGTCCCAGCGGTCGCGGAGCCAGTCGCCGATGAAGTTGAAGGAGAGCACTGTCAGGAAAATTGCCACACCCGGGAAGAACGTGACCCACCACGAGTTGGAGAGGTAGTCGCGTCCTTCGGCGACCATCGCTCCCCATGCCGGTGTGGGTGGGGGGACGCCTGCGCCGAGGTAGCCTAGTATGGATTCGGCGAGGATGATGCCGCCGACCTGAAGCGTGACGGCAACGACCAAGGTGTTCATGACACCGGGCAAGATGTGACGGAATAGGATGCGTAGATCGGATGCGCCAGCCACCTTCGCGAGCGCGATGTAGTCGAGCGTTTTGAGTTGCAGGGTCTGACCGCGAACAAGACGCACGATTTCCGGCCAGCTCGCGAGGGCGAGGACGCCGATGATGACATAGTATTTCTGGCCCAGCACCACGACGATAACCAGAGCGAGCAGCAGGTACGGGATTGCGGTGGTGATGTCCGTGATACGCATGACGATTTCGTCGATGTACCTGCCATAGTAGCCTGCTACCAGGCCGAGCGATGCGCCGACGATCATTCCTATGGCGATGCTGATGGACGCGAGAGTCAAGGAAACGCGCGCGCCGTGGATGATGCGGGTGAGGATGTCGCGTCCGAGGGCGTCCGCGCCGAGGATGTACTTGCCTCCCCTGCTGCAGTAGTCGAAGTAGGGTTTCAGGTCACCGGCGCATTGTTCGTACCAGAAGGGAGCTGCTGTGCGGTCGCGCAGGTTCTGGAGATTGGGCAGGCTGGGGGCGATGTACTCGGCGAATGCGGCGCAGGTCAGGAGCGTGCCGATGATGATGATTGGTATCAGGGGCCAGCGGCGCAGAACATAGAACACGCGCCTCAACACGCTGGGATTCGTGCGACTGTGGATGTCGGCGAGAGTTAGGCGGGTGGCTTGGTTCATGGGGAAGGGACTAACATCAATGGATAGGATGGATAGGGCGGTAAAAGTACAGATACAAATAGCGAGGGGCGGGTTTGGTTCCCGCCCCTCGATGATACACACAAAACGTTGTGCGAACTTCGGACTAGGTTGTGAATAGCACCGGGTTTCGGAGAGGAGGCGCTATTTCCTGCTCGGTGAGAGGGTACGCTTCCTTCTTATATATCTGAATGCGGTGCGATCCGAAGTCGGTGACGTAGAGCCTGCACTCATCGTCAACACGCACCGTAAGAGGGGCACGGAAACGCTTGGTGGCCTCGAGGTCCGCCATTTCGCGCAGTCGCAGCGTCACCGGATTGGCGAGGATGTACTCGCGGGCGGAACGGGAGAGGTTCGCGTCTCCAAGGAACTGCTCGACAAACCGTCCGTCGGAGTCGAAAAGCTGCACCCGGTCGTTGCCCCAGTCGGCGACATAAATGTCGCCATCGGTGTCAACCGCGACGCTGGTCGGGCGGTCGAAGTCGCCCTTGTCATCGCCGGGTCCGCCGATTTCCATCAGGAATTCGCCATCCGCAGTGAACTTCTGCACGCGGTCATTGCGCCAGTCGGCGACGTAGATGTCGCCTTCATCGTCAACCGTGACGCCCCAGGGCATGTTCAACTGGCCCTTGCCTTCGCCGAATTCGCCGACCTGCGATATGAACTCGCCATCCTTAGTATATGTCTGCACTCGATGGTTGAGTGTGTCGGAAAGGACGATATTGCCCTCGTTATCGAAAGACATTCCGGTCGGGCGGTCGAATTGCCCTTCACCGCTACCCTGCTCTCCCCAGCTCGCTTGCAGCTCGCCGTCCTTGTTGAAGACGAAGACCTTGTTGTGCGCCTCATCAGAGACGTACAGCAGCTCATCATCATCGCAGAGCAAGCCGGAGGGCCACTGGAAAGTACCGGTGCCGATAGTGCCCAAGTTGTCGTCTGCCCAGTTTATCCGCCTGATCTCGTTGCCGAGACCACCGCGGCACAGCACATAGACGCGCTCATCCTTGCCGAATGCTATGTCAACGGCATTGGAGGTTACTCGCCGCATGCCGAGTGTCATGTAATAGGGGAAGCCTGACCTAAGCAACCCGTATGGTCTGGCCATTGTTGCACCTCGCTGATAGCTGTCAGGTATCAGCCGTCAGCGTTCCCTGCGAAAGGGAGAGGCGACTGCTGACACCTGACTACTGATTGCTTCTCTTACTTGAATGGGGTGATCTGTTCGTAGTAGCCGTTGACGATCTCGGGGGCATCTATGCCCATCCACTGCTCGAGCATGGTGGCGTAGATACCGCGGAAGTCGATGGTGTGCTCCAAGTCTTCGCCCTTCGCCCAGTCCTTCGAATCGAGCGAGGGATACTCGGAGTAGAGGCCGCCGTTGACCGGCTCGCCGATGATGAACGCGCCGCCTCCGGAACCGTGGTCGGTGCCGCTGCCGTTGTCCTTGATCCGGCGACCGAACTCGGTGAATACCAGCATTACCACATTGTCAGCGGCGTCGTGCTCGTTGAGGTCATCGAAGAAGTCGCGGACTGCGCCGGAGAGGTCCTGTAGCAACTTGGGATGCGTCGGGTTCTCGTTGGCGTGGGTGTCATATCCGCCGTGGCTGGTGTAGAAGATGCGCGTGCCAAGGCCGGTGGTATGCACTCTTGCGATGTCCCGCAGGCTCTTGGCTATGGCATTGTCCGCGTACTCGACGGTGGAGCTGTACTGTGACGGGGCTGCCTTCAGCCTGTCTGCGCCGCGAAGAACGTCCATTCCGGTGCGGGAGAGGTATTCCATCACCGGGCCTGTGCCGATCGCCTGCGCGTACATGTCCTTGAATATCTGAAGCGCCTGGTCACGCTGGTCGTCCTCGCCGATGCCGGTCATCAGGCCGTAGCTGTCCAGGTCATTGACGGAAGTAACCGGTACGCCGGGCACGGCCATCGCGCGGGGCAGGCCCACGCCGAAGTTGATTCCCGTAAGCTCGTCCTCGCCGTTCGGGTCGAGTTCGCGGAGCGCCTTGCCGACCCAGCCTTCGGTTACGACCTTGTCCGGCTCGCAGGTGTGCCAGATGTCCATGCCCCGGAAGTGGGAGCGGTTGGAGTTCGGGTATCCGATGCCCTGCACTATCGCGACCTTGCCCTCCTCGAACATATCCTTGATGGGACGGGCGTTGGGGTTGAAAGCGAGGTCGTCATTGATTGGCAGCACATCCTCGTGCTCAATCTTGACCAGTTTACGGTTGTCGTAGTAGGTCGGGCTGTTGTACGGGATGAGGGTGTGCATGAAGTCGTTGCCACCTGACAACTGCACTATGACCATGACGGGATCTTTTCCGTTACCGTTGGCTGGCATCTCGCGTGCCTCCTTTATAGAGTCTATCGGTCGGTCGGTCTATCAGTCGGTCAGTCGGGAGACTTTATCGAATGTCTAAAACATCGAATGCCTGCTGACCAACAAGGGCTTTAGTTTGTTAGGCGAACTGGTACTCGCGTGTGGACACGATGAGCTGGAGCATCCTGCCTATATGGGTTGCGCTCTCGTTGGCGTCGTCCTCGGTGTCGAAGCCGAGCGGTCCCGCTGCTTGCGCGTACCGCAGCAGTCCTTCCCTCGTGCTGTCATCTACGGCGACATGGCCCGCAAGTTCGAGAGACATCTCGACGAACTGCTCAGGAGCCAGCCTACCGTCTTCACTCTGACCGCTCATGCGGGTCACGATGTCCTGGACACCGGGCTTTGACAGATCGTTCAGCTGATTGACCGCGAAGTTGATGCGCTCGTTGAGGGTTCCCCCGTCAATCCATTCGTGACCCGTGTGCCAGCCCTCCACAGTGGGCGGGTTCATGAGTTGCTGGCCCATCACACCTGTCGCCGCACTGAGCGC
Source organism: Dehalococcoidia bacterium (assembly GCA_965204855.1). Lineage (GTDB taxonomy): Bacteria > Chloroflexota > Dehalococcoidia > Lucifugimonadales > JADFKI01 > Bin90. The sequence continues at coordinate 1,989,446 of OZ242018.1, forward strand.
GCCGATGTTTTCGTTGGGCTGCGGGAACTTATAGGTGCCGACGAGCTTTATTGTTCCGGCGACGAGTTCTGAAGGACTTTTGACCTTCTTGAACTGCGCTTCCTTAAAGAAGTCGGAGTTGAAAAGCGTTTCCAGTATAGGGCGGATCGCGCCGTCGTGCTCGAAGTACGCGCTGATAAGTATTTCCATCGCTTCCGGGTCGCGCGGCGGCTCAAGTTCCCATGCCGGGACCTGCGGTTCGTCGGCGACGAAGAAATTGTAGATGTGCCGGCAGATGAACGCCGCCGTGGCAGGCTGCCGGACGATGATGTCAATAATGTCCTCGCCGTTGAAATTGCCCGTCTCACCCAAGAATGTCTTCTCAGATTCGTCGTGGTCTTCGGCGACATATAGGAACTCAGCGTCGTAACTGCCGAAAGGATAGAGCGGGATGGGCTGGGTGAACGTCCAGCCGGTGAACGCGCGCGAGGCGTTCTTGATGTCCTCTTCGGAGTAGTGTCCAACACCCATCGAGAAGAGTTCGAGCAATTCCCTGCCCCAGTTCTCGTTCGGCTCACCCCTGTGGTTTTCGCAGTTGTCCAGCCAGTAGTTCATCGCCGGGTCCTTGGCGAGTTCCAGGAGAATTGTCTTCATGTCGGTCATGCCGACCTGACGGAAGGTCTCAATCTGCTGGACTATGGAAGGCACATGCTCGCCCTTGTACCATGCGGTAGCGAAGACGTGGTGCCATAGGAGGGCCATCTTCTCCTGAAGCGGCCTTTCCGTGTTGACCATGCGGTATATCCAGCGCCCGGTGTGGGCGGGCAGCGAATCCGTGTAACTCAATTCGAGGTTGTAGCGCTTCCAGACATCCTCCTCGAGCTCCGGAAAGCGTTCCGGATTAACGAGGTCGTCCACAGCAGCCCCGTAGCCCTTAGATGCCAGTTCGTCCAGCTCTGCCCTGGAAGCGCCGAAGCCTGCACGACGCATCAAGTGGGCAATCAGAGCAACATCATTTCCCATTCTCGCTCCCTCCTTAAGAAGTGAGTGTCGTTCTCATCACAATGACATTCAATACCTTGCCATATCGTTGAAGATAAACTTAAGGTGCATTTTACATCAGACTGGCAAGGCGCACAACAGGAATGCCAACGAGTTCCTAGTTCAATGACGCATGCGTCTGGATGCAATGGAATTTGAAGCCTGAAACAGGTCAAAGGGCGAGTGAAATGAAACGGTGCGCCTGTTCTTGACTTGCACCAATCCCTCATCTAGTATTGCGCTCTGTCGTAGCCGATACCCGTTGCGGAGATGGCTCTATTATGCTCAATTCCTGCGCGGCTGGACGCCTGTGGACTTCATTTGACTTTGCGCCTAGTATTCGGCTACTATTCGGGGGCGACGGAGATTGTAAAATCGCTCACAAGCTGGGCGAACGACGCCTCCGTTGATGGAATGTACAGTCAGAGTTAGGCGGACACAGGAGATATGTCTAGGAGGGAAAGATGAAAAAGGGAAGGATTTTATGGCTGGTGCCGTTGGCGGCAATAATCGCCTTCGCTGCGATTGCCTGCGGCGGCGCCCCGACAGAGGAAGCGGCTCCGGCAGCGCCAGCACCGGCAGCGCCAGCACCGGCAGCAACTGCGGCTCCGGCGGCTCCCGCGCCTGCGGCAACAGCGGCGCCCGCTCAGGCAGCCCCCGCACCGGCTAGTGGGGAAGGCGCGACGCTAACGGTCGTGTTGGACAATGTCGGTTCGCCCCTTTATAGGAATGAGAAGGCGACCTGGCCGGACAACATGATGAACTACTACTATGGCTTCCAGGAACTGCTGGTAACATGGGAGCCCAACACTGCCGGCGACGGCGGAAAGGGCAAGGTTTCGGACGAGACCTGCGAGGCGCCAATGCTTGCGCTTAGCTGGGAGTACGACCTGCCGCCAAACTTCGACGACCCGGATAATCAGGGAACCGTGACGGTCAACCTGCGCCAGGGCGTTGACTTCTATGTCGCAGACGGCCAGCACTCGGAGTTCACAGCCGAGGACGCAGCATGGTCGTTCAACGACGCCGGCTCAAACAACCCGGCAGCGACTCACTCCAATGCAGGTGAGGCGGGCGACTGGTTCAAGCTTTGGGAAGCTACCGACAAGTACACGCTGAAGGGCCACTTCCGCAACTACATCGCGGACTGGCTGAACGGCGGCGGCGCGGGCATCAGCAGCATGTGCGGCGATGCAATCGGCATCGTCTCGAAGACGCTGTACGACGAGATTGGTGACGACATTCTGACCACACCGCACGGCACGGGTCCTTTCTTCGTGCAGGAATGGCGTCCGAATGAGCTCATCGAGGCTACCTCTCGCGTAGATCACTGGAACAACAACCCGAACTTCGCATTCCTGAAGCTCAGGCAGGCGAGTGAGGCGGCGCAGCGCACCGCACTGCTCCAGACCGGGCAGGCTGACATCTCAATGGTGTCGATTCAGGACGTAGCCGACCTGCAGAACGAGGGCTTCAAGTTCCACGACGGACTGAACCAGATTCTGGGGCAGTTCATCTATATGGCGGGCAACTACTGGTCGTACAAGGACCCGCAGACGGGCGACCCGGTTGAGCTTCGAGAAGGCTTCTACCCTGACGATGAGCATCCTTGGATTGGCGACCCGCGTGTTGAGTGCGCGAGTGCTGACCGTTCAAACCCATCCGGTGCACTCGGTTCGGGCTGCGATGCCATCGGCTTCGACTACACCGACGCGGACAAGTTCTCCTATGAAACCGAGCACATGCTGAAGGCGAAGGCTTTCCGCGAAGCTCTGATATACGCAATCGACCGCGACCTCATCGGCGAGACTATAGTGTCCGGCTATGGCGGCGCGATATACGGCACGGGACATGGCGGCGGCATCGCCTTCCACCAGTCGCATCCCGAGTATAAGGACAAGTGGGCAGCTCAGTTCGACCCGGAGATGGCGAGGCAGAAGCTTGCGGAATCCGGCGTCGAGCCTGGCTTTGAGTTCGAGTACTACTGCCCGGCGGGTAACGGCACCTCCATCGAGGTCTGCCAGGCTGTCGTAGGCATGTGGGAAGAGCACCTCGGACTGAAGCCGTATATCGACAACACGGCATATTCGTCACGCCGCCCGACAATGGTCGGACGCTCGATAAAGTCCGTGTGGCAGACTAGCTGGGGTCCGAACAGCGCGCAGGCAAAGGACCCGGGCGGCACGATTCCGGTTTGCTGCCTCTGGCCGATAGCCTCGGCGGGCGGATATAATGCCGGCATCGAGGACAACAACTTCTACAACGACTTCGACATAACGCGCATACAGGATAAGGGCACGGACGAGAACCTAGCAACGCGCGAGACGATAATGGACCGCTGGTTTGACCTGAAGACGGGCACGGGCATCGTGGAAGTGCCGACACTCATCGGCATGAATCCTGACACGGTGCAGGAGTGGAACCTCAAGCCCTGGCGCTTGACCAACAGCTTCGATACGGTCGTGTACCAGCCTCCTCAGTAAACTAGAGCAGTGAGCGCCCATTCGGATTGGACCGGGTGGGCGCTATTTTTCTTTCAGTCCGGTGCAGAATTGGATCGTCGCGCAACTGTCGGCGAGCCAAACGTAAGGGAAAACGGAACCTACATGAAGACTTTCGTGCTTCGCAGGCTCATTTTCATGATGCTGTCCGTGATCGCGGCGACGCTGATAGTATTCAGCATGTCGCGATTGCAGGGCGACCCACGCTATCTGTTTCTTGCGTCCGGCTATACGACACAGGAGCAGTGGGACGCTTGGGGCAAGGAGTTCGGTCTGGACAAGCCATTGCCAATTCAGTATTTCATCTGGCTTGGCAAGGCAATGACAGGCGATTTCGGTAAGTCGCTGAAGTCAGGGTATGAGTCCACGGAGATGCTGCGGATATTCGCGCCGGCGAGTTTGCAACTGGGACTTGCAGCGTGGGTGTTCGTGCTGATTACCGGCGTGCCGCTCGGCGTGCTGTCGGCCGTGAAGCGCGGTTCCCTATGGGACTTAATCGGCAGAACGTTCGCCGTGTTCGGGCAGGCGCTGCCGCCGTTCTGGCTGGGCATTATGCTCATCCTCATATTCGCCGTTCAACTCGAATGGCTTCCGCCCGGAACGCGAGGAGACGACGACGAATCGATCCTGGCACGCATGCGATACTTCGTGCTCCCCGCGATAACGCTGGGATGGCTGGCTTCTGCCGGGCTGATGCGCTTGGTGCGTTCGTCGATGCTTGAAGTGCTGGACTCGGAATTCGTCAAGCTCGCACGAGCCAAAGGCGTCAGCAATGCGACTCTCATCTGGAAGCACGCGCTGAAGAACTCACTTATCCCACCACTCACATTTTCGGCGCTCATAATGGCAGCCTTCATTGCGGGCACGGTCGTCACGGAGACGGTGTTCGCATGGCCCGGCCTGGGTTTCATGACCGTGCAGGCGATAATCAATAACGACTTCCCGGTGATGACGACTGCCGTAATGGTATTCACCATCCTTTACGTTATGACGGTCTTCATCGTGGATATTCTTTACGCGTTCATCGACCCGAGAATCCGGTACTCATAGGCAGAGAGCGACCATATCTCATGGCACAGGCAGCAACGATCAACCTGACGGACATCGAGCGCGCTTCACGGGACACCCTGTTGAGCAAGACGCTGTATGTGCTGCGCCGCTGGCCGGTGTTTCCCATCTTCATCATCGCAACATTGGTCGTCTCTGCCGTCTTTGCTCCATTCATCGCTCCGAATGAACCCATAAAGCAGGATCTGCGCGCCAAGACGGACGCGCCCTTCTGGTATGAGGTGTGCGGCACGAAGCAGAATCCGATCAACAACAGCGAGGTGCCGGAAGTGCCGTGGCTGGATAAGTGCAGGCAGACGGGCGAGAACTTCTACCCGCTGGGCGCAGACCCACTCGGACGCGGTTTGCTGACCCGCATAATTTACGGCGCGCGCGTTTCGCTGGTGCTCGCGGCGGTGGCAATCGTCGTGGGGACACTTATAGGCACCGTTCTCGGGCTTTCGGCAGGCTATTTCGGCGGTGTCATCGATGAGCTGATAATGCGCCTTACCGACATCGCGACCGCGATTCCGTACCTGCTTCTCGCGCTGATAATCGTGACCGTACTCGGGCAGAAGGTGTTCATCAACGGCGATGTGATCGTCCTCGTTCTCGCGCTGGCTAGCTGGCCGGGGATTGTGCGTCTCGTGCGCGGGCAGTGCCTTCAGCTAAAGGCACTGGATTATGTCGCACTGGCGCAGATTGCGGGCGCATCCACATCCCGCATATTGTACCGCCACATCCTGCCCGGCGTAACAAACACGATCGTTGTGGCAACCACGCTTCAGGTGGGGAGCATCATCTTGGCGGAGTCCATCCTCAGCTTCCTGGGCGCGGGCGTGCCGCCGCCGACACCGACTTGGGGTGCAGATGTGGCGTTCGGACGCGACTATCTCGGTTCGGCATGGTGGGTCGCCTTCTTCCCAGGAATGGCGATATTCCTGACTGTACTGGCGTTCAACTTTATCGGCGACTGGCTGCGTGATCGCTGGGACCCAAGGCTGCGGCAACTCTAACCGCCTGAGCCGAGCAGCACAATTTCGGGCATCAGCCCTGCCTTGCATTGTATCGCCTATTTACGGGCATGCTTAATGCACAGGCGTGATGTTAAATATCGGGGTTGACAATCCCGCAATTATCAATTATAAGTTCAAATTAGTTACCGCCTTTATTCCCCACAGCGCAATTTCAACGCTTCCGCTAGGCACTTGGCAACATTAGTCAAGCACCTTAGACGGATGTATTGCGTGATTGTCAGTTGGGTGTGAGGACGAATTTCTACAGGGAGGAAATCATAGAGATGCGAACCAATCTTTCACGGTTCTTGTGTATAAGTTTCGCGCTGGCGGCGCTGATGGCATTTGCCGTAGCGTGCGGAAGCGCTCCTGAAGACGGCGGAGCAGCGCCTGCCGCACAGGTGCAGGCAACGCCGACATTCCCGCCGACAGTTGTGCCGCCTTCGATTCCGACGGCAGCGCCCGCACAGGCAGCACCCGCGCCCGCGGCAGCGATGGCTGACGGTGAAGTTGTGAGGGGCGGTCACATACGGGTGATCAACGGGACATTCCCACCGAAGTGGGACTTCTCGCAAACCAGCACCTGGATTTCGCTTTTCCACTATGGCGGACGAATGTACAGCGGTCTGCTGCAGTTCTCGCCGCGCGACGGCATTGAGATTTGGCCGGATATGGCTGAATCATGGGAAGTGAGCAACAACTCCCAGACATTCACCTTCCACATCGACGAAGACCTGACCCAGTGGAACGATGGCACGCCGTTCGATGTTGACCACATCATTTACGCGATCGATCGCTGGCGCGATCCGCCGGAGGGCATTATCCAGCCGCGCGTGGGCGCGTTCAACCTGATCGACACCATGCGGAAGGTGGACGACACCACGCTGGAGGTCAACCTAGAAGAGCCATTCGGCGACTTCATAGCCGAGTCCGCCAACCAGTGGCATTCGCTGATTCCTCAGCATATTCTCGAAGCCAACGAGAACACCATCAATAAGTGGCAAGATGTGATAGGAACAGGTCCATACAAGATTACCGACGCCGAGGACCAGGTCTCGGTTTCCTCTGAGAGAAACCCGGATTACTTCCGACAGGCGCCGGACGGCGATAACTACCCATATCTCGATAATGTTACTTCCATCGTAATCATCGAGCCACAGGCGCAGATCGCCGCGCTGCGGACGAAGCAGGCAGATGCTACGAAGCCAACATTTAGCCTGAGCCATGTCGAGTACAAGAATCTTCTCGACGACAACCCTGGACAGGCAACCTTCAAGGTGGAGCCTTTCGTGGACGTAGCGGCAATCCAGCTCAACAACCAGAAGCCACCTTTTGACAACGTTGACGCTCGCAGGGCCGTGTTCTATGGCTTCTACAAGCAAGGCGTCATCGATGGTGAGGGTGCGGAAAACCCGGTGTTCCCGATTAGCTGGTTCAGCTATGTGTTCCCTGATCAGCAGGAGATACTGGACACCATACCCGGATACAAGCCGGAGAACCGCGAAGCAGAGCTTGCGATGGCGCGGGATTACGCTGAAAAGTCCGGTCTGACGGAGTTTGAAGTCATCGCGGTCACCGCACGCACGCACCACGGAGAACTACTCCAGGCAGACATGGCAGAAATCGACGTGGACGTTACGATTCGCGTTCAGGACTGGACAGCAATGATCGCGACGGTCGAGGGCAGAAACTATGAAGCCGCGACGGGCGGTACTGCTCCCAGCTACGGCGGCGTCGTGCCAGTCGCGGACATCATGTACAGCCCGGGCGGTGGACGCAACGGAGGCTGGGATCCGCCGGCCAATTATATGGAAGCGTGGAACTCCGCGCGGACGCTTCCCGCGGGTGCGGAGCGCGATGCTCTCTTCGGCGAAATGCACAGGATCATGGCCGAGGAGTGGGTGCCTAGCGTGCCCTATCTTGCGGCAAACCAGAACAAGTTCCACTGGAACTATGTACACGGCTGGGACCTCGTAGTGCAGGAAATCTTCAGCAACAACAAGTTTGAAGATGTCTGGATGGACTGCGAAGCTCCGAACCCAAGTTCCAGCTGCTAGTAATTTACAACGGTATCAACAGAGTCAGCCACATCCCGACGGGGGTATTCGTTCCGGTCGGGATGTGGCCTAACAAGGGCATTATTTTCGGTTCGACCTGCAGCGAAGGCATTTGATATGTGGAAATACATAATCCGCCGCTTGATGCTCATCATACCCACGGTGTTCCTGTCGGGCACGCTGGTGTTTTTTATGCTGCGCGTGCTACCGGGCGACATTGTGAGCACACTGACCTCAGAGGGCGGCGCTACGCCAGAGACGAAGGCAAAGCTGCGGGAAGAGTTGGGGCTGAACAACCCAATAATCGTTCAGTATGCACACTGGCTGTGCGGAAATTGCGTCATACTGCGCGGTATCGGTTACCCTCCGCCTGATCTCGGTCGCGGGGAAGCGGAAGAGGGTTCATCTGCTGACGCCGTTATAGGAGGCGTCATAAGCGGAGATTTCGGCTACTCAAATTATCAAGACAGATATGTAGGCCAGATTGTCAAGGACAAGATGGAAGCCACGGTAACACTGGCAATACTGGCGATGATTTTCTCGTTGATACTTGCCTTCCCATTAGGCATCTTATCGGCAATTACACGCGGGAGTTGGTGGGACCAAGGCATAAGGATATTCACGGCGCTCTCATTGGCCGTTCCATCATTCTGGCTTGGCATCCTGCTCATCATATTCGCATCGAGGGTATTCAACTGGAGCCCGCCGTTGAACTACACCCCGTTCTTTACGGACCCGGGGAGAAATCTGGCACAGCTGTTCCTTCCAGTTATCGCAACCGGACTGACGTCTGCGGCGGTTCTGAGCCGCCTGGTACGCTCCATGATGCTTGAGGTGCTGCGCGAAGACTATGTGCGTACCGCACGCGCTAAGGGTCTGCGCGAATTCATCGTAGTGGCGCGGCATACCATTCGGAACGCCAGCATCCCGGTGTTGACAATGGCAGGCTATCACTTCGGGTTCATCATATCCGGCGTGGTCGTCATCGAGTTCGTGTTCTCCATACCGGGACTGGGACAGCAGGTTCTGTTCTCCATTCTTGCCCGAGACTACGACATGGTAGTCGGCATTGTGGTCATTTTGACGATAATTCTTGCCGCATGGATATTAGTTGTCGATCTGTTTTACTCGGTCGTGGACCCACGCATCAGATACTCCTAGTGCGGCCTTAGCATAATTTATAGACCTCCCAGCGAAGGAGATTCCGTCAAATGAGTCAAGCCGGACTGAGCTTCCCAACGGCTGGAGCCTCCGCCGAAAGCGTGCCTCGAAGGGCAGGCAAGGCTGTCAGCAGATTCTGGAGTCGCTACCCGGCGGCGGCCGTCGCACTAGTGGTGTTGGCCGTTGTGCTTGTATCGACGCTCTTTGCGAACGTCGTCGCGCCCTTTGACCCATACGAGCGACAAGGAGTCCGATTCGCGGAGCCGTTTTCACCGTCTAAGGACGGGCGCATGCACATACTCGGCACGGACAGGATAACTCGCGATCTTTTCAGCCGCCTGCTGCACGGAGGCAAGGTATCACTGATCGTTGGGCTGGTTGCGCCAACTCTCGGCATCACGGTAGGGGCGCTGTTCGGAATCACCGGCGCTTATTTCGGAGGTATAACGGACCTCATAATCCAGCGCCTCACGGATACGTTAATGGCGATACCCAGCATTATACTGGCCATGGCGATCATCATTCCCTTTGAACTAGAGGGAGAGTTGAACTTATTGTTCTTCGATATTGATCTCGCGGTATTCCTGGTGATTGTCGCGTTATCGATCGCCATATCGCCGTATGCGTCGCGTTTGCTGCGCTCGCACGCCCTCGTGCTGCGTAATATGCAGTATGTTGAAGCGGCACGCGCCGTCGGGTCGTCAAACTTGCGCATAATTCTGCGCCACCTGGTTCCGAACTCGTGGGCGCCGTGGATTGTCATGCTTGCGGTAAATGTGGGCAACGCAATCGTGATCGAGGCATCTCTCAGCTACCTCGGAGTCGGCATATCACCGCCCACTCCATCTTGGGGCAATCTGCTGACCGGCGCAGCGAACTACTTTGCGGATAACCCCCACCTGGTCTATGCACCAGGTCTGATGATTACAGTCGTGGTGCTGTGCTCGAACATCTTCGGGGACGCGCTGCGGGACATGCTCGATCCTCGACTTCGTGGGGCCGACTAGCAGTTAGCGGCGATGCTGGCTCAAGTTCGCCTCCAAATAGATATGCTTACTCTGATGAAGACGACCGCCGTCACTGTGTTTGTGGCGGCGGTGCTTTTTGTATTTGCGTGCCACCGGGCGGATATGCCTTCTCCTGAATCCACTCAAACGGCGGAGGAAATCCGGCCGTTCGTGAATGTCACACAGACGGCTCTGAAGGGTTTGAAGGAATCGTGGAACATTCGCCCCGGTGTGGTCATTTTCGACTACGACCGGGATGGCGACATGGACTTCTACGTGTCGAACGCATACGAGTTCGGAAACTGGCTGTATCGCAACAACGGCGACGGCACTTTCGAGAATGTTGCCGACGAGGTGGGGGCGGCTCTGAGGCAGACACACGGCACAGGCGTTGTCGCCTGCGATGTGAACAACGACGGCTACCAGGACCTGTATGTTGGCGCGCAGGGCAGTCTGACCGATAGACTGGACTACCGCTCGCCTCCGGAGGGCGACCAGAATATCGACAGGCTACTGCTCAACAGGGGTGATGGCACTTTCACAGACATCACGGACGCAGCCTTTGGCGAGGCGGCAAACAGGCGGTCCGCGATGAGCGCGACTTGCGCCGACGTTGACGGCGATGGCTGGTTGGACATCTTCGTGGGCAATCTCGCCGAGGACGAGTTTCGCGGGATGAGTGTGCCGTTTCAAAACGGGCAGCACAATGTGCTGTATCGCAATAACGGGGACTTGACCTTCTCAGACATCAGCGAAAGTTCGGGCGTGCAGGGACCCCAGGTGTGGATGCGAGAGCGCGACGGCAAGCCGGTAACCTATCGGGACGGGCTGACGGGCGACGAGTATGAGGGCTACGATCCGAACCTCCGAGACGACTTCGATAATCGAGTTGGCGACCCCAGCGGGCAGACGCAGGCCGTAACCTTCTTCGATTACGACAGCGACGGGGACCCGGACCTGTGGGTGGCGAATGACGGCGACAGGCTACATGTTTTGCGTAATGATTCGTCGCGAGGGAGTGTGCTCTTCACGAATGTCGCTCGTGAAATGGGAGTGGACCAGGTGGGCGCGTGGATGGGGTTTGCTATTGGCGACTATGACGGGGACGCGGACCTGGACATTTTCATATCGAATGTGGGATACCACCCGCGCCTGATGCCACCGCCGGAAACACCCATGCCATTCTGCGCCTATCACGAGCGGTTCGCGTGGGGAACTTGCCTGCATTATCTCCTGCGGAACGACGGGATACGTGAAGTGCCGGGCGTCGGCAGTATCGGCGCGTTCCACAATGTGGCGCCGGCGGTCGCGGTTACTCCAAGCCCGTTGATGCCGCCGGATTCACTTGAAGCCTCTAACATCGACGAGAGCCAGGTCGTGCCGACGGGATTGAGCGCATACGATTTCGCATTCGGAACTACCTTCTTCGACTACGACAATGACGGCGACCAGGACCTGTACTGGCTGGGTTCCACGGTTGACAGGGGCGAGGCGCCGGGCGGAGATGTGTTCCCTTCTGCAGGACGCATGATGCGAAACGTATCGGTCGGAGTGTTCGAGGACATCACAGTGAGAGCGCAGCTTGTGGATGTGCAGCGAGCGCGCTACGACAAGATCGACCCGCAAGACCCTAAGAAAGACATCGGCGTGCATCGAATACATCCGATGTTTCACGAAAATGGCAAAGGGCTGGCGCATGGCGATCTGAACGGCGACGGCTACCTTGATCTGATCGGAACGAACAGCAAGGGCAGCCTGTGGGAGGACGCCCGGCAGGTTAGCTTCAGCGAAGCCGGCGGACCGATATTCGTGTGGATGAATCCGGGGGGCAACAACCGCTGGATTACCTTGCGGTTGAAGGGTCGAATGGCAATCGATGGCACTGGCAGCAACGCGGACGGCATAGGAGCGCGAGTCTATCTTACGGCGGGTGATGGGACGCAGGTACAGGAGGTGCGAGCAGGTTCGAGCTACCTGTCGATGGATAGCGTTGAGCTTGAGTTCGGACTGGAGCGAGCGAACAGTGTTGACAAGATTGAGGTCCTGTGGCCCAGCGGACGACGGCAGGTAGTTGAGAATGTTGGCGCGAACCAAGTCTTGGAGATAGTGGAACCGGCTCAGTGATTCGCTACTGGGTTAAGCGTCGCATTTACCGCGACGGTCGAATCGTCTCCAAGTGCAGGTCGGAAGATGTGCCGTTGGTGGGCTGCCACCCCGTCAGTGTAGGCTTCACGGCGTATGTGTCGTGCCGCCAGAGAATCGGGATTGCCCAGTATTCGCCGTAAGTTCTGCGATTCAAAGCCTGAAGAACCAGTGCGCGGTCTTCGTCGTCAGCGGTTATCTGAAGCTGATTGAGAATGCCGTCCGCCACTTCAGGGGCAAAGTATGTCAGCATGGCGCCTTCCGCACCACTGAGGTAGCGCCTGACACCGTTGACATCACCGCCGGGGCGCGCGGGTGCAGCGCCGTGAAGTACGGGCGCGGGCGCGAATTCGTCGAACATCTGCGGACTGGCCTGAAAGAGAGGCTGCACTGCGGGCCACTCCCTTGGCACGACTTGGGCATTTATCCCGATAGCCTGCCAGTCTTCGACAATCAACTCATTGATGCGGGGCATTTCGGACATGCCATACGCAACAAGCGACATCAGCTTGACCTCCTCTCCTTCATATCCAGACTGCCCCAGAAGACCACGCGCCTCGTCGGGACTATACGGATACCCCGTCAGGTCATCAAGATAGCCGGGAGAGACCGGCGTAAAGAGCGCCGAACCCGTGGCGACGGTGGCCGCCTCTCCTGGGAAGATGGAGGTCACAATCTCTTCCATGTCTATGCTCAATGCCAGCGCCTTGCGAAACTCGAGGCTTGAGGTTAGGTAGTCTTCATCGTAGCTCATGAAGTAGCGTAATGTGGTGGATAGCACATTCTTCGGCCCGTCCACCGAGAAACCACCGTCTTTCACACTGTCGAAGGAAGCTAATGTAATCGGAGTCAGGTCTATCTTATCGGTCTCCAACAGCGCGATTCTTTGCGCCTCTTCAGGTACAAGCGAAATGCTCAGGTTGTCGAAAGGCGATACTCGCTCCAAGTTCCAGTAATCCCCGTTCGCTTCATACTCGACAGAAACGGCGGGAGTCCTTGAAACAAAGCGCCAGGGGCCGCTGCCCACGGGTTCGCGGTCTATCGCGGAGGGATCGGCGTTCAGCACATGCGCGGGCAGCAAGGGCATATCGCCTTCGATGGGAGCGAGCAGCCCCATGAAAACTACATCCGGCCTAGTAAGATGCACCGTAGCGGTCCTGTCGTCAACGACCTCGCTCCTGTCAACCGCCGCCTTGACATTGCCGCATACACCACATGCCGCATCCTCTCTGAAATAATAATTGCTGCTGGAAAGTATGTCGTCCGCCGTCACCGACTCACCGTCGTGCCACATAGCCCCTTCTCGCAGCGTAAGAGTGAAGGCATCGGCCGTTGGAGTAACCTGCCAGCCGCTCAGGAGGCCATATCGCGTGTCCAGCCTGCCGTCCGAGTTCGCCCCGACAAGGTGGTCGTACATGTGCCCGTGGTAATTCAGACCGTCCTTGTTATCAGAAGACGGGTCGAGCGTCTCCGCGCTGAATGACTGCAGCGCCACTCTCAGCTCGCCTCCACCCTTCGGATTGAGCCCGATGTCCAGATATGTATATGCAAGGAAGACCACTACGGCGGCAACGACTATCAGGATTGCGACTATTGAAATCAGTAGTTTGTTCGTCATGTAATATCGGTCCAAATGGCTATTCGACTAATCTCGGTATCATACTTCGTTCATTCCATCGGCAGTACAGTAATCGAGTCTCCCTGGAAGTTTGCGACCCACATTGTATCGTGAACGGCAAGCAAAGCGTGAGGGCCGCGCTCGACCGGAATAGTTTCACGAAGGCTGCCGTCCATGTTCAATCGCGTAACTGTGGCATCCAGGAAGTCGGCAACCCACACGCTGCCGCCGGCGACCGCGACTGCCGTTGGCCACCTCCCGACCGGGTATTCTCCAAGCACCGTACCGTCAGTATTCAGTTTTACCACTGTGTTGGTCGAAGCCACCGTAACCCAGATGAATTCGCCATCGAATGTGATTGCGGTGCCGCCTCCGCCCCATGATTCCGTGCGACCCTCCGGCCACTCAGCAACCTTGAAAGCGCCTGTCAGCTCCCCTGCCCTGTCCAGACGGTCAACCATAGTACTGCCCATGCTGGCTACCCAAACGGAGTCACCGTCGTGCGTGACCGCCCAAGGAGAGGGATGGTATCCGGGCACTCTAATCGTCTTGCCGACAGTGCCATCCAGGTCGATCTTCGTTATCGAGTTGCCCCATGACGCCGCAACCCAGATGCTTTCGCCATCGAAGACCAGAGCGGCGGGGGACGTGTCCGGCGTGCCAATGCTGACGGTGTCCAGCACCTCGCCTTCCAAGCTCATCTTGGTTACGGTATTCTCCGCGCTGTTGCCGACCCACATATTTTCGCCATCGAACGCAAGCGCGCGCGGGTAGCCACCTGCCTTGTAGCGGGCGACATTCTGCCCGTCAAGGCTGTACTTGGCTACAACTTGCACGCCGTACAAGGTACTCCAGACATGCTCCCCGTCGAATGCGAGCGAGCGCGGGCCCTGCTCCGTCTCGAAGGTCTGCGGTACGGGCTTAGCTTCCTCGTTACGCAGCAAGTCGGCGCAGGCGAATGCAACTGACATCGAAGCCAGAGCGCCGAGTAGCAGGACAATGGCTCTATGAATCGCCGGTCTTTCCACGGGTATGGCGCCGTGGTTGCCGTGTAGGGAGAATTGCACGGGCAAAACGGTAACATGCGTGGTTTGGGAGCGTCAATGTTGACCGGATGCGCCGTCTGTGTCAGGCTACATTGCAATTCTCCCCTGTTGGGGACAAGACCATGATAGACATTTGAAGTTATTGTGTTGCATCCTGTATTAGAATAGTGAGAGCACAGTTTACGGAGTCGCCTCAATGTATGTCATCGGTACGGCAGGGCATGTTGATCATGGCAAATCGACGCTGGTCGAGACGCTAACGGGCATTGACCCGGACAGGCTGCGCGAGGAGAAAGAGCGCGGCATGACGATCGATTTGGGATTCGCATGGCTGCAACTGCCCAGTGGGAACGAAACCAGCATTGTCGATGTACCGGGACACGAGCGGTTCGTCAATAACATGCTTGCGGGCGTGGGTGGTATCGACCTGGCGCTACTGGTGGTAGCTGCGGACGAGTCGGTGATGCCCCAGACGCGTGAGCACCTGGCGATACTCGACCTGCTGCGAGTGGAGCGGGGATTGGTGGCGGTTACGAAGCGAGACCTCGTTGACGACGATTGGCTTGAGCTGGTAATCGCGGATGTCGAAGAGACGCTGGAGAACACGGTGCTCGAAGGGGCTGCTATCTACCCCGTCTCAGCGATGACCGGAGAAGGTCTGCCCGAACTCATAGACGCGATAGATTCAATGCTGGACGACACGCCGCCAAAGCGCGATGTGGGAAGGCCGCGCCTCCCGATAGACCGAGCCTTCACCATCTCCGGGTTCGGCACGGTGGTTACCGGCACGCTGATTGACGGCAAGATCGAGACCGGGCAGGATGTGGAGCTGGTTGTAGCGGGTAAGTCAACGCGCATACGAGGCTTGCAGACACACAAGAAGGGTCAGACCGAAGCACAGCCCGGCACGCGGGTGGCAGCAAACATAATCAATGTGTCGCAGGACGAGGTTGCTCGCGGCGAGGTGCTCACAACCGAGGGCTGGCTGCGTCCCACTGACGCGATGGATGTGCGATTACGCGCCATACCGGACGCTCCCCATCCGCTGCGGCACAACATGTACATCACAGTCCATAGCGGCAGCAGCGAGGTAGTAGGACGACTTCGCCTGCTGGACCGAGACACGCTAGAGCCGGGCGAAACCGGCTGGGCTCAGTTAAAGCTTGAAGCCCCGCTCGCTGTAGTGAAGGGCGATTACTATGTTATTCGCTCCAACCGCACCACGCTTGGCGGCGGAAACATCGTGGAGACACATGCAAGGCGACACAGACGAAATCACCTGCCCACAATAGAACGACTCGAAACAATGGAGCTAGGCTCTACGCAGGATGTTCTGCTGAAGACCATCGAGACCTCAGAGCCAAGCGAGTTCGAGTCGCTTGTCAGGCGCGCGAATATGGACGCAAACACTGTAAAGGCGGAGCTTGACGCGATGGCTTCGGATAGCCTCATCGTGCCGCTGGGCAGCGCGAGCATCGGCAATAGCAGCTTTCTGTTTACCTCAGGCGGCTGGAACGGCGTTGTGGAGAAGACTCGGCAGGCTCTGGAAGCCTTTTACCGGCAATTCCCGCTGCGGCGTGGCGCACCCAAGGAAGAGCTTCGCAGCAGGCTTGGGATGACGGCTCAAGTATTCAACCTGGCGTTCGCAAGACTGAAGGAGCAGTCGGTCGTGGAAGAGGATGGCGCGCTGGCGCGGCTTCCGGAGTATGAGCCGACCCTGAGTGCCAGACAGAGCGAACTGGTTGAGGCGTACATTCGCACGCTGGAATCGGACCCGTTCTCACCGCCAACTGACGCTCCCCTCGACGACGAGGTGCTTAATCTGCTCGACGAGCAGGGCAAGGTGGTGCGTGTAAGCGAGACTGTCGTGTATTCAACTGCGGCATACGAACGGATGGTAGAGATTATATCCGAGTACATCCGGGAAAATGGCGATATATCGGTGGCAAACGTGAGGGATGTGCTGGGAACAAGCCGGAAGTATGCCCTGGCACTGATGGACTATATGGACCACAAGAGAATCACCCGGCGCGTCGGAGACACACGGGTGTTGCGGTGACAAAGTCGGTATTGACGCACAGGAAAAGGGGTGAAATAGCGCATGGCGCTTGATCTCACTCGAACGGCGATTCAGATTGACGACATGGCGGTCACCCTGAAAGCGGGGCATGCTGATAAGGGAGCACGCCTTGAGAGCGCCTGTAAAGCGGCACATGAATTTGATCCCGCCTTGTACCTCGCGAAGAGGGAACAGCCGGGTACTGAACTCAACTGGATAGTTCCGGAGATTCATGAACGGCTGGACTCCACCTATTCGCCTCCACCACTGCCTGACGACTACTGCGTGGTCGGAGTTGACGGCTCGCACATAGACGTAAGCAGGCACATTCCCGCACACTGCTATCTGATAAACATAGGAGGAATGGCGCTGCGGTACGGCAACAAACCCGGAGCGCACGTTTTCAGTATGCCCCGTCTGTACGCAGACGATGATGAGTTGGTCATTCGAGACAGGTTCGCACCATACCGCGAGGAGACAATTAGCGGTGCGCTGCTAGACGCCAAGCGTGCGATCGAGGAATTGCGCGGGCTGCTTGACACGCTGCGCGAACTGCCGTCGGATGCGCCTACGCTCGGGCTGATAGACGGCTCACTGATACTATTCGGCATGCATCGGCATCCTGATTTCGTGGTGCGCAATCTCGTTGACGAGGGCTATGTGGATGTCCTAGACGAAATCAAGCGTATGGCTTCGGAGCGCACGGTGGCAATCGCGAGCTACATCAGCCTGCCTCGCAGCGTTGAAGTGGTGAACGCCCTGCGTGTTAGCGTATGCCCCTACCCTGTCCCCAATTGCGACCGCGAGTGCGGCACTGAGAGAAGAGAGATGCGACCTTGCGAAATGGAGGTGGGCGGCATTCTTGACCGCGAGCTTCTGGAGAACATACTTGACTTGGATGAACGGTCGGGTGTGTTCGAGAGCAATGCCGACATCGTACGGAATCACTACGGTGGGCATGGGGTGAGCTTCTTCTATGTGAGGACCGAGGAGGAAGTCGGGCGAGTGGAAGTGCCGGACTGGGTTGCGGCTGATGAGGCGCTGCTGGGTCTTGTGCATTCGCTAGTCGTGGAGCAGTGCAGACTTGGACCCGGCTATCCGGTCGCGCTGAAGGAGGCGCATGAGCAGGCTGTGGTTACGGGAGCGGACCGGCAGTATTTCGTGGAGCTAGTTGCGAACGCGCTGGAACAACAGGGATTGCCGGTGTACTCATCAGAGAAGAACATCTCCAAAATTAGAAGATGGATATAGCGAGATGGAAAGCCGTCCAACAATTCGAGCCGCGAATTCAGAGGATTACCAAGAAATCTATGAATTGTCCACCTATCCGGATGTGATCAGGGAAACCTTGCAACTCCCGTATGTATCGATGGACAAGCGCAGGGATTGGCTCAGCAATATGTCACCTGACGAATATATGCTTGTGGCGGAGGTCGATGGAAAAGTAGTGGGCAACATAGGGATAAGGCGCGGGAAGGACAGACTTGCGCATGTAGCCGGACTAGGCATGTCGGTACGTGACGACTACCAGAACAGGGGCATCGGCACAGCGTTGATGCGGGCTATTCTGGATATGATCGACAACTGGCTCAACATCAGGCGAGTGGAACTTGATGTGTACACTGATAATCTGCGGGCAGTCCATTTGTACAAGAAGTTCGGGTTCGAAATAGAAGGTGTGAGAAGAGACTTCGCATTTCGCGATGGTGAGTATGTGGACGCCTACCACATGGCGCGTCTGAAGGAGTAGAAGCTTGTCGCTTAATGAGGAGCAAGGGCGTGACCGCTGTCGGATTGGCGAGGTCATAGAGGCTTCGGCTTCCGAGTTCACGGCCCAATGCTACCGGCTGTACGACGCGCCCGCCATCGGCAGCCTCGTGCTGTGCGGGGAGCTGACGCCGACTTACGGCGTCGTGTGCGAGGCGACCACGCAGAGTATCGACCCGGGCCGCGCTGCCATTCCGCGCGGCCTGAACGCCAGCACGGAGGCGGAGGTACTGAGCAGCAATCCGCAGATAGAAAGGTTGCTGCACACGAAGTTCCGCGCGATTGTTGTGGGTTACAGGGACGAAGGTGCTATCAGGCGGTATCCGCCGCTGAACGCGCCACGAATGTACTCGTTCGTGCGGGAGTGCGATGCTACGGAACTTACGGAGTTCAGCAGCTCTCACGAGTTTCTCGCTACGCTGCTGAATGCGCCGATGAGCGGCCAGGACCATGTAGTAGCGTCGTTTCTGCGGCATGCGGGCGCGGCGCATATCGACGGGCATGAGTATCTTGTGAGCGCGGGAAAGAGCCTGGCAGGAGCGCTGTCAGGGCAACTTTCGAGGCTCAGCGGGATTCTGAGGAGTCTGGAATGACCAGCGCAAACGGCAGGTATCTTGAATTCGCGGACGGACGCCAGCCTCTGGGCATGGTCGTATCCGGGTCTCTGAGCGAGGGCGTCAAGGTTCGGCTGGATGACGGCGTGTCCATCGAGGAAATCAAGGTGGGCACATTCGTGAGCATCCAGGGGCAGCGCAGCCGCTTTCTGGGAGTGCTGACCGAGATTGAGCTTGAGTCAACGGACGATGGCATCACTTCCACGCCGCCTGATATGTCCAACCCGCTTGTGGCGCAGGTGATGAGCGGCACGGTGGCGTACAACACCATTACGGTGGAGCCGATGCTGATTATCGGCGCAGACACGATGAACGCCGCGCAGCCGGCGAAGACGATACCGCCGCACTTCTCGCGAGTGTCGCTCGCGTCCGAGGAAGATATTCAAACGGTGTTCGGTAGCGAGGACGCGGGGCACTTCTACATCGGCAACCCGATGGACATGGAGGTGCGACTGTGCCTCGACATAGATGAGCTGGTGAAACGCAGCAATGGCGTGTTCGGCAAGAGCGGTACGGGCAAGACATTCCTCACGCGGCTGCTGCTCATCGGCATCTTGCAGCGCGGAACAGCCAGCAACCTGATATTCGACATGCACGGCGAGTACGGCTGGCGCGGCTCAAGCGAGCATACGAACGAGGTGAAGGGGCTGAAGCAGCTTTTCAGCTCAAAGGTTGCGGTGTTCACACTCGACCCGGAGAGTGCGAGGCGGCGCGGAATCAGCACGGACTACGAGGTGAGCATCGGCTACGACGACATAGAGCCGGAGGATGTGGAGATTCTTCAGGATACATGGGGGTTGTCGGATATTGCCGCAGGAACTTCCCATACACTACGCGAAAAGTTTGGCAAGAGCTGGTTGGGGAAGTTTCTTGAACATCCGGGCGGCGACGAGTTCAATAAACTTGCGACTGAGATGAATGTTCCGACATCGACGCTGAGAGCATTGAGGAATCGCCTTGTTAACTTGAGGCGCTATGGGTTCATGACCGAAGGCAGGGGCAACAATTCGGTGAATGAAATCCTGAACTACTTGCAGCGCGGCATGCATGTGGTGCTGGAGTTCGGACGGTATGGGAACAATATAGACGCGTACCTGCTGATTGCGAACCTGCTGACGCGGCGCATTCACGAGAGGTATGTGCGAATGTCGGAGCAGGCGAGCGGAGACAGCACGCAGGAGCCGAGACCGCTGGTCATCACAATCGAAGAGGCGCACAAGTTCCTCAGTCCTGCCATCGCCAAGAACACTATCTTCGGCAACATCGCGCGGGAGATGCGGAAGTACAATGTTACGCTGCTGGTGGTTGACCAGCGTCCAAGCGGGATAGACGACGAGGTGATGAGCCAGCTGGGGACGAAGATAGCGTGTCTGCTTGACAACGAGCGCGACACGGACGCCGTGCTGTCGGGCGTGTCGGGCAGCCGGAAGCTGCGGACGGTGCTGGCACGGCTGGAGTCGAACCGCCAGGCGCTGGTGTTCGGTCACGCGCTGCCGATGCCGGTGGTCATACAAACGCGCGAGTACGGCAGCCCGGAGTCTTACAGGGAGCTTGGGTTCGTGGAGGCGGCCGAACTGAAGGCGCAGGTGGAGCGGGATGTGGATGTGCTGTTTGGGCCGTCCGGATGCTAGAATGCAGTCAGTTCGATTGTTATGTATAATTCCTCAAGCACCACTGGGAGAACTCGCAACATGCGAAACGAGTTTACCGCTGTAATCGAACGCGATGGAATCTGGTACATTGCCTATTGTCCTGAGATACCTGGAGCAAACGGACAGGGAAAGACTCTTGATGAGGCGCGGGAGAATCTTGCGGATTCAATTTCGTTGATACTTGAGGACAGGCGAGAAGATGGGCTAGACAGCGCACGCAACGAAGTCTTTACAGGGAGAAGTCGATGAAAGAATTGACTTTGGTTTTGGAAAACGATGAGTTGTACACTGCGCTGGAAGCGGCGGCAACCAAACACGATTGCAGTGTCCAAGAAATTGCCATAGAAGCGGTGAAACAGTGGTTACTAGACATGGAACAAGATGAACTGGAGATGGCGGAGATTGAAGCCGCAAGTCGGGAGTGGTGGAAGAACGGTGGGGTAGAGGCAGACGAGTTCTTTGAGAGCCTGAAGCAAGAGAAGAAAGTGTAGCCGTTGGCTTACACAGTCGAGCTGTCCGCTGCCGCTCGAAGACAGGTTAGACGTCTTCCCCCCGATACGGTATTTCGCATCCAACGCGCGCTCACAAGGCTATCCGATAACCCCCGGCTAAGGGGAAGCGTAAAAATGAGAGGCGCTAATCAATTCTGGCGCATCAAAGTAGGTCGATACCGAGTTATCTATGAGATTGTGGATTCTCGACAAATCGTATCAATAATGCGAGTTTCGCTCAGAAACGAACGGACATATCTCAACTTATAACATTCAGTAGAGTGAAGGAGAATCAAATGGTAGCGGTACAGCACCTGTCGATTACGGAACTCGAGGCCGGGCTTGACGAGATACGTGAGGCCCCAAAGGATGCCGGCGTGGTGCATCTCATCGTGCGACGACCTGAGACGCTTGGGCGCGAGATTCTGGATGAAGGTCAACTCGACACGGTCGAAGGGCTTGTCGGCGACAACTGGAAGGCTCGTGGGAGTGGCCAGACGGCGGACGGCTCAGCCGACCCGGAATGCCAGATTACGATTATGAACTCTCGCGTTACCGACTTGGTAGCGCAGGACAAGGACCGCTGGCATCTGGCGGGCGACCAGTTCTATGTTGAGATGGATATCAGCAAGGAGAACCTGCCAGCAGGAACCCGGCTTGCCATCGGAGACGCGGTATTGGAAGTGTCCGCGAAACCGCACACCGGCTGCGGCAAGTTCGTGGAGCGCTTTGGGGCGGACGCCATGAAGTTCGTGAACTCCACCGTCGGGCGCGAGCTGTGCCTGCGCGGCATCAACACATGGGTCATTCAGCCCGGCAAGGTTTCAGTGGGCGATACGGTGCGAAAGCTCTAGACCTAATATCCGCTCGCCCTGAGCCTGTCGAAGGGCGGGTCCGCAAGATGGCGACGCTCGGACAAGCTTACCACGAACGTAAGCAGTGCATAGATTAGATTGCGCGGTCTTCCAGCCAGTCGGTCGTAATCTCAAAGCCGAATCCCGGCGCGTCGCTGGGCGTCAGGTAGCCGTCTTTGATGGCAGGCGTTCCGGGCAGCACGACCATCTCTTCCAGCGGAACGCCGGGAGGCGAGACGCCTTCCGAACGCTCGCCCCATACGATGGCGGGCATTGCGTATGAGAGGTGCTGTCCGTATGGGTAGTTCATGCCGCCGTGCGCGATCACCGTCTGCCCGTGCGCTTCCGCGATATGGCAGATGCGGACGATGGCGGTGATTCCGCCCACCCAAGCGACATCGGGCTGCATGATGTCAACGAGCCCCTGCCCTGCCGCGAGCGCGAATGGGTGTATCGTGTGCCAGTGCTCGCCGGTCGCGAGTATCTGATGGGGTATGCGCTGGCGCACTTTGATGTAGCTGTCGAAGTCATAGGGCGGCAGGTAGTCTTCAAGCCATTTGATGCGATAGGGCTTCAGCGCCTCTGACAGGCGCACGACATACTCCGTATTGAGGGAGATCCAGGCGTCAAGCATCAGCTCGACATCATCGCCAATCTGCTCGCGTGTGCGTGCGACAAGCTCCACATTCTTGTTCAATCCCTCGATGCCTTCATGTGGCCCGTGCGGCACGAAGAGTTTGACCGCCTTGAAGCCAAGCTCCAGGAACCACTCGATACTGTTCGCCACGCCGTAAGAGGTATCGGTGTTGCTGGCGTAGCAGAAGATTTTATCTTTCTGAGGGCCGCCGAGCAGTTCATAGACGGGTCTGCCGAGTAGCTTCCCCTTGAGGTCCCAGAGCGCGTTATCGACTGCGCTGATGGCGTAGCTCGCAAGTCCGACATTGCCGTACGCTGATGTGGCGCGCTGCATCATGTCCCACGCCTTTTCGGTAGCCATGCAGTTTTGCCCAACGAGAATAGGAGCGAACTGGTCGTTGATGATGCTGTTGACGGGCGCGCTGTTGATGGTGATGCCAAGCCCCCATGTGCCGTCCTCGGCAGTAACGACGCAGGCGGTGCGCCCCCACGGTGCACTGAAGTCCGACTTGCTGAACTCCGTGTACATCATCGTGGGGCTAACCCAATCCGGCACTTCCTGCTTCTGCACGCGAGGAGTGGTTTTGGGGTTGGGCCTCAGATCTACCGAGATTGCCTTGATGGACTTGATTTTCATTGCGGATTCTCCTGCATGCTAAGGGCGAGTGCGTGGATTAGAGTCCAAACTCGTGCAAGCGGTCATCATCTATGCCGAAATGGTGCGCCACCTCGTGGACGACCGTAACCTGCACCTCGCGGATGATGTCCTCGTCCGTCTGGCAGATGGACTCGATGGGCCGCTGGAACAGCGTAATCTTATCGGGCAGCACCATGTCGTAATTGTAACGGTCGGTGAGCGGTAGTCCCTCGTACAGACCGAGAAGGATGTTGCCCTCCTCTATGCCGGAGCCGACGAGCTGCTCCCTGCTAGGCGCGTCGTCCACGACGATGTCCACATTGTCGAGGCGCAGTCGCAGGTCTTCGGGAATGCTGTCAAGCGCCTGCATGACGAGGCGTTCAAATTCAGTGCGAGTCATGCGTAAAAGTGTAGCAGGAAGGTGATTGGCGGGGCAAGGAAAAGAGGTTTCTTGCGCTAGGAGCTTGATTGTGTCAATCCCATGAGCGTCTTACGCAGTTCTACCATCGCCAGCGTGTCGCGCGCGCAGTACGCGCGAAGATTATCAAAAATCTGAGCTCTCTCGGTCGAATTGTCGGTTGCCAGGGCGCGGGCGTACCACACAGAAGCCAGTTGACCGTCGGAAATTTCCAGGTCGTCGTAGCCTAAATCGGGCGCGACCGCTGGCAGGACTGATTTAATCGAAAAAGACCCATGAAAGTCCGGATGATAGTAATTCCCTTTCACTATTGACAGTAAGTCAACAAGCCGCGAGATGATGTCTTCGAGCGCGTCGGCGTACTGCGGGAAGGCCGCCGCGAGCGCCCTTAACTGCGTTCGCTCGAAATTGGAATATGTGCAGATACTTCCCTCGTCTCCAAGCGCTTCAAGTAGTCGCTCAATAAGTAATGGTCTCGGGTCGCCGTCGTCTTCATACAAGTAGTCCACATCCTCGTGGGACGAATCGTCAAGCTCAGCGCGGACAGAGAATAGGAACGGAATCTGATCGTAGGGGCGTGTACCGGCGAATCGGGGGATGGCGGGCTGAAAGGTCTCGAAGTCGAGGTGGCGTACGGGCGGAGTTATTCCGGATAGAGAACGCGCGAGGTCGCCGTGCACGATGTCGCGGCCATCTGATATCGCCTGGTGAATGACGGATTGCAACTCGTTAAGCGGGAAGTCGGCCGGAACATCGCGCACTTCGGTGATGCCCATTGAATCCAGTTGCTCTCGCCGGTTGGCCCTGATTCCTGAAAGTTCGCGGATTCCGTGTTCCGGTTGAGGGATATTCCGAGTGCAGTGCGCGTAGTACGGGCATTCATACGGTTTTAAGCAGTGTTGGCTGGGCTGAATGACCGGAGCGGAGTCTGCGGCGAGCATTGCCTGCATCCCGGCTACGTCCGTTCCGACGCTTTCCAGCAGGGCATCGGCTTCGTCGAGGACGGGATGGAACTTGAAAAGGGAGTCGAGGTCAAGGCGAATTCCGTCGTATATGTACTCGCGGTTGAGTGTCAGCACACCAGCGTCCCGGATGTCCAGCCCAGTGCCACGCAGCACCCATAGCTGCACGGCGACATCAGGGATATGTTCAGACTTGCATCGAGTGGTTGACTTCACTTCGATCAGGCGCCAGCCGCCGCCAGGTATGCGCTCCAGCACATCGACACGTGCGAGAACATTCTTGTGCTGGAACGCCGGCTCGAAGAGCGCGGGCGCAGTGCCCTCCTCGATGAGATGCTTCGTTTCAGAAAGTGCAGCGGGGATGTTACGGTAATCGTGCGCTACGAGATGACCGCCGGTGTAGCGCTCACGCGCCAAGTCTCCGACTTGATGGCCGGTGTCGAATATCGCCTGCTGCGCCTCACTTATGGGAGGCATGAGATGGCGCTCGTGGACATCGTACCAGAGGCGGAGGTGGCACTGGTGGCCGGACATGTAGCGGGACTTGGAGAGGCGGTGTGGGTTCAATTCATCATCCTGTATTCTCTTCTGTTTATGCAAAATTTCTGTCCATCTTTTGAAGAGCGTCCATCAGCGTCAGACCGTGTGACAAGAAGTCTATTGTCCGGCAAGGGCAACTTGAGCCAGTATGGTGATCTATCGTCTGGGATGCACCACTCCAGCCAGTCCTCATATTTCAGCTCAGGAGGTCTAGGCGACGTGAGACAGAGAATAGGCTTTACTTTGCCGATCGATTTTCCTTTGTCTCCAAAGATACGCCTTAATCGCTTCATTTTGGATTTCATCTGTGCAGAATCCCAGGCACCGTAACCCTTCGCTTCCAAGAAGATTAATATGTACTTATCCTCTCTGCCTTTGAAGCAAACTAGAAAGTCAACATCTTCTTGGTTTCCCATTACCAACTTCTCGCCATCATATGATTCATTTGCAAAGACTTGCTTTGTATCTCCTTTTGCAAATGCAGTAAGGGCAGCGGCTATCCAGTCAAGATGATAATCCATCGCTGCAAAGGCGTCGGGAGGTATCGATTCATTTAGACCAATTGCGTTTTGCAGGCGCTTCCGGAAATCCGAGGATAGACCAAAATTTCTTTTGCCGAGTGCATCACCTACTAGGAAAAATCTCTCCTTCCGGTTGAATTGACATAGCAACTCAATCAGGTCGTTATTCACTTATAACACTCCTTCATTCATACCCCAAGGGGCGTTGGCTGATAGATATGAATATCCATTGACACGGCATGTGCCTGTCCGAGCTTATAGTTTGCGTAACGATAGCACGAAGTAAACCAACTAACTACACATTGAGGCGCGAATTTCTTCCCCTTCTAAACTTGTCCCAAAGGAGCGGGTGTAGAAAATGCCTCGCTTGACCCTCAACCCATACTTCGCTATCGTATGGGCGCGCAATCCAATTGACTTATGAGAGGCTTCACAATGAAGGTTACGGACATCAAGAGTTACGCCTTTACGGACGATGAGGGCAAGCTGTACTTCATCGCCAAGGTGGAGACGGACGAGGGCATCTACGGGCTTGGCGAGGTGGGAATACCGCGATGGGGTAATGCCGTCGCCAACGCGATAGAGCACCTGTCGGAACTCGTCATCGGGCAGGACCCGTTCGCCACTGAGCGGCTGTGGCAGCACATGTTCCGCGGCGGCTTCTTTCCGGCGGACAAGGTATATAGTTGCGCGATAAGCGCGATCGACATTGCGCTCTGGGACATCAAGGGCAAGGCTCTGAACATGCCGGTGTACAAGCTGCTGGGCGGACCTGTGCGCGACAAGGTGGTGTCGTACCCGCACACGCAGGGCAGCACGACCGAGGAGCTTATCGCCAACTCCAAGCAGGCGGTGGCGGACGGCTGGAAGTTCGTGCGCTGGGGACTGGCTGAGACGGGCGGCGTCTTTGAGTATCAGGGTATGGACGGTCTGCTGGAGCCGGTCGAGTCGATGCGGATCGCGGAGGAGCAGATGGCGCTGGTAAGGGAGGCTGTGGGACCCGACATTCAGATGTGCCTCGACATACATACGCGGCTGGATACGGCGCACTCGGTGGCGCTGTGCAAGGCGCTGGAGCCGTATCGCCCGTTCTTCATAGAGGACCCCCTGCGCTCTGAGAACCCGGCAAGCTACCGCACGCTGGCGCGGCATGTGTCGCTGCCGATTGCGGCTGGAGAGCAGTGGGCGAGCAAGTGGTCGTTCCGCGAAGTCATCGAGGAAGAGTTGATAAACTACGCGCGCATCGACCTGTGCATCGTGGGCGGACTTACGGAGGCGCTGAAGATTACGCACTGGGCGGAGACTCATTACATAGACATCGTGCCGCACAATCCGCTGGGGCCTGTGAGCGCGGCTGCGTGCGTGAACCTGTGTATGGCGTCAACGAATGTGGGCGTGCAGGAGATGCCACAGCGTCCACGCACCTACGGCACCAAGTTCTTCCCGCAGCAAATTGACTGGGAGGATGGCTACAGCTTCGTTCCCTCGGACGCGGTAGGGCTTGGCGTTGACTTCGACGAAGAGGCGGTGCAAGCCCATGTGGTTGACCCTAGGGGCTGGCCGCCGCAGCTACGGCGCAACGACGGCGCGTTCACGAACTGGTAATTAAGCATTCGGTATTTCTCTTTTCAGCTGCCAGCGGGGAACCGTTCGATAGACTCGACCGAACGTCTGCTGTATGTTGAAATAGACAGCTAGATTACCTAGTCTGAGGGTTAAAAATACTGGCAGCGGGCTGGCAAAGAGCGTATGCTTGCAGCCCAAGTCATGGCACGGCACTTTTAAGGAGGGATGATAAAATGGTAAAGGCGTATGTGCTCATAGAAGCGAAAGTCGGGTCTTCGACCGGACTTATGGAGACTTTGAAAGATAACCCGAGCGTCATTAGCGCTTCCCGTGTTACGGGCCCTTATGATGTGATTGCGGTCGTGCAGGAAGAGGACCTGGGCGGAGTACACGACCTGGTCACGGAGCAGATTCACCACTTGGACGGCGTGCTGCGAACGACGACCAGCGTAGCAGTGGGATAGTCCGGGAAAACAAGGAAGTTACGTCAGGGAGCGGCAGTAAGTATTGCCGCGTAAGGGCGCCGGACTTACTCGGTAGCACCTTCGCCTTCGTCTAGTTCGCCCCACTCGTCTTTAGCGTTGCGCCTGCGGTGCCCGACGGAGGCGTGAACCAGAACCAGAAGGGCAATGATGGTGACTCCCGCCGCGAGAGCGATTTCTTCCGGCGAGCTGTTTCGGACCAGCCACAGAAGAGCGGCAATCCCCGCTACCAGCCCTAACAGTGATGTGTAAGGCAGTTTCTGCCCGCCCAAGGTAACCATCGAGCCGATGAGCGCGGCAAGGAAGCCGTTGAATGGCGGGAACATCACAAGGATTGCGCCACCCAGAGGGGCAAGGCCGTCCCCGCCTCTGAATCCGGTGAATATCGACTTCCAGTGCCCCGCGACCATAGCGAAGCACGGCAGAATCAGCCAAATGCCGTCAACCTGCATCTGGCGCGCCGCAAGTATGGCAACGGCGCCCTTAGCCATGTCGCCTATTAGCACCTGACCGCCCGGTACGTTGCCTACCTGCCTGCGAACATTGGAAGCTCCGGGCAGGCCCGTGCCAACGCTGAATATATCAATTTTGTTGCGGCGGCTTATCCACACGGCGACAGGTAGCGCGCCCAGCAAATAGGCAATCAGCGTGGAAAGGATTACTCCTGTCAACAGGTTGAAGTCGATCACGGTTTCAGGCCTCACCCGGTGCAATGACTTTGCGGATGTATTAGCTACATTATAATACTAATCTCGGGAAATAGAACAGCCGTAAGTGTTAGTTCTTTCTTAGAAATCGAATTCCGTGCCCACACCCTGCTCTACCGCCTGCTGATAGACATGGTACGCGGTCGATATATCCTGAATGGACAGCCCTACGCTCTTGAACAGCGTAATCTCGTCGTCGCTCTCCCTACCTTGCTTCGCTCCGGTTACGAGGTCGCCAATCTCGCCGTAGATGTCATCCTCGGTCATCGCGCCCTCTTCGAGCGGAATCTGGATGTCGCCGGCTTCGGCGAGGCACGCGGCAGTCTGGTCGCAGATTATCTTGGACTTGATGACGCTGGCGGTGTCGAGTTCGCGCACGCCGGGGGCATGCGAGCCGATGGCGTTGATGTGCAAGCCTGCCGGCAGCCAGTCGCCGTCAACGATGGGCGTTGCCGCGGTGGTGGCGAGCGCAAGGACATCCACGCTTTGCACGACTTCCTGAACGCTACCCGCAAGGCTGACATCGACGCCGGTCTGTTCGGAGATGTCCGCCGCGAATTGCCGCTGGGCTTCGGGCGGGTCCATCGAGAAGCAGACTATGCTGTCGAGGTTGCGCGCGGTCGCCATGCCAATGCACTGGGCGCGCGCCTGCACACCCATGCCGAGCACACCCGCGACCTTGGCGTCTTCGCGCGCAAGGTACTTGGTGGCGAGGCCGGAGACGCCTCCAGTGCGCATCGCAGTGATGAAGCCGCCGTCCATGACGGAAATGGTATTGCCCGTCTGTACGTCCAAAAGGATGATGGACGCCAGCGTACTGGGCATGTCGAACTTGGCGGGATTGTCCTTGAAGACGGTAACCGCCTTGATGCCGATGGTGCCCATGCCTTTGATATGAGCGGGCATGAAGGCGTACCAGCCGTTGTTGGCGGGGTCTGCCATCACCGTGCGCGGAGGCATTGCCGCCTCACCGGATGCGAGGTCACTGAACGCGCGCTCGAGCAGCGCGATGGTGTCGCTCATCGTGAGCAGTCCTTGAATCGTCTCTCGGTTGAGCAGCAGAGCCATGATGCGTCGCCTCCAAAGTAAGCAGGTAGGATACACTATTGTCGGTGAGCAACGTTGTATCTCGGTTCACAATCGGTTTGTCTATGATATACCACCTATTATAGTATCATCAAACGCAGCCGCACACCTGTCAGTGCGATATCGGCTCAGAGAAGTCAAGGATGTACGTCGCCCAGTGAAAGACCTTCTCAAAAGACACTTCGGATACGATGAGTTTCGCCCTCTTCAGGAGGAGGTAATCGACAGCGTCTTGCGGCAGCGCGACACGCTGGTGATTATGCCCACAGGCGGCGGCAAGTCTCTTTGCTACCAGCTTCCGGCGCTGCGGCTCGACGGGCTTACCCTGGTCGTATCGCCGCTGATTGCGCTGATGAAGGACCAGGTGGACTCGCTCAGGGCGAACGGCATCGCGGCTGAGTTCATCAACAGCTCACTGACCTACGCGGAGATAGCACGCGTGCAGGCGCACGCGCGGCAGGGAGACCTGAAGATACTGTATCTCGCGCCGGAGCGGCTGACTCTACCGGACTTTCGGGAATTCCTGGATACGCTCAATGTGAGCCTTGTAGCGGTCGATGAGGCGCACTGCATATCAGAATGGGGGCACGACTTCCGCCCAGACTATCGCACGCTGGGCGGGCTGCGGCGCGGCATGCCGTCCGTGCCGTTCATCGCGCTGACCGCTACGGCGACCGAGCGGGTGCGCGCGGACATCCTTGCACAGCTCGGACTGAAGGAGCCGCAGCAGTTCATCGCCAGCTTCGACCGCCCTAACCTGCGGTATGAGGTGCGCCCGAAAGAGAGAGCGTTTGACCAGCTTGTTCAACTGCTCAGGGAGCGCAAGGATGAGTCGGCAATTATCTATTGTTTCTCACGCAAGGACACGGAGGAGCTGTCAGACAGGCTGCGGGACGCGGGTTTCAAGGCGCTGCCATACCATGCGGGAATGGACGCCGAGACCCGGCGCAGGAACCAGGAACGGTTCATACGAGACGAGGTGGACGTAATCGCGGCGACAATCGCCTTCGGCATGGGCATAGACAAGCCGGATGTGCGGCTTGTCGTTCACCAGGAACTGCCCAAGACACTGGAAGCGTACTATCAGCAGACGGGGCGTGCGGGACGTGACGGGCTGCCTAGCGACTGCGTGCTGTTCTACTCTTATGGCGACAAGATTAAGCAGGACTTCTTTATCGACCGCATAGAGGACGCGACGGAAAAGCGCGGCGCGCAGGAGAAGCTGGCACAAGTGATAGAGTTCTGCACGCTGCGAACCTGCCGCCGTCGATACTTGCTGGACTATTTCGGCGAAGATTCTTTGTCCAGCCCACCCAGCCTGTCCAGTCCGTCCAGCGACGATGCGGGCAACTGCGGCGGATGCGATGTATGCCTTGCCGACATGGAGGATTTCGACGCAACGATAATCGCGCAGAAGATTATGTCCGCGGTGATACGCACGGGCGAACGATTCGGGGCAGGCTACATCGCACAGGTTCTGCGCGGCTCGAAGGCTGAGCGCGTACTCAGGCTTGGCCATGACAATCTCAGCGTGTACGGCATAGTCGAAGACCATTCGGACAGTGAAATCAGAGAGATATGCGGCATGCTGCTAGACAAAAGCCTGCTGCGTAAGACAAGTAGCGAGTACGCGACGCTGGGCGTGACGGCCGAGGGCAGGCGGTTTCTGAGAAGTAGAGAACGGCTTACACTCGCAAGACGCAAAAAGAGCGACAGCGAAGTGTTATCTTCACCTATGCGTGGTGAAATGCTCAACTATGACAGCAAGTTGTTTGATTTACTGCGCGCGGTCCGCATCGGCATAGCAGATGACGCAAATGTGCCGCCTTACATCATCTTTGGCGATGTCACATTGCAGCAGATGGCGTACTATATCCCCCAAAGTCGGGAGACCCTCTTACGCATATCCGGCGTGGGAGCAATCAAATTGGAACAATACGGGGATAGGTTCCTAAGAGTCATTCAGCGTTACGCACAGGAACACAACATAACGGAGCGCTCCATAGAACCACAACGACAAAGCAGACAGCGCAGTGAAAGCCGCCGCACAAGAACTGCGAGTTCGACATACGAGCATACGAAGAACCTGCTTGAACAGGGGCTTTCGATTGACGAAGTGGCACAAGAGCGTGACATGTCTCCTCGTACGATACTTGCACATGTAGAGATGCTTGTTCAGACAGGTGAGGACTTGGACTTGCGAGCGCATTTGCCGTCTCCGGATCGCGCGATGCTTATCCAAGACGCATTTCATCGGGTAGGCGACAATAGATTGACGCCTGTGAAAGAACTGCTAGGCGACGATTACTCTTACGAGGAGATACGGCTGGTTCGCGCTTTTATGAATCAACAAGCAACTCATGACACCGACGAATCCAAGCCTTACAGCGTGATGGATATTCGCCAAGAATACCCATCGGCGTATGAGAAGTGGACCGAAGAAGACGACAAAGAGTTGAAGCGATTACACGATTTGGGACTGAGCACATCAGAACTTGCAGAACGCTTTGGTCGCAATCTTGGCACAATTCGGTCAAGGTTGCGAAAACTCTTAATTGATGACTAACAACTGACAACTCCCAAAGGACACTACATGAAATTCGGCGACTTCCTATTTCCCGAAAGCAGGACGCCCGACACCGATTACACTGTCGTGAACGAGGCGCTTGCCGAGACTGAGCTTGCGGACCGGCTGGGCTACCATTCCGTTTGGCTTGGAGAGCACCATTTCGACGGCGTATGCACTTACGCAGACCCGATGGCGTTCGGAGGCGCGGTCGTCGCCCGCACCAACGATGTTCGCGTGGGCTTCTCCGCGGTGCAGACTGCGTTCCATCATCCTGTAAGGCTTGCGGAGCAGATTGCGCTGCTGGACAATCTCAGTGGCGGGCGCGTCATGGTTGGCACGGCGCGGGGGTCGGCTTTCAATCGCTACGAATACCGCGGCTACGGCGTTAAGTACGAGGAGGCACAGGAGAGGTTGCTGGAGGCCGAGCAGTTACTGGTAAAGGCTTGGGCAGGGGAGCGGTATCATCATAAGGGCAAGCACTGGGATGTGGAGATTCCGATATTGCGGCCGAAGGTTTTGCAGAAGCCGCATCCACCGCTGATACGCGCAATCGCAAGCGAGAACTCGCTGCTGCAGATGGCGCGTCAGGGCAGGCCATTCATGCTGTCGATGACGTCGATGGACAGGATCCGCCACATGTTCGACCTGTACCGCAGCACGATGGCGGATGCGGGTTTTGATGACTGTGAAATCACGGAAGCGACATCGAACTGCTGGATATGGTTCAACGGCGTGGTTGCCGAAACGGACTCGGAGGCAGCAGAAATTGCGCGCCCCGCAAATGCAGACAGCCTCCGGTATATTGCCGGTGGACGAGAGAGAATGAACACGACACTTGAGCAGGCAGAGGTGGAAGCGATATACGCCAGTTCCGACGCAGGTGCAGAGGACGACCTGGTGTATGGATCACCTGAAACGGTTGCGGCGACGGTTGCGGCGCTGGAAGACGCGGGCGCGGGCGGCATCATGGTCCAGTTCAGGATTGGCGATATGTCTTGGGATGCTGCCGAGAGCAGCATGCGGCTATTCGCTGATTGCATAATGCCGCACTTCACATAGACGGGGAACTACACCCGTTGACAGCCCTTCGACAAGCTCAGGACAGGGATGGACAGGATAGACAGGATGGGACGGCGGAAATATAATGCGGTTTATAAGTTAAGCAAGGGAGAGATACATGCACGCGATATTCGTGACCATCAAGATAAAGCCGGGATTCCGGGAGCAGTTCAAGGAGGCGAGCCTCGGGGACAGCCAGGGGAGCGTGAGGGACGAGCCGGGCTGCTTCCGCTTTGACATCCTTGAGGACAAGACCGACCCAAACAAGTTCTACTTGTACGAGGTCTATGAGGACGAGGAAGCGCACATGACCGCGCATCGCAACGCGCCTCACTACAAGAAGTGGCGAGAGACTGTGCAGGACTGGTTTGACGGAGACACGCAGGCTGTCCCAATGAACACGGTGTTTCCGTCGGATGACGGTTGGCGAGCGCAGAAGCCGGGCCTGCTGAACTGGTAGCGGGCAATTGCCGCCCAAATTAAGCCCACGCGTCTGATGCGGATTGCGGTTATTCGCGTCGAGGCGTATATTGTCGTTAGAGACGGTGCGCCAAAGCACAGGTTAGGTGAGAATATGACAGAAAAGCAGACGCACCGGAACAATTCCCGAACTCTTACAAGCATCGACCTCGACCGAGACATGATGGACTCGGCGGTCGTCCCGGGCGGGGATTACATTCCGGATTCCGAACCGCTTGACGATCCTGTACGCATAGCGGCTTACGACCGCGCCAGATACTTCAGGGAGAACATCTACCCGTATGCCGAGCGCATGCCAAGGCGGGAGTACGAATCTCAGAAGCAGCCGCTTCAGATAGAGCTTATGAAGCTTCAGAACTCTATGAGGGAGACCGGCGACAGGGCGATAATCCTCTTCGAGGGTCGAGACGCGGCGGGCAAGGGCGGCACAATCAGGCGATTCATGGAGCACTGGAACCCGCGCACGGCCCGAGTGGTCGCCTTGGACAAGCCGTCGGAGGTGGAGTTGGGGCAGTGGTACTTCCAGCGCTACATCCGCCATTTCCCGACGTCGGGCGAGATTGTGCTTTTCGACCGCTCATGGTACAACCGCGCGGGGGTGGAGCGCGTGATGGGCTTCTCCTCCGATCCTGACTACAGGCTGTTCATGCGTCATGTGCCTATGCTGGAGCGCATGATAGTGGACAGCGGCATCAAGCTCATCAAGCTCTACTTCTCCGTCAGCCAGAAGGAGCAGCTCAGAAGGTTTCAGGCGCGTTCCAATGACCCCCTCAAGCAGTGGAAGGTGAGTCCCGTTGACATCAGGTCGATAGACAAGTGGCGGGAGTACACCGAGGCGAAGGAGGCGATGTTCCTGCTGACTAACTTCGAGGTCGCCCCGTGGACCATCATCAAGTCTGACGACAAGAAGAGGGCGCGTATCAACGCCATGCGTCATATCGCAAATGTGATGGACTACAAGGGCAAGGACCCAGCCGTTGCCTTCGAGCCGGACCCTTCGATAGTCGCCTACTCGCACGAGGTATATACGGCGGGCGCGCCTATGGTATAGAGGGAAAATCGCGCCGTAAGTTCGCTTGACGCCAACCTCGCTTTCGTTTTGGAATAGATACGAAGTCTATTCATAGAGAAGTGAGGTTGGCGATGTCGTATTCCAACGGTTCATCAAGACCCACGGTCGCTCTTCTTGTGGGCACACGCAAGGGGGCGTTCGTGCTGTCCAGCAGCCCAGAGCGCAAGAGGTGGGAGCTATCGGAAGTCCACTGTCGCGGCGGTGATGTCTATCACTTCGTGCAGGACGCTCGCAATGGTGGGACGGTGTACGCCGCCGTCAACTATACGATCTGGGGCGCGGAGATTCACATCAGCCACGATCTCGGAGAGAATTGGCTGACCGCGGACACGCCGCCCAAGTTCGCGGACCGCGCCGGCAAGACCCTCAACAGGATATGGCACATCAAGCCTGCGCGTCCGAGCGAGCCGGGTGTGCTGTATGCGGGAGTTGATCCCGCATCGCTGTTCAGAAGCGATGATGGCGGCATGAACTGGCAGGAGATACGCAGCGTCGCCGATCACCCCACCAGCGAGCACTGGTTCCCGGGTATGGGAGGCCTTTGTCTGCACAGCATCGCGCTGGACGAGCGAAACCCCGCGCGCATGTGGGTCGGCATTTCGGCTGCCGGCGTGTATGGCACTACCGACGGCGGCGAGAGCTGGCAGCCCCAGAACAAGAACGTGCGCGCAGACTTCATACCGGACGCGCAGGACCTCGAGTTCGGGCAGTGCCCCCATAAGCTGCTGGCGCATCCCGCCGGCGAGGGCCTGCTGTACCAGCAGAACCACTGCGGCACTTATCGAACCGATGACGGCGGTCAGAGCTGGGTGGACATCACCGAAGGGCTGCCTTCGCGCTTCGGGCTTGCGCTCACCCTGCACCCGCACGATCCGAAGACGCTGTACGTACTGCCCGAAGACAACGCTATCGAGGAAGGCGAAGTCGGCGGCGATTTCCGCATCGTGAGCGGCAACAAGTTCCGTGTGTTCCGCAGTCGCAATGGTGGCTCTGATTGGGAAGCGCTCACCAACGGGCTGCCGCAAAAGAACGCCTATCTGCACAGTATGCGTGAGGGCATGGCGACCGATTCCCTTGACCCCTGCGGAGTCTATGTCGGCACGACTAACGGTCAGATATTTTACAGCCGCGACGAAGGTGACAGCTGGGAGCTAATGATCGACAATCTGCCGCCCATAAATTCGGTTGAGGTTGCGCAGTTCTAGGCTTTTCCAGCCTATCTGAACAGCCGAAGTGCAATGTTCAGGATGGCGGTCAAAACGATGCTGACGATGATGGACGTGGCGAGCGGAAAGTAGAAGGTGGCGTCACCGCGCCTGAATACCAAGTCGCCCGGCAACTTGCCCAAAAGCGGGATTTTGGGTCCGAGCATGAACAGCAGTCCCACAATGCCGACCGCGATCCCTACTAACAGAAGCGCCCTCCCGATGCCTTCCATGCTACTGCCTGATTCTGGGAATGACTTCCTCGCGAAGGAGCGTCAACTGCCGTAGGACCTTCTCCTGCGGCAGGCCGGGCCACTGCATGCGGAAGATGATGTAGTTCGCGCCGAGGTCGTTCTGGTAGCGGCGTATCTCCTCCACAATGTCATCGGGCGAGCCGATCAGGAAGCGGTCGCGCGCAAGGTCCTCGAAGGGCACCCTGAAGCTCTCCTCGCCGGGTAGCACCTTGTCCTGTCCCCAGGCGGCGTAAGCGGCGTACTTGCTCTCGAGATACGGACGGCTTTCCTCGTACGCTGTCGCCCTGTCCTCAGCGACATACATCTCACGGAACATCGGCATAGCGTCGGGGGGCCGCTGTCCTACCCTGTCGATCTCCACGTTATAGACGGCAATCTGGCGGTCTATGGTGGACATCGTGGCGTGCGGGTTGATGAACCACGGATAGCCCCAGCGGGCGGCGCGGCGAATGGCAACGTCGTTGTTCGCCGCCACCCATATCGGCGGATGGGGCTTCCGCACCGGACGTGTCGAGGGCTTTACCTTGGGCAGTTGATAATACTTGCCGTCGTATTCCACCTCTTCTTCCGTCCAGAGCATCTTCATCAGCTCGAGGGACTCGCGCAGGCGTCCAACGCGCTCGCTGGACTTGATGCCGAATGCCGCGAACTCTTCGTCCCTGTAGCCAATACCGACACCGAAAATGAAGCGCCCGTCGCAGATGGCATCCATAGTTGCCACGCTCTCAGCCACATCCACAGGATTGTGCAGCGGAACTAGGATGACGGCTGCGGCAACCTCCATGTCGCCCGCCTCCGCGGCCATTCGCGCCAGGAACGGCAGTGTCGCGGGTTGCGCGTATGGAGCGGACAGGAAGTGCTGCCCGGTGCAAATCAGGTCGAAGCCCGCGTCCCGCGCGGCCCGCACCTGCTCCACGCTGTCCTCAATCTGCCGCGCCAGTGATTCTTCCGGCGAAATCTGAACCCCAAGAAAAATCCCAAACTTCATAGTTCATCCCCTCCATCCTGTGCATCGATGTTAGTTCTTACCGCCTGCCGAACTCGCGCTCCAGGCGGCTCCCGCTGAGGTGAATTATCGTCGGGCGTCCATGAGGGCAGGTGTGGGGCTGCTGGCACTGCTCCAGCTCCCGCGTCAAAGCCGTCATCTCCTCACGGGTCATCACCTTGCCCGCGCGAATAGCGGCATGGCAGGCGAGCGAGTACGCCGCGCGATCGCTCCACGACTCGACCTCGCCACCCTGCGCCATCTCATCGAGCATATCGACAAACGCCTTAGCAGGGTCCATATTGGTAAGAATGCTGGGCACGGCGCGAATGATATAGACATTGCCCCCGAACGGCTCTATCAGCAAGCCCAGACTGGCGAATATCTGCATGTGCGTCTCCGCCAGCTCCTGCTGCAGGGGGTTCAACTCAATTGTGAGCGGCTCCATCAGACTCTGCGATTGGGGCGCGCTGGCGGCAGCCTCAGCCTTGATGCGCTCGAACATTACACGCTCGTGCGCCGCATGCTGGTCGATGAGATACATCCCATCGGGTCCCTCGGCTGCAATGTAAGTGCTTTGCACCTGTCCGAGGACACGTAGCGCCGGCAGCGCCTGCTTGGGCGTGTAGCCGGCGGTATCGCCTATCCCGGGTATCGGCGCGACATCCTGCAACTCGGCGATATTCTCGCCGTTTCGCTCTGAAGTAACGGCGGGCGAGGGGCTGAACGGCTCTATGGGCCAGAAGTTCCGGCTCGCATCTCGCGTGGAAGAGTACGGATACGCCGGTCGATTCACTTCAGTTCGGCGCAACTCAGGCACCGGCGAGTGCGCCGTGAGCGTGTGGCGAACTGCCTGCTGTATGGCCGAAAACACCCTGTCGCCACTTCTGAAGCGCACCTCTGTCTTGGACGGGTGGACATTCACATCCACCTGGTCGTAGTCAATGGCGATATTGACCACCGCCATCGGATAGCGCCGTTCCTTCATGAAGCCATGATACGCCTGCTCCAGTGCGTATCCCAGCATCCGGCTCTGCACCCACCGACGGTTGACGAAGAAGTTCATGAAGCTGCGGTTCGCCCTGCTGAGGTCAGGCTGGCATACCATACCCGCTACGATCCGTCGCTCGACCCGTTCATCGTACTCCGCTATGTCCAGCATATTCTCCGCGACATTCAAGCCATATATGGCGGCAATCGTCTCGCGCAGGCTGCCGGAGCCGGGCGTGAGCAGCGAAGACCTGCCTGTGCTGAGTGCGAATCGTACTTCCGGATAGGCGAGCGCGTAGCGCGTAACCATGTTCTGTATGTGCGATGTCTCGGTCGCAGTAGTTCGAAGGAACTTGCGGCGGGCGGGCACGTTGCGGAAGAGCTGCCGCACGGTCATCACCGTTCCCGGAGACGCACCCTGCCGCTTCCTGTCGGTAACTACGCCTTCCTCGAGGTCGAGTCGCGTGCCGGAGTCTTCGTCCACGTGTCTGGTCGCGACAGACATGCGCGCCACTGAAGCAATGCTGGGCAGCGCTTCGCCCCTGAAACCAAGCGTGGGGATGGCATCCAGGTCGGAGGCGTCGCTGAGCTTGCTGGTGGCGAATCGCTGAAACGCAATCTCCACCTCGTCATGGGGAATGCCGCTACCGTTGTCCGAGACGCGAATCTGCTCGACGCCGCCGTCGCGAATCTCGACCGAGATTTCGGTCGCGCCCGCATCAAGCGCGTTCTCAACAAGCTCCTTGACCACCGACGCCGGCCGCTCGACAACCTCGCCCGCGGCAATCATTGAAGATACCTTGTCGGAAAGCAGTCGAATAGGCATCAGGCTCAATCCTAAGCGCGCCGCTTGCCCGCGCGATATGCTTTGTGTTCCGAGGTTCCGTGTTCCGTCACATCGCACACAGTCTGATAGATTTCGTCCATCTCGGTGTCCTGGCGGTTGCGGAAGTAGTAGGGCCTGCAGATAAATCCACCGAAGAAGCGGACAATCTCCGGGTGGTCGTCGATAATGAAGTCGGGCGGCGTGAAGACACCCAGTCCGGGCAACGCCGCCTCGAAGTCCTCGAGCGGCTTCTGAAAGACCTTCGTAACATAGTCCGCAAGCCCAAAGCGGCACACCTCTGCCGTGCGCACGCCAACGCCCGACCATACGAAGACCTTGTGCCCGTCATCCACAAGCTTGCGAAGAGTCTCCACCGTGTTCTGCCGCAGGCTGCCGTCCGCGCCCATAATAGTGTAGTCAACGTCGAAGAAGATGTTCATGGGAAGTTAGCCGTCAGGAGTCAGGAGTCAGTTTTTAGGTGTCAGGGGCTAAATCACCCTGCCTTATATCATATCACGGGTAGCTCGGCGGTTCTGTACAAATTGCCCCACGTTGATATGCGATATAATGCCTTGCAAATCCACATTCGACTAGGAGACCTCACCTTGCCAAACAGACCGACACTACACGACGTCATTCAGGCGCGTGGGCGCATCGCGCCTTACGTGTGGCGCACTCCCCTGCACCACTATCTCTCGCTCGACAAGCTGCTTGACGCCGAAGTCTGGGTGAAGCATGAGAACCACCAGAGACTGGGCGCGTTCAAGATGCGCGGGGGCATCAACCTGCTGTCGCAGCTTTCGGACGAGGAAAAGGCGCGCGGCGTAATCACGGCATCTTCTGGAAATCACGGGCAGTCTATCGCTTACGCGGCGGGCGTTCTCGGCATCAACTGCATCGTGTGCGTGCCGGAGGGCGCGAACGCGGGCAAGGTGGCATCCATCGAGAGCCTAGGCGCGCAGGTCATACATCACGGACCGTATTTCGACATCACGAACGAATACGCGCAGCGGCTGGCAAAGGAAGAAGGTTACCGCTACGTCCATGCCATCAACGAACCGATGCTCATCGCAGGAGTGGGCACATACACTCTGGAGATTCTCGAAGACCTGCCGGACGTTGACTACATCATAGTGCCGCTCGGCGGCGGCAGCGGCGCATGCGGCACCAGCATCGTAGCCAAGAGCATCAACCCGGACATCAAGGTCATCGCCGTCCAGGCCGAGAGTGCCAACGCCGCCTACCTCTCATGGAAGACAGGCGAGCTTGTGAGCGCGCCAATGGAATCGAAGGCTGAGGGGCTGGCGACAGGACAGGGCTACGCCCTGCCGATGGGCATACTGCGCGACCTGCTGGACGACTTCGTTCTAGTGTCGGACGAAGAGATGGAGCAGGCAATCGTGCTGCATCTTGAGCACACCCATAACCTCACGGAGCACGCGGGAGCGGCATCCCTCGCGGGCGCGCTGAAGATCAAGGACAGGCTGCAAGGCAAGAAGGTCGCTCTGATAATGAGCGGCGGCAACCTGTCTATGGAGCATCTACGCGATGCGCTGGCATGAAGCACAGGTTGAGTGTAAAAGGCTTAGACGCTACAATTCCAGAGCGCACTAACCGTGCCTTATCAACCACAGTTAGCAGGGTCAGAGCAGAATAATGCCAGCGACACGCCAGCACCACATAGCATACGGAGACGGCTACATAAGCGCCGCGCTGCCTGAGCGTACGCGCGTAATCGAAGGTAAGCGTCCGCTGCCCGCCATTCCGGACGTCGCCGAGCGCATTCGTGAGGTCATCGCCGATCCTATTTCACATGAGCCGCTGCATAAGCTGGTGAACGCCAAGTCGAAAGTGGTGATCGCCTTCGACGACGCGTCGGGCGCATATTTTCGGACCCAGCGCACGGACTTCCGGCAGACGGCAATCGAGGTTATTGTCGAGGAGCTTCACAAGGCAGGGATTCCGCTGGGCAACATTAAACTTCTGCTTTCGCAGGGACTTCACCGCAAGCTCAGCCGCACCGAGATGGAGACATTTCTGGGCAGGCGGCTGGTGCTCCAGTTCGGCTACAACAACCTGTACTGCCACGATGCCGAAGACCCGGAGCAGCTAGTTCATCTCGGCTACACTCATCGCGGGTTCGATGTTGAAGTGAATCGCGCGATTCTGGACGCGGACCAGTTCATATACCTGAACACGATGTGGGCTCCCTTCAACGGCGGCTGGAAGTCAACGGCGGTCGGACTTGGGACATTCAGGAGCATTCGGCATCATCACCGCCCGTGGCCCATCGCAAGCGGCCAGTCGGTTGACGACCCGAAGAACTCGGCGTTCAAGAAGCTGGTCTGGGAACAGGGCGCGCTCATCCAGAACGCGCTCGAAGCGAAGGGACGGCGCATCTTCACCGTCGAGTCGGTGTACGACAACGCCGACCCACGCAAGGACATCATCGCAATCAATGGCGGCCATCCAACTGAAGTTCATCCTCA
This sequence comes from Dehalococcoidia bacterium, assembly GCA_965204855.1. Taxonomy (GTDB): domain Bacteria; phylum Chloroflexota; class Dehalococcoidia; order Lucifugimonadales; family JADFKI01; genus Bin90. Next base: position 2,030,982 of record OZ242018.1, read on the forward strand.
CACACTCGCCGCAATCGAGGAACAGCAGGTCGTCGAGGTGCAAGGCCAGTCCGACATTCTCGTTGCGGGCATAGCAAACTGGAACGAGTGCTACTCCAAGTTCTCGACCGTGAATCCCATTCTCGCCGCGAACCAGGCTATGGCGAACACGGTGACGCAGTTCCAGGGCATGCCTCTGGTGCGAGAGGGGGGCATCGCAATCCTGGCGCACCCGCTCACGGCGCAATTCGACGCAAGGCGCTTCCGCCCATACATGGAGTTCTACGAGAAGATCCTGACACAGGAAACAGACCCGTACTGGCTGTGGGAGAACTATGTCGAAGAGTTCGCCCACCGGCCCGAATACATACACGGATACCGCTACGGACACGCGTACCACGGCTCGCATCCGTTCTTCATGTGGAACAGTACCGGCATACCTAAGCGCTATCTCAGCAGGATAATGTTCGCCGGTGTACGCGATGCGGATGCGACGCGACGCATGGGATTCGAGGCATTTGGCACAGTCGAAGAAGCAGTAGCCGCTGCCGAAGCGGAACTTGGCAATACGGCAAGCATCACGCTTATGCAGCGACCGCGCCACTTCATCCCGCGCGTGCTCCCCGAATAGGCGAAAGCGAGACGCATTTTGGCATTCAACGAAGAACTCGCGCTCCGCATCAGGCAGTCCCTTGGAGAGCAGACCGGTATAACGGAACGCAAGATGTTCGGCGGACTCTGCTTCATGGCGCACGGCAATATGCTTGGCGGTGTGATGGGCGATGAAATCATCGTGCGCGTCGGCGCAGACCGATACGAGGATGCCTTGAAGCAGCCGCACACACGCGAAATGGACTTCACCGGCAGACCTATGCGCGGCTTCGTTATCGTCGCTTCGGAAGGGATTACCTCGGACGAGCGCCTGGATGAGTGGGTGCGGCGAGGAGTGCAATTCGCCACTTCATTGCCGCCCAAGTAAGACCCCGCTCTGTCGTTCCACGCCGTTCCTCGCAATTGGTATTCCGTTGATTTGCAGCCCTCACCTGTCTATAATCGGTTGAACACTTATGCGTATCTGAGGGCGGAAATCGGCAGCGCGAATGATTGACTATTCAAAGCTGGAAACAGGACAGCAGCTATCCAGTCAGTCCCTTACACTGGACGCCAAAGCCGTTGGCGACTACGTAGCTGCCGTGTCCGACGCGAGCAATCCGGCGGCAGGTGACGGCACTCCACTTGTGCCTCCTATGGCGATTGCCGCACTCGCTCTGAGCGCCGTCATCAACACACTGCAAATCCCTGGCGGCACCATTCACGCGAGCCAGGAACTCGGCTTTGGCGCAAGCGTGCCCGTCGGCGAATCACTTGAATGCACAGCGACACTGGCGCAAAACACTGTGCGGCGCGGCTGGCGCTTTCTGGTCGTGAACATGGAAGTGACATCCGAAGACGGCAGCGCCGTAATGGAAGGCAAGAGCACGATTATGTTACCGGCGTAACCGGGCTGCCCGTGTAAGACTGTCGAGCAAATGGAGAATGACAAGAATGCAGCAAGGCGACACGCTGCCCACAATCGAAAAGACGATTACCCAGACACAAATCCAGCGATACGCGGACGCGGCGGGGGACCATAACCCAATCCACTTGGACTCCGCTTTCGCTACGGGCGCGGAGTTTGGCGGTTCGACGCTCGACGGCACAATCGCGCATGGTATGATGATTCTCGCGTCGATATCCGAGATGCTCACGGTCGCCTTCGCCGAGGACTGGCTGAAGAACGGCAAGCTCAAGGTACGGTTCCGCGGACCGGTGTATCCCGGCGAAACGATTACGGCATACGGCAGTGTGAAGAAAGTCAACGAAAGAGATGGACAAAGTGAGCTGACTTGCGGAGTTGGCGTTCGCAAGGACAACGGAGACATCGCAATCAGCGGCGACGCCACCGTCCGTATTTCAAGCGGCGGGTGACGCCAAGGGAGAGTTTGATTTGACAACAGCAAATACGCCGGTTCGCATAGCTGTCGATGCTATGGGCGGCGATAATGCCCCGGGTGATGTCGTAGCAGGAGCGGTGGCGGCGGCGAAGGACGGCGGCGTGCAGATAATGCTTGTCGGCGATCCGGCACAGGTGCAAGCGGAGCTGTCAAAGCACGACGCCGCAAATTTGCCGATCATGGTTGTGCCGTCAGAGGGCGTAATCGTCGAGGGCGAGTCGCCCGCGATGGCTCTGCGGCAAAAGCCCCGCGCCTCGATTCTCGTCTCAACCGGCATGGTGAAGCAGGGCCAAGCCCACGCCTCTGTAACGATGGGTTCGACCGGCGGCGCGATGGCAGCGGCCGCAGTCGTGCTTGGACTGTCAGAAGGTGTAGATCGACCCGCTCTGGGCGGCCCGGTAATCGGAGTTTCGCCCAACACTTTCGTCATCGACCTCGGCACGAATGTCGATTGCAGGCCGTCTCAGTTGTTGAGCTTTGCCGTCATTGGAGATGTGTTTGCGCGCCGCTTCTGGGGAATCGAGCAGCCGCGTGTAGCCCTGCTCAGCGTGGGCGAAGAGGCAGGCAAGGGCAACAGGCAAGTGCGCGACACAACCGAGCTTCTTGAGAAGAGCGGACTGAACTTCATCGGAAATGTGGAAGGCGACGACATTGCCGCAGGTAAGGCCGAGGTAGTTGTCTGCGACGGTTTCGTGGGAAATATTGTAATGAAGCTTACTGAGGGTCTGGGTAAGGCATTGTCCGCTCACATCGGCAAGTCTCTGAAAGGTAAGCTTTCAGACTCTGAGCTGGACGCCGCGACACAGGACATGCACGACCTCAACAACATCGTGCAGTCTCATGGCGGAGGTCCCATTTTCGGTGTCAATGGAATCAGCGTAGTGGGACATGGCGCGGGCGACGCCACAGCCGTGCGGCGCGCAATCGAAACTGCCAGGCACACTTATGACATCGACTTCATTCCCAGACTCAACGAGGAGATGGCGCAGGTATTCGCCAGGGTTCAGGAAGACTAGCGCTCTTTATCGACCATATACGGACCATAGGACATTGCCGCATATATATAGGGCGGTACGAACATTGACTGATAGGCAGGGGCCAAATTGAGCAACTCGGACATCGAAGGAAAGACGGCTCTCGTTACAGGCGCTTCAAAGGGTATCGGCAGGGCAATAAGCCTCGAACTCGCCAGCATGGGAGTGAAAGTTGCGGTCAACTACAATTCGTCCAAGGCAGAGGCGGAAGAAGTTGTGCAGGCAATCACTGACATAGGAGGCAAGGCGCTCAAGGTGCATGCGGACGTGAGCGATCTCGACCAGGTCAACGCAATGGTGGATAAGGTCAACGATGCGTGGGGCGGCGTGAATATAATGGTCAACAACGCCGGCATCATAAATGACGGGCTGCTGATGCGAATGTCCGATGAGGCGTGGCATCGCGTAATGGGCGTCAACCTGAACGGCACTTTCTACTGCACTCGCGCCACACTGCGGCACATGGTCCGTGAGCGCTGGGGCAGAATAATCAACATCGGCTCCGTTGTGGGCATCCGTGGGAATATCGGTCAGACTAACTACTCCTCTTCAAAAGCCGCCATCATCGGCTTCACGAAGTCCCTCGCCAAGGAAGTCGCCACGCGCAACATCACCGTCAACGCCGTAACGCCCGGATACATCAGCACGGAGACGGTCGCAGGTCTGACGCAGAGGCAGAAGGACACCATAATGACCTGGATTCCGCAGGGCAAGTTCGGCAATACCGAGGACATCGCCAATATGGTCGGCTATCTCGCCAGCGAAAAGGCGAGCTATGTCACGGGCCAGATAATCAGCGTTGACGGCGGGATGGCGATATAGAGTTCGTCAGCCGGTCAGTGCGTCAGTCAATCAGTCCGTTTCCTATCCCGTCCATCCTGTCCATCGAAGTAAATTAAGGGCGCGAAAGCAGAAAAGTGTCGTTTGAAGGCAAGACGGTGCTGGTCACCGGCGGATCACGGGGCATCGGAAAGGCGATTGCGCTTGAATTCGCGTCCCGTGGCGCGGACATTGCCTTCAATTACATCCGCAGCCATAGAGCCGCCGCGGAAACTCAAGCCGAAATCGAAGCGCTAGGCGTGCGCTGCCTGCGCGTGCGGGCACATCTTGGCGACTCCGACAAGATTCGCCAGTTGTTCGAGGAAACAAACGCTGAATTCGACAGGCTTGATGTGCTGGTGAACAATGCGGCCTCCGGCGTTCAGCGGTCGGCATCCGAGCTCGAAGAAAAGCACTGGGACTGGACGCTCAATGTGAATGCCAAAGCGCCGTGGCTGTGCGCCATCGAAGCGTCGAAGCTGATGCCTGAAGGCGGCAGCATCGTGAACATCACGAGCCAGGGTTCATCGAAGGTCCTGCCGTACTACTTCTCTGTCGGCACATCCAAGGCAGCCCTTGAAGCACTGACGCGCTACCTCGCAGTCGAGCTTGCGCCGCAAGGCATCTCGGTCAATGCCGTCTCCGGTGGCTATGTGGAGACGGGCGCGCTCGATTACTTCCCCAACCGCGAAAGCATGATGGAGGCCGGGCGAAGCACACCCGTCGGCCGCATGGTAACCGCAGAAGACATCGCGCGCGTGGTGGCGTTCCTCTGCACGGATGACGCCTCTATGATACGAGGTCAGGTCATCGTAGTGGACGGCGGCTATACGCTCCTGGCGTAGCCGAACTCGCGGTCTGGCTGTCGAAGCCTACCCATTAGCAAGGGAACCCCTCGACTACAACTTCGACTCCACGTTCAGTAAGCAGTCGCGTCCCTTCCTGGGCATGCGCCTTCCTGACATAGCCCAAGCCATACGCCCTGTCGCCGTCAAGCGCCTCCACCGTCGATGTGAGCGTGCCGACCTGCCTACCCTCATGCATTAGTGGAGACGGCAGTTCCGGCGCACCACCGGCTTCCAGGGAAAGGCGCATGAGATGCTTCTGCACCTTGTCGTAGGTGTTCAGGCGCGCTACGACCTCCTGGCCGATGTAGCATCCTTTGTTGAAGCTGATGTAGTCTTTCAGTCCGGCTTCGAGTGGATTGTAGTCTTCGTGGAGTTCGCCGCCGTATTCGGCAACGCCATATCCGATACGCAAGAGTTCCGTGGCATGCGAACCCACCGGCAAAGCCCCAACATCTATGAGCGCTTCCCGAAGTGCGGCAGCCTCTTCTGCCGGTACTATAAAGTCGTAGCCTACGATGCCCGCCATTTCGGTGTGAAGGACAAGGGCATCTATGCCACATATATTGAGACGTTCCGAGTCTGAGAGTGGCATGTCGGAAAGCTGCGGCAAGGCCTCCTTGACCTTTCGTCCCGCAACCGTCAGCATTGCCGTACTTTCGGACACGTCCTCGACTACGACATCCTCGATGAAGGTATAGAAGTCTATCCACTCCGCAACTCGCTGCCGGGTCTGGGGTCCCGTGATGACAAGCAGGTGGTCATCTTGCCTGACAGCGAAGAGCAAGTCGATGATGCGCCCCTTGTTCGTGGTCAGGACTGTGCCTTCGATCTCGCCGATAAGAATATCGTTCAGCTTATTGGTTGACAGACGGTCCAGCAGGTCGATAGCGTCCGCGCCGCCAACCTTCAGCCGACCGAGATGCGAGCGCTCGACCAGACCAATACCCTTGGTCAGGGCGTCGTACTCCTCTCGCACCGTCGAATAGACCGCAGCCGACACTGCAAGCGCTACGCTTTGCACCATCTCCATACACCTCCTGAAATCAACAGCCGCCTCTCATTAGGAGGCGGCTGCCAATGTCAAATCTTAATCTTGATTATCTTGTGTATCCTGTCAGCTCCAGGCTAAACGCTGAAGGAAGTGCCGCAGCCGCATGCTGTCTTCGCATTGGGATTGTTGAAGACAAAGCCCTTGCCGTTCAGGCCGCCCGAGTAGTCAAGCTCCGTGCCCGCAAGGAAAATGTACGACTTCTTGTCCACATACAACTCAAGCCCGTGGCTGCTGATAACCTTGTCGTTCTCACCCGGCTCGTCCACAAGGTCCAGGTCGTAAGTCAGTCCCGAGCATCCGCCGCCCTTGACGGCAACGCGCAAGTTGCAGTCCGGCTTGCCCATATCTACGGCGAACTGGCGAACATGCTTCGCTGCGTCGTCAGTTATAGTAATTGTCAGTGGCTCCGGTCGTACTCTCGCCATGGCTTCCTCCTGAGTAATCTGCACTCAAGCAAGCGTTTTATCTGCACTACTAACATTCTATTGGTAATGGGCGCGGTCGTCAATTGCCACAGCGTCAAGAGTCAAGCCTTCCTTCCTTATCCGCCACAATTACACCGACGAAAAATCGTTACCTATATGAGAAATCCTGATAAAATAGGCGAATGCAGCCAGACCCGGAAAAAGGCATCACGACTGACTTCTCCAACAGGGATACATTGCGCGCCCGCGCACAGACCCTGCTAGAATTCGACGCCATTCGCGAGCGGATTGCGGACCGAGTAACCTTCTTCCCCGCGCGCAGACTCGCAGCATCCTTGCAGCCCTCATACGACGACTACGAAGTCGCGCTCTTTCAACAGGAGACAGCGGAAGGACGCGCCGTGCTGGACGAGGCGGGCGAAGTCGATATGTTCTGCCCCGACAATGTAGAAGAGTCCGTGGTGCGAGCATCCATCGGAGGCATGATCACCGGCATGGAGCTGCTCTCGATAGCGCAGACGGTCGATGTGCAGTCTCGCGCGCGAAGCGGCGTACTTGCAGTGCGCCTGCATGCGCCAATGCTTGCCGACATCGCCGAGAGCATACCCGATCTTTCGGAGTTGGCCCGGCAGATACGCTCGCGCATTGGCGAAAGAGGAGAGGTCCGCGACGACGCCACACATACCCTGCGCGCGCTGCGCAGCCAGATTCGACAGGCGTACCACCGAGTAACAGAGTCGCTGAACTCCCTCATACAAACGGCGCAGGGGGACAATGTCCTGCAGGACAATGTGATCTCCATTCGCAATGACCGCCTCGTCGTACAGGTCAAGGCGGAGATGCGCAGCCGAATACCCGGCATAGTCCACGACGCATCCAACACGGGCGCGACACTCTTTGTCGAGCCGTTTTCCACAGTCGAAATTGGCAACACATGGCGCGAACTCGCCCTCGCCGAAGAGCGTGAGATTCGCAAGGTTCTGCGTGATCTCTCCGTGCTCGTCGGAGAGCTTGCCCGCGATATTCGGCGCGGCAGCGAATTGACGGCGCACCTTGACCTCATTATGGCGCGCGCGAGATACAGCTATGCCATTCGGGGCGTCAGGCCGCTGTCCCCTTCCGACATCGCGCCGGCAGACCCGGACCAGGCTGAGGCTCTCGAAGAAGGTGAAGACTCGTCGCCAAATATGGCCGTTCGTCTAATCAATGCCCGCCATCCACTTCTGGGCCGGGACGCAGTGCCGGTGAATGTAAGCGTGGGCCCGGGCTGGTCGGTGCTTGTCGTTACAGGTCCGAACACGGGCGGCAAGACGGTGGCGATGAAGACGGTCGGCTTGCTCGCACTGATGCACCAGGCCGGCTTGCAGATACCCGCGAGCGACGGCAGCGTCTTGCCCGTATTCGACGGAGTGTACGCGGATGTCGGCGACCAGCAGAGCATCGAACAATCGGTATCGACCTTCAGCTCACACATGCGCAGCGTCATAGATATTCTCGGAGCGGCAACGTCCGAATCACTCGTGCTGCTCGACGAACTTGGCACAAGTACGGACGCCGAAGAGGGTTCTGCGCTCGCTCGCGCGATTCTCGAAGACCTTGCCGAAAAGCGAGTATGCACGATTGTAACGACGCACCACCGCAGTGTTGCCGCCTACGCGGAGACCTCACCGCAGATGATGAACGCCAGCGTGCAGTTGGATGCAGACTCGCTGACTCCGACATACCACCTCACGCTGGGCATTCCGGGACGCAGCTATGCAATGGCAATCGCCGCGAGCCTCGGACTGCCGGAGCACATACTGGAAAGCGCCCAGAACGCCATTGAGCCGCAATACCTCCGCTTCGAGGACTGGCTTTCCGAATTGCAACGTGAGCGGAACCAGTTGCAGGCTATGCTTCTCGAAGCGGAACAGTCCCGCGCCAAGTCGGACGGACTGCGTCAGCAACTCGACGATCAGATAGACTACCTCCTTACGCACCGAGACGACCTGCTGGACGGTATGCGGCGCGGCATACTGGAGCAATACGACGAGGCACAACGCAGGCTCAAAGCCGCCGAAGCGGCGCTATCATGGAGCGCGCCTGCGGGCGTTCCCACTAAGACAACACGAGATGACATCCGACGCCTGCGGGAAGAGCTGCTAGCCGAGCGAGCCGCAGTGCCCCCGCCTGCCCAAGTCCGAGAAACCCAGCGCGAACTGGAGGTTGGGGACAGGGTCTATGTTCGGGGGCTGAATCTGGGCGGAATACTGGTATCGCTCCCGGAGAACGGCAGCGACGCAGAGGTTGGCATAGGCAACGTGCGGATTCAGGTCCAGCCGTCACGATTGTCGCTCATCGAGCAGCAACCGGAGCAGCCCAAAGCAGAGGTCAGCATCAGCATAGGCCCAATGCTGGACTCCAAGGAACTGGACATCCGCGGGATGCGAGCGGACGAATCGCTAGCCGAACTGGAGCTTTTCCTCGACAAGGCGATTCGCGACGGCTTCAACTCCGTGCGCGTCATACACGGCAGGGGCAAAGGTGTCCTGCGCAACGCCGTGCGCGAACACCTCACCCGCCATCCCCTCGCGCGCTCGTTCGAGGCGGAAGCCCGCGAGCGCGGCGGCGACGGCGCGACTCTGGTGCATCTTGCGTAGTGCTGTGACTGCACGAATCTTCGCAGCCGCTCTCGCCTTGACAATTGTAGTCAGCTTCGCCTGTACAGTCAGTGGCCGAGAGATGGATAACTCGTCCACCGTTGCCACTCTGGAGGCTACGGTACTCACGATACGGACGCAAGCACCCACAGCCGCCACGACAGTGCCTGAAAGACCAATGCCCACCAATACAGCACAACCGAGCGCAACGCCACATCCGACACAGGTTCCCACAGCAGCGCCCAGGCCAGCGCCATCCGCGACACCCACGGCGCTGCCCACCTCCACCGCGACTCCCTCGCCCACAGCTACCCCCACTCCTTCAGGTCCTGCTGTTACTATCGATGACACGAGATTCGTCACCGAGGTCGCTGATACGCCTGAACTGCGGAGCAAAGGGCTGGGCGAGCGAGACAGCCTGCCAGAACAGACGGGTATGCTGTTCGTCTTCCCCAACGGGCAGGCGTCATCGTTCTGGATGAAGGGCATGCGCTTCCCACTCGATTTTGTGTGGGTTGGCGCTGACTGCACTGTGGTGGACCTGATTGAGAATGTTCAGCACTCTCCGCCAGATACACCAAACTCCGAGTTGAAGATTCTCAATTCCGCATCGCCTGCGGCTTACACATTTGAAATTAACGCGGGCGAGGTCAGCAAATTCGGCATAGAGATCGGCGACGAGGTACGTTTCCACAATATCGAATCAGAGTTCGCCAACTGCTGCGAATCGGGAGCGTGCGATGGGAACCAGTAAGAAAGACGGTACACCCCTCCGCATCATATTCATGGGCACTCCCGCTTTCGCCGTTCCAGCGTTGGACACTCTTCTGGACGCGAATTGCGACATCGTCGGTGTATATACTCAGCCTGACCGCCGTTCTGGTCGCGGGAGGCGACTTACCGCGCCACCCGTCAAGCAGGCAGCCATTGAACGCGGTTTGCCGGTCTTCCAGCCACCTTCGCTTCGCCGCGATGAAGAAGCCCGCCGGCACATCGCATCACTCGCCCCCGACCTCATCGTTGTCGTCGCCTATGGCCTGTTCCTGCCTTCCGACACGCTCGGCGTGCCGCCTCTCGGCGCACTGAACATCCATCCATCGCTTTTGCCCAGACACAGAGGTCCATCGCCCGTAGCCACCTCAATCCTAGAAGGAGACGCTTCGACAGGTGTAACCGTAATGCAGCTCGACGAAGGAATGGACTCCGGCCCCATCATCGCACAGCGACGAACACGCATCGGCGCAGAGGAAACCGCCGAAGACCTTACCGTCCGGCTGTTCAACATGGGCGCGGAACTGCTTGCAGAAACGATTTATCCCTGGCGAGACGGCGCGATTGTGCCCGCGCCTCAGAGTGAAGCGGACTCGACGATTACTCGGCTGCTGAAGCGCGAAGACGGCGCAATTGACTGGGCGCAATCTGCAGAGCGGATTGAGCGGCAGATTCGCGCGTATCACCCCTGGCCCGGCAGCTTCACTCATTGGCAAGGCAGACAATTGAAAGTGCATAAGGCATCGGCGCTGGACAGCACTGAAAGCGAATCCCCCGGCACAGTCGCACAATTACCGCAGGGCATCGCGGTTGCAGCCGGCGAGGGCGCGTTGTTGCTGCGCCGCGTACAGATCGAAGGACGGCAGGCTACGGGCATATCCGATTTCGTTCGCGGATATCGCGATTTCGTCGGTTCGCTGCTTGGCACATCCTGATATAATCCTAGGTGGTGAATATCACGCCCATCCCCTGGGAAGGAAGGGACTATTGGCGACAGTCTGTCCCGAATATCTGACAGACCGAAATACCGACCTACTGACTGACTTTCATAGAGGTGCGACATGGACAAGGCGCTTGCGGGAGTGAAGATTCTGGATATGAGCCGCGTGCAGGCCGGCCCGTCGTGCGCGCAGCTTCTGGCCTTTCTCGGAGCTGATGTTATCAAGGTGGAGGACACGGTGGGAGGTGACAACACGCGCTGGGAACAGGCGCATATCGACGGCGTGGACAGCGTCTATTACACCATCTTCAACAACAACAAGCGCGCCATCACGCTAAACCTCAAGACCGAACGCGGCAAGCAGCTCTTCGAGAAGCTGGTTCTGTGGGCTGATGTCGTCCTGGAAAACTTCTCCAAGGGCGTAATGGAAAGGCTCGGCATAGGTTACTCGCGGCTGAGTGAAATCAACCCGCGCGTCATTCACGCGAGCATTAAAGGCTTCGGCGAGTACGGTCCATGGAGCGACTACCGCAGCTTCGAGCTCGCGGCGCAGGCAACCGGCGGCGGTATCGCGGCTAACGGATATCCGGACAGGCCGCCCATTTCTTCGCCAATCGGCTCGGGCGACTCAGGCACCGGCTTGCACACCGCCATTGGCATACTCGCCGCTCTCCGGCAGCGTGACAATACGGGCGAAGGGCAGCACCTCGAAGTTTCAATGCAGGACGGAATCGTGAACCTGCTGAGATACCGATTGATTCGCAGCCTATCGCACGGCACGCCCAATGTGCGCCCCGGCGACAGGGGCAACAGCGGCATCCCAATGATATACCCTTGCCATCCGGGCGGCTCGGACGACTATGTGATGATACACATCGCCGGTGCGCTCTGGGAGACCGTGCTTGCGATAATCGGTCGAGCGGACCTGATTGGAGATGAACGCTACTCGACCGAAGAGCTGCGTGGACAGCGCGGCGACGAAGTTCTGGAAATCGTCAGCGAATGGACGATGCAGCGCGACAAGTACGAGGCGATGGAGGCGTTGGCGACTGCGGGCGTTTGGTGCGGCGCGGTCATCAGCCCGGAGGAAGTGCTGTCGAACGGGCATCTGGCAGCCCGTGAGATGATAGTGGATGTGGACGACCCCGCGCGCGGCACATATCAAATGATCGGCTGCCCGGTAAAGCTGGACAAGTCGCCCGTCGAAGTGCAGCCCGCCCCGCTTTACAGCGAACATACCGACGACATACTGACAAACATGCTCGACGTTTCGCCGGACGAGCTGCCTGAGCTTAGGAAGCAGGGCGTGATAGTTTAGCTACCCACTCCTCGAGGGGAAATTCTTCGAAGGTAAATCGTACAGGTTCGGATGAAGAAGCGCGGACATGAAGCGCCTCGAAGCCAATCACATTGTCCGCCTTATCCTTCATTAGTATGACTTCTTCGCGGGTTTCTTCACAAACGTATTCGTCTTTGGGATTGCCGAACCAGACTGTGAGAGTTTCGCCTGTGCGATCATAATAGACTTTTATTTCTTCCATATCAGTTCTCCCTGCTTGATGGAATCCGTAGGATAGGCGGTTAATAGGAATCCTTGACCATTAGGACGCTTTGCTACAATGCACATCCATCTACCGGGTCGGTCCAACCGATAGAACAGGAAGACATTTATGTCTTTCCGACTTCTACGCACCTCATCGGGCACTTGCAGAATATCTGCGGCGTCCCTTTCACGCCCGACCATAAGATCGTGTTTCGTTGCAGTAATATGATCCCAATATCCCCTCGTCGTTCGCACACTGAAACCGAGAGGCGTTTGCACATTGAAGAGATATTCGGATTCCATATTAGCGAACATCCCAGTAATCGGCAACGCGCACCGCTTCCTGTTCGCCGGGCCAGGGAGGCATCGTGACGATGATGAGGCACAGGTCTTCGCCACCTGTGTTGCGGAACTGGAAGTGCGTCCCCGTCTCGATGCTTAGCGACAAGTCCGGCTTCAAATCAACGACGGATTCGGCGGACTCGCTCTTGCGCCACATCTGTCCGTGCCCCTGAGTTATGTACCATACCTCTTCGACGGTCCGGTGCTTCACAGCCATCGAAGTCGCACCGGGCGGCAAAGTGCAATGCACCATGCTCCCGCCCTCGACCGCGACAAGCTCCCGTATCTCGGAGCCGTCCGGGGCTAGTACGGTGTACTCACGGAGCAGCTTACGCGTGTCCATCAGCCGAAACCCGAGAATCTGAGCTGGCGCGGCTCTTCGGGGTCTTCGTTCGATTGCTCGAACCCGGACACGCCCACTCCGACAAGGCGAAACCGTCGGCGACCGTATAACTCGGCGCGCAACAACTCTCCCGCAGACCGCGACAGGTCGTCAGCTGACTGAACCGCATAGGACAGCGTGCGCTGGCGCGTAAATGTAGTGAAGTCCGACAGGCGCAGCTTGAGCTTGACCGTCCGTCCTTGCAGCTGCTTCCGTCGCAGTTGCTGCGCGACGCGCTGGCTCAGTCGGCTCACGACTTCCTGCAGCGCTTCCGGGTCGCCCAGGTCACTCGCGAATGTCGTCTCGGCGCTCACCGACTTCGTTTCACGGCGCACGACGACAGGGCTGTCGTCTTCTCCGAGGGCAAGCCTTCGCATCTGCACGCCATGCCTGCCGAATCTCTCACGCAGCCATTCTTCATCCTGCCGCGCGATGTCGCCAATCTTCTCGATGCCCTCCGCGATGAGCCGCTCTGCGGTCCTCGGGCCGACTCCCCATAGGTCGAGTATCGGTAGCGGCTCGAGAAATGCCCTCTCATCGCCGGGCGAAACTACGGTGAGACCGTCGGGCTTGTCCATATCTGAAGCGATTTTGGCAATCGACTTGCTGGTCGCCACGCCAATCGAAATGACTAAGCCAAGCTCGTCTCTGACACGGCGTTTCAATTCAGCCGCAACCTCCGCAGGTTGTCTTCCTTCATCGACAACCCCGGACACATCGAGATATGCCTCGTCCAGCGACAGCGGCTCCACCAGTGGCGTGAGGTCTCGGAAGATGGACATGACGCGCTGAGAGATTTCACGATAGCGGTCGAATCGCGCGCCAACTCGAATCGCCTGCGGACAGAGCCTCTGTGCAGTCCTCATAGGCATTGCGGAGCGCACACCGTGCTCACGAGCCTCGTAAGAAGCGGACGCAACAACACCACGCCCTTCTGCGCTGCCGCCAACAACCACGGGCTTCCCACGCAAATTGGGGTTGTCTAGTTGTTCCACGGCGGCATAGAAGGCGTCAAAATCCGCGTGTAGTATATGGCGCATATTACTAGCCCTCAGTCGCCATATTACAACGAAACAGACCTTTGGTTAAAGCGGCAATACGTGCAAATCGAGACTTAAACCGCGCCGTCTATCGACACATCCAGCACCACCGGCTTTCCAAGCGCGAACGATTCCCGGAGCGCATCCCCAAGATCGGCAGGGTCTTCGACCTTGCGCCCATGCACCCCCATCGCTTCCGCAATCGCCGCGATGTCAAACGGCGTGGGGAAGTCCATCGCAATGTACTCGCTCTCCGGATTTTCCCTAGCCAGAATCTCGCTCTGATACAGGTTCATATTCAGCTTCAGCACGCGATACGCCCTGTTGTTGCAGATGACATACACTACCGGAATGTCGGAGTTCGCGGCCGTCCACAGTGCCTGCACCGTCATCATCGCGCTGCCGTCGCCTATGATGCCCACAACCGGGCGGTCGGGATTCGCCATCTTCACGCCCATCGTGCCACCCATTCCCCAGCCGAGCGCGCCGCCCGTAATTCCAAGCAGGCTGCCGGGTTCATTGAAGTCGAGAGCGCCAAAGATTGAAGCGCGAGTCGTAACCGAGTCATCCACGACAATGGCGTCATCGGGCAACGCCTTGGCAATCTCGGTCATCATCCGCTCCGTGGACATAGGGCTAATGTCGCGACGTGCCTCAAGTCTCTCCTGCCATGCTGCCTTCTGCGCCGCCTTTTCCTCCGCCACTGAAGCCATGCGACCCTTGGCGGCCTCCTTCGCTGCGCCTGACATTCGCAGGTCAAGCGCGTCCGCAAGCGCCGCCATAGCCGTGCGCGCGTCTGCCACAATGCCAATGTCCGTTGGCTCGGTTCTTCCAATCTGCGTGGCGTCAGAGTCGATGTGAATCAGCTTCGTGTCAGGACTCAGCGCGCTTCCGGAGAAGTAGAAGTAACCGGGGAAGGCCGGAGTTCCAACGGCGACTACGGCATCCGCATCCTCCAGAAGCGCCTTGCCTGCCGGCATGCCGGGGCTTGCAAGCCCCAGGAATTGCGGATGGCTCGTAGGGAAGTTCACTTGCGAGAAATAACTCGCATAGACCTTCGCGCCAATCGCCTCCGCCAGCCGCACCGCTGAGTCCGCGCCGCCCGACTGCCCTACCCTGTCGCCCACGATCAGCACCGGATTCTCCGCGTCTGCCAATATGCTTGCTGCGTCGGCGATCGCACCGGCGTCCGGCGAGATGCGAGCGTACGTCTTATGTGACCGCGCAATCTCCACGTCCGCCTCGTCATCCAGCGCATTCGCGGAAAAAGCGACATACACCGGCCCCATTGGTGGCGTCTTCGCCTCGTTGAATGCCCGCCGCATCACTCCTGGGACCTGGTCAGGATGCGTTACCTCCGCGCTCCACTTGCAAAACTGGCTCACCATCTCAACGAGGTTCGTGCGACCTTCCGCCAGCTTGCGGATGTCCTTGTTCGCTGAAGTCAGCACGAGCGGGGTGTTGCCTTCGGCGGCATTGGCAAGCAGGCTTACGCCGTTTGCAAGGCCCGTCTCGATGTGCAGGTTAACGAATGCGGGCTCGTTGCGATACCGCGCATAGGCGTCCGCCATACCCATAGCAGCGCCTTCCTGCGTCGCCAGCATATATCGGATGTCCGGGTAGTTCTCCAGTTCATCGAGAATCGGCCCCTCGCTGGTTCCCGGATTGCCGAATATGTACTCGACTCCCTCGGCGCGCAGCATCTCCATCAGCGCTCGCTTGCCCGTCATTCTTGGCATAATGAAACTCCAATCTAGTCATCCCAAACTTGAGCATCCCCCGGGAAGTCGTCCGTTTGCGGCGGAACGACGCAGAACACATGACCACTCGGCGCTTCCATGATCCAGAACGAGTCCATCTGCTCCTTACGCCGCGCCCCCAGCGCCTCAAGTCGCCGCACTTCCGCCTCTACATCGTCCGTCTCGAAGTCCAGATGCACACGAGCGTCATCTTCGACTCGCTGCAGATAGACGAAGAATCCTCCGGTCCGACCATCTAGAATGGCGTAAGGACTAGACTCACTTTCAGCACGGCGGACAGGCATGCTGAGTGCCTGTGCCCAGAAGTCCACACCGGCGCTCATCTTGTCGGGCGGGCAGTCGATCATAATCGCGCAAAGCCTGCTTCTGTGTGGCATTATATCTTCGCCAGAATCTCTTCTATCGCCTGCTTGCGGAAACGTTCCAGATCGTCCGCGTCCTTGACTATTGCGCCGAGAGTCTGCTCTACGGCGTCGTAGTCCAGGTGGTCCAGGTGCAGCACCACCATCGCGCGCGCCCAGTCGAGCGTCTCCGCGATGCCGGGCACCTTGTCCAAGCCTGTGCGCCGCGCGCTGTCCACGAAGCGAACAACTTGACGCGCAAGCCTATCTTCGATGCCGTTCACCTTAGCCCGCACTATGCGAAGCTCCTTGTCGATGTCCGGGTAGTCGATCCATAGGTACAGACAACGGCGGCGCAGCGCGTCCGACAGGTCGCGCGTGCGGTTCGATGTCAGAATCACAAACGGACGGTGCTTCGCCTTGATTGTGCCTATCTCCGGTATGGTCGCCTGAAAGTCCGACAGCACCTCCAGCAGGAACGCCTCGAACTCTTCATCGGCGCGGTCAACCTCGTCAATCAGAAGCACCGGAGACTTGTCAGGTTCAGTAAGCGCGGCTAACAAAGGACGCTTCAACAGAAAGGACTCGCCAAAGATTTGCTCCTCCTGCTCAGCCGCCGATATGTCTGCGTTTTCGTTCAGCTTGATCCACAGCATTTGCCGCTGGTAATTCCATTCGTACAACGCCGTCGAGACATCCAGCCCTTCGTAGCATTGGAGGCGAATCAATCGCGTGTCCAGCAAGCGCGCCATCACATTGGCAATCTCTGTCTTGCCCACGCCGGCGCGCCCCTCGATCAGCAGAGGACGCTCGAGCGTCTGCGCCATGTATATGGATGTGGCTATTGCCGGATCGCCGACATAGCTTTCGGACGCCAGCCGGTCCAGGATGTCTCTAATGGGGTCGTCACGGAGTTCGGATTCGGTGTCTGCCATCCTGCTCACAGGCCTCTACACTCAATTGAAAGGGGCAGGCAATTCAACTCACCTGCCCCTAATCGCTATCTAAATGGTCTCAAGCAAATAGACACTTAAGCTTCTCGGCTATCCTACGACTCATGAATCAATCGCCACACCTTCTCGGCCTTGGCAGGCATGTCGATGTGGGTAACACCGAATGGCGACAGCGCATCGACCACCGCATTGATGACCGCGGGAGACGCCGCAATCGTGCCGGTCTCGCCCGCGCCCTTGACGCCAAGCGGATTCGTCGGCGAAGGCGTTACGGTGCGGGCCGTCTCGAACGACGGCAGGCTCGCCGCCTGCGGGACCGCGTAGTCGAGCATGCTGCCGGTGATGAGCTGTCCGTCATCGTCGTACACGCCCTCTTCCCAGAGTGCCTGGCCGATGCCCTGCGCCACGCCTCCGTGGACCATACCGTCCACAATCATCGGATTGATGACATTGCCCACATCGTCAACCGCTACATAGCGCAGCACTTCGACGTCGCCGGTATCGGAGTCAACCTCGACCGCGCAGATGTGCGTGCCGAACGGCCATGTGAAGTTCTGCGGGTCGTAGATGCTCGTCGCTTCCAGTCCCGGCTCCAAGCCCTCGGGCAGTCCGTCGTACCAGTACGCGGCGAGCGCCACTTCCTGGAAGGATTTCGCCTCTGCGGGCGCGCCCTGCACGAACAGCTGCCCGTCCTCATAGACAACGTCTTCGGGCGCTGCTTCCAGCATGTGAGCCGCGATCTTCTTTGCCTTGTCTTTAATCTTCTCCACGCTCATGTGAATGGCCGTGCCGCCGACGACCGCGCTGCGGCTGCCGAACGTGCCCGTGCCCTGCTGCACCTGCGCCGTGTCGCTTTCCACGACCTCGACATCCTCGACCGGAACGCCCAGTTCAGACGCCGCGAGCTGCGCGAATGTCGTCTCGTGTCCCTGGCCGTGTCCCGACGAGCCGCTATAGACGGTAACCTTGCCGGTGGGATGCACGCGCACCAGAGAACTTTCCCACACGCCCGCCCGCGCGCCGAGTGCGTATGCCACCGCTGAAGGAGCCATGCCGCAAATCTCGACATAGGTTGACAGCCCGACACCGATGTAGCGTCCTTGCTGCCGCGCCTCTTCCTGCTCCTTGCGGAAGTCATCGTAGCCGATCATCGAGAGCGCAAGGTCCAGCGCCTTCTCATAGTCACCGCTGTCGTATGCAACGCCTGTCGCCACCTCATAGCCGTCCTCGAACGGCGGAATCAGGTTCTTGCGCCGTACCTCTGCGGGGTCCATTCCGATTTCAGCGGCGAACCTGTCGAGCATGCGCTCGACCACATAGGTCGCCTCCGGCCTGCCCGCGCCGCGATAGGCGTCCACGGGCGTGGTGTTCGTGAACACGCCGATGACCTTACACTGCACATTCTCAATCTTATACGGCCCAACCAGCATCAGCCCGAACAGGTATGTAGGGATTGCCGGCGCGAATGTGGACAGGTACGCGCCCATGTTGGCGTAAATCGTGCCCTGTATGCCCGTAATCGTGCCGTCGCGATTGCCCATTATCTCCCAGTCGCCGATATGGTCGCGTCCATGCGTGGTGGCGAGGTAGTTTTCCTGTCTCTCCTCAGTCCACTTGATGGGGCGGCCCAACTGCTTGGCGGCTACGAAGGCTATTACCTCTTCCGCGTACAGATACAGCTTGCAGCCGAATCCGCCGCCCACATCCGGGGATACAACCCTTATCTGGTGCTCCGGATGCCCGGTAACCAGCGCTAGAAGGAGGCGAACAAGGTGTGGTATCTGCGACGAAGTCCAAAGCGTTACCTGATTTGTGCCGGGGTTATAGTCAGCGACAACCGCCCTGCCCTCCATAGGATTCGGAATGAGTCGCTGGTTGACGATTCGCTCGGAAACCCTGACCTCCGCGCTGTCGGCAGCCGCTCCGATGTCACCGCCACCGACTTCCCACTCGAAGCCAACGTTGTTTGGCGCGTCATCATGCACCTGCGCCGCGCCGTCCTTTGTCGCCAGCTCCGCATTCACGGCGGCCGGCAGCACGTCATAGCCCACTTCCACCAGCTCGGCGGCATCGGCGGCGGCGGCGGCGCTGTCAGCGACAATCGCGACAACGGCATCGCCCACACAGCGCACCTTGCCTATTGCCAGGGGCGGGTGCGGCACCTCAATCGTGTCCGGCACGACCCAGCCGCACGGCAGGCCGATTTCCTCACCGATGTCCTCTCCAGTGAGGACCGCGACAACACCATCGGCGGCGCTCGCCGCTGATGTGTCGATGCTGGTGATATTCGCGTGGGCGTATGGGCTGCGAACAAGTGCCATGTGCAGCATGCCCACCATCTTGATGTCATCTACATAGGTGCCTCTTCCGGTGATCAGGCGCGGGTCTTCCCGCCTCTTTATACTGGCTCCGAAAGCAGCGGATGGAGTAGCGGTAGTCATACACATTCCCCCTTGCGGTAGTTGATGTCCTCCCAAAGAGCAACTTTCGCTCGTCATCAGCGCAGGCGACACTCAAGTCGCTTGCTTGTGGCGTACTCTACATTAACCACCGCATTTAGGCAATACCGCTAACCATCCTCCCCATCCTGCCCATCGATGTTAGCTATCCGGGCGCGGGGATGCGCCGCCATATACACCTGCGTCGCCTGCGCGTTCGTTACGTGCGTGTATATCTGAGTCGTAGCGGGACTGGCGTGTCCCATCAATTCCTGCACAACGCGCAGGTCTGCCCCGCCCTCCAGTAAGTGCGTGGCGTATGAGTGGCGCAGTGTGTGCGTATGCACGCCTGACGGCAGCGCCGCCTTGACGCTGTATCGCCTCACCTTCTCCTGTATGCTGCGCTGGCTCAGACGACCGCCGAATCGGTTCAGAAACAGTGTCATGCCACTGCCCTTCCCGGCCAGCTTGGGTCGCCCATCCCGCAGATACAGGGACAGCGCGCTCTTTGCGGTCTCCCCGATTAAGACCACCCGCTCTTTCGATCCCTTGCCCCGTACCCTGATTTCGCGCGTGGAGAGATTGACGTCCGTTACACGCAGATTGCTCGCCTCGCTTACGCGCAGTCCCGCGCCGTATATCACTTCGAGCAGCGCCTGATCGCGCAGTCCGGTCGGCTTTGTCGCATCCGGTGCGTCCATCAAACGCTCCGCTTGCTCCTGCGACAAGAAACGCGGTAGCCTCTTCGGCACGCGCATGATGCCGCGCTTGGGCAGTGGGTCCCCTTCTATGATTCCTTTGCTCGACATCCACTTAAGGAAAGTTCGCAGCGTGCTGAGCTTCCGCGACACGCTGTGGCGCGCATAGCCCAATTCCGTCAGCCACGCCAGATAGCTCCGCAGAATTATACGGTCGAGCGCCCGCATGTCGGCGATGTCTTTCAGTCGCATGTAGTCGTATAGCGGCTGAATGTCCGCCTTATAGTTGCGGATGGTCAACTCCGCCAAGTCTTTCTCCGCTCGCAGGTGCGTCTCGAAGTCCGCGATGAGCTTTTGCCATCTATTGTCGTCCATATCTATAACCTCACCTCAAATGCCGCTCCAATTGTCCCTTCCTTCCTGGGCCCCTCCTTGGAGAAGGAGGGGGAAGGCTAGGACGGAGGCAAATCCATTCACGCCTATCGCCATCTGATGCACATACAAAGGCTATCGGGCGCTAACTCTGACCTTCAAGCGGCGTTATAGTCTCTGGTGGGGCGTTTTGGGCGTGTGGCGGCATACTGCGGCGGAACTCTGCTAACATTGACAGGTCAAGCAGGCAAAGCACAGGGGTGCGTCTTGCCGCTGAATTGCTGCTCGTTTATTGGGCTATTGAGCGCATTCGGGAGAATCGTATATGGTCAATCGGGCACAATCGGACAGCGGACGCTTGCGGCAAAGGCTGCTGATTATTCTGGCGTGCATCGCCATCGTCGCGGTCGTGGGCTACGGCGCGCTGAGCTGGTTCATGGGATTGCCACCGTTCGGCGCCACAGACGGCGAGGCGGGGTTGGCGGAGAACGAACGGCTGATACCTGTGCGCGATGGAACCTTGCAGACACAAATCTCCATCAACGGCAGCGTCGCATTCACTAACACGGAAGATTTGGTCTTCGGCGCTATCGGCTTCGTGGACGAAATCCTCGTCAGCGAAGGCGAAGTGGTAACCGCTGGACAGCCGCTCGCACGGCTAGACACCGAGAGCACGGCAGACCTAGGACTCACAATCGCTCAAGCGCGTATGGAGCACGCGGACGCGCTGCTGGCGCTCGAAGACGCGAAGCAGCCCACGACGCGGATTGCCGATGCGGAGAAGGCTATAGTTGACGCCGCGCTCGCTCTGCACGACGCGCAAGAAGCGCTGGACGAGCTCCTCAACCCCAAGCGGGAACTCATAGCGCAGGCGGAATCGGAAATCGCGGACGCCGACCTGCAAGCGCAGACTGCGCAAGAAACGCTAGACGAACTGCTAACGCCTAAGCCCGAAGTCATCGCCGCGGCAGAAGATGCCGTTGCGCAGGCTAGGGTCGCATTGCGAGACGCGGAATTAGCGCTTGACAGCGACCTCGCCGATGCGACGAGCGCGCTTGAGATTGCCGAGCGCGACTTTGCCGTAGCAGATCAGAACGCGAGGGCGCTCAGCGTCAATGTCCTGACCACAGCACAGAACACATACTACGAACGGCTGCAAGACTACTCCAATGTGATTTACAAATGGACGGGTATAATCGCCACCGATGCGGACTTGGACATGACGCCGCAGGATTTCTTCGCGTCCATAGCTTTCGACCCGGAGCAGGTGTTCACGCGCGACTACGACTACTTGTTCCCCAACGCGCGACTCGAAGACAACCCGGACACGCGCTGGAACGAGCTGAAGATATTCGGATGGATGGCGCTCTACCCCACCAGCAACCAGATTCAGACGCGCTGCGACCATTACACATACGGACCCATCCGCCAGTCCGACACTGCCACCACGAGCGGCGATTTCTGCGTTGAGCGCGATATGCGCAACGCACACGACAGCCTCGCCACCGCGCGCAACGACCTCGAAGAGCGGCAAGCGCAGCACAACGCGAGCGTGTCGTCGGCGCAGTCCGCGCTGACACGGGCCGAACAGGCGCTAGACGAAGCGCAAGAGGCGCTGGACAGGCTGACGGACGGCAATATCGGAGCGACTCAGTTGCAGACGCGCTACGACAAGGCGCTGGCAGACTACAACGCGGCGCAAGAGCATTTGGATGAATTGAACAACCCTGACGCCGCCGCAGTGGAGAGCGCACGCAAGCAGGTCGAACTGGCGCAAGCGAACCGTAACGCTGCCGAAGACGCGCTCAGCACGCTGCACAGCCCGGACGCACAGGAAGTCACGGCGCTGCGCGGCAATGTGGAACACGCGCAAGTCAAGCTCGATGACGCCAATACCGCATTGCAGGAAATAATGGACCGGCGCGAGTTGGACGTAGAACTGCGGGAAGGCGAAGTAGCAGCGGCGCAGGCGCGCATCAGCGCGGCGACACGGCGCTTCGAAGACACCACACTAAGGGCGCCATGGGACGGCTACATCGCGTCCATCCCCGTCGAGGCAGGACAGGACATTGAAAGGTACGAAGTGATAATGACCGTTATCAACTCGGGCATCGTGAACATAGAAGGCGCGGTGGACGAGATCGATGTGCTGTCGCTGCAGCGCGAGGCGTCGGCAATCGTTACCATCGACGCCTTGCCCGACCAAGAATTCGAGGGCGTCATTGCGGACATAAGCTCGACCGCGACGAACGAACAGGGCGTCGTAACCTTCGATGTAATCATCCGCGTGGATGTGCCGGAAGGCGTGGTGCTGCAAGAAGGGCTGAGCGCGGTTGCGCAAGTCGGCACATCGGAAGTCAGCGGCATCGTGATACCGCTGCAGGCGGTGCAGTATGGCGAAGACGGCGCTTACGTGCGTGTGGAAGACGCGGACGGCGCAATCGTTGAGCGCACGGTGAGGTTGGGCGAAAGCGACGGTTTCTATACCATCGTGAACAGTGGTCTGTCCGCAGGCGAGCGCATTGTGATGCAGGCACTTGACGAAAGCGATCTTGAAGATGGCGAATTCAGGCCACGAAGTTTCGGCGGCGGACCACCAGGCGGCGGAGGCGGAGGTCCACGCCCTGGTAGGCCATAAGTTATTCGCTGATGGCTTGAACTTCGCTTCCATCCTGCCCTTTCCCTTCGATGGACGAATGGGCGCGCGGGGCAATAGGATTTACAATGATAGAAGTTATCGATGTGCAGAAGATATACACGATGGGCACTGTGGAAGTGCCTGCGTTGGCGGGCATCAACCTGTCCATTACACGCGGCGAGATGGTCGCTATTATGGGCGCGAGCGGCTCCGGCAAGTCCACGTTGATGAACATTCTCGGCTGCCTTGATGTGCCTACCGCTGGCGAGTACATCCTTGACGGCGAGTACATCGGCGCGACATCGGACGGACGCCTCGCCGAGATTCGCAACAGCAAAATCGGCTTCGTGTTCCAGACATACAACCTATTGCCAAGGTTGAGCGCGCTCAGCAATGTGGAATTGGCGCTCATGTACGGCAGGCGACCGAATAGGCGCGCGTCCGCAATCGATGCGTTGGAGCGCGTTGGCCTGGGCGACCGCATACGGCACAAGCCTACCGAGCTTTCCGGCGGTCAGCAGCAGCGCGTTGGCATAGCGCGGGCTATCGTGAAATCGCCGGCGCTCCTGCTTGCCGACGAGCCGACCGGCAACCTCGACTCGCGCTCCGGCGACGAGATTATGGAAATACTTGGCAGGCTGCACGCGGAGGGCATTACTGTGATAATCGTTACGCACGAGCCGGAGATAGCCGAGCGCGCCAACCGCGTCATCACGATGCGCGACGGAATAATCTTGTCCGACACGAACGCGAATGGGCAGCATAGCAGTTCGCCAAGCGGACGGGCGGCGCAATGAACGCACTAGACATCATCAGAACGGCGCTCCTATCGCTCGGCGGCAGCAAGCTACGGTCGGGCTTGACGCTGCTGGGCATCATCATCGGCATCACGGCGGTAACGGTGCTGATGTCCATCGGGCGCGGCGTGCAGGACAATATCACTTCACGCATTCAAGCACAGGGGACAAACCTGCTGTTCGTCAGCTCAAACAGCAATTCTCTGACGCTAGAAGACGCCGAGG
This sequence comes from Dehalococcoidia bacterium, assembly GCA_965204855.1. Lineage (GTDB taxonomy): Bacteria > Chloroflexota > Dehalococcoidia > Lucifugimonadales > JADFKI01 > Bin90. The sequence goes on from OZ242018.1 coordinate 2,055,011, forward strand.
CGCTGATAGACCCGGTGCTCGCGCCGTCGGTAAAGTCGGTCGCGCCGCAAATTAGCTTCAATGGGCAGATAGTCGCCGGTCGCGAGAACACGAACGCGCAGGTCATTGGCGTAACGCCGGACTACGCAGGCGTGCGGAATGTGAGCGTGGGCGAAGGGCAGTTCGTCAACCCTGCGCATATCAGCAACATTCTCGACGTCGCCGTGCTGAGCGCGTCCGTCAGCGAGACGCTGTTCGGCACCGGCGCAGAGGCAGACGCCATCGGCGAACGCATTCGCATCAACGGACGGCAGTTCACAGTCATCGGCGTGCTAGAGGACACGGGCGCGACATTCTTCGGCTTCGGCGATCAGGCATACATCCCAATTTCGACCGCGCACTACCGCATGTCGCGAGAGCGCACCACAAGCGGCGAAATCGTGGTCAGCACCATCGACGCGCAGGCGACAACGCAAGAGTCGATCGCCGACGCCGAGCTGGAGATTGCGTCCATCCTGCGTCTGCGCCACCGCATAACCGGCGACAACGATTTCGAGGTAGATACGCTGCAAGACCTTATCGACACGGTTACGCAGATTACGACCATCCTGGTGCTGTTCCTAGGCACGGTCGCGGGCATATCGCTGCTGGTGGGCGGCATCGGGGTGATGAACATCATGCTGGTGTCCGTAACTGAGCGCACGCGCGAGATTGGCATTCGCAAGGCGATGGGCGCAAAACGGCGCGACATCCTGTTGCAGTTCGTAACAGAGGCGATATTCCTAACCACGAGCGGCGGCATCATAGGCTTAATATTGAGTTTCACGATGTCTCCCCTCACCAACTGGATAGTAAACGCAGTAGGCAGAGGCGAAGACAGCCCACTAGGCACGGTTGTCTTCCACGCAGATGTGGCTCTGCTCGCGCTCGCCGTGTCCGCCATTGTCGGGCTGGTGTCCGGCATATATCCGGCGCTGCGGGCGGCGCGCATGCACCCGATTGACGCGCTGCGGTATGAATAGTCTGAATTTCTGAGCCGGACCACCTACTTTGGGTAAATCGGCAGCACTGCGCTTCTCGGCATCCGCTATCTCAAACCTGACGCGGAATTTCAGATTCCGGCGCTAATGTTTTTCAAGGAACGCTGGAATCGTATAAAATACTTATGTATGAACTTGACTGAGATTACTGAAAACAAAGTCAGCACACTCAAGTCTCCCAGAATCGTAAAGTCACTCCTCGTGGGCTATGTTGTGCTTGCGACAGTGCTGGGCGGGTTGCTGGGCTGGCTGGTAATAAAGAACGCACACTGGGACGAGTTGCGAGACGCTCTGTTCTCCGCGAACATCGCCCTGATTGGCGCCGCCTGGCTGCTGATTACGCTTGCGGCATACTTGCGCGGTGTGCGCTGGAAGTTGCTGCTGCGTAACGAGAACACCGGCGCAACCCGCCTGTTCCTCATTGAGCAGACCGGTGCCGCCCTTGATACCTTAAGCCCCGTGCGTGTGCTGGACGAGGTAGTGCAGGTTGGCATACTCGCGCTCAGAGACAAGCTCAGGCTGGGAACAATCCTCGCCACGATAGCGCTCCAGCGCACCTTCGAGTTCGCGACCACCGTCCTAGTTCTCGGCGCGGGGGCGCTGCTCCTGCCCCAGTTGCGACCGTTCCTTCCGTGGATAGGCATCGGCCTGTTCATAGGTCTGGCGAGTCTCGTGGCGCTTTTCGCCGCGGTACCGCTACTCAGCCGGGTTCGAATCCTGTCGAACATCCGGATTGTCTCGCAATTCGCGTCAGCAATCCTGCTGCTCAGACGCCACAAGCGTCGTGCCTTGGCGGCGTTCGCCCTCTCTCTCGCTCAGGCCGGTCTGCTTGGCGTGGTAGGCTGGCTCGTCGTTCTCGCGACAGACTTGCAGGTAAGTCTCCCCGCCATGATTGTCATCACGATGTTCATCACATTCTTCAGCAGCACCGTGCCCGGGCTGCCCATGTCCATAGGCACATTCGAGTTCGCCGCGGTCTCTATTCTGGCCCTCTGGGGCATCGGACGCGAAGACGCAATTGCATTCGCGATAATGCTGCATGCGGTCGTCTTCCTGCCGCCCATACTGTTCGCGCTGGTTTTCCTGCCGCGAGAAGGCTTGCTCTCCTTCAGAGAACTTCGCGCCCTCAGCCGAAGGACGCGCGAGCGCATGTCCGCCGCCTCCCGCTCCACCGAAGCCGTCTAGTCGCAAAAGGCAAAGGGAGCAACCTCGCCGATCGCTCCCCCAATGTATCTAATGTATCTAACTCTGCCTCTTATCCCGGGTGCATTGTTGTCGGCACGCCCTTACGCAACCGCTTCCTCCAGTTCCTCCTGAGGCGTAGGGCCCATGAATCCGCACACATCATCGAGGCAACGGGCGTTCCTCCGACCCCTTCCGCGCGTAACCAGCAGCTTGCCGCAATCAGGGCATGGCTGCGGCAGCGGATTCGCCGCGAACTTGCATTCAGGGTAGCTTGAGCAACTGTAAAATATCCTTCCGTTACGCCCCTTCTGCTTGCGCTCCACGAGGTCGCTTCCACAGTCCGGGCAACTGACCCCGACGGGCAGCGGCTTGGCGTTCTTGCACTCCGGATAGCCCGTGCAGGCAAGAAAGCGCCCGTTGCGCCCGGTCTTTACGATCATAGGCCGCTCGCACTTCTCGCAAAACTCGTCCACATCCTCGCTGACAAGCTCCCGAATCGCGCGCTCCTCCGGGCTCTCCACAGGTTTCGTGATCTTGCACTCCGGGTATCCCCGGCAGGCTATGAACGGTCCGTATCGCCCCGACTTGATGACCATCTTATTGCCGCACAGTTCGCATAGCTCGCCGGTTTCCTCTTCAAGAGACTCGCGCGGAACACGCTCGGCTTCCTTCATCGTCTTCTCGATTGACTCGTCGAACGGCCCGTAGAAGTCCTTCAGCATCGGCTCCCACTGCAATTCTCCGTCCGCGATGTCGTCAAGCCGTTCTTCCATCTTCGCGGTGAAGCCTATACTCAACACATCGGGGAAGTTCGGAGTCAGGAAGTCCGTAACGACGAGCCCCAGCTTCGTAGGCTGGAACCTGCCCTTCTCTTTGCGGACATAGTCTCTGTCCATAATCGTCGAAATTATCGGCGCGTAAGTGCTTGGCCTTCCTATTCCCTGCTCTTCCAGCGCGCGAATCAATGTGGCGTCGGTATAGCGCGGCGGCGGCTGAGTGAAGTGCTGCTCCGGCGAAATCTTCCGGCAATCCAGCGCGTCGCCGTCCGCAAGCTCCGGCAGTGGCGGGGTATTCTCGTCCTCGGCGCCATTGTCGTCCGAGCCTTCCATGTAAAGAGTGCGAAAACCTGCGAACTTCATCACAGAGCCGCTCGCTCGGAACAGGTACTCGTTGGCAGACTTGGCGCTCTTCGCATCAATGTCCACGCGAGTCGAATCGAACAGCGCGTCGGTCATCTGGCTTGCCAGCATTCGCTTCCATATCAGATCGTACAGCCTAAACTGCTCGTTGTTCAGGTACTGACGGATATTCTCCGGCGTCCTGAGTATCGAAGTAGGGCGTATCGCCTCGTGCGCTTCCTGAGCGCCCTTGACCTTGCGCGTGTAGGTGCGCGGCGCCCTGGGCGCGAAATCTGCGCCAAACTTGTTCCTGATGTATTCGTTCGCTTCTCTGAGCGCGGCGGAGGCGACACTTGTGGAGTCGGTCCTCATGTATGTAATCAGGCCGACTTCGCCCTCTGAACCTATCGAGATGCCCTCGTACAGTTGCTGCGCCACCTGCATCGTCCGCCGCGCCGTAAACCGCAGCTTGCGCGACGCTTCCTGCTGCATTGTCGAAGTGATGAACGGTGCGGCGGGCCTGCGCCGCGTCTCACGCTTACGCACGGACGCCACGCTGTACGCCGCCCCATCGAGATCGGCGACAATCTCGTGAGCGCGGTCGCCAGTGGAGATTTCGATCCGCTTCTCGCCTTTCAGCGAATGGAGCGCAGCCTTGAAGTCGATGCGCTTCTCGCCTTTCAGCAACTTCTTGGCAAGCGTGGATTCGATGCTCCAGTATTCCACGGGGACGAAGGCATTGATCTCGCGCTCGCGGTCAACCACGAGCCGCAGCGCCACCGACTGCACACGTCCCGCGGACAGACCCCGCTTCACCTTGCCCCAAAGCACGGGACTGAGCCGGTAGCCCACCAGCCTGTCAAGTATGCGGCGTGCCTGCTGTGCGTCAATCAGGTTGTAGTCCAGTTCGCGTGGATGCTCGAAAGCCTCGTTGATGGCTTCCTTCGTTATCTCATGGAAGACGACCCGCTTCACCTTGGATTTCGCTATCTTAGCCGCCTCCAGGAGGTGCCACGAGATTGCCTCGCCCTCACGGTCCGGGTCGGTGGCAAGATACACCACATCTGCTTCCCTCGACGCTTTGCGAAGCTGCGTAATTATCTTCTTCTTGTCCGGCATCACGATGTACTCGGGATGGAACCCCTCATCATCCACTTCCACGCCGTTCACGCCCCTGCCGCCTCTTTTCTTCTTCTTGTCGGACAGGTCTCGCACATGCCCCATAGACGCGAGCGTCTGATATCCGCTGCCTAGAAAACGCCCGACAGTGCGGGCTTTTGCGGGCGACTCAACTACCACAAGATCCTTTGCCATTCTAGTGATTCTTCCTCTCACATAGCGTTCATCGAGTATTCGCTCGATGATTCACGCATTCTCACATAGTTCATCCCGCCCACCTGCTTCACCAGTCCCTTGAGTTCCATCATAGCAAGTGTGCCGCTCACATCGGGCGCGGACTTCCCGGAACTGCGGCATACTTCGTCCACATGAATGGGATCGAAAGTGATGAATCGCAGCAGTTCCGCCTCGTTCTCATCGTCCGGGAAGAGCGCCGCCATTTCGATTTGCCGCGCCACTGCCGTCAGGTTCAGCTCTTCGAGCACGTCCTCGCAGGTCGTTACCAGTTTCGCCGCCGATTCTCTGATGAGACGGTTCGTACCCTTACTATTCTGATCATATATGCGGCCTGGCACCGCGAACACTTCCCTGCTCTCTTCCAGCGCCTGCCGCGCCGTTATCAGTGCACCGCTGCGCTCTCCCGCCTCGATTACCAGCGTTCCAAGCGTCATTCCACTCATTATCCTGTTGCGGCGCGGGAAATTGCGGGCGTCGGGTCTCGTGCCAAGCGCATGCTCAGAGACCAGCGCGCCGTTATAGGCAATCCGCTCCGACAGATTAGTATGCTCTCGTGGATAGATAATGTCCAGTCCGCTTCCGAGCACGGCAACGGTGCGCTGTCCAGCATCTAGCGCAGCTCGATGCGCTACGCCATCAATGCCTCGCGCTAAGCCGCTGACGATAGTAACGCCGGAGTTCGCAATATCATAGACCAGTTGCTCGGTAACCTGACGCCCATAATGCGTCGGATTGCGCGTGCCCACCACAGCAACCGATCTCTCGTCGTCCGGCAGCAGGCTGCCCTTGACATAGATGAGCGGCGGCAGGTCGTAGATTTCCTTCAGCCGGGCGGGATACTCTTCATCGTGCCATGTGAGTGCTTGAACGCCGCTCTTTAGCAGCCGTTCCGCCTCGGCGTCAGGCTCGACCTCGCGTCTGCCATCCACGACAGAGCGTATCGTGCGCCTATCAAGCCCCGCGGCGCGCAACTCGGCTTCACTTGCCGACCACGCCGCTTCCATGGATTCGAAGTAGCCTTCGAGCAACTTGAAACGTACCCGGCCAATGCCGCGAATTCGATTGAACGCCAGCCAGTATTTCAGCTGCTCAACTTCCATCTGATAAATATAGTAACCAAGTATTACCGCAGCATTACAGCCATGGCCCTACACCACCGGCCACCTCGAAGGAAAAGACACGCCCGTCTTATCCAGCACCTTTTCGCCAATGGCTTGCAGCCGCTGGATAAGCTCCCACTCATCCACGAATGTCGGCTTGTAGTCTTCCACGACCACCCTGCCGTCCACGAGCACCGTGTGAACGCTTCTGCCGTCCGCATTGTACACAAGGTTGTTCAGAGGATTGAACAGCGTTCGCCACTCCGGGCGGCGGGTATCGAACAGCACCATGTCCGCCTTCTTCCCCACTTCGATGGAGCCAATATCGTCCGCCATTCCGAACGCCGCCGCGCCGCCAATAGTCGCGAGCTCCAGCGCGGTCTCCGGCGGAATCATGCTCATGTCCTGTCGTCCGTCTTTGTATAGCACCGCGACAAGATACATCGCCCTCATGGTCTCCATCAGGTTCGAGTTGTTCGGCGCGTCCGTCCCAAGCCCCACGCTGATGCCGCGCTCCAGCAGTTCAGGCAGCTTACCTATTCTCGTAATGCCCGTCGCCTGCTTCAGAGTCTGCGATGGGCACATCACCGTCGTCGCGCCCGTCCTCGCCATAACATCCATCTCGGCGTCATCGACCCCGATCACATGCGACAGCAGCACGTTCTCGCCAAGAATGCCCAGCGTATCCAGGTACTCGATGGGCCGCATGCCATGCGCCTTCAGGCTCTCCTCGACAGTCGCCGGCGCGTTAATCTGATGCAGCGTAAGCCCGGTGCCGTACTCATTGGCAAGCCGCTTTGCCGCAATCAGCATCTCGTCAGTGGAATAGCTCGCATCGAACGGCATCGCCCACGCCCGCACCCTGTCGTTCAGGCGGTGGTCATACTCTCGAATGGTATTCTCCATAATGGAGACGGCTTCCTCTGTCTCGTACTGCGGCAGATTAACCGGATTCGGCTTGTCCGTAACATGCGTCCCCACGATTACTCGACAGCCCGACTGCTCGTATGCGTCCATACACGCATCGAGGAACTTGGTGCTCCCCGGGTCCATAAAGCAGGTGGTCCCGCCCTTCAGCATCTCCACGATGGCAAGCAGTGAAGCGCAGTATTCTGCCTCTTCGTCCAACTCACCTTGCAGCTTGAACACATTAGGCAGGTAATCCGGTCCCAGCGTATCCGGGAATATGCCGCGCGTCGCGTGCGCGTAGCTGATGTGCGCGTGCCCGTTAATCATTCCCGGCGTAATCACCATCTCGCTGGCGTCTATTACGCGGTCCGCCGGCGCCGACTCCAAATCGCGCGCCTTGCCCACCTCTACGATACGCCCGTCGCGCACCAGAATCGACCCGTCCCGAACTATCCTGCGCTCGGCGTCCACCGTCAGAATGAACCGAGCATTGTCTATCTTCAGAGTTCCCGCGCCATTCATATCCTATCCATCCTGTAACTTCCGTTAGTTGTTCGTCCGGCTCACGAACTCAGCGCTCCTCACCTCACGCTCCACGATGTGGCGTATGTAAGTCCGCATCAGCCGCTCCATATCGTTGAGGATTTGCGATGGCACGCTCAGCGTCTCCAGCCTGTCGAACGACGCCTCGCGCTGAATAAATCGTAGCGTTTTCATTGCATTCAGCGGCAGGGGCAGCAGAGCGCCGCTGGACGATGTACGGCAGCTCGGACACAGTGCGCCACCGCTATCGCAAGCAAACAGGTGGTCGGCAGGCTCAAGCCAATCGCGGCATTCGACGCAGTGTACAAGCTCGGGCATATAACCTGAGCACTCCAACAGGCGCATCTCGAACCAGCGCGTCAGCATGGCGAGGTTGTTGCCGTTCTCAAGCCTGTGCAGCGTTCCAAGCAGCAGAGAATACATCGCCTGATTGCCGTTGCCCTCGAACGAAAAGCAGTCCACAAGTTCCGCGACGTAAAGCCCGCGCGAGACACGCTGCAAGTCGTCTCGTATGCCGCCGAAAGTGCTTATCGCATATGCTTCGCTGATTGTGTCGAGATTCCTGCCAATCGCCACCGAAACGGACGCGCGGTTCAGCAGCTCCAGATGACCTCCAAGCCTGCTCTTCGTGCGCCGCACACCCTTTGCTACGGCCCGCACCTTCCCCATATCCGGCGAGCATAGCGTTAGGACGCGGTCCGCCTCGCCCAGCGGCATCTGCCTGATAACTACTCCCTCAGTGCGATATGTTCGGTATCGATTCATCGGGCTGATTCAACCGGGCAGCCAGACTTGCTGCGCTGTGGTGGAGTTGGTGTCTCGCATCCACCCGGGACTATCCTAATCATCGATGGGCTTGTATGAAATCCTACCATCAGGGAGCTTTCTAACTTCAATTTTGCCCCCTGGCGGCTTGCCGGGAGGCCAAGCCTTTGGAGGACGCGCTCTTGGAGCAGTCCCATGGATTACGAGAGAGGTTCCGTCAGGTCGGTGCTTTGTGGGTGTTGGGTCGAAATACACTTCCTTGGCTTTTCGCTTCTCTTCAGATGGCATTCTTACCTCCGGCTGGGCAAGCCCGATTTGGTAATTAGCTACCCAACAATAATATCATAGACTGTAGTAGCTCCCCATCCCCGTGAAGATGAGATTCGCCGAGCAGGTGTCCCATCATGGAAGTATGTGTATATGAGTATAGATCTCACTTCTCCCGAGACTATGAACTCAAATGGTTCCGAATGAGAACCTCCAGGTTCTATGATGAGATCGTGTTCATCCCAGGTCCGGGTAGATTCGTGTAGAGTAGGCCACTGAATGTAATTCGGCGCGTCGCCTCCAGCTGCCTCGACAGCAAAGACTTCTACCGCAAAGTCAGTCATGGGCGAAATCATCTGCAAGGCAAAGGTAGCCTCTCGAACTCCCACCTCTACTCTTGAACCGTTATACAACATAGCCGTCACAAAGATGTGAACATAACTGTCGCCAACGACTCTGTGAGACACAGAATGGCTTACAGTGATGTGTGGTTCGAGCGTCCTGAAAACACGAAGCCGATACATTGCGAATGCGCCGCCTGCAGCAATCGCAACAACGGTAACATACCCTTGAAGCACTCCTGCTACAAGATCGATCTTTCTCGGACTGTCCAGAAAAGCGTCCAATATGAAGATGCCGACAACCGGCGCGCTAACGACCACAAAAGTGATTACGAGTACAGGCAGCAGCCCGGTTACATTCCATCTCACCCCTAAAACTCCTGCCTCCCCTCGATCGCGCGCCCAAGCGTAACCTCGTCCGCGTACTCCAAGTCTCCCCCCACGGGCAGCCCGCGCGCCGGACGCGTGATGCGTATCCCCAGCGGCGCGATGAGCTGCTGGATATACATCGACGTCGCCTCGCCTTCGAGGTTTGGGTTCGTCGCCAGTATTACCTCTTCGATATCGTCTCCGGCGAGCCTGTCCAATAGTGGTCGTATGCGAAGGTCGTCCGGACCAATTCCATTCATCGGCGATATGACGCCATGCAGCACATGGTACGTCCCTCGGTACGTGTTCGTGCGCTCTAGGGCAAGCACATCCAGCGCTTCCTCCACTACACAGATGCGCGTTCGGTCGCGCCTCGGATTCACGCAGACCGTGCACGGGTCAGTTTCGGTGATGTTGTAGCACACTCCGCACAGCACGATGCGCTCCTTCACCGCGACAATCGCCTCCGCAAGAGCACGCGCCTCCTCCTCCGGCATCCGCACCAGGTAATATGTAAGCCGCTGCGCCGTCTTCGGCCCTATCCCCGGCAGCTTGCTGAACTCATCCGCAAGACGCGCCACGGGCGCAGCCGCCGGCGTGGATTCCATCGTCATCTAACAGCTCCACAGTTCCCTCTAACTCTGGGAGCGGGCTAGGGTGAGAGCGAATCCTATCCATCCAGTCAATTCCCGCCCCCCGACACCTGACCGCTGATGCCTGACGCCTAAAACAGCCCCGGCAGGTTCATCCCGCCCGTCAGTGCGCCCATCTTCTCGGTCGCCATCTGCTGTGCCTTGTCCAAGCCTTCGTTCACTGCCGCCGTCACGAGGTCCTCCAGCATGTCCACATCCTCAGCGGACACCACATCCGGATCGATGGTGATGGACTCCACCTTCATCTTGCCGCTCACCACCGCCTTCACGACGCCACCGCCCACACTGGCCTCGACAGTCGCGCTCTCAAGCTCCTCTTGCAGTTTCATCATCTGCTTCTGAATCTGCTGGGCTTGCCGCATCATCTTTCGATTCATCATTCTCGCTGTTCCTCTCTCTCCCGTTCTTCTCTCTCATTGACGACTCTTGCGCCCATCGCTTGCGCCGCCTGCACCAGGTGGCTCGCCTGCGAAGGTCTCCTTGCTCCAGAGCCGTTGGCGCCATCCGAGAGTGCTACTTGCACCTCATATTTTGTGCCCATCGCGGTCGCAATCGCGTCGTAGAGTGCGCGCTTGCTCTCCGGAATATCGAGTTCCTGCTGCATCCGCTCCACATTCGAGCGCGACGGGTACCGTAGTATTATAGTATCTCCCGTGACTTCGCGCTCTCTGGCACTGCGAAGCATAGCCCCCAGCTTGAGCCTTGTGCCCACAAACCGCAGTTCGTTAGCAATCATATTCCACTGATGCGATAGTCTGGCCGCAGGCTCGCTTGGCGCATCGCCAGTCGATGCATGCTGACCGTCCGGCATTCCTCCCGGAGTTCCTGCCCTCGCCGCCGGTTGCTGATAATTCGGACGCGCAGCAGGCTGCCGGTACCCCTGCTGCGGCTGCGAAGGCCGCGCGGCCGGTGCCTGCCTAGTCGGCGCAGGTTGCCTCGGTGCGGAATACGCAGGCGGAGCAGGAGCGGCAACCGCAACAGGCTCAGGCTCAGTCGCCGACTCCACCATTGCAAGTTCCAGCGGCAGCGTAGAAGCCGCGTCCCGCCGCATGCTCACACCCGCGAACACCTTCAGCGCCCTCACCAGATGCTCCATCGGCGCATCTGCCGCAAGTCCGTTCAGCCGTCCCATTATCTCGTCGGAATAGCCGAAACTCGCTCCCGCGCCCGTCTTTATGAGCAGCAGCGCGCGCAGGTATTCCAGCGTGCCGCGCAGCAGTTGCCGCAGGTCCGTCCCCTGCTCCGATGCGCTGTTGACAGTCGCAATCCCGTCCTTGACCGACTTGCCGATGATGTGTCCCACAAGCTCCAGAGCCATCTCATCGCCGCCAAGCCCCAGAAGCTGGCGCACATCATCCTCGCTTATCGGTGAGCCGTAGGACACCACAACCTGCTCCAACAGGTTCTCAGCGTCCCGAAGCCCGCCGTTGGCGATGCGCGCGACCAGATGCAGCGCGTCATCCGACACCTCGATGCCTTCATGCGCGCTTATGTCCGCCAGCTTGGCGACCATCCGCTCGATGGGAATGCGCCGGAAGTCATAACGCTGGCAGCGCGAAATTATGGTGAGCGGGACCTTGTGCGCTTCTGTGGTGGCGAGTATGAATACGGCATGCGCGGGCGGCTCCTCGAGCGTCTTCAGTAACGCGTTGAACGCCGGCTCCGTGAGCATGTGGACTTCGTCTATGATGTAAATCTTGTAGCGCGACTCGTTGGGCGAAAAGCGCACCTTGTCGCTCAGCTCCCGGATATCGTCTATTCCCCGATTGCTTGCTGCATCGATCTCAATCAAGTCAAGCGACCGGGCTTCGTTGATGCCCACACAAATATGGCACTCGTTGTCAGGTTCGCCGTCCTGCGGCGACAGGCAGTTGATAGCCTTCGCCAGAATGCGTGCCGTGCTGGTCTTGCCCGTCCCGCGAGTGCCGCAGAACAGGTAGGCGTGCGCGATGCGCCCCTGCGCCACCGCCTGCCTCAGCGTCTTGGTGATGGCGTCCTGCCCGACAACCTCGCTCAGGCTCTTCGGCCGCCATTTCCTGTAAAAGACCTCAGCCATCCCCTATCCTACCCATCCTGTCCATCGATGTTAGTTACTCGCTCCATCACGCGCCGTTCCCTCGCATTCATCTCGCGCTCTTTTGCATCGTCCATGTGGTCATGCCCCATCAGATGCAAGATTCCATGCGTAATCAAGTGTGCGAGTTCCAGCTCCACCGGGTGTCCCGCCTCTCGCGCCTGCCTCACAGCCTGCGGGTACGACACTATCACCTCCCCCAGGCCGGAAGACTCTCCCGGCGGCAGCACGAAGTCCTCATCTGCCGACCAGTCCGAAGGCGCGTCCCCCTCGCCATAGTATTCGCCCTCATTATCGTAGGCGAACGACAGCACATCAGTAGTCTTGTCGATTCCGCGATACTCGGCATTCAGGGCGCGCACCGTATCGTCATCTGTAATCACAAGGCCGACACTCTCGCGGACACAACCTTGCTCCAGCGCGGCGCGGCATACACTCTCCAGCCACGCCTGACAGACCGCACCCTCGAACTCATCGAAGACCTGAACGGAAACGTCCCCAACCTGGCAGCCCAATGATCCCAAGAAGGCACTCCTTCAACCGAATTGGCAGCGCGAATTGGGTTCATTATAGCGTCTGTCAACCGCAAATGCGTTGCCAACAGCCAACGAAAACTGGGGAAATTGCGCAACAATTTCCAGCCATTCTGCACGCAACATCACCCACTACTCGTCATTCTGAACGCAGCGCAGCGAAGTGAAGAATCTAAAATTCTCGTGGCAAGACAAGGCCATGTGTAGCCAGTGAGTGTGGATTCCTCACTTCGTTCAGAATCACAGAGGTGCGCAGGACCTGTAAGGACGAGCAGCCAGTCGCCCCTACGGAATGCCATGAAGTCAAGCACAAATCAAATACCTATCCCTCTCAGCCCTTGATGGGACAAGAGCCTGCCCTGTCGCGGACAGGGGACGGATTTCCCAGTCAGACCTCACTGAAGGGAACATGACCAAGGAGGGACAAGTACAGTGGGCGTGAAGAGACTTCGCCCTGAATGCTGATTGCTGACCGCTATGACCTACTCGCAGGAGGTCATGTGAGAGGCATCGCTGTTCGAGTGGACGGCATAGTTGCTGCCCTGGTGCTCGAAGGTAATCTCATATCCGGGCGTAATCGCCTGAGCATACATCATACCCGGCTTCGGGCAGCCGAGGCTGGAGTCCGGCCACTCGGTCGCATTGGACCTGACTAAGGTCAGCTCGTTAGCTCCAACGCCCAGCTTGCCGGCGAGGTAGTTCGCGGCAAGCAGTTCAAGCGCCACCTCGAACCCGGACGAGGGTGGTCTGGCGGACGCCTGCGCGTCGTTCATGTCGCCGTTTCCGCTCGGCGTCTGCAAGAACTGGAACAGCGAGCTGTCCGCGGGCAGCACAACCGTCGTGCCGCTCTCCGGCAGGAAATTCTTGTACGCTTGTAAGCTGCGCTGGAAGGCGTAGAACTCAGGGTCCTGCCCGAGCGACTCCGCGAAGATTCGCACCGCCTCAGCCTCACCCTCACCGCGTATGATCTGCGCGTCTCGTTCGGCCTCGGCGCGTATAATCGCTGCCTGCCTGTCAACATTCGCGCGCACTTCCGCATCGCGCTCCGCGCCCTGAGCACGCTCCCGGTCCGCAATGCGCTTACGCTCAGCCTGCATCCTCGCATAGACGCTCTCCGCGACGGTCTCCGGGAAATCCGCCCGCTTGATACGCACATCGATCGTTTCGATGCCGAACTCCAGCAGCTTTGGCCTTACCGAGTCGCGCACGCGATTCATGATTTCCTCGCGCGTCTCTTGAATAACCTCTATCTGTGTGTCGAGAGCGATTTCACGGCGTAGCTCCGAACTGATGATGTCAACCGCGCGCGAAGTCGCCTGAGACTCCGTCTGCACCGTCCTGAAGAAGAGCAGGGGGTCAAATATGCGCGCCCTGGCATACACGTCTATCACAAGACGCCTCTTGTCTTCCGTCAGCAGCGAGTCCGGTGGCGCGTCGAAGATGAGTATGCGCTTCTCGAAGTATCGCACCGTGTCGATGAACGGTGTCTTCACATACAGGCCCGGCGATGTAATGGACACCCGTGGCTCACCGAAGCGTGTCACTATTGCGAGCTGCGTTTCATCCACAATGTAGAGTGTCTGTGGAATCAGAACAGCCCCAATAATGGCTATGAGCACCACTAATCCGGCGAGAAATTTCATCCTGTTCGTCCCAGTCCTTGCGTTACCGTTTTATTTCTGTCATTCCCGCGAAAGCGGGAATCCAGCGCATTGAAATGTCGTAATCACCAATGAAGTGAAGGCTGTCAGAATATCAGCAAGTCTTAATTCGATGTCGGAGTCGGGACGCTGAAAGGCGTCGTAGTATTGGCAGCTTCATTCAGCGGCAATAGCTGCAAGAGGTTGCCGCCGTTGTCCGCATCCACTATGAACTTCGTAACGCCCGGCAAAATCTCTTCCATAGCCTCAAGATAGAGCCGCTGCCGGGTCACATCCGGTGCCTTCCGGTATTCCTGAAGCACAGCGAGGAACCGGTCTGCCTGACCTGTTGCCTGCGCCACGCGAGTCTCCCTGAAAGCTTGCGCAGCCTCCGTCAATCGCGCCGCGTCACCCCTTGCCAGCGGCAACTGGGATTCTCTGTAAGCATCTGCCAGGTTGATGATGCGGTCCTTGTCCTCACGTGCGCGCACCACATCGTCGAATGCGTCCTGCACCTGGTCGGGCGGACGTACATTCAGCAGCTTCACCTCCGTAACCCGTATGCCGGTCTGGTAGAGGTCGAGCAACTCTTGCAACTTAAGGCGTGTGTCTTCCTGTACCGCTTCCTTCTCGATCGTAAGCACGTCGTCAATCGCGCGCTGCCCGACAACCTGCCGCAGCGAAGTCTCCGCCGCGTCCTTGATGGTAAGCCCGGCGGGGTCAACCGCCTTGAACAGGAAGTCCTGCGAACTCTTGATGTTGTACTGCACCAGCAACTGGACATCGACGATATTCTGGTCGCCCGTAATCATCTGCGCCTCGTCCGGGATCGGAGCGCTGCCGCGCACGCCGATTTCCAGTCGGCGAACCTCGTCAACCCTCACCACATCCCGCTTTCCGATAGGCGTCGGCCAGAACCAGTGCAGTCCCGGTTCCGTCGTATCGTGATACCTGCCAACCATCCTGATGACAGCCTCTTCACCCGGCTGCACCGTATAGACGCCGGTGCCCAGCCAGAACACGATGCCCACGGCAAACAGGCCCAGGACAAAGTAGGCAATGCCGTTGCCACCGCCTCCCCCCCCGTCATCGTCACCGCGCCTGAACGGGTTGAAGGAGCGTATCTTCTCCAGTATCTGTTCCAGATTTACTTCTGGCTCGTCTTGTCGATACATGTCACTTCACAACCAATAATATCTTCACCATGATATTATCACATTTCTATCACGGGCGTATGGAAATAAGCCACACAAATAAACGCCTTCCCCCTTTACGAAGGAAGACAAGAATGGGAACGAAAATTCCTTTAGTCTTGTTAGTTACCTTCCTCCAGTTGCTCGAGCATTTTCAGAAACTCCTCGTAGCTCGAAATCCCCGACACCGCATCCAGGAACTCCCCTAAGTCCGGCACAAGCTCACGAAACCGCTTCACCTGGTCCCCTATCGGACTGACCGCCGCCGGCAAGTCCGCGTAAGTGCCGTAAAACGCGAAATACGCCTGGTTCAGCTTCCGTATCGGATAGCCGTTCTCCACGAATATCTCCCTCCGCTCCTCCATATACGCCTCCGCCTCTTCGATTCGATCCGCTGCCAGCATATCGTCCACAGTCAGCCGCGTCTCCCGCATTTCCGACGCAAAGTCGAACGGTGGCGGCCCGTCGGCGCCGTTGGCCGCAGCGCCTGCGTAAGCCTGCTCCTGCACCAGCGAGTCCTCAGCCATCGCCTCGTATGCCCGACTCCCAATCTCCCTGCCCGCGACATTGGCAATTGTCTCATTCAGCTGGAACATGTCATCGTTATCAAACATGTGCTGCCCCAGGGGCTTGAAGAAAAAGTAATGGTGCAGCCACTCGTGCGAGGCGGCCTGCACCGTCCAGCGTATCGGATGACCGTTCGCCACTGACGCCGGATAAGTCGCAAGCCCGCCTATATCCTCCACCAGCGCCGACATATTGTCGTCCCGAAAGATTCTGTATTCCACTCGCTCCCGTTCGGACAGGCTCATATCAGGACGCAGCAGTGCGTCATGCTTGCGGTCGATACGCTCGCGCGGCGACACGATGAGCAGCTTCGGAGGCTGCGTCAGCCGCACGTCCACCGGCGGAAACACGACATCGCCGAACATCCCCAGCCCCTCTGCGATCAGGACCGCGCTGATGTACGCCTCCACCGTCTCCTCTGCGCCTGCCGACAGCGATTCAGCCTGGGCCTCCGTATCGTCGAGCAGAGCCTGCATCTTCGCGGTCTCCTCGTGCATGTCCCGCGCGGACGCCTGTCTGAGCCTTCCGCGAACATGTGCCATCTCCTTGTTGACCGCAAAATAGTCGCGAGTGTCGCGCACTCTTGCCGCCACCGCGTCTCGACTCATCAGGCTCTTCGCCTTTGCGGTCCACTTGTCGGATATATTGCTCAGCTCCCAGAAGGTGATATTGTACAGATGCGGCGCACCCTCCCTCTGCGCCGGGTTGAAGTGGCGCGAGTCCGGCGGCAGCGCAAGCAGCGCCACCCCAATCAACGCCACGAGCCCCCACCTGATTACTCGCATCCTATCCCGTCCATCCTGTATATCCTGTATATCCTGTTAGCCCCCGTTCAGGTTATCATAAGCGAAACGAACCAATCACAGGAGACGCCCGATGAAACTGTCCCTCTGCATCGTCGGCTGCGGCAGATACGCCGATGTCGTACTGAACGAGATTCACGAAATGACTGATGAGTTCGATTTCTACTTCGCCAGCCGCGACCTGCAAAAGGCGAGAGAGTATTGCGAACGCTTTGGCGGCGCGGACTACTTCGGCAGCTACGAGGAAGCCCTATCCGATCCGCGCGTACAGGCAGCCTATTTCTCTACGCCGCACCATGTCCATCTCGAAAACACGCAACTCGCGGCCGGCTATGGTAAGCACATCCTTATGGAAAAACCCATCGCCCGCACCATCGAAGAGTCGCGGGAACTCGTACAGACGGCGCGAGATGCCGGCGTTCAGCTCATGGTCGCCGAAAACTACCGCTTCCTGCACACCACACGCCGCGCCAAGTCGATGATCGAAACCGGCACATTAGGCAGCATCGGCGACCTCCGCCTCATAGACATCAAGGTCGAAGCCTTTAGGCCGCCTCCCACGCCCTGGCGCTTGAACGCCGCTCTCACAGGCGGAGGCTCCTTCATCGACGCGGGCATCCACTACATAGACCTCATCGTGAACCTCGGCGGCATGCCCTCGCAAGTGTACGCCTCCAACCCGACTAAGGTGCATCGCCACTCCGAAGGCGAGGACGGCCTGGTCATGCTCGCCGACCTACCCAACGACGCCGTCGCGGTCTTCAACTTCTCCCGCGCCACATCCAGAAACGAAGACCAGGACTATGTGGGTATCACCGGCAGCAAAGGCTACATCGAATTCAAGCCTTATGGCAGAGAGATCACCTTTGAAAACAACCTCGTCAAGCGCAACATTCGCCTGCCGGAAGCGCACAGGGGCGCGCGCGAGATGGTGCGAGAGTTCCGGGACTGCATCCAACAGGAACGCCCGCCACTCATGACCGGCGCCGAAGCCATCAAGGACTTGGCCGTAGTCCTCGCCGCATACCGCTCAGCCGCCGAGCGCAGGCAGGTCACCCTATCCGAATTTCTATCGGACTAGCATCTGTTGACATTTCGATATTTCAGCCCGTCATTCCCGCTTCCCTACTTTCGTCATTTCCGCGAAAACGGGATTTCAGAGTCGGAAGACAAAGCCGATTTCGTATCATTTGCGCTGTCTGAAAGCCGCTGGATTCCCGCCTGCGCGGGAATGACGCAAATGTCAATAGAACCTAGCAAGAGAGGCAACCAAAAAGTTGCCTCCGGTTCCATTCCTATCTATGCTATACATCCTGTCAGCTCGGGAATCTCCGCCGGAACAGCGACAGAAAGCGGTCCTCATAGAAGTCGAACAGCCCCCACCTGTCCAGCTCGCGCTTGAGCATGTCCGGGTTACCGATAGGCGATCCCGACTCAATCTCCACGAACAGCCTCTCGATCTCTCGCGTTGCCGCACGCGGTATCCCGTTCATCCCCGGCTGTGGCTCCAGCAGCCCGCTCGACTTGAACTCCTCCACATTCTGGCTCGCCGACGCCGACGTGAACTCATAGATGAACTTCAACAGCGCCACATCCCAGTATTCGTCCACACTCACCATCACCACCGCAAGCTCCTGCCTGCGCTCGTCCAGGTCGTCGCTGATGCGGTGCGCGATCTCCTCCGGCGCGCCCTTCAGGATATCCATGCCCTCAGACTGGTTCTTGTACTGGTACAAGATACCCGGGCTGTTCGGCCCATGCCTCTGCATAATGCGCTGGAAGTAGTCGTATGCCTCGTCACTGAACCCTTCGAGGTTCATCGCATAGAACGGCGTAACGACCGCCGGCTTCTCCGCGACCACCTGTCCCGTCCTCACCACGCCCTCCCGCTGGTCCGGAACCATAGGCTGGTAAATCGGCTCCGTAACAACGAAGTACCTGATATTGGTAACGCCAAACGTCGCCAGATTCTGGCGCGGAAAGCGCACGACCCAGGTCTTCTCGATAGCTCGCAGCCAGTCCCCTTCGTTTTCAATCATCATCTGTCCCTGCAAATTAAAGTTCCTTCCCCCTCGATGGGGGAAGGTTAGGATGGGGGTGTGAGCATTTTATCCTACCCATCCTGTATGTCCTGTTAGCCCCTCACCCTACGCCGCACCCACAGCCATGCCAAGCCGGCTACCAGCGCAATAGAAGACATCTCTACGATTCCGCCCCGCGCAGGAATCCCACATGACCCGCCGGACTGCTCTCCGTTCTCCCTCTCCATATCGCTCAAGGCCGCGACCGCCGTCCCGGCAACCTGTTCCGCGCGGGCGGCAGGCGGAGCGGTCGGCGCGACCGTTGGCTGCGGTATTTCAGTGGGTCCGGGCGCAGGCGTGGCCGCCGTATCCGGGGTGGCCGTCGGCTCAGGTGCGACGGTCGCGGCGGCAGCCGGCACTGCGGTCGCTCCACTACCCTGCTGCCTCAGCGCGTCGATCGAAAGCAAACCCAGCGCCGCCGTGGGCAGTGGCGTGGGCAATGCAGACTTAGGGTCCGGCAGATGCCTGTGCTGCACGCCGAGCGTGTCCCTCCACTCGTTCTCCAGCTCCAGCGCTGTAATGCCGTACACCTCCGATATCGCGGTACGATAGCTCTTGCCGCTCTTTATCGTCGCCATTAGCTCTCGCATCTTTTCCGCGCCATACTCTTCCACCATGAATCTGACGATGCTGCGCGCCTGGCCATAGAATATAATCACGTCCTCAGGCGTGCCGGGCTGTCCATTCATGCCCGTGATAGGCAGCAAGTCATCTCGCTGAATTGCGCGCAGCAAAGCCCTGTCGTAAGAATCGCCCGGCTGAATGTTTCCGAACTCCGCGAGGCCTTCATTCAGCCAGCTTGGCACCCTTCCCAGCGAGCCTTCGCCCGCTCTATGTACGAGGATGTGCGTAGCCTCGTGAGCCGCGATGCCACTGGCGCGAGGAGCGCCACCAAGCACCAGAAGTACGCCTTCCGGCGAATGTGCCTGCCCCTCGGTAATCAGCTCTCTGCGCGTAGTTTCGCTGTCCGGCGGCAAAGCGGGACGCATCTCCGGCCAGTTGTTGTACATCGTAATCCGGATCGGGTCATCCACGCCCGCGCCCAGCAGAGGCCCCATGTTCTCCAGAGTTTGCACCGTGGCGTCCAATATCTCCTTCGCGCGGAAGCTGACAGGCCCATGATACGAGACCGTTACTATGCCGTTGGTGATTTCCTCCCAATCATACCGGTCGTCGTGGTAGATGTACTCCGACTCTTCCGTATCCAGTCTATTGCCGTCAACATCCGTCACCTCGAAGCTGTACGTAATGATAGTACCCGGCGCGATGTACCTAGCGGTCGTGTTCGTGCGGTAGAAGACAGACGCCCTGACACTCTCTCCGCCTCCCTGCTCTTCCGGTACAAGATACTCGTACGCTCCAACCTCTCGCTGACCGATCCGAAATCGCACCGCAATCTCTTCGATTTCGGCGGAAGAGCGCACCTCCGCGCTAAACAGAATCCCTTCCTGAAATTGGCTCGTTACCTCTGATGACAGCAGCTCGATCCCGCCGCCGCTCGTCTGCGCCAAACCCTGCCCCGCAAACACGGACAGCAATAGGAAGACCGCCAGCAACAGCCCAGCGATGCGCCCCAAAGTACGCCCGAAAGTACGACAATAACTCAACCTTCGCTCCATCCTACCCGGATTCTTCCTTCAGACCTAATTATTAGAACGACCAAGTGCCATTGGAGTTAGGCAACTCGATGCGCTTGGACCGCCGCGGGAACACTGACTCAATTGTAACGCACGCCCACGACTACATTCTAGCCTTCAGTCTTTCAGGCAGTCTTTCAGGAGAAATATGCAAAAAGTTCCTTCCCCCTTGATGGGAAAGGTTAGAAAGGGGGATATTACGAATTATGCCCATCTCTACTTTCAGGATAGCGTCTCCGTTTAGGCGGACGTCTTCTTTCGTCATTCCCGCTTTCGCGGAAATCCAGTGGCATTGGAGCGGCTGAAATCATCTACAAAGGAAACGCCATCGTCATTAAGCGACCGAACGACAAAAAGTCCCCTTTTACCCCCATCACCTAGTCCATAAATCTGCTATTATAGATTCGTTCTATGGATACTTAATATCGTCCAAATTGAACGGACTTCAAAAACATGGACCCAGAGGAATCCTCAGAGCGCTTCGTATCTCGAGCGCGGGACACGCTCACCAGAACAGGACGCCTGCGTCGCCGCGAAACTACGAGAGAAGTTATGCGCTTTGCCTCCGTTATGGCGGTTCACGGCACGCGCTCCGTCGGCAAAAGGGCGACCACCGGCGCACGGGAAGCCGTCGAAGGCGCAGTTCAGGCGCTCGGCGCTATGGGCGGCGAGACCCGCGCCTTCATTCGAGACGCCGTCATCGGCGTCATAGAGGGAACTTCTCAGGTCATGACGGTCACCGCCCCCGCCGTCAGGGACATCGTTGCCGGCGGCATCAAGGGCAGCCGAAGGATTCGGTCTGATGGCGGAGATGCGGGCAGGGATGTCGTCGCCGGCGCGATTGTGGGCGCGGAATCCGTAGGTTTTGATGACGCCGAAGCGGTAACCGCCGCGGTCGAAGGCGCCGTCGAGGGCTTCGAGGAAGTCGGCGGCGAACTGGGAGATGCCGCCCGCTCCACCATCAGGGGAGTCGTATCCGGCGTAGCCGCCACAGGTGGCGATGTCGCCACCGCAACTCGAGATGCCACCCTCATTCTGGTTGCGAGAGCAGCATCCTCCGAGCCAACGGTATCCAAGATAACCGACGTAGCCGTGAGCACGATTGACGCCGTGTTTCTTGAAGCATGCCGGAGCGCCGACATCGGAAACGAAGTCATGATTGCCGCCGCTACCGGCGTCGTAGGCGCGGCCTACCGCATCGATCGCCCCTGCGGTGACAGCGTACGCCACGCCGTGCTGAACAGGGTCGCCCAGCCCAACATGGACCTGCCCCCTCGCATCAGGCGACGCCTTCCCCATATCGAAGCCCAGCTGACCAGCGAACTCTCGCCCACCGTCGGGGCATGGCGAGGAAGGGCAATCATAAAGGCAGTACCCCAGCTCTACAATGCGGGCGGCGTGGACCTGGCAGCCTCACTCGCATACTTCACCATACTTTCGATCTTCCCAATCATGGCTATTCTGATTATGGGCATCGCGATACTCGGCGACCCTGAGACGATTCGCTCGTGGTTCGTGAATACAATGGTCCACTATTTCCCGGCGTCGAGGGAACTTCTCCAAGAGGCGCTCGTTAGCCTTTTCAGCAACTACCTTGCCTTCGGGCTAATCGCGCTTGTCGGCATCCTATTCGGTGCGAACGGCATGTTCAGGGCGGCAAGACGGGCTGTCAACAGGGTCTTCGGAATAGACCACAGAAGCGTCATACGCGCGACGGTAGGAGACATGGCAGTCGCGACTCTGTTTGGAACGATGTTCCTGCTGTCCATCTTCCTGACGGCGCTGCTTCACACCGCAATAGACTTCAGCCAGGATTTCGCGGTAACCGCCTGGAGCATCTCCAACCTGATAGCCATTATGCTCGGCCTGTTGACCACACTGCTTCCCGTAGCAGTCACGGCGCTCATCTTCGCCATCGTATATCATCAGCTGCCCAACACTCGCGTAGAGTGGCGCGATGCTACTTTCGGCGCGCTTATAGCCATCGTCCTCTTCGAGTCGGGCAAGCACGTCTTCTTCTGGTTCATCGCCGTGGTTTCTCAGGGCGGCGCGGTTTACGGTCCTGTCGCGTCCTTCATCGTCCTGCTGATGTGGGCTTACATCGCCGGCCTGATTTTCCTCTACGGCGCCGCCATCACAAAGGTATCCAGCGAAATCCGACCGAGGGGACTGTTCACCGCGAGACACAGGTAGCTCTGCGCCGCCACGCCATCAGTCCCCGGCGTTCAGTGAACGCCCCGTATGAAACAGCCTCTGCGCCGTGGTCAGAATCGTCAGCCCCGCGATCGCGCCCAGCACCACCAGCATCACCACCGGCACCCAGTGTCCCACAATAAGCCCGAACCCAAGCGCCGCGACCCGCTCCGGCCGTGTCATAATCCCAACCTTGCAGTCGATGCCCAGCCCCTCCGACCGCGCGCGCAGGTAACTCACCATTACCGACCCGCCCACGGCAAGATACACCAGCACCGTTCCCTCGAGCGAGTCTCCGCGCGCGTAGTAGATGAGCAGCCCCAGCAGCACCACGATCTCCGACACACGGTCCACCACCGAGTCCAGCAGCGCGCCGAACTGCGAGTCCTGCCCTGTGCTTCTGGCAAGTGCCCCGTCGAACAGGTCGAGAATCCCCGCGAACAGCATCACCACGCCGCCTGCCCACAGCATGCCCTCACTGATTAGCCATGCGCTTATCCCTGCGCCCACCAGGCCCGCCATCGTAACCATGTTCGGAGATACGCCAATCTTCGCCAGCGCGCCCGCCACAGGCCGCTCCACATAAGACGAAATCATCTCCCGCGCCGACGCCCTATTCACAGATACTACCCGTCCTTGCTACAAAAAAGTTCCTTCCCCCTCGATGGGGGAAGGTTAGGAAGGGGGTGAAAAATCCTGTCCATCCTGTTCATCGATGTAAATACCTACCCCTGCATCCCAACCGCCCGCTGCGACACCGATTCGAGCCACGCTTCACGCGAAGCGTCATAGCAGTCCATTACCCGCCTTGCCACACGCTCCCATCTGTAGTCCTGCACATTCATAGTTCCGGCCGTGGAAAGCCTTCGGCGCAACTCAGGATCCATCAACAGCCTGGCGATCGCATCCGCCAGCGCGTCCTCATCCTTCGGCGGAGTCAGAAGCCCCTCTCGCCCGTGCCTGATCACGCTCGAATAACCCTCGATCGCGCTCGCCACTATCGGAGTGCCCGCCGCCATCGCTTCCAGCAGCACTATGCCGAAGCTCTCCTTGCCCGTCGCGGGCGCGCAGTATATGTCCGCCGTCTTGTAGTACCGGAACTTGTCCTCATCGGACACACGCCCCAGAAACACCACATCCTGCAAGTTGCGCTCGCTGATAATCCGCAGCGAGTCCGCGTCCGGCTTGCCGCTCCCCGCCACCAGCAACCGCAAGTTCGGCCAGTCCCACTTCAGTTTGCTGAACGCCCCGAGCAGGTACTTCAGCCCCTTGCGCTTCTCCAGCCTGCCGAGAAACAGGATGTTCACCATCCCATCGCTTTTCAGATGCTCGAACGGCTCCGCGTTGGCAAAGTCGTCAACCTGAATGCCGTTCGGAATAATGTCGTATTTGCCGGGAAAGTGCCTGCTGATGAACTCATACGCCGGATGCGACACCGCAATCCGCCCTTGAAGCATCCTGAAGTAAGGCATCGCCAGATGCTTCGCCCCAATCTTGTACAGCCGCGTGCCCTCGTATGTATGGAAAGTCCCAACCGCGGTGGATTCCGCGGGATTGATAAGGCTCAGCATGTCCTTGCTGATAAGCCCCGCGAACGGCTCATGGAAATGCACCACATCAAACGCCTCGCGCTCCAGCATCTGCCTTATGCGAGGCTTCAGCCACACCGAGAATGATACGCGAGCTATCGAGCCACCGCTCGGAATGGGAACGGCCCTGCCCATCGGAATGAAGTCGTCATCCTCGACAGCGTCCGCCGATTTGCACGGGGCGACTATCTTGACGGTATGTCCCCACTCCCGAAACTGCCCGGCCAGGCTGTTGATGTGGTCGGCAACCCCGCCGTGAAAAGCGTGGTCGTAAGGTGACACGAGCGCTATCTTGCGATGAGCTTCCATACCCTGCAAAGCTCCTCCCCTCATCGTGTTCTACCTATCCGCGCCTGTCCGCCTACCCCATCCTGTACACCCTGTTAGTCTCCGCTCCCGTCCTTGCCCACGATGAAGTCTTCTAGCTTCTGACGCGCCTCATCGTCCGTGTACTGCACCGGAGGCGACTTCATGAAGTACGAGGACGGCGCCAGTATCGGCCCGCCGATTCCTCTGTCCTTCGCGATCTTCGCGCAGCGTATGGCGTCGATGACCACGCCGGCTGAGTTCGGACTGTCATGCACTTCAAGCTTCAGGTCGATGTTCAGCGGTACATCCCCGAAGCTCGTCCCTTCCAGCCGGATGTGCGCCCACTTGCGGTCGCTCAGCCACGGCACATAGTCGCTCGGTCCCACATGCACGTTGTCGTCCGGCAAGTCGTAGTCAACCTGCGAAGTAACAGCGCTCGTCTTCGACACCTTCTTGCTGTACAGCCGCTCTCGCTCGAGCATGTTGTAGAAGTCGGAGTTTCCGCCGAAGTTGAGCTGGTAGGTGTTGTCCAGGCGTACGCCCCTGTCCATGAACAGCCGCGCCAGCACCCGGTGAACAATCGTCGCGCCCACCTGCGACTTGATGTCATCGCCGATTATCGGTACATTCGCCTCGCGGAAGCGCCGCTGCCAGTAGTCGCCCTCGCCGCTCGCTATGAACACCGGTATGCAGTTGATGAACCCGCACCCTGCGGCGAGCACCTGCTCCACATACCACTTCGTAGCCTGCTCAGACCCCACGGGCAGGTAGTTGATGACCACATCAACTTCGCGCTCCTTGAGGATGCCCGTGATGTCATCCGTCGGCCCGTCCGCTTTGCGGATGATGTCCGACATGTACTTGCCCACGCCGTCGTGCGTCATCCCTCGCTGCACCGTTATGCCCGTATGCTCCACGTCCTGGAACTTCACGGTATTGTTCGGCTTGGCGAAGATAGCCTCCGACAGGTCAAGTCCAACCTTGCTGGAGTCCACATCGAACGCGGCGACAAAGTTAATGTCGCCCACGCCATACTCACCGAGCACCGGGTGCATCAGCCCCGGGATCTCTTCATTATTGGTGGCATCGGCGTATTTCGACACGCCCTGCACCAGCGACGAGGCGCAGTTGCCCACGCCTATGATAGCGACATTAATGCTTCCCAATTCCTGCACAACTCCTTCATAAGAGCTATTACTTCATCACCGCGCAAACGCGACGGATACTGCCCAATGTTAGCACTTGCGCCAATCGCCTGACAAGTAAAGCCACAACGCCCGGAAACATGCAAAAGTCCCTGCATCCCCTCCATCCTGTGACTTCTGTGCCTTTTTATGGCAATCCCGCCCCCGTCACCTGACACCTGACGGCTGAACACTGACACCTGAACGCTGACAGCTAAATGACCCCGCCGTCCCGCAGCCGCGCTATGTCGCTACCGTCCAGCCCCAGCAGCGACTCCAGCACATCGCCCGCGTGCTCACCCAGCAGGGGCGGCGGTTCGATGTCCACATCATTCGACGCAATCTTAATGGGATTGCCCAGCGCAATGTAGCGTCCACGCTCGGCGTCGTCCATCTCCACCACCATCTCTCGCGCCCGCAAGTGCTCATCGTCCAGCACCTCGCGCGTATCCTGCACCATCCCGCAAGCCACCCCAAGCGGCACAAGCATCTCCATCGCCTCGCGCTTCGTAATCGTGCTCGTCCAGCCTGATATTATCTCCTCCACCTCGGCGGCGTGTTCGCAGCGCGCCTCATGCGTCGCGAACCGCTCATCTCCGACAAGCTCCGCGCGACCCGCAACCGCCAATATCGTATCCCACGAGTCCCCGCTCAATACCAGGCCGATGTAGTCGTCCGGCCCTCCGGGATAGCACGGAAAAATCATCGACGGCGCCCCCCAGATGCGGTTGCCGCTACGCGCAAGCGGCTTGCCGTCCGCCAGCGTGTCCAGCATGCGTATCCGCATCAAGTTCACCACCGCGTCCTGCATCGACACCTCCACCCGTTGGCTTTGACCCGTATTGTCGCGCTGGCGCAGCGCCGCAAGAATCCCGATAGCGCAATGCAGTCCCGTCCCGGAGTCGCCCACGCCCGGCGCCACGAATATCGGCTCGCCGCCTGCCTCTCCGTTCGCGCTCATAGCTCCGCCCATCGCCTGCGCTATATGCTCGAAACTCTTTATGTCCGCGTTCGGCCCGTAAGTCCCGAACCCCTTGATTGTCGCATATACGACACGCGGGTTCGCCTCCCGCAGCACGTCGTATCCCAGTCCAAACCGCTCCATCCGCCCCGGGCCATAGTTCTCCACCACCACGTCCGACATGCCGACAAGCCGCTTGAATATGTCGCATCCCTCTTCCGATTTCAGGTTCAGCGTCAGGCTGCGTTTGTTCGAGTTGAAGACCAGGTAGTAGAAGCTGTCCAGTCCCGGCTCGGTTGCCCTCTCGTGTCGAGTGCGGTCCCCCACACCCGGCTCCTCCACCTTGATGACATCTGCGCCAAGCCACGCCAGCAACTGCGTGCATGACGGCCCCGCCTGCACCTGAGTCAGGTCCAGAATCCGCACTCCCTCCAGTGGCGCGCTCATACGACGCCTCCGCTCTTTACAGGCTCTTCGTGGTACGTATCGCCTTCTGCTGTACGCTCCACGAACACGACACCGTCTCGTCCCACGAAGCGACCGCAGAAGTCCTCGAACAGCCGAAGCCGCTCCGGCTGAAATCCGGTCGGCCGCTCATCATCGTCAAGCCATGGATTTGGAAAGTAGAAGCGCAGAAGCGTCGCCTCGCCCGCCCCCGACATCCGCAGGTAATACAGCTTCGGCATCATAGACTCGTGACCGTGGTTGGAGTTCTCGACGAACTGCGCGCCTCTAACGGCATCCAGGTCCAGGTGTACATGCCACTCCCCGGCTTCGATGGTCGCCCACCTGCCATCGAACTCCGTCTCAATTTCAGGCGGCGCATGCATCTCGCTCACGGCTCCTCCTGAATCGATGACCAGCAGCATGCCCTCGCATCCAAGAAGTTCCTCTATCAGCTCCTTGATTACTTCTCTATTCATCTTCCCCTCCATCCTTCATGTACGTGTCGGTTTCCGTAGATTATCATTGACGCTTTCATTCGCAAAGTGTTAGCATCCCGTACACTGGCATACAAAGTCAGAATGGAGCGGGGTGGTTCATGACCAACGACGAGAGTGCGCGCATATCAAGCCTGGAGATTGAAGTTACGCGGCTCGGAGGCACGGTTGCACGGCTAGACACAGAAGTTTCACGACTAAACGATCGCATGAGTTCGGTCGAAGAGAACGTTAGTCGGCTGGATAGCCGCGTTGCTCGTCTTGAAGGCGAGTTTTCGCAGATGAACGAACGCATGCGAGCGCTTGAGCGAAGCGTAGAGCATCTATCCTCGCGCGTGGACAGGTTGTTTTGGGCAATCGTCGGCGTTGGCGGCGGAATAACCGTTGCAATGGCGAGCCTAACGATAAGCGTCTGGCTACAATAGCGGACAAGAAGCAAACTTCGTTCCCAGGCCACACATATAAAAGCGCCGCATGCAGCAACGACTCGCAGACCGCACACCTTTCTACTATGGCTGGATAATACTTGGCGCTGCCGGCAGCGCGATGTTTGTCCGCAATGCCGCCGCCAGCCTCACCATCGCCGTATTCGTCTATCCTCTATCCCAAGAACTCGGTTGGAGCCGCACGACCATATCATTCGCCGCCGCGCTTGGCGGACTGGCGGCGACCTTCATGTCCCCCGTCGTAGGATACCTCATAGACCGCTACGGCGCGCGCAAAGTCCTGACCGCCAGTGTCCTTATACTGGGTATATCCACTCTTGCTCTTGCCCGCGCCACCGCTGCCTTCACCGCATTCGGCTTCGTCGTACCCTGGGCATTCTGGATCGCCTACGCCATCGGGCGCGTCATATTCTCCAGCCCGGTGCAGATTGGCGCGTCAGTCGTAGTGTCGCGCTGGTTCATCCGGATGCGCGGCAGAACAAACGGCATCCTGAATCTGTCCCATTCGGTCGGCATGGTGCTGTTCCCGCTAATCGCTTCTGTCGTCATAGCGCAAAGCGGCTGGCGAGACGCTTGGCTGGTTCTCGGCGTGCTGGTCTTCGTAGCGGCTCTGCTGCCTGTTGCGCTGCTCATATCCGAGCGTCCCGAAGTCTTGGGTTTGCGTCCCGACGGCGACGAGGAAGAACCCGCCGACGAAGACGGCATAGACGCGACGCAATCCGACGCGCCTGAAGAACCGGACTGGACGACTCGACAGGCGGTCCGCACTCCCGCGCTCTGGCTGCTGGCGATAGCCACCGGCTTGCTCTTCCTGATGCAGGCAGGCACGAACACGCACAGCAACGCCTTCTTTCAGGACCAGGGGCTTGGCGCGGTCATAGCGGGCGTGGGCATCAGCTTCAACGCGATATTTCTTGGCGTCGGCAGCATCGTCTGGGGGAGAATAGTTGAAAAAGTGCCCGTGCGCTTCGTGATGGCGGCCGTCGCCCTCGTAATGGCAGCGGCTTCATTTCTGTTCATCACCACAAACACCGCGGCAGAAGCTCTGGCGTACTCCGCCCTCTTCGGCTTCGGGCTCGGCGGCATGCTCACCGTCCCGCCCGTAGCGTATGCAGACTACTACGGCAGGCGTTCACTCGGCACCATTCGCGGCATTACGGAACCGTTCACTACCTTCGGCCAAGCCGTCGGTGTCATGATTCCGGGCATAGTCTTCGACTACATCAGCGCCGAAAGCTACATACCCTTCTTCTTCGCCGCCGGGTCGGTCGGTATCCTCACGGCTCTTATCTCCCTTTTCGCCACTCAACCGGACCACTCCAGAGTCGAATCGATGCAGCCTCCGGCTGAGTGAGCGCACATTCGCCCTGCCCAATCGCCCTGCCCGATAGTCCTGCCCGATGGCCTTGATTGACGCTCTTCAAATTCCTTTGGTACACTCCCTGCGAGTTGAGTACCAAAGCGAAGAGTCCACAAGACTACGCCGCAGTCGTCCTTGCCGCGGGCATGGGCACGCGCATGAAGTCCAGCACGCCCAAATCGCTCCATCGCGTCTGCGGCCTTGAGATGCTGCTGCATGTCATAGACGCCATCCGTGGCATTGGTATCGACCGCATCGCCGTCGTCGTTCCACAGGACAGCCGCCCATTCCGCTCGGCGCTCGGCGACTCTGTGCTCTACGCAACGCAGTCTGAGCCACTCGGCACAGGCCACGCCTTGTTACAGGCCCGCGGCGTTCTGGATGATGCAAACGACATCCTCGTGCTATACGGGGACACTCCGCTCATCCTCCCGGCAACCCTCGATCGCTTGGCGCGGCGTCACTCGTCGGCGGACGCCCACGCCACAGTCATCACCTCCCATAGCACAGAGCCGCAAGGAATGGGGCGCGTGGTCCGAAACGAAGGTGGCGAGATAACGGCGATCGTCGAAGAGCGAGACGCCGACGCCGACACGCTCGCGATAAGTGAGGTCAATAGCGGATTTTACTGCTTCCGCGCTCCCTGGGTCTGGCAGAACCTTGAACGGCTCGCACCGGCACCCAATGGCGAACTGCTGCTTACCGACCTGATACGGGCCGCAACTTCAAACGGTCTAAAAGTCTCGTTTATAACATCCGACGACCCCGAGGAAGCTATGGGCGTCAACAACCGCATCCAACTGGCTAAGGCAGATGCCGTTATGCGTCAGCGCATTCTTGAGCATTGGATGCTGAACGGCGTTACTATGCCAGACGTATCCAGCGTGTACATCGACCGCACAGTCGCACTCGGCCAGGACACCACCATACTGCCCAACACCCACATCTTAGGGCAGACGACCGTTGGAGCGGCCTGCACCATAGGGCCAAACGCCATCATTGAAAACTCCACCATAGGCGACGAGTGTGAGGTCGTATCGTCTGTGGTGCGCGATTCTATATTGGAGTCGGGCGTCGATGTCGGCCCGTTCAGCCATATTCGTGGCGGCTCCTATATCGAGAGCGGCGTTCACATCGGCACATCCGCCGAGGTCAAGAACAGCAGGCTAGGGCGCGGCACGAAGATGGGGCACTTCAGCTACATGGGGGACGCCACGCTGGGCGCTGATGTGAATATCGGAGCGGGCGCAATAACCTGCAACTTCGACGGTGTATCTAAGCATGAAACCATCATAGAGAAAGATGCCTTCATTGGCAGTGATACGATGTTAGTGGCGCCTGTGGTTATTGGAGAGGGCGCAGCCACCGGCGCCGGCGCCGTCGTGACGAAAGACGTCCCAGCAGGATCAACAGTCGTGGGCGTCCCGGCCCGCAACAATGCGGTACAGAGCGAGAAGAAGACGCGAGACACATAGAGGAACCTCTAGCTTCCAGCGCGCGCATCATCTTTTCTATTCACCGGACGGACAGATGCATATTACAAACCAAGAAGCCCCCCACCAGTTAAGTCGGTGGGGGGCTTTCTTAAGCTTTTCCTATACGGAGGGCAAGACTACTTCTCAATTACCGCCAAAGGCGCTGTCGCAGATGCCTGCATGCCAGCGACCGGCTGGCCCATAGCCTCGATGGTGTAAACGTTTCCTACATCCAATGTAATCGTCGCCTCAAGCATGAGAGCTCCGGACTCATTGGCAGAACCACCCACCAAAACTCTGTCATCGCCGCCGGAGGCTCCAACGGCCACTACGGTTACAAATTCTCCGGGCATAAAGCCGCCAACCAGAATGGATACCTTATTGTGAGGATCCTCGTTTCCGACGATATTGCTGCTCAACGCTATGCTGGGTGAGCTTGCGATGCCGCCCGAACCAATTACCCTAATCGGCACGCTTGCCCTGCTGCCGTCTGCGCCGCTTGCATAGATGGACAGGCTGTTTGAGCCGCCATTGGACGCTTCGAGCACACGCGCTCCGGTACTGCCCCTGAACGCCGCGCCGATTGAATCCACCGAGAAGGTAAAGTTACCGCCGGAATTGGCCTGAGTCTGTGCCCGAGTTCCACCACCTATGAAAGGCTGTAGATTCTGGTCAACTACCAAAAGCAGGGCAACCGGCTCGTTGGGACGGAAACCGGAACCGTCAATCGTCAGTGAACCATCTATGGAGATAAGATCGGAATCAACCACTATGGCCGCTTGAGGCGACACACCGTCGATACCGGCTGGGCCAGGAGGACCAGGAGGGCCGGCTGGGCCAGGAGGACCAGGATTGCCGGGGTTTCCGGGATTGCCAGGGAAACCAGGCTCACCCGGAAGGCCGGGCACGCCCTGAAGGCCGGGAAGACCAGGAGGGCCAGGGAGACCTGGAGCCCCTGCCGCACCTGGCGGGCCAGCTTGGCACGCTAGGAGAAGAGCCACGAAAATTGAAAGTAGCAGAGTAAGTATCATACCCTGCGAAGGGAAACGGTTCGACATTTGACCCCCTCTTCTTGTTGAATGTCTATGTCTATAATGTCTGCTTGAACGTATCCGATTGATTGCAGATATATCCATCACCAGTAACGCACTGATGATGTTCACGCAGCGATGCAATGATAGTCCCGCCGCGTTAGTATTGTCAATACCTTATTGATTGTCAATCATGTTCCAATTCGTGTCATGCAGGCGACTCTATTTCGACGCCGATTGACACTAACGATAATGCTAACCATACTAACAAAAAAGTTCAAGCATTTTCTTGAACGCTTATTGGTGGAATATCCACTGATAGCAGGGAAATTAGCATCTCTGTTGTTCCGTCAGTCGTCAACTGCTATATTTGAAGCATGCCCCCGTAGCTCAGCGGATAGAGCACTGGCCTCCGGAGCCAGGTGCGTGGGTTCGAGTCCCACCGGGGGTACCATCGCCCTGGTTCAGAGCGCACACTGATTCCTGATCTTCAATCGTCTTCTCCTTGCCACCTATCGGGTGCGGTAAGAAGCCTGTCGAAGCCATATTCGACACAGATTGCTTGATACTCCTCCCGCTTAGCGCCTTCCCATCTAAGGTCCTCTATCGCCTCTCGTACGGGGACATCAAGTCGAAGAGTCGCGAGTTCCTTATACAGCATGGCATCTTCTCTATGCGCCGTGAGATTCTGCGCCAATGAACCTGCCCCTCGCACTTTTACATCCCAAGCCTCCGCTTCGTCAGGTATGTTCTCGATGTGCTTGAATGCCTGCAACACTTGCGCCGCAGATTTCGCACCCCAGCGAGGCACTCCGGGGATGCCATCGGCAGAATCTCCTACCAATGCCAGGTAGTCGGGAATAGACTCAGGCGAAACGCCAAACTTGCCCACGACGCCCGCCTCGTCGAGCACCAATTCGCGCCGCCTGTCCAGGCTGACGACCTTATTGCCGCTGACAATCTGCGCCAAGTCTTTGTCCGGGGAACAGACTACTATCTGCTGCACTTCCGGAGCGTCCTTCCACATGTATGCGGCGGTGGCGATTGCGTCGTCCGCTTCAAATTCCGTCATTGGCCAGACCACTATGCCGAGCGCGGTGGCGGCTCGTTCCGCCAAACTAAACTGCGCTTTCAGGTCTGCGGGCGTGTCCTCCCCTGTCTTATATCCATCGAATATGTCATTCCTGAACGATCTTATCTCGCTGTCGAAGGCGCATGCCACATGTGTTACGTCATCTTCGCGCAGCAGCACCAGCAGTGTCTGAATCAGACCTCTTACAGCGCCCGTTGGCTGCCCGTCAGGTCCTACAGTCTTAGGCATCGCGAAATACGAGCGGAACAGTTCGTATGTGCCATCGACCAAGTGAATCTTCATAACCTAGCTCCGTGGAAGATTTATGCGGTAATGAATCGTACTATGAGATTGCCGTCCGGCTATAGAAGAAAAACTGCGGATTCTGCGATACAATGCCTCTGTTGAATCAGATACAAACACATGAGATGCAAACAGGGAAAGAGGAACTATGGCGCGAATAACGCAGATTACTGAACGCGGTCAAGTCGATAAGGAAAATCAGCACATATTTGATTCCATAGCCACAAGTAGAGGACGGGTCAGCGGGCCCTTCTCTGTGCTTCTCAACAGTCCGGAAGTCGCGGGACGAGCTGCGCACCTCGGATCGTACATACGCTTCGAGTCCACGCTTTCGCCTGCCGAGCGCGAACTGGCAATCATCACAACGGCTCGCGAATTCGACTGCGCTTTCGAGTGGGCGGCGCACGCGACACTGGCACAGGAAGCCGGCGTGCGCGATGCGGCGATAGAAACCATCGCCAACAACGGCGCACTAAGCGACCTGACTGACGATGAAGCCCTAATAGTCGGTTACGGGCGTGAAATCCTGAAATCCCATCGCGTATCCGATGATACATTCGCGGCAGCCAAGGCAAGGTTCGGCGAGCAGGGAGTTACCGAACTCACGGCGACAATAGGCTACTACGGTATGCTCGCCTGTGCCCTGAATGCGTTTGAGGTGCGGCCCTCGCCGGATATGCCGCAACTCCCCTAAGCCTCGGGGGGCGCCTCCCTCCTGAAGAGACTTAGCGCTATCAGCAATCCTGCGCCAAACACTACGGCAAGCAGCAGTGGGTTGACAGCCGGAATGGGAGTCGGCGTAGGTATGGGCGTGGGGCGTGGAGTACGTGTCGGCGTAGGTATGGGCGTAGGAAGTGGAGTAGGAGTCGGCAAGTCCAGCTTCAATGATGCTTTCTCTTCCGGCTCCGCCATACTATCGTTGTCGTAATATGCAACGCTGAGCCAGCTAGTCGATCTGACGAACACCTTGCCGTCGCCCGTCGCCTTGCTCGTAGCATCCTCGCTTATCGCAATCTCCCCGCGATACAGAGACGAATCGGCGGAGGGCGATGCGTCACGTTCGCTCGCCACTTCCCTGATTGCCACCCACTCACCTTGCCTGTCCGAACTGCTGTACACGCGAGCACGATGGGCATGCGCCGGGTACACGTCGGGAATTTCATATGCAAATGTAATCTTGACGGTGCTGCCTTTGGGGAATGAATTGGTATGTATCGACACCAACCCATACTGCTTCTGTGCTCCAATATCTGGAAACTCGACAGCAGGAATAACTTCTTCGCCATTGACGGAAGCCTTTAGAGGTGCTGCTATCACCGTAGTGCCATCGTAATCGCATCCCTCGCGTGAAAACGAGCTTGGAACGGGAGCGCCTGTAGCGACATTCCAAGCAATGAATAATTTGGGATCATTGGGGTCAGCATTAACGATGTCCCGAGGAATATCCGTCCATTGAACCGTACACTGCTCCGTAGTGCCAAGATGACTGTCGTGAATGTGAAACACTGCCATATCGCCATTGCGAGCAGGCTTGTTGGCGAACTTGACGCTCAAGTTTCTAGGCTTCACGGTTGGCGTGGGTGTAGGCGACGGGCTCGGCGTATGAGTCGGCGTCGCCGTCGGAATAGGCGTCGCCGTCTTGGAGTTTGCTATGGCATTGCTGCTTTCGTCCACGTACTCGACCAGCATGTTCTGGCGATTGAAACCCGTTACTACACCCCTGAACAGCCCCGATGTCGCCGACGGCGAGGAATCATCCTCGCCTGTCACTTCCCTGATGATTGCCCATTCTCCTTCTTCGTTGGGCGAGTCCGTTACGCGCACGCGCTTTTCATAAGAGTCCACGACATGGAAGTAGTAGCGCACCTCGAGAACGCCGCCGGGCTCAATGCCAAATAATATTTCAATCTCTTCGGTGTTGGCGAAAGAGATTTCATCAGAGCCTATATTGCCATATGTGCCGTCGAAGAGCGCTTTCGGAGCGGGGACGGTGACAAGCCGGGAGTATTCGTCGTAAGCGCAATCTTCGTTGGTAGAAAACACATCCACTTCAGGCTCTCCACTTCGCAGGTTGAAGGGCGGCGGCGGTTCATCAGGTTCATCAGGTTCGTCAGGATCATCAGAAGTATCCTCAGGTCCTAGAGGAATTCCGTACTTGGAGCGCAAGCCATTCCACCTGGCAACGCAAGAATGAAGCGTCCCCAATCCACCGTCCCTTATATAAAACGCTATCTCGCCGTCGTCAGGCTGCTCTCTCGCAATCCAGACGGTCGCCGTCTCACCGGAAACCGGCACTACCGTTATCGGCGCGCCGGTCGGGAGCGGAGTAGGTATAGATCTTGGAGTGAATGTGCTCGTCGGCGTATGCGTGAGCGTGGGTGTCGCGGTATGAGTTGGCGTAGGTGTGACTGTATAAGTCGATGTCGGCGTAGGTGTCCCGGTGTGGGTTGGCGTCAGAGTAAATGTTGGTGTATTCGTCGGCGTGGGCGTATCCGTTGCGGTTGGCGTATGCGTCGGAGTGTCGGTTGGCGTAGGCGTATTCGTAGCGGTCGATGTTGGCGTCGGAGTGTAGGTCGGCGTCGGGGTGTGTGTAAATGTAGCTGTCGGCGTGGGCGTATCTGTTGCAGTTGGGGTATGCGTCGGAGTGTCGGTTGGCGTAGGTGTATTGGTAGCGGTCGGAGTTGGCGTGGGCGTGTAGGTCGGCGTAGGCGTGTTCGTCGGCGTTGGAGTAGGCCCGTTCGGGCTGGATACGACCACATTCGAGATTACGAAGTCCGTCGCGCTCTTCTCCACCCAAACCCTTACCTGATACTCAACGCCATTGGTGAGGGTGCTGTCATACATCGGTGTGATGCTGAACTCTTGCACATCCTTTTCCACTGGTATCGCAAAAGTCTTACGCGGGCTGACATAACGCTCCCATTTTTCAGATGCAGATGAAACCTCGCGCCACTGTACCGACATATTTTTGAAATTAGGATAGCCCTTGATTTCCCACTCCGCATCGAGTCGCTTGTCCCCGGGCGTGACGCTCAATTCAATGGCAGGAACCGGCGTGTTCGTCGCAGTGGGCGTGTTCGTGGCAGTAGCAGTCGGCGTGTGAGTCTCCGTTGGCATAGGCGTAGGTGTGTCGGTTGGCGTGGGAATAAGTGTAGCCGTATCGATGGGAGTCGGTACAATCTCCCCGGGACTGACGACGATCTCATCGGAGAAGACAACGGTTTGCCCGCTAAACTCTATCCAAACTCTGACTTGATACTCATCGCCATTCGTCAGTGGCACTGGAATTGTCTCGTTTCCGACCTCCTCCCAATTGAAATCAATAGTAAAATCACGCTTATCCCTTTCTTGACAGTTCCCCGGTTGGCAGAAGGATACACGCGGCCCGTCATATTGTTCCCAATCTGCTGATGATTTCTCACGCCATTGGATAGACATATTACGGAAGTTTAGATCTCCCGTGATTTCCCAATTCGCCTCGAGTATTTTGTCGCCCGGCGTAACAGTCAGACTAATGGCGGGCGTCTGCAACGCCGGAGACGCCTGAACAAAGAACGCTGTCCGCGCCAACGCCGCGACCAGCATAATTGCTATAATAGCCAGCAGTTTCTTCCGCACGATACGCATTTCTTTCAGCGCATTCAGCGCATGAATTTGGCAATCGCGGCGAAAGTTAGCGCAAAGCTATCGCCATGTCAAATAGTGCGTAGTGAGCAAAGCAAATGAACGCAATCAACGCAATAATACGACCGCTGACCGAGGCGGACGCAGAAATCTACCACGAACTGCGACTTCGGGCGCTCAGAGAGCATCCGTCCGCGTTCGCGCAGCCCTATGAATCGCAAGCCGCCACAACGTTAGATGATGTGGCAAGTCGGCTGCTTGAGACATCGGAGTCTCCCGACGACTTCATTCTTGGCATGTTCTCAGTAGAGGAACTCATCGGCATGGTTGGTTTTAGCCGAGGGCGCGGAGACAGGCTGCGACATAAGGGCACAATCTGGGGCATGTACATCGCGGCGGAGGCTCAAGGGCAAGGGCTTGGGAGGATACTGATACAGGAAGCCATCAGCCGCGCGTCTGCTTTGTCCGGCTTGGAGCAGATAAATCTAGGCGTTATCAGCGGCAACGACCAGGCGCGCAACCTGTACATTTCGCTGGGGTTTGAGTCATACGGACTCGAGAAGCGCGCAATCGTGGTGGATGGCGACTACCACGACGATGAGTTGATGCAGCTGTTCCTGGACCGGCATGGAGAGACACGCCGGACCTAGTTCATGCGCGTCCCGCCATTGACATTGAGCGACTGTCCCGTAATGTTCATGGCGTCGTCGGACGCGAAGAAAGCCACCGCCTTGCCGATGTCTTCCGGCGTCTGCTCCCTGCCCAGGGGACAGCGTTCCGCTATTGCGGCATCGAAAATCTCGCGCGGCGTCAGGTGTTGCTGCTCCGGATTATTACGCTTAGCGCGGTCCGCGATGCGCTCCCACATCGGCGTCCAGATAGTGCCGGGACATACCACATTGACGTTGACGTTGTAGGGGGCAAGTTCCATGGCATAGGATTGAGTCAGGTGAATGACGGCCGCCTTGGACGCGCCGTACGCTCCGCCGCCCGCACCACCGCCGCGCCCTGCATGTGAGGCGATGTTCACTATCTTGCCGGATCGCCGCTCCTTCATGTGCGGGCTGACGGCATCCGACGCAAGCGCGGTACCCTTTACATTGACATCGAACGTCATGTCCCAGTCCTCTTCGCGTGAGGTGGTCGTGTCCTCGAAGCCCGGAGCGCCAATGACGCCGGCAGCGTTGACAAGGATGTCTATGCGTCCGAAATCGGTGAGCGCCGCATCCACCGTCTCGCGCAGTTGGTCTTGGCTTGTAACATCGACCGAATAAGCTTCAGCCTTGCGCCCTAGTGCCGCTACCGCATTTGCGGTCTGCCGCGCGCCTTCAGGATTGATGTCGCAGACGGCTACATCCGCGCCACGCGCCGCCAAGACGAGAGCGATTCCTTCGCCCAATCCTCTTGCGCCGCCCGTTACGAGGGCTACCTTACCTTCCAATTGCATCTCATCACCTCACATAACCATTTCCAGCTCAATCTCGTCGCGTAAAGGGATACCGTCCATTCCCACCGGGGGAATCTGCGGCTTGAGCAGTCTCGACTGCGCGAGGGCATTTGGCTCGCACCTCGAAGTCCCTGCGTTCCATAAGCGCCTTACTCACATCGAGGCTTCTTGCCAAAGGTACGCTGCGGAGTCCCCGGAAACAGAGAGAAATGCGTATGCACGGCAAGCCAGACTCCGCCGCGCCGTTCGAGCGTAACGGTCGCTCTCCCCGGCCGATAGAACGGCTGGTGGTTGCCGTCAAAGCCGATGGAAGTCCATGTGACCACACCCCAAGCCTGGTCGCCGCTCCCGTGCGCGTGTACATTATCCAGGTCCATCTTGAAGCTGCTGATGTTCCCCCAGATGCTTTCCCACTGCCCTTCGCGTAACGCCCTGCGCCCGCTCACGATGTCCATCGTCGTTCCAAACGAAACAACATCATCGGCGAAGATACCTTCTGCGCCGTCATAATCTACGCTGGCGCAGTATCGCTCCATCAGGGCGAACCACTGCCTGACGGCCTCGGTGGGATTGCTTGTCCTTACTGGCGGATTGATCTCGGTCATCGTTCATCCATTCCTAAAAAGAACTCAGGGTTCACGGAGCGGTTCACGGTTAGCCTTGCCTCATCCAGTCCGCTATGCGCTCCGCCATCATGATGGTCGTAACATTCGTATTGGCGCGTATGACGTCCGGCATGATGGAGGCATCGACAACGCGCAACCCTTCCACACCGTGTACCTCTCCGTACTGATTCACGACCGCCATAGCATCCGACGCGGGACCCATCTTGCAGGTGCCCGATGAGTGATGCTGCGTCAGCACATTCGCCAGCAGCCAGTTGTCTAGCGCCTCGTCGGTCGCCAGTTCATCGTCATTTGGAGAGACACGCGTCAATCCCACATCAGCAAAGGCCCCGCTCTCGGCTAATTCGGCGCAAAGCCGCAACGCGCCGCGCAGTCTCTCCCTGTCGAACGGATCGGTAAGATAGCGATAGTTAACATGCGGCTGCTCATGCGGGTCCGACGAGTTCAACCTGAGTTCGCCCGAGGAGAGCGCCTTTTGCAACGCGATGCTGAATCCCGTGGGCGTGATGTCGCTGGTAATGTCGAAGTTTATAGGCATATGCTCAGTGCGAACATGAAGAGGACGCATCTGCAT
Organism: Dehalococcoidia bacterium; assembly: GCA_965204855.1. Classification (GTDB taxonomy): domain Bacteria; phylum Chloroflexota; class Dehalococcoidia; order Lucifugimonadales; family JADFKI01; genus Bin90. The sequence continues at coordinate 2,094,299 of OZ242018.1, forward strand.
ATCGTTGCGGTACGGCGAGCCGGGCGTGGTGTAACGCATGCCAATCTGCAGGGATGGGGCGTCGGCGGGGATGGGATTGGCGCTCTCGTACAGCATGAACACCGCCGGATGGTCGCGCAAGTTCTGTCCAACGCCCGGCAGATGATGCACCGGAGGCACTCCAACCTCCTCCAGGTGCTCGCGCGGCCCCACACCAGAGAGCATCAGAAGCTGCGGTGAGTTAATCGCGCCGCCGCACAGCACGATTTCACCCGCATCTATCCTGAAGGTGTCCCCGCCGCTCTCGGCTTCGATTCCAACAGCCCTCTCACCATCGAACAAGACGCGCCGCACGAGCACATCGGCTCTGACGGTTAAGTTGAGGCGATGTCGCGCCATCTGGAGATATGTCAGCGCCGTGCTCATGCGTATGCCGTCAATGCGATTAAGCGCGTAATAGCCGACGCCTGTGGACTCCGGATGGTTCATGTCGTGCGTGAACGGAAACCCTGCCGCCTGCGTCGCTTCCAGGAACGCGCTCGGAATGGGCAGAAGCTCGCCCTGGTTGTATCTGCGGACCGGGATGGGCCCGTCGGAGCCATGGAAGTCGTCGCCATGGAAGTCCAGGTCGTCCTCCATCTTTCGAAAGTACGGCAGCAATCTCACGAAAGACCACTCATCGTTGCCCTCAGCCGCCCAATCGTCATAATCCTCCGGAATGCCACGGAAGAAAACCTGCCCGTTTATCGCGCTGGAGCCGCCCGTAACCTTCCCGCGCGGCAGACGGAACGGCGGTCTGTCCGGCGTCGCCTGCGCTTCATATCCCCACGTATGCGCGTCGGCATCCGCCCGGTGATACCAGGGAAGCACGCCATATTTGATATGCTCCGGCAGTCGCTCGAAGTCAGGGTAGTCAGGGCCCGCCTCCAATAAAAGTATGGAGCGTCCGGCGTCCTCTGATAGCCTGCTGGCGAGCGTACTGCCCGCCGAGCCAGCGCCGATAATTACAGTATCGTATTTCATAACCAACTCCATCGGAAGGATATGCGCGATAAATCCGCATTATACACTCAATGAACGCTATATTCTCACCGGAACGGAGACCGTGATTTTCGCTTCTAGGCTTGACTTGGAACCGCATTTCTATTATAAGTATGCCCCATAAGGCACTCATCCCTTCTGGCGAAGAGTGTAGGGGTAGAGTCGTCAATCTGCCACTATGTGGATTGCATTTAGGAGGAGTAGGATGAACTGGAAACCCACCTTAATTTTGGGCGCGTTAGGAGTGCTCGCTTTGCTGCTTGCCGCATGTGGCGGCGCAGCGGCTCCCGCGGCTCCTGCAGCGCCGGCTCAACAAGCTCCCGCGGCGGCACCAGCAGCGCCACAAGCGCCGGCCGCAGCACCACAAGCACCGGCGGCACCGGCGGCGCCAGCAGCGGCCGCGCCAGCAGCGCCCGTCGCAGCGGCGACTCAGCCGCCACCGGCAGCTGCTACGGCAGTTCCAGCCGCAACGGCGGCACCAATCAGGCAGGCGCCTGAACAGGTTGACCAGCCCACAGGCACCCTAGTTACCGCAACAGTAAGCGTCCACACCCCTAGTGGCTTTCCTACGGACTGCCTCTGGTGCTCGACTCTCACCTATGTGAATAACCAGGAATCACTCCTTAGGGCAGTACGCACCGAAGGCGGCGCCCTTACGGCAGCGCCTTGGCTGGCGAGGGCGTGGGAGACCGCTCCTGACCTGTCTTACACTGACTTCGAGTTGAACCAAGGCGTCATGTTCCATAAGGGACATGGGGAAATGACTGCGAAGGACATTGAGTGGACATACAAGGCGCTACTGCCTTCGTTCACGCCGGAAGCAAGGCACGATACTTCCGGTAGCATTGACATCGCCATCGGCGACCTAGAGCCGCTGGACGACTACAATCTGCGTATCACCTGGGACAGTTTCGCCGGCCACACGCTCGCTCAGATTATGACCGACATCAGCGAGGGCACAGGCATCTTCCCGCATGTCGAGACCATAATGTCCGTCAACGGCTTCTCGACAGAAGAAGACGCTCATGAGTGGATGCGTACTAACATCGTAGGCACCGGCCCACTGGTAATGGACGGCTGGGTTGCGCAGGATGGCATGTACATGAGCGCAGTCGTTGACCACTGGGAGAAGCCCCCCTTCGTGGCTGAAGTGAGAGCAAGGGAAGTACCTGAGGCGTCCACCCGCCGTGCGCAGCTGGAGAGCGGTCAGGTGCATATCTCAGAACTCGCGCTCAAAGACTGGAAGGCTATGCTGGATACCGGCAACTTCGCGCTCGCGCCTGAAGGCATCGCCAACACCCATGCCTTCCCGTTCGGCGGCAACTTCTGGGAGTACTACCACGCTGCAACCGGCGATAAGCTGGAGACGGTGCGCGAGACTAATCTTGCTTGGGTAGGCGACCCGTTCGAGGGTGGCGGAGACGAGTTCGACCCGGACACGCCGTCTATGCAGAGGTCGCTCAAGGTTCGTAAGGCACTCAGCATGGCTATCGACCGTGAGGGGCTAAACGAGTTTATCCTGGGCGGGCTCGGACAGCCCGCGTATCTCGCAGGCCAGACGCTTAATGACCCCGTTATCCTGGAACACGGCGACAAGTGGGTGCTGCCCTACGATCCTGAAGGCGCGAAGGCACTGCTGGAAGAGGCAGGATACGGTGACGGCTTCGAGGTTACCTTCTGGGCCGGACTCAGTAACGAGGACGTTGAGCTTGCGAACGCTATCGCGGCAGACTGGCAACAAAACTTCGGTGTCACTTTCGACATCGACCTCCGCACATACAGCACCATCAGGCCGGGGCTCGTAACCCGCACCTTCCCGGTGCTTAGAATGCACCCCTGCTGCGGCGGACCTTCGACATGGCCGCTAGAGCAGATTTGGAGCAGCTATGGGCGCAATGGCTACAACCACGCCATAGAAGTTCCCAAGGCAGCCGAAGTCAACAAGATCAAGAACGAAACCGCAGATCAGGATGCGCTGTATCAGGCGACCGTAGATATGCGGCAGTACTTCCATGACTGGGCGCTCATGCCAGCCATCATCGAAGCGCCGTCCAACGCGCTATACAATGTGAACACGGTTGACGGCGAAACTTGGGCACAGGGCATGCGTCCGATGCTTCAGTTCCGCAACGGCGGCATCAGCGAAATCGAGTGGATTAAGCTGAAGTAAGTAATTCGTACTGAAACGCTGGGCTGCGCCGGATTCGGCGCAGCCCAGCGTAATCTGAAAACCCTTACCAACCCAAAATGGTGATGCCATGGCAGCATTCATCGTTCGTAGATTTTTCACCTCACTGTTAGCCCTCGTCGGGGCGACGCTCATTATATTCAGTGTCTCACGTCTGTTAGGTGATCCGCGCGTCCTTCTATTGCCCGATGACGCCTACGGCATAACCGAAGAGACCTGGGAGGAACTGTCGCGGCAACTCAACCTGGATAAGCCGATTCCCTTTCAATACGCCCTCTGGGTGTGGGACTTAATGCGAGGCGACCTCGGTCGAGATCTGACTGACCGTCACAAGATTGCCGACAAGATACCTGTCAAGATTGCTCCGACCCTGAAACTCGCCATATCTGCTTGGATACTTGCTACGCTTATTGGCATCCCTATCGGTGTCTTGTCAGCCGTCAAACGTGGCAGCATCCCGGACTTCATCGGTCGCGCCTTCGCGCTATTAGGGCAAACCCTGCCCGTCTTTTGGATTGCGATACTGAGCATTCTCGTATTTTCGGTCTGGCTGAATTGGCTTCCCGCAGGCACGATGGGAGAAGGCTTTTCGCTCAAGCACTATATCCTGCCTACTTCCACGCTCGCCTGGTTCGCCGCAGCTGGATATGTGCGCCTCGTGCGCTCCGCTATGCTTGAAGTGCTCGACTCGGAGTTCATCAAACTCGCCCGCGCAAAGGGCGTGCGATACAACTCCGTCGTCTGGAAACATGCCTTCAAGAACGCTTCCATAGCACCTTTGACATATTCCGGCGTTCTGTTTGCCGGCTTCATCACCGGCTCGATTTCGGTCGAGGTGGTATTTGCATGGCCCGGGCTTGCAAGGTTCGCCGTGGAGGCGGTCTGGACGAACAACTTCACCGTTCTGGCGGTCGTTACTCTGATGTTCACCGCAGCCTTCATTGCGATGAACTTCCTTGTGGACATTATGTACGCTTTCATAGACCCTCGTATCCGATACTCGTAAGGAGAAATTTCAGAGTATGGCGCAAGCACAGACGCAGCAGGATTTCGAGGTCAGACTCGCTTCGAGCACCGGATGGATAAGCAGGTCCCTCCAATTCGTCAGAAATTGGCCCGTGCTTTCGATAATCATCTTGACCATCATGGTCATTTTGGCGTTACTCGCGCCGCTGGTGTCGCCGCACGACCCGCTCTTCAGCACCCTTCGTAGCAGAAACGCCCCTCCGGTATGGTACGCGGACGGCACTTGGACATATATACTCGGCGCGGACACAATCGGCCGAGACATGCTCAGCCGCCTCTTCTACGGCGCGCGCATCTCCTTGATGGTGATGGCGTTCTCGCTCGTTTTCGGCACGATTATAGGCACGGCGCTCGGCCTGATTGCCGGATACTTCGGCGGTCTCATAGACGAAGTAATCATGCGGCTCGTGGACATCTTCCTCGGGCTGCCTTTCGTGCTGGTAGCGATGGTGCTAGCGCTCGTGCTCGGGACAAGCCTGACCACAATGATTATCGTACTTGCCGTGCTCACTTGGGCAGGGTTCGTGAGGAACGTGCGCGGAGAGGTCTTATCTCTGAGGGAGCGGGACTATGTTGCGTTGGCGCGCATTGCGGGGGCTTCCCTACCGCGAATTCTGCTCATGCACATCCTTCCGGGCGTCATCAACACCGTACTCGTCATTGCTACGCTACGCTCAGGCCAGCTCATTCTGGCAGAATCATTTCTCAGTTTCTTGGGCGCGGGAATCCCGCCACCCACACCGACCTGGGGCGCAATGATCGCCGATGGGCGCAACTACCTGCGTGACGCTTGGTGGATTTCCTTCTTCCCGGGCCTGGCAATCTTCTTGACAGTGATGGCTCTCAATTTCCTCGGCGACTGGTTGCGTGACAAGCTCGACCCGCGCCTACGTCAGCTTTCCAGTTAAATTGACGCAATACATTGTGACACCAGATGAGCATCTAGTCGTTATTTAGGCTTACCGGCCAATGTGCGTTTATGCTATATGACATGGCAAACTGAATGCATACGACGCACGGATATAATCCGTTCAGGAGACAGTAGTGGCGACAGAAGTAGAAGAGCGACAACAGCAGAGTGCGACAACGGAACAACACGGCGACGGCGTAACTCACGCATTCATACTGGAGCAGATGCAACGGGGCTTTGCAGAAGTCAATGCCCGCATGGACGCAGGCTTTGCCCAATCCAATGCCCGCATGGACGCAGAGTACGACCGACTGAACTCTCGCATCGACCGGCTTGCCGTTGTCCTCATAGCCGGGCAGTTCGCAATAGTTGCTTCCATCATCGGCGTTGCGGTCGCTTCATTCCTACGCTGAGGCACAGAGGACGTGTGGCGCTATTGCTTGACTGAGAAAGCTAAATCTCGCTAAAATGCTAGCAAGTAAAATATCTAATGACAGTATAATAGGAACAAAGCCTTGGGAACCCCATAATACGCTCTTACCCTGAACAACACTTGACTACTTAGCCTCCCGAGTCGCTCCAACTAGCGACGGGAGGCTTTTGCTTGCCATACGCATCTACGGCATCCAGTCTCTAAATCACAATCCTTGTTGAGAGATTGAGTCGCGCTATGTCGCACCAATCTCTCTCCGGACATTCTGGAGGAAAATGATATGACCCTGAAACAGGACTCCGACCTCGCAGACCTCCGTGAGCGCATTCGTCATTCGGCAGCGCACGTAATGGCGGATGTCGTGACGCAGATGTTCCCTGATATCAAGCTCGCCATTGGGCCGCCCACGGAAGACGGTTTCTACTATGACTTCCTTGCTCCCGAACCCTTCCGCGATGAAGACCTGGAGCGCATAGAGGATCGCATGAAGGCGGTAATCGCCGAAGACTTCACTTTCGAATACAGTGAATATCCGCGCGACGAAGCGCTGGAACTGAACGCTGCTGAACCCCTTAAACTGGAAATCATCAGAGAAATTCCGCCGGACGAAGCGATTTCTACGTACAGGCACGGCAGCTTCGAGGACCTGTGCGCGGGACCGCACGTCGAATCAACCGGGAAGATACCGGCGTTCAAGCTGCTCAGTGTCGCGGGCGCGTACTGGCGCGGCGACGAAAAGCGTCCGATGCTCCAACGCATCTACGGCACCGCGTTCGAGTCGCAGGATGCACTCGACGAGCACCTGCATCGCCTTGAAGAGGCGAGACGCCGCGACCATAGGCTTCTCGGCAGAGACTTGGACCTGTTCTCAATTCATGACGAGACCGGGCCGGGTCTAATCATCTGGCATCCTAAGGGGGCGCGTCTGCGTGGCATCATCGAAGACTTCTGGAAGCAGGAGCACTACAACGCAGGCTATGACCTTGTGTACACGCCGCACATCGGTCGTTCCACCCTATGGGAGACGAGCGGCCATCTCGACTTCTACCAGGAGAACATGTACGCAGCGATGGATATGGACGGCCAGGACTACTACCTGAAGCCCATGAACTGCCCCTTCCACATCATGTACTACCGCACGGCAATGCGGAGCTACCGTGAATTGCCCATGCGCGTGGGTGAGCTTGGCTCAGTCTATCGCTACGAACGCGGTGGCGTGCTGCACGGACTGATGCGTGTGCGCGGGTTGACGCAGGACGACGCGCACATCTTCTGTCGACCGGACCAGGTGGTCGAAGAGGTCAACGGAGTGTTGGACCTCAACTTTCATCTGCTTGAGACTCTGGGTTTCAGTGAGTTCGATGTGATGCTTTCCACACGACCGGAGAAAGCTGTTGGCGAGCCCGAGCAGTGGGAACTTGCGACAGAGTCGCTGCGACAGACGCTGGAGCAGCGGGGAATCCCTTTCGAGGTTGATGACGGCGGCGGCGCGTTCTACGGCCCCAAGATAGACATACACATTCGTGACGCAATCGGCAGGCTCTGGCAATGCACGACAGTCCAGTTCGACTTCAACCTGCCGGAGCGCTTCGGTCTGACGTACATCGGCGAGGATGGGCAGGAACACCGGCCCTACATGGTCCATCGCGCGCTGCTCGGCTCGCTCGAGCGTTTCATGGGTACGCTCATCGAGCACTACGGCGGCACCTTCCCCGTTTGGCTGGCTCCCGTCCAGGCAGTCGTCATTCCGATTGCCGACCGCCATGTAGAATATGCCGACTCCGTTCGTACACAATTGGCCGCCGCAGGAATCCGCGCTCAGACGGACGGACGCAACGAGCGGATGAACGCCAAAATCCGCGAAGCTCAGTTGCAGAAGATACCGTACATGCTCGTAGTAGGCGACCGCGAGGCAGACGCTGGCGCTGCAGCCGTACGTCTCCGTTCCGGAGAGAATTTGGGAGCGATTCCGGTTGGCGAAGTTGTCGGGCGCATCGTGCAGGAATCAAATTCCAGGGCACAAGCATAGAGGAGATAGCCCATTGATCTTGCACTCGCCCCTGAGCACGAAAACAGGCTTTTTGACTATTGCTTAGTCATATACCTTATGCTATATTCTGTTCATATTATGCCTAATCAGGTAATTTCCCATATGGAGAGGTGAGCAGAATCCCACCAAGAGAGTACCGAGTCAATCATCGTATCCGAGTGCCGGAGGTTCGACTTGTGGACGAACGCGGCGAGCAGTTAGGAGTGATGCAGACGCGCGAAGCAATAGAGATTGCCGACGAGCGCGGTCTGGACCTTGTAGAGGTCGCTCCCACAGCAAGGCCGCCCGTCTGTAGAATAATGGACTACGGCAAGTTCAAGTACGATAACACCCGCAAGGAACGCGAAGCCCGCAAGGCGCGCAAAGCCAAGGCGATGCAGGAGCAGCGGGAAGTTCGCATGAAGACCCGGATCGGACAGCACGATCTGGCGTCGAAAACACGGCTTGTGAAACGCCTGCTGGGCGGCGGTGCTAAGGTCAAGGTATCCGTAATGTTCCGAGGCCGGGAAATTGCACACCCAGAACTCGGTATGCAGCTACTCCGCACAGTTGCCAACGACTTGGTGGACGAGGCTCTGCTTGAACGCCCACCGGCCTTCGAGGGGCGCTTCTTGGCTATGACGCTTGTGCCGAATCCAAATATGGAAAAGTCCACAGAACGATCACAGGAGAAGGAAGTTGCCCAAACTTAAGACACACAAAGGGGCACGCGCAAGATTTCGCGTGACATCGACGGGCAAGCTCGTACGCATGAAGGGACATCGCAGCCATCTGCGACGCAAGAAGTCCAACAAGGTCAAGCGTCAGTTCAATGGCAAGATTGACGTCAGCCCGGCGGACGCGCCGCGAATCAAGAAGCTGCTGCCCTACGGCGTCGCGTAGCGCCGCAAAAAAAGGGCTGCAATTCGGCCTGACTTTCGATACAATAGAATAACTAGCACATCAGACTTACCAGGCGTACTGAACCAGTCGCCTGGTTTGTATGTTCAAAGGAGTCTGAGACAAGTGACCAGGATAAAGCGCGGCACCAACAAGCGCCGCCGACACAAGAAAATGCTGAAGGCGACCAAGGGACACCAAGGCGTCAGGCATACACTATACCGCCGCGCCCACGAATCCCTGATACACGCCCTTGCCTACTCTTACGCGCACCGCAAGGAGAAGAAGGGCGACATGCGCAAGTTGTGGAACATACGCATCAATGCTGCTGCGCGCGCCAATGGCACCACATATAGCCGTCTTATCCACGGGCTGAAGCTCGCAGGGGTTGAGATAAACCGCAAGATGCTCGCCGATATAGCCATACGCGACCCGGAGGCATTCTCCAAAATCGCGGAGCAGGCGAAGGCACAACTGGAACCGGCGGCTTAAGTCCCTCACGCAGCCCCTCTACCCCGGATGTCTAGTTCCCTACAAGCCTGATGTCGTGAGCCACATCCTCAGACTCCAGGGGTAGCGTGAGTACCGAGCGCATGACCCCTTCAGCATCGATGATATATATCGGGGCTGAATGGATTACGCGCCCAGTCTGCTCCACGAGCGCACTGACGCCACCGCCACCCGACCCACGCACCTGAGGGGTGCTCTTGCTATCCGCTCTTCCTGGCCCATGCACATAAGGGTCGATGTAGTACGCCTTCCACACTTCCTTCAGCTCGGCTTCTTCGCCCACCAGGTATGTCCAGCGGTCGGTCATCTGCCAGCGTTCGGAATACGCCAACGCGCTGTCAACTGTGTCCCCCTCCGGATCCACGCTCACGATTACGACAGTAGTATCCGGGCCATCTTCCTCCATTAGAAGGGCAACGTCACGCAGGTGATTCGCGACGATTGGGCAGACATCCGGACATTCCGTGTACAGGAAAGTCAGTACGACGACCTTGCCGACGAAGTCCTGCCTCAAGGACTTTGATGCTCCGAACTGATCAGTCAGTGTGAAGTCTTGCGCCTGCCGATCGCCGCTGATAGCAGTGCCCTTGAAATCCTCACGCGTCGGTGTCGAAGAGCACGCAAGGAACGACAGCCCAAGCATCGCGAAGGCGAGGAACAACTGAAGTTTAGGAGTCAATCGAGGGTCCCGCTTATGCATCAACCGTTGCGAACGGAAGGAGCGAAACCCGATTGGGAAGCAAAGGTGGACCTGTCGCAAGCGTACAGCCAATACGATTCCCCTGCCATACCGCTCACATGACAAGTCGCGATTACGAGTTGCCTTTTTCCACCGCATTCTGCGCTAAAAATGCCCCAACAGGAACGAGGATAACCAGCGCCAAGCCGAGAATAATGACTCCCAACTCGCTGTGCATCGCATGATGGAGATATAAGAAAATCAATCCAATCGAAACCGCAACTGCGCCGACTACCCCTAGCGACAGGATTGGGATAAACACTGCCAAAAGAAACCGTTGCATCATCTGTAATTATCCTCCAACGCGGGGCCGTCTGCCCACCCGTCGTCTTTCTTACCGTATTGTTCTTCCGAGTCTAACTTCCTCACTGCCTCTTCTTGGTTGAACCACTTGAAGAAGATGATTATCAGCAACGCAAGGAAGTATATTCCGCTTCCAACCTTCATTATTATGCCGCCAATCTGCTGGTCCAGCAGCGGCGACAGGCTCCAGATCCTCGGAGCCTGCACATAGAAGTCATAGATGGGTTCCTCGGCGAAGGTTATTATAGCAAATACGATGATCTGGGCGATCGAAAGAATGAAGATGTAGCCCATCTGGAACGGGTAGTCCAGACGCGGCAGCTCAGGCAAGTTGCTTGTGAGCGGCCACCACATCAGGATTGCCGTCGCGACCATCATAATGTGCTCCACGGCATGCACAGCCTCGCTCGTCAGGGAAGAGTTGTAGAGCGCGGGAATGTGCCATATAGAGAATACTACATTGAAGGCGGCAAAAGCCGTTACCGGATGCGTGAGCACTCGCGCCACGCGAAAGGACCAGTTCGGGCGCAGCAACGGCCTGAGCAGCCAGTCCGGTGTGCCGAGAATGAGCAGCGGAGGCGCTATCAGTGTCAGCAGCACATGCTGGGTCATGTGCATGCTGAACAGGAAGCGTTCGCTGAGAATATGAAGTGGCGAAGCCAGCGCGAAGAATATGACCACTATGCCCGCGCAGAAGGTCGCTATCTGCCGCGGCTCGGCGTATTCCGCCAGCTTGTATCGCTCTCTCAAGGGGCCAACGCCGTAGAGATATGCACCCAAGAGCAGCGCCAGGCCGGCCATCGCGTCCCAGTGGGCTTCCCATTGCAGCCAGAGCGAACCCGCAATCTCGTTCAATCTATGCTCCTAACATGCTCTCAAGAGCTTCCAGAGCGTCCTAATGGTCAGATATGCGAATAATCGCCCTTGAAGACAGGGTCATATATCGGGCCGCGGCGTCTAACTGCCGCCCGTAAAGAAGGCGAACAAAGCCATTAGCGCGAACACGACGCCCGCGGCTACTATCAGCCCCGCAACGAACATCAGGGAGAATATCGGAACATCCCTGCCGAATATATTGATCCCCACCTTGTCGTATCTCAGGTGCATATAGAACATCGCTACCAGCAGGAACTTAGCGGCGGACAGAAATCCCATCACAGGTATGATGCCATAACTCAGCCATTCCAGATAAAACAGACCGAACTCAAGCGCCGTAAGCACTGACAGCGTTATGGCTACCTTAAAGTATGTGAAAGGCGTAGGATGTCCAGTATGGACATCTCCGTCATGCTCTTCCGCTACGACTTGGTGTTCTTGGCTCATTCGTTTCCTCTAGTTTGCTCTCAAAGTGCTTGTAAGGCGGCTAGAATCCGGGGAACACTCCAAACAGGTACACGACAGTGAAGATGACAATCCACACAATGTCAACGAAATGCCAGTAGAGCGCGGCTAAGTCAAGGTCCAAGTTTCTCTCCGGCGTCACCATTCCCTTCTTGAACGACAGGAAGAATAAGGATAGCAGCCACACTATTCCCAACGTAACGTGCGCCCCGTGGAAGCCTGTCAGCGTATAGAAGGTCGTACCGAAGAGGTTCGTGCGCGGAGACAGCCCGACCACTTCTTCGACCACGCCGTCGTGCTCGTCCTCAGTGCCGCACTTCTTCGCGAGCTCCTGCTTGACCGGAGTCAGCTCTTTGACGCCTACGTCGGCACAATAGACCTTGTGCTCGTAGTTGGCGAATGTGGTGAACTCGTACACCTGAAATCCGACGAAGGTCGCACCCAGAAGGCAGGTTGACGCCAGCCAGATGCGAAATGCCTTCATGCTGTTGCGCGTGAGCGCGGCATAGGCCAGCACCATGCTCATACTGCTCATCAGCAGTACGAAGGTGCTGACGGTGGTAACGGGGATGCTGAACACATCCTCCGGTAGGGGTCCCGCGATGCTGCGGTTCTTGTACACCAGATATGTTGCGATGAGGGAGCCGAAGAACATGCAGTCCGAACCCAGGAACGCCCACATGAGCATTTTCCTGTGGTTAAGGCCGGTTGTCGTCGGCTCGTGTTCGCCGTGGTGCGCGGTTGCTTGTGCCACTTAAATCAGCCTCCGGGGTTAGTGAGCGGCCTGCTCGCCGTCTTCAGGGTCGTTCACAGGCTCGAAGGACCATGCGTACACCGCTATCATGCCGATGAGTACGCCTATAATGGAAATCGCGTAGGTGCCGACAGGATATATCAGACCCATTCCGCCTATAAAAATCCCAATCGCCACTACAAGCGGCCAATACGACGGCTGCGGCAAGTGTATGTCGTGGTGTTCTTCGTCTTCGCCTGAACCGCCTGCTACCGGTACCGCGCGCCTGACTTCACGGCGCTTGCGCGCCCACCAGTCGTCTCTGTCGTACACGGTCGGAATCTCTTCGAAGTTGTACTCCGGAGGCGGAGACGGGATGGACCATTCGAGAGTCCTGCCATCCCAGGGGTCGTTGCCGGCAATCTCGCCCTTGCGCCAGCTTTTCACGATGTTGTGCATGAAAATCAGGACACCAACAGCCAGAACGATTGCGCCAAAGGTGGAAACGCCGTTCCAGAAATCCCAGCCCATTGCGGAGTCATAGGTGTAAATACGTCGGGGCATCCCGTCAAGCCCAAGGAAGTGCTGCGGGAAGAAGGCTATGTTAAAGCCGATGAACGTCACCCAGAAGTTTATCTTGCCGAGAGTCTCGTTGTACATCCGCCCCGTTATCTTCGGGAACCAGTAGAAGATACCCGCAAAGATAGCGAAAATCGCGCCGCCGAACAGCACATAGTGGATGTGCGCCACGATGAAGTAGGTATCCTGCTGCTGCGCGTCAGACGACGCCATGGAGTGCATAACGCCGCTGATGCCGCCAATCGTGAACATGGCGACGAATCCCACGGCATATAACATAGGCGTCTTGAAATCCATCGCGCCGCCCCACATAGTGCCCATCCAGTTGAACACCTTTATCCCTGTGGGCACCGCAATCGCCATCGTCGTAATCGTGAACACTGTAATCGGAATTGGGCCTAGCCCCACCGTGAACATGTGGTGGCTCCATACCATCCAGCCCATGAAGGCGATGATGGCGCCCGCAAGCACAATCGCCGGATAGCCGAATAGAGGCTTCTTCGAGAACGTCGGCAGAATCTCCGAGACTATTCCCATCGCGGGCAGAATCAGAATGTACACCTCTGGGTGTCCGAACACCCAGAACAAGTGCTGCCACAGAACGGGGTCGCCACCCCTGGCGACGTTGAAGAAGTTCATGCCGAAACTGCGATCGAAGTAGAGTTCGATTAGGGCTACCGTAATTACCGGGAACGCCAAGACTATGAGGATGTTCGTGATGAAGGTCATCCATGTGAACAGGGGCAGTCGCATGAACGACATACCCGGAGCCCTCATGTTGATTATGGTTACGAGGAAGTTGAAGGACGCTGCCAGGGACGCAATGCCCAGCACCTGCAAGCTGACTATCCAGTAGTCTATGCCCGTACCCGGGTTCTGCTGCACGCTTGTCAGAGGCGCGTAGCCGAACCAGCCCGCGTTTGTCGCACCGCCCGTAAACCAGCTTATCTTCAGAATTATCGCGCCCGCGAGGAACGTCCAGTAGCTGAAGGCGTTGAGACGCGGGAACGCCACGTCCCTCGCGCCAATCTGCAAAGGAATGACGAAGTTGAAGAACGCGGCACTGAGAGGCATTATCGCCAGGAAGATCATCGTAGTGCCGTGCATCGTGAAGAGCTGGTTGAAAATCTCGGCACTGACGATGTCCTGTCCCGGCCCCGCCAGCTGAATGCGCATCAGAAGCGCCTCGATGCCGCCGGACAGGAACAGGATGAACGCGGTAACACCGTAGAGTACGCCTATCTTCTTATGGTCGATAGTCGTAATCCAGTTCCAGATACCTGTTGGGTGTGTTGGTCTGGGTATGGGGAACGCCAGTGTAGTCATCCCTCGCCTCCCATTTTGCTCCATTGGTCGGAACGACGGTGGCGCTTTGCCCCGTCGAATTCCTCAAAAATTCGCTATTTCAATGTCATCAGATACGCGACGAGCGCATCGATCTCTTGCTCCGTCAACTTGTTAGCCGGGTCAATGTATGGCTCTCCGTCTCTCGACATAAGATTTCCTGGCTTCAGCGCCTCCGGATCCGTTATCCAGACCTTCAGGTTGCTCTGAAGCATCGATTCGTTGACGAACGGGCGCCCGGTATTCAGATCGGTCGGGATACCTGCGGAGTTCACATAGAGCTGCCGAGAGCCGCTTGCGTCCTCGAAGTCCACATCCGAGTTTCGGTATATTCCCAGGTGATTCAGACGCGACGCGACATGCGTCAGGATTGGCCCCGTCCTACCCGGTATTCTGCTGCCGTCATCGCGCAACTTTATTACGCTACTGCTATCGGCATGGCAGCCGGAACAACCCGCATCGCGGAACAGCTTCTTGCCTTGCGCCGCGAGAGCGTCCGAAGGTTCCGGCGCAGGATTCGCCTGGTGCAGCAACCATGCGTCGAACTCGTCACGCAGGACCGCAACCACTTTGAAGCGCATATTCGCGTGCGAAACGCCGCAGAACTCGACGCACTGACCATAGTATTCCCCGGGCGCATCCGCCTGATACCACAACATATTATCATTGTTGGGTATCATATCGACCTTGCCCCCGAGTTTCGGCACCCAGAAGCTGTGAATCACATCCACAGAATCGAGCAGGAAGACTACCGGCTCTCCGACGGGGATGTATATCTCGTTGGCAACCGCAATTTGCTCGCCGGGGTTGGTCGGATGCGGATAGCGGAACTCGAACCACCACTGATGGCCTATGGTATCGATTTCAAGGTATTGTCCCTTCGTGTCGGCGCTCACAAATCTGCCGGCGTCCGCGTAGAAGATACCCAACACCGTTGGAACTGCCGCCACAATGAGCACTATGACAGGCACTATCGTCCAGGTTATCTCAAGGCGCGTGTTGCCGTGCGTCTGCGCGGGGTCGCGGTCGTCCCTGCGCTTGAACTTGAACACCATGTAAATCAGCGCGGCTTCAACCGCGATGAATACAACCACACCCGCCCAGAATATGACCCAGAAGATGAACAGCTGGTTCGCCGCTACGGGGCCCAGGGTGTCGAATGTGGACTGAGGATGATCGGGCGTAACTATGTTACAGCCCGTAAGCAGAACGGCAAACGCACCCAGCAACGCCGCGCCCATTAGTCTTTTCAAGCTCACTACGCTTTTCAGCATATCGTTACTTGTGCCCTCTCGTTAGTTGCCTGTTCAACCCAATTGGACGAACCGTCAATCGGCTGAATTCCGCCAATGTCGCCTCGTCTCCGATGCGCCTGATATTCATCAGCGCACCGAGTAAGAAATCTATCAGAGCAATGTAAGTCAGTCAAGATTATCTGCGCGCAATCCAATACTAAGGCCAATACTAAGGCTACATCCAGCCATACCATCCAACTTTGTAAATGCTGTCCGCGATTATGGCTAGAAAAAGCACGCCAAGGTACAGCAATGAATACAGATACAAGGGCTTGGCGCCCTCTATGCCCGGCCGACGAATGAGCCTCCATGCATAATGGATGAACAGCGCGCCCAGCACAACAGAACTCAGCAGGTACACTAGTCCTACTGCGCCTGTGAGAGCGAACATGGTAGTCAGGGCGAGCATAAGCACGGTGTAAAGCAGTATGGACTTCTTCGTGACATCCACTCCTGCAACGACCGGTAGCATGGGCACCTTCGCGCTCGCATAATCATCCTTTAGCAGCAATGACAGCGCCCAGAAGTGCGGGGGCGTCCAGAAGAAGACTATCGCGAAGAGATATATCGCAGGCAGATCGAGCGAACCTGTAACAGCGACCCAACCTACTGCGGGAGGAATCGCGCCCGCTGCTCCCCCTATAACGATGTTTTGAGTCGAAGTACGCTTCAGCGCCATCGTATAGACCAGCACATAGAACAGCGTCGCCGACAGCGTCAATACTGCACTCAACAGGTTGACCATGGATGCCAGCATCGCGAAAGCAATGACATTCGTGCAGATGCCGAACGCGATGGCGTGGCTGTTCGGGATTGTTCCCACGACAACCGGGCGCTTGCTTGTGCGCCGCATCGCCTCATCTATGTCACGGTCGAACCACTGGTTGAGCGCGTTCGCGCCCGCCGACGCCAGCGCTCCTCCGGTAAGAACAACCAGCAGGACTACGACATCGGGTGTACCCTGCGCGGCAAGAAACATCCCACCCAGAGCGGTGAACAGCAGCAACACGATTATGCGCGGCTTGGTTAACGCCACATACGCCCTGAAGAGGCTCTGCGACGGCGCCGCAACTTGCCGAGTTGTCTGAGTAGCCAAGCCCTTAAGCCCTTTCCGTCAAACTATTCGCGACCAATACTTCGCTTTCATCCGCCAATGGCGCCCCGGCATTAAACCGTTGCGGCATATAGGCCAGAGCGGCAACGAATACCAGAGCGATCCACACCAATGTCGCCATGCTAAGGTGTATCGCCTTAATCTCCGGCGTGAATCCCAGCCACACGGTGAAGGCGCCAACCAGAATCTGCGCCGCAAACGCCAGAAAGAGCAGCGCTCCGCTCCATCCTAGGCTTGGCAGGCGGAACCGCATCTGCCACGCCTTATATGCAACTGCCAGCACCAGCAGTCCGATAATCGCCGCAAAGTACCTGTGCCCCATGTGCTCGATGTAAGCCCTGCCCTCCGGGAACAGGCTGCCGTTGCACAGCGGCCACGTTCCGCAGGAAGAGCCATAACCTGCGCCGACGATATAGGAACCCGACAAAATGAGAAGAAACACTCCAACCAGCGCCGAGATTATCAACTTGTTCGCGCCCGCCTCAACACGTACGTCGGCATTATCCCGCTTCGCAACTCCGACTCGCCAGCTGACAACCACCGCTATAACCAGCGCCGCGACTGCAACCTCAGCTACTCCCAGGTGGATCAGACGCAGCCACCACGCTAGTTCCGTCAACACGGTCGCGCCGCCCAGAATTGCGGCTACGAACACTAGCGCCAACGCGGTCAGAATAGAGTTCTTACCCCATTTAATGTGCCGGTAGCGCAATAATACGATTATGGCCGTCCCCAGAACCAGTACACCCAGCAAAGATGCGGAGAGCCTGTGACTGTACTCGAGGAGAGTGGCAAAATCAAAGGGCGGAATAAGCTGCCCGTGGCAGAGAGGCCAGTCCGGGCATCCAAGTCCGGAACCGGTTACTCTCACGATGCCGCCAAGCGTTACCTGCGCAAAGGCGGCTACCAAAGAAGCCACCGCCAGCACACGAAAGATAAGGCGCCCTCCCTTGCCATATTTTCGAGTCTGGGCCATTGACGTTATTTCGCTCTACTTGTCGCTCGATTCAACATCTAAATGGAGACAATATGAAGCTACGCCAACCGACACACTTTCTTGTGCATCTTTTCACTAATGCTCTGCACGAATGAATATAGCATACGCCCTGTGCATCGTCAATTGACCTTGACGCCCTTCGCCGCGCACGGCTAGAATATAATCTGCGATGCGCTGACACACCTTGTGTCTCCACAAAATTGCCCGGTCGCAGTACACGGCTCGCTAGCTCAATTTGGCAGAGCAACTGACTCTTAATCAGTAGGTTCTCGGTTCGAGTCCGAGGCGAGTCACCACTTCCCCAGAACATACTCCATGAAGCTATCTATATTGTTACTCGCCGTCATTCTGCCTACCCTAGCATGCGAGATGGGTAGCCAGACCCCAGATACAACTTCATCCCCAGACCTAGAAGGCACAGTCCAGGCATTGGTTGCGGTTGCACAGGAGACTGTGACACTGGTGCCCACCCCCGACATAGAAGCCACGGTCCAAGCCCGGGTAGAAGCAACTGCTGCCGCAATTCCAACCATAACACCTATTCCCACGGAAACACCGACGCAGTCACCGGTTCCTACCCCAACTCCGGAGCTCGGAGCAATGATCGCGGCAGTGTTGACTGCTATTCCAACACCATCGGCGACCCCGGACTTACATGGAACAGCGGTAGCACTGGCAACTCTGACGGCCCCAACTCTGACACCTAGTCCTACAATCACGCCGACTCCGACTCCGGACCTACATGCAACAGCAGTAGCACTGGCAACTCTGACGGCCCCAACCCATACACCCACCGCCATTCCAACGTTTGCTCCATTCCCAATGACAAGACCAGCTGCACAAGCGCCAAATGTCGCGCCTCCACCATCCAATCCGGGAGACGTCACCATAACGATGGCAATTCCCGAAGTCTCCGAGCAGTTCGGTGACTTTGAGGTCCAGACCTACGGCGGAAGCCCTGGCGAGATTCAGATGGGCTTCTTCGACCATCTACTCGTGCACGACGGCACAGACCCGCTCGCCCCTTTCGTTGCGGAAAATTGGAGATTTAATGAAGACGGAAGTGAACTAGCTCTCAGAGTTCGCAGGGGCATCAGATTCAACACTCCTGATGCCTTCGCAGGCGAAGACTTTGGCGATCTCACCGCGCACGACGTAGCGTGGAACATGAACCGCCAGAACGCCGTCGTCAACCCCAGCCTCGGCGCTGCCATTGGCGCCCAGCTCGGCGCAACCTTCGGCGAGGCGAGAGCACTGGACGACTACACCGTTGTCGTACCTATGTTGAGCGACATCTTCTGGGGCATCCCAATTAGCGAGTTCGACATCAACGACACCACTGTTCGACTCGACAGCAAGGACGCCTACGAGCGAATGGGCGCGGCTGCGGTGCGGTTCGTCCCAGTCGGCTCCGGCCCCTTCACCATCGGTGAGTGGAAGCCCAACGACCGTGGCGAAGTCCACGCAGTAGCGGAGCACTGGATTGAGACCGCTCACATCGGCAAGTTCGTTGTCAGGCAGATGCCTGAAATCACCTCCCGCATGGCAGCGATGGAGACCGGCGAGATCGACCTCGCCGCCATCGACTTCGCCCGGCTCACTGAGCTGGAAGAAAAGGGCTTGAAGTTCATTCCGACTATGTCCGACAAGGACACGATGACTCTCAGCGTCATCTGGCCCGGCAACCTTTGGACAGACAAGAACGCCAAGACCGAAGAGGCGCTCGAGCCTTGGATGTCTCCGGTATATGAAACTGACCTCCCGCACCTTGGCAACCCTTGGTGCGACCTCGGCAAGCCCTGCCAGTACGAGGACACGAACAACCCCGCAGGCATGAGCGACATGGAACAGGCCCGCCTCGTTCGCTGGGCGCTCTCCATGGCAATCGACCGCCAGGGTATTGTTGACGTGCTTCAGGCCGGCCTCGGCACCCCCATCTACCTCGAGCTGATGGGACCGAAGTTCCCCGGCTGGCGCCCTGAGCGCACCGTAACGCAGGCAATGGTCAACTCCGCGCACGAGAAGTACAGCAGCGATCTGCTGGGCAGCGGCACTGAATGGCCCGAATACGACGTACCGGCCGCCGAGGCCGACTATGAATGGCCCTGGGAAATTCCCACTGACTACGCAGAGGCAGAGCGCCTTCTCGACGTGGCTGGCTTCCCCAGGCAGGCCGACGGCACCCGCTTCGAAATCAGCCTCAACAAGTACCGCTGCGAAACTGGCGACGTCTGCCTTGAGCAGGCCGACGCCGTAGCAGCAGGCTGGGAAGACATCGGCGTTAGCACCAAGCTCCTTACCGAAGAGTACGGTGCGGTTGTGGTGCCGCGCATGCGTGACCGCACGCAGCCTTGGCCCGTTGTCAAGAACTGCAGCGTCGAGACCGCCAACTACCCGTTCGACTGGCCTCCGCCTCCTGCGGACAGTTCCTTCAGCCGCCCGGCATGGGGTTGCTCCTTTGAGAGCCGCTTCCTTGACTACATGTATGTCGGCATCAACGGTGAGAGGGACAAGCAGGCACGCGAAGACCTCCACCTCGACATGGTTGACTACTACTACTACTGGCAGCTCTACAGCGGCATGATTCAGCTTCCGCGGGGCGTTGCGGGCAACCCTGAGACTGTGGAGTCTTGGAATTCACGCTCCACAGCCGCCGGTTTCTGGGGCAGGCCGCAGCACATCGTGCCCGTGCAATGAGGACCAAATTGAGCAGCGTAGGCCATATCGTGTTCGCGGCGCGATGGGCATCGTAGTCTCAACGGTCAACTCTGTCGAGGACACACCATAGACCGCCGCTGACTGTCCATCGACTAACCCTGACCCGCCGACGGCACGCCGGTCAATGTCAACCACTGAGCAGGCGTAGCCCGCTCGACAATACGACTCCCCCTTGCCATATCGCCTCAATGCGCCTAACCTTACGGGGCATTGAGGCAATTGCTTTTGAGGAGGGCTGACGATGTTCCTGATGCGATTCACCGAGCGAGCGTACTACCACTACACGGAGGAGGATGTTCGCAACAGCTACCGGAGCGCGGTCAGGCTCACATTCCCCAACTCGCACTTCGACACCGCCAAAGCCTCTCATATGTACAACTACTACCTCGACGAGTACGAGTACTGCGAGGAGGTTGGCTTCGACGGCTTGATGCTGAACGAGCACCACAACACTCCCACCTGCATGGGCGCTGCGATGAACCTTGAAGCCGCCATCCTCGCCCGTACAACCAAGAAGCCCAAGATAGTGCTGCTCGGCAATCCTCTTCCCATACAGGAGAATCCCATAAGAATGGCGGAAGAGCTTGCGGAAATCGACCTGATTTCACAGGGCAGGCTTGTGTCCGGCTTCGTGCGAGGCACCGGCGTCGAGTCGTGGGCTACGAATACCAATCCCGTCCACAATCGCGACCGCTTCCAGGAAGCGCACGACCTTATCGTCAAGACATGGACAACTCCGGGCCCATTTCGCTGGGACGGCAAGCATTATGAGTTCCGCGTGGTCAATCCATTCGTGCGCCCGCTGCAAGAGCCGCATCCGCCCGTCTGGGTGCCCGGCAGCGCAAGCCCGGAGACGATGATATGGGCTGCGCAGCGCCACTATCCTTATGTGTTCCTCGAAGCGGACCCCGATGTCGTGGGAGACGCCAAGCGCATCTACGCTGACGCAGCCAATGAGGTCGGTTATGAACCGGGCCCGCAGAATTTCGGCTACCTGTTCCGTGTGCATGTGCAGGACACCGACGAGAAGGCTTATGAAGTCGGCAAGGGCTTCCTGTCCGGCAACGCGGGCGTAGGTCGCGTTCCAATGCCGCCTGAGTATATGAACCCGCCCGGATACAGCTCCATCGAGGGCCGCAGGAGGCTCGCCAACATCAACCTGCGCCCCGACAGGCTCGTAGGCGGCGTGGACTCGGCTGGCTACGACAGGGTAGTTCAACTCAACCGCATCGTCGTGGGCAGTCCGGACACCGTAATCAAGAAGCTGCGGGAGGTCCTGTCTGTCGTGCGCCCCGGTATTCTTGCCGTCTGGACGAATGACGGCAGCATAAGCCATGAGGACACTATGCGCTGCCTGCGCCTGATGAAGGACGAGGTGCTGCCCGCACTCCGCGAACTCGGCAAGGAATTGGAACTGCCGGGACCGTTTGAGGTCGCGCCGTAAATCATTAACATCGACAGATAGGATGGATAGGATGTCAGATAACGGTCGTTCGGAAAATCTTGTGGAAGTCGCCGGCGCGAAAATCCACATGCTCACACGCGGCAGCGGCGACGCCGTCCTGTCCCTGCACAGCGTCGAGGGCAACCTTGGATGGCTGCCATACTTAGATGCGCTGTCGCAGGATGCGCGCCTATATGCGCCCACTCATCCCGGCTACGGCTCTTCGGAACGCCCGGAATGGCTCGAATCCATCTCCGACCTCGCGCGCTTCTACCTATGGATGCTTCAAGAACTAGGGCTGGACAAGGTGCATCTGATCGGCGGCTTCGTGGGAGGATGGGTTGCGGCTGAGATGGCAGCGATGTGTCCGCAGGCGCTGCATAGCCTTACGCTCATCGGGACTGCCGGGGTCCGGCCAAGCGAGGGTGAAATTGCAGACATCTTTCTGCTTGGTGAGGAGCAGACCACAAGTCTCGCAATTGGTTCCCCTGAATTGCTCACAGCCGCTACCGAACCTGAAGACCCTCTCGTCCAACTGCGCGGACGTGAGATGACGACCAGGCTATGCTGGAAGCCGTACATGCACGATCCCAGCCTGATACATCTGCTGCCACGCGTCGAAGTTCCAACTCTCGTCGTCTGGGGCGAGAATGACCGTATCGTCCCCGTCAGCGCAGGCAAGCGCATCGCAGAGGCGATGCCCAATGTTCGCTTGGAAGTCATCGCAGGCGCAGGCCACCTGCCACACATCGAAAAGCCGCAAGAAGTCATCCCTCTGCTGCAGCGACACTTGGGATTGGCAGAATAGACGCCCTAAACTTGACACAAGGAGATGAAGATGACTGTCAACCCGGCAAAACAGAAGATGCTCAGAGGCGAACCTGCATTCGGCGCGGAGGTCAATCTCGGCTCATACCTGTCGGCTGAACTTCTGTCGCCGCTCGGCTTCGACTTCATTCTTGTCGATAACCAGCATGGCGCGTGGGACGACACCACTTCGATGGGCGCATTTCGCAGCATCGGACTCGGCTCGGCGATGCCGATGGCGCGCGTGCGGCGCAACGAGTTCGGCGCAATCGGCAGGCTGCTCGACCGCGGCGCGATGGGCATTGTGGTGCCGATGGTCAATTCGGTCGAGGAAGCGGAAGCGGCGGCTGAGGCGGTTCGCTATCTGCCGATTGGCGGGCGCTCTGCCGGAGCGTTCGGCACAGGTTTCCTCGGCGGCAACTATATGGAATGGGCCAACGATGAAATCTTCCTCGCGGTGCAGATTGAATCGGTCAGAGCCGCGGAGAACGCGGAGGGCATCATGTCCGTCGAGGGAATTGATGCCTGCTGGATCGGCCCCGGCGACCTCATGTACTCAATGGGCGTTGATCTGTCTGACCCGGAGGGATGGAAGGCGCACGACGAACTCATCGTGCAGGTATTCGAGGCAACTAAGCGCGCCGGCAAGATTCCCGGCATCTACACGCCCAGCGCATCGGAGGCGCTCCGCCGAGCCGAGCAGGGCGGGTTGTTCCTCACCGCTGGCGGCGACGGCCCCTGGGTCGTGGAGGGGGCATTGCAAACATTACGGGAACTTGGGAAAATCTAACATCGATGAACAGGATGGACAGGATAGGAGATGTGAGATGAAGATTACCGACATCAAGGTCAACCAACTACGCAGTTTCTTGACGCCCGATGAGCATTCATTCGTAGGGCAAGGCGGGCGCCTCATCGTGCGCGTCTATACGGACGAAGGCATCACCGGCATCGCCGAAGGCTCGCGCGGCCTGGACGTATTCCGCGCATATAACGAGAGTATGATCAAGCCTCTGCTCATCGGAGAGAACCCTTTGCAGCCGCGCCAGATATGGGAGAAGCTTGCACTAGGTGACGGGCAGCAGGCGACGCGCATTCCCCCACAGATAGCCGGCACCATCGACATCTGCTGCTGGGACATCATGGGCAAGGCGGCCGGACTCCCGGTGTACGCGATGCTTGGTGGCGCGCGGCGCACCGAGATTCCCCTTTACTGGAGTCGCGGCAACGGCTGGCGCAAGTCCCCCGGCGAAATGCTAGAAGAGGTCCAGGAAGGCTATGAGAAGGGCTTCCGCGCCTTCAAGGTCCGTATGGACTGGCGCGACTACCGGCAGGACGGCAATCCAAGAAACGACTTCGAGATTTTCAAGGCAGTCAAAGAGTCGCTGCCCGACGACGTCCCTGTCGGCTTCGACGCCAACAACGGCTACTCCGTGCCCACCGCGATTCAGCAGGGCAGAAGGCTCGAAGAAATTGGCGTAGCCCACTTCGAAGAGCCGCTTCCGCAATACGACCTGCGCGGCTTGCGCCAGGTGGTGGACACGCTCGATTGCGCCGTGTCCACCGGCGAGCAGGAGACATCGGCGTGGCGCTTCCGCGACCTGATAGACCTGTCCAATCCGGACATCCTTCAGCCGGACATTCTCAACGTTGGAGGGCTGTCCGAAATCGTCAGGGTCTATGAGATGGCGGTCTCCGATAACAAGGTCATCATGCCGCACAGCCCCAGCGTCGGCGTCAACTCAGTCGCCAGCCTACACGCATACAGCACCGTGACCAACGCTGTGCGCCCACATGAGTTCTCCGAGGAGTTCACGGGCCCCGCAGAGCGCGTAGCCTCACTCTTCGTCGATCCCATCATCCCTGAGAACGGCGTCATCAAGCTGCCCGACCGCCCCGGCTTCGGCCTTGAATTCGACGAAGCCGAACTGGAAAAGGCAATCATCGCCTAACTGCTGATTCAGTCCCTTCCCCCTTGATGGGGGAAGGTTAGGATGGGGGTGACGATATCATCTCCATCCTGTATATCCTGTTGGCCCCGTTAGCGCACCAGCCGGATGCGGTGGTTCTCGCTGTCCGCAATGTACATCGCGCCATCGCCATCTACGACCGCGCCGTGGGGACGCGCAAGCCCTGCACCCACCGCTGGCCCGCCATCGCCGTCCGGCCCTTCGTGTCCGCCCGCAACCGTACTGATCATGCCCGTCGCGGCGTCATACTTGCGTATTGCGTGATTCTCGGTATCCACGATGAGAACATTCCCATCAGCATCGCAGCGTATCGCCTTCGGCCCGTTGAATTCGCAAGCGATTGCGGGGCCGCCGTCGCCCGTATAGCCCTGTGCGCCTGTTCCTGCAACCGTCGCGATAATGCCATCTGAGCCTATGCGCCGAAGCGTGTTGCCCTCACGCTCGCACACATAAGTATTGCCCATACCGTCCACACACACCGCGCGCGCGCCGAATATCCCGGCCTCGCTCGCCAAGCCACCGTCACCAGTGTGTTCCTTCTCGCCCGTGCCGGCGAACGTGCTTATCACACCGCTTGCGATGTCCAGTCTTCGTATGCGCTGGTCTTGCACATCCGCTATCAGCAGACCGCCCTTGCCGTCCAATATGCAGTCGTTCGGCTCGCGCATCTGCGCCTTTGTCGCAGGCCCACCGTCTCCGCCATATCCGACCGTAGCATCACCCGCGACGGTGGTGATTATACCGGTGGCAAAGTCGATCTTGCGTATGGACGGGTTGAACCGCTGAAGGATATAGACATCGCCGTTCGCATCAACCTGAATAGCGTAAATCTCGTCAATCCTTGCTTCGGTCGCAGGCCCGCCGTCACCCGTATGACCTGCTTCGCCCGTTCCCGCAAAGGTAGTCAGCTCTCCGGACTGCATATCTAGCCTACGTATAGCGTAGTTGAAGCAGTCCGCAATATACAGCCAGCGATACGACGGATCGAACTCCACATGAAATGGATTGTCCATGGTGGCAGCTGTCGCGGGGCCGCCGTCGCCGCTATATCCCTGGTCTCCATTGCCCACGATGCTCGACATAGTTGTGGTCATTGTAACTAAATCTCCTTGTCGGACTTAGATGCTAGAGTTGATGCGCCCACCAGGGCTTTCGCCGCGTCCTGAACATCGCGTCGGCAAGCTGCACCGCCTCGGGAGAGGCAGCCTCCACACGCGCGGCATGTTCCAGCGTGCTGAACGCCACTCCATCCAGATAGGTAGCGCCCAGGTCCGCAGCCGAAAGAGTGATGTCCGGTTCAGCGGTAGTCGGTTCGCAGCGGGCACCCTCAGCGCCACCTTCCAGTTCGTAGCGCCCGTCATTCCATGGGCAAAAGTCGTCACGCACTTCAAAGACAATGCGTCCTTCGCGCGCATAAGTACGTGCTTCTAATGCCTTCTGCACATCCAGAACCCTTAGCCACATGCCGTCTCTAGGGGAGCGCTGCAACCTACGCGGATCAGCCAGCATCCATGGCAGCGGGTCGTCCACTGGACGGTCGTCGCATTCAATGGTCGTTCTGAGGTCGATACCAAAGCAGAACCGCCAGAGTGCCGCGTGCGCCGCATCACTCCCAGCCATAAGGTCGATCACCTTCACGGTCTGACCGTCCAGCCTGTATATTACATAGCCGTCTATCCCGCCGTTCTCTTCGTACACAACGAAATGGAAGGCACTCCCACCTCTTCTCTCGTGTTCGAAGTCTGCCAGAAACTCGGACCAGTGATCGGGATGCAGCGCTACGAAGGCCGGTCTATCCGCACAAACCTTTACTGCAACTGACGGCAGCAACTCCGCCGCATCGTCCTTGTCGATGAAGCGAAGTCTTCCCGGCGACTCAGGGGCATATGCAAGTTCCGTGTGTCGCCTGTCGATGCTCCACCTCTCGATGATCGAAGCGATACCATACCCATAACGCCCGTAAATGATGCTCTCGGAGGCACCCAGCATCGCGAAAATCTCGCCGTTGTCATACGCCTGCCGCAGGTGCATGTCCATCATCCGTGTCAGGATGCCGCGCCTACGATGCGTCGGCAACACCGTAACTCCTGCCACTACGGCTGTGGCCGCGCTTCGGCCCTCAGGTATGTTCATCTGCATAGGGTACACGACCGCTGTGCCGACGATTTCATCGCCGTCGAGGGCAGCGAGCGACCGCGAGTTCCTCAGAGTGCGCGCGCTGACCTTCACATCATCATCGGTCATCGTGGATCCGAAGCCGACCGCCATCGTCCTGAGGAAAGCGGGACGCTCAATCTCTCCGATAAAACGCAAGTCTATGTCAGCCATGATTCAACTCCGCAGTCTCATCCTGCCTTTCCTGTATATCCTGTTAGCCCCCGCCTACTGGTCAACCACCGAACCGTCCCGGTGCAGACGCACATTTATCTGCCCGTAAGTCCTGGGTGGGGCCTTTTCCTGCGCGTCATCAGCAATCTCGATCCCGATGCCCGGCGCGTCCGGGATAATCAGGAAGCCGTCCTCAACGGCAATCGGCTCTTTGACCATCACGTTCTTCGGAAATTCGTGCTCACCTGTCGGGTACTCCTGTATGGCGAAGTTCGGCGCGCACGCTGCTATTTGCAAGCATGCCGCCGTGCTGATTGGCCCCAACGGGTTGTGCGGCACGACTCCGACGTAGCTTGCCTCAGCGAGCGCCGCAATCTTCTTCGTATGAGTGATACCGCCCGCAAGGCACACGTCCGGGCGGACATACTGCACCGCGCCGCGCTTCAGTAGCATGTCGAACTCATGCATAGTTTGGAACCGCTCCCCTGTGGCGATTGGCACGGTAATTTGGTTCGCCACAAGTCCCATCGCGTCATAATGCTCCGGCAGGATGGGGTCTTCGTAGAACATCGGATGAAACTCGGCGATACCCTGTGCCAGCACCACCGCCTCGGCGGGCGTCAGCCTGCGGTGAATCTCGATACAAAGGTCAACCTCGTTGCCCGCCGCCTCACGGTACATTCGCACGGCATCGATGGCATCAGTTATCTTATCGGAGTGCGACTTGTAATACGGCACCGAGCGGTCCTCGTCCAGGAACGGCGTCAGGTGCCCGACGGCGGTGAAGCCGGCTTCTTTTGCAGCTTTCACACCCGACACGAGCTCCTCGCGCGTCGAGCCGAACACATGGTAATAGACACGCGCCTTGTCCCGAACCTTGCCGCCGAGAAGCTGATAGACCGGCACGCCGAAATGCTTGCCCATGATGTCCCACAGCGCGATGTCTATGGCGCTGATGCCCGCCATGATCGCCGCGCCCCGGAAGTGCCCAGTACGGTACATCGTCTGCCAGTGATGCTCAATCAGAAGCGGGTCCTTGCCCACGAGATACGGCGCGAACTTAAGGCGAATAGCGGCTTCCGTCGCCTCCAGGTGTCCCCACGCGCCCGCCTCGCCGTAGCCGGTTATGCCCTCGTCGGTATGTACCTTCACGAACAAGTACCTGTCAACGGGATATGTTTCGACTGATGTTATCTTCATTAGTGTCTCCTCACAGAATTGATTGCGTTATGCTATCACACACCAACTGGGCGGTTTTGTCTGAAAGTCAAGCAAGCCGTTACGTTACCCCGCTCATACCATCTTCATAACCTCCGGCAAGAGAACCGCCATGCTGGACAACCCGATGATTCCCAATACCACATAGCGAAACATCCGCTCATTCATGCGCTGAATCAGCAGTCCGCCCAGCCCGAACCCAATGAACGCCGGGACCAGTACGATGGCAACGAGTGTCAGACGCTCCAGGTTGTAAAGTCCTGAAGAGGCATACGCGATCACTCCAATCCCCGCGATGACAAGGAGGTAAAGGGCCATCGCCCCTCGCACCGACCGCCGTCCCAGGTTCCTCGCAAGCAGGAATAGAACGATTAGCGGGCCGCCCACGGCAAAAGCAGTCAGTGTAGCGCCGACTGTAAAGCCCGCTACAACTCCCAGCACGCTTGCAAAAGGAATCTCTCCCTCGAACTCCTTCAGTGACAGGGCTGCGAGCATCAGAATCAGTACAACTATGCCGACGCGAATTACGGTGGGATCCGCAAACTTCAAGATTGCTACGCCAAACGGAACTCCGAAAGCACCCGCTACAACAATCGGCACTATTTCCCTGTATGGAATGTCCTTCCTCGCCTGAATGGCTATCAGCACCCCGGCGGCTACTCCTCCGGTGTTCACCACGACTACGGCCGTTTGCGGGTCACTGATAGCGAGCAGAGAGATGGGCATGGCGGTCATCGCGATGCCGAAGCCGGTTGCGCTGTACACCGTACAACCCAGGAATAGCGCCATCGCCAGGATAGCAACGCCTGTTAGTCCCAGGGTCAGTTCCATCAGATTTTCACCACTTCCTGGGCAATCGCCACGATGCTGGAAAAGATGATGATGCCGATGACGGCGTAATGAAAGACACGCTCGTTGATGCGCCTAATGATAAGCGCGCCTAGCCCCAAGCCTATGAGCGCCGGTACTGTCGCGACGCCTATCAGAATCAGCCGCTCCTGCGTGTACAGGCCGGCAAGCGCAAACTGCACGACCGCAACCGAAGTCAGCACCATCAGGAAGAATGCCATCGCACCCCTGACGGTCTGCCGTTCCCAGTTCTTCGTCATCAAATAGAGCATCACCAGCGATCCGGCGACCCCGGTTGTTGGCAGCAGCACACCCACAATGAAACCCGCCAGAATACCGATAGGGGTCGAGTATGGAATCTCCCTTTCCACCTTGAAAAAGGAGCCGATAGCGAAGAGTATGATAAATGCGGCGATGACTATGCTGAGCACGCTCGCATTCGCGTTACTGAGTATGTACACGCCTATAGGCGATCCAACCACCGAAGCCAACGCTATCGGAATTATCTGCTTGAATGGCACATCACGCCACGACTTCCAGATTATCCAGACGGCCACACCCATTCCCAGAGTTCCCGGCACGATAATGGCGGACTGCGGCTCGTGCGCCAACAGCATCATGGGCGTGGAGACCATGCCAATCCCGAAGCCCGTCGCGCTAAACACCGTAGCTCCCAGAAACATCGCGGCCATCGCCACAGCCGCTTCCAGCCAATCTATTTCAATCAAATGCTTGCCACCTCCCTAACCAGCACCACCACGCTGGACAAGACTATCACTGTCACGACGACGTAGCGAAAGACGCGCTCGCTCATCAGCCTGAGGATCAAGGCGCCAAGCCCTAGCCCCGCGAGCATCGGTATCACCATAAACGCGATCAACGTCATTCTCTCGGTTGTGTAAAACCCCGCGACAGCATATCCTGCTATCCCGAACACGTCCAGCGCCAGCAGAAAGAATGCCATTGCCGCCCTGACCGACTGCCTCTGCCAGCTTCGAGTCAGCAGGTACAGTGTCACCAGCGGACCACCGACCCCAAATGCTGGAAGAACGACTCCCACCGCAAATCCGGCCAGTACGCCGACAATCTTTGAGTATGGGAACTCTCGCTGGAAGTTGAACGTCGCGGTCGCTGCCGAAATCAGCACGAGCAAGGATATGCCGATACGCATTATGCCCGGATCGGCAAACTTCAGAATGAGCACCGCGAACGGCACTCCGAGCGCTCCGGCGACGGCAATCGGCAAGACCTCCCTGAATGGTATGTCCCTGCGAGCTTGGACGACAATCCAGGCCTCAACCGCTATCGCCACCGTGTTCAACACGACCACCGCGGTCTGCGGCTCCAGCACGAACAGCAGGCCGGGCATCGCGACCATGCCTATCCCGAAGCCTGTTGCGCTGAGTGCCGTGCAGCCCAGGAACATCATCAGCCCGGTTACGCCTATCTGAAGCGCGCTCATTACAGACTTGCAACTTCCCGCACCAGCACAATCATGCTCGTAGCTATTATCGCCACGATGACCAGTCTCCTGAACATCGTCTCGTTGATTCGCCGCAATATGAGCAGTGCGAGTCCCCAGCCAAGCACAACCGGCAACAGTGAAATGCCTATCAGCTGAAGCCTCTCCTCGGTCAGCAGTCCAGCCGCGCCGTATCCTATGACACCCACACCTTCGACTGCAAGAAAGTACAGCGAAAGAGAGCCACGCAGTGCATGGCTTGACATCCTGTGCGATAGCCACGCGAGCGCCATCAACGCACCGCCCACACCAAAGGCATTAAGAATCACGCTTACTGCAAAGCCCACGCCCATCCCTATAGGTGTTGATCTCGGCAATGACCAGCGGGTATTGAAAGCTGCGAGCAGCGTCAGCGCGATGATGAGTGTGGCTATCGCTATCCGAAGAAATACGGCGTCGGAGTCTCGCAGAATGAGTATGCCCACCGGAACGCCTGCCAAGCCCGCTGCCGCTATCGGCAGCACCTGGCGCACGGGTATGTGCCGTCGCGTCTGCCATATCACCAGCGCGAACATTGGCAGCGAGACTGTGTTTATGACTACAACCGCGGTCTTCGGGTCCACAAGAAACAGAAGCAGGGGGAATGATGCAACACCAATGCCGAACCCGACGGTGCAGAAGACGAGCGCTCCCACGAACACTATCGAGGCGAACGCCAGAACTTGCTCGATCGAGAGAGTATCCAAGCGCCGCGAGACCTACGACATCCACATCATTACGGCACCGCCTGTCCGGCAAGCACGCCCGTGCAGCGCTCGCTATCAACCGCGACCTGCCCGTTCACCAGAACATACGGAATGCCCGTCGGGAACTGGCAGGGATCATCGTAAGTGGCGTTGTCATTGATTCGCTCGGCGTCGAACACAACGATGTCCGCGAATGCGCCGTTTTCGATTCGACCCCGTCCGGTCAACCCAAAGCGTTGCGCCGCATTATCGGTCATCCGCTGTACCATTTCTTCGAGCGTCAGCATGCCGAAGCTGCGCCGCAGCCGCCCGAGGAAGCGCGGGAAGCACCCGTAAGCACGTGGGTGCGGAAGGCTGCCCACATGTATCGAGTCGCTACCCACCATGTAGTCGGGCCGCGAGAGCAGTTCTACGCAGTCGCGGCTTACCTGCTGCCAAACCCTCACGCTGTCCGGCGGCGCGCCCCGATAGCCGACCTGCAACTCCTCGTCCTCTAGCAGCCACATGACTGTCTCTTCCATTGACTCGCCGCGCTCACCGGCAATGTCCCGCAGGCTCATCCCCTCCAGGTGGTTGTTCTTAGGCAGGTAAGTGAAAACGGCAGAAGACAGGTCATTCGGCCGTGTCTGCATGTACTCCAACATGCGCTGCCGCTCATCAGGATTACGCAGCCGCTTCAGCAGGGCATCCGGACCCCCGTCGTTCACGTCACTCGGCAGATAGCGTATCGGATAGCTGCTTCCGGTCGGGTATGGGTATAGTTCCAGTGTACAGTCCACCCCTTCAGCCTTCGCCTCGTCGATCAGTCTCACACGCTCGGCAACTTGTCCCGCACTGTCTGGTTGCGTGCGGTAGTGCGAGAAATGCACTTTCACCCCTGACCGCCTGCCAATCTCCAGCGCCTCCGGCACATCGCCGCCGCCGAATCCGCGTTCAGTGTTGACATCTCGCAGGTGCGTGACATACACGCCCCCATACTCGGCGACTACCTTGCATAGCTCCACAAGCTCATCCGTATCGCTCCAAGCGTTGGGGAAGTACGACATGCCCGTTGCCAGTCCGACCGCGCCCTGCTCCATGCCCTCGCGTATCAACTGCTTCGCCTTCTCCAGTGCGTCGCCCACGACCGGTTTGTCGTAAAATCCAACCGTTTCCAGTCGAATTGCGCCATGTGGGATGCAGTACGCGGTGTTGATGGCAGTTTTCTTGTGGTAGTGCGAGCGAAACGCTGCGACGCTGCTCATGTCCAGGTCTTCCGGCGGCTCTCCCAGCAGACCGGCAAGGTAACGACGGTTCATGCGATAGTTCTCGGGAGACAGCGGCGCGTAGGAAAGCCCGTCCTGCCCCAGTATCTCGGTCGTGATGCCCTGACGCAGCCCGTCCGCGTGCTGTGGGTCGGTCAGCAGTACGCCGTCTGAGTGCGTGTGCGTGTCGATAAAGCCCGGCGAAACCGTAAGTCCGGTGGCGTTGATTACGCGGCGAGCCTCTGCCTGGGACAGATCGCCTATCTCCGCAATCGTCTCGCCTTCAATGCCAACATCGGCACGGTAAGCGGCAGCACCCGTCCCGTCAACTATGCTCCCACCAACGATGACCACATCAAACATCTCAAGTCCCTCCCTATCAATGAAATGCTGGCAGCGCGCAGTATATCACAGCAAACTGCCGCGGGCAGAGTTCACGGCGCGGCGACTCAGTGCGGATACCCTTAACCTCCGTCCACCACGCGAAACATATACTCGGTTTCCGGCGACAGGTGCTCCGGTCCAATACGAGATTCCGGCTGTCCCGGCGGCGTCCACAGCGCCTCGAACCGCGGCGACCCCACACTCGTCCCATACTCCAGCCTGATTCGATGCCTACCCTCCACCAATTCCACCTCTGACTCTTCGACGGCGCGAGTGTCAATCACCGTTTCGCCATCTATATTCAACTTCATCTCGCCGTGGACTTCTCCGAACCTGAATCTGTGTAGTCCGGATTCCGGCACATTCAGAGTTCCATCCCATACTGCAACGTGCCTGCCTTTCACGACCGAGTGATACCAGAACGCGCCCCCAACTCCGGGAGTAACCTGCACCGCGTAAGGAACAGCGTCGCCTATCTCAGCGGCATCGTCCACCGCATCAAAGAACCGTCCTACAAGCCCAACCGGACGCACGTCGCCAAGATACAGATTGCCGGCCGATATAGGCTTGAACTCCCGCTTCTCCGCATCTTCGTCCCCGGACGGCTGCTCACCTTCTTGTGACGGCGGCGACCTCCACAACAATCGCAGCGCCCCACTCGTATCCTCAACCCGTGTCCTGACCTCTAGCGCGTGCAGTCCGACAGCGGGCACAACCTTCACTTGCGTTCGGTCTTCAGTAAGGATAGCCGTTCCGTCGAGCATTACAACAGCCGGAGAGTTGCTTTCCAGCGCGAAGATGTATTCACCCGCGTGTCTTATGTGCAGCGTCCCGGACCACTCCACATCGAAGGGCACATCCTCTTCGTCGGATTCCAGCATCCATACGCTCTCAGTCTCTCTCTTGACACCCTCGACAATCTCACCATCCGCCATCGTGCGCCGTTCCACGAGACCCTGTGCCGCCTCAAGCTGCTCGCGGCTTATGTACGCCGAATAGTACAGCACATCCCCACCAACGGGTGGCCTGATCTCACGAAAGTCGGCATCCGGATAGTACGCTCTCAGCGTGTCGTAGAACCCGGACTCACGTGGCTCCAGATATAATGCGGCGCCCCGCCATACCGACTCTGGATCAAGCGGGATATTCGTGGGCGCGGCAATCGTCTGACGTGGAAAGCGATGCCCGAATAGGCTTGCCACGAGACTGTGCCTGAACTGTCGAGATACCATCGGACTGTATCCCCGTTCAGCCTGTCTGGCCAAGTCGCGCGCCATCAGTGTTTCGTCCGTAGAGTATGCCGCGTAAACTTCCGGGCTATTTGCCTGCTCGCCAAAATAGGCATTGATATTCGCGTATCCAATGACCACAAGCAGACCCGCTATGCAAGCTGCCGCCCCCACACGCAGAGCAGGAAGTCTGAAAGCGCGCGCCTTGTCCCAGATGAAGCCTATAGCGACTGCGATAAGCGCTATCACGGCGGGAATCACAGTAATTGCGCGCAGAGACTGTGGCGCTTCCCACGGTATAGTCAGCACCCCCGGCATTATCATCACCAAAATCCACACCGGCAGCGACAAATGAGCTGCGCTGCGCCAGCGAGCTACCGCGACAGCTAACCCCACCAACATCAAAATGCCGGATAGAAAATCCAGCATCGGCTCGCGCGGGATGTTATGGCGACCGTTGGGGTCTCCCTCCAGATGAAACATGGCCAAGTGCTTCGTGAGGCTTCGCAACACCGCTCTCGTCTCTTCACCGTCATCTACATGCGCGAAGATCGATGTGTGCTGGGTCCTCTTGAAGAATTCTTCTGAGTGGGTCACGGCAAACTGCACCACGGGCAGCGTAACGATGAGGGCGAACAAAGCCATCACGCCGAAGTTCCTCAGCATCCTCCTTCGCCCACCATCGGCAAAGATAAACTTGTGTAGAAAGAGGAATACGATAACAATTACAAATAGACGGTATGCTGCGTAAAACCACATGCCGAGACCAAGCATAGCTCCCGCGAGCGCAAAGTCGGCTGCCCGTCCCCTGTCGAGCGCGCGAAAGGTGAGCCAGGCTGTAATCGCAGCGAAGAAGGGCGCAGTGATGCCGTGCATGCCTATGCGGCTCCAGTTCAAGTCCCACCGCATGACAGCTACTAAGAAAGCGGCGACCAGCCCTATCGCCGTGCCGGACATGTGCCGCACCATCAGGAAGATTGCAACCACTCCGGCCACTCCGAAAGCAACCGCAACCAACCTGCCCGTCGTTATGGAAATGCCCGCAAATTTGATTATGAGCGCGATAGGCAGCAGAAACAGGCTAGGCAGGTTGTTCGACGGAACATAGACCGGCGCCTGAGAGGGATTCTCTGCGATTAGCCTCGCCTGATCTAAGTTGTCCGCTTCATCAAACCACAGGCCCGGCGGAAATCCCTCAAGGTTGTACAGCCGAAGAATCAGGGCAAAGAGCAGAATGGCGCCAAGAGCGACCCAAGGCAGAAGTGCGCTTGCCTCGATTGTGATTCGATACCCGTCCTTGAATCGAGCAATAAGTGACGACCAACCACCCTCGATCGCGGGCACCGCGCCGAGCGTCAGCAGCACGGACAGCGAGAAGCTCCACCACGCCAGTGTATTAGGCGGACCTCCGGGAAACTGATACAAGCTTAACGCCGCAAGCAGCAGCCCAGATACAAAGAGACTCACCCCTATCCGACGCTCCGACAACCCAACAATCGAGAGCGGCCGACTAGTCGCGGGCGCTTCAATGGCTTCGCTACGCTGAGACTGGATGCTTAGCTGAGGTGCAGATGGCAAATCCACAGCATCTTGCGTCGCAGAGGCGTCTTGAACTCCGCGAGGCGAGGCGGACGTATCGCTCTCGTTGCGCTCACCTTGGGGCGACTTCGGCGCTTGTTCATCGTCCGCGAATACGCCACGCAAATCTGACCGGAATGAAGAGAGCGACTGCTCGCTCATCCTGCCGAGCGCGACGAGCAAAGACATAACACCTACCGTGAAGGGAGCGACAGCCCATTGAATCCCTATCAATGCGTAGGCAAAGAGGGCAAGCGTGAACGAAATTGCGGTTGCCGACAGCAACACAAGGCGAATTCTCACGCGGGCATCCGCATTCGAGTTACCGGCACTCATGAGGGAATTATACTGCGGTCGGTGCTTCCGTCGTGAGCACGCCTCTCTCGTAAAGCTCGTCTATTTCCGCACATTCGTAGCCAAGCTCCGCGAGTTTCTCCCGGTTGTGTTCGCCGAGTAGTGGCGTCTGTTTGCCATTGATAGCGCGCGTCTCGCCAAATAGGATACCGTTCGCATGGTAGTGCATCTTGCCATAGACCGCGTGATTATGCTCGACGACCATGCCGCTCGCGATCATGTGCTCGTCCTCGAAGTAACCCACGTTGTACTGCTCTGTCACATCCGCGCAGCGAACACCCGCCTCCCTCAGTCGGAGTATCCATTCATTCGCCGTCTTTAGCGCGAAGGCATCAGTCAGTATTTCCCACAGTGCGTCGTCGTGTTCCGCTCGCTTCGTCACAGAAATGAACCGCGCATCTTCAAGCAGGTCGCTTCGTCCCATTGCCTCGCACATGCTCTCCCACTCATCCTGCGATTCCGCGATGAGGTACAGCCAGCCGGCCTTCGTCTCAAACAGCCTGTGCAGTGCATTAAGCCCGTACTGTCCGCCGTCGGCTATGGGCGGCGATGTCTTGCCGTCATATCGAAGGAAGTCTTCCTCACGCAGCACGGCACCCGCATTCAGCAGGTTGCAGTCCACCTTCTGCCCGATTCCTGTTCGCTCCCTGGCGTAAAGAGCCATAATCGCCCCGAGCGCAACCATGCCTCCCGACGAAAAATCGGTCGGCGCTAGCTGCGCGAGGAACACCGGCGGATTGCCGCGTCCGCCCTGCGCGAATTGCAAGCCCATCCAAGCCTGCGCCAGCGGATCAACCCCCGGCCTGTGAGCATACGGTCCATCCCAGCCAAAGGCGGTCGTGTGCGCCTGAATCAGTCTCGGATTGATCCGCTCCAGTTCCTCGCCGCTGAGTCCCATGCGGTCCGTAGCGCCCGGCCTCATATTCGCCAGCAAGATGTCAGATTCGCCCGCAATTCGCTGCGCGACCACTTGCCCTTCCGCCGTCTTCGTGTTTGCGGATACGGAACGCTTGTTGGAATTGAGATACAGGAAGTATTGCGCTCCCGCCGGCCTTGATATGTCGCCGTATGGTGGCTCGAACTTGATTATGTCAGCGCCAAGATCACCTAGGCACTTGCCCGCCGCAGGTCCCGCTATGACATTAGTCATCTCCATGACTCGCACGCCAGCCAGCGGAGGCTTGTCATCACGCCGTTCGTCCTCAGACGGCTCAGGAAGGTCGATACTCTCGACCTCCGCCAGCACGGCATCCGTATGCTGTCCTCGCATCGGTCGAGCGCGGCAAATTTCCCCAGGCGTCTCGGCAAACTTGATAGGGTTCCCCATCTGAGTAACATCGCCAACTAGCGGATCGCGTATCTGTAAAAGCATGTCGTTCGCAATTACCTGCGGGTTGTCCATCGACTCGTGCGTCGTGCTGGCGCGAGCGTAAGGCACATCCGCTTCCTCGAAAATGCGCTCCCACTCGGCGCACGGCTTTGTCTTGATGACATTCGCCACGATGTCGAATAGCTCAGCCCGCGCCTCTTCGCTTTCCGGTCGCCTGCCATCACCGTAGCGCGGATTGGCGAGCAGTTCGGCGATGCCCATCACGGTCGCGGCTATGTCCACGAATCCGCCGTGAATGCAGCCAATCTGAATCCAGTTTCCGTCCGCGCACTCGAACACGCTGTAGAAAGGCCCTCCGCCTGCGGTCGTAAGTTGGAACGGTCGCTGCTCCAGGTGCTCTCCAATGACCTTCGGCGCGAACATCAACGCACCGGCCATGACCGACGTGTCCACCTTGCGTCCGCACCCCGTCTTCTCCCTTGCGTACAGAGAGGCGGTGATACCTTGAGCCGCGAGAACTGCCGTGCCGAGATTCACGACAGGATGTACCACATGCACAGGTCCCTCCCGGAAACCGGGCTGCGACGCAAGGATACCCATCCGCGACATAACCAGATGTTCATCTCCCGGCTCGTCCCGCATCGGACCTTGTTTGCCGTATGCGGTAATTGAGCAATGCACGAGACGCGGGTTGATTCGACGCAACTCACTGTAGTCCACAATCTCTTGATACTGCGACTCCGGCGCAAAGTCTTCGATAAGCACATCGGCCATGGCTGCCAGTTTCCTGAAAGTTGTCTGCCGGGCCACAATGTCGAGGGAAACGCTCTCCTTTCCCCGGTCCCATACCATATAGATGGGCTGTGTGCGGTCGGTTTCATCGTCCGGCAGCTCGACACGGATTACGCGCGCGCCGTTGTCGCACAGAAACATGCCGGCCAAAGCGCCGGGTCTGTTTCTCGTCAGGTCAAGTACAGTGATACCGTCTAATGCGCCAGACATCTTCGACATTCCTTGATGGTCACGCCATCGGTGCAACAGAGAATAGCGCTTCGCTCAAATTACGCTTGCGCCAAAAGATGACGCAAATTGTAACATGGGCGCGTCAATAAAACAGGCAGTTTCTATGAGCATCTGTCATTAGCGAGACATTCGCCAACTTGCCCAACTTGACAAGCAAGGCGTATCAACAGAAAATCAGGGCGACTCGGCATCCGCCGCAACGGACACTGTTACGCTCCACAGGAGAATTGAATGACTACCGCTACAAGTGTATGGACGGAAGAGATTATAGAGGTGGCCGGTAGCCGCCTCCAGATTGTGCAAGGCGGAAGCGGCGATCCGCTTCTCGTGCTGCACGATGAAATGGGACACCACGGCGCCCTGCGCTGGCACGAAGCCCTTGCCGAAAGCAACACCCTTCATATTCCATCGCACCCCGGTTTCGGCGAATCGCCCCGCATGGATTGGGTTATGAACATGCGCGACCTCGCCGGATGGTATCTCCGCGCGCTGGACGAGTTGGGACTGCAAGGTGTGAATGTCATCGGATTCTCTCTTGGCGGCTGGCTCGCGGCTGAGATGGCGACGATGTGCCCCCAGCAGTTCAACAAGATGGTTCTGGTCGGAGCTGCGGGCGTCAAGCCAAGCGAAGGTGAGATACTCGACATATTCCTCGTAACCGCCGAAGAGTACATGGACACCGTTTGCCTGGATAACGCCTCTGTTCCTGAGTTCTCCACAGTCCGCCCGGCGGAGCCGTCGCCGGAGCAGATGGAGGCGTGGCTGGTTGCCCGCGAAGAGGCATGCCGCCTTAGCTGGAAGCCTTACATGCACTACCCCGGCCTCCCTCACCTGCTGGGCCGCCTGCAAAACCTTCCCACGCTCCTGGTATGGGGCGCGCAGGATGGCATGGTGCCGGTCAGCGCCGGCGAGATATACCAGCAATCCATCCCGAACTCGCGCCTCGAACTCATCGACAACTGCGGCCACCGCCCCGAAATCGAGCAGACCGACGAGTTCCTCGCGCTGGTGCAGGGGTTCCTTGCTGAATGACCGCATCCACCTAATCTGTCATTCCAAACGCAGTGAGGAATCTGAAATCGCCCTACTCTAATCCCGTCTTTAGCCTTGAGATCCGTCCAAATCAAAGAGTGCCAGATGACGAAAATCGTAAGTTGGAACATCAACAAAAAGCATGCCGCTTGGAAAGATCTATTGGACATGGATGTGGATATCGCCTTGCTTCAGGAGGCGGGCAATAAACCCTACGGCATGGATGACTGTTTCAACACGGGCCCGCAAGAGAACTGGGATTCTCACGCATGGAATGCTGACTACGAAGCTCTGTGGGGTAAAGAAAAACTAACCGAGAGATGGGGTAGGGCGGGACTATATGACCGCTGGTGCAAGATAGTCAAGTTGTCTGACCGCGTTGAAGTGGACTGGTTCAAGCAAATCAGCCCGATTTCGGAACCTGCTATAGATGAGATTGCAGTTAGCGGCATTGGCACCATCGCTGCCGCGCGTATCATCCCGCAGGATGGCGAGCCTTTCATCGCTGTGTCCATGTACGCACGCTGGCTGAGATGGCATCCTACGGTAAAGAGCAAGTGGAGCGTAGGGACTGCCGACGGCTCAGCGCACCGCATCATCTCGGATATTTCAGGACTCATCGGCGACTATGATCCCTCAACGCATCGCATAATCGCGGCGGGCGATCTCAACATGATTTACAACCCGGGCGACCCGATTTGGGAAGGTTCACGCGACCACAGCGTTTGGACAAGAATGGGCACGGTCGGCTTTGAGTTTGTGGGACCTTTCTACCCAAATGGACGAAAGGCGGCTAATCCGCCCGGTTGGCTTGCGCCGAATAGCCTGAACGTCCCCACCTACCATACCGTAGGCGAAAGAACTCCGGAGGCTGCCAGTCAACAACTCGACTACGCATTCGCATCGCGTGGCTTTCACAAGGACATCAAAGTGAGCGCCCTGAATAGCATAGACGAATGGGGACCTAGCGACCATTGCCGTCTGCTAATTGAAGTAGAACCGTCCGGCAGCACGAAATGAGGGTCAGCCCTAAGCGAGCGATTTTGTGGTATAAATACTGCAATCGTCGGCAAAAGAAACGAAGTTCATTATGGCAGTTAGATTTGACACCCACGCAGAAGTGAAGATGTTCAAATCAGCGGGACTCACGGAAGAGCAAGACGAAGTTGTAGGTTATGTCATCAGAAACAGCACTATTGCGGAATGTCCTACAAAATCAGTCACCACTGACGCTGTCACTGGCATGAAAGAAGCCCTTCGAGACTTCGAGCGGCGCCTCACTATAAGAGTAGGCGCTATGATAGTTCTATGGGGACTGGTGATAGTCGCAGCCATAAAGTTGCTTCCGTAGCAAAGACCAGCATCATCTAAAACCATGAAGGCGATAAAGCGCCCACAAGGAGAACGCCCATGTTCATCGCACACTTCACCGAACGCCCATACCAGGACCCGGCTTCAGGCTACTTCGGCGCGACCGGCAAGTCCATCAAGGACCTGACTCTGAGCAACGAAATCTACGACCCTGAGCTAGGGGCCGACCTCTACAACCGCTATCTCGACGAGAGGTTGTACGCAGAAGAGATGGGCTTCGACGGACTCATGCTCAACGAGCACCACAGCACGCCATTCTGCATGGGCGGCGCGATGAACATCGAGGCGGCTATCCTCGCCCGCATGACCAAGCGCGCAAAGATTGTCCTGCTCGGCAACATCATCCCCATCTGGGACGATCCGCTATGGTTGGTCGAGCAGCTCGCCATCATCGACATGATTTCTCGCGGCAGGCTCGTATCCGGCTGGGTGCGCGGCACCGGGCGCGAGAGCGTGTCGCACAACGCGCCACCGCCATACAACTGGGAGCGCTTCCAGGAGGCACATGACTTTATCGTCAAGGCATGGACGACTCCGGGCCCCTTCCGCTGGGAGGGCAAGCACTACCATTACCGGTATGTAAATCCGTGGGCGCGACCGTACCAGAAGCCGCACCCCCCAATCTGGCTGCCCGGCGTCGTCAGCCGCGACTCCCTGCAATGGGCAGCGCGCAACCGCATCCCGTACATAATGCTGGCGACAGAGATGGAGCCCACCAGGCAGGCATTCCAGCTTTACCACGAGACCGCGGAAGAAGAGGGCTACGAGTCCGGTTCGCAGAACATCGGCTATCTCTGGAAAGTGCATGTGGACGAGACCGAGGAACTAGCCGAGCAGACCGCGCGCAAGTATGTGCAGGGCCCCAGCAACCCATTCCTTGCCGGCAACGAGGGCACGGCAAACCCCGCACTGCTGTCACTGCCCGGCCTGACCTCTCGCCGCCGCGTGCTGCCAACCCGTGACTTCGCAACCGCCAACCGCGGTGGCCAGATTACTTCGCGCGCGTTCGAGGAGCAGCAGGAGAAATACACCATCGTGTCCGGCACGCCCGACAGCGTTCTGCCCAAGATTCGGCATGTGCTGGAGACATTGCGTCCCGGCAGCGTCATCTTCTGGGACGGCGACGGCGCGATGACTCACGAAGACCAGATGCGCTCCCTGAGACTCATGGGCGAGTATGTCATCCCCGCCGTCCGCGAGATGGGCAAGGAGCTAGAGCTCTTCAGCCCGTTCGAGGTTGACCCTGCCACCGGCAAGCCCATCGAACAGGAGCCCGCGCAGGCAGTCGCCGACTAATCGAAGCAATTCGCTCAAAAGTAAGGGACGCGCCCACAAGAAAATTGTGGCGCGTCCTGGTTTTGTCTGGATAATTTCTCAGCGACACCTAAAGGCGAGGATGCCTTGCCGCCTTGTAGAGACTTAGCGTGAACATCAGTATGTTCGCGCCAATGACCGCGCCACGGGTAGTTATCGCTATCTCCGGTATGCCCGGCCT
Organism: Dehalococcoidia bacterium; assembly: GCA_965204855.1. Taxonomy (GTDB): domain Bacteria; phylum Chloroflexota; class Dehalococcoidia; order Lucifugimonadales; family JADFKI01; genus Bin90. The sequence continues at coordinate 2,136,342 of OZ242018.1, forward strand.
CCAGATCGGATGTATTGCGCCGACGTCTATTCCTCGTTGCAACCCGAGCCACGACCCGATCATTGCGCACGTCAAGACCACCAGAAACATGATTACATGGGAACCGATCTTGTAGTCTCTGTCCAACCAAGTCAGGTAGCTTCCAACCGCCGCACCAATAGCAGTCGATAAGACCAGTACCGCCTTCACGCCTGCGTCATATCCCCAAATGGAAACATACATTGCCAGGGCCATTACATATAGGCCAAACCCCAACGCGGCGGCCACGAACAGACCCAATACTCCCCTGGCGAGCACAAGCCCGAGCTTGACTATTCCCTGCCAGCCCCACATCTCCGCGATAACCCTCAATGAACCGCCCTCCGGCATTAGTCTCAAACTACAATGTGAGCGTAACAGACGGAAAGCAGTTATGCTACCAATTCAGATCAGGCAGTGTACGGCTCTCCGAACCGCTCCACATGCGCCACTTCCGACAACGACCTGCGATTCCTTCGTCCAAACCTGCCCATATCGGCGTTGAGCCGATAGCCGAACGGCAACACGGTCAGCAGAACGAGATGGTCAGGGATACCCAGCAACTCCTTAATCGCCTGGTTCTGCTCAGCCTGTCGGATGCCCACGAAGCACGTCCCCATCCCCTCTTCCCAGGCGACAAGCTCCATCTGCTGCAAGGCGCGACCGGCATCCAGCTGCGCCCTGGGCGTGTCGTCAGTGGCGATGGCGATTGCCAGCGGCGCGCCCCCTATGAACGGCCCCTGCGTAGCCATTTCTCCTAAACGCCTTATGGTCTCGCCGTTCCTGATCACCACGAAATGCCAGGGCTGCAAGTTCTGCGAACTCGGCGAGAGCCTGCCCGCCTCCAGCAGCTTGAGCACAACCTCATCCGGCACAGGATCGGGCTTGTACTCCCTCACCGTCAGCCGCGACCTCACCGCATCATTAACATCCATTGGTGTCCACTCCCATCCTGTCTATCCTGTCCATCCATGTTAGTTCCCGTCACACTGGATACCGCCAGACCTCGCCCCGCGGCGCCTCGTCCGACAGCTTGAAGTGCGGCACCGAGAATCCATCCTCAGTGTCGAGGAACACAACCTCAACCCGCTTGCCGATGCCCACATTCTCCGGGTCCTCCGGCTCCATGTTTTCGTTCAACAGGTTCGCCGTGATGCGAAGCCCGTTCCCCGGGTTCGGCTCGCCGCTCTGCTCGTCCAGTTCCACCAGCACCACCGTGTATGGCACCCAGTCGCGGAACGCGGGCATTATCGCGTGCGTGATGACCTGGTAGCTATATATCGTGCCCTTGCCGCTCACCTCCTGCCACTCCCAGTCGAGAGACGCGCACCACGGGCACGCCGCTCCCGGCTCGCCGCGCAGCAAGCCGCAAGCCCTCACGCTGCACTTTTTCACGACCAGCTTGTGCTCCATCGCCGCGTCGAAGTAGCCCTTGTACTCACTGTCAAGTTCCGTTATGTTCAGAGCAAGTCCGTTATATTCATACACCGGCATTCGTAATCCCTCCAAACGAATGATTAAAGTCCCTTTCCCCCTTGATGGGGGAAGGTTAGGATGGGGGCAAATCCTGCCCATCCTGTCCATCGATGTGAACTCTACCGACGCATAATCAGCGCGCTCCCCACGCCCGGCATCGCCCAGCCCATATTCATCGAGATATTGACATCAGGCACCTGCCGGCAGCCGCCCTCCGCATAATCGTAGCTATGCTCGCCGTTCGACCAGTTCGGGCAATAATCGTCCACCGTGCCGCGTATCTGCCGCGTGTTCTCGATGACCATATTCATTCCGTGCGTGTAGCCCTCGCACAGGTGACCGCCGCTCGTGTTGTTCGGACGCCTGCCGCCCAGGTCCGTGATGCCGCTCTTCACATACTCCTTGCCCTCACCCTTCTCGCAGAACCCGTAATCCTCGAACTGCAGGAGCGTGGTGTACGTGAAAGCGTCGTAGCACCCGGTAACATCTATGTCGTCGTGCGTAACGCCCGCAAGCTCGAACAGGCGAGGCCCCACATAGTAGCCCGCCACTCGCGAAATCGGCGCGTACTGGTAATGGAAATCGCCGCCCGGCTTAACTCCCCTGCCCTGCACCGCCATGATGTACGCCGGCGGATGCTTCAGGTCCTTCGCCCGCTCCGCGGATGTAACGATGATGCAGGTCGCGTTGTCAGTCTCAAGGCAGCAGTCCAGCAGGTGCGCGCACGGCTTCACGATCCAGCGCGAGTTCACCACATCATCCACCGTAACGCGCTGCTTCATCAGAGCCTTCGGGTTGTTGCTCGCGTGCTTGCTGTGAGTAACCTTGATGTGCGCCAGGTCCTCGCCCGTAACGCCGTACTCCATCATGTGCCGCGTGAACGTGAACGCGAAGTTCTGCACAGCGCTCGCCACTCCGTAAGTGCGCTTCAGCAGGTCCGAGCCGCCGATGGGCGCAGCCGCCCTCGCTCCCGTACCCCCAATCCGCACCTGCGAATAGCCGTTCATCGCGCGGAATATCGCGACTGTATCGCACATTCCTGCTTCAATAGCGCCGATGGCAAGCCCGATAAGCGCCTCCGTACTAGACCCGCCACCCGAACAGTCCATATAGAAGTTCAGGCGCATCCCCAGGTCGTACATCATCGTCGTCGATGGCGTCGAGTCTCCCCCGTGGTAGCTCAGCATCCCGTCCACATCCTGCGGCGTCAGCCCCGCGTCATATATCGCGTTGCGTATCGCCTCCACCCCCATCGCCCGCGTGCTGCGCCCCGAAGCGCGGCTGTACTCCGTCTCCCCCACGCCCACAATAGCGTACTTGTCCTTCAGTCGTCCTTCCATTTATCACCCTCCTGTCAGCATTCTCATGCAGCGCCGTAAGTATCGCCTGTTCCAGTATCAATAGCAAGTGCGCCGCGATACATGCCCCAAGTTCTACTATCACTTGCCCTTTGTGAGTGATACACTTGTTCCCAATCACTATTTCCACGTAGATTGAACGGGGTTCGACGGCATGAACAGCCTTGATAGTCGCCTAGATAGCCGATTGATAGTTCCCGAGCATATAAGGACTTTAGTCGCTTCCGGCGAATCGGAAACGCTGGAATTGAAGCGCAGCACAGGCCAGCGTAGTGAAGCGGCAAAATCTGTATGCGCCATGCTGAACAATCGCGGCGGAAGTGTCGTATTCGGCGTAGAACCTGACAACACAATAATTGGTCAGCAGATCGGCGAAAACACGATAGAGCGCCTGTGCCAGGAGTTAAACCGCATTGATCCGCCAGTGTTGCCAAACGTTTACAAGGAAGACATTGGCAACGGACGCGGACTGCTAATTGTCAACGTAAGCAGAGGACAGAACAAGCCTTACACTTATCGGGGAGAGGCATATCGTCGGGTTGGTAGTACGAACCATACCCTTTCTCGGGACGAATACAATCAGCTATTATTGGAACGACTCCACAATGAACGCAGATGGGAAAATGAACCTGCGCCCAGTGGTTGGACGATAGATGACCTCGACCACGAAGAAATCTTTCGCGCAGTTAGAGAAGGCATCAGAAATGGTCGAATAGCGCCTCTGGCAGCTAGCGAACCCGAGGACATGTTACGAGGGTTGAGGCTGATGAGAGATAACCGGTTGCTTCGCGCTGCTGTTGTGCTGTTCATGCGCTCAAACTCTATTGAGCCGGATTATCCACAATGCATGTTGCGTGTGGCAAAGTTTCGCGGCACGGACAGAACGGAGTTTCTTGATAACCGTCAGTTTCACGGCAACGCCTTCTACTTATTGCAGATGGCAGAGCAATTCCTGCGAGAAAATCTTCCAATAGCTGGTCGTATCGTACCCGGATCACTTCAGCGCATGGACGAACCGCTTTATCCTCCGGAGGCACTCCGTGAAGCGTTGGCTAACGCTTTCTGCCACAGGGACTACTCCATAGGCGGTGGCTCTATCTCGGTAGCGATTTATGACGACCGCCTCGAAATTACCTCCCCAGGAACATTGCACTTTGGACTTACGGCGCAGGCTCTGTTTGAGCCGCATGAATCGCTTCAATGGAACCCTATCATAGCAGGGGTTTTCTATAGGCGCGGAATTATCGAAAACTGGGGACGCGGAATCAGAAAAATAGTGGAACTCACAACTCAAGCCGGTTTGCCCAATCCCGAAATTGAGGAAATTCCGGGCGGTGTTACCGTAAGATTCCGTCCAAGCCGATATGTTCCACCACAAAGAGTTGGACACAACCTGACGGAACGACAACGACTTATTCTGTCTCTGATTAGCAATGCTCCATATGGATTAGCACTGAGGGAAATGTACCCACACCTCGAAGAAAGCGTTACACGCCGTCAAGTGCAACACGATTTAGACCTTTTGCGCTCTCTAAACTTGGTCGTTCTTGAAGGACGCGGATCTGGAGCGAGGTGGAAACTAAAGCCCTTCTAGGTGCAACTGTGTGCAATTCATGTGCAACTGTGTGCAATTCATGTGCAACTGTGCGCAATTCATGTGCAACTGTGCGCAATTCATGTGCAACTGTGCGCAATTCATGTGCAACTGTGCGCAATTCATGTGCAACTGTGCGCAATTCATGTGCAACTGTGTGCAATTCATGTGCAACTGTGCGCAATTCATGTGCAACTGTGCGCAATTCATGTGCAACTGTGCGCAATTCATGTGCAACTGTGTGCAATTCATGTGCAACTGTGTGCAATTCATGTGCAACTGTGTGCAATTCATGTGCAACTATCTAGCATTAGTGACAATTCAGGTGCAACTATCTAGCATTAGTGACAATTCAGGTGCAATTGCGGTGCAATCACAACATCAGAAGGTTCTAGGACTGCCCAATGACAGACGCCAATAATCCCCCCAACCACCTCTACTTCGGCGACAACCTCGACATCCTGCGTCAGCACATCGCCGACGAGAGCGTTGACCTCATCTACCTCGACCCGCCCTTCAACTCGAATGCTACCTACAACGTCCTCTTCCGCGAGCGCAGCGGCGAGGATTCGGCGGCACAAATCACCGCCTTCGATGACACATGGCGCTGGAGCATGGAGTCCGAGCTTGCCTATCAGGATGTGGTTACGCAGCAGGGCGGCAAGGTCGGCGAACTGCTGGCGGCGATGCGCGCCTTCCTCGGGCAGAACGACATGATGGCGTACCTCACCATGATGGCGCAGCGCATGGTCGAACTGCACCGCGTCCTCAAGCCCACCGGCAGCATCTACCTCCACTGCGATCCGACGGCGAGCCATTATCTGAAGTTGCTGATGGATGCCGTGTTCGAGCCAACAAACTTTCGCAGCGAAATCACTTGGAAACGAACATCCAGCCATAATGATGCGCGCAGGAATTACGGTGCCATTGGAGACACTATACTCTTCTATGCGAAGAGTGATGACTGCATATTCAATAGGCAATATCTGCCATACTCTGAAGAATACATCAGGAACTTCTACAGGCATGTCGACGAGAACAACCGAAAATATCGGACGAGCGATTTACGCAGTCCCCACCCACGACCCAACTTGACCTATGACTATAAAGGCTATAAGCCTCACCCCAATGGCTGGGCTGTATCACTAGAAAGAATGAAGCAACTCGACGCCGAGGGGCGTCTCCACTTTCCAAAGAAGAAGACTGGAAGGATACAACAAAAGCGTTTCCTCGATGAAATGCCCGGTGTACCCGCCGGGAATATATGGGACGACATCAAGCCGATCCAAGCCCACGCCCAAGAACGCCTCGGCTACCCCACGCAAAAGCCAGAAGCGCTGCTCGAAAGAATCATCAACGCGTCCAGCAACGAGGGCGATGTTGTGCTTGACCCATTCTGCGGATGTGGCACTGCGGTCGCCGCAGCGGAGCGCCTCAACCGCCGCTGGGTCGGCATAGACGTCACGCATCTCGCCATCACGCTCATCCGCCACCGCCTGCACGACGCATTCGGCGAAGACCTGCGCCCCTACGAGGTCGTCGGGGAGCCGAAAGACCTGCCCAGCGCCGAGTCCCTGGCCCTCCACGACCGCTACCAGTTCGAGTGGTGGGCGCTCGGACTGGTCGATGCCCGCCCCGCCCGCGACCGCAAGAAGGGCGCAGACGCCGGCATAGACGGCTACATCAACTTCTTCGACGACAACAGCGGCAAGCCCAAGCGCATTGTCGTGCAGGTCAAGAGCGGCGGCGTGCAGCGCAATCAGATAGCCACGCTCAAAAGCGACATGGAGCGCGAAAAAGCCGACCTAGCCCTCTTCGTAACCCTCAAGACGCCCACACGCCCAATGGAGCAAGAAGCCCTCGAAGCAGGCTTCTACGCCCCCGAAGCCTTCCCCGACCACCAATTCCCCCGCGTCCAAATCCTCACCATCGAAGACCTGCTATCCGGCGCCCAGCCCCAATACCCCCGCTACGCCCCCGCCGCCACCTTCCAGCGCGCGCCTAGGAGACGGCGGCAGGGGAGGCAGGGACGGCTGTCGTAAATTATTCTATTTGCGACCTAAACTTGCCTTGAATGTTTCTGCTTACATGCTATCCTGCATGTAGGATGGATGTTCAATTGAGGGTTACTCAATGCCTATCTATAAGACATTTGCAAAGCGCAAAATGGAAGCGGAAAATTCCGGAAAGCCGGTAATCTACCGTTATGGTTACTTACCTCGCCAGTTCAAAGTGCAGGTAGTACATATTCTGCGAGGTCCTGTAAGTGGTGCTCTCTACAATTACTGGCGCGAGATTCATGACGTTCTCGTTAGAGAGATGGGAGTTTTTGAATTAGTGCAGAAGAAACCGTATCTTAAAGAAGGCGTCGAGACGATATGCCACCGGTTCATCCTAGAAAGTTATGACGTGGATCAGGTGTTGAGCCTAATCGAACTTGCCTTCATGACCATTGACAAAGCGATACGCAAAGAAATGGCTCAGGCTCCTAGCTTTCGTACCGGCGTCAGAATAGATATTGATGAAATTCTGAAGGAATTAAATTACCGTTTCCAAGAGCACGCCGTCGGCTATCAGTATGTAGAAGGACAGATAGTAGAAGTAAACTCTCAATACTTGCACTCTGAGACCGTGGAACCAGCCATAACGCTCTTGCACGACGCTGGATTTCAAGGCGCACTACAAGAGTTTATGGATGCTCACAAGTGTTACAGAGAAAAAGATCACAAAAACGCGATAGTGAACGCGTCAAACGCTTTCGAGAGCACGATGAAGACCATCTGCGACGCAAGAGGGTGGGCTTATTCACCAAGCGCGACATCAAGCAAACTGATAGAGATACTGTTTGACAATAATCTCGTGTCGCCAGAAATGAAGAGCCATTTCACCAGCCTGAGAAGCACACTAGCAAGCGGGGTACCGACGATACGCAACAAGGGTGGACAAGGCGGGCATGGTCAGGGAAGCCAACCCGTGCAAGTACCTGATCATGTCGCCGCCTACGCCCTGCACCTCACTGCGTCCAACATCGTCTTTCTCGTGGAGTCGCACAAGACATTGGACAGATAACTTGCTTGATACCTACTTGAAAATTTCGACCAAGAGTGGAACAACAAGCATGTACAAGGCCCAACTGGAACAAGACGAAGACGGCAGATGGAGCGCATTGATAGACGAACTCCCGGGTTGCGCCGTCTGGGGCTACACGCAAGACGAAGCGTTAGCCGCACTCCAAGATTCTGCTGAAGCCTATATCAAGGACATGGCATCTCAATCGAAGATTGCCCACGGCAAGGCTTACGAAGCCCGCATTGAGCTTCTGCGCGGTTACGCCGCGGACGACGACGACATTGAAACAGTCAATGAGGATTCCATCAATGACTTTTGGGCATTCATGAAGACTTCGGATTTTTCGCGTCAGGCGGGATTGGTTCTTCTGGATAGCGGCGACTTGCGCGCCGTATGGCGAGAAAACGCAGGACACGATATAGGCTTGCGCTTCATGGGAAATCAGGAAATCCTGTATGTGATTTTGAAGCGCGGCGCTGAAGGGCGAATAGCAGAGCGGGCTGTCGGCAAAGACTCTTTTGATGGCGTGGTGAAACAGATCAAGAAGTTAGACCTCTTCAGCTTCGTAAAAGAATAACCGACGAATGAGCAAGTCTCATCACCCCTCCGCATAATCATCCACCGCCGCCAAATACGCCTCCCGTTCCTCCTCCCCAATCCACGCGCTCACAAACGCATTCCGCGTCAGTTCCACAACCTGCTCCCGCGTCAGCCCCACCGCCTGCTGCGTGTTCGCCAGCACCTCGCTCATATAGTAGCTCCGCATATACGCTGGATCGTCCGTGTTCACCGTAACATTCAGCCCCAGTTCCAGCGCCCTCTTCAACTCCGCGGCCCGTCGAGGCGCTGCATTGCTCGGAGTCGCGGTGGTGCAGAACGTCAGGCACACCTGCCGCCGCCCCGCTTCCTCGATCAGCCCCTCGTCGTCCAGCACATGGTAGCCGTGATCTATCCTGTCCACGCCGATGACATCAAGACACTGCCGGATGTGACCCACCGAGTTCTCCTGCAAATGGTCGCAGTGCATCGTCAGCCTGTATCCCTCCGCCCGCGCCCGCCCGAACACCTCCCGGAACTTCACCGGCGGATTGCCCTTCTCGTCCGAGTCCAGCCCCACGCCCACAATCCAGTCCCGGTAAGGCAATGACTGCTCAAGGGTCTGCATAGCCGACTCCGCGCTCATATCCCTCAGAATGCCCAGTATCAGCTGCGAGCGAATGCTAAGCTCATCTCGCGCCGCTTCCTGCGCCCGGCGAATCCCCCTGATGACCGTATCGAACGCAATCCCCCTGCTGGTATGCGCCTGCGGATCGAAGTGCATCTCCGCATAGACCACATTCTGCTCGCCAACCCTTTGCATGTAAGCGTATGTCAGATCGAAGAAGTCCTGCTCCGTCAGCAATACATCCATACCGGAGAAGTACAGCGCGAGAAACGACGTCAAGTCCTGATAGCCGTATGACGCGGCAAGTTCCTCTGCGCTGCTGTACGGCAGTTCGACGCCGTTGCGCTCAGCCAGCCGCAACCGCATCTCAGGCTCCAGCGTGCCCTCGACATGCACATGCAACTCAGCCTTTGGCATCCCCTGTATGAAGGCGTTCATATCGACTTCAGTCATAGTGTTATCTCCCTGATGTGCCGAATCACAGTGCCGTCGCCGACCGTTCACCTCTCGTTACCCCAGATGCTACAATCGAAGCATAGCGTTGATTCTTGGGGCATAGTGTTTCCTTCTAGGCGACAAAGTTCCTTCCCCCTTGATGGGGGAAGGTTAGGATGGGGGTGAAATTACTATCCACCCACCTGAATGGAAACGCTACCTTCCTCGGAGCAAGTATATAGCCAAACAAGCTTGGGCGCTGTGACCGGAAACACTTATCCACAATACGAATGAGGCAAACTATGAAGAAGGTGTGAGCAGGGCCGAGAAAAAATCACGGAAAGCGGAACTGAGGAGGGCAGCCATGCCGTTACAGCTAGACCACACAATCGTACCCGCCTACGACAAGGTAAAGTCCGCGAAGTTCATAGCCCGCATGTTTGGATTGGAATACAACGGGACCTGGGGACACTTCGCCCCCGTGAAGGTCAACGACATGCTGACCCTCGACTTCGACGACTCCGATGACCCGCGCTCCAACCACTACGCCTTTCTTGCGTCAGACGAGGAGTTCGACGCGGTGCTTCAGCGCGTCAAAGACGAAGGCATCCCCTTCGGAAGCGGTCCCGGCTCTCGGACGGACGGCGAGATTAACCACAAGCACAACGGGCGCGGATTCTACTTCGACTGCGAGAACGGCCACGTGTGGGAGGTCATCACCCACACCTATATCACCGACTGACGCAGTGGCACGTCGCTCACACCTTCAGAGTCCACGGCACTACTGAAGCGTCCCCGGCGGGTAATGCTCCAGCCACCACTTCGCAATCTCGTCTCTTCGGGCGAACCAGACGCCCGGATGACTGCGAGCGTATTGTAGGAACCGGGCAAGCGCACGCGACCGCGCCGGCCGACCCGCTATCCGGCAGTGCAGCCCCACGGACATCATCTTTGGGTGCGTGCGGCCCTCTTCGTACAGCACATCGAACGTGTCCTTCAGGTACTCGTAGAAGTCTCCCACGCTGTTGAGGCCACCCCGCCAGAACCGGGCATCGTTCGTCTCAAAGCTGTACGGCACCACAAGCCACGGCTTCCCACCCACCTGCGTATAGTACGGCAGATCGTCGTTTAGCACCCCGCTATCGTAGATGAACCCACCCTCGCCGGCAACCAACTCCCGCGTATTGACGCTGGGCCCGTAGCGAGTGAACCAGCCCACCGGACGCTCACCGGTCGTCGCTCTCAGCGACTCGACCGTCTTCCTGATTGCCTCTGCCTCTTCATCCCGCGTCTTGTTGTGGTACTCCTCCCAGCGATAGCCGTGCCCGCACACCTCGTGCCCACGCTCCACAACCGCGCGCGCCACCTCCGGGTTCCGCTCGAATGCCAGCGCGCAGCAGAAGAAGGTGCTCTTTGCGCCGTACTTGTCGAGCAGGTTCAGTATCCGCCAGACCCCCACGCGGCTGCCGTACTCGAAGAACGATTCGTTGTACAGGTCTCGCTGGTCCGCCGGCACCGGCGACGGCACCTCGTTATTCGTTTCGTGTGCGGGATCCCCGTCCAGCAGCGAAGTCTCGCTCCCCTCTTCGTAGTTCACGACCACCGAAACGGCTATGCGGGCTTTCCCGGGCCATTCTATGACCGGCGGGTTTGCCCCGTATCCGATGAAGTCCCTTTCCTGGTCAGTCATCTATAATCCTTAGTTCATCTACGGTAGGGGCTTCCCGCCGACCTGCCGCCATCCACCATATACACTCCGCCGGTGCTGAAGCTGCTATCGTCACTGGAGAGGAACAGCATCATCTTCGCCACCTCTACAGGGTCCCCATAGCGTTGCAAAGGAATGCCCTGCGCGAAAGACTGCTTTGCCACCTCTACCGTTACCTTGGAGTCATCCATCGCCGCCACCCTCATCTCTTCGATCGAGCGCATCATGCGCGTCTCGATTGGCGCGGGATTGACTGTATTGACCCTGATGCCCAACGGCGCGCACTCCATAGCCGCGCACCGCATCAGGCCGATCACCGCATGCTTGCTGGTGTTGTAAGCCGACATTTCCGGACTGCCGCCGATTCCTGCCGTGGACGACGTGATGACTATGCTGCCGCCACCGCCCTCTCGCATCACGGGGACAGCGTACTTGATTCCGAGCCATACCCCGCGCACATTGACCGCCATAACCCGGTCGAATTCGTCGATAGGATAGTCGGTTATCGGAGACAGAGTCCCTTCGATGCCCGCGTTGGCAAGCAGAATGTCGATGCCGCCCCAGCGTTCCGCCGCGGCATTGATGTAAGCCTCTGTCTGCTCCGGGTCCGTGACGTCCGCCGCGGTGTAGCTCGCCTTATCCTCGCCGATTGATCCTGCCACATCCTGGAGCGCGCCCTCATCGAGATCGACCAGCGCAACGCTGGCCCCCTCACTCGCGAACAGCCTGGCGGCAGCGCTTCCAATACCACCGGTCGCCCCCGTAATCACAGCTACTTTTCCTTCCAAGCGGGTCATTTGCAAGCTCCTTTTCCGGTTCGATGATGCTCTTCGTATTTGTCTGGCAGGAATCAAGCCAATTTATTGGACTAGACAGCGTCCAACTCACTGCGCCGTCAGACCGCCGTCCATTACCAGCGGCGTACCCGTAACGAACGACGCCTCGTCAGATGCCAGAAACAGCGCGCCGTATGCAATCTCACGCGGGTCCGCAACCCGCTTCATGAAGTTGGACGCACCGGCCTCGGCCAAAAATTCCTCCCTGTCCGCGCCCACGAACTGCCTGTGCCGTTCCGTCGCGGGCGTCAGCACTGAGCCGGGGCAAACGCAGTTTACCCGGATGTTGTATGGCGCGAGGTCCATCGCAAGGCAGCGAGTCAGCTGCATCACAGCGCCCTTCGACGCATTGTACGGGATGAACCCCGGCTGCGCGATGAACCCGCTCACAGACGCAAGGTTCACAATCGCGCCACCGCCCGCTGCCTTCATATGCGGCAGCACATGCTTAACGCAGTACGCCTGCCCGATGACATTCACCCCGAACACGCGCGCCCAGTCCGCGTCGCTGATGTCCTGCACTTCGCCGAAGACGAAAGCCGCCGCGTCATTGACCAGTATGTTCACTGTGCCGTATGCGTCAGCCGCCGCCCGCACCATCGCTTCCACGTCCTCTTCTTTGGAAACATCCGTCGTCACGAACTGCGCCTCGCCGCCTACCGCCCTGACATTTGCCAGCGTCCGCTCTCCGCCCTCGGTGTCTATGTCAGCAATAGTCAGTCGCGCGCCTTCCTCCGCAAACACTTCGCATATCGCCCGCCCAATCCCGGACGCCCCACCCGTAACAATCGCAGCCTTGCCCTCCAGCCTCATAAGACACCTCTTGTCAAATCCTATCCATCCTGTACATCGATGTTAATAACCTGAAACCTGACGGCTGAAATCTGACTGCTACTCTAAGTGAAACACCTCTTCCAACTCCACCATCATCGCGTCAGGGTGCGCCCCCTCCGGTATTTCAAAGAACGGAGACATCAAGTCCTGCCAGCGTGTGTTCGCGTCCTCCTTCGACATCCCGTCCAGCGCGGCGGCAAAGCTGTCCTCGGTCTCGAAGTAGCCGAACATCAACCCGTCCTCGCGCATGAACAGCGAATAGTTGTGCCAGCCGTTGCGGCTCAGCGCATCCAGCATATCAGGCCAGACTGCCCTGTGATGCGCCTTGTACTCTTCGATTCTGTCCTGCCTGACCTTCAGCAGAAAACCAACGCGCTTCATAAAGATACATCCCCTTTTATCACTGCCGTAAGCCTGCCGATGAGCCTGCCCCTGTCTTGAACGTAGAGCCGTCCATCCCTGTCAACTTCGTTCTCCGTTCATGTTGAGCGTGTCGAATAACATCACCGACCGACTGACAGACCGATAGACTATTTCAGAGGATGATGCCCAGCAACCCACTCCAACACTCTGCTTTCCGAAAGTTCCCAGCCATCCCACGGCAGCCGCATCACCACATCCTGCTTGAACCAGTGGTGGTGCCGCTCCGCGTATGAGTCGCTGGCGGTCGCGTCCGCAAGAATCGCGAGCGCAAGCTGCGCCGGTCCGCCCATGCCGTAGCCCCATTCGAGCTTCACGGAGTGCTCCCACAAGTCCAGGCGCGAAGGTAGCGGTCGCTCAACGCCGTCCACGATAACCGTCACCGTTACTTCGGACGCCGCGCCCTGCCCCGTGCGCTTGCCTGCATAGACTTTCCCTTCCATCCCATCCTCTCCGTCCTGTAAATCCTGTTAGCCCCGTCAGCGCCAGTGCTCAGGCAGTATAGCGTCCGCGAATCCGAACTCGCGCGCCAGCCATTCTTCCTGGTGCATTCCGTCCTTGTAGCTGGAACTCTGCGATTCGTACACACTCACATCGCCCTGAATCGCCCCCGAAACCGCCGACAGCCCGTCGGAGTCCAGCGAACCGCCCGGGGCGCTCGCCATCAGCAGCGTTCTAGCCTCCACACGGGGCGCGAATCTGCTCATCTCAAAGTATGACAGCGTATTCGACACCGCATCCTTGCGCTCAGGATGCAAGTTCAGGTAGTCGTTAACCTCTTCCAGCGGGTAGTCCCCCGTGCCCGCCGCCTTCGCAAGCGTATCCACGAATAGCCCCGGCTGGCATATCACATGTGTCGCGCCCGCATGCAACGCGGCCGTTGCCAGCGCTATATCGTTGCCAATTGCGACCACACGCCTCGTATCCACTTCGCCCCTCGTCAACAGATACTCCAACCCGCGCACGCTGTCGGCGAGAACGCCCCGGAACATGTAGGACTTGGCATCGGCGATTCCCTCCGTCAGATGACCGGGAAAGCCCGCCGAGTACGGACTGTCAGACAGCCTTTGCCCACGCGCTCCAAGCGCCAAGACAACGAACCTGCTACGCAAAAAATTCGCCGAACCCTGCGGAATAGGCTCCAGCACGCTCTGGTGCTTCGGCGTGTAGTAGATAGCCGGGAACGGTCCCTCGCCCACCGGTATGCTCAGATAGCCGAACAACCTGTACGGCCCGATGCTCGTCAGTCGCACACTGTACATCGTGGCGAAGTCAGTGCAACGAATTGGCAGCAATTCAACCTCCGGCTTCGCCGGATAGTCCGCCAATTCCCTCAGTGTCTCATCCCAATACTGCCCAAAATCCGAAGCGGTCATCAATCCTACCTCAAACCCCTATCCTATTTGTCCTGTCCATCCTGTTAGCTTATTGAAGGTGCTTGGCGAAGAACTCCGTTGTCACGGCAGAATGCTTGTACCGTCCCGCCTCATGTCCATGGCCGTCGTACGCATACAGCTGCTTGTCCTCGCTGCCGATAGCCTCGTGCAGCGCATATCCCGTTTCCGGCGGACACACATTGTCTTGCAGCCCGATGTTCATGATGATCGGGCACTTGATCCTGTCCGCGAAGCTGATACCGTCGAAGTACGCCAGCGTCTGCTCCACATCCGCGCGGCTCTCCGGATGCAAGCGCAGATAATCGTTTATCTCCTGGTACGGGTAGGAACTTGTCAGCGCAATCGCATCCATGAATCCGCACAGGTAGGGCGCGCCCGCGGACGCCACCTTCACCTCCGGCCTCATCGCCGCCGTCGTTATCGTCAGACCGCCGCCCTGACTGCTGCCTGCGACGCCGATGCGCCCCGAGTCCACCTCATCCCGCCCCAGCAGGTAGTCAATTGTGCGCAAGGCATCAACATAAAATCCCCTGTATGAGTAGGTATTTCGGTCGGTGATGTTGCGCGTCAGCAGGTTCGGATAACCCGGGTTGAACTGCCCGTTGCTCCGCAGCTTGCCTCTGGGCGCAGCAGTTACCGCCGCATATCCCCGGCGCGCCCAGTCTTTAGGTATCGCTGGGTCGCTCTGGTAGCCGGGCATGAACACCACAGCGGGCAACGGCCCCTGTCGGTCCCGAGGCAGGCAATACCACGCCGCCACTCGAACCCCGTCCAAGCTATCGTAGAAGACCTCGAATGTCTCCAGTTCCTCCGAGCTCCTTAGTGGCAGTGGCACCGTCTCAGCGTTCAACGGAATCTGCGCGGCTTCATCCAGCACATTGCCCCAGAATTCATCGAAATCGTCAGGTTTCCGAACACTGCATGTGTAGTTCTCAATCATCCTATCCATCCTGTTGGTATGTGTTACTCACTCAATCTGTCTCGAATCTGGTCCATAAGTCTCTGCACGGTGACTTCGTCTGACACGGCTTCTCCCGAGGTGACATAGACATGCAGGTCTTCGAGCGCATCAGTGTAGTTGCCGAGTCGATAGTTCACCACGCCCCGGTCCCGAAATTCCACCGCGTCCTGAGGAAGCAAGGCAATCACTCGATCTATCGTCGCAAGCACACGCTCATAATTGCGGCGCTGCAAATAGACAACCTTCAGGTTTCTCAGCATGCGCGCGATGAATTCACGACTCCTTACCGGTTGCAGGTAGCTCCTATCCCACGTAAGCGAGCCCTGCGTTACCTGCTTGACCCTCTCGGCGCACTCGTCCTCAGACAGCAAAATCCCCCCGTGAAAGGGATCCACGAACACGTCCGACTCGTCCCGATGCCGAACGATGAAGTGTCCGGGCATGCCTATCCCCAGTAGGGGCACACCAAGCCGCTTGCCCACCTCGATGTACAGTAGCGATAATGTGATCGGAATGCCCACCCGCCGCTCTATCACATCGTTCAGGAAGCTGTTGCGCGGATCATGGTAGTTAGTGTGATTACCCGCGAATTTCAGCTCGTCAAAAAGGTACTCGCTTAGAGTATTCAGCTGGTACAGGGGAGTGTCGTCATCCATGCGCGGCGCAATGCCCTCGGCAATCTCGTCGATTCGGAATAACTCGCGCTCGACGCTGAGACCCGGATACTCCGTAGCCGCAATCAGCAGGGCTGCACGCGCCAGGTCTATCTCCTCATCAGGCACGCCAACCATACGGTCAAACTGGTTCCAAACTTCCCCTGCTTCCATCATGCAATCTGGCTCTATCCATGCCCCGAGGCCATCTTAGTTCCCACGCTCGACGGGTTGCAATTCACGATGTTCAACAGCATGCAATTCACGGTGTTCGGAAATGTAGGTGTCCAACTTCGCGCCAATCTCTTTTATCTGTGAACGCAACAAGAGATACGCAATCGCTATGGCAGGAACACTGCCTAGAACCTCAATCAGAAGGGTATTCAAATCCATCATCATTCCTTTCGGCCTTGATAATTCGCATTGTACAACAAAAAGCCCCGAACCATTAACTAACGGTTCGGGGCTTTACATTGCTATGGCAAGCGCATCAACTTAGTCAGCAGCTGCTGCCGCTCTTGCAGAATCTACTCTGTCCTTGACGATTGCCTTCAATTCCTTGACTCGGTTGAGATGAGGCGTTTCGTTGCCCTCTTCAGCCTTGTCATAGATCTTGTCGCCATCGACATAGACCTGTAACACACCGGATACGCCGGGCCTAACTTCTATAGAAACTGCGTTACCACCGGCATCCACAAACTCGTTGACCATCCAGGCCGCTACACTGTGATACTGTCAAGGTACGCAATATATGATCTCAATGTCGATCAGACCTTCACCAGCCATATCGATCCTCCTGCTAGTATAATTGTGTTTCGATAGAGCATTTACTGTACTCTATCAAAACACCTTAGGATATGTGTGAAAATTAACACAGCATCGCATTATTGTCAACATGGGCGTGTAAGGAACATGTAAACAGTATGTAAACTTCCTCACCTTGCTCTTTATTGGCTGCCTTGCTGCCCGCTCGGAACGACCGATAGAGACGCCCAGGCCAGGCATTCGGACACGGGTATTGACCTTGGCGGACACTCGGAAAGCAGGGCTAGAGAATCCTGTTGCCGGGCATATTCGTCCAGGCGCTCATCTCATGCGGGCTGGTAACGGCATCTGCCTTACAGACGAAATTCGGGCCAAGCTGGTCGATCGAAGTAACGCCCATTAGCGCCATCGCCACGCTGATCTCGTCCTCCAGTATTTCCAGCATACGCACGACACCCGCCTGTCCATCCGCCGCAAGCCCCCAAGCCTGCATCTTGCCAAGAGCGACGCTTCGCGCTCCCAGCGAGACCGCCTTGAGGATGTCGGCGCCGCGCTGCACCCCGCCGTCCAGAACGATGTCCGCCTTGCCGTCAACCGCTTCAACGACCTCAGGCAGCATATCCATCGTCCCCCTGTCATGGTCGAGCTGTCGCCCCCCATGATTGGACACCCACACCACATCAACGCCGTGGTCAACCGCGATTTTCGCGTCCTCAGCCGTTCCTATCCCCTTGAGCATGAACGGCAGTCCGACCAGATTCTTTATCTTGCCCACCGTATCCCAGGTAACCGATGCGGCATGCCTCGGGTCAGGTCTTCTGCGCTGCGTTGGCGGCGTCCAGCGCGTCAGCATGGGTCGCTCCCTGCGGCTGTAATGCGCCGTGTCAACAGTGATGCACAGCCCAATGTAGCCGGAGTCCTTTATCCGCCCTATCATCTCCTCGATCCAACCCCAGTCTCCATGCAGGTAGAGCTGGTACACCTTTGGATAATCGACCGCTGCTGCCGTTTCCTCTAGCGCCGGCTCCGTAACCGAACTAAGCACATGCATCACCCCGAACTCCGCCGCCGCTCTGGTCGAAGCAGCGCCCGCCTCCGGGTTGAATACCTGAAGCGACCCGATGGGAGCGAGCAGCGCGGGTATCCGCAGCTTGTGCCCAAGGAAGGTCGTGGAAGTGTCCACAGAAGACACGTCCCTCAAGACTCTAGGCCGGAAAGCCAGCTTGTCGAATGCCAGCCGGTTTCGCCGCATCGTAGTCTCGGATTCCGATGCGCCCACAAGGTAATCCCACGCACCCTGTGGCAGGTTCTTCCTCGCCCGCTGCACTATCTCTTCATTGCTCAAAAATTGCGATACCAATCTAATCTCCTAGATTCTATTTCATAATCCACGACCCGTTCGCCCTGAGCTTGTCGAAGGGCGCGTCTAGCCGGGCTTGGATATAAATCCCGTTTAAGGTGAGCCTGTCAAGACACTTCCTGACACCTGATACCTGACGGCTGATACCTAGCCCCTATCGTTCCCACACGCCCAGGTCCATACCCATATCCACCACTGACGTTTGCCTTTCCATCGTGTTCTTCAGCCTCTCCCGGTACTCACGCCATGCGTCCTCTTCGTCCTCCGGATTGGACGCCGTTTGTAGCTTGTCCTGAAGATTATCCATCAAGTGGTCTTCCATTCGACCGGTCGGCATATTGAAGAATTCAGTGTCGAAGCGCGGCAGCTTGCCCACCTCGAAGTAGCCCTTGTCCGGGAGCTCATACCCCTCAAGGTTCTCAGTGCCCTTGCCAAGCACATCACCCGTTTCGATGTAGTGCTCCATGACCGGCTTCATACCGTATTTCTGGATAGGGCAGGTCTTCATGCACACGCCGCAGCCGGAATACCGCGTCATCACCGGACGGCAACGCTTCGCGATGAGCTTTGCCTTCTCCACGCCTCGGTACCACAGCCGCTGTCCCTGTATGGCGCGCCCCGGGCAGCGCATGAAGCACACCTGGCATATCTCGCAAAACTTGGGGATGCCGTAGTCAACCGGCCTGTCATAAGTAACCCTTGCGTCCGTGATGATGATTTGCAGACGCGCACGCGATCCGAAGTGCGGCGAAAGCAACTGCCCGTTCACGCCAAGCTGCCCTAGCCCGGCATCCACGAACATCGGTATCATCGGCCCGAACTGCCATGTCGGTCCCGACACTTGCGCGCGATAGCCCAGCGCGTTGATATGCGCGACAAGGTCTTTCACCAGCTCCGCCTGCCGTCTGTAAGTTTCGCCCTGTGCCTCTTCCGCTTCGAGGCTTGGCAGCGACTGCGTAGCAGGATGATCCTGCTCGAGAGCGAGGCATATCGCGTTCGGCAAGCCTCGCCGTACATCCTTCTGACGTGCCTTGTAGATATAGCGGCGGTCGAAGCGCGCGAATCCGACTTCGCTGTATCCAAGCTCTCTCGCCCTGTCCCTGATGGACTGAGATACATCCTCACCGCTCGGCTCAGCTGTCGGTTCGAGGTTCCCGCTCGCGCGTATCCACTCGATTTCAGACCTCATGTCGTCCTGAAACTCTTCATAAAGCTCCGCCGTCTCCGGCGAGAAGTCGCGACGTATGTTGTCCGCCCACTCCACGGACGCGCTCTGCTCCAGCGCAAAGCTCTCCAGCGGATACTCCCGCGCATAGAAGGTAATCTCCTGCTCGCGCCTTAACTCGCCCGGCGGCTTCTCCAGGTCCTTAGCCACCGGAATATCCACAGGCTCGTCTCCGTGCTTGCGTCCCGGCCTGGTTACCGCATGTCCAAATCGCCGTCTTGCCATTTCTCGTCCTTATCTCTTTTGCACCTGTCCATTTGTGCTAGCCAATCCAACTCAATGCCCAAATGCCAATTATTATGAAAATAACAACTGCCAGGACTATCAGTCCTATCGTCAGTCCACCACAGCCGCCTCGACCGGGATTCCTTCTATACCTCTCCCTTATTTCGGAGGGAGAATGCGGAATCTGTCCAGGGTTGGGAGGAGTAAGCAATTTTCACTACCTGCAAACAATTCTGCCGTTACCACCATCAAAAAACAAAGCGTGAAGCCCAGAGCGCAATCACGACTATGAACACAATCAGCGCGAGCCAAAGGCATCCCTTCGCCCTCTGCCGCGAGCCTAGTCCGCCGCCGCCACTACCGAATCTCGCCCTGAAACTGTCTGCATCCTCAGGAACATCTCCAGACCTCGGTATATGGTGCATCGCGTTCCTCTTCCTCCTGACCACCCGCAATCATATCGCATCCCCGCCGGATTGTCAGTCCAACTCCCTCACCGCCCGCAGCGGCGACGCTATCATATACAGCGCTCCAATTATTCCGACGCACGCGGCCAGTACAATCGTCATCCGCAGTCCGACAACGCCTGCGACTAAGCCACCCATAAGTGAACCCGTGAACTGAGCGCCATCTTTCAAGGATCGTGTGCTCGCGTTCACTCTCCCTAACGCTTTGTTAGGTGTTATCGCCTGTCGCAGGCTATTCTGATTTATGTCATATATCGTGTAGAACCCGTCGCCGAGTTGCGCCAGCACAAGCGCCAATCCCGCAATAAGCATCGGGCCGCTCGCCATCGGCATAATCAGGATAGAAAGCATGTAAATCGCATAGCCGCCCATCAGTGCCTTCCCCACACCGAACCGCCTCGCCACGCGCCCGGTATAAAACGCGCCTATTAGCGAACTAACCGCACCAACTGCAAATATCGTGCTGAGGACTCCCGCCCCGAACCCTAACTCCCTTATGCCAAATAACAGAATCACCGCGTGCAGTATTCCATTTGCAAATCCTTCCGCAGTTTCGGCAGCGGTTAGGGTACGCAGCAGCCGATTCCTCCACACCATACGCAGCCCCTCGACAATCTGACGCACCATTCCGACCCTGCGCTGTGGCGTATCAGGCTCAGGTTCAGGTTTGCGAATCAGCGCCAGAGATATGGCAGACGCCAGAAACATCAGCGCATCGACCGCGGCCAGCACGATCGACCCCGCGAGTTGCGCTATCCAGCCGCCGACGCTGAAAGCCGTCACTTCGGCGAAAGATTCGCTGCCCGTCAGCTTGCTGTTCGCCTCAAGCAAACGCCGACGCCTCACCAGCGTCGGGAGATACGAGCGATACGCAACATCGGCGAACGCCGTCAGAATGCCCTGAAACAAGGCGACCGCATATAGCTGCTCCACATAGAGCTGTCCCGCAAAGTAGGCAGCAGGTATAGACGCAAGCAGCGCGAACCGTCCTAGATGCGCGACTACGATAATCGGACGCCGTCGCACCCTGTCCGCAAGCACGCCCGCATAAAAGCCCACAACGGCGGCAGGCGCAATCCTCAAGGCGGCTATGACACCAATTTGAAACGGCGTCGCCTCCAAGCCCAGCACGGCTATAAACTGCAAAGCGTACAGAAGCGTCCCGAACTCTGAGACGCTTCGGCCCGCCCACAACTTCAAGAAGTCCCCATCCCGCCAAAGCCCCACGAAAAGCCCCTTCCCCCTCGACTGGGGAAGGCTGGGATCGGGGCGACAATCCCCTACATCCCGTTTAACCATGTGCGATTTCGCCCAATACGGCTTGCAGAATCAACTCCGCCACACCCTTGTTCAGCGGCTCATTGTAGTTGCCGCACTTGGGCGACTGGATGCAACCGGGACAGCCGCTCTCGCAAGGGCACTCGCTGATGACCTGCAATGTCGCGCTCCAAAGCTCCTCGATGATGTCGTAGCCATGCTCCGTTATGCCCACGCCACCCGGTATGCCGTCGTGTATGAACACCTGAGGTCTCCCCGTGTCAGGATGCAGCGGCGTGGATATGCCGCCAATGTCATTCCGGTCGCACATGGCGAACAGCGGCAGCACGCCGATAGCCGCATGCTCCACCGCATGCAGCCCGCCCATCAGGTCGAGCCGGTTGCGCCGAATGTATTCAAGGGTATCCGGCGGCACATCGAACCACAGCGATATGGTGTCGTAGCTCTGCGGCGGCAGGTCAACATACTCCTCGCCCAGCGACTCCTCCGTAATATGCGCCACCCGCTTGAAACCCACAACGCTCGTGGTAACGCTCACCTCACCGAGATACGCCTGCGTTTTACCCGCCTGGCGTTGCCTGAACTGCCTCAGTATCCGCGTGTCCGTGTAGTCGCGCGCCTGCGTGTAGTACGGCACATCCGTCTGCACCGCGTATGCAACGCCTGAATCCATATCCAGGTCCGTAATGAGATATTGCTCCCCCTGGTGCAAGTATATGCCGCCCGGATGAAGCTGCAGGAACGCGGACATCTCCCCTACGGTCTCCAGTATCACGCCGCTATCCTTCTCCACCAGCGAGTAGGTACGCGCCGACGCCGAGCGAATGTTAACTTCGCCTGCCGGATAGTCCATATCCGCGCTCAGGTACCAGCGCGAGTTCCGCACATGCAGCAGCCCGTCCTCCATGAGCTCTTCGGCATGCCACAGCAGTTCCGCCCCGAAGTATGACGTATCATCCATAACCAGCGGCGCCTCGTAAGCAGCGCAGAGCAGGTGCGGCTTCAGGATGTACGGGTTGCCCGGCGACACCCTTGCGCTCTCGTGCGGCTTGCCGAAGAACGCCTCCGGGTGCCGCATCAGGTACTGATCCAGCGGGTTGTCGTGAGCAACCAGCACAGACAGCGAGCGATGGCCGCTGCGCCCGCTCCTGCCCGCCTGTTGCCACGCGCTCGCTATCGTGCCAGGGTAGCCCGTCAGCAACGTGGCGTCCAAGTCCCCGATGTCGATGCCAAGCTCCATCGCGTTCGTGGTCGTAATCCCAAGCAGCCGTCCCTGCGCGAGGTCGCGCTCGATAGCCCGTCTGTCTTCCGGTAGGTAGCTTGCGCGATACGGCATCACGCGTCTGGCTACATCCGGGTGCGACAGCTTCAGGTTGTCTCGCACATACACATACAGCAACTCAGCGGCGCGCCTGCTCCGCACAAAGGTCATCGTCCGCACATACCGCCGCAGCAACTCGGCGAAGATCTGCGCCGACTCCGTATTCGTACTGCGACGGCTGCCCGTCGCCAGGTCCAGCATAGGTGGATTCCAGAACAGGAAGTCCTTGCCGCCATAAGGTGAACCGTCTTCATCAACCACCTCGAAGGGCAAGCCCGTCAGTCGCTCCGCATGCTCCCCCGGATTAGCGATGGTCGCGGAGCAGAGAATGAACTGCGGGCTGCTCCCAAGTCGCTCGCAGATGCGCCGCAGCCGTCGGATGATGTTCGCCACATGCGACCCGAACACCCCTCGATACACATGCGCCTCGTCTATGACCACATACCGCAGGCTGCGAAGCCGCTGGTACCACAGCCTGTGATGCGGCAGAATGCCCACATGCAGCATGTCCGGATTCGTTATGAGCAGTCGAGCGCTGCGCCGTATGCCTCCGCGCTCGTGCGTTGGAGTATCGCCGTCGAATATCTCATACCGCAGCCGCGACGCCTTCGGCACAAGCTGCCCCAGAGCCTTGCGCTGGTCCTGCGCCAGCGCCTTCGTCGGGAAGATATACATCGCGCTTGCCGTGCGGTCTTGAAGCAGGGCTTCAAGAATCGGCAGGTTGTAGCACAGGCTCTTTCCGCTCGCGGTTCCTGTGGATACGATGACGTTCTTACCGTCTCGCAACGCATTTATGGCATCTGTCTGGTGCGTATAGAGTGCGTCTATCCCCGTTGCTTCCAGCGCGCCCTCCAGCCTGCTGTCGAGCCGGCGGTCAAGTGCCCCATACCGCGCCTCACGCGCAGGCACATCTTCGCTGTACGCAATCTGCTCCATGTACCACGGCATCTCCCGCACCGCGCCCAGAAACGCCTCTACATCCATATATCCTGCGCATCCTGTCCATCCATGTTAGCCCCCGCCTAAAACCCCGAAATCGTCTCCTGTTCCACATCCAGCACAACCACATCTTCCCGGCTGTTCTCAATATAGGCGATGACGTTGTCCAGCACCTCGTCGGCGTGGCGCACGCTGCTGCTGACACACGCTATTCCCAGCGTCGCCATCTGCCATGATTCGTTGTCCTCGACCTCCGACACAGCGACGCCAAACCTGTTTCGGATTCGCTGGGACATCGAAGCTATCACCCTGCGCTTTCCCTTCAAGCTCTGGTTCTCAGGAATCTGAAGCCTGACCTTGCACACACCGACATTCATATTCATAACCTGTAAAGATTTATGTTCTAATTTCGATACGGGCATTGTATCATGGCATCGCTTGACGCCAGAGGCAACCCTTACCTTACCAAGGGGAAATATGCAAACGTCCCTTCCCCCTTGATGGGGGAAGGTTAGAGCCTGTGCTGAGCTTGCCGAAGCGCTCACCGCGAACGGCATAGGCATCATATACCATCTAAAACGAAACGCTATCCTTGCCAAGCATCGACACGAAGCCGGCCAACGGCGGAGGTAGATAGAACATTCGGAGGCCTTATTGCCTGATTTTGCCGAATATGTACGATAATTGATGAATTCGATGTAGTTTTACCCTTTACATAATTGCTATAATATGTCCCGTAATCAGAGTATGAGTCGGAAGTTGGCAGTCTGAAACGGAGGTCTGACCTTGCCTGAAGACAAGCAACAATCTCGCTCTCATATTGAAACGCCCCAACCCCTTTCCTCTCATCCCTCTTCCATTTCTTCAACCTCCCCCAAATTTGCTCACCCCAGCGAAGAAGAGTTCGCCCACATCCTCGATTTCTATGGCTTGCAATGGGAATATGAGCCTCGCTCGTTTCTGCTGCGATGGGAGGGCGATCAGGCGAGGGAGATGTTCACTCCCGATTTCTACCTGCCGGAGCTGGACCTGTATCTCGAATTGACCACCCTGAAGCAGAGCCTCGTAACAAAGAAGAACCGAAAGTTGCGCCAGATCAGGGAGCTTTATCCGGAGATAAACATCAAGCTGCTGTATCGACGGGACTACCACCGTCTGCTGGCGAAGTACGGGTTCGGGCCTCTGGCGCACGCAAATGTGGAGGGCGTCAGTCGCGTGCTGCTCACCACCGAGCAGATACAAAAAAGAGTGTCCGAACTGGGCAGGCAGATTTCCCACGACTACCGGGGACGGCATCCCATTCTGGTGGGTGTTCTTCGGGGGGTGCTGCTGTTCATGGCAGACCTCATGCGCGAAATCACGCTGCCCGTCGAGTTGGAGGTCATGGCGGTTTCCAGCTATCAGGGCGAAACGCGCGGTGGCGTGCGGGTTACCAAAGGACTGGACGCCGACATCGTGGGGCGCGATGTCATCCTGGTCGAGGACATTATCGACAGCGGTATGACGCTGAACTACCTGACAAGCTACCTGGCATCTAAGCAGCCGGCAAGCCTCGAGGTCTGCACACTTCTGGACAAGAAGGCGCGGCGGATAGTGGAGGTGCCGGTGAAATATGTGGGCTTCGACATTCCCGACGAGTTTGTAGTAGGCTACGGGCTGGACTACGAGGAGAAGTACCGGAATCTGCCCTTCATCGGAGCGATAGACTCTGCTGAGAAGTAAGGCTGAACCGAAATTCCGCAAAAAGAGATGCCCCAAGTAATCTTGTTGGCAACTCTTCACAGGCTTCGACTAACTTCGGTTCGCTGTTCCCAGCCGCCTCCCCGCAAGCGGAGTATTGGCTAGTCCCGGCAGACCTCTTTCAATCGTTGCAGTGGAGAACTTTCGACTCAACCACTTGGGGCACTGTTAACATAGCAGAGACTGATCGTGTCTGTCAATAGCTTTTATACGAGTTTTAGATGGATTTTCAAAATTATCCGAAACAGGCGTTTCTGAAAGTCGAGGCAGGCAATCTGCCCCAATCTGTTCACTTCCCGAACCGCTCACCCGTCGGGGCAGGCTGTCAATTGTCCACCGGAGTCACCCACGCATAACCCTACTCGCCACGCTAGGCGCAGAAATGCCCGTCGGAACAGGATAATTCCGTATCTTCATCCTATCCATCCCTCGCTTTTGCAGGGGCAGGCTCTGTATCCTGTTTCTTCGTCAGCCCCGCGCCATCGCCCCTTCAAGAACAGGCCGTAGTGAAGTCTGCCCCATCAGGTACAGGTCAACGCCTCGCGCTGCCTCGCGCCCCTCAGCCAGCGCCCACACTACCAGCGACTGCCCGCGCGCCATATCGCCCGCCGCAAACACGCCATCGATGCTGGTCATCTTGTTATCGTCCGTCTGGACGTTGCCACGCCCGTCGAGTGCGACGCCAAGCTGATCGAGCAGCCCTTCCTTCTGAGGATGCACGAAGCCCATTGCCAGCAGCACGAGGTCGGTGTCAATCTCGAACTCGCTGCCCTCTATGCGCTCCATGCTGGGCCGGCCGGAAGCGTCCGGCGGGCCCCAGTTGATGCGAACGGCATGCAATTTCTCCACGCTGCCGTTTCTACCGGAGAAGTGCGTCGTCAGAACATCGTAGTCTCTGATCCCGCCCTCTTCCTGAGAGGACGACGTACGCAGAATCAACGGCCATTGGGGCCAGGGGTTGTATTCACCGCGCTCAGTCGGAGGCTCTGACAGCAATTCACACTGATAGACAATCTCCGCGCCCTGCCGGTGCGACGTGCCCAGGCAGTCGGAGCCGGTGTCGCCGCCGCCAAGAATGACCACGCGCTTGCCCTCTGCGCTTATTCGCTCCGATTCCGGAATATGCTCGCCCGCGTTGAGTAGGTTCTGCTGCGTCAGGAAATCCATCGCGAAGTGAACGCCGTCAAGCTCGCGACCGGGCACGGGCAGGTCACGCGGTATAGTGCAGCCGCCCGTAAGGACCACCGCATCAAATCCGCTCAGCAATTCATCGCCCGACAGGTCGGCCCCCACATTCACGCCGGTCTTGAAGGTTACACCCTCGGCGGTCATCTGATCGACGCGCCGCTGCACAACCGTCTTCTCCAGCTTGAAGTCGGGTATGCCGAGACGAAGCAAGCCGCCGATATAATCGTCGCGCTCGAATACCGTAACCCAGTGTCCGCAGCGGTTCAGCTGCTGCGCCGCCGCCAGACCCGCAGGTCCCGAACCCACTATGGCGACTTTCTTGCCGGTGCGCTGCGTAGGAGCTTCGGGCGTGATCCAGCCCTCTTCCCAGCCGCGGTCCGCAATCGCCTTTTCGATATATTCGATGGTCACGGGGTCCTGGTTGATGTTAAGTACGCAGGCTGCCTCGCAAGGTGCAGGGCATATCCTGCCGGTGAACTCAGGGAAATTGTTAGTGGCATGGAGTTCGACAAGAGCCTCCTGCCACTTGCCCCTGTAAACGAGGTCATTGAAGTCTGGAATCAGGTTGCCCAGCGGACAACCCGTATGGCAGAAAGGCACGGCGCAGTTCATACAGCGTGCGCCCTGCTCTCGTGCCTGCTCTTCAGTCCAGTTATGGTAGAACTCGCCGTGATGTTGGATGCGCTGCGCCACCGGCTGCTGCGGTGGACCATGCCTTCCAAATTCCTTGAAACCTGTTGGTTTTCCCATGTATCGGTTCGCCTGTACCTTTTAATGTTCCTCCCCCTTGATGGGGGGAAGGTTAGAGCCTGTCCTGAGCTTGTCGAAGGGATGGGGGGGTGAAATCCTCCCCATCCTGTCCATCGATGTTAGCCCCCGTCAGTCTGCGGCAATCGCAGCGGCACGCTCCATCAGTATGCGTTTGTAGTCGTAAGGCATCACCTTTACGAACTTAGGCAACATTTCATCCCAGTCGTCCAATACGCGGCGCGCGTTGGAGCTGCCGGTCTGTTCGTAATGTTCCTCGATAAGACTGCGAAGACCCTCGATGTCTTCAGAGTCCTCCACCTCTTCCAAGCCAACCATTTCGCGGTTGCACAGCGCGGAGAACGTGCCTCTTTCGTCCAGCACAAAAGCCTCACCGCCACTCATGCCGGCCGCGAAGTTGCGCCCGGTCGGCCCCAGCACAACCACCTTGCCACGCGTCATATATTCGCAACCGTGGTCGCCTACTCCCTCGACTACGGCTTCCGCTCCACTATTCCGCACCGCGAAACGCTCGCCGGCCACACCCCGGATGAACGTCTTGCCTCCCGTAGCACCATATAATACTACATTGCCCACGATAATGTTCTCTTCGGGCGTGAATCCCGACTCCGGTGGCGGCGCTATTATTACCTTGCCGCCCGACAATCCCTTGGCAAAGTAGTCGTTGGCATCTCCCTGAACATTCATTGTTACGCCTTTCGCGAGGAACGCCGAGAAGCTCTGACCCGCCGAGCCGTTGAAATTTATCGTTATTGTGTCGTCGGGCAAAGCCTCCATGCCGTGCCGCTTCGCAATCTCGTAGCTGAGCGTCGTTCCGACCGTGCGATTGCGGTTGGTGATTGGCAAGTCCAGAGACACCGCCTTCTTAGAGTCGATGGCGTCAACGCACAACTTTATTAGCTCGTTATCGAGCGCGCGCTCAAGCCCGTGGTCCTGCTCTTCGCGGCGGTATGTCGCCACCGAGTCCGGCACTTCCGGCTTGTGCAGCAAGTTGGAGAAGTCCAGCCCTTGCGCCTTCCAGTGTGCGACCGCTTCTCGCGTATCAAGCCTGTCCATGCGTCCGACCATCTCGTTCACGGTGCGAAAGCCCATCTCAGCCATAATCTGCCGAAGCTCTTCAGCCACGAAGAAGAAATAGTTGATGACATACTCCGGCTTTCCGGTGAACATCTTCCGCAATTCAGGGTCCTGCGTTGCGATACCCACCGAGCACGTATTCAGGTGGCACTTTCGCAGCATGATGCAGCCGAGGCTGATTAGCGGCGCGGTAGCCATTCCGAACTCCTCCGCGCCCAGTAGGCAGGCAATAGCCACGTCCCTGCCCGTCTTGAGCTGCCCGTCCGTCTGCACGACGATGCGCCCGCGAAGATCGTTGAGCACCAGCACCTGCTGCGTCTCCGCAACGCCAAGCTCCCACGGCAGACCCGCATGCTTAATGGATGACTCAGGCGAGGCTCCCGTGCCGCCGCTGTCTCCGCTTATAAGAACGACATCGCCGTGTCCCTTGGACACACCCGCCGCGATGGTGCCCACGCCCGCCTCCGCCACCAGCTTGACATGCACGCGCGCTCCGGGGTTCGAGTTTTTCAGGTCGTGTATCAGCTGCGCCAGGTCCTCGATGGAGTATATGTCGTGATGCGGCGGCGGCGATATAAGCTCCACTCCGGGCGTCGAGTTTCTCACCCAGCCGATGTACTCATCGATCTTGTGTCCGGGAAGCTGCCCCCCCTCGCCGGGCTTGGAGCCTTGCGCCATCTTGATCTGCAAGTCGCGCGCGCTCGCAAGGTAGCCGATTGTAACGCCGAAGCGCCCCGACGCCACCTGCTTCATTGCGCTGTTCCGAGAGTCGCCATTCTCGTCGGGGATATAGCGGTGGAAGTCCTCTCCACCTTCGCCGGTATTGCTGCGTGCGCCGATGCGGTTCATCGCGATCGCCATCGTCTCGTGCGCCTCGCGGCTTATCGAACCCAGTGAAATCGCGCCCGTGGCAAAGCGCTTCACGATTTCGCTCGCAGGCTCAACCTCGTCCACCGAAAGCGGCATGTCCAGCTTCTTGAAGTCCAGAAGCCCCCTGATCGTGCACAGCTTACGACTGAATGTGTTGGCCGATTCCGCGAATTGCTGGTAAGTCTCATAGCTGTTCGTCTTAGTGGCGAACTGGAGACTGCTGATGGTGTCGGGGTTCCACATGTGGTACTCCCCGTCGCGCCTCCACTGGTAGTAGCCGCCGCTCTGAAGATCGAGACTGCCTGTCGGCGCAAGCTCCTGGAAGGCAGACTCATGGCGCTTCCGGCTCTCAAGTTCGATTTCGTGGATTCCAATCCCGCCTATGCGTGATGGAGTCCATGTGAAGTATTTATCGATGAAATCCGAGTTCAGCCCGACCGCCTCAAATATCTGTGCGCCGCGATAGCTCTCAATAGTCGAAATGCCCATCTTGGACATTATCTTGAGAATGCCCTTGTCCGCCGCCTTGATGTAATTGTACACGGCGGTGTCGTAGTCCACGGTTCCAGCGAGCGCGCCGTCCTCGCCAACCATGTCTCTGAGCGTCTCGAACGCAAGATACGGGTTCACCGCAACAGCGCCATAGCCAATCAGCAGTGCCAGATGCGCCACCTCACGCGGTTCGCCCGACTCTACCATTATGCTAACTTTCGTGCGAACGCCCTGGCGTATTAGATGGTGATGCACACTCGCTACGGCAAGCAGGCTCGGTATGGGCGCACTGTATGTATCGACGCCCCTGTCGGAAAGCACGACGATTGTGTTGCCCTCGGTAACCGCCTCGTATGCCTCGTCGCAAATCCTCTGCACTGCGCGAGCGAGTGAGCCGTCGTTCTCGTCAGTCGTGAACAGCGTGCGGATGGTCTTTGCCTTCAATCCGGGCAAGTCCAGGGCGCGTATCTTCTCCAGTTCCTCGTTAGTCAGGACGGGCCGCTTCACGCGCAGTGTGCGGCAATGTTCAGGCGTCTCCGTGAACAAGTTGCTCTCGCTGCCCGCACGCGATTCAAGCGATGTAACCAGCTCCTCGCGAATTGCATCCAGCGGCGGGTTGCTGACCTGTGCGAACAGTTGCTTGAAATAGTTGAACAGAAGCGGACTCTGTTCTGACAGCACCGCGAGGGGCGTATCGTTGCCCATAGACCCGACAGGCTCGCTGCCCGTCTCTGCCATCGGCTCCATTATCATGCGCAGGTCTTCAAGCGTGTATCCGAACGCCACCTGCCTCGCGAGCAGGCTGCCGTTGGTATATGTCGGCTGCGCTGGGACTTCCGGCAGGTCATCGAGCGATACGCGATTCTCGCGCAGCCACTCACCATACGGCTGCTGCGCCGCGAGCGCGCTCTTCAGCTCGGCGTCATCCACCAGGCGACCCTCTTCCGTGTCCAGCATGAACATACGCCCGGGATGTATGCGCTCCTTGAACAGCACCTTCTCCGGCGGCACATCCAGCACACCCGTCTCCGACGCCATCACCAGCAGGTCATCGGTCGTAACGAGGTAGCGGCACGGGCGCAAGCCGTTCCTGTCGAGCACGGCGCACACCTTTGAGCCATCGGACGCGATGATAAGGGCAGGGCCGTCCCACGGCTCCATCAGGCACGAATGATACTCATAGAAGTCCTTCTTTGCCTGGTCCATCGGCAGATGGTCGCCCCAAGCCTCCGGTATCATCATCATCAAGGCATGCGGCAGCGAGCGCCCGGTCGCGAGAAGCAGCTCCAGCGCGTTGTCGAAGCTGGCAGTGTCGCTCTGCACGCCCTTCGTGACGATGGGCAGCAGTTTCTCCATATCATCGCCGAGCGCCTCGGACGCGAACATCCCCTCGCGCGCCGTCATCCAGTTGATGTTGCCGCGCAGCGTGTTTATCTCGCCGTTGTGGATGACCATGCGGTATGGATGCGCCAGCCGCCAGGTGCCGAGCGTGTTCGTGCTGAAGCGCGAATGCACCAGTGCGAACGATGTAATCACATCCTCGTCGGCCAGATCGTGGTAGAAGTGCTGAAGCTGCGTGGCGTGAATCAGCCCCTTATACACAATCTTGTTCGGCGACAGGCTGGATACATAGAAGTCATTCCGCTCGTCCAGACCGGACTCCGCAACGGCATCCTCGAACTGCCTACGAATGACATACAGCTTCAACTCGAAATCGAAGTCGCTCTGCACATCCGCGCCGCGACCGACGAAGAACTGCCGGATAGCGGGCATGACCTCAGCTGCCAGCGTACCAATCTCACTGGGTGATATAGGCACATCGCGCCAGCCAAGCAGCGTCTGGCCTTCTTGCTCCACGAAACGACGCACGATGCTTTCTACTTCGCGTTGCTTCGCCTCATCGTGCGGCATGAAAACCATGCCGACCGCGTAATGGCCCGGCTGCGGAGGCTCGATGCCAAGCCGTTCCATCTCCTTGCGGAAGAACTCGTGCGGCATCTGTATCAGCACTCCCGCGCCGTCTCCTGTCTCAGGATCGGCCCCCTTCGCGCCACGATGCTCGAGGTTGCACAGAACTTGAAGCCCCTGGGTAAGGACGCTGTGCGATTTCACACCCTTGATATTGGCGACAAGCCCCACTCCGCAGGCTTCATGCTCGAACTGCGGGTCATATAGTCCCTGCTTCGTCAGGTTGGGTATGTATCTCTCGGACATTGCCGCACCCTCATTCCGTCATTCCCGTGCTATTCCCGTCATTCCCGCGAAGGCGGGAATCGAAGAATCCTATCCATCCTGTCTATCGATGTTAGCTCTGTCGCCCCATCACAACACCGGCAGATAATGCTCGGTCTCGTAGTCCGCCACCCGGCTGTGATAGTTCTCCCACTCAATCTTCTTGTTCTCGATGAAACTCTTGAACACCGGCTCTCCAAGCGCGTCGCGCACCAGCTGGCTTTGCTCCGTAATGCGGATCGCCTCCCACAAGTTGGCTGGTAGCTCTTGGATGCCAAGCTCATCGCGCTCCGCTTGCGTCATATGCCATGCGCTTGAAGGCGCCGGAAGCGGAAACTCGTAACGCTCTTCAATCCCTTTGAGCCCGGCCGCCAGCATTACGCTGAACGTCAGATACGGATTGCACGCCGGATCGGGTGACCGATACTCGATGCGCCGGGACTCTTCGCGACCGGGCTTGAAGTCCGGCACGCGAATCAGGTCGGCGCGGTTCACCGTTGACCAGGTAACATACGTCGGCGCCTCGAACTGCGGCACCAGGCGCTTGTACGAATTCACCCACTGGTTTGTCACGGCAGTAATTTCCCGCGCATGCTTCATCAATCCTGCGATGAAGAATTTAGCGGTCTCCGAAAGATGATGCACGTCATCCTCGTCATAGAAAACATTGCGGTCTCCATGGAACAGCGACTGATGCATGTGCATCCCGTTGCCGTTTACGCCATGCACGGGCTTAGGCATGAAAGTCGCGTAGTAGCCGCTCTGCCGCGCGATCTCCTTCACCACCAGCCGGTATGTCATCACCGTGTCCGCCATCGTCAGCGCGTCCGTGTGCCGCAGGTCGATCTCGTGCTGGCTCGGCGCTGCCTCCTGATGGCTGGACTCAACGGGGATGCCCAGCTCTTCTAGCGTCAGAACCGTCTGTCGGCGCAGGTCGGTCGCCAGGTCGGTCGCGTCTTGACCAAAGTAGCTTCCCCTGTCCTGCGTGCTGGTCCCTTGTGCGTCCTTGAAGTAGAAGTATTCGATCTCAGGACCGACATAGTACGTATAGCCAAGCTTGGAAGCCCTGGAGAGATTGCGCCTGAGTACCGCGCGGGGGTCGCTTTCAAGGGGTTCGTCATCGGGCGTGATGATGTCGCAGAACATGCGCGCAACCGCATTCTCGCGTGGCCGCCATGGCAATACATTGAAAGTATTCGGATCGGGCAGCGCGTACATGTCGCGCTCATCCGAACGCACGAAGCCCTCGATCGAGGATCCGTCGAAGCCCATTCCGCGAGTTAGTGAATGTTCAAGCTCTTCGACGGTAATGGCAAATCCCTTCAGATTGCCGAGTATGTCCGCAAACCACAGGCGAATGAATTTGACATCGTTCTCCCGCGCCTCATGGAGAACGAACTCTGTCGCCTCCGGGTCTCTAGATAACATATCTACCTCGTACGAACTGTCGCAGTCGCATTTCGCCTGTTCGGCAGTCAATCATGGCAGAAATAGCCTGCCGTATATCCGCTGGAAACGCGCGTCAATGCAAATGGCGACTATCCAAAAAATATATCAATTTGTGAAAATTGTGTCAATCTAATTCAGCGATTCTCAACTCTGGGCGGACCAACGGAATTATCAACAGACCGCACATCCGAAAACCTGTCGCAACAGGATTGAATACCCTCAACTGTGCCTACTGAAAACACTGGCATAATTTCCTGCCAATGCGAAAGCCTGCACCGCATAACCGTAGTTCGGTTGCGGTGCAGGCTTCTATTTCAGTCTTGAGTCAGATGCGTCTAGGATACCGCTCCGCCAACAGTCTTGATGATAAGCTCCGTAACCTTGTACGGGTCCATATTGGCGTTCGGTCGCCTGTCCTCGATGTAGCCCTTGCCGTCACGCGCGACCTGCCAGGGAATACGCACCGACGCGCCCCTGTCGGACACGCCGTACTTGAACTCCTTGTAGGAGGCGGTTTCGTGCAGTCCCGTCAGCCTTTGCTCGATGTCAGCGCCATAGTTGGCGATGTGCTCTTCGTGATTCCCCTTGAGGGCCTCGGCGGCGGCTATGCAGGCATCATAGTTCTCACGCATCGCATTCGTGGAGAAGTTGGTGTGCGCTCCCGCGCCGTTCCAGTCGCCCTTCACCGGCTTGGGGTCAAGAGTCGCCGCTACATCATGCTTTTCCCCTATCCGGTACAGCAGCCAGCGTCCAACCCACAGATGGTCGCCGACGGCGGGCGCGCCGATCGGTCCAATCTGGAACTCCCACTGCGCGGGCATGACCTCGGCGTTGATGCCGGCAATCTGCAAGCCGGCCTCGATGCAGGCGTCCATGTGATCTTCCACCACAGGCCTGCCGAACACCTCGTCTGAGCCGACGCCGCAGTAGTAGCCGCCCTGCGGTGCGGGGAAGCCGTTGTCCGGCCATCCAAGAGGCTGCGACCTGACGCCGGTGAAGAATGTGTATTCCTGCTCGATGCCGAACCAGAAGTCCAGCCCTGCATACTCTTCGGCAGCAGCCGCGCACGCTGCCCTCGTGTTCGAAGGATGTGGCGTCATGTCGGGCAGCATAACCTCGCACATCACCAGTATGTTGTTGCCGCCGCGAATCGGGTCAGGGCAGGTGAAAACCGGCTTCAATACGCAGTCCGATTCCTCGCCAGGGGCCTGGTTCGTGCTGGAGCCGTCAAAGCCCCAGATGGGCGGCTCTTCTCCGACGGGTATGACCTTCCCCTTGGAGCGGAGCTTGGCAGTCGGCTCTGTGCCGTCTATCCAGATGTATTCCGCCTTGTAAACACTCATTGTTCCCTCCTGTGGGATTAGATTTTCCTTATCATAAGTCCTATCGAGACAGGATTCCACTGTTTGTTTGTCTTGCGCCCGACATGCCCCCGCCGTGATATTAAAGACTCAAACGAACGGACAACTCGCTGACTAACTGACATACCGACCGACTGAAAACTTCACACAACAAACAGCGAGACTTTCAAAGAAAGAAGCCTCGCTGGTTAGTGTGCATGGTGCTGGCTATTGTTCAGTAACGGATGACTTACTTGCTGCGATTCCTGCGAACTACGCTGGGAATGATGACCCACACTGCGAACAATGCCGCAAACGCTGCACCACCGAGCAATACTTCCATCTCAACATGCCTCCAACAAAAGAATAGTCAATGCGTTTTACTTGCTATCTATTCTGAACCGGGCATGTTTCAACCGTGTTGCACAAATGTTAAATAGTTGTTACAACTCTCGTCGATTTCAATCAACGGAATGACAAGATACCCGGAGGTCAATCCACCGAATATCCTGTCTTTCCTGTTAATCGATGCCGTTAGTCAATGTAAATCTAGTTCATCTGCGGGTACGCAACCGTGCCGTGCTCGTGCTCGTCCAGGCCGTCTTCCTCTTCCTGCTCGTCCACGCGCAGACCCATCGTCAGGTCAAGCACCTTGAAGAGTATGTAGCCAGCGCCGAAGCCCCAGACGATTGCGGCGATAATGCCCACGATCTGCGGCACAATCTGAGTGACGTTGCCGACTACCAAGCCTGTAACACCGTTATGGCCGGTAGCGAAGATACCCACCGCCAGCAGTCCCCATGCGCCGCAGATGCCATGCACCGTAACCGCGCCAACCGGGTCGTCTGTCTTGAGCACGTTCCTCACGAAGCTCACGCCGAATATCATTATCACGCCCGCAATCAGGCCGATTATCACTGCTCCCCAGGTGTCAACATACGCACAGCCCGCCGTGATGCCAACCAGCCCGGCGAGCGCGCCGTTCGCTGCCATCTCGATGTCGGCTTGGCCCGTGCGGATAAGCGTTATATAGATTGCCGCTGTCGCTCCGGCAGCGCCGGCTAGCAGAGTGTTGACTGCGTTCAAGCCGAGCGTAGCGGAGTTGATGTTGAAGCCGAACCAGCCAAAGAAGAGGATGAATGTGCCGATGACCACATACGGGACATTATGCCCTCGAATTGTGATCCCCTGCTCCCAGCCCCTGCGCGGGCCTACGACCATCGCGCCTGCCAGCGCCAGAAAGCCGCCAATCATGTGGACGACACCGGAGCCGGCGTAGTCGGCAAAGCCCATGTTCACAAGCCAGCCGTAGTCGCTCCACGCCCAGTGTCCGTATATCGGGTATATCAACGCGCCCACGATGAAGCTATACGCGAAGTAGGCGTTGATCTTCGTGCGCTCCGCCATCGCTCCCGCGATAATCGTCGCGGCCGTTCCCGCGAACACCATCTGGAAGAACCAGCCCACAAGGTCGCCGTCGTTGAAGTTGGCGAGGAAGAACCCTTCCAGACCGATGATGCCTGCCGCCGCGCCGCCTCCGAACATCAGCGCATAGCCAAACGCCCAGAAGCCTAGCGATGCGATACAGAAGTCCAGGAACGACTTCGTCATATAGTTGACCGTGTTCTTCGCGCGAATCAGACCGGCGCCCAGAAACGCGAATCCGGCCTGCATGAAGAACACCAGCGCCGCCGCGAACACCAGAATGGCGTTATCCAGCGTCGTCATTACTTCGCCCGCGCTCTGCGCGTAAGCGATGCCGCCGCCGCCCAAAACGATTCCAATTGCCAACAGCGCCACCATCAGGAGGCGCACCTTAAGACTCGTAGGTTTTACAATCGCCCCGAGAAGACTCATTTCCTTTCTCCTCTTCTACTAAAGATAGATAACGCTCCAAATCTACGCCGCGATTGTTTCATTTATGTTAAGCGCTTGTAACAGAAATGTTGCCTAAGCGTTAAATCCTTATTAAACAGAGTATAAAATATCATCAATTGACATAACATGCAATCCGTGTTTGACATCGCACCAACCCCTAATTACAATGCAGCCATCACAATATGACGCCACCACAGCGTGAAGGAGGCAGGCATTTATGGAGAATCTGAGAATGCAAATCTACGGCGACTATGCCTGACCGTGGGTTTACAATACAGCCGTGTGGCTGGATAAGGTAAAGAAGGCTTACGGAGACAATCTGAACATCACTTGGCGCAACTTCTCACTCGAGCAGAACGCCCACAACCTCAAGGAAGGCTTGGACTCCGACTGGAAGGTCTGGGACGACGAAGACCCCACACAGCGACGCTCGCTCGTAGCGCAGATTGCCGCAGAAGCCGCCAAGCGGCAGGGCGACGACGCGCACGCCGCGTTCCATCTCGCGCTGCTCACAGCCAGGCACGGTGGCGAAGGGCGCGTATCTCTCAGCGACGAAGACGCTATTCTTGAGGTAGCGGCAAACGCCGGGCTGGACGCGGGGCGCATGCGTGAGGACATGAAGGACCCCGAACTCCGCAGGATTATCGGCGAAGACCACGAGGCTGCCATATCCGAGGGCATCTTCGGCACTCCGACCTACATCTTCGAGAACGGGAACATGGCTTACCTCAAAGCCTTCATCCCAGAAGACGAAGACGCCGTAGCATCCTTCGAGCACTACATCGCCCTCGCGAACCACCGCAACTACTTCGGCGAAATCAAGCGCCCGCAGCCCCCCTGGCCCAAGGGCGTCCTCGACTAGACACTAGGAACCACAGGGGCATCCGGCCGGATGCCCCTAAGTCTATATTCAGCTCGAAATCAGCCAATGCACCACTCGCTTGAAAAGTCTCTTGGAGTAACTTTCTCCGACAAGAGTCTCCTCACCCTAGCTCTCACTCACAGTTCGCTTCTGAACGAATCGCCGGAAGCTACACCCGAGTGTAACGAACGCCTTGAGTTCCTCGGTGACGCTGTTCTAGGCTTGGCTATCGCCGAAGAACTCTACGCGCGCTTCCCCCAACAACGGGAAGGCACGCTGACTTCAATGCGCTCCAATATCGTGCGTGGCGAAACACTTGCCCAGGCGGCACGGCGACTCGACCTGGGTGAGCACCTGTTAATGGGTGCGGGCGAGACAAACACGGGCGGGCGTGGCCGCGAATCAAACCTCTCTGCCGCATTCGAGGCTGTAGTGGGCGCACTATTCCTGGACAAAGGCTACGAAGCCGCAAAGTCGTTCTGCATCCATGCCTTGAATGAAGAAATCGCCTCCGTTCATTCCTCCCCACAACTCCGAAATCCGAAGTCCGCATTGCAGGAACTCGTGCAGGGACAACGCCTACCGGCGCCTTCATACCGCATCGTCCAAGCATCAGGCGAGGATCACTCACCTACATTCACGGCCGAAGTGATCATCAACGGCACAGTCTCGGGCACAGGCATTGGACGCAGCAAGTCCATCGCCGAACAGGAAGCGGCAAAGGCAGCGCTCGAATGCCTGACACAAAAAACCGACTGATGCAGACCCTCCACTTCAACCTGCAAGGCGTCACCATCGAAGGCACCATCATCGATGTCGAGACCGTCAGCCTGCACCCGAAGCCCAACGGCATGTTCACATTCGGCACGCTAAGCGGCAGCGAGATACGCATCGTGCAGGCAGAAACCCAAGCCGACTGCGAGGCGCTGGCAGCCGAAGTCAGACACATCTGGCAGACGCTACCCCGCCCAATCTACGCCTACAATCGCCGGTTCGTCGCTGGCTGGCTCTCCCAGGCCATAGACGCGGAAGCGCATATCGACCGCGACACGATGGACGACTGGAAGGCCGTCGCAGACCAGCAGGCAATCAAGTGGCCTCGCCTGCGAGAACTCATCCGCCCGCCCGTCTTCTACTACCGCTGGGGCATCGCCGACTTCGACCGCGAGCGCGACATCGGTACCATGCGCCGGACCATGCGCCGCGCCAAGTCTGTCAACGAAGTCATATCACGCGAAGCCCTCGGTGGCGCGCCGCACATCTGGTGGCAGCAGCACCTCAAGATGCTCGACGACCCCGCGATAGCACACCGGCTCAACGATCCTCCCGCTGATGACGTGAAAGATTCCGGAAGTCTCTTCAGGCTGCCAAACGGCAACTGGACCACCAACCGCCTTGCCGCCATCATTTGCCACAACATGATGGACCTTCAGTCCCAGGCATCCCTACTCCTTTGGCACTGGAACCTCACATCCCCCTGGCTCTAGCGTCGCTCATCCTACCTATCCTGTCCATCGATGTTAGTCCTCCGCCCTGTTACACAATCTTTACATTTGTGTAACCGCAAAGAAACATAAGCGGGGCATTATCAAGAGTGAGACAATCTATGAATGCTTGGCGTCGAATATGCTGCCCAAAGTGCATGAAGAACATACCGCCTACGGACCTCAAACCATACTGCTTGCGACCGAGGACTGCGAAGACCTGGACGCGCCACTGACTGCCCTGAGCCTGTCCGGCGTCGTGGAACTGGTCGAGCTCGACGGAAGCAGCCTTGAGGCGCGTATCGAAGAGGTCACCCCTTCGCTCGTCATCGCAGGTCCCGGTTTCAACTCCTCAGTCATCGGAGCGCTCTCTCGAAAGAAGTCGGTCAGTCAGATTCTTCCGCCATTTCTGCGCTGTGTAACAAGTGCCGAGACGGAAGAGCAGGACTTGTATCTCGGATTCGACGACTTCGTCCTGGCGACCTGCTCCGCCGCGGAACTGGAAAAGCGGATAAGGCGCCTGACCCATGCATCCAGGGAGCGCGAGGCATCGATACTCAACGCCGGTCCAATCACGATAGACATGGACAAGTACCGCGTCACAGTGAGCGGCAAGTCAATCAAGCTGGCTTGGATGGAGTTCCAGCTGCTCCGCTACCTCATGCTGAACATCGGGCGTGTCTTCACCCGGGAGGACCTGCTAACCAGCGTCTGGGGACACAAGCACTACGGGCACACCCGCACAGTCGATGTTCACATTCGCAGGCTGCGCCACAAGCTCGGCGCGCAGGGAACTGCCTACATTCGTACCGTCAACAACGTCGGCTACGGCTTCATAGAGAACACCGCCAACCAGCCCTAACCAAGCAAGCCCCTTCCCTCTCTGGAGCATAACCAAGCAGTCCCTTCACTCTCTGGGGGAAGGTTAGTATGGGGGCAACTGACTGCTGATATCCGACACCTAATCAAGCCCCGGAGCGGGAAACCGCGCGCACAGTTCCATAGCCTCGTCCCGCACCTCGCCCTTTACCGTGTCGCTGCCGATATTCCCAAGCACCCTTAAGATTAGCCTCCCCACTTGACGAGATTCCGCCATCCCCATGCCGCGGCTCGTAATAGAAGGCGTGCCCAGCCTCAGACCGCTTGCGGTGCGAGGCGGCTTCTGATCGAACGGGATGGCGTTCCTGTTCACCACAATGTTCGCCTCACCCAGCGCTTCCTCCGCCTGCCGTCCGGTGATATCGACCGGCGTCAGGTCCACGAGCACGATGTGATTGTCCGTGCCGCCGGACACCAGTCTCAACCCGCCCGCTCGTAGCTCATCCGCAAGCGCAGCCGCATTCGCGCGAATCCCCTTCTGATACTCCACGAACTCCGGCTTCATCGCCTCTCCGAACGCCACTGCCTTCGCTGCAATGATATGCTCGAGCGGCCCGCCCTGCATGTTCGGAAACACCGCGCTGTTAATCGCCCGCCTGTGATCCCCGTCGCAGAGTATCATCCCACCCCTCGGGCCGCGCAGCGTCTTATGTGTCGTTGTAGTAACGATCTCCGCGTGCGGCACCGGGGAAGGGTGTTCGTGGGCAGCCACCAGCCCCGCGATATGCGCCATATCAACCATCAGTTTCGCGCCCACCTCGTCCGCTATGCTCCGGAAGCGCGGAAAGTCGATTATTCGAGTGTACGCGCTCGCCCCGGTGACGATAAGATTCGGACGATGCTCCTTCGCGAGCCGCTCCACCTCATCGTAGTCTATCGTCTCAACCTCAGGATCAACGCCGTACTGCACGACATCGTACAGTTTCGCAGAGAAGTTCACGGAAGCCCCGTGCGTCAGATGCCCGCCCTGGTCGAGGCTCATCCCCATAATCGTGTCGCCCGGCTGAAGCGTAGCGAAGTACGCTGCCATATTCGCCTGCGCCCCGCTGTGCGGCTGAACATTTGCGTGTTCCGCGTCGAACAACTTCTTCGCGCGGCTGATAGCCAGGCCCTCCGCGACATCCACGAATTCGCAGCCGCCATAATAGCGACGTCCCGGATAACCCTCAGCGTACTTGTTCGTGAACACAGAGCCCTGGGCCTCGAGCACCGCCTCGCTCGCAAAGTTCTCCGACGCGATCAGGTTGATATTACTGCGCTGCCGCTCGATCTCGCTCTCAATCGCCCGCCCAATCTCAGGGTCCTGTTCCATCAGTGAACTCATGCCCGTCCTCCTTCAATCACAATATCAAGCATCCAGCCACGCGAACTTTGTAATCGGTCCTTCGCCGCCTTCCGACCTGCCAGCCACCTCAAATCCCTCCGACTTCAGAAAGTCGTCAATGTCAAACGGCGGTATAGAATCCGACTTGCTCCCATAGGCTCCAAGGATAAGCCGTCCCTTCGGAGCGACTACCCGTTCCAGCAGCCCGCTCACACCCTCCGCAAGGTAGTCAGGAGGAAGGCAGTCATACAGCATATAAACGTACCGGTACTTTCGCGGCGGTCGCCAGTCCCACGCATTGCCCACATGAAAGTTGTCCGCGTATTCAGGCAGGCGAACTCTCGCGAGTTCTATCAGTCTGCTTCCCTGATCGAGCCCGTGTGGGGTCAACTTCAGTCCGCGCTCGCCGCCCCAATTCACAAGACATTTCAGCAGAAAGCCGTTCGCGCACCCGACATCCAGCAAGTCTCCATCCGACTCTATGGCATCCAGAATTGGCCCCCGCTCAGCCCGCCAACGCTCCGCGCCTCCACTGAAACCCGACTGCCGAATAGGATCATCTTCTTTCAGATAAGCAACTTCCAAAAGCTCCAACTCGCACAGAAAATCATTCGGTAAGGTTCTGTCCAAAATCCTATCCACTACATGCTTGTCTCACCCTACGCCGCGTCCGGCTCTATCATCCCATAGTCCCCGTCCGCGCGCCTGTACACCACGCTGTACTTGTCCGTCTCAGTATTGTGGAACAGGAAGAAGTCGTGGTCGAGCAGTTCCATCTCCATTATAGCGTCCTCGACGCTCATCGGCTTCATTGCGAACCGCTTCACGCGCACCAGGCTGCCCAGTTCCTCTATCGCCTCCTCGACCTCATCCTCAATCGCGGCGTCCAGCTCTTCCAGCAGCGCTCCCGCATCCTCGCGAATAGCCTGGCTCCTAGCCGACCTGCGCGCTTGCGAAGTCCTGTAAGCTCTCCCCTTGTATCGTCGAATCTGCTTGTCCATCACATCCGCCACCGCGTCAACCGCGGCAAACAGCGTCAGCCCGCTCTCTTGTCCGCGCAGGGTAGCGCCGCTGGCGGTTATCGTCATCTGCGCTATAAAACGGTCCGTCTCGGAGCGTCTCGCCGTGCGCCTAAGCTCCAGCCTAGCGTCCGCCCGCTCTCGCAGGTGTCGCTCCAGACGCGCCACCTTCTTCTGAATGTAGTCCTCAGACCTCTCGCTCAGTCTCATATTCCTGACGAGTATCTGCATCTCCATAACTCACCTCCTCTCGCATCATCTGGTGCGGTCTCTTGCGAGCCGCCCTTCAACTGATGAACATCCATTGTATTGTTTTGCAACTGCCGTATTCAAGCGAGATGCGGCGCAAACCCTTCTTATCCTTTCTATCCTGTCCATCCTTTTAATTTTTAGTCATTCAATGTGAATTGTGTTAAAATCAGGCGGTCTAAGTCTAGTACGCAAACCCCGCCTCAGACGGTTTGCAATGCGCGGAGCGAGATGATTACCGGAGTTCTTGAAAGGTACGGAGACTACCTCCCTCTCACCGACGATACGCCCATCTTCACTCTGGGCGAAGGCGACACGCCTCTTGTCAAGTCCGACAGCATAGCCGAAGAAGTCGGCTGCGACGAACTCTACTTCAAGCTCGAGAGCTGCAACCCAACCGGGTCATTCAAGGACAGGGGAATGGTAGTAGCCGTTGCGAAGGCGCTCGAAGAGGGCGGCGACACCATCGTCTGCGCCTCCACGGGCAACACTTCCGCATCGGCGGCTGCATACGGCGCGCGCTGCGGTCTATCGACAGTCATCGTCGTACCCAAAAAGTATGTCGCGCGCGGCAAGCTCGCACAGGCAATCACCTACGGCGCGCGCATCATGCTCATCGACGGCGGTTTCGACGACGCCCTGAAAATCGTCCGCGAACTCGCCGCGAAGCACCCCGTCGTGCTCGTCAACTCGGTCAACCCATACAGGTTGCAAGGGCAGAAGACCGCCGCATTCGAGATTGTGCATGACCTCGGCACTGCGCCCGACCACCTCTTCATACCAGTGGGCAACGCGGGCAACATCACCGCATATTGGATGGGATTCCAGGAAGCTCACCAAATGGAATGGACGGGCACGCTGCCCAAGATGATGGGCTTCGAGGCGGAAGGCGCGGCGGCAATCGTCAAGGGTCATCCTATTGAGACCCCCGACACCGTAGCCTCGGCAATCAGGGTCGGCAATCCGGCAAGCTGGACTAAGGCGGTCATGGCGCGCGACGATTCCGGCGGCGCCATCGACTCGGTT
The DNA here is from genome assembly GCA_965204855.1 of Dehalococcoidia bacterium. Taxonomy (GTDB): domain Bacteria; phylum Chloroflexota; class Dehalococcoidia; order Lucifugimonadales; family JADFKI01; genus Bin90. Next base: position 2,179,723 of record OZ242018.1, read on the forward strand.
ACCGACGACGAAATACTGGAAGCATACACATTGATGGCGCGAGAGGAAGGTATCTTCTGCGAACCGGCGTCAGCCGCCTCAGTTGCAGGCTTGCTGAAGCTGGCTCGCGGCGGCATGCGCCTGAAGCAAAGCAAGGTCGTCTGCGTAATCACCGGCAGCGGACTCAAAGACCCTGACACCGCCGTCGGAGTCGAGCCCGTCTTTATGGACGAATACCCCGCCGACATCACCGCCATCGAAGACGCCATGGGACTATCATAACCGGCTAAAGTCCTTTCCCCCTTGATGGGGGAAGGCTAGGATGGGGGTGAGTACGCTAAAGAGATATAGGATACGGCATGGTAGCCTTGGGGATTAACTTACCTGGCTTGATAACGCACCTCATCAGCTTCATATTGCTGATAATTGTGCTGCCCGCGTACTTCATTCCCTGCATTGTTGCATTGGTACGGAAGCATCAACACACGGTCCCAATTATCATAATCAACATTCTGTTGGGTTGGACATTCGTTGTATGGGTTGTGTGCGTTGCATGGTCATTCATGCCCGTCAAGAAAGCCGACGAGATTAGTTAAAATACATGGACTACCACAAGATACAGGACGCCGTAACATCAATTCTTCTAGCCATCGGCGAAGACCCGCACCGGGAGGGCTTGGTTGACACGCCCCGCCGCATAGCCGACATGTACGGCGAACTCTTCTCAGGAATTGGCAAAGATCCCGCCGGGGTTCTCACAACCGGCTTCGACGAAGCCTACGACGAAACCTTCATCCTCCGCGATGTTCCCTTCCACTCTATCTGCGAGCACCACTTCTTGCCATTCTTCGGGAACGCGCACATAGCCTACATTCCGACCGGGCGCGTCGCGGGCGCATCGAAGCTGGCGCGGGCATTGGATATCCTCGCCAGCAGGCCACAGATTCAGGAACGCCTCACAAGCCAGCTCGCCGACACTCTCTATGACGCCCTTCGCCCATCAGGCGCGGCAGTCATCATCAGCGCCGAGCACCTGTGCATGTCCATAAGAGGCGCGCGCAAGCCCGGCAGCAAGATTGTCACAACCGCCTCCAGGGGCAACATCAGCACACAGCACGAAATGCGTCAGGACCTCCTGGCGCTTCTCAGGGAGACCCAATGACCATCACCGTCAGCAAAGAAGATTTCGACAGCATCACCGACGAATGGGAGTGTATCCTCCCGCGCACCGGCGCGAATACCATCTTCATCACCCCTTGGTGGCAACGGCTCTGGTGGCGGCGATACGGCGACGCGGAAGCCCGGCTTGAGATTTTCTCGGTACGAAACGGCGACTCCCTGCTGGGCATCGCTCCGCTAATGACACGCGGCGATACCCTCTCCTTCCTGGGCGACACCGACCTTTTCGACTACCACGACTTCCTGGTGCGCGAAGGCTGCGAGGACACCTTCTACACTGCGCTCTGGCAGCAGATAGAAGCAATGGACTGGAACACGATGGAGCTGAAATCCCTCCGCGAGAGTTCCGAAACCCTCAGCCGCTTCCCAAAACTCGCGGAAGCCAACAACTGGACGACAAGCATCTCCGAAGAAGACGTCTCCCCATACACGAACCTGCACCCATCCTGGGACGAGTATGTCGCCGGACTCCGAAAGAAAGACCGCCACGAACTCCGCCGCAAGCTCCGCCGCCTGAATAACGGCAACTCCGCTACTCAGTACGCTCTGCGCAAGCCCGACGCAATTGCCGACGCCTTGCCCGAGTTCTTCAGGCTCATGCGCGCCAGCAGACCCGACAAGGACGACTTCCTGACCCCGGACCGCGAACAGTTCTTCAGAGACCTCGCCCAGGAACTCGCGTCGCGAGACCAGTTCAAGCTCTTCTTCCTGGAACTCAACGATGTCCGCGTGGCATCCTGCATCTGTTTCGACTACAACGGCAGCTACCTGCTCTACAACAGCGGCTACGACCCCGAATACTCACGGCTCAGCGTAGGTCTGCTTAACAAGGCCCTATGCATTCAGGACGCCATCGAGACCGGCAAAAGAACCTTCGACTTCCTGCGCGGCAACGAGCGATACAAGTACAACCTCGGCGGCACGAACCAGACCATCCACGAACTCGTCATCCGGCGTCCCTAATCCCGTTCGAGTCCCTTCCCCCTCTATGCGGGAAGGTTAGGATGGGGGTGAAAATCCTCTATCCATCCTGTATATTGATGTTGGCTCCCCTCAGAATCGCCCTGATTTGCTACCATAGCTCTCCGGTCGGACGCCTCGGCGACACAAAGACCGGCGGCATGAACGTGTACGTCCGTCAGATTGCCAGCGAACTCGCGTCAAGAGGTTGCCATGTCGATGTCTTCACGCGAACGCACGACCCTGATGAGCCGCAGATAGTTCCTATCGGCGACGGCGCCCGCGTCATCCACCTGGAAGCCGGCCCACCCGACGCCGAACTAGACGACCTTCACTCTTACACCTCTGCATTCTCCGAGGCCGTCTCCCACTTCCAGCGGCATGAAGGCGTCCGGTACGATCTCATTCACAGCCACTACTGGCTGTCCGGCATCGTAGCGATCGAACTCAGTAGCCTCTGGAATTCGCCCCACTTCGCCACATTCCACACCCTCGCGCGCACCAAGCAGCGCGCCCGTGCAGGCGAGCTGGAGTCCGATCTGCGTGCTCACGCCGAGCAACGCATCATTGACTTGGCCGACACTGTCGTCGTATCGACCCATATCGAAAGGGAGGACATTGCCAGGCTCTATCAGGTCAACGGCACTTCCATCGAAGTTATACCGCCGGGAGTGAACACCAACCTGTTTCACCCGGCAGACAGCCGCTTGGCTCGCCAGAAACTAAACCTGCCGGACAAGCGGACCATCTTATATGTCGGGCGCATCGAGCCTCTGAAAGGCTTGGATATCTTGCTGAGGGCAGTTGCTCTCCTGAGCGGCGGTGCTGGCGTAAACTTGCTCATAGTGGGCGGCAGCCTCGAAAAAGACGCCGAATTAGAGCGACTAAACACGCTTGCGGACAATCTCGATATAAGTGATATAGTTACTTTCACAGGCTCGATTGACCAAGAGCAGTTGCCGGACTACTACAACGCCGCCGATGTATTTGTTCTGCCCTCTTGGTACGAAAGCTTCGGACTGGCAGCGCTTGAAGCGATGTCATGCGGCACTCCCGTTGTAGTCTCAAGAGTCGGCGGCTTAACAACATTTGTAGAACATGGCAAGACAGGCTATCTGGTTCCCTGGCGCTGCCCGGAGGCTTTTGCGAGAAATCTGGAAACCCTGCTCGAAAACCCTTCGCTAAGGGAAGCGATGGGCAGCGCCGCGAGAAACAAGGCTATGCGCCTGAGCTGGGCGGCTATGGCAAACGAATTGCTTGCCTGTTACAATCACTCTACTGAATTGGCGTCAACGGCGTTGCGGGAGCATGAGCATGAACGGCTCAAATTCACACATCCCCCCTCAGAACGGCCTTGAACCCGAGGAACCTCGCCGCCCTTCACTGCATATCCGTGTCGAACGCCACTTCTGGGGACGTGTACTCTCCGGTTTCCTCGTCTTGCTCCCACTCATCATAACTGCTTGGATACTGGTGTTCGCATTTCATCAGATCGACGGTCTTTTCGGCAGACTGTCGCAGGCACTCATCAGAACCACCCCTCTCAGCGAAGGGTTCCCCACCACAGCGGCATTCATAGCAGGCGTCATTAGCGTACTGTTCGGCGTGGCCGTACTTTACTTCTTTGGCACCCTGATGACGCTGAGAGTCGGGCGAATGGCGGTAGATGTGAAAGTCGCCGTGCTCTCCAACATCCCTGTGGTCAAGAACATCTACGGCGTGGCAAAACAGGCGACCGACAGTCTCACAACCCCGTCAGGGCAAGAAGTCAACCGCGTGGTACTCGTCGAATGGCCCCGTCCCGGTCTGTTTGCGCTCGGCTTCACCACCGGGCATTCCCACGCCAACCACCCTGACAATGCAGTGCTGACCGTCGTGTACATCCCCACCGTGCCTAATCCGACATCAGGCAACCTGGCGTTCGTGCGCGAGGAAGAAGTTTACGCTACCGACATGACAATGGAAGAAGCAATGAAGATTGTCTTCTCTGGTGGCGTAGTCTTGCCCGAGACCATGAAGCTGCACGAGACCGCTAAGTTCCGGCGCCTAGCACCTCCAAGCTAACGAAACCTCTTCTCGTACCACACGCTCCTGCCTACCTTGCGGAAGCCCAGTTTCAGGTATAGCTCCCTGGCCGGTGCGTTCTCAGACTCCACCTCGAGATCCACGAAGTTCGCCCCTCGCTCCACGAGATGCGCGATTCCCGCCGTTACCACCGCTCTGCCGATGCCGCGTCCCCTGTACTCCGGGCGTACTCCGGTCATCGCGATAACACCGCTCGGCTCGCGCTCGTCCGCAAAAAACATTGTCCAGTTGTACGCCGCCGGCTTGCCGTCCTCCGTGATGAAGAGAATCCCCTCAGGGCCACCGCTGTTGTGCTTCACCCGCACCCTTATCTGCTCCACCGTATTCGGACTGAAGCCCCAGTTCTCCTCAAACGCCACATTCTGTAATTCCGTCAGGACCTGATCGTCCTGACCCATCACGAACGAGCGTGTCGCAAAGCCCTCTGGCAGACTCACTTCAGGCACTTCCTCCTGCTGCCAGCGCATCTTCCACAAGCTCTTCACCACATCCATGCCATGACTTGAAAGCAGATGTTGCGTGTCCGAATGAGTAACGCCCGCCTCCACATGCAGCGAGCCTACTCCCAGTTCCTCCGCATGCTCCACCACGCGGCGCATCAGCGCCCGCCCGATACCTTTGCCGCGATGCTCCTGCAAGACGCCTCCGCTTGCAACCGCGCGCGAAATCGGCTCTTCGTATGCAACCAGAGAATATCCTACCGATTTGCCACTATCCTCCGCGATGAAGCAGTGCCGTTCAGGATCGCACCCGGGCACAGTAAGCATCCCCTTGATCGCGTCACTATCCAATTCCCGGGGCGTGCCGCGCATGCCGCCAATGTCATTGAACAAGCAGGTAATGGCTTCCAGGTCCGCCCACTCGAATTTCCTTATCCTCAATGCCGCCAACTTTCTCGTCAGTAGTAGGCATATAGTGCCGCTTCATGCAGCATATAGTCCTGCTGCAAGTTTCACGATTGTATCAGAGCCAATCCGCGCCTGTCATTTCAGACCTACCCTAACTTACAAGCTATCTCTTGCCCCAGCGCGAACAAACGACTTATCATGAAACATGACTGCGAAACTCCTGAAGAGAGGCGAAAACCTACATGTTCGAAAGACCCGAAAGAGCAATGCTCGTCATCCCGCATCCCGACGACGCTGAAGGCGGTGTCGGAGGCACTGTCGCCAAGTGGGTCGCCGAAGGCACCGAGGTCGTCTTCGTCCTCTGCACGAACGGAGACAAGGGCACGAGCGATCCCGATATGACCACCAAAAAGCTCGCTGCCATCCGCGAAAGAGAGCAGGCGGCAGCCGCGGAATCCCTCGGCGTCAAAGAGGTCATATACCTGCGCTACGGCGACGGCGAACTCGAAGATACCTCCAAGTTCCGCGGCGAGCTTGTCAGGGCAATCAGAAAGCACAAGCCCGAAGTGGTTTTCTGCACCGACCCGTTCCGTCAGACCTTCTACCTGCACCGCGATCACCGCATCTCCGGGCAGGTTACGCTTGACGCCGTATTTCCCTATGCCCGCGACTTCCTGCACTACAACGAACACATTCAGGAAGGCTTGGAGACGCACAAGGTCGCCGATGTCCTGATGTGGGGAACCGAGCATCCGGACACCTTCATAGACATCACCGACACCATCGAGGACAAGATAAATGCGCTCAAGAAGCACGCCAGCCAGGTCGGGGGGTCCGGCAGGGACGTTGGCCAATTCGTCAAGGCGAACGCGCAGCGCCAGGGCCAATTCGCGAACGTGCCCTACGCCGAAGGCTTCCGCCGCATCCATTTCCGTGGGTAATCTGACATTGATAGACTGGATATTTTACGACCTGCATTCTCATATCCTGCACGGTGTTGACGACGGTCCCGCCGCAATCGAAGACGCCGTTGAGATTGCGCGTATCGCCGCAGCCAACGGCACCCGAGCGATGCTGGCAACACCTCACCGCAAGGACGTAACCGAACTGTCCTCCGTAGAGCACATCCGCGAAGTGACCGCAGAACTCAACTGCCGTATCCGTGATGAGGGTATCCCGCTCCATATCACGCTCGGCATGGAGAACCACATAGACGCCTCTCTACCCGAAGATGTCGAGGCAGGGAAGGCGCTCACGATGAACGACTCGCGCTACATTCTCGTCGAGATGCCTTTCTTCGGAGGCATCGAGGAGCATGACTATGTGGAGGGCACGCTGCGAGAACTGCAAGCGCAGCGACTCATACCCGTATTCGCTCACCCGGAGCGTATCGAAGCCTTCCTGCGACAGCCCGCGCTGCTCGAACGCTACATCGGAATGGGCATGCTGAGCCAGCTCACGCGCGGCAGTCTGCTTGGGCACTGGGGCAAAGAGATACACCAGTTCTCGATAGAGCTTCTGCATAACGGAATGGTGCACCTGCTCTCATCCGACACTCACTCGCCGCGCCCGCCACGCACCCCGGAACTAGGCGAAGCCGTCAAAGTCGCCTCACAAATCGTAGGCTGCCAAAAAGCCAAGGCAATGGTAACCGACATCCCCCACGCCATCCTCAACGACCAATCCATTGATAACTTACAACTGATAATTGACGACTCACAACTTACTCGTCAAGCCACCCTATTATCTTCGTCGGTGTAATCGTCAGCAGGCAGAACTCCATCTCCTGTAGCGCCTGTCTGATGTATATCTCCCCTTCGACTTCGCCCTTGTAGTGTATCGCCATCGCGCGCACCTCGTCCGGAATCCCTTCATCAGAGATTTCCGCCGTGCCGTTCACGATGACATACCCATACGGCGCGTCCTGGGTCGCGACCGATACCGCAACCCGCGCGTCCTGCCGTATGTTACGCACCTTCACCGCCGTCGTCTGCGTGAACACCTTCACCACATCCCCGTGCCAACGAAACCACACCGGTGCCACATGCGGCGACCCGTCCGGGTTCACAGTCGCGAGGTCCGCAATCATCGGACGGCTCAGGTACTCATCAATTTGCTCCGGTGTCATAGCTTCACACTCCACATCGACCGTATATGTTAGAAAGCCACCAAGACAAAGAAATCCTCAATCTGTGCCGGTGTCATTTCTCTACGCTCCCCATGACTGCGACAAGTTCAGGAAACCTGTCGCACACTTCATCCCATATCAACTCACTGACTCGGCCTTCAGGCAGCGTTGCGTCTATCACGCAAAACCTGTCAGGCTCATTCGCCACCAGCTCAAGGTAGCCAAGTCGCACGCGCTCGTGAAACTCCAGCGGCTCGTCCTCGAACCGCGCTCCCTCCTGCGCCCGCACCTCATCCGCGTGAAGAATGCTGTCGTCCAGTCTGAACCCTAGCTGAAGGTCGCCAATGCGCGTCAGCCCGTTCACGGGCGGCAGGTCGAGGAGAAAGGTCAGGCAGGGCATCGCGCCCTTAGTGGCGAGGGCGTTCACGACTGCAACCTGCTCAATAGGGATGCCCCGCCCGTATCCCTGATATGCCGACGTCGAATCCACATATCTGTCCGCGATCACGACCGCATTGGGCTGCGCGAGAAAGGGTTGCAGTGCCTTGAGAACGAGTTCGGCCCGCGCCGCCGAAAACAGAAGCAGCTCGGCCTCGGCAGAGATGTCACGCTCGCCGGGCAGACCGCGCTTCAGGATGTCCCTGACATGCCAGCCCAGTTCGGTGGAACCCGGCTCGTGAACGAACTCTACTGCAAGCCCGTTATCTCGAAGCCTCTCCGTCAGAATCTCAGCCTGCGTGGACTTCCCGCTGCCCTCGCCTCCCTCGAACGATATGAACACCGCCATGTCCACTACCGCCTGTACATGACCACATGGCGGTTCGGCTCTCGCCCTTCGCTCGACGAATAGACCCCGCGCTCATTCGCAATCTTGTGCTGCAAGTGCCGCACGTACGCCGCCTGAGGGCCGAGCTTCACCTGCATCTCGCCGTCGTCCAGCCGCGATGCCGCCTGCTCCGCCTCATCTATCGCATCTGAATGCTCCATCTCCATCTGTGCGTCCTGAGACTGCTTTCGCGTCAGCGCCTGGACGAACTGCTGAATCTGCGCCAGCGTGTTCTTGCGAAGCACATAGACAGGCTTGCCACGCTGCTCCGCCAGCTGCAATGCCTGCGTGCTGCGCCGGTAGTAGTTCTTCGTCGTCAGCAGCATATCCGCCTTTCCGAGGTCGGCTACCAACTCCACGGGCGCGTTGATGCCTCTCACCGCCTGCATCAGCTTACCCTTGTTGATGCCATAGGGCAGGATGCTGACCGTCTTCATCGGAGCCAGGTCCGGCTGCTCATCAGGCGTTGGCGCTCCCCATGCGCGTCTGGGCGTTTCACGCCTTTCTCTCCCGTTGCGTCTCTCTCCATTGCCGTTGAACAGCGTCGGCACTTTCGCCTCGGCGTGCGTGCGCTGCAACCGCCCCAGCTCGTCAACGGTACGCAGCTGCGGCGAAATCGGATGCCCTCTCAGCATTCGGTCAACCACATCCGCCACATCCTCATGCACCACTACTTCGTTCCAGCCCTGTATCTCCACGAGAATATCGAATGTCGGAGGCGCGCGCCGCTCCCGCACGGTCTTCTGGGTCCCTCGCCGTCTCGCCTCGATGTCGCCGAGCGTTACAGCCTCTACGCCGCCCACAAGGTCCGACAGCGTTGGGTTCATGATGAGGTTGTCGAGTGTATTGCCGTGCGCCGTGGCGACAAGCTGCACGCCACGCTCGGCAATCGTACGCGCCGCGTCCGCGTCCGCTTCAATGCCGATTTCATCTATGACGATGACCTCCGGCATGTGGTTCTCAACGCCTTCGATCATCACCGCATGCTGCAACGCCGGAGAGCGCACCTGCATGCGTCGCGCTCTGCCGATACCCGGATGCGGAATGTCGCCGTCCCCGGCTATCTCGTTGGACGTATCCACGATGATGACGCGCTTCAGGGCATCGTCTGCGAGCACTCGCGCGATCTCGCGCAACATTGTGGTCTTGCCCACGCCAGGCTTCCCCAGCAGAAGAACGCTCTTGCCGCTCAACACAAGGTCCTCGATGATGCGTATAGTGCCATAGACCGCCCTGCCGACGCGCAGGGTCAGCCCGACCACCTTGCCTGAGCGATTGCGTATCGCCGATATGCGATGCAGCGTTCGCTCGATGCCTGCCCTGTTGTCCTCGCCGAATGAGCTGACATTCTCTATCACATAGTCAATGTCCGATTGAGTAATCTCTTGGTCCGAAATCACGAGGCTCTCGCTCAGAAAGCGCGCCTCCGGCTCTCGCCCTAGGTCAAGCACCACCTCCAGAAGCTCATTGACATCCTCGCGTTCAAGAAGCAACTCTCGGATGTGCGGCGGCACCGTACCAATCAAAGATTCAAGGTCAGCGTCCAACTGTGTTCTTAGCAACTGAGTCAAGGAACCTCCTCGGCATCCGTTTTGACCGACAATTCAACTCCTTACACTTTACCACAGCATTGCAAATCTGCGTGATGCGGCAGCGCTCAGCTTAGCTCGTTTTGCCGCTCCGCCATTCGCACGAACATCTCATGAATCCGCGAGTCGCCCGTGAGTTCGGGATGAAACGCAGTCGCCAGCATCCTCCCTTGACGCACAGCAACGGGGCGTCCGTCATCCAGAGCCGCCAGCACCTTCACTGACTCACCCACGCTGTTCACGACCGGCGCGCGTATGAAAACGCAGTGGAACGGCGCGCCCTCAATATCTTCAAATTCGATGTCCGCCTCGAAGCTATCGACTTGCCTGCCGAACGCGTTGCGGCTGACCTCGATGTCCATGAGCCGCAGGGGCTCCGGGCGTTTGTCCGTCAGACGGTTCGCGACCACAATCATGCCGGCGCATGTGCCCCAGATCGCCATGCCCTCCTGTGACCTCTGCCGCAGCGCGTCACGAAAGTCATACATATCGATCAGCTGCACGATAGTCGTGCTCTCGCCGCCGGGAATTATCAGCCCGTCGATCTCGTCCAGCTGATGGGGCAGCCGAATTTCGGGGGCGTCAACACCCAGGCGGGCCAACGCCTGTCTATGCTCCAGGAAGTCGCCCTGCACCGCAAGTACCCCGATTCTTGGCAAGACGCTAGACAAGTTACCAGCCCCGCACCGCAAGTTGTTCTTCTTCGGGCATAGTCCGCACATCCAGCCCCGGCATAGCTGCGCCCAACCCCTTCGATATTTCGGCGAGAATCTCCGGGTCGTTGTAGTGAGTAGTCGCTCTCACGATGGCTTCTGCCATAATCTCAGGAGATTCTGACTTGAATATGCCGGAGCCGACGAACACGCCATCGACGCCGAGCTGCATCATCAGCGCCGCGTCCGCGGGTGTGGCGATACCGCCCGCCGCAAAGTTGACCACAGGCATATTGCCGGTGTCATGAATCTGTCGCACCAGTTCGTAGGGCGCGCGCAGGTCTCGTGCCGTCGCCATCAGTTCGTCATCCGTCATATTCTGGATGCGCCGCATCTCACCGATGACCTTGCGCGCATGCCGGACAGCCTCGACTATGTTGCCCGTGCCCGCTTCACCCTTCGTCCGAATCATCGCCGCGCCCTCGCCGATGCGTCGCAGCGCCTCCCCAAGGTCCCGGCAGCCGCACACGAAAGGCACCTTGAAGTCGTGCTTGTTGATGTGGTTGTTCTCGTCTGCGGGCGTGAGCACCTCGGACTCGTCAATGTAGTCCACGCCCATCGCTTCCAGAATTTGAGCCTCCACGAAGTGCCCGATACGCGCCTTCGCCATCACCGGAATCGTAACCGCATCTATAATCTCCGCTATCATCGCCGGATCAGACATGCGCGCCACGCCGCCTGCTGCGCGAATATCCGACGGCACTCGCTCCAGTGCCATCACTGCAACCGCGCCCGCATCCTCAGCAATCTTCGCGTGCTCAGGAGTAACGACGTCCATTATCACGCCGCCCTTTAGCATCTGCGCCAGACCCGACTTCACCAGGAACGTGCCGGTCTCCGCGACCATATCAACTGCCATGAGTCCCTCCGTTTCACTCCGATTATTCCAGATAACTTCTTCATGGCAGTATAGTCCAGCCCAACCGCCTTATCAATGCGCGCGTGTATCGAATCACGCCCGTCATCGCGCTCTATCCCATCCACCGATAGCGTTTCCCTCTAGGTATCAACAGTTCCTTCCCCCTTGACGGGGGAAGGTTAGGATGGGGGTGAAATTGCTATTCATACACCTGAACGGAAACGCCACCCGTCCGCCCCGTATATTGTTCTGTACTGTTATCCTGTTGTAATGTAACATCTCTGCCAAAGATTTAATGCGAGAGACACCATGGCAGTTAGAGCACTGTGCAATTTCAAATGCAGAGACAGCGCGCTCGGCGACGACACGCCCCAGCGCCTCAACTCATTCGCCGAAGTGCAGCCCCTTCTTAGCCGCCCATCGTCCAACGGCACCGGCTACTACCTGAGGCTCAGGTGCGAGGACTGCGGCGAACTCCAGTGGATACTCTTCCCAACCAGGTAACAACAACAGGCACGTCCTATCCATCACGGACATCCTGTTAGCCTCTACTTCCCTCAAGCGGAATCACGCTGTTAGCCTTGATAATCAGATACATCTCCGTCCCTTCGCGCAGCTCCAGCCCCTCCAGGGAATTCCGCGTAATCTCCACGACTACCCGAGTTCCGATGTCCGCGTACACCAGCACCCGTGAATCGACCCTGTGAATCTCCGACACCCGCGCCCGTATCGCATTGCGCGCGCTGGTCTGAGGCGGTATCTGCCGCGACACTATGATGTCCCCCGCCCTGATGGAGACCGTCAGCGATTCTCCTTCCCCACGCCGTACTCCCGTAGCAATCACCCGTGCGTCTCCCAACTCAATCTCTGCGACATCCTCTTCATCGTACCGCCGCGCAACCCGCGCATCCAAAAGATTCTCCAGCGTATCGAACTGCGCGAATGCCGACACTTCCGGCGTCACCAGCGCCTCCGACGCACGCCCATACGCCACCACCTTGCCGTCCCTAAGTATCAGGGCGTTGTCCGCGAGCGCCATCACCTCTGATATGGAGTGCGAAACATAGACCATCGGCGTACCCAGCTCGCTGCGTACGCGTTTCAGGTATCCCAGAATCACACCACGCAGCCCGCCGTCCAGCGACGCAAGCGGCTCATCCAGCAGTAACAGGCGCGGAGAAGTCGCCAGCGCCCTCGCGAGCGCCACCCGTTGACGCTCGCCACCGGACAGATTCCCCACACTTCGCCCCATCAGCCGCTCAAGCTGCAGCAATTCCGCGAGCTGCGACGGCTCGATGCGCCTGTCCTCACGCGCGGTCAGCTTGTACCCGTAATGGATGTTGTCCGCGACGCTCATGTGCGGGAAGAGCGCCGAGTTCTGAAACACATACCCCAACTGGCGCTTCTCAGGCGGTACATGCACCCCCTCATCGGACGAGTACAGCGCTTCGCCCCTGAACCGTATCTCCCCCGCATCAGGGCGCACCAGCCCGGCAATCGAGTTCAGCAGCGTCGATTTTCCGCTGCCTGAAGGACCGAAAATCGCCGTAACGCCGTCGCCGAACCGCGCCTCGCACTCCAGCACAAAGTCCCCAAAGCTCTTCAGAACCCTCAATTCCAGCAATCCAACCACCTCATCCTATCCATCCTGTACATCGATGTTAGCCTCCGTTCTGCGCTGCCCTGTCTAGCAGCCAGTTATGCACCAGCAGCGTAACCACCGCAAGCCCCACCGACACCGCAATCAGCCGCATCGCCATTGCGTCGTCCCCTAGCAGCACTTCGGAATATATCGCAAGCGGCAGCGTCTGCGTCTTGCCCGGAATGTTGCCCGCCACCACGATAGTCGCTCCAAACTCGCTTATCGCCCGTACGAACCCTAGCAGCACGCCGGCAAGTATTCCTCGATAAGCAAGCGGCACGGTAATCGTGAAGAACACGCGCACCGCGCTCGCTCCCAGACTGCGCGCCGCCATCTCAAGGTGTTCGTCAACGCCTCCCATCGCAACCATCACGGCCCGCGCCATAAGCGGAAACGACACCACCGCAGCCGCCAGTGCCGCGGCGAACCATGTGAAGACCAGCTCCACGCCTAGCATGTTATTCAGGAAGCCGCCCACCGGTCCCCTGTTGCCCAGCAGCAAGAGCAGAGCATACCCCACGACCACCGGCGGCACCGCCAGCGGCAGCGATACCAGCGCATCGAACACCAGCCGCCCCGGTATCCGGCGCTTCACGATGAGCCAGCTCACACCAAGCGCGACCGGCAGATTGATCGCAGTCCCCACGACCGCAATCTGCACCGTCAGCCCCAGAATACCCAGCAGTTCCAAGCTTCAACCCACCCCTATTCCAGCGGCGTAAACCCATGCCTGCGGAAAATCTCTTTCCCCGCTTCGCTCTTCAGGAATTCCAGCATCGCCCCCGCGCCTCTTTCATTCTTCGCGCCCTGTACAACAGCCGCCGGATACACCACATCCGGGTATGATTGCACGGGCACGATGTCCAGGACCGCGACATCGTCCGCGGTCGCGGCGTCCGTCTGATACAGGAAGCCGGCATCGGCGTTGCCCGTCTGCACATAAGTCAGCGTAGCCCGCACATCGTTGGCGAACACGATACGCGGCTGCATTCTCTCCCACAGCCCAAGGTTCTGCAGCGCGGTCCTCGCATAGTTCCCCGCGGGCGCAATTTCCGGGTCAGGCATCACGATACGCTCCAGGTCGGCATCCGCCAGCGCGTTTATATCGCCAATGCCCGGTACATCCCGCCCGGTTATGAGCACAATCTTATTGGAGAGTAGCCTTACAGCACCATCCGCCGCGACATGCCCACCCTCTACGAGAAAATCCATCGGCGGCTGCCCGGCCGCTAAGTACAGGTCCGGGTTGGCGCCCCGAGCAATCTGCTGCGCCAGCGCCCGGGAAGGCCCGAAGCTGACCTCCACCTTAGCGCCGTTGCTCGCCTCGAACTCCTCAGCAGCCTCAGCCATCGCATCCGTCAGGCTCGTCGCCGCGAACACCAGCAACTCACGGTCGCTCCCACCGCTCCCCGAGCAAGCGGCAAGCAACGCCATCGCCAGAACACTCACCACTAGCCCCGTAACTCTGCTCATGTACAGATTTCCACTCCAAAATGACAATTTCGCAAACCCCTAAACTTGTCATTCCGAACGCAGTGAGGAATCTCAAATCGTTGCATGCAAACCAATTTCCAACTTAAGATTTCTCGCTTCGCTCGAAATGACAAGGACAAATTGCATCCGTAAAAACGTCCCGAGAACTATTCTCGCAATTCACAGCCGCAGAGTATATTCTAGGAAACGGCAGTATGTGAAGCAAAGGAATAACAATGCAGCAACCGGGCGCAGGCGGCAAGCACGACCCCGAACACCTCGCGCAAATCGTCATAGAGACCTCGCAGGCAATCGAGCGCAACCCGCAGGACGCACAGGCGTGGTTTCGCAGGGGCAACGCGCGCTCCAATCAGGGCAGATACGAGGATGCGAAAGACGACCTGACGCAGGTCATCGCCCTCGACCCGGACAACAGCATGGCATGGAACAATCGCGGCATCGCCCTTCTATGCACCGGCGACGCCGCTAGCGCCGTCTCCGACATCAGCAAAGCGATTACGCTGGATAGCGAATACCGCGACGCCTATCACAACCGCGGCCTGGCACACTCAGAGCTTGGCAACCTCGACGAGGCAATCTCCGACCTCACCCGCGCCCTGCAAATCGACCCCGATTTCTGGAGCGCCTACCGCCACCGCAGCATCCTGCACGCCATGAAAGGCGACCACGACGCCAGCTACAAGGACTACCTCATGGCAAGAGACAGGGGCTGGTAAGCTGTTCAGCCGTTCGTCCTGAGCTTGTCGAAGGATTAACCTGAAGCACCCCTTCCCCCTCGATGGAGCAAGGTTGGGATGGGGGTGATGATTCCTTCCACCCTGCTTACCCTGTTAGCCCCCCCGTACTTCACATCATCCGCAATCTCGGAATGGACAGCTCGCTGCAAATGTCATCGAACCACTCGATGACCTCCTTATGCAGCGGAATCCCGTTCTCACGCCTGTCCTGAATCTCCTCGTACTCTGACAGTCCCGGATACAGCACCCTGTCATGGCCCGGCGCGGGCGGCGTCTCCTTCAGCAGCTTCAGCATGCGGTCCATCTTCTCTTTGAAGTCGTCCACATCCGTGAACGCCGCGATATTGTAAGCCGCGAATGAGTGCTTCGAGCCGCCTTCCCGGTCAACCATGCTCGGCAGTGCGCCCGAAAGCATCGTCCCCAGCACCTCCGACATCAGCGCCAGCCCATACCCCTTATGCGAACCCATCTCGCGCGTCCCGCCAAGCGGAAGGTGCCAGTATTCGCCACGTCCGCGCACGTCCGTCTCATCCATGATGGGCGAGCCGTCCGCCTCCGTAATCCAGCCCGGCAGCAGCGACGCGCCAACCCTGCGCGCCAACCCTAGCTTGTTGCCGGCCACATTCGACGTAGCCGCGTCGAACAGGAACGGCGGCTCGGTCGCGGCGGGCGCGGCAAGCGCGATCGGGTTCGTCCCCAGCCGTCCGACGGACCCGAACGTAGGCACGACCTGCGCGCCGCCTGCGGTCGTAACGAAGCCAATCATATCCTGCTCCGCCGCGAGCATCGCGTGATGTCCTATGCCGCCCGAGTGTCCCGCGTTGAACATCGTAACCACGCCCACGCCCACGTCGCGCGCCTTGTCGATAGCCATCTGCATCGCCTTCGGCCCCAGGATGACGGCAAGCCCCTTGTCAGCGTCCATCACGGCAGTCGCGGGCGCCTCGCTGATGATTCGCCAGTTCGGCTGTGGATTTAGGCTGCCTTCGTTGTACTGCTGCACATACGCCCGCAGCATATTCGACACGCCATGAGTCTCCACGCCCCGCAGGTCGGTCATCGTAAGAGTATTCGCGCCAATCGCCGCGTCTTCGTCGCTCACGCCCATCTTCTCGAACACCGCAGCCACCGTCTCGCGCAGCGAATCTTCCGGCACTCGCACCTGGTCCTCATACGGCACCTTGAATCGTTCCAGCATTCTCTATCGTCCTTTCAGCATGCCCAGTTGGACTGCGCCACCATAGGCTGCACGAAGATTGTCGTTACACGCGCAAGAGTATAACACGCGCAGCACGCACGCTGTTGAATTTCGAATGCATGGATTGCGTGGGGTGAGAGGCGTCAAAGTCCCATTATCCTGTTCACCCATAGTAGGGCAGGATAACAGGCTCTCCGCGATATATCGGAAGCGCTCGGCGCTGCTCAGTCCGCCGTCGCTTCCATCGGCACCACTGGATCATCCACAACCGACGAGAAGGACACGCTGTTGCCTCGCTCCCACATCCAGCGCCTCAACTCGTAAATGCGCTCCGGCTGGTACAGGTAGTCCTCAAGCCCCAACGACTTGGCGACCGCGACCGCTATCTGCTGGCTGCTGCTGTTCGCTTGCACCGAATAGTCGCAGCATACCAGCTCCGGTATCTTCTGAGGGTCCACATCTATCGTTACTTTAATCGGACGCACTCGATAACCCCCATATGCCTAAACACTGAGCCGTTTTACTTCGCCGCGCTACCAACGTTCCCCAATGCTCTTCGCGGGAATACGATACAGCTCATCCCTGTCGCGGTATCTGTAACCGTTGTATCCCCGACGCTTGTTACGGTGGCCGTTCAGCACTATCGAGAACTGTTCCTGCACGCTCCAGTCATCCTCTTCATTCTTCCACCGCGCCTTGACATCGACATCGTTCAGTTTGTCCGGAAGCACTATGCCACCCGACAACACTAGCTTGAGCGCCTCTTCAACGGTTATATCCGTGTCATATACTTCCGACTTGCTCATCAGCGCGAACATGCCGGAGGTCGGATTCGGCACGGTCGGGATGTATATCGCGATCCTGTCTCCCTTATCGCCCGTCAGCTCGCACTGCCCCGTGACGAAGCCAAGCGCGAATACATTCGGCTTCGGCCACTCCACCAGCACCACCCGGCTGAAGTCGCCATACGATGAAAGGTGCCCAGTCACCTGCTCGGTCAGCCCGTAGATGTTCTTCACCACCGGAATGCGGCTGAATACCGCATGCTGCGCCGCCACGGTCATCTTCCCCACCTTTGGTGACACCACAAGCCCCGCGATATAGAAGATGACGAACAGTAGCAGCAAGCTCAATCCGGGCGCGTTGAACGGAAGCAGATTCAGCAGCGGCGACAGCAGGCCGTCGGTGTAACCGACAAGAAAGCGAAGAACGAGATACGTTACGAGGATCGGAACGAACATCATAAAGCCCGCTCGCACTCGCCCCCACACATGATTCTCGACCTTCTGCACTCCACCTACGGTCTGTGCTTCGGCATTAGCTTGCATGACACCAACTTCTCTGTCTTCTCATAGTTGCGCAATCATCATATTCATCCAGCCGCCATGACTTAAAGACACTTTTGGACACTTTTTAGGAATATGCCGAAAATTGCTCTGCCGCAAAGACGTTAACAATCGGTTAAGTTCCGTAATGTAAAGCCGTTTGCCAGCCCCTTTTGTGCCAGTTCTGCCCATCGACGCAATCTGCGAGCCGGCAAAAATCACACGAAATCCCCTTAAAACGCTATAATGAAGTCGCTATAATGCCTGATAACATACCTCGGACGCTCACTTGGAACGGTGCCTCTTGCATCGGTCGTTTACAGGAGAAGGGCATTCGACATGCCAGAGTCCAGACTTCAGCGCAGCATCCTGATAGTTGATGACGAATGGGACTCCAATATCCTCCGAAGCGTTCGCAAGCGCCTCGACGATGAGGGTTGGCGGACCAGAGTCGTTGTTCCGTTCGACTTCATAGTCTCCGGAGACGACTTCGAGGCCGAAGCGCTCTATGCCATCGAAGAAGACCGGCCGGACGGCGTCGTTCTCGACGTCCGCTTCGGCGAACACGGCTCTGATAGGTTCAAGGGGCTGTCCATACTCCAGAAGATTGTCGAGCAGCACCCTCAGCTGCCTGTCCTGATGTTCACCCAGTATGTCCAGGGTCCCGACAGGGAAATCGCCGTGCGCGGCACACTCAAGTGGGACGCGCAGGTTGACTTCATCGACAAGCTCGCAAGCCCCGAAGAAGTCGTCATGAGGCTGCGCCGCCTTATGGGAACGACTCCCGACACCATTCGGCTTGGCAGCAAAATCTCCATAGACACCGCCAACGAGATGGTCTATGTGCACACGGACGACGACATGACTCCCATATCCGAGCTGCACGGATTGCGCTTCGACATCTTGCAGGAGCTTGCATCCACCTGGTATCGCAGCCCCGGCGAGCTTGTCCCATTCGCGAGGCTCATGCGATACACTGAGGGCGAAGACCCGCGCGCATCCATACGCGTGCGAATCCGAGAGATTAAAGTCGCAATCGGCAATGCTCTGGGTGTTAAGTTCGGAGCAAGCGACCTTATAATCAACATCCGCGACAGAGGCTATCGTCTTGTCCCTCCCGATTAGTGGCGCGCTACCAACTCGCGCTCCTGCCCAATTGGGAATGGACTGCGAATCGACCCCGTTGCGAAGCCGTAGTATCATGCACTGTCAATACACATTGATGAAGGCATAGCCCCAAAATGCTGCGCGACCTATCCCCACAATCCATAGCGAAGGCGCTCGGACTGCTCATACTTGCCGCCGCCGTAGCCTGCTTCGTGCTCGCTCCCCTTATCGGCGAAGCGCTGTTTGCCAGCATGTGGGGCATCGAGCCGCTCACATACATCGGCGCGGCGCTCCTCGCGATGGGCTTGACGATGCTGCTCCTCGCCTTCGCGCTGCCCCAGATGATGAGCAAGGACAGCAGCCAAAGCCAAAGCGACGCGCAGGACTGGAGCAGCGTAACCCAGCAGTATTTCGAGCTGTTCGACCACGACCTCGGCAGGCCCCTGCGCCGCATACTTGGCAAGGAGCGCGAGCTTCGCGCCTATCTCCGCGCCTCCGAAAACGGCGCGAATGGCGACGCCAGCAATGACGAAATAATCGAACTGCTTGACGAGATCGAAATGCAGGCGCCCAACTTCCGCCTCATGATGTCCAACATCCGCGTGCTCATCCAGCTCGAAGCCCCCGACGCCTCCTTCGAGCCTCAACCCGTCGAGGTATCTGAAGTAGTGCGCCGCATCATCGACCGCTACAACCCCGTCGCATCCGAAGCAAGCAAGTCCATAACATGGTGGGCGGACCCGCCGGACTTCGGCATCGTCTATTCGGACAGCGCCGCCATCGAGCACATCGTAACCAACCTCGTAGATAACGCCATCCGGTTCGCCCACTCCCAGGTCGAAGTCGGTCTCACCCGCGAAGACTCCCACTTCTCCATACACGTCTGGGATGACGGCGAAGGTGTCGCGGCTCATTACCGGCCCCATGTCTTTGATCGCGGATGGACTCCGGCAGTCGCCCGGCGCGAGGAAAAGACAAGCTCAGGACTCGGCCTCTACATCGCCCACACACTCTCCACTCGCTACGGCGGCGACCTCACCATCGAAAGCGCCACATCCACAGGCCCCGACGATCATACCGCCTTCGTCCTGTCCTTGCCCTCACTCCCCGCGCCAAAAGTTGCCGCAGCGCGGTAGATTTCCCCTGACAAGCGACCCGCAAAGTGCGCTAAAATTATCTCGGCGACTATCTGCGGTGCAATGTCGCCCGCCCATCTCTGAATTTATAAAACCCTGCTGGGTGTCGGACAGCCAGGACACTCGGAGACAACCCCCTTGACGCTTCTCATTGGTAAACTCGGCCCACTCACGGTATTGCTTCTTGCGATGACGCTGGCGGCAATAACCGTCGCCTGCGTTACGGCAGTCCCTCGCACGGTCGATATCCCCACGGCGACCGCAACTCCGATACCCACGCCTACGCCCCCACCCACACCGACCCCGCCTCCCACAAGCACGCCGGCGCCAAGCCCAACGCCCACCGTTGTGATAGAAGGATTGCTGGATGTGCGGGGCCCCGAGGACCATGCCGCAGTCCGTGCCGACAGCGTAGTAGTTCACGGCTACGTGCGCCCCGACACATCAGTGCAAATCAACAGCGAGCAGGCTGATGTGGACGATACCGGGCGCTTCAGCCAGGTAGTTGACCTCTCCCCCGGCGTAAATACCATAACAGTCAACGCGGAGTCGGAAGACGGCGCGACCGAAACCACGACCCTCTCGGTCGTGTCGCTGCTCCTTCCACCTCAACCCTTCTTCCTCATCATCACCGAGCCGGAAGACCAGAGCTTCGTAACGCACCCCATAATTCCACTGATAGGGCGCACCACCGCGGGAACCGCCGTAACCATCCAGGGAGTCGCAGTCCCCGTTGACATTTCGGGCGTCTTCTCCACCACCGTAACCCTCGAACCTGGTCCCAACCTCATCGAAGTGCAGGGCACCAGCACCGTAGGCGAGGAACTCAACGCCCTCGTAGCCGTAATCTACCGCGCATCCTCTTCCGCCCCACCGACACCGCCGCCGGTCCCATCCCAATAGGTACTTTACCCCAATCGCCTGTTCTGATGCTGTCCTCCGACTGAGCACATCCCCAACCGACCGGCAACTACTCCCACTAGGGTGAGGCGCAGCGAACGAATTAAGCCCGGCCTTGCTGCCGCAACCCGTCAATTCTATGCTATACTGCCACTTAGGTGTTCTTTTTGGACGTATTCTTTCCTTGGTCGCAGCGTGTACGCTGCATTTGCTTGCCACAGCATTCCTTGCTGTGTTTGCTTACAGATAGCATTTAGTTGGTACGCAAATGGCATTAGAGAGCAGTGTCACGCAAGACGATGTCCCATTTATGGCGAGCGGTCGCTCAGCGGTCCGCCGCCGCCTCGAACAGCGCGAGCAGCTTCTCTCCCCATTCGCCGCAAAGTCCGCCCAGTCCGCCGGACGCGCCGTCCCCGAACCTCCCTCCGACGTCCGCACGGAATACCAGCGCGACCGCGACCGCATCATCCACTGCAAGGCATTCCGCCGTCTCAAGCACAAGACCCAGGTCTTTATTGCCCCGCTCGGCGACCACTATGTAACCCGCCTCACCCACACCCTCGAAGTCAGCCAAATTGCTCGCACCATCGCGCGCGCCCTAAACCTCAACGAAGACCTCACTGAAGCCATCGCGCTAGGACACGACCTGGGACACACCCCCTTCGGACACATCGGCGAAGACGAACTGGACAAGATTCTCCCGGGCGGATTCAGACATAGCCGCCAGAGCCTGAACATCGTTGAGCGCGTCGAGCGCGAAGGACGCGGTCTCAACCTGACTTGGGAAGTCCGGCAGGGCATTCTGCACCACTCCAAGCCGCGCGGAGACTTCCTCGGAGCCTCCGACGACGGCATCACTCTGGAAGCGCAGACTGTCCGCATCTCGGACGCCGTGGCCTACATCAACCACGACCTCGCGGACGCCTTCCGCGCGGGCATTATCTCCGAAGACGACCTCCCGTCATCGGTCGCATCCACACTCGGTAGCCGCCACTCAGAGCGCATCGACACAATCGTCTGCGACATCATCGACCGCTCGTTTGATGTCAGCGGCCTTCCCGACGCCGTTCGCCCCGAGCCTGCAACCAGACCCGTTCACCCTGAGCTTGCAACCAACACCGTTCGCCCTGAGCTTGTCGAAGGGCAGGCCCAAGCGCATAACACGAACGGCACGCTCCCCGAACCTCAACTCTCCATCACCATGGGCGACGAAGTACGAAGCGCCTTCATGGAACTCCGCGAGTTTATGTTCGACACCGTCTATCTGCCGATCGACGACAGCCCCGAAGGAGAAGCCGCCCGGCGCATAGTCCGATTCCTCTACGGCTACTTCGGCGAGCGCCCCCACGAAATCCCGCCTGCCGACCCGCTCACGGAAGACATAACCCGGCGCAGTCGCACCTCGGCAGAAGCCGTGGTTGACTATGTATCCGGCATGACCGACCTCTACGCCATTCGACTTGCCGAAAAACTGGCTCCCGGCATCGCTAAGACTTTCTCAGAAAGATTGCTATAATGACATCTATCACTCCCGCAGATCGCGTGCGGCTGCGTACCGTCAAACTCCAGATAAAGCGAATCCACGAACATCTCGAAGCCATGCAGAGAGACGCGCACGGTGTTGAATATGCTCCATGGAAGAACGAAGTTGACAACATCTGGAAGATAACCTTCGAGAACATCAACGAAATGAGCGAATCACCCCAGCAGAACGCCTTGGAGATGATTCGAGAGCCTTGGATGATGTACCTGTCCCACTACGCCGCTATCGGCGCGGAATAGCAACAAAGTTCCTTCCCCCTCAATGGGGGAAGGTTAGGATGGGGGTGAGTATATAGCCAGCCCCGGTCATAGCAGAAAGAGGAAGCCTTGAACCAGAACTACGCCGCAGCCGAAATAGAAGCCGACCTCAATCAGGCGCGCCGCACCGCGGTCATGGCGCACAATGTCGTCATCCGGCTCCGCGAACTCGGCCTGCCCGAAGCGCTTGACGCCGAGCTTGCAAGCGTCAGCACCGACCTAGGCGACCTCTGGGGCGCGCAGAAAGAGTTCACCGACCATCTGCACGGCATGCTCAAGACATCCCACGACTGGGATTCCGTTGGCGACTCTTTCGTGGACATGCGCGCTTCCATCGAGCACATAGCCTGGCACCTCGAAAGCATCCGCGAGCCTCTGACCAAGCTGGCCGAATACGCCTACTCCCAAGCCCACGACCCAACGGCTGACAGCCCGCCGCCTCCCGGAGAACATTGCTGCGCTGCCGAGCTGGATGAAGTTCTGGATTCTGCTTCCACGGAAATGACGAGTTGAGATGCGCGAACAGCGAATGAGCTGACTGAAAGACTGATCGATTCCAAATGACCCTAGTTGACGACATACGCACCCGCCTCGACATCGTTGATGTCGTGTCCGGCTACATCGCGCTCCAGAAGGCGGGCCGCAGCTTCAAGGCGCCCTGTCCCTTCCACACCGAGCGCACGCCCTCGTTCATCGTCAACCCGGAGCGCCAGAGCTGGCACTGCTTCGGTGCATGCTCCACAGGAGGCGACGCCTTCTCATTCGTCATGCGCCATCAGAACATCGAGTTCAGCGAAGCCCTCCGCATCCTCGCCCAAAAAGCAGGCGTGGAATTAACGCAGAGAGGCAGGCAGGACAGCGACCGCCGCGACAAGCTCCACGCCGTCAATCGCCTCGCCGCAACCTGGTATCAGGAACGCCTCAAATCCCCTGAAGGCAAAGCCGCCCTCGACTACTTGAAGGAGCGCGGCGTCAGCCCCGAGATGATTGACGCCTTCCAGCTCGGCTACTCCCCCGACAGTTGGGACGCCCTCAAAACCTACCTCACGCGCATGGGAGCGCCTGAAACTGACGCCGTGGAAGCCGGGCTGATACATCGCAACGAAGAGTCTGGCAGAACATGGGACTTCTTCCGAGACAGGCTCATGTTCCCCATCCACGACCGGCAAGGCAACGTCATCGGCTTCGGCGGACGACAGCTCACCGAACCCGCGCCCGACGCCCCCGGATACAATCCCAAATACATCAACACATCGGCAACTCCCATCTTCGACAAGCGCAGCTCCCTCTACGGCATCCACCGCGCCAACACCGCCATCCGAGAGTCCAACACCGGCATCATCGTAGAAGGCTACATGGATGTCATCGCGGCCCACCAGCACGGCTACGCCAACGTAGTCGCCTCCATGGGCACCGCCCTCACCGAAAACCAGGTCTCGCAGCTTAAGTCCCTCGCCACCAACTTCGTCCTCGCCCTCGACCCGGACACCGCAGGGCAGGAAGCCACCCTCCGCAGCCTCGAGGCCTCGTGGAAGGTCATTGGTCTCCAGTCCGCATCCCGCGGCCGCTCGCAGGGCGTTCTCTATCGGCGCGACCCGATTACCCTCAGCATCGCCGCGCTCCCCGAAGGCAAGGACCCCGACGAACTCATACGCCACGACCCTGCCGAATGGGAACGCCTTACCGGCGAAGCGTCGCCTCTCATGAGCTATCTCATTCCCGCGATCGCTTCCCGCTTCGACACTGGCACGGGGCATGGCAAGACCCAGGTCGTAGAGGCAATATACCCACTGATTGCCGCAACCGAAAATCCATTCGACCGCCAGCGCTTCGAGCAGGACTTGGCGAACACACTCGATGTAACCGTCGAACAATTACGCGCCGCCCGCCCTCGAACGACTGCGCTTCCACGCGCATCACGCCGCCGCCAATACGCAGCGCAGAATACCCAACCCACCGGCAGCCGCCAAGTCACAGAGTCCGCCCTCAACAGCAGCCGCGAACACGTAAGAGAAGACTACATGCTCCGCTTGCTGCTGAACCGCCCGCATCTGCGGCTGGAATTGGACGAGTTCTCACCCGAATATCTCAGCAGCAGCGCCAACCGTGAAATCTACACTCGCTGGCTCGAATGCGTGGATATCGACGAATTGCAGGCATCCCTCGATGAACCGCTCCTTAGCCATCTGCAATCACTCGCAGCAGATGACGACGCGCCCACCGACAGTCTCGAAGGAGAGCGGGCGCTGCTACAATGCATGCAGCACCTAAAGCGCAAGCACCTCCTTGAGCTGCAGGAGGCGCTGCTGGCGGCAGTTGACAGTTCCACGCCGCCACCAAGAGACTTGATGGACGAAATAACCAGCATCAACGCTGCGATAAAAGCAACCGAACTACGATGAACAGAAACCGTTCGCCCTGAGTTTGTCGAAGGGCAGAACATTCAGCAACCCTTCACATCACACTAACCGACTGACATACTGATAAACTGACCAACCGACTAACCAGCAAGGGGGCAAGTGAATACATGAACCAGAACATGGACGGCGACGGCATTGATGATGTCATGATGGGAATCCCGCAAGGCGTATCCACCGGAGACCTCATCCAGACGAGCAAGTCAAGGGAAGACGGCTACCGGATGGGCGAGCCGGAGGTCATCTTATCGGGACGCAACGGCGCGTCCGAAGACCGCAACGGCGTTGCGTACGATGACGATGACGACCAGGAATCCGAAGAGCCGGATATAGATAGCGAGTGGGTCAAGAAACTCGAAAACGTTGACATCATCGACGACCCCGTCCGTATGTACCTTCGCGAAATCGGCAGGGTCGGCTTGCTCAAGGCCGCCGACGAGCGCAAGCTCGCCCGCGAAATGGAAGAGTGGAAGCACATCGACAAGGTCGAAGAGGAGCTCAGCTCTATCATGAGCAGGCGGCCGCGCGCCTGGCAGACCGTCCACCAGTTCTTAGTCAACCTCTCCGCGTCCGAAGACCTGCTCGACGCATTCTGCAGATACCACGCCTTGCCGAAGCCCGTAACCCTCGAAGAAGTCTTCACCGACGACGATCTCACCGACGCTCTCAACGGCGAACTCCCCGAGGAAATGCTCAACTTCATCGCCGAAATCCTCAACCGCGAACCGGACGACATCAAAGAGGAAATCCGCGAGCTTTCCCTGAACAGTCGCCTTCTCCCCGAAGAAATTCACGACATCTTCGAGGTCTCCCCCAACATCAGCCAGCTCGCCACACTCAGCGACACTCCCGGCTACCACAAGCAGATAGAGACCTACGAACTCGCCTTCACCAGGCACCTCAACCGCACGAAGACCGCGGGCAGACGCGCCCAGCGACACCTCGCCGAGGCTAACCTGCGCCTCGTCGTCAGCGTCGCCAAGAAGTACATCGGCAGAGGCATGTCCCTGCTCGACCTCATTCAGGAAGGCAACATCGGCCTCATCCGCGCCGTCGAGAAGTTCGACTACCGCAAAGGCTACAAGTTCAGCACCTACGCCACCTGGTGGATTCGACAGGCAATCACGCGCGCAATCGCCGACCAGGCGCGCACCATTCGCATTCCCGTCCACATGGTAGAGACCATCAACAAGCTCCTGCGCGTCAGCCGCCGCCTCGTACAGGAATACGGGCGAGAGCCGACCAGCGAAGAAATCGGCTCAGGCATGGATGTAACCCCGGAGAGAGTCCGCGAAATCCTGAAAATCTCTCAGGAACCCGTCTCACTCGAAACCCCCATCGGCGAGGAAGAGGACAGCCACCTCGGAGACTTCATCGAAGACCGCAGCGCACTCGCCCCCGCCGACGCCGCATCCTACCAGCTCCTCAAAGAACAGGTCGGGGATGTTCTCGAAACTCTCAACGAGCGTGAGGCGCGCGTCCTGCAACTCCGCTTCGGCCTCGAAGACGGGCGCAGTCGCACCCTCGAAGAAGTGGGCCGTGACTTCGGCGTAACCCGCGAGCGCATCCGCCAGATTGAAGCCAAAGCCCTACGCAAGCTCCGCCACCCCAACCGCTCCAAGAAGCTCCGCGACTTCCTAGAGTAAATCAATCCAATCGGCCCCATCCCCTTGCCGGAGCAGATCAGTGCAGCGTCAAAGTCCCTTCCCCCTTGATGGGGGAAGGTTAGGATGGGGGTGATTTGCGCTCTTATCTATCATTTGCCACCAATTGCCACCTGAGAACATAAGCGTATGACAATTCTGACTCAACCAAGACCGGCCAGCACCCAGCCCGACACCACCCGCACGACCCCAACCGTCGCCGTCGTCCCAACCACGCCCACGACTGTCCTCGACGACATCGGCAAAGCCATGCGCCTCGCCGGCTACCGGCAGGCGCTCCCAAAAGACTACGCCACCCTGCTCAAAATCAACATCTCCTGGCAGCACTATTACCCCGCCTGCTCCACAACCCCCTGGCAGCTCGACGGCGCAATCCGTGCGCTCAAAGCCGACGGATACGACAACCTCATCCCCGCCCACAACGGCACGGTAGTCGTTGACGCCAAAGAGGGCGCGGTCAACAACAAGCACACCCCTGTCGAGCGCATGCACGGCTTAGACTCCCTATTCCTCGAAGACGCCAAGTGGATAGACTTCCAGCCGCAGGACAGAATGCTCGCCCTCGACCGCATCTATCCCGACGGCTTCCGGATTCCCGAAACCTTCGTCGGCAAGAACGTCCTCCACCTGCCCACAATGAAGACCCACGTCTTCACCACCATCACCGGCGCGATGAAGAACGCATTCGGCGGCTTACTCAACCACAACCGCCACTGGACCCATTCCGCCATTCACGAAACCCTCGTTGACCTCTTGCAGATACAGAAGCAGATTCACCCCGGCATCTTCGCCGTAACCGACGGCACCTTCGCCGGAGACGGCCCCGGTCCCCGCGCCATGCGCTGGCACACCAAGAACGTCATCCTTGCGAGCGCCGATCAGGTCGCCATAGACGCCGCCGCCGCCAAGATGATGGGCTTCGACCCGATGAGCATCAAGTTCATCTGGATGGCGCACGAAATGGGACTCGGCTGCGGCGACATCCGCGACATAGAAATCCTCGGCTCGGACATTGACGGCATCAACTGGAACTTCAGCGCCGGCGAAAACACCCTCTTCAGCACCGGCCAGAAGTCCGTCTATTGGGGCCCCCTCAAGCCCTTAGAGAACGCCATCGCCCGCTCCCCCCTGGTAAACCTGGCCATAGCCGCCTCCAACCTCTACCACAACGGCTACTGGCTCCCCGTCAAGGGCAGAAGCCGCGTCAACGCAGCCCTCAAGACCGACTGGGGCGAACTATTCCATTCCTACTAGCACGCGATTTCACAACCGCGGGCACATGCGACTGGACAGCAATTCCTGTATGCTGATATTCGTGGATCTCGCATTCCTTGATTTTCACGCGTCAAGTGATACTTGGAGGCATTGACACACTTCCGTCTTTCAATGCATGTAAATGCATGCATGAGTGGCAAAGTATTGACCAGAGGGATAGATCGTGGCTCTCAGGATTTCTTCTCTTGTAGTGTGTTGCACCTTGTTCGTCTTGTTGCAAGGGTGCCTTGAATCTGGCACTGACGAGCTTAGAAAGCCTGCCCTCCTGAAGGAAAACTCCGGAGCGAATGTACCTGATGCAGTGCCTACCCTCCGCCCACCGGCCGCTATTGCGTCCTCGACTCCCTTACCTAGACCAACACAAGTACCGGCCACTTCGACCTCAATCCCCATACCCACCAGCACACCAGCGCCAACTCAAACGCCTATACCCACCACAACGCCCACGCAGACTCACACTCCTCTGCCGACTGGCACTCCAACTCCATCACAGACGGCGACACATACTCCTGTAGTTACCGCTACAGCAACTCCACCAGTTTGTGGTTACGCTCAACTTGTCCTAATTGGTGCGGGCAAGGACCACGATCCTTGTTACACTCCGACGCCAACACCGTGAAACAGGACGGACGCCATCCATCACGTTGCACCCAGATTCACATCGGTGCTCGTATTAGAACCATCGTTGCAAGGCCACTCAATTTTGGCACGGGCCATTTCTAAGTAGCGTTTCCTTCTAGGTGACCGTATCTCCTTTGTCATCCTGCGGAAGCAGGAATCCGGTGACGCAAGACCACAAAACCACCTGATTGGAAACGCTACCCCATTTTCAATCCTCCTAGCGCATTGTATAATCCTCTCACATTTCCCTTATGCGATATATTTCCTAGGCACGCATTGGGAGTAGGAGGTTACTGTGGGGAGATTTATTCTTGGAGGTGTCGTCGTTGCCGTACTAGTGTTTGTATTCGCAAATTCCGGATGTTTCACTGGATTTCTCGATGGAGGAAGATCCGACAATCTTGGATTGAAGGTTGCTGAGGCCTCAAGCGATGCGAGCGCTCAGGCGGAAAAACTCATTGGTGTTTTTGACTCGGTCAATCCCCACTCTGACACCCTCAATGCGCCCAGCGGCAATACCGAGGCTAGTCCCGTTCCCAGTGGCGGAGCAAGTGGTAACAATTCCGAAATTGCAAGCTCTTCCGATACTGCCGTGAAGGACGCTTACAACTGGATGGTTTACTACGCCAGTCAGACAGGTGTGGACTCTCAAAGCAATTTCATCGCTGCCGCAGACTCGCTCAGGGAAGAATGGGAACCAAGATACAAGTCAGCCCGAGCAGAATACAACAAGCTGAATGAACAGGTAGAAGCCTCAAAGGAGACCGCGGAAGAGTATTTCACAGTTCAGAGAGGCTTAACTGATCAGATTCAGGACACTGCATTGAAGGCCCAATATCGGGCAAGTGATCAGGTGGAGAGGGAGGTCTTCAGAAAGTGGGCGGAACAGGCTGACAAGACAGTTCTAAAGGCTTACGAAATCATGCAAGACCTTGAAGATATGGATGTAATCATAGCAAAAACCAATCTGTCCGCTCACTTTGCCACATTGAACTTAAGTACGCAGACCCTTCCCACTTCTATGCTTGCTCTCCATGAAGAACTGGATCATTTCCGTCGAGCAAGTCAGGAAATTAACGCCACTTTCGGATTCGACCCAGCCGAATCTCCATAATCATGGACCAAGAGCACTACTTCGCAGCGGAAAGCCATCCTTGACCTGAGGTTCTTCCTCTCCGCTACTGGCTGCCCCTAATCGGCAAAAAGCGAGTCCAAGCCGCCCTGCGGATGGAGTGGGGTAAACTATTCCAGAGTTACTAGCGCGCAGGCGTTGAACGCAAATCCGTCTGCGGCGCGAACTGCGTGTACGGCGAATATGGCGGCGGCAACCGATCCTCTATGCCCGCGTCAGAGGGAATGCTGCTAGGCGCGCCGGAGCCGCTGGGCGGCGGGCATCGCAGCGTCCTGTCGATGGTCGCACTCTCGGTCTGCCCGCTCCAGTAGGCTAGGTTCAGGTCAACTATCGTCAGCCATTCGTAGTTGGTGCAAGCCGCACCCTCCATCTCGATGATGAACAGGCCGTTCGTCCCGACCACGTCGATATGCCCGAATGGGTTAGGCTTGAGCTGATGCCCTGTCGCCGTAACAATGCCCGTAATTCCTCGATTGGGCAGCGTCGCAATCCCCGAAGTATCGGTCGTAACCGTAAACTCCGGTATCGTATCCACCACCTGCACGGCGTCTTGAAATTCGAACTGGTAAAACCGCAGGACAACACCCGACAGCGGGCTGCCGTTAGCATCTAAGACCCTGACGGATGTGATTTGGGGCGTATCGTATAGATATTCGCCGTAGAACCCGCGCCTATGACCTGCGTTGCTCCGCAAGCCGCCGGCGGTGTGTGCGCCGACGATTCTAACCCCCGAACCTGACATGAGGTCGCCAATGCCATCAGGAAACTCATAGCAGTTCCATGAATAGTCCCAATAATCTAGCCCGCATCCTGCCTTATATCCCGGCCTGTTGACATCTGGCAAAAGAATCCGATCGGCGCCCGGCCGCATCCGATAGAGGTCGATAACGCCGAGTTGGTGCAGCAGTTCATGAAGCAAGCCCCAGTCGATTTCCGGGCGGTCTCTGTAACCGCCAGGGGTGTAGAAGCCGTCGTTGTCTCGTATCGCCCACCAGCCATCCAAGTAGTAGCGTAATGGATGATGTGCCCACAATTGCCTATCTTCAGAGATTAGGAAAAGTTCGGTGCGAACTCTGTCCTCCAATCCGGCGTCTGTCAGCAACTCGTTCAAGCGGGTTATATTGTTATGAACCCAATGCTCCGGCGACTGAATCGTCTGACCGGGTTCATTGGACATTCTCAGGGATTGATATGCGACGGGCGTAAAGTGGAATCCCAGAGTGTGTCCCTTTATCCAGTCAACTAAGATGTTGTTGTTTTCCAACAACTCCGCGATACTGTTGTCAGGGTCTATCTCGAATGTAATCGCCGGGTTGCTTCCGCTGCCGGGCCAGGGCACCGAGAGCGAGACTTCAGCGTGAGCGCCGGACTCCAACCCGTCATGCCGTCCCGTAGATACGACCGCCCCGTTGTACAGCCAGCGATAGTCGAACGCGCCCGACGCCGTATCGCCGAAGTTCCACACATGCGCCTTCAGTTCGACGGTTTCGCCCGCGCGGGGCAACCGCTTAATGCCGTCTTGCTCAGGGCAGACGACCGCGCCCAGGAATTCGTCGTATGGATATTCACATTCCCCCGAATGGAAGTATGCGAGCTTGTATCGCTCATAGCGCGGCAGCCGCCCTATGAAGGCTACGCCCAGGTCGATGCCACCGTCGAACACGGGCCTGTGCGACCAGCCATAGACGACGGAGCAGTCGGAGCCTGACACTTCGCTGATAGATTGCAGCCACGCTTGAATGGCGGCGTCATCTGGCGCACAAAGGCCGTCGTTAGCATCGAAAAAGAACAAGCGTAGTTTCTTCAAACTTGTAAGTTCTTGCGGCAACTCGCCTGTCAGGGAATTGTCGTGAAGCCACAATATCTGCAATTCGCGCAAATTACCCAGTTCTGATGGCACATCTCCGCTCAACAAGTTCGTGTCGAGAATCAGATTTTCGAGATTAACCAGATTGCCCAGCTCGGGCGGAATTGTGCCGGAGAGACTGTTATACGCAATATCCAAATGATTCAGATTTTCCAAATCGCCCAAATCGGATGGTATTTTACCGCTTAGGCGATTACTGCCTAATGCCAATTTCCTGAGTTTGCTCAAGTTGCCAAGTGTGGGTGGTATCCCTCCGGTCAAATCGTTATGTCCAATATCCAGGGCCTCCAGATTGCTTAAATCGCCTAGTTGCGCCGGTATTAAGCCGGACAGGTCGTTGTCGTTGAGGCTCAATTCTCGTAGACTGGACAATCTGCCTAATTCAGCAGGTATAGACCCTGTTAGTTTATTGTTACCGAGCCACAACACTTGCAGATTGGACAGTTTGCCCAACTCTGGTGGTATCGATCCTGTCATTAAGCTATTGCCCCCAAGACTCAAAAATCGCAACTCCCTCAAATCGCCCAACTCCGGCGGTATCCGTCCTGACTGATTGTGGTCCCCAAGAGCTATATGCGTAACCCGCCCCTCGCCGTCGGTATCCACGCCATGCCACTCACCCAGCGGCGCATCGCTCAGCCAGTTCGTGTTGGCGCGCCAGTTGTCGCCGTTCGTGGCGTTATAGAGCGTGACCAGCGCGGCGCGGTCGGTATCGGCAGGGGACGGCGTGGGGACATCTCGCGCATCCAGTCTGAGAGTGAAACTACCCGTTACCGCTGGGGCGAATGTGGTTGCCTCTATCGTATAGTCGCCCGCTTGCAGCGTTGCCGTTATAAGCGAGTTGTAGTCGCCGGCGTTTGTGTCAATATCGTCGTTCCTGCGTAGGACGGCGCCGTTCCTGCCGGAGTCGCTCAGCAGGTATATGTATGTGTCGGCTGCAGATTGGAGCGTTATCGTCGCGTTGGACGGCGCGCTCAGGCTGAATGTGTAGTAGCGAGCGTAGTAGTCGCCAATTTTGGGCTTGTCGGCCGCGGCCGCCCTCCTCGACGATACGCAGTCGCGCGCCCATGAGCCGCTTACGCTGCCGTTGACGCTGATTGGCTCCACGCATAAGTCGGCGACGGGTGGCGGAGCGCATGAGTCGCCTGAAACGCTTTCGACGGATCCCAGCCATGCCTGAAATTCGTCGTTGCTCGGAGCGCACAGGCCGGCGTTGTCCTCGAAGCGCAACTCCCCTAGTCTCCGCAATTCGATCAGGCTTTGCGGCAACTCGCCTGACAACTCATTTGCGTTGAGCTTCAGGCTCCACATATTGGCGAGGTTTCCCAACTCGGGCGGTACTGAGCCAGTCAATCGGTTGTTGTCCAGCTCCAGATACGCTAGCCTGTTGAGGTGTTGCAGCTCCGGCGGAATCTCACCCGTGAGCAGATTGTTGCTCAGGAACAGCCCTTTCGGATCGGAGATTTGCGATAATTCGGGCGGAATTTCGCCGGTGAGATGATTGCCGACAAGCGATAATGTACCCAGATTGGCGAGCCTGCCTAACTCGGGCGGGATTTCGCCTTCAAGGCGATTATCATTCAGATATAACTCTTCCAAGTGACTGAGATTGCCTAACTCCGGCGGTATGGTTCCCAACAGACCGTTCTCCGAAAGCGACAATCGCACAACCCGCCCGTTTGCATCTACAAGCACACCATGCCATTCGCCAAGCGGCGCGTCGCTCAGCCAGTTGTCGTTATCATGCCAGTCGTCGCCGTTCGTAGCCTTGTAGAAGGCGATTAGCGCGTCGCGATCGACATCGGAAGGATCGATGTCTTTGGCATACGCATAGAGGATATAGAAGCCTGCCGTCTCCGCGTCGTATGTTGTGGCTTCGACGGTGTAACTTCCGGGCTGCAAAGTCTGCTCTATGCGTGGATTGTAGCTGCCGCCGTAATCGTCGTTTTTATACAGAACTTCGCCATATCTGCCCTCGCCTTCCAGCAGGTAGAGAAAGCCGTCAACATCCGATTCCGCCAGACCTATGGTTACCTCCGCCGCCCGGCTCAGGCTGAATGTATAGTAGAGCGCGTAGTAGTCGCCGTCGCTTGGCCTGTCCGAGTCGATAGGTCTGTTCTCCGATAGGCAGCCATCGTACCAACCGCCCTCAAATTCGCGCTCAATGCCATAGCGGGTATTTTGAGGAGAAAAGTGTATAGAGGAAACGCAATCGTCGGGCGGTGTTGGCGGCGGCGTAGGCGTGGGCGCGGGCGTCGGAATAGCGACGCCGTTCCCATTCACCGTAAGCGTGAACTCGCCTGCTGTGGCAGGTTCGTATGTCGTCGCCTCTATGGAATAGTCGTTCGGTGGAAGCGTAACCGTAATGCGCGAGTTATAGTTTTCGGCATCGGTGTCGATGTCGTCGTTCTCCGCGATTATCTCGCCGTTTCTCCCCGTTCCGGTAAGCAAGTACAGGTATGTATCTTGCGACGACTCAAGCGTTATCGTTACCTCCGATTCCTGAACCACGACAAAGTCGTAGTAACGTGCGTAGTAGCTGCCTTCACCGGGGCCGTTCTCGGAGATGGGCCTGTTCGGGGATAGGCAGTCGCTCGTCCATTCGCCGGCAGCGATGCCAGCGCCGACAGTAGTTGGGACGCAGCCGACTTGCGCGTTAGCGATGCCGTCCTCAAAAGACGCAATGACCCCTAATGCGAACGCAATGACGATTGCAGCTGCGTGTATTAACTTCACGCGCTCTAATATAACCCTACCTGAACAACTCCGCTATCCGCTCCCCCACCACATGCTCCTCGCCCTCGCTCATCCCGAACGTATGGATAGTGATGCAGTCCTCCCAGTCCCGCACACGCGTCCATATCGGCGGATCGCCCGCCTTCAGCTTGTCAACGACATCCTGTGCCGTCATCCCCGTAACCGACTCGTCCACCCGCAGGTCCAGGCCGAACGGCTGATGCCCGATAATGTTGTCCAGCATCACCGCGCTCACGCCCTCGATCCCCTTCATCGCGTCGATGATAACCTGCGTCCTGCGCTCCGTAATCGCGAGCCGTTCCTCGTGGTTCATCGTCATCCACCGCCGGGTAGCCGCTACCGCTCCGATCATCTCCTGCCGGTCAATCTTCTGCGGCCTGCCGATGCCTCGAACCCGCCGCCCCTCGTATGACGCGAACGCCTGGTAGCCCAGTTTGCGAATCATGTCCTCCGTGCCCAGCGCAAGCCCCACCGACTGTGGCGCGCCCATATACTTCGCCGCGATGCACTGGAAGTCCGCCCCCATCCGCACATACTTGCCGAAGTTCTCCAGCGGGTATATCTGCCCGGCCGCGTCCACCGTCACCGGCACGCCGTGCGCGTGCGCTATCTCGATAGTGTCCTCCAGCGATAGTGCTTGTGGGTCCGGCGTCTGCTCCACCGCATAGTAATGCACACCAGCCGTATTCGGCCCTATTGCGTTCTCCAGGTCCTCGCAAGTCGTCTGCTCGTCCGTCCCGAAGTCCACCAGCTTAGCCCCGGCAAGCTCCAGGCACCTGTCGTACCAGTAGTGCATCACATACCGCTGCCGCCGCTGTATCAGGATTTCGTTCTTCATCCCCGTCGTGTCCGGTAATTGCTGAATCTTATCGTCGTCATCCCCAGCCATCAGCGCAGCCGTCGCCAGTGTCAGCGCAGACCCAGCCCCTGACGTGATGTACGCTGCCGGCACATCCACC
This sequence comes from Dehalococcoidia bacterium, assembly GCA_965204855.1. Lineage (GTDB taxonomy): Bacteria > Chloroflexota > Dehalococcoidia > Lucifugimonadales > JADFKI01 > Bin90. The sequence goes on from OZ242018.1 coordinate 2,214,920, forward strand.
ATGTCGGCGATTGCCTGGCCCGCCCGCTCCTGCAGGTCCATCAGCGGTATGTACGCCGCGTCCGCCTTGTCCATCGCCTCGCGCACCTCCGGCGCGGGCGTAGAGCCGCCCAGCATCGTTACGCTGCCAATAGCGTTTATCACCGGAGTCGCCCCAAGGTCCTTGTAAACTTCTGCCCAGTTGGAATCAGCCATCTTTTCCTCTCCTATATCACCGCGCTCTCGAACACGCCACTTATATCTATTTTCAGACCTGACAGTAGTGGAGATTCAATTTCATTTCCCTCGCCATACACACCTGCAGTTACAAAGCCGTCATCACTTGCCGCAAGCACTTCAACTGTACGATTAGATAGTTCAACCATCCAGCATTCCCGCACTCCGAACCGCTCATACCGCTCACGCTTAGCGCCGCGGTCCCTTTTCGCAGTTTCAGGATAGACTATCTCAACAACTTCAACTACCAAGTCAGGAGCAGCATAGACCCAATTGCCTATGATGCCTCTGCGCTCTTTTGAGATGTACAAAATATCAGGTTTCAGCACATCCTCATCAGAAAGAAAGACATCCATAGGCGAAACGATAACTCTGCCTAATCCGTTTCCATGTACAAAGTCGCCCAACTCAAAAAGGAGGCTGCCTAAAATCAATTGGTGTTCCGGTGTGCGCGATGGATTTCTGTATAGCACACCTCCGATAAGCTCGTGGAAGAAATCATCCGGCGGCGTCATTATCATGTAGTCGTGGGCGGTCAGCCGAGCTTGCGTATTAGTTGCCATCACACCCTCCCTAGCTCAGAAACTGAAATCCGCCATTGCTATCGTACTCTCGCGTGCTGTACACCCCAAGGTCTCGACCTTGATGCACATGGATGATAACCTCCTGCCTCACGATACCCGCCGCCGCCAACAGCTCGTTGTCCACCAAGTCGATTAGATCATGCATATCATTCTCAGTCAGACTCTCATCAACACTCAGAGTCGCATGCACAATCACATCCGCGAAATGCACATCCAGCCGTCCCACATTCCTGTCCTCGTCAAGCACCGTATAGCATTCCGAAAACGGGGTGCGACACTCGCGTTGAAAATCATATTCTGCCAACGACTAATCCCCCTCCATCCTGTACATCGATGTTATCCCTGCTACTCGCGGATATGCCCGTCTCCAAGCACAGTCCACTTGTACGATGTCAGCTCCTTCAGTCCCATGGGCCCCCGCGCATGCATTTTGTCCGTGCTGATTGCCACCTCAGCCCCAAGCCCGAACTGCCCGCCGTCGTTGAATCGCGTCGAGGCGTTCACGAACACCGCCCCCGCGTCCACCTCGTCCAGGAACCGCATCGCAACCGCGTAGTCCTCGGTAACGATTGCCTCCGAATGACCCGAGCCGTAGGTCTCGATATGCTCAAGCGCCTCGTCCAGCGAATCCACGACGCGCACTCCCGCCGTCAGCGACAGGTGCTCCGTCATCCAGTCCTCCTCGGAAACAGGGACGGCCCGCACTCCATTCGCCGCGCCCAGCAAGCTCAACGCCCTCCTGTCGCAGCGCATCTCCACACCCGCATCCTTCCACCGTTTCGCCAGCGCCGGCAGGAACGACGAAGCCCTCTCCGAATGCACTATCACCGTATCCAGCGCATTGCACACCGACGGCCGCGACACCTTCGCGTTGTTCACGACGTCCAGCGCCATGTCAATGTCCGCCTGCTTGTCCACGTATGTATGGCACACACCCACGCCTCCCGTAATCGCCGGTATCGTCGCCTCCGCGGCGACTCTGTTGATGAGCGCCTGGCTTCCGCGGGGTATCAGCAGGTCTATGATGCCCTTAGCCTTCAGCATCTGTCCCACAACCGCCCGGTCCGTCGTCTCCATCACCTGCACGGCATCCCCCGGAATGCCCGCGTCCGCGATCGAGTCCTTGACCAGCGAAGCAAGCGCCGTGTTGGAATTGATGGCATCGCTGCCACCGCGCAGAATGATAGCATTCCCCGACTTCAGGCACAGCGAGCTTATATCGATGGTAACATTCGGCCTGCTCTCGTACACCGCGCCTATGACACCCAGCGGCACCCGCCGCTTGCCCACGGTCATGCCGTTCGGCATGTTCCGCATGTCGATCATCTCGCCTACCGGGTCCGGCAGCGTCGCAACCCCGCGCACATCGCTCGCAAGCCCCTCGATGCGCTCAGGCGTCAGCAGCAGCCTGTCGAGAAAGTAATCTTCAAGCCCGCGCTCCCTGCCATTGGCGATGTCCCGCTCGTTCGCCGCGAGAATCTCCTCCTCCCGCGCCTTCAGCCCGTCCGCGACATTATGCAGCGCGGCGTTCTTCACATCCGCACTGATATTCGCCAGCCTGCGCGCCGCCTTGCGCGCCGCCCTGCCCTTCACTTCGAGTTCATCACTCGCCGCTATCCCATCCTGTCTATCCTGACCATCCATGTTAGCCCCCGAATTTCAGACGATAACCATATTGTTCCTGTGAACAACCTCATCCCCGTATGTAACTCCCAGAATATCGGCGATATGCCGCGAATGCTTGCCCTTTATCACCGCGACCTCCGCCGCGCTGTAGTTCGTGATCCCAAGCCCCACCTGAACGCTCTTTCCGTTCACTATCGAAACCAGGTCCCCACGACCAAACAGCCCGTTAGTCTCCGTGATACCCGCGGGCAGCAGACTACCATTTCGCCGCTGCAGGACGCGCGCGGCACCGTCGTCGATTCCGATCTCGCCCTTGATTGACAGCCCGCTCAGCATCCAACGCTTGCGGCTCTCCACGCTATCAACCCTCTTCGGGAAGTACGTCCCAAGGTGCTCGCCGCCAGCAATGCGCTCGATCACATTAGGCGTCCTGCCATTCGCGATGAACACATCCACGCCCGAGTTCGCTGCCATTCTCGCGGCTTCCAGCTTTGTGCGCATGCCTCCGCGTCCCAGTGCATCCAGCGAAGGCCCACCAAGCCTCTGCACCTCGTCCGAAACGCGCTCCACCACCGGAATCAGCCGCGCATCGGCATTGATATTCGGGTCTGCGGTATAGAGGCCCCCGACGCTGCCCACGATTATCAGCAGATCAGCGTCCACAAGGTTCGCCACCAGAGCCGACAGCCTGTCGTTGTCCCCGAACACCTCGCCGGTCAGCTCCTCGATGGCAACGACGTCATTCTCGTTGATAATAGGCACCACCCTGCGCCTTGCAAGCTCCATCAGCGCGTTGCGTATATTAATGTAGCCGAGCCTGTCCGATATGTCTCGTTGCGAAATCAGCCCCTGCGCGATCGGGATGTCCTGCCAGCTGAACAGCTGCTCGTAGGTGTGCATCAGATGACTCTGACCGACAGCGGCAAGCGCCTGTTTCAGCGGAAGGTTGCTCCCCTCATCCGACACGCCGAGCACGCGCCGCCCTGCGGCAACCGCCCCGGAAGACACCAGCAGCATCTCGCTGCCCCGCGAGTGCAGCCGCGCGATCTGACCCACCAGCGCCGCCATCACCTCGATATCAATATGCTCTCCACCACCCGTAAGCAGCGCAGTCCCCGCCTTGACCACAATGCGGCTGCCATCGGCACAGCCCGTCCACTTCGAGGGCATGGTCGCGGTGGATTCCTGGGATTTCAGCATAATCACTCGGCGGCAGTCAATTGTGGTAACCGCAGGCAGTTAAGAGTCAGGCACGCAAAGCCTCGTGCCATTATACCAGCATCCCTCATCTGGAATTTGCACTCTACGCATCGAACGGATTAAGTGCATCGACTCCAAGTGTTTCGAAGTCGCGCGTATTACGTGTGACAACTATAAGTCCATGCACTCTCGCCACCGCAGCAATCATAGCGTCCTGCAGCAGAGTATCAGACTGACGGTGCATCAGCTTGCCCCACTCACGGAACGCTGCAACGTCAACAGGCAAAATATTATGGCTCTCGATCAGGCGACCAAGCCACTCTTCCAACTCTCTAGCCTTCGGCACGTCCTGTTCTCGCGTAATCTCGATTCCGGCCTGAATCTCTCCAATGGTCACCGCGGACAGGTACAACTGCTCCGCCGGCACCTTACGAATCCAGTCCATGACTGAGCGGTTAGGACTTGGGCGTCTCAACTCTGAAACGACATTTGTGTCAAGAAGGTACACGAGATCAGTCCAGGTTCACTGGTGGACGGCGGTTAAGTTCCGTACGCGCAGGCGTCAGCGCGTCGATCCGAGCCTCTGGCGCAAGCAGTACTTCCTTCAAATCAGGCTTAGTAATCCTCTCCAATCGCCGCCACTGCTCTATTGGCACCAATACCGCAGTTTCCACACCGCGCTTGGTTACGATCTGAGGTCCCTCAGCAAGACTCGACTCAAGCATCTCACTGAAACGCGCCTTCGCCTCCTGTACTTGCCATACTTTGCCCATAAGTCATCTCCTGCCAAGCACAAATCACATCAACTGACTAGATATATGACCAGTTTATATCATAGGCAACACTTGCACAACCTACTTGTGAGCAGTTCAGTGAGGTACGAGCAGTTTCAACGAGATTACTGCAAGCGCTAATTTTTCAATAGCAGGGTGCAATACATGAACATAGCGAATAGGGGTGCAAAGTCAATGACAATCTAGAAGGCTAAATCGAACTCACCAACTCCGCCCACAGCTCCGTAACCGCATCCCCGTCAACTTCCATCGCCACCGATATATTCGGCTCATTTACTCGCGCCTTCCGCAGGTCCGCCACCGTAAACCCCCGCGAAAACTCGCCGCCGGACTCCACCCGCACGTACATCTCCTGCAATTCAAAAAACTCCGGCGCAATCGCGTAAGCCATTGGGCTAAGGTCCGAATATATCACGCCATCCGGATCAGCCAAACGGTTCTCATTCCGATACGCCTGCCTGATGAACCGCGTCGCCTCCTCTAGCAGCCTTGTCGCCGGCGTGCCCGCGTCCCACACCCGCTGCTGCTTCGCGCCTGAAATCTCCGTGCTGTTCACGACATCCAGCCCCACCTGTGTCACGCGCCCGCCCGAGCGATACACCGCGTCCGCCGCCTCCGGGTCGCCCCCTATGTTCGCGGTAGCAAGCGGCGATATATTCCCCGGCTGGTGAATCGACCCGCCCATCACTATGATCTCAGCAGCCGACTCCGCAAAGCGCGGCTCGATGCTCACCGCGAGCGCCACATTCGTCTGCCTCCCGATTGCCAGGATCGTCAACTCACCCGGCGACGCCAGCACGCGGTCGATAAGCTCAGGCACCGCATGCCGCTCCCGCACCTTCGTCGTCGGCATCGGCCAGTCTATATTCCCGATCCCGTCGTCTCCGTGGATATGCGGCGAGTAAAACGGCTCATGATACGTCAGCGTCCTCCCAACCCCTTGGTAAACCGGAATATCCGCGCGCCCCGCCGCCTCCAGGATCCGCAGCGTATTCACCGTACACTGCTCCACCGAGGCATTCCCGAACACCGTCGTAATCGCCTCCACTTGCAAATTGTCGCTCGCCAGCGCCATCAGGATCGCCGCCGTATCGTCAATCCCCGGGTCCGCATCAATTATCACTCGCTTAACCTGCGCCATCTCAATCCCCTCATCTATACCTGTAAATCCATCCTGTTTATCCTGTACATCGATGTTAGCTCCAGCTACGGTGTTTCTTCGTACTCCACGCCCTCCGGCATCTGACCCTTCGGCAGGAAGAACTCGAACTGGTGCCGATCCCCATACCCTTCTATGAACCCCGGAGACACGCCCTCAGAGTGCAGTGCCGCCGAAACAATCGTCTTGTTGAACAGATGCACCGTGTCCGCCGCCAGGTACTCGTCCACCGGCATCCACAGCGCCGCCTCCAGCTCCTCCTCCTGCATCGTAATCTCCGTGCTCAACGGCGACAGTCTGCACACGAAGTAGATGTCCGACTTACCGTAGCGATAGCCGTGCCAGTGGCGCAGGCAAACCATCGCCTCGAACCGGGTCCGCACGCCTGTCTCCTCGAGCACCTCGCGCACCACGCCGTCCGCCAGATGCTCCCCCTGCACCAGCGCACCGCCCGGCAGCTTATACGAAGGCCCGCTGCGAGGCCGAATCTGATGCCGCTCCGACACCACCAGCAGCTGCCGGTCCTCGCTGATAACCACACCACCCGCACCGATATAGTGCGTGGCATGCGGCGGAATGTACGCCCCCTTCTCGATTTGCAGCGTCATCATCACATAGTCCTCAGCCGCGTGATGATATCGGAAGCCCGCCTCAGCGGCCACAGGCACAAGCCCCGCGTTCGCAAGCGGCACCTCCAGCCACGCCACCTTGTACCCAACATCCTCCCAGTCATCCATCGCATCCGCCAGCCGCCGCCTGAACCGCCCCCCATCCACCGGCAGCGCCCCCGGATTCACCACAAAACCCCCAAACGGATTCGGACTCCCCTCAAGTGTGCTCATAATCTTCTCTCCCTTTGCTGCAACAATCACGCCGCCCTCAACCCACCTATCCTATCTGTCATGTCATGTACATCCTGTTACCTCCCCACAAACTCCCCCATAACCCCCTCAGCAAACAACCGCAACTGCTCCATGAACTCCGCGCGCGGCATCCCCTCCGCCCAGTGCAGTATCACATGCTCCAGAGCCGGATACTTCTCCTCAAGCTCCCGCAGAAACGCCACGAATTCCTCCGCCGTCCCACATATCCACGCCCGCTGCTGCACTCCGTCCTCGATGAACGGAGTCCGCGCCGGCGCACCCGGCGTCCCCCACACGCGCCCCTCCTCGTCCGCGTACCGCACGAACCCGAACGGCGCGAACCACTTGTACCGCTCGTCGTGATAAGGCCGCAGCCTGTCCATCGCCTCTTCCTGGCTCCCCGCGATATAGAACCCCACCTCAAGCGCAAGGTTCTCCCCAAGCTCCAGGTCCCGCCCGTACTTCGCGTTCGCATCCTTATACTGCTGGAAAATCCCCTCCACCAGCGACTCCCCCGTCAGCCCGACCACGCCGTTGATCCCGTTCCGCGCGATGAAGTCAATCGTCCGCCCACTCACTATCGGCTGCCACATCTGCACCGGCAGCCGCTTCGGACGAGGCACCAGCGTGACTTCCTTCAGGTCATATCCGCGATACTCCACCTCCGGCGGCACCGTGAAATACTTCCCCTTGTGCGAGAACGACTCCTCGTTGAACGCCTTGAAGATGACCTCCATCTGCTCCTCGAACAGCTCGCGGTTCGCGTCATTGTCGATGACCGGCGCGCCGAACGACTCGACCTCTCGGCTGTGATACCCGCGCCCCACGCCGAATATGACGCGCCCGTCCGTCAGGATGTCCGCCATCGCGTAGTCCTCGGCAAGACGCACCGGATGCCACATCGGCACGATATTGAACGCGCACCCGAACTTCAGTTGCTTCGTCTTCCCCGCCAGGTGCGTCCCCATAAGGATGAGGTTCGGTATCGTCTCATATCCCTCACGCTGGAAGTGATGCTCCGCCATCCACAGCGCATAGAAGCCCAGCTCATCCATCAGCCCGGCCACCTGCTCCGCCGTATCCATGCTCTGCATCAGCCGCTCATTAGGATACCGCCTCTCGTCCGCGGGCCTGCCGTCGCTTCCCACATCGTCAAGGTCGATATTCCCCACATACAGCACCGAAAAGTTCTTAATCATTCACTTTCCCTCAAATCTTGTATCCTGTCTATCCTGTACATCGATGTTAGCTCCCGTCAACCCCCGCACCCAGTAAGTCGGCACATCCGCCGCTCCGTTCAACCCATCCGCAGGTGTAACTCCACCGGCAACCAGCACGGAGTCTATCCCGAACGCGTTCGCCCCCCGGATATCCGTCTCCAGCGTATCTCCGAACATCACCATATCGCGCGTTCCGGTCAGCACCAGCGCCGCCTCGAAGATCGCCCCGTTCGGCTTCCCCAGCCGCTCGAACTCAAGCCCCCGCTCCGGATAGCGCTGCCGCAGCGTCGCCTCGATAATCAGCGCCACGCTCCCGCTCGCCATCCCGAACCCGTCGTCGCTCGGATACACCAGGTCTGGATTCGGCAGCAGCATTCTAGGCACATCCCCCGCGTCGAGCATCCTGAACAACGCGGTCAGCACCGCGTTCACCCCGTCCACGAACTCAAACCCCGCTTGATCGCCAACCACCAGCACATCGAACCCGTCCGCAGCCGGCACCACCTCACCGCCCGCCAGTCGTACATACTCCGCGCTGTCCTCTGTTCCCAGCACGGTGCACCGTGCGCCGCTCAGGCCGTGCTCAGCGAAATACCCCTTCAGCAGGCTGCCCGAAGTGATTATCTTGGCTGCATCCACATTCAGCCCTACCTTGCGGTATCTCGCAGCCCGGCTCTCCGGCAGCGCGGAAGCGTCGTTTGTCAGCACATAGTACGGCTTCCCCATTCGGTTAAGCCTGTCGATGAGCTCCACCGCGCCCGGCAGCGCGCCCACCGAATACGACAGCACGCCATAGGCATCGAACAGCAGCGCCGAGTACCGCTCCACCAGTTCATCAATCGTTGCCTCTCGAATACTCATGCTCGATATTTTACAACTCACGCCCTCATTATCCTATCCATTACACCGTCATGTGCCCGACTACGGTCGGGTATAGTCTCAAGTTGAAGCACCCACCACCCAGTGCTATAATTCGTTAAGTCTGGAATTATAGCCAGACGCTATACCTATACCCCTCGTTTCAGCGCGAAAGAGCAACCGCGCGCCGCAAGTCTCACAGCATGGAGGAGCACTCCCACATGATACAGACCGAAGAACGAACCCAAGTCCTATCTCCCTACCAGGTGCAGCGATACAGCAGGCATATCATCATGCCGCAGGTCGGCAGCGCCGGACAGCGCAAGATGCTCAACTCCAAAGTCCTCATCATCGGGGCGGGCGGACTTGGCTCCCCCATTTCCATATATCTCACCCTTGCCGGAGTAGGCACCATCGGCATCGTCGATTTCGACACCGTGGACGTAACCAACCTCCAGCGCCAGATTCTGCACCAGAACGACGACATCGGCAGGCCCAAGGCAGAGTCCGCATACGAGACGCTCAAGGCGTACAACCCGGACGTCAACGTGCAGATTCACGAAGAGCCTATAACCTCCGACAACGCCTTCGACATCATCCCTGAGTACGACATCATCATCAACGGCGCGGACAACTTCCCCGCCCGCTACCTCGTCAACGATGCCGCCTACCTCAGCGGCAAGCCCCTGGTGGACGGCAGCATCCTCCTCTTCGACGGTCAGGCGACCACATACATCCCCGGGCAGGGCTGCTACCGCTGCCTCTTCCCGACCCCACCCCCTCCGGGCGAGGTGCCGAGCTGCGCCGAGGCAGGCGTTCTGGGAATGCTTCCCGGGCTCGTAGGCAGCATCCAGGCGGCGGAAACTGCCAAGCTGATACTGGGCGTAGGCGAAAACCTCACCGGCAGGCTGCTCCTCATCGACGCGCTCGACATGTCGTTCCGCACGGTAAAGGTCCGCCGCAATCCCAACTGCCCCCTCTGCGGCGACGAGCCGACCATCTCCGACCTCATCGACTACGAAGCCTTCTGCGGCGTTCCCGTTCTCACTGCCGGCTGATCTCTCCCCACAATCAAATAAGCAAGATTTAGTAGCCTGAAACACACTACCAGCGTACTGTCTTTCAGGCTACAATCAGTTTAAGGCTTTTGAGATACTCGACTAACAAGCTTCACACACTTTAGCGGGTCGTATTTCTCAGAGTAGCCGTTCCACACAGAAGCGTCGGATCTGAATTTGCGGGAATAGACGATTAGCTGTATGAAGATTCCATCCGATTACATTCAAGGCTACGAAAGCGCGCGTGCAGTCAACCCGCAGGTAGCAGACAACTACCTCGCCCACACAACGATTGGCGATCCTGATGCCGACGCGCTCGTAGCGGAACTCGCGCCTATGGGATCGGAGCGCTCAACCCGCCTTATCAACGCTGCCATGAACATGAAAGACGTAGCGCAGCTCATTGACGCTCCGCCTCTTCTCCTGGACTTCTTCGAGAAGGCAGCGCGCCCGCCTGAGTGGGTTGACTTCGAGAAATTCGAGCCGGGCATCCGCATGTTTCACAGAAATTCCCGCCTCGTTCTCGGTGCTTTCGTCGGCGGTGTTCTCGTCGAGGGCTTCTCGACCAACATCTGCAAGTCCTTCAACATCACCGGACGGCTGCGCGACCAGGGCGTCAGAAGACTCAAGCAGAACAACCGCCACATGATCGAGATATTCATGCCTCACGGGCTCGCGATAGACGGCGACGGCTGGAGACTTTCCGTCCGCGTCCGCCTCGTGCACGCGCAGGTAAGGCGCCTGCTGCAAGAATCGGACGACTGGGACACCGAAGCATGGGGCATCCCCCTCAGTTCAGCCCATCTGGGATACTCCATCACCGCCTTCTCCGCCAGGCTGCTCCAGCACATGAAGAGCTTGGGTGCGGTCTTCAGCGACGAAGAGAGCGCGAGCTTCCTCGCTGTCTGGCGCTACACCGGCTATCTCATGGGCATTCCGGAGACGATTCTCTACCATAACGAAGAGGACGCCTTAGAACTTTATAGAATCGGCAGAATATGCGAGCCGCCGCCCGAATGGGACTCTATCATTATGGCGAACGGTCTCGTTAATTCCGCGCCCTTGGTCGTCGGCATCTCGGAACCGGACGAACGCCGCCAGCTGGCAAAGTACGTGTACAGCGTCTCCCGCGCGATGATCGGCAATGACCTCGCCGACGACCTGCGATACCCCAAAAGTCCCACATTAGGTGTGCTGCCCTGGTTCCGCATGCAGAGCCGCTACTACCGGTTCATCGAAAGGCGCCTCCCAAGATTCTCCCAGGTCAACAACTTCACAAACTTCACGGGCTTGCTCGAAGCGGCAGCCTTCGACGAGGCAGGCATCAGCTACATTCTCCCCGACCATCCCCACGCGGAAAGGTCAACCAGGTACTAGACCTACACTCCCCCAATCTGAAATTACCTCTTGACAACACAAACATCTGTACGTATTATAGATGGCAACCAATAAAGAACAAACATTCGCTTATATGATTTCTGTGCCTTTTGTGGCTATTCTCCCTGACACCTAACACCCGAATACTGTACACTGACCCCCTGACGGACCGAAAAACAGACCTACCATCAGGGGGTAGTGAAACAATGCCTAAAGCCGCGATCAACGGCGTACAATTCTACTACGAATCCACCGGCGAAGGATTCCCGCTCATCTTGGCGCACGAATTCGCCGGAGACTTCCGCTCTTGGGAGCCGCAGGTCCGCTATTTCTCGCGCCGCTACCGTGTCATCACCTACAACGCGCGGGGATACCCACCCTCGGACGTCCCCACCGACGAAGACGCCTACTCACAGGAAATCGCCGTTGAAGACCTTCGCGGATTGCTGCAACATCTCAACATCGAAAAGGCTCACATCTGTGGCCTCTCCATGGGCGGCACGCTCGCCCTGAACTTCGGCCTGACGTACCCCGACATGGCAGAGTCCCTCGTAATCGCGGCAGCCGGCTCCGGCTCCACCGACGTGGACGCATGGCGGCAGAACGTCGCAGAGCAGTCCCGCGGCTTGGAAGAACGAGGCATGTCAGCCATGAGTGACTACGCTCAAGGCGAAGCGCGCGTTCAGCTCCGGCGCAAAGACCCACGCGGCTACCGCGAATTCGCCGACCAGTTCTTCTCGCACTCCGGTCTCGGTTCCGCGCTCACATTCCGCGGCGTGCAGGGCAAGCGTCCGCCCGTCTTCGCCCTGGAGCAGCAGATGCGCGCCCTCACCATCCCCACCCTCATAATGCTCGGCGACGAGGACGATCCTTGTATCGAGCCGAGCATATTCATGAAGCGCTGCATCTCCACATCTGGACTCGTCATGTTCCCCCAGTCCGGCCACGCCATCAACCTCGAAGAACCCGACCTCTTCAACCACACCTTGCAAGACTTCCTGACAGCCGTCGAAACCGGCTCCTGGGCGCTCCGCCAAGCATGACCCGCGACCAAAAGTCCCTTCCCCCTTGATGGGGGAAGGTTAGGATGGGGGTGACCACTTCCAGGCTAATTCAGGCTCGCAACGCTGAACACCACATGGAACGGCCTGCAATATATGACCACGCTGCCGTATGCGGAACCGTCTTCCCCGTCCGGCAGGAAGTAGTTCTGATTGCCCATGTTGCCCTTCAGCTTGCCCAACTCGATGTAGCCTTCGACATCGTCGCGCCCCATCGGATTGGACGCGGGCACAAGCAGCACACGCAAGTCCGGCCCGTTAGTTACACTGAAGTCCTCCAGGCGCAACACGCTCATGCCGTCCGTGTCGCGGTATATCGTCGCCATGCCGCTGCCCTTGTGGAAGCTGTCCGCGCCGCGGAAACTGCCCGACTTGACCCTCTCGATTGACGAGTCCATCTTCATCGTGTCCTGAGCCATCGCCATCTCCGCGGGTGCCGGCTCATCGTACCTGTTGAACTCGCTCGCCGCCTCGATCATTATTTCTTCGGCTTCGGCCATCGTCATATCCGCCGGCACCACCGCATTGGCGGCAAGCGGAAAGTCCTCATCAACCGTCGTGTTGATGAACAGCGGCGACAGCAGCCACCACGCCACCGCCAGTGCGGGAATACCTACGACGACTATGACTCCGATGATTATGCGCTTACGGGTGAGCATATCTTCCTCCTGCGATCTATCTGCACTTTCTTTGGTAATGAGATGCACAAAGTTCGCAATCAGACTTTCGAGTACTCTGGCGTCGCAGTTTTGGAGCCATCCGGCAGCATTTCTATTGTGAAGTCCCCGAAGAGTAGCGGCGCCTCAACTTGTAGTGTCTCTAACACCATTATAGCAAGTCGGCGTATCTCCACATCCGCGAACGCGCTCCCCCGCATCTCGATGAAATGCCGCCACGCCCGCACATTCCCCGTAACGAATATCTTCGTCTCGGTCGCATTCGGCAGCACCGCACGCGCAGCCTGCCTGATCGCTTTGCGGTGGTCGGTCGCGTACTCGAACTCTTCGCGCGGTATCGCGGTTCCCAGAGCCTCCACCAATGCGCCGTACGACTCAGCCGCGCTCTCAATCGCTGCCTCGAACTTGACTCTAGCTTCGTTGTCGGCATCATCAAGCGCGGGCGGCGCGACGAACCTGCCGCCGCTCTCATCGACATACCGCTGGCTGCGCTGGCTGTACGCGAATCCCGCCCGGTGACGCACCAGTTCATGCGTAAGGGAGCGTGACACGCCCGTGAACACGAAGCCATAGTTGATATGCTCGAAAACGCTACCGTCCTTGTGATACAGCAAGTTATTGATGAAGTCCGCGATGTCGCGCCTGCCCCTGCCATAGCTCATGTAGCAAAGGCGCGCCGAAATCTCGGCTATCGCGGCGGACTCGTCATCTCCCGCGCGAATGCTGTCGGGAATGCCCGGCACCCCCTCGTCGTCGAGAAACGCTGCGACCTGCTCCCACTCAACGGACGGTCGCGTAACCAGATATGCCTTGGGCTGAACAATTGCGGCGCTCACTCTAATTCTCCTCTAACAAGCAATGCCCACAGGCTAACCGCAATCAAGAACTTGTTAAAGGATAAATCGCTGTCGAATTGAACCTGTTTATGAATCCGCTCAACTTCTCCTGCTCGCATTCAGGATGGTTACGCCGATGATTTCGTCATTGTCGTATCGGATGATGAGATCATCGTCGGTAAGCTCGCTGTCGTCCGCGGGGCGAGGTTCGCCGAAACTCAGGTACAGCACATCCACTTCCCGGTCGTAGTTGTACCATATATGCTTCGAGGGAGTGTCCATACCCCATGCATAAGCACCTCGAGGATTTTGGCACAAAACATGGAATGAGGGCGCAGAGCTGATGAGTTCTTTCACATCTATTGTGGCCATACTCTGTTCCTCCTCTCGATTCTGGCGATATTGCTTGTGGGATAAGCCGTGATTATGAAACCGTCGTCAATGTCAGTCTGTTCTCTGTAACATACTACCACAGCCCTTCCCGGCGCTATTGTCTTAACAGCCAGCAGTTCACCGGAGTTTCCCGCATAAATTGCTTCCGGCTCTCGAATGGTATCAAGAACGGTGAAGTAGTGTTCCGCCATCTGTGGGTGACCATAGGTGATGTGTCCCCACCGCTCGGTGGTAAGTCGTATGAGAACGCCGTTCTTAGATATGGAAGCGCCCGTCGATTCAAACATATTTTTCAGCGAACAAAAGACGACGAGCAGCTTAAGCCGCTCGTCGCCTATCAATCTTACGACCTGTTAAATTACAGAATCAGGCTCAGCGGGTTTTCAAGTGCGTTCTTCACCTCGATGAGGAACTGCGCGCCCTCTGCGCCGTCCACGACACGGTGGTCGGCGGAAATGGTAGCGTTCATCGTCTGCCGGATAACGATCTCGTCGTCCCTGACGACTGGCCTCTTGGCGACTGTACCCACCGCCAGAATCGCCGTCTGGGGCGGCTGGATGATGGCAACGAAGGTACTCACATCGAACATCCCTAGATTGCTGATGCCGAAGGTGCCGCCCGTGTATTCGTCGGGGCGCAGCGTGCCGTTCTGGGCGCGGTCCGCGAGGTCCTTGCTTGCCAGCGCGAGAGACTTCAGTGTCATCTGCTCGCAGCCCATAATGGCAGGCATCAGTAAGCCCTCCTCCACAGCCATCGCAATGCCTATATTGACACTGTCGTTGGGACGAATGACATCGTCATCGAGAAACGCGTTGAACTTGGGATGCTTCTTGAGCGCATCGGCGCACGCCTTGATGATTAGGTCATTAACCGTGACACGCATGCCTTCACCCTCAAGCGACCTGTTTATCTGCTGGCGCAGGTTCATCGCATCCGTCATATCGACTTCAGAGGTCACGTAGAAGTGTGGCTTCTCCTGCTTGCTCCGCACGGTAACTCTTGCAATCTGCTGCCGCATGCGCGACAGAGCCATGCCATCGGCAGCCTCCGCGACAGGTTCCGGTTCCGGCTCAACCTCGGCGACAGGCTGTGGCTGCTCTTCAACAATCTCCGGCTCGACTTCCTCTTCGGGTTCTTCCATCTCTTCCGAGGGTTCCTCAACAGCAATCTCGGCTGCGGGCTGTTCCTCTACAACCTCAGGCTCCGGCTCCTCTACAATTTCAGGCTCTTCCGGCTCAGGTTCTTCGTAAGCGAGTACATCATCCTTGACGATACGTCCACCCGGCCCGGTTCCCGTAACCTTGCTGATGTCTATTCCGCGCTCGTCGGCGATGCGGCGGGCTATGGGGGATGCGCGTAACGGCGCGGCCGGAGCCGATGGCTCCTCTACGGCAGGCGCAGGCTCAACAGAGGATTCTTCTTCGGGGATTGTTGTGCTTGCGGGCGGCATAGGGATTGCGGCGCTTGGCGCATCATCCGACTCGTCTTCGACCGGCGCGGAAGCTGCTTCGTCTTCAGCCGCGTCTCCTGAGGGGCCGGCGGAAGATTCGATAGATTCGTCCTGCCCTCCAACGACAGCTATAGGCTGGCCAACCGGCACCGTCGTCCCTGCGGGAACAATTATCCGGTGAAGAACGCCGTCAGCGTATGATTCAAACTCCACAACGGCCTTGTCAGTTTCAATTTCGGCGATGGGTTCGCCGTTTGCCACTGCGTCTCCCTCACCCTTCAGCCACCGCAAGACGGTACCCTCCTGCATGTCATAACCCATCTGTGGCATAGTCAGTTCGGTTGCCAATCGAAACCCCCCTGTCGTCAATAAGTCACAATATGAAAATTAAACGTGAGCGAGGCGATGGCGCAAGGTATTTCACAGCCACGCTTTGACGCAACATCAGCTTTACTCGCCCCAGCACACAAGAATACGTCGCGCAAAGAGCTTCGCCTAGGGATATACAGCACTGCTATCGATTCCCCAAGCACCCATATACGACTAGATGCCGTAGTTGTCCTCAAGCGCCTTGATTACCCTCTCGGCAGTAGGGATGGTTGCGGCTTCCAGCGTGCCGTTGTACGGCGCAGGCACGTCTATGCCTCCCACGCGCGCAACCGGGCCGTCGAGGTCATCGAACGCCTCTTCCTGAATCGTGCTGGCAATCTCTCCACCAAAACCGCCGGTCCTCCACGTCTCCTCGACAACGACGACTCTGTTAGTCTTTTGGACCGACTGCAAGACGGCGTCCTTATCCCATGGGCGTAGAGTTCGGAGGTCAACCACCTCTGCCTGTCTGCCCTTCTCCTCCAGCATCGACGCCGCTTGCAAGGCGACATGCGTCATGCGCGAGTAGGCGACTATCGTTACATCGTCGCCCTCGCGCTTGATGTCCGCCTTGCCGAAGGGTATTTCGTACCAGTCTTCAGGCACATCGCCGCGCGTCCCGTAGAGCAGCGAGTGCTCGGCAAACATTATCGGGTTATCGTCTTTCATAGCGGAGCGAAACAGCCCCAGAGCATCATAAGGAGTTGCGGGTACGGCGACCTTTAGCCCCGGAACGGATGCGTACCAGTTCTCGAAACTCTGCGAGTGAGTGGCGGCGAGCTGTCCCCCCCCTCCGGTTACGGTACGGATGATGAGAGGAACGGTGAACTGGCCGTCCGACATATAGCGCAACTTTGCTGCGTGGTTCACAATCTGGTCGATTGCCACCAGGCTGAAGTTGATGGTCATCAACTCGACGATTGGTCTCAAGCCCGCCAGCGCGGATCCCACACCCGCGCCCACGATTACGGATTCAGAGATGGGCGTGTCCATAATTCGCTCAGGCCCGAACTCGTCGAGGAAGCCGCGAGTTACGGCGTAAGCGCCGCCATAGGCTCCGATGTCTTCGCCCATAATAAAGACGCGGTCATCTTCCAGCGCCTCACGGAGCGCCTTGGCGACGGCCTCTCTGAGAATCATCTCAGCCATTTCCTACTCCAGCTCTATGCGTAAACGTTGGTGTACATCGCGTCCATTTCGGGGGCAGGGCTTTCCTCGGCGAACTCGACGGCCTCATTAACGGCTTCATCAACCTTTGACGCGATTCCAGCAAGCTCCCCCTCATCCGTAACTTCGAACTGAAGCATGAAGTTCTTCAGGCTTTCTATCGGGTCTTTGATGCCCAATTCCTCAGCCTCGTCGCGTTCACGGTACATTGTAGGGTCGGCCATCGAGTGCCCGCGGTAGCGGTAGCACATCGCCTCGACGAACCGCGGCCCCCCGTCCTTTCGGATTGATTTGACGGTTTCAGAGACGCACTCGTTGACACCCAGCACATCCATGCCGTCTATCTGCACTCCGGGAATGTCATAGGCGCTCGCTGCTTCATAGATGTGTCTGCCCCCGGCGCGCGAGCGATCAACGTGTGTGCCCATGCCGTAGAGGTTGTTTTCCAGCAGGAAGAGAATGGGGAGTTTCCATACCGACGCCAGGTTGAGCGTCTCGTGGAACTCTCCCTGATTAACAGCACCGTCGCCGAAGAAGCATACGGTAACCCGGTCTTCGTTGCGGTACTTGCTTGCGAGAGCGAGACCCGCGGCGATTGGCATCTGTCCTCCGACTATGGCGTGACCCCCCATGAAGTTCTTCTTGGCATCGAACAGATGCATGGAGCCGCCCTTGCCTCCGCTGCTCCCGGTGGCCTTGCCGCACAGTTCCGCCATAGCGATCTTAGGGTCCATTCCCTTGGCTATCGCATGGCCGTGGTCGCGGTAGTGCCCTATAACATAGTCGTCCGGCCGGAGCGCTGCCATAGTTCCGACCGCGATGGCTTCTTCCCCGATATAGAGGTGCAGGAAGCCGCGAATCTTGCCTTGCATGTAAAGGCGTCCGCATGCTTCCTCGAATCGTCTAATCAGCAGCATCTGCCTGTAGAACTCGGCTAACCGCTGCTTGTCTAGTGTCGATTCCACTTTGGCACTTCACCTCATTGCTTGTTGGCGTGGCTATTTCGCTCTAAATGTGAATGGCTTCGCCCTCGACTGCCAACGCCGCTTCTTTGATCGTCTCAGAAATGGTCGGATGGGGATGCACCAGCCAGCCGAGTTCGGTGGTCGTGCCTTCCAAAAGGCGCGATAGACCCACTTCACCCAGCAATTCGGTCGCCTCCGGGCCAATCATGTGCGCGCCCAGCAATTCGCCAACCTCATTATCCACCACGAGCTTGACCATACCGCTTGACTCGCCCATCGCCAGCGCCTTGCCACTCGCCGCCATCGGGAACCTGCCTACTTTGTAGGAGTACCCGGCGTCCGATGCCTGTTGCTCGGTCAAGCCAAAGCTGGCTATCTGAGGCCTGCAATATGTCGCGCGCGGCATTAGCGTGTAGTCTAACGGCATTGGACTTAAGCCTGCGATCACTTCGGCAGCCGTGACACCCTGAGCCGATGCGACATGTGCAAGCGGCAACTTCCCGGTCACATCTCCGATAGCATACACACCCGGCACGTTCGTGCGCATCTCGTCATCCACTAAGATGAACCCTCGCTCCGTATCGACGCCCGCTGCCTCAAGACCGATGCCGTCGGAGTTGCCCTGAACACCGATGGCTACCAGGACCTTGTCACATTCGACTTCGGTTTCGTTGCCGTCGGAATCGGTTACCGCCACGGTAGCTGCACCATCGCTGACGACGACGCTCTTGACCATTGCTCCTGTCTTGTACTCGATGCCGCGACGACGGAAGACACGTTCAAGTTGCTGGCTGATTTCCTCATCCTCCAGGGGAACGAGCCTGGGGAGCATCTCGACAATCATAACCTCAGCGCCGTATGAATGGTAGATATCCGCGAACTCAACGCCGATCGCGCCGCCACCTACTATTACGACGCGGCGGGGAACTTCACGGAGCACGATAGCCTCACGCGATGTGAGCACTGTCTCGCCATCAACAGGGATGCCCGGGATATGCCGCGCGCGAGCGCCTGTCGCGATGATTACATTATCGGCGCTGATGGCGCGCTCAGAACCGTCGATTGCAATGGTATTCGCGCTGCGGAGAGCGGCGCGACCGCTGATGTGCTCCACGCCGTTCTTTCGCAGGAGTGAACCTACGCCGCCGGTAAGCCGCCTGACTACCTGTCGGCTGCGGTCAATAGCTTTGCCGTAATCATAGTCTATTTCACCGACACTTATGCCGTACTCGCCGGCGTTCTTTACCAGTTCAAGCACTTCGGCATTACGCAGAAGCGACTTGCTGGGAATGCAGCCCCAGTTGAGGCACACGCCCCCGACATTGTCATCCTCGATGACCGCCGTGCTCAGGCCCAGCTGCGCTGCACGAATCGCAGCTACATATCCACCGGGCCCGGCGCCGATTACTACTACATCATAGTCTGCCAATCACACACCTCAAGACGGAGCGCCATCTTCGCTTTAGGGCCGTCCCGATGCGACCATCCGGCGGAACGCAAACCCCCCTAATTTCATCAAGTGTCTATTCTACACTAACTACGGCGATTCAAGAAAGCGTGAGGCGGCAGCCGCACATACGGCGTGACTGGGCGATGGATTCGACAGTCGAATAGAGGGCAGATTCGATGATTCGCCCTCCTCGGCCGGACAGATTTTTCAGGGTGCTTTCCTTGACACCACGGCGTGCTAAGATTAACATGACTGGACGCGCCGAGGTAGCTCAGTAGGTAGAGCACAGCACTGAAAATGCTGGTGTCGTCAGTTCGATTCTGACCCTCGGCACCACACGCAGTGGGCGGAAGTAGCTCAGTTGGTAGAGCACATCCTTGCCAAGGATGAGGTCGCGGGTTCGAGCCCCGTCTTCCGCTCCAATTTTCTTCCCCTACCGCGTTGTCACTCTATCTTGGCGCTCCCTTCCACGTACCAGAAGGCGCTCTCGTGCGTCATTCAGGAAGATTTGCGCCGCGCAGGTGTGCTGTGTCGTTTATGCAGACGGGAAACCAGCCTTCTCGATTGAATCTGAAGCGACATATGGATGTATTGTCCAGTACCGTCTTCCAGATGAACTGCTCATCAAAGCCCAGTATGTAATGAAGGATACAGCGTGTAGCGGCGCCATGTCCCACGATGGCTATGCGAAGAGACTGGGGAACGCTGGTGAGGTCGGCATTGTACAGTATCTCATCCTCCAGCCAGTTGGCGTAGCGGCGCTGTACCATACGGTAAGACTCACCCTGCGGCGGTACAAAGTGACTGGCCTTCGCACGCATATACGCGAGCAACTCAGGCGTCATCAAGTCCTCCGTACGCATGCCTCTCCAGCCGGTTGCTCTCTGCTCGACGATGGCCTCCACGCGGTCAAATGCCTTATCTTCTTCGCCCATCGCTTTCAGCATCGTTTCGGCAGTCTGCACCGTCCGTAGAAGGCTGGAGCTGTACACCCTGTCGAAAGTGATGCCATCCTGTTTGAGCCTGTGTCCGAGCAGATGTGCCTGAGCGAAGCCCTTGCTTGTAAGCGAAGAATCGGGGTTCAGGGATGTTCGGTCCGGCAAGGCGTTGGATTCCGATTGCCCGTGTCGTATAAGGTAAAATTCGCACTCGAAGTTTTGGTGTATCAACCTGACAACCCTCCTGGCATAGGTGCAATTAGGCCCGTGTAGGGCACCGATCCATTTAAGAAGTAACCGATTGTGAGAAACTTTTCAAACATGCGACGATAAGGTATCATGTTGCGCGCCGCTAATCTGTAACAACCGGTTAATGCCCATTAACCCACTGTTAAGGTTTTAGGCGTACGATTTCTGCTAGACAAGACATAATCCTTTCCAACACGGAGGTGGAATTCATGGGAAACCGCTTAGAAGGTAAGACGGCGGTTGTAACCGGAGCCGGTCGCGGAATCGGCAGGGCGACCGCGCTGCTGCTTGCCGAAGAAGGAGCGTCAGTCGTCGTCAATGACCTCGGATGCGATGTTGACGGAAGCGGCTCGTCGAACGATCCTGCGGACGGCACCGTTGAGGCAATCAAGGCGGCAGGCGGGAACGCAGTCGCGAGCTACGATAACGTAGCGACAATGGATGGTGGCGAAGCGGTTATACGCTCCGCCGTAGATAACTTCGGTCAGGTGGATGTTCTCGTCAACAGCGTTGGCGTGCTCCAGGACCGAATGATATATCGCATGACTCCGGACGAGTGGGACCGCGTCATCCGATACAATGTGAAGGGTACATTCACGCCGACGAAGTTCGCCGCCATACTATTCCGGCAGCAGCGCAGTGGTCGCGTGGTGAACTTCACTTCGGACGCCGGCCTTGGGGACATTGGACGCTCCAACTATGCCGCCGCTTCGGAGGCTATCATAGGTCTGACCCGCACCGTCGGCAGGGACCTGGGTCGTTACGGCGTAACCTGCAATGCAATCTCTCCGCTGGTTGAGACGCGGCTGTTCCCCGGCTCGGTCGATGAGTTCCGAGTTGCCCAGGGGCCGTCGCCGTCGCCCGTTGAGCGTGCAGGCATCGGTCAGTCACCGCCGGTTTCCGACTGGGAGGGCGAAGGCAGCGAGGACGACCCCGCCAATGTCGCGCCTTTGGCAGTGTACCTCTCCACCTATGCGTCACCCAATGTGAACTGCAATGTTTTCGGCGTTCGGGGAGGCAGCATATATCTGTACTCCAACCCTGAAATAGCGAATGCCATCCACAAGTGGGGCACATTCACAATGGCCGAGATGGATGAGTTGGTCCCCAAGATTTTTGGCAAGGGCCTCTAGCCCATTGATTTGGTACACGACAACTGCAATTACAGAAAGGAAACAAGCATGGGCAAGAGACTGGAAGGGCGAGTAGCGATTGTTACTGGCGCCGGCCGGGGTATCGGTCGGGGAGTGGCGATGCTGCTTGCTGACGAAGGCGCATCCGTAGTAGTGAATGACCTCGGCGGTGGCGTTGACGGCGTGGGCGGCTCGGACGCGCCCGCGGCGCAGGTTGTGGCGGAAATCGAAGCTCGTGGCGGCACGGCTGTCGCCAACTTCGACTCGGTGGCAGACTATGAATCGGCCGGCAATATCATAAAGACGGCAATCGACAACTTCGGGCGTCTCGATGTAGTCAACCACGTCGCAGGCATCCTGCGCGACCGCATGGTATTCAACATGACCGAAGAGGAGTGGGACGGCGTGTTGCAGGTCCACCTCTATGGCGCGTACAACATGGTGCGCCATGCCGTGCCGCACATGATTAACCAGGGATACGGCAGGATAGTGCTGTTCTCATCCGGCTCCGGTATGGGCGCGTCAGGACAGGCAAACTACGCCGCGGCTAAGGAGGGCATGGTAGGCTTCGCGAGAGCGCTGTCGCGTGAACTTCAC
Source organism: Dehalococcoidia bacterium (assembly GCA_965204855.1). Taxonomy (GTDB): domain Bacteria; phylum Chloroflexota; class Dehalococcoidia; order Lucifugimonadales; family JADFKI01; genus Bin90. Next base: position 2,237,159 of record OZ242018.1, read on the forward strand.
GAGCACGGCATACTCGTGAACGCAGTGTATCCCGGCGGCGCGACCCGCATGACGGAGACCATCCCCGAGAGCACGCAGCAGTTGAGGCAGACCCAGCGGCAGGCGGCAGCGGCATCCGCAGGTGCTACTCAAACCACCCAGGGCGCTCCCATAATGGGGCCTCCCGAGGCACGCGCGCCGGAGAACAATGCGCCAAAGGCAGTGTATCTGTCATCCGAGGCGTGTCAGATCACCGGTCAGGTCATTGGCACAAGCGGCTGGCCCGCGACGCTGTATTCGCCGCGTCATGTCATACGCAGCATCCATAAGAATAGCCGCTGGACGCTGGACGAGCTCGACGAATTGCTCCCTATCTCACTTGGAAACGGATTGGTGAACCCGGTCCCACCGCAGGCACCACGTCAATAGAGCTGAGCGATACTGAATGACCAGGAGGGAGCAACGACAGGTTCGATGCTCCCTTTCTGTTTCTGGCAGGATCGGGTAAATGGAATGGGCGGAACTTACCACCGTAAACTCCGTCCTATGCTAAAATCGTGGGTAATGAACTGGCTGGATATAGTTTTAATTGGGCTCGTTATCATCGGTGCGCTGCGTGGATTCCGCATCGGTCTGCTGGGCGCGGCTGTCAATGCTTTCGCGCTGGTAGCCGGCTGGCTGTTTGCGAGTCAAGTTGCCTATGCGCTTGGGCTGATTGGCGGTAATCTGGGCTGGGGAGGCGCAAACCTCATAGTCGCAGTGTATGTGATAACGATCGCCCTGACCGTTGCGGTCGTTCAATTCGCGTGGAGGATTATTCGGAAGTCATTGGGAATGGCCACGCTTGGGGCATCGTCGCTCATAGACCGCGTCGGTGGCTTGTTGCTGGGCGTGATACTTGGGGCGGCGCTGGCCGTAGTCTTGGTTCTGGCGCTTGCCAGACTCACTTATGATATTCCTTTCGAAAGCACCGGTATGCCGGGGGCTAGCGGGAATGTCCGAAACGGGTTAGAGAGAGCGTTGACCGAATCCGTGTTGGTGCGAACAATTATTGAAGAAACCGAGGGGCTGCCTTTGAACGGATTCGGCCTTATAACTCCGGGCTTTGCGGAGTCGTTAGAAATGCTGGGGAGAAGTACTTAAGAGCAAGGAAGCGTTAACACCGGAAGTTCGAGCGGGGCTGATAATGTCGATAAACAAGCCTGTTTTGGTACTGAACCAGAATTATCAACCTCTCAATGTGTGCAACGCGCGGCGTGCCATAGTGCTGCTGGGGCGGGGCAAAGCTGAGACGCTAATAGATTGTGACGACCATATCGCCACAGTGTCACAGCGTGTGCCAATTCCGTCCGTCATTCGGCTTATCTACATGGTCAAACGGCCACTGGTGCGAAGGCGGCTTTCTCGGCGAGCCGTATTCTACCGCGACGGCTTCCGCTGCCAATACTGCGGCACCGAATCCAAGAATCTGACACTCGACCACATAATTCCCCGTTCGCGCAAGGGACCGCACGTATGGGAGAATGTGGTCAGCGCCTGTACCTCTTGCAACCATCGTAAAGCGGGCTACACTCCGCGTGAAGCCAACATGAAGCTGCTCACCAAGCCGGCCGCGCCGCGCCCAAACCCGTACTACATATTCCACCACCGACATATCCAGGAGGAGTGGCGACAATTCTTGCCGTGGCTGGAGTAAATTGATGGGCACATTCAGCGTGGAAGTTACATTGCGAAACTGGCAGAATCGCTTTCTCCCCGAAGAGGAGCACGGAGATGAAGTCGTACGCGAGGCGCTGGTCGATACGGGCGCTTCTGAACTATGCTTGCCCGCCGACATTGTGGAGAGCCTTAATCTCGTAGAGGTCGGAAATATGAGGGCGCAGATTGCGGATGGCGGGCACCACTCTTATCGACTCATGGGCATGGTGGAGGTAGAGGTGCAGGGACGATCATCACGAGTTCAAGCGGTGGAATTACCGAGAGGCTCCCGCGTATTGCTCGGTGCATTCCCACTTGAAGGAATGGACTGGCACGTCTCACCAAAGGAAGGGCGGCTCATCCCTAATCCGGCATTCCCGGATGGCGAGCCGACACTGTATGCACTCACTCTTCGGCGCGCGCCTTAGTCGTACACGATTGGGTTGTAGCAGGCGAGACGGTGGTTCGACTCGACTTCTACAAGCGGCGGAATTGGCATCGTGCGGCACTGGTTGGTCGCCTTGCTGCACCGCTCGAGGAATGGACACCTGTCCGGCGCGTCAATCATCTTCGGCGGGGCGCCGCGAATCGGATTAAGCGACTGCTGCCCGGTGTCAAGTCGCGGTATTGCCTGGAACAGTCCCCAAGTGTACGGGTGCAGAGGCTTGGCGAAGAGCGACTTGGTGTCCGTATATTCCACGATCGAGCCGCCGTACATCACGGCGACCGTCTGAGTCATCTGGGCTACAACTCCGAGGTCGTGCGTGATGAGCATTATGGCGGAGTGGTTTTCTTCTCGGAGCTGGCTGAGGCGGTGAAGAATCTCGGCTTGCAGCGTAACATCGAGATTTGACGTCGGCTCGTCGGCGATGAGCACTTTGGGCTTGAGGGCGACACCGATTGCCATAAGAACGCGCTGCGCCATACCTCCACTAAGCTGGAAAGGATATCGGTTGAGCATGTTCTTCGCATCGGGAATGCCCATCTGGCTCAGCAAGTCTATCGCAAGCGAGCGGGCCCGCCTGCGGCTCATGTCCGTGTGTTCGAGGACTATCTCTTCCACCTGCTTCCCAATGGGAATAACCGGATTGAGCGCGGCGCCCGCATCCTGGAAGATAAGCGATATCTCTTTGCCCCGGATGTGACGAATCTCTTCCGATGACATGGACAGCAATTCTTGCCCTCGATATGTGATGCTGCCTCTGACAATTTCACCAGGGAATGGGACGAGTTGAAGCACCGAGAGTGCGGTTACGGTTTTGCCGGAACCACTTTCGCCCACAACGCCAAGTATGGAATCTTCCTCTAGCGTGAGAGAGATTCCGTTGACAGCCTTGTTAACACCTTCCTTCGTGATGAAGTAGGTATGAAGGTCACTGATTTCCAGAAGCTGATTTGGCATGGCTTACACTGCCGGGTGTATCGCGTTTGCTTCAGGCACTGACAAGTGCGGGGACAGGGTTTCGCAGGGAATATGGGCTAAATCTCCCCGCCTTCAATTCGGTAATGAAGTCGTCCAGGTCGCGCACCGATTCATGGAAGCGCGTGGCGTAGGTGCCGACCTGTTCAAGGCTGTGAGCATCGCTGGCGCCCGTCGCGCTCAGTCCGAAGCGTTCAGCGATGTGGCTCGCGAAGTGGTTTTCCTCGTCGGAGCCACGGCCATTGAAAATCTCAACCGCGTCTATGAATCCGAATACCTTATTGCGGCATGCCCTCTCGAGCATCTCCTGATAAGCTTCTTCGCTGGTATGCGCTTGCTTGCGGTAAAAGCGCCGGTAGGGATGCGCGACCACCATCGCGCCGCCCACCTCGTCAACGAGTTCTCTTACATAGGACGCTTTGTGCATGCCGAATATGTACTCCTGCAAGCCATACACGAGCATATGACCCTCTTCAGTCGTTACCTCGCATCCGGACAGCACAAGGTAATCGTACTTGCGGGACAATGCCTGTATGTCACTTGGGTCCCAGAACCTGTCGTGGTCGGTGATGCAGACTCCATCGAGGCCTATGCGTTTAGACTTGGTTATCAGTTCCTCGGGAGTGAGTATGCTGTCGTCAGACGTGGGATAGGTGTGGGTATGAATGTCAATTATCATCTGTATCAGGGAAAGGGAATTGTCGACATTTAGCAAATTGGTGTTCGGACAGAAACATCTGCCCAAGTCTGACATCGGCTTTGCATAAAGTCAAGAATGTTAGTCGGCGGTCAGCCGGCAGGTGTCGGGATGCACACCTCACTCATCGGATGTGGATGATTCAACAAACGCTTCGGCTTAGAAGCGCAGGTGGTTCGCGTATAGCTGGTTAGCCAGTAGTTGGGCTGCGTGGTGCGTGTGGTACAATTCGCCAACAGAGCGTGTCAGAGGCATGCAGATAGTTAGTGAGAGGATGCCGAAACATGACCACTGCGATAGGAAACGAAGATGCTTTCGACGAGGTAGAACGCGGCATTGACTGGCTTGAGAGGCTAGAGAACATCAAGGCGCGTCAAGACCGAGAGGCGGCGCTGCGCGAGACCGTCGGATATGTACACAGGCTTCGAGACGCCATTGCCGTTTTGTCGGATGATGTCAGCATAGAGCGGATTGCGGAACGGCATGGCAGAGGAATGGCGGACCTGGTCAAAGGCATCAGGACGGGCGGTTCAGATGATCCGTGGACCGAGTATCTGCGTCCCGCGCTGCAGGAGCAATAACAGTCCGGTCCGATCAGGAGATGAACAATTGGTAAGAAGCATCGATATCCACGCGCATATATCGCCGGAAGGGTTCATCCGCGCCGCGGAGAGGGGCGAGGACTGGTACGGAACGATGGCGGACGCCGGCGGAATGGTCAATTACAATCCAAGGACGGCGTGGTCGCCCGAGGAGCGTCTGGCGGATATGGACTCGATAGGCGTGGACGTGCATGTGCTGTCCACGAACGCCTACTTCTACAACTACGACAAGGACGCCGAGACGGTGACGAAGATGTCGCGAGAGGCGAACGATTATGTCTCGCAGTTGACGAAGGATTACCCCACGCGCTTTGCGGGGCTGGCGAACCTTCCGATGCAGGATGTGAAGGCGTCGGTGGGGGAGCTAGAGCGTTCGGTTACGCAGCTTGGGCTGAAGGGCGCGATGATTGGCGACCATGTGAACGGCAAGACCTATGACGACCCCGAATTCGCGCCGTTGTGGGCCGCCGCGGAGCAGCTGGGCGCGGTGCTGCTGATACACCAGGGCGGGCCGACAGTCGTCAGCCCGCGTTCGTCGAAGTATCACCTGCCGAATACCATCGGCAATCTTGCGGACCGCACGGTTACATTCGCGGCGTTCGTGTTCGGGGGCGTGATGGACAGGCACCCGGACCTGCGGATTTGCCTGTCGCACGCTGGCGGGTATGTATGCTACGGCATCGGTAGGATGGACCGGGGCTGGCAGGTGCGGTCGGAGGCGCGGGCGCATATCGACAAGCCGCCGAGCGAATACCTGAGTAGCTTCTACTATGACTGCCTGACGCATGACGAACCGGCACTGCGCATGCTGATCGATCTCGTTGGCGTGGAGCGTGTGCTGTTCGGCACGGACTGGCCCTTCGACATGGCGATTGACTGGCCGGTGTCGTGGCTGATGGGACTGGATAGCCTGACACAGGACGAGAAGGAAGCGATTCTGTACAAGAATATCGAGACGTTGCTGGGGATTTAGGCACGAGGGCTAACATCGATGGACAAGATGCTCAGGATAGGAAAGAGATGATTGCTAAGCAGCAGGATACGGAATACTACATCGATAAAGCGCGGGAGCTTGCGGCGCTGGTGGCGGAGAATACAGACCGCATAAACGAGCAGCGCAAGATACCGACGGATGTCTCGAACGAGATTGCGGACGCCGGATTCTTCCGCCTGCTGATGCCGCGCAATCTCGGGGGCGCGCAGCTCGACCATCCAGACTTCCTGAGAATCGTTCAGATAATCGCGGAGGCTGACGGCAGCGTGGGCTGGTCATTCAACCAGAATAACGTGTTCGCTATAAACTCCACGCGGATGAACGACAAGACGCGAGAGGAGATTTACAGCGATCCGCGTGCCGTCATTACGAACGGGCCGCCGATGTCTCGTTCGAGGGCAGTCGCAGTGGACGGTGGGTACAGCCTGAGCGGGCGGTGGAACTTCAGCAGCGGTAGCGATCATGCGACGTGGATAGCCGCGCTGACGCCAATCGTGAGCGCGGACGACGGGGCGAATCTGGGTGATGTGGAGCGTTCGTCGCGGTCGCATCCCCTGGGGGGAGAGGACTCCAGAAACGTCATCGAGAGGGAGACGATGCGGATACTGCTGATCCCTAAGGATGAAGTGGAGATGGTGAACAACTGGCAGGTGAATGGGCTTCGCGGGACTGCGAGCTGGGGGTTCGAGGCCGCCGGGCTGTTCATTCCGAAGCATCGTACATACGATCCTGCCGCTATACCACGCGAGGACGGGGGTGCGTACAGAATACCTGCTACGCTGCTTTTTGCATCAGGATTCGGGACGGTCGCTCTTGGCGCTGCGCGTGCTGCGCTGGATGCCGCTAAGGAGCTCTCGAACCGGAAGGTGCCGGGGAATATGGACCCGAACACACCGTTGCTGCGCGACTGGTCCACTACGCAGCGGCAGGTTGGCGAGGCTGAGGCGATCTGGCACTCGGCAAAGGCCTTCGTGACTGAGGCTGCAGGCGCTGTATGGAAGACGGTGTCCGAGGGGAAGCCCCTGACGATGAGCGAGCGAGTGCATATGAGGCTAGCGAGCACACACGCCAACCGTAAGGCGGCAGACGTTGTGGACATCGCGTACACGCTGTGCGGATCGTCGGCGATATTTGAGAGCAATCCTGTTCAGAGGCGGTTCCAGGATGTGCATGTCATCAACCAGCAGGTGCAGGGACGCCTGAGTCATTACGATACGGCGGGTCGATTCTTCATGGGGATGGACCCGGGACGCGACGGGCTGTTTTAGGAAATTTTACATCGATTAACAGGATGGGCAGGATAGGAATCGCATGTGAGTCCTGTGTATCCTGTCCATCTATGTAAATTGACTATAATGAGGTGTGGGAAGTTGGCCAAGGTGAAGGTGATGTACTGGAAGGAGATTCCGGTGCAAGTCCAGGCGCAGGACGATGGGGCGCCGCCTGTTGGAGTACCGCTCGACGCGCGGTTTCAGCAGGGAGTGGACGCTATCGCCATGTCCGATGGGAGCATGGGGAGCGACGACTACCTGATGGCGTGGGAGTGGCAAGACTACGGCGAAATTGAGGGCACGGCACAGTCGGCAGCGGAAACTGTGGCGGCGCGGTTCAACGAGAGGTTCCCGTCGGACTTCGTGTCGCGGATACGGCGTATGGAGAGCGCAGGTGAGCGGGATGCGACGCCGGGGGCGGTGGATCACTGGATCGATGAGAATTAGGAGTAACTTGACTGACGGAAGGTAAGGACTAACGCGATATGGATTCACCTACGATACTTGAGCGACTGGCGCGGGGCGAGCTGATTATCTCGGACGGCGCGACAGGGAGCTACCTGCAGGCGCACGGGTTGGGGGATGGCGACCCGGAAGAGTGGAATGTGAGCCACCCGGAGGTTGTGCAGGGGATGGCGAAGGCGTACTTCAATGCGGGTTCTCACATGGTGCTGACGAACACTTTCGGCGGTACGAGCCTGCGCCAGAGTCACTACGGATTTGAGGGTCGGGCGGCGGAGTTCAACAGGATGGCCGCCGAGCACGCGCGCAGCCAGGCGCCGGAGGGGTGCTTCGTGGTGGGGTCTGTCGGACCGACGGGCGAGGTGCTGAACGATCCGCTGCGGGATAACCCGCTGACTGAGGAGCGGGCGTATGATGCCTTCGCCGAGCAGATTACGGCGCTTGCGGAGGGCGGCGTGGATGCGGTGAACATCGAGACGATGATCGACATCAACGAGGCGGCGATTGCGGTGCGTGCTGCCAAAGAGAACACCGACCTGACGGTGATGTCCACGATGTTCTTCGACAAGGGGCCGCGCGGGTTCTTCACGATGATGGGGACGCCGCCCGCAGAAGCTGTGACGAAGCTGCATGAGGCAGGTGCGGACATCGTGGGGGCGAACTGCGGGAACGGCATAGATGTGATGCTGGAGCTGGCACGGGAGCTGCGCGCGGCAACGGACGGCTACCTGCTGATTCACTCGAACGCTGGGATTCCGGCGCCGGTCGGTGGAGAGATCGTGTATCCGGAGACGCCGGAGTATATGGCGGAGCGGTTCAAGGTGATGGCGCACGACGTGGGCGTGAACATTATTGGCGGGTGCTGCGGCACAACCCCCGACCACATCCGCGCCCTGGTCAACGCCGTCAAATAAAGTCCCTTCCCCCTAGATGGGGGAATGTTAGGATGGGGGTGAAATCCTCTCAATCCTGTCTATCCATTTTAGTTAACTTTCGTTTCACAGAGGTAAGCCATGACCCAAGCAGCGACACTTCCAAGACTCCGCCCCATCGAAGTCCTCGACAAGTACGGTCACTGCCTCGAACTCGTCCCGATGGACCCGAACTTCGAGAACATCAGCGTGGGGCTGTATGTGAAGAACGGCGTGTGTACCATCTGGACATTCAGCCGCAAGCCGGGGGTCGAGGCGCGCATCGAGCAGATACGCGATCAGCTGGTGGCGCTCGGTGGCATGGAGGCGATCGAGGGTACGACGAGCCAGGTGCGGTTCGGGTGCGAACAGCTTCACGAGCGAGCGATCAAGTTCCTGATGAGCCAGGCTGTGGGCAAAGCGCCTGATTTCGCCCCGCCGCAGGGCGAGATGTCTATCAAGGACTCGCGGTCGCCTCTGACAATCAAGGTCACGGGGAGCCAGCGGGATGACGCCTATGTGTACTCGGTGTCTGTTGAGGGAGACGCGCCGAATCCGGCAGTACGGCTGCGAATGGTGGTGGCGGGCTTCCTGCGCTACGGCGAGATGAACAAGGTGGGCGACACTGAGGTGGCGTTCCCATGCGGGCAGCGCCATGACGCGCTAATGCGGCTGCTGTTGCCGTACTCGCGGAACATATCGAGCGTCGAGGGCATGATGGCCGCCGAGGCGTTGCGTGGGCAGATGACGACCGGTACGCTGGGGTTCACGCCGCCGACGTAGGGTTAATTTACATGGATGGACAGGATGGGGAGGATAGGGGAGTTGAGGGATTGACGACACCTGACCGCTTGGCTCGGTACAATGCTTTGCAAAAGGCTTCGCGGAGCACAGAGTCGGAACTTGCACTTAGGCATCCGGAAATCAATCCCGAATGGGTGATAGAGATTATAGACAACCCCTATGACCTTTGGATTGAGACGCAGCCAAATGGTGAGCGAAGAACGATTTTCGCAGGACGTATTCCTGAACAGCACCAATGGATTAAAGTAGTGTTTTCCGGCGACTCCGACGATGTGAATGACTTGAAATTGATAACCGCCTATTTCGATAAACGATTGGCGAAGAGATACGGGGGCAGACCGTGGTCAACGGAATGAATCAGCAGAACCGAACCGAACGGCGAGAGGAAGTTTTGCCCGCGGTACAGGTGCAGTATTTGGAGGACGTGGATATCCTTCAAGTCCGCGCTGGCGAAATCGATGGCGAGTGGGAAACGTTAGGGCAAGGACTGGTCGCTTACTACGACTCGGAAGGAACGCTCACAGGGTTTTGGATAGATGGCGCGTCTTACATCATGAAGCCGTTACTAGATGCATTGACCCAACAACGTGAAGGCGGACGCGAATGCAAGGTAAGTGAGGGACGAAGACTTACAGGATAGACAGGATGGGTAGGATAGAGACACGGGCTAACGGGATTTACAAGATGGAGATAGGATAAAGGGTTGAGATGACGACGGCGTTGGAATTGGGGACGATCGAGAGGGTTCGACCTCGTTCAGTCTGGCCGGATGAGGCACGAGATTTTACGCCGTGGCTGGCGGAGAACATATCGTTGCTTGGCGATGCGTTGGGCTTGAATTTAGAGTGTCGGAAACGGGAAGCGGCGGTCGGCATTTATTCCTTGGACATTTTAGCGCGCGACACGGAAAGAGACCGTTCCGTTGCCATAGAAAATCAATTAGGAATTACTGACCATAGCCATCTAGGGCAAGTGCTTACCTACGCAGGCGGTTACGACGCCAGTGTGATTGTATGGGTTGCTGGAGAATTCCGCGACGAACATAGGCGCGCACTTGACCTGCTCAATCGTCGTACAGGTGATGATACCGAATTTTATGGTGTCGAGGTTGAGCCGCTGAAGATTGACGACTCCCGTGTGGGCGTCAACTTCAAACTCGTAGCGATTCCAAGCGAATGGCGAAATATAAAGCAGATGTCCAGAGGATCGGGAGTGCGGCATGATGAGCGACACAAGACATTTTTTCAGGGACTTGTAGGTCGCCTGCAAAGTGAGGTGCCCGATTTCACTGACCTGTCCGTCGAAGATGTGGGTACAGGACACACCTGTTCACTGGCTCAGGCAGGGAAGAATGCACATTTCTCAGCGAGTTTCGGCAATTTTGCAGGGTACAAGGTTTGGGTTCAACTGATTATCAGAAGCGGCAGCAGAGCCTCGGACAGGAAATTGTTTGATCAATTGGAAAAGCATAGGGATGAGATTGAAACCGAACTCGGCGAATCTCTCAGGTGGCGGCCTAATCACTTTACCCGTCAGTCGGGCATAATGGTTCCGCGTGAGGGAAGCATTGATGAAGATGAAGAGACACTGAAAGACATTCAGGAGTGGATGGTTGAGCGGCTGTTGAAGTTCAAGGAAGTATTTGAGCCGAGGTTGACGGAGTTCGTGGATTGATTCACTCGGAACCTAAGATGGGGATATTGACGACTTATGTGGGAGGCGCGCCATGACATTGATCGAGACTATGACACCGCGGGAGCGGGTGATGAATGCGCTGGCAGGGTTGCCGGTGGATCGCACGCCTGTCGCCAACCCGACTAACGTGGCGACGGTGGAGCTTATGGATTTGGTGGATGCGCCGTTTCCGGAAGCGTGCCGTGACCCGGAGCTTGCGGCGCGGCTTGCGGCTACGGGCCATACGGAGCTTGGCTTCGACGCGATTATGCCGTACTTCACCATCATCCAAGAGTCGTCGGCGCTGGGCTGCGAAATGCAGTGGGAGGAGAAGGACAACTGGCCCACTGTGCGAATGACGAATCCAATATGGAAGACGGAGAACGACATTCACATTCCGTCCGGGTTCCTGGAGCATCGGGACAATATCACCATCACCCGCTCGATCAGCCTGCTGAAGGAGGAGTTCGGTGACGAGGTGGCAATCATCGGAAAGACGATGGGCCCGTGGACGCTCGCCTACCATGTGTTCGGCGTTGAGACTTTCCTGTTGATGACGGTTGACGACCCGGAAATGACGATGCGCTGCCTCGACAAGCTCAAGGAAATATCGGTGCTGTTTGGGCAGGCGCAGATCGACGCCGGCGCCGACGCGCTCACATTCCCCGACCATGCCACGGGCGACCTCGTGAGCGGCGAGTACTACCATCGCTTCCTGCTGGAGATACACAAGGAGATGGAGGAACGGCTGGATGTACCGCTGATTCTGCACATCTGCGGCAACACGCTAGACAGGATGCCATACATCGCGCAGACAGGAATGGCGGCGTTCCACTTCGACTCGAAGAACGACCCGCAGGCTGCTATGGATGCGGTTGGCGACGGCATTCAACTTATCGGGAATATCAACAATCCGGAGACGCTGTACGCCCGAGGGCCTGCTGAGGTGCGCGAAGAGGTATGGCGGTGCCTGGATGCGGGCGTGCAACTGGTCGCGCCGGAGTGTGCCATTCCGCTGGCGACGAAGCTGGAAAACCTGATGGAGATTCCCCGTGCCGTTAAGCAGTGGCATGCGGAGCATCACTAACCGAGGCTAACAGGACTTGCAGGATAGATAGGATGGGATTGATTGGCAGTGATAATTGCTACCTGATAAAATCCGAAAGCGCGACTGACAAACTGACCGACCGATAGACTGAAACACTGACTGACTGAAAGGTGTAAAGCGATGCCCATACATAACGAAGGCTTGGAACAGGAATTGCAGTGGGTTACCAAGCCGTTCGAGGTGAAGCATATTCGGGGGCTGTTCGAAGAGACGACTCCGTTGATGCACGACATCGCGTACAACCTGATTATCGGGGCGCATTTCGAGGTTGACAGGCTGGTTCAGGAGGCGCTTGCCGAGGGATATTCGGCGAACGATGTGCTTGACGATGGGCTTATCTCGGGAATGGCCGTGGTCGGCATCAAGTTCCGCGACAATATCATCTTCGTGCCTGAAGTGCTGGTGGCTGCGCGCGCTATGAAGGCGGGGATGGTCTATATCGAGCCTATACTGTCGGCGTCCGGTATAGAGCCGATTGGCACGGTGATTATGGGCACGGTAAAGGGCGACCTGCACGACATCGGCAAGAACCTGTGCATCATGATGCTGCGCGGCGCGGGGTTCATCGTTCACGACCTGGGTGTGGACACGAAGCCGGACGAATTCATCGACGCCGTGATGGAGCACGAGGCGCAGGTGCTGGGGATGTCCGCGCTGCTGACGACCACGATGCCGAATATGGGCAGGACTATCGAGGCGTTTGAGGAGTACGGACTGCGGGACGTGGTGAACATCATGGTGGGCGGCGCGCCGGTGCGACAGGAGTTCGCAGACGACATGGGCGCGGACGGCTACGGCGAGAACGCGATGGCGTGCGTTGACCTAGCAAAGCGGTTCATGGGCGTGGGCGAGGCTGAGGAAGTTCAGTCGGTGCCTGTGGCAGGGTCGGACTAGTTCGGTTATAATTAATCCGTTCATAACTATTTTGCATGAGGTGAGTGCCTGATGGCAACCTTGGAAGAACGGGTTGGTCGGGAAGAAGGACGAAGCGAGCAGTTCGATAAGCGGCTAGAAGAGTTGAGTGCCGAAATGCGCTCAGGATTCGATCGCCTTGACAGGACTATCGAGGCGGGCTTTGAGCGAGCCGATCGGGCAATTCAACAGACGAACGAGGCCGTTAGAGGACTGCACAGGCTTCTTGTAGGTTTGTTGATTGCACTCATAAGCGGTCTCGCCACAATAGTAGTCCTCCTGCTGATTGTTATTATAAATCTGTTGAGCTAGCGCAATTGGCATCCTCGAGGGGCGAAAGTCGGTTATGGCAAATGAGCAGAGTGTAGATAAGGCGCGTTACAGGGCGAGCATGTCGCGCCTCGACGCCATATTTCGCAGCATGTCGGACACCGTAACCGAGGTGTCACAGTGGCGCTGCCCGTACAAGAACGCGCAGGACCGTTGCACGGCGAAGTTCGGCTGCCGCAATCAGGATCGCATGGTGCCTGTGGGCGAGCTGTTCATCTGCACTGGGGACGACAAGCTGGACTACCGGAGCGCGTGGGAGGTCTAGTTTCTTCTTACCACCATTGCTCGTATTGTAGGCGTTCCTCCGGGACGCCTATTTCTTTAAGCGCGGCGAGCATTGCCTGAATCATTTCAGGCGGGCCACAGATGTAGCATAGGTGTCTGGAGTCTATGCCTGCTTCCTGAAGAGTGGCTACGTCGATTCTTCCGATGCTGCCACGCCACGGTTCGGTGTGCGGGCGCGTTACGGTGAAGTGCGTGCGGAAGTTGGGACTGCGGGCAGATAACGCCTCGAATTCGTCGTGGAAGAGCAACTCTGATGGGGTAGATGCGCTGTATATGAGCGTGGTGGGGATTTGCAGCCCAGACTTGTCGATGTAGCGTATTATACTGGCGATGGGCGTGATGCCGATGCCGCCTGCGATGAGGGCGAGGGGATGTGTGCTGTCGCCGGTATAGTGAAAGTCGCCTGAGCCGCCTTCGACGATGAGGGTGTCGCCGACCTTGGCGCAGTCGTGCAGGTAGTCGGTCACGGGATTGTCGCCAACTAGCTTCACGGCGATGGAGAACCGGCCTTCCTCGGTGGGTGACGAGGTCATGGAGTAGCCCGCTACTTCAGTGCGGCCGTCGATGTCGGCGAAGCAGTCTATCCACTGGCCCGGCAGGTAAGTGAAGGGCTTGCCGTCGAGAGCGAGCGTGAACGACTTCACGGTAGGCGAGATTTTCTGGATGTCCGCTATTCTGACAGGGATTCTCATTCGCTCAGCGCCTGCTCTGCGAACTCCGGACGAACCAGACGCTCGTAGGGATGGTGTGCCTTGACGAGACCGCCGTCGATGAGGACTTGACGCATCGCGTCATAGCCATCAATCCCGATGTCGGGCGTTTCGGGCCAGATTCCCAAAGACTTGTAGCGGGCGATGCTTGCATGCAACACAGAGTCCGATACTCCGTCGAAGAAGGGCCTGACGCGCTCGGCCACGGTTACGGCGTCGGCTGTGGCGAGCCACTGCTGCGCCTTGTAGAACCCGCGCACGAATCGATGCACGATTTCAGGTTGCTCGTTGATGAGGGCGGGCGTTGCGGCGAACGAGCTATAGCAGAGGTAGCCGTGCTCAGCGCCGAGGGATGCGGCTAGGTGGCCTGCACCGTCTTCGATGAGCGCCTGCGCCTGCGGGTTGGGCATGTGGATATAGTCGGCGTCGCCGCGGCGGAAGGCTGCGAGGGCATCGTCGGCGGATAAACCTTTGAGCATAGTGATGCTGTCGATGTCAACTCCGTGCTTGCGGAAGGCGGCGGTTAGGGATGTGAGCGGAACAGGCGTGAAGCCGATGGGGATGAGGGTCGAGCCTTCAAGATCGGACCACTGCCAGTCGTCGGTGGGCGTTCTACTGACGAGGAAGAACCCGTCGCGCCGGTTAATCTCGGCGATGTGAAGCGGTGCGTCCTCGTCGCCCTCGTCGAGCGCCATCAGACTGCGGCTGATGCCGGTCTGAATGATGTCCACCTCGTCCTGTCTGAGCATGTCGAGCGGAGGTCGTCCTGCGGGGACGGTTCCAAACATGACGTCCAAGCCCTCGGCGTAGAAGAATCCGCCCGCAACCGCCGCGTAGATGGGCGTATAGAAGAGGTTGCGGTAGGTGTCCATGAGTCGGAGTCGATGGGGTTTTTGCATCTTCCGTGTGACCTCAATCGGTTCAAATTATGGAAATGACCAAGCTGAGTTTCGTTGACAGTCGGTGAACTGCGTGTACGATATAGTATAGTGTACCGATGGAGAGAAAGTACGAATGGGATGAACCGAAGCGACTTTCCAATTTAGAAAAGCACGAAATAGATTTCTCGACCGTCGAGTATTTTGAATGGGATAGTGCGATCGTAGTTCCTAGCAATCGCCAGGGTGAGAGGCGATTTGCCGCAACCGGCTATATCGGAAACCGTCTCTTTACTGTAATCTACACGACGCGCGGTGACCTAATCCGTGTCATTAGCATGCGAAAGGCGAGTCGAAAGGAAATAAGGGACTATGCCGAAGCTTAAGCCAGACACTGAATGGCCAACTCCAGAGGAAGAATCAGCTATTCGGGAAGGCATTGCAGAAGATCCGGATACTTGGGAGCTTACCGACCAAGACTTTGCTCAGATGCGTCCAGCGAGCGAAGTTGTGCCAGACATGGTGGAAGCGTTCAAGACTGGTCGCCTTGAATTGCCGGACGAAAATGAACCGGCCACGCATAGGCAAGAGCGCATTGGCGTTTGGATAGAATCCGACCTCGTGAATTACTACAAGGCAAGACATCCAGAAGACTGGCGGACACATCTGAACAACGCGCTTCGGCGGGCTACATTCGGTGATCGGGATTTCTACCTTGCACCTTAGCTGATCACAGCACCCTCGTAGTCTATCCGCACTACCATATATCCTAGCTCCTTCAGCCCCGCCTCTACTCCTGCGGCGTCCCCGGCTACAACGATTTTGAGCGCGCCAGCCTTGATATGCTCTTCCGCGACCCTGTGAATGTCCGCGAGTGTGAGATTGCCGACTTCCTCTGAGTAGGTTGTGAAGTAGTCGTCGGGGAGGTCGAAGGCGACGAGGCGAACGAGCTGGTTGAGCACCTGTCCGTGTGTCTCGAACTGGTTGGGCAGGCCTCGCAGGATTCCGTTCACAGCGTCGTCGAACTCTTCCTGAGTTACTGGACGGGCGCTGCGAATTTCCTCAAACTCCTTGATGGTCTCGGCTACGGACTCCTTAGTGACCTCCGTCTGCACTGAGCCGCCCGCCGTGAGCGCAGAAGGACCCGTGAGCCAGTCGATGCTGGACATGTAGCCATAGCTGTAGCCCTTGTCCTGGCGAAGGTTCATGTTGAGGCGAGCGGAGAACTGGCCGCCGAGGATGTAGTTGAGCAGGTTGAGCGCGAGGTAGTCGGGATGGTGGCGCGGTACGGTGAGGTAGCCTGAGCGGATGACGGACTGAGGCGCGCCGGGCTTGTCGGCGAGGTAGATTGCAGTCGTGCCGTCGTCCGGCATGCCATCTGCGTCTGCATCGGGATCCGTTACGGCGCTCGATTGCCAGCCGCCGAATGCTGCCTCTGCCTGCTCGATGGCATCGTCTCGGGTAATGTCACCGACTAGCATCAGGGTCGTGCCTTCGGGCGCATAGTGCGCGGAGTGGTGGGATGCAAGGTCGTCGCGGGTGAGCGTCTTCACTGCCGCTTCCGTGCCGGAGAGCGGATGGCCGTAGCGAGTCCCCGAGCCGAATAACAGCGCCTGCGAGGAGCGCCCCGCGATTGCCTGCGGGCTGTCGGCGATGCGGCTGAGGTCGGTGAGGCGCTCGCTGCGAACGCGGTCGAACTCATTCTCCGGGAAGGTGGCATTCTGCACGACGTCCGCCAAGATTTCGAGGGCGTGCTCCCAGTGATTGGTGAGCGTCTCCGTGGAGAGAGTGGCGAACTCGCGGGATGCGCTGGCACGGAGCTGCGATCCCAGGAACTCCATCTCGTCAGAGATCTGGCGGCTGCTGCGCGTGGCGGTGCCTTCGGCAAGCATCGCGGCGGTAAGGCTTGCGACCCCGGGCTTGTCCGCGGGGTCTGTAATGCCTCCGGCTCGCAGAAGCAGTCCCTGTGCCACTACTGGCAGTCCCGGCTTTTCCACGATGACGAGCTTCATGCCGTTGGAGAGCGTGGCACGCGTGGGCACGGGTGGGCTGAAGGTGGGTGACTGTGCGGCGCCCGGCATCGCGGTGCGGTCGAGTGCGGCGTCCGCTGCGGAAAGCTGCTGTTCCGGCAGAACAGTGAGCCTGACCATGTTTTCGCCGAGCGCGGTCTTCGCGGCGCGGCGCACGTCGTCTGACGCCACCGCAAGATAGCGGTATAAGTCGGTGTTGATGCCGGATGGATCGCCGGTGTAGATGTTGTAGTAGTTGAGCTGGTCCGCCCTGCCGCCAAAGCCCCCTACCCTTTCAAGCTGCCGTACGTGCTGGCTCTCGATGCGGTTCTTGGCGCGCTGTATTTCATGCTCGGTCGGCCCTGATTGGCGGACCGATTCCAATTCGTCCCGGACTATCGCCTCTATCTTTTCAAGACTTTGTCCTGCATTAGCCGTAACTTGGACAAAAAACTCGCCTGCGATTTCCTGACCGTAGTGATAGACGCTCACATCGCGCGCAATCTGGCGTTCATACACGAGGCTGCGGTATAGTCTGCTGCTCTTGCCGTCACCAAGAATTGCGGAGAGGACTTCAAGAGCGGGCTGCTCGTCGTCGAATGCGGGCGCCGTGGGCCAGACGAGGTAGAGCCTCGGAAGCTGGACGCGGTCGCTCAGCACGAGCGAGGCTGTGCCCTTCAACTCGGAGTCCATGCGGCGGATGCGGTTGATTGGCGGGCCCGGGGGCAGGTCGCCGAAGTAACGCTCGACGAGGCGGCGCGTGTGTTCCGGGTCTATGTCGCCCGCGACTGCGATGCTGGCGTTGGACGGAGCGTAGAACCGGCGGAAGAAGTCCTTAATGTCGTCGAGTTCGGCGGCGTCGAGGTCCTCCTGCGACCCGATGGTGGGCCAGTTGTATGGATGCGGCGCTGGGAAGACGGTAGGCTGAAGGGTCAGGTACGCCATGCCGTAGGGGCGGTTCTCGTAGCTCTGACGACGCTCGTTCTTGACCACATCGCGCTGGATGTCGAACGCTTTCTGGTCGAGGGCGTCTAGCAGGAAGCCCATCCTGTCGGATTCGAGCCACAGCGCGAGTTCCAGGTAGTTGGAGGGTACGTTCTCCCAGTAGTTCGTCCTGTCCGGCGTGGTGGAGCCGTTGAGGTTCGCGCCGACCTTCTGCAGCGGGTCGAAGAAACTGCCCTTATGGTGCTTGGAGCCCTCGAACATGACGTGCTCGAAGAGATGGGCGAAGCCGGTGCGACCCGGCTCTTCGTTCTTGGATCCGACGTGATACCAGACGTTGACTGCCGCGACCGGCAGTCCGTGGTCCTCGTGCAGGATGACGTCAAGGCCGTTGGGCAAGGTGAACTTTTCGTAGGAGATTGAAACCATTGAGTGTGCTCCGGATTCGCTAAGGGAGTTGGGTTGCCATTTCGGCGGCGTTGTAGTTGATTGACGCCAATTGTGCCTGATTATATCATCATAGGCAGGTATGACTTAGCATTTCGCCCCACCGGCAAATGCCGAAAATGTGAAAAAGGCGCTACGCGGTGAAACTCTCGTTAACTGAACAGGCTCAAGAGCATATCGCCAACAAGGGCGGGCGTGTCGCCGTTGATCTCGTCTGCGTCTCCACCTGATCTGCGCGGTATATGGAGGTGTCAGTTGACACCTATATCGGCAGGCGCAACACTTCTCGCTACCACAGATTCGTGCAAGAGGGCATCGAAATCCTGATCTCAGAAGCTCTCGCTCCACATGTCGAGAACATCAAGATTGATTGCAAGAAGTTTCTGTTCCTCAAGAGGATGCGTGCGTTGCTGGAGCTGAACAACGGGTATGTCATCTCCGCTTGACCGCCGCCGCATTCAACACTGATCTGTTACTGTCTCCAAGCGCTTACCCCTGAAGATGCTTGCCCAGCAGGTCGAATGCCGCCTGCGCCGCGGCCCGCTTGTTCTCGTCACGGTCCGTGATTCCGGTCTCGATGCGCTCGGCTACCTCAAGTCCATCCGGTCCTGCAAGCCCTATATAGAATGTGCCTATGGGTATGCCGGGACGTCCTCCGGTGGGACCCGCGACGCCTGTCACCGATATGGCGTAGTCGGTTGATGTGAGGTCGCGCGCACCTGTTGCCATCCCAATCGCGACCTCCGGGCTGACGCTGCCCTTGTTCTCATATACGTCATCCGGCACGCCGAGGACGGACTGCTTCAGCCCGCCCGTGTAGGCTATGACGCCGCCGGGGAACCAGCGTGAGCTGCCGGGCACCGTGCTGAGCAGGTATCCCATAAGTCCGCAGGTGTCCGCTTCCGCAACCGATACACGCTTGTCCTGCGCGGTCAGTAGTTCCGCGATTTGTTCGACTTTCATTGGTATTCCTCCGTTCCTGAGTATGCAGGTAGATATTAGGGATAATTTACATGGATGTACAGGATAGACAGGATTTTGGCGGAAATTGGGGTGAAATCAGGGAACAAAAGGGAAGACCACATCGTTGTAGGAGCAAATGGGCAAGTTTTTGACCTATAAAGAACACGATGTGGAGGTTGATTGAAATGAAAGAGAAGATACGAAATCTGTCGGCGATCGCACTGGCGCTGACGCTTGGATTGGCTGTTATAGGATGTGGAAGTTCGGCAGCGCCTGCGCCTGCCGCTGCTCCGGGTCTTCCGGGAGCGCCAGGCCTGCCGGGTAGCCCCGGCCATCCGGGAAACCCTGGTCCCCAGGCTGCCGCCCCCGCGATGCCGGCGCCGGCTGCCCCCGCAGCGCCCGCTCCCTCAATTGATAGAATGCGTAGCGTACCTGCGCCGACCGCTGCGGCAGCGCAAGCCGCACCAGCTCAAGCGCCCGCCGCACCTGCGCCACAAGTGCAATTGCACTCGACATCGGGCCAGAGCCAAAGCGGACAGGCAGCGCAGTCGCAGTCGGCAGCTGGGTCTCGCGGCGGTCAGCCCGGAGCGACGACATTCGCTGACTACGAGCGCACTCCGTTCGTATATACATACGATGACAGCGTTTCGACATTTAGCTTGGATACCGACCGCACTTCGTACCACCTTGCTCTGAACTGGGCGCGCTCAGGCTACGATGTAGAGCCGGATTCGGTTCGTGCTGAGGAGTGGGTCAACGCATTCAATTACAACTACGCGCAGCCATCGAGGGAAGACAGCTTCGCAGTGCACACAGCAGTGATGCCGCATCCGTTGGACGCTCACAAGGTGCTGGCGCGGATCGCCTTCCAGGCACCCGAACTGCGCGATGACGGCAGGCCGCTGAATGTTACACTGGTGCTGGACGCATCGGGCTCTATGCGTGAAAGCAACAGGATGGACATTGCGCGCACCGCGGCAGACAGCATACGCAAAAGCCTTCGCAGGGACGACCGCATAGCCGTAGTTCACTTCAATGAAGACGTTATCGACAAACTCACAGTCGAGCATGAAAGGCCGGATAGTAGGAAGGTAAGAAGGTCTATCGACAATCTGGAGCCGGGCGGCTCGACGAATGTGCAAGCGGGGCTGGACTTGGGTGTGCAACTCGCTCATGAAGCGCGATGGGAGCGCCCGAACTCGCACAACTATGTCATCCTGATGTCGGACGGAGTGGCAAATGTCAATGCGACGAATCCGTTCGCCATTCTGGAGTCGGCGGGCGACTACGACAGCAGAAATCCGCTGCGCCTCATCACCATCGGGGTTGGCATCGAGAACTACAACGACTACCTGCTGGAGCAACTGGCGCAACAGGGCAACGGCTGGTATCGCTATCTCGACGACACGGGACAGGCGAAAGCAACCTTCAGCCGCGAGAACTGGCTCGCATTGTCGATACCGTTCGCCGACCAGACACGGGCGCAGGTTACCTGGAATCCGGAAGTTGTGGAGTCGTGGCGGATAATAGGATACGAGAACCGAATCACAGCGGACGAGAACTTCACACAGGCGCGCAAGGAGTTCGCGGAGATACCGTCCGGCGCTGCGACTACGGTGTTCTATGAGCTGGAGTTGGTGGACTACGCCTCACGGGGTGATGTGCTGAATCTGGGGGATGTGGAAGTGCGATGGGTTACGCCGGTCAGCAACGAGTCGAACCGTCAGCACGCGCAGATACTGGCACGGTACGGCGACGCGCCGAGCAACAGGGACGGCGCGCTACTGGAGCTTGGCGCGTTGGTTGCGCTGGCGTCTGACAGGTACAGCAGCCTGCCATACCCGGATGCGCCGTATGACGTGCATGAGGAGCTTAGAATACTGCAAGACAACCTTCGCGGACTTGACAGGCAGATCGGCGAACTGGCAGCTTACCGTGACTTCTCATTCCTGATGGAGCACATAGCGCAGGATATTCCGAGGCAGGCATCGGGGTATAGCCGTTAGAGCGTGAACCAACCGGATTTTCACGAAGGGCAGGACAAAGGGGGTCCACACTCCTCTGTCCTGTCCTTGTGATTTCGGTTGAAGGCGTGCTGTCGGCTTTGTTACACTTTCAGGCAGTGTTCGGCGAGGCTAAGGTGGCCGTCCGTGGTGAATGACGAGGTTTCAGGCTTATGGCAGAGAGTACGCGGCTGACGACTGAAGAGGTGCGGCACATCGCGCTGCTGGCGCGCGTGGGGATGACGGACGGCGAAGTAGAGCTGATGCGCGACCAGTTGTCGGACATTCTGGCGCAGTTTGAGGCGCTGAGTCGTGTGGATACCGGCGACCTTGAGCCGACGGGGCACTCTGTGGAACTGCTTTCGGTGATGCGTGAGGATGTAGCGAGACAGTCATTTTCGCGTGAAGAGACACTTGCGAACGCGCCGAACCGCGAAGGGGAACTTGTTCGCGTCAAGGCAGTGCTGGAGTAGCGGTGAGCAGGATGGACAGAATGGATAGGATGAATCTAGCGGGGCTTACGGCGCACGAAGCGCGGGAGTTGCTGGACGCGGGAGAGATTACTTCGGTCGAGCTTACGACTGCCGTACTGGAGCGCGTCTCACAGGTGGAGGACAGGGTCAAGGCGTTCGTGACCGTGACGGACGATCTTGCCATGCGGCAGGCAGAACAGGCGGACGCACGCATCGCCGCGCGAGATGTGCAGCCCCTGACAGGCATACCGATGCTCCTCAAGGACAATATGGTCACTAAGGGTGTGCGGACTACGTGCTCGTCGCGGATGCTGGAAAACTTCGTTCCACCCTACGATGCCACCGTTACGGAGAAGCTGTACGAACAGGGTGCGGTGCTGGTGGGTAAGGGCAATCTGGACGAATTTGCAATGGGTTCGTCGAACGAGAACTCCGCGTTTCATCCCACACACAACCCATGGGCACTCGACCGCGTGCCCGGCGGCAGCAGCGGCGGCCCGGCAGCGGCGGTTGCCGCCGACGAATGCTTGTTTTCGCTTGGCTCGGATACCGGAGGAAGCATACGGCAGCCGGCGTCGTTGTGCGGCATCGTGGGCATGAAGCCGACTTATGGGCTGGTGAGCCGCTTCGGGCTGGTGGCGTTCGCTAGTTCACTGGACCAGATAGGGCCGCTTACGAAGGATGTGAGAGACTGCGCCATTACGCTGAGCGCAATCGCCGGCAACGACCCGAACGATTCGACATCGCTTAGCATTGATGTGCCGGACTATACACGAGCGTTAACAGAAGACCTATCGGGACTTCGCCTGGGCGTCCCGCTGGAATACTTCGGCGAAGGACTAGAGCCGGGTGTGGAGAGCGCTGTAAGAGAGGCGATTGATGTGATGCGGTCGCTAGGCGCGGAAGTGGAAGAGACCTCACTGCCCAGCACGCCGCACGCGCTTGCGGTGTACTACATCATCGCGCCGTCGGAGGCATCGGCAAATCTCGCCCGGTATGATGGTGTAAAGTACGGCTTCTCCGTGCAGGACGCGGACGGGGTGTGGGACGCTCTGGAGAAAACGAGGCAGCATGGATTCGGCCCGGAGGTGAAGCGGCGTATCATGCTCGGCACTTACGCTCTTTCGGCTGGCTACTACGATGCCTACTACCTGCAGGCGCAGCGTGTAAGGACGCTGATTCGACGCGAGTTCGAGCAGGTGTTCACGCGGTTTGACGCCGTGGTGATGCCTACTTCTCCCACAGTAGCCTTCAAGTTGGGCGAAAAGACGGCAGACCCCTTGCAGATGTACCTGAACGACATCCTCACAATTCCTACGAACATCGCTGGAATACCGGGAATGTCGATCCCGGCAGGAATGTCCGACGGCCTGCCGGTGGGCTTGCAGATAATGGGGCCTGCGCTCAGCGAAGAGACGCTTCTGCGGATTGCGTACGCCTACGAGCAGGTAACCGATTTTCGTGGAAAGTACGGGCCTCCGCCGCTGTAGGCCCTATCGCGCAGCCAGTTGCTTTATCGCATCCTCGTCTAAATCTACACCTAAGCCGGGGCCTGTGGGTACGTCGAGATAGCCGTCTATTACTTGCAGTGGCTCCTTGAGCACGGAAATCTCATCGCGTATGGAGATTGGCTCGATGTTGTATTCCTGCGAGTAGGGAACTATGTCGGCGTATGCGGCGCAGAAGTGCAGGTGCGCCACAGTGCTCAGAATGGGCTGCGTGTTGTGTACGGTGATGGGTTTGCCGAACGCCTTGCACAAGGCGGCGATGCGCTGGAACTCGGTGAACCCAGGCGCCTTCACGATGTCCGGTTGAATGATGTCCACCTTGCCCCTGAGAATGAGGTCACGGTACTCATACTGCGTGTAAATCATCTCGCCGGACGCTATGGGAATGTCGAGTGAGTCCGCGATGGTCGCCAGTCCGTCCAGGTCGTAGTGCGGGCGCGGCTCCTCGAAGTGAAAGACGCCCAGCGATTCGAGCGCCTTGCCGATTTCCATCGCGTGGTGGACCGAGTACGCGCCATTGACATCCACGAGGATATCTATGTCGTCTCCGACTGCCGCGCGTACCTCACTAACTGTGGCAATGGTGTAATCTTTGGCATCGTCCATCGCGCCGGGAATTGCGCTGTGGAGCTTGTATCCTGAATATCCCTGCTCGACGAATGACGCTGCCCTACGCCCCTCTTCAAGTGGCGTCATATCACGGCGCATGGAACTCGCGTACATACGAATCTTGTCGCGCTTCATGCCGCCCAACAGATTAGCTATGGGCTGTCCAAGCGCCTTGCCCTTGATGTCCCAGAGTGCGATGTCCAATCCCGCGATGGCGCACCAGACCGCGCCGCCCATCTCGTAGCCGTTTACGGCGCGCTCCATGTCGTCAAAGCGAAGTGTTGTGTCCGTAGGATCCTTCCCGACCAGCGAGGGCTTGAGCAGGTCTTCTACCAGTGTCTTGATGACGCTGGGCTGGCGTCGGAAGCACTCGCCGATTCCCACGATGCCTTCATCCGTGTACACGCGCACAAAGGGAAAACTGCGGTCCAGAATAAGGCACTCGACATCGGTGATTTTCATATCGGTTGTCTCCAAACGGGGGCTAACAGGATACACGGTATAGCCAGGACGTTGCCCTAACCCTAACCCTCTTCCCGACGGAGAGGGAAATTTTCGCCTAGACTGCTGCGTCTCCGCGCTCGCCCGTGCGGACACGGATTGTGTCTTCGATGGGGTATATGAAAATCTTGCCGTCGCCGATTTCGCCGGTTCGGGCGGATTCCACGATGATGTCAATCACTTGATCGACGTCATCGTTGCGCACAACGAGTTCCAGTTTGACCTTGGGCAGCATATCGACAACGATGGGTTGCCCGGCGCGCCCAGTATGCACGATGCCGCGCTGTCCCCCGCGCCCGGTAACCTGGGTAGCGTTAAGACCATAGAAGCCTGCGTCGCCGAGTGAGTCCTTCACGATAGTCAATTTTTCGGGTCTTATGATAGCTTCAACCTTCTTCACGTCTCACCTCCCCGTGCCAATTTGGTAAGGGTTATCCATAAGGGCTGGAATGCCCTTGCGCTGTTCCTTTCCACTGGCGTGGAAAGGAAACTTGTACTTTCGTGATGGAGCGCTGTCGCTCCACAAGTATTACTGGAACCTGTAGGCAGGCTCTTCGTGCTCCGAAAGGTCGAGTCCGATGGCTTCGCTGTTCTCGGAGACGCGCAGACCGATAGTGTACTTGAGCGCCAGCAGAATGATTGCGGTTACTGCAAACGCCCAGCCCCAGCTTGCGACGATGGATATTAGCTGAATGCCAATCTGCTGAATGCGAGGAATATCCAGCGTACCGAAGCCCACACCTACGAACAAGCCCGTTGCGATGCCTCCCCAAGTGCCGCCGATGCCATGCACGCCCCAAACGGAGAGCGCGTCATCCAGCTTGAGGTTGATGAGGAAGCGCGCGGCAATGGCGCAAAGCACACCGCCTACAAGTCCAATGATAATGGCTGGCATTGGGCCGACAAAGCCCGCAGCCGGGGTAATTGCGACAAGACCGGCAACCGCTCCGGATGCCGCTCCGATAACCGACGCCTTACCGTCCTTTATCCAGGTGAAAGCTGCCCAGCCGATAGCGCCTGCCGCAGCCGCCGTGTTGGTAACTACGAAGGCATTGACCGCTGTGCTGTCGGCAGCGAGCGCTGAGCCTGCGTTGAAGCCGAACCAGCCGAACCAGAGCATGCCAGTGCCCAGCACGACCATAGGCACATTGTGAGATTCCATCGGTTCAGTGCCGAAGCCCATCCGCCTGCCTACGATAAGCGCTGCCGCAAGTGCGCCGACGCCGGATGTGATGTGGACGACGTTGCCGCCCGCAAAATCGAGAGCGCCGAGCTCCAATATCCAGCCGCCTTCGGCCCAAACCCAGTGTGCGACGGGAGCATACACGAGCGTAACCCACAAAATCATGAATAGCACGTAGGCGCTGAATTTCATGCGCTCGGCAAACGCGCCGGTGAGTATTGCGGGGGCGATTATCGCGAACATGCCCTGGAACATCATGAAGAGAAGGGGTGGTATGCCGCCGTCCGGTCCGACCTCCGCACTCACTCCATTAAGCCCGAATTGGCTTAGATCACCGAACAGTCCACCGATGGACGGCCCGAAGGCGATTGAATAACCCCATAGAACCCAAACGACGCCAATTATCCCCATGCTCATGAGGCTGTGCATGATAGTTGCGGATGCGTTCTTACTGCGCGCAAGTCCCGCATAGAACAGCGCCAGCCCCGGTGTCATGAAAAGCACCAGTGCAGAAGACACGAGCATCCAAGAAATATTTCCCTGTTCCAAAGTCGATCCCTCCGAGTTAGAAGTAACAAGAATGTTACTTGAGTCTTAACCGCGTGAGTATAAACAAGATGAGTCTCGGTTGTCCATCCCATCTGACTGTTGCGGGCTGCCGTGTTAGCATGTCCTGTAACGAATCCGAGCCGAATTAAAGAGGTGTACTAATCAATGAGCAGTGAAAACGTGGACAGCGGCGACAGGGTGCAATGGGTCTATGCGTCAGAGAATAATCGCCAACTCGAAGAGCGATACGACGAATGGGCGGAAGAGTACGATGACGACTTGGCGGATGACTTCGGGTATGTGATGCCGCGCATGGCAGCAGAGACTTTCGCGCGCTTCGTGCCAAAAGATGCGAAGATACTGGATGCGGGCGCGGGCACGGGTCTGGTTGGAGTAGAGCTGAGCAGGCTGGGCTATTCGGACATCGAGGCGATGGATATGTCGAACGGTATGCTGCAGGTGGCGGGCGCCAAAGGCGTGTATGGGGCATTGCATCAGATGGTTATGGGCGAGCCTCTTGGCTTCGAGAACGACCGATATGACGCCATCATCGGCGTGGGAGTGTTGACGCTGGGGCATGCACCTGCGAATTCACTGGACGAACTGGTGCGAGTCACTAAGCAGGACGGGCACATCGCATTCACGTTGCGCCCGGATGTGTATGAGCAGAATGGCTTTCGAGAGAGACAGGAGCAACTGGTCGCCGAGGGTAAGTGGGAGCTTGCTGAGGTTACGGACGAGTTCCATGGAATGCCGAAGGGGGAGCCGGATGTGCTGTTCCAAGTCTGGGTGTACAAGGTCAGGGCGTGATGCGCGACACCGCTACTGAAATCACCACAGACTTCGACTGTGAAGACGATAGACTGCGCTTTTCGTGGGAAGACTTGCCGGCTGCGAGCGCCCACCTGCCAGGAACGGGCGGCGTCCTGCGAGCAAACGTAGAAGACTTCATAGTCGAAGAGATACCCAGCTACCTGCCGACCGGCGTTGGGACGCACGCTTATGCGTTCATCGAGAAACGTGGAATGACCACGCGGGACGTGGTGTCTGCGCTCTCGAACGCGGGCGTACCCCGCGGATCAGTGGGATTCGCAGGGCAGAAGGACAAGCACGCGGTTGCTCGCCAGTGGGTTAGCGTGCCTTCCGACCACACACTGGCGTTTCAGGCACTGGACAGTGTTGACGGGGTATCGGTACTGGAAACATCCCGTCATAGAAACAAGCTGGGACTTGGACACCTGCGCGGTAACCGATTCAGTGTGCGAGTCCGTAGCCCGCGCGCTGACTGGGAGGGGTCCGCTGAGTCAGTGCTGGCACACCTTCGGCAGGTTGGTGTGCCGAACTACTTTGGGCCGCAAAGGTTCGGCAGCTTCAATACCAACATCGCGGACGGGCTGCGCCTCATCAGGGGCGAGAGGATGCGTATCGACCGCAGGATGCAGCGATTCTACAAGTCGGCGCTACAGTCCCACCTGTTCAACCGGCTGCTCAAGATACGAATGCAGCGCGGGCTGTACGAGGCCGTGCTGACGGGCGAACGGGCACAAAGGCACGACAGCGGCGGTATGTTCGTAGTGGATGACGGGGAGTCTGAATCGGAGCGAGCGCGGCGATTGGAAATAAGCGCCGCACTGCCGTTGTTTGGACGCAAAGTGCGAATTAGCAGCGGAGATGCGGGCGTGCTGGAAGAGCGGGTACTATCGGAGTTCGGCCTGGAATACGCGCAATTCCGCGGCATACCGGGCGCGCGGCGTATCAGCAGGCTTCGATTAGACGACGCGGCGTTGACTCCCAGCGATGTCGGATACGTCCTAGAATTCACACTGCCAAAGGGTGCTTACGCGACAAGCGTTATGCGAGAGTTGATGAAGACGGTAGATGTAAGTTGATGCTCGCTTTGGACACTTTTATTTCTAGATCGCAATATAATGCAATCATATAGGGATTGCTTGAAACACTTGAGACTTTGGAAGTGGATATGGCTGTGGAAGAGCGAGTAAGCAGACTGGAAGGCGAACAATCAGGAATGAGTGCACGCCTTGACGATTTGCGATCCGATATGAACTTTCGGTTCAATATAGTATTTGGGTTGCTGGTAGTCATACTAGGAGTCGGTGTAACTATACTTTTGCGCTTATAACCACGCGCCCTCTTACAGCATCGCCTCGTTCAGTGTTACGCCGAATCCGGGCCTTTCCGACGGCGATATGTAGCCGTCAACAGGCGCAGGCTCATCGAGCCATAAAATGTCCCGCTCATCTCGTATGTGGTCGGAGTGGTACTCGGCGAGGTCGGCGCAAGCAGAACCGGCTATAAGATGCAGTCCCCAGACTTCCCCACCCCTGTGCGGCACGACAGGCACTCCGTACTTCTCCGCAATTTCCACGATACGCATGCCCTCCGTGATGCCCCCGCACCATGTGATGTCAGGCTGCCACAGGTCCATCGCCCCTGCTCGCGCGATCGCATCGAAACCGTGTCGCGTGAACTCGTGCTCGCCGCCCGCTATCAGCGTTGGTTTTACGGCGTCTATCAGCGCGGCCTGCCCGTCGAGATCGTCCGGCGTAAGCACATCCTCGAACCAGTAGAGATTGTAGTCGGCTAGGCGCTTCGCCATTTCCAGCGTAACCTCGGCGTCCCAAGACATATACACATCGACCATCACGAGCGCGTCCTCTCCGAACACCTCGCGCACATGCGCCGACGACCGAACCGCCGTGTCATAGTCCGCGTCGCTGCCTGTCCAGCGGTGTCCGAACTTGTTCGCGGTGTATCCGAGGTCGCGGTATCGCTCGGCATCCTCGCCGGTCGCGTAGGTGCGAATACTCTGTTTCGGCGCATCTGACAGGAGAGCGCATACGGGCACGCCACGCGCCTTGCCTAGCAGGTCGTAAAGCGCCAGATCTATCCCTGAGAGCGCCATCACGCCCAAGCCCTTGCGTCCGTATGGCAGCGATTCGAGGTACAGCATATCGTAGGTCGCCTGAATGTCCGCCACACTCTCAATCTCACGCCCGATGAGATGGTCGCGCAGATGCCCGTTCACGACCGCTACTCCCGCCACTCCACCGCCGCCGTAGCCATATCCAGTTACACCTGCATCGGTGTCCACGCGCACCACAATCTGCCAGAAGTGCGTGCGCCAAGACGGCGCAAGGTGCTTGTAGTTGGGATAGACGGCTTTGACTTCGGTGATCTTCATGAGCGTGTCCTTCCATTTGGTGTTAATCTCATTGACATCTGTTCGCCATGTTATCATGGGAAAGCCGTTTACAAGATTGGGGAGGAAGTTCGCATGACGCACCAACAGATACTCACTGAAACGCGTGGTCGCGTCGGCATCATAACGCTGAATCGCCCGGAGCGGCTGAATGCGTTCACCGGCGTGATGCAGTCTGAGATTCAGGCGCAGGTGCGCGAGTGGAACGCCGACGACGGCATCGGCGCGATGGTGATTACGGGCGCGGGGCGGGCTTTCTCAGCGGGCGCCGATGTTGGTGGCTTCGAGGACTTCGTGAGCGGCGAAGGACAGGCGCGCCAAGCACCCACACGACCGGTCGACATAAGCTGGGTTGACCTCGCGCGCGAATCGAAGCCTATCGTCTGCGCGCTGAACGGCGTCGCCGTGGGGCTCGGCATTACGCTGCCGCTGTCGTGCGATGTGCGGCTCGCGGCTGAGGATGCGCGCATATCTTTTCGATTTCTGCGAATTGGGTTGACGCCGGAGTACGGCAGCACGCACTTCCTGGTGAATCTGGTCGGACTTGGCCGCTCTCTGGAGTACATGCTGACGGGCAGGTTCATCACGGCCGCGGAGGGGAAGGATGCGGGCTTCGTGAACCGCGTGTGTCCTGCTGAAACTTTAGTGGACGATGCGGTGGCACTGGCGCAGGAGATTGCGGACAATCCGGACTGGCACCTTGCCAAAGTGAAGCGTCTCATCCACGAGAACTATATGGAAAAGGACCTGTCACTGGTGCTGAGGCGGGAATCGGAGACGCTGCGAGCGGCGCGGTTTACTCCAGCACATAAAGAGGCTCTGACGGCGTTTCGCGAGCGACGGGAGCCTAAATTCCACGGGCAGGCGGCGGACTGAGGATGTCTGAAAGCATTCGCAACTATTACGATGTACTTGGAGTAGCCCCTGAAGCCAGCCAAGAAGACATCAAGAGGGCGTATCGACTGTTGGCGAAGACGTATCACCCTGATGTGAACAGAGAGCTAAGCGCCGCCATCCGCTTCAAGGAGATAAACGAAGCCAATCAAGTGCTGTCGGCACCGGGCAAGCGCGCCCGGTACGATAGACATGTACTCTTGGTCAGTAGGCACGAAGCGCATGAGCAGGAGAAGCGCGAGCGGTATGAGCAGTGGAGGAGCGCCCAGCCGGGGAGCGTGATGCAGAGCGCTAACAGGATGAAAAACCACATCCGAAGAAGTATAAGATGGAGCACCGCAAACAGGGTGAAGAACCGTCTGCGGCGTTTTCTGAAGTAGGGCGCTCGTGAGGACGAATAATCCTACGATAGGCATATTGGCATCGGCTGATGAGCATGCCCGAGACTGCGCCGCTTCGGTCGAAAGGCTAGGCGGCCAGCCACTCCGCATAGATGCCACAGAGGACGCCCTACCCGATATTTCGCTGCGACTCATAGACGCCCTGGTATGCTGCGATGACGCCGGCGGCAGCGATTCTGCGATCGCCCTGCTCCGCTGCGCGCTCGATGACGACATGCCTGTCTATGCCGTGGGCGACGGCATGCACCTTCTCAATACCGCGTTCGGCGGCAAGCCCGCTCAAGCCGTTCAAGAGCACAATGAGGTCGCTGAGAATGACGGCGCGGCATCGGCGTACCATCGCATCTACATTGCGCCGGGCAGCAGGCTGGCGGCGGTCGTCGGCTCCGGCGGATTCGTGCGCGTAAACAGTCGCCACCAGACGGGAATACGCGAGGCGCAGAAGTCGCCGTTGCTGCTTGCATCCGCCTATTCTCTCGAAGATGGGATTATAGAAGCGCTGGAGAGTTCTCGTCATCGCTGGGTCATCGGCGTGCAGTTCCATCCGGAGCGCCGCATGGAAGTCCCGCCACACTTTGACCGCCTCTTTCAGTCGCTCCTCGAACGTGCCATGGAGCGCATGAACAGCGCTCAAATTCCGCATTAAATCCCCGCTCCCATGTTATAATTATTTTAATAATTGCCATTTAGGTTAGGTTGTGCAGTTTTCTCGATTTAATGCCGCACGGCCATCGCCATTGCCACTGCTCGATGACCATTTCGTCACAGTTTTTGGTCGCCTGCAGTAAGAGCCGCCTCAGACCATAGGAGACACTTATGACCACCTTCAAGCCGATGGTTGGCTTCATCAAGCCCACGCAAATCGAAGAGGAAATGCGAACTTCGTACCTCGACTACGCGATGAGCGTCATCGTTGCGCGCGCGCTGCCGGATGTGCGCGACGGGCTGAAGCCGGTGCAGCGCCGCATCCTGTACGCGATGGACGAACTGGGCATGCGCCCCACTCAGCCGTACAAGAAGAGCGCGCGCCTCGTTGGTGAGGTGCTCGGCAAGTATCACCCCCACAACAACGATTCCGTCTATGAAGCGATGGTGCGGATGGCGCAGGACTTCACTATGCGCCTTCCGTTGGTTGACGGACAGGGGAACTTCGGCAGCGTGGACAACGATCCGCCCGCGGCTATGCGCTATACGGAAGCACGACTGCGAGCGGTCGCCGAAGAGATGCTTGTCAACATCGACGAGAACACGGTTGACTTCATAGACAACTTCGATGGCACGCTGCGGGAGCCTGTCGTATTGCCTTCTCGCCTGCCAAACCTGATGATAAACGGCGCTTCCGGCATCGCGGTGGGCATGGCTACGAACATCCCGCCCCACAACCCGACGGAAATCTGCAACGCCGTCATTCACCTCATCGACCATCCCAATGCCGCGGTCGAGGATTTAATGAAGCACGTGACGGGACCCGACTTCCCGACCGGCGCGACCATCATGGGACGTGAGGGTATTCGCAACGCATACGCGACAGGGCGCGGCCAGATTATCGTGCGGGCGAAGGCTGAGATACAGCCGATGCGCCGCTCCAACCGCATGCAGATAATCGTCTCGGAGCTACCGTACCAGGTGAACAAGGCGGCCCTGGTGGAGAAGATAGCCAGCCTGACGAAGGACAAGCGGCTTCAGGGCATTTCCGAAGTTCGAGACGAATCCGACCGCGAAGGTATGCGTGTCGTAATCGAGCTGAGAACCGGCACGCAGCCGATGGTAGTGCTGAACAACCTGTACAAGCTCACCGCCATGCAAAGTTCGTTCTCAGCGAATATGCTCGCGCTGGTCGAGGGCATGCCGCGCGTGATAACGCTGAAGGCTGCGCTGCAATCGTTCATCGACTTCCGGCGGGAGGTTGTGCGCCGGCGCGCGGAATTCCAGTTGGAGCGGGCGCGGCAGCGCGCTCACATCCTTGCGGGACTGCGAATTGCGGTCGGCAACCTTGACGAGGTTATCGCACTGATTCGCGGTGCCGCCGATACGCCGTCCGCGAGAGACGCGCTGATGACAAGATTCAGCCTTGACGAGCCGCAGGCGCAAGCGATACTGGACATGCAGTTGCGGCGCATCTCCGCCCTCGAGCGTGAACGCCTCGAAGAGGAATACGCGCAAATCCAGGATACGATTCGCGGACTTGAAGAACTTCTCGGCGACGAGAAGAAGATTCTGCGTGAGATTAAGAAGGAGACTCGCGAGCTCCGCAAGAAGTTCGGTGAAGACCGCAAGACGGACATCAGCCTCGACGCCCACGACATCAGCCGCGCGGAACTTGAGGCACATGAGCAGGTCGTAGTTACACTGAGTCAAGCGGGATATATCAAACGCATACCCGCGAACACATACCGCAACCAGCATCGCGGTGGCAAGGGCGTGGTCAGCATGAACACGCGCGAGGACGACCCTGTGAAGCACCTTCTGGTCGCGGACACACACGATACGCTGCTGTTCTTCACCAACCGGGGGCGGGTTCTGAAGCTCACGGTGTTCGAGTTGAGGGCGGACACGTCGCGCAACACGCGGGGCGTGCCAGTGGTGAATGTCATCCAGCTCGGCGCGGACGAAACCGTGAGCGCTGTGGTGGCGGTTGACGGCCTCGACCATGACGACACCTTCCTGATGCTTGGCACGCGCAACGGCAAGATAAAGCGCATCGCCCTGAGCAGCATCGGCAACATTCGCCCATCGGGCCTCATCATCATGAACATGAACTCGGGGCCGGCGGACGAACTGGTGGGCGCCTGTCTTGCGAAGGCTGCGGACGACGTGGTGATGGTATCCGAACAGGGAATATCGATACGGTTCGCCGTGCAGGATGCGCCTCAGAGACAGCGCGGCGCAGGCGGTGTCATAGGGATGCGCCTTCAAAAGAAGGGCGGGGAAATCGGTAAAAGGAAGCTGTCTCAAGATGACCGCGTTATCGGCATGTCCGTTATTTCCGACGGCAGCGACAGCCGACTTCTGGTTATCAGCAAGAAAGGGTTTGGCAAACTTACGCCAGTAGGCAAATACAGACGACAAGGTAGAGGCGGCAAGGGCGTATTAACTTTCGACATTCAGCCGCGCAAGACCGGCCCGGTTGCGGTGGCTGAAGTAGTGGATGACAGCAAAGAGCTATACCTGGTTTCCGAACAGGCGCAGGTGCAACGTACAAACCTATCTGAAATCTCAACCACCATCGGCAGGAAGACCAGCGGGGTCATTATTATGCGCCTAGCAAAGGGTGATGCGGTGTCGTCAATCGCCTGTGTCGGCGACCTTGACAGCAACGGTGCAAGCGCTACAAGCAACGGTAAATCCGCTGCCGCCAAGAGCGAGGACAAGCCTTCCTCTGCGCCGAAGAACGGGGCCGTCAAGCTCGATGCCGATGAACAGACGTCTGACCGTCAGCTTTCTCTTGGAGACATGGAACAGGACGGTTCGGATACGGATAGCGACGAATAGCAGGAATTCGCCATAGGCTGAAGACAGCGTTAAGCAGCCCTCTTGCGCGCGTGCAAGAGGGCTGCTTGCTTTATGCCTGTATCATGTTTCTACGACTTCCGCAGGACCGTATTCATCGGGCCTCGCAAGTCGGAGCGCAGCACCTGTTCGGGAGCGATGACGACCACGCCCTCCCGCTCTCCATCCCAAGTCTCGACGATGACACGCTCGCCAACGGTGAGATCAATGCCGTTAGCGTCGAAATACTGCACCTTGTCCGATGGCTTGAATTGTACTCCGGCTATTGTGAGCATATCTTTGTCTCAGGGTTAAGTGCTGGAAGTCTGCGCTTCCGAAGTCTGAATTTCCAGTTGCGGCATCCGCAGCATCATGCCCTCGATGCATAGACGCGGGTTGACGTTGCTCTCCAGCATCCAAGTAGTCTCCTGTATGGCGCGGATGGCGCTGACAATCTGCGTGGACTCGCAGCCTGATGCCGCCGCTTTCAGAGCATTCAGCCGCGACAGATTGAGCGCGAGGCTATCGTTTCCCTCCCGGACGACCAGCACATCGCGCCACCAGTCGAGCCAAAGCTGCAACTCATCATATACCGCTTCGCGCCTTCTGCCGAATGACGCTGCCTGCCGCTCGGCGTATGCGAATTTTTCGTCAAGTCCAGCTGCGAGGACGGCTTCGATTTCGTCAAGTCGCTCGCTGCGCCGTGCCAGTACCTGCGGGTCCGAAGCAGCTTGGAGCGCCCAACCGAGCCTACCCTTTGAGAGACGGGCAATTTCGGTTGCCTCGCCTGACGGCAGGTCGAAGCGGCGCTCCAGTTCGCGCTGCACTGTGGACGCCGGTAGGGGGCGCAGTTCGAGTGTCTGGCAGCGAGAGAGGATCGTAGGCAAGATGCCACCGACCTGCGGCACGGCGTCGAGCAGTGCGGCTACTCTGTCCTGTTCACGCTCAGGAGAGTAAGTAATGTAGCCTGCGGACTCGTCCTCGCTGTTCTCGCGCACTTCTGATGCGAGCAGCACGAATATGACATCCTCCGGTGGCTCTTCAAGCATCTTCAGCAGGGCATTCGCGGCTTCCTGGGTGAAGTTTTCCGCGTCCTCAATGATGAAGACACGATAACGCCCCTCGTATGGCTTCAGAACTGCCTCTCGCTGCGCCTCCCTTATCTGCTCCACGCTTATTGCGGTGCGCCGCGTAACGCCGCCTGACGAGCCGCCCTGCGAGATGATTCTGACATCGGCGTGCAGGGAGTTGCTGATGCGCTGGCACTGGCGGCACTCGCCGCACGGCCTGTTACCGGCCTCTTCCGCGGTGCAGTTCACCATGCGGGCGAGATCGAGAGCGAGCGTCATCTTGCCCACACGCGGGGGACCTGCAAGCAGCCATGCGTGCGCCATCCGTCCGCTCTCCAGGCTGCGGCCGAGCGTGCTGGCTGCCTTGTCATGACCTATTGTCTGCCAGTTTGCGCCCATGGTGCTCCTGAAATGTAGGTGTATTGTCGGTCGCCGTTCATGGTAGCAGGTGCCCGCCACGCGCGATAAGCCTTTATGTATAATGTAATCAGGTTTACCCAGGAGGATGAGATGAGACAAAGGGATTATGGTCGAGACTTAGAGTTGACCTTCCGCATGGGCTTTACGATGATGATGCTCGCGGTCGTGTACGTGCTCTTCCTCGGTCTGCTCATGATGGCAGGAATACCATGGGAGATGGTGTTGATCATCGCCGTGGCGATGGCGTTCTTCCAGTATTTCATGTCCGATAAGCTTGTGCTTGCGACAACGGGAGCGCGCGAGGTTACCGCTGAAGAAGAGCCGCGACTGCACGGGATAGTCGAACGTCTGGTGGCGATTGCCGACATGCCGAAGCCGAAGAAGATAGCGGTGATGGAGACGCATGTGCCGAATGCGTTCGCAACGGGACGCAACCCCAAGAACGCGGTGATTGCCGTTACCAGAGGACTGATGACCCGGCTGAACGAGCGCGAATTGGAGGCAGTGCTGGGACATGAGCTGGCGCATGTGAAGAACCGCGACGTGATGGTGCTTACATGGGCGAGCATTATAGTCATAGCCGCCGGCTTCCTGCTGCAAATGCTCTTCTGGATAACCCTATTCGGAGGATTCGGAGGCGGAGGGGGTGGAGACCGGCGCGATGCCGGGCAACTTATGATAATAATGCTCGCGGTATATGTGGGTACCATTATCATCTATTTCGTCAGCCAGATGCTCATCATGACGCTTTCCCGCTACCGTGAGTTCGCGGCTGACAGGGGCGGCGCGGTCATCACAGGATCGCCATTGCAACTTGCGTCGGCGTTACAGAAAATCAGCAACGACATGTACCGCATACCGGAGAAGGACCTGCGACAGGTAGAGCATGCAAGCGCGTTCTTCATCATTCCCGCGCTCAAGGGCAACACTATTGCTACGCTGTTCTCCAGCCATCCGAAGGTCGAGGAACGAATCGAGCGTCTTCAGAATATGCAGCGCAGCATGGAACGCAGCCGTTAGCTTCACGGCACAAGATGGGAGTTGACCTTGGGCATATTCAGTATGCTGTTCGGCAGGAACAAGCTAAAGAGGCCGGAGCGTGAGAAGTTCTTCTCCGTAATCACGGCGGAAGTGACTCTGAGTGGCAGGATGGACCTGCACAGCACGCATAAGGCCGGCATCGTGTTCAATCCGGTGGAATCGTCGTTCTTCGAGAACCTGGATGACGAAATCAGATCGCTTCTTGCCGTGAGCGAGACCTCGACCGGAACGCAGTTCAGGGTGGTTGACGACACCTACGGCACGCGCTGGGCGGCGCTGGACGACAGAGACTTCGAGGACCTCGTAAGCACGATTCACCTCATCAGCGAGACCGTGATCGATCATGGATTCGCCGACAGGCTGCTTGCGGCAGTATTCGGTGTAGAGTATGAGGGAAAGCAGGCGTACTGGATATACAACTACAAGCGCGGCAACTTCTACCCGATGGTGCTTACCGCTCCCCAGACGCGCGACAACGCCGCCGAGATGCGGCTGAGCGCGGTCATGGAAGAGGAGAAAATCCCCGTCGAGCGTAGTCTGGAGAACTGGTATGCGCTGTGGGGGATTCCGTTTTAGCCTTGGCTAACAGGATATATGGGATAGGAAGGATTTGTGTCCCCCTAACCCTCCCTCTCAGGGCGAGGGGATATAAGAGTTACCCCGGCAGCAGACCTTCGCCGACAAACATTTCTTCGGCTTCAAGCAGGGTAATGTCTGGCTCAGGCAGAACCAGGTCCGATTCCACAAGTTCCTCGATTGGAACAGGTTCGCCATTCTCCCGCACGAGGTCGAGCATACGCTTCAGAACACTGGCGAATGCGTCCGCATCTTCGTCTGCCACTACATCCACAAGCTCATTGTCTATCGCGTTCAATTCGTCCATGTACGCGCCGGGCAGGTTGTACTGCCCTTCGGTAAGTATTCGCACAATCATCTAGCTTACATTCCTTTGTTGACGCATTGCGGCGAGTTCGTTTTCGACATCGGACGACTCGGAGTCTTGAGGCAGCGCCCGTCTCTCGCCGGAAGGCAGTTCGCCTTTCAGTGCCGCAAGCTCGTCCTCGACATTCTGCTCTGCCATCAGTTGGGACAGTTCCCTGCTGAGAGGGTCTCCGCCCGTGCCTGAGTAGTCATCAAGAACGCCTAGTTCTGCTAGTTCATCGATTGCCCCGGCACGCGCGCGCATGTTCTCAGTCTTGTGCTCTGCACGCTCAATGGCAAGGGAGACATCGCCCATCTCTTCGGATATGCCTGAGAGTGCGGAGCCGATGCGAACCTGTGCCTGTGCCGCGTTGTACTGCGCCTTCACTACTTCCTTCCGAGTGCGGAAAGCCGCGACTTTCGCCTGCAAGCGCTGTTCCGCCTGCGTCAGCTTTTCCTGCTCTATCTCAAGGTCGGCAATCTGCGTGTCGAGGCCTTCAAGTTCTATCAGTGAGGCTTGCTTGCGCTGTAATGCGAGGCGTGCAAGGTCTTCTCGCCCTGCCGACATCGCCTGGCGCGCCTGCCCGTCGAGCTTGACGATGCCATCTTTCACCTTCGATGCCTGAAGTTCGAGGCGGCGCTTCGCGGTAACCATCTCCACCACGCCGCGCTTGACATCCCGCAGCGTCTCCATCTGCTTCTCGTAGGCGTAGTCGAGGGTTTCGTTGGGGTCTTCCGCATTGTCGAGTATGCGATTCATCTTTGACTTTACGACCGTTGACATTCGGGAGAGTATGCCCATTTTCTACCTCAGATACTTTGGTTTGTTGTGCGCCGCCACGCCTAGTACGATGCCTTATTGCCTTTGATCATCCCCACAAGCCCTACCACACCTACGATTACGCCAGCGATGATGACTATCCAGCCTATTATATCCAGTAGAAAGCTGAATAGGTCAGACTGAACGAGTGCCCCTAGCACTATCAGAATGATGCCTATACCAAGCATACTGCCGTTGCTCATGAACGCCTCCGGTTACATTTATTCGCAGATTCTCAAGTTGCGACGGGGCTACTCGGTGGACTCGTCATCGCCAGGCGGCGGCTCGTCGAAGGGCAAGCCTTGCGCTTCGGCTTCTTTCCGCCGATTGTTCCATGCTACCCAGTTTCGCCTTTCTTCCGCTTTGGCTTTCTCTATGATTTTTCGTCGGGTACTTGGCGTTGGCAAAAGAACCACTAGATACCTCCCTATATCCACAAGGACGATGGACATGATGGCCGACAGGCCCGTCAGCGGCGCCATCTTCAGTCCGGTTGCTATCATTCTGCCGATCGGATCGGTGGTATGCTCTCCTGATGTGGATTCCCACCAGTACACGAGTATGCACCAAACGATGACCTGTACGATGAATACCACAAAATAAAAGGGGCGGTATCTTCGCAGGATGCTGAGCAAGTCTTCGCGTTCGTCATCGTTCCTCATACCATAACATAGTATAATCCCGCTTTGAATTCTTCAAAGCGCACGGGGGCTGCAATTCGCTTGCCTATGATATCCCGAATAATATAACATCGCCAAGCAAGCAAGGAGGAATATATGAAGGGCAAGGACTTTCTGTCGGTCGCTGACCTGCCATCTGACGGTGTGGCGCAACTTGTGGACCGCGCCCACAAGATGAAGAGGGGCAAGGGCACTCGACCGCTCGCGGGCAAAGAGTTCGCGCTTCTATTCGAGAAGCCCTCGCTTCGGACTCGCGTAAGTTTCGAGG
Source organism: Dehalococcoidia bacterium (assembly GCA_965204855.1). Lineage (GTDB taxonomy): Bacteria > Chloroflexota > Dehalococcoidia > Lucifugimonadales > JADFKI01 > Bin90. The sequence goes on from OZ242018.1 coordinate 2,276,305, forward strand.
TTGGCATCCGGCAACTCGGCGGAACCTGCACATACCTCAGCCAGCAGGATGTTGGGCTTGGCGTTCGTGAACCTGAAGCCGACATCGCGCGCGTGCTCGACCGCTGGGTGGACGGCATAATCGCCCGAGTATTTTCGCACCGCAGCCTTGAATTGCTTGCCGAATACTGCGACATTCCCGTGGTGAACGCGCTATCCGATCTTGAGCATCCCTGCCAGGCGATGGGCGACCTACTGACTATTAAGGAGCACAAGGGCACCCTATCGGATCTGAAAGTTACATTCGTGGGGGATGGCAACAACGTCGCCGCCAGTCTCGCGCTTGCCTGCGCGTCAGTGGGCGCTAATTTCACACTGGCTTCTCCTGAAGACTATCAGATACCGACGCTCGTATTGGAAGAGGCAAAACGCAGGGCAGCGAGCAAGGAATCGAAGGTGGACTGGGTGAGCGGTCCATCGGAGGCAGTGAGGGACGCCGACGTTGTCTATACTGATACCTGGATCAGCATGGGGCAAGAAGAAGAGAAGGCCGAGCGCATTGCCATTTTCGGAGATTACAAGGTCGATGAGGAACTTGTGAAAGCCGCGAAGCCCGACTTCTTGTTTATGCACGACATGCCCGCGTACAGAGGACAAGAATTGTCCGAAGGCATGATCGACCACAGCAATTCCGTCGTATTCGATCAGGCGGAAAACCGCATGCACGCGCAGAAAGCCATCCTCGCCGCAATATATGGTGACTAGCCGCCCCACAGATGACATAAGGATTGCGGCCCTTTCCCATTTGGGAGGGAACTGGGAAAGGACGCAAGCCTGAAACCACACATCGATCAGCCTTCAACCGGCCCAAACCTCAGTCGGATGGATCAACAGATTGTCATGACAAACACCGCCAAACCACTCGTTGCCATCGTTGGGCGCCCGAATGTGGGTAAATCGACTCTGTTCAACAGGCTCATCGGCAGACCTACCGCCATCGTATCGGACATTGCCGGCACGACCCGCGACCGCGTTATGCTGGAGACCGTCTGGGCGGAGCACGCGTTCATCCTTGTGGACACTGGCGGCCTTGACCTCTTCCCTGAGACCGATATGTGGCAGCAAGTCAAGGGGCAGATTGAGCTGGCGATAAGCGATGCGGATGTGATTGTGTTCGCCGTGGACGCGACGACCGGCGTAACGCCTGCCGACGTCGATGTGGCGGATGCGCTCAGGCGCACGGAAAAGCCCATTGTGCTCGCTGCGAACAAGGCTGACAACGACCGTCTGGCTACTGCCGCCGCCGAGTTCTACGAGCTTGGCATCGGAGAGCCGATCGCCGTCAGTGCGTTCCACAACCGGGGCGTTGACGACCTCATGAGCGAGGTTGTGGCGAATTTCCCGGGCGCGCCAGCATTCCTCGAACCCGAAGCCGACCTGAAGCTGGCTATCGTAGGCCGCCCCAATGTGGGCAAGTCAATGCTGCTCAACGCCATTGCCGGCGAGAAGCGCGCGATCGTGAGCGACATCCCCGGCACCACCCGCGACTCGCTTGACAGCCTGTTGCAGTTCGATGACTGGTCGGTCCTGCTCATCGACACGGCAGGCATTCGGCGGCGCGGACGCATCGAGAGGGGCATCGAGCGTTATAGCGTACTCCGGGCGATACGAGCCATAGACCGAGCCGATGTCGCCATCCTGCTGATGGACGCTACCGAGCTTGCCAGCGCGCAGGACACGCATATCGCGAAATACATCCTGGACGAGTTCAAGGGCATCATCCTCGCGGTCAACAAGTGGGACCTTGCGGGGGACGCAGGATTGACGCAAACTCAGGCGATGGTGCAGGTTCGGGAGAAGTTCCGCTTCGCATCCTACGCGCCGATATGCTTTACTTCCGCGCTCACCGGCTTAGGTATCGCGAATCTGCTTGACACCGCCCGACAGGTCTATCAGGAATGGACCAAGGGTGTGCCAAGATACGACCTGCGCCGCCGCGTAATGGGCGCGGTTGCGACCCACCCGCCGGCTCTGTCCGGCAGGCGCTCGCTGAAGATATACAGCGTGGCCCAGGACGCCACGGGCCCACCCAGCTTCACCTTCTACGTCAATTACTCGGACATGGTTCACTTCTCCTACAGACGCTATCTGGAGAACGCGCTCAGAGCCGCGTATGAGTTCAGGGGCAGCCCACTGCGTATGCGGTTCAAGGGGCGGGGAGACGCACCGCAATGATTGCCTACATTGTGATGATACCCGTCGGATACTTGCTGGGCGCGCTCCCGTTTGGCCTGATACTCGGCAAGCTTTTCGGAGGCGTGGATGTCCGTGAGTACGGTAGCGGCAAAACGGGCATGACGAATGTACTGCGGACAGCGGGCATACCGGCGGCCCTGCTTTCGCTTGCGCTCGATATGGGCAAGGCGGTGCTTGCGGTACTGCTTGCCCGCATATTCTTCGACTCGCCGGGGGTCGAAGCCGCCGCTGCGGTTGCTGCCCTGGTGGGGCATAACTGGCCTGTGTTCGTTGGCTTCAGAGGCGGCAGAGGAACCGCGCCCGGCTGGGGCGCGCTCATCATCCTCTCGCCTTTGGCAGGTCTTGTCGCGACGCTTATCGGCCTGTCTGCAGTCGCTCTAAGCCGCTACGTGTCGCTAGGCTCGATACTGGGAACGCTCTCGGGTATCATCACGCTAATTGCTCTTGCCGTGTTGGGCGTAGTCGTAGAAGGGGCTTCAGACACCTTCTGGTTCGCCTACGCCGAGTACATCTGGTTCGCCGTGATAGGCGCGGCGCTGGTCATTGGCCTGCATAAGGACAACATCCAGCGCCTTATCAGCGGCACCGAACGCAAGCTGGGGCAATCCGCTCTGCCCACAGACTGACGGATCTGATTGGCTCACCCGGATTCTCCGTAATCTTCCTCATTTCACTTTAGAGTAATCGCCAGGACAGAAATGCCGAAAGTTGGCGTTGTCGGTACTACAAGCTGGGGCACTACGCTCGGTGTAATCACCGCGCGGCAGGGCGTGGATGTTGTCATCTGGGCGCGCACCCAAGCCGAAGCCGAAAAACTGGAGTCCGACCGCGAGAACGCGCGCTTTCTGCCCGGCGTGGCATTCCCGGACTCATTGGCAGTGTCGGCATCAATGTGTGAGGCGCTAGGGGACGCGGACATTGTGCTGATTGTAGTGCCGTCGCGCAATTTCAGAGCCAACGTACGGCGCGTTTCCTGCGCGTTGTCGCCGGACGCCATCGTGGTGAGCGCAACTAAGGGGATTGAGTCCGACACGGGCATGCGAATGAGCGAAGTTCTTGCCGACGAGCTTCCTGAGACGATGCATGAAGGTATCTGTGCTCTCTCCGGTCCCAATCTCTCACGCGAGATTATCGGAGGCAAGCCTGCCTCCACTGTAATAGCCTCTGTCAATTCCGATTCCGCACGCGCGGCTCAGCATGCGCTCAACTCCAATCTGTTTCGAGTATATACGAACGAGGACATCGTAGGTGTGGAGTTCGGCGGAGCACTGAAGAACATCATCGCCCTCGCCGCGGGGATATGCGACGGCATGAATTACGGCGACAACGCGAAGGCAACAATCATAACGCGCGGCCTTGCTGAGATCGGCCGGCTGGCGGAGGCTGCCGGCGCGAATCCGCTCACACTTGCCGGGCTTGCGGGCATGGGCGACCTCATTGCCACATGTTCGAGCACCCTGAGCCGCAACCACTATTTCGGCATGCGTCTGGCTTCCGGAGAATCCCCGGAGACTATTCGCGCCTCAATGGACAGTGTTGCCGAAGGCGTGGACACAACACAGGGCGCAATCACCGTTGCCAAGAGACTTGGCATCGAGATGCCAATAGCCGAGGCGATGCACAGCGTTATCTTCGGGGGCGTATCGATTGAGCGCGCAGTGAGTACGCTGTTGGAGCGTGCGCCCCGTCCGGAGTGAACGAGGGAGTATGTATTAGCCCATCTCACCCATCTCGTACAGCACCGCAGCAGCGGCAATAATGCCCGCCGTTTCCGCCCGAAGGATGCGCCTGCCCAGCGATACTGGCGTGATGCCTCGACTCAGCGCATACTCCATCTCACCTTCATCCAGTCCACCCTCAGAGCCGATCACTATTGAGATTGACCGCGCATCCTTGACGTCCGCCTTAAGACGCAGCAACGTATCTTTGATACCTGTGTCACGCTCCATCTCCCAGCCTATGATTGCGGGCCCCGAAATAGCGTCACAGGCGTCGGCAAAGTCTATGGCGTCATCATCCAGCACGGGGAGCCTGCATCTGCCGGCCTGTTCAGCAGCCTCGCGTATGATTTTCCCCCACCTAGCCAGTCGGTTTGGGCTGACGACATTGCGCGCCACCGTGCGCTCGCTGATGATTGGCACGAATCGGGATATTCCAAGCTCCGTGCCCTTTTGCAGCACGTACTCGAATCGGTCTGCCTTCATCAAGCCCTGGTACAGGGTGATGGACAGATGCGTCTCACCCTCTCCCAAATATCGGTCGGTGATGACGCCGGTAGAGCGTTGGACAGTTACCGAGGCGAGGGTTACGGTGTACTCATAACCGCTGTTGTCAAGCACGATTATGCGGTCGCCGGCTCGCGCCCGCAGCACCCGCGCGAGCTGCCGAGCGACATCAGGTGTTAGAGTAACTCGCCCGCCTTCTATGTTTGACGGTGGGACGAAGAAGCGGTGCATATAATCACCTCTTGACACCTGCCACGAGAGTAACCCAGTCGCCGTCAGCCAGTGTCTGCTCCAAGTCGGCGCCCGCTTCTGCAAGAGCCCGAACTACGCCGTCCTTATTCTCCAGCAGAATTCCGGACGCGATGACCTTACCCCCGTCATGCACGGCACTGACCAGATAGGGAGCAATCTCGGATACGACCTTTGCCGATATGTTTGCCACAGCGATGCCATACGCTGATCGCTTTACATCAGGATTAGGCAGCGTGCCTTGCAATACGCGTACAGTATGCTCCACCCCGTTATCCCGAACATTCTGCTTAGCGACATTCACGGCCACCGAGTCTATCTCCAAGCCGAAGACATGCCTCGCGCCAAGTCTCGCCGCCGCGATGGACAGCACGCCGGAGCCGCAGCCAACATCCAGCACGTCGATGCCCGGCTTAACAAGTTCGTCCAGCTGCTCCAGGCACATGCGGGTCGTGGGGTGATGTCCCGTGCCGAACGCCATACCGGGGTCCAGCATTATCACATGCTCGCCGTCCTGTGACTTATGCTCGCGCCACGTCGGGCAGATTGTAATTCGTCGGCTGATCCTGAGCACATGGAAATGTTCTTTCCAGCTATTTTGCCATTCTTCTTCCTCGACCACGCGCTCCTGTAATGGCGATATGTCTGACACGTGCGCCACAAGACGCACACCGACATCGATGCGGCCGCGCCGCTCGTCCAGCGATTCATTCATCGGCAGATAGGTAGTAACGACAGCCCATTCATCGCCGGAAGGTGTTTCACCTTCGTCGGGATTGAATCCGCCTTCTTGCTCTACTGCGACACCACCGTGCCCGTATCGGTAGAAAATCTGCGACAGCGGTTCCACGAATTCAGGAGGGGTACGGACACTCAGTTCAAGCCACTTCAATGGCTGCTCACCTTTCGCTCTCAGTGCTTACAAGAAAAAAGACGCACCATTGTGCGCCCGAATGCCCCAACCCATATGAACTGCACACGGCTAATTTACTCACCGGCGATAGCGTCCTTGAGCTTGTCGAAGAAGCCCTTGTCTTGCGCGCCTAGTCCCGCCGAATCATCTCCGAAGCTCTTGGCAAGTTCCTCGAACAGCAGACGCTGCTCATCGCTGAGCTTCTTAGGCGTCTGTACGTCAACCGTTACGAGTTGGTCGCCCTTGCGGGTACTGCGGATGTACGGAATGCCCCTGCTTTTCAGCTGAAAGACTGCGCCGGTCTGAGTTCCTGCGGGTATCTCCACCACGGCATCCTCGTCAAAAATCGTTGGCACTGTAACACTGGCGCCGAGCGCGGCTTGCGCCATGTTGATGGGCAAGGTGTACAGAATATCGTTCCCCTCGCGCCGGAATATCTTGTGCTGCCTCACGCGAATCAGCACATAAAGGTCACCGGGAGTGCCACCATTGTGTCCGGCCTCACCCTCACCTCGCAGCCGAATTTGAACGCCGTCCTCGATTCCGGCGGGTATCGCCACTTCGAGCGTGCGTGAGCGGCGTTCCCTGCCGCTGCCCCTGCACATGTCGCACGGATTGGAAATCGTCTGTCCTTCCCCACGGCATACGCCGCATGGCGCAACCTGCACGAACTGCCCGAATACGCTATCTCGGGCACGCCGAACCTCGCCGGAGCCATTGCAGTTCCCACATAGGCTTGGTGTGCTGCCGGGGGCGCTGCGGCTGCCGTTGCAGTCACGGCATACCTCTATGCGCTCAAGTCCGATTTCCTTTTCGATGCCGAATGCCGCATCTTCGAGGTCGATGGTGAGCGCGTATTTAAGGTCGGCGCCACGACGGGGCGCGTTGGGTCGCGTTCGGGTCGTGCCTCCACCGAAGAATGCGTCGAATATATCGCCGAAGCCCGCAAAATTCTCAAAGCCATCAAAACCTCGCGCGCCGCCGTTGCCGCTTACGCCGGCATGCCCGTAGCGGTCATAAACCGATCGCTTCTGTGCATCGGACAGCACCTGGTAGGCTTCGTTTATCTCCTTGAATTTCTCTGCCGCACCTTCCCGCTTGTTGCGATCGGGATGGTATTCCATCGCCAGCTTGCGGAACGCTTTCTTGATGTCCTCGTCCGAAGCGCCTCGATGGACACCCAACAGGTCGTAATAGTCTTGTCTGCTTGTGGTCATCGCCGTTTCACGACACCCGTGTCTATCTTGTGAGCGTTATGAGCAAGCCCAGGATAGTTGTGGCAATGGCGATAGAGCCAATCGTCCACCGCAACATTTCATTCTTGGTCTCGATCAATTTTGTCTCCAATTTGGAGACGTCTTCTTTCGTAGCCAAATGGGGTATTACGGCACTTATCTTAGCCACTTCTTCTTTCGTAGCCATGTGCGGCAGAACCGCTTCGATTACGCTCAACCGCGACTCGTCTGCCGGTGCCTGCGTTTCTGTCGTCATGCTCTGATTCCCCTAATTATGCCGGGCGCATACACGCATAGTATAATTCACGAGACGATGATGGTACAAGCCAATCACGGCGCAATACACTCGCGCCAGGCTCTATCCCTGAAGCTTGCACTCGAAATGTTGCAGCATGCCCAGGCTGACAGCCATGTTTATACCCATGACGTTCGGATCGACCTGCTCCAGTACATCTTCGGGCGAGTTTATGATGGAGAAGTCGTCCCCGAAGAAGAACAGCGCCGGGATATCCGCATTGATGAACGACGCATGATCGCTGCCGAAGCCGGCGGATTCGTTGCTTCGGTTGAGGTCGATGCCATTGCCTGTCGCATATTCGATGGCTCGGTCAAGGATGCCCTCGCTACCCAGCACCGTGGCATTGCCCTTGCCCATCGCGTCGAAGTTGAGCATAGCAATGATTTCATCCCGCTCTTCTTCGCTTAACTCATCGACATAGTGCTTGCTGCCGAACAGCCCGATCTCTTCAACGCCGAAGAATACAAGACGCACCGCATACGGCAGTGGTTGGCCGCCATCGTAATGGGCCTTTGCGAGCTCCTCCGCCATCACAAGCAACGACACGACGCCCGTGCCGTTGTCTCCGGCTGCCTGCGTGTCCGCCACGCTGTCATAGTGCCCGCCCAGTACCAAAGTGCCGCATTCAGTGGCTTGCATGTCCAGTTCGGCGATGACATTCTGCGAATCAAGAAGGGTCTTCTCTATCTTGATTCGAGCCTCCAGACCGGGTTCGTCTTCAACAAGGCGCAACACTTCCTCTCCCTGCTGGCGAGATAAGGACGCTGCCGGAATGGACCCGTCGGATTGCAGCGCGCCCCGGAAGTTGCCCCGCTCGTTGTTATAGATAATCGCTCCCACCGCTCCCGCATCAGCAACCCGGCTGACTTTCTCCTCGAAAGTAATCTCACCTCGTTCGATGAGCGCGATGACGCCTTCCAGTCCGTCATCAGGCAGGTCTTCTTCAAACGCCCTGCCCACGGACACGAGCGGCGCGCTGACATCGCCAAGCCCCGTCATCGCCATTGGCACTGCGCGCAAGTCCGGCATGTCATCGCCAATAAGAGAAACGAAGTCCTCACTCCATGCGATATAGTCAACTTCCACGGGCTGGAACTCGATATGATAGCCCAGATCTTCCAGATACGAGCCGATGAACTCCGCAGCGGCGCGTTCGCCATCCGAGCCGCTTTCGCGCGGGCTATGATCCTCAGTGAACTTTGTGAGCAATTCCATCCCAATATGCGAAAGACGCTCCATCTCAGGGTTAGGTGGAACGGGCGTGGATGCAGGAGCAACCGCAGTCGGCTGTTCGACGAGAATGGGAGTTGAGGTAAGTTCCGGCTCGGAAGTAGGTTGAGCCGGCACAGCCGCCGTAGGCTGCACATTCGGGGCTGCGGTGGCGACCGCGGTGGCCGTCGGCTGCGCCGGGATACTCGCGTCCTCAAGCACATCGCCACAAGCGACTACAGCCAAGTTAATTGAGATGACAAGCGCTACCCAAAGCGCAGTAAGTCTCGGACGGTTAAGCATTTTCGGTATAATCCTGCGAGGGAAGCACGCTTCTGCCACGGTGCAGGCGGCATCGAAAGCGTCACGAATTGTTGAGCTTACAGTGTACAACGCGTACGTGCGGGAATGGTTGTTTCTCAGAAAGAAATCAGGTACTACCTCGGATGCGACGGATCGGACAGCCCCACGATGAGCGCGTCCAGCGCCATCTCTTCATCGGCTGCCCCGGTCTTGATTGACAGGTCCGCCTCAAGCAGTTTCCGATGTATTTCTGCCAGCCGTTCCGCGCTGAAACGTCCTTCCTGCTGCATCGTCTTCGTCAGGGGATAGCCGCGTATGGACAGCCTGCGACCAATTTCGTCCTGCTGGAAGCCACGCGACTTCATATCCTTGGCGACGATTAGAAAGCGCACTTGCCGCGCCAGCATAGTGACGACATAGGTAGATGACCTACCCTCGGCCAAGAGCTGATGCGCCAGGCGCAGCGCGAAACCTGCTCGACCCTCCAGCGCGGCATCGACAGCGGCAAAGATGTTCGCCTCCCGCACATAGGACACCATCGCCTCGACATCTTGCCGGCGAATCATCCCGTCAGAGCGCCCATCCGAGAACTCAGCCGAACGCCCATGGGAACGATAAATCGCGAGTTTCTGAAGTTCCATATCAATGAGTCGGGTGTCGTTGCCGATGGCATCCACAAGGGCGGATATGGCGCTCGGCTCTATGGCGGCGCCCAGCCTGTCGGCACGCTGACGCACCCATCCCGGCATATCGCGCACTGATGGCAGCCGAAATTCATGTACCTGTGCGAGAGGTCGAATAGCGCTCAGTAGCGGATTGTTCCAGCTGATGGCTGCATCCACGAAAATCAACTCCGTGGAATCGGGCACATGAGCGAGACGCTCTCCGATGTCAGCCCACTCTCCATCCATGCCCCGTGAGCGGGACGACCCACCGCTGCGGCCTTGTTCCATGCGAGCCAGCAAGCCGCGAACCACTACGGTGCGCTTGTCCGCCAAGAACGGTATGGTGCTCCACGCCGCTTCAACTTCGGCGAGGCTCACTGTCGCGCCGTTCAGTGTGGTCGTATTCACGTCGTAGAGACTGTCGTCGCCCCCGTCCGAACTGAGGGACGCCAGCGTCTCTTCGACTGAGAGCGAGTCCTCGCCGTAAATCAGGTATATCAACGTCGCTTACCTTAACCGTGCCAAGCGGTTATAATGAACTGGAACACATCGAAGGTAACTATCAATGCTCAGACCGTCTCTCCTAATGATGTTGGCGCGCTCAGGCATCGGTCGCTTGATATTGCGGCTAATGCTCGACAAGCGCGTGCCGATATGGTCGAAGTTGATCATTCCGGGCGGCATAATCTACATGCTCTCCCCCTTTGACATCATACCCGACTTCCTGATTGGTTTGGGCTGGCTGGACGACATTTTCGCCATTGTCGCCACCACAACGCTGTTCCTGCTATCGATTCCGAGCGACATCTTGCGCGAGCATTTGTCCGGTGGCAGAGCGCCATCAACCGAGCAAGACGACAATGTTATTGACGGTTCGGCGCGCGTCGTGGACGAAGACGAAAAGTAAAACCCTGATCCCCACCGACATACTGACTGAGAGACTGACAGACCTTCCATGGAAATCACGATAATCGGACTGCCCCAAAGCGGAAAAACCACTATATTCAACGCAGCGACAAGAGGTTCAGCACAAGTCGCGACATTCGCCAACCGAATGAATCTGGGCGCCGCAAAGGTTCCTGACGACCGCCTTGATGTACTTAACGGCATCTTCAACCCCAAGCGCAAGGTCAATGCCGAGGTGACCTACGCAGACCTGCCCGCCGCTCCCGAGGGACTGGGCAAGACGCAGAGCATCGGCGGCGAGTACCTGAACACCCTGCAGCGCGCAGACGCCATCCTCATGGTTGCCCGCGCCTTCGATGACCCGTCCGTGCCGCACGTAGCTGACAGCATAGACGCCTTCCGAGATATTGACACGCTGCTGTTCGAGCTTACAATTTCCGACCTCGATATTCTCGAACGCCGGCTCCAGCGAGTTACCGAGAGTTTCAAAGGAGCGAAGACGGCTGAACGAGACGCGCTGAACAAGGAACAGGAGACACTGTCTCGCGTCCAAGATAGCCTTGAAGCGGGCGTTCATGTGCGCGACCAGTCCCTGACCGAAGACGAACTGCGCCTGCTTTCCGGCTTTCAGATGCTCACTGCCAAGCCGCTCATTGTTGTCATAAATGCAGGCGAAGACCAACTCGACAGGATCCCTGCATTCGAAGCGCGACTCGCTGACGAGGTTCAGACGGCGAGAATCCGCACTGCCGCTCTCTGCGGAAAGCTGGAAATGGAGCTAGCCCAGATGGACGCTGAAGACGAGAACGAGTTCAGGGAGTCGCTTGGCGTCGTGGGAGAGTCCGGTCTGAGCCGCGTCATCAACCTCTGCTACGAGGCACTCGATCTCATATCGTTCATTACGGTGGGCGATATTGAAGTTCGCGCTTGGCCGATAACACGAGGCACCTCGGCGCTTAAGGCGGCGGGCCAGATTCATTCCGACCTTGAGCGAGGTTTCATTCGCGGTGAGGTCGTAACCTACGAGAATATGGTCAGCTGCCGCACGCTCGCGGAGGCGCGCAAGAACGGTGTGCTGCGGCAGGAAGGCAAGAGCTACATAGTGCAGGACGGCGACATCATGCATGTGCTGTTCAATGTCTAGGCAGGGTTATGATGCTGTCTTCCGAGCCTATCTCCCTGTATGTCCACATACCGTTCTGTGAGACTAAGTGCCCCTATTGCGACTTCAATACTTATGCCGCTATTGAGCCGCTCATGCCCAGCTATGTCGCGGCGCTCAACACAGAAATTACCCTTTGGAGCAAGTTGCTCGGCGGTCCGGAAGTTCACACCATATTCTTCGGCGGAGGCACCCCATCGTACCTGCCATCCGACGACATTCGCCATACGATGGAGACCATCCACTCCGCCTTCAACGTGAGGCCGGACGCAGAAGTAACGCTCGAAGCTAACCCCGGCGACTTCACCAGCGAAAAGCTTGCCGCTTATATGGATTGCGGAATCAACCGCCTGAGCATTGGCGTGCAGAGCTTCGACGATGACTTGCTGAAGACGCTGGGACGCCGCCACAATGCTGCCGATGCGCTTCAGGCATACCGTCAGGCCCAAGATGCCGGATTCAGTAATATCAGCATAGACCTGATGTATGGGCTGCCACACCAGAGCATAGGTCATTGGCAGGATACCCTCCGGCAAGCCATGGAACTGGCACCGCCGCACATCTCGATGTACTGCCTGACATTGGAAGGCGGGACGCCAATGGAGCGCTGGGTGGAGCAGGGCAGCATACCCACTCCTGACGCCGACCTTGCTGCCGACATGTATCTTATGGCTCAGGACGAGATGCGCGGCGCGGGATACCGCCACTACGAAATCTCCAACTGGGCGCTCAACGGCAAGCTCAGCCGGCACAACCTCACATACTGGCGCAACGAGCCGTATCTCGGCGTCGGCCCAGGCGCTCACTCTTATCTCGATGGTTGCCGCTTCAGCGCCATCAGACCGCCGCGCGAATACATACGCAGAATGCGAGAAGAACCCGAGGGCGCAGGTAACGCGCCAATGCCTGAGACGATTCGCAGCATACCGGCGGTGGACGATATTGAACGGATAGACAAGCCGCTGGAAATGGCAGAGACAATGATGATGGGACTCCGCCTCGATGAAGGCATAAGCGTCGCGAGATTCACCGAGCGATTCGGAGCGCCACCCTCCCATGCCTACGGAGACACGCTCAGGGAACTGGAGGAACTCGCTCTGGTCCACGCGCAGGACGGCGCAATCCGGCTCACGCACCGGGGCCGCATGCTCGGTAACGAGGTGTTCAGTCGTTTCTTTTCCTGACATTCCGAAGTGCTTGTGTTATATTTGAGAACTAGTGTAGAATGTAATTAGAGCGCACATTCGTGCTAAACGCAGGCAGGACTCCAAGCGTTTCGCTAGAGACTTTGGCAACTGCCGAACGCTCAATACCATCAATTATTCACGCTGAGGTTGACTAGCAATGAGAGTAGTATTTTTGCAGGATGTTGCCGGAGTAGCCCAGGGGGGCGATGTCAAAGAGGTCAAGAATGGCTTTGCTCGCAACTATCTGATTCCAAAGAATTTCGCCGTGCCCGCAACACACAACGAATTGCAGCGCGTCAAGCAATACGCCGAGCAAGCGGAACGCACGCGACTGCGTCTGCTGCAAGACATGCGTGAGCTCTCCGAGACGCTGAACGGCAAGCGCATCGACGTCGAGATGCGCGCCGGCGCAAGCGGTCAGCTTTACGGCTCCGTTACCAACGCCATCATCGCCGACAAGCTCTCTGAGCTGTCTGACCGCGATATCGACAGGCGCGGCATCGAGATAGGCGATCCCATTCGGCAGCTTGGCAGCTTCGATGTCAGCGTTCGCCTTCATCCCGAAGTGCAAGCGCAGATCGAGGTGCTCGTCTATCCCACCGGCACGACTGCGGACGCATGGCTGCAATCGCTTGAAGAAGCCGATGAAACCGAAGAGGGCGCGGAAGCCGTAGTGGACGAAGTCGAATCTGACGAATCCGCCGATGAGTCCGCGGAATCCGAAGAAGATAACCCTGACAACGCTTCATAACGGACACGCTTGCGCTATATCCTTACCGGCAGCGGGGTAACCGAGCGTGGTTGCCCTTCGACACTGTATTGCTGACGCCTGACGATACTTAGGGAGTGAGCCGTGTACGTTGACCGCCTGCCACCCCATGATATTGCCGCCGAAGAATCAGTTATCGGCTCCATCCTGATTGACGGCGACTCTTTGAGCCGAGTGGCTTCCTTCCTCCGTCCCCAGGACTTTTATGGAGAGAAGAACCGCTGGTGCTTCGAGGCGTTTCTCGCGCTGTTCGAGCGAAGCGAAGCGATAAATCAGATTACCGTTTCGCACGAACTCTCTCTGCACAGAAGCAGGGGCGAGGAACAGGAAAACCGCCTTGAAGAGATTGGCGGCAGCGCATACCTGAGCCATCTCGTAATGGTCGTGCCGACCTCGGTTCACATCGAATACTACGCGCGCATCGTTCAGCGCACATCCATCATGCGCCAGCTCATCGATGTGGGTGGGCGCATCTCAGAGATAGGTATTCATGAGAGCGACGCGGACACTGACGCGGCCCTCTCCAGGGCCGAAGACCTGCTGTTCCGCATCCGCGCCGGGCGAGGCTCAGGCGACTTCGTTCACATTCGCGAAGTGCTCGATACATACATGGAGGAGAGCGCCGCTCTTCACGGTCCCGATGCGGCGCACATCTCCCCTGTCGCTACCGGCTTCCCCGGAATCGACAACCTGCTTGGCAACGGCATGCAGCGCTCCGACATGATAGTGCTTGCCGCCCGACCCAGCCTCGGCAAGAGCACGCTCGCATTCAACATCGCGCGCGCGGCAGCCGACAGCGGCAACCGTGTGGGCATCTTCAGTCTTGAAATGAGCCGCGACCAGATTGGCATGCGCCTGCTCGCGAGCGAGGCGGATGTTGACAGCTACCGTATTCGCATCGGGCTGCTCAGCAACGACGAGGAATCGCGTCTGCTAGACGCCATCGGCGTACTCTCCGACCTGCCAGTGTACATAGACGACACGCCTATTCAGACCATCGTCGATATGCGCGGCAAGGCGCGCCGCCTTCAGTCCGAGCGCGGACTCGACCTACTCATCATCGACTACCTTCAGCTTATAGGCGGCGGGGGACGCATCGACAACCGCGCGCAGGAAATGGGCGAGATTTCGCGCTCCATCAAGGGCATGGCGCGCGACCTCGACATCCCGGTTATCGCCTGCTCCCAGCTTAGCCGCGCAATCGAGCAGCGCCCCAACCACCGCCCGCTCCTCTCCGACCTGCGCGAGAGTGGAAGCATCGAGCAGGACGCCGATGTAGTCGCCTTCATACACCGTGAGGATGTGTACGTCAGCCGCGAGGACTGGGAGAAGCGCAACCCGACCGAGCCATATCCGCAGAACATCGCCGAGATAATCTTCTCCAAGCACCGAAACGGGCCGGTGGGTACGGTCCCGCTCTACTTCCGTAACGACCTAGTTCGCTTCGAGAGCCTTGAAACAACGCCTTCGATGGAGTACGCGCCTAGTGAAGCCTGATGCCTATGAAATTTAACGGCTTTCCCGACCGTGTTCGCAGCATCCCTGCGCCCGCTCCGCTGTTCGGCACCTTGCTCGAGCAGATAGACGACATCGCCGAGCTGAAGTGCCTGCTGCGTGTCACATGGCTCTTGCAGCAGAAGAGAGGCTATCCGCGCTTCGTAACGCACAGCGAAGCATTGGCAGACCGCACGCTGGCGACCTCCATACGAGGGGACGCTGATGCCGTTTCTGGCGCGCTGGACGCCTGCGTGCGGCACGGCACGCTCGCAATGGCTATAATTGAGCATGAAGGCGGAGAGGAGCGCCTGTACGCACTCAACAGCGACAGGGACCGGCGAGCGCTCGCCGGTGTGGCATCTGATGCCTTTGTAGTGGGACATTCACAAACGGCCCCCACTCCGGAACCTTGGGACACCGAAATCGAGCGACCAAACATATTCGCGCTGTACGAATCCAACATCGGCATGCTCAGCCCAATGATCGCGGACGAACTCAAGGCAGCGGAAGAATTATATCCGACAGACTGGATAGAAGACGCATTCCGAGAAGCCGCGCTCCAGAACGTGCGTAACTGGCGATACATCGTGCGCATACTCGAAAGCTGGGAACGAGAAGGCAGAAGCCGAGGTCAAGGCAATGGAAAACCTCGCAGACATTCTCAAAAGATTAGCCGCTACTAGGCAGGCGGCCAACGGCGCGTCTCACGGAGCCGCGAGTGGACCGCCCGTGCCACCCACGCCACCCACGGATGAATGGGACGAAAGCTCTTGCCATGTGTGCGGGGGCAGAGGCTGGTACACGCCCGATGTCGTCGTCGGACATCCTGACTTTGGCCAGGTGATAACTTGCAGCTGTCAGCAACAACGACTCTCCGAAGAACGGCTGGGAAGGCTGTTGCGATATAGCAATCTCGGTCATCTCTCCCGCTTCACATTCGATACGCTCAAGCCTGAAGGCATTGCTGAGGATTCTGACAGCCGATCCCTGTTTGCCGATGCCTGCCGCGCAGCAGCGGAATACGCTGAAAACCCGGTTGGCTGGCTTGTGCTGGTCGGTCCAAACGGCTCCGGCAAGACGCACCTGGCCGCTGCAATCGCCAACCATTGCATCAAGTCCGAGCAGGTCGTCTTCTTCATGCATGTGCCTGACCTTCTCGACCACCTGCGCGCAACCTATGCTCCGAGCAGTGAACTCACATATAGCGACCTGTACATGCAGGTTGTCGAGGCGCCGTTGCTCATTCTTGACGGCTTGGGCGCGCACAGTTCAACCCCATGGGCAGAGGAGAAGTTGCAGCAGGTCATCAACCACCGCTTCAATGCTGAACTACCCACAATCGTAACGACCGCAAGCGACCTGATCGAACTCGACCCGTACATACGCAGCCGTCTTCAAACCGCCGGATTGAGCAAAGTTGTGCAAACCGGCAGCTATCACCGGCCAAAGACGCATAACCTTGGACGCGTACCTCCGGAAATGCTGCGTGCGATGACCTTCGAGACCTTTGACGTGAGAGGTAACAATCCGAGTGCCGGCGAGCAGGCGAGCCTTCAAGACGCTGTACTCGCCGCAGTAAGGTACGCTGATCACCCCTCCGGCTGGCTTGCGTTGTTCGGCAAAACCGGTGTTGGAAAAACACACCTTGCGGTCGCCATTGCCAACGCGCAGATGGAAAGGGGCAACCCCGTCTTCTTCACATTCGTCCCGGAACTGCTGGACTACTTCCGCTTCACATTCGATCCTCAAAGCCGCGTTACTATGGAAAGTATTCTTGAGGAAGTCAAGACCACGCCGCTGCTGATTCTGGACGACCTTGGACAGGAGCATAATAGCCCCTGGGCCGAGGAGAAGCTCTACCAGATCTTCGTCCATCGCCACAACTACCGACTGCCAACCGTAATAACAAGCATGGAGGACTTCACAGCGCAGAGCGGCCCTATCGGTTCTCGTATCCGAGACGCGTCTCTGGGTCAGCTCGTACACATCGACGCTCCCGACTACCGAATCCAAGCGCCACGCTAATGCGGCAGCGGCGCTTGAAGTGCAGACATTCGAGGTGAACCTATGAGAGTATTCACATACTCCGAAGCAAGACAGAACCTAGCCTCTTTGCTGAAGATTGCTCAGAGGGATGGCGCGGTCAGGATTCGCCGGAAGGATGGCAAGTCCTTCGTACTGCAACGGGAAACCCTCAAAGGCTCTCCGCTTGACATCGAACCCGTCAAAATGGATATTACGACAGACGAAATTGTGCGTATCGTCCGTGAAGGGCGCGAACACTACGGCTGACATATCGTGACGAAAGTACATTCCGAATCGCTCACACTCCGCTAACCCTATGACCACTTCCACCTGCGTTTTCTGCAATATCGTCGCGCGCCTCGAACCTGCCACCATCCACTACGAGGACGACCGCATCATCATCTTCGACAACCAGCTCGATTGGGTGCCTGTGCAGATTCTCATCGTCCCGAGGATGCACATGACCCAGACCGAACTCTGGCGCAGCGGCGACCTGCTCGCGAGAATGGGCGACCTCGCGGCGCAGATGGGAGAAGAGCGCTGTCCGGGCGGCTTCCGTATCCTCTCCAACTTCGGGCGCGACGGCATGCAAAGCCAGCCACACGCTCACCTGCACGTCATCGGCGGCGAATTCCTGGGCCGATACCTGCGGCAGGGCATCGGTTGAGCGCGAGCGGCACCCTGCGCACAAAGGGCGCAGTCCTAGCGTCTAGGCGACTGAGGGAGGGTGAGATGGGGGAGGTTGGTAGCGCATACGGGATTCGAACCCGTGGTCTCCACCTTGAGAGGGTGGTGTCCTTGGCCGCTAGACGAATGCGCCACGCAACACTACTGCTGGCTGGGGATCGAGGATTCGAACCTCGGCTTACAGATCCAGAGTCTGTCGTCCTACCACTAGACGAATCCCCAACCTGAGCCTCAATTTTAGCAGGCAGCAGGTGGGTTAGCAACAATCCCTTGACGCAACCCAAGGGCAATCCGCCGAAAAATCTGGTGTTTTCGCTGTTCCACACCTTGATTTCGTAGTATCTTAGTCGCCTCTTGATACTTCGTATTGATACTATAAAGTATCAATTATTCTCAGGCTGCCGAACACCGGGGGTTGACTGCTAGGGTCACGCATAAATCCCTGTAACTCCGAGTGTACATCCTATCCACTGCCAGATTATCTTGGTAATGGCCAGACATAAAGCGAAACATCGTATCATTTAATGAGCATATGATACGATGTTGCATCTATTATTGACACTTATCAGTATCACTTATAACATCGATTAGACCTATAAATGCCCTGCTCTTGGCAGGCAATTCCAAAGAAGGAGTCAGTACATCATGGTAGCTGCCCACGATATCCACGAATGCGACGACCACGAGCATCACGCCCACGTTCACGACATTCACGAATGCGACGACCATGAGCACCACGGCGACGAGCCGGGACACGTGCATGACATTCACGAATGCGACGACCACGAACACCACGCCCACGTTCATGACCCGCACGAGTGCGACGACCACGAGCATCATGGACATGCTCAAGCCGATGGCCATGACCAACACGAGTGTGATGACCACGAGCATCATGCTCATGTGCATGACATTCATGAATGCGATGACCACGAGCACCATGGCGACGAGCCGGGGCATGTTCATGACATTCACGAGTGCGATGAGCACGAACACCACGCTCACGTTCACGACCCGCACGAGTGCGACGACCACGAGCACCACGCCCATTAGCACTTCGCCCACATCGCATTCGTCCGACGCGCATCTTCACGGTCCGAATGTTGTGGATAACATACCTGCACCCGGTTCGCATCCTGACAAGGGAGTCCGTGCCGGGTGCTTCAGGTTCTTATTCTCGTACCTGTACCGCCTAACCTTGTAGAGCGAAAGGTTTCACTCCACAAACTCCTTTCCTAAATATAAATGTCCATGTTATATTAAGATTATATTGATATTGATTCTCATTTATTGAGTTGGCAAGGTTCGGCGAAATCGTCAACAGATTTTCTTGCCATCCTAATCGGTTGCGGGGCCAACTGATCCAACTTAGCTGAGTGAAAGGTCAGGAATTCACTGACATGACTTTATCTAGGGATCGCCACGGCGAGCATGACCATGAGAGCCATGACGACCACGGACACGATGACCACGAACACGACAGCCACGACGACCACGGGCATGACGACCACGACCATCATGGGCATGACGACCACGACAGCCATGACGACCACGAACACGAAGGTCATGACCATCAGGGACATGATGACCATGGGCACCACGACCACAGCCATGACTTCCGCGATGCCAGCCGTCGCAGCCTGATAATTGCTCTTGTACTGATTACGGGATATATGGTCGCTGAGGTGATTGGCGGCCTTGCGTCCGGCAGCCTTGCGCTGCTCGCGGATGCCGGGCATATGCTCACAGATGCCGCTGCCATCGTCATGGCGCTGGTAGCCATGTGGATTGCCGACAGGCCCGCATCCGTCGAGCGCACATTCGGCTACCACCGCACCGAGATTCTTGCCGCCCTTGCTAACGCATTCTCTCTATGGATTATCGCGGCGTGGATAATCTTCGAGGCATATCACCGCGCGTTCGTGGAAGTGCCCCACGTCGAAGGGTTGTGGGTGCTGATTGTCGGCACGGGTGGTCTGCTTATCAATCTCGCCGCTGCGTGGATACTTCACGGCTCTTCGGAACACAGCCTGAACGTCGAAGGCGCATTGCAGCATGTCATAGCCGACCTGCTGGGGTCTGTCGCGGTAGTCATCTCCGCGATACTCATCCTGACGCTCGAAGGGACTGTGGAGAACATATTCGTTGTTGACCCGATCCTCAGCGTCGTCATCGCGCTCCTCATCGTGTGGAACACCCGACATCTGATTGTCAGGATTACCAATGTGCTGCTCGAAGGCGCGCCGGAACACATCGATGTGTTCGAGCTTTGCTACGAAATAGAGGAAGTGGAAGGCGTAACCCTTATCCATGATGTTCATGTCTGGACCATCAACCAGGGCAACGAAGCGTTCACCGCCCATATCCTTATGGACCCCTCTTATCACGAAGACGACCAGGTGCCACTTGAGCGCATAAAGGACATCGTGCATAGCCACGGGATCGGGCATGCAACGATTCAGTTGGAGCGCTCAGTAGCGGACTGTCGGGATGAAGAGTTCCACCATGTCGGCCATCTGGAGTTCGAAAGCCGCGCCGCCAGATCGACAGGATAAGCGACCGTCCAATACCCGACATCGTACAAACTCAACAAGAGGAAAAGGAAAGGGGCAGGTTTTTTGCCTGCCCCTGTGTACTCAATTAAGCCGCTCAAAACCCTGACTACTGATAGCTGCCCAAAGACAACACTATTGCGCGTCCAGTGCACGCATCAGGTTCGCCATTTCTATCGCCGCTAGTCCGGCGCCGTACCCGTTGTTGCCCTGCTTGCCGCCCGCGCGGTTGATTGCCTGCTCCAGTGTATCCGTCGTCAGCACGCCGAATATAACGGGCACGCCACTGGCTAAACCGGCGTTCGCTATGCCCTTCGCCGCCTCGGATGCCACATGCTCGTAATGGTCGGTCTCACCGCGAATCACCGCGCCCAGACTGATGACCGCATCGTGCCGCTTGGACTCCGCCAGCTTCTTCGACACAAGCGGCAACTCGAACGACCCCGGTACGGACACAACGGTCACGTCATCGTCTCGCACGCCATTTCGCGCCAATGCTGCCCTTGCGCCGTCAAGAAGCCTGGCAGTGATAAAGTCATTGAAGTTCGCAACAACAATGGCAATGCGAAGGCCTTCGCCGTTCGTTCCGCCCTGCATTTCTACGCTCATTGGTCGTCACCTGCCGCAATACCTATATCCAGCGTGTGCCCCATGCGCTGCACCTTCGTCTCCAAATATCGACGGTTCTCCTCATATACCGGCGCGATGAGCGGCACCTGTTCCACAAGTTCCAGTCCGAAGCTCTCGATGCCCACGCGCTTCTTGGGATTATTCGTCAGTAAGCGCATCTTCCTCACGCCTAGGTCAACCAGAATCTGCGCGCCCACCCCATACTGCCGCGGGTCCGGGTCGAAGCCCAGCTTGATGTTGGCTTCCACCGTGTCCAATCCTTCGTCCTGCAGGGCATACGCCTTCAGCTTGTTATGTATGCCTATGCCGCGCCCTTCCTGCCGCATGTATAGAAAGACGCCGGACTCCTCTTCGCCGATAGCCTTCAGGGCGAGGTCCCTCTGATCGCCGCAGTCGCAGCGTATGCTTCCGAACACATCCCCGGTAAGGCACTCGCTGTGTACGCGCACGAGAATCGCATCCTCTGCGTCTATGCTTCCCTTGACCAGCGCCACATGCTCGTCCCTATCGACGAGGCTTCGGTACGAGACGGCAGTGAATTCGCCATACGGCGTAGGCACTCTCGCCTCCGCCACCCGCTCGATAAGCCGTTCGTGTTCGCGCCGATACGCAATGATGTCCGCGACGCTCACAATCTTAAGATCGTGCTTCTCTGCGAACACTTCCAGTTGAGGCAGGCGCGCCATCGTTCCGTCGTCTGCCATTATCTCGCAGATGACTCCAGCAGGCTGCAGGCCGGCAAGCCGCGCAAGGTCAACGACCGCCTCCGTCTGCCCCGCGCGCTTCAGTACGCCGCCTTCCATGTAGCGAAGGGGGAATATATGGCCTGGCCTCGCCAGGTCTTCCGGCCTGGTCTTAGGGTCTATCAGCGCCTTTATCGTGGCAGCGCGGTCGTGAGCGGAGATACCCGTCGTCGCGCCGTCCAGCACATCGACTGATACGGTGAACGCCGTGCTGAGGCGTGCCGTGTTCTCATAGACCATCATGGGAATGCGAAGATGGTCGAGGCGTTGCGACATCATCGGTGTGCAGATAAGGCCTCGTCCTTCCGTCGCCATGAAGTTGACTGCATCCGGCGTAATCAGCTCCGCGGCCATTGCGAGGTCGCCCTCATTCTCGCGGTCCTCGTCGTCCACGATAATGATAATCTTGCCGGATCGAATGTCCCTTATTGCATCGTCAATACTGGACAGCGGCATTATATGCCTCCTGCATCGCCCTGCTAGAGTTCGTCCGCCGTATCCACCGGCGCGCGACCTGCCATTGTAAGCCGCTCAATATACTTAGCCATGATGTCCACTTCCAAATTTACGCTGTCTCCAACTCTCTTGCTTTTGAACACCGTATTTTCCTGCGTGTGCGGAATTATGGTCACGCTGAAAGAAAAGTTATCACAGTTTACAATGGTGAGGCTTGCCCCGTCCACAGCGATGAATCCCTTTTCGACCAAATAGCGCATAATCGACGGCGGCGCGTCGAATATCACCATCAGCGCATCCCCTTCGCTCTCGATGGAGCGTATGGCAGCAGTGCCGTCAATGTGCCCCTGAACCATGTGGCCGCCGAAGCGCCCGTAAGCGGGCATAGAGCGTTCGAGGTTAACGGGCGACCCGGAGGTAAGCTCCCCCAGATTGGTCCGCCGCAGCGTCTCAGGGACTACGTCCACGCTGAAGCCGGACTCGTCGTAAGTGGTGACCGTCAGGCAGGCGCCGTTGACCGCTATGCTGTCGCCGACCTTGACATCGCTAAGCACTTCGGACGCGCCGATGACCAGCCTACCCTTCTCTACCGCCTTGACGGAGCCGACCTCCTCAACTATCCCTGTGAACATCGCCGTCTCTCCCTGTCTATGCGACCGATTCTGCGTTGATATACCCGATGACCGCCACATCTCCACCAAAGCGCCTCACCTCAACGTTTTTCAGGCGGAGCGCCTCTTCCATTCTAGCGATACCGATGCCGCCAACCGGCGATATGGCTTCGTTCCCGCCTATTATAACTGGTGCCACGAAAGCGACAACCTTGTCAACGAGATTCATGTCGAACAAGGCTCCGATAGTCGCCCCACCGCCCTCTACAAGAACGCTCGTAACATCCCGCTCACCCAGCGCGGCCAGCAGCGCAGACAAGTCAACGCCGCCTCTGCCAGAGGGCAGCCTGATAGTTTCCGCACCATCGCAGGTTGCCCCGTCGTAATCATCGGCAACTGCTATGAGCGTATCCCCCGGTGCGCTCAGCATCTGCGCGTCCCGCGGCATCCTGCCTTGGCTGTCCAGCACCACACGCAGCGGCTGACGCTCATTCGCGTTGCCCTCGGCGTCTCGTGCCGTCAGTTGCGGGTCGTCTGCGAGCACGGTATTGATGCCTACCATGATGGCGTCCGACCGCGCCCTCAGCAGGTGGGCATATTGGCGCGACTCCTCGCCGCTGATCCATTTGGAATCTCCGGAGCGGGCGGCAATCTTCCCGTCAAGGCTCATCGCGTACTTGGCAGTAACGAATGGGAGGCGCGTCCGGCTGTGCTTGGTGAACGCCTCTATAAGACGTTCGGCTTCATCCGCGCACTCCCCGATGTGCGTACGAATGCCCGCATCGTTCAGCCGCTCAAGTCCGCCTCCTGCGACATTCGAGTTCGGGTCTCGCACTGCAATATGCACTTCCGAGATGTCTGCCGCAATGATTGCCTCGGAGCACGGCGGAGTGCGCCCGTAGTGGTTGCATGGCTCAAGCGTGGTGTATAGTGTTGCTCCACGCGCCGCTGTGCCTGCCTGCCGCAACGCCACCGCTTCCGCATGCGCCTGACCCGGCGGATGCGTCCAGCCCTCGCTGACAGTCTTGCCGTCCCGCACAATGACGCAGCCCACGGCGGGGTTGGGGCTGGTCGTCCCCAGCGCGCCCCATCCCAACGCAAGCGCCCGTTCCATGTGCTGCATAAGGTCGCTATTCCTTCGCCCAATTGTCCCTTCCCCCTTGATGGGGGAAGGTTAGGATGGGGGTGATCATCCCCTATTCTCCACTATTCTTGAAGTCACGGAATGCTCTGCTGGCAGTAGGAACGGTCTGCCCCTGGTACTTGCTGCCCAACTCCGGCGAACCGTATGGAACATCCGCAGGCGTTGACAGTTGCAGGAACGAAAGCTGACCTATCTTCATGCCGTGATACAGTGTAATCGGCAGATTCGCCACATTGCTCAGCTCCAGCGTCAGATGTCCCTTCCAGCCCGGATCGACATACCCCGCCGTGGAGTGGATGAGCAAGCCTATGCGCCCCAGCGAACTCTTGCCTTCCAATCTCGCGACCAGGTCGTCCGGAATCTCGATGGCTTCAAGCGTGCTGCCCAGCACGAACTCGCCAGGATGGAGCATGAACGGCTGGTCGCTTATCTCTTCCATCTCTGTCAGATCGCTCAGGTCCTCGCGTACGTCGATATATGGTCGCCGCGAGTTGCGAAACACAAGGATGTGCCTGTCCAGATGCACATCCACGCTTGCGGGCTGTATGCACCCCTCGCCAAGCGGGTCAACGACAATCCTGCCCTCCGCCAGCAAAGTCTTAATTGTACGATCGCTGAGAACCGTCATTCCGAACTCCCCATCATGTGGCGTGTGTGGTGACTGTCCACACTCTGTCGTCAGAACATGGGGATACATTCTAGCAACTTGTCGCGCGGAGATATAGGCGCATAGGGCTTAATTCACCGCTCAAAGTGCATGAAAATCAAGAGAACGGGCACTCCATTCAGTGGAGTGTCCGTTCCCTGATATCTGACCGCCGACGGCTGACAGCTAATATCCTGATAACTAATAAATAGCGAATCCCGCCTGCACGCTCAACGAAAGCGTAACCTCGCCCCCGCTAATGCTTGGCGCGCGTGCAGCAGCGGCTGGCAGGGCGTACGCAAAGTCAAGGCTCTCGGCGAAGCCCCTGACGGACGGTCCGGTAGCGCCCTCGCTAATGTATATCAGGCGCCCCACAGAGACCTCCGACAGCTCCGCAAGATGCTCTGCCTTCGCCTTGGCATCGGCGACCGCCATCTCACGCAATTCCGCCATCTTCGGCTTCGGGTCCTCTAGCGTAAAGCTGATGTCGCTAATCCGCACATTGTCGCCGCCTGCCGTCACCACCTCGTCTATGACCTCGCCGACGGAATCAAGGTCGCGCAGTTTCACTGTCCCGCTGTTCCTGACACGGTAGCCGACCAGGACCTCCCTGCTGCTGCGAACTCCGTCCTTCTCTTCCTCTATGTAATCGTAGCGTGGATAGATGCTGAAGCGACTCGTCTGGATGTCCTCATCTTTCACCCCTCTTGCCTTCAACGCTTCGATGACCGCATCCATCGCAATCGACGCCTGGCTGTTGGCTTCGGACACGTTCGGCGCTCTGGTTTCCACGCCGAAGTCCAGCAAGGCAAGGTCCGGCGCAACCGAAATCGTGCCCTGACCGCTGACCCAGATGCCCGCGCTGCTGTCGCCGTAAGCAGCCGGCGCGCGCTGCTCGACCACCTTCGGCGACGTGTCCACCGACGACGCCTCGCTCCTGTCCAGCGTCACCACCGCAAACGTCGCGATTACGGCCGCCGCCGCTATCAGTATTCCCGCAGTCTTTCTTGTCCAGTTCATCGCATTCCTCCTGTTCCTTTCTTTCTATCAATTCTGAGCATCCGATTGCTCGCTCATGACTATAACGGCGCAGAAGCCCAAAATGTTCCCATCCTATCCATCCTATTTATCGATGTTAGTCTTCGTTCCGTCTCCGCATTAGTCCCGCGACAATAGCGGCAACCGCCACTAGCGCAGCAACGCCAACAACCCACAGCACCCATAACGGAATCGTAAGCTCACCCTGCCCCAATGTATCGGTCGCCTGGGTCTCAGAGGATTCCACCTGCCCCGCAGCCCGCGCCGCGTCTTTCTGAGCCTGCACTGTCGCCTCGGTATAGGAATCCGCAAGTTGCGCAACATAGGTCGCCTCGTTCGCTCGTTGTTCCTCTGCCTGTTCTTCTGCGCGTTCTTCCTGGTCCTTCTCCCACTGCGCCAGCGCGGTCGCGTACTCTACCTGTTCCTGTGCTGCTGCGGTCGCGGCCGCTTGTGTCTCCGCAACCTGTGCCTCGTATGTCGCCTGCGCCGCGATGTGCGCTTCTGCAGTCGCCGTAGCTTCAACTCGCTCTTCTGCGGTCGTAGTTGCCTCAGCGTCCGCGTCGTCAATCGCGGCAAGTTCAATTACGACTTCCTTCTCTACGACCTCTTCGCCTTCCTGCTCGGCCCGCGTAGATGGTGCACCGGCAGGCGCAGCAGGCGCCGGTGCCGCAGCAGCAGGTGCAGCCGGGGCAGACGTAGGGGCAGCCTCTTGAGCCATCATCACGGGAGCGGAAGTGGGCACTGGTTGAGCGGCTGCCGCCGTCGGAGCGACAGTAGCGGCCGATGCCGAGGCGGGTTTGGCTGCTTGCATCTGGGCGGCTGGCGCGGCAGGTGCCCGTGGGGCCATAGCAGGGGCGGGCGCAGCAGCCTGAGGAGCAGGCGCAGCAGGAGCGGCGGCCTGGGGCGCAGGACTACCGGGAAAGCCAGGGTTACCCGGAAAGCCAGGACTACCGGGAAGGCCAGGAGAACCTTGAAGTCCAGGAAGACCGGGAGCGCCGGCAGGTGCAGGTGCAGCAGCCGACCCCGTAAGGCCAAGACGCGCCAGGAACACCACGCCGATTATCAGCACAACGACCAATGCGGCCGCTCCTGCCGTTGCCAACCCACCCGTGAACGTCTCGAACGAAGGGAAACGGCGTGGCGGCGTGGCTTCTTCAGCATCTGAAGCGGTGAGAGCGTAAGAGCGAGGTGTCTCCAGCAGCGGCATCTGCCCAAGCAGCATCGTGGTCTGGCGCAGCGACTCCAGCTCTGCGGCACACTCGTCGCAGTCTGTCAGGTGCTCCTCGACGCGGCGAGCCTCCGATGCGCTTACCTCGCCGTCAATGTACGAGGAAAGCAGCTCTCGGATTCTGGCATGTCGCCTGTTCTGCCAAAATGTGGTCATAACTGCTCCGTCATGATGATTGACGAAATTCAGACGGCAAAAGTTCCCCTAAGCCGCGCAGATGGTCACGGATTCGCGCTCTTCCCCTGCTAAGCCGGGATTTTACGGTGCCCATGGAGATTTCAGCCACTTCAGCCGCCTCTTCGTAGCTGAAACCCTGCACATCGATGAGCGTTACCAGAAGCCGCTGTTCCTCAGGAAGCGACAGTATCGCCCGCTGAATCTCGGCGGCAAGCTCACCCCGCAGCGTCTCTTCCTCCGGGCTGTTGCCGCCTTGTACGCGCGCGACCGAGGGGTTCGTGAGGTTTTCTTCCAAAGAATCAGCGGGACGGCGACGCATCGAACGAATCATATCGTAGCACTGGTTCTTGGCGATTCTCAGAAGCCAGGGCGCGAGGTTTACGCCCCGAAAATTGCCGATGGCGCGATAGGCCGAGATAAACGTCTCCTGCGTCGCGTCATCAGCGTAAGAAGTGCTGCCAAGAATACGCGCGGCCGTATTGAAGACCTGCCTCTGATAGCGCGCAACAATTTCGTTGAACGCATCGAGGTCACCCTCTTTGCTGCGTCTGATTAGCTCCAGATCGCCTATATTCATTCAGGTCGCACCGCAATCCTCACGATACGAATTCCCTCGCAAGCACCTTTCATCGCCATCGGTGCATACTCATAGCAGAGCACACCTCACCTGTGTCCGTGAAAATTATATTGGCTCACACGCTCTTACGCTATAATACATACATCATGACACCACCCAGCGTTAATCCCACTGGCTAACTTCCTGATATTGGAGTCAGATGCGCGCCGTAATCCGAGAGATAATCGAGACGATAATACTGTCGCTGCTGCTGTTCGTCGGCATACAGTTCGCGGTACAGACCTATCAGGTAGAAGGCGCGAGCATGCGTCCGACACTGACGCAAGGGCAGTATCTGCTGGTCAACAAGGTTGTGTATCGTCACCTGAATGTGGGCGGGGATGCCGAAGGCGCTGCCATAGGAAGCGAATTTTCAGAAGACAGCCGCATCTTCCCGTTCCATCCACCGCAGCATGGGGAAGTGGTCATCTTCAACTTCCCAAACGACCCCTCACGTGACTTCGTGAAGCGCGTCATTGGCGTCCCCGGCGACACTGTCGAGATTCGCAGTGGGCGCACATTCGTCAATGGCAAGCAGATTCAGGAGTCCTACGCAAGCCTTGACGAGCATGACGAAATGGACGCCTACAAGGTGCCCCCGAACACTTACTTTGTTCTCGGCGACAACCGCAGACAAAGCAACGACTCACGGGACTGGGGCACGGTGCCACTCGAAAACATCGTCGGCAGGGCGTGGGTACGCTACTGGCCTCCCCACCAGATAAGCATCTTCCCGACCGAGCACGCTTTCAGCAACTCTGCCGGAGCCAGCGTATCGGGACGTTGATCCTTAACCTTGAATCGCCGCCCAACCCCACTTAGAATTGTAAGTACGCTTCCGCGTTCGTTGTGGGCCTGTAGCTCAGCCCGGCAGAGCATCGGACTTTTAATCCGAGTGTCCAGGGTTCGAATCCCTGCGGGCCCACCACTACCTGCAAAAACTCCCCCTTGACAACCCAAATATCCGTGCGTATCATAGATGCCATGCACATAGAACATACTATCTATATTGTCCATCCTGTACATCCTGTTAGTTAAGGGGAAGGGCTGCGGGGAAACCCACAACCATGAACTCACAACCCACAACCAAACAACAATCCGATTTCACGGAATCGGTCCAGTCCATCGTCGTCGAACAGACCGACAATGGCAGGACCATCGTCGAGTTCCTCATCTCCGTTATGGAAGGCAAACTACCCGGCTTCAAAGAATGCCACCGCCTCGAAGCCGCAAGACTGCTCCAAAAGTTCTGCCACGGCGATGCAGGCACGCTCACCCGCAACCTCGACCTGCCGCAACCCACAAGACGAGAGCGCAGAGACTCCCGCAGAGCGGACAGGCGCATACACTCGGAACTGGCCCAGATTGTCTCCGAACACACAGACAACGGCAGAACCATCGTAACCTTCCTCGTGCAAGCCATGGAAGGCGAACTCACAGACTTCAAGCCCTGCCACAGAATGTCAGCCTGCAAGAAACTGCTGCACATAGGCTCACAGTACACCATCGTCGAGGAAGAGGAACAGGCAGAGCCTGAAGAGTCGGAGACTGAACGGGCAGAGCGCGAGGAACGCGAGCGCAAAGAGCGCGAGCGTGAAGAGCACATCGAGTACAGCCTGCACGGCCCGGTGTACTATGAAATATACCCCTGGCCCTGCGTCTGCGAGTACAGGGAGCGCGACTGCAAGGGCAACGAGCTGAGCGGGGAAGCGCTGGAAGAAGTCCTGACCGAGTCCCCGGCAAGAACTCTGTTCCTGCGCTCCGATGACACACTCGAAGCCTTCAAGGAGCGCTACCGCGACTACCTCGCCCGTCGCAACGCCCGCTTCCCGGACGACCCCGTAAAGTTCGACCGCATCCGCTGGAAAAGACGCAACCGCGACCCCTAGTCCAACACGCCCCATCCTCCCCATCCTGTCCATCGATGTAAGTTCCACCCCTACTAGCCCGGGGCCGCAGTATTGACAGTAGGTATCGATACTGCAATACTTGAAACCTTAGGCAAGAATTTGGGAGGAAAGATCGCATGAACGAAAAGGACACACCACAGCAGCGGGACCAGGCCCCGGAACGGTCGCGCCTCCACCAGGTCGCGATCGTGGGCGCAGGGGCGGCTGGGCTCGGATGCGCGGCCGCCCTCAGGGAGTTCGGCGTTGACGACATCGTCGTCCTCGACCGCCACGAGGTCGGCGCCTCGTTCCGGCGATGGCCGGAAGAGATGCGTTTCATTACACCGTCGTTCACCTCGAACGCGTTTGGGTTGCTCGACCTCAACGCGATAGTCCCCGGCACGTCGCCCGCCTACACGCTTGACCGCGAACACCCCAGCGGAAGCGACTACGCGCAGTACCTCGACGCCCTCGCTCAGCACTATCAGCTCCCCGTGGAGCCTGGCGTCGATGTGTGCTCCCTCACGACTGAGGACAACGGAACTTTCACTCTCACGACGACCGACCGACCGGTGCGAGCGCAACATGTCATCTGGGCGGCCGGGGAGTTCCAGTACCCGGAGCGCCAGTCGTTCGCGGGTGCCGAATACTGCCGCCTTACCGCCGAGGTTGGCACATGGCAGGAACTTGAGGGCGACCGCTTCACGGTGATCGGCGGCCACGAGAGCGCCGCCGATGCAACCGTCTCGCTCGTGCAGCTGCAGAAGAACGTGACCGTGCTGGCGCGGACAGCGACCTGGAAGAGCGACTCACCGGACCCGAGCATCGCCCTCTCCCCATATACCCGCGAACGTCTCGAAAGTGCCTACACCGCTGGCTTCGTGGACTTCGTCGAGGATGCCAACATCACGTCGGTGCGCGAGGACGGTGCCGCCTGGGTCGTCCGAGACTCGGACGGCCGCGAGTGGGCGAGCGAGACGCGCCCGATCCTAGCTACGGGCTTCGCGGGATCGCTCGGACACCTCGACGGCATGATCGAATACGACGAGGACGGCGTCCCCGTCTTCACTGAAGAGGCCGACGAATCCACGCTCGTGCCCGGACTTTTCATCGCCGGCCCGATGCTCCAGCACCGGGGCGTGAGCTTCTGCTTCATCTACAAGTTCCGCCAGCGCTTCGCGGTCGTCGCCAACGCGATTGCACAGCGCCTCGGAATGGACACGACCGATGCCGTTGCATTCCGCCGAGCGACGGGGATGTACCTCGACAACCTCGCTGGCTGCCATGAGTCCTGTGAGTGCTGAACCACGTGACATCGATGTCGCGGCGCCTTGCACCACGCTGCTCCTGGGACGCGAGAGCGTCGGCAAGTCCGCGCTGGTCCGTGCCCTGACGGGCCAGCCTGCGCGGAGCGTGAACTTCCGCGGCACCACCGTGTCCTGCGGCGAGTGCACGACCTCCGGCCGCGTTTTCGTGGACACGCCGGGGCTGCACCGCGCCTCCGATGCCGACACAGTGCGTCTCACGTTGGAGGCGCTCTCGGACGCGGATGAGGTGTTGCTCGTCGCCTCTGCGACGCAGCTCGACGAGGACCTTGACCTCTTGCTGCCGCTCGTCCTGGGGAGGCGGGCGAGCATCGCCGTGACGCGCTGGGACCTCGTCGCCGACCATGCCGCGGCTCGCGAAACGATCGGGCGCATGGCACTGGAGACCGGACTGCCTTTCGTGGTGCTCGACGCGCGCCGTCCCGATGCCACGGCGCTCGAGGAATTGCAGGCCGCCGTCAAGGCGCCCGGCACAGTCCGCCATAAGCGAATGCCTGTGAGGGCGGCGTGGCGGATCGAGCCGCGGCGCGGACTCCTCGACTACAAAGTCGCAGGTCCGGCGACCGCAGTCGTCCTCCTCATCGCGCCGGCGCTGCTCGCCGTGCTCGGCGCGAACCAGATCGCCGCCTGGCTCGAGCCGCTGGCCGAGGCGGGCACGACACCCCTGGCAGAGCGGGTAGTGGGCTGGCCGGGACCGGTCGGAACTGTGCTCGCGGGCGACTACGGCCTGCTCACGATGGGGCCTCTGCTGTTCGCGTGGGCGGTCCCCACGGTGCTGGTCTTTGCTGTGGTGATCAGCATCTACAAGACGAGCGGTCTCGCCGACCGCATCGGGACGACACTCCATCCCCTGTTGCGGCCGGTTGGCTTGCACGGTCGCGACGTGACGCGGACGCTGATGGGCTTCGGCTGCAACGTCCCGGCGATCGTCTCGACATCCGCCTGCTCTGCCTGCACCCGGCCGACAACCGTCGGCGCGATCGCCTTCGGGTCCGCCTGTTCGTACCAGCTCGGCGCGACCCTCGCGGTCTTCGCCGCCGCGGGCAGAAGCAGTCTCGTCGTGCCGTACCTGGCGCTGCTTGTCGCGGCGACGCTCATCTACACGCGCCTCATCAGTGACCCTGCCGCGCGGTCGCCGCTCAACGCACTCCTCATCGAGCAGCGCGCCTTCCTCATCCGGCCCTCGTTCGCGGCAGTCGGCGCGGAGGCACGAGGGATGGTTTGGGCGTTCTTCGGCACGGCGCTTCCGACCTTCTTCGCGATCGCGATGGTCGCGTCGCTCCTCGACTGGTCGGGCGTGCTCGATACAGCGGGGCGCCTGCTGGCGCCGGCGATGGCCGTGTTCGCACTGCCGGTGGACGCGGCATTGCCGACCGTGCTCGCCGCCGTTCGCAAAGATGGCATCCTGCTGCTGGCCGAGGAAGGCACCGTGGCCTCGTTGAGCGCGACCCAGTTGCTGGTGGCCACTTTCCTCGCCGGAACGGTGCTGCCATGCCTGGTCACCGCGATCACGATTGGGCGCGAACTCGGACTACGGTTCACGGGCAGGCTTGTCGTGCAACAGGCCGCCTTTGCCGTCGCGGTCGCCGCCGCCGTCGGCTGGGTCTCGGCCGCGTTCGGTGGGTGAAGGCCCACGTCCGGCCTGCGGCGGTATGACCGTCTGGCCATTGGCACCCCGCACCGCTTCCTCGTGCCTACAGCCTGACCGGCCACCGAAAAGCTCGCAGTTCTGCACGCTCCGCCCACCAGAACTCTATGCTACCTTACCTTATGACGCTAGCCGGCTTTGTGCCCGCGAGGTAGGGTAGAATAAAGTCTCGATGGCTACCGAACGCAAGAACATCGGCGGAGAGCCTGCACTCCTCGCCACAGGCCACGCAACATTTCACTGGATCCTGCAGAGCTTCGCCGTCGTGCTGCCCGAAGTGCAGGCCGCAATCGGTCTGAACAGCGTGGGCGCCGCCGGCATAATGTCCGCCCGCGAACTCGCTTCCGGGCTGATCGCGCTGCCCGGTGGCGTCGTGGTTGACGTTCT
The DNA here is from genome assembly GCA_965204855.1 of Dehalococcoidia bacterium. Lineage (GTDB taxonomy): Bacteria > Chloroflexota > Dehalococcoidia > Lucifugimonadales > JADFKI01 > Bin90. The sequence continues at coordinate 2,308,959 of OZ242018.1, forward strand.
CAGGCGCTACTGGGGCTTGCTCCTCGCCGGATGTGTCGGATTGGGAGGCATCGGCTCGCTCGCGCTGGGCGTCTCCCCCATCTATGCCTTGCTGCTCATCGGCATCGGCATTGTCGCCGCATCGCACTCCATCTGGCATCTCGCTGCCTCGGCATCTCTGTCACACCACTTCGCGGAGCGCAGAGGCACGGCACTGGCAATTCACGGCGTCGGTGGCGGCATTGGCGACGTTGCGGGCCCCCTTGCGACAGGAGCGCTGCTGGCATTCCTCAGCTGGCGCGGACTGCTGAGCATCTACGCCGTACCGCCCCTCTTTCTTGCATTCGTCGCACTCTGGGCAATTCGCAACATCGGGCGCGATAATTCAGGGTCGGACTCGCCTTCCGAGTCACCGACGGTGGCGCTCCGCATCGAATTGACCCAGCGCCTCCTCAGAAGCCCCGTATTGTGGGGACTGACCGTAGTGCGCGGCCTCCGTGCCATGACGCTTGTGTCGCTGGTTACCGTTCTCACCCTGTATCTCGGCAACGAACTCGGAATGAACACCGGATGGCGCGGCTTCCACATCGCCCTCCTGATTGTCGCAGGCATAGCGGCAAAGCCCGTAGCAGGCTTCCTCTCCGACCGCTTCGGACGCAAGCAGGTCATGATCCCCGGCCTGCTCTGGTCCTGCCTGGCAACGCTCGCGCTCGTGCCCTTCGACCACGGCATCGCCCTCACCATAGTCATCGCGCTGCTGGGCCTGTTCCTGTACCCTGACCAGCCCATCCTCACGGCAACCGTCTTCGATGTCGTGGGCAGGGACGTCGCATCCACCGGACTGGGCATCATCACCTGCCTCGCGTTTCTGATGTCCGCGGCATCAGCCATCATCGCGGGAGCGATCTACGAAACCCTCGGATTCTCCGCCACCATGTACTACATCGCCGCCCTCTTCGCGCTCGCAGCCATCATCTTCGCCATCCTCCCTCTCTCTCGCACCATCGCCCAGTCCGAATCATGAGCAAAGTATCCCGGCGTTCGGCTTCCTGTACGGTAAGGTCCAGCCAATGCGTTCCTCCACAAACAATGCCCGCACACACGACGAAGACTGTAAGATTCACGACGGTCGCCCCCTAAGGTGAAAAGGCAATGAATAGTCTGATACTGGTACGTCACTCCGAGCCGGAGATAGAGCCGGACAAGCCCTCGTCCACTTGGCGACTCAGCGAGCGCGGACATACTCGGGCAAGGAAGTTGGCTCACGACCTTTGCGGCTTCAGTCCCGCGTCAATCTGGTGCAGCAAAGAGCCAAAGGCAATAGAGACCGCTCAGATACTCGCCGATATGCTGAATGTCCCTGTGAACGTCACAGATGGGCTTGAAGAACACCACAGAGGCAATGTGCCCTATTTCCCCTCACAGGATGAGTTTGAGCATGCCATCGAGCAGTTCTTCCTCAATCCGGAACAACCTGTGCTAGGCGACGAGACGGCACAGCAGGCGCTTCAGAGGTTCGCCGCGGCCATAGACCGGATAATCGCAACCGGCACTGCCGAAACCGCCATCGTAGTAACGCACGGCACCGTGATGACTCTGTACACGGCAAGCGTCTCCGGCGTCGAGCCAATGTGCTTCTGGCGTAGCCTTGAGACACCATCCTTCGTGGTGCTGACACCGCCCGAGCATATCTGATAACATCCTTTCAGTCCTACCCGTCCATCTAATTATTCCCAGTTCCACACATGAACCGAACCGACCTCATAGAATCCTGGCTCCAGGAGGAGCGCCAGCCCTTCATAGGCTGGGACTTCTCCTACCTCGATGGTCGAATGACGGAAGGCCGGGAATCATGGTCTTACCTCGACCGCGCCGCCGAACTCATGAAACGCTCCTCGTCCGTAATCGACCTGGACACCGGTGGCGGTGAGAAGCTCCTGAGCCTGCGCGAACACTGGCCTCCAAAGGTGCTTGCCACCGAGGAATACCCCCCGAACTTCGAACTCGCCACCGAACGCCTCTCACCCCTTGGTGCCAGGGTCGTCAGCACCTCGATTTCCAATATCGCCCCGATGCCCTTCGCGGACGCCGAATTCGACCTTGTTCTGAACCGGCACGCAGCCTTCAATTCCAGCGAGGTGGCACGGGTTCTTACCGAGGACGGCACTTTTCTCACGCAACAGGTCCACGGTATGTGGGTATGGGACCTGCAGGCCGCCTTCGACGCGAAACCCCAATGGCCCGATTCCACGCCATCGAAGTACGTGCCACTGCTGGAAGCCGCCGGCATGACCATCGTGAACCTACAGGAGTGGGAAGGCACCCTGTCTTTCACCGACGTGGGATCGATCGTTTACTACCTCAGGGCCGTACCTTGGCACGTGCCGGGATTCACCGTGCAGACGCATCTCCAATACCTGCTCACGCTTCAGGATAGACTGGAATCAGGCGAAGCGCTGGACTTCTACGCCGCGAAGTACCTCATCGAGTCCACCAGGACATAAATCCCTTCCCCCTTGATGGGGGAAGGTTAGGATGGGGGTGAAATGAACTATGCCCACCCCCAGTATGTAGTCACTATCCACCTCCCCCCAACTTTTCTGCTATCATCCTTCCCATCCTGTACATCCTGTTACCCCCGGTTCCCATAGGAGGGCCCAATGCCAGCATTCACCACCCGACCCGTCGTCATGAGCGCCAGGGGCGTCGTCACATCCGGTCACTACCTCGTCTCCTCCGTCGGCCTGCAAATGCTGATGCGCGGCGGCAACGCCATTGATGCGGCAGCCGCAATGGGCATCTGCGAGACGCTGCTTGAGCCGCAGTCCTGCGGCATCGGCGGCGAAGTCCCCACCCTGATCTACTCCGCCAAAGAGCAGCGCACCTACGCCGTCTCAGGCATGGGCTGGTCCGCAAAGGCATTCACCATCGAGTGGTGTAGGCAGAACGGCATCGACCTTATACCCGGCGACGGCTACCTACCCGCATGCGTTCCCGCCGTGGTCGGCACCTGGACCACCGCCCTCGCCCGCTGGGGCACCATGAGCTTCGCCGAAGTCGTCCAGCCCACCATAGACCTCGCAGAAAACGGCTTTCCCGTCTATGACGGCCTCCACCAGCGCCTCGCCGCGGACAAGGTAAAGTACACTGAGCTTTACCCCACCACCGGCGAGATCTATTTCCGCAACGGCAGCTCCCCCCAGACGGGTGAACTCATACGCAACCCCGATTTCGGCGCGATGCTGCGCTCCCTCTGCGACGCCGAGAAGCAGGCCAGCGGCAAGGGACGCATCGCCGGCATCGAAGCCGCCTGCGACGAATACTACAAGGGCGGTGTCGCGGAAAAGATAATCCGCTTCATCCACGACAACCCCGTCGAGGACGCCAGCGGCGTCGCCCACAAGGGCCTGCTCGAATACGAAGACCTCGCCGAATGGCACGCCACCGTCGAGCAGCCCGTATCTCTCGAATACGATGGCTTGGACGTCCACAAGTGCCCGTCCTGGACGCAAGGCCCCCTATTCCTGCAGCAGCTCGCAATCCTGAGGACTATGGACATCACGGAGCTCGGCCACAACTCCGCCGACTACCTCCACACATGGATCGAGTCCGCCAAGCTCGCATTCGCCGATCGCGAGGCGTACTACGGCGACCCGGCTTTCGACGAAGTGCCCATAGACATGCTGCTCTCCGACGACTACGCAAAGAAGCGCGCGGCGCAGATTGGCGCTCTTGCGTCCCACGAACTCCGCCCCGGCGATCTCGGCGGCGGTGCTCCCGACTACACATCGGTCGGCGTAGCGGACGACAACCGCGCCGCCCTCGGCGTTGCCGCCCGCGAAATCCGCGACCTCGGCCTTGGCCACGCCCACATCGGCGACACCACCCACTTGGACGCCATGGATGCCGAGGGCAACATGGTTGCCGCCACTCCAAGCGGCGGATGGCTCGGCACATCGCCCGTAATCAAGGGTCTGGGCTTCCCGCTCGGCACGCGCGGCCAGATGTTTTACCTCAACCCCGACCGTCCCAACGCGCTCCAGCCCCGCAAGCGTCCGCGAGCGACTCTGACCCCGACAATGGTCACCCGCAACGGCGAGCCATACATGGCGTTCGGCACCCCCGGCGGAGACTCGCAGGAGCAGTGGACGCTCCAGTTCTTCCTTAACCACATAGACTTCGGCATGAACCTACAGGAAGCTCTCGACGCGCCCACCGTCCACTCCACGCACTTCCCGTCGTCCTTCTACCCGCGTGCCGCATTCCCTGCGCGCGTTGTGGCGGAATCCCGCATCCCTTCCGAGGTGCGGCGTGAACTCGAACGGCGCGGCCACGACATAGAGCTAACCGGCGATTGGGCGAACGGCAAGGTCATGGGCATCCGCTGGCACGCCGACAAAGGAGTGATTGCGGGCGCCGCATCCGCCAAGAACACCATCGGCTACGCGATGGCGCTGTAGCAGGCGCTAGCGGTTAAATAGTCTGGTGCAGGATGAGTGCCTATGCTCCCCGAAGCCTTCGCAGACAACGCGGCACTTGCACTCTTATACGCGCTCGGCTTGGTTGCTGGGTTTGGTGCAACCGCTTTAATCGTAAACTTTATTCTGGGCCAAGCGCTGAAGCTCCTGGCAAGACGCCATGAAAGCCCCCTGCGCTCGATCGAGATACGTCTTGTAGGCGCGCTCCGGTTTCCCTTGGCGCTTGTCATCGTCCTGTATGGTATCCGCCTCGCACTGACCTCCCTATCCCAGGCATCCACTTCTTCGCTCGGATTCGTATCGAATCAAAGTCAACTCGGGCATACGGCATGGATTGTCGCGGTCGCAGCGCTAATCTGCTACACCATATCGCGCCTCATCAGAGCTTTGATGCGCTGGTACAGCGCCCGCGTCCCTCATGACACCCGCACCGCGCTTAACACCGCAATCTGGCCCATTCTCATTCGAGTATCGTCCATCTTCGTCTTCGCCCTGGGCACGCTGGTGGTGCTCGATATTCTTGGTATTCCGATAACGCCGCTGCTCGCGGGTCTGGGCATCGGAGGTCTTGCCGTCGCGCTGGCTGTCAGTCCTACCATAGCCAGCTTCATCGCGGGAACTTATGTCGTCGCCGAAGGCCACATCAGCGAAGGCGACTACGTGGAAATTGACTCAGAGCGCGCCGGACTTGTGGAAAGCATAGGCTGGCGCAGTACGGTGCTCCGAAGCCGATTCAACAACATGATAGTTGTGCCGAACAGTCTGATAACCGAGAGCATTCTCACCAACTACACCACGCCCACCCCTGCCGTTACAGGCATCGTAGAGTGCGGCGTCAGCTATGACTCAGACTTGAGAGAAGTCGAGCGCGTTTGCCTTGAGGTCGCCGGCGCGGTGATTGAAGAATCCGATGACGCGAATAAGGAGTTCGAGCCAATCGTTCGCTTTTCTGAGTTCGCTGACTCCAACATCAACTTCCGCCTCATCTTTCAGGGAGCAGACCGCGTCGCAACTTTCGCCATCAAGCACGAGATAATGATGCGCCTTCACGCCCGCTTCAAGGAGGAGGGCATCGAGATAAACTACCCTGTGCGAAAGCTCACATCTGCACTCCCCGGCGACACCCTGTCTGCCGCCGGGATGGAAGAGGTGGACTTCAATGCTGCTGATAAGAGCACACCCTCGTCCTCGGATATAGCCGTTGACAGACGAACCGACTGAAAGACTTCTCTAACAGTCACCTATGACTGTCACAATCTCTCCGTCGCCCTCATACAGACGCCAGAAGTCATCTGTCGGCGTATGGATAACCGTCCACTCCATCTTGCCCCGCACATGATGATCGTCCGTCACGGGGCTGCTCATGAACACGGCGGTGAACTGCGGATCGCCTTCGAGATACTCCGCCCCGTTGCTGCACTCGGTCCGCAGGAACTCACGGACGCGTTCAATAGCCTCCGCCCGCGAAAGCGTCGGAGCGTTCGCGGTGGCAGCCGCGTCTCGCGTCTCCTTGGAAACCGCGATCTGCCGCTCCAGACCCGGCACGCGCACGCCCGAACCTACCAGAACGAGGAAAATGGCACCGCCGATGAATAGCACCCACAGCAGAGGATAGCGGATTTCGTATATGGCTTCCAAGACTTTCATCGTGCTGCTGATGTCATTGTATCCGGCGCAGAATCGACTACCCAACGATCACGCAGCCATGTACCTGTGAAATAGAAGGCCAGTGCCGTCAAGAATAACGCCACAGTTGGGAATAACGCCACCCACCAGGCCGATCCTAGGTACGCTCTGCCAAGGGCGGCGTCAGCGCCCCACGAGAGCACCAGCGACCGCACTCCTATGCCGAGATAAAACAACATATTCGCCGCCAAGATGATAAGTCCCATTTGTCGCACACCTGCCGCGACCACGAGTTTAGCCACTACCGGTATCTGCCGCTTGAACAATGGTGTGTTCGGCGTACGCAAGCGCGAAATGTGCGCCGCAATTTCTACCCAGGAGCCGAGTGCCAGTGCGAACGCCAATACTAAGAAGCTGAACCCAAACACAACCACAATCGTAAGCCCAAGAAATAGCGTTCCTAGTATGTAGGCAATCGCATAGAGCACGTCAAAACGCTTGCTTGTGGCTCCGCCTATCGACTTGTAAAAGGCGCTGCCTGTCAAACTAAGCAGTATCCCGAATATCATGGCTATGGCGATAGATATTATTGCTACACCCAACGATGTGCGCGCACCGTAAATTATACGGCTCAAAACATCGCGCCCCAAGATGTCAGTACCGAGGAGTGCGCCGTTGACACTGCACGATCCGAATTCGTTACTAGTCTGCCCTGACTCACACGGCGGATACCACGCAGGTGCCGCAAGGCGCTTACTAAGACTGATTTCCACTGGACTATGCGGCGCAATCTGGGGCGCAAAAATAGCGCACGAGACAAGGATGGCTAAGATTATCATCGGGATGAGATTCGACCAGCGCCGAAGCAGGTATGATGCCTGCGTAAAAGCCGACTTTTCGTTGCCGGGCTCTAATCCGCTGGACGAAGCCATGACACACTCTATGCCACCGGGCTATATCTGGCGAAGACGCGGGTCCCAGCGATCGCGCAGCCAGTCGCCGATGAAGTTGAACGACAGCACCGTGAGGAAAATCGCCATTCCCGGGAAGAACGCAACCCACCAGGCGGAGCCTAGATACTCCCTGCCGTTGGATATGTCAGCGCCCCAGGACGGAGTAGGTGGCGGTACACCCGCACCAAGGAATGAAAGAATGCTCTCGGATAGAATCGTGCTGCCTACCTGAAGCGTACTTGCCACGACCACGGTGTTTGCGACCGCGGGAAGCAGATGTTTCAGCATAATACGGATGGTTGAAGCACCCGCAATAGTAGCGAGCGCGATGTAGTCGAAATTACGCACCTGAAGTGTTTGACCTCGGACGAGTCGGGCGATGCCCGCCCAGGAGCCGAGAGCAAGCACAAATGCAACCACCGCGAAGCTCTGACCGAGCACGAACACGAGCGCGATCGCGAGCAGAATATAAGGGATGGCGTTGAACACATCCACGACTCGCATGATGCTTTCATCGATGATGCCGCCGTAGTACCCTGCGACCAGCCCGACGGTGGTGCCGAAGAGCGTGCCAATGGCGATAGCGATGGCGGCGAGGCTGAGCGACAACCGCGCCCCAAAGATTATCCTGCTCAATAGGTCGCGTCCAAGCTGGTCAGCCCCAATGATAAAGTGATAGACATCACCGTCCCGCCCCAGTGGGATGCCATTGGTGTTACAACTCTCAAACTTGTTCGTAAGCTGGCCCTCTTCGCACGTTGGATACCATGCAGGAGATGCGAGTACCGCGCGCAACTGGTCCTCTTCTGGTTCGTAGGGTGCAACTTGCGGCGCGAAAATAGCGCATAGTCCCAATACGGACAGAATGAATATCGGAATGAGCGGCCAGCGCCTGAAGACATAAAAGGTTCGGGCGAGCGTTGATTCTCTGTTGCTGGCCTCGAGGTCAGCGAGGTCCATTTGCCGTACTGGTGTCGTCAATTGCCAATCCTTAGGAGTAGCGTATGCGCGGGTCTATAAATGCGTACAGCACATCTATCACGAAAATTGCGAACACATAGACCAGAGTGAAGACGAGAACCGCCCCTGTCATCAAGGGGAAGTCGTTGTTGATGATGGACGTATAAGTCATTTGACCCAGACCGGGCCAGGCGAACACCGTCTCCGTTACGACCGTGCCGCCGATGAACCCCACCAGGATAAGCCCGGAGAACGTCAGTGGCGGGATAAGTGCGTTCTTGAAAGCGTGCTTCCAGATGACCTTGTTCGCGCCTACGCCCTTCGCCCTCGCCAGTTTCACGAACTCAGAGTCGAGCACTTCGAGCATGGACGAGCGCACCAGACGCATCAACCCTGCCGAAGCGAGCCAGCCCAGCGTTATCGCTGGCATGATGAAGTATTTCATTCTGTCGAGGAAGCTGCTTGCGTCGTGCCCGCGCGTGCCGGATGGCAGCCAGTCCAGCGTCACCGAGAACACTAGGATGAGCATTATGCCGAGCCAGAACGGTGGTAGCGCCTGACCGAACACAGCGAATGTCCTGCCGAACACATCCCAGATTGTGCCGCGCTTGACCGCAGACAGTATCCCCAGCGGAATGCCCGTAATAAGCACGAAAAGCGTGGCGGAAAGCCCCAACTGGAGGCTCGCCGGCGCAAACCCCGCGACCATCTGCATCACAGGCTTGCCAGTCTTCAGCGAGTCGCCAAAGTCTCCTTGAAAAAAGCCCTTGCCTATCCAAATGAGATATTGGACTATCAGCGGCTTGTCAAGGTGGAACTGCTTGCCCCAAGCCTCCCACTGTTCAGGCGACACATAGCCTACATTCAGCATCACGTTGCGAGGATCGCCCTGCAAGCGCGACAGCGCGAAGACGACCAGCGTGGCTGCGAATATCGCAAACACCAGAAACAGCAGCCGTCTTAGTATGAAGACTTTCATTAAGGTTTATCCAGTAAATTCTTAGATGTACCCTACGGCGTCCCGCCTAACCATATCAGGAAGCGGGACGCCGCGTCTATTTTTCAATAAGCAATAGATTCAACTATGACAGGACTCTTACCTGTTTGCCGGTACGATAGTCTCGAACGAGTTTGGAAGCTCGTACGGAGCGAGGTTCCAACTCTCAACAGTGTCCGGATTGAACCCGATGAGAACAGGTACTTCTACCGTGCCGGTCGAGAGTGTCATGTCGTAGGCCCAGTCAAGGATGGCTTCACGCGTAGCGAGGTTATCATCCGAACCCTTCTTCTGGACTCGGGTGTCCTCACGGTTCTGCCACCAGCGGTTGTCCTCGATGCCAGGGTTCCAGCCACCGGCGGGAAGCGGCCACAAGCCACCGCCCGGCAGCGTGCCGCCGCCCTCGCCGAGCCTGCCATGCTTGCTCGTCGGGCCCCAGCGCGTCATCCACGGCACATGTATCTCACGGCCCAGCATCGTCGGGCGGCGCGATGAGTACTGCGTGCTGTCAATGTACGGCTCAAGGCCAAGATTCTCTTTCCACTGTCCGACTACCGCTTCGCAGACCTCAAGCGAGGTGCCGTTGCCCTGCGAGCAGAAGAACTCGAACTCGAAGCCGGGCGCCACGCCAGACTCGGCCAGAAGCGCCTGTGCCTTGTCAGGATCGAATGCGTAACTCCAGCGCTCCTTGTACTCGGGATGCGTCTGGTGAACCGTCTGGCCGGGGAACGCCCCGCCATAGACTGCTCCGCCATATCCACCCGTAACAGACGCCGCGATAAGCTCGCGGTCGATCGCGTAGGCAAGCGCCTGGCGGAACTTCTTCGCGCTTATCATTCGTGGCGTCTCATAGGAGAACCTGTCGGTGTCGGTGTAGTCGAAGCCTACAGCGCCCTCTTCAAACCGCGAATCGAAACCGTCGAATTCGTACATGCCGCTGAAGTTGGCAACCTCGCAGCCCGCGCCCGGTGTATCCTGAATGCCGGGGTCGCTGCGGTCTATGCCTACGCATTCGAGGCGTGGGTCACCGATCCACGGGTACTTGTCCGAAGGAAGGAATCCCTTCCGCAATATCGGCTTGCCCGAAAGGTCATCATCACCCAGCGTGGAGTTCGGCGGGTACTTGAATGCCCAAAGGTTGCCGGAGAAGTAGTAGAAGTTGCCGTTGATGGCGTCAAGACCCTCGTGGAACTTGAAGCCTTCGTCCTCAAGCCGTCCGACATCCTGGATGGAGGCCATGGCAACGTCGGCTGCACCGGTCTGAAGCATTGCGGAGCGCTGCTGCGCCTCGTTCGCCTGCACGAAAATCAGCCTCTGGAACGGAGCAGATTGCCTCCAGTGATCGACGCGTGCCACCGCATTGATGCGCTCGGCGGGCAGCCACTCTTCCACCACGAACGGACCTGAGCCGTGCGGGAATCCGAAAGTGCCATCCTCATTGCCAGCAGCTTCCAACTCATCGTTATATGCCTTGGACTGAATCCAAATCGCGTCCTGGCAGATTGACGAAGCGTCCTGCAAGCCGTCCGAGCGGAACGCGCGGTTCTCAGCTACCGCGACATACTCGCTCTCCGCGCGCCAAGGCTTGTAGTATTCATAAGCCTGCGACGAGTTCGAGTGCGCCGAGTTCGTGTTCTCCGAGCCGGCGTCATTGAACGACCATGCGACGTCCTCTGCGGTCAGCGGGCCCATCTTCACGAGTCCGTCCGGCTCTGCGCGATAGAAGTCGATGCCCTCTTGGATGAACACCCTGATGGTGCCCTGGTTGTCCGGATCGGACAGATCGGCATCGTCGAAGTTCTCCAAGGCCTTGCCGTCCATCTTAACCGTGCCGCCGTCCTTGGACGGGAGTTCCCACTCCCAGCCTGTTGCGATGAACGGAGCGTGGCAAGCCTCGCCGGTCGAGCGGATCGGGTTGCCCTGGTCGTCATACGTAGGTTCCCAGCCCAGCAGCGGCTCCTGGAAGCCGAAGAAGCCATGGAACAGCACGTCGGGCCAAGTGCCCTTGACGTTGCGGAACTGCGGCGTTCCGACATTGTCGAACGCAACAGTAATGGTTATTGCCGCCTGCTCGGTCGGAATCGCTGGCGCGGGCGTGGGCTGAACGGGCGCTGCCGTCGCAGCGGGAGCTGCTGCCGGGGCCGCGGGCGCTGTTGTTGCGGCTGGAGCCGCAGGCGCGGGCGCTGCCGGAGCCGGAGCTGCGGGCGCTGCCGCAGGAGCCGCCGGTGCGGGCGCCGCGGGCGCTTCGTCTGCGCCGCCGCAAGCTACCAGAACCAATGCCGCTATCGCGACCAGTCCCAGAAGCCAAAAGGCTTTACTTTTCATTCTGATTCCCTCCATTTGTGATGCCTCGACCATCATCGCCGAAGTCTGGCTTTGGCCCAAGTGCCTGCCAACAAGATGATGCCGATGAAGCTAGCGCATTATTAAGACTATACTTTCGGCAATTTACAATGTTAGTGAGACTAATTTGAAATGTCAATGAATTATTTCACAAAGTCCCTGCGCCGCACCATTACGCCTTCGATACTATTCCAGCCTAACCTTCTTTCATCCTGACCGTCATGTGAATCGATGTTAGCCCCCGTTCACATTCATGTGCTACTATTACACTATGAACGCACAGCACATCCGCAACTTCTGCATCATCGCCCATATTGACCATGGAAAGTCCACCCTCGCCGACCGCCTCATGCAGCAAACAGGAGCGGTTGATGAGCGCGAAATGGTCGAGCAGCTCCTCGACAGCATGGACCTCGAGCGCGAGCGCGGCATCACCATCAAGGCGCAGGCAGTACGCCTCTCATATAAAGCCGAGAACGGACAAGACTACCAGCTCAACCTCATTGACACCCCCGGGCATGTGGACTTTTCTTACGAAGTCTCGCGCAGCCTTGCTGCGTGTGAGGGTGCGTTACTGGTAGTTGATGCCTCGCAAGGCATCCAGGCGCAGACGCTTGCCAACGTCTATCTAGCCCTCGAAAACGACCTTGAAATCATCCCCGTCATAAACAAAATTGACCTCGATGTCGCTGAGCCGGAGCGCGTAGCGCAGGAAGTTCAGCAGGCGTTCGGATTCCTCGACGACGAGATAGTCTTCGTATCCGCCAAAGACGGAACGGGCATACCTGAAATCCTCGAAGCCATAGTTCAGCGCGTCCCGCCGCCGTCCGGCGATGCCGACTCTCCCCTGCGTGCACTTATATTCGACTCCAAGTACGATCCATACAAGGGCGCGATAGCCTATGTGCGTGTCATGGATGGGCAGGTGCCCACCGGCAGTCGGGTAAAGATAATGTCAACCGACAGCGCAAGTGAGGTGCTGGACGTAGGTGTATTCGCCCCCGAACCCACCAGCATCGAGCGTCTCGGAGTTGGTGAAGTCGGCTACATCGCCACCGGCCTTAAGAGCGTAGGCGACGCACCCGTCGGCGACACCGTTACCCTTGCAAACGCCGCCGCCGCAGAGCCGTTACAAGGCTACCAGCCGCTCAAGCCGATGGTATTCGCAGGTCTGTACCCGGCCGACGGCGAGGACTACCTGGACATGCGAGTCGCCCTCGAAAAACTCCAGCTTAACGATGCCGCACTCACCTTTCAGCCCGAGAACTCCATTGCGCTCGGCTCAGGCTTTCGCTGCGGCTTTCTTGGCTTGCTCCACATGGACGTCGTTCAGGAGCGTCTTGAGCGGGAATACGACCTGAATCTTCTCGCGACATCCCCCAGTGTCGCCTATGAAGTGTTGATGACTGATGGCGAGATTCTGGAGATTGACAGCCCCGCGCACCTGCCGGAATCATCCCGCATAGACGAAATCCAAGAGCCGTGGCTAGACCTCAGCATCATCGCTCCCGCCAACTACATCGGTCCCGTTATGGAACTTGTCCGCAACCGGCGCGGCGAGTACAAGCGCCTCGAATATCTACAAAGCGAAGGCGCAAACTCCACTCCGCGCGTGCTGATGGAGTTCGATGTCCCGCTTGCGGAAGTGCTCATCGACTTCTACGACAACCTGAAGGCGCACACGCAAGGCTACGCCTCGATGGACTACTCACTCTCCGGCTACCGCGCCGGCAGCCTCGTGAAGGTGGACATCCTCGTGAATAGCGAACCTGTGGACGCCCTTTCCATCATCACCCATCGCGACAACGCCTACTACCAGGGACGCGAGCTTACCAAGAAGCTGCGCGAGCTTATACCCAGGCAGCTCTTCGAAGTGCCCGTGCAGGCCGCCATCGGCAGGAAGATAATCGCACGCGAGACCATACGCGCCTTGCGTAAGGACGTGCTCGCCAAGTGCTACGGCGGCGATGTAACCCGCAAGCGCAAGCTACTTCAGCGCCAGGCTGAGGGCAAAAAGCGCATGAAGCGCGTGGGCAGCGTCGAAATACCCCAGGAAGCCTTCCTCAGCATCCTAAAAGTCAGCCGCTAACCCACTGTCCCTTCCCCCCATGGGGGAAGGTTAGGAAGGGGGGCAAAATCCTCCCCATCCTGTTACCCCCCGTCCGCTGAAACCTGACCCCTGACACCTATCTCCGTTGACACGCCCACGCCATCCCCCTACCATGAATTCATGGTCGTGCTAAGCGGGGAGATAGCGGTGCCCTGTACTCGCAATCCGCTCTAGCGAGGCTGAACTCCTCTTGGAGGTTTGCCATTCGGTGCCTCTGACCCCGGTTGGTCGGCGTTGATAGCTGGGTCCTGCGCGGCGGAAAGCCGTGAACCCCGTCAGGTCCGGAAGGAAGCAGCGGTAAGCGGTGTCTTCCGGGTGCCGCAGGGTCGCCTGGCTTGAGTCGCCGCCGTGGTTACGCTCTCGGACGGGAATCGAATTGAGGTGCACGACCTGCTTTCCAGAATGTATTGTCGCCCCGCAACCATCTGCGATTGGAGAATCGTATGGGACTGTTCAATGTGGAAGTGAGCGTCGCAAATCATGAGCACGGCGAACGCCGCATTTCCGTGGACGCGCTTGTCGATAAAGGGGCGTTTCTGAGTGCCATTCCGGCTTCAGTCTTGCATGAATTGGGCGTCTCACCAAGAAGGAAACAGACGGTTCGCTTCGCCGACGGCAGCACTCGGCGTATGGATTTAGGTCTCGTGTGGATGCAGATAGACGATCGGCAGACCGTAACTCAGGTCATGTTCAACGAGGAGGGCACACAGCCACTCTTAGGCGCATTGACCCTTGAGGAGCTCTTCCTAGTCGTTGACCCTGTCGAGCAGAAACTTGCACCCATGGGCGCGATAATGTGGGGGCGTTAATCCAAGTTTACACTGCAAGAAAAGTAGCTATCATGACTGGAACTAACCCCTGTGCCCGAATACGCCCCCGCCAAAAAATCCCTCGGCCAGAACTTCCTAGTTGACCGACGCGTCGTATCGCGCATCGTCTCCGCCGCCGACCTTTCTCCCGACGACATCGCGCTCGAAATCGGACCCGGTCGCGGCATATTGACCCGCTCACTCGCGGAACGCGCCGCAAGCCTAACTGCCGTCGAACTCGACGACCATCTCGCCGACGCGCTGACGGACGAATTTGCGTCGCAGCCGCATGTCCGCATCGTCCACGCTGACGCGCGCGAAGCGGATATATCGTCCCTCGTTCCGCAAGACGCCCCCTACAAGCTCATCGCCAACCTGCCTTACTACGCGGCGCAACCGATAATCCGCCGCTTCCTGGAAGCCGAGCATAAGCCCGCGCTCATGGTCATCATGGTTCAGCGAGAAGTCGCCCGCAACATGACAGCGAAGCCCGGCGATATGTCTATCCTCTCGGTGGCAACTCAGCTCTACGGTAAGCCGCGCATTGTCGCCAGCGTGCCGTCGCGCGCATTCCGCCCTGCGCCCAAGGTAACATCCGCCATCGTTCGCATTGATGTGTATCCGCATCCTGCGCTTGCCCTGGACTCCATTGACGCCTTCTTCACGCTGGTTCGCGCCGGCTTCTCCGCTCCACGTAAGCAGGTGCATAACTGCCTGCAACAGGGCCTGTCGATCCCGCGGGACGAAGCGGAAACGATGCTGGCCGAAGCCGGCATTGATCCCAGGCGTCGCCCACAGACTCTCAGCCTCGACGACTGGGGCAACCTTTACGCCGCTTGGAGGCTACGCTATCCTGAAACGGATGCTCACCCTCAAAGCCTACGCCAAGATTAACCTCACGCTTGAGGTCCTCGGGCGGCGCGACGACGGCTATCACGAAGTCGCCACCATCATGCAGACCGTTGACCTGCACGACACCGTGCGCCTCACTCCCGCCGACGACATCACCCTGATCTGCGACAATCCTGCTTTGGAGTCCCCCGACAATCTGGCATACAAAGCGGCGCGGCTGCTGCAGGAAGAAAGTGGCTACACAGGTGGCGCTCACATCTCCATCGACAAGGGGATACCCGTATCCGCCGGACTCGGCGGTGGAAGCAGCGACGCCGCAGCGACCCTAAACGGGCTCAACCACCTCTGGCGACTCGATATGACGCCCGCACAGCTTGAAGCGATTGCGGCTCAACTCGGTTCGGATGTGCCCTTTCTATTGAAAGGCGGCACCGCTATTGGACTAGGCAGGGGAGAGCGCATCCGCCGACTTCCGCCTGCCGATGTGCAGTGGCTCGTCGTGGTAACGCCCGATGTGCGACACAAGGGCGAAGTGCCAAGCAAGACCGCCGCCCTCTACGGCATGCTCACGCCCTCCAACTACACACGGGGGTTCCTCACTCGAAAACTGGAGGCGCGTATCCGCGGCGGCGGCGATGTACCGGCGCAGTTTCTGTTCAATGTATTCGACGGCGTGGCGTTCGACGCCTACCCCGGCTTGGAACAGTGCTGGAACACATTCGCGGAACTCGGCGCGAGGGAGATGCACTTATCCGGCAGCGGACCCTCGATCTACGCCCTCGTGCCGCGCCGTGAGGTCGGCACCGCCATCCACCTTCTGCTGCGCCACAAGCATGGCATGAACGCACACCTCGTATCCGCAATCCAACCCGAATAGACAAATATGACGCTCGAAAGATTCATAGACGGCGCGGTATTGGGAATGCTCATGGCGTCCGTGTTCATCACCATCTCCATGATTAGCCTCTTCCTCGTGCTGAAGAACCGCCGCGAGCAGATGATGCCCGTAATGGAAAAGTATCCTCCTATGACCCTTGCAATGGGCATCGTCGCCCTCTCCTACCCGACTTGGGCAGTCATCGGAGGCACACTCGCCCTGCTCTATCGCGTAAGCCTCGAACAAGCGCCTGGGAGCGGCATCGGCAGCCCAAATTTGGCATACACGCTTGCCATCTCAGGAATGGCAATCCTGCTCGCGGCACCTATCGCGATTCTGTTCCGCCACATGCTCATCGGCGTACTTGCCATTACCCTTACATTCATCGCAATCTTTGGCTGGTTCCTTCCTTACTTCGCAACCTGACTATCCATCCTATTCATCATGTCTGTCCGTTCCCGTTGCCACAATTGACCGACGCCGAGGTCAAAGGCTAGAATCCATTAAGCTACCGACAACTAATGACCAGCACCGACAAAGGACAAAATTTGGCAGTCTTCGACCTACACATCCACACCGTCCGCGGCAGCAGCGACAGCGGACTCACCCCTGAACAACTTATGGAAGAAGCCCATCGCATCGGACTGGACGGCGTATGCCTCACCGAGCACTCCGGCGGCTGGGAACATCATGAAGTCGCAACCGTCTTCAGGGACGCGGGCTTTACGGTCATCCCGGCGATTGAAGTGAACACGGAAATGGGACACATCCTCACATTCGGCATGCAGCACTATGTCAGCGGAATGCACACGGCGGCAGGCTTGCGTAAGGTGGTTGATGCCGCAGGCGGCGTGATGGTTGCGGCGCATCCATTCCGCAACTTCTTCAACAAGCCACCCTACAATGTCAACCTGCTTTTCAAGAACTTCAACGGCAACCGGCCAACGACATCTATTGCAGCGTCCAAGCATCCGCTCTTTGAGCTTGTGGACGATGTTGAGGTCGCCAACGGCAGCAACACCGATCGAGAGAACCACTTTACGCTCGATGTCGCTCGACATCTCGGCTTCGTAGGTACAGGCGGCAGCGACGCCCACTCCACCCATGGCATCGGCAAGTGCGTAACCATATTTGACGGCGACATCCACAACGAATCCGACCTCATTGAAGCCCTCAAGGCAAAGGCATTCATCCCCGCCGAAGGCATGCACATCGGCGACTTGCAGCCATTCCAAGAAGTCGGAGTTCCTATCACTCTATAATCGGTATTGCCTACACTTGTTGACAATTGCCATTTAGCCCCTTCCCCCTCGACGGGCTGCCAAGGGTAGGTGAAGTCCCCTCTCCCCAGGGGGTTAGGGTGAGGGCAAAATCCCTTCCCCCTCGATGGGGGAAGGCTAGGATGGGGGTGAAATCGCAGAAGCTGGCACGATAACTGTCAATACCTACCCCTGTCAGCTCTCGATGGGATGAGGTCGTTCATCTTGTCCCTTCCCCCTCGATGGGGGAAGGTTAGGATGGGGATGAAGCCTGCGTTAGGTGCGATATTGAATTTAGGGCCAACATCCATCAGCAATACCTTATAATCTGTATCATTGCGATGTTACGGAGACCGCCATGAATCCGCTGCTGAAACGCATATCCATCGACCCCAATGTATGCTTTGGCAAGCCACGCGTAAAGGGCACGCGAATATGGGTATCTCTCATACTGGATTTTCTCGCTGACGGAATGACAACCGACGAAATCATCGCAGAATATCCCTATCTTGTGGAGGACGACATTCTCGCGGCAATTGTCTATGGCGCTGATATGTCGCGTCGGAGATATGTTGAAATATCTGTTGAGACAAATGGACGAGGGCTGAGCTGACGAGAATAATATAGTAGAAATAGGTCGAATCCGCATACATCAGCCCGACTAATGGGAGGACAAAAATGCAGACAGTCAACCCTATCGCAAGCCGTTGGCGCCGCGAAGCCACCGACGACCCCGTAGCCTTCTGGGAGCGCGCAGCCGAGGCGCTGCCATGGTTCCGCAAGTGGGACGAGGTATTCGAATGGCAGCCGCCCGCATTTCGCTGGTTCGGCGGTGCGAAGACCAACCTCGCCTATAATTGCATCGACCACCATGTCAACCGAGGCTGGGGCGGACACGCGGCACTCATCTACGCCAACGAACGCGGTGAGCGCCAGGTCTTCACCTACGCGCAACTCAGGCACGAAGTAGAGCGGATAGCCGCCGCACTGCGCGGATTGGGCATCGAGAAAGGCGACCGCATCACAATCTACATGCCCATCAGCGCGGAGGCGATTATGCTCATGCTCGCCACCGTCCGGATCGGCGCAATCCATAGCGTCGTCTTCGCGGGCTTCGGAGCGGGTGCGCTCGGCGACCGCATCCAGGCAAGCGGCTCTCGTCTCGTATTCACTACCGACATCACCTATCGCGCCGGACGCGACATCCCCCTCAAGCACATCGTTGACGCATCCCTCGAAATCGGCGGCGAATCCGTTGAACACCTCGTAGTGCTCAGGCGGGATCCGGATACGCCTATGACCCCGGAGCGCGATATTGACTGGAAGGACTTCCTGCGGCAAGGCGCAGGGCATGACGGCAGCCATGTCGAAATGGAGTCCAATGAACCCGCATACATCCTCGCCACCTCCGGCACCACCGCAAAGCCCAAGCTAGTCGTACACGCTCACGGCGGCTACCAGGTCGGCATCCACAGCATGGGCAAGTGGTGCTTCGGACTGCGCGACACCGACGTCTGGTGGTCCACTTCCGACATCGGCTGGGTGGTCGGCCATTCGTACATCGTCTATGCACCGCTGCTTGCGGGCTCCACCACAATCGCATTTGAGGGCGCAATCAACCACCCCGACCCTGACCTCATCTGGCAGATTACCGACGAGTTCGGCGTAACCGGCATGTTCACATCGCCCACTGCAGTACGCCTACTCATGCGCTTCGGCGACGAGGGTAAGCCTAAGACCGACCTGCCCTCGCTTGAGCGCGTCTTCTGTGCCGGCGAGGTGCTGAACCCGCCCGCGTGGGAGTGGCTGCAAACAGAGGCGCTCGAAGACAGAATCCCTGTCATCGACCACTATTGGCAGACCGAGACTGGCGGTCCCCTCGTCGGCAACCCCTACGGCCTCGCCATGCTCCCCATCAAGCCCGGCTCCAGCGGCATGCCCATGCCCGGCATCGAAGCCGCCATCATGACGCCGGAGGGCGAACCGTGCGAGACTAACGAGAAAGGCATCCTAGTCATCAAGCGCCCCTTCCCCAGCCTCACGCCAACCCTCTGGGGCGAGCCGGAGCGCTACGGTACAGACTACTGGGGCCGCGTACCCGACCAGCAAGTTTACTTCACCGGCGACTCAGCCCACATGGACGAAGACGGCTACATCTGGTTCGCGGGCAGGGCAGACGAAATCATCAAGATTGCCGCCCACCGCCTCGGCACAATCGAAGTCGAGTCCGCCTTCCTGACCCACCCCGCCGTCGCCGAGGCAGGCGTAACCGGACGCCCCGACGAGTTGCGTGGCGAGGTCATATCCGCATTCGTAGTGCTCAGAAACAACTACGAGCCATCAGACGAACTCAAGGCAGAGCTTTTGCAGGCAGTCCGCCGCGAACTAGGCCCCGTCGCCGTCATCAGCGAGATAAACTTCGTTGACCTGCTCCCCAAGACCCGCAGCGGCAAGATAATGCGCCGCGTCTTCAAGGCAGTCGTCCTGGACCAGGACCCCGGCGACATCACTACCATCGAAGAAGAAGGCTCCGTCGAAGAAGCGCGCCAAGCCTGGCAAGACATGCTCGCCAGCATCCGCGGAAACTAACAGGATAGACAGGATGTGCAGGATATTTCGTCCTGTACATCCCATTATCTCAGGTCGTCACACCGGCGCCGGCACCCCGATCGCCTCACCAATCGCATCCGTCACCTCGTCCCGCAGGTATCTCCGCGCCATCTGCATCCTGTCCACCAGCTCGTCCAGAGGCACCCACACGCACAGGTCGATGTTCTCGCCAAGATCCGGCGTCAGCCTGTCCTGCAATGACCCGGCATAGTCCATCAAGAACCAGTCAACCGTTTTGTTCACCGGCTTGCTGGCGTAGTAAGTAATGTAGCTCGACCGGCAAAAGTGTCGTCGAATAGACAGCAGGTTCGATTCGAGTCCCGTCTCCTCCGCCACCTCGCGCAGCGCGCACTTCTCCGCCGCTTCCCTTTTCTTCTTCTTGCCTTTTGGGATGTCCCACTGCCCGTGCTTGCGAATTAGTAGTGCATTGCCGCCGCAGAGCACAAGCCCACCGGCGGCAGCCATCTGTGGCAGTTCGTTGTTAGACATGTATCATTATCCGCTCAAGTACGGCAACCTGCTCCGGCGTCATCTTCCTGAAAAGCACCCCATCCACCACCACGTTTCGCGGCCTGTCACTTCGGTCCGCTCCCGCCTCTATCGCCTTCAGGCTCAGGTCCTTGCCCTCGTACTCAAAGCTGCTCAGGATGTAATGTATCGTGTTCAGTCGCGCTTGGTGCTTGTTGTCAGAATCGATAATCACCCACGGCGCGTAGTCGGTTGAAGTAACCGCAAACATGCGCTCCTTGAAGTATGTCAGCAACTGCCACCGCTCCGCAACCCTGCGGTCGGTCGGTGAATACTTCCAGTACTGCAAGTCGCTGTCCTGCCGTATCCGAAAGCGCAGGTCCTGCGCCTCCTTCGACACCGAAAGATACACCTTCAGCAGGTGCACCCCCTCGTCCGCCAGCCGGTGCTCCCAGTCATTCACATGCGTCATGAAGTAACTGTACTGCCGCATCGAGCAGAACCCCAGCGCCGGCTGAATGATAGCCCGCGAGTACCATGACCGGTCGAATATCGTGATATTCCCCTCTTCCGGCATCAGCTTATGGTAAGTGCCCAGCCAATTACGCATCTGCCTGGCCGTCGGAATCCCCTGCTCAATCACATTGGCGGACTTGGGGTTGAGATAATGAGTGATGCCTGAAGCCGTCGAACCCTTGCCTGCCGCGTCTCGCCCCTCCAACACCACCGCCACGCGCAGCCCCTCTTCCATCACCCATTCCTGCATCATCAGAAGCTGCAAGCGCAACTCGCGCAACTCCGCCCGGTAAGCCGCATAATTCACATCTCGGAACGCGGTAACGTCATACTGCCGCGCCTCCGTATGCGGCAGTATCCCGTCGCTCGTATGCGTATAGTGGTTCGCCTGCGTCATAGCCATCGAAAACACCGCGCGAACTGCTATCAACTCTTGGCTTTCCTACGAAGCCCGATGCCTCCAATTATAGCCAGCGGAGCAACCATAAACAACATACTCACTCCCGCCGCTCCGACAGGTGCCACACTCACCGAGTTACATCCGACGCCCGATGGTGCATCGGCGTCGAGCCCCGTCATCGCCACAAACTACAAGACGACGGCCAGGGCTCCGATTCCTGCTGTAAGTTTCTTCACTTTCAGATTTTCTCCATACGGACTGTTTAGCGCACTATAGATAATCCACTCACACTCATCCAACGCGCACCGCATTCTACACCAATGCCCGATCCCACTGAATCCGTCTGCTATACTGGGACGACCATAATCGCGCTGCCGATGTCGGCAATTCAAGGAGACCGCGCCATGACCTCCACGACCACTGAAATGACCGCCCTCGACTACACCCACGCCGCGCACAAGCAGCTCGCCGCCGGCAACGAGCGCGAGGCGGCGGGCCTGCTCTGGAAGGCCGCCGAAGCCACCTTCCTAGACCTGGCCCGAAAGCGCGGCATCGAATGCGACGGCAGCCTCATAGAACTGGCGAAGGCCCTTGATGCTAAAGGCGCAGTTACCAAGCGTTATCACAGAAGCAGGCTCGGCGAGGTTTTCTTGCTGCGCGACCATGCAGAGCTGGATTTGCTAGAGAGATGGCATCTGATGGGGGTGTATGAAGATGCGCTTGATTTCATCCTAAAGGCAAATTATGACAAGCAATGACCCGTATCAGCGAAGAGCTGCGCGACACGAAGCACGAGCGAGAAACTATCTGCAAAAGGCGGAGATGCTACTGAGTGAGTATTCAGACCCTGATTCGGCGGGCGCGCTGATGTATGAAGCTGCCAAGCAGTGCGTCAACGCCGTGGCGAATCAGCGCGGCACTAATCCCGCCACGACCGGTGGGAAAGTCAATGCACTGCGCGCCCTCGTCAGAGAGCAACCAGGCCCCACAGACTTGATGGGAGATTGGGGCAATGCAGATAGGCTTCACATTCATGCTGATAGGGGATTGCTGACCGATGACGAGTACGCGGCAGCCTGGGAAGGCGCGCGCTCCTTCATCGACGACATGCTGGCCATCTACGCTGCCGCGTGAAAGTTGTCTGAACTGCAACTTCTCTTTCGGATCATCCGAACCCAAGCCCGCTACTCCGCTTCGCCTACACTGCCTGCTGCGCCTTTGCCATTGTATGCCCATTGCGCCCAGAGCAGCCACAGCGCAAGCGCCGCGAACGCCATAACAGTCTGCCATACCGCCAGATGCGCGAAATCGTGGTGTTCGGGGAAGTTCGCGCCTATGAGCAGCAGACTCACAATCCGCACGAGGTTCAGCGCGCACAGCGACGGCACGCCGAGCGCAAGCGCCCACAAGCGTGCCCTGAGCGACACCGGCCATACGATTACGGCCGCGCCGAACACAAGGATAATCTCGATTGCCGTGCACTGCTGGACGATGACAGCGGCAAAGCCGTCCGAGTCGATGACCGCGCCGTTCGACGACGCAGGCACACCCAGCAGTCCCAGCGCATGCACAGACACCCGCGCAAGAGTCAGTGACAGGGCATCGGCGCCCGGCATATCTATGGCGTCTATCGCTACGCCTGACGCTGCGATAATAGCGGCGCTCATCACTCCTATGCGAACCGCAAGAGACCGCGCTGACATCTTCTGAGACGACTTCATAAATCAAAAGGAGAGGCTAGAGCCTGTGCACACGGAAGGGGAGGGATGAAGGTGACGGAACAAAAATCATCCCCATCCCGTATATCTGTTAGCCCGTTCGTCCTGACCTTGCCGAAAGGCCCTTCGAAAGACTACCTGACCGCTGACGCCTCCTACCTGAACTGCAGCTCCCGCTTTGGATTCTCCAGGTCCAGCCAGTCCGCGTCCACCGCGACCGACTCCTTCTGGTATATCTGCAAGCGGTGGCGGCTCGTGTCCGTGATGAAGATACGGTCCTCCGCGTCCACCTGTACCGAGTTCGGCCGCCACAGGCTGCGCTCCGGCTCCAGCGTGGCGCGGTGCCGCTCCCGCGCAAAGTCCGGGCTGCCCAGGATTATCTCCAGCCCCCACTTGGATAGCGACGCGTCCCCCGTGAACTTCAGTTGATACACGCCCTTCGGGTCGAACACCTGCACACGGTCGTTACCCCAGTCTGCGACATATATGTCGCCGCCCCTATCGACAGACACCCCCGACGGCCTGCGGAACTGTCCCTTGCCATCGCCCGCCTCGCCGAACTCCATGATGAACTCGCCGTCCGCCGTGAACTTCTGCACCCGGTTGTTCCCCCAGTCCGACACATACACATCGCCCTCGCCGTCCAGCGCGATGCCCCAAGGCATGTTGAACTCACCCTCGCCGCTGCCCATGCCACCCCACATGGCGATGTGCCTGCCGTCCTTCGTGAACTTCTGCACGCGGTGGTTGCCCGCGTCCGCCATGTACATATTATCGTCCGCGTCGAACACGATGCCCGTCGGCTCCTTGAACTCGCCGCGCTCGCTGCCATACCTTCCCCACCGCTCGATCAGTCCGCCCGACTCGTCATAGACGTTCATCTTCTGCGTGTGCTGCTCGGTGATATACACCTTGTCGTCGCTGTCGATTGCGATGCCGCCCGGCCAGCGTAGCTGCCCGTCTCCACCCGCGCCCGGCGTGCCGAACTCGCCGTGGAAGTTCTCGTGTATGTCGATGACGGTAACGCGAGGCGTGGTCTCCGCGCGTCCGGCGACATATATCAGCCCCTTCGAGTTGAACGCCGTATCTATCGGGCACTCGAAGCTCCGCCCCCCGAGGACGCCGTGGCACCCTATCGTCTTCACATAGTGGTGCCCCACCCGTATATAGACCTGCTGCTTCATTTTTTGTGTCGTGGTCATGCCTCACCCGCCCAATCTATGGCATAAAGCCCCTTCCCCCATCAAGGGGGAAGGCTGGGATGGGGTGACTGGACAAAAATATCCTCCCCATCCTGTACATCGATGTTAGTTCCTGATCTACTCCAAGAACGAAATCTGCTCGTAAGTGCCGTCCACTATCGGCGCGGCGTCCAGCCCAAGCCACTGGTCCAGTACGCTGGAGTACAGCCCGCGATAGTCGTAGTTGAAGCGCAGGTCGCCGTCCAGTTGCCTCTCAGGCGCAAGCGAGGGATACTCGGCGTACATGCCGCCCCTCACCCGGTCCCCTATGAGGAACGAGCCGCCGCCCGAGCCGTGGTCGGTGCCGTTGCCGTTGTCCCGCACGCGCCGTCCGAACTCCGTGAACACCAGCATCACCACATTCTCGGATGCGTCGTGCTCTCGAAGGTCCGCGAAGAAGTCCGAAATTGCCCCCGACACATCCAGCCACAGCTTATTCTGCGTCTCCACCTCATTCGCATGCACGTCGAACCCGCCGTACTGCGTGTAGAACACGCGCGTTCCCAGGTCCGCCAGATGCACCTGCGCCACTCCCTTCAGCGCCTGCGCGATGGAGTTGTCCGCGTACTCAATCGTCGAAGAGTACCGCTCCGGCGCGACCTTGATGATGTCCGCGCCCTTCATCGCGTCCAACCCCGTCTGCCGGATGTAGTCGTTCACAGGCCCGCTGCCGATTGCCTGCCCGTATATCTTCTGGAATACATCAAGCGCCGCACTGCGCTGCGACTCCGCCTGCATGCTGTTCAGAAGCCCGTAAGATTCTAGGTCTGACACCGATGTTACCGGCACACCCGGCTTCGCCATCGCGCGCGGCAGCCCGTTGCCGAAGTTCACCGCCGTCAGCACATTCTCCTTATGCGGGTCCATATCCTGTATCGCCTTGCCGAGCCACCCTTCGGTCGCCACCTCGTCAGGTTCGCAGGTGTGCCAGATGTCCATCGAGCGGAAGTGCGAGCGGTTCGGGTTCGGGTAGCCCACACCCGCCACAATCGCCATGTCGCCCGCGTCCCACATCGGCTTGATAGCCCCCAGATGCGGATGGAAGCCGAAGTTGTCGTCTATCGGCAGCACCCTGTCCTGCGGCACATTCACCGTCTGCCGGAAGTCGTAGTACAGCGGATTACCATACGGGACGACCGTGTGCATAAAGTCATTCCCGCCGCTCAGTTGCAGCACCACCAGAACCGTATCCTTCTCTTGCGTTGTCATCGCTAAAGTCCTCCATCCTATCCATCCTGTACATCGATGTTGGTTACGGTTCTATTCCGACTGATACTCCGGCGTAGCGACGATGAGCTGCATCATCTCCGTGGCACGCTCCTCGAACCTGCCGCGGTCAGCAGCCGTGTCTGCTCGCAGCGCCCCGTTGCCCTCCACATGCTGTACCAGCGCTGAGTGCGTGTCCGCATCAAGCTCGATGTCTCCCATCAGCCGCAGGCAGCCGTCAACGAACCCCTCCGGCGACGTGCTCGTCTCGTCATCTGCCAGCCTGTCCAGTATCATCCTAACGCCCGGCATGTCGGCATCACCAACCTGCTCCGCAGCGAAGTTCACGCGCTGAACAAGAGCGCCGCTGTCAATCCATTCCTTGCCCGTGTGCCACCCCTCGACGCTCGGCGGATTGAACACCTGCTGCCCCATGAAGCCCACGGTCGCCGCAAGTCCGGTCAGCCCGTGCTTCGGGAATGTTCCCATCTCCACATTGAAATCACCCGTCATCCGCACCGTGTTGGACACCAGTTCCAGCGGGCTTTTCACCTTCTTGAAGCGCGCTTCCTTGAAGAAGTCCGACTTGAACAGCGTCTCCAGCACCGGTCGCATCTCATAGCCGGAGTCTATGTACGCCTGCGCCAGCGTGTTCACCGCCTCCGGGTCGTTCGGCGGCGTGTATGGCCACGCCGGAACCTGCGGCTCGTCCGCAACGAAGAAGTTGTACAGGTGCCTGCCGAGGAATTGCCCCGTCGCCGGCTGCTTCACGATGATGTCAATGATGTCCTCGCCGTTGAAGTTGCCCGTCTCGCCGAGGAACGTCTTCTCACTATCGTCGTGGTCCCAATCGCGGTATTCGAAGCTCGGATGATAGAACAGGTACGGCACGCGAGGCAGCGGATCGGAGTATGTCCAGCCCGTAAACGCGCGGGCCGCCATCTTCACATCGTCCTCCGTGTAGTTGCCGATGCCCATCGAAAACAGTTCCATCAGCTCGCGCCCATAGTTCTCGTTGGGCGTGCCGTCGTGGTTGTCGCAGTTGTCCAGCCAGTAGATCATCGCCGGGTCTTTGGAAATCTGAAGCAGCAGTTCCCTGAAGTTCCCCATCGCATGAGCGTGCAGCATCTCGTAGTGCCGCCACATTGCCGTCCCAGAGTTCAACTTGGAGAACCCCGTCGCGAGCACGCAGTGCCAGAACAGCGTCATCTTCTCTTCCAGTGGCCGTCGCGTATTGAGGATGCGATACAGCCAGCGGCTCGCGGGACCCACAAACCCCTGCGGCTCCACATGCATCGGTGTAAAGCGCAGCGTAATGTCGTCGTCCGTCTCCGGCTCGCCTTCCGGATTCAGCAGCCAGTCAACGGTCGCGTCATATCCCTGTTCTGCCAGCGCCTCTATCTCGTCGTATCTCGCTCCGAAGCCTGCGCGCCTCATCAGGTGCGCTATCAAGGCAGTATCATTAGTTGACATAGGCCGCTCCTTCATTTGACCCCTTCCTTCTCAGGGGGAAGGCTGGGATGGGGTACTTGCTGCTCCGAGATTGGTTCCTTGACCTGTCTATTTCCCCGCATTTTAACTCACATCCAATCCAAGCACAACGCGTCGGTTGGCGAACAAAGTCCCAGACCTTCCGGACTTATCTGAAGCATCAGTGTCAGCGCTGGTCGAAATCGTTTGCGGCCAACTTTCGCTATGCAAACCATCAATCCAATGTTATAGTTGCCTGATTAGAACAGAGTTGAGACAGGCAATATGGCAAGTGAGCGAAGGGAGGCACCAACCCAATGAAGCTAGGCGCGCTCGCTCCTCTGCTGACCACTCCCCAGCGCCGCGCGGTTCTCATCGCGCTTTCATCCGCCTACATGCTGGTGCAGCTCTCCAGCCTCCCTGTCGCACTCTCGCTGCCCACCCTTGCGAAGGACTTCAACCGCGGCGTTGACGATGCCGCATGGATGGTCGTAATGTACCTGCTTACGCTCGGTGCATTCGTCATGCTCGGGGCTAGACTCGGCGACCGATATGGTCATGCCCGCGTATTCTTCATCGGGCTTGTTCTCTCGACGCTCGGCTCTATACTCATAGCCGTCTCCACATCCTTGCTGCAAGTCATTATATGGAGGGGACTCACCGGACTGGGCTCGGCGCTCATCATGGGCAATGCCAACGCCATCCTAGCAGCGGCCTTTCCACCGGAAGAGCGCGGCAGGGCGTTCTCCATACCCATAGTTGGCGCTCGCTTCGGAACGCTGATTGGACTCGCTCTCTTTGCGCTCTTCCTGCAATACCTGAGCTGGCGGCTCGTATTCCTTACTTTCGTGCCGATGGGCATTCTTGCAATCGCCGTATCAAGGCCGATGCTCCTCATGCTCAAGGACGAACCCAGAACGAACACGAACCCCGTAGATATTCCCGGCGGCCTGCTGCTGGTCGTAACCTCTGTCGTTTTCCTGCTTGCGGGAGCGCATCTGCATGGCGGCGAAGAGTCGTACACGAGCGAGCAAGGCAGCGTATATCACATCGGAATGTATGTGCTTTCAGCCGTGCTCCTGGGCGCGTTCATACTTCTTGAGCGCCGCATGCAAAACCCACTTGTGGACTTGCAGCACTTCAAGCACAAGTATTTCTCCCTGTCGCTGGTGTCCAATGTAACTTTCCACTTCTCCATGCTGGCGACGATGACGCTCGTACCCATCATCGTGGAGCTTGGATATAACAAGCCCCCTATCTGGGTGCCGCTCGTGCTGCTGCCCAATCAGATTATCGGCTTGGTGATGACGTTCACCGCCGGCTGGGTCTATGACAAGTACCAGCCCAAGCTGCTGCGTCCTGCCGCGATGGTCAGCATAGCCTCCGGCTTCCTGCTGCTGGGTATCTTCATTGGCGGCATAACGGTGCCGGGCGTGGGTATAGGCGGCCTTAGCGTCCCTGCGATGTCCATCGGCGGCGGCGTGCCAATCTGGTACATACCCTTGCTGATGCTTCCGATTTCGTTCGGTACGGCTTTCTTCAACCCTGTCAACAACGCCATGATTATGAGTTCACTTCCGCTCAGGCATCGAGGCTTCGCGTCCGGCATGCTCGAGACGACACGCGAGCTCGGGCACGCGTTCGGCTCTACCGTATCCGCGACGGCTCTCGCAATGGTGCTGCCCGCTGGTATCGCACTCCTCACCGCCGAGCAGGTCGGCCCGTTCTATCTGGAAGGCTTCAAGTCCGCCGCGATGCTGGTCGTATTGACCATGCTCACTGGCGGCGTGATCGCTTTCTTCCACAAGCCATACACCGAGACTCAGGCGTCATCCACACCTGCCGCCGCCGCCGCCGGAGACGACTAAGACTTATCCTATCCATCCTGTACATTGATGTTAATTCCCGCTATGACCACCGACAACGACGACCTAACAATCCAGATTGAAGATGTCAGCCGCTGGACTCCTCACGAGGACCAGCCCGGTAACGGTATCCTGCTTCACACCACGCGCGGCGACATCCACATCATCGTTCACAGCAATCCTGACCCTGATTACCGCACCAGCAAGGCGATAGTTTTCGTCTGGGGAGCGCGTGGTGGCTTCGATGGTCCCGCAGGCGGCATCTACGCCAGGCTTGCCGAAGATCTGAAATACGTGGCAACATCGATTCGCATCGACTACCGTCTCCCCAATGTCATGACAGAGTGCGTACTCGACACGATGGCGGGACTGTCCTTCCTCAGTGCCACCGGACACTCTGAAGTCGCGCTTGTCGGCCACTCATTCGGAGGTGCGGTCGTCATCGCCGCTGCGCCTTTCAGCCCGATGGTGAAGGCAGTGGCCGCGCTCTCCTCCCAGACCTACGGAGCATCCAACGCGGGTGCTCTATCCCCCCGGCCGCTGCTTCTGGCGCACGGCGGCGCAGACACACGACTGCCTCCAAGTTGCTCTGAGCAGATATACGAATGGGCGAACGAGCCGAAGGAGCTGGTCATCTTTCCCGGCGCCGAGCACGGACTCGTCGAGTGCCAAGACGAGCTCGACGCCATGCTCAAAGGCTGGCTCGTTGACAGATTGAATGAAGTAAGCGCAGACGCCTAGCGTCCTCATTTACAGACTAGGTGCTCAACGATATACTCTTGTCGCGACGGTTGCTTAGGGTTGCCGTCGCGTAATGATAGCCACGCAACTTAGACGGAAGGAAGGGCAGAATTCATGGGTGATCTTGACGGAAAAGTCGCAATCGTAACGGGCGCAGGGCGTCTTCGAGGCATCGGCAGGGCAGCCGCCGTGGAACTCGCCAGCATGGGCGCCGATGTGGTCGTAACCGGCACGGGACGCAGCCCTGACCGATACCCACCTGACGAAAAGGCGGTCGGCTGGCGAGATGTGGAAAGCACCGCCGACCAGATTCGCGAGCAGGGCACACGCGCCCTAACCCTGACGGTGGACGTTTCCAGCGCCGACGATGTGCAGATGATGATCGACCGAACCGTCGAAGAGTTCGGCAGGCTCGACGTGCTCATCAACAACGCCGCCTACGCCCGAGGACCGGACCGTGTGCCCATCCTCGACCTGCCGCAGGACATCTTCCAGCGCGTCGTGGATATCAAGATTACTGGTACCTACCTCTGCACGAAGGCGGCAATACCGCACCTCATCGAAGCCGGCGGCGGCAAGATAGTCAACATCTCATCGACCGCGGGGAAGCGCGGCAGCGCCAATACCCTCGCCTACAACGCCTCCAACTTCGCGCTGGTCGGCATGACCCAGTCCATGGCGCATGAGCTTGGCCCGCACGGCATCAACGTCAACTGTGTCTGCCCCGGCGCCGTTGACACACACCGCATGGACGATATCGACCGCGATGTGCGCTGGGTCGAGATGGCCGCGAACACCCCAATACGTAGGAACGGCACCGACGACGAGGTGGGCGCATTCGTCGCGTACCTCTGCTCTGACGCCGCCGGCTGGATTCACGGCCAGTCCATCAACATCAACGGCGGATCAGTAATGGAGCACTAATCCGCTTTTCATCGCCCGGTACAAAGTTCCTTCCCCCTTGATGGGGGAAGGTTAGGATGGGGGTGATGAGGCATTGGGCTGTGCGATGAAAGATTCCAACAGGGCCTTGCTAATAATCGATGTGCAAGTGGGCTTCGTGAATGACGCCACCCGACACATCTTACCGAAGGTCGAGGCGCTTCAGAAGCAGTACCCGCATGTCTATGCGACCCGCTTCATAAACGCCGAGGGTTCTCCGTATCGATGGCTGTTAGACTGGCATCGCTTTTACGAGTCCTCTGACGATGTGCCGCTCGCCTTCCAGCCGGTCGATGGCATAACTGTCATCGACAAGCATGTGTACACATGCGTAACTCCCGAGTTCATCGAAGACCTGCACAGCAAGGGCATCGAAGAAGTCTCAATATGTGGAATAGATACTGACGCCTGCGTTTCAGCCTGTGCCGTTGACCTCTTCGAGAACGGCTTCAGGCCCGTACTGCTATCCGAAGCCTGCGCCAGCCACGCTGGAGCCGATTACCACGAAGCCGCGCTCCGCATACTCGCCCGCCTCATCGGGAAGAACCAGATAGTATGACGACTCCATCCGACGACTCCGATCCTCCAGTCGCCAACCCACAGTTGCCCACACGGGAGGCGGTCGAATGCGAAGCGGGGCTAAGGCGCGTACTCGCGTACTTGTCCGAGAAACGCTATCGAAAGTGGATCGCGTACGTAATGATTTTTTCGATCATCTACGCCGCGCTTGCAACTGTGCTCAATTACTCATTCTCCCTTTTATTTCCACCTTTCTTTTCCTTCGGCAAGAGCTTTCCCAGCATGGCAGCGTTGGTATTCTATGGATATGCCTCTAGGCTTGTTCCATTAGCGATTACCGTGCTCATATTTCTGAAATTGCGCCGGATTTATAGGTCTCTTTAACTGACTAGCCAGGCTACAGGAGTAACAGAACCATGCCCGAACTAGACGGCAAAGTAGCAATCGTAACCGGCGCGGGCCGACTGCGCGGCATCGGCAGGGGCGCGGCAGTCGCGTTCGCCCGCCTCGGCGCGGATGTAGTCGTAACCGGCACGGGCAGAAGTCCGGAACGCTACCCGCCCGACGAGAAGGCAGTCGGCTGGCGCGACATCGAAAGTACCGCCGAGCAGGTGTGCGCCGAGGGCACGCGTGCCCTGCCCCTCGTCGTGGATGTCGCGGACGCCGACAGCGTACAGCAGATGGTCGAGCGCACTATCGAAGAGTTCGGCAGGATCGACATCCTCGTCAATAACGCCGCATACGCTCGCGGCCCCGACCGGGTGCCCATAACCGAAGTACCGCAGCATGTCTTCCAGAGGGTTCTTGATGTCAAGATAACCGGCACCTACCTCTGCGTAAAGGCAGTGGTTCCTCACATGATCGAGCAAGGTGGAGGTAAGATAGTCAACATATCATCCGGCTCAGGCAAGACGGGCAGCGCGAACAATCTGGCGTACTGCGCCGCATGCTTCGCGCAGGTAGGCATGACCCAATCTCTGGCGCACGAACTGGGACCGCACAACATCAACGTCAACTGTATCTGCCCCGGCGCCGTGGACACCTCGCGCGTGGACGATGTTGGCAGGGGCGAGGCATGGCAGGCTCTTGCCGACAGCCTGCCCATACGCAGGACTGGCACCGACGACGAGGTAGGCGCGTTCATCGCCTATCTATGCACCGAAGCCGCCTCGTGGATACATGGCCAGTCCATCAACATCGACGGCGGCGGCACAATGGTACATTGACCAATATCCCTTTCCCCACGAGGGGAAGGTTAGGAAGGGGGCAAAATCCCCCCTATCCTGTCCATCGATGTTAGCTTCCGTCCTCGCGCATCGGCAGCATTACGATCGCGTTGCCGATGACCAGCCGCGTACCCTCTTCGTTCTGCATGAACACGTCGCATTCAAGGCGAGGCTCGCCATCCACCACATCCTTGTCGGTGATGATTCCGCTCAGCGTCAGAGGCTGATTGTGCGGCACCATTCCCCGGAACACCACATCCAGCTTTCGCAAGCGAACGGTGTCAGCCCAACCCGTCAGCAGTTGCGACAGTATTGTAATGTTCATCGCTCCGGGAACAATCGCTCCCGCCAGCCCTTCCTTCTTCGCGTATTCGTCGCTGGTGAAGCGGCTATCCCCCGGCGTTCCGCCGCGCACGCTCAGAAATCGCCGCACCTGCTCCACATCCACCATGCGCTCAACAGGCCCTATGTCATCACCAAAGTCCACATCCTCGAAATACAGTTCCTTCATCCCTATCCCATCCTGTTAATCTTGTTCATCGATGTTAACTCCGTCTGCTGTTCCGCCTCACATAGGACTCGTCAACCAGTGCAACCGTCTCGCCATCCTGGTTATCGAACCGCGTCTCCCACACAGCGAACACCATCTTGCCGGAGCGCCCGGTCTTCGCGTACACCTCTTTCAGCCGCGAAGTTACTTCGACAGTATCTCCGGGACGAATCGGCGCGAGACTCTCAATCGCCTGACCTGCGAAGAATCCGATGTCTCCAAACTCCAGCTTGATGTCAGGCTTTTCGCCGCCATTGACGAACAGGTTGCAGAACGTGGGCGGCGCGATGATGTCACCGTACTCCGAATCCGCAGCCAGTCTCTCATCGACATAGATCGGGTTGACCTCACCGGATGCCTGCGAGAACTCCAGTATCATCTCCCGGCTAATCTCAAAGGTTCCAATAGGGAACTCCCTGTCCAGGTAGCTCCTGTCGTAGTTGATGCCCTCGTCCGTAGTCATAGTTACTCAGTCCTTATGCTGTCTATCCTGTGCATCCTGTTAGCCCTCGGCTGTCTCTTCCAGCCGCACCGCACGAAACGCGCCGGCGCGCAGCAGTTCCACTATGTCCGCTTCGCTACGCACCTTGCCGTCGAACTGCGTCATGCAACTCCCGATAGCGCTCACAACATGGGCGTCGCTGCCTCCGGTGCCGAGATACCCGCGCTCCTCTATCAGTGCATCTGCCCGTTCTTGTTCACCGGGACGGTTGCTCCCGTTCAGGTGCTCTACGATCTTCACTCCATCAAAACCTTCGACCTCGCCTACATACTCGCAGAATCCAATACCGAACCTGCCCGGATGTGCCGGCACCGCGATTGCACCGCATTCCTCGGCGATCTGCACCAATTCCGCAGCGTCCATATGTACATTCCCTAAGTCAATGCGACTTGCCAGCGCCTCATTAACTCCATACACCAGAAAATGCCCGCAGTTCGTGTCCAGCTCCGACCCCTTCAGGACAAGCAAGTCATTCTGCGCGGCAAGCGCACTGTAATCTTTGTCGAAATCGAACTTGCGGTGCTCCGTCAGCACGAATCCGTCCATGCGGTAGCCCTTGCGTCGCAGCACGCCCACCCATTTCACATACTGCTCAACCTTGGCGCGCGAATCGTCCGAGGAAACCGAGTGCGTATGAAGGTCTATAAACATCACCAGAATACTAGGCTAGAGTATCGCGGTCGTCAAGATAATCACAGGTGCGGCCAAACCGCCGCAAGACCTGCTCGTATAGATGGGCAAGAGCAACGAATTGAGTTTGATGGCCAGTGTGCAAGGTCGTACTAGTCCCATTTTTGACAAATCTTATCCAACATGCTTCTATGGCCAGAAGGATTAATGCTGTCAAGAGTATAATAATTTGCTGGGCGCTTCATTCAAGGCGAACTTTCTGTGGATGCTCCTTCCACTGTCAATGGTGATACTGCACGTCTTCTTGGGAGAACGAACAGCGTACAGTTTGGCGCCAAATTTGCACGTACTCCTGAATACGGAGCGACAAGAACGACAGGTTAGATTTCTAGCGACGCTTTTATTTCAGAGCAGAGAACGAGCCGCCATTAGAGAGGTTACACTGAGCGTCAGAGGTCCCCGGAGCTTCGACGCAAATTTGCCTCTGGTGGAGGGCGCGTTCGACTCGTCAGGAATACAGGGCATCGTCGGTACATTGACGGGGACTGTCAGAACGCATGGAGTGGCTGCCCCACTTCCGTCAGTGTACAAGAGCAACTCTACTGGCGGCGCAATCTTCATTGACGCCTTGTGGATTCCCGGCGACGATGCGACGGTGAGTGGCAGCTATGTCGCGCAAGTCGTGGTCGATTTCGAAGATGCATCGAACCCACTGACGAGCGAGCAGATTGCATTTGCTTTAGCGCAGCCCACACCAACGCCAACATCAACTCCCACGTTGACTCCAACCCCGACAATGACTCCCACAGCTACGCCAACGCCTACGAGTACACCAACGCGTACCCCCAAGCCGACTAGGACGAAGACACCCACGCCAACCAGGACAGCGGTCCCGACGAGCACACCAACTGCTACTTACACACCTACACCAGTACCAACAGATACGGTTACATCTACTGCCACACCAACCCCTACCTACACAGCCGTTCCCACGATTCTACTTACCCCATTTGTTGAGGATACCCCGGCACTCACCCAGACGCCCACCACTACTTATACTCCTCAGCCAACGGCAACTTCTACAATCGTCGTTCAGACAGCAACGCCGACACCCACAGCATCCCTTATACTCACTCCAGTGAACGTTCCAACCTCAACACCCACAGCCGCGCGATTTGCGCTCCTAGAGGATTCGCCAGCTTCTGCTAATGCCGAGTTACCGTCACCAAAGCCGTTTGCCGGCAGTCTGGTCAAGTCCTCTTCGGTGCGAATCTTTCCCGCTGATCCGTCCAGGCCTCTGATACTTATTGTGGATGGCTACACAGTGTCAACTTCTACGCCATCGGCGACACTTCCGTTGGATTCAAAAGGCAAGTCACCAGACACACGCGGCACAGTTTCCCTGCTTCCTTGGAGGACCGGTGTCCTTGTGGCGCTTATAGCAATCGCAGGGCTTCTCGTCATTCTGTATCCCATCAGATGGTGGCTCAGCTCGGCATCAGTCAAGTAATAGCCAATTGCTTATGATCGGCATATCTCCTGCAGGCGCTCGAAGTAGTCGGGGAACGTCTTCGATACGGTGTCCGGGTCATTGATTGTTATGCTGCTCTCTCCAAGCGCCGCCAGCGAAAAGCACATAGCCATCCGATGGTCGTTGTAGGTGTCTATTTCGGCGGGCCGGATCTCTTGCGGAGGCGTAATCTCGATGTAGTCTTCGCCCTCGACCACACCCGCACCCACCTTGCGTAGCTCAGTCGCCATCGCCGCGAGACGGTCGGTCTCCTTAACTCGCCAGTTGTGCACATTGCGGATTGTCGTCCTGCCTTCCGCAAAAAGCGCAGTGACGGCAACTGTCATCGCTGCGTCCGGGATGTGGTTCAGATCGGCGTCTATGCCCGTAAGCTCTCCGCTCGAAATCTCGATCCAGTCAGGCCCGCTGGACACCTTCGCACCCATTTGCTCAAGCACCTGGGCATGCGCGATGTCTCCCTGAATGCTGTCGTCGCCCACACCGTTGACCCGCACGGGCCCGCCACCAATCGCGCCCGCCGACAGGAAGTACGATGCGGAAGAGGCGTCCCCTTCGACGAGGATGCTACCTGGGGATGTGTATGCCTGGTTGCCGGGCAGACGGAACCACTCGTAGTCGTTGCGTTCGACCTCGATGCCGAAGCGCCGCATCACATCGAGCGTCATCTCGATGTAGGGCTTGGACACAAGATCACCCTCAACCTCGATAGTCAAAGGGGAGAGCACCATCGGCGCTGCCATCAGCATACCGGTGAGATACTGGCTGGATATGTTGCCGCTTATGCGGACCGTGCCGCCCTCAAGTCCTTTCGCGTCGATTTCAAGAGGCGGGCAGCCGTCCGCGCCGGTGTACGCAATCTGCGCGCCCACCTGCCGCAGCGCATCCACCAGGTCTCCGATAGGGCGCTCCAGCATGCGCGGCTCGCCGGTCAGCGTGTAGCGTCCCCTGCCCGCGCAGATTGCGGCGCACAAGGAGCGCATTGTCGTGCCGGAATTGCCGAGAAACAGCGTTGCCTCACCTTCGGGAAACGCGCCGCCTAGTCCCGTTACCTCACAGTAAGCTCCGTCTTCGGAGTGCCGGACCGTGACACCAAGCGCACCCAGCGCGTTGAGCATATGCGTGGTGTCGTCGCTCTCCAGCAGGTTACGGACCTGCGTCGTGCCTTCAGCCAGCGCCGCGAGCAGCAGGACCCGGTTGGACATGCTCTTGGAGCCGGGCAATCGTATCTCGCCCCGCACGCTGCGGATGGGTTGGAGTGTGAGTTGCTTCATTTCATTCACCTTGTGAATTTGTCAGTCTTTCAGTTTGTCGATCTATCAGACAATTAGCTTATCCGGCAGGTAGCCTCTAGTGTCGCAGAACTCGCCAATCACCTATGAGAATATCGACCGACTGACTAACTGAGAGACTGCCAAGCCTGAAAGAATTATAGCCGACTGCCTGCGATTCTGCCGCGCCTGAGCAGGTAGATGTGGGGCTTGATGTAGCCGCGGCTGTGAGGAATGCTGAGAGGAATTTCATTTGCCAGGTTCCAGCTCGGATTGTCCTCGATTGTCGAGAGCATTGCTCGTCTTCGCGTCGTAATCGCCACAAGGGAGGCGTTGGGCCTGGCAACTCTGGCGGATTCGGCGAGCGCCGCATGGTACAGGGACGATATGTCGTAGCCGTGTTGCAGCATGCCGAAGGGAAGGTCCGCTGTTATGGTGTCTATGGAGGCGTCCGGCAGGGGCAGGTTGGCACAGTCGGCTTGCAACAGCGACACGGAAGCGCGATGTCCGACGGCGCGAAGGTTGGCGTCGGCGCATTGGATGGCACTGGTGTCAATATCCACGCCTGTCACGCTCGCAGCGCCTCCCAAGCCAAGCCTTTCGACCATCAGTGTGCCGGAGCCGCAGCACATATTCAGCACGCGCTCGTTTGAGCGTGATCGAGCGAGGGTCGTCATAACACTCGCTACGGTGGCATTGAGTGCGCCGGGCATGTCGCAGACACGCCACCTGCGAGCGGACAGAGGCATTGGACTTGTGCGTATCAGCACATGCCAGCCGCCTTCATCCGATGCGGCGCGGCGCACTGCTATCTGTAAGTGCGCTGCATCGTCTGTCGGTTCGAGGCCGGTGGCGACAGCGATCTCCTGCCGCAGGCGTGAATAGACGCCGGACCCTGCGCCCGCCGCCGTGATGCGGAATGTGCGGAACGCTCCGGAAGGTCTGGCATCAAGGACCACATGGATGACACCCAGCAGGCGCGTCAGGTGCTGGTGCCCCAGGAGTGCTCGTGGACGTGGGACTGCAAACGGCTCGACTCTGTGGACTGCGGTGGCTGTCCTGAGTTCGTCGAAGCGACGGATATTGCCGTCAAATCTCAGGGGGAAGCGACCTTCGGTCGCCCCACGTTCCACCTGTGCTGCCTTGCCCAGCAGCCTTCGCGCCTCACGACGAGCGTACTCCTCCAGACCGATGACCGTCTCGACTTCGTACTCTTGAGCCAGATTCACCCTTGGCGCAGCTCGCCCCCTATTCTGCGACGCCGGTTTGCGTTCCCTCCGCCGCCTTTGTCGAGCGTCCGACGGTAAGTTTCTCGTTCGTCCTGAGCCTGTCGAAGAGCCTGCCCCCGACCGGATCGGGGGACGAGTGCGCGGATTGTGTGCGTTTCGGCGTTGCCTGCTCATCTTTCGCCCAGCCTTGCGACGAGTTTCGTGAGACCGTCTTCACTCCCCACATTGCCCGGGAATATGATGCAGGGCATTCCCGGATGCAGAGTCTCATCGCCGAGAATCCATGCCGGCACGCCCGGCGCAGCCTGCCCCGGCGACCACGCGCGCCGCACATTGAGCGCCTTCGTGGCGACCGCGTAGGATGTCGCGCCGCCCTTGACGATGATGCAGCGCGGACGGACGCCTATGCTGCCGACAACCTCCGATATTGCTTGCGATACCTGATGCCCGATGGAGAGGCTATGGTCTGCGCTGCGTCCCTCTACGAATCGGCGGCTCGTGTACAGAACGGCGCTGCTGCCCGATTTTATGGCGTCTTCGGTAATGCGAGCGGCGCGGTCTATCTCCGCTTGGCGCGTGGCGTCTGACAGCAACCGTGCGACATTCGCCTCGATACCGACGGCATCGGTGTTCGCCAGCAGATGGTTGAGCTGCTGCGTAGTGCGGGGGACATGCGAGCCGACTACCACAAGTATGCCGCCGCTGCTGTGCATGCCCAGCTCGGCGGGTGTCAGCAGAGGACGCTCGGACTGCCCAAGCAGCGCCTTGATGAAGGACGCCGCAGCACGGAACAGAAATCTCCGCCCGGTCGCCTCCACATTCAGGAGTCCTTGGACAAAGACTTCCATGTCACGGTTGCTCGCGCCATTCACGACACAGACGCCACCGCTAGTCATGGCAGACAAGACGGCGGCGACTCGCTCAGGACCGCCGTTCCGCAGGTCGTCGATGGACACGCTAGACACAGAATTGGCAGGCACGCCTCCCGCCGTCTTCTCTTCGACCCAGCTCTGCAAGGTTGAGGATTTGAACGCGAACGCAGGGTCGCGCGCGAACTCTGTGTCACCAACGGGTATGAGCCACTCCCCGTCCAATACGTACTGTATGTCGTTGATGGTGTAGCGTCCGCCTTCCAGGAACAGGGGCGCCACTATCCAACCGCTTGGCCAACCGTCCGGCTTGCGGGAAAGTGAGGACTCTATTGCCTGCATCTCGGCGGGGAAGTGACCGCGCAGTGTGGAGTCGAGGCGGCTGACGACCGAGAAATCGACGCCCGCCTGCCGTGCCGCCTCGCACAGGTTGCGCGTAACGAACGAGTTGACCGCCTGAGCCTGGGATTCCGGCATGGTGCGCGCGTTGGTCACCACGAAGAAGGCGCGGCTGTCGGCTTCAAGCTCGGCGAGGAGCGCATCCACCGACCAGTCCATCAGAACCGCGATGTCATGGACGCTCTGCGTGCCCATCACATCGTCGTCCAGGATGACGATTTTCCTGCCGGACGCTTTCAGCGCGGCGTCAATGTGCGGCAAGGGATCGTAGTCCCACTCAGGCGGCAGGCTGCTGAGGGTTTCTTGAAGCGGTATTTTCGGCATGTAGCGATTATCAAATCATCATTAGTATGTTGATGTCCCCTCCCCCTGAGGGGGAGGATTAGGGAGGGGGTGACAAATCCTGTCCATCCTGTTCATCCATGTCAATTACCTCACCGAGCGACCCGGCAGCGCGCCGGTGTGCTCGCCACTGTCGATGACGACCGTGCCATTCACGATTACATACTCTATACCGATAGGGAACTGCTTGGGCTCCGTGCGCGTCGCGGGCGCCTGCACATTCCTCGGATGGAACACGGTTATGTCCGCCTTCATACCGTCTCGGAGTATGCCGCGGTCCGTCAGGCCGATACGCTGCGCCGGGAAGGACGTCATCTTGCGTATCGCTTCCGGCAGGGACATCTGGTTCTCCTCGCGCACGTACTCAGCAAGGATGACCGGGAAGCAGCCGTAGGTGCGCGGGCTGGGGAAGTCGCCCAGCAGCACGGCGTCGCTGCCCACCATAGAAAGCGGATGGCTGACGAATGCGGGCAGTGTGTTGCCGTTCGCGCCGTCCGACACATAGCAGGTTTGCAGGTCTTCCTCCAGCAGAAGGTCGCAGATCGCATCGACCGGATGCTGGTTGCGCATTGCCGCAACTGCCTCGACGGACAAGCCCTCATAGACGTGGTTGTGCGGCTGCTTGAAGTACGTCAGCCACACGTTGTCCCAGGACGGTCCGCGCGGCTCCATCTCCCGGCGCAGGCGCTTGCGGGCGTCCTCCGATGCGAGAGCCTCCTTCAGTGGGCCAACGCCGCCGTCGTGCGTCCAGTCCGGCACCATAATCAGCAGACGCGTGCTGCCGAACACATACGGGTAGCTGTCGAATGTTACATCCTGTCCGCTGTCCGCGGCGTCTTCTACGAGACCTATCAGGCCCTGTCCGCCACCCGTGCTTGGCGCGCGCTGGTAGAAGTGCGTGATATGCACCGGAATGCGGCTTCGAACGCCAATCTCCAGCGCCTCGCGGAATGGGTCAAGGTAGCGGTCGCCGAGCCGGTAGCGCACATGGGTATGGTAGAAACCTCCCATGTCTGCAACAAGTTCGCTTAACTCCACAAGCTCGTCGGTGGAGGCATAGCCGCCCGGCGGGTAGTCCAGCCCGGTTGACAGCCCGACCGCGCCCTCCTCCAGCGCCTCGCGGATGATTGCTTTCATGTCAGCCATTTCATCCGTCGTAGCAGGCCTGTCGTCCCAGCCGACGGTGGCGATGCGCGGTGGGGAGTTTCCGAGGATATACGCGATATTCACCGCAGCCTTGCTGTCGAACATCGCGAGGTACTGCTCCACCGTTGACCACCTGCCGGGCAGCGGCGGGTTGCCGTCAAGCCCGGAATTGAGCGCGACAAAGTCGAGGAAGTCGTCGTGGTTGTGGAAGGGCGCGTAAGAGTTGCCGTCAACGCCAATCAGCTCAGTGGTGATACCCTGCCGCACCTTCGGGTGGTGCTCAGGCTCAGACAGTATGACGAGCCCGGCATGGGAGTGCATGTCGATGAAGCCGGGCGAGACGACATGCTCCGCTGCGTCTATGGTGCGCGCCGCCTCGATGCCGCCCAGGTCGCCGCGAAAGATGCGCACCGTGTCGCCCTCGACGCCGACGGCGCCGTAGAAGCCCGGGTTGCCGGTGCCGTCTATGATAAGTCCGTTGGTAATCAGCAAGTCCAGCATCATGTTACCTCGCTGCGGGTTGTCGGCTACAATGCCTTTCAGCCCGCCTGACGCTTGAGTGTTGTAGGTGGACAGAATTGTACACCCTATGGAAATTCGCGCCAATAAGCGCGTCTGCGCCCATAGCGTTTCTTTCTAGGTGCAAAATCCCTTCCCCCTTGATGGGGGAAGGTTAGGATGGGGGTGAAATTGCAATTTGACCACCTGAATGGAAACGCTATCGTCTGCGCCCCATCTTCAGTGGTGTGCGCCCGATGTAGTATCAAGAATAGTTTATATCTGAGTGGTTTCACTGATATAATCATCCACAGCGCCATTCGAGGGACGGTCAACGCAAATGGCAGTCCATCTTGCAGCGTACAGATAAGATAATCAGCCTTTACAACCACGACACATGCTAACCGCTGGATTGGCAAACGCGTTTCATTTATCGTAAGCCATGTGGCGTAAGGCAACTCGCGAGGTCGCTAAGGAATGCAGGACATAAAGAGTCAGATTGCGGATGTGAGAAGTAGGATTGCAGAACTGCTGGTGCGTCTTTGACCTACCCACCGACGAAAAGGAGATAGCCGCACTCGAAGAAGAGGCGGCGGCACAGGGCTTCTGGGACGTGCCGGAGACCGCCCAACGGAAGATGCAGCGCCTGTCCGACCTCAAGGGAAAGGTCGAGAACTGGCAAACGCTAGAAACTCAGGCGGCGTCGCTGGAAGAACTGCTGATAATCTCCATCGAGGAGGAAGACGATTCACTGCTGGACACCTTTGTTCAGGAACTCGCGCAGATACAGAGCAGGCTCGGCGAATTGGAGTTCGACCTGACACTGTCGGGGCCCTATGACGAGCGCAATGCAATTGTAGCTCTGCATGCGGGTGCTGGCGGGGTGGAGTCACAGGACTGGGCGAGCATGCTGATGCGGATGTACCTGCGGTGGGCGGAGCAGCGCAGTTTCAGGCGCGATGTCCTGGATGTATCGGTAGGCGATGAAGCCGGCATAAAGAGCGCGGTGATTCAAGTTTCAGGCAGGTTCGCCTACGGCTACCTTCAGGCAGAACGGGGCGTGCATCGTCTGGTAAGGCTTTCGCCGTTCGATTCGGACCATGCGCGGCATACGTCCTTCGCTCTGATGGAAGTGCTGCCTGAAGTGGAAGAGGGGGTCGATGTAACCATCAGCCCCGACGACCTGAGAATAGACGTATTTCGCGCGGGCGGACATGGCGGACAGAACGTGCAGAAGAATTCGACCGCGGTGCGCATCACCCATCTGCCCACCGGCATCCGGGTGAGCTGCCAGAACGAGCGCTCGCAGCACCAGAACCGCGAGATCGCGATGCGAATCCTAATGGCGCGGCTCGTGGAGCGCGAGATGGAAGAAAAGGCGCGCGAAATAGCGAAACTCAAAGGAGAGCATGTGTCCCCGGAATGGGGCAATCAGATTCGGAGCTATGTGCTGCACCCTTACAAGATGGTCAAGGACCACCGCACCGGATACGACACATCGGACGCCGATGCCGTGCTTGACGGCGAACTGGATGATTTCATCAAGGCATGGCTGACGACCAAAATCGGAAGTGACGAAAATACATCCCAATAATTGACGGATGCACCATAAGCCCTGCTCATTGGGAAGACAAATCTACGCACAGAGGTGTGAGATGAGAAAACTGCTACTGATTCCAACACTGTTGATAGCTATGTTCTTCGTATCTGTCGGCGCTCTGGCTTGCGGCGCGAGCCAGCCCGACGTCGAAGAACCTGAAGCCCCGGCTGCCGCTGCCCAGACCGAGACGACTGAAGCCACGCCCACTGCCGAGGCGGAGACGGCGAAGGCTGAGGAGGCGACTAAGGAGAGCGCCGCACCGACAAGCCTGCCTGTCCAGACCGCGCCGCCAACCGCTGCGCCACAAGTGGCCAAGTCGGAAACCGGGAAAAGGGACGAGTCCCGCACCGACGTTATGCGTAGGCTCTTCAGAGACCCGCCCACACTCGATCCACACAAGACATCAGACACCACGTCGGCGTTTATCATCGGAGAAGTGTTCAGTGGGCTGGTTACCCTGAACACGGACTTGCAGATTGTGCCGGACATCGCGGAGAGGTGGGATATAAGCGATGATGGCCTGGTCTATACATTCCACCTGCTGCCTGACGCCACATTCGCGGACGGCAAGCCCGTAACGGCGCACGACTTTGTGTACTCGCTCAACCGGGCGGCGGACCCGGAGCTGGCATCCCCGGTGTCGCGGACATATCTCAGCGACATCGTGGGCGTGACTGAAGTGCTGGACGGAGAGGCAACCGAGATTACCGGCGTCAAGGCGATTGACGAACGCACTCTTGAAATCACAATCGACGCGCCCAAGGCGTACTTCCTCGCCAAGCTCACATATCCGACCGCCTTTGTGGTGGACAAGGCAAATGTCGAGGCGGGCGGCGAGAGGTGGACCGACAGTCCCAACTCGACGGGACCGTTCATGCTAAAAGAGTACAAGATTGGCGAGCATCTGATTCTGGAGCGCAACGACAACTTCTATCGAGAGCCTGCATATATCGACCAGGTGGTGTTCAATCTCGCTGGTGGGCAGGCGATGGCTCTGTACGAGAACGACGAAATAGACATCACCGGCGTCGGGATTCTCGACTTGGAACGTCTTCAGGACCCGAACGAACCGCTGTCACAGGAACTGAAAGTCGTGCCGCCACGCCTCAGCGTTTCGTACATCGGCTTCAATGTTGAGAAGCCTCCGTTCGACGATGTTAATTTCAGGCGCGCGCTGAACTATGCCATCGACAAGGAACTCATCGCTAATGAGGTGTATGCGGGACTGATAAAGCCTGCATACGGCATTCTGCCCCCGGGATTTCCCGGATACACGGAGGGTATAGAAGGGCTGGAATTTGACGAAGCCCGCGCCGTAGAGGAGATGTGTGCATCGGCATACGCCAATCAAGAGACATGCGATTTGGCGCGCACGGAAGGAATAGAGCAAGTGGCTGAGAGGTCGTTCTACGGAGAAGACGCCCCGCGCATCGTTCTCTCGGTGTCCGGCACGGGCGGCGATGTCGGAATCGGCACGCAGGTAATACTGGAGATGTGGGAAAATACGCTCGGCGTGGAAGTGG
This sequence comes from Dehalococcoidia bacterium, assembly GCA_965204855.1. Lineage (GTDB taxonomy): Bacteria > Chloroflexota > Dehalococcoidia > Lucifugimonadales > JADFKI01 > Bin90. Next base: position 2,353,211 of record OZ242018.1, read on the forward strand.
AGATTCAGCAGGTTGAGTGGGCGACATACTTGCAGGACCTGAACCAGCGCAAGTTCCAGGTATTCTCACTCGGCTGGCAGGCCGACTACCCGGACCCGCAGGACTTCTTGGACATCCTGTTCCATACGGAAAGCGAAACCAACCACGGCGCGTACTCGAACTCCGATGTTGACGCCATCCTCGAGGACGCGCGCATAGAGCGCGATGGTACCAAGCGTGTGGAGCTGTACAATAAGGCAGAGCAGATGATCATTGACGATGCCGCATGGGTGCCGCTTTGGTACGAAGGCGAGAGCCATGTACTGATCAAGCCCCACATCAAGGACTACAGGCTTCTCCCCATGACCATACCGAAGTTCAGGTATGTCTATTTCGACTACGATAACTAAGAACCAACATCGATAGACAGGATACAAGGGATAGGCAAAATGCTCTGCCCGAAATCCTGTCTATCCTGCTAATCAATATCAATACCAATAGCGGAGGACGAAAATGCGACTCATCTTGGCGGGATGCGAGTACACGGGAACCAGCACGCTGGCGTTCGCAATCGACGACTGGCTGGAAGCTAACGTAGGTACGCGGTTCCCGCTGATTCACGACCACTGGAAGCTGCCGCACACATCGGGGCATCCACAGCCGGACATGACCGAGGAAGAACGGCAGCAGGTGCTCGCTCTCAGTCCCGTGCTGAGGGAGATGACGCAGCGCCACAGCCTCTACTATCACATTCAGGCGAACTCGTGGACCGGTCCGGACTGGATGTCCCATCGGGCTGCACATCGATGATTCCGTGTACAGCCCGATGTACTTCGGCTACGGTGCGGACCACCAGGACCACGATCGCAAGACGGTATCGCGGCAGGTCGAAGGCTCTATCATGCGCTTCGCCCCCGATATGGTCCTGGTGCATGTGAAGGCGTCCGCGGAGGTCATCGAGCAGCGCATGGCCGCGGAGCCGCGCGAGCACAGCCCGCTTACGGTCAAGGACGTCCCCGAAGTGCTGGCCCGATACGAAGAGGCAGTCGCCAACTCTACGCTGCGGCATAAGATTGCGCTGGACACGAGCGGCGCCACGGTGGAAGAGACGATGGCTGAGTTCACTCGCAAGATAGAGCCGCATCTCAGCGAAACCGACCGCTCACGCATCCTGCTGCATCGCAACTGGTAGTGTAAAGTCTGTCAGTTAGTCAGCAGAAATATGCAAAAGTCCCTTCCCCCTTGATGGGGGAAGGTTAGGATGGGGGTGAAAACTCCCTCATATTGCCCTGAAAACACCCTTTTGCATATTTCTAAAGTCAGAGCGCAGCGTTGCGTAACGCCTGAGTACACGCTATCCTTTGCGTTATCTTGCGTACCGCCTAAGAAATTCGCTGACTGACCGAACCGATAAGCTGACTAACTGACACACTGACTAACTGAGGAACTTTTATGTGGGTGTACGTTGCGCGGCGACTGCTATGGCTTCCCGTGCTGCTTATCGCAACCAGCCTTGTTACCTTCACGCTGCTGCGCTTTGGTCCGGGCGATCCTGCCGAGGTAATTCTCGGCTCCCGCTACGATGAAGAGGCGGCGCAGCAGATACGCCGCCAGCTGGGGCTGGACAGGCCCTTCGGTGTGCAGTACGCGACATATATGTGGGGCGTAGTGCGTGGCGACTTTGGCGAAAGCTACCGCTTTCGGGGACGCTCCGTCTCGGAATTGCTGTTCCCCAAGATGTGGGTTTCCTTCCAGTTCAATATCGCCGTAATGGTGGCGAGTCTCGCCATTGGCCTGCCTCTCGGCTTCCTGATCGCCCACCGACAAGGAACATGGCTGGACCCGACTGTTGTATCGATAGCGTTATTCTTCAGCTCAATCCCCATCATGATTACCATCCCCTTCATTCTCTGGGGGCTGTGCCTGAAACTCAGTCTGGTTCCCTGCTCAGGTTGGGGCGGACTCTTGGACCTCCGCATTGTAACTCCGGTCATCGCCCTGGGAGTCTTCGGAGTGGCGGGTTTGATGCGCTATATGCGGGCAAGCACCCTCGATGTGCTCGGACAGGACTTCATCCGCACCGCGAATGCCAAAGGACTCTCGGCGGCTACGGTCGATACGAGACATGTGCTGAAGAACGCCATGATTCCCATAGTCACCCTACTGTCGTTCTCCCTGGCGGGCATATTCTTCACCAGTTTCATCGTCGAGCGCATACTCGGCATTCCGGGAGTCGGCAATTTCACCATAGATTCCATATTCAACCGCGACTATCCGATCATATTGGCGGTCGGAATTCTCGGCTCATCGGGGTTCGTCATTGCCAATTTGATGGCAGATATTACCTACGCCTTCATAGACCCGCGGATAAGATACAGCTAGTCAGTCTGAAGGGCGGTTCGGCAAAGCTTACCACGAACGTCGCACTGCCTGGAATCGTCAACTGAAAGTACCACATACTGACAAACCGACCTACCGAAAGACTTAATCATGGCATTGACTGAAGTCGCCGAAGCTGCGGAAGCGCAAGAAAAAAGCAAAGGGCATCTCAGGCGGGCAATGGAGCGCCTCGTGCGCAAGAAGATTGCCGTAGTCTGCATGGTCGTGATAGCCATTATCTATTTCGCGGGCATTTTCGCGCCACTGATCGCGCCGTATGACTACTCCGAAACGCACTTCACCGCCATACGCAAGCCACCGAGCTGGGACCATTGGGCCGGCACCGACTTCGGCGGACGCGATGTATTCTCTCGCGTGCTGTGGGGCATTCAGCCTACCGTCATTATCACGCTCATCTCGATGGTGACGGGCGGGTTGCTCATCGGCATTACGTTGGGATTGTTGTCAGGGTACCTCGGCGCCAAGGTTGACGCCGCCATTATGCGAACCGGGGAACTCTTCGCCGCATTCCCGGACATCCTGTTCATGATAATCATTGCCGCCTCGCTCAAGCCGCGCTTTATCGATATGGCGCGCCAATTCGAGGAGAGCACGGGCATCGAAGGAATAGTGCGCTCCGGAGTGGTGGACTACTTCGTCATATCGCTGGCTTTGGTGGCTTTCAACTGGGTGGGCATGGCGAGGCTTGTGCGGGGGCAAGTGCTGGCTCTGAAGGAGACGGCCTTCGTGGAGGCGGGGCGCGCGGCAGGCGCGAGTACCCCTCGCGTGCTCTTCGTCCATCTCCTTCCCAATGTCATTAGTCCCGTCGCCGTCAGCGTCTCGGCCGGTATGGGTTCGATGATTGGCGCGGAGATAATCCTCAGCTGGCTCGGGCTGGGGATACAGCCGCCGCGTCCGAGCCTGGGGCAGATGCTCCTTCAGGCAGGCAGCATCAGCGCTCTGCGCGAGGTGCCATGGATGCTGATTGCCCCCAGCGCGGTGGCGCTCTCGCTGGTGCTGGCGTGGAACTTGCTCGGGGATTCTCTCAATGATGTGCTCAACCCGCGCACGAGGTAGCAGTCAGGTGTCAGCAGTCAGCAGTCAGGCGTCGGACCGGGAGGGGGGAATGCGTCGCATCGCAGCGGGGATAGCGCCTTACTTCATCGTGTTCTCGGCGAGCGCGTGCGGTCTTATCATCGAGATTGTCGCATCTCGCCTGCTTGCGCCCTCAGTGGGAGTATCGCTGTTCACATGGACGAGCATCATAGGCGTGGTGCTGGCGGGCATCAGCATCGGGAACTACCTGGGAGGCTTGACCGCGGACAGGTTCCCGACACCCAAGACGCTTGGGGTGCTGCTGCTTGGCGCGGGACTGACGAGCCTCGCCGTGCTGCCGATGCTCGCGCTGGTTACCGACCTGTACGACTCGCTGCACATCCTGCCGCGCATAGTGCTTATCACTTCCACGCTATTCCTCGTGCCGAGTGTCATACTGGGCATGGTTTCGCCCGTCGTTATCAAGCTTCGGCTGCAAGACCTGTCGCAGACGGGCAACGTCGTTGGCAAGATATATGCGGTGTCCACCGCCGGCAGCATATTCGGCGTGTTCGTTACCGGCTTCGCGCTCATCCAGTGGTTCGGAACGCGCCCGATACTACTCGGAGTCGCAGTATTCCTCGTGCTAATGGCCGCGGTGTTCGGCAACCTGTGGCGGATGCGCGTGGTAGGCGCTGTGGCGCTGGTGCTGTTCGCCGGGATCACCGTGATGGGGTTTGCGACCAACTCGCTTGAAACCGAGTGCCAGGTGGAGAGCAACTACTTCTGCATCAAGGTGAGGGAGCGCGAGATAGAGGGGCGCACGGTCCGCACTCTCACTCTCGACAGGCTGATACACAGCTACGTTGACCTGGACGACCCGACGTACTTCGCCTATGGCTACGAGAAGATATTCGCGGACATATCCACGATGGTCGGGCACGCCAAGCCGGAATTCAGCGCGCTGTACATCGGAGGAGGCGGGTACACGATGCCGCGCTTCCTGGAGCAGGCATATCCGGAGAGCCGCCAAGAGGTCATAGAGATAGATCCGGCGGTAACGCAGGTTACGCACGAGTATCTCGGTATGCCGCGCGATACGACTATCATCACGCACAACAGGGACGCGCGCCTGAAGATACCGGAGCTCGAGCACGGCAGCTACGACATCGTGATTGGAGATGCGTTCAACGATGTGTCGGTGCCGTACCATCTGACGACGCTGGAGTTCAACGAGCAGGTCAAGCGGCTGCTGAAGGACGACGGCATATATGTGGTGAACGTGGTGGACAAGTTCCACAGCGGCGGCTTCTTGCGCGCGGTGGTTACTACACTGCAAGCCAGCTTCCCGCACGTCTATCTGCTGGCGGACAGCAGGGACTTCGAGGAGGACAACAGATTCACCTTCGTCGTGGCGGGCGCATTGCAGCCGTTCACCTACGCGGATGTGTATTTCGCCAGCCATGAGGAGGGACGGGGCGACCCCGAACTGAGCATCATGGCGCAGGAAGAACTTGACGAGTGGCTTGCAGGGAAGCGGAACATACTGCTGAGAGACGACTATGTGCCGGTGGACAACCTGCTTGCGCCGGTGTTTCTGGACATTCCCTAAGACGCGCCGAGGTCGATGCGCGCTAGATGTCTTGCAGAGCGGCGCAGAAGGAATCGCTCCAGCTTCGCGATGAGTACCTCTCGACTACGGACAGCAGGCTGCGGTTGCGGCGGCGGCGCTCGCTGATGGGCATTCGCAACGCCTGGTATGTGGCTTCCGCCGTCCCTTCGACGTCGTAAGGGTTCACGATTACCGCGTCTTTCATCGTGCTCGCGGCGCCGGTGAAGCGGGACAGCACCAGCACTCCGGGCGAGTCAACGTCCTGTGCCGCCACGAACTCCTTCGCGACGAGATTCATCCCGTCCCTCAGCGGGGTTACAAGGCAGACGTCCGTTTCGTGGTAGAAGCCCGCAAGCTCGGTCTGGGAGTAAGAGCGGTAGAGGTATCGGATGGGAACCCAGCCGGCTTCGGAGAAGCGTCCGTTAATCTGCCCGACGAGGCGCTCGACCTGCTCCTTTTCCTGCACGTACTCGGGGACGCGGGTGCGGGACGGGGACGAAATCTGGATGTATATCAGCTTTCCGCCGAGGCTTGGGTGGCGTTCGAGCAGGCGCTCGAAGATGCGGAGGCGGTGCGGGATTCCCTTCGTATAGTCGAGGCGGTCAACGCCGAGTATCAGTCTGCGGTCGGGGACTGCGGCAAGCCCCAGCTCATCAGAGAGGTTGTGCTGATGGCCGTAATCGCGCGGCCTGAACGTGTCGGGCTCTATGCCGATAGGGAAGACGCCGAGGCACACGGTCTGGCCCCGATAGCCGTAAGAGTCGCCGTTGAACTCGCCGCCCAATTCAACATCGAGAGCATCGACAAGGTTGTGCAGATAGCGCTCGTCGTGCAAGCCGACGAGGTCGTAATGGAGCAGCGCTTCCAGCGTTCCGCGTGCCCAGGGCATTATGTTGAATATCTCCGCCGGAGGGAAGGGAACATGCAGGAAGAAGCCCAGCTTGCCGCGCCATCCGAGGCGGCGGAGTTCGTAGCCGAGGTGGAATAGGTGGAAGTCCTGAACCCACACGATGTCGTCCGGTCTTAGCAGCGGCATGAGCGCCTGCGCGAAGCGGAGGTTGATGCGGCGGTAGGCGCGGTAGGTATCGCGGCGGATGACCACGCGCATGGGGAAGCTGTGTAAGAGGGGCCAGAGTGTGCGGTTGGAGAATCCGAGGTAGAAGAGGCTGACTTCGTCGTCGGACAGGTCCATCGTGGCGAGCTGAATGCGGTCGAAGATCCTGACGGTGGGGCCTGTCGTTACCCTGCGGCGGGTGCTTCTGCCGCTCCAGCCGAACCACATGCCGCCGCTCTGTTCCATGGCGGCGCGGACAGCGGTTACGAGTCCGCCCGCGGATGCCTCACCCCTGCCCTGACTCTCGAAACTGGACGCGGGCGGAACTCGATTGGAGACTACTATGAGCCTGCTGTTCAGTGCCATTGGGTTGCTGCCTTCGCTGTGGGAGTCGCCCGCGCACTCGATACAACAATAGGGACTGGGTTGTATTACCAGTCCCTATTGACTATACAGCAACTAAGTTTGGGTTGTCTTGTCCGCGTATCCGGGAGCTAATAGGATGTACATGATGGGGAGGATTTTCACCCCCATCCTAACCTTTCCCCGTCAAGGGGGAAGGGACTTCAGGGGCAGGCTAGAGGGGTTCTCTCTTGAAGATGACCTTGTCTAGGGCGTACTTGCCGCCGCCGATAACGCCGATTACGCCTGCGACGATGAACCAGAGGATGGTTACTTCGCCGCCGTGCGCCACGAAGCCGCCTTCAGCCGGGTACAGGTGCGGCCAGGGCCAGACGGGACTCAGCCGCGCATGCACGCCGAAATAGGCGATAATCATGGTTACGCAAATTGCGCCTGCTCCAAGTCTCGTCAGCAAACCGAATCCGATCAGGAGTGCCGAGATCAGCTCGACCCATCCGGCGATGTCCACCAGCAAGCCAAGCCCACCGGGGTTCGCGCCTGCGGGGAAGCCCCAAAGCAGAAATGCCTTCTGGATCCCATGCAAGAATACTAATATAGCGAATATCACGCGGAAGAGAAGCCAGAACTCGTCCGCGTATCTTTCCAAAATGCCGCCAAAAACTCCAGGTTGAGCATCCTGTTCCTGCATAAATACCTCCTCCTCAATGGGATACTTCATAAATCCACTCATATATAAATGAGCGTACCCATACATTGGCAGGTAGTATCTTATGGTTTGTTATGGGTGTCAATGCTTGTATCAGAAATGTGTTAGCAAGAAATTAACACGAGGGAGTTAGGTGTCAGGTATCAGCCGTCAGCTTTCAGCGTTCAGGATTCAGGGGCGGGATAGCCACAGAAGGCACAAAGGGGCACAGGATGAGGAGGATAGATAACATGTTATTGGTTGCATTCAACATACGTACGGATGTTTGGGTTGTCAAGGGGGGAGTTTCTGTGTGCGAGGAACGTGGCTGGTTGGGATATAATGGCTTGGATCGGGGATGGTAAGGTTATGAATCGGAGACGCAGGCGCAGGATTCAGAGAAGGACGGCTGGGCAGCCGTCCGGCGGGTTGCCGTGGTGGGTGATTGCGGTGGTTGTGGCGATAGTGCTGATTGTGGCGGCGAGTCGTATCCTGCAATGAGTGGACTTGGACGGAAAAACGGAATCGTGGGATGAGTTTCAGATAGGAGGACAGATATGGCTGAGAGCAAGGATGTCAAGGAGATAATCAAGGCGCTGGACGGGGAGCGGATGCGCGCGATGGTCGCCGGGGACCTGGAAACGCTGGGGCGAATCCTTTCCGACGACATGACTTATGTGCATACGAGCGCGGCAGTGGATACAAAGTCGAGCATTATAGAGTCGATCGGGAACGGCAACCTGAACTACAAGAAGATGGCGGCGCGAAATGTGCAGGTGCGGGACTTCGGCGACGCGGCTGTGCTGAGGGGACAGGCCGATGTGGAGGTAACTTCGGGCGGGAATGAGTTGACGTTTTCGCTGGAGTTCACGGAGGTGTACGCGAATGGCGATGTGGGGTGGCAGATGGTGGCGTGGCAGTCAACTAGGCTGCCCGAATAGGGATCAGGGGTCAGGTGTCAGCGGTTAGGGGTCAGGTCTCGGGGACGGGATAGCCACAGAAGGCACAAAGGGCGCAGAAGAAGGGACTTCCTCTCACCTCTTGCCTTCGCAGGGGCAGGCTCTAACCTTCCCTGTCAAGGGGGTAGGGACTGGCCTGTTGGGTTAGTTGGTGTAGATTTCGGTTTGGGGGTTCCAGTCGCTCCAGGCGAACCAGAAGGATAGGTGGGACGGGATGCGTTCCAGTTTGCTGCCCTTCAGTTCGCCGTCTATCGCGCTGCCGGTGAACGCGGTCCACCTGCTGCCCGTTTCCTCGTCGATAAGGACGGTGCGCGCGCCTGCGGGTTCGCCCTCGATGCTGAAGGTCAGTGTCTTGTCGCCGGGGCTGCGGTCGAAGGCGAGAGCGGTGCCGGTTGTGGCGTCGAAGAATATCAGCACGTCCTCTCCGGCGAAGGTGTCGTTCACGACCTGCTCGGCTGTGAGAGTGGTGAACGGGTACGCCTTCGTGCTGCCGTCGAGGTTTATGCCGACAACAAGCTCCTTCTTGTAGAGGCGGTCGTCGGGGTTGAACTGGCCGTGTATCCCTGCCCTGTCACTTTCGTAGTAGTTGACATACGAATCGGTCCTGACACTGCTGGTCTTCCTGAGCACCTTCGTGTCAGGGTGGAGTTCGAGCCACGCTTCCCATGTGGTCTGGGTGGCGGGCACGGCTTCCAGGTCCGTGTCCTCGAGGGGGCCTTCGACGCCCTTGCTGAGGAACTGGCTCCAGAGGGTGTCGGTCTGGTGGTCGTACATCACGAGGGCGTTCATGATGAGCTTGCCGGAGACGCCGAATGTGTGGTCGATACCGTTGATGTTGCGGCCATAGACTATGGCCGAGAAGCAGAGCGGTCACCATGTTACGGCGACGGGCTTGCCGCCGACCGTGTCGTTGACTATTTCGTGGCGACTCAGCAGCGGTATGGAGTAGGCGCGGTGGTCGCCGTTGATGGAGAGGCCGATGACCTGCTCGCTTGGCGCCATCCACTCGTCCGCTTCACTCGCGCCGGCAAATTCGGGGTCGAGGATCGCGGGGATGGCGTCGTAGCCCAGCACGGTGATGATGTCGTACCGGGGTTCGGTGATGACGGGCTGCCATTTTGCCTCGCCGTTGATTGGCGCGTCCTCCTCCGGCACGCTCGTTATGCGCGGCAGCACCTGTTCCTGAAAGAACGGGGTGAGCAGGGGCGCGAGCAGGCTGAAGACGAGCAGCATGGCTGTGAGGAAGATTCCGATTTTGGCTACGACGGACATTTTCAGACACCTAATTTACGTCATTTAATTTACATCGACGAACAGGATGGGTAGGATTTTCAACCACCTGTATGAGGATTGGATGCGGGTTCTGCCGTAAGGGTTGCGTAAGCGCGAAAGAAGCGGCTATGAGATGATGCGATCGGTAACGCCCCAACGGCTTTTGTGGGATTCTACGAGGGCATGGAAGTCCTGGCGATACGACAGGCTGTTTATGACGGACGCGGTCATGATGAGGGCGTCTTCGCGGTTGTCGGAGTAGTAGCCTTTGCGGATGCCCATCTTCTCGAAGCCGTATTTCTTGTAGAGATTCTGCGCGACGTAGTTGGAGATTCGGACTTCGAGGGTAACGGCTTGCATTCTGCGCTTCTGCGCCTGCTCTATCGCGCCGATGAGGAGCAGCTCGCCAATGCCAAAGCCGCGATAGTCGGAGCGGACGCCGACGGAGACGATGTGCGCCTCGTCATGCATGTACCAGGTGCCGAGGAAGCCGACGATGTATGGCTGTCCGGGCTGCCACGCGATTGGGCGGCCATTCCAGAGGTTGGCTGCGCTGCGCCAGAGGCGGGTGATGCGTGTGGGGGACTCGGCGGGCTGTTGAACCAGCTCAGGAGGGTCTTCGAGACGCCAGGCGACGAGGTAGCGGGCGAGGCGGTTTTTCAGCTCGCGGCGGAATGAAGTCGGCGGGAAGAGCGTGGGGAAGGCATCGCGCTCGATTTCGGCTGCCTGCGCGAGGTCGCGTTCCTGCATCGGACGCAGGGCATACGGCATCTGATTCGTATGGGGGATGTTGCGTGCTGCGGACATGGCGGCATTTTAGCATAAGAGTTGTGAGTTATCAGTTGTGAGTTGTGAGTTTTCAGTCTGTCAGTTTATCGGAGATTGACAGGGGCTAACAGGATGTACAGGATGGATAGGATATATGGGTGCTAACGGATTTGGGGGATGGGCGTTATAATGTTTAGCAAAAGCCTATTGCGCGAGAGTGGAGCATCGATGCAGGCGGAGATACAGGGTCAGGACAATGTCGCGGCGCTGGTGAAACAGGCGCAGGCCGGTGGGTCTGCCGCGTTTTCGGCGCTGTACGAGCATTACTACGACTCGATATACCGGTATGTGTCGTTTCGCACGGGGAGTTTCGCCGATGCGGAGGACATAACGGCGGAGGTGTTCGTGCGGATGATCGAGTCTATCCACCGATTCAGGTGGAAGGGGTACCCGTTCAGCTCGTGGCTGTTCCGCATCGCGCATAACCTTGTAGTGGACTTCTACCGCAAGAAGGGACGACGGAATACTGTGCCGCTGGACGACGCGCCGCAGATTGTGGATGCGGCGGTGTTCGACGCGGACGCGCGAATGGACATCGAACTGTCGATGGGCGATGTGCGGCGAGCGATGGAGAACCTTACGGACCTTCAGCGAGAGGCCATTACGCTGAGATTTGCCGCCGGGCTGTCGGTGGCGGAGACGGCGAAGGCGATGGGCAAGAAGGACAACGCGGTGAAGGCGCTGCAGCACGCGGGTCTGAAGAAGCTGAGGCGGACGCTGTGTGCGGAGGGGAATGGGCGCGCGGCGGTGGCGATGTGGTGCTCGGAGGGGTGAGCGTGGATAACAGGGATATGCAGGATGGGCGGGATTTTCACCCCCATCCCAGCCTTCCATCGAGGGGGAAGGGGCAATCTGTCAGAGGGCTGAGATGAAGGACTCTCACTTTGACAATATAGTGAACGACTGCCTGGAGCGAATAGCTGCGGGCGAGAGCGTCGCGGACTGCCTTGCGCGGTATCCGGAGCAGGCCGATGAGCTTGCGCCGATACTTCAGATGGGCCAGGCGACGATGGATGTGTCTCGTGCCGCGAAGCCGAGCGCCGCGGGCAGGGCGCGCGGGATGGCGCGGATGCAGGCTGCGCTCGAAGAGGGGCGTCACAGGCGACGTAGGCGGTGGCAGATACCGCGAGTGTTCTGGCGGCCAATCAGCACGCCAATCGCGGCGGCGTTCGCTGTGGTGTTTCTGACGGTGGTGGCGGCGGGCGGCACTACGGTGGCTTCGGCGGACAGCATCCCTGGGGAGCCGCTGTACCCGGTGAAGAGCATACGGGAGAGCGTGGAGGAGCGGATAGCGCGGTCGAATGAGCACAAGGCGCAGGTGCATGCGAAGCTGGCGCGTGAGCGAGGCCGCGAGATGCGGGAGCTGATCGTGCGAGGCCGGATATATGAGGCGGAGGTGGTGGCGGTGCGGCTGAACCGACACCTGAACGAGTCGGCTAACCGGATGGGTGTGGTGGTATCAACGCATTACATAGAGATGCCGCAGGTGCGGGGTCAGAGTCATGAGGCGAGCGCCGCGGCGCTGCGGCAGAAGCTGAGCCATGACGAGGCGTATGTGAAGGGTCAGCTTACGGCGGCGGTGGAGCAGGTGCCGGAGCCTCACAAGAGGCGCGTGTGGCGGCTGATGCAGCAGTCGGGGCTGGGATACCGCGTGGTTATCGTGGCGCTGGACGGGAGCGGCGAGCCGACGGTCATGGGATACTACAGGTATTACAATGTGCGTGTGCCGGCGCAGGTTGGGGTCCAGCCCTGAGTGGAGAACGGGTGAATCAGGCGCGAAGTCCCCGATACCGGGGACTTTCTGTTTTTGCGGGACAGGTGTTGACAGCATGGTGTAGATTAGGATGAGGAAACTTTAGTCAAGGGTTGAGATATGCGGCTGATATCCGAGTTGCAGGCCAGTCCGTTCAAGCAATTCGTGTACATGTTCGTGGCGACTGTGGTGATACAGACGCTGCACATGGTCGAGCATGTGGCGCAGGTCTTCCAGAAGTTCGTGCTGAACTATTCATACGCGCACGGTCTAATCGGGTCGCTGGACCTGGAGCAGGTGCATTTCACATTCAACCTGATGTACCTGGGGGCGCTGATATTTGTGACGCTGGGGTGGCTGAACTTTGGCAGTCGCGTTTGCAGGTACGGTCAGGAGAAGATGCTGGGCGCACTGCTGATAGCGACCGTGGTGGTGCAGGGATACCACATGGTGGAACATTCGGCGAGGCTGGTGCAGTTCCTGAATACGGGCTTGCAGGGGACGCCCGGGCTGCTTGGAGGGCACTTCGACGGGGTGGTCTTTCATGCGGCGATGAACACGGTGGTGTATTTGCCGGCGGTGGTGGTGTTCGTGTGCTCAGGGATGCACAAGCAGGTATTCAAGCGAGATTATAGTGTGTGGTAATCTCAGGGCTTCAAGTCTTTGTCGTCTATCTCATACCAGAATACATTTCCGGCTTCGACGGTCTCTCGTATCTCATTGTCGATACGGACACCCGCGACCACGGCGTAGGCATTCTTTCTGGTGAACCTTGTGAGAAGCTTCGCGTGTGAGATAGCCCTGTCAGTATCGGTTTCGTCGCATGTGTATGAGGCTTCGACCACAATGTAGTAGGTCTCGCCCTCGCGGTCCTGCACTTCCGCAACGAGGTCGGACTCGTAAAAGCTGAGCCTCTCGCCCTGAGGAATTTCGGAGATGTCGGCGAATGCCCTCGCCTTGTCCTTGAGCGCGTCGCTATCGAGTGTCCGGACGGTGAATTCGTCTAAATCGATTCCTTTGGCATTCCCTACATGAATGGCAATAGTGTCCACGCTTTTTCTCGCCGCGTTTTCGGCGTAGCTTCCCCTGAACACTCCGAAGTCATTGCTCAATCGAACCACTCTCCTGTCGATTCGGGTTACATCCTGGCGAAGTTCAGCGATGTCTTCACTCATTCTGTCCAGCCTAAGCTCGATTGACTCAAATCGGCGATTCGTGGCGGCGACGAACTCGCGCGTTTCAGCGACAAAGGCGGCGTGGGCTGCCGGTAGAGCCAGAAGTTCCTGCGTCAGCAATCTGGCGCGCAGAGCTTCGAGCAACTGCGGGTCATCGTCCAGTATCTGGAATAGTTCTTCTATGGTGTTGAATGTAGCCATAACGACATTATAGTGGATTTGGCGCGGTGGAGGAACTAACGCAATCTTCTAAGAGAAATAGCGTTTCCTTTCAGGTAGTTTCGGCGCTCGGATGTACTGGATTCCTGCTTCCGCAGGAATGACGAAAGAAGATATCCACTCAAATGGAAATGACATCAAGGCAGAATTAGTTACCATAATTGGCACAACAAGTGGTACAATGGCTAGTCGAGGGGCTGATTTTGGGGATTTTGGGGAATAACTGACGCCGCGTAGCGGACTGTCTGCGAGTCAGAGGAGGGACTGAAGCGCGTATGGGAGTTATCTGGCGTATCGTAAAGATGGCCTTCAGCCGCAAGAAGGAGATGACCGCAGCGTATGCTGCGATGATTGGAGCCACGACCGCATATCTGTTCCTGCCATATGTGTTCGGTCAGGCGATCGGGCAGATTGAGGACATGCTAACAGGGGGCGGGGTCCCTCTTGAAAGCCTTCTGGTAATTGTCGGAGTCATTATCGGTCTGAGCATTATCCGGGGCGGGCTGTCTTTCTTTCAGAACTACTTTGGCGAGGCGGTGTCGCAGTATGTGTCATACGACCTCCGCAACAAGCTGTACGACCATGTGCAGCACCTGAGCTTCGGGTTTCATGATAAGAATCACACCGGACAGGTGATGTCGCGCGCGATTACGGATGTGGAGAACATCCGCATGTTCGTCAACATGGGCATCGTCCGGACTCCGTATTTCATGGCACTGTTTGTGGTAGTCTCCATCATTCTCGTAAGGATGGACTGGCAACTCGGCCTGGCGAGCATCGGCTTTGTGCCTTTGGTGATGATATTTTCGGGGGTCGTGAGGCTGAGACTCAGAGAAGCCTGGCTGAAGATTCAGGACATGATGGCGGACCTGAACACCGTGCTTCAGGAGAACCTGACGGGGCAGCGCGTAGTGAAGGCGTTCGCCTCTGAGGACTTCGAGAACCAGAAGTATAACGAAAAGAGCGAAGAGGTTTCGGCCGCCTTCCTGAGCGCGGAGAGACTAAGGGCCGCAAACAACGCGTTCACGCTGTTTTCCTTCCAGATGGGTCTGGCGATCATACTTCTGTTTGGCGGCTGGCGGTACATCAACGGTGACCTGAGCATCGAGCAACTGTCGGCTTTCGTCTTCTATATGCAGATTCTGGCGATGCCCGTAAGAATGTCCGGCTTCCTGGTGAACGCGTACGCGAGAGCGGCGTCCGGAGGTCAGAGGCTGTTCGAGATACTGGACACCGAGTCCGAAGTGGCAGAGAAGGCCGACGCCAAGGAGCTTGGGCGCGTGAAGGGTCATGTGCGCTTCAAGGATGTGAGCTTCAGCTACGAAGAGGACAAGCCCGTTCTGAAGGGAATCAACTTCGAGGCTGAACCCGGGAAGGTGGTTGCGCTGCTGGGGCCTCCGGGAAGCGGCAAGAGTTCGGTGGCTAACCTGCTGCCGCGATTCTACGATGTGGGTTCAGGGCAAATCACAATAGACGGAATCGATATCCGAGATACAACGCTCAGGTCGCTACGGCACAACATCGGGATAGTGCAGCAGGACGTGTTCCTGTTCGGCGCGGGGCTACGCGAGAACATCGCATACGGGCGCGAGGACGCGCCGCTCGAGGATGTGGTCCAGGCCGCGAAGATCGCGCAGCTCCACGACTTCATATCGGCGCTGGACGGCGCATACGACACGGAGGTCGGCGAGCGGGGCGTGAACCTGTCGGGCGGTCAGAGACAGCGGATGTCGATAGCGCGAGCGGTGCTGCTCGATCCGCCGATACTCGTGCTCGACGACTCGACTTCGAGTGTGGACGCGAATACCGAGGACCTGATACGGCAGGCGATGGAAGAGGTGATGAAGGGACGGACGACACTGATAATCGCCCATAGGCTGAGTACGGTACACCGCGCGGACGAGATACTGGTGATGGACAAGGGTGAGATTGTGGAGCGGGGCACGCACCAGGAGCTTCTAGCGATGGGCGGCAAGTACCGCGAGATATACGAATTGCAGCTGAGGCCGCAGGAGGATGTCATGAGGGACATCGATGTGGGCGACGAGTTCAAGCCCGCAAGCGCAAAGGAGGCCGTGACGATATGATGATGAGCGGTGGCGCGTTCAGCGGAAGAAGCAGCTCGAGAGAGGTTGACGGCGATACTTTCGGGCGCGTATATGACAAGCGGGTGATAATGCGGCTGATGCCGTATGTGCGCCCGTACAGACTGTTCGCGATTCTGGCGTTTCTGTCGATGCTAGTGTACGTAGGATCGCAGGTGGCTATCCCATTCCTTCTGGGGCGGGGTATTGACGGATACATAAAGCAGGGGGACTTCCGCGGACTGCTCGTGATGGGGGGCATATTCGTAGCGGTCGCGCTGGGCGGAATGGCGGCGAACTTCTTCCAGCAGCTGTTCATGGCGCGTGTCGGCCTGGGAATGCTGTACGACTTGCGGCGCGCGATGTTCGGGCATCTGCAAAAGCTATCACTTTCGTACTACGACAAGACGGAAGTGGGGCGCATCATGTCGCGGGTGCAGGGCGACGTGTGGCAGCTCCAAGAGCTTATGACCGTGGTCATAATGACGGCGGCGGACCTGTTGAGCCTGGGCGGGATCGTTGTGATGCTGCTCATCCTCAACCTGAAGCTCGGCCTGATAACGATGGCGGTGCTGCCGATACTGGCGCTGACGATGGCAATCTGGCAGCCGTTCGCGGTGAAGGCGTTCCTGCGAATTCGGACTGCCATATCGATAGTCAACGGCGCGCTGAACGAGAATATAACGGGCGTGCGCGTGGTGCAGGCACTGAACAGGCAGCCGCGCAACCTGGAACAGTTCGACGAGAAGAATACGGAACATCTGAAGGCTAACCTGTGGGCGGGCAAGCTGTCGTCAAGCCTGCTGCCCGCGGTGGATATTCTGACCGCGCTTGCTATCGTGCTGGCGGTATTCTTCGGTTCAAGCATGGTACAGGGCAACGAGATCGCTATCGGCGTGCTAATAGCGTTCGTGATGTACATACAGAGGTTCTTCGACCCGATACGCAACCTGACGATGCAGTACACGCAGTTGCAGCGGTCGATGGCGTCCGGTGCGCGGATATTCGAGTTGCTGGATGTCGAGCCGGACCTTGTGGACAATCCGAACGCGGGCAGACTGCCGCAGTTGAAGGGCGACGTAGTGCTGCAGGATCTGAGCTTCAGCTACGCCGCAAGCGCGGAAATCGTGGGGCTGGACAGGGAGACGAACGGAACGGCGAACGGCGCGAGCAACGTACCGGACGTACTGAAGCATCTTTCGCTGCACATCAGTCCGGGCGAGACGGTCGCGGTCGTGGGGCCGACGGGCGCGGGCAAGACGACGCTGGTGTCGCTGATTTCGCGGTTCTACGATGTGCCGCGCGAGAAGGGCGCGATTCTGGTGGACGGATACGACATACGGGACGTTACGCGCAGCTCGCTTGCGGGGCAGATGAGCATGGTACTGCAGGAGCCGTTCCTGTTCTCCGGGACGGTGCGCGACAATATCAAGTACAACCATCCGGGCGCGAGCGACGAGCACATGATCGAGGCAGCGAAGGCGGTGGGCGTCCACGACATCGTTATGCAGATGGACGATGGGTACGACACTTACCTCGCCGAGCGTGGCGTGAACCTGAGCCTCGGTCAGCGGCAGTTGCTGAGCTTCGCGCGGGCTATCGTAGCGGACCCGCGCATCCTGATACTTGACGAGGCGACGGCGAATATCGACAGCTACACGGAGATGCTGATACAGCAGGCGCTGCAACGGCTGCTGAAGGACCGGACGGCTATCGTGATAGCGCACAGGCTGTCAACGATACGGGGCGCGGACAAGATCGTGGTGCTGAACCAAGGGGAGATCGTGGAAGTCGGGACGCACGATTCGCTGATGGAGATGGACGGACTGTACGCGCATCTTTACAGCATGAACTACTCGGCGATGGAGGAGACGGCTGGAGAGAAGTAGCTTAACATCGATAGACGGGATGGATAGGATGTAGGATAAGGGGCGGTCTTTGGACCGCCCCTTATTCACGCTCACGACATACGGACATGCACGGGACTCATACTGAAGCGGATTCGATGTCGTCGAGCGTGGCCAGGAGTTTTTTTGCGCTTTCAATGTCGAGGCGCACGAAATTTTCAGGCTTATAGTCGTCGGAAGAGTTAATGTACGAGGTCACGGAAAACGAAAACCACATCGAAAGTTCTTCTTTGGGATTGTCGGTTTCTTCGGCAAGACGGTCAACTGCCACGCTGAGGTCCATCATGGAGTTACATCGCCAATTTCGCTTTTTGGCAATCTCCGTCACTCTGTTCGAGACGGCTTCCCAGACTTTCCCGGAAGCCTGAGCAAGATTGCCGTTGGCGAGTTGCTCTTCGGCTTGTTGGATGAGTTGGTGGCTTATTTGGCTGTGGTTGTCTGCGGGAACGCTGGAATAGGTCATTGGGACTGTCTTCTTCGCGATTGGTCATGTGGAAATTATACATACGTAAGTTAGGCTAACATAGCGGAATGGCACAGTGCGAATTAGGAGATGTGTGCTAGAATGTGCGGGCGAGAAGGTTCGCTATCATCGGGCGGCGCGGGAATGAGCATGCAGATATACACCATAGGACACAGTAACCACAGTTGGGAGACTTTCTCGGGGCTGCTGGTGCAGAATGAGATTGAGTTGCTGGTAGATACGCGATCGAAACCAGTGAGTCGCTTTGCGCCTTTCGCAAATGCGAGAATAATGCCGGCACTTTTGGAAGAAGTCGGCATAGATTACGAATTCATGGGAGGGGTATTGGGGGGTAAGCCTGCGGACTCTCGGTTTTATGACGCTAAAGGCAAACCTGACTATCACAAGATGCGCGAACTCGATGAGTTTCAAGAGGCAATTGGCCAACTGGCAAGTATGGCGTCCCGGCGTCAGACGGCTATCCTTTGTTCGGAAGAAGATCCTTCACACTGTCACCGTCTCCTTCTGTTGGGGCCGTCGCTTGAAGAGAACGGCTGTAAATTGTTGCACGTCAGAGGCGGCGGTCAAGTCCAGACTACAGGGCAGTTGGCGGTGGGGAAGAAGTATGGAGAGCAGTTGCAGGGGGCTTTTCGGATATAAAGTATGACCATCTACACCATCGGGTTCACGAAAAAGACGGCGAAAGAGTTCTTCGAGAAGCTGCAAGGCGCGGACGCCAAGTACCTGCTGGATACACGGCTGAACAACAACTCACAACTGTCGGGATTTACCAAGAAGGGCAATATCGAATACTTCATCGATAATCTGACGGAAATGGATTACCTTGAATTTCCGATGCTTGCGCCGACAAGCGAAATCCTGAAGCAGTACCGCAACGATGGCGACTGGGATGCGTACCAAGTTAAGTACAATAGTATGCTGGTGGAACGCAAAGTGGCGCAGAAGATAGACCCAGCGCTGTTCGCTGATGGCGCGGTGCTGCTTTGCAGCGAACCGACGGCTGAGAAGTGCCATAGGCGTCTGGCGGCGGAGTTTCTGCGAAACGAAATCTTCGAGGAGTCAAGCATCGTGCATCTGTGAGGTGTCTTGATATGGTCAAGAAGCGACTGGTCATAACCGACCTCACTTATATGTGGGACGATGAAATATGCATAGGTGGTGTTGGCCGCGAGGGTAACTGCATCCGCCCGATTACCCGGGAAGGTGTCCGGCGCAGCCATATATTCGACGACGGCGAGTTGAAGGCGTATCCGCGCGCGCTTGTGGAGTTCGACCTGACGCCCGTGTCCGTTGCGATGCCGCCACACATCGAGGACTGGTATTTCGAGCCGTCGGCGACGCGGCATATCATAGACTGCACCGATGCACAGTGGGAGGACATCCTGCGGCGGGGTTGCTTTAGCAGCGTAGATGAGATGTTTGACGGATACCTAGAGGGGGACAGGCGCGTTCCGCCCGATGCCGATACGCGCTCACTAGGAACTCTTTGCAGCCCTAAAGCGGTGGATGTGTGGATTGACGAGAGGTACGGCAGGCAGCAGTTTCGGCTTGACTTCGAGGACGGCAGCGGCAAGGGGCACGACGGCTATCCGGTGAACGATCTCGCCTTTCGCACACTTTTGCAGGACAGGATTGACGCGCTGGGCGACAATCGCAAGGCGGCTGATGTCGTGCTTGCGGCGCTGCGGAATGCGGACCGTCTGTATCTGCGTATAGGGTTGGCACGCCCTCGGCAGATGGGCAACCATCCGATGGCATGCTGGACGCAGATCACGGGTGTCTATACATTTCCCGACTACTTGAATGGTAGGACTTTCGCGGACTTTTGACTGCCTGCTTTATAAAGCGTGTTATGTTTTTCGCACAATGGCAGCGACCAGAGCTCCGATTGCCGCCGGAAGGTAGAAGATGCCGATGGAGTAGATGCCCGCGACGCAGAACAGGAGCATGAATGTAAATGATGCCCAGCGAAGGGTGAGCATTATGCGGGGACGCGCCGTGCCGGGGAGCGTTGCTATCAGTCCGATTGCGGTGACGATGATAGGGAGGACGATAAGCAGGGCTGACCACAGACCGTTGACTTCGATGAGGGTTTTGCTACTAACGCTACTTGTGCCGCTTTCGCCGGGGCTGACGCTGACGCCGGTGTAGATAGGCCAGAAGAGGAAGAATAGAGTGGCAGCCCAGGCGAGAATGTGGGAGGTGATTGCGGCGGCGAGGGAGATCCTGGTGCGGGTCATGGGATTCTTCCCTCACCTACCCTAGTTCATGTCAAATATACGAGGCAACTTCAAATCAGGCTTTGTGGCAAAGGTTTTTGAGGCGCGCGGTCTAGTTCCTCGCAGAACTCAAGGTAGTCGTCAACCGCTTCCTCAAAGGCGACGCGCAAGTCCGAGATTGATTCGGCGTGGAAGCCCACGACATCGTCGATACCTGCTATGTGGCCTGTGAAGCAATCGTCATCTTCGCTGTATTCAAAATCTGCGTCGTATATCTTGTAGTGCATTGTCTTCAGGGCGTCGCCTTCAGTCACCCCCATCCTAGCCTTCCCCCTTGATGGGGGAAGGGATATGTGCCCGCTAGAAGAGGCTCGCTTGGGGTGAGTTGGGGTTGTCTTTGGTGTAGTCGAAGCCCAGGTGGTCGTAGGCGCGGCGGGTGGCTACGCGGCCTCTGGGGGTCTTGTCGAGGAAGCCGAGCTGCAATAGGTATGGCTCGTACACGTCTTCGATGGTGTCGGAGTCTTCGCTGATGGAGGCTGCGATGGTGTCCAAGCCGACGGGGCCGCCCTCGAATTTTTCGATGATGGAGAGCAGCATGCGGGTGTCGGTGCCGTCTAGTCCGCGATCATCGACTTCGAGCTGTTTCAAGGCGTCGCGGGCGAGGTCGGCGGTGATGATGCCGTCGCCGATGACCTGGGCGTAGTCGCGGACGCGGCGCAGCAGGCGGTTGGCGATGCGGGGCGTGCCTCGCGCTCGGCGGGCTATCTCGGTTACGCCCTCTTGGTCGGCTTGGATTTCGAGGATGCGGGCGGAGCGCTCGACGATGGTCGCCATGGCGTCTTCGTCGTAGAAGTCGAGGCGGTGGATGTTGCCGAAGCGGTCGCGCAGGGGCGGGCTGAGCATGCCGTAGCGGGTGGTTGCGCCGATGAGCGTGAAGGGCTTGATGGACAGGTTCATGCTGCGCGCCTTGAGGCCCTTGTCGATGACCCAGGAAACGAAGTAGTCCTCCATAGCGGGATACAGGACTTCTTCGACGACGCGACTGAGGCGGTGGATTTCGTCTATGAAGAGGATGTCGCCTTCCTGCATCTGGGTGAGGGTGGCAACCATGTCGCCGGGGCGCTCGATGGCGGGGCCGGACGTGGTCTTGATGCGGACGCCCATCTCGGTTGCCATGATGTTGGCGAGGGTGGTCTTGCCGAGTCCGGGAGGGCCGTATAGCAGGACGTGGTCGAGCGGCTCGCCACGCTGCTGCGCTGCCTTGATGCTGATGACGAGCAGGTTTTTCACAGCGTTCTGGCCGATGTAGTCGGCGATGCGGCGAGGGCGCAGGCTGGTGTCCATCGAGTGGTCTAGTTCGTGGGGCGCGCCTGAGACGATGCGTTGGGTCATGGTTTAATCATTCCATGGATTGAGTAAGTCAACGTCCAGGTCAGCAAAGTCCTTGGTATTTCGCGTCGCCAATGTCAAGTCGTATGCAACGGCTGTCCCTGCGATAAGCGCATCTGCGGGCTTAAGCATTCTTCCGTCCCGATGCGCTTGGGCACGCAAGTAAGCGGCATGTTCTGCAACTCGACGATCGACGAGCATAATGCGGTTGCTGAAATAGTCCACAAGTTCGATCACTTTCGCGCCTAACGTGATGCGATAAGGGTTGTCTTTGATAATCGCTACACCAAATTGCATTTCATGTATGACCACAACAGACAACCACAAGTCGCTTCGCGTCGCAATAAAATCAATGACTGCCGGATTCGGACGCCTTCTCGTATATTCGGATACAACATTCGTGTCCAAGAGAAAGCCGTTCATTCTTCCTCACCAAACACTACATCGCTGAATGCGATGAAACGTCCGCTCTCGTCATATTCAGGTTCTTTATCAGCGATACCCTTCGGCATATTTTCAAGCAGCCATTTACCGAGAGGCTTTTGCGGCGGATTCTTCTCGCGCCATACTTTTTCAGGCACAATGACAAAGGTCTCTTGACCTTCTATTTGCCGATTGTCCATCTGGCTGACGCGGACGTACTGGGGACCATCCACCTGCGCGAGGCGGAGAATCTGCATTAAGTGCGCTTCTGCCTCTGGAAACTTCCAGACTTCCGTACGAATAGTGGCATCAATTGTAGTAGCACCAATTGTGTCCTCTGTTATGCCCGGCTCTTCCGACTTATTCATCAAAGGCTTTTCCTCATCCTTTGGTAGAGGTAGAACATAAACACCTTGACGGACTTTCTGCACTCCATACTCTTGCATTACTTGAGACATTCTGGCTGATACGGTGTTAGGCGGAGTCTTGCCGACAGATGTTCTGTACCCACAAGCGACTATCGTCTGAACAATGTCGTCTATGGATGTCTCTTCTCCCATTCTTTCCTTGAGAACCGTGAAAATGGCCCGTTTCCATGTCATATCCTGCATTATCACAGCCTCCTAAGAAGACTCATCTCGATAGACTGCCCCAAGTCGGTGTTCCTACATAAATTTATCATGTCAGGCGAGTTGGCGCATACGGGATTTGGCGGCTTGGGTGTAGGATTCGTCGATGTCGCAGCCGGCGAATTGCCTGTCTTCTTGTAGGGCGGCGACTGCGGTTGTGCCGCTGCCGAGGAAAGGGTCGATTACGAGGTCGCCGTGGCTGCTGTGCTTGCGAATGAGTTCTCGGAACAGGTCTAGCGGCTTTTGAGTGGGGTGGATGCGCTTGCCGCCGTGTCTAGGGATGGGGTATGAGTAGTCGCCGCTGTCGTATCTACTGTTGAAGGTGGGGCTGCCGCCCTTGACGGCGACAACTGCCATCTCGCGGCTGTTGGACAGGTAGATGCACTTGCTGTTAAGAGGTACGGGATTGGTCTTGTTCCAGACGATGAGGCGGAGCATCTTGAAGCCGGCGTCTGCCAGAGCGTCATAGAGTTGGCCGATTTTCCATAGGTCGTACCAGACGATTGCGGTTCCGCCGCGCCGCAGTACGCGGTACGTCTCGTGGGCGAGGGCATCGAGGTCAATCTGCTGGTGGTCCCAGTCGCCGAAGTCCATGGAGACGGCGAAGCGCTGCACGCCGTTCTTGACGCTGGAGAAGCCGGTCTTCCTGCTGACGGCGTAGGGCGGATCGGTGAGCACGAGGTCAACCGAGTTTCTATCGAGCGATTGCAGGAAGTCGCGGTAGTCGCTGCATTCAATTTGGGAAAGTGTTGAAACTACCATCGATCACACGGCATATACGGTTTGCTTGTTGACGCATAGAACTTGTGTTCATTGTAAAGAGAACGAGCATGACGTGTCAAGCGGGAAGCGAATAAGCAAAGAAATATTCAAAGGGTTGTGTTAGGAGGATAGACACGATATTCACCCCCATCCTAACCTTCCCCTATCAAGGGGGAAGGGACTATTGCATATTTCTCAATGAGCGGGTTGCAGTATAATTTGGGGACGGAGGTAGAGATGGTTGATTTTGCGGAGCTTGGCGGGGAGACGGTTGAGATCTGGGACCGGAACGCGGACTTCTGGGATGAGCGGATGGGCGAGGGGAATGAGTTTCACAAGTTCCTGATCGAGCCTACGCAGTTGGGGCTGCTGTCGCTGAGTGCGGGTGAGCGGGTGCTTGATATAGCGTGCGGGAACGGGCAGTTCGCGCGGAAGATGGCGTCGCTTGGCTGCGAGGTGGTGGCTGTGGACGCCGCACCCCGCATGATCGAGAATGCGCGGGGTAGAACGCCTGCGGATACCGAATATGCTGAACGACTACGCTACGATGTTGTTGACGCGAGCGATTCGGCGGCGATGCTGGAGCTTGGGGAATCCGGTTTCGACGCTGCGGTATGCACGATGGCGCTGATGGACATTGCGAGCATCGAGCCGATTGCGAGAGCGGTCGGACGGCTGCTGAAGCCTGACGGGCGCTTCGTGTTCTCGGTGATGCACCCGTGCTTCAACTCGACCGAGGGGTTCAGGCAGACGATGGAGCAGGAAGACAGGGACGGCGAGATTGTGGAGCGGTGGTCGGTGAGCGTTACGCGGTACATCGAGCCGCACGCGCACAAGGGGCTGGCGATGCGCGGGCAGCCGCTGGCGCAGAACTATTTTCACAGACCGCTGAGCGCGCTGCTGGGCGTGTTCTTCGATACTGGCTTTGTGCTGGACGGGTTGAGGGAGCCGGTGTTCCCGGAGGATACGCCGGAGAGGAATAGGTTTGGCTGGCTGATGTTCCATGACATTCCGCCGGTGCTGTCGGTTCGACTAAGACGGGGCTAACAGGATAGACATGATGGGATCGTGATGCTTCACCCCCATCCTAACCTTCCCCCATCAAGGGGAAGGGACTAATTGTTGGAGAACTTATATGGATGGACAGGATAGACAGGATGATTTAGAGGGATGGGGGGAGGACGATTCGGCGGTGTACCGGGTGCTGGCTGAGGTTGCTGTGCCGAGGCGGGAGGAGCAGCTGGCGACTTTGCTGTGCCTGCTGCCGTTCGGCAGGGATGACGCGTTCCGCATCGTTGACCTGGGCTGCGGCGAGGGAGTGCTGGAGTATGCGGCGCTGACGGCGTTTCCGAACTCGACGGCGCTGGCACTGGACGGGTCGGCGTCGATGCGAGAACATGCGTCGGCACTGCTGAAGCCGTTCGGGGAGCGTGTGGATGTGCGACACTTCGCGCTGGAATCGGATGACTGGCGGGGGGAGCTGGACAGCGCGGACTGCGTGGTCTCGTCGCTCGTGGTGCATCATCTGGACGACGAGGGCAAGCGAGGGCTGTTTCATGAGGCGCACGGTCGGATGAACGACGGCGGCGCGCTGATGCTGATAGACTGCGTGCAGCCGCAGCGCAGTGAAGGCGTAAGTCTGTTCGCGGACGCATACGATGGAATAAGCAGGCGGCAGTCCGTCGAGCGCACGGGAGATACCGCGCTGTTTGACAGGTTTGTCGAGGAGAAATGGAACATATTCAGGCATCCGGAGCCGAGCGAGATGCTTTCGCCGCTGTCGAGTCAGCTCGTGTGGCTTACGGAGGCGGGGTTCGCGGGTGTGGACTGCTTCTGGCTGAACGCGGGGTATGCGGTGTTTGGCGGGTACAAGGGCAGTGGTGCGGCGCGGGATGGGTTGGCGCTGGGAGATGCGCTGGATGCGGTGAGACGGGGGTTAACATCGATGGACAGGATGAACAGGATAGATTAAAGAGGTGTGATTATGTCGGGGTACATACTGGGTGAGGATGAACTGCTGCTGAAGAATACGGTGCGGGACTTGGCGGACAAGGAGATTGCGCCGCGGGCTGCGGGGTATGACGAGACGGGAGAGTTTCCGTTCGACAACTTCGAGGGACTGGGAGAACTGGGGTTGCTGGGACTGACGCTGGATGAAGAGTTTGGAGGAAGCGGCGGGACGTTCCGGCAGCTTGCGATTGCGGTGGAGGAGATTGCACGTGCTTGCGCGGCGACGAGCACTTCGTATATCGCGCACCTGTCGCTTTGCGCGCAGTTCATCAACATGTGGGGCACGGAGGGGCAGAAGCGGCAGTTCCTGCCAAAGCTGGCGAGCGGGGAGCATATCGGGGCGTTCGCGCTGACTGAGCCGGGGTCCGGCAGTGACGCGGGCGCAATGCGGACGACGGTGACGCGCTCGAACGGCGGCTACCTGATGAACGGGAGCAAGACTTTCATCACGAACGCGCCGGAGGCAGCTGTGTTCGTGGTGCTGGCGTCTCACGACCTCAACCTGAAGACGCGGGGGATAAACGCGCTGATACTTGAGGGGGACAGCGACGGGCTGAGCGTGAATCCGCTGAAGGGCAAGATGGGGATGCGGGCGTCCTCCATCGCGGAGGTGGTGTTCGAGGACTGCGCGGTGTCTGAGGAGAACCGCATGGGCGCTGAGGGCGAGGGCTTTCGTGAGACGATGCATGTGCTGAACTCCAGCCGCATATCAATCGCGGCGCAGTGCGTGGGGATAGCGCAGGCGGCATACGAGGCGGCTGTCAACCATGTGAAGCAGCGGGAGGCGTTCGGCGGGAAGCTGGCGGAGTTGCAGGCTATTCAGTGGATGATCGCGGATATGGCTACGCAGATTGACGCGGCGCGGCTGCTGGTGATGCGAGTGGCGACGCTGCGGGACGAGGGGCTGCCTATCGTGAAGGAGGCTTCGATGGCGAAGCTGTTCGCGTCTCGCGTGGCGGTGGAGGCGGCGGATAAGTCGGTGCAGATGCACGGCGGATCGGGGTATCTCGCGCCGACGCCTGCAGAGCGGTACTACCGGGATGCGAAGGTTACGGAGATATACGAGGGGACGTCGGAGATACAGCGGCTGGTGATAGCGCGGAGCATTTTGCGGGATGGGTTAGTTTAACATCGATGGACAGGATGGGGGAAGATATAGAAGGATGGACGGCGGGATAGGCGAGGATGGCGTGAGCGCGGCATTTCATCGGCGCTGCGCTTCCGCGCTCACGCATCCGGTTACGATAGCGGCGCTGGTCGTGCTGCTGGTCAACGACCTCGTGCTGAAGGCGCTATGGTCGAACCCGTGGACGACCGGCAAGCTCAGCGATTTGGCGTGGGTGATATTCGCCTCCCCGCTGTTGGCTTTCATCCTGTCGCTGCTCACGCGGCGCAGCCAATTGGCGCAGCGCGGCGCGTTCATCATCGCCTACATCGGGCTGCCAGCTCTCTACGCCGCCTTCAACACATTCGAGCCGTTGCACGACCTGATAATACAGGGACTGCTGATGCTCAGCGGCGCATCCATCGGCTCGCCGTTCGACCCGACTGACTCGCTGGTCATTCCCTTCGGTATGGCAATGGCCCTGTGGGTATGGAGACGTTCCAACGCTTCCAAAGCAAGCCTGCGTATGCGTCTTGCGCTACTCATGGCGGGCGCAGCATCCTTTGCAACGATAGCGACGCCTTCTCCGGTTATGTCAGACAGGCTTGTGGGCCATTTGGATGAGGGAACGCTTGTATTGAATCTTGACTTTGCTACACATATGAGCTCGGATGGCGGCTTATCTTGGAGAGAATCCCCCACCTACATAGACACGTCGACAGTTGAGTGGGGCGGCAGTACAGTTCAGACCCCAAAAGGCAAATACACTACAGACGGAGTAGAAATCATACGCTCCCACGGTAGTGAGAGAGAAACTGTATATTCGCCTTCATATCTCCGAAGAGACGCTGATGTCCGATTTCAGGAACATCTAGATAGGCGCAAATTTGAAGCCGTCCCTATAGCTGCCCTTCATCAAGTCTTCTCAACATAGTTTACGACGCACGCTCCGGCAATATCGTTGCAGCAACAGGCGCGCAGGGGGTTGTCGTAGGCGACAGTAATGGAAACTGGAGGCAAGTAGCCGTCGGATGGCACGAACCTACGGACTTTTCTCTAAGAAATAAATTGAATGTCCTATTAGATGAAACGACTTTCTGGATGGCAGCTGCGGCGTTGTCAATCTGGGGAGTAGCATTTGCGCTATGGATTCTGCATTCCAGCAGCAAACGGCAGGAACCTTACACTTCTAGGTTACCTCACACGTCTCAAATTTCTGAAAGCAGGAGTCTCTCCGGCAGTGCAGTGAATAAGCAAATGTCGATGCGAACTGCGGAAACAAACTGGGGAGCCTTAATAGGCATGGGCTGTCTCATTATTTCGGCAATCGCATTAGTTTTCGGATTAAGTCAGATGTTGACCGGTTCGACATCCATTGGCGTTGGAGCGGATCTGAATGATCCAATCGCAACTGTATCTTTAGTTTCGGGTTGTTTGTTCGGGATAATTGCTTTCATATCTTGCAGACCGTCGTCAGGGCGTCATCTACTAATTGTCCTTGTAGCGTTTCTAAGCATGATTGCACTGTTCATCCTTGCATTCGTCATCGGCGTTATGCAGGGCTTCAACCTCACTGCCGCCAAGTTCTACGCCGTCATTCTTATAGTTCTGGCAGCATTCACATTAGCGTTCCTACTGAACGGAGAACAGTTTCTGCCGAAGCGCAAAGCCGACAGACAAGATTAGGGGCAGTCAGATGACCGCCCCCACTTATCCTATCTATCCTGTACATCCTGTTTGATTTTCACCTACAGTGGGGAGATCGGGCTTGTGGGTGGGGTTAGGCCGCGGTCGCCGCCGTAGATGACTCGGGGGCGGAAGAGGCGGTTGTCGTCGTGCTGCTCTAGTACATGCGCTACGTTGCCTGCGGTGCGGGACGCCAGGAATATGGGCGTGTAGAGCGGAATGGGGATGCCCAGCAGGTAGTAGAGCAGGCCTATGGGGTAGTCGGTGTTGGGATACAAGCCTTTTTCGCGGTACATTACGTGCTCCACGGTGGAGTAAATCGAAGCCAGCGATTCACCTTCGGGAATCCTACTGGCGAGTTTCGGAATGTAGTCCATCAGGAAGCGCGCTCGCGGGTCATATTTCCGCATGTAAACGCGATGCCCGAATCCCATAATGCGCTCGCGCCGGTCGAGCTTGCCCATCGTGTAGTCCTCGGCGTGACCGGGCCCGCCTGTGCCGTTGATGTCCATCAGGAACTCGATCGCCGCTTCGTTCGCGCCGCCGTGCAGGGGGCCTTTGAGGGACGCGACCGCGCCGACCATCGCGCCGTACATGTCGGACAGGGTGGATGCGATGACACGGGCCGCGAAGGTGGAGTTTGGCATTTCGTGCTCGATGTAGCACATGTGGATGCGGTCGAAGGCATCCAGCGATTCGGCGTCGGGGCGCTCGCCGCGCAGCATGTACAGGAAGTTTTCCATGTACGGCAGGTTGGGGTCAGGGCGCACGATGGGCATGTCGTTCAGGGCGCGGTAGGAGTTCACAACGAGAGTTGGGGTCTGCGCCAGCAGCTTGATGCCCTTCTCCAGGTTCGCCTCGTGGGAGTTGTCGTGCAGCAGGTCGGGGTCCTCATATCCGGCGAGGAACGAGAGGCCGGTTCGCAGAGCGTCCATTGAGACTGTTGACTTGGGCATAAGCTCGAACAGGCGGTAAAGCTCGTCGGGCACTTCCGCTTCGGCGGCGAGCCTGTCGCAGAACGCCTTAGCCTGCGCGGGCGCGGGCAGCTCGCCGTAGATAACAAGGTAGGCTACGTCGGTGTAGCAGAGGCTTTGCGCCAGCTCGATGAGGTCGTAACCGCGCACGAGAATCTGCTCGATGTCCACGTCCAGGTAGGATACCGAGGTCTCGGTGGCTATCACGCCTTCGAGGCCGGGGCTGTAGTCAGGTGTTGTCATTGTTTTTCTCCCAGATACGATTTATTAGTCGTTGTTGGTCGCGAATACTGCAGAAGCGGGAATGCGCTGAGAACCAACTTGGCCCTTTAAGTGAGGCAGCAGCAGTTCGGCAGCGCGTTTCAGGGTAAAGCCTGCGGCGTCGCCGTCCGCATCGTAGTGTGCCGTCAGATGCTCCGCAACCTTACTGGAGCATGCCTTATCTCTATCGGTGCTCAGAGTCAGCGTTCCGTTGTTCATCGACAGGGTATATCTGTAACCAGCGTACATTCCTTCTATTTCAAGATGATCGGAAGCGCGCCCTTTTCGCGCGAGAGGGTGCAGCAGCAGTTCTGATGCATGCTCTATCGTGAAGCCCACGACTCTTCCATTTGAGTCGTAGTCTGCAAGAATATCCCCTGTGACAGCGCCCCCCTCATCGCCGCTGACGTCGAGCGCGCCACTGGCGATGAGGTCGCCGGCTTCGCTCGCGGGCTTGCCGTTCCACAAAGACAGAGTGTCGGTCTCTGCAAAGTACGCAATTTTCAGGATCATGGTTTTCCCCATTCTCGAAGCTTCCCTCTATCGAAGAAACGATTGTGGACCTTTCCGTCGTCCAGTATCACACGGAGCCACTTTTCGGCCTCATCAATGTAACCATAATACCTTATTCTACCGTTCGGCTGAACTTCGGTATGGTACGGATTGTCTAACACTCTCTCGACCCATTCATCCTTTATTTCGGGGTGATTGCGCCTGACAACGGTCTCATAGTATTCAGTAGTTTCCACGTATTAGGCGGCTCGTCTGCTCCTCGTTTAACCGCGTTTGTGCATGTAAGCCCGGTCGCCGCTGAGGGCAAGGGCGCTGTCTGCCTCTGCATAGGCGTCGTAGTCGATGAGGTCGTATAGCTCGGCGCGGGTCTGCATCCTGGGCAACCAGTCTTTTTGCGTGCCGGTGCGCTTGAGGTCGGTGAGCAGGTCTTCGGTGGTCTTGGCGGCGGCACGCAAGGTGCTGACCGGGAATATCACGATGTTGTAGCCGAGCGCGGCGAATTCGTCCACGGTCAGGTACGGGGACTTGCCGAACTCGGTCATGTTGGCAAGCAGGTCGCCGCCTACGGCGTCGGCGTACATTCTGAACTCGTCGAGGGACTGCATCGCTTCAGGGAAGATGATGTCGGCGCCGGCTTCTTTGCAGAGGCGTCCGCGCTCGATTGCGGCGTCCATGCCTTCGATGGCGCGCACGTCGGTGCGGGCGATGATGAGCATGTCCTTGCGCGCCTGCGCCGCGGCCGCAATCTTTTCGACGAAGGCGTCTGTGGATACGACAGTCTTGCCGTCGAGATGGCCGCAGCGCTTGGGCAGCACCTGGTCTTCAATCTGGATTGCCGCCGCGCCCGCAGCTTCCAGTTCCCTGACAGTGCGGATTACATTGATCGCCTCTCCAAAGCCGGTGTCGGCGTCAACGATGAAGGGCAGCTTTGAGGCGCGGACCATCCAGCGAACGGCGTCCGTGAGCTCGGCGAGGGTGAACAGGCCGATGTCGGGGATGCCGAGGCTGGCGGAGAATGCCGCGCCGGAGAAGTAGAGCGCGTCGAAGCCGACCTTGCGGGCTATCATCGCGGTCATGGGATTGAATACGCCGGGCACGCTGAGCGGGTCGCCCGTAGCCAAGAGTTCGCGCAGCCTTACGGCGTGGCTCTGCTCTGATGACTGCTCCAGCATCCAGGTCATATTCGCATCGCCTCCATGAGTTCGGAGAGGTCGGGCTGCTCGTCGATGTGCCATACGAGGTCTATGACGCGGCGGGCCTGCTCCTCAGTCCAGACGTCTTCCACGTTCAGCAGGAACTTCTGCTCGACTTCGGCGTCGCTCATCTTGTTCATGTTATGCCCGCGCGGGAAGCTCACTTCTCGGGAGAGCGTGCCGCCGTCCTTCGTCTTGATGGTGATGCGATTGGGGATACCTTCCGGATATCCCTCTGTCAGCGCGTCGTCCTCTTCGAGGGTCGTCTTGCCGAGCAGTGTCTTGATGTCGGGGCTGTCGAGCATCTGCTGGGAGAAGGAGTGCTTGGTGACGGTGCCGTCAAGCAGGGCGGCAGCGACTATGTACATCAGGGAGTGGTCGGCGGTCTCGCGGGTCTTGGGCGCCCACTTTTCCGGGTCCTTGGCGATAATCTCGTAAGAGACCTTGAATGTGTCGAGGTGTATGGAGTCTATGAGGTTGATGTCGCCGCCGAGCTCGTCTCGCAGTTCGACCGCGGCGTCAACGGCGCTCTGGGCGTGGTACTCGACGGGCCACTTCTTGATGTATGTGTCCTGTATGCGTGTGGGGGCTGCGCCGTCGGCAACGGACTTGAGCGCGGCATCGTCGAAGGGGACGCCGCCGAGCAACTGCGCGAAAAAGCCCATCTCACCGGCGAAGGGCTGGTATGGGCCTGTCAGTCCGCGCTGGGAGACGAGGCTCGCGAAGACCGCGTTGCGAACGGAGTTGGCGGCTGCCGCGCCCTTCCACATGGAAAGCTCCCCCGCCCTGGTCTGGCGCATGGAGGCGTGGGGCACACTGGCGATGGAGATGGTGTGCTCGATCTGCTCTGCGGACTGGCCGAGCAGCCTGCCCGCGCCGCACGCGGCTCCGATGCCGGTATAGACGACATGGTCCCACTGGTGGGCGCGGACGCTCGCGGCGTCGCAGAGGTTGACCGACACTTCGTAGGCTGCGGCGGTGGCGGTGAAGATGTCGCGGACGGGCTTGCCGCCCCATTCGCAGAGTGCCATGATGCCGGGAATCATGTCGCTGGGGTGCAGCGGCTCAAGCGACAGGTAGGTGTCGTTGAAGTCGAGGTAGCGGGTCATCAGGCCGTTGGCGAAGGTCGCGGCTTCGGGGGTTACACGGACGGGCGCGCCCCAAACCGTTGCGCCGCGCGGCTGCTCGAAGTCGTAGGCGTAGGTGCGAGCGGCTTTGGGGGCGTCCTCGGAGAACGCGGCCATGCTGACTCCGATGCTGTCTAGGATGCGGCGCTTGACTTCGTGCGCCGACTCGGGGGGCACGTCTTCGTAGCGCAGTCCCTCGGAATACTCGGCGAACATCCTGCTGAATTTGTCTGACATGTTTTGTCCTTTACTGTGCGTGTTAGGTGAACGAGCAAGGCAATGATATAGACAGGTGGGGGCAGTTTCAACAAGATTTCGCTTCATTCTCAAGAACTGCGCTGACTTGCCAAGCCTCAACACCCGGAAACCACGCCAGGAACTCGCTGACTGTAGCGTCGTCCTTGAGATTCTCGAAAAGCGCAGACACAAGCACGCGCGTGCCCGTGAACAGCAACACGCCGCCCAGCTTTTCGGGGTGGCTCGCTACGGTGTCGCAGGACGCCCGCTTCGCCATATCAGTCTTCATCATCCGCTCATTCGGAAATTATCTTTTCCATGCGCGGGTTAAAGACTTTCTTGAACTTTAGGAGGTACTCGAACATCCACTGTCTTATCTCTTTAAGTTCTTCTTTCGAGTCGTCTAGTGAGCCTTCTCTATACACGCCTATGCTGTTAGCCCCTGTCTTCCAATCAATGTCCGTGCCGGATGGCAAGCACAGCTCTTTTTCTATAATCGCTTTCTCTTCTGAGTTATTGCGAATCTTGTTCAATACCTGGCTGTTGATTGGCTGCCATCCTGGAATGTACACCCAGACCTGACCACTCTCGAAACTTGCACGGTACGTAATTTCAGACACCCCAGATGGAAAGGAATGAAAAATCCTTGCAAGAGCCTCACTATGCGGAAAACCATTCGGG
The DNA here is from genome assembly GCA_965204855.1 of Dehalococcoidia bacterium. Taxonomy (GTDB): domain Bacteria; phylum Chloroflexota; class Dehalococcoidia; order Lucifugimonadales; family JADFKI01; genus Bin90. The sequence goes on from OZ242018.1 coordinate 2,386,208, forward strand.
CATTTGCGGTGAAGGTCATCAATCAGTTGCTGGAATAATTCGCGCAGAACTACGCTGTGAATGTTCGGTATCGGTCTGCTTTCGCTACGCTTTGACCAAGAGGCGGGCGCAATTATGGGAACGAATTTCAGGTTGGCGTCCGCATCATCGTCGGCACTGCGTATTTCTACGCCATAGACTTCGACTTCGGCGGGCGTCCAGCGATTCAGCCAATCGAGCGCAGAGCGATGTTCTTCGCGGAAATTATCCGCTATCCATATCAGGATGCGCGCATTGTAGTTTTCAGCGCAGGCGAGAAACTCACCTAGTTGATAGTGGTATGTCTCATCTGAACGGTGTTCGATGACGATCGCTGTGTCGCCTCTAATATCGTCCGCAAGAATGTCCCCGTTATAATTGCCTATCCACGCTTCCGTCTGCACCAGTTCAAGATCCATGTGCAGCGCGTCGCTCAGTAGCGATAGATTTTCTGCGAGCCGAGCATTTGAGTCAGAGGTCTCATTGATGACACATACCTTCCTCACTGGCGCGCCTTCTTTTTTCGACGTTTCTTCTGTTCCCATAAATGCCTCTCCGACATTAATACCGTAATCTTTTCCCTCTGAGGATGAAGCTAATCGGCCTCATCCGACTCACGCTCTTGCGCGATGATCGCATCGATGCGCGGGGTGAAGACTTTCTTGAACTTGAGGAGATAGTGGAACATCCACCGCCTTATGTCTTCGAGTTCCGTTTCAGGATCGTCTATCGAACCGTCTCTGAATACGCCTATCGTGCCTGTCCGTGGCACATTCCATTCTATCTGCGTATTCGGATAGTCTCCCAGTTCCAGTTCCTTTTCGATGCTATCGCGGTCCACGCGAAGCTTATCGAAAATCGGCTGCTTAAAGTCCTTAGGCCATCCAGGAATGTACACCCAAACTTTGTGCTCGCCTTCAAGGCTTGCGTAGTAGGCTATGTCCGTGATACCGGAAGGGAATGGATGTCCGAAACCGCCTAGAGCCTCTTGTCTGTCAGTGAGTCTTGCCTTACGCAACTTGTCAACTAGCGGCTGAAAGAATCCCTTCCTTTTGGCAGCATCCAAAGTTATCCCGGCAAACCCTGCTGTTCTTCTTGCAGACCATGCTCTGGGCAAAACCACCGGCTTAAACACCGGACCGGGTTTCGAGCAGCCTATTTTTACAGCACTCACCTCAACGCCATAGACTTCGATCTCATACGGCGTCCAGCGGTTTAGCCATTCAAGCGCGGCGCGATGTTCCTTCGTAAAACGGGGCGCTACCCATATTAAGATGCGCGCGTCAAGCCATCCTGCATAGGTGAGAACCTGCCCTAGATAACCATCGTTTGTCCACTCCAACTGGTTTTCGATGGCAACCAATGCGCCGCTTTTAGCATCTTCAGCGAGAATGTCAAGGAAGAACCCACCAGTCCGCGCTTCCTGCTGAATCTCCTCAAGGTCCAAATACAGAACTTCTCCCAGCAGGTCGAGATTTTTCGCGAGCCAAGGCGTGAAGTCTTGCGCTTCGTCTTCCCATACATCCTTCACTGGCACATTTTCAATCTTCCCCAATTCCGCTGTTGCCATGTGTCAGCCTCCAGTTCGGTAGTATTCGCCGGGCATGATGTCGAATACGCCATCGATGTCCGCATTGCGCCTGCCGTCGTCACCGTCTTTTATGAAGAAGTCGCGGCGGTCGCGGTAGATTAGGGCGCGGTTGAGGACGTAGTCGTCCTTCTTGAGGTCTATCTTGGTACAGGGGGTCATGAGCCAGTATTTGTAGTCACCGATGAAGAGGTACTTGTTCTTCATTCTGAAGAATCGGCCGTCAACGCCTTCGCCGGCGCAGAAGCGCTTGCAGACTGCCTTCAGCAATTCTTCCTGCTTGTCTTTTTTGATGACGACGTATTCGTGGGGCCAGGTTTCGCGGTATGTGCTGGCTTCGCGCCAGGGGGCGTGTTCGATGAGTTCGGTCAGTTCCATGTATCGTCTGTCCTCTTTGTGAAAGTCGATTACTTCTCGTCAGCGTTGTCGTCCAGGAACGGCGGCGGCTCGTTGAAGTCTCTGCCTTCACGCTCGGCTTGCTTCATTCGGGCGTACCAAGCTGCGGTCTCGGCTTTGGCGCGGGATTCTCCGATTTTCAAGCCACGCTCTTCGCCTATCTTTTCGCCACGCTCCTGCCAGATATTTCTTACTTTTCTGGGTGTGAATAGCAATCCCATGAGTTCCCATCCTTTCTTAGCCAGTTCAGTTACGCCGTCTATGACTACATCCACGAGAAATATGGTTGAAACGAACACACCCGGCGCGATGAACGACATCGTAACCGCTATGTCGATGGCATGCTTTATGGCGGGAGCCGGAGCGGCATACCTGATTTCGTAGATGATAACTGCTGTCAGCCAAGACGCAATCTGTACGAAGTAGAGCCACAGATACAGTCTGCGTCTTGACCTTAGCGTAGTCAGCAAACCTTCTCTGTCGTCAACCATTACACTCCCTGAGCGCCGGCTCCACACGCCGCCTTCTATCTTCTAACTATGTTAGCCGATAGACCTGGATGCGGTGACGGTTGCTTTCGGTTACGAATAGCCTGCCTTTGCCGTCTAGCTTGACGGACATGGGGGACCAGAAGAATTTTTCGATGTGGGAGGAGACTTCATGAGGGTCGTCCGGGTCGAAGAAGTCTATGTCGCGCTCAAGGTCTGCGCGGGAGCGGGCTTCGCCTTCTTCGCGGTTGATGCTGAGGAAGTTGACTGCCCAGGGGGATAGCGTAGCCTCGCCGCGCAGAAGCTGGAGGAGGTTGCCGTCGGCGTCGAATGCCTGTACACGCTCGTTGCCCCAGTCGGCGACGTACATGTTGCCGTCGGCGTCCACGGCGACGCTGGCGGGCTTGACGAGCTTGCCGTCGGCGCGTCCGAGTTCGCCGTAGGTCGCTATGAATTCGCCGTCGGCTGTGAAGCGCGCGATGCGGTCGTTGCCCCAGTCGGCTACATAGATTTCGCCGCTGGGTGCGACCGTTATGCCCCAGGGCATCGACAGAACACCCGCCCCTACCGTGGCGAGAAAGACGCCAGTTGGGGAGAATTTCTGGACGCGGTTGTTGTATGTGTCGCTGACGAGGATGTTGTCGTCCGGGTCGATTGCGATGCCGCAGGGCCCGTCGAGTTCACCTTCGCCGCTGCCGTGCGTTCCCCAGACGCGGATGAAGTTGCCGTCGGCGTCGAATGCGGTTACTCGGTGCAGGTACTCGTCGGTCAGGTAGATGTCGCCTTCGCTGCTCTTCGCGCCAGAGGTGAGCCAGATGAACTGGCCGTCGCCCTCGCCATAAGCGCCGAATGTGCCGTAATACTCGCTTTCGAGATCGCAGACGGTTACGCGCACTCCCCTGTCCACGCTTTCGAGGGAGCGGTTGACGACGTAGAGCTTGCCGTTGTCGCCGATTACGGTATCGGCGGGGTAGTAGAAGCCGCGTCCTTCCATGACGGAGAGGCCGAGGGTGCGGTCGTAGCTGAGGAGTTGGGTTGTGGTTGTGGTCATGATGAAACCTCGGTTGCTATCAGCCTGCTGCCGGAAATAGGTGAAGGGCAGAGTCGCGCTTGCAAATCTGCCCTTCGACAAACTCAGGGTGAACGGACGTTAGGGCTATTGACTAGCTTCGCTGGAATTCGTGGGTGGCGGTGGCCAGGCGGAGGATGTTGCCGACCTTTTCGCGGGTGCGCTCTTCGCCGGTCTGCTCGGCAAAGCGTTCCAGGACCTCGCGTGTCTCGTCGGAAACTTCGATGACGCCAAGCTGGTCAAGGCAGGCGTCCACGAGGCGAGCGGGCGAGGTAGCGTAGTCGTCAGACATTACGCCATCAATCATCGCGCGGATGCCGGGTCTGTCGATATCGCCGACCTGTTCGGAGGCGAAGTTGATGCGCTCGACGAGTGTGCCGGTGTCAACCCATTCGGTACCCTGGTGCCAGCCTTCGACGCTGGGCGGGTTGTTTAGCATCTGCCCCATGAAGGTCATCGTCAAAGTCCTGTCCATTATTTCGCGGCGGGGCCGGTCGAACTCGCCGGTGAGCCGGAGGACTCCTGCTACAAGCTCGGCAGGACTCTTGATTTTCTCGTATCGGATGCTCTCGTCCTTGAAGAAGTCAGAGGTGAAGAGCGTATGGAGCATCGCCCGGATGTCGTAGTCGCTGTCATAGTATGTTTGCACCAGCGCGTCGATTGCCTCGGGATCGCGCGGCGGGGTGTAGGGCCAGGCGGGAACGGGCGGCTCGTCGGCGACGAAGAAGTGATACATGTGCCGGGCGATGAATTGCGCCGTCGCTTCCTGCTGGCAGATGATTTCAATGATGTCCTCGCCGTTGAAGTTGCCGGTCTGTCCGAGGAAGGTCTTCTCGCCTTCATCGTGGTCTTCGGGGCGATAGTCGAAGTGCCAGGAGATTCTGCCGTAGGGCCAGTCGGAGTCGCGCTCGGAGCGGAGCACCATGTACTCGGTGTTGCCGATTGTCCAGCCGGTGAAGGCGCGGGATGCCTCTTTGATGTCTTCCTCGGAGTAGTGGCCGACACCCATGCTGAAGAGTTCGAGCAACTCGCGTCCGTAGTTCTCGTTGATCGCGCCCCTGTGGTTGTCGTAATTGTCCAGCCAGACAATCATCGCCGGGTCTTTGGATAGCTCAACGAGCATGTCCTTGAAGTTGCCCAAGCCGTGCTTGCGAAACATGCGAATCTGGTTCCAAAGGACCTTGCCGTGAATGACTTTCGGGTAGCCGGTGGCGAAGATGCCGTGCCAGAAGAGGCACATCTTCTCTTGCAGCTGGGCTTCGGAGGTCACCATGCGGTACAGCCAGTTCTCGCCGGATGCGCGGGGTCCCATCATGCCGGACTGCTCGTGATGGAAGCGGCGCACCATGTAGTCGCCCAGCCAGGGAGCATTTTCCGGCGGGTTGAGCAGCTCATCGACCACGGAATCGTAGCCTTTCGCATCAAGCGCTTCGAGCTGGGCGCGCGTTGCGCCGAAGCCGGCGCGGCGCATCAGGTGTGCCAGAAGTTCGAGGTCTTTCTTAGTATCCACAACCATGGTGAGGGCCTCCCTTTGTGATTATTGTGTCAATGTCAGCAATTCTATGCTAATGTGAGTGAGGTATTCGCCGTCTGGTCGGAGCAAGTCTAAAGCGGCAGATTTCCGCCTGCCCAAGTTGGCGCGATTATATCATAACGACATCTCCAGTAAAGCGTGAGATCTCAGTTCAGCGGAGGTACGGACTATCGATAACTCAGTAAAGATTGGGGAGAAAAAAGGGCTGTATTACGGCTGGGTCATCGTGTTCGTGATGGCGACTGCGGGCGCGGTGAGCATGGCGATGGGGTCGCTGAACTTCGGGCTGTTCATCAAGCCGATGGGGGACTCGCTGGGGATTGGGCGCGGGTGGTTCGGCTGGGCGCAGACGATTCGTCAGGTGGCCAGCGCGTTTACAAGCCCGGCGGTGGGTGTGCTGATAGATCGTTACGGCTCGCGCGTGATGCTGCCGGTCGCCGCGCTGGTGACGGGCAGCGCGATGATAGGCTTGTCCTTCCTGAGCGACGGCAGACAGGCGTTGATTATGGTCGCGCTTTTCGCGGCTATGGGCTTGGTTGGCATGAGCGGACCCGGGGCGCTGGTAACATCTGTGCCCGTGCTGAAGTGGTTCGTGCGAGGGCGCGGCAGGGCAATATCGTACATGGCCTTGGGGATACCCATTGGCGCAATGATATTCGTGCCGCTGACGCAGATGTTCATCGACTGGTGGGGATGGGAGATGGCGTGGATTGTGCTGGCGGCAATCGGCATGGGCATAATCGCGCCGCTCGCCGCCGTATTCGTAAGGCGGCAGCCTGAAGATATGGGGCTTCTGCCTGACGGTGACGCCCCTGACGAACTCCGTAAATCTGAAAATGCCGTACAGGATGAAGATGACTCCGAACCACAGGTCGCAGATGAGGTATCGTGGACGGTGCGAGAGGCGACTCGCACGCCCGTTTTCTGGAGTCTTGTGGCAATGTTCAGCATGGTCTCGCTGGCAACCGGCACGGTCGCGCTGCATCGCATTCCCGACTTTGCTGACAGAGGCTTCGATACCACTCTGATTGCATGGGCCACCTCGGTTGACGCCGTGTGCGCAGGGGCAGCTTCATTCACTTTCGGATTGCTGGTCAGCCGCGTTCCGGGACGACTGCTGGGCGCGCTGGGCTTTTCGTTCCTGGCGATAGCCAGCGTGATGACGATATACGCCGCGGACGATTTCACGATGTTCACCTCAATGTCGGTATTCGGCTTGGGCATTGGAGGGATGATGTTCTTGCAAAACTTCATCTGGGCAGATTACTTCGGGCGCGAGCAGGTGGGCGCGATACGCGGGTTTGCCATGCCGATTAACCTGATACTGGGCGCAGCCGGGGCACCAATTGCGGGGCATTTGTATGACTATACAGGCAGTTACACAGAGGTATGGTGGGTAGGCGTGGGGCTGATGGTGTGCTCGGCCGCGCTGGCGCTGGTTACACCGCCGCCGAAGAAGCGGGGTGTGGAGGGGGAGGGGGTGTGATGATGGCTTGGAGCTGCATAATGAGCGGGGGGAGGTCGGCTTGGATGATTGACCAGACTTCGTCCAAGTCTATTGAGGAGTAGCCGTGGGTAAGCTGATTTCGCGTCGCAACTATGGTGCGCCACGGCACTTGAGGGTGCTGTGTACGAAAGTCATCTGAAACGAACCATGCCGCCTCTCCCACTAGCTCTATCAGCCTTGTAAGGGCTAGTTCCAACATCCTGTCCGTGTCCAGGTGTGCCCGTGAGCGTCCTCGCGCCATCGCGACTGCTTCTTGCGCGTAGTCGAGCATGTCTTGAATCCGCGCGTTGAGGCTCCGGCGTCCAAGCCTAGTCCGCTGCGTCATAAATCAGCCCTTTGTCGTAGAGCGACACGAGCATCCAGGAGGTCAGTTCGGCGCGGGTCTTCAGGCACACATCCACGCCCAATATATTTCGCAGTTCATCCTGAAGAGCGTAGAGACGCTTGGACTTCGCCTTTTGCTCATGCCCGTATTTGAATATGACATAAGTGTCGTTGTCGGCAAGCTCGTAAACATCGCGCGTCCATGCGCCAAAAATCATCAGCCTTCGGATATTGCTGCGCTCACAGAACTCGGCAATGTCCTTATGGGGGATTTCGCTAAGATTATTCCGCTTACAGAACTCCGCAACCACGTCTTCTACGATTCCGACTTCGCTGTGTAACGCCATGTGTCACCTCTATCGCTTTGCGATGCCCGACGGCGCGGAGCGTTTTCAACGCCGTCCGCTCTCGTCCGCTCCATTGTAGCAAACGCTTCACTCGGACAACGGAAATGCCAGTATGGTCAGGTCGCTGAACTCGGCTTCCTCTTCCGCCAGCGATGCGAGTGTATATTCGGCGATGATTTCGCCATCCAGTGACAGGCGTTGCAGCGTCCACAGCGGCGTGTCGGGCGGGATGCCCTCTTGGAGAAGGCGTGCGGCGATTGTCGCGGGCATGAGGTCGAAGGGGCGAGGCAGGACGATGAGGTTGCGGCTGCGATGCTTCAGGCTTTCCGTGAGTTCTCGCAGGCCTTCTTCGTGTCCGTCTCTGGCGTGCAGAGTGATGAACATCGAGGTTTCCATCGTCAGGCCGAGGCGAGCGCACGCCACCTGAACGGAGCTGATGCCGGGAATGAGTTCAACATCGGCGCGGCGACGAACGCGGTCGAGCAGTTCCTTGGACGAGAAGTTCAGGTCGCCCCAGGCGCAGACGACACAGCTCTTGCCTGCTTCCGCGTGCGCGGCGAGACGCTCAAGCACGTCTTCCTGATCGCGGTAGCGCATGGGCATGGCTTCGCCTGTTATCCAGCGCCGGACTGGTCCCAAGACCGTCTCGAAGCCGGCAACATAATCGGCGCCGCGGATTACATCCTGCGCCTTTAGTGTGAGCAGGTCGGGGTCGCCGGGGCCCACGCCAACAATGGTTATCGTCGCCACAGAGATGCCTCCTTCGACGCATTGGGCGCTTCCAGATGAGTAACGCCTCCGCTGACGATGCGCCGATTGTATATTCTTCGGATTCCGAACAGGCTATTCCACGCGCGTGAGACGGCGTTTTCGGCGAGCGAATCGTCGTCTTCAAAGAGCATGCCGAGGACCGTTCCACTGTGGGCGGCGTTGACTCCGACCGCGCCGACTTCTTCAGCTAGCCGCAGTACAGCGTCGAGTTGCGGCTTATACAGCAATTGCTGATTCGCGACCGCGCTGAGTGTTGCGCCTTCGCCGATAGCCGCGGGATTGCCGGCGCGAATGCCGGCTTCGATGAGCGACAGTGCTTCGCCGAACTGCGCCTCAAGGCGACTGAGCGCGCGATCCCTGTTGACGCCATTGAACGCGAGGGTATCAACGTTGCCGCCGAAGTCGAGCACGACTACGCGCATGGGCGGCGGAGCGCCGAGCGTCCGCATCATGGTGCCGCTCTTATGGTCCAGGAGCGCGATGCCCGGCAACATCACGCTATCGCTAGGCTCTATCTGGAGTGCGATGCTCGCAATTTCGTCGGGCGAAATCTCGGCATCTGGGCGGACCGCAGAGGCGGTGGCGGCGATAGAGGCGGAGATGTCCGCCGTGCTACTCGCCATGCCTTTGCCGCGGGGAATAGGGCTGGACAAGCTGAGACGGGCGTCCACATCGCGCCGACCTGAGCGCGCCAGTGCCAGTTCGAGTGCGCGCCGGGACTTCGGAGCGCCGGGCGGGGCCGTCACGCGACCGCTGCCGGGCGATATTTCGACCGTTGCGGTGGAGTACATGTCGATGGGGCAGCTCACCAGAAAGTAGCTGCCGTCAAGCATGCCCTGCGCTAGTTCACCGCAGCTGCCGGGCGCTCGCGCCATTGCCGTATCTGTGATGCTCGCCGTCGGGGTCATTCATCGCCTCAATATCTTGGAGTGGGGTTGTTCAGCCCCCATCCTAACCTTCCCCCAGAAGGGGAAGGGACTTTAAGGAATATCGTTGAGGTGTTTCGCGCCAAGCGCTTTCAAATCTAGCGCAAGTCCAGCCGCCATAAGATACACCTTGTCGGCGCGTGATGCCACAAGCGAGTTTACGCGACCCAGCGCGTCACGGTACGCGCGCGCCAGAGGGGACAGCGGGACAACTCCCAGCCCAACTTCGTTCGTAACAACAATCCACCGTGCACCGGAGGCCTGGCGGACATCGAGGAGTTTTTCTGCGGCCTCCAAGATTCGCGCTTCGGCATCGGCGTTGCCTTCGTGGAGGAGCAGAAGGTTGCTGACCCAGATCGTGAGGCAGTCCACGATAATGGTGTCATAAGCCGAGCCCGTGCCAGCGGATTTTCGGCGAATCGCGTCGGGCAGGCTTCGCGGTTCTTCGAGGGTGTCCCATTCGGGGGGGCGACTGCTGCGGTGGGCGGCGATTCGGCGCGCCATGTCATCATCGAGCGCCTCGGCGGTGGCGACGAACAAAACACGGTTGCCTTGCATTGCCAGCCGTTCAGCGAATCCGCTTTTGCCGGAGCGCGCGCCGCCGGTAATGAGGATGAGTTCAGTCGCCATACTGTGTACCTATGCTCTGATACCAGCCATTTCGTAGATAGCGTCGATATCGACGCTTTGCCTTACAAGCTGCGCAAGCTTGTTGTACTCGGCGTCTAAGTCAAGGATTGCGCCTTGCGGCAATGCTATGCCCTTGCGGTGGGCGAGGTTCGTGAGCAGGGCGTGGCGCAGGCTGTGGTTGTGGAACAGGCCGTGCATGTAAGTGCCAAGCGTCAAGCCATCGGCGTCAATCGCGCCATCCGGGGAGTCGATGGGGCTGCCGGAGCGCTCGGTGATGCGGAAGGGGGTGTAGCTGTTGCCATAAGTCTGCCCCATGTGTATTTCGTATCCCGTGATTACACTGCTACCGCCGCCCGCCAATAATCCCCTACTCGATGCTATTTTGGCGCGTACCTGATGCGTGGTCTTGGTTGCTGCGAAGGTCGTTGTGAGGGGAAGCAGTTGCATGCCTTGCGTTTCGGCGCTGGTGGATTCTACGCGGTCGGGGTCTAGGATGCGCCCGCCTAGCATCTGGTAGCCGCCGCAGATGCCGATGAGGGGCGTTCCCTTCTGCCGTCGAATCTTTACTTCGTCCGCGATACCGGATTCGCGCATCCATTCGAGGTCGGCGACCGTGGTCTTGGAGCCGGGCAGCACGATAAGGTCGGGGCTGCCAATCTCTTCTTTCGTGCTGATGTACCGCAGACTTACGCGCGGCTCACGGATTAGCGGGTCAAAGTCGTCGAAGTTGGCGATGCGCGGAAGGCGAACAACGGCGATGTCAAGGGATTCATCTTCACTGAAGTTCGTCGGTGAGTTGGAGGAGTCCAGGCCGAGCGAGTCTTCTTCGGGGATGTGGATGTCGTCGAACCAGGGGATTACCCCTGCGACACCTACACCGGTGCGCTCTCGCAGTATCTCAAAGCCGGAATCGAGCAAGGACGGGTCGCCGCGGAACTTATTTATGACGAACGCCTTGACCAGCGCCTGCTCTTCGGGTTCGAGGAGCGCCATTGTGCCGACCAGAGATGCGAATACGCCGCCACGGTCGATGTCGCCAATGATGATGACTGGGGCGTTTGCGTAGCGCGCCACCCGCATGTTGACTATCTCGTGCTCTTTGAGGTTTATCTCTGCCGGGCTGCCCGCGCCCTCGATTACAACGATGTCGTACTGCGCTCGCAGCGTGTCGAGCGCCTGGGTTACGAGCGGCCATAGGCGCAGCTTCATTTCGTAGTATTCGCGGGCGGATGCTACGCGCGTCGGCTTACCCATCACTACAACCTGAGACTTGCGATTGCCTTCGGGCTTGAGCAGGATGGGGTTCATCTCAACGGTGGGCGCGACCCTTGCGGCTTCCGCCTGTACCGCCTGCGCCCTGCCGAACTCGCCGCCGTCCGGCGTGACAAACGAGTTCAGCGACATGTTCTGCGCCTTGAAGGGGGCGACCCGCAGCCCGTCCTGCGCGAAGATGCGACACAGGGCGGTCGCCATCAAGGACTTGCCGGCATGCGAGGTGGTGCCCTGCACCATCAGAACCTTGCCCTGAGTTCTATCTTGTATGGGCACTTGCTTCATAAATCACTTTAACCAAAGCAAATTTCCGTTGTCATTCCGAAGGCAGTGAGGAATCTCAAATCGCCGCCAGCCAGCCTGTTTTCGATTTTAGATTTCTCGCTTCGCTCGAAATGACAGATGATGACGGACTACGACACATGACAGATAACGACTGACTGCGACGAAATGACAACAGAACCTATCTCTTGTCAGCAAACTCGTTCTTGATGACATCACCCAGGTGGCTGGTATCATTCAGCAACTCCAGCGCAGCGCCTCCGTCGAACAAGTTTATCACCGTGAGGCTGCAATTCGACAGACGCAAACGCCACATGTATTCGGGCGGCATGTCCATCATGCAGGCGATGAGCGCGCGCAGCGAACCGCCGTGCGCGACAACCAGAATGTTGCCCTCGCTGTCCTGATGGGCGGCAACCAGTTCTTCCTTCGCGCTTTGCAGACGGTCATACAGTTGCCGGTCGCTCTCGCCTCCGGGTGGCGCGAACTCGATGTCCTCGTCGAACAGCCGCCGAAACATCGACGGATGATGCTTTTCAACCTCAGCGAACGTCATGCCCTCCCAGTCGCCGAAACCTTTTTCGCGCAACGACTCCATCCTTGTGATCGGCAAGCCCTTGTCTTCCACTATCGCCTCGGCTGTATCCGAAACGCGGCTCAAGTCGCTCGAATACGCCGCCTCGAACTGCAAAGGCGCAAGCCGTGTCCCGGTGAGCGCCGCCTGCGCCCGTCCCCTGGCATTCAAGGGGGTATCAGCCTGCCCTTGCGCGCGTGCAGTGCTGTTCCATTCCGTTTCGCCGTGCCTGACCAGAAACCATCTGCTGTTCATTTCCAATCCTATTCTTATTCTGTCCATCACTTAACTATGTCAGACTAGCGTATCGCGCAACGCGGCGACCAGTCGCTTGCAGTCTTTTTTCGTTCTGATGCCTATTCTGATGTAATCGGGCAGCCCGAATGAGGCGCAATTCCTTACGATAATGTGGTGGTGCTTCAGCAGTTTATGCCGCAACTCCTTTGCGCTGCATACTTTTACCAGCAGAAAATTTGCGGCGGACGGTATGGGCGGCAAGCCAAGCGATTGAAGTTCGTCGATGAGATAGCGCTTGGCGTCTTGTACCGCGCGGCGTCCGTTCTCGACATGCGCTGTGTCAGAGAGCGCAGCTATGCCCGCTACCTGAGCGAGCGCGTTTACGCTCCAGCTGTGCTGCTGTGCTCTGACGCATTCCACGACATCGGGCGGCGCAAGCATATAGCCAAGTCTGAGCGCAGTCAACGCGAAGTCCTTCGTCATAGAGCGCAGGAGCGCGACATTGCCTAATTCCAGAAGAGGCAGCGAGTTCCAGCGGGAATCCACGAAGGGGAGATATGCCTCATCGAGCAGTAGGAGCGAGTCTTGTGGTAGCGCGCCTGCAATCTCGCGCACGTCTTCTTCGCTCATATAGCGTCCGGTAGGGTTGTTCGGGTTGCAGAGGAAGACGAGGGTGGGCGATTGCTCCGCGATTGTTCTTACAGCCTTTTCGATTTCCCATGAAAAGCGGTCAGCCTCATTCGCGGCGATGTCGATTATCCTGGCGCTCTGCATCGCGCATGCCGCCTCGAATTCGCCGAAGGTGGGCGTGAAAATCGCAGCCGTTGTGCCGGAATGGAGGTAGGCGCGCGCAGTGAGGTGTATAAGCTCGGTGGAGCCGTTGCCGACAAGGATTTCCTTTGGGGAGACGCCAAGGCGGTCCGCCAGGGCTTCACGGAGTGCGGTACATTCGGTATCGGGGTATGCGGCGAGGTCAACACCGTTCATTGCCGATAATACGCTGCGCGGCGCGCCCAGAGGGTTGATGCTCGCGCTGAAGTCGAGCACATCCTCTGGGCGCAGACCGAGAGAGCGCAGTTCGGCGATGTTGGTGCCGCCATGTGCGGGACGTGCCACGGGACGCCTCTTATTCTACTCAGTACCGAGTTTTCCGACCGATTCAATGCGAATCCATGTTAGAGGAAATGCCCTAAATTTCCCACAGGCTTACTATAAGAATCAACCCAACGGTCATCACCGCCCCCAACCATGCCACAATGTACACTAGGCGCACCGCCCTATCGATGTCAGACGCTTTTGGCTCATTGAATGCACTGCCCAGGATGTAATGTTCAGGCTTCTCCAGCGATACGCCTAGGAGACCTGCCATGGCGGCGATGGTCCAGCCAGCGTTGGGGCTTGCGGTGAGGCGATGCTCACGCAAAGCTGTGCGCCAGCCCTGTCGCATGTCGTATGTTGAACTTGCGACCCCTGCCAGCAGAAGCAGCCCAGCCGATAGCCGCGCAGGAATCAGATTGAGCAGGTCGTCCAGCCTTGCCGACACCTTGCCCAGATATTCGTACCTGCCGCGATAGCCTATCATGCTGTCGAGCGTGTTCACGGCGCGGTAGGCGAAGGCACCGGGCAGACCAAGCAGGGCGAACGCGAGCCACGGGGCGATGAAGCTGTCGGTGGTGTTTTCGGCGACGGACTCAATGGCGGCGGCGGCAACGAGCGGCTCGGATAGCTCCGTCGCATCGCGGCTGACAAGACCGCGCAGGCTGTGTCGCGCCATGAGAATGTCGCCGTACTCGATACTGTGCTGTACTTCACGTGCAGCCTGTCCGAGTCCGCGCACTGAGAAGGCTGTCTTAAGCAGCGCTGCCGCGCCTATCAGAAACGGAATGTCCCCGAGCGCGTACAGAGCAATGACAGCAAGCCAAGCCGCGCCGCCGAAAAGGGCAGGCACCCCTACCGCAATAAATGCTCCAAGAGTGAATGCGCCGGTACTGCCAAGGCCATCGCCAAGGCGCTCAAGCGCGGAGATAGCCTTCCCCATCCAGACGACAGGATGAATTGCGTTCGGCGGTTCGGGGAACATCGCATCGAACACAACGGCAAGCAGCAGCACCGCCACGTTGACTAACCAATCAGGATGCCAAGGGAGCCACCAAATCATTGCGGACCTTGCCAAAACAACTCAAACAGCGGCGACTGTATGACAAAGGATGAACTGTCGATAAGCCTCAACACCAAGAGCAACACAATAACTTCTGTCATCTCGTTGACAGCGCCGTATATGTCGCCGGTGACGCCACCTAACAGCCGTGTCGCCCACGCACCGACCGTCCACGCCACAACACATGCCGCAGCAAGCAGAATGATACCAACCACGCCCGCGAGCGCAACGCTGACAACGAGTGTAAAGGCAAATCCGAGTATCAGGTGGCGGCTGAACCGCGCCTTGTCGCCACTGAAGAACGCCGTGCCAAGTCCGTTGCTTCTCACATAAGGATACAGCTCCATCGTCAACAGCATCGCCCATCGCGAAAGGCACGGGAACAGCAGAAGAACCGTTACCCTATTGGGACCCATCGGGGGCAACCATGCCACGGGCAGATCGGCTACGGCAACCACCTTAATCAGCAGCAGGAATACGACCCCTACTACGGCGAATGCGCCGACACGTGGATCGCGGAGTATTTCAAGGCGACGTTCGCGGTCGAACCCACCCAGAAGCGCGTCACAAGAGTCCATGAAGCCGTCGAGATGCAGTGCGCGGGTAAGGACCACAACGGTCAGAACTATCAGCGCAGCCCAGAGCAGGGTTGACGGGGTGTAGTGCGAGAGAGTAGTTGCTGACAGCGACGTATATCCATACCATCCCGCTTCCGGCAGGCCGAGGAAGAGAAGGAACAGGAATTCAATACCGACGAGAATTGCGCCAATCATCAGTCCTACAAGAGGGAACCAGCCTCTAGCGGATGCCATGGAGCCGTTTGTGCGGGAAGGTGCGAGAGGCAGGATTGTCAGGAAGCCGATGGCAGAGCGCAGTCCGTTCATTAGCCGCCTATCGTCGCTTCAACCTCGTTGTCATCGCGATCGGATACGCCGGCCTCGCCGAAGGTCGCCATCTCACTGAGGCACGCTGCTGCCGCCTCAATGATGGGCATCGCGAGCACCGCGCCACTGCCCTCGCCGAGCCGCATGTCAAGTTCAAGCAGCGGCAACAGGTTCAGGTGGGAGAGTGCGATGCCGTGCCCTCTTTCGGCGGATCGGTGAGAGGCTATGAGGTAGTCGCGAACCGTGGGGCAGAGCGCCCGGGCGATGAGCATTGCCGCGCCGGAAATGAAGCCGTCCACGATGAGCGCGCGCCTCATGCTTGCCGCGCCAAGTGCTACGCCGGCGAGGACGCCAATCTCGAAGCCGCCGACCTTGGACAGCACATCGAGTCCGTCTGACGGGTCAGGGGCGTTGACTTCCAACGCACGCTGTACGACAGATGCCTTGTGCGCGAGTTCTTCGGCGTTGCGGCCTGTGCCTGCGCCTGTCGTTTCCTGCGGGGATGCGCCCGTGAAGGCGGCCGTGATTGCGCTTGACGCGGTGGTATTGCCGATGCCCATTTCGCCGGCGGCTATGAGATCTGCGCCGGAGTCGGCGGCTTCGACTGCGATTTCGATACCCGCGAGTATGCTCTGCTCTGCTTGTTCGCGGGACATCGCGGGGCCTTCGCTGATGTCTGCCGTGCCTCTGCCGATGCGGATTGAGCGGAGTTCGGGATGATCCGGGAGGTCCGCGGCAACACCGGCATCAACGATAATCTGCCGGACGCCCAATCGCCGCGACATCACGCTGACCGCCGCGCCGCCCGACAGGAAGTTTAGGACCATCTGGGCGGTAACCTCCTGCGGATAGCCTGTTACGCCTTGCGTGACCACGCCATGGTCGCCAGCCGCTACGATCACTGCCTTGCCGCCGATCGAGGGGCGCTCGGTGCCGAAGATGCCTGCCAACTGCACGGACACATCTTCAAGCCTGCCGAGACTTCCCGGCGGCTTGGTGAGGTTGCGCTGCCGGCTTAGCGCACGACGCATCGCACCAGCGTCTGCCGGCTGTATGGAGGCTATTACGTCCGCGAGTGTCCGGGCCATTCTGTCCATCCTGCAGAAAATTGCATTAGTGCGATTTATAGAGATGGCGATGTATTTTCACCCCCATCCTAACCCTCCCCCATCAAGGGGGAAGGGACTAATGCAAGAATCTCATCCTACAAATCCTGTTAGTCGATGTCGGTCGCGACGTAATCAATCTCCAGCTTGGAGCCTTGATTGCTCGCGGGGGTGAAGACCACGCGGCTCTCATAAGCGCCCTGCTTTCGCCACAGCTTCCACATCGCGTCGCAGGCCATTCGCATGTACATCTTGCGCGAAGTGACGACCGTCGAATGCAGCTCCTTGGCAGTAATGCGCCTGCTGTCCGCACCGCTGTTACGCGCATCTTCGAGCATGCTCACGAGCGCGTTGTCAAAGTCCTCGTCATAGTATTCGTACTGTTCTACCATTGCTCAACCTGCGCTTACTACTAGCGGCTAGTGCCTTATGAACGACTGCCTAGAACTCCAATCCCGGCTGCGCCTTGATGCCCTGCTCTCTATATGGATGCTTTATTTCGCGCATTTCGGTAACGAGGTCGGCGAATTCAATAAGCTCGTCGGGGGCATACCTGCCGGTAATTATCACATGCAGCATGTGTGGCTTCTGCTTCAGAGTTTCGATGACATCTTCAACGGGAATCCAGCCGTAATGCAGGGGATAGGTGAATTCGTCGAGGATGATGACATCATGCTCACCAGCGAGGATTGCCTTCTTGCAGTTCTCCCACTGCGCTCTGCCGAGGTCCTGAGTGGTCTCCATGTTCTTGGTGCGCCATGTGAAGCCGTCGCCCATCGCGGTCATGGGAATGCCGAGTTTCTCAGCGGCGCGGCTTTCGCCGAAGCGTGAGCCGGTGTGCTTCAGGAACTGGAACATCTCCACGCGCATGTTGCGGCCCCAGGCGCGGAACAGCACGCCTAGCGCGGCGGTCGTCTTGCCCTTGCCGTTGCCGGTGTTGATGACGACCAGACCCTTCTTGATACGGGGGCCCTTGACCGGCTGGTGTTCCCTAGTCTCTTCGGATTCTTTCGCGGCGGCGGAGTCGGTTGTCATTGTCGCCTCCGGGCGTTAAGTTCTCAGGCTTGTGTGGAAAGTTGGTCCTTCTTAAGCAGATATGCGAAACCTGCCGCCATCAACACCCAGGTCAGCAGGTGTCCGATCAGCGTTACGTTATTGAAGTCCAGGAACAGATCCGGGGGGACCGGCACCGGGTCGGGGTTGCCAGGAACCAGCCAGAATATGAGAACCAAGAACGCTGCGTAAACCAGACCGGCTAGAGCATAGAGGCTCTGGCGGGTTCCCTGGGATTGTACACTATTATTAATCTCGTTCAGCGCCAGAATCACGCCCGCGACGCCCAGCGCCGACATGATATAGAACAGCAGGTGAAAGCCCTGCCGGGATAGCAGGGTATCCTCGCTTCCAACGCCCGGCGGCACAAATGGAAACTTTACGGAAACGAGGAATGACAGCGCCCAGAACCCAAGCAGTCCGGCAACAGCCGCCATCGCGATTGCATTAGAGCCAGGAATAGCCCAGCGCAGCAGTCCGTAGGTGCCAGCGAACAGAAGGCCAAACACACCGCCGAGTATGGCAGTGCCAAGAGCCATTCCAACTCGCTGCATCCCCAAAGACACCAGAGGCGGTTCTTCCTCTGCCTGCGCGCCCGCGGGTAATGCCGCAGCCGCCCGTTCTTCTTCGAGCACTATCGCGCGCTCTATTATCGGCACCGTGAAGATGTTGTGGTACACGCCCACAATCAGGCCTGCCACAAGTCCCACCAGCACGGCGCGTATTATCGTCCGATGCATAGCAAGCCTCCAAGTAGCGGTCAGAGATTAGCTGTCAGCAGTCAGGTATTTGTCAACCGAGTTGTAAATCACTGACTGCTGACCTCTGACATTTAATTTAGTGGCACATCAGGGCGACATGGCGCGCATGGTGGAAGAACTCATGCACGTAGTTCATCACAGCGCCCTTCTCACCGATGAACGCGGCGGCGTGGACGCTGCCGTCAACATAGCCCATCGCGTACAGCAACAGCGCAGCGCCGCCTATCCACGGGACTAGTCCCACCGCTTTGCGCGACAGGATTCCGCCTTCTCTTGCCAGTGTGGTCATTTCCATACCGTCCTTTCCCGATTAGAATATTTACTCTTCACTTCCTCGCGGATTCTATCATGTAACCGTCTCATTATCACCCACATACGGCTAGTCAGACGCAAAGTTCATGATACCGGTCAAAGGCATTAGCTTTGCACCTCGTCTTGCGCCTGCCGCACGGCTGCCCGTATTGCATCTGCCCGGAGTTCGTTGAGCGGAATGTACTCGGCGCTGAGCACCTCCGCTACACGCTCAACTAGGCCGAAGCGGTTGGAGCGCGGCGCAGGATCGAGCACGATGGAGTGTACCTTGTCCTGTCTCAAAGACTCGCAAATCCGGAGGGCGTCCTCATAAGGGTCGTTGCTACCTGACATACCTACGTTTGCGCGACAGTCCGATACTATGGTCAATAGCGGCGGTGTGTCGGGGCTGCGCTGGCGTTGCTGCCTGATGAGCCGCTGCGCGTCCGCCAGCGCCTGCGCCAATGGCGTTCTGCCGCCGGTGGGTAGGTTGTCGAGACGCTGCTGCGCCAGCTTGGGGCTGCCGGTTGGAGGGAGCACGACCTCAGACTGCGTGCCGCGGAACGCTATCATCGCCACGCGGTCGCGTCTTTGGTATGCGTCCATCAGCAGCGATATGACTGCGCCCTTGGCGGCGACCATGCGCTGCTGCGCGCCCATCGAGCCGCTGGAATCGACCAGAAAGACGACCAGATTGCCTACGCGGGATTCACGTACCTTCTGGCGCAGGTCCCAGGGTTCGACATTCAGCGCAAGGCTGCCGTCCGTGTATTCAGCGCGCCGCACCTGAAACGGGGACGCGGCCCGCACGGTGGCGTCCACCGCGAGATCAGTAACCTTGCCGTCAGGCAGCGTAGCTCCGACGTAACGTCCGCGATGGTCGCGCACGCGGCTGACGGTGCGCCTGCCGTGACTCGCTCGCGCCTGCCTGTCAAGCGCGTCTAGGTTAAGCGGCTTCACTTGAAATGATTCACCGATGCCGAACACATCCTCGTCCGCGCCGTCCTGCTGCTCGTCACTCTCAGGAGTGTCCGGAGGAGTTACGTCTCCCAAGTCCGGCTGGTGGGAGTTCTGCGGCGGATTGCTGAGAATATCCTGCGCCATTTCCTGCAGGCGCTCGGTGTTCATGTCTGGGTCGTCGAAGGGCTGGCGGCGCATGCGGTGCATAAGCGCCATCTCCGCGACGCGCAGCACATCGTCGGGCGTGACGCTGGTCCTGCCCTCGTAGGCGGCGAGGGTTTGCGCCGCCTTGTATATCACGATGTCTGCTCGGAGGCCGTCCACTTCGTGCTCGGCGCACAGGCGGGCGATGAATGTCAGGATACCGTCCTCTACCGTAACGGATGGCAGCAGAGACATGGCATCCGCGATGCGCTGGCGCTCGGAAGACTCCGAATCTGTCCAGCCAGACTGAAAAGCAGCCGCGTCACTCTCATAAGCGATGCGGCGGCGGACGACATCCGCTCTCCTTTCAGCATCTCTGATGTGGTCTATCTCCACCGCAAGGCCGAAGCGGTCTATGAACTGGGGGCGCAGGTCGCCTTCTTCGGGGTTCATCGTGCCGATGAGAAGGAACTGCGCCGGATGCGAAAAGGATATGCCCTCGCGCTCGACGAAGTTGCGCCCCATCGCGGCGGAGTCAAGCAGGACATCGACCACATGGTCGTTCAGCAGGTTGACCTCGTCGATGTACAGGATGCCGCGGTGTGCCGACGCTAGCAGGCCCGGCTCGAAGCGACGGCTGCCCTCGCGTATCGCGGCTTCGATGTCCAGCGTGCCGACGACCGCCTCTTCTGTCGCGCTTACGGGCAGTTCCACAAGGCGCACCTGCCGCTCTACCGCGCGCCGCTGTTCACTGGCGCAGAAGTCGCAGCCGGCGAAGGGAGCGGACGGCTCGCAGCTGTATGGACAGCCGGTGATGACCTCGATTTCCGGTAGAAGGGCAGCAAGGGAGCGTGCGGCGGTCGATTTTGCCGTGCCCTTCTCGCCGCGAATCAGGACGCCGCCTATTGCCGGGTTGATGGCGTTGAGGATGAGGGCGAGCTTCATCCGCTCCTGACCCACGATGGCGGAGAAGGGGAAGATGGTGTCCTGTGAGTTGTCTATGAGTTGGGTCATTTATGAATTACCGTGTCATTTTCCATATCTACGCACCCAGCGCATTATCGTTCCGAATCGGATAAGGGCCTCTAGCCCTGGATAGATAGGCTGGCGGCAACGCCGAAATGGTCTGACAGCTTTCTATCGCCATCTATATTGCTGATCACGTTCAGGGACGCGACTGCGATTTCCTCGCTCAATGCCATGTGGTCGATAGACCGGCGACCGTTGTAGCCAAGCGCGGAGGTGGCGATGGTCAGGTGCCGGGGCATAGCGTCTTGCACTGCTGCCTGCTTATCGAACGGAGGTGCATATCCCCTTTGGCCTATCGTCTGATTGAAGTCGCCCGCTACAATCAATGGCCTGTCTTGTATCTTCTTCAGCAGCTCGACAAGACATTTCAGGTAACTTGCGTGGTCCTCCCAAGATTTCTTTCGCTCATCCCCTCGTGAGGCTTCAGTTCGACACCCGTGCCAAGGAATGCAGATTCCGATCACTGTTACCTCGCCAATTGGAGTCTGCGTTATCCCGGACACATAACGACCGGGAGGCATGGATTCATCTCCCAGATCGTCAACGTGCTCCCAAGGCTCGCGGGACCACAGCATAACCTTACGCATACTCTCCATTTTCCTGTATCCGGTGTCGTGCCGCGAACAGATGACATGCCCGCCCGGGAGCAACTCCATATCCGCTTCGGTCAGGCACACAACATCAGGGCTGTTCGCGTCGATCCTTTTGCGGATCTCAGGCGTCCGACTATATGCTCTGGGGCTTGCCCATTCCACATTCCAGTTAACGAGGTTCATTGTCATGGCATTGTTTCCCGATTAAGAAAGCCCGTTACATGCGACAGCACCAGGTCGCTGCGCTCCATTGCCAAGGTATGGTCCAAGTCCGGCAGGGACACCCAGGTTACATTAGGCATGTGCTTCACGCACTCCTCGGCGCCGGCGTGCAGGCCGTCGGCGTCGCCAGCGTACACGAGGAAGGGCATGGTCATCGCTGGCAGTACCAGCGACAGGTCTGGGCGGTTTATGAGGCCTAAAGACGCACCTATGATGGCTTTGGGGTCGTTTGCGAGCAGTTGCGCCTTGCGTTCTGGGGAGATAACGTCACCGCCGCTCTCCATATCAGCGACATATCCCTCCATACCGCCGCTGCTGATGCGCTTTATCCTGTCCTCCAGTCCAGCAGCGTCCAGTGGGTATGGGTGCATACCTCCGATGATGAGGGAGTGGAAGCGGTCGGAGAAGGACTGGGCAATGGCGAAGCCGATGCTGCCGCCCATGGAGTAGCCCATGTAGTGCGCTCTGTCGATGCCTTCGGCGTCCAGCACCGCGATGACGTCGGAAGCCATAGTCTTTTGGTCGTAGGCTTCGGCGTCGTGGGGCTTGTCGCTGTCGCCGTGACCGCGGGCGTCGATTAGCAGGAGTCGGTAGTCGGTCTTTAGCGCATCGACGAAGCCGAACTCATACCAGCGTAGGATGCTGCTGATGAGACCGTGCTGGAGCACCAGAGGCGTTCCCTCACCTTCGATGTGGTAATGAATGCTAACTCCGTTGTTGTCTGTGTATGGCATCTGTTGTTCACCTGTCCGTATCCATTCGTCTGTCATTCCGAAAGGAGTGAGGAATCTAACATGGTTGATAGTCAGGATTCTAGATTCTTCACTCCGCTGCGCTGCGTTCAGAATGACAAGAGAAAATATCCTGTTAGCTCACTTCCTGCCGCTCTTCGAGCAGCGCCTCGGTTCGCAGATAGACGCGGCGCAGTTCGTTGAGCGTCTCGTCGGGGGCGTCCTCCCACATGCCCCGGTCGGCGGCTTCCATGAGGCGCTCGGCTATGGCGCGCAGCGCCCAGGGGTTGCTCTGCTCGAAGAATTGCTGCATCTCGGGATCGAGCGCGTACCGCTCGGTGACTTCCTGGTACATCCAGTCGTCGATTATCTGCGCGGTGGCATCGTAGCCGAAGATGTAATCGACGGTCGCGGCAAGCTCGAATGCACCCTTGTAGCCGTGCCGCTTCATTCCATCCATCCACTTGGGATTGACCACGCGCGAACGGAAGACGCGGCGCGCCTCTTCCTTCAGGTCGCGCGTCCTGAGCAGCGACGGGTCGGATGAGTCGCCGAAGAACTGGCGTGGGTTGTCGCCAGCGAGAGCGCGCACCGTGGCAATCATGCCGCCGTGGAACTGCATGTAGTCGTCCGAGTCGAAGATGTCGTGCTCGCGGTTGTCCTGATTCTTGGTTGCGACATCGATCGCGGCGAAGCGGCGGCGGAACTCGCGCACCGCGCTTACGCCGTGCTGCCGCCTGCCGTAAGCGTAAGAACCCCACGCGGTATAGACATTCGCGAGGTCTTCGTCCGACTGCCAACTGCCGTCGTCTATGGCTTGCAGAATGCCCGCGCCGTAGCTGCCGGGCTTACTGCCGAATATGCGGTACAGTGATTGGGATTCCGCTTCGGTTGTGTTGACGCCGCTTGCGCGCTTCTCCGTGAGTTCGGCGGCGTAGTGCTTCATAATGAAGTTTCGCTCTTCGGGTTCATCCAGCGTCGCGACCTTGTGGAAGGCGTCGTCCATCATAACGATGAGGTTCTGGAAGGCGTCGCGGAAGAAGCCGCTGATACGAACCGTGACATCTATGCGCGGGCGTCCCAGTTCTTCAAGAGGGATGATTTCCAATCCGCTTACGCGCCTGCTCTCCTCCTGCCATGTGGGGCGCACGCCGATTAGGGCGAGTATCTGTGATATGTCGTCGCCGTGCGTGCGCATCGCGGACGTGCCCCAGACGCTGATGCCGACTGATTCAGGGTATTCGCCCTCGTCGGTCAGGTATCGCTCCACCAGCGAGTCCGCGAGTTCCTTGCCGATTTGCCACGAAGTCTCGGAAGGGATAGAGCGCGGGTCCATCGAGTAGAAGTTACGGCCGGTGGGGAGCACGCCTGCCATTCCTCGCGTGGGCGCACCGGCGGGGCCCGGTGATATAAAGCGTCCGTCGAAGCCGCGCAGCAGGGCGTCAATTTCGTCGGTCGTCTGCGTCAGCGCAGGGTAGATGCTCTCGCACACGTAGCGCAATACACGGGGGACATCGCCCGTCTCAACGAGCATATCGGTGGCGATGCGCTCGATATTTGCGCTGTCGAAGTCCGTCTCGTACAGGCGCTCGTAGAGATTGTGAGCGATTGCTTCAAGGCGTTCCACGACATCGCCTGCGCTGCGTATCGGCTCGCTGCCGTTCGCGCTCACCAGTGATGCAGGCAGCGTATCGGCGTCCACCGCCGCGCTTCTGTCCCGCATCATCGCGGCGTAGTCGATGCCCAGCGCGTCGCCAATCGCCTGGCGCAATCCGGGAATGTCGCCGTTGTTCAGGCGTGTGAGCGCGAGCAGCAAGCCGATAAGCATTTCCGATTCGGGCGCTTCACCGAGCGTATGCAGGCCGTCACGTATCTGCGCGTCCTTCAATTCGCAGATGTAGCCGTCGATGTGCAGTATGAAGTCGTCGAAGTCGTCGGGTATCTCGTGGACGTTCAGGTCTTCGTTTAGGCGCGCCTTCTGCACGACCTCCCAAATCTGCTGGCGCAGGATTGGCAGCTTCTGCGGGTCCATGCCCTGAGCGCGGGCGTACTCGTCCATAAGCTGCTCGCAGCGGGTGATGTCACCGTAGCTGTCGGCGGTGGTCATAGCGGGAACGAGATGGTCGATGATGACCGCGTGGCTGCGCCGCTTCGCCTGCGTGCCTTCGCCGGGGTTGTTGATGATGAACGGGTAGAAGTGAGGCATGTCCGGCAGGCAGACCTCCGGTATGCACGAGCGCGACAGCCCGACGCCCTTGCCCGGCGTCCACTCCAGTGTGCCGTGCTTGCCGAGATGCACTACGGCGTCCGCGCCGAAGCCGTCGCGCAGCCAGCGATAGAAGGCGATGTAGTGGTGCGTGGGCATAAGTTCCGGGCTGTGGTAGATGGCGATGGGGTTTTCGCCGAAACCTCGCGGCGGCTGTATGCCTACGAATACGTTGCCCAGCCGCAAGCCTGCCATAAATAGGTGGCCGTCGTCGGTGTACACCTCGCCCGGCGGGTCGCCCCAGTCGGCGCGCATCGAGTCCTGCACATCCTGTGGGATGCCGTTGAAGTGGGCGGCGTACTCTTCGGCGGAGACACGACCTTCGGCGTTTCGCATCTGTTCGGGCGTGAGGAAGTCGGCGTCGTAGGTGCAGCGCTCGATGAGCCGCCGCATCAGTTCGTCGCCGTCCGAAGGTATGTCCTCTACCGTGTAGCCTGCATCACGCATAGCGTTCAGAAGGTTGATTGCGGATGCAGGGGTGTCCAGCCCGACGGCGTTGCCGAGCCGCGACGCCTTCGTGGGATAGTTGCTCAGTACAATGGCTACCTTGCGTTCCGAAGTGGGCTTGTGCGCCATCCGTGCATAGCGTGCAGCCAGGGACGCAACCGCCTCCGTCTGCTCCATGTTCGGCACGTACCGCCGCAGCACACCGCCGGTTGCCGTTCCGTTATGCGAGACAGTTTCCTTGAACGACACCGGCACCGTGATTATTCGCCCGTCCAGTTCCGGGAGGGCGACGTTCATGGCGATGTCGAGGGGGCTGAGGCCGATGTCGCGTTCGTCCCACATGGTCTGCGGTTCGGTCGAGACGATTGCCTGGAGGATTGGCACGTCGAGCTGTTCCAGCACTCGTATGTCCCAGTTAGCATCCTGATTGTCATTGGATTGCAGGCCGGGATGGTGGCTCATGGCAAAACTCTGAGTGCATACCACGACATCCACGGATGCCTTGCCGTCGCCGTCCATCAGGTACTTGCGGAACACGGCACCATCGTCCTCGCGCAGGCTGGAGCAGAATACGGGCAGTGCGTTGCAACCCTGCCGTTCCAGAGCGTCCACCATCACGTCCACGAACTCCAGATTCTGGCTCACCCAGTGGGCACGATAGAAGAGCAGCGCGGCAGTCGGCATGCCGGCATCGCAATGCAGACTACGGTATTCGTCGAGCGGCACGGCGTCCAGCGTGCCCGCGCGGTACACTCCGTCCTGCGGCAGCGGAACAGGCGGCTCATAGCCGTGCTCGCTGCCCAGCGCCTCGTCGCTCAGGAATTGCAGCAGGTTCACTAGATTGGCGACGCCGCCGTGATTCAGGTACTCGAACGCGGTCTGCGCCAGGACCGGCGGCGTAGTCGAGCGGCGCTCGAACACCGCATCACGTACAGGCTCACCGGAGCAGGCGACCAGCGGAACGCCAAGCCGGCGGCACTGTGATTCAAGGGTGGCGAAGTGTTCGCCCATCGCCTTGTCGCCGCCCAGCAAGCGTGCCAATACGAGGTCCGCATTGGGCAGAGCGTCGGCAAGAAATCGATCGAACGCGCCCTCGTCCTGCATCAGAGCGAAGGGGTTCACCGCTAGCGTTGCCGCCAATCCGTCCGGCAGACCCGCCTTTGCGCGCTCAAGCGTAAGAATGTCAGTATCAGAAGTTGTGAGAAATGTAATCATAAGTCGGTCAGTCTATCGGTTTGTCAGTCGGTCAGTTCGTCAGTCCAGCACAGTGGTCATTTCTGGCTGAATGAAAGACTGACTTACGCAAAAACGCTCCGACACTATCAAGATCGGAGCGTAGCAGACCAGTATTCGCACAAGGCAAATATAGGCATGGAAGCGCTCCTACCGGCGAGAAGCCGCCTTCCAACACGCAGGTCAGGTATCCTGACTCGCGGCTCATCGCGACTGCGGCGCCTTCCCGGTCTTTCAAATCATCGGACCAGTGGCAAATGCCGCAACGCTAACCGCTCACAGTGGCGCGTCCGTGGGGGACTTCCACCCCCTTCCCTTCGGACCTGCGCGTCAGATATTCAAGCCATTTTAAGGTGCATCAGTATCAGTATCTATGGGAAATCTATCACCACCCCATAGGAGTGTCAATACTGGTTTGAGCGTCCATGCAGTGTGCCAAGGTGGATGGGGAGCCAGCTAGGCTTCGTTGACACTTCATGTTCTAAACGGCGGGAAGACTGACCAAATCGTCATTTGACCGCTATTTCAGGCTTGGCTATGATGGATGCATGGAGACTCTACGCAACGCACTCATCATCTTATTGGCTCTCGTGTTCGCTGCCTTAACAGTCGCCTGTTCGCAGGATGCGGAAACTGAGACCGGGCCGCAACTCTCGACATTTACAGGCGAGGCGGTGGAAAATGCCACGCCGGTTCCAGAGTCGGAAGAGACTGAGCCTTTTCTCGTGAAAGGAATACCGAGCAACCCCTATATAGCGCAGTCCTTCACTTCAGACGGCGATTCCAACACCGGACACCCGTCCCCTGCGGCGTCATTCACGGCTCTTCCTTCGATATCCACGCTTGTCCACGAAATTGAGCCCGCGGTCGCGTCCATATCGGTCGAATCTATTAGCCGGGGCATGTTCTTCGACTTTGCCGACGAGGGCGCAGGCACCGGCGTAGTGATTCGTCCGGACGGCTACATCGTAACCAACTTCCATGTGATTCAGGGCGCGAACGACATCAAGGTCAACCTTCCCAATGGGAATACCTACGACGCGAGAGTGGTGGGGCACGACATCATAACCGACCTTGCCGTGCTCAAGATCGAGGAGGAGAACCTGACCACCATTACGATGGGGGATTCGGACGATATTCATGTGGGCGACTGGGTGGTTGCGCTGGGAAACGCGCTGGCGCTGAAGGGGGGGCCAACCGTTACGCTAGGCATCGTCAGCGCACGGGGGCGCACTCTTAGCACGGAGCGCGGCGACCTGTATGATCTCATCCAGACGGACGCCGCCATCAACGACGGCAACAGCGGCGGTCCGCTCATCAACCTTCATGGCGAGGTCATAGGCATAAACACCGCGATAATCCGCCGCGCCCAGGGCATTGGGTTCGCAATCAGCTCGACGGCGGCTCAACCTATCATCGACAGCCTCATCGAGCATGGGCGCGTGGTCAGGCCTCTCATCGGGCTAACAGGCGCGGATGTTACGCCCGCGCGCGCAAACCAGCTCGGGCTGAATGTGGACGAAGGGATCATCGTTACACGCATGACGCTGGACGGGCCTGCCTATGAGGGTGGCATTCGGGTGGGCGATGTCATCACCAAGCTCAATGACATCCCTACGCCGGACATGGCGGAGTTTCTGACCCTGCTGTGGACATTTGAGATCGGGCAGGAGATACAGGTGGAGTACATCCATGAGAATGAGACTCAGGTGACGAGCGTTACACTGGTGGAGCGTCCTTCGCTATAACGCCTAGGCAATGTGCTAGAATGTCTTGGCTTTACATTCTGTAACAGATAGTTTGAGGCCGCACACATGCCTGAACCCATTGTCCCATCAGATGAAGATGTTGATCCTGACCCATTTGCCATAGGCTTTGCGCTACTCGGCTTGCTATTCAGTGGTGGCACATATCTTGAAACGCGCCGACGCAGGATGCTCAGCGAAACCCAACGAAACAACGAATTTCGTCAGAAGTGGTTCAATTCAAAGCGAACACTGATTCACGCTCGGCGCGTAATCGAAGAGTTTGAGACTTATGTTGCCGAAGACGGATATGGTAATCAAAGCTTCTTGTTCGGTACAGCCAGAATGAATCTTCCGCGTGAGCGTGTGGATCAACTCCGGCGCATACACGCCAACGCGCACACTACTGCTAGATATATGGCAGATAATCTGGACGATATAAGTGAGTTCTTGGGAGTAGAATACCAAGACTTGATAAATCAGATTATGGACAAGTTGCACGAACAGCAACTTCCCCATTCCTACGATGCCGTCGTGATATTGGCGAAGGATGCCATAGCTCTATATGAGCAACTCATCGATGAGATAGGACGAAACGAGGGTTTTTCAAATTAGCGATTCAAGTTGTCCTTGACATTTGTCAAGGACGGCTTTACCTTAGAGTTAGGTTGACTTGTATGTCTTGTAGCATATTTTTCGTGATTGCAGGAGACCCCGAGATTTCGGGGTCTTCTTGCGTAACCCAATAATCGGGGCTTCAGTAAGTGTGGTACCATAAATGTGCGTTAGGGCGTTAGTAAGTCCGTTTGGGCTAGACTGAACGCAAGAGGCTGTTCTGAGTAATCAAAGTGGCCTTTCCTCTATTGCACTTCGCCGCTGACGATAGCCACCATTCCAAGGGCCAGGCTGCGCCGCCGCACATTTCGCAGGCCCGCGCCTTCCATCGCTGCCGCAAGCTGCCGCGCGCTGAGGAACTCGTCCACGGACTGGGGCAGGTATGAGTATGCTTCGCTGTCCCGCGCAAGGATTGCGCCAAGTACCGGCGCGACCTTCTGGAAGCACCACGGCAGCACTCGCGTGTGCAGTCCCCTGCCCTCCATTCGCACGATCTCCAGCACGACCACGCGCCCACCCGGTTGCACCACTCGCGCCATTTCGCTCAAGGCACGCGGCACGTCTATGAAGTTGCGAACGCCGAATCCCACGGTAGCGCAGATGAAGCTGTCGTCGGAGAACGGCAGCGCGTGCGCGTCTCCCACCGTGAAAGTGGTGCTTGAATCCAGACCTTGCCGCGCCGCCTTGCCTCCGGCGATAGCGAGCATCTGCGGCACGAAGTCCAGACCAACCACATGCTCGACGTTTGGCTTGCGGGCGAGGTCGAAGGCGAAGTCGCCGGTGCCGCATGCCACATCGAGAGCAGCGCCGTCCAGTCCGGAGCCGACCGCGGTATATGCCGCAAGTCGACGCCATGCGTAGTGCATACCGCCCGTCATCACGGTGTTCAGCAGGTCGTACCGCCGCGATATGCGTCCGAACATGCGGCTGACATAGCGCGCCCGCTCTTCGCCTCGCAACTGCGCCACTAGCCGCCTTCCCCTTCGCGCAGCGCACGCATTGCCAGGGGTACTTCGGGCATCAGATCGCTCGCGACCATTCCCGTGTCGCCGAACCTGTTGCACACTGTCTCACCGGTCATTCCGTGCAGATAGACTCCCAGAACTGCTGAATTCTCCGGCGATACACCCTGAGACAGCAGGCCGGCGATGCAGCCTGCCAATACGTCGCCGGTTCCTGCCGTCGCAAGTCCCGGGTTGGCGAACGGCGACAGCATCGCGCGCCCGTCCGGATAGGCGACGACCGTGTGTGCGCCCTTCAGCACGACGATTTTGTTCCAGCGCGCGGCCGATGCGACGGCAATGCCGATGCGGTCAGCCTGCACCTGCCCTGTACTCATGCCTGTGAGCCGCGCCATCTCGCCCGGGTGCGGTGTCAGTATTGCCGTGTCTTCGAAGCGTTCCCACCAGCGCCGGGTTCTTGCCAGCGTGTTCAATCCATCCGCATCGACGACCGTGGGGGGCAGTCTGTTTTCCGAGGATGAGCCTCCCGAATACAGCACAGCCTCGATGAAGGTCTGCATGTCGGCAGCCTGCCCCATGCCGCAGCCCAAGAGCAGTGCGTTGTAGTCGTGCAGCGCATCCAGTACATCACTGGCTGCCAACGGCATCACCACGCCCGGCGACGACTCAGCAAGCGGCAGGTATGTCGGCTCTATCGCCTTAGACGCCACCGCCATCTGTATGGATGCGGGCAGGGCAATCGTTACCAGACCGCTGCCGACCCGCGTAGCCGCGCTGCCGGCGAGATATGCCGCGCCGATGTAGTTCAGCGAACCCGCGAACACCATCGTCCTGCCGAAGCTGCCCTTGTGGGCATCAGACGGACGCACCGGCAGCTTGGGTCGCATATTGCTTTCGGTCATAAGCGATAGATGTACATCATCGTCCAAGCCATCGGGCAGCCCGATGGTCACCGTATCCAGCTTGCCTATCCGCGCCGCGGCATCGTAAGCGTAATGTCCGACTTTCGGGTAGCCCATCGACAGCGTGATGTCCACGGCAGGGCAGGCAGAGTCGGCGTTGCCGCTGTCGGCGTCCATGCCGCTTGGTACGTCTATGGCGACAGTCGTCAGGTCGGGACGCGCTGTCTTTGTCTCCATGAGAAGCAGCAGGATGTCGCGCACGGTGCCTTCGAGAGGTCGGATGCGCCCGATGCCAAGCACCGAGTCCACTACCACATGCGCTGTGCCGAGCAGTTCTCGCAGCTGCGACAGGTTCGCGTCGTCGGATGCAAAGATAACAGAGACGCCAAGCTCGTTCACAATGTCGAGCTTGGGGTCGGGCGGGCGTCTGTCGCGACAGATGTACACAGATACGCGCGCTCCCCAATTATGCAGATGACGCGCAACGACAAGTCCGTCGCCGCCGTTGTTGCCCGGGCCGACCAAGACCACAATCGGCACACCGTAAACGGGCGCGTGTGTTCGTCTGATGTAAAGCGCGGACTCAAGCCCGGCCCGCTCCATGAGCGCGTCCTTTGAGACGCCTATCTCCTCGGAACGGTCTTCGATGCGCCTCATCTGGTCGGCGGTTACAATCTTCACTTGCGGCGTCCCCGCGCTACTCAACGAGCGACTTCAGCAGCGCCCGTGTGCGTGCGACGGACGCCTGGACGTCATCGCCGACCGGGAATATATTCGCGATGAACTCGGTCGCGCCCGCGTCCGCGAAGGCTCGAATCTGCCGCTCGACCTGCGCCTCATTCCCCACAACCGCGACTTCTGAGGGGCCCTCCACCTCTTCCACATCGAGTATGCGGCGGTAGTTCACCAGCGTGCCGTAGCGTTCGAATAGCTCCGCGGCCTGCGCCCTTCCTGCCGACTCGTCGTCCGTGACGGCGACCGGCAGCCCGACGCTTACACGCGGGCTTGGCTTGCCGGCGTCAGACGCGGCGGCGTTGATGCGCGGTACGACATGCGATTCGATTGCCCTGACACCAGCCATCCATGTGACGGTGCCATCCGCGACCGCGCCGCCCAGCCGCAGCATTCGAGGCGCGAGCGCCGAAATCATCACGGATACGGGCAACCCGTCAGTCACATCCAGCGTCGCATGCACGTTGTAGAAGTCGCCGTCGAAGTCAACCTTGCCCTCGTCTATGAGCGGGCGCAGAACGGCAAGATATTCCTCAACATGCTTCGCGGGCCGGTCATAGGACAGGCCAAAGACGTTCTCGATGCCGGGCTTGTGGGACGGGCCGATGCCCAGGGTCAAGCGTCCACCCGCGGCAATCTGCGTGGTGATTGCCTGCTGCGCGAGCATCGCCGGATGTCGCGGGTATGTTGGCACGACGCCAGTGCCAAGCGCGATGCGCTCAGTCTGCGCGCCGACAAGGGCGAGGGCAGTCAGGGCATCGGGGCCTCGCGCCGAGATGTGCGGCAGCCAGTAGCTGTCGAAGCCGTCTTCCTCCGCCTGGATGCCCTGCGCCACAATTTCGTCTAGCTTGATTTTGTCGGTAGCCGATGCTCCGACGAAAATGCCGATTTTCATGTTTTGTCCTCCAAGTCTGTCAGTTGGTCTGTATTTCAGGGACGGGGGCTAACAGGATGAACAGGATAGAGAGGATTTTATCCCCCCATCCCCTGTTTTCTCAGGGGATGGGACAAATTTCAGCGGCGAGGGACAAGGTTGCCGCGCTTGCTTTCGCCGACGACCGACGCGACGGCAAAGTCGCGGGAGTGCGACAGGGACACAGCAATGTCCGTCAGCCCGATACGCTCGGCGCGGGCGGTTGCCGTGCCGCTCAGCCGTATGGAGGGCGCCTGTCCTCGTCCGCGCACGACCTCGATGTCCCGCCAGCGCACTCCGCGCACGCCCGTGCCCAGCAGCTTCATCACCGCTTCCTTCGCGGCGAACCGGCTGGCGAGCTGTGGGGCGCGTCCGCGGCAGTACGCCGCCTCCGCCTCGGTGTATATGCGGCGCAGGAAGCGGTCGCCGTACTGGGCGTGAACACGCTTCACGCGCTCGATTTCGATTATGTCAACGCCGGTGACGAGCATGGTAGGTTTCAGGTATCAGCGGTCAGGTGTCAGGTTTTTGCCTGATTTATCCTGTCTATCCCCTGCCTTCGCAGGGGCAGGCTCTGTCTATCAATGTGAGTTTTCTATGACGGACGGTATCAGGGATTCCCAGCCGATTGCCATGATGTGCGTGCCCTGGCACATGGGGCGGATGTCGGTGATGATTTCCGCGGTGATTTCGGCGCTCGTGCTGCGGCGCGTGTTCGCGGATGAGGCGGCGGCGTCCATTCGGCCGATGATGGTGTCGGGGACAGTTATGCCCGGCACATTGGCGTTGAAGTTACGCGCCATGTTGCCGGACTTCAGCAGGATGCAGCCCGCGAGGACCGGCACGCCGTAGCCTTGCACGCGCCGCATGAAGCGCTCGAACTCTTGTGGATCATAGACGGCCTGCGTCTGGAAGAATGCCGCGCCCGCCTCTATCTTCTCCTCCATGCGACCGATTTCGCGGCCTAGGTCGTCCGCGCCCGGGTTCACCACCGCGCCCACGAGCAGGTCCGGCGCACCACGCAGTTCTGCGCCCGACATGTCGCTGCCGGCTTGCAATCCGGTAAGGGATTGGAGCAGCGCGGTCGAGTCGATGTCGAATACCGGCTTGGCGTCGGGATGATCGCCGCCGCCGGGGTGGTCGCCTGTCATCGTTACGATGTTGCGAATGCCCAGCGCCGCCGCCGCCAGCACGTCCGCTTGCAGCGCGATGCGATTGCGGTCTCGGCAGGTGATTTGCAGTATCGGCTCGAAGCCTCTGTCCACCAGCAGATGCGCGGCGGCGATGGGCGACATGCTCATCCGCGCCGTGTGCGAGTCGGTCAGGTTGAATGCGTCCACCACGCTGCGCAGCGACTCCGCACGCTCAAGGAGGGGCGCGAGCTGCGTGCCCTTCGGCGGGTTAAGCTCGGTCGTGATGACGAACTTGCCGGATTGGAGCAGTGTAGAAAGGGAGTTGTCGGTCATGAGTTACCAGTCATCAGTCTTCAGGTTTCAGTCGTAGGCTAACGGGTAATGATGTTCGCATAGACGCGATAAGTTGATTATAATTTGGGCAACGGGCAATTGAAAGCGCGGGTTTTCAGGGCTAACAGGACATACAGGATGGATAGGATGGGAGGCTGATATGAGCGCGACGCTGATTGACGGCACGAGCATCTCGGCGGAAGTGCGCGGGGAAGTCGGAGAAGGCGTGGCCGAGATGCGCGCCAAGCACGGTATTGTCCCGGGCCTTGCCGTCGTGCTCATCGGCGACGATCCTGCGTCCGCCGTGTATGTACGCATGAAGGAGCGAGCCGCAGTCGAGGCCGGCATGGTTTCGGAGACAATCAAGATGCCCGCAGACACGCCGCAGGATGAGGCGCTCGCCGTCGTGCAGCGTCTCAATGAAGACGCGCGCTATCACGGCATTCTGGTGCAGCTGCCTTTGCCCGACCAGATAGACGAGGACACCGTAATCCAGTCCATCAACCCGGATAAGGATGTGGACGGGCTGCACCCATTCAACATGGGGCTGCTGATGGCGGGCAAGCCGCGCTTCATACCCGCTACTCCATCCGGCATACAGCAGATGCTGCTGCGGACGGGCAACGACCCATCGGGCAAGCATGTGGTCGTATGCGGGCGCAGCAATATCGTGGGCAAGCCGATAATGAACCTGCTGATGCAGCGCAGGGACGGCGCAAACGCAACCGTGTCGGTGTGCCACACGCGCACCCGCGACCTCGCGGAGATGACGCGGCAGGCGGATATTCTCATCGCGGCGGTTGGCAGCCCGCAGATGATTACAGCCGACATGGTGAGCGAGGGCGTGGTGGTCATCGATGTGGGCGTGAACCGGGTCGATGCGCCGGAACGCAGGCGCGGATATCGTCTCGTGGGCGATGTTGACTTCGACGCGGTGTCGGAGAAGGCGGCGGCCATCACTCCGGTTCCGGGCGGGGTTGGTCCGATGACCATAGCCATGCTCCTGCAGAACACGATGAACGCGGCGCGGCGCTCAATTCACCCGGACCTGCGATGACAGCACAGACCCACGACGTCCTGCGAACCTCGGACTTCGATTATGACCTGCCGGATTCGCTGATTGCCCAGACTCCGATGGAGCCACGCGACCACTCACGCCTGATGTCGCTGCGCCGCGCGGATGGCAGCATAGGGCACCACCGATTCTATGAGCTGCCAAAGATGCTGCGTCCCGGCGACCTGATGGTCTTCAACGACAGCCGTGTGATGCCCGCTCGACTTCGCGGTAAACGCAGGACGGGCGGCGCAATCGAGATTCTGCTGCTCTCGCGCCTTTCGCCGGGTGTATGGCGCGCTATCGGGCGACCCGGGCGCCTGCTGCGGCCCGGATCCGAATTCGTGGTGATGGGTGAAGGCGGCTCGATGAGTGGCGAGGTGCTTGAAATCAAGCCTGAAGGCGAGCGTATTATTCGACTGGGGGGCCGTCTGGATGGTGAGGAGCGCCTGCACGATGTAGGCGAGGTGCCGCTGCCGCCGTACATTACCGAGACACTGGCGGACTCCGAACGCTATCAGACGGTGTATGCGCGCGAGGAGGGCAGCGCCGCCGCGCCAACGGCGGGCCTGCACTTCACCGACGAGCTGCTGGGGCGGGTGCGCGATATGAGCGTGCAGACGGTGTTCGTTACGCTACACGTGGGCTGGGGCACATTTCGCCCGGTGAAGGACGACGATCCGACAGAACATACCATGCATGCCGAGTACTGGGAGCTTACACCGGAAGCGGCAAACGCCATTCGCAGCGCCAAGTCTGAGGGAAGGCGGGTCATATCAGTGGGAACGACTGCCGTGCGTCTTCTGGAGCACGCGGCATCGCTGTCTGCGGACGGGCTGCCGAACGCGGGTTCCGGCTGGGCTGACATCTTCATCACGCCCGGTTACCAATTCAAGGTCGTTGACGCGCTGATAACGAACTTCCACCTGCCACGATCCACGCTGCTCATGCTGACGAGCGCGATTTCCAGCCGCGACATGATGCTGCGCGCTTACAAGGAGGCGGTGGAGCGGCGATACCGCTTTTACAGCTTCGGCGACGCGATGTTCATATATTAGGGATCAGGTATCAGGCGTCAGGGGACGGGGGCTAACAGGATGGACAGGATAGTCAGGACAGGTGAGGTATGAAGACCTTTACGCTGACCAACGAGCTGTGGCTGCCTCAGTCGCCGGAAGAGGTCTTCCCTTTCTTCGCGGACGCGGGCAACCTTGAGCGCCTCACGCCTCCGTCACTGCGCTTTCGCATCCTGACGCCGCCGCCAATCGAGATGGCGGTGGGGACGCGTATAGACTATCGCATCAGGCTGCGAGGCATTCCGATGCGCTGGCAGAGCGAGATAACGGCATGGGAGCCGCCCTATCGGTTTGTCGATGAGCAGCGGCGCGGGCCGTACAGGCTCTGGGTTCATGAGCATGTGTTCATACCACAGAGGGGGCCACAGAGGGGCACCGCGCAGGACGGAGGGACACTCGCCAAGGACATCGTGCAGTACGCGGTCATGGGAGGGACAATCGTGCAGCGCCTGTTCGTCGCATCCGAGCTCGAGCGCATCTTCGAGTATCGTAACGCCGCGCTGAAAGACTACTTCGCGGTGGACGCACCTGAATAGGTTTCTTCGATTCTATATCTTCCGTACAAAACTGAAGTGCGCCTAATGCGCCCCTGTTCTCGCTTGCGTCATTAGTCGGAAAGGCGGTAGCGTGTTATACGCTGCGGGTGCCTGCTCAGTGTAGTAGGCGTGAGGGAACGCAGCGGAAAGTGTGCAACCGCCATGATGTACACGAACACGATAACCAGCCGCTTCTTTCGCTCTTTTCAGCAGCGCAACTACCGCCTACTCTGGCTGTCCGACGGAGTAACCAGCTCCGCCGAGCAGATGGAATTCCTGGTGCTGGTGTGGTTCGTCGCCACACATACGGAATCCGCCTTTCTCGTAACTCTGTACGGCGCTCTTCGCTTCACTGGCACTCTCTTCGCGCCCTTCTACGGCATCGTCGTGGACCGCTACGACCGCCTGACGCTGCTAAGAATATCGCGCATAATCTTCACCGTCATCGCCCTCATAATCGCGGCGCTCTCGTTCCTGGGGCTAATTCAGATCTGGCACATCTTCGTCCTGACGGGCGTTGCGGGCATGGTGCGCGCGTTCGATAACGTAACGCGCCAGACGCTCATGGCGGACATGGTACCGCGCCAGAACCTCGGCAACGCCATCGCTCTTACAAGAACCGGGCGGGACACAACACAGATAGTCAGTCCGGTGATAGGCGGATTTCTGCTCGACTCATTCGGGCTGGGCTGGGCTTATGTCGCCATTATCGCGTTGCTCATAGGAGGCACCGCGCTCACCATTCCGGTAAAGCCGCCGCCCAGATTCCCAGCCACTCGTGGCGAGCCCATATTCAAGACTCTCGTGGATAGCTTCCGCTATGCTCGCAGCCACCAGGTCATACTCGCGCTGCTCCTGCTCGCCTTCCTCGTCAATCTGACGGGCTTCCCACTCAATCAGGGCTTAGTGCCCGTTTTCGCCCGTGACGTGCTGCACACCGACTCTACAGGCTTGGGCTGGCTGCTCGGCGCGTACTCGGCAGGCGCATTCGTCGGGTCCATAATCATAGCGGGCATCGGCAATATGGATCGCGCCGGCAGACTGATGTCGCTTGGATCAATCGCCTGGCATGCGGCAGTCGCTGTGCTTGCCGCCTCCACGCTATTCAACGTTTCTCTTGGCCTGCTCGCATTCACAGGTCTGGTGCAGTCCTTCACTATGGTAACGATGTCAATTCTGCTGCTTGGCAGCACACCCACGGAGATTCGCGGGCGCATGATGGGCTTGCGCTCCCTCGCCGTGTACGGTCTGCCACTCGGACTACTCGCGTCCGGCGCAGTCGCCGATACACTGAGCATTACATTCGCTCTCGTCGGAAACGGAGTGATTGGCATCGTGGTTACGGCTGCCGTCGTGCTGGCGCTCAGACAGATCTGGCGAGCGTAGAGACAAGTGTACGCGGCTTGTTCGCGGCGTGACCGGCGGAGCGGTCTATTGCTCAGGCGGGAATCTCCATAGCCGCAGCGTTCCAGCTGAATGCAGCGCTAATCCTGCGTAACAGAGCGTTGTTTCCCCAATACGTCCGGGTTCATCACTCTTTGCGGCTTACCCTCGATGTAACCGCGGATGTTTTCGAGGGTCTGACCGTAGAAGGTCCGGTATGTTTCGTGCGTGACGTAACCGAGGTGCGGGGTCAGGAGGACGTTGTCCAGAGCAAGAAGCGGGTGGTCGGCTGGCAGTGGTTCCTGATCGAAGACATCCAGCCCGGCACCCGCGATCACGCCCGACCGAAGTGCGCTTATGAGCGCGTTTTCATCAACTATGGGACCTCTGGATGTGTTCACGAGGTACGCTGACGGCTTCATCGACTCGAACTCTCTTGCACCGAGCAGTCCTACGGTCCTTTCGCTCAGCCGCAAGTGAATCGTTACGATGTCCGACTGACGCAGGAGTTCATCCTTGCTCACCAGCAAGGCGCCGTTTGCTTCGGCATGCTCTTGCGTCAAATTCTGGCTCCACGCGAGGATGTTCATGTGGAACGCACGCGCCACCTCTGCCATCTGGCTACCGATGTTGCCGAGTCCCAAGATGCCAATCGTCTTGCCGTCCAGCCCTGTGCCAAGCGTGCGCTGCCAGGAGCCGGAGCATGTCGCCTGATGCTCAAGGGGGATATGGCGCAATAGGCCGAGGATCAAGCCCCAGGTAAGCTCCATCGTCGCCCTCGATGACCCTTCGGTGCCGCAGACTACGATGCCAAGTTCGGTTGCAGCTTCGAGGTCGATGGCGGCGTTTCTCATTCCCGCGCTGGCTATCATCCTGAGGTTGGGCAGGCGCACCAGCAGAGAGCGCGGGAATGGCGTGCGCTCCCTCAGCGCCATGACAACATCGAACTCTCTTAGCCTATCGACAATGGCGTCTTCGTCAGTCAGGTGGTCGTGGAACACTTCGACCGTACATTCGGAGTCGAGCGTGAACCAGTCGGCATAGTCGAGAGCGACTCGCTGGTAGTCGTCAATTAAGGCTACTTTTGTCATGGATTTACTTGGGTCCTTTCTTGAGCGGGCGGTTCGATACGGCTCAATGGATTTAGAAGGGTGGATGAGTAATCATCGACACCGCATCACATCCAGAGACGGCTAACGTCGCCTTCCGAGTCGTCATCGGCGGGGTGCTGCGCCTGACGCGCGAAGGCAATACCCCAGACATTCAGCGCTCCCGCGTCCTTCAGGGCTTGAGCGCAATCGGACATCGTGCTGCCGGTGGTTACGACGTCGTCTATTAGGATGTAGCGGCGGTTCTCCACATCGGTTGAGCATTCAAAGGCGTCGGCGATGTTTTGCTGGCGGTCGGCGGACGATTCCATGCTGACTTGCGGGGGCGTGTTACGGGTGCGGCGTAAGGCTGTGGCGTCCACCGGGATGCCGCTAATGCGGCTGAGTTCGCGCGCGATAAGCTCGGACTGGTTGAAGCCGCGGCTGCGTTCTCGCCTGGGATGAAGCGGCACGGGGCAAAGGGCATCGACAGGATATGGGTTGCGTTCCAGATATGCGGCGAGAAGGCGCGCGATGTAGGGCACGGCGACGCGCACATGCCGATACTTCAGGTCATGCACCATGCGGCGCGCTGCGTCTCGGAACTCATACGGCGCTCGCACGCTGTCGAATGCCGGGGCGCTGCGTCTGCACCAGTCGCAAAGTTGCGGTACGCGCGGGGCGGCGCAGAGGAAGCAGTACGGACGCCTGAGAGACGGCAGGTCGGACTCGCAATCGGGACATAGATAGCTGCCCTCGCGCTTGCAGACTACGCAATACTCAGGCAGTACGAGGTCCAGCAGCGCGAGGGATGTTCGTTTCAGATGGGAAAGCAGATATCTCACCCCCATCCTAACCTTCCCCCATCGAGGGGGAAGGGACTATTAGGCTACGCGCGGACGAACTTGGAGACGCGCTCGCCCTGCCCGATCTCAGTCACGTAGATGCTGCCCTGCGAGTCCACGCAGATGCCGTGTCCGCCGATGACGCTGCCATGCGCCGCACCCTCATCACTGCCGCGCCAGCGCGATAGCAGGTCGCCGTCGAGGTTCCAGATGCTGACGCCGGTGCCCGCGCCCTGCTCAACGACATAGATGATGCTGTCATGAATCCAGAGGTCGCCGGGAGATTCCAGGTCGGTCCACTCTTCGAGGAAATTGCCGTCGCCGTCGAAGATCTGGATACGGTTGTTCTCGCGGTCGCAGATGATGACGCGCCCGCGCTCATCGACCCAGATATTGTGCAGCAGCGCGAACTCACCGGGACCTGTGCCCTGCTTGCCCCACGACATCAGCAGCTCGCCGTCCGCGCTGAACTTGTGGACGCGGTGTCCGCCGTAGCCGTCGGAGACGAACATGTTGCCGTCGGGCGCTATGGCGAGCCCGGAGGGCATGTTGAAGGGCATGCCCTGGAAAGACGGAGACGGCGCGAGTTTCTCGCCGAGGGTGCGGATGGTCTCTCCGCCGGGCGTGTATTCGGTTGCTATATGGAAGTCGCGGTCAACGAGCCACACGTTGTCGTTGGGCGCGATGTAGATGCCGTGCGGGTTGGCGGAGAATGTGCCCTCGCCCCACGACGAGATGAAGTTGCCGTCCGTGTCCCATATCGTCAGGGGATGCGCGCCCCTGCTGAAGATGTACACCTCGTCCTGCGAGTTGACCGCGCCGTCTGATGCCGCGCCGAACTCCCAGTATTTGGGCATGTTGGGCCATTCGGGAACTCGCTCGTACTGATAATCGCCTGAGCCTACTGTTGCCATGGTGGATACCTCCGATTTCATTGCTGGCTGATGTTCGGAGCGATTGTATGTGCGTGTGGCGGGATAGTCAACGCCCTGATACAATCGGCGCGAATTGCAGGAATCCCTGAAACAGCGAGGAACCGGAATGGCGGAGATTACGAAAGAGCAGATACATCAACTGGCGGGCATCGCCGGATTGCAGGTTGACGACGTCAGAGCCGAAAGCATAGCGGCGCGGTTGGGGTCGGTGCTGGAAGCGATCGATGAGATTCCGGCGGATGCGCTGGCGTCGGTTGAGCCGGCGATTACGTTTGCGCCATACGAGGATGCCGATGAGTAATACCGAACTTCACTATAAGCCGATTACGGAGCAGGCGGCGATGCTGCGGGCGGGGAAACTGTCGCCGGTAGAGTTGACGTCGGCGTACCTTGAGCGCATTTCCGCGCTCAACGACGACTTGGGCGCGTACATCACGGTGATGGGCGAGCAGGCGATGGCGCAGGCGCGGCGGGCGGAGTCGGAGATGCAGGCGGGTGAGGACCGGGGGGCGCTGCACGGGATTCCAGTTGGCATCAAGGACATCATCTACACGAAGGGCGTGCTCACGTCGGGTGGGTCGAAGGTGCTGGCAGACTTCGTTCCGGATGAGGATTCGACGATTGTGCGCCGCCTGGATGATGCGGGCGCGGTGCTGCTGGGCAAGCTGAACCTGAGCGAGTTCGCAATAGGCGGCACGATTGACCATCCCTTCGGCACTCCGCGCAATCCGTGGAACACGAACCATACGGCGGGCGGGTCTAGCAGCGGCTCCGGTGTCGCGGCGGCGGGCGGTCTTTGCGCGGGCGCGCTGGGGTCGGACACGGGCGGGAGTGTGCGCGGGCCGGCGGGCTTCTGCGGCATTGTGGGGCTGCGTCCGACTTACGGCAGGGTTACGCGGCAGGGCGTGCTTGCGATGTGCTGGTCGCTGGATACGATAGGGCCTATGACCCGCACGGTGGCGGACTGTGCGTTGATGCTGAATTCCATCGCAGGCAGGGATCCGCTGGACGCCACATCAAGTAGTGCGCCGGTGCCTGACTACACCGCAGAACTTGATGGCGGTGTGCGCGACCTTCGCATAGGGTTGCCCTCTGAAATGTTCGACTACGAAGGGCTGGACGCGGATGTGCGCGAGTCTGTGCTACGAGCGGTGAGTGTGCTTGGGGAACACGGCGCTACCGCCGAGGAGATGTCGCTGCCGATGTGCGAGAACAGCGGCGCGGTGTTCATTGGCACGGCTGACGTTGATTGTGCAGCATACCATACGGAGTGGCTGAGAACGCGGCCCGATGACTATGACTGGAGCACTCGAACAAGACTGGAAACGGCAACGCTCACGCCGGCGTGGACTTACCTGCGGGCACAGAGGGCGCGGGAGCTGATACGGCGCGAATTGCGCGCGGCGCTGGAGAAGTACGATGTCATCATACTGCCGACGGGACCGGTCGCCGCTCCGACGATAGAGGCATCTACGGGGAAGCCGGGAGGATACTATCAGGGCAAGCTGGACCTTGGGCGGCGGCGTTACACCAGCCCGGCAGCGCTGGCGGGTCTGCCCGCGCTGTCCGTGCCATGCGGCTTTTCGGACGCGGGGCTGCCGATCGGAATGCAGATAATCGGCAGGGCGTTCGACGAGGCGACCCTGTTCCGCGTGGGGCAGGCTTACGAGTCGGCGACGGAGTGGCATACGCGGCACCCGGCGGTGTGAACGACTAGCCTTTAATCCTTGTCAACATCTCTGAGTGCGCTTATCATCTTCATGTAGGCGTTGCCGTAATTCGCATGGATTCGGTTTCGCCTGCGCGCAGAATGTCGGGGTGTAGCGCAGCGGGAGCGCGCCTGCTTTGGGAGCAGGAGGTCGCCGGTTCAATCCCGGCCACCCCGACCAATCTCGTTCATCTTACATGGATGAACAGGATAGACAGGATAACTTGTCAGTCAACAACTGACGGACTTGCCATGACCACCATCGACCAGAATACCCGTCGTCGGATCACGCGCCTTGGAGTTACGGCATTCGACGAGGATCGAGCCTGCCCGGGTTATGTGCTGTTCACGCCGAATCTCGGTGCAGGCGAGCCGCGACTGATAGACCTGCACGGCAATATCGTTCACAGATGGAAGATGCCGTACCGGCCCGCGTTCTGGGGTTACCTGCTACCCAATGGCAATCTGTTCTACGGCGGGAGGTTTCAAGACGAGACGCCCCTGCCCTTTCCGACATGGGCGATCCTGAAGGGCGGCGTGATGCTGGAAGCCGACTGGGAAGGCAATGTCCTTTGGGAGCACCGCGATCCGTGGCACCATCACGACGCGCGACGCACGGAGTCGGGCGGTGCGATTTACCTCGGCCTTTATCGTGTGCCGGACGAGTTCGCCGAGCGGGTCAAGGGCGGCATCCCGCTTGAAGAGGGCAACGACATGTGGGCGGACGAGCTAGTGGAGGTGGACGCCGAGGGAAACCGCGTTTGGTCTTGGCTCGCGCATGAGCACATGGATGTGGAGACTGATGTGCTCACCTTCAACCACCCACGCGAGAACTGGACGCACGGGAATACCATAGTGCCGCTGCCCGACAACCGCGTGATGGTCAGCTTCAGGAGCATTTCGACCGTTTGCATCATCGACAAGGCGACAGGAGACGTCGAATGGAAGCTGGGCGGCGATGTGCTGGCGCAGCAGCATGACCCGTGTATGCTAGACAACGGCAATGTGCTCATCTTCGACAACGGGACGCAGAGGCACAACGACGCTTTCGCCTACTCGCGCGTCATCGAAGTTGACCCGTCCACGAACGAAATTGTCTGGCAATACCAGGACAAGCCCATCCTCAATTTCCACAGCA
Source organism: Dehalococcoidia bacterium (assembly GCA_965204855.1). Classification (GTDB taxonomy): domain Bacteria; phylum Chloroflexota; class Dehalococcoidia; order Lucifugimonadales; family JADFKI01; genus Bin90. The sequence goes on from OZ242018.1 coordinate 2,429,147, forward strand.
ACATCATCTCCGGAGCGCGCCGACTGCCGAACGGGAATACGCTGATTACGGAGGGGTTCTTCGGGCGGATGTTTCAGGTTACGCCGGAGGGCGATGTCGTGTGGGAGTACATCAACCCGGACTTTGACGATACGCCGTTCTTTGGCGAGGTCAACAGCATCTTCCGCGCGGAGCACTACATGCCGGGGGAGATTCCGGGACTGTAGCCGGGCTTACATCAATACCGAGAACGGACGAGGATTTCACCCCCGCCCTGACCCTCCCCCATCAAGGGGGAGGGGATTTTTCGTCCTGCACATGAATAAAGCTGGCTCGCTTCTCCCAGAGGTCAACGCTGTGGAGGCGGAGGGTTACGGTTTCGCCGGGGAGGATGGCGTCGGGCAGGCGGGCGCGCACCCGGAAGGGATAGTCCGCGAGTTCCAGCATTGCGGAGCGACGGGGCTGGTTTTCGAGCACGATGGCTTTGAACGAGGAAGCATCTTCGTCTTCCGGCGTCTTTTGCATCCGCAGCTTGAAGTACTTTAGCAGCCAGTAGCGGCGGCGCTCGTCTTCCAGCTTGCCCATGGCGCGGAGTTGCACGTCTGCCCTGCCAGCGACGCTGGTAATGTCTTCGACGCCGTACAGCGGCTCGCCTGTGCCGAGGTAGTGGGTTATCTGGCGCTGCATCACCATGTCCGGGTAGCGGCGCAGAGGCGATGTCGCCTGGATGTACGCGGGCACGCCAAGCCCGCCGTGCGGCGCGGCGGTCGTGCCGGACTGCGCGGGCGCGAAGCGGCGCAGCATGAGATACTGGCGCAGAGGACCGTCTTCGCCAATCTGCACGCCCGGCGGCAGGTCTGCGCCGAGGTCGGTGAGGTCGGGCGCGGTCTGTGAACGGTAGGACGCCGGTATGTCTTTGTCGCGGCAGAATGACGCCAGGAGCGAGTTGCAGAGCACCATGCACTCGGCGACCATCTCGCGCGCCGGCGAGTTGCGCTGCACGACTTTCACCTCTACATCGTCGGTTGAAATGACCCTGATAAGCAGCTCTGCCCTGTCGATGCCGACTGCGCCCGCAGCTTCGCGCTTGCGCCCCAACGCTTCGGTTAGGGTGTGCAGGTTTGCCAGCAGATCGTGGTAGGGATGACCGCCAGTGGCGATGGAAGTGTTAGCCTCGTCGTAAGACAACGCCGCGTCGCTGACGATGATAGAAGGCTTCACCTCAAATTGCAGTATCTCGCCGTCCGTGTTGATGTCAGCGAGTAGGCTGAGGGCGGCGCGGTGCTTGCCCGTTTCGAGGCTGCCCTTGTCGTGGGATACTGCCGTGGGGAGCATTGGAATCTTGCGATCGGGGATGTAGAGGCTTGCCATACGCAGATTGGCGACCTCATCGAGAACGCTGTCTTGTGGGATCAGTGCGCCCGCGTCCGTTATATGGATGCCGAGCCGGTATTTCTCCGCGTCCAGTCTCTCAAGAGAAAGGGCATCATCCCTGTCCTGAGTGTCCGCGTCGTCGATGGTGATGGTGGGCAGGGCGGTCAGGTCGATGCGGTTGGGATCGCTCAGCGGTTCAGCATCGCTGATGTCTCTTGCGGCGGACAGGGCATCGTCAGCGAACTCTTCAATGATGTCATCTCTGATTAACTCAATCGGCTCGTCGGGGGTGAACTTGCCGCAGGATACGAGGACATCGAAGGCGAGGCGCTGGAGGTTTCCAGTCTTGCGCTGCATCTTGTTGAGCAGCGACTTGACCAGCGCACTGCGCGTGTAGTCGTCGCCGAACGCGGCGTAGTCACGGATGCTGTCGATAAGCATTTGCTGGTGTGGAGTGAGCGCAGCCGGAAGTTCGCCGCTTTGAAGGGATGCCACAAGCGCTTCGGCTTCGGCGGCTTGCTGTGCCTGTCGCTTGCGGCGGGCAAGGGTCTCCTCTACGGCTGACGGAGTACGCGGCGTGTAGCCCGTCTTGCCGTCCTCGAAGTAGAGGGAGTCGCGGTCCAGGCAAAGCAAGAGCGCGACTTGCTGCGCTGCGTTAGCATTGCTACCCCAATATAGTTCGGTCAGGTCCTCGAACGATAGGGCAGCCTGCTCGTCGCTGACGACTTCCCAGAGTTCGGCGATGTCCACCTCGGAGGCGATGTCCTCACTCTGCTTCCGGAAGTCGGCTACCTGCTCGTCGCCTTCAGCGAAAACCTGAGTAGAAAGAACGATGCGCTCTGCGGGGAGGCGGGCTTCCTTCTTGCGGCGGACTGCGACGCGCACGCGCGAAGCTTCGACGTCCACCACCCTCGCAATGGTGATGCCCCCGCTCATGCGAGCTGCTACGAGTTCTCCCGGCTTCAAAATTTGCTCACCATCGGACAAGTGGTTTCTCTAATAATAGGAGGATCTCCCTAATACTATAGCGCCTATAGCCGCTGTAATCGCACCGACTCCGAACAACACTGCTCCGAGCATTATCCCACCAGCGTTTCTAAAATCTTCGATTGTGCCATCGGTAGGAGCAAGGCAAGATCCTATGCAAGTGGGCACGCCAATGAACATTAAGGCCAACCCCACGAAAAGGAGCGCATAGCCCGAATTCCTCATCCCGACCTCCGGCGATGCCGCTGAACGGTTTCTAGGCCAGGTCTGCCAGCTTGGGCAGCACTTCCTCTTTCAGAAGCGTCATGGAGCGGGTCCACTTGTCTTTGGGCTGCCATTCGTGGCCCATCGCGAGGAGCACGCCGAAGCCGCCGACCTGCTCGTAGATGTAGCGAATGATGTCCGCAACTTCGTCGGGACTGCCAACTATCCAGATGTTGTCAAGCAGATACTCTGCGGTAACCTCTTCATCGGGCATGTCCGGGTCGGTCTTCATGAGGCCGAGCTGTCCCATGTGCGACAGCAGGGGCTTGAAATACTGGTTGAAGTCGCGGGCGAATACGCCTTCGAGCATGTCCTGGCGTGCCTGCTCGGTGGTCTCCGCGACATAGACCTCGCGGGCGATGCGCCACGTGGCACGGTCAGCCGTGCGTCCGGTACGCTCTGCGCCCTCGCTCACGGCGTCCCAATGGGTGGCGAGCTGATGCACCGGTACGAGATTGATGCTCATGGGAATCCAGCCACGCTCGCCAGCGAGGTACAGCGTCTCGGACTTGGGGGACACGCCTGCCACGCCGATTGGCGGGTGCGGCTTCTGGTAAGGCTTCATGTGGAACGCAAGGCCCACATCTTCCACAGGTTCGGGTATCTCGAAGCGCCAGAACTTGTGCTCATAGACGCCGGGTTTCGGGTCGTCCCATATCTTCAGGATGGTCTCAACGGAGTCGCGCGCCATGCCGCGATGCTCGCCTGATTCGGGATCGAAGCCGAACACGGTGAAGTCGCCGACGAAGCCGCCGGAGCCGACACCCCACATGAAACGTCCCTGCGCCATCTGGTCGAGCTGTGCGATTCGGTGGGCAATCATGAAGGGATTGTGGTTGGGCATGCAGGTTACGCCCGTGCCGAGCCGGATGTTCTTCGTCTTGCCCAGAGCGTTGGCGATGAACAGGTCGGGTGCGGGGATGTTCTCCCAGACGGATGTGAAGTGCTCGCCTATCCACGCCTCCGTATATCCCAGTTGGTCGAGGACGACAAGCTGTTCAATGTCGTCCTCCATTGTCTGCGATACATCGGAGCCGGGTGGATGCAGGGGCATCGTGAAGTAGCCGAGTTCCATGATATGCGCCTCCTGATTCGTGTGCGAGTGTGCAAGCAGTATATGACAGTGAGCGCAGTGGCACAACGGCAGAAACGCGCAGAGGGACCGGATTAAACGGCTATGGCGACACGCTCGCGGGCGAGCCAGTGCTCAAGACTGTCGGAAAGGGCGAACCAGCTCGCTTCGATGATGTTCTCGGAGGAGCCTACGGTGCTCCAAGTGCGCTTACCGTCGGTGGAGTCAATGAGAACTCGTACCATCGAGCCGGTTCCGCTGCCCTGGTCAACGACGCGCACCTTGTAGTCGAGCAGGCGGACGGATTGCAGGTCCGGGTAGAACTGCTCAAGCGCCTTTCGCAGGGCGTGGTCGAGGGCGTTGACGGGACCGTTGCCCTCAGCGGCAGTGTGCATTACTTCGTCGCCGACTCGCACTTTCAGCATGACTTGTGAGGCTATGTCTCCAACGCCATTGCCGTTGGAGCGCTTCTCTACCATGGAGACGAAATCGACGAGGGAGAACGGCGGCTCATAGCCCTGCTGCATGCGGCGCACCAACAACTCGAACGATGCTTCCGCACCCTCGTACTGGAAGCCCTGATTTTCACGGTTCTTTATCTCTTCCAACAGGTGGCGCGCCTGTGCCTGCGTAAGTTCGACGTCGGGGCAGACCTCTTGTGCCTTCCAGAAGATGTTGCCGCGGCCGGACAGGTCGGAGACGAGCACGCGCTTGTCGTTGCCGATGCTGCGTGGCTGTATGTGCTGGTAACTGTGCTCTACTTTGGAGACGGCGGAGGCGTGCAGTCCACCCTTATGCGCGAATGCACTGCCGCCCACGTAGGGCTGCGAGCTGAGTGTGGGCATGTTCGCCACTTCCGCGACATATCGGCTGGCGTCCGTGAGTGAGGCGAGCTGCTCGTCGGTGACGCAGTCGATGCCGAGCTTGAGTTTGAGGTTGGCGATGAGTGAAACGAGGTTGGCGTTGCCGCAGCGCTCGCCGTAGCCGTTCATCGTGCCCTGCACGTGAGTTGCGCCCGCTCGGACGGCGGTTATCGCGCCCGCGACCGCCATATCAGCGTCGTTGTGCGTGTGAATGCCCAGTTCGACTTCCGTGCGCTGGCGAACCTGATGGACGATTGCGGAGATTTCGTCAGGCATCATGCCGCCGTTGGTGTCGCAGAGCACCACGCACTCCGCGCCCGCGACCGCGGCGGCGTTCACCGCCTGGATTGCGTAGTGGGCATTTGCCTTGAAGCCATCGAAGAAGTGCTCCGCATCGAAGAACACGCGCCTGCCCTGATCCACCAGATATGCCACAGAGTCTGAAATCATGGCGAGGTTCTCTTCGAGGGAGGTTTCGAGGACGCGGGTTACGTGCAAGTCCCAGCACTTACCAACCAGGGTTACGACAGGGGTCTCCGCCTCCAGCAATGCTGCTAGGTTGGCGTCCTCGCTTGCACTGATGTTGGCGCGACGGGTGCTGCCGAACGCGGTCAGGGTGGCGTGGTTAAGGCGCACGGACTTGGCGCGCTCGAAGAACTCGGCGTCGCGCGGATTAGAGCCGGGCCAGCCGCCTTCGATGTAATGGACGCCAAGCTCGTCGAGGCGCTGGCAGATGGCGAGCTTGTCGGCGACCGACAGCGATATGCCCTCGCCCTGCGTTCCGTCTCGCAGCGTGGTGTCGTATAGGCTCAGGTTTGGCATTTTCCGGTTCTCCTTGCGTCGTTCGTCAGTGTCTCGATTTGTCAGCGTTCTGACATTGGACAAAGCAAAACGCCCGTCCCACATCAATGTAGGGACGGGCGTTCAATATCCTGAGTCGGAATTGATGGCTCGCGGTACCACCCTGCTTCACCGACGCGACTGACTGTCAGATTCAGGTGTCAGGCGCGCACGATGCGCTCATCGGAGTACGTGTTCATACTCGCGCCCCGCTAACGTCGGGCGAATCCGTCGCAGCCTACTACCCTGACAGCCCGGTCTTTCGGACATAGGATTTCGGTACGCGGCTCGGGAGGGATTTTCAGAGGGTATCCTAGGCGTCTGCTCTCACCATGCGACTTGCCGGGCGAACCCGTCGCGCCGCTTCAGACTCGCTGTGCCGGATGCGCGCCTCTTACTCGTCTCCGTCGTAGCCTTTGACTGTGATTGTAAATGTTCTCACAAATCAGATTAGCGGTTGCGTGAAGTTGCTGTCAAGGAATTTCCCACTTACAAGTGGTGGGCATAATTCATCTCATCCCTATCCTAAATTTTCCCCATCAGGATTGTCAGGGGCAAGTATTTTGATTTTCGTATTTAGCCATGTAAGGGGCGACCAGTCGGTCGCCCCTTACAGAGATTATGAACGTTTTCTTGTTATCACAAGTCGTCCCTCTGGGTCATTCCGAACACAGTGAGGAATCTAGCATCCCTGGCACCGAGCGGGCTTGCCTTATGGCAGAGATTTTAGATTCTTCACTCCGCTGCGCTGCGTTCAGAATGACAGCATGAGCGGGTTCTTGCACTGATTTCACCATTTACCTACCCTTGTCAGCCCATCAAGGGGGAAGGGAATGACTCGACTAATCGTGGCCTCTGCCGCGTCTCCCACTTTCATCGTTATTGTCGCTGAACCATCTGAAGAAGAACCTTTGGGGCGAGAAGCCGTCAGAGTCGCCCCTTTGGATGCGAGGCATCCTGTCATAGTCATGACGTCCGAGTATGGAATACATCATTAGCGAGAACTCGCCCTGCGCGACTAGCTGAACATGGCTGGTGCCATCGGGCTGCGTTACCTGTACTACCATGGTGGTTGCATCCGTGCCGAGGTCGGATAGGCTTGCCGCGCCTTCAACCGTGTCTGCGGCTATCTTGGTGTCGTCGTCTATCGTGAACGAAAGCGTTTCTGAACCGTCTCGCAGCAGCAGGTCGAATGTGCCTGCGTCTGCGTTGATGTTCTGCGCCGTGCCGACTGCCTTGCGCACGGTCTTCACGCCGTCGTCTGTCATGTAGCGCGTGTCGGACAGGACGAGGCTTTGATTTACATTTCCGAAGAACTTATACTCGTATGCACCTGTACCACGCTTGCCGCCCTTTCCTTCGTGGACTGATTCACTCCGCTCGCCCACGGTGATGCTGACGTCTATGCTCGTGCCGTCGCGCACGACGCTGAAGACTATGACATCGCCGGGAGCGTGTTCGCGCACGATGCGGACTACATCGCGCGGTCCGTCAACCGATTGGCTGTCAAGGGCGGTGATGACGTCGTCCACCTGCAGATTGCCGTCCGCCGCGCCGCCTTCGATGACGCGCACTATGAGCGCGCCGCTTGCGTCTTCCGGCGCGGGTGTTATGGCTATGCCGACGAAGGGCTTGCCGCTCGCCTCCGCCGTGCTGACCTGCGCCGCCACTATGCCTGCGGTGGCGAGGATCGCCACCACGAGTAAGCCTCCTAGCAGTTTCTTTTTCATGACTACTCTCCCATAATCTCTCTGCGTTTGAGGTCGTGAGAATTTGAGCCGCTCACAAAATGAAACGCAGCAAGGTATGGAAGGTTAGCGTGGGGGAATCTAACGGTATGGGCTGGATGTGGAAGGTGAGCGAAGGCGTGGTCAGTCTTGAATGGTGAAGTCCTGCTCTATGATTTCGCCGCTTTCCTGGATGCGGTAAGCGCGGATATATGGGTTTGCCTTGTCTTCAAGGGAGACGAGGATGTAATAGATGTCATCGCCCAGCCAGCCGCTCTGTTGCGCCATTCGCACGTCGGTTGGCGAAGGGTACGCGGGGCTGTGTGTGTGGGAGTGGTAGAACGCGGTAATGTCCCATTCATTGGAGTCCGCGTCACGCATGGCGTTGAGCATTTCCTGAGGCTCCATCACATAGCGATATGGGCTTGGTGTGGCATTTGCTATGCGGTACACATTCTCCACGACGTCGTTTCTGCCCGCGAGTATTCCGCAGCATTCGTTAGGGTCTTCCTGCTGCGAGTGGGCGATCATCTCGTCGGCGAATGCTCTGGATATGGTCAGCACATCGATGCTCCTTGGTTGGTGTGCGAGTGGGCGGCGCTTATTTGGCGCAACTCGGGGTGTTGAGAATATCATCAAGTAGGCTAACATAGGAGAAAATGGCATGAAAGGGATTGAGAAACGTGCTTAAGGGGTAGTTTTAGCACCCTTTTCGTAACCGACTTCTGGATTCCCGCGTGCGCGGGAATGACGGATAACGGTGCGAGATTCTAAACGTCTGTTTATTTTGAAGGGATTGATCTTTATGAATGGCACGGAGAGCATGCGGGGGGCGCTGGATGGTGTGCGCATCGTGGATTTTTCACGGATATGGGCGGGGCCGCACGCAACGAAGCTACTTGCGGACATGGGCGCGGAGGTCATCAAGGTGGAGTCCGTGCGTGCCTGGGACCCGCATCGGATGATTGTCGGCTCCGGGAATCTGCCGGACGGGGAGCGGGGGAATGACCCATGGAACCGGAGCGGATGGTTCAACACCTTACACATGAGCAAGCTGGGCATCACGGCGGAAATGCGGCATCCGAAGGGCAAGGCGCTCATTGAGGAGCTGGTGAGCATCAGCGATGTGGTCATCGAGAATTTCCGGGCGGGACTGATGGAGCGGCGGGGGCTTGGCTATGATGCGCTGAAAGCGATTCGCCCGGACATCATCATGGTTTCGATGCCGGCGTTCGGCAACAGTGGGCCGTGGAAGGACTTCATACAGTACGGCATCGGGCAGGAGCAGCTTGGCGGCATCGCTTCGGTGAACGGCTACCGCGGTGAGGGCGCGCCGGTGAAGTCCGGGGTCAACTTTGGCGACCCTATCAGCGGGGCGCATGCGGCGGGAGCGGTGCTGTCCGCGCTGTGGCGGCGGCGGCGCACGGGTGAGGGCTGCTTCATAGATGTTTCGCAGCTTGAGTCGGCGATAATGACCATCGGGGAGCACCTGCTGGGCTTTCAGATAAACGGCAAGCGCGCGGAGAATCGCGGCAATCGCCATCCGGTGTACGCGCCGCACGGGGCTTATCCATGCCAAGGCGAAGACGAGTGGATAACCATTGCGGTGGCTGATGATGACGAGTGGCAGCGGCTGTGCGCGGCGATGGGAATGTCGGATCTAGCGACTGATCCAGACTACTGCGACGTACTTGCGCGACATCGGAATCACGATGCTCTGGATGCGGTGATTTCCGCCTGGACTGAGGACAAGTCAGTGTACGACCTCATGCATCTGCTGCAGGATGCGGGCGTGTCCGCTACTCCCGTCATGACCGGAGAGGCGATATTCAACGATCCGCAGTACCAGGAGCGAGGCTTGCTGGAGTTCGTTGACCACCCGTCCTGTGGGCCGTATTTCATGCCGGGCGCAGCGTGGAAGATGTCGGAGACGCCGCCGGGAGTGCGGTGGCATGCGCCGCGTCTCGGCGAGCACAACGGGCAGGTGTTCGGCGAGTTGCTGGGGATGGATGCGGACGCGATTGACGACCTGGAGGCGGAGGGTGTGAGTGGGACAAGACCTAACATCGATGCACAGGATGGGTAGGATAGATAGGACGAGGGCGTTCAGGATACGGTCACGGGATGCGGTACCGGCTGGTTGAAAAGGTAGCCCTTTTCGTTGAAGGGGATGTCGTCGGGCTGGGAATTGCCCTGTGCATCGGTGGCGCGCGTCATTAAGGTGTGGTCGCCGGGGTGGGCGTCCCATGTGAATTCAAAGCGCGCCCACGAGTATTGCACTTGCGGGTCAAGCACGGTGGCGGCGTTCCAGGAGCTGCCGGAGTCGTCGCTCCACTCCACCGTCGTTATGCTACCGGCGGGTGAGTGCGCGTAGCCGTGTATGCGGTGGGAGCCTGAGATCAACTCTGCGGGCCATGGCAGAGCGAGCGCGCTCTTTATGGTCTGCGTGGATACGACTTCTCCCTGTGCCTCGCCCTCCGGTGGGTAGTCGTCTCCTATCAGCAAGTACGATGTGGTGTTGTTGCGAGTCCATAGGGTTTCGGAGGACACGACAATGCGGTGCAGCCACTTGATGCTGGAGCTGCCGACCCACCCGGGCAATAGAGCGCGGAGAGGGTAGCCGTGGTCTTTGGGCAGGTCGTCGCCGTTCAGGGCGTAAGCGAGAAGTGTGTCAGGGTGCATAGCCTTATCAACAGGTATGACACGGCGGAAGCCGCCTTCCGGGGATTCGGTGTCCTGCCCGATGAGAAGGACGCTGACGGCGGCGTTCGTGATGCCGGCGAGGGTGAGCACATCACGGAGCGAGGCGCCGGTCCACTCGCCGTTGCCGATGGCGCCGGTCCCCCACTGCGTGCCCTTCGCCGCGCGTCCATGCACGATGTCGAACATCGCGCGGTGGTTTCCGGCGCATTCAAGATAGGACACGAGCGTGCGGCTGGGTAGATTCCTTATCTGCTCGTACGACAAGGTTACCGGGTCGGTGACGGCGTCACCCTCGATAGACAGTCGCCAGCTGGATGTGTCCAAGCCCACGCTGACGGAGTTGTTTCGCACGAAGAATAGATGGCGCGGGGTAATCAGCCCCTGCATATTCTCAAGGCGGGCTTCAAGGCCCTTATCCTCGCGTCGGATGAACGGGGCGGTGTCTTTGAACCAAGGGGAATTCTCTCCGAGCGGGGTCGATTCAATAGCAGGCGCTTGTGGCTTGCTGGACGGCTGCCAGTAGTCTCCGCAGGCTGCAATCACCGCGGCGGCACCGCCTGCCGAGAGCAGCGCGAGAAATCTGCGACGGCTGATGCCGTGAGCCTTCGCAGATTCCCAGAGATGGCGTGATTCGGAAGAGTCGGTCATTTCGATGAGTAGATTATTGTCAAACTCAAATGCAGAGGACTTAATGCAGGAATACAGATAAGTTAATCGATGCGTCAGAATTGTCAAGATTCGCAAACAGGATGCGCGGGAAGCAAATTAGTGGTCGGTCTCACCTCTGGTAGGCGTTGTTCAAAAAAAAGAGGTCTGATATACTATCCCCGCTTGTGGGAGAATGCTCTGAATGAGCGAGAAACACTAGGATTTTGAACAAAAGACGAGAAAGGAGGTGGGATATTGCACTGGATAGATTTCGCCAGTCCCCACTCGGTTAGAGAGGCAGTTGAACTGCTAAATGAGGCGAACGGAAGCGCTCGCGTATTGGCGGGTGGGACCGACCTGCTCGTACAGCTAAGAGGCGGCAGGTTTGACGACGTTAACCTCGTCGTGGACGGCAAGAACATACCTGAGCTGAACGAGATTACATACGACCCGGAGGGGGGTCTGACTCTCGGCGCAGCCGTTCCTTGTTACAGGATGTATGGCAACGCGGCAATATCGCGCGCTTATCCCGGACTGATAGACGCGGCTTCCCTCATTGGGGGCACTCAGATTCAGGGGCGGGCGTCTTTTGGCGGCAACCTTTGCAACTCCACGCCCAGCGGCGACTCCATCCCCGCGATGATCGCGCACAACGCGGTCGCCAATATAGAGGGGCCTGACGGTCACCGGCATGTGGCGGTAGAGGACTTCTGCACGGGTCCGGGCAGCAACGTGCTCGGGCGTGGCGAGATGCTGGTATCCATCAGCTTCCCAGCACCGTCGAGCGGCTTCGGCGCGAACTACATGCGCTTCATACCGAGAAACGAGATGGATATCGCGGTCGCCGGCGCGGGCACTTCCGTAGTGCTGGAGAACGGCAACATCAAGTCGGCGCGCGTGGCTCTCGCGGCGGTTGCGCCCACTCCGCTATACGTTTCGGCAATCGGCGACGCCATCGCTGGCAAGCCTGCCAACGATGAGACTCTTGCCGAGGCCGGACAGATGGCAAAGGACGCAGCACGTCCTATCACGGACATGCGCGGCACAGTCGAATACAGAAAGCACCTGTGCGATGTGCTCACAAGGCGCTCGCTTCAGATAGCAATTGACCGAGCTAAGGAGAATGCTTAATGCCCGGAAAGACTTATGTACAGACCAGAATCAACGGCGAACACGTGGACTTTCTCGCGGAGCCGCGTCAGAGCCTGCTCGAATGCCTGCGTGATGTCATCGGCCTGACCGGCTCCAAGGAAGGCTGCAATGACGGCAACTGCGGCGCCTGCACGGTTGAGATGGACGGTAGAATCGTCACGTCCTGCCTTGTGCTTGGTGTTGAGGCTGAGGGCAGCGACATTACGACAATCGAGGGTATCGCGCAGGGCAGCGAACTGCATCCCGTGCAGCAGGCGTTCCTGGAGAATGCCGCGCTGCAGTGCGGAATCTGCACGCCCGGCTTCATAGTAGCGACTAAAGCGCTGCTCGACCACAACCCTGACCCGACTGAACACGAGATACGCTTCTGGCTGGCGAACAATCTTTGCCGCTGCACAGGCTACGACAAGATCGTGCGCGCAGTCCAGGACGCGGCAGCCCGTTTGCAGGAGGTGAGCGCATGACGACAACCGAATACGAAAGCAATGTAATTCTGTCCAACGTTGAATACAACGTGGTCGGAACTCGACCCGTTCGACATGATGGCGCGGACAAGGTAACCGGACGCGCACTTTACGGCGCGGACTTCGACACGGCGGGACTACTGCATGGCTATGTGCTGCGAAGCCCCCACGCCCACGCGAATATCAAGAACATAGACACGAGCAAGGCGGAGGCTCTGCCCGGCGTGCATGCCGTCGTAACATTCGCTGACTTCCCACAGGTATCGGATGGCTCCGTGGACTTCGGTGAAGAGGTCACGACCGTTCACGACCTACAGTCGAACATACTTGCACGGCACAAGGTTCTCTACAAGGGACATGCGGTCGCCGCGGTCGCGGCGACGAACGCGCACATTGCCGAAGAGGCCGTGAAGCTCATCGAGGTGGAGTACGAGGTGCTACCGTCGGCGATGACGGTGCAGGATGCTATGGCTGACGACGCGCCCATTCTGCACGAAACTATGGAGACCAACGAACTTGGCGATACAATTCCCGGCCAGACCAACGTCGCGCAGCACTTCCAGCATGTGAAGGGCGATATCGACAAGGGCTTCGCCGAGGCGGACGTCATAGTTGAACGCGAGTTCAACACGGTAACGGTCCACCAGGGCTATATCGAGCCTCACGCGGCGAGCGCCGTCTGGAACCCGGACGGCAGGCTGCATATCTGGTGCAGCACGCAGGGCGCGTTCCCCGCGCGCGACGCCACGGCCGAAGTGCTCCGACTGCCCGTTTCGCAGGTGCGAGTAACGCCGATGGAGATTGGCGGCGGCTTCGGCGGCAAGATTCCGATTTACCTTGAGCCGGTCGCTGCGATGCTCTCCAAGAAGAGCGGCAGGGCTGTCAAACTGGTTATGAGCCGGGCGGACGTGTTCGAGGCTTCGGGCCCGACATGCGGCTGCAACATGACAGTTAAAGTCGGCGCGAAGAACGACGGCACAATCACCGCGATGCAGGCATACCTCGCTTTTGAAGCGGGCGCGTATGCCGGCTCGCCGGTGGGCGCGGGCGCGATGTGCGTGTTCGCCGCCTACGACGTGGAGAACGCGGTTATCGACGGCTACGACGTGGTCGTGAACAAGCCGAAGACGGCCGCATACCGCGCACCGGGCGCGCCGAATGCGGCATTCGCCGCCGAGCAGGTGGTGGATGAGGTCGCGCAGGCAATCGGTATGGACCCGATCGACTTGCGAATGAAGAACGCCTCTACGGAGGGCACGCGCAGGCCGGACGGTACGGTATTTCCGCGTATCGGCTGCGTTGAGGTGTTGGAGGCGATGAAGAGCCATCCCCACTACAACGCGCCTCTTGGTGAGAACGAAGGACGCGGCGTTGCAATCGGCTACTGGTTCAACGTGGGCTTCGAGTCAGCGGTGAATATCGCGGTTAACGGCGACGGCACGATTACGCTGGTCGAAGGCTCGACCGACATCGGCGGCAGCCGCGCATCCATCGCTATGCAGGCGGCGGAAGTCCTAGGCATTTCTGCTGAAAGCGTGCGCCCGTCAGTGGTGGACACCGACTCTGTGGGCTTCACAGCCGTAACGGGTGGCAGCCGCACGACATACGCGACAGGCTGGGCAGCTTATGACGCGGCCCAGGACGTCAAGGCGAAGATGATAGAGCGCGCCGCGACGATATGGGACGTAGATGCGGACTCGGTAGAACTGAAGGACGGCGTATTCCAGTCTTCATCAGATCCCGAACTGAACATGAGCTTCAAGGACCTCGCCGGTCAGCTCGCGGGCACAGGCGGTCCCATCGTTGGTACTGCCAGCCGCAACGCAGGCGGCATGGGCGTTGGCGGCGGCTCGTTCGCGGGCAACATCGTGGATGTCAAGGTCGATCCCCTGACGGGCAAGACCGATGTTACGCGGTTCACCTGCGTGCAGGACGCCGGCAAGGCGATCCACCCGAGCTATGTCGAAGGACAGATGCAGGGCGGCAGCGTGCAGGGCATCGGCTGGGCGCTCAACGAAGAGTACTACATGAATGATGACGGCATTATGGCGAACTCGACGCTGCTGGACTATCGCATGCCCACCAGCTTAGACCTGCCGATGATCGACACGGTTATCGTGGAAGTGCCGAGCGACCATCCCTTTGGAGTGCGCGGCGTGGGTGAGGCGAACATCGTGCCGCCGACCCCTGCGATCGCAAACGCAATCCAGAACGCGACGGGCATCCGCATGGACCGGCTTCCGATGAGTCCCGTGGCGATAATGGAGGAGTCCTGGAAGCAGAGCTAAAGCAATGGCAACTGTATTCATCCCATCTCTAATGCAGACCCTGACCGACGGGGAGAAGCAGGTGCGCGTAGAAGGCACTACCGTGCGCCAGATAATAAACAACCTCGACGGTATGTATCCGGGCGTCAAGGCGCGGCTTGTCGAAGACGACCGCGTGAAGCCCAACATATCCGTGGCTGTTGACGGCGAAGTTACGCCGCTGGGGATGCTGGAGAAGGTGAACGAAAACAGCGAGGTGCATTTCCTGCCCGCCATTGGCGGCGGAGCCTAGCACCACCTATTGCCGCAAGCCGAGGCAAATATGGACGGGCCGATGACACCGAGACGTGGTCGTCGGCCCGTTCTGCTTGCCCAATGGGATGGTATATTGTAATGACATAAAGACACACACTAATGGGCGTTGACGCTAGTGACCTTTGAGAGACTACGGAAGGATGCCAGTCTATGGGGCGAACTACGGTCGAGGCGTTCGTAACGGGCGAGAACGGGATCAGGAGTTTTGAGTTTCTGGTTGATACAGGCTCGAATTTCATGGGCTTGCCGCTTGACGATATAGAGGCACTGGGCTTGCCGAAGATTCCCGGCGGCAGATTCCAGCTGATGACTGGGCTGGGCGTGATGGAAAGCGATACTTATTCTGCGAATGTGAGTATTGGTGAAGACCGCGCGCCGACCCTTGTGATAGTGTCTCCAATGCCATTGATTGGCTTCGAGTTGCTGCAAAGTCTTCGGATGAAGGTGAATCCGGTTACGCAGCAATTGGAGAAAATTCCAGAAGGCGAAGGATGGCCTCCGTTCCTTTTGCTTTGACGGTTGAAAATACTGAGAAAATCCCAAATAAAAGGAGTTTAGGAATGTCAGAAAAGGAAATCAAAGGCGTCATAGTTCCCATACTCACGCCACTGAAATCGGACGAGACGGTTGATGTGCCGTCGCTGCGGCGGCTGGTGAATTATCTGATCGATAACGGCGTGCATGGGATATGGGTGTCCGGCACGACGGGTGAGTTCGCCAATCTGTCGGACAGTGAGCGGCTGGTGAGCATGGACGCGGTTGTTGACGAGGTGAACGGGCGCGTTCCGATTATCGGCAACGTGTCGGGGGCAAGCACGCAACTCTCCATCAATATGGCGCTGGAAGTGCAGGAGATGGGCATGGACGGCGTTGCCGTAACGCCGCCGTACTACTATCCGAACGCTCAGGACGAGGTGCTCGACCACTACCGGCACATTAGCGCGCGGATTGGGACGCCGCTGTGGGTGTACAACATACCGCAGACGGTGAAGACCGCTGTCGCGCCGGGTACGATTGCCACTCTCGCGGGTGAAGGCGCGGTCGTCGGCGTGAAGGACAGCTCAGGCGCGGGCGAACTTCTTGCACAGCTGAATGTGCTTTGCGAGCAGGGCGAAATATCGCTGCTGAGATTCCTGGGCACGGCGTTCCGCATAACGACTGCGGGATCGGTCGGCGTGCAGGGCGTGATTCCAGGGATAGCGAATCTCATTCCCGCCGCGGCGTCCGCCGGCTGGGAGGCCGGAGAAGCGGGCGACACAGATACCGTCCGCAAGAGCAACGCCACCATAATGGCAGCAGGCAAGATTGCCGGGCTTGCGAAGGGCGGCGGCGCGAATGCCGCGAGCTTCGCCGGGATGAAGTCTGCCCTGAAGCACATGGGCGTCATCGACGACGACACGGTGTCGCGTCCACTGCGCCCGCTGACCGACGAGGAGAAGGAAGGGATTCCGGCGATATTGGAGGAGTTGGAACTGGCGTAGGCGCGGATGATGCCGTTTTCGTCAGACATAGGGCCGGAGATTTGAGGAAGGCGAATTGCAAGAGCCGACAAGCCAGTATGTAAAGATTCGCGATGTCCGCTTGCGCTATGTTGACTGGGGCGGCGGCGGCGGCCCGGCGCTGTTGCTGTTCCATGGCGATATGCGTACTAGCCGAAGCTGGGATGCGGTGTCGCGCAGGCTTATGGCAGATTACCGCGTGATCGCATTGGATGCTCGCGGGCATGGCGACAGCGACTGGACGCCACGCGGGTATCGCTTTGCGGAGCGCGTGGATGACCTCGCGGCGTTCTGCGACGCGCTGGGGCTGCACGAGGCCATTGGCGTGGCGCACTCTACCGGCGGCGTGGTGATGGCGCTATGCGCCCAGAAGCATCCTGGGATGTTCTCTCGGCTGGCGCTGATGGAGCCGATGGTCGTGGTGGACGATCGCTTCCACAAGATGGTGGCAGGCAGGGAGCATGCGGAGCGCAGTACATGGAAGAGCCGCGAGGAACTGGACACATACCTGAAGCAGCATCCGGCTACATCGAACTGGCATCCGGAAGTGCTGCGCGATGTGGTGGCGCATGAGGCGTACCAGCGCGAGGACGACTTGTACGACATGAAGTGGTCGTCCACGACGTTCAACTGGAAGGACCGCGACGGCGACCATGTTGACCTGAAGCCTGTGTTCGCGGAGCTTGGGTTGCCAATTCTGTTCATACGGAGCAGCGGGCACCAAACGCGCATCAAGGAACTGAACGAAGTGCAGGACGGCATACCGGACTTCCATCGCCTGACAATCGAGAATACGGGGCACAATATGTACATGGAGCGACCGGACGCGATTGTGGATGCGCTGAAAGCGTTCGCCGTGGGACGCGCATTGCCGCCTACTCTGTAAACTGATACCGTCCCACCACAAAATCCATTTGAGTTTTCCAGAAGGAGAGAGAGTTGAAAGTTACTGCTATCGAAGTTTTCCCCGTGAAGTCGCTGGGTAGGCCCTGGTTGTATTGCGCGGTGCGAACGGACGAAGGAATCACGGGCTATTCGGAGTTTGGCACGGGCGATCTTGTCAAGGGCCTGACCGGGCTTGTAGATGACCTGTCGCGGCATATCATCGGCAAGGACCCGCGAAGCGTGGAGCAGCACTACACGAACATGGTGCGCTCGTCCCGGTCTGCTTACGGCGGCGCGACTTGGATGGCAATTGCGGGGATCGAGCTGGCACTCTGGGACGTGAAGGGCAAGGCGATGGGCGTGCCGGTGCATGAACTGGTCGGCGGGCCGACGCGCACGGAGCAGAAGGTCTATTGGTCGCACCTTGTGTCATTCCAGTCCACCAACTACAAGGCACTGGGCAGGGAGCCGCTTCGTAACTACGATGACATCAAGGCATTGATGCGGATGGCGCTGGACGCCGGTTACGATACCGTGAAGACGAACATCCAGATTCCGGGAGAGCCGTTCCGCACGATAAGCCAGGGAACCGCTGGCCCGCACGACCAGGTTATGGAGCGCGCGCTGCGGAAGGCGGCGGTGACGCAGATAGCGGCGATGCGCGAGGAGGCGGGGCCGGACGCCAGCATTTGCCTGGACGTGAATGTCAATTTCAAGGCGGAGGCGCAGATTCGGCTTGGGCAGGCGCTCGAACCTTATGACCTGATGTGGATGGAGATAGACAACCTGGACGCCGAGAGCCTGCGTATGGTCAAGGATGCCACGCGCACGCCGATATGCTCAGGCGAGCAGAAGTTGGGGCCGCTGAATTACCTCGAACTCTTGCAGAATCGCTCGATGGACTTCATGAAGCTGGACGTGCAGTGGCAGGGATTCATACCAGCGCGCAGGGCGGCGAACATGGCAGAGGTTTTCGACATCAACGTCGCGCCGCACAACTACAATACCCACCTGTCGAACTTCCAGACGATGAACTTGTGCGCGTCAGTCAACAACGTGCGCATCAGCGAGAGCGACCCGGTGCAGGCGCCGTGGCGGGAGGAGCTGTTCACGGTGCTGCCGGAAGTGAAGAACGGAATGATGAAGATACCGACGGGGCCCGGATGGGGCACGGACCTGCGCGAGGATATGGCTAAGAAGTATGCCTATACGGGCTAGGTGTGGCATGAAGAGCGATGCGGGCGGCGCACGATACCGCCGCCCGCCTACCCCCAGAACTACGCCTGCCGATAGCAGACAGCATCATCTTGGCGACGGCTCAGGCTTACGACGCGACGCTGTGGACGCAGGATATCGACTTCAAGGGGGTTGCGGGTGTGTGATATGTGAAGAAAGAGTAGTTCCCTTTCCTAGAGCATACGCTTATTCCTCAGCAGCGTCGTTGTATGGTTGAGTAGAGTAATTGGATAATCTTGGAGATTGATCAATTTCTTCGGGTAGCCGAAACTTGTCTGCATCACCTACTACCAACTCGGAGAACCGTCTTCCCTGCGGTACTACACGCCTATCAAATGAGCCAATCGAATCGTTGAACGCGGCGACGGTCCTGCTCAAGCCTCTGCCGACATTCTGATAGTGGCTGATGAAGGTTAGCATGCGGCTGTGCATCTCTTCGCCCACATCTCTAATCTCGCGTGCGCTTTCGGCGAATCTGACTTGCTGCCAGCCGTTCTGTATTGCCCACAGCATGGCAATTAGCGATGCGGGCGTGGCAATGGCGACCTGCTTGCTCATCGCATGTTCAACCAGCCCAGGCTCTGCTCTTAGCGCTGCCGCAAGGAACTGATCGCCTGGTACGAACATCACCACGAAATTCAGTGAATCGGGGACCTGACTGCCGTAATTCTTGCGAGCCAAGTCGTCCACCTGACTCTTCAGCGCGTTGGCGTGCCTCGTCAACGCCTCGCTTGCCGTCAGTTCGTCGCCAGATTGCTGTGCTTCTAAATATGCTGCCGTGGACGCTTTTGCATCTACGACGACAGAGCGGCTTTCGGGTAGCGATATGACCATATCTGGCTTGCTGCCGCCAATCGACACTTGCTCCTGAAACTCACAGTACGATGTCATGCCGGCAATCTCGACCACGCGGCGAAGCTGTACTTCACCCCAATTCCCGACCGCCTGATTGTCCGAGAGCGCGCTTGCTAGACGCGCAGTTTCCGTTGAGACTGACTGTACCTGTGTCGCTAATGTTTCGATTTGCGGGTTCAACTTGCCGTAATTCTCGGACAGTGGCTTCACTAATTCCTGGAACTGAGTATGGCGCTGGTCGAACTCGCGCTTGGCGGATTCAAGCGTGGTTCCAAAGTTTTGCTGCGCCAATTGTAGGAACTGCTCGTTGTTGCCTTTCAACGCTCGGCTTGCCGTTGCTTGAAACACTTCATTGAGTTGTTCCTTTGCGGCGTTCACAATCGTCTGAGCGTCGTCGGCTTGTTTCAGTTGCCCTTGTAAATTGGCCACCTCTTCTCTGTGTTCGACTTGGATTTCCGTTATCGTTTTCTCGTATTCCGCTTGCAGAGACGCTTCCTCAGTCTTGGCGCGTGCGCCCCTTATTAGCCAACCGGCTACGCCGATGATCAATCCGAAGATTATGCCAACAACTATAAATTCCATAAGCCTCGATGCCCTGATTGCCAAGTTGACGATGGCGCACAAATACTCAGCCCCTACCGCGCCGGCACCTTGTAGCCTTGAGTCTGCACTTCTGACAGGCTGTTCTCGTCCCAGGGGTGGGCTAGGGCTACTTCTTCGTTGATGTCGGCGCCCCAGCCGGGTCCCGTCGGCACGGTCATGTAGCCGTCTATTATTTCGGGGACGGTGGTGGTTAGCTCGTCTTTCCAGGGGATGTCGTCGATGTCGATTTCCATGATGCGGACGTTGGGCAGCGTGGCGCAGAGGCTGGCGCTGACGAAGCTGGAGAGGTGGCTGTAGTAGTTGTGGGGCGCGACGTTGTGTTGATAGACCTCGGCAAGGTCGCCGACCTTCTTGGACTGGCTGAAGCCGTTCCACGGCACGTCTATCATGAACATGTCCGCAGAGTGGTTCTCGAAGTATGGGATGAAGTCGCGCATGTAGAAGAGGTTCTCGCCGGTGCAGATGCGCGTGGTCGTGGAGTCCTTAATCTGGCGCAGACTGGTCGGCTCGTACATGTCGATTTCCAGCCAGAGCATGTCGAACTGCTCCAGCACCTTTGCGATTCGCAGCGCGCCCTCGGTCTTGAAGTGGAAGTTCAAGTCGAGGTTGATGTCAATGTCGTCTCCGACGGCATCGCGGAATGTGCCGATGAGCTTTTCGATGTGGGGCATGAGCCACTTGGGGGCAATCTGATCGGTTGAGCCTGTGCCGCCACTGAAGCCGCCGCCGAATGTGGCGTTCTGGCCCGGCAGGATGATGTTTGTCTTCAGTGCTGTGAAGCCGCGGTCCCTGACCTCGTGTCCCAGGTCGGTTATGGACTGCCATGAGTCAATCGGCGGCACGCCGAGGATGTCGTGATGGCGCACTCGCGAGCTGCCGCAGTGGGACCAGTAAACGCGAACCTTCTCGCGGGTGGGGCCACCAAATAGCTCGGTCACCGATATTCCGAGTGCCTTCGCCTTGATGTCGATGAAGGCACAGTCCAGCCCGGCGATTGCCTTTGCCGCGATACCGCCCGGACTCTGGCGGGTGATGCGGTACATGTCCTGGAAGCGCATCTCGAAGGCGCGCGGGTCCTTGCCGATGAGCAGGGGCTTCATATCGCGAATGGTGCCCTCGATGCCATGCGGCGAGCGCCCGTCGCTGCATTCGCCCCAGCCTGTTATGCCCTCGTCGGTTTCGACCTTGACGAACATCCAGGGCCGCCAGCCAGCGTCCACTATGAAAGTCTCGATGTTGGTGATTTTCATGTCGTGCATCCTCTCTAGTGAGTGTTGATTTCAGCGCGGATAATACCACAAAACAATGGCATGAACATGGATAGACAGGCAAACGCGGCTGCCGATAGGATATATGCAACTTGCATAAGAAGAGAGGTACTGCATGGCAAATCCGGTTGTTTACTTTGAAATAGGGGGCAGAGGCGCGGAGGGGTTGAAAGAGTTTTACAGCGAACTGTTCGGCTGGAACATCGATGAAGTGGGCGCGGCATCGGCGGCGGGTAGTCCGTACTGGTTCGTACAGGGCGAGGAAGGCGGCATTCCTGGTGGCCTCATCCAGACGAATGAGAATATGCCTCCCAATTATGTGATGTTCTACGTGCAGTCGGACGACTTGCAGGCCACGCTGGATAAAGTAGTCAGTTTGGGCGGCACGGCTGTCGTGCCACCTACGGACATTCCAGGTGGCAGGGGCCAGATCGCGGTGTTCATGGACACCGACAACAATGTCATCGGGTTGCACAAGTGGGACGAGTAGAGCGCCTGAATACACAAAAGGATTATAGAATTGGAACTCGGAAATTTTTCGATAAGCCTCGCCGTTAAGGACATGGAGAAGTCTATGGACTTCTACGGAAAGTTCGGGTTCGAGGTGATTGACGGCGGGCACATGAATGAGGAGTACGCGGACTCCGAGACGGAGAAGTGGCGCATTCTGCAGAATGAAGGCGCGACAATTGGCCTGTTTCAAGGGATGTTCGATATGAACATCCTGACTTTCAATCCAGAAGACCTTCGCCCAATTCAGGCGAGCCTGAAGGAACAAGGCGTAGAGTTCGACTATGAGGCGGACATGGTGACATCCGGACCGTGCAGCGCCTCATTGAAAGATCCCGACGGCAACGTGATTCTTCTCGACCAGCACTACTGATTTGACCGCGCTTGTCGATAGGCAATACCCTAGCGAAAACCTGCGGGAGAGTGAACTATGCCTAACATTGACGAAAACCTCGCATTTGCACCTGCTTCAGATTTAC
This sequence comes from Dehalococcoidia bacterium, assembly GCA_965204855.1. Taxonomy (GTDB): domain Bacteria; phylum Chloroflexota; class Dehalococcoidia; order Lucifugimonadales; family JADFKI01; genus Bin90. The sequence goes on from OZ242018.1 coordinate 2,451,137, forward strand.
GCGCGCTTATCGCCGATAAGCAAGTGTCGCCCGTAGAGTTGACGGCGCTGTATTATGAGCGCATAGACAGGCTTGACTCTCAGCTTCACGCCTACCTCACGCTTTGCCGTGACGAGGCGATGCAGGCGGCGAAGAACGCGGAGGACGCCGTGATGCGTGGGGATGCGCTCGGTGCGCTCCACGGCGTGCCAATTTCCATCAAGGACCTGGAGCTGAGCAAGGGCATTCGCTCGACCAGCGGCTCATTGCCGTTCACGGACAGGATTCCCGACGAGGACTCGATAGTCGTGGAACGTGTCAAGGCGTCGGGCGCAATAATACTGGGCAAGACGAACACGCCGGAGTTCGGGCACAGGGGCACGACGGAGAACCTGCTTGGAGAGCCGTGCCGCAACCCGTGGAACACGGAGCGCACGCCGGGTGGGTCAAGCGGAGGCGCGGCGGCGGGACTGGCAGCGGGGCTGTCCGCAATTTCCACGGGCAGCGACGGCGGCGGCTCCATTCGCATTCCTGCCAGCTTTTGCGGACTGTACGGCATCAAGCCGACGCAGGGGCGTGTGCCTCGCTATGGCGGACGTGCCGCTCCAGCCGTCGCCAACCAGCTTAGTCAGTCGGGGCCAATTACGCGCACGGTGCAGGATGCCGCGATTCTGCTGCAGGCGCTCGCGGGATGGGACGCTCGGGATGCGGGGTCGCTGCGCGACACGCCGGGTAATTACCTCGCTGCACTGGAGCGTGACATAGGCGGACTTAGGATTGGCTGGAGTTCTGATTTCGGATACGCAGCCGTTGATCCGGAGGTCGTGGATACGTGCAGCAGGGCTGCCGTAAGATTCGAGGATATGGGTTGCTTGGTCAGCGACGATGTTTTCAGCATCGAAGCGCCCCAGGAGGCGTTCAGAGTGCTGTTCGCGGTCAACACGTACGCGTCATCCGGCTATCTGCTGGACGATCACAGCGATGAATTGACGGACTATTTCCGCGCGAACATGGAGTTTGCAGCCACGCAGACCGCAGCCGACTACGCCAGAGCCGTCGGCGAGTTGGATATCGTGAAAATGCGGTTCGGCGAGTACTTCGAGAACTACGACCTGCTTCTGTCTCCGACGATGGCGGTGCCCGCATTCGAGATCGAGCGGCATCCAACGATCATCGGCGGAAAGGAAGTCGATCCGTTCTTCGGATACCTGCCCTTCACATATCCAATCAATGCGATCGGGCATACTGCGGCGAGCGTCCCGTGCGGGTTCTCGTCGGACGGGATGCCCATCGGCTTGCACATCGTGGGACGATATGGCGATGAGGAGACGGTATTGGCTGCGTCCGCGGCGTTCGAGCGGGCGATGCCGTGGGCGGACAAGAGGCCGCCGGTGAGCTAGACTGACATGGATGGACAAGATATACAGGATGGTGGATCGTTCGGCGTGCTGGAGCAGGGACATTGTACTCGTGCTGCAGATTTCGATTATGGTGTTTGTAATCGTCGCCTGCTCGCGCGAGGATACTCACCCTACGCCCACGTCTGTGCCCTTCACTAATACTTCACCCGCCGAATCCGGTTCTAGCACAACCGCCACAGACAAAACGCCTTTGCACATAGCCGCCGCTGCAGGCGAAACCGAGAGAGTGAATGCGCTTATAACCTCAGGCGCGGATGTCAACGCCAAGACGCTCTGGAACGAGACACCTTTACATGAAGCTGCCGACGGAGGCAATGTCCAAGTAGTTCAAGTTCTTCTTGATGCCGGAGCTGACATGAACGTCATCGAATTGGGACAACTTCATACTCCATTGGCGAAAGCTGCGGCCGGTAATCATATGGAAGTGCTTCACGTCCTTCTAGACGCCGGAGCCGAAGTAAGCGTCGATGGGCAAACTCCTCTTCACATCGCTGCCACCAAGGGCAACCTAGAAATGGCGAAAATACTTATCGCCGCAGGTGCCGATGTGAATGCCCACGACTATTACTTTGAAGGATCAATGGGGAATACGCCCCTTCATGAGGCGACCAGCAGGAACCATACAGACATAGTTCGCTCGCTGCTGGACGCGGGCGCCGATGTCAACTCGATAAGTGGAGATAACCAGACCCCGTTGCATCATGCGGCGAGAGGCGCTGGTGCGGAATTGGTGCAAGTCCTCATTGATGCGGGCGCCGATGTTCATGCCAGAACCGGTGGCGATGAGACTCCTCTGCATTGGGCAGCCGAGGAAGGCAATTACGAAATGGCGCGTGTTCTCATCGAAGCAGGAGCTGAGGTTCATCCAAAAGACCCTTACGATAATACACCTTTACACCGAGCAGTCTTTTCGTCGGGCAATCCAAATTCCCACAAGGTAGTTCAAATTCTTGTAGATAGAGGCATTGAGGTCGACAGCTTCAATAAAAACGGAGAGACTCTCCTGCATTTAGCTGCCAGGTTCGGCGGGGACTCGAATATGGCTGAAGTCATACTCAACGCCGGTGCAGATGTTAACTCCAGAGACCACCTTGGCAACACGCCACTGCATCTGGCCAGTTGGTCTCACCACGATAAAGTGGAATTTGTGAAAGTTCTTTTGGAGGTCGGAGCAGATGTGAACGCAAGAGACAGTGAAGGCAGAACACCGCTACACCTTGCGGCCAGAGAAGCTACAGGCATCAACAAGACCGATATTATGAGAACGCTCATATCGGGTAGGGCTCATATATTGGCACTAGATGACTATGGAGAAACACCTTTGCATCAATCTGTCCGAACCTCCGACTTGCCCGGACTGCACTGGCATTCGGAAGAAGATCGCAAGAAGTTGCACAAGAGCTTGAGCAAACATGAAGCCGCATCCATCCTGCTGAATGCAGGCGCCGAGATAAGCGCAGCCAATTACGAGGGACAAACGCCCTTACACATTGCGGTGGAAATGGCAGATGTGGAAACTACGAAGATTCTGATAATCGCAGGCGCGAATGTTCACGCACGGGATGACACCGGCACAACGCCTCTGCACTCGGCACTGAAGTCAACGGCTGATGCTGAATCTACGGAATTGATAGTCGATATCCTTATTTCCGAGGGTGCCGACATTAACGCCAGAGACGGCAAGGGTCAGACTCCATTGCACAGAATGATGCAGAAGCAGTTTCCCGGCTATGGCGACACACTGCAATTGCTTGATCATATTATTGCAGTCGGCGCGGACATTCACGCGAGGGATGACGATGGCAACACTCCCACCGACATAGCAATTGCTAACGGACATCCCGACTTGGTAGATGTATTACAATAGCGAGGCTTCCGGTTACAAGGGAATTCAAGGAGTCATCTTATTATGCCTAACATCGACGAGAATCTCGCCTTCGCACCTTCTTATGAACTTGCTGCCCTCATTGCGGACAAGCAGGTGTCGCCGGTTGAGATAACGCAACTGTATTACGACCGAATTGAGCAGCTGGACTCGCAGCTGAATTCGTACCTTACTCTGACGCGGGACATGGCTATGGAATCAGCGCAGGAGGCTGAGGCAGCCGTGATGCGCGGCGATGCGCTCGGACCTCTGCATGGCGTGCCTATATCCATCAAAGACTTGCAGATGACGGCAGGTGTGCGGACGACGCTGGGTTCGCTTGCCTACAAGGACCAGGTGCCTGCGGCAGACTCGGCGGTGGTGGAACGGGTGAAGGCGACGGGCGCGGTGATACTGGGCAAGACGAATACGCCTGAGTTCGGGCTGCTGGGCGCGAACGAGAACCGTCTTGGCGACGACTGCCGCAACCCGTGGAATACGGAGCGCACATCCGGGGCGTCCAGCGGCGGCGCGGGCGCGGCGGTGGCGGCGGGTCTGTGCTCGCTGGGGACAGGCGGAGACGGTGGCGGCTCGATACGCATACCTGCCAGTTTCTGCGGCATCTATGGGATAAAGCCGACGCAGGGACGTGTCTCCAGCTTCAGCGGTGTTCCTCCGGCGGCGCCACTCCTCAATATCACCAGTCAGCAGGGGCCGATGTCGCGCACCGTCAAGGACTCTGCGATTCTACTGCAAGCGCTTGCAGGCTACGACCCGCGCGATTCGGCGTCGTTGCGCGCGCCTGTGCCCGACTTTGTGAGCGCCTTGGACAATGATATCAGCGGGCTTCGCATCGCGTGGAGTCCGGACTACGGCTATGCGGGCGTTGACGGGGAGGTGGTCGAGGTGTCCGCAGGCGCGGCGCGGGTGTTCGAGAGCATGGGCTGCACTGTAGAGGAGAGCGACCTGGCCCTGGACGACCCGTTCGGCACGTGGTGGGTCTTCTTCGCGTCCAATGTTTATGTTACTCAGGGGCACTTGCTGGATGACGCGGATGATCCGCTTTCATGGTACGGTCGCATGGCGATTGAGGACGGCAGTAATTTCAGCGCGGGGGATTTCATCAAGGCAATGGGCGGGCGCGACCGTATGATCAACCAGTTCGCGGATGTGTTCGACGACTACGACCTGCTGCTGTCTCCGACGATGCCGGTAACGGCATTCCCAGTGCAGGAGTACCCGCATGTGATAGGCGGCAAAGAGAATGCCAACAGGAAGGGCTGGAGCTTCGTGCCGTTCACGCATCCCATCAACACAATCGGCCATCCCGCGGCAAGCGTTCCGTGCGGATTCTCGTCGGACGGCATGCCTGTCGGCCTCCACATCGTGGGACGCAGGGGCGACGAGGAAACTGTGATCGCCGCGTCGGCAGCGTTCGAGCGCGCGATGCCGTGGGCGGATAAGAGGCCGGCGGTGAGCTAATTTAACTCGATGGACAGGATAGACAGCACAGAATGGAGAGTTATCCAATGGCGAACATCGATGAAAATCTAGCATTTGCGCCGTCACATGAGCTCGCCGCACTGATAGCCGACAAGCAGGTGTCGCCGGTCGAGATTACGCAACTATATTTCGAGCGAATCGAGCGGCTGGACTCGCAGTTGAACTCGTATCTGACGCTGGTACAGGACGAGGCAATGGATTCGGCAAAGGCCGCGGAGGACACCGTGGTGCGTGGGGATGAGCTTGGTCCGCTGCATGGCGTTCCGATTTCAATAAAGGACCTGGTGATGACGAAGGGTGTGCGCACTACCTCAGGTTCGCTGGCTTACAAGGACCACATACCCACGGCGGACTCTGCGGTTGCGGAGCGGGTGAAAGCGAGCGGGGCAATACTGCTGGGGAAGACCAACACGCCGGAGTTTGGCTCGCTGGGCGCGAATGAGAACCGACTGGGAGATGACTGTCGCAACCCGTGGAATACTGAGCGGACTTCGGGCGCGTCGAGCGGTGGAGCAGGTGCATCGGTGGCAGCCGGGCTGTGCTCGCTCGCTACTGGCAGCGATGGTGGCGGCTCGATACGGATCCCCGCGAGTTTCTGCGGCATATACGGCATCAAGCCAACGCAGGGGCGCGTGTCGGGGTTCAGCGGCGTGCCACAGGATGTTCCGTTAGTGAACCTGCTGGGGCAGAATGGGCCGATGACCCGCACGGTGAAGGACTCCGCAATTCTCTTGCAGGCTCTGTCGGGTTACGACTCACGCGACGCTTCATCGCTACACGCGCCAGTGCCCGACTTCGTAGCCTCGGTGGACAGGGATATCAGCGGCCTGCGCTTGGGTTGGAGTGCGGACTTCGGCTATGCGGGTGTTGACGCGGAGGTGGTTGAGGTGTGTGCCGCGGGCGCGCGGGTGTTCGAGGAATTGGGATGCTCCGTTGATGAGAGCGACTTGACGCTCGACGACCCGTTTGAAATCTGGTGGGTAATCTCGGGGTGCAATTCATATCTTACGCAGGGACACCTGCTGGACGATCCGTCAGATCCTCTGACGTGGTACGGCCGGATGCTGATTGAGGATGGCAAAGATTTCAGCGCAGCGGACTATGTTAAGGCGCTGGGTCGCCGAGACCGGATGATCAACCAGTTCGCCGATGTGTTCGAGGAATGCGACCTGCTGCTGTCGCCTACGATGGCGACCACGGCGTTCCCCGTGCGGGAGTATCCGGAGGTGGTAGAGGGTAAGCGTAACGCTCATGTGAAGGGTTGGGGCTTCCTGCCGTTCACGCATCCGATCAACATGATAGGACACCCTGCCGCTACCGTACCGTGCGGCTTCTCATCCGACGGTCTGCCTATCGGACTGCACATAGTTGGACGGAAGGGTGACGAAGAGACGGTGCTGGCGGCGTCGGCTGCCTTCGAGCGCGCGATGCCGTGGGCGGACAAGAGGCCAACAGTATCATAATTCGCCGTGCGTTCACCGAAATCGTCAAGGACAAAGCAAAGGGGCTGCCTGCTTCATTTTGCAGGCAGCCCCTAGGTTTCATTCCGTTAGTCAGTTACTTCGAGATGAAGTCGAACTGCTCGTACTGGCCGTTAGTGGTCACTACGGGGTCGATGCCCAACCAGCGCTCGGCGATGGTGGAATAGGTGCTGCGGAAGTCGTTGCTGAAGTGCAGGTCGCCTTCCAGCTGCTTGTCGTCGTCGAGCGAGGGGAAGTCACCGTACATTCCGCCGTTCACGTCGCCGCCAATCACGAAGGCGACGCCGCCGGAGCCGTGGTCGGTGCCCGCGCCGTTGTCCTTGATGCGCCTGCCGAACTCGGAGAAGAGCAACACTACGACATCCTTGTCCATGTCGTGCTCTTTCATGTCGTCCATGAAGTCGCCGACTGCGCCGGAGACATCCTGCCAGAGCTTGGCGTGGCTGGTCAGCTCGGATGCGTGTGTGTCGAAGCTGCCGTGCTGCGTGTAATAGACGCGCGTGCCGAGGCCTGCGGTCATTACCTGAGCGATGGACTTCATGTTCTCGGCTATGGGGTTGTCGGCGTACTCGATGCTGGAGGAGTAGCGCTGTGGCGCGACTCGCAGGATGTCAGCGCCCTTGAGCGCGTCCGTACCGGTCTGCGAGATGAAGTTGGCGATGACATCGCGCCCGCTGCCGCCGTACATCTGGGTGAACGCCTCAAGCGCGAGGTTGCGCGCGGCTTCGTCCTTGATGTCCGGGAACAGGCCGTAGGTCTCAAGGTTGCCAACCGAAGCGACCGGAACGCCCTTCGCGTAAAGCGCGCGCGGAAGGCCGCGACCGAAGTTGACACCTGTGAGCACGTTTTCTGCCTGCGGGTCAAGCTCGCGGATAGCCCTGCCGAGCCAGCCGTCTTCGCCGACCTCTTCGCTCTCGGCGGTGTGCCATACATCCATGGAGCGGAAGTGCGAGCGGTTGGGGCTCGGGTAGCCGACGCCGTTGATGAGCGCGACATTGCCTTCGTCCCAAAGCGACTTGATGGGCGCCAGAGCGGGGTTCAGGCCAAGCTTGTCGTCGAGCTTCAGTACCTGGTCCTGCGGGATATTGACGAAGGGCCTGTTGTCGTAATACTGCCCGTCGTTGTACGGAATGACCGTGTTCAGGGCATCGTTGCCGCCGGAAAGCTGCAAGACTACCACCGTCTTTTCGTGATGTCCGTTGCCGTTAGTCGCCATGTTCCCTCTCCTAATTAGGTTTTGATACCCTTCTCTTTTTCACTACTGGTATAATCGCCTACTTTTCAGGTTTAGTCAAGACTCAGATTGGTGGGAATTGACTGCTATAAGGCGGTTTCCTCGCCAATGTTCCGGAACTCCCTACAATCCCCCGTCCACAGGAAGTAGAGCCGGACATTCGCCTTTACTATAGGGCAGGACATCGGGGCAGCAAATTGACAGTCGTCATGACCTTGAATACACTTCAGCGCAATTCAATTTGAGCAAGCGGGCTGAGCAAGCGGGACGGTCAGCAGATGTGGCAAGTTACGGAAGATGACCTGGCTCCAATCGCCATCGGTGCAGGCATCCTGGGCACAGGCGGCGGGGGCAACCCGTACATCGGACAATTGAGAGCGCGGCAGGCAATCAGAAGATATGGACCGGTCAGCGTGCTTTCGCCGGAAGAGCTACCTGAGGACGCGAAGGTGGTATGCGTCGGAGGAATCGGCGCGCCCACAGTTGGCATCGAAAAGATTCGCGATATTCAGTCCTACCACGCCATGCGCGCCATAGAGGACTACACCGGTGAGAGAGCCACCGCCATAATCTCGAATGAAATTGGTGGCAGCAACTCCGTAGAGCCGCTGATTCCCGCGGCTATGGCAGGCCTTCCAGTTGTGGACGCGGACGGAATGGGACGGGCGTTTCCTGAGTTTCAGATGAAGACTTTCTTTGTTTACGGGGTGCCGTGCTGTCCTATGGCTATCGCCGATGAGAAGGGAAACTCCGTTATCATCAGGGAGACTATAACGCCGCACTGGGCAGAACGGCTGGCGAGGGCTACCACCGTCCAGATGGGGTGTGTCGCATGCTACGCGGTCGCGCCGATGAGCGCGGAGCAGGTCAGGCGTACCGCGATACCTCATACGCTGACGCTTGCTCGCGACTTGGGGCGCGCGGTCCAGCATGCTCACAGAGACGGGAGCGACCCGCTGGAAGCAATCTTGGGGTCTTGCCCGGGCAGGGTGCTGTTCAATGGCAAGGTGGTTGACTTGGACAGGCGGACCACGGCGGGATTCGCGAGGGGCACCGTAACTATCGACGGGATGGACTCGTTCACCGGACAGCGGATGGTAATTGACTTTCAGAACGAGAACCTAATTGCGCGGCGAGACGGTGAGATAGTCTGCACTGTGCCGGACCTTATTTGCGCGGTTGCGTCAGATCTGGGTGAGCCGATTACCACCGAGTTGATGCGGTACGGGCTGCGGATTACGATGCTCGGCTTTCCCGCACCTGAGCTTTGGACTACTCCGCAAGGACTGGCTACGGCGGGACCTCGAGCGTTTGGCTACGAGACGGACTATATCCCTTTGAAGGTGTAAGGCATTTGCTATGTTCGTGGGCGTGGATGTAGGCGGCACTAATACCGACGCCGTTCTAATGGATGGGCACCAACTGCGCGGAGCGGTCAAAGTGCCTACGACTGAGGATGTGATGGCCGGCATAGTGAGTGCAGTGTCGGACCTGCTCAAGCAGGACTCATCCCGGCAGAAGATTGAGGCGGTGATGGTGGGCACAACCCACTTCACGAACGCTCTTTTGGAAAAGAGGGGCTTGTCCCCGACTGCCATTATCCGGCTGTCCATGCCCGCCACTCAACTGCTGCCGCCGCTGGTTGACTGTCCCGATGAGTTCAGGGAAGCGATCGGCGATCATACATATATGGTGAGAGGGGGCAACGAATTTGACGGGCGGGAGATTTCGCCTCTCGACCGGGTGGGCATAAGGGACGCCGCCGAGGAGATCAGAAGCCGGGGTGTGCGGGCTATCGCGGTGTGCGGCGTGTTTTCGCCTGTGGACCCGACACACGAACTGGAGGCGGCGCAGCTAATCAGGAGTGTCGCGCCTGATGTCCGAGTTTGCATGTCGCATGAGAACGGACAGATGGGGTTGCTGGAGCGGGAGAATGCCGCCGTGTTGAACGCCTGCCTCGGAGAAACGGCGGAGACGACTATCCGGGGCATAGAAAGTGCACTAGAACTGCTGGGCATTCGCGCTCCGCTGTACATGAGCCAGAATGACGGGACGCTGATGGACACGTCGTTTGCGTCCCAGTTTCCAGTGCTGACAATCTCGTCGGGGCCGACGAACAGCATGCGCGGCGCGGCGTACTTGTCGGGTGTTACCGACGGGATTGTGGTTGACATAGGGGGCACATCGACAGATGTCGGAGCGCTGGTCAAAGGTTTCCCAAGAGAGTCGTCAGTAGCGGTGCATCTCGCCGGAGTGCGCACGAGCTTCAGGATGCCGGATACGGTGTCCATCGCTCTAGGGGGCGGCACGGTCATCGATCGGGAGCCGCTGCGAATCGGACCGGAAAGCGTAGGCTATCGGCTTTCGACGGATGCGACGGTTTTTGGCGGCCCTACTCTAACCACTACGGACCTCGCAGTTGCCGACGGCAGGGTTATCCTAGGTGACGGGAGACTGGTGGAAGGGCTGGAAGCGGAACTGGTGCGGCGAGGCATGGCGGAGATTCAGGCGCAGGTGGAGAGCGCGGTGGACCGAGTCAAGCTGAGCCAGGAAGATGTGCCGGTGGTGCTAGTGGGAGGCGGGAGCGTTCTGCTGGAGGACTCGCTGACAGGCGCGTCTCGTGTGATGCGCCCGGAGCATGCCGGGGTTGCGAATGCCATAGGCGCCGCAATCGCGCAAATCGGCGGTCAGGTGGAGCGGGTGTATGCGCTGGACAGCGGGAGTAGAGAGGAAGCTATCGCAGACTGCACGGCTGCTGCCATCGAGCGGGCGGAAGCGGCAGGCGCAGACCGCGCATCGATCGAGGTCGTGGATGTGGAGGAGGTACCGCTGACCTATGTGCCCAGCAACGCCACGCGAGTACGGGTCAAAGCTGTCGGCAACATTGCGCTCGACGGGTTTAGAGGCGACAATCTCCGGGGCAGGCGGTGAATGGATTTATGATCCGTCGATAAAGGGGTAACAGTCAAACGTAGTGGGCAATCTCAAAAGTGCCGATACAAACTGTTGACACGCCGCGAAATAGTGTGGGATACTCGTTAGGATGATTAACGCAAATTCCTCTTGGTTCTACGCTTATTATTACTTTACCGACGGAAATACGGTCGGCAGAGGTTTGGCGTCTTAATCGACAGGACGCGTAGCGATAGAATCCCGCAGCACACTCGAACCCCAGCCGACAACGGGCTGGGGTTTTTGCTTGCCGGAGGAAGTCGCAGATTTTAGTTTGGAAGATGGCAATTATAAGTTCACCGGAGAATTGATGACAACAGCTTGAGTTAAATGGTAATTGCAGGGAGAAATGAAAGAGAGGCACCCCAAATGCAACCATCACCAGCCAGGGACGTGAACGTGGAAAGTACAGAACCCCTTATCAGCCCGGTCGGGCTTGTCGAAGAACTTCCGCTGACCCCGGATGTTGAGGCAGTAGTGCTTGAAGGCAGACGGCAGATACAAGCAGTGCTGCGGGGCGATGATCCGCGATTCATGGTCATAACAGGGCCCTGCTCGATACACGACGAGGTGGCAGGCATAGAGTACGCCGAGCGGTTGAAGGAGCTTCAAGAAGAGTTGAGTGACCGCATACTCTTCGTGATGCGCGTGTATTTCGAGAAGCCGCGCACAACGGTGGGCTGGAAGGGCATGATTTACGACCCGTATCTGAATGACAGCTTCGACATTGGCGAGGGGCTTCGACGGGCGCGGAGGCTACTTCTGAAGGTCGGTGAGATGGGAATATACACCGCCACGGAATTCCTCGATCCTATCGTGCCGCAGTATCTTGCCGGGCTGGTTTCGTGGGCGGCTATCGGCGCGCGAACGACTGAGAGCCAGACGCACCGGCAGATGGCGAGCGGACTGAGCATGCCGGTGGGCTTCAAGAACGGAACGGACGGCGACGCGCAGATTGCGGTGGACGCGATGATTTCGGCGCAGTCGGCGCACGCTTTTCTCGGTATAGACCACTTCGGCCAGACTTGCATCGTGCATACCAACGGCAACCCATACGGCCATCTGGTGCTGCGCGGTGGCAGAAGCGGTCCCAATTTCGGCGCCGACGCTATCTCGGCAGCTCAGGCTCAGTTGAACAAGGCGGGCGTGCTTTCGCAACTGCTGGTGGATTGCAGCCATGGCAACTCGAACAAGGACCACACCCTTCAGAACGTCGCGCTGAACTCCATCATCGAACAGCGCGTTGCGGGGAACGCCGATATCATCGGCTGTATGCTGGAGAGCAACCTCAACGCCGGCAGCCAGAGCCTCAACTGCCCTATCGAAGAATTGGAGTACGGGGTGTCGGTTACGGACGCCTGCATTGGGTGGGACGAGACCGAGGAGTTGCTGCGGGATGCCCACGCAAAGCTGGCAGATGTCGTGCAACAACCGGTGGCGTAACGGGGGCTAAACAGGATTTGCAGGATGGATAGGAATAGATAGTCCTGCATATCGATAGCGATTGGATTGCAGAATTTGAGACGAAGCCTCGGCGTAGATATGTCGAGGCTTCGTTGTTTATGGAGGGACGCAGTGCAGCAGACTGAGCGCACCAGGATACGCAATCACCCGGAGCGGGCGGTGCCTGAGCAGGCGTCAGAGATACTGGCGCAGGGTATGGTGGCGCATGTCGGCTTCGTGGAAGATGGAATGCCCTATGTGATACCGCTGTCGTATCACTATGACAAGGACGCGCCGGAGTCGATTTACCTGCATGGGTCGATACGCAGCCGCGCGATGAAGGCGCTGGCGAGCGGGGCGCCGGTATGCGTCACGGTAACGCTAACGGATGGGCTGGTGTATTCGCGGAAGGCGATGAACCACTCTATGAACTATCGCAGCGTGGTGCTGTTCGGCCGCGGACGGGAGGTTACGGATGAGGATGAGAAGTTCGGTCTATTCGACTCTATGGTGCAGAGATATTTCCCGGGGCGAATGGTAGGCAGCGACTATAATACGCCGCCTTCGGCGGACCTGGGGATCACGGCGCTTGTGGAAGTCGCAATCGAAGAGTGGAACGGCAAGCGTCGCATAGGGCCACCAACCGGGCCTGACGACGACGACCCGGGCGCGCCGGGCAGCGCAGGCGTTGTGGAGCTGCGGGAAGTGTGAGCTCGGGGTTCGTCGGGTAGATAGTGGCTTTCGACAGAACCTAGCGACCATTGATTTTGCGGCGTCGGACCGTCAATCTTGCTCCTCCGGCAAGTCCGATGGGGGCAAGAAGCATTGCAAGGTTTGCCAAGGCGGTCATTGGGGACAACGGCTGTGGCGCTTCGCTGCACGCGCCTCCCGGTGGCTTCTCGGATACACCGGGCTGCAACGAAGTTGGCACCGGGATGGGCGTGTCGGTTGTCTCTGCCTCAGCAAGCGGAGTATTCGTTGCCGTTGGCTCAGGCGTGGGCGTATCGGCCGGCGTGGGCTCAGCAACTAGTATAGGGGTTGGTTCGGGCACAGGAGTATTCGTTGCCGTTGGCTCAGGCGTGGGCGTATCGGCCGGCGTGGGCTCGGGCATGGGCGTGGAGGTTGGCTCAGGCGCGGGAGCACTGGTTGCCGTTGGCGTAGGCACGGGTGTATCAGTTGGTCCAGGCTCGGAAATCGGTGTAGCGGTTGGTTCCGTAGTCGGTTCGGGCGTAGGCGTGGGTGTAGGTACGGGCGTGTGCGTGCGAGTAGGAGTCGGCCCGATGCTCGATCTGATATTGACACCCAACTCCGCTTCGAATTCGCCGCCGTTCGAGTCGATTTTGAGGATATCGAAGTAGTTGCCCGGGGCGATGTCTTCCTTCAGGCGGAGCACAACTATGCCGTCACCAGACTGCTGTGTCTGAGGGGATAAGTTTATCAGTTCGATCCATTCGGGGACTGCTGTAATCTGCCACTCAAGGGTGGGCCTGCCGACATTGGTTACAGTGAAAGTTGCGGTTTGCCGCTCAATGTCCTGTTCTGAGATCGAACCGAACTGCCACTCGGACGGAGATACGCTGATTTTCGCGCCTTCCAGCACGTTGAAGACCTTTGCTTTCGCATCCGTAGTATCTATGGAATCGTACGGGCGAGCATCAAATTCGTAGGCGTTGCGAAGTTCAATGCCGACTCTGTAATCCCCTTTCACCGAGCCATAGGGCACTTGCCAGGCAAATTGGCGAGCATCGGAGGTCTGACCGTCAGCGACTTCAACGAAGACGTCCTCATCGGAGACGCTGGAGTCGTACACGACCGCGTTGGAAGGTCCACGCACAACAAATGTTACCCTGTAACTCAGGTCGGTGCGCCCGTTGTTAGTCACACGGTAACTAAACTCGACCTCTTCGCCGGCCCTCACTTGCTTCGGGGTTACGTCGAATCCGTTAATCTCGCCACCGGGACGCCTGTTGATATTGGCGATGACGGGAAATCTGACCTCGCCCGCGTTGAAGGTGATGATTACTTCATCGCTGAAGTTACCGACAAGGGCGGTTCCGCCTACGCGAAGCTGCAGGAAGCCGGTATTAGTTACCTCGACGGACCTCGAAGGGTCTAAGGGGTCGGGGATAGGCTCGATGAGTTCCAGCCACTCGGAGGGCCAACCGGTAACGCGCCAGACGAGGTCGCCCGCATCAGGGTTGCTGGGCGAGATGAGTATTCTCTTAGTGCGCGGCGTCTCTTCGTCCACTACATTCTCGAAGTTCCACCTGTCTTCCTGCTTGAAGATGTACTTTGAGCGGTCGGCGATGCGAATGTCGCGTTCGGAGAAGTGCCCTTCGGTGTTACTGACGCCAGTGAGGTCGATGTTGACGCGGAACATGTAGTCGTTCGAAGGGAAGTCGTATGGTATGTTCCAGAGGAGTTCAGCGCTTCCAGACTCAGAAGGCGCTAGCGTTATCTGACTGGAGTTCTGAGGGTCCTGGCTGCTGTCGTAGATAGTTCCCGTTCTAAGATCTCTAATGGCGAAGTCTAAGGTGTATTGAAGCCTGTATTCAGGGTCATTTTCGGAGACTGAGCCTTTGTCACGCAAGTCGGTGAGATCGACTTGCGCAATTAGTCTCGCTCCCCTATCGAATGTGGTGCGAGCCCTGTCGTCAAGGGCGAGGTCGTCTCGGAGCGTGATATTGTCTATGCGAATTTGAAGCTGTGTGGGCTGAGGTAATGGTGCGGCGTGAACGGTGTTCAGCGAGAGCAGGGAGATGAAAAGCAGCGAAAGCAACCCCATCGCCAGAGGACTTTTCGCGGCAAGGCGTCTCGCCGCAGGAATGGAATTGCGAGCTAAATGCTTACGAATCGATTCAATGGGCATGGATGGTGTTTCCTGTTGCCGGAGAAAATGAATTTCTCTGAATGTAGGACAGCCGAAGCACAATCCACATCTACGACGGATTCGCTTTGTCCATAGGTATATATTTTATCCTAAACTGATGTCTATGTGTTAAAGGGTATGTTAAAATTGTTCGGTATGCTCCCGAACAGATACTGTTCGCAAGCCCTGTCGCACCGGCCCAGAACGGTGAAAGCGCGGCGCTTGAAAATGCAAGAATCGGGTGAAGCCCCGGAAAACCGAGTACACGGAGGAAGCGGAAAAGTGAACCTGCGAACCCCTGGTCCCATACCTGTGCCGGAAGACATCCTGGAGTCGATGTCGTGGCAGATGATCAACCACCGAGGTCCTGAATACAAGGACTTGCTGTATCGAACTACCGAGGGCGTGAAGCAGGTATTCGAGACGAAGAACGACCTGTACATAATGACCTCATCCGGAACCGGAGCGATGGAAGCGGCGATAGTGAACACGCTGTCGCCCGGGGATAAGGTTGTGAATGTCTGCGTTGGGGTGTTCGGCGAGCGCTTCGGCGAGATTGCGGAGCTGTTCGGCGCAGAGGTCATCAGCCTGGACTTTCCTTACGGGAGCGCGGCGGACCCCGATGCCATCAGAGACACGCTGAACGACAACCCGGATGTGAAGGCGGTTCTGGTTACGCACAACGAGACATCCACGGGCGTCACGAACGACTTGCAGGCGATTGCCGCAGTGGTTAAGGGCGAGTTCGACACGCTGCTGCTCGTTGACGGAATCAGCAGCGTGTGTTCGATACCTATCAGCACGGACGCATGGGGGTGCGATGTGGTTGCCACCGCGTCGCAGAAGGGCTGGATGCTGCCTCCGGGCCTGGCGTTCATCAGCTTCAGCGAACGGGCGTGGGAGGCCCATGCCGAGGCGAAGATGCCCCGCTACTACTTTGACATGGCGATGTACAAGCACTACTACGAGATAGGCCAGCCGCCGTACACGCCGGCTATATCTGTGATGTTCGCGCTGGATGTGGCGCTGAAGCGCATCCTGGACGAGGGAATGGGGGGCATCTACGAGCGGCATGCGACTATCGGCAAGCTGACGCGCGACGGGGTGAAGGAGCTTGGACTTACGCTGTTCCCGGACGAGAGCGTTGCTTCGGACACGGTTACGGCTGTGAATGTGCCGGAGGATGTGGACGGCGGGAAGCTGGTGGGAACGCTGCGCGACAAGCACGGCGTCGTGCTCACGGGCGGTCAGGGCTCGCTGGCAGGGCAGATATTCCGCATCGGGCATCTGGGCTATACGACCGAGCAGGAGATCCAGGAAGTGCTGGACGCAGTTTCGGTTGTGCTTCCCAAGGTGAAGAAGGCCGCGGTGAACGCCTAACAATATGTCGTTTCCGTAAGTATCAATCGGTTCGAGGGCTATTAGATACTAGCCTCTTGCCGATGTGTGTCCGCTCTTCAAAATCCGATTATTTGTCACGTGCGCGAATTGCGTGAGGTTGCTTTATGACAATGCCGCAGATGCAACAGGCGATTTCTAACCTGCGTCTGCTGCTGGCGTCTGTCCGGGCCAAAGATGAGGAGTTAGAGGCGCTGGCGCGTCAGTTCAGGCGGCAGCTGGAGCGCGCACCCCGCTATGCGATACAGGGCGGAAACCCACTTGAAATGACGCTGAACCTGATGGGCGAGATCCAGGAGAGGCTGGACAGCGTGGAGGAACAGCGAAAGCACCTGTCTGCCGTGAGAAAGCAGGTTGAAACGGAACTGGTGGCACTGAATATCACGGAGAAGATAGCGCAGGCGAAGGAGGAGTTGGCGCAGCTGCGTGCCAGCCGAGACGCGGGCGAGAATGTGGATGAGGGGCGCATCATGGAGTTACAGCGGTTCATCGAGGAGGCGAGCCTGCGGGCGGGTGAGGCAATTACGGGCGGGTTTAACGAGCGGCGGCAATCAGGCCCGATTACCTAAGCAAGGTCCCACAAGTCCTGAAAGAATAAAGAGGCGGTTCGTTTATGAACCGCCTCTTTGTGTGAGTCCGACTATTGCCAATTGAATTGGGTTATGCGGGCGCAGGTGCCGCTTCGGCGGGTGCGGCGCTGTCCGGGTCGGAGTCGAGAATCTCTTTCAACTCATCGCCCTCAACGGTTTCGTGCGCCATGAGGTGCCGGGCGAGCTGGGAGAGCCGTTCCCTATTGTCGGTGATGACTTTGGTCGCTTTTGCGTAGGCGTTTTCGACCAAGCCGTACACCTCCGCGTCGATGTCCTCCGCAATTTTGTCGCTGTAGTCGCGCTGCTCTGATATTTCCCTGCCGAGGAAGACAAGCTCTTCCCGCTTGCCGAAAGTGCGGGGGCCGAGCTTGCTGCTCATACCGTAGCGCGTGACCATTGTGCGGGCGATGTTGGTCGCCTGCTCAAGGTCGTTGCTCGCGCCGGTGGTAACATCCTCGAAGATGATTTCCTCAGCGACGCGCCCACCCATAGCGGCTGCCATCATATCCTCAAACTGTCCCTTGGTCCAAAGGTTACGGTCTTCGTCGGGCAGATAGCGCGTGTGTCCACCGGACATGCCCCTAGCGACGATTGTTACCTTGTAAGGCATATCGGCCTTTGGAAGCATATAGCCGACGAGGGCGTGCCCAGCCTCGTGGTAGGCGGTGATTTCCTTTTCACGCTCGTTGACAACGCGGCTCTTGCGGGCGGGACCCGCAATCACGCGGTCAATGGACTCCGCGAACTCTTCGTTGGTTATGGTTACCTTGCTGCGGCGTGCCGCCAGAATCGCGGACTCATTGACGAGGTTGGCGAGATCGGCGCCGCTGAAGCCCATAGTCTGCTTGGCGATACGCTCCATGTCGATGTCTTCGGCGAGGGGCTTGCCCTTGGAGTGGACCTTCAGAATCTGCTCCCGCCCGCGCACATCCGGATTGTCAAGCACAACGCGGCGGTCGAAGCGACCGGGACGCAGTAGCGCGGGGTCCAGAATGTCGGGACGGTTGGTGGCGGCTACAATTATGATGTTGGTGTTGACATCGAAGCCGTCCATTTCAACGAGAATCTGGTTGAGGGTCTGCTCGCGCTCGTCATGTCCGCCGCCAAGCCCGGCGCCGCGATGCCTGCCAACGGCGTCGATTTCGTCCACGAACACGATGCATGGCGCGTTGCGCTTTGCCTGCTCGAACAGGTCGCGGACTCGACTTGCTCCCACGCCTACGAACATCTCGACGAACTCCGAGCCGCTGATGGAGAGGAAAGGCACACCCGCCTCACCTGCGACTGCGCGAGCGAGCAGCGTCTTGCCCGTACCGGGAGGACCGATCAGAAGGACGCCCTTGGGTATCTTCGCGCCCAAACTGACGAAGCGCTCGGGGACTTTCAGAAACTCAACGACCTCTTGCAGCTCTTCCTTTGCCTCTTCGACGCCTGCGACATCCTCGAAGCTGACGGCCGGGCTGTTGCCCACGAACATGCGGGCACGACTCTTGCCGAAGCTAAAGGTCTGGTTGCTGTTGCCTTGCGCCTGGCGCATCATAAACAGCAATATAGCGCCGAAGAAAATGAGGGGCAGGAAGTTGATAAGGATGCCGAATAGGCTGCTCAGTCCGCCGGTGCCCTTAACCTCTACCCTGACGGGAGATGTGCCCGGGCTAGCGCCGGACGCCGCCAGCATGTCCAGCACGCTTGCGCCTTCTTCCTTGCGGGACGAATAGCTCTCGCCGGAAGTGGTGAAGACCGCGAGCCGATCGCCGCGCACTTCGATACGCTCAATTTCTCCGCGCACGGAGCGTGAAATGACCTCGCTTACGGGTATTTCCTGCGAACCGCCGAGAGTGTCTGAGAACAGGGTGAAGAAAATTGCGAGGACAGCGACAGTTATCAGCAAATAAATGAAGCTGTTTCGCATCAAACGGGGACTCATTGCTCCTCCGTACCAACTTTTGCGCCGCCGGGTAGTAAACGCCTGTATTTGCGTGCCGACGCGCCCATTACCAACGCGAATATCATGTTCATAATACAATAGATTGCAGCATGGCGTAAAGGCGAGTATCCACACGCGCAGCGAGGTTCCCCTTGAACTGCAATGCCGCGATGACATATATTGCATGCTGGATTTTATGAGCGTAAAGGCAACGCGGTAGAGGGAAGCGTCCGAGATATGGTGAGATCGCATCCGTTGGAAGATAGCGCCGCGCATGCGGAGTGGCTCGAAGCCCTGGACGACGAGGGCATAGAGGCTTTGCTGATAGAGCGCGTCACGGATACGGACTCTCTTGACGCTTCGGAACTGCCGCACATTGCCTTGCTGGACCTCGAGGCTATTTCCAACGCCGCCGGCAAGTCGTTCATCGAGCGCTGCGACTCGCTCAAACTACCTGTCATCGCGTTAATATCTCCTGACATGCTGCCGGACTTCGATCTGCGGCTGGGCGTGAGCGACTTCGTTGTAAGCCCTCCAGACACGGAAGAGTTGGTGACTCGCGTGAAGTTGACGCTGCACCGCAACCGTCATGAAGAAGGGGACGACGTGATACGGGCGGGAAGCCTTGTTATCAACCCATCCACTTATGAGGTGTCTTTGCGAGGCAAGAGAGTGAACCTTAGATTTAAGGAGTACGAACTGCTACGGCTGCTGGCGACGAATCCCGGACGGGTCTATTCAAGGGAGGCGCTACTCAGCAGCATCTGGGGTTACGATTACTTTGGCGGGACACGCACGGTCGATGTGCATATAAGGAGGCTGAGAAGCAAGATCGAGGACGCTGAGCATCCTTACATAGAGACTATATGGAATGTTGGGTATCGATTCAGAGATTTCAGTCAGCAGGATTAATCAGACTTCGACATCGATATACAGGATGGGAAGGATAAATTAGGGTGTTATGACCTGAATATCCTATCCATCCTGTTAGTTTTTTCAGGAACACGACTAGCACCATTAGGAGGAGTAGAAATGACGCAGGAACGAATCGTATATCTGAATGGGGAGATGATTCCTGAGAGCGAAGCTAAGATTTCGGTGCGCGACAGAGGATTCGTGTACGGCGATGCGGTGTTCGATACAACACGCACTTTCAACGGCAGGATATTCAAGCTGCAGGACCATCTCGACCGCTTCTTCAACTCGCTGAAGTACCTGCGTATGGAGCCGGGCCTGAGCAAGCAGGAGTTCGCTGACATCACGATGCAGGTGCTGGAGGCGAACTTGCCGCTGCTAGAGGAGAACGGCGACTACTGGGTTACGCAGCGCATCACGCGGGGAGTGCCCGGCGGCAGTCCGACGGTGCTGGTCGAGTGCGTGCCGCTGCCGTTCGAGGCACGCGCGAAGTTCTACCGCGACGGGATGCCGGTAATCGTGCCTTCGATCCGACGTACGCCGCCGGAGGCGATGAGTCCGCGCGCGAAGATGCACAATTACATCAACCTTGTGCTGGCGACTCAAGAGGTAGAGGCGCAGAACCCGGATGCATGGCCCATCCTGCTGGACATGAGCGGCAACCTGTGTGAAGGGCCTGGAGCGAATATCTTCCTTGTGAAGGACGGCGCTGTGCTGACGCCGCGCGAGCAGTATGTGCTGGCGGGCATCAGCCGCGAGACGGCGATAGACCTGGCCCACGAGCTGGACATCTCAGTGAAGGAGGCAGACCTCGACCTGTACGACGCATACACGGCGGAAGAGGCTTTCATCACATCTACCAGCTTCTGCATCGTGCCGGTGTCGTCGTTCAACGGCAATGTGATTGGCGACGCCGCGATACCGGGGCCGGTGACGCAGCGGCTGACGCAGGCGTACAGCGGGATGGTCGGCGTGGACATCGCGGGGCAGTATCTGGCGCGGTTGGAGTAGTGTGCGCTTCCCGGTCAGGACGTTCTTCAATCTGAGGCTGGCGTCGCACTACAGATCCAGGCTCATCTTCGACAGTTTGGAACATCGCGCAAGCGAATGTGTCAAGGAGATACTAGCGGCAACTGTCTTTCTCTCTATGGGAATCAGGGAATTGGCGGCTCGATGACAACCGGCTGGTTGAAATCGGAGTAGGTGATGGTCATGGTGAATTCGGCTTTGCCGCCGATGTCGGCCGCGCCGAATGCACCGGATGCCAAGCCCGCAGTGTCTTCCTCGTCAACATCGGTCTCGCCCGACATTGTGAGGCGGCGGATGAGGCTGTCGTCCTTGCCTATCCATACATCCAAGAACAGGTTGTCGTAGGAGCCGCCGAGAACGTTGGCGCGCAGGTTCGCCCTGGTGTGCTGCGTCTCAATGCCGTCGATGGTTTCATCCTTCACGACCTGTATGTCGCTGTATCGACTGGTTTCGGCGGGGAGCAGCACAAGGTCATAGGGGTCAGGCAGGCCGGTCAGGAACAGCGGGTACTGCTCCCACACGCCCGTTTCGGGGTTGGTGATGTATGCCTGCTCTTCAATGGTGACGATGTCGAGTTGCAGCAGAACAAGCCCCAATGCAAGCTGCAACTTGCCAGCGGCGCGGTCAGGCAGCTGGAAGTCGCCGCTGAAGCGTATTGGGAATTTGGTGCCGAATGTCTCTTCGTCCATCCTGAAGCTTGCCTCGGTCTGGACAACGATGAACGCGGCGTCCACTTCTGCATGGAACGACTCGACGTTCTGCATGGCTTCGATTGCGGCTGCGATGGTCAAAGTCTCGTCTTCCGGCTGAATGGATGGCGCGTCGGCATCCGGCACAGGTGTGCCGGTCGGGGCGGGAATCATCGTTGGCGCCGGTCGGGGTGTTGGAAGCGGCAATGGCGTTGCGGTCGGCTGTGGTGTGGACGTGGGCAAGGGGGTGGACGTCGATGTCGATGTCGATGCCGGCGTGGGCGTGGGAGAGGGCTCGGCTGACGAAGAACAGGCAGCGAGGAGCATGAGCAACAGAACTATGGATAAAGCAGTAATGGATGTTTTCATAGGCATATCATATAACGGCAACGGAAGCATGAGTAGTTGCGAATAGAATGATCTGGACAATAGCATGGGAGAACATCGGACAGGCTCTTTATGCACAGTTAGGAAAGGGAAACGAACTCGTCATTAGAATGTGGGCAGAGCAAGAGAGTGATACGCGATTTTGGCGTAACAAAGGTTGACATTAGTTCAAATGTAAATGTAAAATACCCGTTTGTACGACCTTTTTGTTCGTGCCGATTTTGTGTCGCGCATTTCCACTCAGAATGTAGTGAATGGGGTAAAAACATGCCTACTGTGAACCAGTTAGTGAGGAAAGGACGAAAGGCTAAGCGAAAAAAGGACAAGGCTCCTGCGCTGCGGTTTTCGTTCAATTCGCTAAAGAACAGGGGCAGACGCGATTCGGGGTCGCCTCAGAAGCGAGGCGTATGCACTCAGGTGCGTACACAGACGCCGAAGAAGCCGAACTCGGCGCTGCGCAAGGTGGCGAGGGTGCGCCTGACAAACGGGATGGAAGTTACGGCTTACATACCGGGCGAAGGGCACAACCTTCAGGAGCACTCGGTGGTGCTGATTCGCGGCGGGCGTGTGAAGGACCTGCCGGGCGTACGCTATCACATCGTGCGCGGAGCCTTGGACACATCCGGCGTCGATGGGCGCAAGCGCGGACGCAGCAAGTACGGCAGCAAGAGAAATTAGACGCTAGCGTTCAGGTGTCAGCAGTCGGCCATCAGGCGGTTCGGCTGGTTCACTATAAACTGGTGAAAATTCACATCGATGGACAGGGTTTTCACCCCCACCCTAAGCCTTCCCCCCTCCAGGGGGAAAGGACACTGAAAACAAGAGAGAATGATATGGCGCGCCGAAGAAGGGCCGAGGTACGGATTCCACCGCCTGACATCAAGTATGGCAGCGTGGAGTTGAGCCAGTTCATCAACCGGGTTATGTGGAGCGGTAAAAAGACCACCGCCCAGCGAATCGTGTACAACGCGCTGGACCTCGTTGAGCAGGAAGCGAACCGACCAGGGCTTGAGGTGTTCGAGCAGGCTATTCGCAATACGATGCCGATGCTCGAAGTCAAGTCGCGGCGAGTCGGTGGCGCAACCTACCAGGTGCCCACAGAAGTTCGACCATCACGGCGCATGGCACTTGCCATGCGCTGGATTATTACGGCGGCTCGCGCGCGGGGCAGCAGACCTATGCATGAGAGCCTGGCCGGGCAGCTGCTGGAAGCGGCGCGCAATCAGGGGCCCGCAGTACGGCGCAGGGAAGAAGCTCACAGGATGGCAGAGGCAAACAGGGCCTTCGCACATTACAGGTGGTAATACCGGCAAGTCGGATTTGATTTTCAGAATGGCGGTCTTGCTTCGACAAGTTCAGGACGAACGGGTTCTCCGAATGAGCTTTCACAGGGGAAGTTTGATTTGCCAAGCCCGGCAGGGCGACTAGGAAAAGATAGAGAATGCCTGCAAGCTTGCAGAGTCTGGAAAAGACGAGAAACATAGGGTTCATCGCCCACATAGACGCCGGCAAGACGACGGTGACGGAGCGCGTGCTGTATTTCACCGGGCGCATTCGCAAGATCGGCGGCGTAGATGACGGCACGACTGCGATGGATTGGATGGCCCAAGAGCGCGAGCGTGGTATTACTATTACATCCGCCGCGACTACCGCGCAGTGGGGAGACCATACGATAAACATCATCGACACGCCGGGACATGTGGACTTCACCGCAGAGGTGGAGCGCAGCCTGCGAATCCTTGACGGCGGCGTGGTGGTGTTCGACGCGGTGGCGGGCGTTCAGCCGCAGTCGGAGACGGTGTGGCGGCAGGCGGACAAGTACAATGTGCCGCGCATCTGCTTCGTGAATAAGATGGATCGCGTAGGCGCGGACTTCAACCGCACCATCGACTCGATTTCCCACAGGCTGCAGGCGAACCCGGTGGCCGTGCAGATACCCATCGGTCAAGAGGATGATTTCCTAGGTGTCATCGACCTTATAGAGGGCAAGTCGTGGACATGGGCTGAGGAAGGCGTGGAGATACCCAAAGAGGGACCCGTGCCTGAAGAGTTCATCGAAGAATATCTCAACTATCGCGGCATGATGATAGAGAAGATAGCCGAGACCGACGACGACCTCCTGTTCAAGTATCTTGAAGAGGAAGAGATAACGAATCAGGAAATCAAGGATGCGCTGCGAAGGGCGACGATTGGATATAGCATCATACCCGTATTCTGTGGCACAGCGCTTCGAACTAAAGGCATCCAACCTCTCATTGAGGCTATTTGCGAATACCTCCCCTCCCCTCTCGATGTTCCCCCCGTTACCGGCACCGCCCCCACTTCAGATGATGAGCTGATTCGCTCCCCCGATCCGGAGGAGCCGTTCTCCGCGTTGGCGTTCAAGACGGTGTCTGATCCATATATTGGGCGGCTGGTTTATTTCAGGGTGTATTCGGGCACTGCGGCGTCCGGTTCTTCAGTGTACAACTCGACGAATCGGAGGCGAGAGCGTCTAGGGCGCATAGTGCAGATGCACGCGCAGCACCGCGAGGACATGGAAGAGGTGCATGCCGGTCAGATTGCGGCTGCCGTGGGGTTGAAGTTCACTGCCACGGGAGACACTATCTGCGCGCAGAACGATCCGATCGTTCTGGAGACTATCAGCTTCCCTGAGCCTGTTATATCGGTCGCCATCGAGCCCCGTTCGCGTGCCGACCAGGATAAGCTGTCGGACGCGCTGGTGAAGCTATCTGATGAGGACCCAACTTTCAAGATCAACTATGACGACGAGACCGGGCAGACGATAATGTCCGGCATGGGTGAGCTTCATCTGGAGATTCTTGTTGACAGGATGAAGAGGGAGTTCAGCGTGGAGGGCAGCGTCGGCCAGCCGCGTGTCGCTTACCGTGAGACGGTCAGAAGGTCTGCCGGCGGCGTCGGGCGCTTTGTGCGACAGACGGGCGGTCACGGTCAGTTCGGGCACGTCGTAGTGGAGATGGAGCCCGGTGAGCCAGGTTCCGGCATCGTAATCGAGGACAAGATTACGGGCGGGTCGATTCCCCGCGAGTTTATACCGTCCGCTGAGTCCGGGATAAAAGAAGCGCTTAATACCGGCCCGCTGTCCGGTTTCCCGATGATAGACATAAAAGTGACGGTGGTTGACGGCAGTTTCCACGAGGTTGACTCGTCGCAGGTCGCGTTCCAAATTGCGGGTTCCATGGCAGCGAAGGACGCTATTGGGAAGGCGCGACCGCAATTGCTAGAACCGATTATGAGCCTGGAGGTAGTAACTCCGGGCGAATTTTTGGGCGAAGTTCTGGGTGACCTTGGCAGGCGGCGCGCGGGTATCCGCAATATCGAAGGACAAGGCGAGATTCAGGTGGTGAAAGCCGCCCTGCCACTGGGCGAAAGCTTCGGCTACGCAAACGCCATACGCTCGCTGACCCAGGGACGTGCCAGCTACAACATGGAGTTCGACAACTACGAGCCTGCTCCGGAAGGCATGCTGGCCGGATAGGTATCAGCCGTCAGAAATCAGGATTCAGGCGTGGTTCGACAGGCTTACCACGAACAGGCAGGACTAACAGCGATGGAGGGGATTTTCACCCACATCCTAGCCCTCCTCCTTGATGGGAGGAAGGGACTAAAAAGAAGTGAGAGTTGGTAGAAGCAGAATATGGTTACAGCCAACAGCCAAAAGATACGCATCATACTGAAGGCATTCGACCACAGGCTGCTCGATCAGTCTGCGGGGCAGATTGTCGAGGCTGCTGAGCGCACGGGCGCGCGCGTTTCCGGTCCCGTGCCGCTGCCGACGGCAATCAAGCGCTTCTGCGTGATACGCGGTCCGCACATCGACAAGAACTCGCGGGAGCATTTCGAGTTGCGAACGCATAACCGGCTCATTGACATTCTGGAGCCGACGTCGAAGACGATTGACTCGCTGACACGACTGAATGTGCCGGCGGGCGTTGATATATCGATCAAGCTCTAGCTGATTCTAGCTGATAATGATACGCAGGAAGGGCGGGGCTGAAATCCTCCCTTTCAGATAAAGAGAACGGCAATGACAGTTCATGCACTGATAGGCAAGAAGATAGGAACGACGCAGGTCTTCCACGAGGACGGGCGCGCAGACTGCGTTACCGCCCTGGAAGTGGGGCCTTGCACTGTGACGCAAGTCAAGACGTTCGATAGTGACGGCTATGAGAGCGTGCAACTCGGCTTCGAGCCGGTGAAGCGTCTGAACAAGCCTCGCGCAGGACATCTGAAGCGAAGCGGGCAGCAACTGTTCCGCCACCTACGAGAAGTGGGCGTGGACGATGTCGGCGAGGTGGAAGTCGGACAGACGCTGGACGCAAGCGTGTTCGAGGCGGGCGAGCCCATCGAGGTTACGGGCAAGTCTAAAGGGCGCGGCTTTGCGGGTGGCGTGCGACGGTACAACTTCCGTGGTGGCCCCAAGACGCACGGTCAGTCGGACCGGCACAGAGCGCCGGGGTCAGTCGGCGCGGGCAGCACGCCGGGGCGAGTAATCAAGGGCCTACGCATGGCGGGGCACATGGGTGACGAGAGGGTTACCTCCAGAGGGCTTGAGGTCGTGCTTGCGGATGCGGAGCGCAACTTGCTGCTTGTCAGAGGCACGGTGCCGGGCGCTCGCAACGGACTCGTTATTGTGAGAAAAGCTGGCAAAAGGAAGAAGTCGTGAAGCTAGACGTAAGGGATATGAGCGGCGCCGTCGTTGACAGCGTCGAGGTGCTGGACGATGTGTTCGACGCGCCTATGAACTCCGCGCTGGTTCATCAAGTAATGGTTGGGCAGCTGGCTAACAAGCGCCAGGGCACAGCGAAGGTGAAGACGCGCTCGGAGGTTGCGGGCGGCGGCGCAAAGCCGAGGCCCCAGAAGTACACCGGACGCGCGCGCCAGGGTTCGATTCGTTCGCCTCAGTGGCGCGGCGGCGGAGTTGTGTTCGGGCCAAGGCCACGAAGTTACAGGCAACGCACTCCTAAGCGGATGAAGCGCCAGGCAATCAAGATTGTTCTTTCGGACAAGGCGAGGGAGCAGCAACTGGTGGTGCTGGATAAGCTGGAGATTGCGGAAGCCAAGACGAAGCAGGTGGCACAGGTGCTCAGTGCGCTGGAAGTAAATTCTTCCGTATTGCTGGTCGGCGAAACGATTACCGATGATGTGGTGCGCGCCGCCAGAAATATACCCAAGGTGCGGACACTACCGGTGGCGCTGCTGAACGCGGTGGACCTGCTGAACGCAAACAAGGTGGTCATGACCGTCGATGCGGTGAGGAAGGCGGAGGAGATTTGGGGCGGCGAGTTTGTCCGCATAAAGCAGGAGGCCGTCGCGGTTGCCGCAGATGAAGGGGAGGAAGAGTAATGGACTTGCATCCCTTCGAGATTTTGAGAAAGCCCGTAATTACCGAGAAGAGCACGGACCTTCAGGATGACGGACGGTATGTGTTCGAGGTGGCTAAGACCGCTACCAAGCATCAGATAAAGTGGGCTGTGCAGGAAGCCTTCGGCGTTACGGTTACGAAGGTCAATACGATGAACAGGAAGGGCAAGACGAAGCGCTACGGGCCTCGCTTTTCGCAGAAGAAGGCGATAAAGAAGGCGATAGTAACACTTGCGCCCGGCGATTCCATAACCATATTTGAAGGCGTATAGGCGAGGGCGTGTAGTATGCCGCTAAGAGCACTAAAGCCAAGAACTCCGGGACAGCGCGGCGCGGTACTGTCCACCTCGGATGACATAACCACGCGCAAGCCCAAGAAGTCGCTGGTGCGACCGATGAAGAAGAACGCAGGGCGCAACTCCGCGGGTCGCATTACGGTGCGCCACCGCGGTGGCGGACACAAACGGCGCTACCGTGTGATCGACTTCAAGCGGAATAAGCACGGCATACCGGGCGAAGTAACTTCAATCGAGTACGACCCGAACAGGTCCGCCCGCATAGCGCTTATCAAGTATCCGGACGGCGACTGGCGCTACATACTCGCGCCGGACGGCCTGACGGTAGGAGATAAGGTTGAGTCAGGCGAGAACGCCGAGCAGCGTGTGGGCAATGCTCTTCCGCTGCGCGCGATCCGAGAGGGCACGCAGGTCCACAATATCGAGATGAAGGTGGGCAGAGGCGGCCAGATGGTGCGGAGCGCGGGCGGTTCGGCTCAGCTACTGGCGAAGGAAGGCAGGTATGCGCTGCTGCGCCTACCGTCCGGCGAGATGCGGAACGTGTTGAGCGAGTGCATGGCGACTGTCGGGCAGGTGAGCAACCTGGACCACAAGAACGTGAAGCTGGGCAAGGCAGGACGCAAGCGCAACATGGGCTGGCGTCCGGAAGTGCGCGGCTCGGTGATGTCGCCGCGCGACCATCCGCACGGAGGCGGCGAGGGGCGCTCGCCTATCGGCATGCCGGGGCCAAAAACCCCTTGGGGCAAGCCTGCACTTGGATACCGGACACGCAAGAGGAAGAAGCCGTCCGACAAGTTCATCGTGCGGCGCCGGGGACAGAGATAGGGGACGAGGCTAACATCGATGAACAGGATATACGGGATAGGATAGAGATATGTCCAGGTCAACTAAGAAGGGGCCGTATGTGCATCCGAAGCTGGCGAAGAAGGTAACGTCGGCGCAGAACAGCCGCAGCCGCACGGTGATTCGCACATGGTCGAGAGCGTCCACAATTATGCCCGACATGCTGGGGCTTACGATTGCCGTACATGACGGACGCCGCCATGTTCCGCTGTTCATCACGGAGAATATGGTGGGGCACAAGCTGGGAGAGTTCGCGCCCACACGGACTTTCAGGGGGCATATCTCCCGGTCGGAGCGAACTACGCGGGCGCGGTAGAGGATTCCCCTACCCTTCCCCACTGGAACTAACTAAACAGGATGGACAGGATAGATGCCGGTTAGCGCAGTAGCGAAAGACACGGGCTATTCCGTGAAGAAGATAAAGCCCATCATTGACATGATTCGGGGCATGAAAGTGGAAGATGCGCTGAACGCGTTGCGCTTCCTGCCGTCGCCAATCGCGGCGAGAGTTGCGAAGGTTGTGCAGTCGGCAGTTGCGAACGCGGAGAACGAGTTGATGGCGAGCGCCGCCGACTTACGCATAACGGAGATTTATGCGAATGAGGGACCGCGCACGAAGCGATTCAGGGCGCGGGCGCGCGGGCGCATCACACGAATCATCCGGCGCAACAGCCACATCACCGTAGTAGTTGACGAGGAGGTCTCCTAAGTTGGGTCAGAAGACGCACCCCATAGGATTTCGGCTGGGCATCAGCAAGGACTGGCAGTCTCGCTGGTTCGCATCGAAGCCTGAAGAGTACCGCGACCTCGTCAAGCAGGACGTGGAAGTGCGAGACATCATCTTGTCGCGCTATCCGGACGCCGGCATATCCAAGGTAGAGATAGAGCGCGGCAACGACGTCGTGATAACGATACACACTGCTCGACCCGGTATCGTGATTGGTCGAGGCGGTCAGCGTGTAGAGGAGCTTCGCAAGGAGCTTGAGCAGAAGTCAGCCAGGCGAGCGCGGCTCAATGTGCAAGAGATACGGCAGCCTGAGCTGGACGCCTACCTGGTTGGACGCAACATCGCAGAGCAGCTCGAGCGCCGCGTAGCGTTCCGGCGCGCCATTCGGCAGACGGTGCTTCGCACGATGCAGGCGGGCGCATTGGGAATCAAGGTGCTTATTTCCGGCAGGCTGGGCGGCGCGGACATCGCCCGGCGCGAGAAGGCTATGGAGGGGCGCGTGCCGCTGCACACGCTGCGCGCGGACATCGATTACGCCATCGCGGAGGCCGCGACCGAGTTCGGACGAATCGGGATCAAGGTATGGATATACAAGGGCGATATCGTTCCTGAGCCGCGACAGAGGCCACAGGAAGAGCCCACTCCGGCAGATATTGCGCCTATCGAAGTTACGGTTACGGCGTCTCCTGAGGGAGAAGCGGCACCGGCGCCCGCTGCGGCAGCATCGCCTGTCGAGCCAGCGCCTACCGCAACACCGGAGCCCACCGAGACCGCACCTGAACCCACAGTGGAGGTTACAAATGCTTCAACCGAAGAGAGTTAAGTATCGCAACCACCACAGAGGACGGCGCAAGGGGCTTTCCGTCGTGGGAAGCACGCTGAACTCCGGTGAGTACGGCATCAAGGCGACCGAGGCGGCGTGGGTTACTTCACGGCAGATCGAAGCGGCGAGGCGAGCGATGACACGTTACGCCCGCAGAGGCGGCAAGATCTGGATTCGCATCTTCCCGGACAAGACGGTTACAGCGCGTGCGGCGGAGACGCGAATGGGCAGCGGCAAAGGCGCTGTGGACCATTGGGTCGCCGTGGTGAAGCCGGGCAGGATTATGTTCGAGATTGCCGGAGTGCCTGAAGACACGGCGAAGGAAGCGCTGCGCCTTGCAGCCTCAAAGCTGCCGATGGGTACGACTATCGTTTCGCGGCAAGGATTCTAGCAGACGAGCATCAGCATTCAGGTTTCAGGAGTGACCAGGTTCACTCCTGTTCCAGCCTTCTTCGAGAGAGAAGGGTTTAGTAGTAACGAGTGGCAGGATAGAGATGGAAATAGACGACATCAGGGCGCTGTCGGATGACGAACTCGATGACGAGCTTGAAGATACGCACAGGGCGCTCATGAATCTGCGGTTTCGTGCCGCGACGATGCAGTTGGCGGACATGAACGAGGTGCGAAGGGCGCGCAAGCGTATCGCTCGCATCAAGACAGTGATACGGGAAAGAGAGCTTGCGGCAGGCACAGTATGAGTTTTGAGAGACGCAAAGTAAGAACAGGCAAGGTGGTCAGCGACAAGATGGACAAGACCGTCGTTGTCGCCGTGGAGTGGCGCCGGCCTCACCGCGTCTATAAGAAGCCGGTCAGGCGCGAGACGCGCTTCGTAGTACATGACCCTGAGAACCAATGCAGGCTTGGCGACACGGTCCAGATTCGTGAGGGTCGGCCGTTGTCCAAGACGAAGCGCTGGCGTGTGATCGACATATTGCAGCGCGAGGACTTAGCGGAAGTGCAGCCAGGGGAGCTTACGGCTGACGATGAGAGCAACATCCTCGCCGAGGCGCAGACAGTTACCGTGCAAGAGGCCGGTGATGTGAGTGCAAAAGTCGCATACGAGGACGATTCCGCAGATGACGGAGCGGAGGCAGAGCAGCAATGATCCAGCAGTATTCGCGCCTGCGAGTTGCGGACAACTCGGGCGCAAAGACGATAAGCTGCATCGGCGTTCCCGGTGGCAGCGGCAGGAAGTACGCATGGCTGGGCGACATCATAGTGGCTTCGGTGAAGGAAGCCGCGCCCGCGTCGAATGTGCGTAAGGGTGAGGTCGTGAGGGCGGTCATCGTACGGACTACCAAGAGTCATCGCAGGCCGGACGGCTCGCATATACGCTTCGACGACAACGCGGCGGTGCTGGTAAATGACGACCAGATGCCTCGTGGAACGCGCATATTCGGGCCTGTGGCACGCGAGTTGCGCGACAAGAACTTCATGCGCATCGTATCCCTGGCACCGGAGGTACTTTGATTATGAATTCCGGGCGATTGCGACCTGACGATATGGTGATTGTTACAAAGGGGCGAGACCGCGGCAAGACCGGGCGCGTTCAGCAAGTATTCCCGAAGGAAGGGAAGTTACTGGTGGAGGGCGTCAATGTCGCCATGCGGCATACGAAGCCGGCGCAAGGGATCCGGCAAGGCGGCATCATCCAGAAGGAGATGCCGGTTCGGATAAGCAATGTGATGCTGATATGCCCGTCCACCAACGAGCCTACACGAGTAGGCTATACACGACTTGCGGACGGAACCAAGGCGCGGGTCTCCAAGAAGAGTGGAGAAATAATTGAGTAAAAGGGACGGCGAGTGAGTACGCAGAGTGAAAACGGGGCGGTTACGGCTCAGGCACCGCCACGCATGCTGGAAAAAATACGCAGCGACATCAGCCCTGTGATGATTCAGGAGTTCGGCTACACCAGCCCGATGCAGGTTCCGCGCCTGAGTAAGGTTACGCTGAACATCGGTCTGGGTGAGGCGCTGACGAACGCGCGCGCGCTTGAGAACGCGACTCGCGACTTGACCGCAATATCGGGGCAGAAGCCGGTTACGACCCGAGCTAAGAAGTCCATAGCGGGCTTCAAGATTCGTGAAGGAATGCCCATCGGCGTGAGCGTAACGCTGCGCGGCCGTCGGATGTATGAATTCGTCGATAGGCTGATAAGCTCGTCGCTGCCGAGAATACGAGACTTCCAAGGCGTGTCCCGACGGGCGTTCGATGGCAGGGGGAACTACTCCCTTGGCATACGCGAGCAGGTGATATTTCCTGAGATTGACTACAACTCGATCGACCGCATTCGCGGACTTCAGATTGTGATTGTTACAACGGCGCGCTCGGACGCCGAGGGGCTACGATTGCTGGAACTGATGGGCATGCCGTTCGTGCGCCCGGACTCGCAGCAACGAGTGGCATAGGTAGTCGTCAGTCAGCAGTTTTCAGTAGTCAGATGCTGAATCCTTGAAGAAGAAACACCCCCATCCTAACCTTCCCCCATCGAGGGGGAAGGGACATGAAGAGAGGGAAAATTGGCTAAGGAATCCTCAAAGGCGAAAAACGAACGGCGCAAGCTGACCGTTGCACGATATGCGGCAAAGCGGGCTGAATTGCGAGCGATCGCGCAGGACATGAGCAGGTCGCAGCAGGACCGGGCACAGGCGCGCGACGAGCTTGCGATGCTGCCGCGGGATGCCAATCCCAACCGCGTGCGGAATCGCGACTTGACGACGGGCAGGCCGCGCGGCTACATCAGGCACTTCGGGCTGTCGCGCATAACATTCCGCGAGATGGCGCTGAAGGGTCTGCTCCCCGGCGTGCGAAAGGCGAGTTGGTGAACATAGGTATCAGCCGGCAGCCATCAGCCGTCAGGTGCCGTCAGCCGATACCTGATTGCTAATACCTGAACGCTGACAGCTAGAACAAGGACGAAAAATGCCAGTAACAGATCCCATATCGGATATGTTGACCCGTATCCGAAACGCCATTATGGCGGGGCACGATTCGGTGCCCGTGCCTTTGTCCAAGATGAAGGAGTCACTCTCGGAAATTCTGAAGAACGAGGGTTTCATCGAGGGGTATAGCGTTCATCGGCGGGGCACGCCGCAAGCCAACATTCGAATATTCCTTCACTATCGCGACAGGGACGAGCCTGCCATCAGCGGGCTGAAGCGCGTGAGCAAGCCGGGACTGCGAGTGTATGTGAAGAAGGGGGAGATTCCCCGCCCGTATGGTGGACTGGGTGTCGCCATCCTGTCCACTTCCAAGGGCGTGATGACGGGAAGGCAAGCATGGAGAGAGAACATAGGCGGAGAGCTTCTCTGCTATGTGTGGTAAGGAGCCGATATGTCCAGAATAGGCAACATGCCGGTCACACTGCCATCCGGCGTTGATGTAGATATTAGAGGAAACGATGTAACGGTCAAGGGCGCGCAAGGCGTCCTGAGTTACACGTTCCACTCCGATATGACAATCGAGCGGAACAACGGCTCAGTTGTCGTTAAGCGCCCGTCTGACGAGGGTCATCACCGCGCACTGCACGGACTGACTCGCAGTCTGCTCGCCAATATGGTAACGGGTGTGAGCCAAGGCTTCGGCAAGAGTCTTGAGCTGGTTGGAGTGGGTTACAGAGTGCAGCAGAGCGGCAAGGGCATCACACTCAACGTGATGTACAGCCATCCGGTGGTGATCGAGCCGCCTGACGGCATTTCGCTCGAAGTCGAGGGAAACAACCGCATCCATGTCCGGGGCATCGATAAGCAGAAGGTAGGACAGCTTGCGGCGCAGATCCGCAAGGTCCGACCGCCTAATGTCTATACGGGCAAGGGCATCCGCTATCTGGGCGAACAGGTGCGCCTGAAGCCCGGCAAGAGCGCCAGGAGAGCGTAAGGATGACGAAGATTCGCACGAATAAAGGTAGAAGGGTGATGCGGCACGCCCGGGTGCGCCGCAAGATAGTGGGTACACCGGACCGCCCAAGGCTGTCGGTGTATCGCAGTCTGAACCATGTGTACGCGCAGGTGATTGACGACAGCCAGGGTACAACGCTCGCTTCGGCTTCGAGTCTGGAGAACGCGGTGAAGACTCAGCAGAACGACAGGAGCAAGGTGGATGTCGCCGGGCTTGTCGGTGGTCTGATAAGTGAGCGCGCAAAAGAGAAAGGCATCGGCACGGTAGTCTTTGACAGAGGCGGCTACAAGTATCATGGTCGCGTCAAGGCGCTGGCGGACGCAGCCCGCAAGGGAGGACTGGTGTTTTAGATGACAATGCAGCGAGATCGAGATCGAGACAGAGACAGAAATCGAGATTCGGACGGCGAAGAGGACGAACTTCCTCTGACCGAAAGAGTCGTCAAGATTTCTCGTGTCGCAAAGGTGGTCAAGGGCGGACGGCACTTGAGCTTTAACGCTGTGGTGGTCGTGGGCGATATGGACGGGCATGTCGGTATTGGGATGGGCAAAGCCGACGCCGTGCCGGATGCAGTCCGCAAGGGCGCGACCGCGGCTCGCAAGAACATTATCGAAGTGCCGCGCCATGGTAGCACGATTCCGCACGAGATTTCCTCGAAGTACATCGGCTCGGTAGTGATGCTCAAGCCCGCTCAGCCGGGCACGGGCGTTATCGCCGGGGCATCGGTGCGCGCCGTTGTGGAGCTTGCGGGAATTCAGGACATCGTGACGAAGGTGCGGCGTAGCACGAATCCGGTCAATGTAGTAAAGGCAACCTTCAATGGATTGCAGGAACTGAAGGCGCCTGACCAGGAGTTCGCGAATCGCAAGAATCTGTATGAGTACGGCCGGCAGCGCGAACGCGAACGGGCGGAACGACAGCGACAGCGACAAGCCCGGCGCGCGGCACAGCAAGCCGCCGCTGCCGAGCGACAAGCCGCTGCAGCGGCTGTTGCTCCCGCGGCACCTGCTGCTCCCGCAGCGCCCGCAGCTCCTCCGGCAACGGCATAACTTTTCCGAAAGTGGATTCTCATGGCTAACAAACTATCGGTAACCTGGAAGGTAAGCGGCATAGGCTATAAGAGAGACCAGCGCCGCACAATCGAGGCGCTGGGGCTTCGCAAGCTCCACCAGACTGTCGTGCATGACGACACACCATCCATCAGAGGGATGCTGTTCAAGGTGCAGCACCTGGTGGAAGTCAACGAAGTCTAGGGATCGGTTCATAAATCCAGTTTCGACTACCCTACCCTAGCCATCCCGCACATGGCGGGATGGGATTCATTTTGGCAGGAAGAAAAGATGCAACAGCAAGACTTGAGACCGCCGGCGGGCGCGAAAAAGGCGCGGCGGCGGCGTGGACGGGGCGACAGCAGCGGATATGGCAGCTTCGCAGGTCGGGGCATGAAGGGCCAGAACTCCCGAAGCGGGGGCGGTGTACGACCGAACTTCGAGGGAGGTCAGCTTCCTCTGTCGAAGAAACTGCCGTTCATTCGCGGCTTTACGAACATATTCCGCGTGGAGTACAACGTGGTCAATGTCGATAAGCTCGCCGAATTCAAGGCGAACAGCGAAGTAAGCCCGGAGGTCCTGCGCGAAACAGGCATACTCCGCACGCTAAACAAGCCGGTGAAGATACTGGGGCGCGGCGAGATAGATATACCGCTGACGGTTACGGCGCACAAGTTTTCCGAGTCGGCGAGGCAGAAGATCGAGGCTGCGGGCGGAACCGTGAGGGAGACGGGCTGATGATGCGCCAGCCGGTTGGAGCACGGCAGCAAGAAGTCTCCAGGCCACAGCTGATACAGTCGATGATCGACGCCATGCGGGTTCCGGACCTGCGTGGCAAGATACTGTTCACACTTGCGATGCTGGTGGTGTTTCGCTTTGTGGCGCACGTACCGGTGCCGGGCGTGGACCCGCAGGCGCTGACGCAGGCTTTCGAGTCGCAGGCGCTGCTGGGCTTCCTGGACCTGTTCAGTGGTGGCGCGCTTTCGAGGCTGAGTGTCGCGGCGCTGGGAGTCTATCCGTACATCACGGCATCCATTGTGATGCAGATACTGGTGCCGGTCATACCGAATCTGAAGGCTCTGTCGCAGGAGGGTGAATACGGTCGCCAGAAAATCAACCAGTTCACCCACTACCTTGCGGTGCCAATAGCGGCGCTTCAGGCTTGGGGGCAGCTCACTCTGCTGCGGCAGGCTGGCGTGCTTCCATTCATCGACTTCGGGTTGAACCTGCCAACTCTGGCGATGGTCGCCTCGATGATCGCCGGCACGATGTTCCTCGTGTGGCTGGGTGAGCTAATCACCGAGCGCGGGCTGGGCAACGGCATATCGCTCATCATATTCGGCGGCATCGTGGCGGGGTTCCCGCAGATTGTCGGCCAGGGACTGCTCGAGAGCCAGCAAGGAGCGGGGCTTCTGTTGCTGTCGGCGTTCACCTTCGTGGTGATATACGCCATCGTGCTGTTCACAGAAGCTCAAAGGCGCGTACCCGTGCAGTACGGCCGCAGCGTGTTTCGTGGCGGCAGGATGCAGCGGCAGTCGGGTTCGACGTTCCTGCCATTGCGCGTGAACTCAGCCGGTATGATTCCTCTTATATTCGCGTTCTCCATTGTTATTTTGCCGGGCACGATTGCCAGCTATTTCAGGAATCCGCTCAGCGACAGCTTTGGGTCTCGCATGGCGCAGTTCTTCGCGGACAGCCTCGATCCGTCGGCATTCCCTTATTGGGCACTGGTATTCGTGCTGGTCGTGATATTCACTTTCTTCTACACGCTTGTTACCTTCCAGCAGCAAGACCTGGCGGGCAACTTGCAGAGAAATGGTGGCTTCATTCCGGGAATCAGACCGGGGCAGCCGACGCAGGAATACCTGACGCGCGTCCTTGTGCGAATCACATGGGGCGGTGCGCTGTTTTTGGGCATCGTGGCTATTCTGCCATTCTTCGTAACTTTCGCGACGGATGTGCGCTCACTGACACTAAGCAGCACCAGCCTGCTCATCATGGTCGGTGTTGCGCTCGACACGATGCGGCAGTTGGAGGCGCAGCTGCTCATGCGGAATTACGAAGGATTTATTAGATAGCTCAGGCATCAGCGGTCAGGTGGCCCAACAGGCTCACCACGAACGGAGAATAAAGAGAGCCTTCCTCCCTCACAAGGGAAGGCTAGGACAGGGGTGAGGCACCATCTCAAGAACATTTAGGATACGGATATAAGTGAAAGTCATACTTCTGGGACCTCCGGGCGCAGGGAAAGGCACGCAAGCGGCAAGAGTCGCCGATGAGCTGGGCGTTACGCGCACGGCGTCGGGCGATCTGTTCCGCGAGAATTTGCGTAACGAGACCGAGCTTGGCTTGCTTGCCAAGTCCTACATGGACAGGGGCGCGCTGGTGCCGGACGATGTGACAATCCGACTGATTATGTCCTGGATTTCGGCGCCGGACCAGAGCGGGGGCTTCGTGCTCGACGGCTTTCCTCGCACATTGCCGCAGGCTGAGGCGCTCGACAGCGCGCTTGAGCCAAGCGGCGGCCTGGACCGGGTATTGTATGTCAACGTTGCCGAGGATGAACTCGTGCGGCGGCTCGCGGGGCGGTTTATCTGCCGAATCTGTCAGATGCCCTATCACGAGACTGCATCTCCGCCGAAGGAGCGGGGCAAGTGCGACACATGCGACGGAGAACTGTACCAGCGTGATGACGACAAGGCCGAGGTGGTAAAGAGGCGACTTCAGGTATATTTCGAGGAGACTCAGCCTCTTGTTGGGCACTACCGGAATTCCGGGGTTCTGCGTGAAGTTGACGGCGAAGGCGCTGTTGACGATGTGGGGAATCTGCTGGTTGAGGCGCTGCAATGACGGGTAGACCGTCATTGGCGGGAACCAATTTGGTATAATGATGGTTCGTATGCAACATCATAAAGGGAAATGACTACTTTGCAGCGTAGAACTAGCGGCATTACGATAAAGTCTGAGCGGGAGCTTGCGCTAATGCGGCAAGCAGGCAAGATAGTTGCCGAAGCGAAGGCGCACGTCAAGGAGGCAATTCGGCCCGGCATTACTACCGGAGAGTTGGACAGGATAGCCGAAGGCGTCATACGCAAAATGGGAGCTATACCGTCGTTCAAGGGCTATGCTGCGGGTGGCCCGACACCCTTTCCAGGAACTATCTGCGCTTCAGTAAACGAAGAGATCGTGCATGGCATTCCGGGCAGCCGGAAGTTGAAAGATGGGGACATTTTCAGCATAGATGTTGGCGCGATAGTAAATGGCTTTCACGGAGACAGTGCTTTCACTATAGGTGTGGGTGACATATCTGACGAGGCCAAACGTCTGATTGACTCGACGCGAGAGGCGCTAAAGCAAGGCATTAGGCAGGCAACCGCCGGCTCGCGCATTGGAGATATCGGGCACGCGGTACAGAAGTACTCGGAGGCGCAGGGCTATTCGGTGGTGCGGAAGTATGTGGGACATGGCATTGGCCGCTCGCTACATGAGGAGCCACAGGTGCCTAACTACGGAAGGCCGGGGCGCGGGCATCTGATAAAGAAGGGAATGACTCTCGCAATCGAGCCGATGCTGAATATCGGAACGCATGAGACATTGGAATTGGATGACGGATGGACGGTCGTGACCGCAGACGGTGAACTTTCCGCGCATTTCGAGGACACAATAGCGGTTACCGCTGAAGGGGTGGAGGTTCTGACCACACCCAGCGGTTACGTATTTTAGCTTATATTCGCGAATGCGCGATTGAAGAAGGAACGACCGGGTTAGTGAAATCCTAACCCATAAAGGAACACTCAAGGGAGAGTGCATGGCAAAAAGGGAAGCCATCGAAGTTGAGGGTACGGTAACCGAGTCGCTGCCGAACGCGAGTTTCCGAGTGGAGCTTGCGAACGGTCACGAAGTTCTGGCGTATGTATCGGGCAAGATTCGTCTGAACTTCATTCGAGTTCTGCCGGGCGACAAGGTTCTTGTCGAACTATCGCCTTACGACCTTGCACGGGGCAGGATAACCTACCGCTTCAAATAACCAGTAACGGGCGTTGCAGATTGTCCAGATGTCCATGCTCCACGATGCGGCATGGCTTGGGGACTTTCACACTTCCGAAAGAGTGCAAGCGCCCAGACAATCGGCGGCAATCGCTCTGACGAGGACGCGAGACCTTCCTCGTGAAGCGATTAGCCAGCAGCGTCAAGAAAGGCAATCAGATGAAAGTATCGGCATCGGTGAAGGTCAGATGCGCCAAGTGCCGCGTGATAAGACGACACGGCAGGGTTCTGATTATCTGCGAGAATCCAAAGCACAAGCAACGGCAAGGCTAGGAGGGAAGCATGGCGATTGTATCCGGCGTAAACATTCCTGACAACAAGCGCGTGGAGATTTCTCTTCGCAGCATATACGGCATAGGCCCGCACCAGGCTAAAGACATCGTGGACAAGGCCGGCATCATGGGGAATCCGCGCGTGCGGGAACTCGATGAAACCGACCTGACGCGCATCAGGGAGATTGTTGACCGCGAGAAGATTGTCGAAGGCGACCTGCGGCGCGAGGTGGATATGAACATCCGCCGCCTGATGGATGTCGGCACATATCGAGGGTTGCGCCATCGCAGAGGTTTGCCATCACGCGGACAGCGAACGCGCACCAACGCTCGCACGAAGCGCGGCAGACGCCAGACCGTCGCCGGACGTGGGCAGAGGTCAACTACGAAGTAGCATTCAGGTGGCAACAGTCAGCCATCAGGTTTTGGGTGGTTCGCCAAGCTCACCACGAACGGTTCACAAGTATCAAAAGTCCCTTCTCCTAGATGGGAGAAGGTTAGTATGTGGGGGAGACAACCTTATCATCCCCGTTATGGAAGGAACAGAAAGAATGCCGCGAAGACCGCGAACAAGGCGCAGAGAGCGCAGGTCCATCCCCGTTGGGAAGGCATACATTCAGTCAACTTTTAACAACACAATAATCACGCTGGTGGATCCGGAGGGCAATGTCATCTGTTGGGGCAGTTCGGGCACGGCGGGCTTCAGGGGGTCGCGCAAGTCAACGGCATTCGCCGCACAGCGCGCCGCGGAGGATGCCGCGCGTAAAGCCAGGGATAACGGGCTTCGGCAGATAGAGGTCTTCGTCAGAGGTCCGGGCGCAGGCAGGGAGGCTGCGATACGTACTCTCCAGGCGCAGGGGTTGCTGGTGACGAGCATACGCGACGTCACCCCCATTCCGCACAACGGCGCGCGACCACGCAAGCGGCGCCGCGTTTAGCGGCGGCTGCAGCGCGGCTCGCAAGGTGATGCAGGTGGAGCAGCAGCCAACGCAGACTTTCAGGCGCAGTCCCTTCGAGATTATCGGCGAGTGCTTCAGCATATACGGCAGGCACTTTCGGAAACTCTTTCTGATTGCGCTGATAATCCAGATCCCTCTGGCAGTTATGGAGTTTGCCTTGGCAGACAGTCTTCCTGCTGTGGAGGACTTTCAGGCACTGATGGTCACCATTGCGGGCGACTCACAAGCGGGCCTGTCACTCGCGGATGAGGAACTATCGGAACTGCCTGAACCGCTCAGCGGCGGCGAGATTTCAGGGTTACTGACCACGATGGTCATTTACCTGATTGTGAATCTTATCCTGCAAACCTTCTTAGTAGGCGTTTTTACCCACTCAGTTGCTATGCAGTATTTAACCAACCGAATAGATGTGGGTATGAGTTACAGGAGGGCGTGGTGGCGAGTGCTCACCCTGCTGCTCATTGGACTGATGTACTTCTGCATACTCACGCTTATGGTCGCGGGGTTTGCGTTGTTCATCGTGCCAGGGTTAGTAATTCTTGCGCTGGTTATCTATTGGTCGGCGGCACCACAAGTAGTTGTAATGGAAGGATACAAACCGTTTTCGGCGATGACACGGAGCTTCTCGCTCGTCAGAAGTAACTGGCTGAGGACGTTCGCCACTTATCTGCTGATATTGCTTGTAGTCTTCGGACTCTCGGTACTCTTGCTACTCCCCTTGGCGGGATTGGCAATGGCCACAGAATCATTGGGCTTTTTGGCAAGGTTCTTGGAGGCTCTCGGAAATATGCTGGTCAGCGCGATAATCACGCCCTTGCCGGGAATAGCAAGCGTGCTGGTATATCTGAACTTGAGGGCACGCAATGAAGACTACGACCTGAACGCTCTTTCCGAGCAAATGGGGTTTACACCTCCGGGAAGCACAACGGCATAGTACATAAACGGTCCCGAACAGATCCGCTGGACAGCAAATTGGTAAGTTCTATAAGAAAGAGATAGACCACCTTTGGAGGGTGAAGAGCAGAAAAGATGGCAAGATACACTGATGCAGTATGCCGACAGTGCCGCCGCATAGGGGAGAAGCTATTCCTCAAGGGCGAGCGCTGCTACACGCCCCGATGCGCGGTGGAACGCCGCAGAAAGCCGCCCGGAGACAGCATTCCGCGGCGCAGGCGTTCCTCCGACTGGGCGCTCCAGCTCCGCGAGAAGCAGAAGGCGCGCTTCACCTACGGCGTACTCGAAAAGCAGTTCAGGAAGTACTTCGAGATGGCGCGGGACAACCCCGGCGTAACGGGCGACAACCTGCTCCAGCTGCTTGAGACGCGGCTGGACAACGTGGTATTCCGCCTTTCCTTTGCCGAGTCGCGGCAGCATGCGCGACAGCTCGTAAATCACAGCCACTTC
This sequence comes from Dehalococcoidia bacterium, assembly GCA_965204855.1. Taxonomy (GTDB): domain Bacteria; phylum Chloroflexota; class Dehalococcoidia; order Lucifugimonadales; family JADFKI01; genus Bin90. The sequence goes on from OZ242018.1 coordinate 2,492,523, forward strand.
ACGGTGAACGGCAGGCGAATGGACATCCCGTCTTACATCGTGAAGCCGGGCGATGTGGTCGCCTGGAAGCGTGGAGGCAACAACGGCAGTGTGCCTGAATTCATCCAGGAGCTGACAGACGGCCCACCCAAGCGCACAGTGCCTATCTGGCTGAGGCTGGACTCCGGCAGGCGTGCGGGCGAGATGATGGCGCTCCCGGACCCGTCCGAGATTGACACCAACATCGATGTGCGTCTGGTTGTGGAGTTCTACTCGAAGTAACGCCACCTTGCCGCGGAATAGTATCGAAGCGCGGCAGGCGGCGACGCCCCAAGTGCGGACAGGAGATGCACAATATGGTCTTGGATTACCCGGCGTTCACACTTACCGACATCGAAGAAGAAGAAGAGATTGTAATCAATCCCGAAATCAAGCAGCTTGAGTTCGCTGACAGGTATGGCAAGTTCGCAATCGAGCCGCTTGAGCCGGGCTATGGCATGACACTGGGCAACCCACTGCGCCGCGTACTGTATGGCTCGCTTACGGGCACTGCGGTGACTTGGATCAAGGTGGAAGGCGTGTTGCACGAGTACGCAACCATCGCACACATGAAGGAAGAGGTATCGGAGTTTCTGCTTAACGTAAAAGGCATACGGCTCCGCTCCGAGACGGACAGGCCGGGCAAGCTGCGGCTTGAGGTCGCCGGCGAGGGAGAGGTATGCGCCGCCGACATCATGGCGTCCTCAAACTTTGAGGTGGTCAACCCGGAGTTGCACCTGGCAACACTTGATGCGCCGGAAGCAAAGCTGGCGGTAGAGTTCAACGTAGAGCAGGGGGTCGGATACAAGGAAGCAACCAGCGGGAGCGACCAAGCCATAGGCACGCTTCCAGTGGATGCCGTGTTCACGCCGATTCGCAAGGTCAACTATCGGGTCGAGCCTACTCGCGTGGGGCAGCGCACCGACTATGAGCGCTTGGTCGTGGAGATATGGACGGACGGCACTGTGGAACCTATAGAGGCTCTCCGGCAGTCCGGCGAAATACTGATGAACAAGTTCTTTCTTTTCGCCAAGGTGCAGATGGACTCGTCAGAGGCCGGCAGCCCGGTGCTGATTCCCAGCATCTCACCAGAGAAGTACAACATCGTGGTCGAAAAGCTCGAGCTTTCGTCGAGGACGCTCAACTGCCTCAAGCGCGCGGGCATCGACAAGGTGGGCGAGGTGCTGGAGAAGAGCAAGGAAGAACTGATTGCCATTCGCAACTTCGGAGAGAAGTCCTATACAGAGCTGTTCGATCAACTGAGGGCGATGGACTTGCTGCCTCCCAACCTTGATCCTAATAACACAGAGGGCGCAGAGAGCGCCGTAGCCTCTATTGAAGAATAGAGGGCGAAGAATAGAAATAGAAACAAGGAGTAGAGAGGACGACAATGAGACACCGCCTCTCAGGTAGAAAACTGAACAGGCCGACCGCGCATCGGATGCTGATGCTGCGCGGCATGGTGACAGACCTGCTCAGACATGAAAGCATCAGGACCACGGAAGCGAAGGCGCGCGAAGTGCGCCCGCTCGCAGAGAAGGTGATTACGCGCGGCAAGCGCGGCACACTGCACGAGCGCAGGCAGGCGGCGGCGTTCCTGACGGACGACGATGTACTGCGGAAGGTGTTCGACGAGCTTGCGGAGCGGTACGAGGACAGGCCCGGCGGATACACTCGCATGACGAAGCTGGGACCACGCAAGGGCGACGCCGCGCCTATGGCAGTCCTTGAGTTGATGCCGTAAGCAGTTATTAGTCGTCAGTTATCAGTATTGAAGGCAGGCCGCTAGATGCGACTTGCGTTAACAATCGAATATGAGGGCACACGCTATCGTGGCTTCCAGTATCAGGTGGATGCGCCAACGATACAGGGGGAACTGGAGCGGGCGATTGAAAAGTTGACCGGCGTGTGTGTGCGCGTCAAGGGCGCAGGGCGAACCGATGCCGGTGTGCATGCCGAAGCACAGGTCGTGGCGTTCGATACGGAATCACCGCACTCGACGGGGACATTCGTGAGCGCGCTGAACCACTACTTGCCGCCGGACATCGCGGTCAAGGAGGCGCACATCGTGAAGCCGGACTTCGACCCGCGGAGGCATGCTTTGCGTCGCACTTATCGGTACAGCATCTTGAACAGCAGGACGCCGTCGCCGCTGACAAGGCGATTTACATGCCACATTAGGGATACGCTGGATGTGGAGCGGATGCGTAGCGCAGCGGCCTTGTTCATCGGCGAGCACGACTTCCGAAGGTTTGCCGCGCCGCTACCGAAGGGCAAGATGAGCAGCGTCCGCGCCGTATTTGACGCATCGGTGGAGCATAGAGGCGATGTTATAGCCTTGTGGGTTGCGGGGAACGCTTTCTTGCAGCACCAGGTCAGGCGCATGGCGGGCGCTCTGGTGGACATAGGACGATGCAGGCTCTCAGAGGATGACCTGCGAGAGATGATAGACAACGGCGTGACAGACAAGGTAGCGCACTCGCTGCCCGCCCATGGTTTGTGCCTCGTGAGAGTGGAATATGCGAACTATCCGCCGAGAGTGGCGGACGCTGACATCGATGGACACGATGGATAGAACAAAAGGAATTTGACGGAGAACGGTGAAAGAAAATGCCTAGAGGAAATCAGCCGTATCAGACGACGGCGGCAGAACTCAAACCGGAGTGGCATGTGGTTGACGCCGCCGACAAGACGCTCGGCAGGCTGTCATCGGAGATTTCCGTGCTGCTCATGGGCAAGCACAAGCCCATCTACGTGCCGCACCTGAACACGGGCGACTATGTGATTGTCGTGAACGCGGAGAAGATTCGGGTTACCGGCAACAAGATGGAACAGAAGATGTACTACCGGCACAGCGGCTATCACGGCGGCTTGACCGAGCGCACGCTGGCGCAGATGCTTGAGAAGACGCCGACTCGCGTCATCACGCAGGCGGTCAAGGGGATGCTGCCCAAGAACGCGCTGGGCAGGCACATGCTGGCTCGCATGAAGGTGTATGCCGGACCGGACCATCCGCATCAGGCGCAACTGGCTTCTAGCGCAGCCGCTACGACAAATCAGGGGGAGGAATCCTAAGTGACTACGATGCAGCAGCAGTATTACTATGCCACAGGCAGACGCAAGTCAGCGGTAGCGCAGGTCCGCCTCTATATGGAGAGCGGTCCCGTCGTGGTCAACGGCAAGCCGATCGAAGAGGCATTTCCCTGGGACAACTGGCGGCGCGAGATAATGGAGCCGTTCAGAATCACGCACACGAACGGACAGTTCCGCGTGGTGGCGAAGGTTACCGGGGGCGGCGTAACCGGACAGGCGGGCGCGCTGCGCCACGGCATATCGCGGGCGCTCACCGAGGCTGACCCGAACCTTCGAACTCCGCTTAAGCGCGCCGGCATGCTCACCCGCGATCCGCGTGTGAAGGAGCGCCGCAAGTACGGCCTCAAGAAGGCACGCAAGGCACAGCAGTACACGAAGCGGTAATAATAGCCGTCAGGTATCAGCAATCAGCAGTTAGGGTTGAACGGGCAACTCTCGTAACAAGCCGCTATATGTGGAGCCGGTAATCTTTTAACAGGATATGCAGGATAGAGAGGATATATCCTCCTTGTCTTGTATATCCTGTTAGTCTTTATACCATCGCGCGCAGCGGGTCTATGTTCGACTCTTCATAGGGCATTTCGCCACGTTCTACACGCCTTACGATGTCCACTATGCCATCGCAGAACGGCGTATCCACACCAACCATGTTTCCCCTTGCCGCCACGAAGCCGTTCAGGTAGTCTATCTCGGTCTTGCGTCCCTTCATCACGTCCTGAAGCATCGAGGGGCGTCCCGCGCCCAGATTGCTTGCACCCTCGGCAAGCCGTGACTTCAGGTCCTCCATCGCCTCGGCATTGTCGGTCGGCAGGTAGTCGTCTGCCGGGATGCCACTGATTGGCTCGACCTGAATGCCGAGCGACTGTGCTACCGTGACGACCTCTGCCGCGATGTTGATGGACACATCGTTGACGCCGGGCGTGCTCCTGACCGCCGCCGAACCAAGCCCGGTGGATGCGGCGATGGGATTCGCCATGCTGTTGACCGCGAGCTTCGCCCAGCGCTCGCCCCAGATGTTGCGGCTGACCTTCGTCGGGCCGATGTCGTTCATCACCTCAGCGAGCGCCTGCACCCTGTCAGTCGGCAGTCCGTTCAGCTCGCCCAGCGTGAACGACAGCTTATGCGGGTCGCCTGTGTGTATCGCCTTCGCAGGCTCGTACAAGCCCGCGCCCAGCGTTATGACGCAGGCAATCTCGCGTGAGTATCCGACTATGGGCGCTATTACCTCGTCGTTGATGCCGTTCTGCGCCGAGACGATGACGCCGGTGGGCTTCAGGTAGCGCATCGCGAAGTGCGTCGCCCACACGGTGTCATAGGATTTCACGGCAAGGAATATGGCGTCGAACGGCTCGATGACCGTGTTGACATCGCCGAGGTGCATGGCGTTGACGCTCGTGGAGAACTCCCCATTTTCTGCGGTAACATGTAGCCCGTCCGCGTTCATCGTGTCCACATGCTCTGCCCAGGTGTCTATGAGGGTGATGTCGCGCCCCGCCCTCGACAGATAGCCGCCGATGACGCTGCCGATAGCGCCTGTGCCTACGATTGCAAGTCTCTCAAACATGGTTTTTCCTCCGCAAAGTGTTTCAGTCCTTCGTTAAATCCCCTCCCCCTTAGGGGGAGGGTTAGGGAGGGGTATATCCTTCCCATCCTGTCCATCGATGTTCGTGACTAACCCAGCAGTTCACGGCGCACTTCGTCAAGGCGCGCGCGCTGTGTCCCATCGACCTCCGGATATGGCTCGCCCTTCTGCCGAATGCTGCCGGTGAAGTCGGGCGGACGCTTTTCGATGAATGCCTGCCTGCCCTCGTCGCCGTCCGCGCTGAGCTGCGTCAACAGCGTGTTCATGAGCGTCTGCACGCGCCATGCTTCTGTTACGGGGGTGTCTCGGAATCTTATCACGAACTCTTTCATCATGCGCACGGCAAGCGGCGGCAACCCGGCGACGTGGTTCGCTATCTCCTCGGCGCGCGTCATCAGCGAATCGTGCGGCACGACCTCGTTGATGAGGTTCATTCGCAGAGCTTCTTTAGCATCAAACGGCTCGTCAGTAAGCAGGATTTTCATTACGTCCGCGTAGGCAATCTGCTTCATCAGGTAGGTCGCGCCGGGCCCATTGCCCACCCAGCCCTGGCTGAGCAGCGCGAACTTGAAGCGCGCGTTCTCGGCGCTCGCAATGCGGATGTCTGTGGAAGTCAGCATCAGGTAGAAGCCTGCGCCCGCCGCCCAGCCGTTGATTGCGCCGATAACGGGCTTCCAAATCTGTGGGTAGTGGTCGCCAAGCCGGCCGTCAGCACCAATCTTGGCAGCACCGTTTACCGTGCCGGAAGGCGGCCAGAATATCGCCTCGGATCGGATGCGCTCACGCTCTTCGGGTGTGATGTCGGGACGCGTGGCGAGGTTATGTCCGGCGCAGAAGTGGCGATCACCCTTGCCCGTCAGGATGGTCACACGCACATCCCAGTCGTCCCAGATTTCCTTCCACACCTCGGCGATTTCGTCCGAGGTCGGGCGGTCGAGGATGTTCGCCTTCTGCGGATTATCGATGGTTACATAGGCGATTGCGCCTCGCTTCTCGTATTGCACTGCCATTTTCGCACCTCAAGAACTAATAACAGGATATACAGGATGGATAGGATTGTTCCTACCCTAGTAGATGATTTGGTCTTCAATCAGTTGCGCTATTTCGTCGTCGGACAGCCCAAGCAGTTCGCCGTACACATAGTCGTTATGCTGGCCGAGCACGGGCGCGGCGGTGATGCGCGGCGCGGGGCCACCCTCGAATCGCCAGCCCAAGGCGGGGAGGTCGCGCTGCTCGCCGTCGCTCGCGGTATGGGTGCTGAAGAAGCCTCCCTCACGCAGCTGCGGGTCCGTGAATACACGCTCCGGACTCAGGTAAGGAGCGGCGGATACGCCCGCGTTCTGAAGAGCGTGCATCGCCTCGTAGTCCTCGCGCTGCCGCGTCCACTCGCTGACTGCGGCGTCAATTTTCTTCTGCTGTTCGCGTCTGTCCTGCGCATCCGACAGCGCAGAATTGTGCAACAGATCCAGCCTACCTATGACTGTGCAGAGCGCGCGCCATTCATCCTCACCGCTAACGGCGATGGCGAGCCAGCGGTCGCTGCCTTTACAACGATAGACATTGTGAGGAAAGTGTCGGCTGTCAGCATTACCCATCGGTTCGGGTACGCGGTCGTTCATCTGGTAGTCGAGCAGCGCCTCCGGGATGCTCGCGGTGAGCGCCTCAGCCATCGAGAAATCGACATAGTTGCCCTCGCCCGAGACGGCGCGGTGATTGAGCGCGGCAGTCGCGACCATTGCGAGCTCCATGCCAACCCATGGATCAGCCCACAGCCCACCCTTGATCGGCTCGGAGTCCGGGTAGCCTGATATGGTATTCCATCCTGTGTAGTATTGCAGCAGGCTGCCGTAGGCTACATAGTCCTTGTCGGGGCCTGAGTGCCCTGTGCCGGACGACGAGAGCATGATTATGTCGGGCTTTGCCTGCATGAGCGCATCGTAGCCCAGCCCCAGCCTCTCGATGACGCCCGCCGCGAAGTTCTCGATGACAATGTCGGAGACGGACACGAGCCGCATCGCCAGCTCCAGCCCTTCAGGACGGGAGATATTCAGCGCGGCGTATAGCTTCGACTGGTTGTATGCCTGAAAGGGCGCGCCGCGTGTTGACGGATCGGGGCGGCGCGCGCTGCCCACCTTGATTACTTCGGCTCCCATCAACGCGAGGAAGCGCGTGGCGGTCGGACCGGCAATTATCCAGCTGAGATCGAGTACACGCACCCCTTCGAGAGGAAGGCTCTTTCGAGTGTCGCTCATGGTCAGCACTTCTCTTGCAAGTAGATGTCGTTGTGCTGACCAAGTAGTGGTGCCGGCCGTTCCGCAAGGGGCAGTGGCGTATTGAAGAAGCGATACGGCACACCCGGATACTGGAGCACGCCTGCCATCGGATGGTCGATGGTCGTGAAGAAGCCGCGCTCCTGCAGGTGCAGGTCGTTGAACAGGTCGTGGACGGTGTTGACCGGGAAGCAGGGTATGCGCCTCTCTTGTCCCATTCGCGCGATGTCGTGCTTGGACCTATGTTGAGTCCATTCACCTACCAGTTTCCAGAGCGCTGGGAAGTTGCTTTCTCTGCCGTCGCGCGTAAGGAATGGCTCCTCGGACGCCCATTCGGGGCTGCCCATAAGCTCGATCCAACGCTGCCACTGAGCATCTTCGCGGGGTGAGATCGCAACATAGCCGTCGTTGCAGGGCAGTATCCCGCCCACAGCGGACACCACACCTCCGGTCGCGGCTTCTTGCACTTCGGACAGCGAGCGTGATGGCGGTGGTCGGTCAAAGGCGCAGCTTGCGAGCGCGCTGACTAGCTGCGTCGCCATCGCCTCATACGCCGACGCCTCTATGTGGCAGCCCTCGCCAGTGATACGCCTGCGAAAGAGCGCCATCAGTGTCGCGGTCGCGGCGGACATTCCCGCGACAAGCTCCGCCTGGTGACCGCCGGCACGGATGGGCGGCTGGTTGTCGGGGTCCGCGACCGGACCCAGCAGGCTGTGCGCCTGCCCGCTCATGTGAAAGAGCGTAAGGTCGTTGAGCTTATAGCCTGCGTATGGTCCCCAAGTGCCGAACGGCGACAGGGAAGTCATAACCAGCGACGGGTGGTCTTTCGACAGAGTGGCATACCCCAAATGCCTTTCATCAAGCCAACCGGTAGGCATACTTTCGATTATGATGTCGGCTGTGGAAACCAGGCGGCGAAATGTGCCCACTCCTTCGCTCGATTCGGCGTCAAGTGTTACGCCGTACTTGTTCGCGTTCAGCGCGAGGAAGACGCCGCTCTTCTCCGGGTGCGGTACGTCGTCGGGGAAGGGCCCCATCTCGCGTGCGACATCGCCGTGCGGCGGCTCCACCTTGATGACCTCGGCACCGAGCCCCGCGAGAATCTTGCCGCAATAGGGCGCGGACACGCCGTCTCCTAATTCGAGCACCCTTACTCCGGGCAGCAGTCCTTGAGCCATGACTTTCTACTTACTTGCGATAGTGGCGATGGTTTCGCACAAGACTATACCACAATCCTTCGAGGCGTCCTGACCCGGAGGCGGAGTTGCCCCTGTGCTATAATTCGGCGCTAACGAAGACGCTGCCTATTGAGTATGACAGAGAGGACAGCCATGCAACTCGGTCTATTCCTGATGCCCCTGCACTACCCGCATCGCCCGCACTATGAGACTTATGAGGAAGACCTTGAGCTGATGGCGCATGCCGACGGTCTGGGCTTCAGCGAGGCTTGGATCGGCGAGCACTTCACGCTGCCCTGGGAGAACATGCCATCCCCGGAGCTGTTCATCGCACGCGCGCTTGGAGTAACGAATCAGATGAAGTTCGGGACCGGCGTGTCGCTGCTTCACTACCATCATCCGGCGCACGTTGCGCACCGAATAGCCATGCTCGACCACATGGCAAAGGGGCGCATATATCTGGGCATCGGCTCCGGAGGACCCTCGACCGACACAGAGCTGTTTGGGCTGGACACGGAACTTGGCGAACCGCGTGAGCGCCTGTACGAAGCGGTTGACCTCATTCTGAAGATATGGGAAGGCGAGCCGTTCGAGTATGCAAGCAGGTTCTATGACGGTAGGCTGCCGGAAGCCGTGCCGGAGCGCAGGCTGGGATTCCACATGCTCCCCTACCAGAAGCCACACCCTCCCATCGCGGTCGCTGGGAGCAGCCCGTTCTCCGGCACGCTGGAGATTGTGGGTGAGCGGGGCTGGATGCCACTGAGCACATGCTTCCTGCACGATACATTCCTGCCGAGCCACTGGCAGGTGGTTACTAAGGGCGCCGCAAAGAGCAACATCAAGGCATCGCGCAAGGACTGGCGCATCTCCCGTGAAGTTCACGTCGCGGAGGACGGCGACAAGGCACGCGAAGAGGCGCTACACACATTCGGACGCTTCTTCGATGACTACTGGATTCCCCTGTTAGGCAGTGGGAGAGGGCTTGACGGCCTCAAGACCGACTCCGATATGCCCGACGATGAATTGACGCCGGAGTACATGCTCGAAAATCTCTGGGTCGTGGGCGACCCGGACGAGGTTACGCATCAACTACGCAAGCTGCACGACGATGTGGGAGGCTTCGGAACGCTCCTGATGCTGTGCCACGACTGGGAGGATGACCGGCAGAAGTGGCTGGACTCGATGACGCTTATGAGCGAAGAGGTGCTGCCGAATCTACCGTAGCGGAACAGTCCTCAAACTACTCCGAGAAGTTGGGCGGGGTTACTCTTCGCTAATAGGATAACTTCGTCAGAAGTCATTCCTGCATCAAGCAGCGCAGCGATTGCCATGCGCATGCCCTCAGCAGGCGGCGGGTTCTGCCATTGGCCAAAGTCGGTCGTAACGATGCAATTGCCGACTCCCAGACTGCGTATCCTATCTACGAACTGCTGCGGTGTGGTGTGGCCTCGCGCTGGCATGCAAGAGAGAAATGTAAATTCCGGGTACGCTCCGAGCGCAATCATGCGACGCTGCTCTTCCAGAGTCGCCGCGTCATCGGGATGCGTGGCAATCATGCGCTGAACGCCCTGCGCTTTCGCATACTCGAATAGTGTGATGGCTTCGGACGGGGATATGTGCCCAGAGGCGAGCGTCATGTCGTGGGCGGCAATGATTTCCAGCACTTCGAGAACGCCGTCGCACAGCTTGCCTTCGTCATTCGCCACCCGGATGCCTTCGCCGCCATGCCGCTGCATCCGAAAATCGGCACTGTGGGTGGGCATCCATACAACCTGCGCCCCGAGGTCTGCCGCAACCTGGACGGCGTCCGGATTGATGCCACCCACGGAGCGGTTGAGAGTGATTGCACCGAACAATCTTAGGCCCGGATACATCTGATTTAGCGCGTAAGTCAGGGGCGTGGTGTTGTAGTCATGGGACTTGAGCACGAAGCCACCCATCTCGGCTTCGTAAGCACAGCGCGCGACTTCGAGCGCGTCCATTCGGCGCGGCTGGCTACCATCCGGCGCGGCATGCACATGCAAGTCATACGAGCCGCGCAGTATATCTTCAATCTGCTCGTTCATGTCTTCTCCCGAACTTGAAAGTGCGGACAGGAGTGAAGGGGGACTTTCAGACCGTGAATTAGTGTACACTATGTGGTGAAGACGCGAATCCTATGAGCGGGTATGTTCATCTAAACGAATGGACATCACTTAGCGGAGGAAGAAAATATGCTGAAGAAGCTGGGACGGATCAATCGAAGGCGCATGCCCACCTACGAGCACGACGCGCCGCCGGGACAGTTTGTCACCGAGAAGTTTCCGATACTGACTTATGGCGCTACGCCTCGAATCAGCCTGGACACCTGGCAGTTCAGGGTGTTCGGCAATGTGGAAGAGGAAATCACGCTGAACTGGGAGCAGTTCACTTCCCTGCCACATATCAAGCTGGACGCGGAGTTCCACTGCGTTACCCAATGGAGCAAGCTTCAAAACACATGGGAGGGCGTTGCGTTCAATGATGTGGTGAAACTCGTCAAGCCAAGCTTGGAAGTGACGCATGTTATGGCACACTGCTACGGTGGATACTCGACGAACCTCGCGCTTGATGTGATAACGGACGACGATGTGCTTTTCGCCTGGGCGCATGACGGCGCGCCGCTTGCGGAGGCGCATGGCGGCCCGCTGCGCCTGGTCGTGCCCAAGCGCTACGGCTGGAAGAGTGCCAAATGGGTGAATGGGTTGGAATTCATGACGGAGGACCGTCCCGGATTCTGGGAGATTCGCGGCTACCACATGGAAGGCGACCCATGGAAGGAGCAGCGCTTCTGGGATGAGCTGATGTGATCCCCACCCTCGGCCATGAGCATCCCGACAAGACCTAAGCGACAAATGAAAGCCCCTCTCGAATCGAGAGGGGCTTCTGATCGTTCAGCTATATACGCTGCTGCCGCAGTGCCTACGCCGCCTTCTTCCTGTCAGTATTGTCCACGCTGCCCTGCAAGGAGAACAAGTCGGACTCCTTGGGAACATCGATCATGTTGCCGCACTGCATGCAGATGCGGTATTCGCCGTAAATGTCGCGGTTTGAGTTCATGTCGCCGCCGCAGCGATTGCAGGATTTCAGGTACACAGTCATTATCCCCCTCCCCTGATTTACAGCTTGAATCTGCTGCTTTCAAACTTCCTTGTCCCACTCGATTTGATGCGCGTGGGCCGGACTGGTTACCGCCGCGCCTGCACATATATAAGTATTATTTATAATAAGTCCGTATATCATAATCTATTGACACGAGGCGTGTCAAGTCTTAAAATATATATAGAGTAGTGAACTTATATTCAGTAGTTTCCAATCCCCTATAGTAGCAACGTCTCAATCTTGCGAGAAAATATCTGCAATTTGCGGTAGGCGTTGCATATAATATAACGAGTGAAATGGCGACAGGTTAGGGACACCAGCGTGCTTATTGCACAAAGCGGACGAGCGCCCGGGAGGAACCATGAACCGACACCGACAGGGCAGCGAACAGTTGGAGGGCGTCTATATCATTAGCGTGGCAGCGCGCATATTGGAGATGCATCCGCAGACCTTGCGTAAGTACGAGCGCATCGGCCTCGTGCGCCCATCACGCACGATGGGTATGCTACGTCTTTATTCCGACGAGGACGTGGCGCGGCTGAGGCTCATCAAGCATCTGGTGGGTGAAATGGGATTGAACCTCGCCGGCGTGCAACTTGCTTTGCGCCTTTTCAATCGACTTTTGCAGATGAAGAGCCATCTGAGAAATCTTCAGGGTGAAGAGCTCAAGCAGGCACTGGACGAGAGCATAGACGAGATGCTGGGCATATTGCACACAAGGCAAAGTTAATCGAGACCGAAGAACGAAGGCGGAGGAAAAGAATTGAACAGCGAGGACAAACAGGACGAAGATGTCTCGGCGCCCAAGGATGGCGAGGAACTACTGCGGCAGGCACTTTCAGAGATAGAGCCGTTGCCTGACCCTATCGAGAATATAGAGCGCGAGCGGGACCAGTTCAAGGCTATGGCACAGCGCGCGCAGGCGGACCTCGCGAACTACAGGCGGCGCGTCGAAGAAGAGCGCCAGGAACTCCAGCGAAACGCCAACGCGAATCTCATAGCGAAGTTTCTGGGTGTTGTGGACGACTTCGAACGCGCAATCGACATGCTGCCGGAGGACGCAGCGTCCGCGGGATGGCAGGAAGGCCTGTTGCTGGTGAAACGCAACCTGGAAAATCTGCTGGAATCCGAAGGTGTCAGCAAGATTGAGGCAGCGGGCAAGCATTTCGATCCTTGGGAACATGAGGCTGTCCACTATCTTGAAACGCAGGACGGCGAGGACGGCACCGTTATTCAGGTCTTCCGAGACGGCTACCGTCTCCATGACAAAGTGCTGAGGGCGTCTCAGGTCATCGTGGCGAAGGCACCTGATGTTGAGTCGGCCAATTCAGACGCCGATCATAAGAATTAAGACAGTTTCAGCGTTAACGGAATTTCCATAAAATTTTTCAGGAGCATAGCGAATGGCAAATATACTCGGAATCGATCTTGGAACCACGAACTCGTGCATGGCAGTGATTGAAGCGGGGGAGCCGCGTGTAGTAGAAAACGCTGAGGGCGGTCGCACTACTCCTTCGGTTGTCGGCCTGAACACTCGCTCGAACGAACGATATGTCGGCACTACCGCAAAGAGGCAAGCCGTTACCAATCCGGAGAACACTATCTATTCCGTAAAGCGGCTCATGGGTCGTCGATACGAAGACGACAGCGTACAGCGCGATCTTTCCCTTCTGCCATACAAGGTAGTTCAGCACTCGAACAATGACGCCTATGTCGTAATGGGTGGCAAGAATCACGCGCCTCCCGAGATTTCGGCGATGGTCCTTCAAAAGCTGAAGCAGGACGCCGAATCGAAGCTAGGCGAAACCATCAACCAGGCAGTCATCACCGTGCCGGCTTACTTCAACGATAGTCAGCGCAACGCCACGAAGGATGCGGGACGCATCGCGGGTCTCGAGGTGCTGCGCATCATCAACGAGCCGACCGCCGCGTCTCTCGCCTACGGCCTGGACAAGAAGACTGACGAGACCATCGCCGTATATGACCTGGGTGGAGGCACTTTCGACATCACGGTTCTTCAGATAGGCGATGGCGTGTTCGAGGTCAAGGCGACCAACGGCGACACACATCTCGGAGGCGATGACTTCGATGAGCGCATCGTGGACTGGATTGTGGATGAGTTCAGGCGGGAGCAGGGCATCGATCTGAAGCAGGACGGAATGGCGTTGCAGCGGCTGCGTGAGGCAGCGGAGCGCGCCAAGATCGAACTGTCCTCCGTTGAACAGTCGGAGATTAACCTCCCGTTCATCACGGCTGACGCATCAGGCCCCAAGCACCTCGTAATGAGCCTGTCGCGCTCCAAGCTGGAGCAGCTGGTCGCAGACCTGGTGCAGCGCACAATAGAGCCGTGCAGAAAGGCGATTGCGGACGCGGGCGTAAGCGTAGGCGAGATTGACGAGGTTATCCTTGTCGGCGGCATGACGCGCATGCCGGCCGTGCAGCAGGTGGTGTCAGACCTGTTCAGCAAAGAGCCGCACCAGGGCGTCAACCCGGACGAGGTGGTGGCGATAGGCGCCGCTATTCAGGCGGGTGTGCTTCAGGGTGAGGTGCAGGACATCCTGCTGCTGGACGTTACGCCGCTCAGCCTGGGCATCGAGACGCTCGGCGGCGTGGCTACCACGCTCATCTCGCGCAACACGACGATACCGACCGCGAAGAGCGAAACCTTCACCACTGCAGCCGACAACCAGCCAAGCGTTGAGGTACATGTGGTGCAGGGCGAGCGCAGCATGGCAGCCGAGAACAAGAGCATCGGCAGGTTCATCCTGGACGGCATTCTGCCAGCGCCGAGAGGCATTCCTCAGGTCGAGGTTACCTTCGACATAGACGCCAACGGCATCCTGAACGTGTCGGCGATGGACAAGGGAACAGGCAAGGAGCAGCGAATTACCATCACGGCGAGCAGCGGGATTGCTCAGGATGAGATCGATCAGATGGTGCGCGACGCCGAGATGCATGCCGAAGAGGATGCGCGGCGGCGCGAGGAGACGACTACACGCAACAACGCTGAGAACATGGCGTACAGCGCTGAAAAGCTGATTCAGGATAACGCCGACAAGATAGACGACAGCCTGAAAACCGAGGTAGAAGGCAAGATAGCCGCCGTGCGCTCAGCGCTTCAGGGCGGAGACATCGCAGCGATAACCACCGCGTCCAACGAGCTGCAAACCGCCATCCAGCAGGTTGGGCAGGCCGTGTACGCTCAAGCGGGAGCGCCCGGGCAACCTGGCGCAGAGGCCGGAGATATGCCACAGGACGATGGGACGGTCGAGGGAGAATACCGAGAGGTTGATCCGAAGGAATAAGGTCAATACAATCTGGTTGGGTTTGCCGGAAGAAACAAAGGGGCGGTCTGGCAAGTCGCTCCTGCAAAAGCATGCGTGCCTATGCCGTAAAGCCTATGGCTCGGCGGGAGTAGAAAATGGCGGATAACGAAAAAAGTGGGAATTTTTGGAAGGACGTTCGCGCAGCCGCAACTATGGGCATATCAGACACGGCTAAGCTGTCTGATATGAAAGAGGCGTATGAAGAACGCTGCAATATCCACGAACAAAGTCGCGCCGAATACAGAGACCAAGCCATACGCACCGACGTCAAGTATGAAGCCCTCCTCAACGCTCGGACCAGGGCAACACAGGGGATAATCGACTCAGGAGCGCTGGGAGTTAACGAGGACGGAAACCTTAAGGCAGGGTGGTACACGACAGGCGAACATGGCAGAACAGATTCAGAGGATACAAACATTTCCTCTGCTGGAGTCGGCGTCGGACTAAGCATGGGAGCAGCGATTGGCACTCCTGCCGCGGCTTGGATGATGGTTGGAGCGTTTGGCACGGCATCAACCGGAACCGCAATTACGAGCTTGTCAGGCGCTGCCTCCACCACAGCGACATTGGCATGGTTTGGAGGCGGCTCAGTCGCTTCCGGAGGTTTGGGCATGGCAGCGGCGCCATTCGCCCTTGGGGGTATCGGAGCCGTTGTCTCTCTCCCTATGTACATTGCAATGGGCGCAAGAGCCGGGGGCAAAAGAGAAGAGAAATACAGCGAGAGCGTCGCAATCTTCGAGAAAGTCATAAGCAGAGCTGAAAGTCTGTTAGAACAGGACAGGCAAAGGTTGGCAGGATTGGACAGAAGAATTGACGAAGTCGCGCTCCAACTTATTCAAGACGCTACCTTGTTCGAATTTTTCAGTTCAAGACGTGATGACCCCAATATCCCTACCGAAGAAACGATTAGGTCATTGAATGTTCTTTGGTTGACCATTCAGAAATCCACTGAAATAATATGGGAAGCCAATTCACAGGGGAGTCAGCCCAAGCCCAATCTATACTTATATATACCCGAAGAAATAGTGGAAGTTGAGGCAAAGCCTATCAACAGCGCCACCATCGAGGTGAGTTGGGTTGACGGAAATGAAACCGACGCGGAAGTTATCGAATACGAGGTATGGGCAAGGCAGGGTAGGTTCGGCAGCTTTGATAAGATAGCCAGCGTCCCCATAACCGTGTTCCAGCATAATGGTCTGGAGCCAGACACGCTGTATCAATATCAAGTTGCCGCTGTCAATAGCGTGGGTGCCAGCGAACGTTCTAAGACGGTTTCTGCCAGAACACTTCCGATAAATTAAAAATAAGGGGCGGTTCGCAAGAACCGCCCCTACTGCTATATCCTAGTCGTTTTCTGGCAGATGAACGGAGTTGCCGTTGAGCCGCAGCTTGCGCTCGACTTCCTCGCGTGTGTCCTCATACAGCATATCCAGCACTCGTGCTGCGGCTCGCGCCTTGCCCCTCGGCTATGCCTTCCTGCTTACCCTGCCCGAATCGCTTTGCCATATACCTTTGGCTATCATCCTTGTTACCTCCACCGTTACGGCTATGAGAAGCGAATAGGAACAAACGGTGTCAATGGCAGAATCAGCCTTGCCCTTGCGCTCTACGCACCCGCGCCCAAGTATCGCGCAGCGTCGTCGTGCGGTTGAACACAATGTGTTCGGGCGTTGAGTCCTTCGTATCCACGCAGAAGTAGCCCTGTCGCTCAAACTGGCAGCGGTAGCCCGGCGCGACGGCCGCGAGGCTTGGCTCCAGTTTAGCGGCGGTAACTGTAACAAGCGAATCGGGGTTGAGGAAGGATAGCCAGTCCGCACCGTCCTCATCGTCTTCATCCGGGTTCCAGCGTGTGAACAGGTGGTCGTACAGGCGCACTTCGGCGTCTATTGCGTGCGCCGCCGAAACCCAGTGCAGAGTGGCGCGCACCCTGCGTCCGTCGGGAGCGCTGCCGCCGCGCGTTTCGGGGTCGTAGGTGCAGCGCAGTTCAACCACTTCGCCCTGTGCGTCCTTGATCACTTCTTCGCACTTGATGAAGTAGCCGTAGCGCAGGCGCACCTCGCGTCCGGGCGCGAGCCGATAGAACCTGCGCGGTGGGTCTTCCATGAAGTCCTCTCGCTCGATGTAGAGTTCGCGCGAGAACGGCACTTTGCGCGTGCCGGCGGACTCGTCCTCCGGGTTGTTCACGGCGTCCAGCCAATCGGTCTCGTCCTCCGGGAAGTTGGTTATGACGACCTTAAGCGGGCGCATCACGGCCAGGGCGCGCGGCACCGTTCTGTTCAGGTGGTCGCGCAGGCTGTGTTCGAGCAACGCGATGTCTATGATGGCGGCGTTCTTTGCTACGCCGATGCGGTCGCAGAAGCCGCGGATAGCCTCTGGCGTGTAGCCACGCCTGCGGAAGCCCGCGATGGTAGGCATGCGGGGATCGTCCCAGCCGTTCACGTAGCCACCTTCAACGAGGCGCAGGAGGCGGCGCTTGCTGAGTACCGTATGGCTCAGGTTGAGCCGCGCGAACTCTATCTGGCGCGGCTGGTACATGCCCAGTTCTTGCAGGAACCAGTCGTAGAGCGGGCGATGGTCCTCGTACTCCATCGTGCAGATGGAGTGCGTGATGCCCTCGATGGAGTCGGACTGGCCGTGCGCGAAGTCGTACATCGGATAGATGCACCAGTCGTCCCCGGTGCGGTGGTGCTCGGTATGCAGGATGCGGTACATCACCGGGTCGCGCATGTTCAGGTTCGGCGACGCCATGTCGATTTTGGCGCGAAGCACGTGCGCGCCATCGGAGAACTCGCCCGCCTTCATGCGCTCAAGCAGGTCTAGGTTCTCTTCGGCAGAGCGGTCGCGGTAGGGGCTTTCCTTGCCGGGCTGGGTGAGCGTGCCGCGATACTCGCGAATTTCGTCCTGGCTGAGGTCGTCCACATACGCCTTGCCTTCGAGAACGAGCTGCTTTGCGAACTCGTAAAGCTCGCCGAAGTAGTCGGAGGCGTAGAGCTCGCGGTCGTGCCAGTCGAAGCCGAGCCAGCGCACATCCTCCTTCTGCGATTCGACGTACTCCACGCTCTCTTTGGTGGGGTTAGTGTCGTCGAAGCGCAGGTTGCAGAGGCCGTCGAACTCGCGCGCCAGCCCGAAGTTCAGGCAGATGGACTTGGCATGCCCGATGTGCAGGTAGCCGTTAGGCTCAGGCGGGAAGCGAGTGTGAACACGCCTGTCGAACCTGCCCGATTCGTTGTCGGCGTTGATTGCCTGCTGGATGAAGTTGGTGGATGTGGAGGGTTCGTTGGTGGTCATGGGATGACTGCCTCTCAAAGTGAGTATCTATATCAGCGATACGCCCGCACTCTACCGCCGGATACGCGACGCTTGTGAAAAGAATAACACATCCGCAGTAGGATATGCTCATTCTCCGTCGGTTTCGAGCGAGGCGCTCTGCTCCCGCTCTATCATCAGCGTGAGCGCGAAGTATATTAGGATGTCTATCACCAGCCCGCCGAGCGCGGCGAACTCGGTCGCGAAGAAGGCGAATACCTGCGTAACAAAGATGCTCACCAGAACCGCTCGCTGAAACCAGCGGTATGCGCTCACTCTCGACCGGCGCAAGCGCCGGATACCTATGGCGACCAGCACAGCCGACACGCTTGACGAACCGACGCCTGCCCATTCCCCAAAAGACAACTCTAACCCCGACAGGTCAATCACAAATGTCAGGACTATCAGCCCGACCGCCACGATAAGCTGGACAATAGCGAACATGACAAACAGGGCAATCAGCGCGGGCGTGAACCAGCGATGCAGAGCGATGTGCCCGTACAGTCTGAAGAGCGCGTCCCGCACGCGGAAGTACAGGTTCATGTCCGCCATACCCTGCTCGGGGGCGTCCTCGACATAGGATCGGAGCGCAGGCACAAGCGGATTGGCAGGGTCGGCCATACGCAGCAGGTCAAGCGTCTCCCGCTTGGTCTCCGAGTCCAGTCGGCCGCTGCCCGCAAGCTCGAGGCGGTTCAAGGCGTTGGCGAGCGCGGCGTCCGGTCTGACCGATTCGCGGCGGCGCAGAGCGTTCAGTATAAGGAAGATGGCGATGAAGACGATGTATATCAGGCCGATGGTGGGCTGGTAGAAGTAGTCGTTGTCGCTGGTGATGAACTTGCCGAGTTCATCAATGAATGTGCCGAAGCCCACGCCCGCGAGAATCGCCGCGAACCGCTGCGCCACATGCCCGAGGCTCATGAACATCAGCAGTAGCGCCAGCATCATGAACAGCCCGCCCCAGAGCATGTGCGCGATGTGCAAGCCTGCGCCGCCTATCTGCGGGTATCCGCTGGCTGCCAGGAAGGCGCGGATGCCCAGTACCGATACGACGCCCGCTATCAAGAAAAGCTCTATGAGTTCAGGAGCGTTGGTGTTGTGAATGTAGAAGTGGTGAACGCGCATGGCAGTGTAGAACGATTGCCTTTCGAAGTACACATCCATTTCTGTGATGTGCCTGCACTTTAACGACCGGATGGCACGACCCTTGTGAAAAGAATATTACATCGTCGCCGGATGCGGTGCATGCTGGCAGTGAGCGCCAATGAGAGAAGGAGTAGTCTATATGAGAAGAAACGTCAGCGCGCATATCGGCGCAATTGCGAGCCAGTAGGATCCAATAAGGCGATACACAATCTCATTATTGGCAAAGGCGTGTATATGCAACACTATTGTGGTATTATCTAGCGGATACAAAAATTAAGAGGGCTGTATAGTTGTCAATTGCAGTGCGTATATACGCCCCTCTCAATCCCTCTTACGTGAAATTGCATACGCTGGATAAACACCACTCACATCAAGTATGCTCATGTTAGGCAAATCTCCTCGCTCAGACCCAGCGGGAGTGCTGGAATCAGGTTATATCCCGTCCGTTCAAATTAAAGTGAATTTTTGGCACAACTCAATGTGAAATCTTAAAGATGGTGATGGAGGCGGATCCTAAACGGATTTTCTTTATTGCCGTGTCAAGATTTCGAGGTGAAATGAGTACATCTAGGTGTAAGTAGAATTATGGAAGACAGCAGAAGGCAAGAGTTGACTGAACGCTTCGTGGTAGTAGCGGAATATCTGAACCGCCAAATCCACTTGCATCGTCTGGATGAGTGGGAAGAATTGGACATGACCATTCCCCAATTGAAGACCCTTGTGTTATTGGAGCGCATGGGTGCACTGCGAATGGGCAGCATCTCAACGTATTTAGGAAGGGCTCTTTCCGCAACAACAACCGTAGTGGACCGCTTGGTTGAGAAAAAACTGGTGGATCGTTCGTCTGATCCGGACGACAGAAGGGTTGTGCTCTGCCATCTGACCGACGTGGGTCGCGATACAATTAATCGCTTTTGGCGCGTCGGCACCGACCGCCTCAAGACGGTGGCGGACATAATGGAACCGGATCAACTCGAAGCCGTAGTACAAGGGTTGGAGTTCATTCGCAGCGCAGAGCAAGAACTGCTGGAGGCACTCGAGTCAACACAATCTGAGAACTGACAAGAGTCACCGCAAGCAGAGAGATTGGCTATACGAGTAGCTATCACCCGCCTGCGGTGGCGGCAAAGTCCACCCCCGTCTTTATACTTTCGCTCCGTCGATGCCCTGAGCACCTATTGAAACAGCGATGAGGGCCGTTCCACCATCTGCTGGAGTCGGCGGAAGAAACTTGCAGCGATAGCGCCGTCTATGACCTGATGATCGCCCGTGAGGCTCAGTGTCATCATTTCGCGCACGACAATTTCACCACCGCGCACTACCGGCTTCTGCGCGCTTCGGCCAACGCCTAGCAGGGCGTTCTGCGGCGGATTGAGAATAGGCGTGAAGCCATCCACTACGCCCAGCACGCTTATCGTGAATGTGCCACCGCTGATTTCGGAGGAAGACAACTCACCAGCACGTGCTCTTTCAGACAGACCCTGAATGCCCTCGGCAATCTGGGCCACGCTCATGTCATGCACGCCCTTCAGCACCGGCACGATAAGGCCGTCGTCAAGCGCCACCGCAACTCCCATATTCACCTCGTCGAAGGACATCACGTTGTCACCGACCAGAATCGAATTGAGCGCAGGTACACGCTTCAGAGACTCGGCGCAGGCCTTGATGAGAACGCTCGCGATGTTGATGCTGACGCCACTCTCCCGGGCCGCCTCGCGCCGCAAACGCTGCGCCTCCGTTACATCGACCTCCAAGAAGTAAGAGAGTTGTGCCGTTTCGCTGAGGCTGCCGCGCATGTTCTGCGCTATGGCGCGCCGCATTCCACTTAGCGGTTCGATCTTGGACGGCTCAGGCATGCCCGGCGGCGCCTTTGGCTGCTGCGCTTCATGGTAGGCACGCACATCGGCGTCAACTACACGACCGCGAGGTCCCGTCGGCGTAACCTGCGATATATCCACGCCCAGACTGGCGGCGAGACGGCGAGCGCCCGGCGTTGACGGCACAACATCACCCGCACCCCGGCGTGGTGTGCGTCTCTGCGGCGCTGTTGCGGGCGAGGGTGAAGGCGCGGCGGCTGCGGCAGGCTGTTGCGGCTGCGGCGGCTCTTCGCCCTCGGCGAGCAGGTAGCCGATTACATCGTCCACGCCGACCGTTGCGCCTTCATCAACAGCCTGGTGCAGGAAGCCATCAGAGGTGGCTTCCAACTCGTAGTTCAGTTTCTCGGACTCGATTTCGGCGATAAGCTCGCCCTGAGATACGGCGTCGCCCTGCGACTTCGCCCACTTTGCCACGATACCCTCGGTCATGAAGTCGCCCAGTCTGGGCATCACGATTTGGACTGCCATTGTTCTAAGGCTCTCGCTTTCGCTACGGAACTGATGGGATTGCTATTCCAGTGTCTCCAGGGCAGCCGCCACGACCTGTTCCTTCGTGGGAACGAAGAGCGCCTCCAGGGGGCGGCTGTACGGCACGGAGGTGTGCGGCGGAGTTACGCGCTTAGGTGGAGCGTCAAGGTAGTCGAACGCCTCTTCAGCAACCAGAGCGGCAATGTCGCCTGCCATGCTGCAGCGCGGGTAGTCCTCGTCCACGATGACGATGCGGCGTGTCTTGCGAACGGATTCCAGTATAGCTT
Organism: Dehalococcoidia bacterium; assembly: GCA_965204855.1. GTDB lineage: Bacteria > Chloroflexota > Dehalococcoidia > Lucifugimonadales > JADFKI01 > Bin90. The sequence goes on from OZ242018.1 coordinate 2,514,191, forward strand.
CGTCGTCCATAGGAGACAGAGACAGCAGGTCAACGACTTCGGCAGAGTAGCCCTGCGCCGCGAGGTCGTCTGCCGCCTGCAAGCAAATCTGCGTCATGTAGCTTATGCCGAGCAGGGTTACATCCGTACCTTCTCTCGCGATGTCCGCCTGACCGAGCGGCACTTCGTAGGATTCCTCCGGCACATCCACATCGAAGCGGATGCCCATGAGCTGGCGGTTGTTGCAGATAATCACGGGGTCGTCATCGCGGATGGACGCGGCGTATAGTCCCTTAGCGTTATACGGATTGGAAGGCGCGACGACTTTCAGACCCGGGTAGTGCGTGAACACTGAATAGACCGTTTCGGAGTGCTGCGCTGCGGAGTTTGTACCAGCACCTGTGCCGGTCATGATAGTCAGCGGCACCTTGACCTTGCCGCCGAACATGTAGTGAATCTTCGCGGCGTTGTTCAGAATCTGGTCACCGCATACGCCGAGGAAGCCGACGTACATCAGGTCAGCGACAGGACGAAGTCCGGTCGCCGCCGCGCCCACAGCTGCGCCAATAAAGCCGGACTCCGCGATCGGTGTGTCTCGAATGCGCTGGCGACCGAAGTCTCCGACTAGTCCCTTGGTAAGGCGCATTGGACCGCCCCAGGCGTCCTGGAACTGGTCCCGCTCGCCGCCGCCCGCGATGTCCTCGCCCATTATGATGACGTTCTCGTCGCGCTCAAGCTCCTGCCGCAGCGCCTCATTTACGGCCTGAATATATGACAGCCGTCGCGTTTGTATCTGTACCATTACGTTCTCCTGAAAGAGTTCATTGTCTGGTCAGTAAACCAGTTCATCGGTAATCGGTGTCTCAGCATTAAAGTTATATCTTCCCTTGAACACCGATCAATTGGCAGACCACCCTATCTGTAGCTCACATACACATCCGTCGTCAGCTCTGAAGGGTCGGGGAACGGGCTTTCGTCCGCGAATGTCGTCGCTGCCATGACCGCTGTCTGCGCACTCGCTTCAATAGACTCAATCTCGGCTTCGGTGGCGTAACCGCCGTCCGTGATGTGCGCCCTCAGACTGTTGATGCAGTCGCGCGCTTCGTAGTAGTCCTCTTCCTCCTGCGTGCGGTAGCCGAGCGGGTCGTCCGCGCCGAAGTGTCCCTGATAGCGGTATGTCTGCGCCTCGATGAGCGTGGGACCTTCCCCTGCCCTTGCGCGCGCTACGGCTTCCTTACCGACCTCGAACATGTCGAGCGCGGACTGACCGTCCACGAGTACGCCGGGCATGTCGTAGCCTGCCGCGCGGTTGGCGATGGAGCCGCCGGCGACAGCATATTCGAACGGCGTTGATTCGGCGTAGCGGTTGTTTTCACAGACGAAGAGAACAGGCAGCTTCCAGATGCTGGCGATGTTCATGGATTCGTGCAGGCTGCCCTGGCTGGACGCGCCGTCGCCGAAGAATACGACGCTCACTTGGTCGCTACCGCGCACCTTCGCGCTGAGAGCGACGCCCGTTGCAACCGGGATATTGGATCCGACAACGCCGTTCGCACCGAGCATGCCTTTGTTGATATCGGCGATGTGCATAGTGCCGCCCTTGCCCTTGTTGGTGCCGGTTGCCTTGCCGAGCAGTTCAGCCATCATTTCGTTGAGGTCAACGCCCTTGGCGATGCAATGGTGGTGGCTGCGGTGTGTGCCGAGCACATAGTCGTCATCGCGCAGGTGCGCGCAGATGCCGGTCGGCACGGCTTCCTGCCCGATGGACGAGTGCATGCCGCGCAGCTTGCCAGCGTCCGCCTCGCGCCGCGACTGCTCCTCAAACCGGCGTATGGTCACCATAGTCTCGTACATCCACAGCAGCGAGTCCCTGTTAAGGTCCGAATAGGTCGTCATGGGCCTGCCTCCTTCGCATTAGTCTTTCAGTAAATCAGTAAGTCAGCCGGTCAGTTCTTTAGGATTGCTGCCGGAGTAGTCTGGTGTTCCGTCTAGCCAGCCGGTTCGCCGTTGACAACTTTTGCTACGCAATGGAGCACGCTGCCAGACTGAAAAATTGGCGAACTGACCGACTTTTCGGGATTATATCCAGATATGCGGCGGCGGTCTAGTGCGGCGGAAGTAGGTACGGAGAGACTGGAGAGGGTGCCGTGCTATAATGTGCCGAAAATTCTGAATGTCGGACAATGTGAGGTTGCAAATGAAACTGGCGCTGAAGGCGGACCGACTAATCGACGGCACAGGCACGGATGCCGTGCCTAACGCCGCAATGGTGCTCGAAAACGGCAGGATAGCGGAGATTACCACACAAGAGGCGTTGCAGTTCGCTCCGGGCGAGGAAGTAGATGTCATTGAGGTGAACGGTGGCAGCATCATGCCCGGCTTCATCGAGATGCACTCGCACATACATTGTAGCGCGGAAGAGGACGCCTACACGCACATCATGACCGAGACGGATGAGGTGTTCCTCATGCGCGCGGTGAACGCGGTGCGGGCCGCGCTTTCGTCCGGCGTGACCACGATGCGAGACCTGGGAGCGCGCAATCAAGTAGCCTTTCCTATCAAGCAGGCGATCGATGACGGCATCATTCCCGGACCTCGCTTGATAGTGGCAGGCACTCCCATCACGACGACAGGCGGGCACTGCAATATGTTCGGCACGGAGGCGGATACAGCCGACGAGGTTGTTCAGGCGGTGCGACAGCAGTTCAAGCTGGGCGCGGGCTACATCAAGATAATGTCAACCGGTGGGGGCTTCACGCCTAACACCAATACAAGGGCGCCTCAGTATCCGGCTTCCACGCTCAAGGCTGCCGTGCAGGACGCAGAGCGGCTTGGGCTGCGCGTGGCGGCGCACTGCCATGCGAGCGCAGGCGTGCGTAACTGCGTAGAAGCAGGCGTTCACAACCTCATACACTGCTCCTGGCTTGCGGAGGACGAGGAGCAGATGTACGACTACGACCCGGATGTTGCGGACATGATTGTCGAGAAAGGGCTGTGGGTTGACCCAACTTTGGCGCTCGGTCACCTCAACAGGATGCGTGGTCGAGCGACCGGCGGTTCCGGCATGAGCGACCCGCAACGGAGATTCGAGATTCTGCGGGACATGTGGGACCGGGGCGTGAAGTTCGTAACCGGCATGGACTCCGGAATGACCAACGCCCGCTTCGACGACTTCGCGTACATCCCGCAGGTAATGGTTGAGGAGATGCACATCACGCCGATGGAGGCAATCGTCTGCTCGACTAAGACATCCGCCGAGTGCTTGGGCTTGGAGGACGAAATCGGAACACTGGAAGTAGGCAAGGCGGCCGATGTGGTCATCGTGGACGGCGATCCGACGACCGACATAACCGCCCTGCATAACGTCAATGCGATTGTGGCGGGAGGCAGTGTGGTAAAGCGCGACGGAGTGCTGACGATTTAGGGCACTCCGGCACCTTCCACTTATCCCACACGCTCGAAGATGGTAGCAACGCCCTGGCCGCCGCCTACGCACATTGTTACGAGGCCCAGTTCCTGGTCGCGCAGGCCTATCTCTTCCATCAGCTTGACGGTCATGATTGCGCCGGTCGCGCCGACTGGATGGCCCAGGCTGATGCCGCTACCGTTGACGTTGGTCTTGTCGAAGTCCATGTCGAGTTCGCGGATGCAGTAGAGCGCCTGCGCGGCGAACGCTTCGTTCAGCTCGATGAGGTCTATATCGTCGATGTTCATGCCGGACTTGGTGAGCGCCTTACGGACGGCGGGAACGGGACCGGTGCCCATGATCGCGGGCTCCACACCGGCAACGCCGCGAGTGTGCCAGCGCAACTTGGGCTGCAAGCCGAGTTCAGCGGCTTTGGCTGCGGACATTATGACCACTGCCGCCGCGCCGTCATTGATGCTGGATGCGTTTCCTGCCGTAACGCTGCCGTCTCGCTTGAAGACGGGGCGAAGTGTCGCCAAACGCTCAAGCGTTGTGTCGGCGCGAGGCCCTTCATCCTGAGAGACTACGACAGGATCGCCTCTTCGCTGCGGAACGCTAACATCAATTATTTGTTCGCTGAATCGTCCATTCGCGATTGCGGCGACCGCGCGCTGGTGGCTCATTAACGCGAGTTCGTCCTGGTCTTCTCGGCTGACCTCAAACCGCTCTGCGACATTCTCGGCGGTTACGCCCATGTGGTATCGATTGACCGGGCAGCCGAGTCCTTCGGTCAAGCCGTCGCGCATTGTGGCGTCCCCCATTCGCAAGCCGTCGAAGCGCGCCTCGTAGCCTAGAAGGTAGGGCGACTGGCTCATGTTTTCCGTGCCGCCCGCGACGGCTATGTCAACCTCGCCTGTGCGGACGAGTTGAGCCGCCATGTTGATAGCCTCCAGTCCGGAGGAGCATTGCCGATTGACGGCAATGGTCGGCGTCTCCTGCGGGATGCCGGCCTTGAGCGTGGACAGCCTCGCCGCGTACCCGGCTTCGTTCGCCTGCAATGCGTTACCCATCACGACCTCTTCGACCTGCTCAGGGCTGATGCCTGCGCGATTGAGGGCAGCCTTAATCGCTTCGGCCCCAAGGTCGGGGGCTGCGACATCCTTGAAAGCGCCTCCGAACCTGCCTACCGGCGTTCTTGCTCCACTAACGATTACTGCATCTTGTATTTCCATGGTGAAACTCCCTATTCGTTTTGTAACGATTGTTTATGCGGACTGTTCAGCAAGCAGAGTATCTATAGTAACAGTAAGGATAGATTCCAACCCCAACTTTTCTGCGGCGTCCAGAACCTCCAAGCCAACTATGTTTCCCTGTTCGTCCAAGTCTATCGTAACGCCTTCCGCGACATCCCGGGAATCCACGGGCTTGGCGTTTGCGAACAAAATTTGCAGGGCGTCAACTTCATTATCGTATCCTATCCTCATCTCCGACCTCCATTTAGATTTGCAGGTAACCTTCGCCTGTGGGTGACCGTGACTACCACAGTTTGTGTTTCTTCTTCAATATAGGTTACACGTATCACTCTGCCGGAAATCACTTTGGTGGCATTCAGGCGATTTTTCCTCGTGGGTTCAGTAATATCAGGGAGCGTCAGAGCGAGTTCTATTTCTTCCAACGATATGTCATACAACTTCATTCTTTGTCGCGTGTGCCTACTCAAGTATAAAGGCTTCATCGCGTGTCCTTTTACTCCGCAGTGCGCCCGCCGTCTATGACCACCTCACTGCCGGTGACGAAAGACGACTCGTCGGACGCCAGATATAGCACGCCGTAGGCGACTTCTTCCGGCTTGCCATATCGCCCGAGAGGAACATCCTCGGGTCTGCGCCCGCCTTCCACCGTAAGCGATGAAGCGAGCATATCGGTATCCACAGGGCCGGGATGGACGGAGTTCACACGTATATTCTCACCCGCGTATTGTATCGCTGCCGACTTTGTGAAAATACGGACCGCGCCCTTGGAGGCGTGGTAAGCGGTGTTGCGCCGGCTGCCGGTGATTCCGGCTCCCGACGAAATGTTGATGATGGAGCCTCCGCCCACCTTTCTCATCTCCGGGATGACCGTCTTCGTTCCAAGGAACGTGCCCTTGGTGTTGACGTCCATGACCTCGTCCCATATTTCTTCGGTAGTTTCTAGCAAACCCTGGGTACGGAGAATGGCAGCGTTATTGACGAGAATATCCACCTTGCCGAAGCGCTCTACTGCTGCTTCCACAGCACTCTGCCAGCTGGATTCGTCGGTAACATCGAGTCTGACGAAAAGGGCTTCGCCACCCGCTTCGCCGATTTCTGCGACGACCTTCAATCCCTCTTCTTCAAGCAGGTCGCCTATTACGACCCTTGCACCCGCGCGCGCGAATATGCGAGCCTCAGCGGCACCCATGCCGCGCGCGCCGCCACTTATAATCGCGACCTTGCCTTCTAGTCTCATAGCTTCTCCCTTCTGTGCATCAGGAGTGATACGGCAAACGGTATCACCGCCCCATTGCATCGTCAACGGGGACTTATCGAAGAATACGGCAGAGGCGAGATGCTATACTCTATTTTGGAGTAACAAATGCCTACTGAGTACACGATTTACTTCGCTGGCGAGCTGTTCGACCATAAGCATCTGTTAGGGAATGCTCTGCTGGCATCACACATCGAGCGACTGTCGGATGGACGGTATCGCTGTGTGCTACCGCAGGACCTGGAACAGACCGGCACGCGAGCGGTTGACATACGCAACCAGGACCTTATAGGTGTTGCCACCTGTGATCTGGCACTCTTCAACTTCGACGGACCGGACCTGGATTCCGGCACCGTAGTCGAGTTCGTGTACGCGAAATTGCTGGACATTCCGGCAGTTATCCTACGCACCGATTTTCGCGGCGGCGGAGACCAGGATACGGACGGAGACGCATGGAACCTGATGGCTTCGTTTTACCCCCGCACCCGCAACGTGACGCTGAACGCGATGGCGTGGTATCAGGAAGCGCGGCTGGAATCTAATTCCGCCGAGGATGCAAGCGCGCGCTACTGCGCCAGAATCGCGGAGACCGTAATCAACGCACTGGACGCGGTGAGGGAGGAGCCGCCCCAATTGGGCGCCGCCCCTGACGGCGTGGAGCATCTGTATCGGTGGGCGTTGCGCTTCCCCGGGAATGGCCTTGATGAACGCATTGCGGGTGGCAACTCTCTGGAAGATGTGGTACATCGACTTGTATCGGAGAAACTGTCGAAAGGGCTTCTGGGATAGCTCCCATCAACAGCCGAATGATGATCAGGAGATAGCCAAGCAGATATGAATGAACCATACACGATATACTTTGCCGGGCAGCTTTTCGACCATAAGCATCTTGCGGGCAACGCGCTGCTAGCATCGCACATCGACGGCGATTCGCAGGGGAGGTATCGCTGTGTGCTGCCGCAGGACCTCGAGCAGCGCGGCATAGGACCTATGGGAATACGGGACCAGGACTTGCGCGCGGTGATGGAGTGCGACCTTGCACTGTTCAACTTCGACGGCGCGGAAATACCTGTGGGGGCTGTGGTGGAGTACATGTACGCGAAGATGCTTGACATCCCCACGGTGATACTCCGCACCGACTTTCGTGGAGGCGGCGACCAGGACGCCGAGGGCGATCCGTGGAACTTGATGGTCTCCTTCTATCCGCGCACGCGCATTCTTCACCTAGACGGCATGCAATGGTATCAAGAGGCGCTTGCTGAGGGAGGGGACGCAGCCGAGGTCGCTGCGCGCTACCAGCGTAGGATTGCGGCGGAGGTTATCGAGCTGCTGGACGAAGTACGGGGCGATGCTCCCGTTATGGAGGGCGGAAGGGCGAGCGCGGAGAGTACATATCGATGGGGGTTGCGCCTTGCGGCCGGAGGGCTTGCTCACCTAGTCTCGGGTGAAGGCTCCTTGGACGATGCGGTGCGTCGAGTTGTGTCCCTTAAGATTGAAAAAGGTCTGCTGAGTGAATGCTGACAGCCGGATGTTGGAGTGAGGATAGAGGTTCAACGACAATGCCATCTCCGTACACAATCTATTTCGCAGGACCGCTGTTCGACCACAAGGTACTTCAGGGCAACGCATTGCTTGGGGCGCACATCGAAGCCGCTTCGCAAGAGCGTTACCGCTGCGTGCTGCCGCAGAACCTTGAACAGCAGGGCGTTTCATCAATTGAGATACGCGATCAGAATTTGCGAGCGCTCATGGAATGCGATCTGGCGCTGTTCAATTTTGACGGCACGGAGCTAGACTCCGGGACGGTTGCCGAATATATGTATGCGAAGACTCTCGATATTCCAGCGGTCATACTGCGTACGGACTTCCGGTATGGCGGCGACCAGGAGCCGGGAGGCAACCCCTGGAATATCATGGTCTCATTCTATCCACGCACCGAGGTCTTGCATCTGGACGCGATGCTGCGATACACGGATGCTCTGTCGCAGGGCGGCAGCGCGCAAGAGGTTTCGTCGCGCATCCAGTGGCGGATTGCGTCTGAAGTCATCGAGCTATTGGACCAGGTGCGTAGTAGAGAACCCGTATTGGAAGGTGGTGCGGCGGTTGCGGAGAACACTTACCGTTGGGCACTGAAACTTGCCGGCGGCAGCCTGACGACTTTAGCGTCGCATTCGGTGCTGGTTCCCAGCATTATCGAGCGCAAGATTGAGAAGGGGCTGCTGAAGGGCGACTGACATCCTCGCGCACTAGTCGCCTCTGTAGCCGCGCCTTCCGCCTAGCTTCTCCAGATACTGCCTAATCATCAGCGCTGCGGCAGCGCCTTCGCCAACTGCGCTTGCGACCTGCTTGGTACTGCCCGCGCGCGCGTCTCCGGCGGCGAATATGCCCTCTATTCTCGTCTGCATGTTGTCGAAAGTTCGGATGAAACCCCAATTGTCCAGTTCCACAACGTCGGGTAGGAAGCCGGTGTTGGGGTCCAGCCCAATGAAGACGAACACCGCGCCCGGGTGAAGTTTCCGGGTATCTCCGCTTAGTGCGTCTTTGGTCATTACGGCTGAGAGCCTGCGTTCTCCCAGAAACTCCTGAACCGAAGTGTTGAAGCGTATTTCCATCTTTGGATGGCTCGCGGCTTTTTCCTGCAATACCTGGCTCGCGCGGAGCGTGTCGCCTCTGACCAGAAGCGTAACCTTTTCCGCGAAACGCGTCAGAAACAAGCCCTCTTCAAGTGCGCTGTTACCGCCTCCGATGACGAGCATCTCCTCGCCCTTGTAGAAAGGACCATCGCAGGTGGCGCAGAAGTGTATGCCAGCGCCTATGAAGTCCTCTTCACCGGGTACGCCCAGCCTGCGGTATCGCGTACCTACGGCGATGAGGAGAGCCATCGCGCCGTACTCGTCGCCCGACTCGGTGATAACGGTGCGGTATCTACCCTCGGCACGTACTTCAGCGACCGTCTGCGCGGGCAGCATCTCAGCGCCAAAGCGCTCGGCATGCGCGCGCATGTCGTCCGCGAGCCGCGCGCCCTCCACGCCATCCGGGAAGCCCAGATAGTTGTCGATGCGCTCGGTAACACCTGCTTGTCCACCAATGGCGCTGCTCTCGATGACAAGGGTGTCGATGCCCTCGCGGGCGGCATACAATGCGGTTGACAGCCCGGCGGGGCCGCCGCCGATTATGATCAGGTCATAGAAGTCCCGGCACGCCTTGGGCTGAATACCGAGCTTGGCGGCCAGTTCTGAATTGGACGGCTCTACAAGCAGAGAACCGTCCTCGAAGATAATCGTCGGTATGATTTGCTTGCCGTCATTGACTTCCTGCACATAGGCGCGTGCGTCTTCATTTTGATCGATATCTATCCAGTCGTAACGCACACGCTGCTCGCCGAGAAACTGCTTCGCGCGTGTGCAGTCCGGGCACCACGGCGCACCATACACCGTGATATTCGCATCCGCCATAGTCTTACCACCTCGACTTCCAATCTCCTGTACCATGTAGTCAAGCAACTAATTGAGAACCTGAGCGACAGGCCCCTCTATTTCAACATAGCATAAGTAGCACATGGTCAATAACCGGCCGGGCGCAAGTGCTTGTTCAGCAGAGATATGCAGCATATTCTGCGACATTTGAAACCCGAAAATCGGTTGACGATATATTGAAGTCTCTCTAATAATTGGAAATAGGATAAAAGAGTTCTAAAATTCTGTTAACTTTTCGTGGTTGCACTTGAGATACGGTTTTGATCCATCACAAGCAATTCACGATTTGTCAGGAGCATCCATGAAACTGAAACTACTTGCATCGCTTGCGCTCCTACTTTGCCTGACAGCATTCATCGTCGCGTGTGAAGAGGATGAAGAGCCTGTGCTGCCTGCAGAAGACGTGCCGACCGCAACAAGCGTGCCCGCCACTGCGACCCCAGTGCCGACCTCGACGAACACGCCGGAACCAACGGCGACCAACACGCCGGAGCCGACGGCGACCAACACGCCAACCAATACTCCGACGGCAACCGCGACGGCAACCAACACACCCACGGCTACGCCCACCGACACTCCGACGGCAACGCCTACTAACACGCCTACTCCCACAAGCACACCTACACCTACGAACACGCCTACACCCACACCTACACCTACGCCTACACCTACGCCTACACCTACGCCCACTCATACGCCGACGGCGACACCTACACCCATACCTTGCACCATCCTGGTGCCCGGCGCAGACCTGAAGGGGTGCGACTTCGAGGGCAGGAACTTCAGCGACCTGAATCTGACAGGCGCAGACCTGTCAGGCGCGGACCTGCGCGGCGTGAACTTCACCAACGCGATACTGATTGGCGCGAATATGAGGAATACGGACCTTGGAACTGCGATTTCAGGGAAGGGAGCTAACTTCGAGAACGCGGACCTGAGCGGCGCGGACCTGAGCGGCGCAGACTTCCGGGGCGCTATATTCAAAGGCGCCAATCTCGACCGAGCAATAGTCGTGGAGGCACTGTTCAGGTCTCCTCAGAACGATTCAAATATGTTCCGCAGCACGAAACTGACGAATATCACCTTCGATGTTGGCGCGGTGCTGATTGGAGTCAGCTTCATCAGCGCAGACCTTTCAGGTTCCAGCTTCATAAACGCCGATTTTTCGGGAGCCGATTTCAGAAACGCGACCATAACTGAAACCAACTTCACCGGCGCGGATTTCGGGAAGGCTCAGTTGAAGAACGTGAATCTGAAGGACGCTGAGATCGACCGCAATACGGACTTTGAGGAAGCGGATCTGAGCGGTGCCGACCTGACGGAAATGGAACTCACCAACTGCAAGTTCGAAAAGGCCGACCTGGAGGACGCAATACTAACGGACGGTACATTCGAGAGATGTGACTTTAAGGAGGCAAACTTCAAGGACGCGAATCTCGTAGATGCCAAGTTCATAAACTCAGACTTTGAAGAGGCAGACTTCGACGGAGCGGACTTGGAGGATGTAGAGTTTGAAGACTGTGACCTCAAAGATGCAATGAATATGGACCGTGCCGAAAACATACGTGATGTTGACTGGGATGATACGACGTGTCCCGATGGAACGGACAGTGACGACCACCAGAACAACAGCTGCGTGGGGCACCTCGACCCGAGCTGATAATCCTCTTAAGGGGTAAAGGTCAAACAAGCCAAGTAGATAGTCAACGGCGGTTGAGCGAGAGTTCAGCCGCCGTTATGCGTTGATGACTTGCTGAAAGGTGTTGCCAATCTCGCCGGGACCGGGGACTATGGCGACGCCCGCTGCGGCTAGCGCCTTCTCCTTCTCTTCGGCGCGAGCGGCTCTGCCTGTGATGACCGCGCCCGCATGTCCCATGCGCTTGCCCGGGGGGGCGCTGCGCCCGGCGATGAACGCTGCCATCGGCTTCTTGAAGTCGCTGCTGATGTACTCCGCCGCTTCCTGTTCCCTGGTGCCGCCAATCTCTCCAATCATCACGACGCCATCAGTTTCATCGTCGTCGTTGAACATCTTCAGCATGTCCACGAAAGACGAGCCGTTGACCGGGTCGCCGCCGATGCCGACACATGATGATTGCCCGATGCCCAGATCGGTGAGCTGGCTGACAGCCTCGTAGGTCAGAGTGCCGCTGCGGGACACGACGCCGATTCTGCCGGGTGTGTGGATGTTGCCGGGCATAATACCCACCTTGACACTCGCGCCGGGGGTAATCATGCCGGGGCAGTTCGGTCCGATGAGCGTTACGGGCTTGTCGCGAATGTAGCGCTTGACGGCGATGGTGTCCATTATCGGGATGCCCTCGGTGATGCAGGCGATGGTGGGAATGCCCGCATCAACCGACTCCACGATGGCGTCGGCGGCGAAGGGCGGCGGTACGAATATGAGGGCGCAGTTCGCCTGGGTCTCATCCACAGCCTGCCTGACGGTGTTGAACACGGGAACATCGTCGTCGAAGACCTGCCCGCCCCGCCCCGGCGTTACTCCGGCGACCAGATTGGAGCCATATTCACGACATCGAAGGGCGTGAAAGCTGCCCTCTCTGCCCGTAATGCCCTGCACGAGCAGGCGCGTATTCTCGTCAACAAGGATTCCCATTGGTTGGATACGTCCTTTCAGTTAATCAGCATCATCAGGTAGTTCACATCGGATGGTAAGTTATCATTCCGGAGACTGTCCGACGCCGACCATCCAGTTGATGCCGAACTTGTCGGTGCAGGTGCCGAAGTAGTCTCCCCAGAACATGTCCATCATAGGCATCGTAACCTTGCCGCCATCCGAAAGGCCCGCGAACACTCTGTCTGCATCTTCCTTGCTCTCGGGGCTGACGCTCACCTGCACGTTGGTACCTGTAACAGGAGCTCCTCCAAACGCAGAGGGCACATCACTTCCCATCAGGATGCTGTCTCCAATCGGGAAAGAGACATGCATGATGTTGTCCATCTCTTCTTCCGACACTCCCATACCACTGGGACCGTCTCGGAATGTCTGCACAATCGCGAAATCGCCACCGAATACGGAGCGATAGTGATCGAAAGCCTCACGGCAGTTGCCATCAAAGTTCAGGTACGGGTTTAGCATTTGCTCTCCTATCTCAAGGCGTGGTAATCATTCTGACTACATAAGGGTACACAGCCGCCCCGACAATCTGTCAAGAGGCGGCTGTTATATTCAGGAGCTAATTCTCCATAATGCCGGGTATGGGACGCTGACTCCCTACGGCATGTATTGGTCGATGCCGACTGTCGATGCGCCTTCACCTGTGGGCATGACAAGCGTCTTGGCGCGGTCCGCGCCTACCACCACGATGAACCAGCGGTCAACGTCTTCGAGAAGCGGTACTTCGATGTCCAAACGCTCCTGCTCGGTCTTGTTCTTCAGCCACTGCCATTGCTGCCCAACTCTGGCATCGTCGATCGGCATGTAGTGGCTCAACTTCCCCAGGCTCATGTTGGCGTGGTGGTGGATGAACTGCTTTGCCTCCTGCTTCGAGTAGCCTTCGCCTCCAACGGGTCGCGCGACGTCCGGCGGCATGAATATCAGCCGTTCATTAGTATGGCGCGCTCCCATGCCCCTTGTGCCGAAGGTGCTGCCGTAGGCGATCGTCTTAAGCAGGTCGTCAGCCTTCGTATTGCCCTGGTCCTGTACATCAAGCTCACCGTCGGTGATAAACACACTGACCGCGCTCTCATGCGCCCGGAAACCCTGGTTGACATGGAACGGCTCCCAAGGCGACATCTCTTCATTCTCCGCAATGCAGTGAACGAACTTGCGCGTCGTGCCGATGGTGTCCATATCCATCTGACCGGGATACCAGTAGCCCAGGTTGCGGAGGCACAGCGAGAATGCGCGCCCGATAGTGATATTGACCTCGTTGTCACGTCCTGGGCCAAGCCCCGAGCGCGGGTTGATGCCGAGCTCCTTTGCGATGGGCCCGTTGACGACCAGCATTGGCGCGTGCGGACTGGTGGACATCAGCAGCGACTTGCCGCCGTGCTCACCGACTTCCGACAGCGCCTTGACCGCGGCGATGATGACTGGCATTTGCTCCGGCTTGGCGCCTGCCATCGCGGCGTTAATGGCAATCTTCTCCACTGTTGCCAACCCGAAGCCAGGGGGCATGTCACACACGAGGTCGTAACGATCCAGTCCCGTGCCCTCAACCAATTCAGCGACGGCTTCCTCAGTCGGTGGGTGCAGGATCATGGCATCGCCCCAGTCGCGCATCAGCCACTGCTCGTTCATTCTCAGTATGGCGTCCCAGCGATCCTCGCCCTCGAATCGCTCGACGGCGGTCGCGGTGTCGCGCTCCCGGCGGCCATGCGCCTTGTCAACGGTCAGCACCTCGATGATGTCGTCTATGACTGCTTCTGTCTGGCTGACGCACAACTCGGGTGCGAGGTTTCGGTATATTCGAGGCACGATAACAAACTGCAAGTCCGGCATGGCAAACGCGCGCGAACTTGCTATTGCGTCCTCTTCAAAGCGCCCGGATACGATTGGAATGGCGGGCTTGCCCGTCTTCTCAATCTCGATCATGTCGTGGACCATCCACGACGCGCACGTCCCTCAATCGGCTGTGGCGCCGATGACGACGTCACACTCCTCTGCTGCCTGTTGCACGATGGGCGGCGGCGCAGGATAGTTGCCGCCTGTATAGAAGTTGACCTTCACGTTGCTGAACCGCTCTTGCAGCATTTCGCCGGTGCGGTTCAGGGCTAGGTCGCCGCCGTGCGTGCCGGACCAGAGCAGTCCGACAGTCTTGTTGTCCAGCGACTGCGGACGCTCACTAATGGTCAACGAGTTAATCAAGCCTCGCTGCTGGCCGATTGGGTTTAAGACTTCGAGCAGGTGCATATTGTGCCTCCTTTGCCTTGTGTCAGGACGACTCCCGCCCCGTTCAGTCTTTTCGGAATTATACGGGAAAGAATTTCGATTGCCAGTTGCTAATAGGGTCTTGCCGCACGTATCGCTTCAGCCGCGCCGCTCAGATCGTCCACTAGAGTTACATCGAGGCTTGAATCGGACAGGATGCGCCGTCCCTCATCGGCGTTAGTGCCGAGCATACGCACGACCATTGGACGAATGCTGTGGGGTGCGCCTTCTGCTGCCATCAGGAATCCACGCGCGGCGACATCACAGCGCAGGATGCCTCCGAATATGTTCACGAGCACCAATTCGACAGACTTGTCGGAGAGCACGATGTTGAGCGCCTGCGCGACCTTGTCCTCGTCCGCACCGCCGCCGATGTCAAGAAAGTTTGCGGGCTTCGCGCCGCCGGAAAGCACCACATCCATGGTCGCCATCGCGAGACCCGCGCCGTTGACGATACAGCCCACGCTGCCGTCGAGCTTGACATAGTTTATGTCGTACTTGCGCGCTTCGACCTCGCCTGCGTCTTCCTGCTCAGCGTCGTAGAACTCGTCGAGGTCGCGGTGGCGGAACATCGCGTCGTCATCAAAGTCAAGCTTGGCGTCAACTGCGAGAACGCGACCGTCGCCGGTAATCACAAGCGGGTTGATTTCCGCGAGTGAGCAGTCGTTCTCCTGAAACGCGCGGCAAAGGTTTTCGATGAGCGTTGCAACCGGGCGAATAAGCGAGCCGTCAAGATTAAGTCCG
The DNA here is from genome assembly GCA_965204855.1 of Dehalococcoidia bacterium. Taxonomy (GTDB): domain Bacteria; phylum Chloroflexota; class Dehalococcoidia; order Lucifugimonadales; family JADFKI01; genus Bin90. Next base: position 2,529,195 of record OZ242018.1, read on the forward strand.
TAAGCAAGGCCTCTGCCTTGAAACGGCTGAAACCCAAGAACGGGATCAACAACTGCGCGAAGGATTTTCTCCGGGTTGCTGTCCGCGACCTCCTCAATCTCCATACCACCTGCTTCACTCGCTATGACAACTACGCCCTCGGCGCCGCCGTCAATGACTACGCCCAGATACAGTTCCTTGGCGACATCAATCGCTTCTTCAACCAGTACCTTGCGTACAGGAACGCCCTCGGGCCCTGTTTGGAAGGTAACCAGACTTGTGCCTAGTATGGAGTCGGCAAATTCGACAGCCTCAACAGACGAGGAGACGAGCTTGACGCCGCCGGCCTTGCCCCGCCCACCGGCATGTACTTGTGCCTTTACGATTGCTTTGCCGCCGAGCGATTCGACCAGATTCGCGGTCTCGTCCGGTGTTGACGCCACCCCACCCTCGGGTACGGGTACGCCGTACTTGCTGAGAATCTGCTTCGCCTGGTACTCGTGAATCTTCATCTGATGCTGTTGCTCCGTATCGCCGATTGTTGCCCAGGTGCTGAGTATCGCATATCTGGCGGAGGGGACAGGATTTTGATAACAGCCAGTACGCAGTCTAATATGCACTGCATGGATTCTGCTATCTTCCTTTTCCCCGATCTTTTCCCACGGTTGATCACATTTTGAGAATTTTCTTTTGGTGGATACGAGGGTAAGAAACAAGCCGTGTTCACAGCAATTGAATCTGGGCGCTATTTTATCACATGCCTCTTTATCGCGGGCTGGGACGCCAGATCATCTGATACGCGCCAATTATCACGCCCTGTTGAAGGTAATCCGATCTGAGTCAGGATCGAGACGAATTGCCTCGGGCATTGTGAGCTACGGTATAAATTGGCACAAGCCTGTCAATGATGGCTCTCAGGTTGTGCATGAAATTGGCGTTGATTTCATCAACTCTGAATTGACACCCGAAGACCGCCGCTACCTGTCGCTCGACGACATGGATGACGCCGGACGCGCTTGCCGTGCCCTGGTGGAAAATAATGTAGGGTGACCGTGCGATGGTGCCGCGACTCCACGAAGCAATGCGGTGGCCGTATAGACACGGGCACACTTTCTTGGCACCATGTGCGTAGAAACTCTGCTGAAATGTACGCAATGATGCGTAGAAGCTAACTCGTCCATCATGCTGCCACACCGCATTTCCTAAGGAGTCTGTCAGCAGGGATAGGTCCCGGGGGAATCATCCTACATTTTGGTGGCTTCCCGCCTTGCCGAAATCCGTCGGGGATACGCTGGGCAATGAAGGCTGAACAGATGAGACCATAAGATGGAAGGTGAGAGTAGAGGCAGCAGAGCGGAAAGGGAAGGAAGCCGGAAGGAAGGAGGAATGAGCCGTTGCAGGACCGCATCTTTCTCGGCCTGTCATTACGCCGCCGCCTTATACACGTCGCTTGGGCGGTCTATTACCTGGTATTTGTGCTTATATGGTTTGCAATCAGACGCAGCTTCCCAAGCGTGGAACTCATAGCAGTTATCTTTGCGTGCTTGCTCGCGGTTCTGCAGTTCAACCCGACGGCAAGGCTCCACGTGGCCCTTCAGCGGTGGCTGTATAACACCTGGGGAAAGTTGGGCTTCTTTCAGAGCAGGCGCGATAGATGACGTCGGTTAGAAGCGCCGCGATCGGGAACGTCCGGCTGGATCCAGTCAAGGCATTCGAGGATTTCCTTATGCCGTGGCAGAGCGTGAGTAACAAAACAACCGCGGAGGATGGCAGCAATGACGACATACACCTACGACCATATTCACCTACGCAGTCTCACCCCGATGGAGACGGCGAAGTACTTCGAGACGATGTTCGGTGCGGAGATCATCGAGTCGGTTCAGTCGGACGGGCAGCCGCGCATCGACCTGAACATCAACGGTCTGACGATATTCATCGCGGCGGCCGATGAGAGCGTGCCAGCGGGGCCGGTTGACCCGCACCTGGGGCTGGACCACTTCGGGTTCAAGGTGGATGACATCGAGCAGGCGGCGGCCGAGCTGAAGGAGAAGGGCGCGGAGTTCGACCTGGAGCCGATGCAACTGCGCCCGGACATCAAGATTGCGTTCGTTCGCGCTCCGGGCGATATACGGATCGAGCTGGTCCAACGATTCTGATTGCCGGTCGCCGACGGGTTGCATACGTGGCAAGTCTGCTACTACTGCCCGGAAGTCAGGTTACTGAGCCGTTATTCCGCCGTCCACTGCCAGCTCCGCGCCTGTGATCCACGAGGACTCGTCGGAAGCGAGGAACAGGACTGCGAGCGCGATGTCGCGCACGGTGCCGATTCGCTGGAGGGGCACCTCAATGCGGCGGCTCTCCATGTGCTCGGCGGTTGGGGTTGTGCCGGCGAGCATGGCGGTGTCGATGGGTCCCGGATGGATGGAGTTGCAGCGAATGTTGTCGGCGGCGTGGTCTATCGCGACGCCCTTGGTCAGCAGTCGGACGGCGCCCTTCGATGCGGTGTATGCGTAAGGTGTCGCCTTGCGACCAACCAGCCCAGCGACTGACGAGATGTTGACGATCGAGCCGCCGCCAGCGCGCTTCATAGCGGGAATGGAGTGCTGGATGCCGAGATGGACGCCTCGAACGTTTACGTCCATCACCATGTTCCATGCGTCGTTGTCGTTGGAAGGGAGGTTGATAGCGGCGTTGTTCACGAGGATGTCGAGGCTACCGAAGCGTTCTTCAGCCAGCCTGACGGCGGCTTCCCAATCGTCTTCGCTCGTTACATCGAGGCTTACATAGGTCGCTTCACCTCCCAGCTCTCTGATCTGCCGCTCGACCTCCCTGCCCTCGTCGTTCAAGACATCGCCGAAGATGACATTTGCGCCTTCCAGCGCGAAGAGGAGCGCCTCGTCCGCGCCCTGTCCCCGCGCCGCTCCGGTTATAATCGCCGTCTTGCCATTCAGTCTGCCCATTGTTTACCTCGCTTGTGGAGTGAATCCGCTTAATCTGCCTTGCTCTGTGTGCGACATCGATGCCGTCAAGTTACCTCACAGGCGGTCTGTTCAGCATATCATCGGATGCAAGTGTAGAGCGGGGATCGCGAGTCGTGAGATATTCTAGCAATCCAGACGGAAAGTGCTCTAATCAAGAAACTCTTGAGATGGGCAATGTGGCAAGCGGAATCCACTACGGGCTCATCCCACGGCTGCCGGAGGGTGACTCTCACCAACTTCCTTTTGCAGGGAGGGCCGCTCGGCCAAGGAGTAAGCGTCCGCCGAACCCGAGCGCCTCTGTGTTATTTCGTCGGGACCGGGATGCCGGGGATCTTGACTCTGAAGGTGCCTATGCTGTCACGGGTGGTGAAGAACACTGTCTTCCAGTCCCCGTCGCCAAAGCAGACATTTGTGGTGGCGGGCTCTCCGTGAACCACGATGCCCAGACGCTCGCCGCCGGCATTGAGGATATGGATGCCTCCGGAACCGCCGCAATAGACGTTGCCTTCAGAGTCCACCTTCATGCCGTCCGGTATGCCCTCCCTGGCATCAGGAAGCATGTCGGCAAACAGCCGGTCGGATGCTAAGGCAATGGTGCCGTCGTCCTGCACATCGAAGGCCCTGATGATGCCCTTTCGAGAGTCGTTGATGTAGAGGATGCTCTCATCGGGCGAGAAGGCCAGACCATTGGGCACGACAAAGTCACTAACCAGCAGAGTCAGAGTGCCCAAGTCAGCGGATAAGCGGAAGACGCCGGAGATGGTCTGCTCCCACTGCTCTCGGGGACGCCGAAAAGTCCACGGATCGGTGAAGTAGATGCTGCCATCTGACTTTACCACCACGTCGTTGGGACGGTTGAGTTGGCGACCCTGGAACTGGTTGGCGAGCACAGTGGTTGACCCGTCGTGCTCCAGGCGGCTGATACGGCGTCCGTCATGCTCAGCAGCAATTAGACGCCCTTGCAAATCTCTTGTCAGCCCGTTGTGACGGTTGACAGGCTCGGCTTCAACGGTAAGCGAACCCACGGACTTATGACCATCCTCGGCTATCCCGCGATCAATGGTGAAGCGCATACGCCGGTCGTTGTGGATGTCGCTGAATAGCAGATGGCCACCGTACTCTTCGCTCGGGTCGGCCCACCACAGCGGGCCTTCCGCAGGACCTTCCGCACCGCCGAAACTGTAGCCTTGAGAGTCGATCATATGGACCGAATCAGAATCAATGATGTCGTCAAGTGCGGGGGATAGCCTCTCGATAGGCATATCTGTGCCTCCTGTTCGTTAATGTTCTGCAAAGAAGCCCAACTGCGTAAGCGTCATACTATCAGATTACGTAGCTCGCGACTAAACTAAAGAGAGAACCATTGCTATAAGCTCTTGATGAGCGGCAACTGGATCCGCCGGCGCTGATGTCTCACAGAGAGATGTCACCGAAACTTCTCCTGTCTTTTCTTGATGCCGGTCGCCCATCACCAGTGAATCGCGATAATAAGCACCTTCGACGGACCTGCCGTAGCGAATTGGAGCCTGTAAGATGGTCGCACCTTACAGGCTCCAATGTTCCTGATTGCCGGGGCGGTTCGCCGCCCTGCCGCGCTTATGGTGAGGCGCAGGCCGTCAGCCCGTCGATCCCCGGCCTGTCGGGCACCGTCGCCAGCTAGTCGCTGAACGCGTCGCCCGCCGAGATGCAGATGCCGGTGTTGGCGATGGCAAGCCGTTGCAGCCCACCCATGCCGGTGAACCCGGACGGCAGTCCGCCGCTCAGCGCCGTGTTGTCGTGGAGCGACAGTCGCGTGAGGCCGCTCAGATTGCCCAACTCGGCGGGCATGCACCCGTTCAGCCGGTTTCCCCGAAGGTCGAGACCCCGTGACTCTGCCGCTGTCATTCGTGGTTACGCCGCGCCACCCGCCGCTGGGCCAGTCGCTGAGCCAGATGCTGTTCGCCGCTCAACCGGGTGGCGAGGGTGTCGGTACCGGCGCGGTGCAATTCGGGCCGTTACGAGCAGATATGCCTTGCAGCCAAGTCTGGAAGGCCGTGTCCGTGGGTGCGCAAAGCCCGGAGTTGGAGTGGAAAAAGAACGACCCCAAAGAAGACAGGTTCGTCAGGCTGCCGGGGAGCGCTCCACTCAACTTATTGGAGCTGAGCCACATCCCCGTCAGGTTAGACAGGTTGCCCAGTTGACTCGGTATCGACCCGCTCAATTGATTGCCGGTGAGGTTCAGCACTCTCAGGTTGGACAGGTTACCCAGTTGACTCGGTATCGACCCGTTCAGGTTGTTAGCGCTGAGGATCAGCACTTCCAGGCTGGACAGGTTACCTAGTTGACTCGGTATCGACCCGCTCAGGTTGTTGTTGTGGAGATGCAGATGCGTCAGGTTAGACATGTTGCTCAGTTGAACCGACATCGATCCGCTCAGGTTGTTGCTAGCGAGTCTCAGTTCGGTAACCCTGAGGCTGCTATTGATGGTTACGCCGTGCCACTCGCTGATGGGCCGGTTGCTGAGCCAGTTAGTGTTGTTCGTCCAGTTGTGGCCACCCGCGCGGTTGTACACCGAGACCAGCGCGGTGCGGTCCGGCGAACGCGCGCGAACGGTCACACGCACCGACGCCGAGCAGTTGTTAGCAGTGTTGCTCTCGCCCGCAACAGCCTCCACGCACGCGCCGTAGTAGTAGGTGCCTCCTGGCCTGTTCGGCACGGTCAGGCTGATGGACTCCGCACTAGTACCGGACGCGGCAAGGCTACCCACGGAGTCCGTGCCGACGGATGAGTCGGACGCGGTAATCGTGGAGTCTGCGGAGCTGTAGTAGCGCAGGGTGGTGCCGGCGGACGGACCATTGCCTAGGTTGCGCACGGTGACACTCAGGGTGAAGCGCGTCGTCGCCGTGGGGTTGCTGTTGTCCACTGTGGGCGCGCTGACCACGAGGTCGGCGGGCGCGGGGCTAACGGTCACACGCACCGACGCCGAGCAGTTATTGGCAGTGTTGCTCTCGCCCGCAACAGCGTCCACGCACGCGCCGTAGTAGTAGGTGCCCGGCGACGACGGCGCGGTCAGACTGATGGACTCCGCGCTAGTGCCGGACGCGGCAAGGCTGACCACGACGTCCGTACCAACCTGCGTGTCGCCTGATCCGATGGTCGAATCGATGGAGCGATAGTAACGCAGCGCGGCGGGGTTGGACTGTGCGCCGCCCTGATTGCGAACGGTAGCGCTCAGGGTGAACCCGGCGCCGACGCCGGGGCTGCTGTTGCTGACCGTGGGCGCGCTGACCACGAGGTCGGGCTTGGGCGCGGCGCAATTCGGGCCACCACGATTAGATATGCCTTGCAGCCACGTTTGGAAGGCCGTGTCGGTGGGCGCGCAAAGTCCGGCGTTGTCACCGAAATAGTAGGTGCTCAAAGACAGTTTCGTCAGGCTGCTGGGAATCGCTCCGCTCAACTGATTAGAGTTGAGGAACAGAATCCTCAGGTTAGACAGGTTGCCCAGTTGACTCGGTATCGAACCGCTCAGGCTATTGCTGTTGAACTGCAAATGCGTCAGGCTAGACAGGTTGCCCAGTTCACTCGGTATCGACCCGCTCAGGCGGTTGCCTGTGATTTGCAACTGCGTTACCCTGCCGCTGCTATTGGTGGTTACGCCGCGCCACTCGCCAATGGGCCGATTGCTGAGCCAGTTGTTGCTACTCAGCCAGTTGGGGCCGTCCGTGGCGTTGTACAGCGCGACCAGCGCGGCGCGGTCCGGCGAAACCGCCACGCGAACGGTCACACGCACCGCCGCCGAGCAGTTGTTGGCAGTGTTGCTCTCGCCCGCGACAGCATCCACGCACGCGCCGTAGTAATAGGTGCCCGGCGACGACGGCGCGGTCAGGCTGATCGACTCCACGCTAGTACCACCGGGCGCGGCCAGGCTGCCCACGGAGTCCGTGCCGACGGATGCGTCGGACGTAGTAATCGTGGAGTCCGCGGAGCGGTAGTAGCGCAGGGTGGTGGCCGGTGACTGGCCGTCGCCCTGATTGCGCACCGTAGCGCCCAGGGTGATCGTGGCGCCGACGGCCGGGCTGCTGGAGGAGACCGCGGCGTTGACCACGAGGTCGGGTGAAACCGCCGCGCGAACGGTCACACGCACCGCCGCCGAGCAGTTGTTGGCAGTGTTGCTCTCGCCCGCGACAGCGTCCACGCACGCCCCAAGGTAGTAGGTGCCCGGCGAAGACGGCGCGGTCTGGCTAATGGACCCTGCGGCGATGCTGTCCGCGTCCAGGTTGCCCACGGAGCGCGAGCTGATGAATGCGTCGGACGTAGTAATCGTGGAGTCCACGGAGCGGTAGTAGCGCAGGGTGGTGGCGGGTGACTGGCCGTCGCCCTGATTGCGCACCCTAGCGCGCAGGCTGAACGAGGTGCCGACGGTGGGGCTGCTGTTGCTGACCGAGGCGTTGACCACGAGGTCGGGCGCGGCGCAATTCGGGCCGTTTCTGCGCTCTATGCCTTGCAGCCACGTTTGGAAGGCCGCGTCGGTGGGCGCGCAAAGTCCGGCGTTGTAACGGAACCAGAAAGCGCTCAAGGACAGTTTCGTCAGGCTGCTGGGAATCGCTCCGCTCAACTGATTAGAGTTGAGGAACAGAATCCTCAGGTTAGACAGATTGCCCAGTTCACTCGGTACCGTCCCGCTTAGGCTGTTGTGGTTTAGATCCAGCGATTCCAGGTTAGACAGGCTGCCAAGTTCCCGTGGTATCGAACCGCTCAGGTCGTTGCTTATGAGGGACAGAACTTCCAGATTGGCGAGGTTGCCGAGTTCCGACGGTATCGGCCCGCTCAGGCTGTTGTTGTCGAGATCCAGCGATTCCAGGTTAGACAGGCTGCCAAGTTCCCGTGGTATCGAACCGCTCAGGTCGTTGCCTGTGAAATCCAGAACTTCCAGATTGGCGAGGTTGCCGAGTTCCGACGGTATCGGCCCGCTCAGGTCGTTGTTGTTGAGATCCAGCGATTCCAGGTTAGACAGGTTGCCCAGTTCCGGCGGTATCGGGCCGCTCAGGTCGTTGGAGAGATCCAGATACCTAACTCTGCCGCTGCTATTGGTGGTTACGCCGTGCCACTCGCCGATGGGCCGGTTGCTGAGCCAGTTGGTTTTGTTCCTCCAGTTGGGGCCGTTCGTGGCATTGTACAGCGCGACCAGCGCGGCGCGGTCGAGCGCGGCGCAATTCGGGCCGTTATGGGTAGCTATGCCTTGCAGCCACGTCTGGAAGGCCGCGTCACCGGGAGCGCAGAGTCCGGCGTTGTCACCGAACCAGAAATCGCTCAGAGACAGGTTCGTCAGGCTGCCGGGGAGCGCGCCGCTCAACTTATTGGAGAGGAAGTACAGATGCGTCAGGCTGGACAGGTTGCCCAGTTGGGGCGGCACCTGCCCGCTCAGGTTGTTGGATTGGAAACTCAGCAATCTCAGCTTAGACAAGTTGCCCAGTTGGGGCGGTATCGACCCGCTCAGGTTGTTGTCGCCGAGGGACAGAACTTCCAGATTGGCGAGGTTGCCGACTTCCGAAGGTATCGACCCGCTCAGATTGTTGCTGCCGAGGCGCAGTTCCGTAACCCTACCGCTGTCATCCGTTCTCACGCCGTGCCACTCGCCGGTGGTACTGAGCCAGTTGGTGTTGTTGGTCCAGTTGGGACCGTTCGTGGCGTTGTACAGCGCGACCAGCGCGGCACGGTCATCGGACTGCGGGGTGAAAGCGCAATTCCGGCCGCTACGAGTGTCTATGCCTTGCAGCCACGTTTGGAAGGCCGCGTCGGGGGGCGCGCAAAGCCCTTCGTTGGCACCGAAAGTGAACCAGTTCAAAGGCAGGTTCGTCAGGCTGTGGGGAAGCGCCCCCGTCAAGTCATTGGTGTGGAGCCACAGAATCTGCAGGTTGGACAGGTTGCCCAATGCCGACGGCACCGGCCCGCTCAGACGGTTGGAATGTAGATACAGTTCTCCCAGGCTGGATAGGCTGCCGAGTTCCGGCGGTATCGACCCGACCAGGCCGTTGGAGGGGAGTTGCAGCCTGTTCACGCGGCCGCTGTCATTGGTGCTCACGCCGTGCCACTCGCCCAAGGGCCGGTTGCTGAACCAGTTGTCGCGGTTCCTCCAGTTGGGTCCGCCCGTGGCGTTGTAGAGCGCGACCAAAGCGGCGCGGTCGAGCGCGGCGCAATCCGGGCCGCTATGACTATCTATGCCTTGCAGCCACGTTTGGAAGGCTGCGGCGCCGGGCGCGCAGAGTCCAGAGTTTTCACCGAAAGAAAAGACGCTCAGAGACAGGTTCGTCAGGCTGCCGGGGAGCGCGCCGCTCAACTTATTGAAGATGAGGTACAGATTCGTCAGGCTGGACAGGTTGCCCAGTTCGGACGGAACAGAGCCGGTCAACTGGTTTTGAGAGAGATCCAGCCATCTCAGGCTGGACAGGTTGCCCAGTTGGGGCGGTATCGCCCCGCTCAGGTTGTTGCCTCCAAGGGACAGCACTTCCAGATTGACGAGGTTGCCCAGTTGGGGCGGTATCGCCCCGCTCAGGCTGTTGCCTCCGAGGGACAGCACTTCCAGGTTGGAGAGGCTGCCGAGGTCCCGCGGTATCGACCCGCTCAACCCGTTGGTGAAGAGTCTTAAGTCCGTTACCCTTCTCTCGGCGTCGGTGGTTACGCCGTGCCACTCGCCGATGGGCCGGTCGCTGAGCCAGTTGTCGCGGTTCGTCCAGTTGGGACCGCCCGTGGCGTTGTACAGCGCGACCAGCGCGGCGCGGTCGGGCGACGGCCCCGATACGACAGCAGGCAGACCATCTATGGTCAGCGTGAACGCGCCGGTCTCACCCGCCGTGTACGTCGTGACCTCTACGGTGTAGCTGCCGGCATCCAGCGGCGCCACTATGCACGAGTCCGTATCGCGTTCCAGCTCGGCGGCGCAGTCACTCTCAGCCGCATGGTCGTCGTTCTCCGCTACCTCAGTTCCGTCTTGTCCGGAACCCTCACGCAGGACCAGGAAGGTGTCCACGCTGGACTCCGCCGTGATGGATACCTCGGCAGACCGGGTTAGCGTGAAGGTGTAGTAGCCGGCATAGCTGCCGCTCCTGGCCTCGGAGGCGCAGTCGCCGCTCCAATTGCCGTTGATGGTTCCGTTTCCACTCACCGCGCTTACGCACTTGTCAGCCGGTGGCACAGGCGTCGGTGCCGGTGTCGGCGGTGGTGCCGGTGTCGGTGGCGGTGCCGGTGGTTCCGGTGTTGGTGGTGGAGCAGGCGTCGGCATGGGCGTGGGTGTCGGCGCTGCGGCGTCTGTCAGACCACCTACGATCAGCGTGAACACACCGGTCTCGCCCGCCGTGTAAGTCGTGGCCTCTATGGTGTAGCTGCCGGCGCCAAGGCTTGCAACCAGTCCCGAATCGAATTCGCTCCCAAGAATTGTCTCGATGCTCTGACACCGGTCGCCGCTGACAACTGAGCCGAAGTCGTCGTTACTGCAAAGCTCCGCACCGTCGTGCCCGGGACCCTCACGAAGGAACAGGAAGGTGTCCGCGCTAGACTCAACGGTGATGGTCACGTCGGCAGACTCCGCAAGCGTGAAGGTATAGTAGCTGGCGTAGCTGCCACTTCTGCCCTCGGAGGCGCAGTCGCTGCTCCAACTACCTGAGATTGCGCCGTCGGCACTTACTGTCTCCACACACTCGTCCGCAGGCTGCTCAGGCGTGGGCTCCGGTGTAGGATCCGGAGTAATGCTGGGTCCCTGGGGCCAGCCGTCGGGGATATCGCCACTGTCCAGAGCACTCTGTATCGCGGCACTTGCATCCGCTGCTACCCATTTACTCCAAACGTTACTACTCCCTCGCAGCCACCACAGCGCGGCATCTTCCGTGTTGGCATCCGGGTTGTCCAATTGCCAGCGTGCTACGGGCTTATAGACTCCGTCAATGTTGAAGTCCCATTCCGTCAGCACATCCACGAAATCGCCCGCAGACTCATACAGCCCTGTATTGACCGCGATCAGTATCGTCGAGTCTTCATACGCACAGGCCATGGTCGTTGCCCAGCACTCATCGCTGTAGGCAGGCTCACCAAGTCGCACCAGGTCAAACGGAAGCGCCGCATCGCTCGTGCTCCAATGGTATCCCAGCCAGGGCCTCTCATTCTCATAGGCTTCAGTGAGGTCCGAGTTGAGATCTTCCAAGCTGTTCGGAATCACGATATGGACATGCTCCGAAAGGCCGTAGCCTTCGACCTGCTTGGCGTTCACTTTCTCGCAAGCCCAGCCGATGACGCACGACACCAGACGGGCCTTGCCATTCGTCTCGTCTGTGGCAAAGAGTGACTTGTACTGCTCCTCCCTCAGGTCATCGACGCTGTCGAGGTCCGGATACTGCTCCTGCAGGTACCTGGGAATAACGAATGCCGACTGCCAGTCGGCGCCAAGGCTTCTGCCGGGAGAAGAGACAGACCCTTCTGCCTGTGCATCCTCATAATCCTCTTCGTGGTTGCGCAGCCAGACTTCCATCAGGACATCGATGTCGCCTGCGCGCAGCGCCTGGAATAATGGCGGCGACGATCCAAACTCCACGCTGGTCGAATAGCCGTAGCCCATCTCGGCGATGTACTGGGCAATGCGGTTCTGAAGCATCGCGCTCGGCCAGTTCAGGTCGCCAAAAGTGATGGTTATGGTAGCATCCGGGGTCGGATCAGGAGTGACGGTAGCAGTCAGGCCATTGATGGTTAGCGTGAATTCACCGGTTTCACCCGCCGCGAACGTCGTGACCTCTATGGTGTAGCTGCCGGCACCAAGGCTTGCAACGAGCCCCGAGTCAAATCCGCTCCGAAGAGTTGACTCGATGCCCTGGCACCGGTCGCCGCTGACACTTGAGCCGTAGTCGTCGTTACTGCAAAGCTCCGCCCCGTCTTGTCCGGAACCGTCGCGCAGGAAGAGGTAGGTATCCACGCTGGACTCAACGGCAATGGTCACATCGGCAGACTGGGTTAGCGTGAAGATGTAGTAGCTGGCGTATCTGCCGCTTCTGCCCTCCGAGGCGCAAGCGCTGCTCCAATTGCCGGTGATGGCTCCATTGTCACTCACGTCGCTTGCGCACTCGTCAGTTGGTGGCGCCGGTGTCGGCGCAGGCGTGGTTGTCGGCGCCGGCGTGGGCGGAAGCGTGGCAATTGGTGTCTGCGTTGGTCGCGCGGCGTCGGGCAGCCCCCTTATGGTCAGTGTGAACGCGCCGGTCTCACCCGCCGTGTATGTCGTGACCTCTATGGTATAGGCGCCGGCACCCAGTGACTCCACTATGCACGAGTCCGTATCGCGTCCCAGATCGGCGGTGCAGTCACCCTCACCCGCATGGTCGTCATTCTCCGCAACCTCAGTTCCGTCTCGTCCGGAACCCTCGCGCAGGAACAGGTAGGTATCCACACTGGACTCTGCCGTGATGGTAACATCCGCAGGCTCCCCAAGCGTGAAGGTGTAGTAGCTCGCATAGCTGCCGGACCTACCTGCTGAGTCACAGTCAGTGCTCCAGTTGCCGGTGGCAGTGCCGTTTGTGCTAATAGATGCAACACAACTGTCAATCGGCTCCGGCGTGGGTATCGTTGCTACATCAGTTGGCAATCCCCTTATGGCCAGTGTGAACGCGCCGGTCTCACCCGCGGTGTACGTCGTGACCTCTGTGGTATAGCTGCCGGCGCCAAGGCTTGCAACGAGTCCCGAATCAAATTCGCCGTCAAGAGTTGAGTCGATGCTCTGACACCGGTCGCCGCTGACATCCGAGCCGAAGTCGTCGTTACTGCAAAGCACCGCCCCGTCGCGCCCGGAACCCTCGCGCAGGAACAGGTAGGTGTCCACACTGGACTCTGCTGTGATGGTAACGTCGGCAGATCGGGTTAGCGTGAAGGTGTAGTAGCTGGCATAGCTGCCATCCTGCCCTTCGGAGTCACAGTCGCTGCTCCAATTGCCAGTGATGGAGCCGTCGTCACTCACCGCGCTTACGCACTCGTCCGCAGACTGCTCAGGCGTGGGAGTGCCGGGAGCTTGTGCATATACTGCCGCCGAGTTAGGCGCCGAGGCAAGCGTCCAAAACAGCAGCAGTGACGCGGTCAAGCCGGCAGCTAGTGTCAGAATGAACTTGGATGACTTGTGAGCCCGTGAAGCGCAAACCAGGGCCAAAACGCCGGCCAGGGGCAGCAGGGGCCATCTCATGGGAGTTCCCCCCCCCCCCCGATTTTCAGAGGTCAGGGGCAAGAATGAACGGAATGGAAGTCTGCTGCGGTTCATCGTCATCTACTCCGGTTTGAAGCATCCGCCGGCGGCGGCGATGCGGCCGTGTCCGGGTCTTTTCTAGGGACAGGTTCGTGCCTCCCGCATGATGGGCAGGCTTACGACACAGCATAGCATCACGAGTATTTCCGTTGGGTAACTTTCTCCTCAATTATCCGTAACTTATTGTAACTATTCGCCAAATAGGGCATAATTGACCCCAATGACGCCGATTCCTGTATAGAGGTGACGAGATGAACGGACCCGACGAGCAAGACATACGGATACGGGAGCTGGAAGAGCGCCTCTCGCGCCTGAGCAGCGCAAGCCTTCGCATTACCGAAGACCTCGACTTCAACACAGTGCTCCAGGGCGTGCTCGACTCCGCCCGCTCCCTAACCGGCGCTCGCTACGGCGCGATAACCCTCGTGGATGCATCCCTCGGTCTCCAGGACGTCTTCTTCTCCGGAGTAACCGAGCAGGAGGCGCGCCGGTTCCGCGACATGCCGGGCGGGGAGCGGCTGCTGCTCTACTTCGGCGAACTACCCGGCGCGCTCAGGGTCGCCGACCTGAACGCACATCTCAGAGCCATGGGCCTGCCTGAGCTGGGCCCGCCCACCGATGCGGGAGCGGCGATGTCCTTCCTGCTGGCTCCCATCACGAACCGCGGGGAGCGGGTGGGATACATTCTCTTGGGCGAAAAACTGGGCGAAAAGGAAGGCGGGCAGGAGTTCACGCACGAGGACGAGGAGACGCTGGTGCTGTTCGCGGCGCAGGCGGCAATGGCAATCGCCAACGCCAGCCGGCACCGGGAGGAGCAGCGCGCCAGGGCAGACCTGGAGACGCTGATAGACACCTCTCCGGTGGGCGTGGTGGTCTTCGACGCCGTGACGGGAGCGCCCAAGTCCTTCAACCGGGAGGCGCGGCGGATTGTCGATAGCCTCCGCGACCCCGACCAGTCGCCGCAGGACCTTCTCGGCGTGCTGACCTTCCGCCGTGCCGACGGGCGGGAGGTCTCGCTGCGCGAGTTCCCGATTGCGGAGGCGCTGCGCTCGGGCGAGACGCTGCGCGCCGAGGAGGTGGTCATCAGCGTTCCCGACGGGCGCAGCGTGACCACTCTTATCAACGCCACGCCTATACGCTCCGACGACGGGGAGGTCGAGTCGATGGTGGTCACCCTTCAGGACATGGCAGACGTGGAGGAGCTGGAGCGGATGCGGGCGGAGTTCCTGGCGATGGTCAGCCACGAGCTGCGCGCGCCCCTGACCTCCATCAAGGGCTCCGCGGCCACGGTGCTGGACTCGCCCGCCGACCTGGACCCCGCCGTGGTGCGCCAGTTCTTCCGCATCATCGGGGACCAGGCCGACCACATGCACGCTCTCGTGGGCGACCTGCTAGACGTGGCGCGCATCGAGACGGGCACGCTGCCGGTCAGCCCCGAGCCGGCGGAGGTGGCGGTGCTCGTGGACCGGGCGAGGAACGCCTTCAGGAGCGCGGGAGGCGGGAGCGACCTGTCTATCGACATCGAGCCGGACCTGCCGCTGGTTATGGCCGACAGGCGGCGCATCGCGCAGGTGCTGGGCAACCTGCTGTCCAACGCGGCGCGGCACTCGCCCGAGTCGTCGGTCATCAGGGTGAGCGCGGTGAGGGAAGCCGTGCATGTGGCGGTCTCGGTTGCCGACGAGGGGCGGGGCATCCCGGCAGAGAGCATGCCCCACCTGTTCCGCAAGTTCTCAGCGGTGCAGTCCGAGGAGCGGGGAGGAGACACGGGGCTGGGGCTTGCCATCTGCAAGGGCATCGTGGAGGCGCACGGGGGACGCATCTGGGCGGAGAGCGACGGCCCGGGCCTGGGCGCGCGCTTCACCTTCACGCTGCCGACGGTGGAGGGGACGGGGCACGGCGCGGCGGGCGCGCTCCGGCTCGTCTCCGCCGGGTCGCGGGAAGGCGGGCCGATGGACCCGGAGGATCGGGCGCGGGTGCTCGTGGTGGAGGACGACCCCAACGACCTCCGGTACATCCGCGATACGCTCGCCGTGTCGGGCTACGCGCCGGTGGTGACCGGAGACCCGGAGGAGGCGGTGCGACTCATGGAGGAGGAGAGGCCCGAGCTGGTGCTGCTGGACCTGATGCTTCCGGGCATCGGCGGGATAGAGCTGATGAGCGACATCCGGGATGTGGCGGACGTGCCGGTCATCTTCCTGTCCGCGTACGGGCGGGATGAGGTCGTCGCCAGGGCATTCGAGATGGGGGCGGCCGATTACGTGGTCAAGCCGTTCTCTCCCACCGAGCTCTCCGCTAGGATCAGGGCGGCCCTGCGCAGGCGGGAGACGGTCGAGCCGTCGGAGCCGTACGCGCTGGGCGACCTGGCCATCGACTTCGCCCAGCGCAGGGTTACGCTGGCCGGCCGCCGCGTGGAGCTGACCCCGACGGAGTACGGGATGCTGGCGGAGCTGGCGGCCCACGCCGGACGTGTGCTGACCCACGAGCACCTGCTGGAGCGCGTCTGGCGGGAGAGGAGCGACGGCAACGTGCGGCCCATGCGCACGATGGTCAGCAAGCTCCGCCGCAAGCTGGGCGACGCCGCAAGCAACCCCACCTACATCTTCACCGAGCCTCGCGTCGGCTTCCGTATGCCGAAGGGGGAGGAGAGCGGGCAGGCGAAGTCATGAGTCAATCGAGACCGTCGAGCGGAAGAAGAAACTTGAGGGGGATGCCGGTGGACCGAGCGAGGCTCGAGGACGGCATATTGGCCGCATTGCCGGTGAGCGTCGAGGAGGCATTGGCCGCCTGATGAGCTAAGCCACTAGAACAAATTTCCAAAAGAATTGATATAATATTCTCTTGCGATTAGCAAAAAGTTAGTGTTTAATTTATATCTGATACTAAACTGAATCGCAAATATGAGAGTTTGATGCATAGTCGATTGAGAATCTTCGCGAAGGAACAGTCCCCTCACCGGATCAGAAATAAGCCGCATAATTTCGTATGGACAGCTCTTAGGCAATACGCGCCACATCGCAGATACGCCCTCTACGCCCTCGGCATGGTCGTTCTCGTTTCGCTGCTCGCCATGTCCTTCACGCAATACGGCAAGCAGAGGGAAGCGCAGGCACAGGCGGTCTCCACGCTTACACTCTCCGCAGAACGTGCCTCCGTAGAAGACGCGATAAACATACTCGTGCTTATAAACCCGGCCTTGCAGTCGGGTTCTTCTTGTCGGTTCGACCTGGCCGCAATAGATGCCGGGAACGACAACCATGGCCACAGGGACAATCAAATCATCCAGGGAGAGAGCGTACACTCACTTTTCGTACCAATTCCGCACGGTGGACCTGTCAGGGCTACCATCAGTAATCTACAAGGAGCAAGTTGTCGGCTAGGCAGCCCATCCTCTATTGTCGTGCATATCGCGTCCGATGGCTCGATTACGGTAACCGCGGGTACGACTACGCCCATTGACAGGCCAGCTGCAACCGCGACTTACACCCCTACGCCCACCGCAACTGCGACGCCGACTGCAACGAATACGCCCACCGCAACCGCGACGGCTACTCATACTGCGACCGCGACGCCCACCGCGACTTACACACCTATATCAACGAGCACACATACTCCGATACCAACCCCGACTAACACACCTATACCAACGAGCACTCATACTCCCACGCCAACCGCGACTAATACGCCTACGCCCACCGCAACCGCGACGGCTACTCATACTGCGACCGCGACGCCCACAGCGACTAATACGCCTACACCAACGAGCACCAATACTCCCACGCCCACCGCGACTAATACGCCCACGCCCACCGCCGCAGCCGGTTCACAGCGTCGCAACCTTGATGCGACCACTCCTGCCGGGCCTCTCTTCGTCGCTCCGCCGGCACCTGTGATAACGGCAACGGCTGAGGTGGTTTCGCTGATAGCAACGGCTGAAGCGGTAGTGGAGGCAGCGACGGCGGAAGCAGTGGCACAGACGGCAACCGTAACGGTGGCGCTAACGGCAACGGCGGAAGCGGAGGAGTCGCGTGAACGGCGAGAACGACGAGACGTAACCGCCACCGCGCAGGCGAGGGCAACCGCGCAGGCGTTGCAGGTAAGCGCTCGACGTGTGTCCGCGACGGACACACCCACTCCAACGCCGACACCAGCGCCTATCGACACGCCAACGCCCACTCATACACCAACGCCCATTCCCACGCCGGAGGCGACCGAGATTCCCGCCCCGGCCGATACCAGTACGCCGGCGCCCACTCTTGCGCCTACGAATACCCCGATGATAGTCGCCGCTCTTACCGCCGCCTCGACGCCGCCAAGCGACGCCGCGGAATTGCGGCCGTCGAACATCCCCATTATCGGCGATGCCGCTCCCCGCATCCGCAACGCCCTGAACGCTATTGTGAACACGCCCCGAGAGCGCGCCACGCTGACTGTCGTCCTCTTGGTCACGGGTCTTGTGGTCCTGGGAGCGTTCGGCTACCTGCTGCTGCGGAGACGCTAAGCAAGCGTGTTAACCCAAGGCTGACGACGGCTATGGAGTCGCCGTCTTTGCCATCCGGTAGCCGACTCGAGGTTCAGTGAATATGTACTTGGAGTTGGCGGCATCGTCGCCAATCTTGTGGCGAAGCCTTTTAACCACCTCCCTTAAGAGCCAGGCATCGCCGATCCTCTCCGGGCCCCAGACCCGATGGAGCAGCACGCTGTGGGTCAACACGCGGGGAGAATGCACCGCAAGTTCATACAGCACCGCGAACTCCGTGCTCGTCAGGTTCACTTGCTCCCCGTCCACAGCCACCCGGCGCTCGGCAAAGTCGATGCTCAAGCCTTCTTCGGCATAGAGTTCCGACGGCTCGACCGACGGGGGAGCCACCCGCTTCCTGAGTGCCGCCCTGATTCTGGCAGCCAGTTCCGTCGGCGAGAAGGGCTTGACCAGGTAGTCGGAGGCACCCATGTCGAACGCCCGGGCTATGGTATCATCCTGACCGTACACCGACAGGAAGATTACCGGCACATCCGCCATCCTGATAATGTCGTTCATCAGCTCGATGCCGTCTTTGCCGGGCAGCACCAGGTCCAGCAGGACCAGGTGGGGCCTCTCCTCCGCCATGAGGCGGGGCACGTCGTCCGGGTCGCCGGTTACGATGGGAGCGTAGCCCTCCCTGCGAAGGGCGTCCCGAACATACCGCAGCGCATGGGGGTCGTCGTCCACGGCCAGAACGCGGAGCGGATTCCGGTTTACCTGCCGTGGTATCGCAAGAGGCGCTGGGGGAGCGGTGGCTACCCCTTCAGCCATCGGCAGGGTGAATATGAATCGGGACCCCATGCCTGGGCCGTCGCTCTCAGCCCAGATGCGGCCCCCGTGGGTCTCCACGATGCCTCTGCAGATGGCGAGGCCCAGCCCCGAGCCGTCAACGCCGGGTGCCGTGTTCGCGTCGTTGGCGCGGGAGAACTTGCGGAACAGTTCCGGCATGACTTCCGCCGGTATGCCCCGGCCCCGGTCTTCCACGGAAACCGCTACATTGAACCCGTCCCGCCTTGCGCTAACCACAATCGGCGAGTCGTCGGGCGAGTACCCGGCAGCATTGGAGAGCAGGTTGCTCAGCACCTGGACGATTCGCAGCCGGTCGGCCATCACAAGAGGCAGGTCATCCGCCAGTTCCAACTCCAGGGGGTTCACGGCGGGACCGCTCAGGAACCTGCTCCGCGCCTCTTCCACCAGCAGGCGCACCTCCGACGGCTCCGGAGAGACCGGCAAGGAGCCCGTCTCGATGCGCGCCAAGTCCAACAGGTCGCCGATCAGGTAGCGCATCTGGTCCGACTGGTCCCGGATGATGCGGAAGAACTGGGTCATCTCAGCCGGGTGCAGCTCGTTTGCCGTTTCCAGGAGCGTGGTAATCGAGCCTTTGACCGCCGCCAGAGGCGTCCTCAGCTCGTGGCTCACCATTGCCAGGAACTCGGCGCGCAGCCGCTCCATATCCTTCAGGGGCGTCATGTCCTGTAGGGTCGCCACAAAAGTCGTCACGCCATCCTCCCCGTAGATGGGCGTCGCGTTGAGCAGAACGCTTACGCTCCGCCCGTCGGGAACGCGGAGTTCTATCTCCTCGGCGCGGACCGTCTCGCCTGCCGTGAGCGCCTCCGCCAGCGGCAGCTCCATGAGGGCAATCTCCCTTCCGTCGCCGCGCACACAGGTCACTAACTTCAGAAGGTCCTCCACCGACTGCTCCCCTTCTCCCAGCATGTTCGCGATGCGCCGTGCCTCGCGATTGACGGACACCGGCGCTCCTGTTCGGCCGTCCAGTACGACTACACCCACAGGCGAGGTATTCACCAGCGTTTCCAGGTCGTCCCTGGCGCGCCGCTCCTCCCGGTATCTGCGGGCGTTGGCGATCACAAGCGCCGCCTGCGAGGCGAACATCACGAGAGTTTCCTCGTCGGCACGGGTGAACTCCTCGCCGCCATCCTTGTCGCCCACGAAGACATGGCCCACCCGTGCGCCCCGGTGGAACATCGGAGCCGCCAGGAAGGGGAAGCCCCCGCCCGTCGGAACGGGCGCGCTGAACTCGGCGAAGCCCAGAGACCGGATATGCTCCATCAGGTTGGGGAAACGAAGGGCTTCGGAGATACCGGTTAGGGACTCGAAGATGCTCAATCCCTCCGGCATCAGCCAAAGCTCTTCGGCCTCCTGCTCCGTCATCCCGGACGACAGAAAGTCTTCCACCTCGCCTTCGTCGTCCAGCAGGGTCATCACGCCGTAGCGGGCGCCGGTCAGTGAGCGGGCGGAGTCCAGAACATCCTGCAGCACGGTGTCGAAGTCCAGGCTCTCGTTGATGCGCAGGCTTGCCTCGCTCAGGCGGGACAGGCGCTGCTGCAGGGCCTCGATCTCGCGGTCCCTTTGGTCTGGCTGGGTCATTTCTTCCTCCTGGTTTAGTCCCGATGGCGGGAGGCTAAGGAAGCGGTAGCACGGAATAGCAATTCCATTATACATCAATTCATACGGAATAGTACGCAATTGATACGCTATTCTCTAAAGATACGGGCCATATATATAGCAAATACAGAAGTGGCAGCGGCAGCTACGCAAAGGGAGAGCGCGGCAACATGTGCGGAAGATTCGGTATGTACGCTGAGCTGGATATGCTTGCTGAGCAGTTCAGCTTCGACCCGTCCATAATGCGGGACATCTACTCGCCGCGCTGGAACATTCCTCCTACGAGGCCGGTCTTGAGTGTTCACCACAACCCACAGGCAAGCATATCCGGAGAGAACGAGGCGAGGCTGCTGCGCTGGGGAATGACCGGTGCGGGCGGTCCGCGCTCCAAGGCGAGCAGCCGCCCGCTGTTCAACGCACGCGCCGAGACGGTGCATCGGCTGCCGTCGTTCCGCCGTGCGTTCCGAGAACGCCGCTGCCTGATTCCCGCCAACGGCTTCTACGAGTGGCGTAAAGACGCGTCTGGAGGCAGGTCGCCGATGTGGTTCCACCGCGAGGACGATGCGCCGATAGCCTTCGCCGGAATCTGGTCCAGGGAGCGTTCACCGGAGGGCGACACCGATGCCTGCGCCATCATCACCTGCGCGGCGAATAATCTGGTTGCGCCGGTCCATCACAGGATGCCCGTCATACTGACGCCCGAGGCGTACGGCGACTGGCTCGAACCGGACATCGGAGCGGACACACTGCTCGCATTGCTTCAGCCGCGGGAGTGGCAAGGCATGTCGTACCATCCCGTGTCCGGCGAGGTCAACCGTGCCGCCAACGACTACCCGTCGCTGGTTGAGCGCGCAGCACGAGAAACGCAGTTCGGGTTCACGGGCATTGCTCCGTGCTGATGCGCTCTCGATAATCCAGCAGACCTGAAGTAATTCCACTCACCCCATCTGACTTGGGGCTAACCGCGGCGGCGGGCGATGACGACCACCACCGCGATTACGACCACTACCAGCGCCGCTATCAGTATCCACACCCACACGCCTACCCCGCCGCCGTCCTCCGCGGGCGCGGGCGCTTCCGGCGCGGCGAGCGTTGCCGTCGGCTGAGGCGCTGCTGCCGCCGCTACCGGCGCGGGAGTCGCCGTAGGTTCGGGCGTCGCCGTGGGCGCGGGCATCGGCGTTGCCGTGGGCGGCACGGGCGTTGCCGTCGGAGCCGCCGCAGCCATCGCCGCGGGCGTGGCGGTCGCCGCGGGAACGGGCGTCGCCGTCGCTGCGGGCCTCGCGGTGGGCGCGGGCATCGGTGTTGCCGTCGGCTGTGGCACAGGCGTAGCGGTGGGCGCGGGCATTGGTGTTGCCGT
The DNA here is from genome assembly GCA_965204855.1 of Dehalococcoidia bacterium. Lineage (GTDB taxonomy): Bacteria > Chloroflexota > Dehalococcoidia > Lucifugimonadales > JADFKI01 > Bin90. The sequence continues at coordinate 2,550,683 of OZ242018.1, forward strand.
CGCCGCCGGCCTTGGCGTCGCCGTGGGCCTCGGTGTCGGCGTCTCTTCCGGCTCTTCCGTAGCCTCAGGCTCGGGCGTCGCCTCAGGTTCCGGCGTGGGCGTCGCCTGCACGCGGTAGCCCATCGCGAAGGGCGAGAAGCTCGTCGTTTCCGCGCAGACGCTGCTGCCGTCATCCGTGGTGCGAATCTCAGAGCCGGGCAGCGCGGTCCAGCCGTCTTCGGCGTCGTAGTGCAGCAGCGCAACAGGCTCGTCGCCCGCATCATCGAGGAGGTCGGCGCTCACCGGCAGGCAGACCGTCGCCGCGTTCGTCAGCTCGGTTATCAGCTTGCCGCGCCTGTCGCGCAGGGTGATGCTCACTATCTTCTCGCCGCCCGCGATGCGGAAGCCTGAAGGCGCGTCGGCCTCCAGCACTTCGTCGTCGGTGACCGTCCTCATCTGGACTATCACCAGTTCGTCGAGCTCACGGTCGTCGCGCAGGGTGAGCTGCGTGCCCACGCTCTCCTCATCCACTATCACCGTAACCAGGAGCGTCTTGTCGTCGAGCACAATCCTGACCACCGAGCGTGCCTCCTCGCTGGCGGTCAGCGTTATGCCGCCGTCGTCCTGCGCGGTCGCCGTTATGGGCGGCGTGGGAGTCGGGGTCGCGGCGCGCGAGCGCCTGCGACTTCTGCTGCTGCTCGATGAATCGTCGTCGTTGTCCCTGATGAAGACCGACGCGCTGCTCGGAGTGCCGACGTCGTAGTCCGCGCCGTCCCGCAGCCTCGCCGTAACGGACGCGCTGGTTTCGTCGCGCCTGTCGTTGTCGGTGGCGAGCGCGAGCGTGGTCGATGTCGTGTTGGCGGCGATGACCGCGGTGCGGTTGCCGTCCGAGATGCCGAAGCGTCCGCCGCCGGATAGCCGCACGCTCACCGGGAGGGCGGCTGCGGGCGCGGTGTCCGCCTCGATGCTGAAGCGTACCGTCTCGCCTTCGGTGATGTCGTTATCGACCGCGCTGATGGAGACGAGCGGGACGTCCGGCGTTACGGGCGCTGTGGTTACGGTGATGGTAACCGTGTCCGTTGCGCCCAGGCTGCCGTCGTTGACCGTGAGCGCGAACACCAGCGTCGCCGCCGCGTCGGGCGCGGTGAATGCCGGGTTCGCTATCGCCGTGTCGCTCAGCGTTACGGTCGGGCCGGATGTCTGCGTCCACGCGTATGTGAGCGCGTCGCCGTCCGGGTCGCTGCTGCCGCTGCCGTCGAGTGTTACCGCGTCGCCGGTGTTGACCGTGCGGTCGGGACCGGCGTTCGCCGTGGGCGCGCGGTTCTCGGGCGTGACGGGCGTATCCGCGACGGTAACGGTAACCGTGTCCGCCGCGCTGGCGACTGTGCCGTCGTTGACCGTGAGCGAGAACACGAGCGTCGCCGCCGCGTCGGGCGCGGTGAATGTCGGGTTCGCAATCGTGCTGTCGCTCAGCGTTACCGCCGGGCCATCGGTCTGCGTCCACGCGTAGGTGAGCGCGTCGCCGTCGGGGTCGCTGCTGCCGCTGCCGTCCAGCGTTACCGTCGCGCCGGTGCCGACCGACTGGTCCGGCCCGGCGTTGGCGGTGGGCGCGCTGTTCACGGGCGCGGACGATTGCGGCGTGCCTATTGACTCGACCGAGGGCGTGCCGTCGGGAGCGTTGGCGCGAGTGGCGATGACGCGGACTGTATATTCCACGCCAGCCGTCAGGTTCTCAATCGTGTATGTCGTGGTCGCGCTATCGGTGATGACATGCTCGCGGCTGTCGGTTGCGGCATTGTCGAATGTCTGAGCGCCGGAGCGCCACTGCACCTTGTAGCCGCTCGCCTCCGTGATGGCGTCCCATGTCACGCGCAGGGACTCGACCTGAGCCGTTACGCTCACGCCGGTTACCTGCCCTGCCGCGGGCGCGGCGGGCCTGCCGACACGCTCTCGGGATGGCTGGCCGTCGTCCGCGAACGAGCGCATGGCGGTTACGCGCACGACGTACACACCGCCTGCCGTCAAGCCGGTTACCGTATATTCGGTGCCGCTCGTCTCGAACATGCGCTCGGTGTCGCTGTACTCTTGCGTGGCGGACCTCCATTGCACGCGGTACGCCTCGGCGCCCTCGACCGCCTGCCATTCGACGCGCAGCGCGTTCGCCTGTGGGGTTACGGTTACGCCCTGCACCTGCCCCGGCGTGGGCGCGCGCGGGATGCCGGTCGCCTCGTCGGACGGCTCGCCGTCGGGCGCGGTCGCGCGAGTGGCTATGACGCGCACCGTGTACTCGGTGCCGGGCGCGAGGCTCGTTATCCTGTGGCTCGTGCCGATAACATCCGTCGCCTGTCGCGTGGACGGGTCGTAGTCCTCGCCGTTCGCCTTCCACTGCACGTTGTAGGCGGTCGCCTCCGCCGCCTGGTCCCATGTTACGGTGAGCTCCTCGATGCCGACTTCAACCGCGACATTCTGCACCTTCGCCGGCGGGTCGTAGAGCGGAACTCCGGTAACCTCGCTGGACGGCGGTCCGTCGGAGGCGTTGGCGCGGGTGGCTATCACGCGCACGGTGTAGGTAACGCCTGATGACAGTTCCTCAATCGTGTATGTCGTGGTCGCGCTATCGGTGATGACATGCTCGCGGCTGTCGGTCGCGGCGTCGTCGAATGTCTGAGCGCTGGAGCGCCACTGCACCTTGTAGCCGTTTGCGATGTCGAGCGCGGTCCATCTTACGGTGAGACTGTCCACGCCCGGCGTTATCTCCTCGATGCTCGCCTCTCCGGGCGCGGGCTGCCGCGGTGTGACCGTCGTGTCGAACTCAGAAGGGCTGCTGTCGGAAGCGTGGGCGCGCGTGGCTATTACGCGCACCGTGTACGCCGTGGTCGCACTCAGACCGGTGATGACGTGCCTGATCGTCGCGCCGTCCCCAATGACTGCCTGACGGTCGGTATCGTTGTATTCTTCAGATCCGGACTTCCATTGCACCCTGTAGCCGTCGGGGGCGCCATCGTCGTCCGTTTCCACTTCCCATGTTACGACGAGTTGCAAGACGCCCGGCGCTACTCTCACGCCGGTTACCGACGGGGGCTGCTGCGCAATCACCGTCGCAGTTTGCGGCGGAGACGCCTCCCCGTCGTCAGCGAACTGGCGTGTGGCGATGACCTGCACCGTGTACGCTGTGCCCGGATCCAGTTCCGGGATGGTGTAAGTCAGCGTCGCGCCGTCGGTTATGACATGCTCGCGGTCGTCGGCAGATGCGTTGTCGAATGTCTGCGCGCCGGAGCGCCACTGCACCTTGTAGCCGGTGGCGTTGGCGGGCGCATCCCAACTCACATTCAGCGACTTGACAGCCGCCGTCACACTCAAGCCTGTAACCGGGCTCGGCCTGACATCCTTCGGCGTGTCTGTCGAGCCGGGCAGCGTGTCGTCGGACGCGTCGCCCAGCACGAACGCCGCCGGGGTGCCGCTCACATCGTTGCGCTTCGCCAATACTTGAACGGTGTAAGGCGTGCCTGGGGTCAGGTTCGGTATCGTGTAGGTCGTGGTCGTTTGGCCGATTGCATCGTGCTCACGGCTGCTGTCGTAACTTTCCGTGCCGGACTTCCACTGCACGAGGTAGCTGTCGGCGTTAGCCACCGCGTTCCACGCCACGTCGAGCGTGCTGGGCTGCGCGCCCGGCATGACCGACACGCCCGTGACCTGCGCGGGCGGAACCGGCAGGTCGTCGTCCTCGACGATCAGATCCCCTCGGAAAGTTGCCGGGACAATAATGTCCGGGTCCGTCGGGCTCAGCGTTACTTCCACAATTACCGTCTTGCGCGCCTCGTCGTCGTTGTTGTCCACCGCCGTGAGGGTGAATAACACCGAGCCTCCGGCGCCCTCGCCGATGATTTTGCTTGCCGAGTCCGCATTGACCACGCCCGACGGCGTCAGTCTAATCTCTGCCGTAGTATCCCCTGCCGTTGGTACGCCGCTCAGCGTAACCGTCAGCGTGGCCCTGTTGTTCGTCCCGGACTCGTCGATTATCCAGGTATCGTCGCTTGTCGTGGGCGTCGGCTCGAACGTGGCGAGCGCGGTTTCCACCTTGCCCTGGTCGTTGATGACTATCTCGATCCAGTCATCACCTGCGCCCACGGCGTTGACCGCGCGCACCCGCACTATCCAGTCGTCGCTGCCAATCTGACTGACAGGGATGGAGATAGTACGGTTATTAGGGTCTGAAACTGGTTGCGAAGTGCCAAAGTCCCCGGTGGTGACTTTGCTCTGATACTCGTACTCTGTAATTGGGCTGTTGCCGTCGCTTACCGGAGCGCCCCATGTAATTACGACATTGGGCGTCTGGAGCGTGGCATTCAGACTCGTGACCGCGCCCGGCTTGGATGCGGACGCCAAAGTTGCGGCAGAGGTCAGCGATTCGGGCTCATTATGCGCGTCGGTGTACGACACGGTAACGGTGAAGACGCATCCAGCATTAGCAGCCACGACGTCATAGGTATCGGCTGTGCCGACGGTCGTCGTGGTGCCGCCTCTGGCGCATTCCCACTCGTATGTGAAGCTCAGCGTCTGCGGCCCGTCGGCGTCGGCGATGGTAGTGGTAACGGCTTCGAGGGTATCGCCCTCCTGGGGTGTGGTGGTGGTGAAGCCTTCGATTGTAACCTCGCCCGTCGGCGGGTCGTTCACGTTCACCACCGGGCCGACTTCTGCCGATGTGAGGCTGTGCGCCTGCTGCACGTCGTCGGTGTACGTCACCTCGACGATGATTTTCGCGTTGACATCATCCTGAGTCAGCGTGTACGTGGAAGCAGTGCTGTCAGTCTCGGTGATGTCCTCGGCGGGTTCGTCAACTCCGCCGACTATCTCGATGCGCTTCCACTGGTAGTCGAAGTCCAGCGTTGTGGGTCCGTCGGCGTCGGCGATGGTGGTCGTGAGAGCCGTCAGTTCCACGTCTTCCGTTGCCGTGCCGTCGATAGTTACGCCGCCGGTGGGCTCGGCGTTGGCGGGGGTGCCGGTTGCCGGTGGTGCGGAGACAGCACCTTCTACGCCGCCAGTCGCCGAAGCATACACCCGAACATCGTACTGCGTGCCTGCGGTCAGACCTGTGAGATCGTGCGTCAGCACATTGCCCACTGCCACAGAAGCCCAATTCGTTTCCGAAGACGGCTTCGACTCTATGCGGTAGCTGGACGCGCCGGCGGCGGCGCTCCATGTGACGGTCAGCCTGCGCGCCTGCGCTTCGGGAACGACGCCCGACGGCGCGGTTACCTGCACGCCCGTTACCTGCGCGGGCGGGCGGCGCACGGTGATTTCATACGTCTTCGCAGCCGCCGTGGTGTCGCTCGGCGTTACTCTGACGCTTATCAGGGTTGTGCCGTAGCCCACGGCACGATTGTCGGGCGTTATCGTCACCGTGGCTTCGGAGTCTGCGGGCTGGGCGTTGATCGTTACCACAGAAACCGTGGTTGCTACGTCAACGGTATAGGATGTCGTAGCGGCAGCGAAGACGATGGCTGTCTCTGCTTCCATCACGGCAAGCGATTGCAGGTCCGCGTTCGCGGAGCCGGCGCGCGTCACGTTTATGGTGTATGTCTGCTTAATTGTGTTGTCGGTGTCGGCGGCAACCTCCACTTCAATGGTGTTGGGGCCGACGTTGAGGCTGATTGCGCCGCTCGCGCTGCCGCTGGTTACGTCAACATCGTTCACGGTTATGTCCTGGGCGGTGTTGACTGCGGTGGGCGTAACCTTCAGGTATTTCTGGTCGTTGGCTACGTTCGCCGTGTAGGTGAATCCCCCGCGGGTGAACCCGGGCGACAGGGACACGGCGGTGTCCTGCGTGGCTTGCGTCGTGCCTGACTGCAATACCAGCGCGGACAGGCGGACATTCGTCGGCGAGACCACGACGGGGCCGACGGCGTCCGATGTTACGGTTTCAAGCGTTCTGCTGTCGCCCTGTTCGCTTGGATTGCCGTCGGTGTATGAGACGGTTACGGCGATGTACTTGTCTATGTCAGCCTCTGTGGGCACGTAGGTAGAGTTCGTCGCGCCACTTATCGCGTTGTTGGACGAACTAGCATCAGCCGCCGCTGCCGCGTCGTCGCCGCGTCTCCACTGGTAGCTGGTGAATGAGCCAAGGGTGTCTTCGTCGGCAAGGGTGCCCGTGCCAGCCGTGAGAGTTACGCCTTGCGTCGGCGTGCCGCTGATGGCGGGCTTGCCGGTGGGCGGGTCGTTTATGTCGTTCAGGGTGATGGTTACGGCGCGGCTGGCGCTGGCCATGTTGGGGTCGGTCGCCACTACGGTTACGGAGTAGGTCGACTTGTCCTCGTAGTCGTAGGTTATGCCGGTCTTCGTCTTTATCTGCCCTGCTTCTGTATTTGTGCTGCTTGCGACGATGGTGAATTCGTCCTTGTCCGGTCCGTCGAGGGTGTAGGTTATCGTTTCGCCGTCCGGCTCGGTCGCCGTCACGGGACTGCCGACGTTCTGGTTCGCGCCGATGTTCTCATCAATCGTGATGGTGAGCGTGCTTGCGTCTGTGAAGTTCGGCGGCGCGTTGTCGCTGGTCCTCTGGTCTGCCTCCCTCCAGTTCGCGTTCAGGTCGGTCGTCTCCGCGTTTTCGGCGCGCACACGTATCTCGTACGGGGTATCCCGATCGAGTCCGGTGATGGTCGTGTTGAGTCCCGTGCCGTCATGCGGCCAATTGCTCCACTGCGGAGTGGGCGTCGTGTCCTCGCGGTACTGCACATCGTAGTCTGTGATGGGAGGTCCTGCGTTCGCCGGCTCCGACCATGACAGGGCGATGCTGGTCTGCGTCACGGTGCCGATTGTGATGGCAGGCGCTAGGGGCGGCTCACCAGTCGGGGAGTCGGTGACAGTCACCTTGACGGGCTGCGTGGCGAACAAGTTGTCGCCGTCTGTGGCGGTTATGATTACGATGTACTCGTTGTTGCCCGCGTCGTTCTGAGGCGTCGTGCTCGCCTTGTCCCGCTTGTCCTCGAAGTTGGGCGGGGTGGCGAATCTCAGCTCACCGTCGTTCGAACCGATGGTGAAGAACTCGGCATCCGCGCCGCTCTCGGTGTATGTCAGCGTGTCGTTCTCCGGGTCATTCGCCGTTACCGTGCCGACGGCGCTCGTGCCGTTCTCCACGAAGCTGAATTCGTAGGTTCCGGTTGCCGGGAATGTCGGGGCTTCGTTGACGTCGTCGATTTCGATAGTGAGCGCGTGCTCGGTTCTACCGCCCAGCCCGTCTTTCGCCGTCACTGTCAGCTCGTAGCTAGGCGTCGTCTCATGGTCGAAGGACGCGCCCGCCGTCGTAGAAATCTGTCCGGCGTTGGGGTCCATTGCGGCGATGGTGAACAGGTTCGAGCCGCTGAGTTCGAAGCTGATCTCACCGCCGTCCCTGTTAGTCGTCGCCACGAAGGGACTGCCCACATTCACGCCGCCGCCCGTGCTCTCCAGTATGTTGATCGTGCTGGGCGCGGTGGTGAATGTCGGCGGGTTGTTCGTGGTCGCGCTCCGCTCTACGTCGGCGCAACCGGAGAGGCTTGCGGGAGTAGTGCCCTCTGCGTTTGTCGCTCTCACGCAAACGAAGTATTCGGTGTTCTGAGCCAGACCGCTAATCGTATCACTCGTAGCAGGGGGAGTTACGGTTGTAAAGCGCTCGGTACTGATGTAGCTCTCCGTGGAATCTCTCCAATGCACCTTGTACTCGGTGATGTCCGGGCCCGTGTTCGTGGGCGGGTTCCAGCTTACAGCGAGGCTGGTGAGCGATGCGCTGATGGTGGGCGTAATCGTTCCGGGCGGCTCGTTGACGTTGTCAACGGTTACGGTAATTTCCTGCGTCTCGGTCTGCCCCGACGTGTCGCCCGTCGCGGTTACGGTTACGATGTAGATGTTGGCGTTGCCGACTCCGCTGCCTTGCGGGTCCTCGAAGTTGGGCGCGGTATTGAACGACAGTACGCCGCCCGTGATGCCGTCCGTCGTGGTGCCGTCCGTGATTTCGAAATCCTCGTTGTCGTTTGTCGTGCCCACGATGCTGAACGATACGGCCTCGCCTCCGCCGCCGGTTACTTTTACAGTGCCGACTGCGGTCTCGTTCTCATCGACGGTGAAGGTCGTGGTGGTTTGGTCGAACGACGGGTCGGGGCGGTCGTCGTCGTCGGCTATGGTCAATTCTTTCTCGTTCTTGTCGGCTGAGCTAATGGCGGTGAACAGGTCCACGTTGCCCGGGGACAGTCTGACGTCTTTGAGAGTGAATCCAATGCTTTCGCCCGGGTCAAAGTCAGTGTCGTTATCGGCGTGGATTGGGATTTCAATGGCAGGGCCGGCTGGTCCATCCTCCGAGAGGGTGTTGTCTAGGGTAAAGCTCACGGTTTGATCGATGTCGTCCGCGGTTGCGCCGTCCTTGCCTGCCAGTCCGTAAGTTACCGTGACGCTCTCGCCCGTCACCAGCGCGCGGCTGAGGGTGATGGTTACGCCGCCCACGCTCGTGTCGGCTTCGTCAAGGTTCTCTGTCGAGATGCTGCTCACGGTGGGAGGCGCGGGGAGGTGCGTCACGGTGATGGTGTAGGTCTTTTTGTCACCGTTTTGTGCGGTTACGACAACCTCGATGGTAGTGTCGCCGCCCTCCGTGAGGCTGATTGCGGCGCTTGGCATGCCACTTGTTACAGGCGTCCTGGTCTGCGGCGCGGGCGTCTTGTCCACTGTGACCGTGGCGTTGGTGTCCGCGACGGTGGGTGTCACGGTTACGTTCTCTACGGAGTTCGCCACGATTGCGCTGTACTCTGTCACCGTCGCGGAGAACGTAGTAGGCGTGAGCGTGCCTGAGGATATGGTGAGCGCCGACAGGTTGGCGTTGGCGGACAGTGCGGCGGGCGTGCCTTGCTTGGCGGTCGTCCACGCGCTTGCGCCGTCATCGTTCTTGGAGCGCACCTGCACGTCGTAGGTCGTGCCGTTCGTCAGGCTGGGGATGGTGAAGCTTGTGGTTGTGCCGGTCGGCGAACCCTCGTTGGCTGGAGGATAGGTGCCCTGCGCTGTGGTCTTCCAGCGCACGTCGTAGCCTGTTACGGGGGGCGCTGTGCCGGCGTCGGGCGCGGTCCAGCTTATGTCAAGCTCGCCGTTCCCTGCGGTCACTTCCACATCGGCATCGGCGGGAGCGCCGGGCAGTTCGGTGACATCCTGCACGGTTATCGTTATATCCTGCTGAATGGTGACACCGCCTCCGGTTGCGGACACGGTTACTTCGTACACATTATCTTGGTTGTCGTCATGCGGTGCTTCGTGGTTCGGCGTGTCTATGAAGGTAAGCGTGCCCGACGAAAAGGTGAAGTCCGCCGCGTCGTCTCCGGTGAGCATAGCGCCCAATGCGGCTGCGTCGTCCGCGTCCTCGTCCTCCGCCGTCACGGTTCCGACTTGGTCCTGGTTCTCGTTCGGCGTGAAGGATGTGGGCGAGACGGTGGGGTCTTCGTTCACGTCGTTGACATTGATGGTTACGGTGATGGAGGCGGGGTCCGCCGTGTTGTCCGTGACTTCTACAGTTACCTCATAGCTCGACTTCGTTTCGTGGTCGTAGGTTACGTTGGACTTTGTGCTGATCTGCCCATTGTTGGAGTCGATGTCGAACTGATCTTCATCTTCATTCGGACCTGTATCTTTGAAGCTGTATGTCAGCGTGTCGTCATCGTCGTCACTCGCGCTTATAGCGTCGCCGATGTTTGTGTTCGCGGCGGGGTTCTCGTTGAAGCTGCGCGTGGTGGTTGCGCCTTCGTCGAATGTGGGCGCTCTGTTGGGAGTCGCACCGGTGGTGTGCGTATCGGAAGCGTCCGAATAGGCGCCTGTACCCACGTCGTTTTGAGCGCGCACTTGCACCTGGTAGCCGGTCTCGGAGTCCAAGTCGGAGATGGTCGTGGTTGTGGTCGTGACATCCTGTGGACCGTTGGTCCAAGGTCCGCTGTTCCCTTCACGGTATTGGATGTCGTACTTGAGGGCGTTGGCGGCGAATGCGACGCCGTCCTCTTGACCGGTTGAGGGCGCGCTCCAACTCACGGAGAGCTTGCTGTCGGCGTCCTCCGTCGGGCTGCTGACGGTGGGCTTGGTAGGCTTGCCGGGGCGGTCGTCGTCGTCCACGATGGTGAGGTCGGTACATTTCTCGAAAGATATTACCGTGTCCCTAACACATACTCTCACTGTCTCGTTGTTTTCGTCGTCGTCGTCTTGATTAATGTTTATGGTCAGGGGAAGAGTGAGTTCAGTGCTGAAGAAATTATTTTGGGGGGATTCGCGAGTGGTGTTGGTAGTGTAGTCTTGGTTAGCCCCAACCCTCGCTCTGTTGCTGCCGGAGGCGTTTGTATCGAAAAAGAAAGCGGCAAAAGTTCCAGCTGAGGCGGTTCCCTTGACCTGAATAGTGACGCTACCTGCGCTCTCGCTTACTCTGCCGTCGGCAGGCGAGGTGATGGTTACGGCGGTGACAGTAGCGTGCGCTTGCTGCGGGCTAGCGATGTCGGTGACGGCGAAGAGGACTGCGGCGAGCAGTATGGGCGCGGCGCGTAAGAGCGCCTTTGCGATGCCGCGCGCGGTCAGGAGGGAGAGGATTCGGGAATGAAGCGGCGTAGCGTCTGACAAGTGTCACCTCGCTATTGACAGGTCACTGTGAGCATGGCTGGCGGCGATGCCGCCGAAAGGTCAGCGGAGAGCTGAGATGAAGAGCAGTCGCCGGCACGCGCGTGCCCCCGCGACCCTAGAACGGATGTACACGGGGGGGGGGGGTAATCGCAGCCGCGCTCGGGGCGCGGTTTCCGCTCACGTATCGAATTGATGGAATGCTCTTCATCGGCGCAATCTTATAATCTTTCTTATACAATTACAACGGAAAAGAGAACCTGAGACAAGCGGAAAACAGACGCTACTTGCGCCAATTTGCCCTTCCCCTGCACCGCGTAACTAACTGAGACTCGGCGACTTTTAGCCTCAATACGCTCCATGAGGCGGCCGGATGGGGCGAATATACATCAATCATATACTCCAAGCGGGCAGTTCATACTCATATCATAGATATATACGCGTATGATTTATCTCTCCATATAAGTGTGCGGAAGCGTGCCGGCCAATATCAGCGCGTTCGTTCGGAACTTGTCAAAAGGCGGGTCCGGCGGGAATCGGGGACGCGCGGGGCGGGCAAATCCTCTATAATTGGCGTTGAGGCAATTGGCGTTGAGGCGAAGAGATGACGACCCTAGAGACAACCGACGACCTGCTGCGCGCCGCGCGCGAGAACGCGGAGTTCCGCGAGGCCTTCAGGCGCGAGGTGCTGACGGAGGAGCTGCTCAGCATGCCGCAGCGCATGGGCGAATACATGCGCGAGAGCGATGCGAAGGGCGATGCGCTGACCGGCAATGTCAACGCGCTGACGGAAGACGTGGCGGCGCTGACAAAGAACGTAGCGGAGCTTGCGGAAAGAGTGACGACATTGACGGAAGATGTGGCGTCACTGACCGCGAACCTGGCAGCCCTGACGGAGCAGGTCAACGCGTTTATGCAAGCCGCGAACGAGCGGTTCGACGGTATAGATAGGCGGTTCGACCGTGTGGATAGTCAGTTAAATCGTATGGATAATGACCTTGCCACACTGAAAGGCGTGGGACTTGAGAGCAAGCTCTACAACAGGGGCGTGGCTCTGATGGCGACTCATCTGCGGATGCGCGAGGGCAGGATAGTCAGGGTCGCCGAGTCGGACGACAACTCGCGGGAGTTCAACGGCGTCATCCTTGCCGCGCTCAACGGCGGCGGGATTACGCAGGCGCAGTACGACCGCATCCTCGACACCGATATGGTTATTGCCGGAACCGAGATCGAGTCGGGCAGTCCGATATATGCCGTCATCGAGGCTTCTTACTCGCTGTCCGGAGACGACATCTCGAAGGTGTGCGCGACCGCGACGCTCGTGCGCAGGCTGTTCCCGGAGGCGGTGGTGAAGCCGGTGCTGTACTACATGACGCCGAACGCGAGACTGGAGGGAGAGGCGGCCGACCAGGGCGTGACGCTGGTCAGCACGCCCGCGATAAGGTAGGCGCGGCTCGTGGCGAAAGGACGACGGCCCCCGCATGGCGATGGGCATGCCGTATAACCGCCCTTAGCTACGTCAGGGACGTGCCCCATGCAGCCTGCCATCAAAGTAGCAACTGTTGCTTGTGCTTCCATCGGAGCAGACGGTTTCGCTGAATGTGGATTTTTCGGCGTTTATCGCTCCTGAGAAATTCGATCCTGTGAGGTCCGCTTCGGAAAATCTGGCACCCTCGATATTCGCTCCTTGAAAGCTGGCGCCCGTCAGGTCTGATTCGCTGAAATCCATTTCGCTGACATCGGCGCCGTCGAAGCGCGCCCCTTGTGCATCGGCGTCTCGCATGTCGGCTTCGTTCAGATCGGCGGCGGTGAATATGGCGGCTTTCACCTCGGCTCTATTGAAATTAGCCTCTTCCAAGCGTGCCCCCGAAAAGTCAACTCCATTCAGGGTAGCCCTGAGGAAGTTGGCGCTTCTCAGATCCGCCCCCCTGAAATTGGGGTTAGTCTCGAAGTCTATCTCTCTGAAGTCGGCGGAGACGAGATTTGCTCCCTGCAGGTTCGCTCCATCCAGGATCGCGTCGCCCAAGTCAGCCCTTCTGAAATTCGCTTCTGCAAGAACTGCCCTAGTCAAATCGGCGCGATATAGATTGGCTCCGGTGAAATCGGCGTTTTCCAGATTCGCGCCCACAATCGAACTTCTGGACAGGTCCGCATCCGTGAAAGTTGCATCGGCGAGTTGCGCTCCCACGGGAAAGACTGCATTTATCAGACTGGCTTTGTTGAATGAGGTAATCCCGGATATATCCGTCGTACTCAGGTCAACATTCGTGAGATTGATGCCCTCGACCGACGCGCCCGCAATGGAGGCGTCTGTCAGCACGGCGTCCTTGAAGTTCACGCCCGTCAGGTTCGCGTATGCCAGATTCGCGCCGGAAAGGTCGAAGCCGCGAAAGTCCCTGCCTGATAAGTCGCACCTGTTCAGATTGGCGCTGGGGCCGAAGTGCAGGCATGGGGACGGTGTGGGCGTGGATGTAGGCAGCGGCGTGTGCGTAGCGGTTGGAAGCGGGGTCGGCGTCAGGGTCGGTAGAGGTGTCGGTGTATTTGTGGGTGAAGGCGTGTAAGTGGCGGTAGGGGATGCCGTATGAGTGGATGTAGGTGTTGGAGAAGGCGTAAAGGTAGGGCGCGGCGTAGGCGTGTCGGTGGGCGCCGGAGTATGAGTCGGCGTGTCGGTGGGTACGAGCGTGTTCGTGGGGACGACGGCGGCCGCGAGGGGCGTGTTTCGCGGTGCGGGCGTATGGATAGGCGTGGGCGACGGCTCGGACGCGGCAAATGAGATGGTCGTATCGATTACTATGAACTCTTCATCCTGATTCACATCCATTCTCAATACTCTGTGATTTTCGCTCATCCACGCCTCCATTTCACTCCGCCCCTCACCGGCGCTCCCCGCGTTCGTGAACATCCCCACATACAAGAGGTCAAGCGCGTTATTTTCGGCGCTTGCGGACCAGACCAGAGCATAATTCAAGCAATTGCGCGCGACGCAGCCATCCGTACTCGTCCACGCTCGGACGACTTGATCCGCCTCGCCCAGCGCGCGCGTTATCGAAGCATTCAGCCTCAATTCGCTCCCGCCTTCCTTCACCGTTTCAAGAATGAGCTTCACCAGCGCTTCATCGCCAACTACGATGTACCCATCCTCCAGAACAGCCACGGCGTCAACATTATGCTGATACTCCGCGTCATCTACGCACGCTTGCGCGGATGTCCACAGTTCAGAGCCTTGATACAGGACTCTTGCAAACCCGCGGGCATCGAGCCTGTCCGAGACATCGCTATGCGAGAACTTGCCTGAGACGATGGTCAGAGTGCCGCCGGGAACATGCGGGTGAGCCAAAATGTCCACCTCGTCTATTGATACCCCTACATCGTTCAGACAGTTCCTATATGCCCCCGTAACTTCATGCGCGTAACCTTCCGGCAGGTTTTCCGCATCGAATATCCTTTTGAAGGCGAGCATATCCAAATTGTCGAAATCTGACGGCACAAGGTTGAGCGCGGATATGTCGGCGGGGCTTGACGCGATTGGCGCGAGAATCGGCGTGCTTGTAGGCTCAGGGGTATAGGTAGGCGCGGGCGTGGGCGTGGGAATCAGCGAAATCAACCCCGCCTCGACTGTACTCCGCGTCTGTTCTATAACCGATGTCATTAGTATTACCGGTATAGTCAATACAATCCACATTAGGCTGACCAGAAGTATCCTTAGCCATAAAGGTCTTCTGTTGCCGGGCGCTCCCCACAGGAAAGCGACTGCCGCAGCGCCAAATGAACCCAGATGCGAAGGCAGAAGCCGGTGTAGAAGAGAACTTACTCGCCCCCGCCAAAACATGGTTATGAGTAATAAGCCAACTAACGCCAGATAAAGGGGGATTTCTGCGATGAAAGAAAGATTATCGTCTCCAAAGAACAGTTGCATCGTCAGCCATCCCATGCCTAACAACATCACCCAAGAGGGAATCCCTGTAGCGTGGGAACGCGGAAGTGGAGGCCCGCCGCCTGGACTTGGTGGCGGCGGTGTTGGAGCCGTAGGCGTCGGTGGCGTGGGTGGTGGTGGTTGAGCGGCCTGTGTCGGCGGGACGAATACCTGCGCGCCCGGATGGTCCGGGAACGACTCTATGCCGATGTTCGCTACCCGCTCGCACCATGTACACGTCGCGCTACCCGAAGTGGACGCCTGCTTGTCGAAGTACCAGTGGCTGGCGTTTCGGGCGCACTGCCTGAGCGTCCGCATCGCCTCGTCCAGCGCGTCAACCCAGTCCCTGGGCGCGGGGCGCGCCTGCGGGTCCGAATGGCCGTCGTCGAAGCACTTGCGAAAGAGCGCCCTGATGTCCTCGTGCAGCGCATCCCATTCCACGGCGGTCGGCATGGGATTCAGCGGGATGCTTCCGCTCGCGCTGTGCAGGAAGTAGCCGCGCGAGATGCAAGTCTCCACCTGCGGCTTCTCGCCCGCGCCCGTATAAATACCCCTGAACGGGTGCGTGCCCTCCATGAGAAGCTGGTAGATGACTACCGCCAGCGCGAAGTTGTCGTGGTGTACGTTTCTGTCCACCTGAGCAAAGCTCACGCCTTGCAGCTCGGGCGGGGTATATTCCGGCTTGCCCACAACACAGCGGTATATCGTGGGCGGCGTCGTGCGGCTATCGGTTACCTGGAACGAATCGGCGTCTATCAGCGTTACATGCTCATCCTCGGTGATGTAGGCGTTGGATTCGTTGATGTCGCCCACGAGATAGGTGTAGTTAATGCCGTGCAGTCTGTCCAGGGCGACGGCGAGGCTTTTGGCGACAGAGCACAGGTTCGCGTAATTGATGTGCGGCGCGTGTCTGCGCCTCAACGCGGGGTTGTAGTACTCGAAAAGGCTGTGCGTCTTTTCGACTTTCGGCATCAGGAAGCCGATGACTTCGCTCGCCGTATCATAGACGAGCTGCCGGGGCCATGAGACGAACAGGTGGCCGGTGAGATCGTCCTCGGTGCGCGGCGGATAGTTTATCATCACGTCGAGCTTGTTGATGACCGCATCCGTGCGCCTGTCGGAGTGGTATATCTTTGCCACGAGGTCGGGATGGCTTCCGAGGCTGTACACTGCGCCTTCGCCGCCGCTTCCCAGCACATCCGATTGCGACAGCGTGATTCGGTTCGTCGCGCTGCTCCAAACGGATATGTCGCCTTGATTAACCATCCTTGCCGTCTTCCCGACGCGCCACCATCACCCCCGAACCGCGAGCAGCAGCGTCAAATCGTCGTCCGCGCGCGCTGTTACCCTCGGCGAGGACAGGAAGGCCGCAAGGCTGTTCCCGGCTGCGTCCGTATCTTCCTGCTTTTCCGCCCAGCCAAAGAGTGGGTCGAAGAACGGCGCGTGCGGCGCATTGCCGGATGCCGCGTTAAGGGCGATGGACTGTATGCCGTCGGTGAACATCGCCAGACGGCTGATGCCGCCGTACTGCATGCTCGTATCGAGAGAGTCTTGCCAGTTGTCGGATGTGATGAAGTTGGTGGCGTTCGCATACTCGCCGCGCTGCGGGGCGCTGAACAAGGTGTAGCCACTGCTGTCGTCGTCCGCGGATATGCCCGCGCCGGCCGTTATCATAGCGCCGTCGCCAATCTGCGCCGCGCCGGTGATTTCGGGGGCGCAGATTGCGACTATCAGGGTGGTGGCGAAGTCCCTGAGAGGTTTCTTCTGCCTATGGGATTCGGCTTCCAGTTCCTTCCTTGCAGCGCGGACGGATTCTTGCAGGATTTCCTCGAGCACGCCTTCGTAGAGGGGATGTACATGTTGGCGCAACAGTCCGGTTGCGCTTTTGGTTGCGGCGCAAGCGGCTATGCGCGAGCCGTCGGCTGAAAGTTCAGCGGACCCCGCGCCGTCGGCTACGGCGGCTACCAGCACGCCGGCGGGCGCGTTTTCGCCCACGCTCGAACTATCCTGGCAGGGCTGCCCTGTCTTCGCGTGGCTCGTGCCCTGCACGGACGCGCGCATAACGCGCCAGCGAGACGCGGGATTGGCAACGTCCATTATATCGCCGCCCAGTCCTGCAAGCCCTCGGTGTCGAGCGTAATCTCGTCGTCCGTGCGGGAGCGGGAGACGCGCGACATGGACTGCGACAGCCAGACGAACATGCTGGAGAACTCCAGCCCTTTCAGCATAAGAGGACGGCGCGGGCTTATCTCGGTGAGCAAGTCCATGTTCGCGCCCTCAACACCTACGGAGAAGGCGGCGACCCTCTTCTCGTTCTCCGCATCATGCAGCCTTTGGGACGCGGCGTTCACCACTTCCTGCGTTTCGGACGGCGCGCCGTCAGTCAGCAGGAACAGCCAGGGGCGATAGTAGTCTATGCCGTTGTCCCTGTACATCTGCTTGCGCTCTTCGATCTTGTCCAGCGCGAGATTTATGCCTGCGCTCATCATGGTCGTGCCGTTCGCCGACAGCGTGGGAGGCTGAAATTGGTCGGCGGTAACGAAGTCCTGAACCATCTCCGCGCCGCTGCCGAAGGTAATGATGGCGACTTCAGTCCGCAGCGAAGCGAGTTGGTCTGCCTTAAGTTCCTGCGCGAAAGTGGCGATGCCGCTATTCAGCTCATTTATCGGCGGTCCGTACATAGATGAGGATACATCCACAAGCAGCACGCAAGGACATCTGGGTTCGGGGTTTTCGGCGAACTGTATTTCATCGGGTATGAGTTCGGTAGTCATTTTTTTTCCTCCTTGCTTGCGCCGAATTATCTGTCTGCACCGGGTCGGTCAAATCGCCGCCCAGTCCTTCAGCCCGTCGGTGTCCAGCGTTATCTCGTCGTCGGTGCGGGAGCGGGAGACGCGAGACATCGAATGAGACAGCCAGACGAACATGCTGGAGAACGCCAGCCCTTTCAGCATCAGAGGACGGCGTGGGCTTATCCGGGCGAGCACATCCATATCCGCGCCCTCGACTCCCACCGAAAACGCCGCGACCTTCTTCTGGCTGTCGGCTTCCTTCAGCCTCCTTGCAATGTGGTCCACGACTTCCTGAGGTTCGGTAGGTTCTCCGTCCGTTATCAGAAACAGCCAGGGGCGATAGTAGTCTATGCCGTTGTCCCTGTAAGTCTGCTTGCGCCTCTCTATCTCGTCGAGCGCGAGGTTGATGCCTTCACTCGTATTCGTGCCGCCGAGCAGCCTGAACGGGCCCTTATAGCAGTACAGGCCGTCCTTCGACATGTAGTCCGGCGGCTGCTCATTCGTTCCGTCTCCAAATGACAGGGGGTGAGGATAGCACTGGTCCTCGGGTATTAAGATGCCTTCGTCCACATTCAGACGCTGAGGGTTGAACCTATCGGCGGTAACGAAGTCCTGCGCCATCTCCGCGCTGCCGGCGAAAGTAACGATAGCCACCTCTGTCCGCAGCGAGGCGAGCGAGTCGGACTTCAGCTCTTGCGCGAAAGTGGCGATACCGTTATTCAGCTGCTCCATCTTGTTCCCATGCATAGAATTGGAAACATCAATGAGCAGCACGCAAGGGCATCGCGGCTCCGGGTTTTCGGCGAACTGAATTTCGTCGGGTATGAGTTCGGTGGTCATGCACTCCCCCCTTCTCATACAGTATGCAGAACATTATACACCTGAAGATACACCTACAGCCTCGATATATATACAGAATTGCCCTCAGCCTGTGCACTCTAATTCTCTCGGATTGTGGGAGCGAAGCGGCGACTTACAACAGAAACTTTCGGACCAACTGCCAGATGTTGAAAGATATTGCCACAGCCGCTACTAGGAGAACAGTGCCTATGAATAATTCACGGGCAATAAAAACGGTGTCCATGATTGTTTCCAGCAGCAGAAAAAGTGCAGGGAAACCAAGCCCGATGAGCAGCCCCGGCGAAAGTTATCCCTCGAGCTCTTTTCGACCTGATTCTCCAGGCGACTATAGAACTCGCTTGCGGGCAGATCGACGTACTGGTCACATGAGCATCGCGCCTGCCCTGCCTGTAACACGGAGCCGCGTCTGACACAATTCAAGGTCAATTGACTCCTGACGATTACGTCTGTCGCATTATACGGGAAAGCCGCCGTGCATCGGCGGCTTTGCGACAGCGTTCCCACTCATATAAATTCGAACAGAATTTTCTTTTGGAAAACTATCCCGAGTCATTAAGACGTCCTATTTGTCTCCAATTTTACATAGTCAGAGGTCACGTCAATTTGTGTGTGAACGAGATCAGGCGGCGACCTCCTCCGGTTCAGATTCTATGACGATTCCATCCTTGCAGTCGGCGCAGAGGTAGATGCTCTCCATAGACTCCGGCGTCCTTCAACTTGGAACGATTCACCGCACGCAGAGAATTACTCCAGCATATTGGGCGGGCTCAGATCAACTGTAAGAGCGGCCGCCACTTCCTCCCGGCGCTCTTCAGGGACCTGTCGAAGAATGAACTCCAGGAAGTCCTCCTGTCTTGGCTGGCCGAACACCATGCGGTAAACGGTGAGGGAACGGCTGATGCCACACATCTCCAGAACTTCCTCAAGTCTCATAAGTCGGTCGTTCACCTTTTCGCCTCCATAGCAGAGTGTTACGTAGAAGTTGACCTTGAAAGTGTCGGACCCGACGGTATGCACGGTCTCAATACAGCGTGAGTTCACGGCAACGCGGCTGACTGCCTGGGTCCAATGGGCATCGGGGCTACGACGATAGACCATCACTAATGCGAGCAACACTCATCAGACATGGGGCGAGTAGGGCAAAGCTGCAATCAGTATAGGCTGGCAGCGCCTCTGCCGATGCGTCCGTGTCGACGTCACGCACAGGCTGTCTGCGACATGGCTGATGTACCCTGCATCCAGGTCTCGCCGGTGGGTCGACGATACGCCCTGGCGCCGGTCTGTCGCCTATGGAAGGAGGCGTTAGTGATACAACAGGTGGGGGCCTCGTTCCGGCCAGCCAACGGTGAATGAAGCGCGGCGATACGTCGGGGTTTGCGAAGTATCGCAACCCGGTGGCTTCATTGGGATCACGGTATGGATGTCTCGCGCCGATCAGAAACGCGCTTCCGAGTGGGCCGATACGGCATACGAGCACCCAGAGGATGCGAAGCAGAAGCGTCCAGACGAAACACACCATTCGAGAGGGCTGCTCCCAAGCGGGTAGCATCACCGGTTCCATTGTAAGTGTGCCAAGGTAAAGGCCCCATGTGAGCGCCGACACAATCAGGAACACGAGTGACAGAATACCCTCGGATCCTCCGCCATACAGGAATTTGTTCAGGTATAGCGTATCCGTGTCGGTTGCCAGCGCAATCGCCACCGTCGCAATGCTCATTCCAAGAGCGAATGACGACAACGTTTGCAGCAGTGCAGGCATAGTTGCCGAGTCTGTTCGCGCGTGATGGCGAGGAGATCTAATTTCTATGGGTGCTTCCACGAGCGAAATGGTACGTTACAAGTATTCCTGGGGCAATCGTGAACTAAGTCGATTGTACGATGGGTTGCCGAAGGTAGTCGGCCCATTGCTGCATCAGCTCCCTGCGCTGCTCCAGCAGGTCCGAGCGCATATAGGCCTGCTCGATCGCCGAACCCACCGCGTGAACCAGGGAAAGCTCCGTGGCTGCGTGCGACGCCGAAGTGCATTCTTCAGCCCAGATCCGGAATGAAGACCTAAAGCCGTGGACAGTGGCTCGGTCAGCGAGTCGGTTATCCCTCAATATCTTGGTGAGCGTCATGTCGCTGAGGGGCCGCCCAGGACTGACGGGGCTGGGGAACACCAACCCGGAACCGTCATAGATCGACGCCGCTGCCCCCAGCACCTCAAGTGTCGAGTCTGATAACGGCACTCGATACGGTTTGCCACCTTTCATCCGCTCCCCACTGAGTGTCCATGTTGCCGTTTCCAGAACTACCTCATCCCAGGCTGCCAGCCTAGCCTCTCCGCTTCGGCAAGCTGTGAGTATCACGAAACGCATACAAAGCTTGCTGGCAATGGAAGCCCGCGTAGCGTCTATCGCTTCCAACAGTGCTGGAACCCGCTGATATGGAAGAGATCGATGATGGGCCTTGATCCTTGGCATAGTCGGCAATGCAGCGTCTATTCCCTCTCCCGCGGGATTGTGTTCGATGTAGTCGTGAACCATAGCCCATGAGAACACGGACCGGATGCATTGTCTCACTCGCCTTGCGGTCTCAGCCTTACTGATCCAAACAGGTGTAAGACATAATAGGACGTCGGCTTTGCCTATGGTGGTCAATCTTCATTTCCCCTATGGAGGGGAATACGTAAGTTTCCAGCGTGCTGATCCACTGCGCCGCATGCTTGGGGTTACGCCAAGTGGGAAGGTTGATACCATGAACTTTTAGCGCCGCTTCTCTGCATGTCGGTATCGCTGCCTTTCTCTTCTCCACGATCGGGTTGATTCCATTCGCCACAGCCGATTTACTCTTTGACGTGACTTCTCTTGCTTGCGACAGGCTGACAGGCTGACAGCCGGATAGTCCTATGTCACGGCGTGTTCCGTCAATCGTGAGGCGCTGCACCCAAGACTTCGTACCACCTATTGCGATGTTCAGATAAAGCCCATTGCCGTTGCCATATCTTCCGGGTCTGCTGAGGCTCTTGGCTTTCGCCGCCATTAGTCTGGCCATGTTTCCCTCTGTACCCACCGTTATTCCCACGTTATATGTGGGATTGCACAGGAGTTGACGGGAGTGACAAGACCACTATAACAAGACTATCTGCCGCGTTAAGCAGTCTAATAGGGGCTAAATGGGGCTTTATGGGAAGTTGTGGGAAGGCTAGGGATAGGGATAAATGGCGGAGGGGACAGGATTCGAACCTGCGGTAGCTTTCACTACTCCTGTTTTCAAGACAGGTGCCTTCAACCGCTCGGCCACCCCTCCGCAATCGCGGTCGTATCCGCAGAACTCGCTGCCCAATTATAACGCAAATGACCTTTCACTTGCCTGTTCTGTTGATACAAGCGTTGAGTTCTGCGAAACTTTAACGCGAGCATTCCCACGCGCCACCTTCATGAAAGGGATATAAGCCGAATAACCATGCAGCAAGCCACTCAATTCGCGGATAGGCTGGTCAACAGGCCTGCCTTTGAATACACCATAATCGCGCTCATCCTCATAAACGGCGTCCTGCTGGGCTTGGAGACTTCACCCACGCTGGAGCAGAGGTACGGCAGCATAATGCACTTAGGCAACCAGATTGTGCTGGTCGTGTTCATCGTCGAGGCGCTTCTGAAAATGCTCGCCCTAGCGCCCCGCATCGACAGATACTTCCACGACGGCTGGAACGTCTTCGACTTCCTAGTGATAGTCTTCTCGCTCATTCCGGCGACCGGCCAATTCGCTATGGTAGCGCGTCTAGCGCGTCTGCTGCGCGTCCTGCGTCTGATTTCCGCCATCAGGGAACTGCGCCTGATAGTCGCCGCTCTTGTGCGTTCCATCCCCAGCGTCGGATATGTGATTATGCTGATGAGCATCATCGTCTATATCTACGCCATCATCGGCTACCATCTGTTCCATGAGCACGACCCGACCCACTGGCGCACATTGGGCATATCAGTGCTGACCTTATTCAACATCATCACCCTCGAAGGCTGGACGGTCGTGATGGAGAAGGCGATGCAGGTGCATCCGTGGTCGTGGATGTACTTCGTCAGCTACGTAATCGCTGCGACCTTCGTGGTGATAAATCTGTTCATCGCCATCATCATCAACAACCTGGACGAAGCCAAGGCTGAACGCCTGCGAGAGCTTGAACCGCCTGTCTCAAGGGAGGAACTGCTACGGGAGCTGCGTACAACCCAGGATGCCTTGCGACGCTTGGAACGGAGGCTGGACGATGGCGCGCCCACCGGTGCAGATGTCCAGGATGAAAGAGAGAATGACGGGCGATAGGCGCCTGCCCTATCACTTCAACAGTGCCACACTGCAAGTATCATCAGTTCTATGCATTTATTTCGGACTGCATATCGACATCGTCGGCAAAAGGCTTGGAGTATTCGTCCGAGCCGACAAGCCCGATCTGTCCCCTGCCGAATACCGCTTGCTTGGCGCCGTCCATCACCTCATCGACATAACGAGCGTACCAGGTCTCCAACTCCTCACGAAGTGCCTCCACTCTGCTCGAATACGACGAGTCGTCAACGATGTTGGATGCCTCCATAGGGTCGCCGCTGAGATCGTAAAGCTCGTTCGGACCGTCGGGATAACGATGTACATACTTCCAGTTGCGCGTGCGAATCATGCGCGTGGGTCCGTACTCGTCGAACACAAACACGGGTGTGCTATCGCCCAGCGATTCGCCACGCAGCACAGGTGAGAAGTCTCGGCCGGGCAGTGAGTCGGCGTGAGGATTTTCAACGCCCGTATAGCCTAACAGCGTAGGCATCACATCGTACTGGCTGAGCAGACGATCGCAAACCAGGTCCTCCGGCACGCTGCCGGGCATTGATGCCAGCGCCGGAATTTTGACGGCGGTGTCGTACATATTCGGCGGGTATGTGCCGTTGCCCTTGCCCCAGATGCCGTGATGTCCCATGCTCATGCCGTTGTCGGCCATGAACATGATGAGGGTACTCTCGCGCAGTCCGTTCGCCTCCAGCCAGTCGAGCATTCTTCCGATGTTACGGTCCATTTCGGTGACGGCGGCAAAGTAGCCGCTCAACGCGATTCGTCGGTTCTCAGGCGTGTCTCCGACAGTGGCCGCCGTCGGCTCCTTGGCAAGCTGGTTGGGATGCATAGGTTCGTTCGGCACCGTGTCGAAGGCGAAGTTGTCATGGAAGTCGTCGAAGATGGCGTCCGGATGCTCTTCACGGCCCCAGGGAGCGTGCGGCGCGGTGTAATGCACATTCAGAGAGAACGGCGCATCAGAGTCAATCTGGGCATTCAGAAACGTCAGCGCATTGTCGGTTATGACATCCGTAACATACTCGTCGGGCTGATAGCGTTCACCATTCAGTATCATCGGCGCTTCGTAGTAGTGTCCTCCACCGGCGGCATGCACGTTCCAGAATGAGAAGCCGGTGCGCTGCAAGGCCGCGTGCCCGATGTGCCACTTACCGCTCAGACCGCACTCATATCCGCTGTCAGCCAGCAGTTCGATGTAGGTCTGCTGCCCGGCGATGTAATCTATCTCCAGACCGTCGCCGGGCAGGAAGGCGGCGTTGCCCGCGCGCAGAAAGTCCTGAACGCCGTGCTGAGAGGGGATACGCCCCGTGAGAATGGACGCGCGAGCCGGCGAACATACGGGCGAGGCGCAGAAGAAGTTGTCGAAGCGGATGCCAGTCGCCGACAGCCTGTCTAGGTTGGGCGTGACCATCTCTTCGTTACCGGCACATCGCATCGCCCAAGCGCCCTGGTCGTCGCTCAGAATGAACAGGATATTGGGACGGGCGGGATTATTGCTTGCCATAAGAGTTGCTCCTTAACCGATAATTCGAGCCAGAGGCCATCCAATGGAAGCGAGCACATTATGCACTGGATGTAGTAGCCTGATTTTCCGTAACATATACATAGGGAAATCAAGTGTCAAACGCAGGAGCGGGAGAGAATGACCACTCAGCAGGGCTTTACATTCGACGATCCAGATTCAAAGACGCGCAGCGGAGCGTTGAACGTCGTACGTGCTAGAGCTGAAGGCGTAGAACCATTCGATCGCAGCTTGTTCGCAGGGTTTCATTCTATGCGCGCTCTTACCTATACATCGAGCATTCCGATGGTATTGGGCTTGTTGAAGGATTTCGATTACCAGGAGTTCGAGTGCATCTTCGGACACAACGGAGTGCTGTCTCGTTCTGCCGCCGACATACTGGCATTTCAGGCAACAATAGACGAAAAGCTGAACAAGGGATTCGTTGGCATAAAGGGGCTATCTGAAGAACGCCGCAAAGTAATCTATGACCGAGCGGCTAGAGGTGCGGCTCAGTTTTACGTGGTCAAAGACGCCATTGCACACGCCAAGATATACCTGCTGGAACGCGATGATTTGCAGCGCGTAATCGTCGGTTCTGCGAACCTGTCCGAGACTGCGTTCTCCGGGCGGCAGGCGGAGACATTAGTCGTCTTTGATAACGACGACATTGCGTGGCGGCACTATTCCGGTCAATACGAAGCCGTGCGTTCCATTGCAACCAACAAACTCGCGTTGAGAGAGAAACCTGTTCCTGCCGAGTTGATACCAATTCAGGATACGCCTCTTCTGAAGGAAGCCGAAGCCAACGAAAACGGCGTCGCCATTTACGTTCCTGCTCCGCAGGCAGATGAAGCGGAATACAGCATCTCGCAGATTCTGACTAAGATGGAGTATATCAAGCCCACTCGTCAAAAGGCATTAGCGGACATTCGACCCGACCGCAATGGAAGCATCAGGTTTGTACCTCGAATAGTCAAGCAGATGACACGGATTATAACTTCCGTGGGTGATGAGGAAGCACCTCCAACTTTCCTGTCATACGATGGGCATCAGTTTATTCTGTCGGGTAACGAAATGAATCTGGATGCCGACCTTGCTGAGGTCAGGAGCGATGTCGCGGCGTGGTTTGAATTCTTCGGCAACTACGAAAACGGCTTTGTCGGTGATGTACCGAGATTGCAGAAGGACTATTTCACATTCATGTGCTGGTTCTTCTTCGCTCCACTTATGTGCGATGTGAGGAATAAGGCAATTCGCAATGGAGACTTCAGTTTCGACCAACCAATGTTTGCAGTGGTGTACGGTCAGAGCAACTGCGGCAAGAGCAGCCTCATCGAGACTTTGATGAAATCCATGTTCTCATACCCCCGCATAGTGGAAACCCAGGCCTTCACGCGCAGCAATCTGCGTGGCTTACAGCAGGCCTACAAGCGCTTTCCTGTTGTATTCGATGATGTTACGCGCGATAGATTCAACCGCCATGCTCCTGAAATCATCAAAGACGAGAATATACGGGACAGTGAATACCCTTGCTTTGCTCTTTCTATGAATGCCGATGCGCGTAATTTCCCGAGTGAGATTGTCAAGCGTAGCCTGATGATTTATACCAGAACGTCCCTGCCCGGAGACGACACTGCCGCCCGAAGAAGGCTACAAAGGTCTGTATCCAGTATCAGGGAGCGGCTCAATACGGCACTGTATCGTGAATATCTGAAGCATGTTATACGTGACTTGGCGTCCTTCACCAACGAGGATTACACTGACATTGATGTACTGCAAACATCCTCCGCAGCCCTGTGTTCGGTTTTTCAAGAGAACCTACCCGACGGTGTAGAAATGCCTCACTGGTGTGCACCCATGACTCTGGAGGATTATCAAAGCCGAGCCTTTGAACGGCCTCGTCTTGTTCTGGAGAATCTACTGCACACCGACAAGTACAGCAGAGAACGCCGGCCTCCAGTTGGCAGTTGGAACATATCGGGCGATCTTGTGATCGTTGCCGTGGAGCCAATTACCGCAAGCCGCACTCGAAGCGACATCCCCGACTGGATACTGGAAGACACGGCTAGCGTATCAGACCAGATTGCCATGAAACGCAACCTCTTGGAGGATTTTCTGAATAGACCTGTCAGGTCTCCTCGCCGATGGTTCCCTTTCCTCAGTTGAGGTTTCCATCCCGGCATTGATTCTGCTTTTTCGCGCCAAGACTGGTAACATTACCCTGTCATCACGAAATACGGAAAGGGCTGACTGAATATGAACGGCGTTCACGATATGGGCGGCATGCACGGCTTCGGTCCCATCGATATCGAGCCTGACGAGCCGGTATTCCATGAGGCATGGGAAGGGCGGGTGTATGGCATGGTCACCAGCATCCGAGAGGAGCACGATGTCTATGGGCCGTATGGTTCGCGCCACTACATCGAGAACATCCTGCCCGCGCGCTATCTCGCTTCGAGCTACTACGAAAAGTGGATGCTTGCGCTGGAGGCGGCTCTGCTGCACAAGGGCTTGCTGACCACAGAGGAGTTGGACGACAGGACGCGCCGATTCCGCGATGACGCAACAACCGAAGTGCCGGAACGCAACAACCCGGAACTCGCAGAGCGCGTGCGCCAGCGCATATACGCGCCGCAGCCGCTTGAAAAGAAGGCGTCTTCGGCCCCTCGCTTCGGGGTCGGGGACTTGATTGTGGTGCGGAACATTCATCCGACAGGTCATACGAGGCTGCCGAGGTACGTGCGTGGCAAGCACGGAGTGATCGCGCGTATCTACGGAGCGCAGGGATTTCAGGATGAGCCAAAGATAGCTGATAGCAGCCCACAGCATGTGTACAGCGTAGTGTTCGACGCGGATGAGCTTTGGGGCGAGGACGCCGAACCGAACCAGCGCCTTTACATCGACATGTGGGAATGTTGGATGGAATCGGCAGGGACCAACATGGATGGACAGGATGGAGTGGAGTTATGAGCGGCAATCATAATGGCGAACATCATCCTGAACCGCTGTCTTACGCAGAGGCACGGACGAAGGCGATAGAGTCGCTGCTAATCGAGAAAGGACTGCTGTCAACAGACGCCATAGACGCGCGAGTGCAGGCGTATGAGCAGGACATCGGTCCCCTGAACGGCGCGAAGGTTGTAGCACGCGCGTGGACGGACGCCGAATACAGAAAGCGGTTGCTGGAGGACGGCACTTCGGCTATTGGGGAACTGGGATTCTACGGCGCACAGGGAGCGGAGATTGTCGTGCTGGAGAACACGCCGACCGTACATAATGTGGTCGTTTGTACGCTGTGCTCCTGCTATCCGTGGCCCGTGCTGGGCTTGCCGCCACGCTGGTACAAGTCGGACGCTTACAGGGCACGCGCCGTCATAGAGCCGCGAGCCGTGCTGAAGGAATTCGGGCTGACGCTGGACGAGTCGATAGAGGTGCGCGTATGGGACAGCAACTCGGACATCCGATACATGGTCTTGCCTGTGCGTCCGGAAGGTACGGAACACATGGATGCGGAAGCACTGGCGGAGCTGGTAACGCGGGACAGCATGATAGGCGTGGCGAATGCCAGGACACCGGCTCCAGTCGCCTGAGGCGAACGCTATGAACACCGAGATTGACGGCAGAATTTCTGAAATGCGGGGCGAGCTTTCGCTGCCTCGCAGCAACGGCGAGCTGGTGTTCTCCGCGCCTTGGGAGGGGCGCGCATTTGGAATAGCAGTCGCACTCAACGAAGGCGGCGCGTATGAATGGAGTGAGTTCCAGCGCAGGCTCGCGGAGGAAATTGCCGCCGCGCCGCCGGACGACGCTGGGGCTGTGTACTATGAGCGGTGGCTTGCGTCTTTGGAAAAGCTGCTCCTCGAACAAGGGATGATTACACACGGGGAATTGGAAGACCGCTTCGCCGCGTATGAGTCCGGAGAATTGGACGATTAGCGAATCGACGATATGTGAATGAGTGTAGGCAAGATACACCTTATAGGGCTTGGACCGGGCGACAGGACACTCCTGACGCCCGCCGCTTTAGACGCCATATATTGCAGCGATGCGATAGTCGGATACGACGGCTACCTTGACCAGGTGCGCGACCTGACGGGCGGCAAGCAGGTCGTTTCAATGCCTCTTGGAATGGAGATGGAGCGCGCCGCCAAAGCCGTCGAACTGGCGAACGAAGGCAAGTCAGTCGCGATGGTCTCATCCGGAGACATCGGCGTGTATGGCATGGCGGGGCCCGTATTCGAGCACCTGGCAGCAAACGGCTGGGACGGGAAGCATCCGCAGGTTGAGGTCGTGCCGGCCGTAAGCGCGGCGCAGGCAGCGGCGTCCGTGCTGGGAGCGCCGCTAATGCAAGACTTCTGCGCGATAAGCCTGAGCGACCTGATGACGCCTTGGGATACGATACGGAGACGGTTGGATGCCGCAGCGTATGGCGATTTCGTGATTGCGCTGTACAATCCGCGCAGCAAGCGGCGGCGCAATCAGATAATTGAGGCGCGCAGTATCGTCTTGAAGCATCGCAGCGCCGGCACTCCGGTGGGCATCGTGCGGAATGCCTGCCGCCCTGACCAGGAATCTAACCTGTCCACACTTGGCGAACTTGAACGGCACTTCGAGCGCATCGACATGTTCACCACGCTGGTAATCGGCAACTCCACATCATATATCCATAGGGGGCGCATGATTACGCCGCGTGGATATATGAGCTAACAAAATAGTCCCCTCTCCCTCTGGGAGAGGGTTAGGGTGAGGGAAACACACGCATGACGCCTGCTTTCGTGCTTGCTGGTACGCGCAGTGGCGTGGGCAAGACGACCATTTCCACCGGCATCATGGGTGCGCTCGCTCGGCGTGGACTGCGCGTACAGCCGTTCAAATGCGGTCCGGACTACATCGACCCTTCTTACCATCTGATGGCTTGCGGAGTTCCCAGTCGCAACCTCGACACGTGGCTGCTGTCACATGATACCGCACTTGAGCTATTCGGCAGGGCGGCGCAATTGAGCGATGTCGCCGTCGTCGAGGGCGTGATGGGATTGTACGACGGGCACGCCAACCTGACCGAGCAAGGCTCCACCGCCGAGGTCGCCAAATTGCTGCGCGCGCCCGTAGTGCTGATTGCGAGTGCGGCGCGGATAGCGCGCAGTGTCGCAGCAGAAGTGCTGGGGTTTCAGAAATTCGACCCGTCGGTGAACATCGCGGGCGTAGTCCTGAACGGTGTGGGCAGCCCGCGACACTTGGAGTTCTGCAAGCCACCGATTGAAGACGCGACCGGACTGCCCGTGCTCGGCTACATGCCCCGCCGCGAAGACCTGCGCGTGCCTGAGCGCCATCTAGGGCTTATACCGACGGTCGAGGGCGTGGTAGTCGAAGAATGGTTCGACAGGCTCATCGAACAAGTCGAGGAGACGATAGACCTCGACAGCCTGATGGAGGTCGCGCGGCAAGCCGACACGCCGAAGGTTGCGCCGTTCGCGTTTCCGGCAGAGCCGCAGCCCCGAAAGGCACGCATAGCGGTAGCGCAGGATAAGGCGTTCAACTTCTACTACCAGGACTCGCTCGACCTGCTGGAGGCGTGGGGCGCGGAACTCGTTCCGTTCAGCCCGCTTGAGGACGCTGCCTTGCCTGATGGCGTTGGCGGGATCTATATCGGCGGTGGCTTCCCCGAGCTTTTCGCGCGAGAATTAGCAGCCAACGAAGGTATGAAGCGGTCAATCAGGGATGCCCATGTAGATAGGCGCAAGATATACGCTGAGTGTGGCGGGCTGATGTATCTTGGCGAGTCCCTCACGGACTTCGATGGCGAGGCACATCCCATGGTTGGGCTGATTACGGCGAAGTCCTCGATGAGCAAGGGAAGGCTAACGCTCGGCTACCGGGAGGTGGAAGCGCTGGCGGACGGCTCGCTGCTGATGAAGGGAGACCGAGTACGAGGGCATGAGTTTCACTGGTCGGTCGCGGACAGCCCGGCGTCAGCGGCGCAGGCAGCTTACGAAGTTCGCAGCCAGGATGGACGCATCGAAGGTTTTTGTACAGACAATCTTACGGCGTCGTATATTCACATTCACATGGGCAGTGGGCCGGACATGGCGAGGCGGTTCGTGAGGGAGTGCGCGAAATAAGGACAGTAAGGCCTGTGGTAAGATTGCCCGCATGATGAAACTTTGAATTCAGACCCCAGCAAGACATTAACACGCAGACGGTCGCAATAGGAGCACACACATTGAAAGTAACAGACTTCCGAACCATGGTCGTTGAGAATGAGCCGCCGTATATCGGAGGGCGGTATCTGCTCTGGCTGGAGTTGCAGACGGATGAGGGCATCACCGGCCTCGGCGAGCGCATTACGGGCAGCACTTACTCGCGCAGGCTGGGCGATTTGAAGTCGCAGATCACCCTCATAGAAGAGATGGTGCGGCAGTATGTCGTCGGGGAGAATCCGTTCAATATCGAGAAGATATGGGACAGGATGTACGCATCCCGGCACGACTACCGGCACCCCAGCCTACACGCGACACCGGTCCTGAGCGCGATAGACATGGCGCTCTGGGACATCGCGGGCAAGGCGGCGGGACAGCCCATCTACAACCTTCTGGGCGGCAAGTATCACGAGACGCTGCGCGCCTACGCCTACATGCCGGGCGGCTCGTTCCAGGACAATCCAGAGGCTGCCGGCGAGGTGGCGGCGCAACTGCTCGAAGAGGGCAACTCGGCCTGCAAGATCGACCCGTTCATGCCGGCCTACCCAATTCCGCGCGACATAGGCCTGCCGGAGATCGAGCACGCGGTGAAGATATTCGAGAGTATCCGGAACGCAGTGGGCAATAAGCTGGAGGTCGGCATCGGCACGCACGGTCAGCTGACGACTTACAGCGCAATCCGAGTGGCGAAGATACTTGAACCTTACCATCCATTCTGGTTCGAAGAGCCTGTGCCGCCGGAGAACATCGACGAGATGGCGCGGGTGGCGGCGCACACGAGCATTCCCATCGCAAGCGGCGAGCGACTGGTTACCAAGTACGAATTCTCGCAGCTCATCGAGAAGAAGGCAGCGCAGATTATCCAGCTGGATGTGGGGCAGTGCGGCGGAATACTCGAAGCGAAGAAGATTGCCGCAATCGCGGAGGCGCACTACGCGATGATTGCGCCACACATGTACTGCGGGCCAATTGCTGCGGCTGCAGCAGTGCAGATTGACACCTGCTCGCCGAACTTCCTGATTCAAGAGGCGAACCAGGGACCTTTGCACAGGATTATCTTCAAAGAGCCGATAGTATTCGAGAACGGCGCCATCATCCCACCTACCGGTCCGGGGCTGGGGATTGAGCTGGATGAGGATGTGCTGAAGGGGCGCATCGTCGAATAGCTCGACATCGACTAGGAGTATGCGCCGTTGCCTTCGTCCACATAGGTAGTTTCGTTCACACGCGAAACGGTGATGTGCTGGCGATACGTGCCTGATTCAACTCTACGCTCGGCGCGGTGCGTCTCGGTCTGCCACTCGACAGGGTCGCCGTCCGCCAGCGCCTCCCGCAACACCCGTCCATGCATCGTCTCGCCGCCGCCCACGCCCAGCAGGTGCAGCACAGTGGGCGCGAGGTCCGTATTTCCGGTGGGGCTTTCGATGCGGACGCCGCTCTTGAAGCTGCCTCCGCGCGCGAACAGGCAGTTTCGCATCTCATGACGACTCATCGAGCCGTGCTGCCCAAGTTCGGGTGCGCCTCCGGTGGAGTACGCATAGCCCGCGTAACCCGTCGGACTCACCCGTGAATCCCAGCGGAAGGACATCATGAGGTCGGGTGCGCGCGCGCCTTCGACACCCACCAGCGATGCGGGCAGCGTGCCCTCGATCTGCCCAATCGCATCTGACGCGACGAGCGCGCCGCACCATCGCTGCCGCATGAGAAACGCCGCCAGTCTGTCCACCGTTGCCGCGTCCCTGTCATATGCGTAGAAGAGCACCGAGCCGCCGTTTCCTGCGACCGTCACCCCGCCCGGTTCGTCCCCCGGCGGGAAGCCCGCAGACCGCAGCAGCCCCTCGACGTCTATGGCTTCCGTTATGGTCGAGTAGCCATGATCCGAGATGACGATGACATCGGTATCGGTGCCGGCGTCAGCGAGCCACGACAGCAGCCTGCCGAACTGCTCGTCCGCCTCACGCAGGGCGCGCGTGCTGACCTCCGCGCCGACTCCGTGCGCGTGCTGCGACTTATCAGGCTCGGAGAACCAGACGAATGTGACTATGGGCCTACGCTCGGCGACCACATACTCCGTAGCGATGTCCACCGCTCGCACCAGCTTATCGCCGTTGGTCTCGCCCTCTGGCGGCCATTCGCCGAACCTGGCGACGATGTCGTCGTGCAACGCGGACGGCAGGCAGAACTCGGGGTGAATGGTCGCGCCGCCGACTCGTTCGGCGTTTGGGTTATGCAGGTACGAATTGCCGCTCGTTCCACTGCCGACCGCGATATACTCCAACCCGTGCTGCGACAAGATGTCGGCGAGCGTGGGCGACAGCAGCACCTTGGTCTTGAACGCGACCTTCGCGAGCGTCGGCTCCAGCGCGGAGAAGGCGGTGTGCGGGTCGTAGTCGCGCATCACCAGCACGTTTGCGGCAATGCCGTGCTCTCCCGGATTGCGCCCCGTCACCATACTCGCGGCATTGATGCGAGTGACGGACGGATACACCGGATGGTGATTGTCGAAGGCGACGCCCCCAGCGACGAATGCGGCTAGGTGCGGCATCAGCGCGGGTGTTACCTGCGCGGGCTGCAAGCCGTCGAACGCTACTATCAGGATGTTCTGCATGTCTTTGGTTCCAAGCTTTCGGCTACGAAATGCTAATGGCTGAAATATCTACCTAATTATGTCAGTGGGGCTGTCGCTCTCCTTCACCTTCTTCATCGTAAACAGCACTGTGAGAACGAGCAGGATGACCAGAGTGATGCCCGCGATTACGCCGATGTCCACCATATCTAACTCCTTTGTCTGCCTAATTTTGTCTGCTTAACAAGGTTCGCAATCTAGTTTTCGCTAGTTGGGACAATATGAATGCCCCGTATCATTCTACTCTTTCGGGGCCGGTCCGAGAACATTATATATCTTATCGCCACTGCGCTCGGATACCGGCAGCACCTCGACCACAACGCGCGAGAGTCCCACGACCTCGCCCTGTTCGTCGAAGCTGTAGTTATCGCCGATTGCGCCGCTCCAGGTGATGTCGTACAGGCAGTCGCGGAAGCCGTCTGCGTCCTGGTCGTCCTGCGTCTGCTTCAGGCATTCCGCGGTGATATAGACATCGTCGTAGGCCGATCCCATGTGCCACGGAAAGACGATATAGCCGTAACGCTCCCGGAAGTTAGCGAGCACCTCCTGCCCCTTGCCGTTAGCGGGGTCGAGATCGGCAGTGATTGCCTTCAAGCCTGTCGCCGCATCCCCTGCTATTTCCATAGCGGTCGCGCCTACAGTGACGGTATCGGCGTAAATGGGGCCCGTATATCCCAGCTCGCGCGCCTGCTTGATGATGGTGCCTGCCGAGAACTCGGACTGCGGCGCGATGTGGAGCGCGTCGGGGTTGGCGACGAAGAGCTTTTCGAGTTGCGTTCGGAAGTCGGTTACATCGGACGAG
Organism: Dehalococcoidia bacterium; assembly: GCA_965204855.1. Lineage (GTDB taxonomy): Bacteria > Chloroflexota > Dehalococcoidia > Lucifugimonadales > JADFKI01 > Bin90. The sequence continues at coordinate 2,584,267 of OZ242018.1, forward strand.
TATCTCTCCTCTGCAACGACCGAGCCGCCTCGCTTCTCGAACTGCTCTACGGATGTGCGTCTGATGCCTTCGGCATAGTCGGTAGATTCGGTGATGGTCGCCAGCGTGCGAATGCCGTCCGCCCAGAGCGTATTGCCTGTGTCGATGCCTGTCTGCACATCGCTTATCTGCGTGCGAAAGATGTAGTCGCCCGCATTGGCGATGTCCGGGTTGCTCGCAAGCCCGGAGAACAGAATGGTGCCGTCCGCTTCCGCGAGCGGTGCAGCGCCCAGCATCGCGCCGCTGCACGAGGTGCCGAGGATAATCTTGATGCCGTCCACATCGGTCAGCTTCCTGTACGCGGCGATTGCGCCCTGCGCGCTGCACTGCGAGTCCTCGACGACGAACTCCAGCATGCGGCCGTCGATACCGCCTGCCGCGTTGATCTCGTCGGCTGCCATCTGCTTCACCTGGTTCGCCATAGTGCCGTAGGTCTCGCCGGGTCCGGTCAGCGACTCCATCACGCCAATGCGGTAGGGCATGTTGGTGTCCTCGCCGCCGCACGCCAGGAGCGCGATCAAAAGGATGGGCAGCAGGGCGAGTACAACGATGGGCTTAAAATGCGGAAGTGGCACGATGATTCTCTCCAGAAGGTGTGTATCGGCTCTGTATAATATAGAGCAAATACGAACATACTGGAACATGTTTCGCGCAGGGGGATTCAGAAGTGGACAAGACGAAAGGCGAACGGAGGGAGCAGAAGCACAGGAAGAAGCGCTACGGGCACAAGGTACGCGGGCGCAGCGTGCAGACACTGCAGCGGATTATTGTGGAGCGGGCCGAGGCGGAGCGAGCCGAGTAAATCAAGGCCGGCAACTGGATGCGTAAACCATGCCTGAAGTTGGTCCCTTTAATTGAGTGGGCCATAATCAGCCTGTGATAGCAATCTCGGCAAAGAACTCGCGCATCGCAGCTACGCACTGCTCCGGCTGCTCCAGCTGCAGGAAATGCGTGGCGTCCGGCAGGAAGTCATAGCCAACGGTGAAGACGTCGCTGAGGTCGAGGGTGGGCAGGTATGAAAATGGCAGAGTCGGGTCGGCTCCTATGACCTTTGTAGGGCAGACCTGCGACTCGAAGTCCACAAGCACGGCGAACGCGCCTGCGTACTCGATTATCTGCGCCTCGTAATCTGGCGGACAGCACAGTTCATATAGCTCTTCACGCTGGTTCTCACGGAGGGTTGTCATTGCGAACAAGTCGTGCCCACCCGGCACGATGAGTTCAAAGATAGGGAAGAATGAAATAAGGAATGCGAAGTCTTCCCTGTTCTTGAACCGTGCCATGCGGCGGCGAGAGACAGACGATAGCTGACTTGCCGCCTCTTCAAATTCCCGGTGGTTGCGACCGGGCTTGCACAGGGGCGGGTCGAACAGCACACGCGCAGCAAAGTCGCTGCCATGCCTGGGCGACAGGAGTGTAATCAGAGACGATACTGAGTGAAAGACACCTACCTTAGGTTTGTCTCCGTAATGCAGATCAATTGCGTCCAGTATCTTGTCGTGGTCCTGCACCAGGGTGGGGATATTGTGGTTCTGAAGGGAAGTAATAGAGTTCCAGCCATGGTTTCGAAGGTCATAGATTATCAGGTCAAATTCGTCTGTCAGAAGCGACCAGAATGGGTAGTAAAGATCGATGGCCAGACCGTTGCCGTGACTCAGTACAAGCCTGGGACCGTCCGGATTGCCATGGCGTCTCAGCGTGATTACGGTCTCGTCGTCCACAGGCACATCATGCGTCGAGAGCGGCTCCGGCACCTCCCAGTCCATTTTTGAAGTCATAGTCGCGTCCTTCATTCTTCGGCTCGTTCCCCACACTTAGAAATATCATTCCATTTCCAAATGCGCATGAATCATACATCAAATGCGAGGGCAGCGGCGAACCGCTCATTTCCCAAGTCTTCCACCTGCCAATTCACTTCCGGAATGTGCGTAAATCGATATATGCTCGTCGTAGCCCCTAGGCGTATCGCGGACGGCGCCTCAAACGTGGCCGGGTCTAACGACAGCCCCGTGCCAAGGGCTTTTATGAGCGCTTCCTTGACCGTCCAAAGCTTGTAAAACAGTTGAAATTTGCCGGATGCGCGCTCCCGCTTCAGGTCGATTTGTTCATTCGGTCCGAAGGCGGCTTCGATGAGCCTATCAAAGTCGCGGCGGTCGGTGCGCTCCTCGACATCCACGCCGAGCCGACCCTTTGGAGCGACCGCTATCAAACCATGCCCACCGCTGTGACTGACGTTGAAGCTTATCGGCACCGGCGTACCGTCCACCAGCGCGAAGGGTTTTCCGTGTCGCAACTCGCCGAACGCCAACCCTTCGTTGCTACATCGCAGTTCCTCGTGGAGGATTGCGCGAAGAGCCGCTCGACACAGGACGAATCGCCTACGGGCACCTACGTGCTCAAACTTTCGTGACCGTTCTCGCTCTTTTTCATCGAGCCATAACAAGGCTGACGCCTCATGCTTCTCGTGAGGCGTCAGTTCAAGGTGTACGATTGTGGCATCGCCAACTTGCTGAAACGGGCTCCACCAGCGATGCGACGCAGTAGTGCAAGTCATTATCGCTCGGCCCTAGGCGGCAATAAGCTTTCTCAGTCGCTCTTCATTTGAAGCCACCAGCCAAACCTCCCGCAGATTAAGCAGATTGCCAGTTGCTATCCGGCTTTGGCCGCACAACACATCACACAATGAATAGAACGCGCGATGCTACTCCACGACTACCGGGTGGCTGTACTCTTCCTTCAAGATGCGCTTCAGTATCTTACCCATCGGGTTGCGCGGCAGTTCGTTGCAGAAGACGACTGATTCCGGCTTCTTGAAGCTAGCGAGCCGCTGACGGCAGTATTCCGAGATGTCCTCTTCACTAGCCTGCTCGCCGTCCTTCAAGACGACTATCGCTCGCACACGCTCACCCCAGTCCAGGTCGGGCACGCCGATAATCGCAGCCTCCTCCACCGCGTCGTGCGATTGCAGAACCTGCTCCACCTCCTCCGGCGACACCATCTCGCCACCTCGCTTGATGAAGTCCCGCGCGCGCCCCGCAAGATAGATGTACCCGTCCTCATCCTGATACCCCAGGTCGCCCGTGAACAGCCACCCGTCACGTATCGTCTCGGCTGTCGCGTCTTCCTGGTTCCAGTAGCCCTTCATCAGCCGCGCGCCGCGCGCCGCAATCTCGCCGGTCTCGCCCAGAGTCACCGGATGTCCGTCTTCGTCGAATATACGCACCTCGACGTCTTCCAGAGGCTTACCTATCGAACTCAGATGCTTCAGCTTGCGCTCTACCTCGTCCTCATCCCCTTCCAGCACATGGTCTTCCGGCGGCAGCATCGTAATCGTCGCCGCCGTCTCTGTCTGCCCGAACGCGTTGATGAAGGACATGCCGGGGAACTCTCGAATAGCCTGTCGGATGACAGGCAGGGGCATAGGCGCAGCGCCGTAGGTTATCACTTCCAGACTGCTCAGGTCGTGCTTGTGGAAGTCGGGATGGTCCATCAGCATCTTCAGCATGGTCGGCACCATCATCGCGCGGTTGACACGCTCGCGCTCCACCATCTCCATCCACTGCTTCGCCTCGAACTGACGCTGTATGATCAGCGTGCGCCCTGCGAAGATAGCCGCCATCACCGACTGCACCCCCGCGATATGGTACAGAGGCACCGTCAGGATATTGCTGGTCTCTTCCTCCGGGTCAGCCGGCGTTACCGTAGCCAGGATGTATGACGAAAAGCTATCGTGAGACAGCATAACGCCCTTCGGAAAGCTCGTTGTGCCTGATGTGAACAGGATCATCGTCAGGTCGTCGTCGTCGCCTTCCGGCACTCGCTCATACTCGTCTCCGCTTTCTATCAGAGATTCGTAGCTGAGCCAGCCTTCGACCGCATCCTCCAGAGTTACAAAGTACTCCAGAGAATCCACGTTTTCGGCGCACTCTTTGACGAGGTTCACATAGCGCTCTCCGGCGAATATCACCTTGGGCGCGGCGTCGTTCAGCATGTGTGTGAGTTCGTCCGCCCTCGTGCGAAAGTTCAGCGGCACATAAACGGCATCCAGCCTCGCGGCGGCGAAGTACGCTTCGATGTACTGGTTGCAATTGACCTGGAGCATAGCTATCCGGTCGCCCGCACCTACGCCCAAATCAGCCAGCGCGTTCGACAGCCGATTCACCCTCACTTCCAGTTCCGCGTAGCTGATACGCTTGCCCTCGAAAACCATGGCCGACCTATCAGGCACGATGGCCGTCGCAATCGTCAGAAACCCCGTCGTGTTCATATTTCCTTATACCTTCGCATGTAACGATATTATGAATTGCGCCAAGAAATGTTACCACATAGCTGGGCATGAAGTCAGGCAATAAAGTCGCTGGGTTATCCCAGAGAGGCGGCGGTCATTCGAACCGGCGCACATCGAATCCCGCAATCGGCACCGCCGTGTCTCCGTCGGTGATTATATCCGCTACGGCGCTGCCGATTGCAGGGGCTAGCAGGATGCCTTTCTTACCTGCGCCGGTAGCGAGGTAGGCGTTGTCCCAGCCCGGCGCCGCGCCTACTATAGGCAGCCAGTCGGATGTCAGGGGACGAAGGCAGGCCGTATGCCTCGCTATCTCGGCGTCTTTAAGAGACGGCATCAGCTTGGTCGCGCCCTTCATGAGTGTACGGCGTGCGTACTCGCTAGGCTGGCGGTCGAAGCCTTTGCGCTCTTCGGTTGCGCCCGCCCACAACAGACCGTCGGCGCGAATGTGAAGGTTTGCCCCGCCACCACTGAGGTCATAGGGAGGCATCGCGCCATCTATGCGAAGGCGCAGTATCTCACCCTTGTACGGCTCAACCGGAATGTTGACGCCGAGCCACTCCCCTGCCTGCGCGCTCCAGGGACCGGACGCCATCACAACGGCATCGCAAGCCAGTTCACCGTCTTCCAGTGCTACTCCTGTTACACGGTCGCCCTCAGTCCGCAAGCCCACTGCCCTGCCCTGCCGGATTTCCGCGCCCATGTGCTCGGCTGCGCTTGACAGTGCGAGGGTGAACTCGTACCCACTGAGGATTGCATTACCGTATGCGTACAGGCCGCGCCGGGCTTGGGGATTCAGGCGCGGCTCCATCTGCCGGAGTTCGGTAGCATCGAGCCAGTAAGCATTGAAGCCGTCAGCAGCCTCGAATATATCATGCGTCTCCTGCATTTCGGCAATGTCGGAGTCGTCGAATGCTACGGTGACGAACGCGATGGTCTTATGATGGTACTCGACGCCGGATTCGTCCTCAAGGCACTGCGCGAGGTCGCTATGCATCCTGAAGGTGGTAGCGGCGATGTCGCTGAGTGGGCCCGGTATGCCCGCGCCCTGCAGCGGATTGAGTCCGCCCGCGTTGTAGCCGGATGCCTGCGTCGCGATGCCCTCGCTCTCGATAATGGTCGAGCGAACACCCGCCTTGGCGAGGTAGTATGCCACAGCGCAACCCATCGCGCCGCCACCGATGATTGCTACTTCGGTTGTGGTCGTCATGGTGGTTTCTCCTATGAGACTTACATGGATGCACAGGATAGACAGGATGGTTAGTTGCGCTTTCGGTTGGGTGGGCGCGCCGCAATGATGCAGGCGAACGCCAGTATGTAGGATAGCACGCCGAAGAGGTATATGGCGCGGTATCCGCCTGTAATTCGGTAGAGTAGCGCGCCGAGGGTGGGGCCGAGTCCGAGCGCACCGGTCTGGAAGGGTCCCATCAGCCCAGTGATCGAGCCGAAGGATGACCTGCCGAAATACTGTGCAATCATCATATGGCCGAGGATATTGAGTCCGCCTGCGATGGTGCCGTAGATGATGACGACGGCGATGCTGAGGCGGCCTTCGGGGACGATGAGGAAGAGGGAGACGGCTGCGCCGGAGATGGCGAGGGTGATGAGGGCGAGACGGCGTGGGGAGAAGAGGTCGGAGAGCCATCCCCAGAAGGGGTTGCCGAGTGAGCCGAGCAAGGAGCTAATGCTGAGCGCGCCCGCGGCGACTGCGGGGGATACGCCGACGTCGCGGAGGTAGGGGACGATCTGGAAGTTGATGGTGCCGGACATGAGGATGACGAGGGATTCGGCGATTATGATAAGCCAGAATGCGGATGTGCGCGCCGCTTCGCCAGTGCGCCAGTCGGATTCGGCGCGAGGTGCGGTCTGGGCGCCGCCTGCTCCTTGTCGGCGTCTGCTTGGCGTGGACGCTTCGGATGCGTCGTCGGGCTGCAAGCCGATATCTGACGGACTGCGGCGCATTACGAGCAGCAGAGGTATGACTATCAGCAGGGATATTACTCCCTGCACCTGAAACGCAGTGCGCCAACTGGCTGCCAAAGCGATGAGCGAGAATATCTGGATGTTGATTGCGCCGCCGAAGGGACGCGCCATCGCGGATATGCCGAGCGCGAGGTTGCGGCGGCGGCGGAAGAAGTTGACGGCGGCCGTTCGCGGCACTACGCCAACGAGCATAGGGCTGGCGATAGTGCGGGCGACGATGTAGGCGGCGTAGAAGTGCCAGACGGCCTGCATGCCCGCGATTGCAAAGAAGGACAGTCCTGCGATGAACGCCGCGATGGGCATGAGGCCGCGAGGACCGTAGCGGTCCGCAAGCCTGCCAACGAAGGGCGTAATGAGGCCGGACGTCCAAGTGCCCGCCGTGACAGCGTAGGCGATGGTGCTGCGGTCCCACCCCATGTCCTCGAAGATGAAGTTCTGGACGCCGCCGAAGACGAGCTGCGTCGAGCCGGTGGCGGCGTAAGTGCCGACTGCGGACATGGCGAGGATGAGCCAGCCGTAGTAGAAGGGCGTGCGCGGTCGCCAGTCTGCGACAGTCTTGAGGAATGTCAATGTTGGATTCTAACGCGAAGCAGTAAGTGGTATGGGCCAGGACGTGCGCGGTGGCAGCGGTCATGCCCTAGCCGTGCGCCGCTAAGTGGTGAAATGGACATATCCAATGCCAAGCTAACTAAACCTAGACTCACTTAACTACTGGGCGTACAACCCGCCGTCTATGACCAGCTCGCTTCCTGTTACGAAGGAGGAGTCGTCAGAGGCGAGGAAGAGGACGCCGTTGGCGATGTCGTCCACTGTGCCCAGCCTGCCAAGGGGAATGTTCTGGTCGTAGAAGTCGCGCATCACCGGGTCGCCGAGTATCCCTTCGGTCATGGCGGTCACAATCATGCCGGGGTGGACGGAGTTGCACCGGATTTTATCGGGGGCGTGCTGGATGGCTGTGGACTTTGTGAGGAGCCGAACGGCGCCCTTGCTCGCCTGATATGCCGGGATACCGTTCCTGCTGCCGACGAGTCCGGCGAGAGACGATATGTTGACGATGGAGCCGCCACCTGCTTCGCGCAGCGCGGGTATTGCCGCCTTAGTGCCGAGGAAGACGCCCTTGGCGTTGATGTCGAGGATCCTGTCCCACTGCTCCGATGTGGTGTCTTCGAGTCCGGTGCGCCCTCCGAGGATGCCCGCGTTGTTGACGAGGATATCGAGCCTGCCGTAGCGGTCGAGCGCGGTCCGCACGGCAGCGTCCCACTCGGTGGCGCTGGTTACATCGAGGTGGACATAAGTGGCGTCGCCGCCGAGTTCGGCTATCTGGGCTTCAACCTGCTTGCCCTCGTCATCGAGCAGGTCGCCGATGACGACTTTCGCGCCTTCCCTGGCGAAGAGCAGTGCTTCGGCTGCGCCCTGCCCGCGCGCGCCGCCGCTGATGAGAGCTACTTTGCCGTCTAGTCGTCCCATAGTGCGCCTCCGTAAGAGTTCGTAATGGTCTGTCCAAGAGGGTATTTTCCGGAATCTATCGACTACTGAGCGGTTACACCACCGTCAATGACCAGTTCGCTTCCTGTAACGAATGATGAATCGTCGGAGGCGAGAAAGAGAACGCCGTTTGCGATGTCATCAACGGAGCCGTATCTGCCCATTGGGATGTTGTCGTCCCAGTACTGTCGGCGTTCCGGGTCGGCGAGAATCCCCTCGGTCATTGCGGTTACTATCAGGCCGGGATGCACGGAGTTGCAGCGGATGTTGTCAGCGGCGTGCTGGACGGCGGTGGACTTGGTTAGGAGCCGGACTGCGCCCTTGCTCGCGGCGTATGCGGGGTTGCCGCTTCCAAGGCCGATGATGCCCGCGATGGACGATATGTTCACTATGGAACCGCCTCCAGCGTCGCGGATGGCGGGTATGGCCGCCTTCGTGCCAAGAAATACACCCTTCGCATTGATGTCGAGCGTCGTGTCCCAATTCTCCATTGTTGCGCCTTCTATGCCACATCCATGGCCGCCGATACCGGCGTTGTTGACGAGGATGTCGAGCCTGCCGTAGTGGTCGAGTGCGGTCTGCACGGCTGCGTCCCAGTCGGATGCGCTGGTTACATCGAGATGGACATATGTGGCGTCGCCGCCGAGCTCGGCTATCTGAGCTTCAATCTGCTTGCCTTCGTCGTCGAGCAGGTCACCAATTACGACCTTCGCTCCTTCCCTGGCGAATAGCAATGCCTCGGCTGCGCCCTGTCCGCGCGCGCCGCCACTTATCAGTGCAACCTTACCGTCTAATCGTCCCATGGCGTGCCTCCCTGTTCAGGATTTAGGTTGGTTGGTATTTGTTCAGCCCGGCGCACTTAATCATGCTCGTAAATCATCCATTCCAGCAGGTTTTCGTCGGGGTCGCGGGCGTACAAGCTGACGGCGTTCCTGTGGCGGAGCGCACCGCGCCGGGGGCCGGGCCCGGATATTATCTCGACGCCGGCGTCGTGGAGCATCTGCTCACACTCAGCTGCCGTGCCGTTCCAGACGAAGCAGATGTCTGCGCTGCCGGGCACAGCGGTGGGACCGCGCAGGGCAGCGGTGTAGCCTTCCGGATGTACGTTTATCTTAGAGTCGCCCACCTGAATGGAGAAGATGTTCGCCTCGCCCGCGCGCCATTCGGCTTCGTCGTTGATGTGGAAGCCGAGCTTCTTGTAGAACGCGATAAGGTTCTCGGCATTAGCCGTCGGCATGGCGATGTGGTCTATGCTGACTGTTGACATCTTGTGTCCTCTTCCCTTCAGTCAATGATGGTTTGCCGTTAGGTTACAACGCCTCGCAAGTTAGCACAACAGGGATCAGCCGGAGCGTCAGGTCGTGTACGCGAAATCGGAGTTATTCGACGGACTTGCTGCTAACTTGAATCAGTGTACAGGCAGAGCGTCATACGCAAATGATAGACTGGGAGCATATTCCCGTCATGGAGAGTGAGAGTTCGCTATGGTCATTATGTCCAGGGCTGTAAAGAAAGCGCTAAAACCCATTCTGTCTCCTGCGCTGCTCGCATGGGAACGCTTGGAGTCGGGCGTGAGCTATGACCCGACCTCCGCCAGCATCCTCAGCGACCCGTACGACGCTTACGACCGGCTGCGTACCCGGGACCCGGTGCATAGGATGCGCCTAATTAACGGGTGGGTGCTGACGAGATATGAAGATGTCGATATGGTGCTGCGCGACCATCGGCGGTTCTCGAAGAACGACGGGCGCGAGGACGAATACCGGAGCATGTTGCACCACGATCCGCCGGATCACACCAGGCTGAGGTCGCTCGTCTCCAAGGCGTTCACTCCACGCGCCGTAAGGGAGCTTCATCCCAGGGTGCAGCGCATCGTCGATGACTTGCTGAACGATCTCGAAGGCAAGGACAGATTCGATCTAATCGAAAGCCTCGCCTTCCCGATGCCGGTAACCGTGATTGCGGAGATGCTCGGCGTGCCGGCGCAGGATATGGACAGGTTCAAGGTCTGGTCGAACGACATATCACTCACCATCGAGCCTTCGCTGCGGGACGACCAGATACGCCGCGTAGAGCGCGCATCGGAAGAGTTGTACGCGTACTTCGAGTCTATAATCGAAGAGAGGCGGCGCGAACCGCAGGACGATATGATAACCGCGCTACTGAACGCGGAGGACGAGGGCGACAGGCTCACTCACCAAGAGCTGCTAGGCACCTTGGTGCTGCTGCTCGTCGCGGGCAACGAGACCACGCGCAATCTGATCGGCAACGGAATGAGGGCGTTGATGAAGCATCCTGAACAGCTCCATAAGCTCAGAGACAATTCAGACTTGCTGGACTCTGCGATCAACGAGCTTCTGAGGTATGACAGCCCGGTGCAGGTGGACGGCAGACTTGTGCACAGCGATGTCGAGGTGGCAGGACACCGCATCCGCGCGGGACAACGGATTCTATGCGCCATCGGAGCGGCGAACCGCGACCCATCCGTGTTTACAGAGCCGGACAAGCTAGACATCGAGCGCAATGAGAGGAGCCACATAGCCTTCGGACGCGGCATCCACCACTGCCTAGGCGCACCACTTGCGATGTTGGAGGCGCGTGCCGCATTCTCCGCGCTCCTAGACCGCTTTTCACATATCGAGCTTGTCTCCGAGCCGGTGTACAGGAAACAGGTCGTCCTGCGAGGCGTAGAAGAGCTATGGGTGGAGGTGGAGCGGTCGTCAGGGGGATAGCATTGAACTGCGCCACCCATCGAACTTTACGCGATATGAGCGAGCACATTATAATTCTCTGGCACACTGCTGCGTACCATCCGTTCGCTACTGAACCTGTCAGAAGGCGAACGCCAGCCGGAGGGTCATCATCGACGAGACGCGCCTGCGCTCCATGCTTCGGGATTTCAAGACGAATGGCATCAGCGAGGATGATGTCATCTCGCACCTGAAAGACCTGCCATTCGAGGACCTTGACTTTGCCAAGGTCGATCATCATCGTGCCCTGCGAAAAGGCTTCCCGGAGGTCATTTTCGGGCAGGGAAAGACGCCTGAGCACATCGCCTCCATATCCGAGGCGCTCCTGCAGCGCTCGGACCGCCTGCTGGTAACACGCGCTTCCCAGCAGGCTTATGACGCTGTTGCCGAGAAGATACCGGAAGCCTGTTACGAAGAGATGGCACGCTGCATCGTCGTTGACAATCGTCCGCAGGCCGAGCGCAAGCAGACGCCGGGTGTGCTGGTCGTCTGCGCCGGCACTGCCGACCTGCCAGTCGCGAGCGAGGCCGTGGTAACCGCAGAGATAATGGGCTGCGATGTCGAGCGCGTCTTCGATGTGGGCGTGGCGGGTCTGCACAGGCTGCTGGCGCAGATGCCGTCTCTCCAGCGCGCGCGTGTGGTCGTGGCAGTGGCAGGTATGGAAGGCGCGTTGCCGTCCGTCGTAGGCGGCCTGGTGCAGGTGCCGGTCATCGCCGTGCCGACGAGCGTAGGCTACGGCGCAAGCTTCGACGGGCTTGCCGCGCTGCTTGCGATGCTCAACAGCTGCGCCACGGGCATCGGCGTGGTGAACATAGACAACGGCTTCGGCGCGGGCTACCTTGCCTCGCTCATCAACCACCTTCCTGCGCTGGAAGATTAGGCGATTATCAGATGATGGGAAGGATAGATTAGAGGAGGAAACGGATGACCACAACAGAAGAGAGATTGGCTTACGTAGAAGGCGCTCAAGAGGAACAAAGCAAGCGTCTTGGCGATAACTATTCCGCTCTGCGAGCTGACATTCAGGACTTGCGACGGCTGTTCTACTGGGGTTTCGGCGTTCTATTCGGACTAATGCTTGCAGTACTTACAGGCGTTATTGCGACACTATTCAGAATTGCTGCGACCTGACTGCATGCTGCCTGAATTTATAAGCAATTTGAACTCAGTTGATAGCAGATGACTGACACGCATATGCCCACTCCCATGCACGAGGATATTGACTACTACATGAGCCTGTCTTATCCCATCCAACTAGTGTATGACAGCGAGTACGGCTACTGGATAGCCGAGATACCGGATTTACCCGGTTGCATGTCTGATGGCGCCGACCCGAATGAAGCAGTGCGAAACATAGCGGATGCACAGTATTCATGGATTGAGGTCTGTATTGAACGCGGACATGAAGTCCCTCTGCCATCAACTGAGAATACATTCGTTTCGAGTATCAGCCAACGAAAGGAAGTGGCAGGATGAACCTTGCCGAACGAATTGAAGCGCTCGCAAGCCAGCACGCGCACCTGTGGATAGCGGACGCGTGTGGGGTAACCCGCTCGGAAACGCAGATACCGGCGCTGCTGCATGCGGACGCATATGTGCCGGAGACAGACCGCACGCGCGTGTTGCTGCTGAGCGGTCTCACGGGCAGCAGCGAGGGCGTGGAGAACGGCTTCCGCGTTCTGGATTCCTATCTGAGCGGCGGTGAGTCGCTTCAGCGCGACGTGGCGTTGAGCGCGATACCGTGCGCGAATCCGGACGGGCTGGCGCAGGGCACGCTCCCGAACAATGGCGCGGGCGGGAATCCTGCCGTGGGCTACCCACCGGAGGACGACTACTATTACGATCCGAACGACCCGGAGGCTCGCTACCTGTGGCGGTGGATAAGCTTCCACGCGCCGGACGTGGTACTGGAGGTGCGCGAGGCTTACAGCGTGCGCTGGGAGTACGCGGGGCCTATCGAGCGAATCGCTAATGCGCTGAACGCCTACCCTATGACGGCGGACGCCTCGCTGGCAGGCGCGCTGTCGGAAGGCAAGCCCAGCAATCTCGCTCCCATACCCACACTCGTGCTGACCTGCCCCACCGATGCGGTCGATGAGGAAGTGAGCAAGCTGTGGCGCATTCTGGCTCAGGAGTCGGCGCTGCCTTCATCACCGGCGCGGCGCGAACTGGACCGGCGGCGCAATCGAACCCCTATTGAAGCGGCGCGCATTCTGGCGAATGCCTATGGCCACATTCTGAACCCGGTGATTTACACGCAGGGCGTGGCATTGAGCGGGAGGCTGCGGCTCTTCGAGCTTGACCCGGACGGCGAAAGCCCGGTCGTGGACATCGAGCGTATGGTGAGGGGCTATGCCGTGAGCTCGATAACGGACGTGTTCGGGGAGAACAGCGGCGGCGCGAACCTGGCAGGGCTGGTCTATGCGGACGAGCTTGCGGAAGCCACGGGCAACGCGAGCTACAACGACCTGCTGATTCGCGCGGCGGAAGAACGGTATCGTCCGGTGAACGCGCAGGGCATCCCACCTGCTGCGGATCACGATTACCGCGTTGAGGACATGTTCTTCAATGGCGCGGTTTTGGGCAGGGCGCAGGCTGTGACGGGCGATACGAGCTACATGGACATCCAGACGCGCTTTCTGCTGGACGCTGTGGTGCAGCAGGACAACGGGCTGTTCTGGCACTGCGACGACGCGGCGTGGTTCTGGGGGAGGGGCAACGGATTCGCGGCGCTTGCCTATGCGGAGACGCTGACTTACCTTGCCGATGAACACGCCAACCGTGACGCGCTGGTCGCGCAGCACAGGCGGCACCTGACGGCGCTGCTCGACTACCAGCAGCCGTCCGGCATGTGGCGGCAGATTATCGACTTCCCAGGGTCGTACCAGGAGATGACGGTGACCTGCATGGTCGGCTATGCGATGGCGCGCGGCATGAGGCTCGGCTGGCTGGACAATTCATACGCGGACGCGCTGATGCTGGCGTGGCAGGGGGTGTCGGAGCGGATTGACGACGAAGGCGGGTTGGTGGATGTATGCACGGGCACGGGTGTGATGTCGAGCACGAGGGAGTATCTGGACAGGCCAGCGATCTTCGGCTGGGACGAGCGCGGGGGCGCGATGGCGCTGTGGTTCGCGTGCGAGATGGAGCGGTACTTGCGGGACAGGGACTAACAGGATGCACAGGATAGATAGGATGGGGTGTTAGCCTTTCACCCCATCAAGGGGATGGTTTCCCTCACCCTAACCCTCTCCCAGTGGGAGAGGGGACTTTAGACCCAAGGCCAGGGGACGTTGCGGTAGGGGTCGAGGACGGGCAGCTTGCCCTGCTTGAGCATGATTTCGAGGCGCTGCATCAGGGCGCGCATCTCGCCAGTGTCAATCAGTTCGCCCAGCACATAGGGCAGGCTTTCGGTGGGGGACTGCAGCGTCGCCAGCAGGTTCTCAATGTCGCCCGAAAGCTCTTCAGGGATGGGCTTACCCCAGAACTCGACCATTACGGTGCGGAGCTTGAAGAGCGGGTGGAACGTCAGGCCGTGGTCGATGCTCCAGATGTCGCCTGCGTCGTCCAGCAAGCAGTGCCCCGCTTTGCGGTCGCCGTTGTTCACTATCAGATCGAAGACCGCGAACATGGCGAGTTCGTCGGGGTACTCCTCGATAAGGCTGAAGTAGGTGATGTCCGGGTCGCAGTCGATGTACATCTGCATGGAGCCGATGCCGTAGGGGCCCTCGCGGACGAGGGTGTACGGCACCTTGGGCCAGCCGAGTGCGCGACTGAGAATGAACGTGGCGAGCTCGCGCTGATACAGCGTGCCGCTGGGATAGTCGTAGAGGGGTCGCTCGCCGTCGCGGGGCTTGTAGATGGCGCGGATGCACTTGCCATCGCCCGCGTCGAGGTGCACCATGAAGGTGTAGTTCGAGCCGTAGGGCATGCGGTAGCCGCCGATGACTTCGGCAGATTCCAGCAGAGGGATAGCATCCTCTTCAGACATCTGAATGGGGACCGCATCCGAGCGCTGAGGTTGGGGCCGGCTCCGGCGTCTGCGTCTTCTTGAAGGCAAGGCGTTCTAGTCACTTGGTGAGTCAGGCACATTGATGCCCCTGCGAACAGGGCGGTGGGATTGCCTTGCTCATAGGGGAAGGCGGTTCGATACCCGGCTATTCGATGCTAATCTGGGCGTGGCCGTTGACGCGAGGGCAGGCGTGACCGGAAGGGTCAATCGGCCTGTCGCAGAGCGGGCAAATCGGCCTGCCGGCCGCGCAGACCTGAAGCGCTTCATCGGAGAACCGCTCTATCTGCTCGCGATCCATCCAAATCCGGATGGTGGCGGCTTCCTCGTTGGCGTCGTCGAAGTCGTAGGCGTCGATGAGGAACATGCCGTTGTTGCCGTCGTGTCCGAGGGCGAGCTTGCCAATCTTGAATTCCAGCCGGGTCAAGCCCGGGGCTTCGCGGTCGTGCGAGATGTAGCCGCCCGCGCCGGAGCTTTCCGGCAGGTTGGCTATAAGCTGCTGAATGCCCATCGCGAGTTCGTAGAGATGCTCTTTTTCGAGCCAAAGCACGGCGCTGCTGCTCTCGCTGTCGGCAAGGATGCGAAAGGTGCGCTCGCCGGGCTCGCCAACGGCGTCCGCGTTCAGCCGACTCAGATTAGTGAACTCCAACTTTGGTTCTGCCATAGTGGTACTAATCTTATTCGCTGGATTGCGATGCCGCAAGGGGTTGGGGGCGGTCAGGTGTCAGCGGTCAGGGGTGGGATAGCCACAAGAAGGCACAGAATGGAGGGGGCAGGCTCTAGTCCAGTTCGAGGAGCTCGACCCAGTTGCCGTCGGGGTCTTGCAGGTAGCAGCCTTTCTTGCCGTCCACAATCTCGATGGGCGGGTTGAGTTTCTGCGCGCCGTTGGCGGTGAGCCGCTCATACGCCTCGTCGATGTCTTCGACCACGAAGGCGATATGGGACGCGCCGAATGAGTTGCGCTCTCTGATGTGGGCGTCGGAGCCGGGCGGATGCACATACTCGATGAGTTCCAGCATGTATTCGCCGTGGACGAACTCGGCTATCTTGATGTGCGTTCCCTCGTATCCGAGAATCTGCGATATTGGTCCGCCGCCGCGCTCGCGCCTGGGCAGCGGCGTCAAGCCGATTATGTGCTCGTAGAAGTTGGCGACAAGGTCTAGGTCGCTGACGACAAATCCGGTGTGGTGCATTTTGAGAAGCATTTCTTGTCCTTTGCTGGTCTGTTCCGGGTCGCGTTAGGATGTGAGACGATACCCGATCGTGGTCGGGCCCATGCTTCACAAATGCGAGATTAGCATAATCCGTAAGCGATGGCTTCTGGATTCCCGTCTGCGCGGGAATGACTATATTCTCCCTCTCCGTTACCCTCTCCCAGTGGGAGAGGGGATTTTACCTACCCTGTTACGCCATGTCCATAAGATACTCCTTGAGACTGCGCTGTTCAATGGCTTACTCCCATGAACTTGCATGTACAGGGCTGCGTGAGCGTGTATAATCGGCACAAAATTGAGACTGGCGCAGGAGGGTAAAGAAATGGCAGATACTTGCATGCTTGGCAGCGGGGACTTCGAGTATCGTGTGGAACCTAACTGGCAGACGATGCCGGAGGGATATGAGTGGCGCGAGGTTGCGGCGGTGGCGGTGGATGGCGACGACAATGTGTATGTGTTCAATCGCGGCCCGCACCCGATGATGGTGTTCGACAAGGACGGCAACTTCATCAAGTCGTGGGGCGAGGGCGTGTTCACGCGGGCGCACGGCGTCAGCCTGGGGCCGGACAACACGCTGTATTGCAGCGACGACGGCGACCATACGGTGCGCCAGTGTACGCTGGACGGTGAGGTGCTGATGACGATAGGCGTTGCGGGGAAGCCGGCGCCGCTGTTCAGCGGGGACCCGTTCAACCGCTGCACGCACACGGCGCTCGACCCGAAGACAGGCGACATATATGTATCGGACGGGTACGGGAACTCGCGGGTGCACAAGTATTCGCCGGACGGCAAACTGCTGTTCTCGTGGGGCGCGCCGGGCACGGACCCGGGCGAATTCAGCATCGCGCACAACATCGCCACGGACGCGGACGGCTATGTCTATGTGGCGGACAGGGAGAATCATCGCATCCAGATTTTCGACGCGGACGGCAATTTCGAGGACCAGTGGCCGAATGTGCATCGTCCCTGCGGGATTTACATCTCCGACGATCAGCGCGTGTATGTCGGAGAGCTGGGCTGGGGCATGGCCGTGCAGCGCAATGTGCCGAACATCGGGCCGCGCGTATCGGTGCTGGACAGACGCGGCAACACGCTGGCGCGGCTGGGGAACGGGTACGGCATGGAGGCAGGGCAGTTCATATCGCCGCATGGCATCTGCATAGACTCGGCGGAGAACATCTATGTGGGCGAGGTGTCGCACACGAACATCAGCAACTCGGGGGAGACGCCGCCGGATGACTTGCGAACGCTGCAAAGGCTGACGAAGGCATAGCGGCTGACGGAATGGTGAGAATTGAAATGGGTATTACTAATAGGTGTTAGTTGCAGACACGACATTTCCTTTGATGCGGACTTCACCCCCATCCTAGCCTTCCCCCATCAAGGGGGAAGGGACAAAATGCCTCACCCCAACACGTGTAGGCAATACCTCGAAATGCGGGATGATGAAACTGCGTTCGGTTTGATGATAAACTAGGAAGTGTGCTGATGTGAGTAACAGTGTTTCTTCATCCTTGACGGGCTGTCGGGGGTTATGAGTTTCACTTGACGGACACATAGACAGGGTGAGGGAGGCGAACGGAGTGGCAATGCTTGAAGAGCCGACGGCGCGGCTGGAAGCAGAGCGCGAGAACGAACAGGAATGGCGGCGCGAGATGTTAGAGCGGCTTGGACGGCTGGAAGCCAACCAGAGATGGATAGTTGGGCTGCTGATTGCGATTTTGGTTGCGGTCATCGGTGGTATGGGTGGCATCATCGCAAGCCTGTGAGCGACTAGACGATAATGCCCCGCTCACTATCGGACGGGGCAAGAACTGACACGAGTAGAGATACGGCAGAAATAATCGGACTGAAAGGAGAACACATGGCAGCGGAAAGCAATCACTCGAACGGACACAGTCACTCTCATGCGACGGCGGCGATGGCGGAGGCGGCAGCAAGCTGGCTCGACAGCCTATCGTCGGAGCAGCGGGACAAGGCGACTTATGAGTACATGGACGGCGAGCGCGTCTTCTGGTACTATCCGCCGCTGAACAGGCACGGCCTTGCGCTGCGAGACATGGACGACAACCAGCGCAAGCTGGCGTACGGCATCATGGAGAGCGGCCTGACGGAGCGCGCGTACAAGCAGGCGGTGCAGATTATCGACCTCGAAACCACGCTCGGCAAGGTCGAGAAGGATGCGGGCATCGTCAGTTTCCGGCGCGATCCCGAGCTGTACTACTTCACGGTGTTCGGCGACCCGCGCGACTCGGAAAGTCCCTGGGCGTGGCGCGTTGAAGGGCACCATGTGTCGCTGCATTACAGCATCTGGGGCGACAAGGTCATCTCGACGACGCCGTTCTTCTTCGGCTCGAACCCGGCCGAGGTGCTAGCTGGACCGGACAAGGGTCAGCGCATCCTCGGCGACCGTGAAGACCTGGCGCTGGAACTGGTGAACGGGCTTGGCTCGGAGCAGCAGCGGCGTGCGGTCATCTATCCGGAGGCGCCCTACGACATCCTGACCTACAACTCGTCCCGCGCGGTCTTCCCGCAGGAAGAGGGGCTGCCCGGCTCGCAGATGAACGGGTCGCAGCGCGAGATGATGATGTCGATTATCAGCGAGTACGTCTCGACAATCCGAGACGATGTAGCACAGGACAAGATGTCCGCGATTCGCGAGCAGGGGCTTGACGACTTCTACTTCGCGTGGGGCGGCGGCATGGAACGCTTCAGCAAGCACTACTATCGAATTCATGGCGGCAACTTCGTCGTCGAGTACGACAACCGGCAGAACGAGGCGAACCACATCCACTCGGTGCTGCGCGACGAGGAGAACGACTTCGCCAACGACGTGCTGAGGGAGCATCTGCTGCTATATCACGTGCTGTAGGCATTCCATATTTTTCGGTTAGCCTGGTACGGATTATTATTCAGGCATTCTGGCAGGCGTTCTGGATTCCCGCTTTCGTGGGAATGACGGAAGTGTGAACACGAATTAGGCGGCACGGGGCAGTCATTAGGCTGTCCCGTGTTGGCTTATCTGAGAGCGGATAGATGCAACAGCAGGATATAAGCTCGGATGGGAACGGCGAACAGCAAGAACCTGAGTGGGTGCTGGCGAGCTACAGGCAGCGAGTGGGAGCGTGGGCGCTGGACTTCGTGGGGTTTACGGTGCCGGTCGTCCTTCTGTTGATCGGCCTCTTCGTATTGTTGTTGGGGTTTGTCCTGTCATCGGAGTTCGTGCAGGAGTCTATCGAGACTTCATCGGACTCGCTGGTCATCGAGGAATCCATCGAAGAGTCATTCCTGAGCGGGGTCGAGTGGGTTGTTACCGCGATGAGCGTAGCATCGGTGGTCGTCGGGGCGCTGGCGATAGTCGTGGTAGGTTATGTCGTGTGGTGGCTGATCGCGCTGGGGCGGGGACAGACGCCGGGCAAGCAGATCGTGGGGATTCGCGTTATCAAGGATAATGGCGAGCCTTCCAATTGGGGCTATACGTTCCTGCGCGAGTTCGTAATCAAACTGCTGCTTGTAGGGTTTATATCTGACGTCACTTTCGGCATTGGCAGGCTGGTGGACTATCTGTGGCCGCTGTGGGACAGGGCGGAGAAGATGCAGACGCTCCACGACAAGCTGCTGGGGACGATTGTCATAAGACGATAATGTAGGCGAATTTGGGGATATGTGAATGCAGCAGGACCCGATTCCTTCGGACGGCGAGCAGCAAGAACCAAATTGGGTGCTGGCGAGCTACGGGCAGCGAGCGGGCGCGTGGGCGCTGGACTTTGTAGGCTTCGCCTTGCCTCTGATTTTTCTGATTGTAATTCTGCTTCTAGGATTTGTCTTCGCTTCAGAATTGGTCCAAGATATTTTCTCCACTTCAGAAACTGTTCAGCATTCTATGACGACGCCCACTTCTGGCAGAATTATCACGTGGGAGACGACGACTGAGCGCGTCGAATGGCCTGGAGCGGCTACTGCTATATCTATCTTAGCAGTGGGTATTCCGTCGATCGTCGTGATTGGCTACATTATCTGGTGGCTATTCGCGCTGCGACGCGGCCAGACGCCGGGCAAGCGGATTGTCGGCATCCGTGTAGTCAAGGACAATGGCGAGCCATCCGGCTGGGGTTATACATTTCTGCGCGAGTTCGTCATCAAGTTCCTGCTATTGGGTTTGATATCCGAACCCACTTTGGGCATTGCGCGGCTCGTGGATTATCTGTGGCCGCTGTGGGATCGGGCGGAGAAGATGCAGACGCTGCATGATAAGCTGCTGGGGACGCTGGTAGTGAGAGTGTGAGCGATGCAGCAGCAAAACCGGACTCCCCAAAATGATGAGCGTCAGCAAGAACCCGAATGGGAACTAGCATCCTACGGACAGCGCGTAGGCGCTTGGGCGCTGGATTTCGTAGGGTCCTTCTTGACTAAGTTTGTGCTGATTATCGTAGTCTTAGCATTGGGTCTGCGAGTTGCCCTTAGCGGCATTGATTCAGTCTTCGATGTCCCCGACTGGTCTATTACAGAGCTGGTAATCGTCGTGGTTGTCATAGGGGTTGCGATAGGCTATATCGTGTGGTGGCTGTTCGCGCTAGGACGAGGACAAACGCCGGGGAAGCAGATTGTGGGCATCCGCGTAATCAAGGACAATGGCGAACCATCCGAATGGGGCTACACCTTCACGCGCGAGTTCGTCGTCAAGTTCTTCTTCCTAGGGATCCTGACTCAAATCACCTTTGGCATTGCCTGGCTGGTGGACTACCTATGGCCGCTGTGGGACAGAGCAAAGAAGAAGCAGACGCTTCATGATAAACTGCTAGGCACTTTGGTTGTACGAAACCTTCGATAGAAGCGCATCTAAATCTACGCCTATGGACGCTTCGGACAAAACCTTCCAATCTGATAGCACGCAGCCACCGACCCTCCTCATCTCCTATGCACGCCGACTGCTGACTACGCGCGCCCTGCTGATTGCAATACTCGCGCTTGCGCTCGCGCTGCGCTTCTACGGTCTGGCCTGGGATGAGGGATTCTCGTACACGCCGCATCCGGATGAGCGCGCGATACTGGACAGGGTGCTTGGCGTTTCGCCGCCGGGATTCGGTGAGCTTGGGCTGCTGCTCGATGCCGAGCAGAGCCCATGGAATCCGCGCTGGTTCAACTACGGCAGCTTTTCCCTGTATGTCCTGAAGTTCGTGCAGATACTGGGCGGGCCGTTCATCGATGATCCGAAAGACATTCGCGTGCTGGGACGGGCCGTGTCGGGGCTGGCGGATGTCGCGACGATACTTGCGGTCTATGGCATCGCGGCGATGGCGTTCGACCGCAGGACGGGGCTGCTTGCGGCTGCGCTGACCGCGCTTGCAGTCATACACATCCAGCTGAGCCACTTCTTCGCGGTGGATACACTTCAGGCGATGCTCGCGATAGCTGCGCTGTACTTCATGGTCAGGGTGGCGCGCGAGGGCAGGCCGCGGGACTCGCTGCTTGCGGGGGCGCTGGTGGGGCTTGGGCTTGCGACTAAGGCGAGTCAACTCCCAATCGTCGCGCCGTTCGTCATCGCGCACCTGATGTTCGCGTTCAATCTCAACGGGCTCAACGGGCTCAACGGCAATCCGGCGACCGACAGGTTCGAGCGGCGGCTGGAGACGGCTATCCGGGGCATTGTAGGCGGCGGTGTAGTCGCGTTCATCGCGCTGATGGTCGCGCAGCCGTACACGCTGCTGGACTGGGGCACGTTCTTCAGCCATGTGAGCGAGCAGTCGGAGATGATACGGGGCATCCGCGACTACCCGTACACGCGGCAGTACGCGGACACGACGCCTTACTGGTACCACATCCGGCAACTTGCGGTCTGGGGGTACGGCTTGCCGCTGGGCATCGTGGCGTGGGCAGGGCTGCTGTATGTGTCGCTGCGCGGTATGCCGCTGAAGATTGGCGCGGCGTACTTAGTTGTGGGCTGGGGGCTGCCGGCGGCGATACTGCTGGTGTCGTACAGCACCATCGCGGTCGTGGCGGCGGCGGGCGTATCGCTGGTCGCGCTGCTTGCCACCCTGCCCTTGCGCTCGAAGAACACGCAGCTCGACGTGTTGCTGCTCTGCTGGGTGGTGCCGTACTTCCTTGTTACGGGCGCGTTCCATGTGAAGTTCATGCGGTACATGCTGCCGATTGCGCCGCTGCTGACGCTGTTCGGGGCGAAAATGCTTTGGGCACTGTGGGACGGGGCGGCGGCGTACAGGAGGTCGCTGCGTCCGTTTGTAGGGGTGCTGATTGGGCTGGTGGTGGCGGGGACGGCGTTCTACGCGCTTGCGTATGTCAATGGGGTGTATGGGAGCGTGCATACGGGGGTGCGGGCGAGCGAGTGGCTGAACCGTGTTGCGCCATACGGGGCGTTCGTGCTGAAGGAGCACTGGGAGGAGTCGCTGCCCAGACTGCGTTCGGACTTCGAGTATTACGACCTGCCGATGTACGAGCCTGACCGCTCCGCGAAGACCGCGCTTATTGCGGAGACGCTTGCCGATGCGGACTATCTGGTGTTCTTCAGCAATCGATTGTACGGCACGATTCCGCGACTGCCGGAGCGCTATCCCGTTTCGACCGAATACTACCGTCTGCTGTTCTCAGAGCAGCTTGGATATAGACTGGCGGATGTACAAACATCACATCCCAAGTTGTTGGGGGTGAGTCTTATAGATGACACTACCGGGCGTCCTGGACTGCCTGCCCTGCCATCGTCTGTCAGGTCTGAACGCTCGACACTCGCGTTGAATCTAGGCTACGCGGACGAGAGTTTTTCTGTATATGACCACCCGAAGGTGCTGATATACCAGAACACGGGACGGCTGGACGCGGCGGAGATACGGCGCCGGATAGAGGACCCAGTGTCTTCGGATGCTTATCTTTCGCCAAGAAGCGAGCCTGAGCTAGGGCTGGTCTATTCGGCGGAGGATGCGGCTATCCAGCAGAGCGGCGGAACCTGGACGGAGATAATACGGCCCGGCAGCTGGACGAATCGCTTGCCGGTGCTGGCGTGGCTTGGCGCGCTGGAACTGATTGCGCTGGTTACGCTGCCACTGACATTCGTCGTCTTTCGACCGCTGTCGGACAGGGGCTACCTGCTGGGCAAGACGCTGGGGATACTGCTTGTCGGGCTGGTGGTGTGGCTGCTGGCGAGCTTGCAGTGGATGGCGTTTTCGCGGGCGTCCATCGGGCTTGCGATCGGGCTGATGGCCGCGGTATCTCTCGGCGTGCTTGCGTTCAGGTGGCGAGAGATCGCGGACTTCATCAGACGGCGCTGGACCACGATTACAATTGCGGAACTGATATTCCTTGCGGCGTTTCTCACGTTCGTTCTGGTGCGGATGGCGAATCCTGACCTGTGGCATCCGTATCGTGGGGGCGAGAAGCCGATGGACTTCGCGTATCTGAACGCGGTGCTGCGCTCGACGATTATGCCGCCGTACGATCCGTGGTTCGGGGGAGGATACCTGAACTACTACTACTGGGGGCAGTTCCTGACGGCGATGTTCATCAGGGCGACGGCGATAGAGCCGGTGGTGGCGTTCAATCTTGCGGTGCCGACATTCTTCGCGCTGACGGCAGGCGGTGTGTACAGCATCGTCTATAACCTCGTGAGGTCTGCCGGGCGGAGGGTGGACGAGAGCATGGGCATCCTTGGCGCCGCGCCGCGATGGTCGCCCGTGCTGGTTGGCCTGGTTGGCGTGGCGTTCGTTGCGGTGCTGGGGAACCTGGACGGCGCGATTCAGGTGGGGCAAGGCGTCTTGAATGTGCTGGCCGGGGGATCGTTCGGCGAGTTCGACTTCTGGCGGAGCAGCCGCATGATGCCGCCTGACCCGCCGGGGCATGAGATAACGGAGTTCCCATTCTTCACTTTCCTGTTCGCGGACCTGCACGCGCACATGATGGTGATACCGTTCACGGTGCTTGTGCTGGGGCTTTCGCTTGCGGTTGTGATGGGTGCTACGAGACGAGCGATGGCGCTAAATCAGAGATGGATTGACGAGGGCGCTATTGTCGAACCTAATTCCCTTCACCCTAACCCTCTCCCGCGGGGAGAGGGGACTGTTGCGTGGGAGATATTGCGGCTTGCGATACTTGGTGTTGCGGTCGGGTCGCTGGCGTTGTTGAACACCTGGGACCTGCCGACATACTTCATCGTAGCGGCGGCAGCGATTGCGTTCGCGGAGTTTCTGGCGCACGGCGGCTTGGGTGCGATGGCGCTAATCAGGGCGGGCGTGAAGACGGCGTTCATGGTTGCTGTGGGGTTTGTCGCGTTCCTGCCGTATCACATTGCGGGCGAGACTTTCTACAACAGCGTGGAGCCCACGACGAATACTACGGTGCTCTGGCAGTTCCTCGCGATTTCGGGGCTGTTCGTGTTCATCATCGGGACGTTCGCCGTGGATGAGCTTGCGGACGGCGCACGCGGGCAATTCACTGCGCTGCGGCGGAGGTTCGGACGGCTGTACGATGTGCTGGACGGCGGCGAGGGCGATGCAGTCAGCATCGGGTGGCTCGTCGCCGTGATTGCGGGCGCGCTGCTGCTGGGGTTTGCGCTGACGGCGTGGTTTACGGGCATTGTGGGCAGCACCGTGCCGTTCGTGTTCACGCTGGCGGTGCTGCTTGCCGCAGTTGGTATGGGCGTGCTGCTGAGGGACAGGCCGGACGGGGCGCAGCTTGGCTTCGTGCTGATGCTGGCGCTGGTGTCGCTGTCGCTGGTGGTGGGGCTGGATTTCCTGCGCGTTGAGGGCGACATAGACCGTCTGAACAGCATCTTCAAGTTCTACTTGCAGGTATGGGTGATGCTTGGGATTGCTTCGGCGTACCTGCTGTGGCGGCTGTTCCGGACGCAGCGGAGCTTCCTGCCGCGCGTCGCGTACATCAGGCAGGGGTGGAAGGTCGCACTTGCCGTGCTGGTGCTGAGCGCGGCGATATACCCGGTGCTGGGGACGCAGGACAGGCTGCGAGACAGGTTCGGCGGGTATGTTACGCCTCTGACGCTGAACGGCGTGGCGTTTATGGAGGGCGTGGCGTTTCGGGAGCATTCGGGCGACTTAATCTATCTTGCGGCGGACTATGAGGGCATCCGGTGGCTGCAAGAGAATGTGGCAGGCTCGCCGGTGGTGCTGGAAGCGGTGACGCCGTCGTACCGATGGGGCGGGCGCGTGTCGATGTACACGGGGCTGCCAAGCATCATCGGGTGGCAGTGGCACCAGGAGCAGCAGCGGTGGGGGTATGCCTACGAGGTGGGGCGGCGAATCCGCGATGTGCAGACGATTTACTCGACGGCCGATGTTGAGGTGGCGCTGGGGGTGATGCGGAAGTACGGTGTGAGGTATGTGTATCTGGGGCATCTGGAGCGCATATACTTTCCGGAAGGGATGGAGAAGTTCGAGGACGGACTTGGCGGTGCGCTGGAGAAGGTGTTCGATAACGGGGAGACGGCGGTGTATCGGGTGAGGGATGGGGTTTAACATCGATACACAGGATGGACAGGATGATGACTATGGCTGCGCTTGTCTAAAGCGGCTGCCTTCGCTATGCTAGTCGTAATCCACAGGAGGTATTTCATACTATGACTACTACCCTCACATACGCTCTTGAAGAGTTCGTGCACGAGATGTCCAGGCTGGTCGATGAGCAGCCGGACCAGGAGGCGCTGTTCGACCGAGGCTCGGCACACCTCGAGCGCCTGATAAACAATCCGGACGCGATTCCCGAGGAGTACAGCATACCGATGCCGGGGAAGAATCACGGCACTTACTTGCTGCACTACGGGGACAACGGCTTGCTGGTTACGTCGGTCGTATGGGGACCGGGGGACCATATCGGGCCACACGACCATCGCACGTGGGGCATGATCGGCGTCGTGGGCAACGGCATCACGGAGACGCGCTTCCGACGGGTGGATGACCGCGAGCGCGAGGACCACGCGGTGCTGGAGCGAGACCGCGAGACGCTGGTTACGCCTGGCGACATCTCGCTGCTGATCCCGGACGTGGACGAGATTCACCAGATGGACAACTATACGGACCGCCCGACGGTGGAGGTCCACGTCTATGGGAACGACCTGCGGGGGCTGGAGCGCAGCAGCTTCAACCTGGAGACGGGCGAGATAAAGCACTTCGCGACGACGAAGTTCAGTAACTGCTGATGCAGGACGACTAACAGGATGGGGAGGATTTTGTTTCCCATCCTGTATGGGGTAGGCTCGAAACTATGACATTCGACCGCAGAGCGGTCAATCCAGATGTGTGCCAAGGAAAGGCGACTGTGAGGGGGATGCGAATGAGATCATCATCGCTGTCGCAGAGCGAGACTCGGCTGTTACCCCCGGCTTCGTCGCCTCGACTGCCATCCTTATGGAAGGAGTGGGCTACATCATGATTACCTACAACTACCTATACAACAAGTTTGTTCAGCGTGTCATTGACCAGCACATGGAACGAGGTAGAGCTGAGGGCAAGGCCGAAGTGAATACGCGCTGGGCAGATTGGAACAGCCGGCGACTTGAAGCCGAAAGCAAGGGCGTTCCATTCGATGAGCCTCCTCCTTATGGCGACAGCTAATTTCCGCCAAAACATTAGCCGACTGATGGTGATGAGCACATGCCTACTACAATCTCTTCTGAATCACTTGACGCGCTGCTGAAGGGCAGCGAGCCGTTCGCCCTGATAGATGTGCGCGAGACGGGCGAGTACAACAACGCGCATATTCCGGGCGCAAGTTTGATACCGCGACGCGACCTCGAATCACAGATGGCGGACGCCGTGCCGCATACCGCGACGCCCGTGGTGCTGTGTGATGACGATGCGCGCCGGGCGGCGCTTGCGGCCGGTACGCTGGAAGGGCTTGGCTATACCGATGTGTCGGTGCTGGACGGCGGCATCAATCGCTGGGTTACGCAGGAGTACCCGACCGAGTGGGGCGTGAATGTGCCGAGCAAGGACTTCGGAGAGAAGGTCGAGGTCGTGCATCACGTCCCGGAGATCGACGCGGTGGAGCTGCACGAGCGCATCGAGAGCGGTGAAGAGATTGTCATACTCGATACGCGCACGCCGGAGGAGTACCAGCGGCTGTGTATTCCGGGCGGGCGCAGCGTGCCGGGCGCGGAGCTTGCGCTGCGAATCACGGACATCACGAAGGACATGAGCGACGACGCGACGGTCGTCATCAACTGCGCGGGGCGCACACGCAGCATCATCGGCACGCGCGTATTGCAGCGCATGGGCATACCTAATGTTGTAGGGCTGAAGAACGGCACGGCGGGCTGGTCGCTGGCGGGGTACTCGCTGGAGGCGGGCGCGGACCGACTGGAACTGCCGGACCTGTCCGAGGAGGGCATCGCCGCTGCCGAAGCGTACGCGGACCGGCTTGCGGAGGAGGACGGCGTTCAATACCTGGACGCTGACGGCTTGCAGGCGCTGATGGCACGGCGGTCGGACGAGACGGTCTATCTGGTGGATGTGCGAACCGAGCAGGAATACGCGGCGGGCCACATCCCAGGATTCCGCTGGTTTCCCGGAGGGCAGGCGGTGCAGCGGTCGGATGAGGTGGCGGTTGTGAAGAACTGTCCCATCATATTCTGCTGCGATGGGCGGACGCGGGCAGCCATCACCGCGTCGTGGTACAGGCAGATGGGGCACGAGCATGTGTACGCGGTGCATGGGGGCACGGGTGAGTGGGAGCGAGCAGGAAACTCGCTGGAAGGGGGTCATCCTCAGGCACAACCGCTGGGACTGGACGAGGCAAGGGGCAAGGTGCGGATGCTGGCTACGTCGGAGGTGCCGTCCGCATCCGACGCCTCGATAACGCTGGTAGGCACCAGCGGAGGGCCCGCAGCCTATGTTCGAGGCGCGAACGAGTCCCCGGCGACAGATGCCGCCATCATCTTCGTGGGCACGAGCCAGCAGTTCGCGGAGGCGCACATCCCCGGCTCGCGCTGGGTGCCACGGGGCTGGCTGGAAGCACAGATTGCGGATGTGGCGTCGGACAAGGCTGCGCCGGTGGTCGTTACATGCGGCGACGGCGTTGCATCGACGTTTGCGGGCGCGACTCTGGCGGATGAGGGATACGCCGATGTCGCCGTGCTGGAAGGCGGGATGAAGGCGTGGCAGAGTGATGGCCGTGAAATCGAGAAAGGGCTTTCGGGCGTGATGTCAACGCCCGCCGATGTGGTGCCTGCCGGCACCGACCGCGGCTATGCGGACATGATGAACTACCTGCGCTGGGAGGAGGAACTCGGGAGGAAGTACGAATCCTGAGTCTGCGCTTCATGATCAGCATAGTGGCAGGTCTGACAAGGGGTCTGCATTCCCCCTTCACCCCCATCCTAACCTTCCCCCATCAAGGGGGAAGGGACAATTTGCCGAAAGATGTTTCCATCATTAGAGTCTGACACATGGCTGTTTTCTCCAGCGCACGGGCATTCTACGCGATAACATTCGGTCAATTCGTCTCTCTAGTCGGCTCCGGCATGACGCGCTTCGGGCTGAGCATCTGGGTCCTGCGTGAAACGGGGGATACCACGGCGTACAGCGCGCTGCTGTTCTTCGCTGTGCTTCCTGTGGGACTAGGCTCCATATTCACCGGCACGCTGATAGACAGGTGGGACCGCCGCATCGTCATGCTCATAGGCAACGCCGTCGCCAGCCTGAGCACGCTGGTCGCGGCGCTGCTGTTCTTCGGTGGCATGCTGGAGATATGGCATCTGTTCATCGCGCTGGCGGTCAACGGGCTTGCGAACGCCTTCGTTATGCCGTCCATGGAAGCCAGCGTTCCCCTGCTTGTGGTCAAGGAACAACTTGGACGCGCGGCAGGCCTGTCGCAGATGTCCATGTCGCTGGAGATTATCGTCTCCCCCGCGCTTGCGGGCCTGCTGATTGTGTCGGCGGGCTTGGGCTTCATCTTCATAATCGATTTCATAACATTCGGCGCGAGCGTCCTCGCGCTTGCGCTGTCCGTCATTCCGCGTCCCGTCCATGAGAGCGAGCGGCGCAGCCTGGCGGGCGAGTTCATGTTCGGGCTGAGATATATAGCTGAGCGCCCGCCCTTCGTGTATCTGATGGTCTTCGTCACGATAACCATGTTCTTTATGCCCGGCATCGGTTACGCTCTTTCCACTCCACTTGCGCTGAGCATTGCCGACGAGCGGGCTGCGGGACTGATACTATCCAGCTTCGGCGCGGGCGCGCTGATTTCGGGCGTGCTGCTGACGGCCTGGGGCGGGCCCAAGCGACGAATGACCGGCATTCTGGTGGGCTTGGCGCTGGCGGGTCTGGCGAGCATAGTGGTCGGACTGCGCGAGAGCGTCCTGCTGGTCACCGTGGGCGTCTTCTTCATCGGCGTTACATTCATGTTCATGTTCGGGCTGAACCGCGTGATATGGCAAGTGAAGGCAGCGCCGGAAGTCCTGGGGCGCATATTCTCGCTGCGCGTGGCGCTGGGCATAGGCGCGCAGTCGCTCGGCGTGCTTGTGGCGGGACCGCTGGCGCAGCATGTGTTCGAGCCTATGATGGTGGAAGGCGGCGCGCTTGCCGGAAGCGTTGGCGCGCTCATCGGCGTGGGCGAGGGGCGCGGCATGGCGCTGATGTACATACTGGCGGGGGCAATGCTTATCGCGCTGGTGGTGGTGTCCGCCCTGGTGCGCCAGATACGCCTGATGGAAGACCTTCTGCCCGACCAAGAGCCATCGACCGAAGAGCAGCCTGTCGCGGATGCAAGCGCATCCGACTAGCTCAGTGCGAACAAAAGGAATCCCTTGTCCCAGGGTTATCAGGGGTAGGTATTGAAAATAATCGTGCTTGCATTTGCGATTTCACCCCCATCCTAACCTTCCCCCATCAAGGGGGAAGGGACTTTTACCCTCACCCTAACTCTCTCCCAGAGGGAGGGGAACCTTATCTATGGGAATTATATATACCTAAGTGGCGAAATTCCCTTATTTTGTCTTTCATCCGCCTACCTTACTCATCCTCTTCACAAGCGTAAGAAACTACCTCAAACGCTCGCTGATAGGCTTGTATTGCGTCTATCATTTGTTCCATTTGTTTATCTTCGGGAAAGCCATGATAAGCGAATAGGACTATTTCTAATCGCGTTTCTGCAACACTCATGTCTATCCAATGCTCCACTAATGTTTCGCAATCCCCATACTGGTTTCGCCAAAGTCTAGCTTCCGATTCTATTCTGTTCCCTAAATTCTCTGCTGCTTTCAAGGCTTGAAGTCGTCGTTCCTCTCGACCGCCATCCAAAAGAGTACATCCCGTCATTAACATAATTAACAGTACGAAAGCAATATGAACTACTAACTTCATACAGAAACCCCCTCGTGGCTTAGGACATTGGCACTCTGGTCAAGTTACCTATCCCGTATGTCAGCCTAAAGGGGGCATAAATGCCCAATCCCTTAGCCGTGCTGACATACACGAATGGGTTATAGATGAACTTGACCAGAGTTCGCCGTTATCCTAACTCACGATTAGGTCTATTGCAATTGTTAAATCATGCTATGATCCTAAAGGATTCTTAGTCCAGAATGAAAGGACTAAACCATGTCTATGGACAATCAAGAACTTCTTCTTGACCGTTTCATCGAGATTGGAGAGATTTTCCAGTCTGCGCTTCATAGAGCCTTTCAATCAGGTGCTTCATCTTCAGCTTGCGTTAAGTCAGGAAATAGGGCGCGAGTATCTTCTAAGACACGTTGCGATACCTCCTCCCAATTTTGGGACGATTACGCTCTACTTCTAAAACAGTATCGTGAACTTCTTGAACAGGGTGATTCATAGTCTTACCTCCTTAATTCCCCGCGCCAAAATGTAATCCTTTGCCGCCGCCACTTAGGTATATAATTCCCTTATCTATCCCTGTCAGCTCTGCTAGAGGGATAGGGCTTGAGTGAGGGGACTATTCAGACCGCGAAAGGACTAAGACATGAGACTTGGGGCGATAACGAACTCGTGGCGTGAGCATCTTGAGAGCGAGAGCATCGAGTCGCTTGTGGGGCAGGCGGCGAAGCGAGGGGCGATGCATGTCGAGTTGCGGCAGACGTGCCTAGGGGACTGCGAAACGGGCGAGGGCGACGACTGGCGACCGAACATTGCCAATCTAAAGGCGCTGATCGGGCAGTATCCGGCGCTGTCGTTCAACCTTGCTGTGGCGTATCCGTGCCTGTCGCAGGTGGCGCAGCCGAAGTCGGCGCTGTTCCAGTCGATGCTGGATGCCGCCGTTGCGGTGTCGCCGGATGCGCCGCACCTGCGGATGGTGGATCCGGCGCGCTTCGATTCGCTGTGGGAGACGCGGGAGGACATTCCCGAAACCGCGATGAGCATCGGGGCGCTGGTGCAGGAGGCGGCGGCACGGGGCGTTACGCTCTCGATGGAGAACTCGGGGCAGCCGATACGCAGCCTTGCGATGCTTGTGGAGGCGGTGAGGGCTGCGCTGCCGGGAGGAGAGGGCATGATGCTGGGGCTGTGCCCGGACCCGACGAACCAGCTCCGCATAGACGCGGGCAGCGATCCGGTGGGCGAGGTGGAAGCGCTGCGGGTGGATATGATCAAGACGATCCACTTCAAGCAGACGCGCGGCGGCGAGGCGATTCCGACGGTTGACAGCGGGGATGTGGACTGCCTTCGCCAGTTGAAGGCGCTGCGAGAGAAGGGTTACACGGGTCCGGCGATTATGGAGATTCCGCCGCACGAGGATGTGTTAGAGAATTTGTCGGCGAGTTTTGAGTATCTCAGCGCTTAGCTGAAGTGGGGCTGGACTTCGTTGACGAAGAGCTTCATGTCTTCGAGGTCCTGGAAGCGGGGGAAGGTGAGGATCGAGAAGTCGAAGCCAAGCTCGGCGAACTGAGTTAGCTGCTCGCGCACTGACGCGGGATCGCCCGCGACTGCCGGCTGGTCGCCGTGCAGCCGGTCGCCTGCCATCTCCAGCGCCTTGCGGTGCGACCTGTCGATGAATAGGCGGACGCTGAGGGTCTTTCTTATTTCGGAGAACTCGCGGCCTTCTCGTTCGCAGTGCTTCCGCAGGACGTTCAACTTGTGCTGGAGTTGGTCTGCAGGTCGCACCAGGTCGTTCCACCAGTCGGCGTGGCGCGCTACGACCCGGAGGGTGCGCCTTTCGCCCGCGCCGCCAATCATCAGGACGGGCGGCGGCTGGGGACGCGGCTCGCAGTAGGCGTCCTCGATGCGGTAATGCTTGCCCCGGAAGCTGGCGGGGGAGTCTCGCCACATGGCTTTCATAATCTGCACGCCCTCTTCGAGCATCTCCACGCGCTGTCCCGGGGGCGGGTAGTCGAAGCCGTATCGAGTGTATTCAGGCTCGAACCAGCCTGCGCCGTAGCCGAGAATGAGCCGTCCCGAACTCATCCACTGGAGGCTTGCCGCCATCTTCGCCATCAGGGACGGCTGCCTGAAGGAGTTGCACATCACGATGGTTCCGAGCTTGGGGCCGGGGTATCGCGCGGCGACCCAGGTGAGGTGTGTCCAGCACTCCATGCGGAACTCGTCGTCATAGGAAAAGTGGTCGGAAATCCAGAGGGATGGGAAGTACTGGGATGCGACATCTAGGGCGTTGTGAAGGTCGGACAGGAACTCGCGGGGGCGTATCGTCTCGAAGCCCCTGTCGCCGGACGGGGGATGATAGCCGAACTCCATCTTTGGGTTGGGCATTTCGGTTCTACTCCGCGACACGGTAGGCGATGCAGTTGACGATTTCGATTCGCAGGGGTGGCTGCGCGAGGCCGGTGGTGCCGATGACGGCGCGGCACGGCGGGTTGGGTATGAACTCTCGATAGACCTCGTTGAGAAGCGGCCAGTTGCTCATGTCCATAAGAAAGATGACGAGGGTGGTTACGCGGCTGAAGCTCGTGCCGGCCGCCTCCAGCGACATCTGCACATGGCGGAACGCGGCGCGGTACTGGTCCTCGTCGGTGTCGCCGATGACCTCGCCAGCGAAATCGGACTCGGTGGTGCCCCTGACGTAAATCTTGACGGCGCGCACTTTCAGCATCCGAAGAAGGTCTTCCTCGAAGTAGTCGCCGTAGAGACCGACGCGATGGGAGTGGAGCGTCGTGGTCTGTTTGCGGCCGTCGGCGATAATCAGGTCGAGAAGGGCGTCTCGGTCCTCGAAGGAGAGGGCGTTCGCCTCTTCGATGTTCATGTCGTCGAGGTCGGAAAGTGTGTAGCTCATAATTTAGTGCTGGGGGTCATTTGCTTCACCCCCATCCTAACCTTCCCCCATCAAGGGGGAAGGGACTTTTGCCCTCACCCTAACCCTCTCCCTCTGGGAGAGGAGATTTTACCTACCCTGCGAAGGCAGGCTTGCCCGCGTTAATCAACACTACCCGTCCATGACGATGCGGCCGAACTTGCCCTGGCAGTATGCGAGCGCCTCGCCGTCGCTCACTTCGATGCGCTCGACGGCGCCGATGAATACCGTATGGTCGCCTTCCACATGCTCGCTGACTGTGCGGCAGTCCATCGAGGCGATGCTGCCGTCTATGAATGCCGCGCCGCTTTCGGTGAAGGTGAAGTCCGGGTCGGAGTCCGCGCTGCGCGCCTCGGCGGGACCGGCGTAGTAGCTGGCGATTGCCTGCTGTTCGCGGCCGAGGATGTTGATGGCGAAGCGCCCCGCCTCCTTGATGAGCGGGTACGAGTTGCGCTCGTGCCCTACGCATACGAGCACAAGCAGCGGATCGAGAGACACCGAGTTGATGCCGTTGGCGGCCATGCCATGCACGCTGCCGTCCGGCTCTATGGATGTGATGACCGATACGCCTGTCGGATAGCTGCCCCACGCTTTTAGAAATGCTTCTTGGCTGTCCATGCCTAACCTCGCATAAGAGTGTATTCGGAGTAAGTCTAGTGTAACTGGCTCAATTCGCGCATTGGAACGTTGCGTTGCGTGCCGACTGAGCACGATTTGACTGATTGTGGATAGGGCGATTATAGAGCGGCAGGCGGGATAATGAAAGTCCTGTCCATCATCCTAGGGATGGGCATAAAGCCGTTCATCTTATCCCTTCCCCCTTTGGGGGAAGGTTAGGAAGGGGGTATGGCGCGAATTATGCCCGTCCCTAATCATCCTATCTATCCTGTCAGTGCGGTCATTTTTCAATTAAAATGGTGTAAGCATTTCAAAAGGAGACAACTAATGCCCGACCTTCGAGGACCGGACCGACAGCCCGCCTTTCTGGGGATACCGACCTACATCCACTCGCCGCTTGCGCTGTCGGCGGAGGAGCTTGCGGAGATGCAAGCCGATGTCGCCGTCATAGGCGCGCCGGTGGATATGGGTGTGGTGAACCGTCCGGGGGCGCGCTTCGGACCGCGCGCCATCAGGCAGGCAGGGTATGCCGGCAGCCCCAACGACACCTTCTACCACATGGAGTACGAGCTCTATCCCACTCAGGAGATCAAGGTCGTTGACTTCGGGGACGCGAACTGTCCGCCAAGCTCGCTGGAGCAGAGCCATGAGGCTGTCCGCTTAAAGACGATGCAGGCGCTTCAGGCGGGCGCGATTCCGCTTGTGCTGGGGGGCGACCACTCGATAACGCTGCCCGCGGCGACGGCGGTGGCGCAGCATCACGGTTACGGCAGGGTGGGCATGATTCACTTCGACGCCCATGCGGACACGGGTGAGTCGGGCTACGGCGGCGTGCTTATCGCGCATGGCAGCCCGATGCGCCGACTGCTGGAATCCGGGGCGATTCCGGGGCCGAACTTCGTACAGATAGGGCTGCGCGGCTACTGGCCGGACAAGCCGCTGTTCGACTGGATGCATGGGCAGGGCATGCGCTGGCACCTGATGGCGGAGATAGTGGAGCGCGGCTTCGAGGCCGTGCTGGAGGATGCGATTAGCGAGGCGCTGGACGGGCCGGAGGTGATATACCTGTCGGTGGATATCGATGTGCTGGACCCTGCCTTTGCGCCCGCGACGGGCACGCCGGAACCCGGCGGCCTGACATCAGCGCAGCTACTGAAGGCAGTACGAACAATCGTATCTTCGGTTGAGCTTGTGGGCGCAGACATCGTGGAGGTAGCGCCGCACTACGAGGGTCCGGCGGCAATCACGGCGGAGGTGGCGAACCGAGTTGGGTTGGAGATAATCAGCGCGCTCGCGCATCGGCGGACGCGCGGGGACTAACATCGACGGACAGGATGGGGAAGATGTTTTGTCCTGCTCACTCCCATCCATTCGGCAGGCTCAGGGGGCAGGCTATAGCCTTCCTCCTTTGAGGGGGAAGGGACTCTTGAAATCATCGATTTCACCGTTAAATGCCTGAGAACATTTGTATTTCTTGTGTTTGATTTACGTATTGAAAAATGGTAAAATAGATACAAGAAATACCTTGATGAAATCTGCCTTTTATTGTCCACTGTAATTGGGTGTTTATCCCATCGTTATCGCGTAATTGGCGCCCTTCTCTCGCTTGTGTTCGATGCGCTCATGCCCCCTGTCATGCGCGCCTGCGCCTTGCCTGCGGATACACCCTGAATTCTGTGTGAATTTTCTGTCATTGGCTCGAAGTGTGCCTAACCTTCAGGAGTGAAAAATATGGCGACGGCTAGAGAAGTTGACATGTACACCGCCGACGATATTCAGGTGCTCGAGGGCATGGAAGCGGTGCGAAAACGCCCGGGTATGTACATCGGCAGCACCGACCAGCGCGGACTGCACCACCTCATCTACGAGATTGTGGACAACAGCGTAGATGAATTCATGGCGAGCTTCTCAACACGGGTTTCCATTCACATCCGGCCTGACGGGGTCGTTCGGATCGAGGACGACGGGCGGGGCATTCCGGTTGATGTTCACCCCACGACCGGCATGACCGCCGTGGAGACGGTGATGACCACGCTGCACGCGGGCGGCAAGTTCGGCGGCAAGGCTTACGCCGTGTCCGGCGGGCTGCATGGCGTGGGCGCATCGGTCGTCAACGCGCTCTCGGAGCGCCTCGAGGTAGAAGTGAGCCGGGACGGGATGCTGTACAGGCAGACTTTCTCGCGCGGTCGGGGGCAGTCCGAGCTTACATCGGAACCGCTGCCGCGTGGCAGCAAGCGCAAGACCGGCACGGCGGTGTCGTTCATGCCGGACATCGAGATATTCGAGGACCTTGCATACGACTTCGATGTACTGCGGCAGCGGTTCAAGGAGATGGCGTACCTGAACAAGGGGTTGGAGATAACGTTCCGCAGCGACTGGCACGGTCATGAGAACCTGTGGCCGAACAACGAAGTTACGTACTACTTCGAGGGCGGTATATCGAGCTTCGTGCGCAGCCTGAACCAGAAGCGCGCGGTCGTCCATCCCGATCCCATATACACGGAGAAGCAGGTCGATAACACCATCGTCGAGGTGGCAATGCAGTACAACGACAGCTTCACCGAGTTCGTTCACTCGTTCGCCAACTGCATCAACACGATTGACGGCGGCTCGCATATCACCGGCTTCCGCAGCGCGCTGACGCGGATCATCAACGACTACGGGCGCAAGCAGAACCTCATCAAGGAGAACGAGTCGAACCTGGCGGGCGAGGATGTGCGTGAGGGACTGGCAGCGGTTATCAGCGTGAAGCTGACGGAGCCGCAGTTCGAGGGGCAGACGAAGACGCGGCTGGGCAATCCGGAGGTGAGGACGCAGGTCGAAAGTGTGGTCGCGGAGGCGCTCCAGTATTACCTTGAGGACAACCCGCAAGACGCCAAGCGCATAATAGACAAGTGCCTGACGGCGCAGAGAGCGCGCGACGCGGCGCGCAAGGCGCGAGACCTCATCATCCGCAAGAACGCAATGGACGGCGGCGGACTGCCGGGCAAGCTAGCGGACTGCTCGGAGAAGAACCCGGAGTTCTGCGAACTGTACCTAGTGGAGGGCGACTCGGCGGGCGGCACCGCGAAGATGGGGCGAGACCGCAGGACGCAGGCTATCCTGCCTCTGTGGGGCAAGATTCTGAATGTGGAGAAGGCGCGCGCTGACAAGATGCTGGCGCACGACGCCATCCGGTCGATGATTACGGCGATCGGAGCGGGGCTCGACGACGACATAGACCTGAGCAAGCTGCGCTACCACCGTATCATCATCATGACTGATGCCGACGTGGACGGCTCGCACATCCGCACGCTGATGCTGACATTCTTCTTCCGCCACATGCGGAAGCTGATCGAGAACGACCACCTGTACATCGCGCAGCCGCCGCTGTATAAGATAAGCTCGGGAAGGCAGTCGTACTGGGTGTACAGCGAGGGCGAGCGCGAGGGCATTATGGCGCAGCTCAAGGGCAGGCGCAACATCAACCTCCAGCGGTACAAGGGCCTGGGCGAGATGAACGCGGAGCAGCTGTGGGAGACGACAATGGACCCGGAGAAGCGCACGCTGCTGCAGGTCAATATCGCGGACGCCGCCGACGCTGACGACATGTTCTCGGTGCTGATGGGCAATGTGGTGGAGCCGCGCCGGAACTTCATCCAGGCGCATGCGCTCGAGGTGCAGAATCTGGATGTGTAGGGTGGACGTGGCATCGTCCAGCTTATTCCTAACTCGCCTGCTATTGGGCTAACTAATGGCGCTTACTATTCGCCGTGTCGAAAAGAGCGATGTGAACGCGCTGGCTGCCATTCTGGAGCCGGATGTAAGCGCGGCGCAATTAGAGCATCGATTGCAAGAGGACCACGACGGTCATCGAGTGATGCTTGTAGCAGAGCTTGACGGCGAGGTTGTGGGCACAGTTTCCTCAACGCATCATCACTCCCAGTTACCCGAATCTCTTCGGATGCTTGCCTTGGATGTCGGACATACATTCAGGCGTCAAGGCGTGGGAACAGCCCTTGTCGAAGCAGTTGAGGCTAAAGCGCGGCGCGAATGTCTGCGATTCGTGAACCTAGAAGTGGCACTGGACAACGATGCCGCGCTGCATCTGTACGAAGGACTTGGTTATCAACGCTTGGGTGAACCTATAGTAAATCGTTGGACACGACTGCCCGAAGGTGGTAAATGCGAAGAGGTTGAGGAACATTCCTGGGTCATGGTCAAGAAGTTGTAAATCCTTTCTTCGGTACGCTGACAGCAGCCCTTTTCCGTTCCTTACGCTATAATAGCCGCACTAAGCCGACCACGGATGCCGGAGGATGACGATGGCAACCACGAGGACAATCGAAAACGCTTGGGAGAACAGATATCTGCCGGATGTTTTCTACGAACAGATGGTTTTGGCGGAGGAGCCTGTCGTTCAAGAGAGCACCCTTGACCGAATAAAGAGTTTGCTCATGGAACGCTTCGGTGGGCTGCCGGATGTGTTCATATCCGGCGCGTTCTATATATGTTACGACAGAACCGATGGGAACCGTCGCCTCCAGCCGGACTGCATCATAGCCTTTGATGTTGACGCCGAAGCTATCCGACACAATCTTCCGAACTACTGGATTTGGATGATAGGCAAAGCGCCCGACTTCGTAATGGAGATAGCATCGCCTACTACTTACGAGAACGACCTAGGACACAAGCGCGACATGTACGCGGAGTTGGGCATCACCGAATACTGGCGGTTCGATCCGACAGGCGGTGATTTCTACGGGCAGCCGCTTGCGGGCGAGCGGCTGGTTGACGGCGAGTATCAGCCTTATGAGCTGCGGGTTAATGACGATGGTTCTGTCATAGGGTATAGCGAGCTGTTGGATTTGAATTTCTACTGGGATGGGGACGAGTTCGATGTGCTCGATCCGGAGACCGGCAAGACGATAGACCCGGTAGATATGGCCCACCAAGAAGTTGTGGCGGAACGCGAGGCGCGGCAGGCGGATAGGGTTGAGTTCGAGGCGCGGGAGAGGGAGTTGCTCGATGAACTTAATCGCCTGCGCCGCCAGATGGACGGCTAACGTGCCGGTCAGAACTTGATGCAGGCGGATTAAATCCATTACGAATCAGAAGCCCAAAGATTTGTCGATGTTTCTCAATCGTTCTGCCGCGATTGGAATTTCGGCATGTATCTTTAGGTCTTTCGTTGTTTTCGCCGCACTTCAGGCGTTGATTTTGGCGGGATGTGCACTTGGAGTCCGGGATGATTCACCGCCGCCGAGCCTGACGCGCACACCTACATCCATTAACTCCGCAGCCCCCGTCCCCAAGCTAGTCGCAACACCTACGAGGCCGCCCGCCACTGCAACGAGCGTGCCGACTCGCACAGCCACTGCTGAGTCCGGTGGGAGTGGAGAATCGCCGGTCGTAACGGCATCGCCTACGCCTAGCCCCGAACCGACACATACACCGTCTGCACTCAAGCGCGACACTCGCACGCCTGTTCCTGAGCCGACGCTGGCGCCCACAGAGGTCGCACAGTCTTCAACTCCCACGCCGACTACGCCGCGCTGGGAGCGTCTGAGATTTGTGGAAGTGTTTGATGGCGCCGTGTTTCGCGGCGACGAAGGACGCCCGCTCGAGATGCTGCCCTGGCCCGGTGGTGGCATGGCGGTGCTAAGCCGCCCGGGCATGATTACTCTGCTCTCCGATGGGAAACGGCGTACTCTTCTGAACTTAGTGGATGTCACTCAGCAGAAGGGGGCTGAGGACGGCCTTCTGAGCATGGCGCTTTCGCCGAATTTCGATGAGCAGCCCTTCATCTATGTCTATTACTCTGTGCGAGACAAAGAAAAGACCCGGCTGGCGCGATTTCCCGTGCAGGATGGCAGGGTAATTCGAGAAGAGGAGCTCGTCATACTGGATGTACCTCAAACGACTATGAGCTCGCACAACGGCGGCAGCATACGTTTCGGCCCCGACGGCATGCTGTACCTGGGCTTGGGAGACGGGGGCGATTATAAAGGCTTCGAGCTGGCGCAAGACCTGAATAATCTCTTAGGCTCAATCGTCCGCATCGATGTGCGAGACATATCAGAGGAGACGCCGTACAGAGTACCGCCGGACAATCCCCTGGTGGGAGTACCAGATACCCTGCCGGAGATTTATGCCTGGGGCCTCCGCAATCCGTGGCGCATGAGCTTTGACTCAAAGACCGGCACACTGTGGGTCGGCGATGTTGGGGAAAATAAGCTGGAGGAAGTGAATATCGTCTATCCAGGCGCGAACTATGGCTGGGGGATTTTCGAGGGAGAATTGTGCCGTCATTACACCGAAGAATACTGCGCTGAGCATGCCCTATCAATGACTGCGCCCGTGTTCACATACGAACGCGGAGGAGAGTTCGGGGGGTGCGCGATCATAGGCGGGGTTGTCTATCGCGGGACCGCCATACCGTGGCTCGACGGCGCATACCTGTTCGGCGATTTCTGCACCGACAAGATATGGGCGCTGGAGGGAAGCGCGGAGTCTAGCTGGCAGGTGCATGAAATTCAAACGGGCGCACGGCTGCTGACGTCATTTGCCGTCGATGACGCAGGTGAAGTGTATCTGCTGTTTCACGCGAAAAGTCCCATACTGAAACTGGTTGACGCTGCGGGCACGGCTACGCAAGAATGAAGTGGAAGCGGCATAGTGTTGCCGACGGCGTTTCCATTCAGGTGAGTGAATAGCAATTTCACCCCCATCCTAGCCTTCCCCCTTGACGGGGGAAGGGACTTTATGTGTAAGCAGGCTGCCGCATGTCTTGTATGTAAGGGGTTTGTTTAGTCTTACGCGGGAACTGGGATGCCGTCTATCTGTGCCACGACTCTACCGTTGACCAGCACGATACCGTCCTCGCAGCGGCACTCCACGCGGCCGCCGTCGAACTGCTCATCGTACAGGGCGGCATATAACCCGTTATTCGCGAGCAGTTCTTCGTGCGTTCCGTGCTCGACTATGCGCCCCTCGTCCACCGCGAATATCACGTCGGCGGACATTATGGTGGACAGCCTGTGCGCTATGGCGATGGTGGTGCGCTCCTTCATGAGCGGCTCAAGCGCCCTCTGTACATACCGCTCGCTCGCCGTGTCCAGCGCCGATGTCGCCTCGTCCAGAATCAGGATGCGCGGGTCGTGCAGGATGACGCGCGCGATGGACAGGCGCTGCCTCTCGCCGCCGGACAGCCGGTAGCCCCGCTCACCAACGATGGTGTCGTAGCCATCGGGGAACTCGAGGATGCGGTCATGGATGAATGCGGCTTTGGCGGCGGCTATCATCTGCTCCTCGGTGGCGTCCGGGTCGCCGTACATCAGGTTCTCGCGCAGCGTAGCGTGGAACAGGTAGCTCTCCTGCGACACATAGCCGATTAGCCGCGCCAGCGACGCCAGCCGTATGTCCCGCACATCGACATCGTCAATCCGCACGGCACCCTCCGTGACGTCGTACAGACGCGGTATCAGGTACGAGATGGTGGTTTTACCCGCGCCGCTCGGTCCGACGAAGGCAGCAAGCTGGCCGGGCGCAATTTCGAGGCTCACGCCGTCAAGCGCAAGCCTGCCCATGTCGTCCGCGGATACGCCGTTCAGGCGCTCCTCGGCGGACAAGCCGTATTGCAGCCGCACATCTTCGAGCGTAATCTTGCCCGCCACTTCTTCGGGGGCGAGCGCAATCGAGTCATCGGAATCGACAATCTCCGGCTCGATGTCGAGATAGCCGAATATGCGCTCGAACAGCGCAAGCGAACCCTGAAGCTCGACAGACACTTGCAGCAGGCTGCCGATCGGAAAGAACAGGCGCGATTGCAGTGTGGTGAAGGCGATTATCGTTCCGGCGGTGAGTCCGTTAGTCGCGCTGCCCGATAGCAGGTAGCCCGCGATGAGGTAGATTATCACGGGTGTCAGCGAGAAGAATACCTGCACGATGGTAAAGAAGGCGCGCCCGGTCATCTGCTGCTGGAGCGTCAGGTCGGCGAGCTGCTCGTTCTCTTCATGGAATCGCTGAATCTCGCGCTGCTGCTGGCCGAATAGCTTCGAGAGCATCATGCCGGATATGGACAGCGTCTCCTGCGTGATGGCGCTGACTTCCGCCGCCGCCTTCTGCGTGCGGGCCGATGCCGCGCGACGGCGCGCGCCCACGAACTTCGAGATGAGCGCGAATATCGGCACGGTGAACATAGAGACGAGCGTCAGCTCCCAAGATAGGATGAACATCGCAACGAGCGTGCTGATGAATATCACGCTGTTGGAGAGCACGTTGGAGACGGTGCTGGAGACGACATTCTGCACGCCGCCCACGTCGTTTGCCACGCGCGACTGAATCTCGCCGGTGCGGGTGTCGGTGAAGAAGCTGATGGAGAGCGTTTGCAGGTGCTCATAGAGACGGTCACGCAGGTCGCGCATCACACGTTGGCCGACCTGATTGGTGTAGAAGGTCTGGACGATGCCGAGTCCGCCCGTCGCCACCGTGATTGCCGCCATCACGCCTACGATAATCCAGAGCAGATTGAGGTCGGGCGCGCCGGACGGCGGGAAGAGCGCGGAGTCGAACACCACACGGATGAGGACGGGGTTGACGACGCCCAGCCCCGCGGTAACCAGAATGAGCACGCCTACGACCGATACCTTGAACCAGTACGGCGCAAACGCACTCACGATACGGCGACCGAGACCTTGCCTCGCCGTGCGTTTTGTATTTCGCCTGTCGTGCTGCACGCTGACCTGCCTACGGCTCTACGATAACGCGCCTCCCGTGGTCCAGTATAACCGAGAAGTGGCGGATGACTTCGACGCCTATCAGGACATCATCACCTAGCTTTGTTACAAAAATATCAACCGGCTCAAACCCGTCGAGTTCCGCAACTCCCGGATAGGAATCGGCGATAACCTTGCTGCCATCCGCTAGTGTCCAAGAATCAGACCATTCGGAAGAACCAGTATCTTGCAAATACCTGCTTGGTAGTAATACTCGCCCGTCGAAGCCGGTGTCGAGCAATGCTTCGCCTTCATACTTCATCATGTCGTCCACATGTACGCGAACATGTAAATATGGAAAGCGCAGCCCTGCTGCGCGTTGTGTCATCGCAACTTACCTATGGACATTTCGCCTATCTTGAAGACGAAACTCCCTTTGCCCAATCGTTCCAGTGAGCGCCAACGCACATCCGTCAAGTCCGTACCTATGACGAATTCGCCGCTTTTTGATATAGCGATATACTCGCTCCAGTGCTCCTTCTCCAGCGGCTTTGCATACCGCTCATACAGCGCGTCAGCCTGTTCCACAAGTTCTTGATTTGTCATTGTTTTACCTCTCACCCTGGAGTTATATTCTTCCCACCTCCATTCGTCCTACTCTGAACAGTATGAAAGTGTCCCCGAGAACCTCAGACGCATCGAAAAACATGTCGTCCGTTTCCGTGCCTAACTGCGTTCTACCGTCCGGCACTATGGCGACTATTTTGCCCAATGCTCCGCCTCCAGCGGCTTGGCGTATCGCTGATAAAGCGCATCGCTTTGTTTCAGGGCTTCTTCATTGGTCAACGCCATCCTACCCCCACATTCCGGTGCTGAAGTAGCGTTCGCCGATGTCGTTGAAGATGGTTACGACTTGTCCGCTGCGGTCGCGCTTGGCAATCTCGTATGCGCCCTGCACATACGCGCCGGACGACTGACCGGCGAAGAGGCCGACTTGCGACAGCCTGCGGGACATGTCGTAAGAGGCATCCACATCTATTTCCAGCATCTCGTCCACGACTGACGAGTCGAAGGTGTCGGGTATGATGTGTCCCGCGCTCAGGGGCTTCAGGCCTTCTACGCCGGGCCATTCGGGAGGGTCGATGCTGATGACTTTAATGTCGGGGTTGTACTCCTTGAGCCGCCGTCCTACGCCCGATATGGTGCCGCCTGTGCCTACGCCGCCGACGAAGTGCGTAATGCCGGGCGCTTGCCGCAGAATCTCCTCGGCGGTGGTGTCGTAGTGCGCCTGCGGGTTGTTAGGGTTACTGTACTGGTCGCTGTAGTAATACTTGTCGGGCGACTTCTCGTAGCGTCGCTTGACCTCGTAGAGCGCCTCGTCGTAGCCAAGCATGGGGTCGGTGTATATGATGTCCGCACCGTGCGCGATGAGACGCTTCTTGCGCTCTTCGCTGGCGTTCTCCGGCATTACGAGGGTTACGCCGTAGCCCAGCACCGCGCCTATCATGGCGTAGGCGATGCCGGCATTGCCTGAAGTCGCGTCTATGATAGATTTTTCCTTCGTCAGTTCGCCTGAAAGGATAGCCTCGCCCAGCATCCGCAGCACGGGCCTGTCCTTGATGGAGCCGCCCGGGTTGAGGTGCTCATACTTGACGTGTATCTCCGCGTCGCCGATGTCGAAGTCGGCGTCGATCTTGACCATCGGCGTGTTTCCAATCGCCAGCAGCGGAGGATACTTGGCGATGAACTTCTTGAACTCTTTTGACTCGGGCAAAATGTCATCCCTCACTTGTTGATATTTCATGAGTATATCCAGCCTGTAAAGGTGCGTCCACTTTTCGTTTCGCCAAACACGAAAGGCGAGTAGCCGCAATGCCCTTGAAGGCGGCGGCGGCATTGGTTAGCATCAATCTGTATCCTATCTATCTTGTTCATCCTATTAGTCCCCCTTGGTTCGTTTTAGGTGACCCCCCATGACAACCATTAACATAACCGAGCGTATCACCGAATTGCGCGACATCCTCAACCACCACAACTATCGGTACTATGTGCTGGACGCGCCTGAAATCAGCGATGGCGAGTACGACGCGC
Organism: Dehalococcoidia bacterium; assembly: GCA_965204855.1. Taxonomy (GTDB): domain Bacteria; phylum Chloroflexota; class Dehalococcoidia; order Lucifugimonadales; family JADFKI01; genus Bin90. Next base: position 2,628,651 of record OZ242018.1, read on the forward strand.
TCATACGCGAACTGCGCGCGATAGAAGCGGAGCATCCTGAGTTAGTAACATCTGATTCACCCACGCAGCGAGTGGGCGCGCCGCCTGCCGACGGTTTCGAGCAGGTCACTCACAGCAGACCGATGTTCAGCCTCGGAAATGCCTTCGACGACGAGGAGTTTATGGCGTGGCACAAGCGCGTCTCGGATATGCTGGAGGGCGAGCCGTTCGATATGGTCTGCGAGCTGAAGTATGACGGGCTTGCGGTCGCGCTCACCTACGAGGACGGCGTGTTCGTGCGGGGGGCGACTCGCGGCAACGGCATGGTCGGCGAGGATGTTACGGGTAATCTGCGGACTATCAAGAGCATCCCGCTGCGCCTGCTGAGTGATGATGTTCCGCAGCGTCTTGAGGCGCGCGGCGAGGTGTATTTCCCGAAGTCATTGTTCGCGAAGTTCAACGAAGAGCGCGCCGCGAGAGGCGAGCAGACATACGCCAACCCGCGCAATACGGCTGCCGGCTCTCTGCGGCAGCTCGACCCGAGCAATACGGCGGAGCGCCCGCTGGATATCTTCATCTACTCGCTCGGCTACGCTGAGGGCGGCGAGGTGCCGGGCACGCATTGGGAGATGCTGCAATACCTCAAGGGGCTGGGCTTCAAGGTCAGCGACGACAGCCGCCTGGTGCATAGTCCTGAAGAGGCGATAGCCTTCTACGACCGATGGGTAGGAAGTTATGAGGAAGAGCTGGACGCGGCAGCCGACGGCGTGGTCATGAAAGTAGATAACCTCGACTACCAGCGACACCTGGGCGTTGTGGGCAGGGAGCCTCGCTGGGCGGTCGCGTACAAGTTCCCGGCGGTGCAGGAGATAACCCGGCTGCTGGACATTCGCGTGAATGTTGGCAGGACGGGCAGCATCAATCCGTATGCCGTGCTGGAGCCCGTGAACATCGCGGGCGCGACAGTCAGGCAGGCGACGCTGCACAACGAGGACTACATCCGGAGCAAGGACCTGCTGATTGGCGACTGGGTGGTGGTCGAGAGGGCGGGCGAGGTCATCCCGCAGGTGGTCAGCGTCATCGCGGACAGGCGGACAGGCGACGAGCGCGAGTTCAGCATGCCGGAATCGTGTCCGAGCTGCAGTGATCCGGTGGTCAGCCCGGAAGAGGAAGCGATGTCCTACTGCTACAACGCGTCGTGCCCCGCGCAGCTAGTGCGCCTGCTGGAGCACTTCGTCAGCCGCGGCGCGATGGACATCGAGGGCATGGGCATCAAGTGGGGCGAGTACCTGATAAGGCAAGGGCTGATTAAGGATGTAGCGGACATCTACTACCTGAAGCGGGAGCACCTTGCGCGGCTGAACCTGCTGGATGTCATCGAGGCTGCGAAAGCGCGCCCGTTCGCCGACTCTCTCGCCGCCAGCGGCATTCCGACGGTCGGCAAGAAGTCGGCGGGAATCATCGCCGAACGCTTTGGGGACATGAACGCCTTATCGGGCGCGACTGAACTGGAGATTGGTGAACTCAGCGGGGTCAGCGCGCGAACGGCAAAGGCGGCTGTCAACCACTTTGCTGAACTGCGATCGCAAACGCATATTACTGAGGCAGCTTCGGAGTTTCTGGGGAATGGACTTATCGGCTCGTATTCCGACCTCTTCTATGTGAACAGGAAGCACCTGCTCCAGCCGGAAACTTTGCGCCAGAAGAGCGTCTCCAACCTGCTGAACGCTATCGAAGCGAGCAAGCAGCGTCCGCTGGCGCGCGTTCTGGTCGCGCTGGGGATACGGCATGTCGGCGGCGAGGTTGCTGAACTTCTGGCGCGCGAGTTCACGACCATCGATAATCTGATGGCTGCCGACGAAGAAGCCTTAATCCCCATTGACAGCATTGGACCACGTATCGCGGAGAGCGTAGTGTCGTATTTCGGAAACGAAGCTAATAGGCGGGTCGTGGAGAAGCTGCGCGAAGCCGGAGTGCGCCTCGAAGACGAAGAGCGCGTCGTGCCTACGGAGCAGCCTTTCAAGGATAAGCGATTCGTGGTTACAGGCAGGCTGGAGCGTTTCAGCCGCTCCCAGGTGCAAGATCTAATAAAGCAGTACGGCGGCGCGGTGAGCGGCAGCGTGAGCAAGAATACCGACTACCTCGTAGCAGGCGAAGGCGGCGGCTCTAAACTCGCGGACGCGCAGCGGCTTGAGGTTGAGGTGCTGACCGAGGACGAACTTCTGGCTATGCTGACGGGGGAATAATCTAACATCGATGAACAGGATGGGGAGGATATATCTTTTCCATCCTGTTCATCCTGTTAGCCGCTAGGTCGCGGAGTCGGGCAGCCATCCCCAGGGGCGGGGTCCCCAGTCGGGGGAGTACGGCTCGCCGTCTTTGACGGTTACGACGGGCACGAGCGCCTTGTCGCCGCGCAGGGTGTTGCCCTCGGTGTCGTGGAACAGCCAGTCGCCGGTTTCCTCTTTCAGCACGCTGATGTCGGCGGGCCTGCCGACCGCCAGTGAGCCGAGCGTGTCTTCCATGCCGAGCGCCTGCGCGGGGTTCGCGGTCGTCATGCGAATAACGTCTTCGAGCGAGAAGCCCAGCGCCATGAAGCGCGCGAGCATCTCGGTCATGCTGTGTACGGTGTTCATGCGTCCCGGCGGCGTCATGTCGGTGCTGATGCTGCGCGGCTGCACGCCCTGGTCGAGCGCCGCCTTTGCCACGTCGAAGCTGAAGTTCTGCCGCCCGTGCGCCGTGTCGAGGAATACTCCTCGGTTCTGCGCTTCGATAATCTCCCGGATGACGTTGCCGTCGTTGTCGATGATGCGGCCCGGGTTGCCGCTGAACAGGTGAGTGATGATGTCGCCCTTGTCCAGCAGCGGCAGAAGCTGGCGCGTGATGGTGGGCTCGGTGCCGTCGCCGCCAGCGATGCTGCGGTCGCCGATGTGAACCATCAGGCGCACACCACCTTCGGTTGCCGCCTGCTTCGCAAGCCGCACCATCTCGACGCCCATGCGCGGCACGCCGGGCCCGACAGCGCGAATCTTGACACCCTGAATGAGCGGCCTGTTCGCCTTAATGACGTTCACGGTCTCTTCGAGGTCGATGTCCTCACGGCGGGATGTGTCGGGCTGGTAGCTCAGGCCCACGCGGGAGATATGGAGCATGCAGAAGATGTTGGTCTTGGCGCGCGGGACGACGTAGCTTGGGAAGCCGCCGAATGTGTAGCAGCCCGCGCTGCCCGCGTCCAGCACGGTCGTAACGCCGGAGCGCACGCCCGCGAGATCGGGATTGATGCCGTTCTGGTTGACGCCCTCATAGACATGGGTGTGCAGGTCGATCATGCCGGGGATGACGATGTTGCCGTCCGCATTGATGATGCGAGATGCGCCTGACGGGTCGATATCGGGGGCGACCGCAGATATGAGGCCGTCGGTTACGGCGACATCCAGCATTGCTCTGATGTCCTGCGACGGGTCTATGACTTCGCCGCCCTTCAATAGCAAGTCGGTCATGCAATGCCTCCGAGCCCTCACTTCTGCGTGCGCAGACTCTGTTTATCCTGTATATCCTGTCAGCTCTGCTGCTGCGTCGCTCATGTCCTCAATCGTACTCAACCCCAAGATGTGCAAGCCTGTTATATTGCCATGCTCATCTACTTTTGCCATAACCCTGTCGTCCGTAGTCTCCACCATAAAGCCGTCCTTGCCATCAAAGGTAACGGACAGGAAATCGGATCCAGCGTCCCACCAGACCTTTACGTCTCTCTTTCCCATATCAACTCCCCTTGCTTGATTGCGTCTGTCAGATAAGCAGTGACAATCCATGCGTCGCCGTCCGATACTACGACCACGACGCATACGTACTTGTCATTGTATTTGGTATCAGTGTACCAGCGATAATAGAGCAGAGTATCACGACTTCGTGATGACAGTCTTATCGTATCAGGACTTATCAGTGTTTCAGCTATACCACTCGGCACTTCCAGCACTGAATGATGCTCTTCGCTAATGTGTCGAAGTCTTTCATTCGTGAGTCTGACACTGCGCCCGACGTAATCTACAAGAATGTCCATGAAGGATTCACTAGCACAACTCCCCACCGTTATTCGGGCTGACGCAGAACCGCCGCCTTGTCATGACCGTAGTCATCGCGCTCTCCTTCGTCTTGCATCCAGCCGTTGCATCTACCTTACTATAACCTCGACACGCTGGACTAGGTTGTTGCCCATGCCCTGAAGGGTCCACGGCTGCGCGGTGGGCTGCATGTTGCCCTCTTCGTCGGTTGCGCGGACGGATAGGAAGTGCGTGCCGGGCTTAGCGTCCCAGTGATACGACCAGTTGCGCCATGCGAAGCGGCCCACCTGCTTGCCGAGTTCGGCTTGATGCCAGGTCATGCTGTCGTCGATGCTGATCTCGACCTTGGTAACGTCAAGCCTGCCTGCCCACGCCTTGCCGGACAGCGCAACCTCGCCGGCGTCCATGAGGCGCGTGCGGGTCATGAAGTCGGGAATGCCGGGCGGTATCATCAGAGCGCGGACGCGCATCGTGCTGACAGGCACTCCGGGGTCGTCCGGCGAGGTCTTGTACCGGTAGGTCTGGTCCATCTGGTAGCCGGTGAACGGCTCCGCGACCGCTTCGATGCTTTCCAGCCACTTCACGCTGGTCATGCCGTACCAGCCCGGCACTATCAGTCGCAGCGGGTAGCCGTGCTGCGGCTCCAGGGGCGCGCCGTTCATCTCGTACACGAGCATTACCTCGTCGCGCATCGCGTCTTCGATGGTGAGGCTGCGCTGGTAGAGTTGCGTCTCCCCACCCTGAACACCCTCATCGCGCCCGGTGAACACAAGCTCCGCCGCGCTCGAATCGACTCCTGCGTCTTCAAGGATGCCTCGCAGCGGCGTTCCGGTCCATTCCGCGGTGCCGATGGCTTCGAGCAGCCAGGGCTGGCTTACGGGACGGGGATTCAGCCGCGCCCTGCCGTTTCCGGCGCACTCCATAGTGACAGGCATCGAGACACTGCGACGCTCTCGGATGTCCGACATGCCCAGGCTGATTGGATTCGACATCAGCCCGCCGACGTCCAGCCGCCATGAATCGGCGTCCGCATCGGGGATGTCGAAGTGAATCAGCAGGTAGTGCATGCCTGTGGGCGTGATGTCGTAGCGCAACCCTTCGAGCGGCATGCCGCGATTGCGGAACGCGAGCGCGAGCTCCTCTTCGTAGTATATGTTGGTGTGGCTCAAGCCGGTGCCGTCGCCCACCGTGCGAAACAGCGATCTAAGATCTTCCTGTGTCATGATTCACCTGTGATTGTTCCTGTATGCAACAGGCGGCCAAGTCGAAACAAGGCCGCCCGTTAATTTCACCTTTGTCTAGCCTATGCCCTTATCCCTATCCATCCTGTATATCGATGTCAGTTTCTACCGCTCGATGGGAGCGCGCACGATGCTGCCGTATTCGGTCCAAGAGCCATCGTAGTTGGAGACGTTGTCCAGTCCCAGAAGCTGGGTCAGGACAAACCAGGTGTGAGAGGAGCGCTCACCGATGCGGCAGTAGGCGATGGTGGGCTTGGAGTTGTCCACCTGACCGCCGTAGATTTCGATAAGCTCGTCCGCCGACTTGAAGCTGCCGTCCTCGGCAACCGCGGTTGCCCAAGGCACATTCGCCGCACCGGGGATGTGTCCGCCGCGCTGCGCTCCCTCTTGCGGCAGGGCCGCGGGCGCGAGCAGCTCGCCACGAAACTCTTCGGGCGCGCGCACATCCACGAAGAACGAACTTCCGCTCGTTGCGGCGCTGATTACATCCTGGCGGAACGCGCGGATTGTATTGTCCGGCCCGGAGGCGATGTACCTGACTGAGTCATGCGATACCGGGTCCGTGGTCAGGGGGCGTCCCTCCGCTTCCCACTTGGCGCGACCGCCGTCCATCAGCTTCACACTCTCGTGACCGTACAGCCGCATCTGCCAGAACGCCCAAGCCGCGAACCAGTTGTTGTTGTCGCCATATAGAATCACGGTGGTGTCGTTGCCGATGCCGGAGCCGCCCAGCAATTCTTCCATATCCGACTTGGAGATGATGTCTCGACTCAGGGTGTCCTGGAGCTGTTCGGTCCAGTCCCAGCCGACCGCGCCCTCGATGTGGCCCTGATCATACGCGCTCGTGTCAACATCGACCTCGACGAGGCGAACGCCGTCATCGCCGCCGTGCTCCGCAACCCACTCCGTGCTTACCAGTGATTCAGGATGTGCATATTCAGCCATAGAAGATTCCTCCTAATTTATGTGGCATGGTTACTCGTAATGATTGAACTAGTGGGAATTTGCCTATGCTCTTGCTTATACAGAGACTATGTTGAGTTTATCACCATGCCCAATCGCTAGTCCAATTCAGCGCGTCAGGCGATTCAGGTTGGCGTACCGCGTCGGATCCAGGTCGAGGCCCGCGAGCGCGGGGTGATCGGGGCCGTAGCGGTGGCAGCGGAAAGTAGCGTTCGAGTTCTCAGGCTTCTCGCGCCCGGTCCTTGCTCCGTACACCGGGAACGGGTTGATGTACTCCCAGACGATTTCACCGCGTGCCGTAACCTCGAAGAAGCGCCCCGCCGCCCCTTCGCAGATGAGCGTATTGCCGTTCGGCAGGCGCTCCGCTCCGCTGATGTAGTTGCTGTAGAACGAGACTCTGGGCGAGCCATCATACTCCCAGTGGATTTCGTTGGTCGCCGGATCGATCTCTATGACGCGTGAATAGCTGCTGCCGCGCCGGTGCTGGCCGTTGTCGAATAGAAGCACTCGTCCGCTGTCCAGCCATGTGGGGTGGTGCGGGTGGGCAATCTCGCCCGGTCCCCACTTCCACTTGAATTCGCCGCTTGCGCGGTCCGCGATGCCCACGGTGTCTATTATGCGATAACTTACAAGCAAGTCACCATCGGCCGTAAGGTTTACACAGTTTCCATGAGACCATTCGTGACGGGGTTCCAGATGGCAGATGATTTCCTCTTCGACGCTCATGTACTCCCACGAACGCCACTCGGATACGGTCTCGCCGTCGGGCGCGACTTCGCGCACGACGTCTCCCAGCATGCCGGGTGCAAAGTCCACATCGTAACCTCCCTTGACATCCGCCACGAGGTCTTCGGGGATCGGTTCCCACATCAGCAAGAGGGTGTTGCCGTTGGGCATCCGCTGGAAGTCGTGGTGCAGCATCGGGTTGCGGTAAGACCAGACGATGTTGCTCTCCCAGTCCAGTTCCAGTACACCGGCGGAAGAAGCGCCCAGAGTCTCCACGCCGCCCGCGTCTTCCGGGCGCGCTATTCGGCAAAGCAGGTTGCCGTTGTCCAACAGGTAGGCGTAGGGTATGCCCTCTTCCAAGTGCCAGCGATGGACGACATTGCCCTCCATGTCTATGAGGTAGGCGTCCTTGCCGCCATGCGTGGTGGAGAACAGCGTGTAGCCTCGATGGCAGGCCGTGGGTGTGTAGTGAATCAGCCCGACCGGATGATGAATCGACCAACCCATAATCGCCCTCCGCAGGTAAAGTCAGGTGGAGTTACGGCGGATTATAGCACGCCAAATGTGCAGTCGATTGAGGAGTATATGTTAGTATTGTGCGGGCTGGATAGAATATGAGAACCGAATATGGAATATCCGGCGCTCATAGATGGCGAAGACGGCGCTTATGGCGTGGTGTTCCCCGATATCCCCGGAGTTGCGGCGATGGGACACACCATTGATGAAGCTCTTCGGAACGCAGAAGACGCGCTGCGGGACTACGTGATCGAGACTAAAATCGACGGCGAGGAACTCGCCAACCCCAGCCCACTTAATTTAATTGAAGCACCGGTTGGAAGTCGGCTTGTTTCTATTACGATGGCACGGCACGAGGCGGAGGTGTCCTAGTATTTCAGTGATTCACTGTCCGCTGTCTTTACTGCGCCACGCCATGAACGCTGTGGGCAGCAGCGCCAGTACGCACAGCACCGCCGCCACGACGAAGAAGTCTCTGAACAGCGTCAGCCCCGCATCCGTGAGTTGCTGCTGCACTTCCGCGATTCGCGCCTGCGCCTGCTGAGCCGTCTCTCCGGGCAGTGCGAACGGCGCGCCTATACCTGACACCAGCGTATCGAATCTGCCCGTTCCCCACGCAGCTAGCGCAGCTACGCCGAGCGTCATGCCTACGACTCGTGAAGTGGTAATCAGCGCGGCGGCCGCGCCGCGCACATCGTCGCCGACCGAGTTGGTGGCGGCCAGTGCGATGGGCGCTATGAGCAGGCCGAAGCCGAAGCCCGCGGTCGCAAGATGAACGGTCAGCCACGGGTCGGAGATTTCAAGCGTCCAGCCGCTCATCAGCCAGAATCCGAGCGCGCACAGCACCAGTCCCAGCGCGGCGGGCAGCCGGTAGTCTAAACGCTGACAGGCGATGCCGCCCAGAACCGCGCCAAACGGGATTGCCACAGTCATACGCAGCAGCATCAGACCGCCACCCAGCGGTGTTTCTCCGAGCAGGGTGTTCGCCATCAGGGGAATGGTTACCATGCCGATGATGAGCGCACCGCCGACGAGCAGGTGGGTCGCGTTCGCGGCGACGAATGCCCGCGCTCTGAACATCGCGCGGGGCAGCAGCGGGTCCGATGCCGTGCGCTGGCGCACAATGAACATAGCGAGTGAAACGACCGCCAGCGCGAGCCATAACGCCATCAGCGCGTCCGGTCCGTCTATTCGGGCAAGTCCGAGCGTCAGCGCGACAAGGCTGAGAGTTATGAGTGCGCCGCCGATGTAGTCCACTCTCGCGGGGTGACGCGGGCTCTTGGGCAGAAGGAAGAGCGCGAGGGCGATGATGACGGCGCACAGCGGAATGTTCAGCCAGAATACCCACTGCCACGCGAGGTACTTCGTAATGATGCCGCCCCATAGCGGTCCTATCACGCCGCCCGCCTCGGCAGACGCGCCCACCAGACCCAGCGGCGTACCCCTGCTTTCGGGTGGGAAAAGGTCGCCCACGATTGCGATTGCGATTGGCACGAGCGCGCCCGCTCCAAGTGCCTGAAACACCCGCAGCCCTATCAGCCAGTTGATATCGGTCGCCAGCGCGACACCAACAGAACCAAGCATAAACAGCAGCAGCGAGCCGATAAAGGCATTGCGATGCCCCCAGACGTCGGACAGCCTGCCGATGAAGGGCATCGCGGCGACATAGCCAAGCAGGTATCCGGTGATAATCCATGAGGTGTGGCCAATCTCGGTAACGGTGAGGTTCAGGTCGAGCATAATCCGCGGCAGAACGGTTACCACAACCGTCTGGTCGTCTGCCGCCACAAAGACGCCGGCGAACACCGCCGTCAGCGCCAAGTAAGCACGCCCGCGTGGACCGTTCATCGCCTACGCCCTCACTCTAGTCCTCTCCCTATGGGAGAGGGAACGGCAGATGATCCTATCCATCCCGTCTATCCCTTAGCCTCCGTCCGGAGTCGCAATGTCCACTTGCTCGTTGAACTTCGACAGCGTTATCGTGCGGGCAATGCCGTCCGCTTCACTTGGCGTAATTCGCCCTTCAAGCCGCGCCCGCGTCAGGTACAGGTCCGCCCTGTCGATTGTCAGGGTAACATCGACGGTGCTCTGAGTCTCGGTCTCGCCGAACAGGGGCGTGAGCGCGTCAGCGGGCAGCGTGCCGCCAACGCGGTATTCGGAGGCGTCATGGGATATGAGGGTGGGGTGCTGCACCTGCGCGAGAATGTCGGCGATGCCCTGCGAAGGGTCGAAAAATTCGAGGGGGTTGAGCGCCGATGATACAGCCTCCAATTTGCCGGAGAACGGATTGGTCATATACACTTCGTCGCCGACTGCGATGAGGCTGCCCTTGACCGCGAAGCTGCCAGCCGTGCCGCTGAAATCGACCGCGAGCCTGTCAGGATTTTCAACACCGCCGCTCGCTTCCGTGAGAGTCATGCCCTGAGCGAGCGGTGTGCCCCCGTCATCGTCGTGTTCAATCCGGAAGCGGAAAGATGCAAGCTCGGACATCGCGCGCCCGCAGTCGTCCAGTATAGCCCGTGGGTTGGTCGGCGTGGGCGTGGCGGTCGGCACCGGTGTCGCGGGTGGGGAGGTTCCACCGCATCCGTATGCGAGCAGGGCTAATGCCGGGAGCAGCGCGATTATTTGCCATCGGGCGGGCAGCCAGCGTGTGAGCATAGGCGCGAGCATGTTCATTCCAAGCCGAGCGCCTGAAATATCTCGAAGAACTGCGCCGTGCTGCCCGGCTGGAACCATGGGATGCTGTGTATGATGCGTCCGTCCTTATCAACTACGAATACGGCGCGTACCGTGCCCTTGCCGTCATCCGCAAGCACCCCGTATTCGGAAGCGACCTTCAGATCGACATCGCTGGCAAGTGGGAATGGACAGCCGCCGAGCGATGCGCTGAACGCATCGTGTGAATCGAGGGAGTCCGCGCTTATCGCTATCACTTCGGCGTCCAGCTCGCGGATGGTGTCGTACTCGCCTTGCAGCGCACTCAGCATCTGCGTGCAGCCGGGCGTTCTGTCCTGCATGTAGAAAGCAAGAACAACGCGCCTGTCAGCCGCAACCGCACTCAGAGTAATGTCCCCCGCCGTGCTTGGCAGCGTGAAGTCGGGCGCAATATCGCCTGTATCTACCATCCGCTCCAGTCCTATGTATCACCGCCCGCTCCGAGCCTGAGCCAAGCACGTTCGCCATAAGCCTGTCTGAGGATGCGGGCAGGTCATCGCAGTATGCAGTTTATGGAAAGCGCAGAGACTCCACCCACCTGAAGCGGATGGAGTCTCTGAAATCGATCATAGGCCATTCCTGCTTTCACAGGAATCCGTTTGCGTGAAGTTACGCCTTCGCGCCGAGCCTGCGCTCCCTGTAGAGCATAGCGCCGCCGCCGATGAGCAGCATCAGGGCTACGAACAGCATAACCTGCATAGCCATAGGAACGTAGGTGTCGCCCGTTACGGGTGCCGCAACCGCTCCGTCCGCGGGCGCGGGTAGCGTGAATGTCGCCATCCTCTGCGCGCTGACATAGGCATCGCTCGCTCCGCCCATATTGGAGACCTCAACGCCATTCATCGCGGCTGAGAACTTGCCGTTGACAATGTTCAGCAGGGTCTTGGCTACTTCAATGTCTTCCTGAGCGGTTACTGCCGCGGCGTCTTCCTTGGCAGCGGCTGCCCAAGCCTGGACATTATCGCTGGCTGACATGACCTGCTTGGCATACATGCTAACGCTTGCCTCGCCCGGAGTGTCCATAGCAGTGGCCGCAGTCTCTCCGGCAGCAGCGGCGAGCGCCATGATGCCGTCGTCGGCGTCAATAATCGCAACCGCTTCTTCGGTGGCAGCCTTCACTCCGTCGATGCTGTCAGCGGCCTGTGCCTGCCCGACCTTCGCCATCGCCATGCCAATCTGGGACTGAAGCATGTTGATTGTGCTGTCGTTGCCGACTATCAGACCCCTGATGTGGTCCATCGCGCCACCGCCAACGGTGTCGGAGAATGCAATCACTCCGGAAGGCGCAGGGTCATCGTCCGGAACAGGCTCTACGGTAACGACGGCAGTGTCGTACATTTCCAGCAGGTTAGAGCCGTCGGGCGATGTCCATACATGATTGAGGCTACCATCGGGCAGAGCCATCATCACGCCGGTGCTCATCTTTTCGTCGCTAGCGCTATTGACCAGCCAGCCTTCATAGGTTGACTCGGAGCCCAGAACGGTAACGCCGGACAGCGAATAGGTAACCTTGTCGCTCATAGCGCCGGCGTCCGATACAACGGCAGTGCCAGAGCCGCTATATGAGTCCGCGTGCGCGACGGCGATAGGCGTAGTCATCAATAGAATGAGGCCTAGTGTTATCAGAAGCTTAGACATAGACATGCTAAGAATCTTTCCTCCTTGCTTGAGATTGGAAGAACTTTAATCAGATACAAACAATATCACAACCTACGCGAACATGACAGACTTTGTAGGTATAGATTTCCGCACTTTTATTAGAATCGTTCAATACACGTCCGAGCGATGCCCGTGCGAGTCGCCCACGGAACATAATACCACAAAGATATGCCCTCAGCATGTCTCTGTACCAGAACGACCGTCGCAATTATATCCTAACGGAACTCAGTTAGACTACACCTTTGCGCTCCGATACGCAACCGGTGTCGAAGACAGGCTTCCGACCGTTGAGAGCGGTTGTTGAGAGGGCGAACATTCCATACTTACGCGCCTACCTCAATAGGCTGCTCAGGAACGTTTCCCGACAACAGAGGTAGCAGCAACTCCGGCATGTTGCGCGGCACAAAGATTTCGGTATCTCTACTGGCAATCATCTCCGGCACACTCCACCAGCGCTGCTCGTGGACATACTGCATCTCCCACTCATCCGGAGCAGTTGGCGCAGCGTCAAACGTCGGGACGCGCAGCAGGTAAAAGCGCTCGTCGGAGCCTATCCACTTCGCTTCCCACTGCCATACATGCCACCGCGTCCAGATGCACGGTCCCAACTTCACATCACGCAGTCCCGTCTCCTCATACAGCTCACGCAACGCGGCATCCTCGTGAGTCTCGCCGGCGTCAAGGCCGCCGCCCGGCGTAATCCACAGCCTGATGTCAGGGTCATTCGGCGTCGTAACACGCATCAGCAGTGTGCGGTCTCTGTCGTCTATCAGCAGCACCCGCGCCGTCGGGCGAAACTCCGGCTTGTCTTTGGCGCTGCCGCAGGCGGGCGTTTCGAGCGCCACTTATGCTTGTGCCTGCTTTGCCCGCAGCGCGGCGAGAACTTCGTTCATGCTTCCGGAGCGGAAGCCTTGCAGGTCGAGAGTTACATACGAGTAGCCAATCTCGCGAAACTTTCGGACTACCTGCTCGCGCACGGCTTCGTCGGTGAGCGTAATGAAGTCCTGCGGCTCGACTTCGATGCGGGCCACCGTGTCGTGGTGGCGCACGCGAAGCTGGCGTATGCCGATGTCGTGCAGGTATTCCTCAGCCTGCGCGATGCGCGTGAGCGCCTCGACCGTAACCATCGAGCCGTAGGGGATACGCGACGAGAGGCATGCCTGCGCCGGCTTGTCCCAGGTGGGCAGGTCCATATCCTTCGACAGCTCGCGTATCTCGGCTTTGGCGAGGTCCGCCTCAACCATCGGGCTGCGAACACCGTACTGCTTGGCGGCGTTCAGACCGGGGCGGAAGTCGCCGAGGTCGTCTGTGTTCGTGCCGTTGACGATGCTGTTCCAGCCCTCTTCCTCCGCGTAGCTGCTCAGGTAGGTGTACAGCTCATCCTTGCAGAAGAAGCAGCGGTTGGGGTTGTTCGCCGCGTAGTCTTCGCGCTCGACTTCGTGCGTCTCGACGATGCGGTGGTGGAATCCCAGACGCTCCGCAAGCTCTATGGCTTCCCGAAGCTCGGAAGGCGCGAGGCTCGGCGACTTCGCGGTTACGGCGAGCGCCTTGTCGCCCAGCACATCGTGCGCCGTCGCGGCGAGGAATGCGCTGTCGGTCCCGCCGGAGTACGCCACTATCACCGATCCCATGTCGGCGAGAATGGACTTCAGCGTATCCATCTTCTCTTCGATTGTTCGTGTAGCTTCAGCCTGCATCGCCATGCCTATTCCTCCACCGCTAGTCCCTTCCCCTATATGTGCTGACAGGGGTAGGTATTCGGTATTTCGAGCGATTTCTCTTCTTGTCATTCTGAGTGCAACGAGGAATCTAAAATCGTTGCGGCTAGCCGTGCAGATATTTTAGATTCCTCACTTCGCTGTGCTCCGTTCGAAATGACAGGCGGAAATGATTTGCTGTGTCCGGAATGATAGGATGGAATACCCTGCCATCCTGTCCATCGATGTAAGTTCATTCTGCCATCATCGCTTCAATGATGGCGTGCATCTCGTCCGAGTAGTGCTGATACGACCTGTTCTGATAACCCAACAGGCGCTGCGATTCTTCGGTGTCGTACCAATCCACCCAGCCGGGCGACTGGCGGTAGTCCACGTCCTCGAATGGCGCGCCCATGAAGCCGTAGAAGTCGCGCGCGTAGTCTTCGCCACGCATCTGCCATGTGGGGCCACCCGCGATGTTGAGCACTTTGTTCGCGGCGTCCGGAGCGTTCACTGAGGCAAACAGGGCGTCCACCACATCGTCCCGGTGCACCATCTCGACGCGCTGCTCGGCTACGAAGGGCCATGGGCTTGGCGGCTCCATGAATGCAGGCACCATTATGCCCGCTATCCGCATCGCAATCCAGTTCAGAGACGACTCTCGCACCATGCGTTCGCCCACAATCTTGCTGTCCGCGTATATGTCGATAGCGGACTGCGCGTGATCGACACGCACCGGCGGCTCTTCGTCCATCGTGTTGCCGTAGGTGCTGATGGACGACGTGAATATCAGTGTGGCGTCGGGCGCGCCGGCTTCCATCGCCTTGATGATGTTTTCCGTGCCGCCCACATTCACGCCGAAGGTGCGGTCACGGTCGCGCTCGCTGTTCGGCGGCAGAAGCGCCGCGAGATGAACAACGGAACTCACGCCCTCGATGGCATCGGCGACCTGCGCGGCGTCGGTGATGTCGCCCTTGACTATCTCGATGCCGTCCCTGTCCTCCAGACCGGAAAAGTCCATGAAGGGCAGGTCGAATATACGCACGGCTTGTTCGTCCGCCACCAGCTTCTCTACCAGCATGCGGCCTACGCTGCCCGCACCCCCCGTAACAAGAACCGCTCCGCTCATGTGAGGGTTACCCCCTTCATCCCTGCCTTCTCGATGAGGTTCTGCGAGGACGCGATGAGCGTCGTAATCGCCGTGCCGAACTCGTCCCATTCCTCGGACTGTCGCAGCGCAAGCACGGACTCAGAATCGCGCACGACCGCGCGCGCCGCCGGAACGCTGGGCATCGTCTTGAAGAAGAAGGTGTCGCTTATCTCGTCGAACTTCTCCAGTATCTCAACTATCGAGGTCTCCCACGACTCGTTCACCGTGCCGAGGCCCGCCACTATCTGCTGGCAGTTGTCTATCGACTCCTCAAGTAGGTCCTGTCCGGATGCTGGCATTTTTCAAGTACCTCCAATGCGGGGTTGTGTTACTGTCTCATATTTTGCCGTTCATTGGTGAATGCGTCAAGACCGCGCGAATTGGTCAAGACATATGCGTAAGCATCGTATGGACAGTGGTGTACGAACACTCTCACCGCCCATCCCTGCTTTCGCAGGGGCAGGCTCTAACCTTCCCCCCTCAAGGAGGAAGGGACTTTTGCAATCGCCTTTGTTGGGTTCTGTGTGTCGCCGCGGGAGCGATCCACAAGTCAAAGGGGACGCTGCCCCGCTATGAAACAGCGTCCCCAATTCTAGGTCCCTTTGAATAAGGCCTAAGCGCCTATTCGTCGTCGTCGGCAGGCTGAAGCTCTCGGATTTCGATCTCCTCCTGGTGACCGTTGGTCGCGTGGTCGTAGTGCCTCTTGACGCGGTCGAAGTCAACGACGTCGTTGCGCTTGAAGCCCTTGCCGTCGTGCCTGTCGTACGGGAACGGCTGGAACTTCTCGAAGCGCTCCTTGAAGCGCTGGCGGCTGGGCCTGCGGTCATACGGGAACTTATGCATGTCGGCATGCTGCGGCTCGACCTCGATGAGGGTGTAGTCGCGACTGCCAAGACCGATCTCGTGACCGGTGTTGATGCTGGCAACCTCGCTCTGACCGTGGAAGGTCGCGGCGGCGGCCTCGAACTTGTTGTCGCCCGGATGGTGGGCTTCCATCATCTCGGAAGCGGAACCCGGCATGCCCGGCGACTCCTTCGCCTTGTCAACGCACGCCATGTCGATTGCCACGGCGTCCTTGCTGGCGAATACGCCCAGGTGCGGGACTATCGGCACATCGGAATGGTTGCCGCAGTCGCACTTCGGCGATATGTCGATTGCCATGTTGATGTAGCCGACCTTGTCGCGTCCGACCGCCTTCTCAACGCCCAGGCAGGCGTCGGCGATGGCGACATCGACCGCGTCGAAGTTGACGGGTGGGATTTCGGCGAGACCACGCGGGCCCATAACGCCGAAGCAGCCGAGGCAGGTGGCGCAGCGATCGCGGTCCCACTCAAGCTCGTCGTTCTCGTTGATGTGATACAGGTCGAACGGGCAGCAATCCTCGAGAATCTCCCAGTCCGGTGTGTTCTCCTTGCCCTGGAAGCGCTCGGGATGGAATATCGCCGCCGCGCCGTAGCCGTAGTTGGGGTGGCCGCCCATGTGGACGTTCAGCTTGCCGCGCTTGGACTGCGCGCCGATGCCGAGGTTCTTGAGCGCGCCGCCGATGACGCCCATGCCGTGCCCCTTGAAATGGGTCAGGGTGATGAGCGCGTCAGCAGCCGCGATTGCCTGCGCGACATAGGCTTCCTTCAGCAGGTAGCCTTCGGGGATGTCAACGCGGAAGTCGCTGGTGCCAATGAAGCCGTCGGCGCAGATGAACGGGCAGCCCAGCGTCGCCGAGTTGTAGCCGTTGCGCTCTGCCGTCAGCAGGATGTCCAGCTCGCTGGAGCGCGAACCCCAGGGCGAGTAGGTGGAGGTGGTAGTGTCGCAGACGAAGGGTCTGCCGCCCAGCTCCTTGATTCGGTCTGCTAGCGCCCGCGCATAGACGGGTCGCAGGTAGGCCGTGTTGTTCCACTCGCCGCAGTGGACTTTGATAGCCACGATGTCGTTGGGCTTGATCATCTCATCAAGTCCGGCGGCATCGAACACCGTCGTCATCTTCGCGACGAGGCTAGTCTCCGTGGATTCCGAATGGGCATCCATATAGAAAACTTCGGATCTTGCCATATCTACCCTCCCAGTTAAATTCGGCTGTTGGGCGAAGCGCCCCCATTGCCATGCCAGATATAGATTATCAGCATGAGACTAGCACCGAGTGTAGCCTTTGTCAATCAGCCTTTTGCCTCCGAAAATACCTAGCGCATCCCAGAATGAAAAGGGGCGCGACCAGTATCAACATATTGGCTGACGCCACCCCGAACGGCACGCTGCCGGTCAGCCCGCATCCGCCTGCCGCCGGAGGTTGTGACGGGGGCGTCTCGATAGGGACAGGCGTGCTCGTCGGCGCCACAACCGTTACAAAAACGACGAACGGAGTCTGCGTGGGTTGAGGCGGCCCCGGAGTTGCCGTAACTACGATGATAATGGGTGTGGCTGTCGGCGCGGGCATCGATGTGGGCGTAACGGTTGGCACGGGTGTATGAGTCGGCCCAGCAGTCGAAATAACCGTAGCCGTGCGTGTTGGGGTCCGTGTGGCCGTCGGGGTGGCTGTGCGCGTTGAAGTCGCGGTATAAGTCGGTGTCGATGTTTCCATTGGGGTCACAGTTGCCGTCAGCGTAGCCGTATTCGTTGGAGTGGGCGTGACGGTTGGTGTTCGCGTAGGTCTTGGCGTAGCCGTAACGGTCGGACTGGGCGTGCGGGTCGGCGCTAACCTACGGCCGTGCTGCCTGCCGAAGTCCCACCAGGTGGCGGCGCCATCGCCGTCGAAGTCCGCCTTCAGCAATGGGTAGTTCCCCGAATTGCCGAAGTCCCAGTAGTCTTCTCTGCCCGTGCTTTCTTCATTGTCTCTGTCGGCGTTGTCGGTGTCTATATTCCAGTCGTCGTATATGCCCGTATAGCCGGATGGCGCACGCAGACGTTTCGAGGTAAGCCCCTTTGCGCCGCTCACCTTGTTGCGAACGCCCACCGAGGTGCGAGACTTGTTCGTATCCCAGTAGCTATCGATAATGTCGCCGTCGTTGCTTCCTATCAGACCGCCGACGGCTCGTATTCCCGTCGCTCTTCCTATCGAATAGCTGCCGAAGACAGTCCCTCCGTTGCTCCCTGCCAAGCCGCCGGAATGGTCTTTGCCATTGACCCAGCCTGTCGCGTAGCTGGAGTAGAGCATGCCTTCGTTCACGCCAATCAGACCGCCGGTGTGCTGGTTGCCATGCACACTCCCCGTGGCGTATGTCGCGGTGACGGTCCCCCAGTTGCGACCCACCAGCCCGCCGATGCTTCCCCTCCCCCTCACTCTCCCTGTCGCATAGCACTGGATTATGGGACCGGCGTAGTTCACCCCGACCAGTCCGCCAACCAGGTCGAGTCCTGTGACAAACGCGGTGGAGTAGCTGAGAGTTACGGCAAAGGCGCCGCCGACTTTCCCTATCAAGCCACCCACGTTCGTACTTCCGGCGACTTCGCCGGAGGAGCGGCTGCCGCTGACCGCGCCGTACTGAAGTCCGATTAAGCCCCCGACATTATTCAGCCCCCGCACCTTGCCCTGTGCAAGACTCTCGGTAACAGTTCCTTCGTTCTGCCCGACCAGCCCGCCAACGTTGTTGCCGCCGAGAATATCGACTGCAAGCAAGCCTACCCCGTCGATGTGCGATTCACTCCTCGCGAATCCGAATAAGCCTGTGCTCCCCGTGTCGGCGTCGCCCGGTCGGTGGATGTAGAGATTCGCTATCGTATTGCCGTTGCCCACTAAGATGGCAGAGAAGCCGTCGATGGGCAGCCAGCCGTCTCCGTGCGTCCAGTCTCTGTTGACCGAACCCGACGCGTAGCTGCTGCCGCTGTCGAAGTCAAGGTTGCGGATAAGTTCGTAACCAACGCAGGATTCGTAGCATCCCATGCCGTCTTCAGCGTTGGGAAACGCGGACTCATAGGCGTCCCCGGCGTAGCCGTCATCCACATGCCCGTCGCCTTGCGGGTCCCAGCGTATGGCGTCAAGCTGCTCCAGGTATGTGATTTCGATCAGGCCGTCATCGTTCAAGTCATAGTCAATGGGGGACTGCGCGCTGACACTCTCCCTGTGCATTAACTCGAAGAGCAAGAGTACTGCTACCAGCGCGATAAGGATTGCTCCAAATGCTGGCGACGAGCGCATCGTCATTTAGAAATCCTGTATATCCTGTACATCGATGTTAGTTCTCTAAATCGGCGGCTTCTGCCAGCCGCCGAGCGCGCCCTCGAGGTACTGCGCCACCGCAAGCGAGACATCCTCTCGCCACGGACGCGCGACCACCTGCACGCCGATGGGGAGACCTTCCGGCGAAGTTCCGCCGCGCACTACGGTGGAGGGCCAGCCCGTGATGTTGTATGTACCAGTATAGTTCATGCCGTAGCGGTACTCGTCCGTCATGGAGAGGCCGTGCGGGAGGGCCGCGAACGATGACACCGGACATATAATGACATCGTAGTTCTGCATGAAGCCGAGCATAGCGCTGCGGTAGGCGTCCACCTGTTCCAGTATCTCGGTATATTCGCCAACGGGAACGGCTCTCTCGCTTGACTTCTCCAACTGTCGCGTCATCCATTCGTGCGTCTCGGTCGTGCCGTACTCCGACAGCAGCCGGTGCGCCCCGGCCTGACCGTCCCCTTGACGCAGCATTTCCGCTATTTCGGGATTCTCCGCTATAACGCGCGGCAGGTCTTCCTCGACGGACGCGCACACGTCGTCAAGCGCGGCGACAGCAGACCGCACCGCCGTCATTATCTCCGCGGTGGGTGTACGCACGCCGTTGTCAGTGTAGAAGCAAACGCGCAGCCCGCTTATATCTACATCCGCAGGGTCGCCAAGCGGCACAGGCGGTATGAAGGGGTCGCTCCAGTCGGGACCGGATATGATCGGCATGATGAGCGCAAGGTCTTCCACATAGCGCGCCATCGGCCCGTTCTGCGTCAGCGAGTCGAGCGCGCCAAGACCATACGGCACGATATGCCCTGTGCGCGGCACACGTCCCGAGTTCGGCTTGATGCCGGTTATGCCGCAGTAGTGCGCGGGGCCACGTATGCTGCCGCCCGTGTCGCTGCCGATGTCGAACGCCGCACCTCCGCAGCAGACGATAGCGCCCGCGCCGCCGCTGCTGCCGCCGGGCGCGCGACTCAGGTCGAACGGGTTGTTCGTCCGCCCATAGACTAGATTGTCCGTTTCGCCCGCATAAGTCAGCTCAGGCGTGTTCGTCTTGCCGAGCAAAATGCCGCCCGCAGCGCGCAGTCGCGCCGCCACCGTCGCATCCGCGTCGGGGATGAAATCCTTGCGACCCAGCGTGCCGCCGGTGGTGACAACGCCCTCCGTGTCTATGGAGTCCTTCAGCGTGAACGGCACGCCGTGAAGCGCGCCCTTGCTCTCGCCTCGCGAGAGGGCTGCGTCCGCTTCGGCAGCTTCTGAACGCGCCCGCTCAGCGGTGAGCATTACGACCGCGTTCAGCGCCGGGTTCACTTCCTCGATGCGCGCAAGATGGGCGTCAACGAGTTCGACCGCGGAGATTTCCTTGTTCTGGATCGCCTGCGCCATGGTCTTGGCAGATGCATAGATAATTTCGCTCATTATCTTTCTCCCATCCTGTCTATCCTGTGCATCGATGTTAGTTTTCTAAATCGGCGGCCGCTGCCACCCACCAGTCACGCCCTCCAGATACTGTGCCACGGCAAGCGACACGTCCTCGCGCCACGGCCGCGCAACAGCCTGCACTCCGATGGGCAAGCCTTCGGGCGATGTGCCGCCTCGCACAACTGTGGAGGGCCAGCCGGTGATGTTGTATGTGCCGGTGTAGCTCATACCGGGCTGGTTTCTGTCCTCAAGCGACTCGCCGTGCGGAAGCGCCGCGAATGCCGCCACTGGGCAGATGATGACATCATAGTCCTGCATGAAGCCGAGCATCGCGCTGCGGAAGCCGTCCACATGCTCCAGCACGGCGGTAAAGTCGCCAACCGGCTTCTCATATTCGGACGCTTTCGCTATGCGCCGCTCCAGGTATGGGAATATCTCGGTGGTGCCCCACTTATCCAGCTGGCGCTGCGTCCAAGCCCTGCCGTCGCCACCGGACAGCGTGTTGGATATGTCGGGGTTTTCAGCGATGACGGACGGCACGTCCTCCACGACGGAGCAGCCCGCGTCGGCAAGCGCATCCGCCGCGGCGCGCACCGCCGCGACCGTCTCGGCGGTCGGAGTCCGTATGCCGTTGTCGGTGTAGAAGCACACTCTCAAGCTACCTAGGTTGACATCGGCCGGATCGCCCAGCGGCACGGGCGCGATGAACGGGTCGCTCCAGTCCGGCCCCGATATGATTGGCAGGATGAGGGCGAGGTCTTCGACGTAGCGCGCCATCGGCCCGTTCTGGGTGAGCGAATCGACCGCGCCCATGCTGTGCGAGACGATATGCCCGGTGCGCGGCACCCGCCCGGAGTTCGGCTTCAGTCCCGCGATACCGCAGAAGTGCGCCGGGTAGCGAACGCTGCCTCCGGTGTCGCTGCCTATGTCGAACGCAGCACCGCCGCAGGACACGATAGCGCCAGCGCCGCCGCTGCTGCCGCCGGTGGTGCGCTCGACATTGAAGGGGTTGTTCGTCCGACCGTACACTAGGTTGTCGGTTTCCGCGGCAAGCGTCAGCTCCGGAGTGTTCGACTTTCCCAGCAGTATGCCGCCCGCCGCTCTGAGCCTAGCGGCGACGGTGGCATCGGCGTCAGGCACGTAGTCCTTGCGACCGAGCGTGCCGCCGGTGGTGACGATGCCCTCCGTGTCTATCGAGTCCTTCAGCGTGAAGGGTACGCCGTGCAGCGCGCCGTTGCTCTCGCCACGCGCAAGGGCGGCGTCGGCTTCTTGTGCCTCGGCCCGCGCTCTTTCCGCGGCGAGCATCACGACCGCGTTAATCGTCGGGTTCACCTCTTCGATGCGCGCCAGGTGCGCGTCCACCAGCTCAACCGCCGACACTTCCTTGTCCTGAATCGCTTGAGCCATAGTCCTGGCCGATGCGTAGATGATGTCTGTCATGGCGCGCTCTCCTCAGTGTTCGCTCGTATCGCCTGCTATCAATCCGTTGCAATAATGGTTCATATAATGGCGCGACTGTGTGTAGTCTCAAAACAGAGGCTGCCGAATCGCCGCACAATCCGGTTGAGTCAATGCCGCAGGTTGGAAGTTTCCGCGCCGCCGACAACACACAGGTTAAACTACGCATCGGGCATTTGCTAGTGCCTAACTTCATTACAGGTTTACAGGGAAATTTGCCGGTTGTAAGATTAGGGCGCGTACTATAACCTCTAATCTATGTACACCTGCCTTTACTTTAAGGTCTTTCTCCATGAATCAGATTCTCGTAAATTTTAGCCGGCTCGTTACGGCTCGTCCGTATATCACGATTATCGTCCTGATCGCAATTACCGTCCTGCTGGCTGCGGGAACTACCTTTCGCGCGCCGCCGACGGAAGGGGCCGATGTCGCATTCCTTCCGCCGGGGCATGCCGTTGCCACCGCGACTGAGGAAATAGATGAGCTGTTCGGCGAATCCGGTGAAGTCAGCATCGTAACGATCATCTTCCGAGGGAATGCGCTGACACCCGGTGGCATCTCACAGATGAGCGCACTAATCAACACCATCGCCGCAGACCCGGGCGTGGGTGGGCTGCTGGTGCCCTCCGACCCAATCATATCTCCATCTTTCCTAGTCCAAGCCGCGCTGCAAAGGCAGAGCCTGGAGGGGATTACCCAGGCTGAAATAGATACCGTCCGAAGCATCCCGCAGATTCAGGGCGCAATCGACGCGATGACCGGAACAGATACGGACGGCACGCAGGTGGCGATTGCAAACATTCGGCTGACCGACACTGGCGACGATAGGGTGAAGGACGCCGAGCGGAGAATCAACGAGCTGGCGACGAACAGTCAAGGCTCTCTGAGCGTGAGCAGCCTGTCGCCGGCGATTGTGGAGGATGAGTACAGGGAAGCGACCGAGACGGGCATGGCGCCGCTAATAGGGCTGGCGCTGCTTCTGATAGCCGTGCTTCTGCTGGTATTCATGCGCACGCTATCGGATATGCTGCTGACGCTGGCGGGGCTGATAATTTCGCTGACATGGATTGTCGGAATGGAAGGCTGGCTCGGACCAAATGGGCTGGGGCTGATAGGCCCGCCGAGTTCGCTCACCGCGATGGTGCCGGTCATCATAATAAGCCTGACCGTGGACTACGCAATCCAGGCGGTGTCGCACTACCGCGAACAGCGACTCGAAGGCGAGCCTGTTCTGGCAGCGGTGCGGACCGGACTGCGAAACGTAACCATTCCGCTGACGCTTGCCGCCGTTACGACTATCGTGAGCCTGCTGGCGACCCTGTTCTCACCAATCGGGGTGATTGGCGACTTTGGCATCGTCGCCGGGCTTGGCGTGGGAATGAGCCTGATAGTGATGCTGACGCTGATACCGGCGGGCAGGACAATCATCGACCGGCGGCGGGAGTCGCGCGGCACACTGAAGCCTCCCCGCCCCATGGCGAACGCGTTGCCCGGCGTCAGCTCGCTGGCAGAGCAGCTGGGGAGATGGGTTACGCGTTGGCCGGCGCCATACATCGTAGCGGTCATCCTGGTTACGGTAGGGCTTGGGTTCGCCGCGACCGGGCTTAAGTCCGAATTCAGCATCCGCGATATTCTGCCGAGAAGCGGGAGCGTGGTGGAGGACATGGACACGCTCGAGGCGGCAGTCGGCGGCTCTACGGAGGTCGCCAGCTTACTGGTCAAGGCTGAGGCTACGGCGACCCGCACTCTTCTGAACATCCAAGACCTTACGACCGCTTTCGAGGACGAAAATCGTCGTCCACGGGCGGCGGCAGGGCCAATCCAGACTTCATACTACACTCATCTACAGGACTGGACCGACGACTCGGGCGAGCCGGGCGACAAGTACGATCCGGAGCTTGAAGCGCTCTTTCATGAAGCGTCCACCGATATAGAACTCGACCGGCAGAAGATGCAGGAAGTGCTTGATAAGCTAGTTGAAAGGGAACCGGGCCTAGCACACTTCCTTATCAACGACCCGAACGGCATCGACACGATGCTGCTCCAGTTTCCGACTTACCTGGGTGATCCCGAACAGTCGAGGAATATCCAGGAAGAGACGGAGGAACTCTGGTTCGGCGACGACAGCGCAATCACGGCGATTTCCGGCGAAATTGTCGCTGTCGCGGTGACCGACCAGATAACGGACGGACAGACGGAGGCAATCAGCACGACCATCGCGGTGGCGCTGGGCATGCTCAGCATCTTCTTCTGGATTACGCTGCGCCAGCCCGCGCTGGGAATCGTCGCGGTGGGGCCGATCGTCTTCGTGCTTGTCTGCGTACTGGGAACGATGGCGCTGCTGGACATTCCCTATACACTGGTTACTTCCATCATCACGGCGCTGTCAATCGGCATAGGCGTGGACTACACCATACATGTGATTCATCGCTACCGGGAGGAATACTTCCGCCTGCGAAACCCTGAGAGGGCGGCAATCCGGACCCTCTCTACTACCGGCTCGGCGCTGCTGGGTTCGGCGCTGACGACAGCATTGGGATTCGGAGTGCTGATAGCCTCGCCACTTGCCGCGTCGCAGCAGTTCGGCATCACGGCGACAATCACTATCGTCTATTCGCTGATCGTCTCCATTCTCGTCGTTCTGCCTGCCATGGTCGTCTGGGGCGCGTACCAGAACATGCGGCTGCGCTCTTCCATCGAACGCATGTGGAACGAGCTTGACGTGGCTATCGAAGAGGTGCATCTGCGAGGCGAACGAGAGCAAGGCGCGTCGTAGGCGGCGGGAACGCATTGCCGCTACCGGAACTGCGTTAAGTAACCGACGTGTCAGGCCGGTATCTCGTGCCGTTGCTCGGCGACATGGAACTTCAGCTTCTTGCTCGGCTTAGACGACGGCAGCGGACTGAACTTGAGGTTGTAGTTGCCAGGCGACACTTCGAGCATGAAGTAGTGCGCGACCATAAGCACGTTGACGGCAAGCTGCGTTTCCATCCACCGAGAGCCCAGGCATATATGCGTGCCCAGTCCGTAAGGCGCGTATCCGGGGTTGTGGTGCTCGTTGCGCGGAGGCAGGTATCGGTCGATGTCGAATGTGGTCGCGTCGGGGAAGAATTCGTCCATGTAATGCGTCGCCGCCTGAGCGATGACGAGTTTCGCTCCCACCGGCAGCTCATATCCCTCGACCACGCACGAATTCATCACATGCCGCATAGACACCGGCACTATCGGGTAGAGGCGCAGGCTCTCCATGAGGAAGCGATGGGTAACATCGATCGAGAACGGAGTAAGATCCTCGGGAGCAGGGTCTCCGCCTTCGAACAGCGCGTCGGCCTCCTCCTGGATTCTCGCGCAGATTTCCGGCTGCGACGCCATAGCGTATAACGCGAAGCTGAACGCGTCGCCAAGATACACGCTGGCAATCAGCGCCGCCGAAAGAGCGAATCGCAGGTTCGACTCCGGGAAGAACTGCGGGTCGCTCGCATGCAGACTTAGAATGTCGTCCGCAAGGTTTCGAGAAGCGCCGGCCCGCTGGGCAGACGTATGCACGCTCTGTATCCGTTCCAGCAAGATGTCCACCGATTTCGCGCGGCGTCTCATGCCCGGGGTTTGCAGCATGAACTTGGGTAGCGCCTTCACGATGTGAGTGCTGAGCGCCCGCTCCTTGTACTCCGCCAGGTCGTCGAAGATATCCTGAGATTCAACACCGACAAAGAGAGGAGAAATCTGTGAGTTTATCATTCGGCGACACATGCGCGTCGCGGGGTAGGTATCTCCAACCGTCCATTCTGTCATGTGATTCCGCGCATGATGAATGAGCTGGTCCATCTGCCCCATCAGCCTGCCGCGAGAATACGCCGTGGACAAGGACTTGCGGAGGCGAAAATGGTCTGCGCCGTCCAGTGAAGGCAATACTCCGGATGCGCCATAGACCTTCTCGAAGTCGGAAAAATAGTCCCTGGTTCTCAGGTGCAGGCGTCCTTGCCGATGCACCCAGCGGTTCGTCTCTGCCCCTGCCAGGACAATTATTGGCTCGGCGAACGGAGGCCGCAACTCGAACACCGGGCCATATTCGCGCGCGAGGTCCGCAAAGAGCGCGGGGACGTTTCCGCTGCGAGTATGCGGGTTGAGCAGCAGCTTTCTCAGGGAGACGACCGGGATTTTCCTGGTGAGTCCGGAGCGCCGAAGCAAGGGACCGGCTAGGTTCTGAGTGACCGCATTCGTGATGGCGCGACCGATCAGGTCGATGTTGGAGATTGCCTCGATACGCGCCTCCACCTCGTCATCGAGCTGGAATATGAACCGCATGACGTCGCACGTCTTGAGGAGGCAGATGATAACAACCTCTCTCGGGTAGGGGATCACATTGTTGAAGAGCACTCTTCTGATGCGAGAGGCAACTAACTCCACCGCGTTGCCGTCTTCGTCTCCGGGGCTAAAGTCACTCCGTCCGACGGTACGAGACAGCGTCCAGAATTCGCCGTCATGGTGCTCAAGGATGTCAAGTTCAACGAGGCGATTCAGTGTCAAGTCAATGATCGGCTCCGCGCGGGGAGCGAGCCGCTCTATCCAGTACTGCGCTTCGTGTTGCTCAGATTCAGCCGAAATCTCCTCGAGTATGGGGTCAAGGACCGGGTCTCCCACTTCCGTGTCGTCCAGCAGAATGAGGGCGTCCCTATCGGTGTCGATGCGGGATATGAGCGAGAGTTCCGCGAGCACGGCGCCGATGACCGCGCAGTTGAGGTCCCAGCCCGGAACCTGGTGAAAGTAGCCCGTCTCCTCGTTGAGGAGCATTAGAATCAGCTCTTCGGGCAGGCTCAGAGGCTGAGTCGTCACACCTTCCATTAAGAGTGTCATCAGTCTCGCTCCCATGCGTGATTCGGATACTATTGTAACAAGGATACCCTAGCAAATTGGTCGTGGAAAGGGGTATAAGGTATTATAAATGTACAAGTTTCCATAACCTAATACATATAATAAGATTAGATGTGTATCGACATAGAGTCATTATCTGCCGCTGCTAATTTGCTTTGCCAAACAGGGATCCGAAACCCGTAAAATCGCTGCTCCCGGAACATGTAACCTACACTTCTTGAATCGTCTATTCTCAGAGAACGCGACGAGGTTGGAGTCCCGCAGAAGCAGCAGGTGGATCGGGATTCCGGTTGAGAGGCGGTGAACGATGGTAACCGGACGAAGAGAATTTACCTACGCTGAGTCGCCTTCCCCATTTCCCGAGGGATGGTATTTCGTCGCAACTCGCGAGGCTGTGCTGAAGGCGAAGCTCATCCAGAAGACATGGATGGGCGAGAACGTCATCGTGTGGAGCGACGAGGGTGGGCGCGTCTGTGTCGCCGAAGCCGTGTGCCCGCACCTGGGCGCCGACCTCGGGCCTGAAGCGGGCGGCTGCGTGCGCGACGGTCGCCTGCTCTGCCCTTTCCATGGGTATGAGTTCGATGCGACCGGGCAGTGTGTCGCCACCCCCTTCGCTCCTCCACCCAGGACCGCTAAGCTGCGTGTCTTCGAGACGCAGGAAATTCTTGGCCTCATCTTCGCCTGGTGGGGGGTGGGCGGACGAGCGCCGCAGTGGACGCTGCCCGACGTAGCGCCGGACCGATCCGGCTGGAGCGGGTTCGTAATCAACACCATGCGCTTTCCGGGTCATCCGCAGGAGACGACCGAGAACTCGGTTGACCTGGCACACCTGCGATACGTCCACGGTTACGACAATGTGAATCCCATCGTGGAAGCGGCTGTGGACGGTCCACTGCTTGAGACTCACTTTGACTTCAAGAGGACTCGAAATATCGCCGGACCCTTCAATCTCGCCTTCGACATTTCCGCCAAGGCAAGTATCGTCGGGCTAGGCTATTCATTCGTCGAAGTCCGGGAGCACTCAATAGGCATGGACTTGCGCTTGTGGGTGCTGGCGACGCCTGTGGACGGCACGCTCATCGACATGACGCTAGTCTCGCAGGCGCGGGAGATACGCAATCCGAAGCGGATGATTGCGGGCCTGGGATTTCTCCCTGTGAGATTGCGCGCACCCATCATAAATAAGTTCATGGCGTCCCAGCAAAGGCAGGATGTGCTGCAGGATGTAGTAATCTGGAGCCGCAAGCAGTACCGTGCGCGCCCACGCCTCTGCCGTTCGGACGGCAAAATCATGCCCTTCAGGCACTATTGCGCTCAGTTCTATCCTGATCCTAGCGAATGCGAGGGTGCTATGCCTTCCTGAATCGTGAGCCGTGCAGAATGCTCCCGTAATAGTTGAACGAACGCCTTGCCGCCGGATCGTCGAACGGGTAGTCCGCGCCAAGCTGCCTCGCGGCGGCAAGCCCGGTGATGAAGCAGGTCTCCTGGCTGTTTATCAGCGTATGAGCGCCGCAGTGCCACGTTCGTCTCTTGCCCTGGATGAAGCGGAACAGGTTGACGAGCAGCGCGACATGGCGCACATCATGCACGATGTGCTGGAATGACGCTTTTCCGATAATCTTTCGCTCGTCTATAGGGCTGATCTGATTGTAGGTTACCAGACAGGGCTTGTCGGACAGATTAGCCCACGGCTGCTGGTTGTGCATTATGTAAGTAATCTCGTAATTGTCCAGTTTCGGGCCGTACTGCTGTATGTGATTGCTTCGAGTTGACAGGGGCTTCGCTTCGTTGTCGGGAAGGACTGATGCGTCCGAGTGGACGACCGCTTGCTGATGTATCTCGGTGTCGTAGCGTATGGATGAGAGGATATAACGCTCAAATCTCGTGGGTTCGTCCAGGATTGCCAGCGCGTGGTTCGCATTGCACGCGAAAATCACCTCGTCGAACGTCTCCTGAACTCCGTCTTCGTCCTCGACCACGACGCAGGAAGGCTGCCGATACACCTTCCTTACGGCTCGGCTGAGGTATATCTTGTCCTGAAAGTCGGCTGTTAGATTTTCGTAGATTCGCCGCGTTCCCCGGTTCCAGGTCTGCATTGGCGTAGAGGATTCGATGTCGAAGAAGTCGAGATACCTCGCAAAGAGCGCCGCGGGCATGTCAAAGATGTTCGTTGCCAGCACGAAATTGATGAACATAGGCTTCAGGATCTTGTACCTGAAGTCGTCCGAAAATCTGCCCAACTGCAGGACAGTCCCCATGCTGACGTAATTGAACGGGTTCAGGGAGTTCAGGAATCTCGACTGGGAACGAGTGAGCCAGCCGATGCGATGCAGTCGTCTGAGAAGTCGCTGGAACTTCACAATCTCGGACTGGAGCTGCTCTCTGATTTCGGAGTCAAGGTCGTGGGCGTATATGCCGTCGCCGTAACGAACGCTGTAGCTGAATCTGGTATCAACCAATTCGATGCCGAATTTCTCCATCAGCAACAGGATGTGCTGATAGACGGAAGGGATACAGGCGGTAACGGAAATGTCGAACGGAATCGAGCTGCCGTCTCGCTGCGGCATATCGGCAGTGACGGCATTCCCGCCAATCCGGTCCTGAGCCTCGAAGAGCCGGAAGTCGAAACGGTCCGGGTGATGATGCAGCGCCCAGGCAGCTCCCAGACCTGAAACGCCTCCACCAACAATGGCAATTCGCCGTACCATCTGCTCTGCCTCACCGATTCACGATGGATTCTTGTCCCACTTTCTGAACTGCAGGGTTGGAGAAAACCACCGTGGAAAGGGAATTGCAAAAGTGGAGCTGAGGGGACTCGAACCCCTTACCTCATGCTTGCAAAGCATGCGCTCTCCCAGATGAGCTACAGCCCCACGGAGTAGGTGTCAGGTGTCAGCAGTCAGGTATCAGCATGCTGCTGCACGGCGCGGTTGGTGCGCTATCGGCGCTTCACCCCCATCCTAGCCTTCCCCCATCGAGGCGGAAGGGACATAAGGAAGGGCAAAAATAAAGGGCTGGTTATCGTTGAAACCGGCCCCGATGCGCGCTCTCGCAAGAGCACCTTAACCGCTGGATAGTGGAAGGGAACAAAGTTTAGCAATGTTTGTTTGCAATTAAATGTACAGTAGGTTGTCTTAGGGAGGTGTTCCGGGTTTTCGAGGAGCTCCCTTCAGTTACCTGAAGTCCGGCTCAACTCTCCGTCCTTCGCACCCCATCTACTGACCGACCTAGGATATTCCGTCCCGAGCGGCCTGAACCGTTTCGGTGGGAATTCTCCCTAGAAAGGAGGTGATCCAGCCGCACCTTCCGGTACAGCTACCTTGTTACGACTTCGTCCCAGTCACCAGTCCCACCCTCGGCGCCTGCCTCCTTGCGGTTAGCCCAGCGACTTCAAGTGTTACCGACTTCCATGACGTGACGGGCGGTGTGTACAATCCCCGGGAACGTATTCACCGCAGTGTGCTGACCTGCGATTACTAGCGACTCCGCGTTCATGCAGGCGGGTTTCAGCCTGCAATTCCAACTGGGGCCAGATTTTTGGGATTAGCTCCGGCTCGCGCCATCGCGACCCTCTGTTCCGACCATTGTAGCGTGTGTGTAGCCCTGAGCGTAAGAGCCGTGCCGACTTGACGTCGTCCCCACCTTCCTCTCCCCTTTTAGGAGCAGTCTCGCTAGACATAGTAACTAACGACGAGGGTTGCGCTCGTTGCGGGACTTAACCCAACACCTCACGGCACGAGCTGACGACAGCCATGCAACATCTGTGCATCTGTCTCGAAAGAAGACCCGTTTTCACGGGCTGGCAAATGCATGTCAAGCCCAGGTAAGGTTCTTCGCTTATCATCGAATTAAACCACACGCTCCGCCGCTTGTGCGGGGACCCGTCAATTCCTTTGAGTTTTAGCCTTGCGGCCGTACTCCCCAGGCGGGATACTTATCGCGTTAACTCCGACACAGGAGGGGTCGATACCCCCTATATCTAGTATCCATCGTTTAGGGCGTGGACTACCCGGGTATCTAATCCGGTTTGCTCCCCACGCTTTCGTGTCTCAGCGTCAGGTACAGCCCAGAAAGCCGCCTTCGCCTCTGGTGTTCCTCCGGGTATCTACGCATTCCACCACTACTCCCGGAATTCCGCTTTCCTCTGCTGCCCTCCAGCTTAGCAGTTTCCCATGACCCCTCCCAGTTGAGCCGGGAGATTTCACATGAGACTTACTATGCCGCCTACACACCCTTTACGCCCAGTAAATCCGGACAACGCTTGCATCCTACGTATTACCGCGGCTGCTGGCACGTAGTTAGCCGATGCTTATTCCTGAGGTACCGTCCTATCTCTTCCCCCAGAAAAGGGGTTTACAACCCTGAGGCCTTCTTCCCCCACGCGGTGTCGCTGCGTCAGGCTTTCGCCCATTGCGCAAGATTCCCTGCTGCTGCCTCCCGTAGGAGTGGGGGCCGTGTCTCAGTCCCCCTCTGACCGATCATGCTCTCACATCGGCTACCCGTCTTCGGCTTGGTGGGCTATTACCCCGCCAACTACCTGATAGGCCGCAAGCTCCTCCCAGAGCGGCCGAAGCCTTTCTTCATATGGTCGTAGCCACATGAACGTACGGGGTATTAGGCCGGATTTCTCCGGATTATCCCCCGCTCCGGGGCAGATCACTTACGTGTTACTCAGCCGTCTGCCACTAGCGCCGGGGCCGAAGCCCCTTTGCCCGTTCGACTTGCATGCATTAGGCGCACCGCCAGCGTTCGTCCTGAGCCAGGATCAAACTCTAAACGTTGTGTGTTCTCTTCCACTATCCAGTTGTTAAGGTGCATCCGCAATTGCGGTAACGATTAGACTACACCACCACGAAACGTCTGTCAACGATTTGAGGGGTATTTTTGAGATTTGTACAATTTGGTGCGCCTTCTCAATATATGTCCTGCTGGACATCAGGAGTGGCTATACCGAACTAACACATCCTATCCTGCATATCCTGTCCATCGATGTTAACTCCCGCTACGCCTCCAGCTCCGCCAGTATGCCCCGCACATAGTTGACACTGCGCCTGTCCTTATAGAGTTGGTCGCCCGTGTTCGCGCCCTCGATGGCGAGGTAGCCGTCATAGCCGACCTCGACCATCGCGGATATGGCGAAGCGGTAGTCTATGTCGCCGTCCGGCAGCGGCACGCGGATGTAGTAGGAGTGGTCAAGCTCCGGCACATGCATTCGGTTGAGGCTCTTGCAGTGCCAGTATTTCGAGTGCGCCGCAAGCGCGGAGACGCACTGCTCCATCGTCTCTTCGGGGACATCGTAGTTCCAGAGCACGTTGCCGAGGTCCGGGTTGGCATGCACGAAGGGGCTGTCCGCGAGTTCCAGCAGGTGCAGCGTTGACCAGCTGTTGTCGGCGATGGAGTGCTGGTGCACCTCCACCGTGATGTTAATGCCGTTGTCGCCCGCCATCGCGCCCACTTCACGGAGCGCCTGCGCCGTGCGGATGAAGTCTTCCTCGGATGCCATCTGGCTGGAGCCGTGGGACTCAGGCGCGCCGGACGGTCCGGTGTCGAGCATGCGATTCTGCGGCGGGCCGCTCAGGGCAGTGTTCACGATCTCCGCGCCGAGAACTGACGCAACCTCGACCGACTTTTCGAGGCGCTTGCGATTGTGCCCTGCGGTCTGTGGGTAGCAGAGTGCACCGCCCGCGCGAATAGCAACGCAAGGCGTGCCATTGTCGTCGAGCCGCTTCTTCACCTCATTGACTCTGCCTTCATCGATAACCAGGCCACCATTGGGCGAGTCGGATAGAAAATTGTCTAGTCCGAGTTCGATGCCGTCGAAGCCGATGTCGCGCACCTTGCCAAGGTAGTCGGGCAGCGCGCGCTCATCGGGAAGCGACCATGCTGCGCCAGCCTCGAACGGGTAATATGTGCTGCGGCGGAATGCGTATGCGATTTTCATTGTTGGCAGCTCCTTTTGTAACGTCTGTCAACCGACATTAGTCGGGTACACCTAGTAGATATTCTACTGAAAGCCCTTTATTTCTGACCCATTCTTTTGCGGCTCTGTCTGTATCTGAGCGAGTTGTGTCAATCTCACTACCAGGAGGCGCGCTCCACATTTTCCAATTGACTAGTCGGTCAACAATGGTCTGAATATCGTCAAAATTCTGTTTGGTGAGGTCCCGATAGAACGGGTATGCCCATTCGTCGGTATCTCGTATGCCAATAATTGGGCAGACCGCATCCCTCATCAACTCTGACCATGCCTTCATAAATCTGGATCTGATAATTCTGGCGAGTTTGAGTTTAACAGGGTCTCCATTAGGAGCAGTTGGGTCCCATTGGCTGAGTGCTGTGTCGTAGAGCATATTCAGCAATTTGACTACATTTTGAACTTCCATATCTCGTCTGTAGGCTTCAGTCGTCATGTCATGATCCACCGGACGGCGATACAGAAACGACGCAAATAGCGAATTGATTAGCGCATTTGGGGTTATCGGCCTCTGAGCATTTGCGCGATTTGTGACAGACACTAAACGGGAAAGCTTGTTGTTGTCGTCTCCGATAACAGAGTCGTATAGGAAACTCGTAAACCGCTTTGTTGCGTCTGAACTAGAAAACCCTCTCTCAGCACGAAGGTAATCCATGAATCCTGATTCGCTTTTTATTTGGCCGTCCTCCCTGTCTCTGTAAATCTCAAAGTCACCTTTGAATTGCGTTCCAAGCTTCACTATCATAATCGATGAGAAAAAGCGGGTTTGTGAAAACTTATCATGTGCAGAAATATTTGTCTGGTTTAGTAACGCAATATCTGGATCAAGATAGATCTTACATTCAACATCGCGGCGTCCATTCCAAAGAATCGCAGCTGCCTTGTGTTGACCGTCAAATAGACGGATTCTGCCGTCAACTACCCTTCCCAAGGATGGCTGAAGAACAGGATGCCTCTGGAAATGTAGAAACAAGTCAAAGACCTTATCTGGAAGCAGATAGCGAGGCTGAAGTCCTATCAGCTGGTCTCGGTCATCATCACTATCAATCAAGTCAATTGGAAGGGTCGCATAAAAATACTTCCACCCTGTAACTTGGCAGCTATATGTACGGAACTCTTGCGAAACCTTTGCAGAATCAAGTCTGATACTGTCTCCGTTTTCTCTCACAGTTACTGGTAACGCATAATCCGAAATATAGCTTTGGTCTTTCAGATGTTCAAGAAGATCGTGGAGCGTCTGTCTATCGCCCTTGTCGAAGAATTTCTCCATCTGCAACTTTATTCGGAAGTCATACAGGTGAAGTTTACCTTTCTTGCTATTATGGTATCTGCACATCGGGGCAATGTTGTTGATTTCAGTCAATCCATCCGACGCAAAAGCGTGGATGTGATCAAACTCTAGGACTTCATCCTCGGGTATTTCGTGATCATCAGCGAAGCACCTACGCCCATGTTGCTCCATGACCACTTTCTTTTCGCCATCAGTCAATTGACGTCTGAGTATTCTGGTCATTTTCGCCCCCTATCTATTCACATTTGAAGGACAGACTCTTCTGTCATTTACCCCTCCAGCCCGAATGCGCCCACCGCCATATCGACAATGTAGCGGCTGATGGTGAGCGACGATGTCGCGCCCGGCGACGGCGCGCTGAGCACATGGATTGCGTTCTCGGTCTCGGAGATGGCGAAGTCCTGCAACAGGTTGCCGTTGTTGTCCACAGCTTGCGCGCGCACGCCCGCGCCCGGCTCGCTCAGGTCGTCCATCTCTATTGAAGGCACGAGCGTCTGCAGCGACTTCAGGAATAGCGACTTCCGCAGCGATCGGTGCTGCTCATCCAATCCGCTCTTCCAGTGGGACAGCGACATCTTCCAGAAGCCAGGATATGTGAATGTGCCGAGCGTGTCACTGAGGCTGAAGCTGGTCTTGGTGTAGCCCTCTCGCGCGAAGGCGAGCACGGCGTTGGGGCCAGCCTCCACGCCGCCGGTGATGCGCTTGGTGAAGTGTACGCCGAGGAAGGGCAGGCTTGGGTCCGGCACAGGATATATCAGCGAGCGCACAAGATACTGGCGCTCGGGCCTGATCGAGAAATACTCGCCGCGGAACGGGATGATGCGCAGCCCAGGGTCCGCGCCCATCATGCGCGCCACCTGGTCGGCTTGCAGTCCGGCGCAGTTGATGATGTGGCGCGCCGCAATCTCGCCGCGCGACGTTTCGAGGTACATCTGGTTATCGCGGCGCGCGATACCGTGAACGGCTGTGTTCAACAGCAGGTCGCCGCCGTTCTCGCCGAACTCGATAGCGTAAGCTTGCGACACCTTCTTGAAGTCTATGATGCCCGTGTTCGGCGAGAATATCGCCTGAACTCCGGCGGCATAAGGCTCCAACTCGGCGAGACGCTCAGGACCGACCATTTCCAGACCCTCCGCGCCGTTTGCGGTGCCGCGCTCGAGCAGGTCTTGCAGTCTTGGCACTTCCTCGTCGTTGATGGCGACGATGACCTTGCCGCACATATCGTACTCGATGCCACGCTCGTCGCAGAACTGTCGCAGCGCCCTGCCGCCGGTTGAGCAGAAGTTCGCCTTCTGCGAGCCGGGCGCGTAGTAGATGCCGGCGTGGATGACGCCGCTGTTATGCCCTGTCTGGTGCTGCGCGACCTCGCCGTCCTTCTCCAACACGATTATCTTGTAGCGCGGATACTCCTGCGCCAGCCGCATGGCAGTCGCAAGCCCGATGATGCCTGCTCCGATTACCGCAATGTCATAATTCTGGAAGCTCATAATCTCTCCGTCGGCAGCGCCGATTTCCTTGTGTTTGCTTTGGTTATGATACGGGATTGTAACATAGCGAAAGGGGCCAACATCGATGTACAGGATGGAGGGGATGTTTGTCGAGCGCATTTTGCAAACTATCGTCGGCGTGTTAGGCTTTCAATTAGCGATTTACAGGATGTAACAGCGCGGGAGGGAGAGACATGGCAGGGCAATACTCGGCAATCGTCGTAGGCGGCGGGCATAACGGGCTGGTAGCCGCGAACTACCTCGCGCGGCAGGGTAACAGCGTGCTCGTGCTGGAGCGACGCGACTTCGTTGGCGGCGCTTGCATCACGGAAGAACTGTTTCCCGGATTCCGCGTTTCAAGCTGCTCGTATATCTGCCACATGCTCCAGGAGAAGGTCATCAACGACCTGGAGCTTCGTAAGCACGGGCTTGAGATATACGAGATGGACCCGGTGAGCTTCAGTCCACTGCCGGGCGGCAATCATGTCATGCGATGGCACGACGACGAGCGCACTGCGGAGAGCATCGCGCGCATCTCACCCGCGGACGGCGCGCGCTACCACGACTGGGTGGCGTTCTGGGAGCGGGCAGGCGGCATCATCCAGCGCTATTTCCTGACGGATCCGCCAACACTGGCGGAAGTGGCAACCGATGTTCGCGGCACCCCGGACGAACCCATCTTCGAACGCATGCTCACCGGCAGCATGAAGGACCTCGTAGAGGAGTATTTCGAGTCGCCGCTTGTGCGCGCCTGCTTCATAGACGCGCAGGATGCGGGGGACGTGCGAGCGCCGGGCAGCATCATGGCCGTCGGCTACATTCGCAGCGACATACTTACGCCCGACGAGAATTTCGGCATTCCGAAGGGCGGCATGGGCGCAATCACGCAGTCTATGGCGCGCTCCGCCGAGGCGCAAGGCGTGGAGATTCGACTCAATGCCGACGTGCGGCAGATACTCACGACCAACGGCAGGGCGAACGGCGTACTGCTCGCAGACGGCGAGCGCATCTACGCGGACGCAGTGCTGTCGAACGCCGATCCCAAGCGCACCTTCCTCTCGCTGATGGACGCGGACGATGTGCCGACAGCGCTGCTAAACGACATTCGACGCGCCAAGACGAACACGGCATTCCTCAAGTTCCACGCCGCCCTCGATGAGCTGCCGGACTTCTCGGCGTACCTGGGGCAGGACTATGACTCCAAGGCGCTGGCATATACTCGCATCTGCCCTTCGGTCGAATACTTCGAGCGGAGTTGGGATGACGCGAAGTCGGGCAGGCCGTCGAGCAGCCCGATAATGTTCATCCAGATTCCGACCGTGTATGACGACACGCTGACACCGCCGGGCAAGCATGTAATGTCCGTCTGGTCGATGTACGCGCCCGCACAACTGCGCGAAGGCACATGGCAGGGCGCGCGGCAGGCAGTCGGCGAGCACCTGATCGACACGATAGCGCAGTACGCGCCGAACCTCCGTGATGTAATACTCGATTGGGAACTCTTCACGCCGGTCGAGCTTGAAGAGCGCGTGGGACTGACTGACGGCAACATACGCCACCTCGACATCACCACTGAGCAGATGTTCGCGGGACGCGGGAGCCGCGGCATCTCAGGCTACCGCACGCCAATCGAGGGCCTGTACATGTGCGGCGCGGGCGCGCACCCCGGCGGCGAAGTCACGGGCGCGCCCGGGCACAACGCCGCCCACAGGCTGCTGCGCGACTGGGAGCAGATAACTTAGACTTGCCGACGAACTTACCTTCACGGAGAATCTATATGACCAACACCGACATCCACTTCATGACCGCCGTAGAGATGGCAAGGCACATCCGCAGCAAGGACGTTTCCTGCGTCGAAGTCATGCAGGCACACATAGAGCAGATCGACCGCGTGAATCCTAAGGTCAACGCCATCGTCACCTACCATCCGGAACAGGCGCTGGAAGGCGCGAAGGCCGCGGACGTGGCGTTGGGGCACGGCGATGATGTCGGCGTGCTGCACGGTCTGCCGGTCGCGCACAAGGACCTGGTTGACACGGCAGGCGTCCGCACCACTTACGGCTCGCCCATCTTCGCCGAGCACATCCCGCAGCAAGACATGCTCATCGTGGAACGGCTGAAGCAGGCCGGAGCAAACTCCGTCGGCAAGACGAACACGCCCGAGTTTGGCGCTGGGTCTCAGACCTTCAACGAGGTATTCGGCGCTACGCTGAACCCATACGACCTTACGAAGACCTGCGGCGGCAGCAGTGGTGGAGCGGCAGTTGCGCTCGCCTGCGGCATGGTGCCAATCGCGGACGGCAGCGACCTCGGCGGCTCGCTGCGGAACCCGTCCAACTTCTGCAACATCGTGGGATTCCGCACGGCAATCGGGCGCGTACCAGTCTGGCCATCGCAGACGCCGTGGTCGGCCCTTGCGGTTCAGGGGCCGATGGCGCGCACCGTGCAGGACACGGCACTGATGCTCAGCGCAATCGCGGGACCGGACGCGCGCTGCCCTGTCGCGCTGACGGATGAGGGGAAGACCTTCAATCCACTCGTCCATTCGCTGGAGCGCGACTTCAACGGAGTTCGCATCGCGTGGAGCAGCGACATGGACGGGCTGCCGGTTGACCCGCGCATCGTGTCGGTCATCGAGCGCCGGCGCGGCACATTCGGCGAACTTGGCTGCGACATAGACGACGCCTGCCCGGACTTCAGCGACGCGAACGATGTCTTCATGACGATGCGCGCCGCAGGTATGGCGGCAACTCGCGCCGAGCTGCTAATGAGCCACCGCGACCTGCTCAAGGACACGGTGATATGGAACATCGAAGAGGGCATGAAGCTGAACGCAGCGGATGTCGGCATGGCGGAGGTAAAGCGCGCCGCGCTGTTCGAGCGCGTCCGCAAGTTCATGGAGACCTACGAGTTCATGGTCTTCCCAGTCAGCCAGCATCCACCCTTCGATGTGACGCAGCCGTATCTAACCGAAGTCAACGGCGTGCAGATGGAGACATATATCGACTGGATGCGCTCCTGCTACTACATCACGGCGACGGGGCATCCTGCCATCTCGGTGCCATGCGGCTTCACGGACGAAGGCTTGCCAGTGGGCGTGCAGATTGTCGGCCGCCACCAGCGCGAGTTCAGCGTGCTGCAACTGGCTTATGCCTTCCAACAGGCGACAGGCTTCTGGAAGCAAAGGCCGGAGGTCGCGGAGTACACATAAAGACAAACCGTTTTACGGGCATACGCTCAACGAAATCACCATCAGAGAGGCAAACATGACCGAAACCCTTTGCTACGACGACAGCTACCTCCGCGAGTTTGATGCCACCGTCATCGACAGCACGGCTAAGGGCGTGGTGCTGGACCGCACTGCGTTCTACCCGGGAGGCGGCGGGCAACCCGCGGACAGCGGCACGCTCGCCTCAGGCGATGCATCATACGCGGTGAAGCGACTGTCGCGACAGGACGGCAAGCTTGTGCATGAGATTGACGGCGACTTTCCTGCCATCGGCGCAAGCGTCCACGGCGCGCTCGACTGGGAACGCCGATACCTGCTGATGCGTACACACACCGCTCTGCACATCCTCTGCGGCGTCGTATGGCGCGACTACGGGGCGCAGGTTACCGGCGGCAACATGCAGCCCGGCAGCGCGCGCATGGACTTCGAGCTTGAGAACATGTCCGCCGACTTCGCGGAGCGCATGGAGGCGCTGATCAACGGAGAGGTGCAGGCGGCACGTCCGATTGAAATCAACACGCTGCCCAGGGAAGAAGCCTTCGCCATCCCGGACCTCATCCGCACGAAAATCAACCTGCTGCCGCCCGCCATCACGGAGGTCCGCACTGTCAACATCACGGGCCTCGACTTGCAAGCGGACGGCGGCACGCATGTCGCCAACACAAGCGAGGTCGGCACAATCCGAGTCGTAGGCCATGAGAGCAAGGGACGCATCAACAAGCGGCTGCGTATTCGCGTCGATGCGTGATATGGGTTGTGGGTTGCTGCTTTACGGCCGAACTCACAACATTGTCGCTCGGTTTGGCGTAGAACCCTGATAAAATGTATCAATAGGTATTGAACAAAACGCCCTCAACTTATCAGGGAGATAGACATGACCGACCTTACGCAACATTCGGAGCTTGTCATACGGCAGCAAATCGAGCAGATGGAGATATTCACTCCGTTCGAGACAGCCAATCGCTACAGCGTCCACACGTCGGACGGCGCTCAGCTCATGTACGCCTACGAAGAGTCAGGCGACATCAGCCGCCAGTTCGCGGGTTCCCATCGCGCACTGTCCATCCATGTGGTGGACACGAACAGCAGGCCCATCTTGCATGCAAGCCGCGACTTCTTCTGGGTTCGATCGCACCTGAGGGTAGATGTTGACGGCAGGCGTGTCGGCGCTCTGAACCGCGTATTCGGATTTGGCCGCAAGTTCGCGCTCGTAGATGCCAATGAGCGTGAGATTACGCGGCTGACCAGTGGACTCTTCCGCCCGCACACCTTCATCGCCAAGAGCGCAGGCGGTGGCGAAGTAGCGCGTGTGACCAAGCAATGGAGCGGTTTCGGTCGGGAGATGTTCACCGACGCCGACACCTTCGTCGTGCAGTTCACGGACGGCAGCACCGACAACGACTTCCGCCTGCTGATGCTGGCTTCCGCATTCGCCATCGACCTCGACTTCTTCGAGAATCAGAGCTAATTGAGTCCCTTCCCCCTGAGGGGGAAGGTTAGAGCCTGTCCTGAGCTTGTCGAAGGGATGGGGGTGAAATTGCAAATCCCATCCATCCTGTCCATCCATGCCAGCTCTGTCACCGTGCGCCTCTCAGACGGGGGTCCAGCGTGTCCCGCAAGGCGTCGCCAACGAAGTTGAACGCCAGCACCACCAGGAATATCGTTATGCCGGGCGTGAATGTGAGCCAAGGCGCCTGGTCAACGACCTCGAATGCGTGGCGCAGCATGCCGCCCCATGTCGGTGTCGGCGGTTTAACACCCACTCCAAGGAAGCTCAGCGAAGCCTCAAGCAGTATCGCCGCGCCGAAGCCGATGGACGCCTGTACTATCACGGGAGCGAGACTGTTGGGAATCAGGTGAGAGGATATGATGCGCAGCGGACTCGCACCTAGCGCGACAGCGGCAATCACAAAATCGCGCTCCTTCACCGAGAGCACCTGTGCTCGTATTAGACGCGCGACAGCCGGGGTGAACACCAGCCCTATTACAAGAATGATGTTACGCATTGCGCCCCCGGTAATCGCTACCAGCACAAGGGCGAACACGATGTTAGGGAACGCGGCGAGCGCATCCATAATCCTCATCAGAATTTCGTCCGTCCACTTGCCGGCCCAACCTGAAACGGTCCCGATGGCAATTCCAGCCACGACCGCGATGCCCACGCCCGCGCCGCCAATGAAGAGCGACACTCGCGCGCCGTAGATGAGGCGTGCCAGCTGGTCGCGCCCCAGGCGGTCCGCTCCCAGCCAGTATTCTGCGCTGGGGCTCTGCAGGCTGTCGCGCGGGTTTATCTTGATCGGGTCATGCACTGCCAGAAGCGGCGAGAACACAGCTGCGATGATGGCGATCCCGAGCACTGCCAGGCCCAACTTGGCTAGGCGTACACCGACCAACTCCCTTAGCGTCTGAAGGAAGCGGCTTCTGCGAACCCAGTTGAGATCCTGGTCGGCAAGTTCGTTACCTGTTGATTCTGTAAGCTCGCGCTCTCTCATATCCTATCGTTCACCTGCTCTACCACGGGGTTGCTCTACCCGGAAAGCTCTTGGGCAAGCGGCTATTCATATCGAATGCGCGGGTCCAGGAATGCGTATGAAATGTCCGCGATGAGGTTGGCTACCAGAACACCCAGCGTCAATAGCATCAGCCCCATCTGCACTACGAGGAAGTCCTTGGCTATAACTGCGTCCACGATGAACTTGCCGATGCCCGGCAGGAAGAAGACCGTCTCCGTCACGACCGTTCCGCCGACCAGCGTACCGAGCTGGAGGGTGGATAGAGTGATGACCGGCAGCAGCGAGTTTTTCATCGCGTGCAGCATAACTACTCGGCTTTCCATCAAGCCCTTCGCTCGCGCCGTGCGGATGTAGTCCTCGCGCATCACCTCCAGGAGCGCGGCGCGCATCTGCCGCATCGTAACGGCGGAAAGCGCCGTGCCAAGCGTAATAGTGGGCATAAGCATCCTGCGCGCCCACTCTATGGGGCTATCGAGATAGCTGACGTATCCGCCGGTGGGCAGCCAGCCAAGCCAGACGCCGAAGAAGATGATCATCAGCATGCCCAGCCAGAAGTTGGGCAGGGCGATGCCCGACACCGCGAAGCTGGTCACGGCGATGTCTCCTAATGAGTTGCGTCTGAGCGCGGATATTGCTCCCATCGGTATGCCAATGAGAAGAGATAGCAGCCACGACAGCCCTGCGAGCTGCACTGTGAAGCTCAGGCGGCTGCGTATCTGCGGAAACACATCCTGACTGCTCCAAAGCGATGTTCCCCAGTCGCCTCGCATGATGTCCCATACCCAGTCGAAGTACTGTGTGACTAATGGCTTGTTTAGACCGTAGCGCTCCTCTATCGCCGCGAGCACCTCCGGATCAACGGTACCCGCCTCGTCCACGGCAGCGAGCAGGCGCGCGGGATCGCCCGGCAGCACCCTGACGGTCGCAAACACGATGATGCTGATTAGTACCAGGACCGGAATGAGATTGATTGCTCTCCGCAGCAGGTAGCGCTGCATATAACGGCCTTTCTTACGAACAAGAGGCGGTCAGACGCCAGCAATCATCTCTTGCTAAACGCAGAGTCGGTTGCTGTTGACTGACCGCTAACTAACTATTACTGCTTTAACCAGAAGTCCCCGTTGCGCACGAATCCGTCTCCGCGCATCGGGTTCGTTTCACAGCCGCCTGTAGTCGGCGTGTGGCAGCCGACATAGTTCACGCGCAGCATCGCGGGGATATAGGTGAACAGGTTCTCCAGAGCTATGCGCTGAATCTGCTTGTACTTGTCAATCTGCTCCGCGGAGTCGAAACTCTGGGACGCCTCGGCAAACAGCTGGTCGAGCTGGTCCTGAATCGCCTGTCCGTCGGCATCAAGCGCAGAACCCTGGTCCTTGCAGGTCTTCGCCGGGAAATTACCGTTGGAGCTGGAATGCAGTGCGCCCTCCATGTACCACGGTAGCAGCATACCCCAGCCGGTCTGATTTATGTGCGTCTGGCACTGCTCCATCACGTCCCCACGCTCGGATGCGTTCGATACAATCTGAAACTCGTACTCGACGCCAATCTCAGCCCACGAGCCCTGCAGAAATTCGCAGAACTGCTGGCGGTCAGGTCGGCGGTCACAGACACCGGTGATCTGCAGCGGCAGTGTCAACCCCTTTTCTGATGCAACCTCCTCGACGAGCGCCTTCGCCTCGTCAAGGTTGTACCGCAGATGCTCGCCTTCCCAGAGGTCCTTGGCGTCAATGCCGAACGGAGACTCGGGCGGGAAAGTGTGCGCCTGGCTGTCGCGCAGAGTATTTAGGTAGATGGATTTGTTAAGCGCGACCCGGTCCACGGATTTGATGAGTGCGCGCCTGAGACGCAAGTCGTCGAGCGGCTCAAGTCCGTGGTTCCAGCCCCAGCCGTCCCAGCCGACGCCGGTGAAGTCCCATACATCGATATTGTCGTCCTTCTGTGCGGCGGGAATCTGCTCGGCCTGCAACCATGACACATTGACCTCGCCCGTCTGAAGGGCTGCCAGTCGTGTGCGCGTCTCGGAGATAATCTGAATGTTCACCTCGTCGGCGTACGGCTCGTGCCTCCACCAATCGGGGTGCTTCACCCAGTTCTGCGTCACGCCAACGTCCCATAGAGTGAGCTGGTAAGGTCCGGTAGCTATGGGATTGCTCTTGTGGTCGTCCGGGCCCT
The DNA here is from genome assembly GCA_965204855.1 of Dehalococcoidia bacterium. Lineage (GTDB taxonomy): Bacteria > Chloroflexota > Dehalococcoidia > Lucifugimonadales > JADFKI01 > Bin90. The sequence continues at coordinate 2,671,926 of OZ242018.1, forward strand.
GGGCTTCCCAGTTCTCCTTGCTGTGAATGATGCTGCCTCTGTCGAACATCTTGACTACGAGGTTCGCATCGGGCGGGTCCATTACCACATCTACCGTGTAGTCATCTACAGCGCTGATCCCAGTTACCGACCGGAAGGTGCTGGGGCAACCCCTGCACCCTGCTCCGTCGTCTAGCCAGCGGCTCAGGCTGAACGCAACCTCCTCGGATGTCATTTCGCCGTATCCGCCCTGGAACTGCACCCCTTCACGAAGGTTGAATCTCACGCGGCTGCCGCCGTCCTCGACCTCGAACGAGTATGCCAACGATTCCGAAGGATCGTACACGCTGTCCTTTCCGATGGCGACCAGCACCTCGTTGCCTGTGAAGAAGTACATGCGGTCGAAGGTGCCGCCGGCCTGGTATCCGTCAGGGCTGGACGCCTTGCGGAAGTATGCCACGTTCAAGACACCACCAGTCTGCGCGTTCGGGTCGGCCGGTCTAGGCGGTGTGATGTTAGCCATCGCTTCAGGAGCCGCGGTGGGCGCTGCCTGAGCAGGCGCGGCTGGGGGAGTAGTGGGAGCAGGAGCGGGCGCTGCCTGCTGAGGCGCAGCAGGAGCGGCGGGCGCTTCAGGCGCGGGCTCTGCGCTTGAACAGGCCACGGCAAGCAAAAGCGCGGGCACTAAGAGTAGCATCAGGAAAGTAGCACTTCGACGAATTGACAGGTTTAGCATGCGCGCGTCCTCCGTGTCTATCTACTTATTCCACCTATTCACCAAACTCCTCTGTAATTCACGTTCCGTTCCGTATGCGGGACGCCGTCCCGCTTGGGCAACTTTACATAAATTGACCTGTCATTGCAACCCCTGCGCGCGGCATGGATGTAGGCGGCACCCCCACTTAGTCGGGACTTGGCTTTTGCAGTGAACCAATGTCGATCATTCGAATGAAACCCGGCTGCTGAGCGATGCTATTTAATAACGACACGGGTACGGCAGCGCCGATGCTGACTTCACCCAGAAAATCCATCTTAGCGCCTGGATAACCTATCTCACCACTTGGATAAGGCAATTCAAGTTCCGCTTCCCCTCTGATGTATTCACTTAGTAGGATTGTAGCGTATTCTTCTTCGATGGTAGTTCCATTCCTTGCTGCCCATTCGTCGTCTACTAGATGCGTGTTGTATGCAAAGCCAACTTCTGCGCCATTATCGACTAGCCATATCACAAATTCTTTGAGACCTCTGCGATCTCTTTGTATGTATATGTACACGCCGACGCGATCGCCACTAGAACTTTCCGATAGACTGGCGGCATTCTCTGGATAAGCACCCCTTTCAAGAGCTGCCACGATTTCATTTAGCTTGCCTTGTAGTCTCGGATATGGCAAAGGCGTGGGAGTCGTAAGGCGAATGCAGGGCGGGTCTGGCATGTACACGATGCCGTCCCGAACAGTAATCGGAACAGGTATCTCCCCGGGTGGGCATGGCTGAGGCGCTGGTGGGTTCAGGAGGTCCGGCGTAGCGGTTGGCACGACGGTCGTAGGAGTTGGTGTCTGCGTATGCTCCGGGGTAACCGTAGCTTCGGATGTAACCGTGGGCGCGGCGGCGGCGAAGGCATTGTTCTGCGAGGCTTCGTCGGGGATTGGCGTCGCCGACTCGCACGCCGTTCCAATCAGCGCGGCGAGCGCAGCGACTATGAGCATCAGCAGCCTCACATCGCTGCTCGTCTATGCAAGTTCCGGATGCACCGCACCGCCCTCTTCCAACGCGGCGAGGATGTCGGCAACCAGCGCGCGCGCCGATTCCGCCGTCAGCTCGACCGCGACACGCGCATCAAGCCCCTGATCCGGGTTCACGAAGTCTATGTTCAGCGTATGGTCGGTCGTCATGTGGAAGGGGTGGTCGTAATAGACTCGTGTCTCGGTTATCGGAATCCAGCCCGGCGTGCCCTTGCCGCTGCCCCTGATGTCAGACTTCTGAATAATATAGGTACACATGCTGCCGTTCTCCTGTACGTGTAGTGCGAAATGGTCGTAGGTGTGATAGCGCAGAGGTTACTATTGGTGTGTGGATGTGTCAACGCGGCGGGCAGGCTACTCTCTGAGTTGACGCAGGCTGCCCATCGCATCGTCCTCTTGTGGATCAATAGCACCGATGCCCGCCGCCTGGGCCGCTTCGAACAGCTCGGCGTCGCTTGTTACCATGAATAGTTGAGACCGTTCGGTCATTGCGGCGATGGACGATGCCGTGGCCAGATGAATGGCGTCGCCTGCGCGCAGACGATGGGTTTCTATGACTGACAATGCCTGCGAGAGGATGTCGTCGTCCGTGGGGATAACCCTGAACATTTCCACTGAGTCTTGGCTAAAGTGCATCAGAGCATCGTGCATCAAATGCTGATTCCTCACACGACGCCTAATTGCGGCATTCACCTCCAGAACTCCGAAAGAAGAGATACAAAATACCCCGTCATCTTCTGGTTCTTCTAGCAGCGTCTTCATGAAATCCGCCCCTGCTTCACTGGGGAAATAGCGCTTCAAGACGGCAGACGCGTCCAGATAGTAGATGTGCATCAGTAGGGCTTCTTCTTCCGATCTTGTATCAAAAATTCGCTTAGTGACTCGCCATTAAGTTCCTCGTCCATCCTCTCCCGCAACTCGTCTAGCGAAATTGTAGGCTCACCGTATCTCTTCGCCATTTCATAGATCCATTGAGGTGTGCCCGGCAACTCGACGCCATCTGAGCTTTTGACGATAGGATTCTTAAGCGATGCCGGCCCTTGTCTCTTTTTGATCGTCATTTTTCAAGCCTCTTCAACTCACTTATGCCGCCACAATACCCCTACACCACTATAACATCGTTCACGAGCGTCCCAATATCCTGTATCGTGATGCTGACGCTGTCGCCTTCCTGAAGGCTAAAATCAGGTGGTGGCACAATGGGTGTGCCCGTCAGCACAGCGGTCATGTTCGGCACGTCGTTGTGCCTCTGCAGCCAGTCCGCGAGTTCCTGGCAGGTGCGCGCCATCTGCGAGGTGTTCGTGCTGCCGCTGAATACCTCTACGCCATTTCGCGTTATGACGCAGTTCACATCCAAGCCGTGAGGGTCGTCTATCGATTCCGCCGTTACGAAGCAGGGCCCGATGGCACAGCAGCGGTTGAACACCTTCGCTTGTGGAAGGTACAGAGGGTTTTCGCCCTCTATCTGGCGGCTGCTCATGTCGTTGCCGACGGTGTAGCCGATAATCTCGCCTCCGTAAAGCACGAACGCAAGCTCAGGCTCCGGCACGTTCCAGTTGGAGTCTTCACGGATGCCGACAGCGTCATTGGGTCCGACACATCGTTCGGGCGTCGCCTTGAAGAAGACCTCTGGCCTCTCCGCGCTGTACACCATGGAATAGACATCCGGAGTTTCGCTCTCTCTGCGACGCTCCATCTCGCTCGTCTTATATGTAACGCCCGCCGCCCAGACTTCCGGCGGCTCGAACGGCATGTCAAGCGCGGCGTCACTCTCGTCGTTCAATATCTCGGCGAGGCTGTACTCATCGATGGCACTACCTTCGATAATCTGCTGCGCCAGCGCGTCTATGCTTTGGCCGGACACCACAGCCGCCAGTGCGAGGTCTTCAAGCACTTCCAGTTCGTGATGCACCGAGGTCAGGTCGGAGAGAACGCCGTCTTGCGCCTCCACCACCAATCTGGTGTCTCCGTCCACGCCTATGAGACTGTAGTATTTCATTCGACCAATTCCTTATTCAGCCCTATCCTATCCATCCTGTATATCGCTGTTAATTCCCGTTCTTCGACAGCGCCTCCACGACCTTTGCGGGCGACATGGGCAACTCCGTCATCCTCACGCCGATCGCGTTGCTGATGGCGTTCGCTATCGCTGCCATAGGCGGCACGATGCACGCCTCACCCACGCCGCGCACGCCATAGGGATGTCCCGGATTGGCAACTTCGATCAGCACCGTGTCTATCATCGGCACATCGAGCGACACAGGCATGCGGTAGTCGAGGAACGTCGAGTTCAACATACGCCCGTCATCGTCGAAGAAGTATTCTTCGTTCAGCGCCCAGCCGATGCCCTGCACCGCGCCACCCTGCATCTGTCCTTCCACATAGCTTGGGTGCATCGCCTTGCCCACATCCTGCAACGCCGTGTAGCGCAGAATTTCCACCTTGCCCGTCTCCGGGTCAACCTCCACGTCAACGATGTGCATGGCGAAAGCGTTGCCCACACCGCCGGGGTTCACCGTGGCACGCCCGACCACGGGCCCGCCGGAGCCGTTGAGACGCTGAGCGAGCGCGGCGAATGTCATAGAAAGCTCGCTGTCCTGCTTATGGCGCAGAATCGCGTTTTCGTCGTCGTAGTCCACATCGCCCTCGTCCACATCCCAGATACGCGCGGCGCGCTCAATCATCTGGCGCTTTACATCCTGCGCCGCCTCGTAGCACGCCCTGCCCGTCTTGAAAGTTACGCCGCTGCCACCCGCGCCTGAGCAGTAGCCGATAGAATCGGTATCCACTACGGCGGGTTTCACATCCTCGACATCGATGCCAAGCACCTCGGCGACATGGATTGCCATCACGGCGCGGCTGCCTCCGATGTCCGGCGAGCCTTCGATGAGGCTGACGGAGCCGTCGGGATTGACGCTCGCCACCGCGCTCGCGGGTCCGCTGCCGTTGAACCAGCCGCCACTGGCTACACCCCTACCCCTGTACTTGCCGTCAATCGGCGTCTGATAGTGGGCGTGGTCGCGTGCCGCCTCAAGCATCTCCACATTGCCTATGCGCCGGAACACCGGTCCCGCGGGCTGGCGCGTGCCCTCTTTCGATGCGTTCAGCAGGCGGAACTCGATGGGGTCGATGCCCAGCTTGTTCGCAAGCTCATCCACGACCGACTCCGCGGCGAATGCGGCGGCCGGTGAGCCGGGAGCACGGTACGCAGCCGACTTCTGCGTGTTCACCAAAACATCGTATCCCTCGATGTGCGCGTTGGGTATGACATAGGGCGCAAGCATCGTGCGGCAGCCCGACGGTACAGGCGAGCCGGGGAACGCACCCGCCTCATATATGAGCGTTGCGTCCGCAGCCGTGAGCTTACCATCGCTGGTAGCGCCCATCTTCACTTTGATGTGAGTCGCGGATGTTGGCCCTGAACCCTCAAACACTTCCTTGCGGCTCATTGCCAGCTTCACGGGCCTTGCCGCCTTGCGCGACAGAAGCGAGACCACAGGCTCCAGGTACAGCCCGCCCATGCCCTTGCCTCCGAAGCCGCCGCCAATCTCCATCGGTATGACCTGCACATTCGCCAGAGGTATGTTCAGCACGGCTGATATGTGGTCGCGGAAGGCAAAGAGTTGCTGAGTGCTGCACCAGACTGTCAGCTTGTCGTCGCGGTTCCAGAAAGCGGTTGCCGAGTGCGGCTCGATGTAGCCCTGATGCACGGCTTTCGTGTGGAACTCGCGCTCCACAATCACATCCGCCTCGGCGAAGCCCTGTTCGAGATCGCCATCGTCGAACACAAAGTGGTTGGCGACATTTGTTTGCTCGTCGCTGTCGCCGTAGCCACCGGAGCGGAACGCCGGACTTGCCATTGTGAGCAGGCGCTCGTGCAGTATCGGCGCGCCGTCCGCCATCGCGTCAGAGGCAGTGATGACGGGGGGCAGCACCTCGTAGTCAACATCGATAAGCTCCGCCGCTTCCTCCGCGAGATGCTGGCTCGCCGCGGCGACCGCGGCGACCGCGTGCCCCATGTAGAGCGCCTTCTCTCGCGCCATGATGTTGCGGCTGAAGAAGCCGTAGTTGACAGCCGCACCCTCTTCCTGGTCAACGAACTCTGCCGAGGCTTCCGGGAAATCCGCAGCAGTAACTACCGCATGCACGCCCGGCAGGGCGAGCGCGCGGCTCGCGTCAATGCCGAGAATTCGGGCATGGGCATGCGGGCTGCGCACGACCTTCGCGTAAAGCAGGCCGGGCATCGCGGTATCGGCAGCATAGCGCGCGCGTCCAGTAACCTTGTCCACGCCGTCATGGCGTACAGGGCGCGTGCCCACTACCCTGAACTCTTCGTTGGATAGAACCATATTGGGCTTGTAATCGAGCATAAACAAATCCTCCCAATGTTAATGGGCATAATGTACCACAATCAGAAGATTGCTGGTGCCAATCTGAACACTGCCGAATTTACGGAAGGCAAAGTAAGGGGGCGCTCAATAGAGCGCCCCCTTCTGATTGCTGTATGTGCTGTTGGCTTAGAGCGACGGCGCCGTGTCGTAGCCTTCCACGCGGATGCAGGACACCCAGTGGTCCGGCTGTACTTCGCGCAGACGCGGCACTTCGAGCTGGCAATCGCCGATCATGTCCGGGCAGCGTGTGTGGAAGACGCAGCCTGCGGGCGGGTTCATCGGGCTGGGCACGTCGCCCGTAAGGATGATGCGCTCGCGCTGCTGCTCCACTACCGGGTCCGGAATCGGCACCGCTGAGAGCAACGCCTTCGTGTAAGGATGCAGCGGGTTCTCGTAAAGCTCGTTGCGGTCGGCAATCTCCACGATGTGCCCCAGGTACATCACGGCGATGCGGTCGCTGATGTGCCGCACCACCGACAGGTCGTGCGCGATGAACAGGTAGGTCAGGCCGAACTGGTCTTGCAGATCTTCGAGCAGGTTGATGACCTGCGCCTGAATCGACACATCGAGCGCGGAGACCGGCTCGTCACACACGATGAAGCTGGGATTCACGGCCAGAGCGCGCGCGATTCCGATGCGCTGGCGCTGCCCACCGCTGAACTCATGCGGGTATCGGTCCGCCATGTACGGGTTCAGACCCACCGTCTGCAAGAGTTCGGTAACTCGATCCCGGTACTCCTGCTTGGAGGAGGTGAGCTTATGCACGATGAGCGGCTCGCCTACGATATCGCCGCAAGTCATGCGCGGATTGAGCGAGCCGTAAGGGTCCTGGAAGATGACCTGCACCTTGCGGCGCATCTCGCGCATCGCCCTGCCGTCCAGCTCGTTAAGGTCCTCGCCTTCGAAGATGATGTCGCCCTCGGTCGGCTTGTAGAGCTGTAAGATGCAGCGTCCTGTGGTCGTCTTTCCACAGCCGCTCTCGCCCACCAGACCCAGCGTCTCGCCCTTACGGATGAAGAAGCTCACATCGTCAACGGCTTTGACGTCGGCAATCTTGCGCTGGAAGAAGATGCCCGACGTAACCGGGAAGTACATCTTCAAGTTTTTCACTTCCAGCAGAATTTCGTTTTCGTTTACATTACCGTTCTGTGTCGTCATCGAACTCTTCTCCCCTGTCTAGGCACGGGCAACCGCTTGAAGTTCTTGCGCTCGCCAGCAGGCTGCGTCATGGCCATCGACAACATCTATAAGCACGGGCTCTTCTTGAAGACATTTCTCGACGGCGAATTGGCAGCGTGGCGCGAAGGAACACCCTCCCGGCATATTCACGAGGTTCGGGGGCAACCCTTCGATCGCCTCCAGCCTGGTACGCTCGGTCTCGTCGAGGCGAGGCACTGAAGCGAGCAGGCCCATCGTGTAGGGATGGCTCGGATTGTGATAAATCTCTCTCGCATCGCCCGTCTCGATTATCTTGCCCGCGTACATCACGATGACGCGGTGAGCGTAGCGCGCGACCACGCCTAGGTTGTGGGTGATGATAATCATCGCGGTGCCGAACTGCGCAGCGAGGTCCTGCATTAGCTCCAGAATCTGCGCCTGAATAGTTACGTCTAGCGCGGTGGTCGGCTCATCCGCGATGATGAGTCGCGGGTTGCAGCTTAGCGCCATAGCGATCATCACGCGCTGACGCATGCCTCCGCTGAACTGGTGCGGATAGTCTTTGAGGCGGTTTTCCGCGTCGGGAATGCCCACGAGTTGAAGAAGCTCGGCAGCTCGCGCGCGTGATTGCTCCTTTGTCAGACCCAGGTGAAGTTCAAGTGTCTCAGTCAGTTGGCGACCTATTGTCAGCACCGGGTTCAGGGAGGTCATCGGCTCCTGGAAGACCATCGCTATCTTGTTGCCTCGGATGTTCCGCATCTCCGAGTCATCCATCTCCAACAAGTTTTCGCCCTCGAAAATGACCTGTCCTGCGACAGTCCTGCCGGGAGGATTAGCCACTAGCCGCATGATAGACAGCGCGCTAACGCTCTTGCCGCAGCCGCTTTCGCCCACGACTCCTAGCACCTCACCCTCTGCAAGTTCGTAGCTGATGCCGTCCACCGCCTTTACTACGCCTTCCTGCGTGAAGAAGTATGTAGCGAGGTCATTTATCTCTAGAAGTGCCATAGGCTTTCCTCCCAATTGAGCACTGCGGTGGCAACGCCACCTGTCACCCTGATGAGCGCTATTCTAGCCAAAGGATTCCATTAGCGCAACCGCCTTTGGAATACTATTATTCGCGGAACAAATCCTGCGCCGCTATTTCAGTTGCCCCTCACGCAGTGCATCGATCGCGTCCATTATCATCTTGATCGCGTAGTCCTGCGGCACCGCGCTGGTGTTTATCACGAAGTGAAAGAACTCCGGTGCGTCGGGGTCCACGATGTCGAAGAAGCGGTTGAAGAAGTACAGACGCGCCTGGTCACGCGCCGCCACCGTACTCGCCGCTTCGTCGAGGCTAAGCCGCTCGCGCTGCGCGATTGTGGCTACGCGGTCATCTATATGCGCCTCGATGCCGACTCGCAGCACATTCGGCTCGTCTTTCAATATGTAATAGCAGCCACGTCCGACCATCACGATGTTCTCGTCAGTCGCCATGTCGCTGATGGCATGCTGCACGCCCTCGATATACTTTTCGTCCTCCAGTTCGTGCCCCCGCGTAACCGTCGGCTCCGGCAGGTCCTCGTACTCTTCCGTCAGGAACGCCGCGACACCCGGCCCGAAGTATGGGTCGCCGCCCGCGCCGGTTACCGCGGAGCGCTCCAGCACACGCTGCAGGAAGCGCGTGAACCGCTCGCCTCTTGTTGGCGGGCGCTCTTCACGCTGGTGCAACGCCTCAACGGTCGCGCCCACATGCCGGGCTACATTCGTTAGTATCAGCCGGTCAACATAGTCGGCTCCCATTCGCTCCGCGAGTATCGGTCCCATCGTCCTGGCGCCTGCGCCCGTAAGTCCGCCTAACGCTACGACTGTCATGATGCACCTCCGATCGAATTCCTCCCATTCATCGTCAGTCCCTACTTCTTCAGAATTGAAGGCAATCTCTTTTCTAAACTCTTTGAACTTGTACAGATATTCGAGCCGACTGTCCTTCCGCTCGACTTCCTCGCTAGACTACACTTCTGCCCCACGCCAAACTGGGTTCAATCGCGTCGGATGCCCCACGCTGTCCGAAAGCATAGCCAGAGTGTACCGATAGCGGTTCATGATTATGCTGCAACTCGCCCTGTAAATGTGCATGCCGATTTCCGGCTCCAGCTCGCAAAGCTCCATCAGTCCGACGCGTGGAATCACATAAGCATTCACCTCGGTCACAGCCTGGGTGGTCGTAACCAGAATCGGTGGCTCCATCAGCACTGCGATTGGGAATGTCTCACGCGTCCGCACCGTTCTCACGACTACGCCCGTGTCCTGCGAGCCGACCGTTACGGCTATCTCACCATCGCGTATGACATATAGTCGAACTCCGCGTTCGTCCTGCATACCGAGATGTTCTCCCGGAGCGAAGGTGTGCTCCTCGCACAAGGACGCGATACGGTCCAAGTTGCGCTCCGAAAGACCGCTGAACATGTCCACCTCACGCAGGAAGTGGGTTATGTAACTGACATTCGTGCGATAAACCATGTTACCTCCCTGCACAGCCTCCGCAGCAACCACAAAGGTAGCCGGGCATATCTGCTAAGACGCGAAGTCAGGGAACTTCCAACGGGACAGCCCTAAATCCACGCACCACATTCCCAAGCCCGTTCGCTGAACTTCAAGTCCCCTTGAAGCGCATGATGACAAAAGCCTACTCCCTTTGTCAATTCGGCCCTGAAGACCTCGGACAATGGCAAAGTACGCGCCCTGTCGCGCATTACATTCCAGCGACGCAGGGCAATGCGATTCTCGGCGAAAGCGCGGGCGGGGGCAGGCGTCGGCTCCGCGTTCCGGATGCTGATGTAGGGCTACGCAGAAGCGGCTGCTTCCGCCATCTCTTCGAGATGCTCGTTCCAGTGGCTGATGATGGTCTCAAGCCGCTGCACACCGGTCGCATCGCTACCGTCGTTCTTAACGACGACCACGGCGTTAGGGTCCGGCATCGCTCGTGCCGCAGCAACCAGACGTTGCTGCAGCTCTTCCATCTCTTCAACGAGCCAGGCAACCGAAACACCGGACTTGCGCCCCACGGACCTTGCGTTCATATCGTCAACATCGGCGTAGATATGATGCGGGCCATCACCGGCAGCAGCAGTCTCCATGCCTTCGGCGGTCGTGGCATGCCAGTATATCCAGTGGCACAGCACCTCGCGCGGTGTCCAGATGTCTATCTTCACTTCAGACTCCGCGTTCGCCTGAACGTAGGCGATGCCTCTCGCCACAACCTCTTCCACGTCCGCTATGAGAGTTTCGATGTTTACATCCGTCGTCATAAGAACTCTTCCTTTCTCCGCTGCACGCCAATAGAACGGCGTCAGCCAAATCGCTCTTCAACTCTGTGGCCCCTGTGGCCGGAAACCCCTCCCAACATGCCTTTAGTCGTACGTGACCAGCGACACGACCTTGTCGCCGCGCAGCCGCTCCCTGCCGTTCAGTCCGGCAAGCTCTATGAGGAAGGCATGCCCTACAACTTGCGCACCGCACAGGCGAACCAGCGCCGCGGTCGCCGACATCGTGCCGCCCGTCGCCAGCAGGTCGTCCACAATTAGCACGCGCTGACCGTTACTGATGGCGTCCTTGTGAATCTCCAGCGTGTCCGAGCCATACTCCAGTTCGTAGTCGATGCTGTGTGTCATGTGCGGTAGCTTGCCGTGCTTGCGAACGAGTATCAGCGGCTTACCCATACTATACGCGAGCGGCGCGGCGAACAGGAAGCCCCGAGACTCCACGCTCGCTATCGCATCGGGACGCAGAGGCTCGCACAATTCCTGCATGCGGTCTATGGAGAACTTCAACGCATTCGCGTCACCAAGCAGCGTCGTTATGTCGCGGAATACGATACCGGGCTCCGGAAAGTCCGCTATGTTCCGTATGTAAGACTTCAGGTTCATTTTCTAACCACTCGCGACCTGTCCGTTTCTGCCCGTATCTGACCGCCAGTGAATAATAATTCGCCTTCATTGCGTGGTCAAGGGCATACACGGGACTAACGGAAGGGGCATTATGATGGTAGGATATGCGGTCAAGAAAGCTGTGCCGCTTACAGAGTCGTTTCCGACCGCGCCGCCATCGAAAGGAAGGATACAGATGAGGCTACCATTCCTGGCAGGATCCTCCAAGTCAAGGCTGCGCTCAGACATCGATGAGCTGCTCCGCATATCGCTGGAGCTTGGCGCGAGCGATATGGACGGCAGGCTCGCCGCCCTGTGGTCGGGATGCTGCGAGGGCGCGGCTGACACCGTGGCGCAGCTCTTCGTGCAGAACACCGACAAGTCGCTGGACTGGGGACTGAAGCGCCACCGCAAGCGCCTGAACGAACAGCGCCTTGCCGCCATATACTGGTGGATGCTGCTATACCAGCTTGTTCTGTTCCGCAACAGGGGCATCGACGGCTACGACAGAGTCGAGGATTTTGGAGAGCTGAGTGAGGCTGCCGACCGCCTCATCGACGAGTTCGTCGGGTTGCCCCACATCGGCGCGGATAATCCGGGCCCCTGGCAGGAACACTGGCAGCGCCAGGTCGCGCTCGAAGCCGCGCTCGACGTGTACAACAGAGTCATGGAGACACTGGGGCTACGCATCAACACCGAGGCGCGCGTCATGCAGGTCTCGCTGTTTACTTCTGCCACCGAGCGCAGGTTCAATACCGTTACCAGGGCTGCGGTGACGGCGGCGAACACCTACGGGTAAGACTATATCCTCACTATCCTGTCAGTTCCCTTTCTTGAACTCCGGTATCACGTACTTGCCGAAGAGTTCGATCGACTCCATCACCTTCTCGTGCGGCACGGTCTCGGTCTGCATCATAATCATCATCTGGTCGATGCCGATTGCCTCGTGCTTCTTCAGCGCCTCGATGCAACTGTCCGGATTGCCCGCAATGACCACGGCACGATCGCACAGGGTATCCGCGTCCAAGTCTTCCCAGATTCGGTGCGCGATGGCGCTGCCGCCGGAGTAATCGAGGATGTCCTCTTTAATCTCTTCACCCTCTTCAACTTCGACATACCGGGAGAAGTTCGCTTTCAGGTGGTCCGGCACGCCGCCCCACTTGTCCAGAAGCTGAGCATAGACGTCCTTCTGCCCTTGCACATAGGGCCTGTCGGGTCCGAAGAAGTTCTTCAGTGACTGCGCGCCCATCTCTTTCGCCTCGCGGTCGTTCTCCAGGCACACACCGAGTGTAGAACTTGCCCACTGGTCGTTGACGAACGCGCCGACAGGGTTCGCCTTCTTCACATTCTCACGGTACTGCTTCACATACGGTTCGAGCGAGGACGGCGCGCTAGAGCCGAACGACAGCACGCCGATGCCCTTGGACGCCGCAATCTCGTAAGTCGCCGGCTGGAGCGCTGCGACCCATATCGGCGGATGCGGGTCCTGGTATGGCTTCGGCAGTATCTGACGCTCAGGAACCTGCCAGTATTTGCCCTCATAGGAGTACCAGTCGCTCTGCCAGATATTCGGCACCATCGACAGCGACTCCTCCCACATCTCGCGGCTGTCGCGCGGGTCGATGCCCATGCCGGTCAGTTCATAAGGCGCGGAGCGACCCGTGCCGAATTCAACTCGCCCCTCGGAAAGGTGGTCGAGCATCGCCACACGCTCTGCCACACGGTTCGGATGGTGGTATGGCAGGATGACCACGCCGAGTCCCAGTCGAATCTGCTTCGTGCGCTGGCTGAGCGCGGCATACACAAGGTCCGGGCATGGGGATGCGGAAAAGCCGGTCAGGAAATGGTGCTCAACGAACCAAAGGTAGTCGAACCCCACTTCATCAGCCAGGATGCACTGTTCCATCGTCTCCTGAAGCACCAAATGGTCGTCCAGCGACGGCCTTTGCATCTCGTATTGCAGCGCGAGTTTCATATTCAACTCCTTTTGGAAAGAAACTAACAGGATACACAGGATGGATAGGATTTTTTATCCTTCATATCCTGTGTATCCTGTTAAATGTATTAGAGAACTGCGTCCGCTACTCGCTGCAACTCTTCGCCCATCTCGTCCTCACTCTCGCAGAGTTCGAGCCGCACGATGACGCGGTTCGCGCCCGCCTCCAGATACGACTCCACAAGGTCGCGCTCAGGCGGCTGTCCGTGGATGTTGATGGTGAGCGTGCTGGGGTCGCGGTCGTACTCTGCCGCAAGCGTGTCGAGTATGACGCGGCTCTCGCGCACCTGCTCAGGCGTTACGCGGTTGGGCAGCCAGCCGTCGCCCCAGCGCGCGATGCGACGCAGCACATTCTTCGCCATGCCGCCCAGCAGAATTGGCGGATGCGGCTTCTGCGCCGGCTTGGGATAGCACTGTACCGGCGGGAAGTCGTAGTATTTGCCGTGGAACTCAGCCTCATCCTCGGTCCACAGCGCCTTTAGCGCAAGCGCGGCCTCGCGCGCCTGCGTCCAGCGGTGATCGAAGTCTCCGCCCATCAACTCCGTCTCCTCGCGGTGCCAGCCCGTGCCGATGCCGAACAGGAAGCGACCGCCACTGTAGAAGTCCAGCGCGGCGATGACCTTCGCCAGCACAAGGGGATTGCGCTCGGTGATGAGTGTGATACCCGTGCCCAGTTTCAAGTCAGTCGTAACCGCCGATGCGCGCGCCAGCGCGATATACGGCTCAGTGAAGTGCGCGTATGTCCATGGAATTATGCCGTCGTCGGACCCCGGAAACGGGCTGTCCGACTCGACCGGCAGAATAGGATGCTCTGCGAACCAGATAGACTCGAAGCCAAGTTCTTCAGCGCGCCTCGCTGTGAATGCCGGATCCACGGTGTAAGCGGGCAGCGCCACAGATAGACCGATTTGTGATGTCATAAGAGTGCCTCCTTTGGTCTGGTCGAAAGTTGTGTCAATTGAAGGATTAACGAAATTCGCCCTTTGCCACAAACAGGATACTATCACAGACCGCCGACATATTCTCTCGTCAGTCTCTTGACTTTGCAGCGCAAGCACAGTATTCATTATGCATATTTCCAATTGAGGATCGACAAGACCAACAAAGGCTCGGGGCTATTCGGTTTACACAAGGAGCAACCATGAAATACGACTACATCATCATCGGCGCAGGGTCGGCGGGCGCGATTCTCGCTACCCGGCTGACCGAAGACCCCAATACCTCTGTTTTGCTGCTGGAGGCGGGGCCGGACTATGCCGAACTGGACGACTTGCCGGAAGAGGTGAAGTACGGCTACGCGTCGGCGACGGACATCATGACGAGCGACCACAACTGGCAGTTCACGGCGCGCGCTACCGAGCAGGCGCAGCCGATGCTGGTGCCGCGCGGCAAAGTTACGGGCGGCTCTTCCGCAATCAACGGCCAGATATTCCTGCGCGGCGTCCCGGACGACTACGACCGCTGGGCTTCCTGGGGCAACGGCGAGTGGACTTTCGAGAACTCGCTGCCGTACTTCCGAAAGCTGGAGACGGACACCACCTACAGCGACGACTTCCACGGCACGGACGGCCCCATCATCTGCCACCGCTTCCCCGAAGAACAGTGGCGCGGAGCATCGAAGGCATTCTACGAGTCCTGCCTCGACTACGGCTTCGCCGACTGCCCCGACCACAACGCCCCGGACACGACCGGCGTCGGCCCCCTGCCGCTGAACAACCCCGAAGGCATTCGCTGGAGCACGAACTTGGGCTACCTCGCCCTGTCGCGGCACAGGCTGAACCTGACGATACGCCCGAACTGCCTCGTGCATCGCATCGTGTTCGACGGGCTGGACAAAAAAAGGGCGACCGGCGTGGATGTGGAGAGCGGCGGCGAGCGGTTCGTCGTGGAGGGTGATGAGATTATTCTGAGCGCGGGCGCTGTCGGCTCACCGCAGATTCTGATGCTGTCCGGCGTCGGCCCCGCAGACCACCTTGCGGACATGGGAATCTCGGTCATTAAAGACCTGCCCGGCGTGGGGCAGAACCTCCGCGACCATCCGCTCGTATATGTAACCTGGACGACGAAGCCGGAATACGAGCTTGAGACTTTCGGCCCGCGCATCCAGTTCGGCTTGCGCTACACCGCCAGCAACTCGGACCTCGAAAACGACATGATTGTCTATATGATGATCTTCGCCACCGGCCGCATAGACCGCGGCGGCGACCGCATGACGCCCATCGGCATCCGCATGATTATCGGTCTCGACCTTGCCGTGGGCGCCGGAGAATTGAAACTGCAATCGTCAGACCCCAGCGTTCAGCCGATGCTCGACTACAACTACTTCCAGGAAGAGTTCGACCGCGAGCGCGTGCGTGAAGCCATTCGCATCTGCACGAAGCTGGGCGAGCACGAGGCATGGAAAGACATCATAGACAAGCGCATCGAGCCGCCCGACGACGCGCTGGAGTCCGACGACGCCCTTGACGCGTGGATGATGAGCGAGGTTACGACCGGACACCACATATCCTGTACGAACAAGATGGGGCCTGCGGACGACCCGATGGCGGTCGTTGACCAGTATGGCAAGGTGCATGGCCTTGAAGGTCTGCGCGTGGTGGACGCGTCCATAATGCCCGACTGCGTGCGCGCGAACATCAATGTAACCACAATGATGATTGGTGAGCGCATCTCCGACTTCGTGAAAGCGGGAAGTTAACATCGATATACAGAGCCTGCCCCCGCGAAAGCGGAGGGATGGATAGGATGAGAGGAGAGCCGATAGATGGCTGACGCACCACTGCACTACATGACCATCACCGAGGTAGCCGCGCTCATCAAGGCGCGGGAAATCTCGCCGGTCGAGGTTACGGAAGCAATGCTCCGCCGCATCGAGCAAATCGACGGCAAGTACAGGAGCTACGCCACCGTAATGGCAGACCACGCGGAGGCAGCCGCCCAAGCAGCCGAAGCCGAGATTGCATCCGGGCAGTATCGCGGGCCGCTGCACGGCGTGCCTTTCGCCGTCAAAGACCTCTGCTTTACCACAGGGGTTCGCACTATGGGCGGCAGCAAGGTCTATATCGACCATGTACCGACTTTCGATGCGACGGTGGTCGCACGGCTCAACGCTGCCGGAGCGGTGCCGCTGGGCAAGCTGAACCTCACCGAGGGCGCGATGGGCGGCTACAACCCGGCGCTGGACCTGCCCCTGAACCCGTGGAACACCGAGCGCTGGTGCGGGTCATCGTCCAGCGGCTCGGGCGTTGCGACGGCGGCGGGACTGTGCTTCGGCTCGCTTGGCAGCGACACGGGCGGCTCCATCCGCTTTCCTGCAGCAGCGTGCGGCACTGTCGGCCTCAAGCCCACCTGGGGGCGCGTCAGCCGCTACGGGGTGCTCGCCCTTGCCGAATCCCTCGACCATGTTGGCCCGCTCACTCGCAGCTCTGCCGATGCCGCCATAGCGCTTCAGGCTATCGCCGGGCAGGACCCGAACGACCCCACATCGCTACCCGCACCCGTGCCGGACATGCTCGACGGCATTGACGGCGGCGTCAGAGGCGTTCGCATAGGGCTGGACGAGAAGTACGCCACCGACGGCGTTGACCCGGAGCTTGCCGCAGCGGTGATCGAGGGCGTGGCGATCATGAAGGAACTTGGAGCGGAGATCGTGCCGGTGCAGATGCCGGACGTGGACAGCTACCTGCCCGCATGGCCCATATTATGCTCTGCGGAAGCCGTTGCCGCGCACAGGGAGAACTACCCTTCGCACAGGGACGACTACGGCCCCTGGTTCCGAGGCTGGCTCGACATGGGCGCAAACGTAACCGGCGCCGACTACGCCGAGGCAAACAACCGCCGCGCCGAACTCAACGGGCTCATCCGCGACGCCTTCCAAGACATAGACGCCCTCGCATGTCCCACCGTAATGGGCCCGGCACGCCCCATCACGCGCGAAGAGATGTACGGCCCTCTGAGCGCAGACAGGGGAACGTCCTTCCAGCGCTACACGGTGCCTTACGATTACAACGGCGCGCCAACGATATCGCTGCCATGCGGACTCAGCGGCGATGGGCTGCCACTGAGCCTTCAATTCGTGGGCAAGTCCCTGTCCGAGCCGCTGCTGTGTCGCATCGGCTACGCCTATGAGCAGGCGACCGACTGGCACAACCTGCATCCGCCGATCGACGCCGAGGCGTAGGCAACTGCCAGCAAGAGTTACCGGCACGCCGCCCGCAAGAACCTACGAAGCCTTCAGCGTTTCGCTGACCAATTTCACGGCATCGACATCGTCACAGTGCATGTCGAAAGGCTCCAAATAGCCCGGCGGTTCCACTTCCCGCTGCTCCCTAGGTCGGTTCCGGCTCGTTATGTCTGCCGGAACCGATGTATCTCCCAACGGATATAGCCCCTGTCCGGTACGGAAGAAGCCCACTTGTATAGCCTCAGAATACGATAAATGGCACTGAAATAAACGCCAATTGATTTTCTTTGATTGACATTGCTATAATTCGTGCTGCGAAAGGGGGTAATAAATGGGATGATTTTACCTTGAAAAAATTTTGGAAATCGGTTAGGTATCTTGAAAGAAAGGACGACATCAATTGAAGCGCTTTGTAATACTCATGGTAGCTGTCATAGTCGCTGCGACAATGACAGTGGCCACTGTAGCCATAACCTCCTCGGATTCACACACCTCTAAGCACTACGTCTTGCTGACGGATAATGTAGGTCAGGAACTCTGCGTAGTGATCACGCTAACCGGCGGCGGAGACAGTGATGCTGCGTCAGAGGTCGGTAGTTTGAGCCTCAGGTTGGCGGAGCGCAGCAAGTGCGATCCACCCGCAGAACCGGTGATACCTGATCCTACACCAGTACCTGCTCCCGAAGAATGCGTCCCCACAGCAGGTTACACCTACCAGCAGTACATGATTGACCAGAATGGCAACCGGGTGCCGCTGCCTGCACAGGATGGCGTGGGTTCACAGCCTTGCACAAACTAACACACATAACAATCGAGTGATTTAGCAAAGAATATAAATCGGGCCAGGTCATTGCCCTACCCCCGCATATGACCTGGCCCTTTCTTATTCCATTCAAAGGCATGCGTCCGCGACTATAATACTTCCTATCCTCGGACTACTTCCTCCGCCACGCCTTTGTTTCGCGTTCAACCTCTCCTAGAAGGCAACATATCCCCCGTCAACCGGAATTGAAACGCCCGTGACGTAGTCTGAAGCCGCAGTCGCTAAAAAGACAGCCGTTCCTGCCATGTCGTCCGGCGTGCCCCAGCGCCCATACGGTATTCGAGCCGAGATTAACTCGTAACGCTCACGGAATCCCTCTTCCGTTCGCAGAGGTTCCGTCAAATCCGTCTCTATCCAGCCCGGCAATATGGCATTGACCTGTATATTGTCCTTCGCCCATGCCGTTGCGAGGCTCTTCGTCAGCTGCACCACGCCGCCCTTGCTCGCGGAGTACGGCATAACCAGGTCATGCCCGAATATCGATGTCATCGATCCGATATTGATAATCTTCCCGCCGCCCGCCGCCGCCATGTGAGAATACGCCTCCCGACACGGCAGGAATGTTCCGGTCAGGTTGATGTCCATTATGAGATTCCAGTCGTCCAGCGTGTAGTCCTGCGGAGACTTGCGAATCCCGATTCCCGCGTTGTTCACCAGAATGTCGAGCCTGCCGAACTCGTCCAGAGCCTTCTGCACCATCTCGGCAACTTCGTCCTCATTCTGCACATTCGTCGTCGTACCCACTGCGCGCACGCCCAGCCCGGACAGCCGCTCCACCGCGGCGTTCGTCTTCTGCTCGTTACGCGCCGCAATCAGAATATCGGCGCCGGCTTCCGCAAGCCCGACGGCGATTCCAAGCCCGATTCCGCCATTGCCTCCAGTAATTACCGCCGCCTTGCCTTTCAAGTCAAACATTCCGTTTTCCATGTCGTACTCCCACCTCTGATGAATCAAAGTTCTTTACTTTGCAGTCCGTGTATGCAGGTCCTTCCCTGCCGTCCTTGTCAGGTTATTTGCCCTCCTTGATGAAATCCGCCACGCGCTCCCCTATCACCATCGAAGTCGCGTTGGTATTGGCGCGGATGCAGTCGGGCATAATAGCCGCGTCCGCGACGCGCAAGCCTTCGATGCCGTGCATTCGCGCGTACTGGTCAACTACCGCCATCGCGTCATCGGCAGGCCCCATCTTGCAGGTGCCGGATATGTGGTGACTGGTCCTCACATTTCGCATCATCCAGTCGTCGAGCGCCTGCTCTGATTCAAGGTCAGCGTCAGTGGGGAATTGCCTGCTCTCAATCAGGTCTGCCAGCGCATCCTTCTGCGCCAGGTCGAGACATATCTGAACGGACTCGCGCATTCGCCTGCGGTCGAACTCCGTGTCCAGCAGATTATAGTCGAGGAACGGCTGGATGCGAGGGTTGGTAGTCCTGAGGAGCATCTCGCCAGCCGATTCCGCCAGATAGATAGCGGCAATCATGCCTATGCCTATGGGTTCTGTGTTCGGGTCAGTGTAGTAGAGGCTCCGCGTCGCATACGAGAATGGATGTATCAGCATGTCGTTGCGCAGGTCTGAGCCTTCCGCCGTATAGCGCACGACGAACTGGATGCGCGGCGCGAGGCTGTCCTGCTCGAAGCCGGGCTTGGTTCTCCATGTGAGCTGCACCTGAGGATGGTCGCGCAGGTTCTTCCCCACGCCGGGCAAGTCATGGACAACGGCGATGCCCATGCTACGCAGGTGTTCGGCTGGCCCCACGCCCGACAGCAGCAGCAGGTGCGGCGAGCCGATGGCTCCTGCGGACAGGATAATCTCGTCGCCATAGACGGATTGCAATTCGCCGTCCACCCCGTACTCAATGCCGGTCGCCCTCGTACTGTCGAAGATGACGCGGTGTGCCAGTGCGCGGGATACGATGGTCAAGTTAGGCCGATCGCGTGCCTCGCTCAGGTAGCCGATGTTGGTGCTCCAGCGAATGCGGTTCGGGTTGTTGAAGGGGCAAGGCCCGGCGCCGGTGGAGTCGGGGTCGTTGTGGTCGAGGCAGTCCGGAAAGCCGTACTCGCGGCAAGCCTCATACCATGCCTGCTGGTCGGGCAGCCACTCGTCCTGCTTATAGCGCCTGACTATGGTGGGGCCGTCCACGCCGTGGAAGTCGTCGGAGAAGTCGGTATCCGTCTCCATCCTGCGGAAGAACGGGAT
Organism: Dehalococcoidia bacterium; assembly: GCA_965204855.1. GTDB lineage: Bacteria > Chloroflexota > Dehalococcoidia > Lucifugimonadales > JADFKI01 > Bin90. The sequence goes on from OZ242018.1 coordinate 2,692,300, forward strand.
GAGCTTCTGGAAGCTCCACTCGTCGTTGCCCCACGATGCCCAGTCGTCGTAGTCCTCCGGCACGCCGCGCAGGAATATCTGCGCGTTCACCGCCGAAGAGCCGCCCGTGGTCTTGCCGCGCGGGACGAGCATCGGCGCGGCCTGGTCGGTTGACTTGGCGACGAAGTGCCAGCGGTGCTCCGTGCCAAGCACATCTATTGCCGCCAAACCATGCCCATAGCCGAACTTCACATCCGGCGGCATTTCGTCCAGGTCCGGGTAGTCGGGGCCTGCTTCGAGCAGCAGCACGCTGCGGTCCGGGTCTTCGGTCAGGCGGCTGGCGATAATCGCGCCCGCCGAACCCGCGCCGACGATGATGTGGTCGTAGTTCATCAGTTATCCTCCGCTACTTATCCTGATATTGGTGCACAGGATAGAGCGGATGAACTTTCGTGGCAAGCCGTCAGGCATCCACCACGCAGCGAAACCCAAGGTTCCCCGTAGAGCTATCGGGAGTATTCGACGTGCGCGCCGCGACGCGGTAGCGGTTGCAGTATGAGTCATGGCAGAGATACGAACCGCCTCGTATCGTCTTGGCCTGTCCCCTGGGAGGACCTTGCGGGTTGTCGCGCGGCCCATTGATGTGGCCCGTCTCGACATGAAATGTAGGGCTGAACCAGTCGTGTGTCCACTCCCAGACATTGCCTGAGAGATTGTACAGGCCGAATCCGTTCGGCTCGTACGCGTCCACGGGCGCGGTGCCCTTGTAGCCGTCATCGGCGCTGTTCTCGTCGGGGAAGACGCCCTGCCAGATGTTGCAGCGATGCTCGCCGCCCGGCGTCAGTTCGTCACCCCATGCATATCGCTTCTGCGTGAGGCCGCCGCGCGCGGCATACTCCCACTCCGCCTCGGTGGGCAGGCGCTTGCCGGCCCACTTGCAGTACGCGGTGGCGTCATTCCAAGATATGTGAGTTACCGGGTGGTTCCAGCGCCGCTTCAGATTCGAGCCGGGACCCTCCGGCCTGCGCCAGTACGCGCCGTTGATGACCCACCACCACGGCGCATCCGCGACGGCTTGCTTCGCGGTGCGCCGGACCTTAGGCCTCAAGAACATGTGGAAGACGAACGACCAGCCGAAACGCTCTGCGTCCGTCCTGTATCCTGTCTCCCGCGCGAACCGCTCGAACTCCGTGTTGGTCACGGCATAAGTGTCGATGTAGAAGGGATTGACGCTCACGCTGCGCACGGGACCCTCACCGTCCGCCGGAAAACCGCCTGGATCGTCAGTGCCCATCAGGAAATCGCCGCCGGGGATGAGTGCCATACCGTCGGTGCTGCCGTTGGTCGCCTGACGTGCAACGGCATCTTGGGCCGGCGCGGGACTCGCCGGTGTTGAGGGCATGCGCGCCGCGGCGCAGCAGGGAGAAGGTTGGTTTTGCATCTGATTACCTTGGATATACTATGAGTTCTATTCCCAGTAAGTGCTCTACATGGCTGAAGTCGCTATTGTCAGCCGCGAGAGGGCAATCGAGCATCATCGCTGTGGCGGCAATCCAAGCGTCGGATGAAGAGAGTTCATTGCCGTCTTTTCTGGTATCACTACGGAGGCGGGCGCAGATACCTATCAGCGTCGGGTTTGGCCAAATCACATCGAATCGATTCAGATGTGCCTCCAACGCTTCCATTCTTTCGTATCCCCAGTTGCGGTAGTATGCGCCAAACCAGCGTTCCTCCAAAGTTTGGAACGATACTAATAACTGATGATCGTAAAGAGCCTCGCTGTAAAACGGGTGTCTGACATCTTCGGGACGAGATAGAATGGACACAACACTCGTATCGACTACAACTTGACCGTCTCCGCTCAATGTCATACGTGCCGACCTTCCCGGATAACATCGATGAAGTCTTGCAATTCCTCATCGCTTCTGAATGGGCTCTTCATTCTTGCGTCATCTGCTCTTCTGTATATCTTCGGCTCGCCCGATTGATAAGGCACTGACACCTCATTCACATGGATGTGTATCCACTCTTCCTCATCGGTGTCAGACTCTTTCAGCCAACCCTTGCCTTCAACCTGAACATACTGCGTCGCGAAGCGGCGCATTTCTTCGTCCAGTTCCTTTCCGAATCGTAGCTTGACGGGCTTCTCGCGAAAACGTTCGAGGCGCGCTGTCTTCTTCGTCCAGTCCACCTCCATCAGGCGGCCCATGACAAGGGCGTCCTCTATCAGCTCGACGCGGTTCTTGCCTTGCTCATGGTCAGAGTTCATGTAGCACCTCCCACAACCCGGAATTATCATGTCCATCCTGTAAATCCATGTCAATTCTACCCTACGAGTGCCTTGCATTAGTCCCTTCCCCCTCGATGGGGGAAGGTTAGGATGGGGGTGAGAGCGCATCCCCATCGCTCTAAACTGCACTAATGCAATTTTCTTACCCTACTAGCGCCTGATACGTCGCAATCTGGAACTCCCGCCGGAGCGGATAGTACGAGCTGGGCATGAACTGGGTCAGCAGAATGGCGATGAGGTCTTCCTGCGGGTCTATCCAGAAGACGGTGCTTGCCGCGCCGCCCCAGGAGTATATGCCGTTGGAGCCGATGATGCCGTGCTGCGCGATGTCCATTACCACGCGGAAGCCCAGCCCAAAGCCGCAACCCTTCGTGTCAGACGACATGCTCTGACCGACCGCAAAGGGCTTCAGGTCGTCGGTCAGATGGTTGGAGCGCATCATTTCGACCGTCTTGGGCGCGAGCAACCGCGCCTCGCCGAGTACGCCGCCGTTCAGAAGCATCTGGCAGAAGCGCATGTAGTCGGACCCCGTGGATACGAGTCCACCGCCGCCTGAGAATAGTGTGTGCGGCCTCTTTTGCCTGTTGACCATCGGATTGTCGAGAGGCACAATCCTGCCGTTCGGCGAAGCGCCATACACCGTGGCGAGCCTGTCCAGGTTCTCCTCAGCCACATAGAAGGACGTGTCCCCCATGCCCAGCGGGTCCAGTATATTGTCCTGCAGGTAGCTGTCGAATGGAACGCCGGAGACGACCTCGACGAGGTAGCCGAGCACATCGGTGGCATTGCTGTACCGCCACTTGGCGCCGGGCTGGGTGACGAGGGGGAGCCTGCCGAGCTTCTCCGCCATCTCTTTCAGGGTGCTGTCCGGGTCGGTGATGTCCGCCTCGCGGTACATCTCCTCGACGGGGCTGTCCTGGTGGAAGCCGTAGCTCAGGCCCGATGTATGCGTCAGCAGGTGGCGCACCGTGATGGGACGCTCCTGGTCAACGAGCCGCATGCCAGTCTCGCCCATACCGTCATAGACCTTCATGCTGGCGAGTTCAGGGATGAACTTGCCCACAGGATCGTCGAGCGAGAAGTATCCCTCTTCGTAGAGCATCATGACGGCGGCGCTGGTTATCGGCTTGGTCATAGAATAGATGCGGAAAAGCGTGTCACGCTCTACGGGTACGCCGCTTTCGAGGTCGAGCACCCCGTATGGCTCAAAGTGAAATGTCTCGCCATGCCGCGCAATCATCGTCAGCCCGCTCGCCAGCTTGCCGTCGTCTATGTAGCCCTGCATCATCTTGTTGACACGGTTGAGGCGCTGGGATGAGAAGCCTACGGATTCGGGAGATACGCCATTCGTCATTTGTCGCTCCTTGTAAGCACTACAAAGTCCCTTCCCCCTCGATGGGGGAAGGTTAGGATGGGGGTGACTATCCTCCCCATCCCGTCCATCGATGTTAGTTACGCGACGCCGAGCTGCTCCGCCATGCGGAGCATCGAGCGGGCGGTCTGCTCGTGGGCGATGTCCACCATGTCGCCGCCGTATGTTACCGCTGCGCCGCCGGTCTCGCGCATCTGCTCCATCGCATCCACGAGTCCGCGCCACTCCGCGATTTCCTCTGCTGAAGGCGTGAACACCTCGTTGACGACGGGCACATGGTAGGGGTGTATGAGGCTCATGCCGTTGTAGCCGAGCCGCTTGAGTTCGCCTGCGTAGGTCCGCAAGCCATCGAGGTCCTGGATATCGAACCAGCCGCCGGATATGGGGAACTGTACGCCCGCGGCGCGCGAATCCACGAGCACCTTGGAGCGAATGAACAGCGTCTCCATGCCCTCCGGCGTCCACTGGTAGCCGATTGAGCGCGCGGTGTCGCCGCCCTTGCCGCCGCTGCCGCCCATGTGCGCGATGCGGTCGGACGCCATTGCGATGTCGTAGGCGCTGCGGATGCCCGCCGCCGTCTCCAGTCCGGGGTCTATGAATATCCTGCCGACTTCGGCGCCCGCCTTGCGCTCGAAGAAGCGCAGCAGAATATCGACCTCAACCACGTCGTCGGGTGACTGCACCTTCGGCAGAGTGATGCCGTAGAGGTTCTTACTCGTAATCGCCTCCAGGTCGAAGCCGGTCATGCCCGTCTCAAGCGGGTTGACGCGCACGAAGAGAGTCTGTATCGGCCCGATTTCGTCTATCATCCTGGCGACGATCTCGCGGGCCGCGTCCTTTTCCTGCGGCGGTACCGAGTCTTCGAGGTCGAGGATGAGCGCATCCGCGCCGTACTTGGGCGCCTTGCGTATCCAGTCCTCCTTGTTGCCGGGAACAAAGAGGACTGAGCGGAGGGGCTTGGCTTCGTATTTCATGGTCTTGCTCCGATTCTAAAATCTATAAGCAGGGTGGACGTGGCATGTATTGACTATCTATTCCCACTCAGGTTCGTCAGGCCTATTGTGCCAGGTGGATATGCCGTCTAGTACCGAATCATCAGATGTCTGATATATGTCAGCGTCTCTTTTGAACACTTCCTCACTCTTGGTTTCAAAAAGAGGGGCTATACTGTTAGGTAGATTCCATTCAAAACCGAAAGTGGCTGGGTAAAGGGTGCCAGGTTCTGTTGGTTCGCTAATGCTACTAAACCCTTCTAGCCACTCGCCATAGTAAGGCGATTTAGATAGACCCTCACTAAACTTAAGCGATATTCTGCCATTTGGGTGAAACTCGTAGTGACCTGTTATCCCAGATGAAATCGATGCATCCATTATGTTCTGAATTGATGCGTTCAAAACATGGAACAGATGGCGTTTGACCTCCGTGCATCGTTCTGTTAAAACATCAATGTCTTTCAGACCATGGACGATTGCATTGCGTAATTTCGCAGCCTCTTCAGCATCAAAATGCTCAATGAGGTCATCGGCTACTAACTCTCTGATCCCATTGAGTTCCTTTCCCGATGAAATTTCCTTATTGACGGAACAGAATACATGCTTTATTCCAGCTACCTTACGGTCTCGCCTCTGCCCTGCCTTATTTTGACAGATTTCACAGGGCGCCTTAGCTCCATTAGGGTGGAGCTTGATGTTTAACTTTTGACCAATACACTCAAGCCCTGTCCAAGCCGCCACGATGCTGACAGTTGGGTCGTCGGCAGCCACAGCTATTCCATACCAATGGATCGCTGATTGCAGTTGGCGTCTTGTTTCTTCGCTCACTGAAGAAACCTGTTTAATGTATTGTTGAAAACGATATTCTACAGTTTGGTCGAAGTCTGTCAGCATGTGCAGTTTCTGCACATACCAATAATTGGTTTGAGTCAATAGGCGTCCTGCAGAATCTACAGACGCTATCCTGAAAAGTTCAGGTGGTACAACCGGATATCCCGAAAAGCCTGATGCCAGAGCACCAAAAGTCTTACCTACCTTTAAGGCGTGGTCCTCGGCACTTTTGAGAGTTCCACAAGGGAAATCAATGACCAGTTCAAACTCTGCACACCCATTTTCGTCTGGCTGCTCGCTTACCGAGTGAAGTATCCAATAACCTTTCGAAATTCCAAATACTTCAGGTCTAGGTATCCCACCCCTCTTTTCATCAGTCAGATAAAAGAAGGTCGGAATCTTTAGAGTCGCTACATAGAATTTCTCTTCAGTTGAACCTTGCATATTGGCCAACCCATCGTTTCGAGTTATCCGAATAATTGGCAGGAACTGCGAAGGATATACGAATGGACAAGATTTCCTTCACGTCTCACGCCTCAGGTGGGGGACTACTATATCATGCTCTCTCCCTTCAGCTCTGACAGCTCTTCCTCCGACAGGTTTAGCAGACTGTCGTATATCTCGCCGTTACCGCAACCTAGTCTGAGCGCGCAGCACTCAGTCCTCCCGCTCGCAGAAGACACGCTGCTCGTCAGGGAGTTCCAAGTCTATCAGCAGGCGGTGAACACGCTCGTTGACGCACTCATTGTCTGGATATACGCCGTGCCTCGCGTGGGAAATCTCCAATAGGTAGCCGTTGCTCAAAACCTCGAAAGCGAATTCCTCGGATTCGCCAAACGAAGTTATCGGGTCCGTGCGGTTGCCGACCACCAAAACAGGTGCGCCGCCGCCGTCCAACGGGACACCGAGAGGATCCGGCGCGAACTGGTCGTAGAAGGGGCAAGCGCTGGGAAAATCGAAGTCTGACGCCTCTATCAATGGGTATCTTTCTTTGGACAAGGCATCGAACACTGCTGAGTCGTCTAGCCGGGTAGCGCGGTCTAACTCAGGTTTCAGCGCGAAGCTGTCCAAGCAATTGACATGACCGGTGAAGTTCACTGCGGTGGGATCGTCATCCAACTGCCACATCACATATCCGAGCAGGATTGTCGGGTCGTCGTCCTCTTGCAACTCATGCAATCCCTGCCACAATTCAGGCCAATCTGCTTCGTTGTACAAGGTCGAAACCACACCCAGGAACGCAGCGTATGGAACGCCGCCCGCCGCGTCGTTGACCAGATGCAACTTCTCGGCGGCGCGATAGTAGTAGCCAATCGGATCGCCGTCATTGTATATTGGACATTCCGCGCTGTCGCACGCCGCCAACGCCCGCTTGAGATTCTCTTCTAAGGGCGCGGACTCCTCAAAAAACTCTTCCATACGCTCTTGCTGCGTGTCGGCTTGGTCAACCGGGTTGTCCGCGCCGTCCACTACCATCGCCCTGACCGATTCAGGGAAGAGCGTTGCATACCAGACTCCCAGCGCAGAGCCGTAGGAGAAGCCGAGGTATGAGATTTGATCCGCGCCCAGAGCCTTGCGTATCTCGTCCATGTCCCTGGCGACATATTCGCTGTGCAGCAGAGCACCGACAGGCCCCATGGACTCGATGCACAGATTGGCAGCCGCTTCTCCAGTGGCTATCTCCTCCGGCATGTCTATGTCGCCGTCGATTGTGCCGAGAAGCGCCAGCCGTTCTCCGGGAGCACCGCAGGCGAATTCAGGCTCGGACTCCCCGACTCCGCGCGGGTCGAACCCGATGATGTCGAAGCGCGCCATAAGCTCATCGGCGAATACGGACTCAGAATCCTGCACAAGCTCCAGGCCGCTGCCGCCAGGCCCGCCGGGATTTACGAAAAGATAGCCTACGCGCTCATCTGGGGAATCGGCGCGGCGCACATTGACCGCGATTTTCATGCTGCCGTCATCGGGGTTGCGGTAGTCGGCGGGAACCTCTACGAATCCGCACTCAAGGATGCCCTTGCAAAGACTCCACTCGATGCGCTCGGCTGAAAGTTCGTCTGATACGAGCGAAGGCTCTATGAACTTCCGAGCATTCCTGACTCTGATGTTGTCCGGATCTAGCTCGACCGCCCTTTCATAGTCGCCAATCGCTCTGTCGCGGTCTCCTTCCCCGGCATAGCCAATCCCTCTCTGGAGGTATGCGTAAGCGGCTTCCGTTCTGACCTCTTCATACTCCGGGGCGAGTTCTATTACTCTTTCAAAGTCGGCAACCGCTTTGCCATAATTCTTCCTGAAGAGATTGATATTACCTCGATAATAGTAGGCGTCAACGTCGTCCGGTCTAATTCGAGCGCAATTGAGAAGTCCGCCATCGCCTTGTTGTAATCATCTTTGAAATAATAAAGCTCTCCACGGTAATAATATGCGTCAACCACATAGTATGAATTCAGTTCGATAGCCTTAGTGAAGTCCGCCATCGCCTTATCGTCATCCAAATTAAAGTAATGAGCCCCTCCCCGAAGATAGTAAGCGTCAGCATGCTTCGGGTCCAGTTCGATTGCTTTGTCGAAGTCGGCGATTGCAGCGTCTTCGTCTTCCCGGATGTAGTAGGAAAACCCTCGCTCGAAGTAAGCGTCAGCATGCTCCGGATCCAATTCTATCGCTTTGTCGTAGTTGGCAATCGCAGTGTCATACTCACCTTTAAGGTCATAAGCGTACCCTCGCTCGAAGTAAGCGTCCATGTACTCAGGGTTCAGTTCTATTGCTTTGGTGAAGTCGGCAATTGCCTTGTCGTAATCGTCCTTGTAGGTGTAGGCAAGTCCCCTTTGATAGTAAGCGTCAACATAGTTTGGATTCAATTCAATCGCTTTGCTAAGATTGATTATCGCACCCTCAATCTCGTCGCTGGCATAATTCTCGACCCCGAGTTCGAAGTATTCTTCATAGGTAAGTGTGGGGATGGGTGACGAAGTGGGCACGGGTGTAAGTGTGGCAGTAGGCGCGGGCGTCTTGGTCGGCTGAGGCGTGGAAGTCGCGGTAGGCTGCGCCGCGATTGTCGCCTGCTCTCGTGCCTCTACCGTCGCATCCAAGTCAGTAGCATTAACAAAATCGGACACAACTGCCGGTTCGGGGCTTGTCGCATCCCCGCAAGCCGCTATTGCCATTATGACGACAACTAACGGCAGAACCCACAGATATTTCACTAGATAACGCCGTCCCGTTTCAACCCCGCAAGCTCCTCCTCCGACAGCCCCAGCGCTCCGCCGAAGATTTCCTTGTTGTGCATCCCCAGCGTGGGTGCGCCGTAGGGCTCCGGCAGTTCGCCGCCGGAGAATATCACCGGAAAGCCCGCGACTATGCCCGGCACAGGCTCGTCCATCTTGCCATGCCGCATGGGCAGCAGGCTGCGGCGGTCCCAGAAGTGCTTGTCGTTGATCGCCTCATCGACACTGCGAACCGCGCCGCTCGGCACGTCCGACGCCTCGAAGCGCTCCAGAGCCTCCGCCCGCGTAAGCTTCTTCACGCGCTTCTGAATCTCCTCGCGCGCCTCCACCACATTCGCCGTGCGGCTGTGGAACTCCGCAAAGCGCTCATCTGTGAGAAGCTCAGGCGAATCCAGCGCATTGCACAGTCGCTGCCACTGGTCGTTGCTTGCGGCGGTGATGGTCAGCTCGCCGTCGCTGGTCTGGTACAGCCCCGTCGGACCGCCGCGCGTGGTGTTGCCCATCCGCAGCGGCAATCCCATCTCCACATCGTCCTCCAGCGTGTCCATCAGCATGATGGATGTGAGCGTGTCCATCATAGACACATCGAGGTACTGCCCCTCGCCGGTGCGCTCCTTCTCGCGCAGCGCGGCCGTAATCGCGTAGCAGGCGAACAGCGGCGTCACCAGGTCGCCGATGTAGAAGCCGACGCGAGTCGGCGGCCCATCCGGATGCCCGTTGATTTCCATAAGACCGCTCATGCCCTGAATCTGCGGGTCGTGCGCGGGCCTGTCGGCGTACTCGCCGGTCTGTCCATAGCCTGATATGGAGCAGTAGATGATGCCCGGGTTGACGGCGGAGACATCCTTGTATCCCAAGCCCATGCGCGTCAGCGAGCCGGGAGCGAGGTTCTCCAGCATCACGTCCGACGACTTCGCAAGGTCGAGGAACATCTGCCGTCCCGTCGGATGCTTCAGGTTCAGCGTAACGCTCTTCACGCCTTGGTTGCGCTTGAGGAAGCGCGTGGATATGTCGTCGGGCGTCTGCTGCTGCGCATGCTTGCCTTCCGGCCCGATGAACGGCCCATTGCCGCGCACCGGGTCGCCCTTACCGGGCAACTCGACCTTTATCACCTCTGCGCCTAGTCGCGCGAAGTTCATGCTTGCGTACGGTCCGGCCAGAAAGCCTGTTACCGCGACTACTCTTATTCCCTTTAGGGGTTGCATGTTCCCTCCGATTCAGTTGAAGTATCTCCGATTTAGTTTGTGCCGCGCAGCTTCCAGTAGCGCCAGTCTTCCCTCGACCCGTCGGCACCTCCATTGTCCAGGAGTATGGCATCGCCTGCATCTTCGCTCCTGACCAGGAAGCAGACATGTCCCTGCTCTGTGTGGTCGATTTCGTCCGCCTTGTTCTGGTCGATGTCTATTATGTGTTCATCGGTAAACGGACGGCGGATTTCGTCGCATAACAGCCCATCGTCCAGGCCGTAGCTGAATTCCCTGTCAGGCAGCGCGCTCACGAGTCTCAGACGGCTGAGCGCATCGTAGGTGCCGGGCTCCTCTCCATCGTTTGTAATCTGTATCCGCACCAGCACGAAGCTGTAGCCCACGGGCGCGCGTATGTTATAGCGCGTGTTAAAGTCCTGGATTTCCTCCTCTGCCGCATTTCCCCAGGTAACAAGTTGCACTCGCAGCCTGAGCTTGGGTTCTGTTTTGCCAATGAAACCCCATTGCTGGAAGGCGAACGCTCTTTCCGGCCTGTCGCCAACAGGTATGGGCGTGGGCGTATTGGTCGGTGTCGGCGTGTTAGTCGCCGTCGGCTCCGGCGTGCTCGTTGGCTCAGGGGTTGGAGTGCTGGTGGGTTCAGGCGTATGGGTCGGCGTCGGCGTCGATGTCGGCTCCGGCGTGCTCGTCGGCTCAGGGGTATGAGTGCTGGTGGGTTCAGGTGTGTGGGTTGGCGTCGGCGTCGATGTCGGCTCTGGCGTGTTCGTCGGCACGGGGGTATTCGTAGGCACCGGCGTATCGGTAGGTAATGCCTCCAGTGTAGCCCGGACGCTTGCGGCGATCACCGCATCTGCCTCCGCGGTCGCCTGTGCATTCGCCTCAGCGGTTGCCGCCGTATCGGGAGTGCTGGTGGGCATAGGTTCGGGAGCTTCTTCTTCTCCGCAGGCGAACATGAGCAGCGCCATAACCGTAATCAACGAGAGCGCGAGAAGTTTCACAGAATTGTCCTCCGTTCCTGTTCAGGCGTATAAGCAATACTCAGTTCAGCGGCCGCATCCCTGAGTCGTCTGTCGAGTGTCCACAGCAAGGCGGAATCATCCATCGCAACTGACGCCAAGAGATGCACATCCACGTAGTCAATACCCTTGCCCATTAGCCGGTTGTGCTCAATGAAATCAAGAATGTTGCCATATTCGATGACTCGAATCGCGGGCAGTTCATTAAGAATCTCCAAAGTCGCGCTGCGATTACGCAGATTGCCGCATGCTAATTCTCCAATCACCATTGGGTGTATCAGCACTTCTCCATCGTCCAATTGATTTACGAATCGTGGGTTTTCTGAACGAAAATGGTCTATCCAAACAGATGTATCCGCCAAAACATTCACAGTTCGTACCTGCGTCGCCGTATAGGCTTAAGGTCAGGCATAGTACCGCCCATCCTTGCCAGCGCGCGCGCGCTTTCGCGTTCAACCAGCGCCTTCAAGCCTGCGTTAACCAGCGCAGTCTTTCCCGACATGCCAGTAAGCTTCTGCGCCTTTACCAGCAGTTCGTCATCGATATTCACGGTGGTTCTCATGGCAGTCACCTCTTCTCATATTCCCCACACACAACCAGTCTATCAGACGTAATGATTGTGAGGGTGCCGCAAGTGCATCATGCGCGCACTGGGCGACAGCGGCCAGGGATGCACCCCGCAGCGCTCTGCCCATGCTTCGTACAGCCCAATCATCTCCGCGGCTTTGGGCGCGTTGGCTTCGACCAGATTGTTCAGTTCGGTGCGGTCCTCGTCCATATCGTACAGTTCCCACTCGCCGCCGACCTCCGCCACCAGCTTCCAGTTGTCGATGCGAACGGCGCGGCTGCCCTCATGCTCCCAGTAGATGGGCAGGTCGCGCTTCCAGCCTCCGGCGTTAATGGCGTCCATGAAACTGACGCCCTCGATTGGCGTGATGGCGTTGCCGTTCAGATCGGTCGGGTACTGCGCTCCCGCAGCCTCTATGCAGGTAGCCGGAATGTCGGATATGTGCGTCGGCTCGTGGACGATGCCTGCCTGCTTGATGCGCTCCGGCCAGTTAACTATGAACGGCGTGGATATGCCGCCCTCGTGCGTCCATCGCTTGAACAGGCGGAACGGGCTGTTGCTCGCGTTCGCCCACGGCAGGTCGTAGCTCATGAATGTGTCGCCGGGGCCCGGTCGCTGCCCGAGGATGTTGCCCATCCTGACCGGTGTGCCGTCCGGGTTGGGGCTGGCGTACTGCGAAGGTTCGGGGCGCTCCGTGTCCTCAGCGAGGAACTCCGCGCAGCCGCCGTTGTCGGACAGGAACATGACCAGCGTGTTCTCCTCGGCGCCAATCTCGCGTACCTTGTCCAGTATCCGCCCGATGCCCTGGTCCATCCTGTCTATCATCGCCGCGTAAGTCGCCATCTTCAGGTCTTCCCAGTCCTTGTTGCGCTCGTCTTCCCACGCGACCGCGGATGAGTTGCGCGGTGTAATCTCCCACTTGTCGCTGAGTATGCCGCTCGCCTTCAGTTCCTCGTGGCGGTTCGTGCGGAGCGTGTCCCAACCGTTGCGGTACTTGCCCTCGTAGCGCGCGATGTCCTCTTCGTGCGCGTGCAGCGGCCAGTGCGGCGCGGTGTATGTAACATGCAGGAAGAACGGCTTTTCGTCCCCGCCGTTCGCGCTCGCCGCGCTGTTGGATGCCGCGCTCTCGTCCAGCATCTTGACGGCGTTGTCGGTGATGGCGTCCGTGAAGTAGTAGCCCGCCGGGTCGAGTTCGAGGAAGCGGTCGTCCTCCATCAGCAGGCGCGGGAAGAAGTAGTTCGCACTGCCCGCCACAATGCCGTAGAAGCGGTCGAAGCCGCGCTGCGTAGGAATGGGATAGCCGTGGCTGCCCTTCAATTCCTCCCAGTTGCTGTCGTCCAGCAGGTTGTAGCGACCGCCCACATGCCACTTGCCGCTCATGTATGTGGCATAACCGCTCCCACGCAGCACCTCGGCGATGGTGGCGCAGTTATCGTTCAGGAAGCCCTGGTACGAGTCCGGTCCGAGCGCGTCCATCATGTGCCCTACGCCTGTCTGATGCGGGTTTAGCCCCGTGAGCAGAGACGCCCGCGACGGGCAGCAGCGCGCCGAGTTGTACATCTGCGAAAAGCGCAGTCCTGACGCCGCCAGCCTGTCGAGGTTGGGCGTGCGAATCTCCGAGCCGTAGCAGCCCAGGTCCGAGTAGCCCATGTCGTCGGCTAGGATTAGGAGGATGTTAGGTCGTGTCATTGCATTACCTCAATGATTCTGGTTTGTCGATTGGTCGGGGAGTATTCTATCAGGATTGGAGCGGGACGCCGCCAGTTTAATCACTACGGCAAAAATCAGACCTGAAATGACGCCGAAGGACGAGTTGATTGCCACACCAATAGGGATGCTAAGGAGTTCTCCGCTGAAGCCATAGACAAATGATGGCAGGTCGATTCTGGAACCAAACAGATAAAGGTCAGCCAGGAAGAGAAGGTAACGGCCTTTCAACCCGAGAGTGGCGGCAAGCAGTATGATGATCACGGCAAGTACGTTGAGGGAAACGCTGACATATCGGTTCATGAACGCGCTCAAGATCAGGCAGACTGCCGCCCCCGAGACCGCGCCTATCAGCAGTCGAACAGGTATTGTCCTGTTCCAAGTGAGAAATGTCTGGAACATTCCCTGCTCCAAGGTTCGGGACGAGAATGCCACCCTGCCATCAAGTATGTAGGCGCCCGCAAACACGACGTATGGCAGTACAAATAGGACCCCGATGCCTCCGCCGACGAGCGCCAAGCACCAAGGAGTCGTCAGCCTGAAGTCTGGCAATGCCGCACCAATAACTGCGCCCGCGACCGTAGCCATTGCAAGCGCGCCCCATAACACTTCGCTTCCCAGCACACCTCCCAGCAATTCGTTGAAAGTCATTACGATTATGTGAGGCAGTGCCCACACCAAGCCGATTGCTATACCAGCAAGCATCCCATTCAACAGTCCATCGGTCCGCTTCTTGGATAAGACAAGTCCCACGACTAAGCCGATGACTGCACCCAGAATTGCGCCGATCAACATCTCATCAATGGAAAGCACATTCACGAATTCGAATCTGTTATCATGGCTCATCCTTCTGGCAGGATCGATCTTGCGAAGGAATATGAAGATGCTGCTATTGAACCGGGCGACCGGCACAGCGCATAGGACGCCAATGATGATTCCGGCAAGTGCGCCGTCGAGCGCTCTTCCTAATATATCCAGTTTCTCGCCGTCATCAGCACGGGTGCCGAAGAATCTCCCGCCCGTGCCTCTCAATCCTGCCACACCCACGGCTGCGCCGACAGCGAGGCTTATCAGCACCACGTTACTGTCGATGCCTTCGAGTCGCACAGTGTCGATAGAGCCGAGGAAACTTCCAACTACTCCGATGAACGCTCCGGCAGCCGCGCCTCGAATTATGACTGCCGTATCTCTTTTTGTTGAAGTGTAAACGGCGAGAGCGCCCAAGGCAGCACCGAGCACCATCGCGGAGAGCGTACCAGCGAGAGTAGCCACGTTGGAGCCATTGAGCAGGCTGTAAGGGATGCCGCCGATAACGAAATAGGCAATCAGGCATATTGCAATGCTGGTGAGCGCACCGGGGACTAAGACTCTTGCCAAGATTATTCACCTAGTTGTTGCGATCTTGTAGGGGGGTAGCACGCTCGGCAGCATACGCATAATATCGTCCGGCGGCGTCCACAGGCCCAGCCTGCCCTTGCACGGTATCAGCGGCACGGGCTGGACGTTCGCTAGCAGCCAAGCATACGCGCGGTCGTACAGCGCGATGCATGCGGCGTCTTCGTCTGCTTCTTCCATTGCACGGCAGCCGTACAGCCAGGCGACAGCGATGATGCCTCCGGTGGGCAGGTCTGCGTCAGGGCGCACGCTCGCGTGAATTGCCAACGGTCCGCGATAGCGCTTGCGCCATGTGCGCGTTTCAATCGTCTTGCACCCGTCGGCTACGAGGGACGCCCAAGGTTGTCGCAGCGATAAGGCTTTCATATAGTATTGCCTGACAGTGGCTTGTCAATTCAACCAGAGACTACCGTCCCGGCGTCGGTGCGACGGGCGGCGATGACTCTCTGTGCTGCAAAGATGACGGTCAAGCCCGCTAGGCTGCCGATAAGCAACCCGATCAGTACGCGAAAGACATAGATATGAAGATAAAAGGACTCAGGAGGTAGAATCCTCAGGACTACATAATGGAACGAAGGGCTTGAAGTGGTTACCGCCGCGAGCGTCCCTAGCAGGACGCCAAGCGTAGTGGGTAAAATATCTGACTCACCAAACTTCCGCCTTCTATGCACGGCTCCGATGATTGCGCCGCTGCCCACGCCCGCAAGCAATATAGACAGATGAGATGGCAATAGATAGGTTGTGAAGAAAACAAGGTCTGAAAACTCACCCCCACCCGAAGTCGATACCGCCAGCGTGCTAGTTACAACGTTGGGCAGCACGAAAGCGACCGCGGTGAGCGCGCCGACATCCGCGCCGGGGATGGGTGCGGCAAGTGACCGCTCGACTTTCAATAGGCCTGCCGCAGCTCC
This sequence comes from Dehalococcoidia bacterium, assembly GCA_965204855.1. Classification (GTDB taxonomy): domain Bacteria; phylum Chloroflexota; class Dehalococcoidia; order Lucifugimonadales; family JADFKI01; genus Bin90. The sequence continues at coordinate 2,707,787 of OZ242018.1, forward strand.
GATGACGGTGGCGATAAGTATAATGCCGCTGAATCTGGTCAGCAGCGGCTGGTAAAATACTCGATAGTCGTTGAAGGTCGCGGCAAGGACTACAAGTGCGACTTGCGCCAACACAAGCATAACGCCGACGGCGGTTCCCACAGACGCGCCGCGCACGAACGCATCAGCCCGCATCTGAGCGAGCGCAAGGTGGATATTCGCTCCGGCGAGCGCGCCGATGACCGCGCCAATCACAGGAGCGGCGAAAGAACGAACCTCGAACTGATAGCGCCAAGCGCCTTCGACATAGTTCTGGAAGAGTTCGATACTGCCGTTGACCAGCGCAAACCAGAACCCGCCGAGAACGCCTATGAGCACGGCGGTGGTTACGCTTCTGATCACGGCGTTCTCCCTAGGTTGACAGGGATAGACAGGATAGAAAATATCCCGTCCATCCCTGTCGATCGATGTCAGTTCCTACGTCGTTACCGCACCAAGTGATGCGGACGACACCAGCTTGGCATACTTAGCGAGGACACCGCGATCGTAGTTCGGCGGCGGCGGCGTCCACTCTGCGCGCCTCTGCGCGAGTTCGTCGTCCGACAGGCGCACGCTGAGGTCGCGCGTCTCGGCGTTGAATTGCACGATGTCGCCGTCCTGCAGCAGGCCGATTGGCCCGCCGACCGCTGCTTCAGGCGCGACATGGCCGATGCACGGCCCGCGTGACGCGCCTGAGAAGCGCCCGTCCGTGATGAGCATCGTGGAGTCGCCGAGTCCCACGCCCATTATCGCGCCAGTTACCGCCAGCATCTCCTGCATGCCCGGCCCGCCCTTCGGACCCTCATATCGCACCACGACCACATCGCCGTCCTTGATTTCGCCGTTCACGATGGCGTCGAAGGCGGGGCGCTCGCTGTTGAAGACGCGAGCCGGTCCTTCGTGCGCCGTGTGCTTCGTGCCCGACACCTTGATGACCGCGCCCTCAGGAGCGAGGTTGCCCTTCAGGATGGCAAGGCCGCCCGTCGGACTGCGCGGCGATGATATAGGATGGATGACACGGCTGTCCGGCTCCGGCAGGTCAAGCTCGTCGAGGTTCTCGGCGATTGTCTTACCGGTTATCGTGAGCACGTCCCCATGCAGCAAGCCCGCGTCAAGCAATTCCCTCATCACGACAGGCACGCCACCGGACTTGTCCATGTCGGACATGACGAAGCGACCGCCGGGACGCAGGTCGGTGATGTACGGCGTGCGGCGGCTTATCTCGTCGAAGTCGTCTATGTTCAACTCCACCTCAGCCTCATGCGCGATGGCGAGCAGGTGGAGCACGGCGTTGGTGGAGCCGCCCATTGCCATGACCACCGTGATAGCATTCTCGAACGCCTCGCGGGTCATTATCGTGCGCGGGTTGATGCCCCTTTCGAGCAGGTTATACAGGTACTCGCCCGCCGAGTGCGCCACATCATCGTTGCGCGAGTCAACGGCGGGTATCGAGGACGCGCCGGGTATGGACATCCCCATAGCCTCGATTGCGGAGGACATCGTGTTTGCGGTGAACATGCCGGAGCATGCGCCCTCACCAGGGCACGCCACGCGCTCCATCGCGATAAGCTCCTCAAGCGACAACTCACCTGTCGAGAACGCGCCGCAGGCTTCGTACATGTCCTGAATGTTGATGTCCTGACCCATGTAGTTGCCGGGCAGGATCGCGCCGCCATAGACGAATATGGCGGGCACATCCATTCGCGCCATCGCCATCATCGCGCCGGGCATGTTCTTGTCGCACGCGGCAACCACGATGAGGCCGTCCATACCCTCCCCGAAGGTTACGGTCTCTATCGAGTCGGCGATGACCTCACGGCTTACGAGGGACGCCTTCATGCCCTCCGTGCCCATGGATATGCCGTCGCTGATTGTGATGGTGCCGAACATGAACGGCACGCTGTTAGCGTCCCACAGTCCCTGTTTCACCTTCTGCGCGATGCGGTCGAGATGCACGTTGCACGGCGTAACGTCGCTCGCCAGGTTCGCAATCGCGACGAAGGGCTTCTCGAAGTCCTCGTCCTGCAGGCCCACGGCACGGAGCATAGAGCGGGCGGGAGCCCTGTCGGGCCCGTCCACTACGACATGGCTCTTGTGCCGCAGCATAGATAATGTATCCGTTGCCATAACTAACTCTTCTCCTTCTCGGTCACTTTTTTCTTGACATCGATACACAGGATAAACAGGATAACATTATTGGCAGTTGACGCGCTCGTAGAACTCCTCAGCGAGGCGGATTGTCTCGGCAATCTCCTCGGGGCTGCGCACGCGGCGGGTGTACTGCCCCGCGCTGCTCGACGCACCGGGGCCTGCCGAACTGTCGAACTCCACCTCGATAGCCATGCGTTCCTTCACATTCTCCAGCTCTTCTTCCGGTCTGGTGGAGTACAGCATGGCATCGCACTTCGCGAAGTGCGTCATCGCCTCCATCTGCGAGTACGTGAAGAATTCGTCGTACTCCGACGGCTCATGCCGTATGCCGCCGATGGTCGATGACCAATCTGAAAACGGAAGGTACGCCAGCGTTCCGACTACCACGACTACCACGACAATCAGGGAGATTACGAGCGGATGCCTGATGCCGAACCGAAGCGGCCCCCTTCTGCGAGGCTCAGCCGCAGCAGGTGGTCGTGGCGGCGCAGGCGGCTGCGGTGGAGTTGGCGGTTGCGGAGGCGCAGGCTCAATCCTGCTTCGTCCCAGAAGCGAGCGAATGCCCACGATGATAAGCACTACAACCCCGATGACGCCGAGAATCGCAGCGAACGGGGCAAGGATGCCCACTTTAGGCGGACGCCTCTTGTCTGCGGGAGGCTCGTCCTTATCTTTGGACCTGAGCTTGAGCTTTTCGATTATTCGGCGCATCAACTGAATCCCGCGAAATCAGGAGTGACAACCACATTAAGCCAAAGAAAAAGAGGTACGCTTCAAACGTACCCCTTTATTACTATAATTATAGCCGCGCTGTAAAGCCGATGTGTTGGCGCGCCTACGATTACTCGGGCTTGTGCTTCTCGATGAGCGCAAGCGCTCTCTCGTCCAGGTCCGCGCTCGCGAGCGAGCGACCAGCGTCGTAGTACGCGATGCCGAGGTCAACATCGCGGTGAATCTTCTCGAACTCGCGCGTGCCCTGCCATTCGCTCTTCAATTCAGCGAACAGCGCGTCAATCTGTGGCTTCTTGAACATGTTCACCTCTTGTCCAGAAAGCTAGGGGCAACCCACGGGCTGCCCCTAAACACTAAACACCTAATTTGCCGTTACTCGTCGCCGCGAGTCGTGCCGCCCTCGTCGAGAATCTTCTTCAGCTCGACGGCGAAGTCCATAATCTCCTCGGTCGGGAGCATGTCGCTCTCGAGCTTCTCCTTGAACTCCTCGAACAGCCACTCTTCCCTGCGGCCATGCGGAATCTCGAAGAACTGGCGGTTGAACTGAGGCAGACTGCCGGGTCCGAAGTAGCCCTTCTCAGGGATTTCGTAGCCTTCGAGGTTGTCCGTGTTCTTGCCCAGCACTTCCCCGGTCTCGACATAGTGCTCCATGACGGCGGGTGCGCCGTACTTCTGGATGGGGCAGACCTTCATGCAGACGCCACAGCCATCGTAGCGAGCCATAACCGGGCGACAGCGCTCGTAGATGAGCTTGTTCTTCTCTGCGCCGCGCCACCAGACCTTTTCCTTGACCAGCGCGCGACCCGGGCAGCGGTTCACGCAGACCTGGCAGACCTGGCAGAAATTGTGCAGACCGTAGTCAACCGGCTCGTCGTAGGTAACCGGTGCATCGGTCGTAATCATCGCAAGGCGCGCCCTCGAACCGAAGTGTGGGGAGAGCAACTGGCCATTCGCGCCGAGCTGGCCCAGTCCTGCCGCGACGAACATCGGAATATAGACACCGCTGTTGTCGTTCGGGCTATGCACCTGAGCGTGGTACCCGAGACTGCGGATGTAGTCCGCGAGGTCGAGCGCAAGCGCGCCCTCGATCTCGTATGTGCCGAAGTGGGCGAACTCAGCCTCAAGGCTGGGGATGGTCTGCGTCTGGTAGTAGTCCTGCTCAAGCGCGAGGCAGATGGTGTGCTCGTACTTGACCCAGCGCTTCTTGCTGAGATAGGCGTACTTGTGGTCGAACTTCGTGAAGCCGACCTCGCCGAAGCCAAGCTCACGCGCCTTGAGGCGGATGACGCTGGTCATGTCCTTGCCGGCTTCCGCAACTCCGGTCGGCTCGAGGTCGCCAGTCAGCAGGGAAGCGTCCACGAGCGGCTGGTTAATCTCGTCGTGGCGCTCGCGATACTTAAGAACTTCCTCGCGATAGACCGACCAGACCCATTCGCGGTCCGCGGCCTTCTCGATGTTCTGCGACTCTACGGGATAGATGCGGCTGTAGAAAGCGACATCTTCATCCTTCTTTGGGATACCCGGCACAGTCGCCAGGTCATCTGCGACAGGAATCTCTACATCGGGGTCTCCGTGGAGTCTCCCCGGCCTCTTAACAACGTGGCTTACGGTCTTCTTAGGAATTTCTTTAAGCATCTGTATTGACTCCCTCCCGCAGATAAATTTTGATGCTCACGCGAGTTTACGCCCATTTTGGATTTATGTCAAGATTCGATACTCAACATTTTCTAATGTAATCAAAACAACGAAAATCCGCAAGACGTTTTTGGTACAAGAGAAAATTGCATTAGTGCAGTTTACGGCGATGGGGATGCGCTCTCACCCCCATTCCTTCGGCAAGCTCAGGACAGGCTCTAACCTTCCCCCTTGATGGAGGAAGGGACTTTTTATATGCCTTGCTGTTGGCAGCTATACCTTGACCGTTCGCGCAACTCCATTACCATGCATGATCAGACAGCGTTAGCAACCGGCACAAATGAGGCATTTGAATGGCCAAGGGAGCAACTCCTAAGGCTGTCTCTTGTCCCAATTGAAGATGCAAGGCCACGAATATGAGGAACGCGGAATCTAGAGTTGACTTGTCTCGGATCACGACGGTCTCGTTCGATGGCGACGATACGCTATGGGACTTCAGGTCGGCAATGGAGAACGCGCTGGCACTTACATTGCGGCAACTTCGGACTATCGTGGCGAACGACGCGACTCGTCAATTGACCGTGCAGAAGATGATGAAGATAAGGGATTGTGTTGCGAAGGAATCGGGCGGCGCGGTCAATCTTGACGAGATCAGGTACAAGGCATTCGGCAGAACTCTTGAATACGTGGGCGCTCCGAGCAAGGAAGTCGCCGGACAGCTATTCCGCTTCTACATGGAAACCAGGCTGGATGGCACGAGGCCGTACCCGGATGTCCCTACCGCCCTGAAGCGCCTCAGGAACCGCTATCGGCTCGGCCTGATATCGAACGGCAACAGCAGGCCGGTGCTGAGTCGTCTGCCCGTTACGCTTGACTTCGCGGTCTTCGCGCAGGAATGCGGATACGCCAAGCCTGACCCGCGAATCTTTGAGTTTGCCCTGCTCACAAGTGGCTGCGCGCCGGATGAGGTTCTTCACGTCGGGGATTCCCTGAAGGACGATGTCTGCGGCGCGAAAAACAGCGGGCTGCGAAGCGTATGGCTGAACCGACGTAGAGTTGGTAATGAGACCGCTATCACGCCGGACATTGAAATCTGGGACCTGAATGACCTTGTAGAGATTCTGGAAGGATAGCACGGCTTCGGTGTCTGCAAGCATCTAGGATCCCAGCAATAATCTCAAGACCCTTGCCGTATTGGATAAGTCCTTGAGGATGTGGCTGGGATTGTACTTACGCAGTTCGTCAATGGAAAACTGCCCCGTGCCGACGGGCAGCGTCTCAACTCCATTTTCTTGGCCGGCTATAATGTCCGATGGCGTGTCGCCGACTACGAAGATTTCCCCAGGGCAATAGGACCGTCCGGAGCGCTCCTGGCACTCGGCAATCGCAGCAGCGACAACCTGAGTCCTATTCATGTAGTCGCCTCCGAAGCCGCCTTCGCCAAAATATGTGTCGAGACCGAACCTGCGAAGCTTTATGAACGCAGCCTCCCTGAAATTGCCGGTCTCCAAACCCAGCTGGACGCCTGGATTCGAGGCGAGCGTATCGAGCAGGGCGGGAACTCCCGGGCATGTCTCGACCTCGGGCCAGGTCTCCAGAATTTCTGAAAGGTGTCGGAAGTAGGCAAGCTTGAATCTGGGTTGATCGGGTAATTCGTCCTGACCTGGCGGCCCCAGGCGCCACTTTCGAGCGATGTCCCTCATAAGTGGCATGTCCAGGCCGCCGGCGAAAGTGACGCCACGAAAAGCGTTGGCGATGCCATAAATCTCTTCGAAGGCGCTGTCGAGTGCTGCGGTGCTGGCGCCCCTTGCGCTGATGAGCGTCTGATCTACGTCGAAAAGAACCAGTCTCTGCACGATTTACTCCATATTCTTCCGCTCGGTCTCGATTAGCTTCTGCAATACTTCGCAGGAGTTCATAGCAGCCGCCAGAGAGAGCGGAGCGCTCCTATCCGTTCCAGTCCGGGGGTAGAGATGGAATAGGCCAATCGGGGTTAGGTCTCCAGAACTCCCACCCTTGACCGAAAGGCGTAGTGCCAGCCTCCCACCTCTTCAGAGCGAGATACCCTTCCTCCCTGACTTGCCCCGCCTGCTGTCGGGTTATCAGGCCCTTGGAAACCGCGTAGTCAAGTTCTTCCTCGTCCTTCCAGCGCCATTCGTTCGTGTCAGGCCTGATGACTATATCCAAAAACTGGTCAACGAAATCGATTCCGTACTTCGTCCTCTCGTGCTCACGCTCAAGGTTGATGTACCATCGGTCGAAGAGTTGACGTCGATCCCAGAATCCAAGATAGGCGTGGTTATCTCTGGGAAGCATAATCCGGAGCATGTCGCTCTTCCACTCGCGGTCAATTAGCTCCCACTCACCGACCGGCATACGCCCATCAAGCCCACCTGAGAAATCCCGTATCTTGTAAGTCGTTCCGGTGGCGAGATAGAGTACCAGGGCTTGTGCCGAGTCGCTTACGACGGTCACGGGCCATGCGGCCTGAATCTTCTCGTCACAGACGCTGCGCATCACTATCCGGTCGCCGGACCTCCAATGTCTGCTACACTTCATTTCAATCTATCACCAGCCACATTCACAGCCTTCGGTGCCAGTTGCTAAATGGGGTCCGGGTCGTATCCTCGCATGCTACAGTAAATCTGGCGCGATGGGGACGTATTTCTTCGATAGGAGACGATTTCACAAGTGCAGTCAATCCGCCAATCGCCATTTCTGTGAAAGCAGGAAGCCAGAAATTGACCGATTTTGGGCGGTCGGACGCACTTCCACCCCCTTCCTAACCTTCCCCCGTGGGGGAAGGTACTTCTGCATATTTCGAGATTGGTGGCGAGTGTCTTCCTGCACTCCGGATTTCAAGGGATAACCTCTATGATTGACCGTGACGCTGACGAGGGCCAGAGTAAGGTCTTTTCCTACTACGAGGACTTTGACGAAAGCACGAGGCTCGTCAAGGACGGCGCGGGGCTGCTCGAATTTGCCCGCATGCAGGAGATAATCGGGCGATTCATCGAACCGCCACCGAAGGTAGTCCTCGATGTGGGCGGCGGGCCTGGGAGGTACTCCTGCTGGCTGGCGAGGAACGGCTACGAAGTCCATCTCGTAGATCCTGTCCCCAAGCATGTGGAACAGGCGCGGGTAGCCTCTGTATCCCAGCCGCAATACCCTCTAGCCAGCGTTGCCGAGGGCGATGCTCGCTCGCTTCACCACCCGGATGAGAGCGCCGACATACTGCTGCTGATGGGGCCTCTCTACCACCTGCCAAATGGAGAACACCGGCGACAGGCACTGCTTGAGGGACACCGGGTTCTGAAGCCGGGCGGCATGCTGCTTGCCACCGCAGTCAATCGATTTGCTTCGCTGGTCGATGGACTCGTCAGCGGGCACATTGACGATCCGGCCTTCATTTCTCTGCTGGACCGCGACCTCGCAGATGGCAGGCATCTACCTAAGACGAATATCCCCGGATACTTCACCACTGCCTATCTCCACCGCCCGGAGGAGCTTGAAACCGAGGTGGCTGAAGCAGGATTCCGGCAAATCGATTTACTGTCGGTTCAGGGACCAGGTGAATACACCGCGGACCTGGAAGAGCGCATGTCCGATCCGGTCAGGAGGGAACAACTGCTTGATCTGATTCGACGCGTTGAGCGAGAGAAGACACTTCTGGGGATGGCAAGCCACTTTGTCGTAATAGCGGAGCGATGACGTTACCATAAGGTGCGATAGCGCGGCTTATCCCAACCTATTCAACCTTCCTCACCGTGAAGCCATCGCAGCCCGCCGGGCCAGCCCGCGTTCGCCATTTCAAGAACTCGGTGCGTGTAATCGTTCAGTGGGCTTACCGTGTAGTCGAAGTCGGAGGCACGCCGGATGGGATAGTCGCAGATTGCGGCAGCTTCAAACTGCCGAGGGTCAGCATAGAAGCTTGATCGGCCCTCCCAGTTGCTGCGGACCAGCCACTCGTCACTCATCAATTCCCATGTCGTGGCCGGCGTACCGACAGGGTGACGGTACACAACGCCGTTGAGAGGATCGACCGCGCCCCAGACACCTTCGCTGAACGCCTCGAAGATCGCATGACCGCTGTAAGCCTGGCCCAGGTTGAACAGCCAGACCGGCCTCGCAGGCACGCCAGCCACCTGGCACATTGCACAAGCAACGCGGACGACATCGGTGCACCAGTCCGAGCCGCGGGCGACTATCTGCTCCTCAGTCCCGCCGAACCGCATACCATCCAAGTCATCGGCAGCTCGCTTCTCAAGGCCCCGGCAGAAGTTCACGATACTGGCTACCATCTCATGAGAAGACCCCTGCGATGCTCCGGCTTCGGCCACGTATCGTTCCAGCGTCGGACGAAAGCCCTCCTCGTATCCGGCGCACGTTGGAGAGTATCCTGTGTACAGGTAGTCGGCGGTCTCGGCGCAGAGGCGTACCATAGCCTCTGCCAACACACGGTCCACCGACCCCGACGCGTGGGGGTCGTTTTCCAGCATGAAGCCATACGCCTTACCAAACCGGTAGATACCCTGGTAGCGCGAGATGTTCATCAAGTCTTTCCTCCAAGCATCTCGCAGGGCTGATGACTTCAGCGCCCGGCAAAGCCCTTTCACCGCCATCCCAACCTTCCTCCATCAAGGGAGAAGGGACTAATGCAAGATTCTTAGTACAAGAACATGGCACAGCCCCATGACTACATCCTGTGAAAGGCTGAGAATATGCCTGGTCAGGCCCGCTCCGGGCTTGCGCGCGGCTGCCACACCTGGCTCACCAGAAAGACCACTCCACCTATCGCAATGACGCTGATGAATGTTATCGAGCGGTCAACCAGCGCGATCGACACCGCCTCGGGACGTCCCAGACCAAGCAGAAGAACGCCCACGATTCCCGACTCGACGAAGCCGACTCCACCTGGAACCGGCACGGTGCTCAGGATTGCCGCGCTCAATGCCGCGATAGCTATGAGAGCAAGCGGCACTTCTAGCCCCAGCGCCTGCGCCACGAAGTAGAGTCGCGCGATCTCCAGCAGCCATGCGCCGCCGCCAAGTGCGATGACGGTTGGCATCTGCTTCATGCTGCCCAGCGTCCCGCTTTGAAAGCGGTTGAACTCCTCTTCGAGACGCGACGGCAGGAAGCGCGCGAACCGCTGCCCCCACAACTTCATCGCTACGAGAAAGCAGAGAGAGCCGACAACGACGAACAGGGTCAGCCATATCACCGTCTGCGCCACTCTTGAAACCTCTGTCGCGGAAAGCAGCACCGCACTCGCCAGTAGTATCAGCAGCATGGAGACGACATCCAGCACACGCTCCGCAAGCACCGTGCCGAGACTCCAGGAAAAGCTGCCGCCGCTGCCCCGAGCGAACAGCCACGCCCTGTATCCGTCCCCCATGCGCAGCCACGTAATCGAGTTCACGAACCACCCGATGAGAATGTATGTGGATGCCGCCCGCATAGTCGGAAGCTGGCCGCGCGGCAGCGTCTCGAGCTCTCCCGTATTCTGCGCCAGCATTCGCCAGCGCTGGCCGCGCAGGATGAAGGTCGCATAGTACAGCGCGAATGCCAACACGTAGTACCAGGGATTCATGTGGGCTATCGTGTCGAAGGTCGCGCTCCAGTCCGCATGAAATCGTGTCAGCAGGAAATAGACGAAGGCGGCAAATATCACGAACATCAGCAGCGACGGCAGCGAAAAGATGCGCCGCTTGATGAGCGCAGTCCCTCTCTGCTGAGCGGACGTTGTGGTGCGGTCTTGTGGTTGCTGGTTCATACTTGTCGGAACTGGCTGAATGCACTCTTTCCCTTGAAGGCGTGAGGCGCGCTATCTGCGAAACGGGATCACGATTATCGAGGCAAGCCCGGCTATTAAGGCAATATGTGATGCAATATGGATTCAGGTCAATGGACGCTTCGAGGGCATCCCCGGGCGTCGGGGGTATCTTTCATCCGTTGGGTGCTGCTTCTCGAGCACGACGAGCGCCCTGTCGTCAAGCGCCGGAAGTGTAACAGGGACAACCTCATGTACACACCCTCCCAAAGTTTCAATTGCGCCCTGCGCCCGTCCGATTTCAGCGGCTACGTCTGCCTTCTTGTGCATCACGACCAAGCCGCCGACACGCACAAACGGCAGCGTCAACTCGGCGAGCGTGGCAATCTCCGCGACCGCTCTTGAGAACGCGATGTCGAACGACTCCCTCAATTCGCTCTGATGCGCCAGCGTCTCCGCCCTCCCCGTGCGTACCGTCATGTGCCTCAGGTCCAGCGCCTCGCGCGCATGCTCCAGGAATGCGGTCTTCTTCGCCGTCGCGTCCAGCAGTGTGCCGCGCATGCCGGGGAACGCCATCTTCATTGGTATGCCGGGGAAGCCCCCGCCGCTGCCCACATCTATGAACGAACCCGCCCGAAGCATCTCGGCGGGCAGTGCCATCGCTGCCGCAAGCGAGTCGAGAAAATGCCTCGAATGTACCGCCTCCCATTCGGTTATTGCCGTCAGGTTCACTCGCTCGTTCCAGCGCACAAGTTCAGCGTAGTATCGCACAAACCGCCGCACCTGTGTTTCCGTCAAGTCAATGCCGAGAGTTTTCGCTCCCGAAATAAGATAGTCGGCCTGTATTTCTGTGTCTGTTGCCATACAATGCCCTGCAATCGAGTCCCAGCATGTAACATACTCTTAACATGCCAATCGGACAAGATGCACAGAACACTATTCCTTATGAGATGTGAAAAGGAGGCGTTGACATGGCTGACGGAAGCGGCAGACTGGCAGGCAAAGTGGCAATAGTAACGGGCGCGGGATCACGCGGGCCCGGCGTGGGAACGGGCAAGGCGGCATCGACGCTCTTTGCGCGCGAGGGCGCAAGCGTGCTGCTGGTTGACGCTACGCCTGAGCGCGCCGAGGAGACGCGCGCATCCATCGAAGGCGAAGGTGGCACTGCGTCCGTGCTGCAAGCCGACGTAACGCGCGAAGACGACTGCGCCCGCATCGCCGAGCAAGCCGTCTCCCGTTACGGCAGGCTGGACATCCTGTTCAACAATGTCGGCATCGGCAGCCCCGGCACCGTGCTGGATGTGCTGGAAGAAGACTTCGACCGCGTGATGGCGACGAACGTACGCAGCATGGTCTTCACAAGCAAGTACGCCGTGCCGCGCATGGCGGAGACCGGCGGCGGCTCCATCATCAACATATCCTCGATAGCCGGCATACGCGCGGGCAGCAGCGGCGCGAGCATCCCTTATGCAATATCCAAGGGCGGCGTCATCGCGCTCACAACCCAGATGTCCGTGCATCACGGGCGAGACGGCGTGCGTGTGAACTGCATCGCTCCCGGTCCGCTTTACACGCCTATGGTCGCGGGTAGGCTCTCCGAAGAAGGCCGCGACCTGCGCCGGCGCAGCACGCCACTCGGCATCGAGGGCAGCGCGTGGGACATCGCATGGGCAGCGCTCTTCCTCGCCAGCGACGAAGCCCGCTGGATAACCGGCGTAACCCTGCCGGTCGATGGCGGCGTCCTCGCCACAACCCCGCTCTCCATGCTGGAACATTTAGTTTAACATCGATGGACAGGGTGGAATGGATATAGAAAATCCGATAAATCCTGTTTATCCTGTTCATCGATGTCAATTACTTAGGAGGTAAGAAAATGGCTACATTCGTACTGGTTCACGGCTCATTCCAGGGCGGCTGGATATGGAAACCTACGGCAGAAGTCCTGCGGCAGCAGGGGCATACCGTCTATGCGCCCACGCTGGACGGCTGCGGCGAGCGCAGCAGCCTCATCCGCCCCGGCATCACGATAGCCGCGCAGGGGCAGGAAGTCGCGGACATGCTCTTCTACGAAGACCTGCGCGACATAGTGCTGGTCGGCACGAGCACTGGCGGCCTGGTAATATGCAAGATTGCCGAACTCGCGCGCGACCGCATAAGCAGGGTGGCTTTTGTCGATGCGCTCGCGCCGCAGCCCGGCGAGCTCGTCAGCAACATCGTGCAGCGCGGCCCCAACGCCCCACCGATTCCCACCACCGGACTGACCAGAGGCCCCTCGCGCGAAGAGATGGAAAACCGCCTCTTCGCCGACCTTGAGCCGGACCTGCGCACATGGGCGGTTGATCGCGCCACACCGCACCCGGTCGAAGCGTCCGACGCCCCCGGCGAGCTGGACGCGTTCTGGGCGCAGGAATGGCCCAACACCCGCGTCATACGCTGCACCCTCAGCCAGAACCCGCCCGAAGCGCACCAGCGCCGCACCGCCGAAAAGCTCAACGCATCATGGCACGAGATGGACGCAGGCCACTACCCCATGCTCAGCCACCCCGAAGAACTGGCTGCCCTGCTGACCTAGCAAGATACCCAAAAGTTCCTTCCCCCTTGATGGGGGAAGGCTAGAGCCTGCGCCCGCGAAAGCGGGTGATGGGGGTGAAAATCCCCATCTCGTCCATCCACGTAAAAACCCAACGAGAGAGAACGATGACCAGCTCTGAATACAAGGAAGACTGGCTGTTCAGCAACGCCCTCGTCGCCTTCGTAGGCGCGCTCATGCTGACGCAGCAGTGGCAGTCGTCGGGCGGAGCGGTCAGTTTCTACTTCTTCGAGGTCCCTGAATTCGCGGGCTTCTCAATCTTCCTGATAATTGCCGGTTTCTTCGTGCTGTCCCTCTTCCTCGCCGTCGCAAGCGTCATTCCCGTGCTGCGCAACCTCGCGCTGCTCATAGGCAAGAAAGTGTCATTCGCCCTAGACTTCATAGTCTGGCTAGGCTTCATCCTCAGCTGGGCAGCCGCCATCACCGACCTGCCCGTCGATCAGTGGTGGGCAGAACTCCTCCTCTGGGGCGGCCTGGCCCTCATCATCTTCATGCTCGTGAAGATGGTACTGAGGCTGGTGCGGTCGTAGAAACGGTGTGCGAAGGTGCGTAAGAAATGTCAACCTAGGTGTGCCTGCTTCTTGTGAGGACTAAAATAACAGGGTGGGTATTACATTATTGTGGCATTACATTACTGTAAGGAGAACAAGAATGACCGAAGCAGAGTTTAAGGATGATTGGCTGTTTGCTTACGCCCTGGTTGCTTTCGTAGGCGCTCTGCTCATGGGACAGGTCTGGGAACCGTCGGAAGGCACTTCTAAGTTGCTTTTCTTTTTTGATGTCCCTGCCTTTGTAATTTCCTTGATCATCGCCGTAATGGTCGTCCTGTCGATTGTTTTAGCGGCCGCTAGCGTAATACCGCGACTAAGGAAATTCGGACTTAAACTAGGCATTGCCTCTTTAATGCTTCTAGACTTCATAGTCTGGATAGCATTTATTATTAGTTGGGGGTCGGCAGCTCCCGAACTGCCACCTGATCAGTGGTGGTGGCCTTTTCTGATAATAGTTGGTGTGATGTTTTTCTTCTTCATTCCAATTAGAATGTTCCTGCGAATAAAACGTTCCAGCAATCTATGTACTTAATGCCTCCAACTATTCAATTTTGTTCGATTCTATGGCTAGACTAAGGAAATAGCGGAATGGGCAAATGCCCCCATTGCGGCAGCAAGAACATACGCAGGCGATACAGAGAGCATAGGCGATACAAGTGGCGTTGCCGTAGGTGTAATCGTGTTTTTCGCTCACCGAAGCGGAGCGTTGTGCTTTGGCTAGGTGTCGCCGCAATAATGGCTGTGGCTGTCGCCTTTTTCATGGTGCAGCAAGGAATAATTGCGCTGCCATCAACATCCGCGCCATTGGAGGAATCGGTTGATAGAGTGGCGAAGTCGATAGTGCCGCCCACGACACCGATTGAGTCGGCGACTCAGACGCCGGAGCCTTTGGTAGCTCAGGTCGCCACGCCGATAACAACGGCCATTCACACGGCAAGACCTGCGGATACTCCGACGGTGCAGACACTTGCGCCGATACTCACGGCTACGCCGACTGTGACATCGACACCTAACGCCACACTCACAACTACATCCACTCCAACTAACATACCGACGCCTACGGTTACAAATACTCCACCGCCGACCAATACACCGTCTCCGACATCAACACCAACACCAGTGCCCGCACCGCCATTACGACACATTGAGGCGAAATCCTACATGCTTGAACTCATCAATGAAGAGCGTGTCCGCAGAGGCGTTCCGCCCGTTGAACTTGGGGACAATTGGGCCGCTCAACTACACGCCGAGTCAGCATTGGCCAACTGCTTTTCGTCACATTGGGGCATAGATGGGCTGACTCCCCAAATGCGATACAGTTTGGCAGGTGGCTATCAGTCTAATGGCGAAAACGGCTCTGGGCTGGACTACTGCTACACCGCGAGCGATAGAGTCACACCGGTCAAACCAATCAGGGTGGAAATGACTGATTCGGTGAAGGGCTTCATGGGTAGTCCCGGGCATCGTGATAATTTGCTGTATGAGCACCACAAGAAGCTGAATATAGGGATAGCGTACAACCGATACAATATCTACATCTACCAGCATTTTGAGGGCGACCACGTTGAGTACGAGGTTATGCCCGGCATAAGTGGAGACGGCATACTCACGCTCGCAGGCAAGACTAAGAACGGTGCTGTCATTGGGAGGAAGAGAGATTTAGGATTGGGAATCTATTACCATCAACCGCCTTATAATCTCACTAGGGGGCAGGTGTCTAGGACGTATTGCTATGATTTCGGATTTCAAGTGGCGTCGCTTCGGGAGCCCTTGACGGACGGCAGTAGATGGACAACCGACACGTTCTCATATCAATACAATCCGTGCCCCGACCCATACGACGTTTCCCCCGATGCGCCCGCTGCACACTCATCTGAACAGGCTCATGAATTTTGGGAAGAAGCCTACGAAGCCAGTAAGTCCCTTGAGCCACGCAAGGTAGTCGCACCTTGGATAACGGCTTCAAAATGGGATGTAAGTGCAAACTCCTTTGACGTGAAGGCAGATCTCTCAGACCTTCTCGACAAACACGGCAAGGGGGTCTATACGGTTGTTCTTTGGGCTAATCTAGGCAGCGAACGCGATGTCGTTTCTCAGTATTCAATCTGGGTTGGAATTGACCCGCCCGACACCTACACCCCACGCTGACACCGTTCCCGTCATGCACGAGAAATTACCAGAACATGGATATGGAATGTGGCGGAATCTTCGTAGAACGAAAGAACATAGCCTATCCGCCAAGTTCCATCGTCGTAGAAGTACATCGTTATCGGCGGGCGCTGCTCACGCCGAATCAATCCGCCGTGCGAGAACGGAGCGTCTCTGATGTAATCGAGGGCTTCGTCTAATGAAGACAGGCTGTGTGAATCGAGCGTCTGATAGAAGAGGTGAGCACGTTCGCTAAGAGTTAATCTGTTTGGCAACGGCGGCGCCTCTTAACTCTTCGACATCAATCCCTTCTGCGCCCTCGGCAAGTGCATCCATGCACTCTTCGATGAAGTCGGCATCATCTCTGATCGACCGCTTGAAAGCCTCGATTTCAGGGTTGGCCTGAAATTGAAGCCTGCCGTGGCGCACACCGCTATTCATCGGCAGGGTTCGCAACGACGCCTTGACTATATCTTCGTGGCTCATGCTGCCGTATTCACGGATTGCGGAGTGTATCAGCGCCCAGTCATCCGCGCTTAATGGAATCTCGGCAAGATTGACTTGACCGTGAATCTTGTAGCGGTCGATCCCGTTATCAGGTGAGGCCTGCTTCTTGGTGCAGTGAATGAGCTTCTTCCGAACCAGTGCATCGAGCCGCTGCTCCACCTCATCGTTGGCTGTGTTCGGCCCATCATCGCTCCGGACATAATCGAACCCGGTAAGCGTAACCCCATCATGCTGATAACTGTACTCGTCGAGCAGGTAAGCCAAATTGACTATTCCGGCGGGGCATATCTCCTTGCCCGGCTCCAGCATCGCCAGTAAGCCGAGCAATACGGCATCAGACTTGTCCGATTGTTTCAAGAATGTGATTTGCGATGTTGACACAGCCATCACACCAAATCCTATCCATCCCATCCATCGATGTCAGTCTAACCGCCCAACCGCCGCCGCTCCCGGTTGCGTATCGCGTACAGCGCCTCATCCGCGCTCATCCGCCCCACGGGTCCCGACGCGTACATCGCTCCCAGCACCGTTCCGCCGCGTCCCAGCAAAAACTCCGTCGGCTGCACGAATCCGCCGCGCTCATCCGACCACCACGCGCCTAGAGATTCGGCTTGCTCCCGCGCGACGCCGTATGCGATGGGGAACTTCGCGCCCGACTCACGCTGCATCTTCTCCGCATGCTCCAGCGAGTCCGCGCTGACCGCCACCACGCTGCATCCTAGCGATTCCAGCTCCGCGCTCTTCTCTTCCCACTCGGCCAACTGCCGAACGCAGTACGGTCACCAGTGCGCGCGATAGAACAGCAGCGCAAGGTAGCGCGACGGCATCTGCTCAGGAAGTGTCAGAGAATCGCCGCCGATTACCTTCAGCGTTATCGAAGGAAGCCTGTCGCCTTGCTGGAGTTTGGACATATCATCACCGATGCGCTGTCGCGCCTGACCTTTCCGACTGCCGGAAACGGCGCCTATCCGTCGTCCCGACCCTCTTCGACATCATCCTCTTCGTCGTATTCCTCGCCCTCGGAAGGCTCTTCCAGCCGACCGCCGACCTCATACAGGAACTGCTCCACTCCCGGCGAAAGGGATATAGGCTCTTCTTCCTCTTCAGGCTCATCCGGCGCGGAATATGTCCGGTCGTAATAGGTTTCGAGCTGCTGTATCAGAGAGCGCACCTCGGAATTGTTCCGCACCGCGCGGTTTATCTCCGAGTACTGCTGCTCTCCCCGCGACTGGTCCGCGAGCGAATCGGGAAGGTCGTACATAGCGCAAAGCACGCTCATCAGACGGGCAGCGCCCATGTGGTCCTCGTCCAGCTGCACATACTGCGGCAGGTGCGCCATCAGGCTGACCGATGGCGTCTCCTGCTGCGACAGAGACTCGTGCACCAAGTTGACGATGCTGGTAGGACCCTGATACGTGCTGCCCCGCGTTGACACCAGCCCGGTGGCGCGACGTTCCTGCTCTCGCGTGAGGCTGCCCGTTATCAGCACCGGGCGCGTGTGAGGCACGGAGTCGTACATACCACCGATGCGGCAGTATTCGGACACCCCGAAGTGCTGCAGCAGGCCGACTATCGCGTCACAGTAGTCTTCGCCAAAGGCATGCGGCTCGCGGATGTGCAGGAATAGGTAATCGTTCTCATCGCCGTGCGCGTAGTGAACGATGGTGTTCGGCGTGGTGAAGACGCGCTGCCCCTGCACTGTGCGCATGCGGGGCCGGTATCGCGTATAGTCGAAGAACTTGCCCGGCATTGCCAGTCGCCCCAGCTCCTGCGCGCCGAGATAGCGCTCCAGCCGATTGAGCACCAGCGTGCCCACTCGCCCCACATCCACCCACGGGCGCAACATCGCTATCGCGCGAACATTGCGTAGTTCCGGCACGGGCTCTCTTATCTCGAATTCGCCAATTCTCATGTAACCATCCTGACAGAATGCACCATTTTCTTCAAGTGCAATTAAGGTTAAGGTTAGTCAGTGTATCAGTATATCAGTTTGTCAGTCGGTCGGTGCTGCCTCTGCGCGTGTCAGGAATCTTCGTCGGCTGAATCATAATTTTCGAGCGCTCTCAACAAAAGCATATCGACTGATATACTGACAGACGAACCGACTGACACACTACTTACGGAGGTGCAGCAATGGATGTTAGCGGAAAGACGGCAGTCGTCACCGGCGGCGGACGAGGTATAGGGCGCGGCATATCGCTGGCGCTCGCGCGAAACGGTGCGGACATCGTGGTGGCGGACATCATCGTTGACAATGCTGAGGGCGTCGCGGAGGAAGTCCGGGCGTTGGGAAGACGCGCACTTCCGCTGAGCCTCGATGTCACCGGCCAGCAGTCCGTGGAAGCGATGACCGCGCAGGCGCTCGCCGAGTTCGGCGTAATCGACATACTGGTGAACAACGCCGGCGTCATCGGCGCGCAGGGCTGGGAGCGCCGCGAGACGCCGAACGAGGAGGACTGGGACTTCATCTTCGAGATAAACGTGAAGGGCATCGCGCGGGTTACGGACGCCATAGCGCCGCACATGATAGAGCGCAGATACGGCAAGGTGGTCAACATCGCATCCATCGCCGGGCGACAGGGCAGTTCACGCAACCCGCCTTACAACGTCTCCAAGGCGGGCGTAATCAGCCTGACGCAGGCGCAAGCACAGGAACTCGCGCCCCACAACATCAATGTGAACGCTATATGCCCGGGCCTGCTATGGACGCCGATGTGGGAGCGCATCACCGCACGAAGCGCCATGACACCGAACCCCGGAGAAAAGACCCAGCGCGAACTCTTCGAGGAGCATGTGCAGGCGCAGATACCTCTCGGCAGGGAGCAGACGCCCGACGACATCGGCAACCTCGCCGCATTCCTCGCGTCCGACTACGCCCTCAACATCACCGGCCAGTCGATAAACGTCAGCGGCGGGCTGTTCATGAACTAGGTTCGCGGCGATTAGCGCGCAGCCGGTACTAACGACAGTCACTGAGGATTAAGAGATACAGCACGAGCCAAATGACCCCACACGAAGACCTCACCATCACAGACGCCGCCCAGCTCCGCGCCCTGCTGCGCCAGTCCACGGACTTCATTCGATGCGTATTCGACGACGCGGAGCTGCTGGACTTCGACGCGGAGCGAATGCGCTTCGAAGAGTGCTCCCTGCGCCGTGTGAACTTCTTCAACCTCGCCTGCGACGACCTCACCATTGAGAACTCCCAGTTGCAGGATGCACGCTTCGACAAGGCGGACATTCGCGAGGCCACGCTGCTCGGCAGCCAGTTAACTTCCGCGATGTTCCGTGACGCCAGGCTGAATCTCAGCCGCATCGAGAACAGCGACATGAGCCTCTGCAATCTCGACGGCGCGAACCTGTTCGCCGCCGATCTCACCGGCTCGCGCTTCCGCACGGTCGATTTCAGCCGGACGCGGATGGAGAGCGTAAGCATCGATCGCGCCGACTTCAGCATGGCGACTCTGCGCTACAAGAAGTTCACTGACGGCAAACTCAAAGGCGTCAACTTCACGGAGACCGACCTGTCCGGCGCCGACTTCAGCCGCACGGCGTTCGAGGGCTGCCACCTGACGGGCGCAATCGTGAGCGAGGAGACCAGATTCGACCGCGCCGACCTGCGAGGAGCGTACATTTCCGGCTCCGGCTTGGAGGTGGCAAGTCTCAAGGGTGCGGTAATGTCTCAGCAACAGGCGAGCACTCTGCTTTTCGAGCGATTCGGCATCGTCGTCGCGGAATCCTGACCCGGTGAGGCCCTGACCCAGCAAGGCAATGACCTTTCTCTGTTAACTCCAAGCATCCATGTTACTATTCACCATCATGCACTTATCAGTTGACGCCCACATCGCCACCATCACCCTGTCCAACGCCATCGATGAGCAGTCGGCCCAGCAATTGCGCGACATCTGCGATAGCGTCAGGCAACACGACGATGTGCGGGTGTGTGTCGTCACAGGCGCGGATGACATCTTCTGCGGTAGTCCGGAGTTTTCAGGGACTGATGAACTCGACCGGCTGCGCGTGAGCGACGCCGTCGCCGCTATCGAGAAGCCCACCATCGCCCTCATCAACGGAGACGCGATAGATCAAGGCTTTGAGATTGCCCTGGCATGCGACCTGCGCGTAGCCTCATCGGACGCGCGCATGGGCCTGACTCACCTTGCGTCCGGCCTCATCCCCTGGGACGGAGGCACCCAGCGCCTGCCCCGCATTATCGGGCAGAGCCGCGCCACTGACATGATTCTCAGGTCGCGCCTGCTGAACGCTCAAGAAGCGCTTGAAATCGGCCTCGTCAGTCACGCGGCAGAACGCGAAGGGGCGGCGGAATACGCAATGTCTCTGGCATCCACCATCGCCTCACACGCCCCGGTTGCCGCGCGATACCTCAAAGAAACATTGCTGAAGGGCGCGGACATGACGCTGGCACAGGGTCTCGGGCTGGAAGCGGATCTGACCGTCATCCTGCAATCCACCGCCGACCGCGCCGAGGGCATCGCCTCGTTCCTCGAACGGCGGCAGCCGGAGTACCGCGGCGAGTAAAGTCGATCCGCCCTATTCACGGCTTTCTCCAGTGCCTAGATAACTCGAGCGCTAGGCATTCACAGGCGCCACTGCTTTCAGCACCTTAGTATATGACTCGACATCCGGCTCATTCAGCACAAGCCGAATCTCGTCCACGCCCGCGTCGAAGAACGTCTGCATCTGCTCGCGGCACTGCTCCGGCGTCCCTATGATGGTCGTGGCGTCCACCATCTCGTCCGTCACCAGCGAAGCGGCAAGTTCGCGCTCCCGGTCCATATAAGCCCCTCGCACTCTGTCCGCCTCCTCTCCGAAGCCGATGCGGTGCATGTACTGGTGATAGAAGACGCCCATTCCGCCAATATAGAAGGCGATATGCGGCCTTTCCCGGTTGCGCCCCTCTTCGATATCGTCAGTAACGTATATGGACACCTGCGGGCAGAAGGAAATGTCATCCAGCGACCGTCCGGCGGATTTCGCCCCTGCTTCTATGTCAGCAACCAGAGGCTCCATGCGTGACGGCGCGAGAAATATCGGAAGCCAGCCGTCGGCCACCTCGCCCGTCAGTCGCAGGCTCGCAGATGTCAGCGAGGCAATGTATATCGGCAGGTGCGACCTGTACGGTTGAAAGCGAATGCGGAATCGCTGGAGCTTGAAGAACTCGCCGTCGTGATTGAGTCGCTCACCCGCCGCCGCCTTGCGAACGACGCTTATGTACTCGCGCATGCGTCTCAACGGCTTTCGGAACTGCTCCCCGTGAAAGTCCTCGATGACCAGCCTGCCGCTCGCACCCAACCCAAGAAAGAAGCGCCCCTCGGACATCAGGTCCATATTGAGCGCGGTCATCGCTACATTGGACGGAGTCCGCGCGTACACCGGCACGATGCTCGTGCCTACGCGTATCCTCTCCGTTACGGCAGCTACCTGCGCCAGCGACGTGAAGGCGTCCTCTCCCCATGCCTCGCCCGTCGTGATGCAGCTGTAACCCAGATCCTCAGCCAGTTTCGCCATCCGCAGCGTGTCTTTCCACGACCCGCCCGGCGCCTTGAGTCCCGATATGCCCACTTTCATTGAAAAACCTCTGGCGATAAATGTCTATATGTCAAGCAACTTTGTTCTGTGCGATTGATAACCGGAAATCTATCAAACTATCTAACTGAAATACCATAAACGCCTTGCGTGGTGCGTTTTCACTTGGATAACCTCTGTTCACGATACACGAAATGCCCCAATCAGGTCTATGCGCCAGCCCGCTCTCGCCAGCTGACAATTACCTGTGGCAACGACACTAGCAAAGCGTAATTTCACGCCAATCAGGCATATTCAGGAGGAACCATGAAACTCGTTCGAGCTCGGGTAACCGACTTCAAATCCATTGACGATTCCGGCTGGGTTGATATAGACGCCGTAACCTCTATGGTCGGCAAGAACGAGTCCGGAAAGACCGCATTCCTGGGCGCTCTCAAGCGCCTGAATCCCGTTGACGGCGACCAGGAGTTCGAACTCAAGGACTTCCCTCGAAAGGGCTACGTGAAGTATCGGCGCCAGCACAAAGACAACCCCGCGACCGCCGTTGAGGCCATCATGACGCTCTCGGACTCGGAAAGCAGGGAGGTTGCGGCGCAGATCGGCGAAGGCGTTATTCTCTCCGAAGAGATTAGCGTGTCCAAGAACTACAAGAACGAACTCATCTGGGACTTCGAGTTGGACGAGTCCGCAATGGTCCGCCACCTGCTGGAGTCCGCCGAACTTCCACCCGAAATCGCGAGTCACGCCGGCAACTCGAGCAGCGTCAAGGAACTCTTGCGAACACTCGAAGCCCTGGACGTGAAGCCCGTATCCGTCGGCAGGCTTATCACCGGCATATACGAGCAGTTCAGCGAGCGCACTCCGAAGGACATCGTCGAAGACGTTCTGTACTCGATGATGCCTAAGTTCGTCTATTTCGACGAGTACAGCACTATGCACGGCAGGATCTCCATTCAGGACATGCTCAGGCGCGTCGAAGCGGGCGAAGACCTCAGCGAGTCCGACCGCACCTTCATGTCCCTTCTGGAACTCGTGGGCGCAGACCTCGAAGACCTCCAGAATCAGACCAACTACGAATACATGAAGGCAGAGCTTGAGTCCGCGTCTATCAGCATCTCCGACGAGATGTTCGAGTACTGGGCGCAGAACAAGCAACTTCGCGTCGAGTTCGACCTGTCCGCGGCAGACCCCAACGACCTGCCGCCACTCAACGAAGGCACCATCCTGCATGTCCGTATCTGGAACAATCGCCACCGCGTTTCGGTGCCGTTTGACGACCGCTCCAAGGGCTTCGTCTGGTTCTTCTCCTTCCTGACGTACTTCTCCAGCATCGAGGAACAGGAAGAATGCGACCTCGTGCTGCTGCTGGACGAGCCGGGACTGAACCTCCACGCGCTCGCGCAGAACGACTTCCTGCGCTTCATCGACGAGCGCCTTGCTCCCAAGCACCAGGTCATATACACCACGCACTCGCCGTTCATGATTAACCTCAACCACCTCGACCGCATTCGCACGGTGCAGGACGTGGACGACAGGGGCACAGTCATCAGCTCGGACACCCTCAGCAACGACCAGGACACGGTATTCCCGCTGCAGGTGGCGCTTGGCCACAATCTGGCGCACACGCTCTTCCTCGCGCCACACTGCCTGATGGTGAACTCCGCGGCAGACTTGATTTACCTGCAAATCCTCGGCGAAATCTGCGCCAGCAAGGGCTTCCAGCGCCTCGACCCGCGCTGGGTCGTCATCCCGGTCGGCAACGCCGACAACCTTCCTATGTTCGTCTCGCTGCTCGGTGAGAACTATGTCAGCGTCGCCGTCCTCATGGACGTAACGCCCAAGAACAAGGAGAAGATGGAACTCATCAACAAGAACAGCATCATCCAGCGCCACAACCCAGTGAAGTGGGTGGAGGTGCAGAAGATTCGCACCGCCGACATCGAGGACATCTTCGAGCCGGCATTCTACCTCAAGCTGGTCAATGAATCTTACGCGATGGACCTGCTGGAACCGGTCTCCATGAAGGCAATCTCCGCAAAGGACCCGCGCATCGTGCAGCGCCTTGAGGGGCACTTCGAGAAGGAGGACATCGCGGGCGGACACTTCGACTCGTACAGGCCCGCCGCCTGGCTGCTGGAGAACCACGCGCTGTTGCGGCACGAAATCAGCGAGGACGCCATCGAGCGCGCGGCATCCATGTTCCAGCGCGTCAACAGCCTCCTTCCGCATGCCGACTTCGCAAACGGTTACACAGCGCACCACATCGCAAACGGAAGTAACGGTAGCGCGCAGCGCTCCAGCGGAAGCAGCGGAATCGCCGCCAATGGCAACGGCCGAGCGAAGGCTCCGGCTTTCACCCTCTAGGACACGAATCTGGGGCTGACAGCCCGACGGATAGCGTTTAACATGAATGGGCAGGATGCGGGGATTTCCCCCTCGCGTCCTGCCCGTTCCGACTGTTGGCCCATTCGTCTTGAAACTTGTCTAAGTGACAAGATTCTCCAATTACCCAGCCAATACCCAATAAGATAGTGTGCGTTCCTGAGTGAAAGTGCCAGTGCGATGCAGTCCGGTGCAGAATTAACCTACGAAGGCGCGCTGCGCCATGTGATGGGCCTAGCCGACTTCGAGCGCTCAACACACAGTCCCGGACACTCCGCGTTCCACCTTGAGCGCATGTCCCTGCTCATGGATCGGCTGGACAGTGCCCACCTCACCGTGCCCACGATTCACATCGCCGGCACTAAGGGCAAGGGCAGCACCTCCGCAATGACCGCCGCCATCCTGACGGCACAGGGATACAAGGTCGGGCTGTACACCTCGCCGCATCTCCACAGCGCGACAGAGCGCATCAGAGTCGATGGCAAGCCCGTCAGCCAGCAGCAGTTCGCCGCAGTCGTAGAGCGAATCTGGCCCGTCGTAGAGGATGTAGGCGGTTCCGGCAGCTACGGCGGCGTCACCACATTCGAGGCGATGACAGCGATGGCGTTCGTCCACTTTCAGCAGATTGGCGCGGACTTTCAGGTCATGGAAGTCGGGCTTGGCGGACGGCTGGACTCCACGAACATAGTGAAGCCGCAGGTGTGCACTATCACGAATATCAGCCTCGACCACACCGCTACGCTAGGCGACACGATTGCCAAGATTGCCTTCGAAAAGGCGGGCATCATCAAGAAGGATGTGCCCGTCGTTGTCGCGCCGCAGCAGGACGAGGCGATGGACGTTATTACCGATGTCGCAGCGCAGCGTGGCGCGCCTCTCTTGCCCGTCGCAGATAGATTTTCGTGGCAGAAGCGGCGGGCTGACATGCGCGGTCAGTCATTCACACTCTCAAGCCATGAGAAAGCATACGAGCTGGAAACGCCGCTGCTAGGCGACTACCAGATGGAGAACGCCGCAACCGCCGTTGCAATCGCAGAGACGCTCAGAGCGCGGCGTGTAAAGCTGGACGACTCCGCTATAGTAAAAGGCATCCAAAAAGTGCATTGGCCCGCGCGTCTGCAAGTCCTCGCGACGCCCGAAGAAGGAGGACGACTGCTTGTCATTGACGGCGCGCACAATCCGTACTCGATGGAACGGCTTGTGGAAGCGCTGCGCGAGCACTTCCCTCATGAGCGGCTCATACTGATATTCGGCGCGCTCAGCGGGCACAGCGCAGCCGGAATGCTCCGAGCCCTAGCGCCCATGTCGCCGCTAATACTCGCCACCCACTCGCGCCATCCCCGCTCGGCGTCCGGCGCCACCATCGCCAATGTTGCCTCCGAATTCGGCTTGGATGTCGCGTTCACATCGGAAAACGTGGGAGAGGCTACGCGGCACGCCCTTGAGATAGCAGGCGAGAACGACCTGGTTCTCGGCACGGGTTCGCTCTCCGTAGCGGCAGAGGTTACGGAGGAAGTACGGGGGATCCCACAGGAACTCTACCCGTACATCAAGCCACCGCGCAGGTGATAAGGTGTATGATATATGTATCGTTTCTGAACTGATGGCTATGTACAGGACTTCCTGAAAATATCCTTTTCATCCTGTCCATCCTGTTAGGTTTCTAGGAGAATGGCAATGAACAACGGAAGAAGGCGTGTCGTAATCACGGGCATGGGCGCGGTCACGCCGCTTGGCGATTCGATCGATGAATACTGGGCAAGCCTCATCGAGGGCAAGTCCGGCATAGGCCCCATGACTCTCGCGGACCCCACCGACTTTCCCTGCAAGGTCGCGGGCGAAATTCCCGACTTCGACCCCGGCAAGTACATCGACCGGCGTGAAGCAAGACGCATGGCGCGCTTCTCGCAAACGGCGGTTGCCGCAGCTGCGCTCGCCATTGAAGACGCCGGTCTCAACCTGTCCGCAGAGGACGAGGAGCGCATGGGTGTGGTCATGGGCAACGGCAACGGCGGCTTTCCCGAAACTGAGGCGAACTCGCGCACGCTGGTCAATCGCGGTGGCATGCGCGTCAGCCCGTTCTTCATTCCGATGATACTGCCGAACATGGCGGCGGCGAACGTCAGCCGGCTTTTCGGTCTGAAAGGCTATACCTCTACGGTGATTACCGCATGCGCGGCGGGCAACCAGGGAATCGGCGAGGCTGCGGAAGCCATACGGCGCGGCGCGGCGGATGTCGTGCTGGGCGGCGGCTGCGAGGCAGGCATCTGCCAGCTCGGACTTGGCGGCTTCAATGTAATCAAGGCGCTCAGTCGCAGCGACGTACCGCCCGAAAAGGCAAGCCGGCCCTTCGACGCCAACCGCGACGGCTTCGTGCCTGCGGAGGGCGCGGCAATCCTTGTGCTGGAGAGCCTTGAGCACGCCCTGGGACGCGGCGCCGACATTCTCGCTGAAGTCGCCGGCTACGGCGTCTCCTCGGACGCATTCCACGCCGTGCAGCCCGACGAGGACGGCGCGGGCGCGGCGCGAGCCATGCGCTGGGCGATAGAGGATGCCGGTATGCAGCCGTCCGACATTGACTACATCAACGCGCACGGCACATCCACGCCCAAGAACGACATGGTTGAAACCCTCGCAATCCGGAAGGTATTCGGCGAAGGAGCGTACAGCGTGCCCGTCAGCTCAACCAAGTCCATGATAGGGCATGCGCTGGGCGGCGCTGGCGCGCTCGAAGCCGTCGCCTGCATCAAGACTATACAGGACGGCGTCATACACCCGACCATTAACTACGAGACGGCCGACCCCGATTGCGACCTCGACTACGTGCCCAACGAGGCGCGGCAGGCGCAAGTCAACTCCGTGCTGTCCAACAGCTTCGGCTTCGGCGGACAGAACGCCTGCGTAGTCTTCAAGGCATTCGACTAGAACTAATAAGAAAGCACAGAACGAAGTGGGCCATGCCCTCCGTTCTGTGCTTTCGTTTATGTTCATATTACCGCTAGCTGCTGACCGCTTCCCTAACCATGTCGCTCAGCATCATCTGCATCGCCATCGTGTGGCTGCACTCCCCTCGGCTAGTAAAGTAATAGCAGGTGCAACTCCATTCGCCAGACTCGTAAGAGATTTTGTGGTCGGAATTGTCGCCTCGGAAAGTCGCCTCACAGTTCATTAGCGTAACCCGCCCTTCCTGCGCGGCGTAGTCCTTGGCCTTTTCCATCTTCCTTACGAGGCTTGTGTCCATAGAGTACCCTCCTTAACTGACGGCTAAAGGGCCGCCGCGTCTTGTGCAACGCAGTTACTTTTGCTTCACCTTAATTTTATATTTTCGCGCCGCGCGGCGTCAATCTGTAAAGCGTAGGTTATATACCGCCGACATCACGACAGACTACTCCTCCCTGCGTGTCGGATTTCCCGCCAGTATCAGTGACATCGCGCCAGTGAAGAACAGCGCCGCGACCAGCAGGAACGCGAAGCGGTAGCTGCCGGTCGTGTCGAATGACCATCCCGCCAGAATAGGCCCCAGGAACGAGGACACACCCATAGTTATGCTCATCACGCCCATGATGCTGCCGTAGAACTTGACGCCGAATGCGTCCTGCACGATGAGCGGTGTGAGCGCGCCGAATGCCCCCAGGAAGAACCCGAAACAGCCCACGACAATCCACACGAGCGGCAAGGAAATTGACCATAACGGAAGCGGATGTCCAGGACCGATTATCTGCCAAACGAAGGTATAGCTGGCGAAGTACGTGAGTAGGACGAGGAACCCCGACTGCCCCAGCAGGTCGATCATCAGGGCGTAGCGCGCCGTTATGCGGTCGGCAAGCAGCCCCATCACGAACTTTCCGGTCATTCCGCAGCCCGCCAGCAGGCTCAGCGCGATTGCAGCCGAGCCGGGCGAAACGCCTTCTTCAGTCAGGTGAGCCGCGACTTGGGTAAGCACGGCAGTGTATGTGAAGGTGCCGAGCATCATCGCAGTCGTGATGGCGTAGAATGCCTTCGTGCGCAGCGACTCTTTCAACGACCAGCCGGTCAGCACCATCGGAGCATCGTCAGACGGCCCGACTTCCTCTCCGCGCCTGCGGCGCGTCTGCTCCCTCGTCGGGAACTCACGCACGACCACCAGAGCATAGATTGTCATCAGGACACCGATTACGCCGAACAGCAGATAAGTGCCCTGCCACGGAGACAGGTTAATGAACGCCCAGTGCCATGACATTCCCAGCGCAAGCGTCGTGAGCGGCGGAAAGGTGATGCCGCCGAAGTTATTGCCCATGAGCGTAATGCCCATAACGCGCCCACGCGAGCGCTGGAACCATATGCCCACAAGCCTGCCCGCAGGCAGGATGGACGCGCCGGAAAAGCCCAGGTACTGCACGAAGCTGAGTGCGTACCAGTGCCACAACTCGGTCATCATGGGGCGCAGCAGGTAACTGACAACTATAAGTGCCATGGATACGACAAGAATGTTCTTCGCGCCGTGCCTGTCCATTATGTAGCCTAGATATGGCGCGACGAAGCTGCCAACAGCCGTGAACGACAGCGATAGATTTATCTGCGTGCGCGTCCAGCCGAACTCCTGCTCCAGCGGCTCGATCAGCAGCCCGAAGGCATACTGCCCTGAACCGACCGTGAGCATTGCGGCGAGGAACGGCGCGGAAATAACCCACCAGCCCGCGTAGATAGGCAGCGGTCTGGGGCGAATTGCGCGAATGACATTGAGCATAGAGGGGAAGTATATCAGTGTTTCAGTCCGTCAGTAAGACAGTGGGGCGGGGGCTAACATCAATGGACAAGATGGAGAGGATGTTGATTGCCGTTCAAGGGAGATTGGTGATATAACTGACTGCGATAGGCTCGCTCTAGCATAGCGTGTTGAGAGGATGACAATGACTACGCCGCTTTTTTCAACGTATAGCCAAGGCGAGAATCGTGTTACTGCTACCTTCCTTGCAGTCCTTGAACGGCTGAGTGTCCTGAATATGAGCAGGATACTCGGAACATTATTGGACGATCGCGATTTCAGCGTGGCAAGGTTCATTAATCAGCCGAAAGGTGACGGCTCCATACCTGACGCCAGAATTAGGACTGGGCATGGAATTCTGATAGAAACTAAAAGAAGACGAAATGAGGTTAGACTGGATCAAATCAGAAGTCACTTGAAAGCAGTATTCGGTGACGAACGTCTTCTAGTGCTTACGCCTGACGATAATAGGCCAAAATCTCTAAACAGCCTTAGCAAGGAGCATCAAGAAAGAGTCGTCTGGTCTAACTTCGGCAAGTTAGACAACATCGTGGCAGAGATCCTAAATGACAAGAAATCGATGCCCTCCGAGATGGAAGCGTTCCTGCTGCGAGAGTTCAGCAAATTTCTGCACAAAGAAGGACTTGCAATTTCCTCTAATGAAAGGGTGATTGTAGTTTCCGCTGGCAAAGCGTGGCCAAGGTACAATGGTAAATCTATCTACGGAGATATACGAAAACCGAATTGGAAACCTTCCGATCATTTAGCATTCTACACAAGGTATGAAATAAAGCCTATCGTGCCAAGAATTAAATCACAAGTGTCTCCGATTAACATTACCATTGATGATGAGATCGGGGCTCTTGATGAATACCAGAAACAGGTCGTTGAGAAGTTGATTGAAAATCCTGTCGGGCAAGAAGACTTCAATCACCCGCTTCTGATGCTGTTCCTGAGTGGACCCGACGACAGAGAAACTATGAAGCTGCCCATACCTATCGAGGTTGACACGATTAATGACAAGACTGGGAAACGAGAGCCGCTTATGATGGGAGGCGTGCGCTATGTAACCCTAGAATCATTGAGGAACGCGCGCTACACCAGCGATCTGGTATTTTGCTAGAATGTGTCCACATCATGAATGGATATTGGCATGAGCGGAGAACGACGTAGTGGCTACCAGTCTGGACGACATCATCGTCGAGTTGGACAGAAATCCCGAATTGGCGAAGGCTCTGAGCCAGCGATTGATTACGGCGTCAACCGTCCTCCACTTACTGGACGAGAACCCGGACCTAATGGAAGAGTTGCGCTCTCGGCTGCTGACAAGGGAACTGCTGGAACTGCCTGAAAATTTCGCGCGGTTCGCAGAGATGACCAACCGGCGGCTCGATGACATTGACAGAAAGCTCACAAATATGGACAGGCGGTTCGACAGAATTGACGATGATTTCTCCCACTTCAGGGGTTCTTATACGGAAGCCGCCGCTATAAGGAATGCAGCTGCAATCACTCTCCAAGTTGGTTTCGCCAAAGGATTGCGTCTTCGCAGAAACAGAAACCTCACTCAAGACGAACTCATAGACATCATAGATTCCGATAACGCCTTGTCGAGCATTCCACGCGGTGAACTGCAAAGTTTCATCGAGTCCGACCTTATCATAGAGGCGAGGGACGACGAGGGTGAGATATGCTACATCGCGGTAGAGGCTTCGCACACTTGCGATGACAGGGATACCGACAGAGCAATCGCCCATGCCGAACTGCTGGAGCGATTCACCGGAAAGCGCGCCTATCCTGCAATAGCCGGGATGCGCCAGGACGACAGAATACTGGACTTAATCGGCTCAGGCGATGTGTTCTGGTACGCAGTGAAAGCGCCCGAACTGCGCCCTGATTAGCATATATCGCTGATTCTGATTGACATACCAAATCACTGACTAAAACTATCGGAGGTAACCCACATGGCTGAAATGGACGATAACTTTCGCATCGCACTCATAGGACAGGCCGCATTCGGGGAAAGCGTGCTGAACGCGCTCGTCGACCATGGCGAGAACATCGTAGGCGTATTCTGTCCGCCCGACAGGGAAGGCAGACCCGCCGACCCTATCAAGACCGCCGCCGAGGGACATGGCATCCAGGTGCTGCAATACCGCCGGATGCGCAACCAGGACTGCATAGACGCCTTCCTTGCACTGAACGCCGACCTCTGCGTAATGGCGTTCGTAACCGACATCGTGCCTGACGCCATTCTGGAAGCCCCCACAAACGGCACGATTCAGTACCATCCTTCACTGCTGCCGCTGCACCGCGGTCCCAGCTCCATCAACTGGCCCATCATTCAGGGCGATGAGAAGACCGGGCTTACCATATTCTGGCCTGACAAGGGCCTCGACACCGGCCCCATTCTGCTGCAGAAGGAGACGCCGATAAGCCCTGACGATACGCTAGGCTCCGTCTATTTCGGCAGGCTGTTCCCAATGGGCGTGGACGCGATGGTCGAGTCGGTCGATATGGTGAAGGCGGGCACGGCGCCGCGCATCGAGCAGAACCACGACGACGCCACCTACGAGGGCTGGTGCCGAGCCGAGGACGTCATCATCGACTGGGACAAGCCGGTCAGCGAGATATACAACCTGATTCGCGGCAGCGACCCAAGCCCCGGCGCGGGCACGACCTACGGCGAGACCGGTATGCGGTTCTTCCGCGCAAGCAAGGCTGACGGTGAAGCAGGAGGCACGCCCGGCGAGGTCACGGAAGTTACAGACGAGGGCTTTCGCATCGCCGCAAACGGCGGCTCCATATTCGTGGGCAGGGTGCAGCAGGGCCGCGAGCGCAAGGTCAACGCCCCGGAGTGGATAGAGGCGGTCGGCCTGAAGGTCGGCGACAGGTTCGGAGGAGACTAACATCGATGCACAGGATGGACAGGATTCGTTACCCGATTCCCATCCTGTTCATCCTGCCTATCCCTGTAAGTTTTCGTGCATCTCCTCCCATTCGTCCCGCAGGACCTCCATCTGAATAAAGTCCAGTCCTCGCTTCCGAACTCGCTTCAGCTGCCGGAAACCCGACTTGCCGAACGACTTCTGCGCGCGCACGTTCCAATCGAGCGTATGCAGATAGACGCGCTTCATGTTCGTTTCGGTGAAGATATACTTCAGCAACGTATCCACCGCGTCCGTGCCGTAGCCCTTGCTCCAGTACGCGCGGTCGCCGATCATGATGCCAAGTTCGGTCTCGCCTCTGCGCGTGTCGATGTCGTAGTACATGCAGTTGCCGATGTGCTTGCCGGTGAGGTCGTCTATGCCGAAGCGCTTCGAGCGCGAGCTCGGATAGTCGATCTCCTCCTGCGAATAGCGTAGGAAGTCGTTGTATGCCATATTGAGCGGGCGCGTGGCGTCCAGCCTCGCAAGCTCCTCATCTACACGCCATGTGTAGTCGTCGAGAGCATCGTCGATGCGTTTCTCTCGAAGAACCACCTTCCTGCCCTCAAGCGAGATAGGTTCAGCCGGCTCCGGCTTTCTTCGAGATAAGGTGAAGGGCATTCTTAACAACTCGGACCTCATTATCGTAAGTAAGCGTTCTCACGGCTTCCGATGCGGGAAGCCAGCGCACATAGTCGAATTCGTGGTCATGCAGCGACAGGTCGCCACCGGTCGCGTTCATCAGATAGAAATGCACCACCTTGTGGCACGCGGCGCCGTCGCCGTACCGCTCGAAGCAGTAATCTATGCTGTCGATGAACTCCTCGATACTAACCCGCAAACCCGTCTCTTCGGTCACCTCGCGCATGGCAGTCTGTTCGCGCGTCTCGCCGTCCTCGGGCGTCCCTTTCGGCAGCCCCCAGATGACATGACCCGGCTGCGCGTCGAACCCGCAGACCACCACATCCACATCGTCCCCTCGCACCCGCGCCACGACGCCGCCCATAGACTCCATTTCAATCAGGTCAGCCAATACGCCGCTCCCTGCTACGCGCGCCACACGTGGCTCAATTCGGGAATAACCCACATGTAGCATTTCGCGCTATTCTAGTGGCTTGCGCGAAATCGCGTCAAGGCGCGTCAAGTAAGCTAAGACAGATAAAGTGCGGGACAGACATCGAGCAAACCAGGACAATTCTCTCCAAATTCCGCATCATTTCCCTTGAAGATTCTGCGAAACTCGCTGTACAATCATGACAACAACCTGATAGGTACCAACCCTTTAACTCAGTCCCGAGAGGCTGGCAAGGGAAAGAAAGCATAGCCGTGAATGTGCTCCCAATGAGCGCATGTCGCCACTGCTCAACCTCTTGCCAGCGCGTGCAAGAGGTTTTTTTGTTGGAGAATTCCCTGGCGGACAACGGCAGCGCGCCCAATACTTCGACTGAACGCAGCATACTGGGTTCGGACGAAATACGCCGTGCGCTGGTCCGCATCTCGCACGAGATTCTGGAGCGCAACGGCGGTGTTGACGGACTCGTTCTCGTCGGCATCCAGACCAGAGGTGTCTGGCTGGCAAAGCGCATCGCCGCGTTCATACGGCAGTTCGAGGGCGTGGATGTGCCCGTCGGCGAATTGGACGTCGGCCTCTACCGCGATGACATCGCGGAGCGTGGACGACCGCTCATGCACACGAGCATACCGTCCGGCGTGCATGGCCGCTGCGTCGTGCTGGTGGACGACGTGCTGTACACCGGGCGCACCATCCGCGCCGCTATGGACGCACTCAACGACTTCGGACGTCCTCGCGAAATCCAGCTCGCCAGCCTCGTGGACAGGGGACACCGCGAGTTGCCTATCCGCCCCGACTATGTGGGCAAGAACGTGCCGACGGCGCGCGAAGAGTCAGTGCAGGTCTATATGAGCGAGATTGACGGCATCGACCAGATTGCGCTGCTGAGGGAGGAGGAATGATGACAACTACGAGCCGCCGCAGACCCACCAGACAGGCGCCACCATTCCCCGCAAACGGCAC
Organism: Dehalococcoidia bacterium; assembly: GCA_965204855.1. Lineage (GTDB taxonomy): Bacteria > Chloroflexota > Dehalococcoidia > Lucifugimonadales > JADFKI01 > Bin90. The sequence goes on from OZ242018.1 coordinate 2,741,524, forward strand.
GAGACCCGAGACGCCCCGGCATATCCTCGACCTGGATGACTTCACACGCGAGGAAATCGAAGTCGTCCTGCAGAACACCGATGTGATGCGCGAGGTGCTGCAGCGCGACATCAAGAAGGTGCCCACACTGCGCGGCAAGACGATCATCACCGTCTTCTACGAGGCAAGCACGCGCACTCGCGTCTCCTTCGAGCAGGCGGGCAAGATTCTGAGCGCGGACGTGATTAACGTCTCAGGCAGCGGCAGCAGCGTGGAAAAGGGCGAGTCGCTATACAACACCGCGCTCACATTACAGGCGATGAACGCGGATATCATAGTGGTGCGGCACCCGCATTCGGGCGCGCCCCACTTCCTGTCACGCTTCCTAAGCTCGGCGGTGATAAACGCCGGCGACGGCATGCACGCGCACCCCACGCAGGCGCTGCTGGACCTGTTCACCATCAGGTCGCACTTCGGCAAGGTCGAAGGCTTGAAGGTCGTAATAGTGGGCGACCTGCTGTACAGCCGTGTTGCGCGCTCCAACTTATGGGGCCTGACAAAAATGGGCGCCGATGTGACGCTGTGCGCCCCACCCACCCTGATACCGCTCGACTTCCTCGGCGGCGTCAGGAGCAACGGCAGCGCGCCGGAGCACCCATTCAGCAGCGTGAAAATCGAGACGAATGTGGAGCGCGCCCTTGAGGGCGCCGATGTAGTGATGGCGCTGCGCCTCCAGTCAGAGAGGCAGGATGCCGGTCACTTGCCAACGCTGCGCGAGTACTCGCGGATGTACGGCATCAACCCGCGCCGCATGGAACTCGCCAAGCCGAATGCGCTCGTAATGCACCCGGGCCCCATGAACGAGGGCATCGAGATAGACCCGGAGGTGGCGCACGGCGCACAGCAGGTCATCGAAGAGCAGGTTACGAACGGAGTCGCCGTGCGCATGGCGCTACTCTACGCCGCAATTACGCCGCGGGGAAATTAACATCGATGGACAGGATAGAGGGAACAATTTGAATGAGACGCCTCGCCAGAGGGCGACCGCGATAGTGCGGTGGGATGACTGCGTGCTACTCGTGCGCGACAAGGGCAGGACGCCGTTCATGCTGCCCGGCGGCGGGATTGACGACGGCGAGTTGCCTGAAGTCGCGGTAGTGCGCGAACTGCTTGAAGAAACTACGCTGACCGCAACCGATGTGAGATACCTGTTTCAACATGGCGGCAAGTACAACCGGCATCATGTGTTCAGTGTAGAAGCGAAAGGTGAGGTGGACGTGTCGCATGACCCGCTGGTCGTGGAGTTCCTTTGGTGGGACGGCAAAGGCGATGTACCTGTGTTTCCGCATGTGAGCGAGATATTGGCAAGAGCTAACATCGATGAGCAGCCCTTCGGCAAGCTCAGGACAGGGATGGAGGGGATGAACGATGCTACTAATTAAAGGCGGAAGGCTGATAGACCCGTCGCAGAAAATGGACGGCATTCATGATCTGCTGGTAGAGGACGGCGTGGTGAGCGGCATCGCGCAGCACATCGACCCGCCCGAACATACAGAAGTCATTGACGCCGCCGGCAAGGTCGTCTCACCCGGCTTTATAGACGCTCACTGCCACCTGCGTGAGCCGGGCTTCGAGGACAAGGAAACGATAGCAACCGGCACGCTGGCGGCTGCGCGCGGCGGCTTCACCACCGTCTGCGCTATGCCGAACACGAACCCAACGATGGACACGGCGGCGACGCTGGAATACGTGCTGCGTAAGGCGCGGGATGAGGCTTCCGTGCGCGTCCTGCCCATCGGCAGCGTCACCAAGCAGAGCAAGGGCAAGCAGCTCGCGGAGATGGGTGAACTCACAGACGCGGGCGCAATCGGCTTCAGCGACGACGGCAACCCGGTCTCCGACTCCAACATCATGCGGCAGGCGCTCAGCTACAGCTCCGCGATGGGCTTGCCCGTCATCAACCACTGCGAAGAGCCTGAGCTGTTTCACGGTGGCTCGATGAACGAGGGCTGGATATCCAACCGCCTCGGCGTCAAGGGCATCCCCAACTCCGCTGAGGACATCATGGTCGCCCGTGACATCCACCTCGCCCGGCTCACTGGCGGACGCTATCACGTCGCGCACCTGAGCACGGAGGGCGCGCTCGAACTGGTGCGCCGCGCGAAGGAGCGGGGCATGACGAATGTCACCGCCGAGGTCACGCCGCACCACCTGACCCTAACCGACGCGGCCGTCTTGGGCAGGACATGCGGGGGCAGGACTGCGGACGGCAATGGTGCCAACGGCGTGTATGCTCCTCTCACCCCCGCCGCATACGACACCACCGCCAAGGTCAACCCGCCGTTGCGCGAGGAATCCGATATGGAGGCATTGATAGAAGGCTTGCGCGATGGTGTCATAGACTTCATTGCTACCGACCACGCGCCGCACAATCGCACCGACAAGGAGTGCACCTTCCACGAAGCGGCATTCGGTATCAGCACGCTGGAGACCGCGCTAGGTCAGCTGATGTCACTCGTGCATAGGGACGCGATAGGCTTGCCCCTTCTAATCGAAAAGCTGACCTTGGTCCCCGCCCGCTTCCTACGCCGCAACGACCTAGGCACCCTGAAGCGGGGTGCGCCAGCAGACATCACGATCATCGACCCCGACGCCGAGTGGATCGTTGACACGGCGCAATTCGCATCCAAAGGCAAGAACACGCCGCTTCAGGGCGCAACGCTCAAAGGACGAGTGCATGCGACGGTGGTTGGCGGAGAGGTGGTGTCACGATGGTGAAGCCGTCGGCTGAGGAAGTGCGAGATGCTCTTAACAGAGTTTATGCTGAGGAATCTTCCGAATTAGGTGACGGCTTGCCCCAGGTGCAATCGGCGTCGCTGCCGAAAGAAGACTGGCGATGCGTCGGTGAAGTCGGCAAAGAGTTTACAGGCAGGCAGGTGAGAAATGAACGCAACTGAACTTCTTCAAAATGTCCAATTCGTCTTGGACACCGACGGTAATAAAACCGCAGTGCAGATAGACTACGCGGCTTGGGAAGAATTGCTGACTCTGCTCGAAGACATAGAAGACGCGGAGGAGATTAGCCGCAGCCGCGCGTCGGGCGAAGAGGCAATTCCCTGGGAGCAGGCAAAGGCTGAACTGCGGTCGAAAGGGATAGATGTATAGAGTTACAATAATGCGCCGCGCAATGAGGGACATCGAAAGGCTTCCCTCTCAGTATGCTCGATTGGTGACTCAACACATCGACGACCTGTCGGAAAATCCGCGTCCGCGAGGTTCGAAGAGGCTTCAAGTCAGAACCGACTACAGTTTGCGCGTGGGCGTGTACAGGATTCTATACGACATCGATGACAGAGAGCGAGTTGTTACCGTTCATCGTGTACAACACCGCAGGGAAGTATATCGCTAACTTTGGAAGATGGAACACACAAATATGACCAACCCCGCCCACCTAGTCCTCGAAGACGGCTCCACATATCGCGGCTACGCGTTCGGCGCGCAAAGGCCCGCGCACGGCGAAGTCGTCTTCGCCACATCTATGACCGGCTACCAGGAGATGCTGACCGACCCGTCTTTCGCCGGACAGATTGTCGTGCCCACATACCCGCTCATCGGCAATTACGGCATCAACTCCCGCGACGTCGAATCGCGCAAGGTGCAGGTCGCGGGTTTCGTCGTGCGCGAACACAGCCTGCGTCCCAGCCACTCGCTCAGCGACATGACGCTCGACGAATACCTGCAATCCGAAGGCATCACCGGCATCAGCGGCGTCGATACACGCGCCATCACCCGACGGCTGCGAACGCAGGGCGTCATGATGGGCGCTATCGGCGTTGACGAATCGCCGGAAACCACGCTGGCGCGCCTTGAAGAGATACCTGCTTACGGCGAACTGGACTTCGTGCGGCAAGTTTCCACCGAGAGCGCATACGACTGGGACAATCCCCTGTGGCAGAAGCCCGCGCCCGAAACCACGCGCCGCATCCTCGTCAGCGACTTCGGCCTGAAGTACAACATCCTGCGCATGTTGCGCTCTCGCGGCTGCGAGGTCGTCGCCATGCCCGCCACCGCCACCGCACAGGACATCCTCGACCGCAACCCGGACGGCGTGATGCTTTCACCCGGACCCGGCGACCCTGAGCTTCTCGACTACGCCGTAGAAACCACGAAAGGGCTGCTCGGCAGGCTACCCGTGTTCGGTATCTGCCTCGGCAATCAGGTCGTTGGGCGCGCGGTAGGCGGCAGCACTTTCAAGCTCAAGTTCGGGCATCGCGGCGCGAACCACCCGGTCAAGGACCTCCAGACGGGCCTAGTGCATATCACCGCGCAGAACCACGGCTACGCGGTCGATGCCGACACGCTCCCCCAGGAGGTCGAAGTCAGTCACATCAACCTGAACGACAACACCGTAGAAGGCATACGACATAAGTCGTACCCCGTGATCACGATTCAGTACCATTCGGAGGCATCCCCTGGTCCACTCGACAACGAGTACATGTTCGACCGATTTATGGAGATGATTGACGATGCGGAGGGTAAGTAGCTGATGCCAAAATTCATGAATGTCGCGCATCGCGGCGCATCGTCATACGCGCCCGAGAACACTTTCGCCGCCTATGACAAGGCGCTGGCAATGGGCGTCAATCACATCGAACTTGATGTACACCTGACCCGTGACGGCCATATCGTCGTCATTCATGACGACACCGTTGACAGGACGACTGACGGGCAGGGTCGCGTGGCAGACTTGACACTAGATGAGCTTCGCGCGCTGGACGCCGGAAGCTGGTTCGCCCCGGAATTCGCAGGCGAGCGAATACGCTCCCTCGGAGAAACGCTGGAGCACTACAAGGACAGGCTGTACTTCCACATCGAGATAAAGCAGCGAGAAATTACAGGCGGACTGGCACGCCGCACGATAGACATGGTGCGCGGCTACGGCTTGACGGACAGCGTGACGATAACTTCGTTCAGCAAGGAATGGCTGGAGGAAGCAGCAGCCTACGACTCCGCCCTGCCCAAGGGCTGGCTCGTGCCGACGGGCAGCGCCGGGTGGGACGACTCGATCATCGAGCAGTCGAAAGAGCTTGGGCTGGCTCAGATTTGCCCCCGCGCAGACCTGACGACTCCGCAACTGGTGGACAGGCTTCACTCTGAAGGCTTCGTCGTGCGCTGCCACGGCCTGTACAGCGAAGACCTCATGCGCCACGCCGTCGATGTGGGCTCTGACGGCGCAACCGTGAACTTTCCGGACAAGATGACCGAATACTTGAAATACAAGGGCATTCTCCAGGCATAAGAGCAAATAGGAATCGAGAAAGCAGTGAATACCAAACCTTCCAAAGTCCTCGTCATAGGCTCCGGCCCCATCATCATCGGGCAGGCGGCAGAGTTCGACTACGCCGGCACTCAAGCGTGTAAGGCGTTGCGCGAAGAGGGCGTTACCACCGTGCTGGTGAACTCCAACCCCGCCACGATTATGACCGACGAGGACATCGCCGATATCGTCTATATCGAGCCGCTCACCGTCGAGGTGCTTACGCGCATCATTGCCGCCGAGCGTCCGGACGGCATCCTGCCCACACTTGGCGGGCAGACGGGCCTGAACCTCGCCGTAGAACTCGCGGACGCCGGCGTGCTCGACGAATACGACGTGCGACTGCTCGGCACGCCCTTGAACACCATCCGCAACGCCGAAGACCGCGAGCTGTTCCGCCAGCTTCTCTCTGACATCGGCGAACCCGTCCTGCCAAGCGCGATCGTTGAATCCATGGACGAGGCGTACGAGGCGCTGAAGACACTGCCCCTTCCCCTCGTAGTGCGCCCTGCATACACGCTCGGCGGCACGGGCGGCGGCATCTGCACCACTATGGACGAATTCAACACCATCGTCGCGAGCGGACTCGCCGCCAGCCCCATCAGCCAGGTTCTGCTCGAACGTTCGCTCATCGGCTGGAAGGAAATCGAGTACGAGGTGATGCGCGACGGCGCGGACAACTGCATCACCATCTGCAACATGGAGAACATCGACCCGATGGGCGTCCACACCGGAGACAGCATCGTGGTCGCGCCCAGCCAGACGCTCTCAGACAAGGAGTATCAGCTCCTGCGCTCCGTCAGCCTGAAGATAATCCGCGCGCTCGGCATCGAGGGCGGCTGCAACATACAGATGGCGCTCGCAGCCGGCGATGTCGTCGCGGAGACGCTGCCGGGCGGCGGTGGCAAGGACAACGAATACTACATCATCGAGGTCAACCCGCGTGTCAGCCGCAGTTCCGCGCTCGCGAGCAAGGCAACCGGCTACCCCATAGCGCGCGTCGCCGCCAAGATTGCCGTGGGCAAGCGGCTAGACGAAATACCCAATGCCGTAACGCAGCAAACGCTCGCCGCGTTCGAGCCTGCGCTCGATTACTGCGTGGTCAAGATTCCGCGCTGGCCCTTCGACAAGTTCCCGGCAGGCGACCGCTCCATCAACACGCAGATGAAGGCGACCGGCGAGGTCATGGCGATTGACCGCTCATTCGAGGCGGCGTTCCAGAAGGCGGTGCGCTCCCTCGAAATCACCAACCGCGACATCCTCTGGGAAGACACCGATTGGGGTATGGGTGTTGCAGATGTCCCTTCCCCTTCAGGGGGAAGGTTAGGAAGGGGGCATGACGAAGTACCCCCCGTTAATCCCCCCTTAGAAGAGGGGAAGATGGATGTGGCTTTGGAAGGACTGGACAAGGCTCGCCTTCCCCTTCACCCCAACGACGAACGCCTTTGGGCGCTGCTCTACACGATGCGGCGCGGCGTCAGCCCGGAGGCGCTTTCCCGCGCGACCGGCATCGACCCCTGGTTCACGCGCGCCTTCCAGAACATAGCCCTCATGGAAGAAGAGCTTCTGTCCTCGCATATGGACGCCGATACGCTCTGGCGCGCCAAGCGGCTCGGCTTCACCGACGCCAAGATAGGCGAGCTGACCGACCGCACACCCCAGCAGGTGCGCGACCTGCGCCACCAGTGGAATCTGCGCCCCGTCTATAAGATGGTGGACACCTGCGCCGCCGAGTTCGAGGCGCACACACCCTACTTTTACAGCACATACGAGCAGGAGAACGAAGCCACTCCCATGCAGACCGGCAAGGCGCTCGTCGTCGGCAGCGGCCCCATACGCATCGGGCAGGGCATAGAGTTCGACTACTGCTCCGTGCATGCGGCGTGGGCGTTGAGCGAAGAAGGCGTCTCCAGCATCATTGCGAACTCCAACCCTGAGACTGTATCCACCGATTTCGACACCAGCGACCGCCTGTACTTCGAGCCGCTCGACGAAGAGAGCGTGCTGGACATCTTGGAGAATGAGGCTGTCGCCGGAGACAGTGATGAGTTGGACTTTCCGCCCTCAATCGTGCAGTTCGGCGGGCAGACCGCCATCAACCTGTCGCAGACGCTCGACAGCGTGGAGATGCCCATCCTCGGTTCAACCGCGCGCTCCATCGACATCGCCTCCGACCGTCACCTCTTCGAAGAATTCCTCGCCAGGACAGGCATCCCAAACCCACCGGGAGCCGCCGTGAGCAACCTTGAGCAGGCGCTAAACGTCGCGCAGCGCGTAGGCTACCCCGTGCTAGTCCGCCCCAGCTACGTGTTGGGCGGCAGGGCGATGGAGATTGTGCAGAACGCCACCGAGCTTGTGCGCTACATGACTCACGCCTTCGAGGCGGGCATGGGCAGGCGCGTCCTTATCGACAAGTATTTCGAGGGGCGCGAGGTCGAGGTGGACGCCGTGTGCGACGGCGAGAACGTGCTAATACCCGGCATCATGGAGCATGTGGAGCGCGCGGGCGTTCACAGCGGCGACTCCATGGCGATATACCCGGGCGTCACGCTCACCGAAGCCGAAGTCGATACCATCGTAGATTACACCACGCGCATAGGCCGCGCCCTTCAGGTCAAGGGCCTGATGAATATCCAGTACGTCGTAGTCGGCGGTCAGACATACCGCAGCCCCACAACCGGCGGCGCCAACGGCAACCGGAACACGCAGGTCTTCGTCATCGAGGTCAACCCGCGCGCCAGCCGCACCATCCCCTTCATCTCGAAGGTAACGGGCGTCCCTATGATTCGCCTCGCCATCAAGGCGATGCTCGGCAGAAGCATCACCGAGGCAGGCTACGAAGGCGGCTTGTGGAAGCGGCAAAAGCTGGTCGCCGTGAAAGCGCCGGTCTTCTCGATGTCCAAGCTCTCCGGCGTGGACAACTACCTCGGCCCTGAAATGAAGTCAACCGGCGAGGTCATGGGCATCGACACTGACTTCTCGTCGGCTGTCGCCAAGGCGCTGATGGCGTCCGGCATGATGCTGCCTGAAAAAGGCTCCATCCTGCTCACCATCGCCGACCGCGACAAGGCGGACGCCGTCCCGATGATTCGCCAGCTCGCCGAGGCGGGCTACGGCCTGTTCGCCACCGAAGGCACGGCAGGCATGATACGCGGTCTCGGCATAGACGCCTTCGCCATCCCCAAGGCGCACACCGGCGACCGCCCCAACACCGTGGACATCATCGAGGACGGCACGGTTGCGGCAGTCGTCAACACCATCGAAGGCGACCGCGAATCACTCGAAGACGGCTTCGAGATTCGCCGCGCCGCAGTTGACCAGCGCATCCCCTGCTTCACATCCCTCGACACCGCCCGCGCCGCCGTCGAAAGCCTGATTGGGGGCGCCGCCAACTACAGCATCAAGCCCCTCCCGGAGTATCGCAACGGGTCCTGATGTGGCGACGTGGATAGCGAGAATTACTCTGAATCTACCACGCGCTCCAGCGACGTAATAAGAGGCGGCAAGTCTAATTTAACGGTATCCCACACTACCTGCGGATCCACATCCCCATACTGATGTATCAGAAAATTGCGCATGTCTGTCATATCCTGCCAGGGCAAGTTGGGAAATGACGCTTTCGTCTCCTCCGATAAATGTGCGGCTGCCTCACCGATGATTTCAACGCGCCGAATTACGGCATCCTGAAGCTGTACGCTTCCTAGAAAGTCCTCTTTGGGAATTCCCTGAAGATAGGAAACGGCAAGTCTTGCGGATTCCAGAATATCATAGAGAAGGGCGCTATCCCGTTGCATATATGACTCTTGCTGAACCTAATATAGATTCGCGCCGAATGCTGTTCCCACTGCGTTCTATCGCCCTCTTGCTCACCAAGTCCACCTTGCGCTGCAAAATGCTTTCAAGCTCGTCTCGCATGCGAACCATATCAAAGAGGCCATGTCGTGCATCGTCCGCGAAACTGACAAGCACGTCAACGTCGCTGGCAGATGTGAAGTCGCTTCTAAGCACTGAACCAAATAGCGACATTTCTGCGACGTCCCACTGCTTGCAGAACACCTCGATTTTGTCGATGGGAACCTCTATTCCTGTCTCTTGCGTTGCCATGGCATCTCACTCCACCCTTACGCGATCCGACATTAACAGGATACCATTTCCATATCCCAACAGTGCAGCCCGCAATGATCTAATCCAATCATGTTCTGAATGTAATGTGCTATCCTCTTGACACTGAACCCCGGTGCAATCGATTTCAACGAGGCAACCCTCCTTGATCCCCCTCAAACTCACCGTCAAGAACTTCATGTGCTATCGCGACGATGTGCCGCCCTTGCACTTCGAGGGCATCCATGTCGCCTGCCTCTGCGGGGACAATGGGCATGGCAAGACGGCCCTCCTCGACGCCATCACCTGGGCGCTCTGGGGCATTGCCCGCGCCACCCCCACAGGCACCGGCACGATCAACGCTCTCCGAATGTCCGATCTCGTGCATATGGGGCAGACGGACATGAGCGTCGAACTGGACTTCACTTCCGGCAACCAGCTCTACCGTGTCGTCCGCAGGCACACCGTCGGTGCGCGCGGCCGTAATAGCCGAACAACGCTCGAACTTCAGATTGCCACGGATGGAGGGGACGAACAATTTCGCTCCATCAGCCGCAACACCGTCAGGGAGACCAACGCCCGCATCAGCGAAATCCTGAACATGGACTTCAAGACCTTTGTCAACACCGCTTACCTGGCGCAGGGTCAGGCAGACCTGTTCACGACCAGCACTCCCACCGAGCGCAAGAGGTGTCTCGCGGAGGTGCTCGACCTGTCCTACTACCAGCGCCTTTCAGAGGACGCGAATGCGCGCAGCCGCCACATCCAGACCGAGATTCAGCAGGCGCTCACCGCCATAAGCCTGCACTCCGAGGAGACAGCGCGCAAGCCTGATTACGAAAATCGTCTCGCCGAGGTGAACGCCCACATAGAGCAAGCCGCGCCCCAAGCCGAAGTAAAGCGCAAGCAGGTCGAGACGCTTCGCGGCGAGGTGCAGCGACTTCAGGCGCTCGAATCCGAGTTTGCCGCGCTACGCCAGCGCGCCAAGTCAGCCGAAGCGGACGCCTTAAGGTTACAGCGGCAGGTGCAAACGGACGAAAAGCGCGTCTCCGGTTATGAAGCCACTATCGCGGACGCGCCCCAGACACTCGCCGGCTACCAGGCGCTCCAATCCGCGCAGGCAGAGCTTGAGCGTCTCGATTCCGCCCTCTCTGAGAAGAGCCGCATTGACGCGCGCTTCGCCGCGCTCTCGCAGTCAATCGCGCGGCAGGAAGAGCGCCTCGTATCGACATACAAGACATTGCAGCAGCGCATCTCCACCGAACTGGAGCCACGAGCTAATAGGCTGCCTGAAATCAAGAAGCGGCAGGCAGCGTTACAGCAGAGACACTCTGCGCTTACCCAGCAGGCCGACGTCATCGAACGACAGCGCGCGGACACCGACTCTATCTCCACTCGCATCCAGACGCTCGAACAGGATAACGAGCGCTTGCGTGAGCGGATGGAGGATACCCGCCTGAAGTTCGACATGCTCGAGCAGGGCGAAGCCACATGCCCGCTCTGCAACCAGCGGCTCGGCGCAGACGGTCAGCAGCATCTGCGCGCCGAGTACCAGCGCATCGGCGTTGAGAGCAAGAATTCATACAGCGAAAACCGCGCCCACATCGACACCCTCACCCGCGAGCACAAGACAGCGACCCGGACGCTCACGTCTATGGAGGCGAAGCTCCAATCCGAAGGTCGCACCCTCGCCGCCGACGAGGCAAACCTCGCGCGCGATGAACGCGAGTCGCTTCAAGCTCAGGACGCCCTGCGGCAGGCGTCAGAAACACTCACTGAAGCGGAACGCACACTTCAGGAGAAGGCATTCGCGCACGAAGAGCGCGGCGAGCTTGCCACACTGGAAGCCGCCATAGCAACGCTCAAATACGACGCCGAAGCGCATCAGCAGGTTCGCAGGCAGGTGAGCGAACTCCGCAAGTTCGATGCCGACCGCCACGCGCTGGGCGAAGCGCAATCCAATCTGCCCGGGGTCAGTGAATCGCTTCAAACCGCTCGCCAGATGCTCGCCGAGCGGCAGGCGGACATAGACTCTGCCTCCAAGCGTATGGACGAACTGAAGCAGGATTTAGAATCCCTACCGTCTCTCACGGCCACGCTTCAAGAAGCGGCCGCAAGCAGCGAGCGTATCGAAAGCGAACTTCGGCAGGCTGAGATCGATCATGGCGTCCTTCAAAGCAACATCAGCCGCTGCGAAAGACTGGAAGCGGAGATACGCGCGCTGGAGCAGGAGCGCAATCACCTCGCCCGTGACAAGAGCATCTACGACGAGCTAACCGTCGCCTTTGGCAAGAACGGCATTCAGGCGCTTGTCATCGAAAGCGCCATCCCACAGTTACAGGACGACGCCAACGAAATTCTCGGTCGCGTAACCGAAAACCGCATGCACCTCAGACTGGAGCTTGACGAGAGCACGTCCGAGCAGCTTGAAATACGCATCGCCGACGAATTGGGAACACGCGACTACCTAACATTCAGCGGCGGAGAGGCGTTTCGCATCAACTTCGCGCTCCGCATCGCTCTCTCCCGGCTGCTCGCTCGTCGCTCAGGCGCACCACTCCCCGTTCTCTTCATAGACGAGGGATTCGGCTCGCAGGACAGGAGCGGACAGGAGCGACTTACCGAGGCAATCCAGTCAATTCAGGATGAATTCGAGAAAATAATCGTCATCACGCACATAGACCAGATGAAGGAAGCCTTCCCGGTCCGCATTGAGGTCAGCAAGGGGGAGCGCGGCTCGACTTTCAGTATAGTGTGACCCAGCCGCATCCCGCGCTCTAAAGCTCGATCTCCTGCAGCTCCGCCGACACTATCAGTTGCGCATCCGTCTCCGCCTGCACCTCTTCAGCCGTCCAGCCCGGCGCCACCTCCCGCAGCACCAGCCCTTCGTCCGCCACCTCCATCACGGCGATGTCTGTCACGATCAGGTCAACGCAGCCCTTGCCCGTCAGCGGGTAGCTGCACTCCTGCACCACCTTTGACTGGCCGCTGCGGTCCGTATGCTCCATCGCCACGATGACGCGCCGCGCGCCCACCGCAAGGTCCATCGCGCCACCCACGTTCCCCACACCGCGCTCCGGCAGCATCCAGTTCGCGAGGTCGCCCGACGCCGACACCTGAAGCGCGCCCAGCACCGTAACATCTATGTGCCCACCCCGGATCATCGCGAATGCGTCCGCCGAGTGGAAGAACGACATCCCCGGATGCCACGCCAGAAAGTGCCCGCTCGCGTTCGTCAGGTCAACGTCCTCCTCACCATCCTCCGCCATAGGCCCGAAGTTCATCACCCCACTCTCACTGTGGTATAGCACATCTCGGCCCTCCGGCACGAACTGCGAGCACAGCGAAGGTATCCCGATCCCCAGATTTACCACATCGCCGTCTTGCAACTCCTTCGCCACCCGCATAGCGATGATTTCCCTGTCGAGGCGATATTTCTCTTCCGTTGCTGCCATCTTGCATAGCTCCAATCATGATGCCAGGCGGTCTTGCGCCGCCTGACGTACAGGATACATCAGCCCCGCAACCACGCCAACCACTGAAGACAGAGCCATCACCACAAGTCCTGCCAGCAGCGAACCGCTCAACTCCGCGACCACTCCCACAATCATCGGCCCTGCCGCGAAACCCAGTCCCGCGAACATCGCCACCAGCGCGCTCACAGCCGCAACCTCGCGCGGCAGTATCCCCTCGAACTCGAACGGCAGCATTTCCATCGCCGGCACAGCCACCCACACCAAGCCCAGCGCCGTAATCGCCAGGGCAAGCAGCAGCGTGTCAGCCGTCAGCACGATAGCGAGCGCAAGCAGCACATTCAGCACCGCAGGCGCCGCAAGAAGCACTCGCCGGTTGCTGAACTTGCGATTCACCCATCCTCCCGCAAGCGCGCCCGGTATCAGCCCGTAGTAGAGAAAGCCAAGCAGCGGTCCCCCCAGCGTTATCTCGATGCCCCTGTCTTCCAGCAGCAGCGTGGGCAGGAACGTCACGATGCCCGTCCACACCGATGCAAGCGAGAACATAACGACAGCGACCAGCCAGCCCTGTCTGTACTTACGCAGCGCGGCGAGCGGGCTTGTCGGCTGATTTGCCAGCGCGTCGCTCATATCCTGCACCGGCGCTCTGCTCTCTCGCGCCGCGAACATGAACACCACCGCCTGCACCGCCACGAACCCGGCCTGCAAGTAGTACGCACTGCGCCAGCTCCCCAGCGCGACTATCAGCAGCGCGCCCGTGCTCACCGCGATAGCCAGCAGCAGGCTGTGCTGCGAAAGCCCCACCGCATTGATGAGCGCGTACTGCCGCCTTGCCGCCCACTGGTGAAACAGCAGCGGTCGCACAGCAATCGTCAGCGAATGGAACAGCACCGCCAGGAAGCGCGCAACAAACAGCATCAGAAAGCCATTCGCCAGCCCCTGCAACAGCAGCAGTGGAGCCACAATCCACATCGACAGCCGCGTAACCGCCACCGGACGAAAGCGCGAGAACCACACGCCGAACGGCAGCACAGCCACTGCCGCCGTAACCCACCACACCCCCTGCAGCAGCCCCGCCTCCAGCGGACTCAGCGCCAGGTCCTGCGTGATGAACGGCAGGAACACCCCCAGCACAAACGAAGACAGTCGCAAGCTGCTAAGCTGCAAATGGCAAAGCAGCAGCACAACCCACCCGCGTACTGAGGTGCGACCTACGCCATTAGGCGACTGTGAAGTTGGAGTTTGCATTAATGGAATGGCAGACGTTCAGGATAGCGAAATTGGCGATTTCAGAAGCCATGCACGGCTTAGACACGGGAGATTTGGTTGAAAATACCCATGTGCAGTATAATACCCTTGAAGTGGAATGGGAGATATGTGCCCGTTTCGCATGAGCGTTCCAAGTTGGAGCGCATTTTTCGTTTACGGGACATATGAAGTAAGGAGGTTGATCTTGACTTAGCAATCGGCAACACACATAAGGCGGGCGATTTGCGCCCAATATGTTGAGAGCGTTCCAAGTTGGAGCGTTTTTTGGTTTATGGGGATTTTAACTCTTTACGGAGGTCTAATATGAACAGTAGCGGTCTTGAAGAGATTAGACAAATGATAGAAAGTTGTAGGAATAGAGATAACGTTGGTTGCAAGGCACTCATAGATTATCGAGAGAATGCCAATGTTGCAGGTGCGAGCCACCCAGTACTCTTTCAGATTGTAAATGGGGCAAGAATCATGATAATCGGAGCAGTTCCGGGTTCGCTTGATGCTGCGCCTGCTTATCAGAGATTGGTGAACGGGCAATTCTCATTAGGTTATAAGAGTGCTCGAGGACTAGGAGAGATAATGGTCAGAGTCGGAGAAATCAGGGACATTGGCCTGCCTTCCGACCTTACGCGCATGCCCGTTACAAAGCATATTCAGGAAAAACATCTGTTGGCCAGAGCGCGTCTATGCCTTCATGTAACCAATTTAGTCAAGTGTCATGCACCTAAGAATTGGGAAAGCAAAGAAACTGAGGCATGGAGACTGGCAGGTGATGCTTGTCAGTCTCGACATCTTGCCAGCGAAGTAAGTGCTCTTGAACCCGAGATGGTAGTCCTCCTTGGTAAAGAAGTCGCTTACTATTTCTCGGATAAGGAGAATTGGGGACGCCAAAGGCTCAGAATCTCAAAATGGGCTGAACAGGCTGAGTACCTAACATTCTTTGGAAAGAGCAGATTCGTTACTGCTTGGGCACATCCGGCAGGCCCATATTTTTGGACACAGGGCAAGAAGTATTGGGACCTATACGCTCGACAAATGGCAGAATTCGTAAGTTGAACGATTACTTGACGCCTTGAATTGAATACAGGCGGCGGACGCAATATACGCCCGCCGCCTATCTTGAACAATCCAACGCACAAAGAAAGACCCCGCGCGTATCAGCCTGATTTCGCGCGGGGTTCTCTTTCTATCAAAAAGCCCCAAAGAGTGTGAACAGCGCAACCATTATCATCACCAGCACTCCGCCCTGTATCCACAACGCGCGATGGATGTCGGCGCGAAACTCTGAAGTGGCCGACTTCGTTGCAACACCCATTAGAGCAGATTTGGTTAGTAACTTTCCTTTAATCGATGTTTGAATTGCGAAGACGATAGCCCCTGCCTGCTCATCGGTGAACCCAGCGCTTTTGAGCGAATGGATGGGGTAGCAGCCATTGCCGTTCTTATATCCTTACCATCTACCAATTCAATTGATGCGCATGATCCTTGAGCGCAGCTACCGCCCTTCGCTCTCAATAATCCGCCTGAAGCCCCGCCGCAACTTGCCCAAGCCCGGATCATACTCGCCTAGAGGATAGTCCTCCGGGTGCGCCTCAGCCCAAGCAAGGGCGATCTCATCTACAAGCGCGTCGTCAACCAGCCTGTTTCTAGCACGCTCCAGGACGAACTCCTTCAGCTCTCTGCGCCGCTTGACCACGTCTCTCAGATAGAAGGGAAGCCAGAAAGGAAGGAATATCAGGCGCAAAATCCACCTGAATATCGTTACCTGAGTTCTCAGGTTCTCATGGCTGGCGCTGGTATCTAGCCTTGCGACTTCCGAACGCCAATCACGCTGCGGCTCTCTGGACATAGCATCCCTTCCATTCTGGCCATCTATGTGAGTCAGAGCCTACGCATACTTCCCCGTCAGCTGCGGTGTCGTACCCTCATTGCCGGCCGACTCCCACTCATGGCGCGTCTCGCGACCCCACGTGCGCTTCAGGTCGTCCCGCACATTTAGGTGCATCTTGCCAAGCCCCTCAACCTCCATGTCGATAGTGTCGCCATCCTGGATCGCGCTCAGCCCGAAGTGGTTCGTGCCCGTAGCCACCACATCGCCCGGCCCCAGCGAATGTACGGACGTCACCCACTCGATCACGCGCGGAATCTTGTGCGCCATGTCGTCCGTGTTGAAGTCCTGGCAAAGCCTGTCGTTCACCCACAGCTTCACGGGCAAGGCTTGAGGGTCGGCAATCTCATCCGCGGTGACAAGATACGGCCCCATCGGTGCGAACGTCTCGCGCGACTTCATCTGGTAGAACGCCGGAATCCCGCGCGCGGACACATCAATGAAGTTGATGTAGCCGAAGATGTAATCGAAGGCGTCCTCTGCCTTGACCTGCCACGCGGGCTTGCTGATAACCAGCCCAAGCTCTGCCTCATGCTCGAATATCGAAGAAGCCACATCAGGCAGCAGGATGGTGTCCCCGTCGCCGATGACAGCGTTCGGCGACTTATTGAATGCGTTTATCGGCGCAGGCTCGGAGCGCGTGCCGTTCTCCATGTAGTTAACAGCCATGCAGATGATGTTCAGCGGACCCGGCGCGGGCGAGCGCAGCCGCACGCTCGACAGCGGCACGCCATCGCTTGCGCTTATCGCCTCCTCAAGGTGAGGCTTGTGCGTGTCGAAGTCCACAATCAGCCCCGACAGGATGTCCTGCGGCGACACATGCGGGATGTGGTTCGCCGCATCCGACAGGTCAACAACATTGTCGCCCTTGACCGCTCCCAGCTTGAAGTCATCGAAGAATACCAGTTTCATCTTTATCCCCTTTCATTTATCCTGAAAATCCTGTCCATCCTGTTAGTTTCGGCTATATCTTCACAACACGGTTCACATAGATCGCGGGCGTATGAACACCATGCCCGTCTATCTCACCGACACTCACCACCTCATCCACCTCCATGACGGTCGTGCGCGCCGCCGTCGCCATCACTCCGTTGAAATTGCGCGACGTGCCGCGATACACGATATTGCCGAGCGGGTCCGCGATGTGCGCCCTCAGCAGCGCGAAGTCCGCTTTCATCCCGTATTCCAGAACATGTGGTTTGCCGTCGAAGTCCCGAGTCTCCTTGCCCTCCGCCAGCAGTGTGCCCGCGCCCGTCGGCGTATAGAACGCCGCGATACCCGCGCCGCCCGCGCGTATCCGCTCCGCAAGCGTCCCCTGCGGCACAAGCTCGAGCTCCACCTTGCCCTCGCGGTACGCCCGCTCATAAGAAGTAGGACGAGACGGTGACGGCGAAACCGGGAACGACGCCACGACCTTCTTTATCTGCTCGTTATCGACCAGAATGCCTATGTCGATGGGACGGTCGCCCGGAATCGTGCCAAAGCCGATGACGCTCGCAAGCCCCGCCGTATTGCTGATGACCGTCAGATCCTTCGCCCCATGGTCCCGCAGCGCCCGAATCAGGTTTTGCGGCGTGCCGCCCGGTCCCGCAAAGCCGTCAATCATCAGAATCGCGCCGTCCGGAATATCCGCCACCGCCTCATCGAACGACCCCACAACCTTGTTTATCGCCATACGCTCAAGCACCTCATTCGGAAAAGCAATTGCAAGGCGCATTCTAACATGGTTGAAGAGGATAGACAGTTATCGCAATGCGCCTCGCCCATCCTGTACATCCTGTCAGCCCCCGCCCCGCGATCGTCTCGGCGGCGCGAACACCACCAGCAGCGTCAGCGTCTCCGTTATCGAGTGAAACCGGTGCGGCACGCCCGTCTCCACGAATATCACTGAACCCGCCTTCACCTCCCTGTCCTCATCGCCCACCTGTATCCGCGCAGCCCCGCTTACCACATAGTAAATCTCGTCCTCGGTGTGCGGCTGCTGGGGATCCGTATCTCCCGCCGGCAGTACATACAATCCCAAGCTCAGCGTGTCCGTGTCCGCCGTGAAAAATTCCAGGTAGCGCTCGCCAAGCTCCCTCTGCGCCACAATCAGGTCCGACATCTCCCAAATATCCATAGATTCTTGACTCCCTATTGGGGCGATTCAATTCCTTTCCAATCTGACGCCTATATCATAAACTGAAAGCCATGACGAACATAATAGTACGCGACGCAACTCGCGCAGACATCGACCGCATCGCCGAGTTTCAGCAGGCGATGGCGCTAGAGACCGAGAATCGGACGCTCGACCCCTCTGTTAGCACGCAGGGCATAGTAGCCATATTCGACGACCAGCGAAAGGGCTTCTACATCGTCGCTGTATCGGACACTGACGAAGTAGTCGGCAGCCTCCTCATCACCTACGAGTGGAGCGACTGGAGCAACGCCAACCACTGGTGGATTCAGAGCGTCTATGTCGATGCCGCCTGGCGACGCAGAGGCGTCTATCGCACAATGTACGAGCACATCCTGGCAATGACCAAGGACCGCAGCGACATATGCAGCATACGGCTATACGTGGAGCGCACCAACACCGTCGCCCAGCAGACATACAAGAGCCTCGGCATGAGCCACTCGCACTATGACATGTACGAGATAGACCTGACCGCTTGAGCAATGCTTCAGGATCACCCCAAAGCACGGCTTGAATTTGACATTGGACTCTGAAAGTGAGGGACAGAAAATGCTCCCGGACAACATCCGCGACTTCATCTCCAACAACGACAAAGCAGTCCTCAGCACATTCCGGCGCAACGGCCAGGCCCAGCTCAGCATCGTCAGTGTGGGACCTTACGGCGACGGCGCGGCGTTCACCACAACCGAGGACCGTGCCAAGCTCCTCAACCTGCGCCGCGACCCGCGCTGCTCCCTTCTCGTCTCGCACGACAGCTGGTGGGGATTCGTCGTCCTTGAAGGCAGCGCGCGCATAATGTCCGCCGACAACACCGACTCGGAAGAACTCAGGCAGGCGTTCCGCGATGTATATCGCTCCATCTCCGGCGAACACCCCGACTGGGACGAATACGACCGCGCGATGGTGGACGACAAACGCGCCGTGATAGTGGTCGTGCCGGAGCGCATCTACGGCACCGCGTTGTAGAAGGCTATGGATACCATCACTCGAAAAGAGTTCACCGAGCGTCTTGTGGACCTATGTGTAAAGAGCGGGCTGAGAGGCGTGCCGCGCAAGACCAGAGACCGGCACATCCTGCTGAAAGGCGTCTCATTGACCCTCAACCTGAAGGCAGAATACACGGAGGAAGAGGTGAATGAGAAGCTCAGGTCGTGGCTCACCGATGTCGGCGGCACTTTGCGCCGATTCGGGCATGTGCGCCTGCGCCGCCTGCTCATAGACGAGGAATATCTCGGTCGAAGCAAGGACGGCTCACGCTACTGGGTGGCTCTTGGATCAAGGAATCATCCCATTTTCGAGCCTGACGTGAAAGACGTCGATGTTCTCGAAGAGATTCGTCTGGGCAGAAAAGAGGCAGAACATCGAAAGCGTATGTTCCTGCAAGGCCGCGCAGATACTTAGTCTCCGCTGACTCTCCCGAGTCGCACCCCATCACTCCCGCGGGTTGAAGATTTCGTATCCCTCGCGCGGATTCGGCCCCTGCAAGGTAACACCTTCACCGCACAGCCAGAACGAAAGACTCGGCGCGACCGGCGGCGGCTGTTCCCTCGGAGGTATCACTATCAGGTCTCCGATGAAGTACGCTCTGTAACACCCGGCTCGCTGCGTCCGCTCCATCGGAAAGGTGAGGCTCCCGTCAAAAGTCCACGTCTCCTCGCCCGTCTCCACCATTCTTGTGCCGGAAATAAATACCGTCCCCTGCACGCCGTCGAACTTGCCCGTGCCCTCCACAATCCTAAGCGCTCGCTTCCAGAGCCAGGATTCACCATTCGCAGACGGACAGGCAAAGCCCACCGTCTGCGTCAGGACCAACCCGTCGCCTTCCGAAGTCTCCCACGTAAAGCTGCTCTGACCCTCAGCCGGAGTGCTGCACGAACCGTGCTGCCCCGTTACTTCCGACCGGTCGTCATGTACGATGAACTTCACCGTCCCCACGCCCATTTCCCCCGCGTCGAATTCTCCCTCGAGTTCTATGCGGCATCTGCCCGTCGAGTCGCACTCTTCCATATTGACAATCACCGAAGTGCCTGAGCCGCTGCCCACGAAGTCCTTCGTCCTGCTGTTCGACTCCGACACACCACCTGACAGAGCCAGCAGCACAAGAGCCGCAATCAGCGCCACCACTATCCCCGGAACTCCACGCGCCCAAGTGTACCTCATGAGGCTCCACACTCCATGTCTTCATCCGTGCCCCAATTAACTGAACCCTTATTCCTCAGAGTTGCGTCACTTCTTTTAAGATTCGACATTTCCGTCCTACCCATCCATCCGCGCCACCAGCTCAGCCGCAATCCCCGTATAGCCTGCAGGCGTCAGCGCCATCAGCCGCTTCTTGTCGCCCGAAGGCAAATCCAGCCCGCCAACGAACTCCCGCATGTCATCCCCGGTAACGCTCCGCCCCCGCGTGAAGCCCTTCAGCAGCTCATAGGCATCCTCTCCGCCCTGCTTCCGCATCACCGTCTGCACCGCCTCCGCCAGCACCTCCCACACGTCATCCAGCTCGGCAGCGAGCAGCCCCTCATCCACCGCCACCTGCCGCAACCCGCGTTGTGCCGACTTCAGCCCCACGAGGCTGTGCCCGACAGCAGGCCCCAGGTTACGCAGCGCCGACGAGTCGGTCAGGTCCCGTTGCAGCCGCGACACGGGCAGCTTCGTCGAAAGATGCTCCAGCAGCGCGTTGCTTATCCCCAGGTTTGCCTCCGAGTTCTCGAAGTTGATAGGGTTCACCTTGTGCGGCATCGTCGAAGAGCCTACCTCGCCCTCCACCGCCTTCTGCCTGAACACCCCCAGCGATATGTACGACCACATATCCCGGTCGAAGTCCAGCGTAACCGTATTGAACCGTACCAATGCGTGGAAAATCTCCGCGATATAGTCGTGCGGCTCTATCTGTGTCGTAAGCGGGTTGTGCGTCAGCCCAAGCCGCTCCACGAATCCGCGCGAAATCTCCTGCCAGTCCGCATCGGGATACGCGATTGCGTGCGCGTTGTAGCCGCCCACCGCTCCGTTGAACTTCCCAAGATACTCCGCAGATTCTATCTGCCGCATCTGCCGCCGCCACCGATACACGAACACAGCCAATTCCTTCCCTAGCGTGGTAGGCGATGCTGCCTGCCCGTGCGTGTACGCCAGCATCGAAGTATCGGCGGTCGCCTCAGCCAGCGCGGCAACGCCGTCAACCAGCGCGCGCGCCTCCGGCAGCCACTCTTCTTCCAGCGCCCCCTTGACCATCAGCGCGTGCGACAGGTTGTTGATGTCCTCCGATGTGCAGCAGAAATGCACCCACTCGCACACATCCTCCAACGACGTGCCTGCCAGCCGCTCTCGAATGTAGTATTCCACCGCCTTAACGTCGTGGTTCGTCGTGCGCTCGATACCCTTCACCCGAATCGCCGCGTCGTCATCGAAGTCTGTCACCAGTCCGCGCAGAAACTCTTGCTCCGCTCCCGTCAGCGAGCGCATATCCGAGACGTCCGCGCATCCCGCCATTTCCACCAGCCACTCCACTTCCACCTGCACGCGCCGCCTTATCAGCGCCCACTCCGACAGGTGGTCTCCAAGCCCGCTCACCTGCGTCGCGTATCGTCCGTCCAACGGTGTAATAGCCCGAATCGTATTCACCAACAACTCCCTATCCTATCCATCCTGTCTATCGATGTAAGTTGTTATACTTGTCATACACCACCTTCGCCGCCGCCACATCCCACATCGCCATCCCCAGCGACTTGAACAGAGTGATGTCGTCGGCACTGCGCCTTCCCACCTTCATGCCGCCCACCACCTGCCAGAACTCGCTCACCCGCTCCCACAGCAGCACACCCCTTGACGCGGGCATCAGCAACTCCCCGCACTCTATCTTCGCCTGCGCTATGCTGTCCACCGCGACGATGTCCGCTCGCCGAATTGTCGTGTCGTCCAGCTCCGTAACATACTCGTTTGCCCCACCCACCGCACAGATATGCGTACCCGGACGCAGCCATTCGCCATCGAACACCGGCGTGGGCGAATTCGTTATCGTAACCAGAATATCAGCCGGCTCCACCACCTCGCGCGGCGTATCCACGGCAACCACCTCAATGCCCAGCGTCTCCGTCATGCGCCGCGCAAAGCCAGTGCGGTTCTCCTCGTTGCGGCTATATACCCGCACTCGCTCAATCGGACGCGCGCCGCATATCGCCTCTAGCTGCGCGTCCGCCTGAAACCCGCTCCCAAGTATGCCGACTTCGGCGGAATCCTCCCGCGCCATATACTTCGCGCTCACACCAGAAGCGGCACCCGTCCGCCGCCGCCCAAGCTGTCCCGCCTCCAACACCGCCAGCAGGTCGCCCGACTCCACGCTGTACAACAGCACGAAAAACTGGTACTTGCCGTCAACGATGGAATACACCTTGAAGCCGAACACGCCCTGCTCATGCAGCGCAGCCGCCATGTGCGCCAGCATCACGCCCGGCCCCGCGATCGTGTGTCCGCGCGGCATATTGGTAGCAGCACCCACCGCCTGCTGCTTCAGCGCCGCCTCCACCACCGGCACGGCTTCCTCAACGCTCAACAGGCGTTCGACGTCGGCATCGGTAATCCACAAAGGAGTCATAGGGAAAACCACATTCAGTCCCTTCCGCGCTTGATAGGGACATGAGAAAATTGGTAACTCTGACCTCGTGTCGAGCTTTTGAGAAGTCCCAACAAAAACACCTTCCCCCTTGATGGGGGAAGGCTGGGATGGGGGTGAGAATCCTCCCCATCCATCCAAGTCTCACCGTTCGTCCTGAGCATGCCGAAGGACACTGACAGACTGACCGACTCAGGATCGCACCGCAATAATCCCCAGCCAGCTTCGCGGCACGTGCGTGATCTCCATCTCCTCGAAGGTCTGCCGCACGCCCGATTGCAGCGCCGCGCTCGCCTTGTCCAGAGGAACGCCCGGCAGCGTCCCCTCGATGAAGTCCTGAAAGCCGCTGATGTCCAGCCAGCCCTCGATGGGCACCTGCACCGTCTCTATGTTCTGCCGCACGATGGTCATGCCATGCGCTTCCAGCAACTCGCGGTACTGCTCCACCGTAAGCTGCTTTCGAGACTCCACCTTCTCCGACTTGCTCGGTCTCAGACCGTACTCACTCCGCAGCGTGCGAATAGACTTGAACATCCATTTACGGTAGTATGCCTGGCTCTCCGGCGGGTGGCTGCCCTCGTAGAACGATGTATTGAACGCAAACTTGCCGCCCGGGTTCAGCGACTTGGCGATGTCGTCCAGAAGCGCGTCCTTGTCCGGGATATAGTGGATGGCGTTGCAGAACACCACAGTATCGACAGACTCCTTGAGCGAGCCTGACAGCCCTTCCACCTGGCTGTGGACGAACTGAATCGCCGCGTCCTTCCTGTCCTTCAGATTCTCCATCGCCTGCTTCAGCGCGCCTGCCGAATGGTCAACCGCGATGACCACCGACTCGCGGGCGTTATTCAGGCGCTCCACAATCAGGCCGGTTACGCCCCCCGTGCCGCACGCAAGATCGACGATGCGCCTGTCCATGCTGAGGTCCGCCATATCCACGAGCTGCGCGTTCAGCCCTTCATAGAAGGAGTTCTGGGAAAACTTGGTGAACGAATAATCTTCGGTTGTCATGGCGCTCCTCCAGATGCTCGCGCTCATCCTACGCAGCGCAATTATAACGGATAAACCGCATAAAGGAAATTGAGCGCACGCCCATACTTCATGCATCCCCAACAGTCGCTGTGCTACAATTGCATGCCGTAATACTTGAACGAAACACACAGGAGCGTCAAATCAAATGGATGTGCAGAACCTCAGCCTGTCGCGGAGAACTGTGACAGGCAAGAAAGTCAAGCGGCTTCGCAAGCAGGGCATTTTGCCCGTGCATATGTATGGCAGTGGCATCGACTCACAGTCGCTTCAGGCCGAAGCTGGCGAATTGCGCCGCATTCTGCCTCGCGTCGGCACCAACATCCCCGTCTCCGTTGCGGTTGACGGGTCTGACGACGAGAATATCTGCTTCGTGCGCGAGGTGCAGCGCCACCCCGTCACCGAAGACCTGCTGCATGTGGACTTCATCCGCGTGGACATCACACAGACCATCAGCGCCGAAGTGCCCATCACTCTCATCGGCAACGCGCCCGCCACCCAGCAGGGCGGCACCTTGCTTCAGCCGCTCACTTCACTGCTCGTCGAAGCGCTCCCTATGAACATACCTGCGTCCGTCGAAGCCGACGTCAGCGGACTCGACGACTTCGAGAAGTCCATCGTCGTCAGCGACATCGTCGTCGCGGACAATGTAACCGTGCTCACCGACAGCGACGAATTTGTTGCCCGCGTCACACCGCCTCGCGTTGAGACCGATACCTTCGACCTTGAGGACGAGGAAGAGTTCGAAGGCGAAGAGGGCGCTGAGGGTGAAGAGGTCGAGGAAGAAGAAGAATAGTAAGGATAGAACTAACAGGATGGACAAGATAGACAAGATAAAGAGTATCTATCCTATCCATCCTGTAAATCCTGCTAGCCAGCGCCTCGAAGTTTGGCGTGAACCCGAAGCCCGGCCTGTCCGGCGCGAGTCCTTCATCGAGTTTAGCTCGATCCTGACTATGTTGAGATGCAGTTACGCTGAAGGGCCTGCTACACTGGCGCTCCTGCCTCTCATAGCCTTGAATATCCCACCCACCTACACGCACAATTGGACAGCCCTTGTGCTAGCCACGTGTGCGTGCAGTTGAAGAATCAAAAATCAACAAAATATCGGAAGTTCCGTTTGTCAGTTCGCCGTGCTGTGCGTAGAACGATCGAGTAGTCGCCTATGGTATCTTCGACCGTCCATCCGAGATTGGTCACGAAGAAAGATACGGCCTTTCTGACCCCCGGCAAATTGTAGTCGTCTAGGATCAATATGCCACCCTTGCGAACCAAGCGTCCAAGATAAAATAGATCCAGGAAGACTCCATCGAAACGGTGGTTACCATCGACAAATCCTAGGTCGAAACTCCGACCTTCCTTGAGAAACTGGGGTAGCGCAATCTCTGAGAACTCAGCGTAGTGTTCCACAAACTGCCTGACGCCTGCCTCTTCGAGGACCTGCAGCCCACAATCCGAAAATCGCTGCGACTGGTTGGGGTCAAGCACAACATGTTGAGCGTCCGGATTGCCGTTCATAAGCAAGCCCTCACAGATGTGCAGTGCAGAGATTCCATAGCCCAGACCAATTTCGATCGTCTGCACAGCACCCTCAAGGGAAACCCAATTCCGCAGAGCTTCGCCTTCCGCGAGGCTTACTGCTACTGGGAAGATGTTATGCTGCGTCCCGTCGGAACGCGCTACCATAGATCCGTCTTGGGCCAGTCGCTCAATTACCCGTTGCACCTGCTGAACCGATGGACTCAGAATCCGTAGGTTGTCCGCCTCCAACATCTACCTCCCGATTCTTGATAGGTGACCGGAGATTTTCGATCTACTGCCATATGCAACTTAGAGGCAACCGTCGCGAGATTGACACCAGCGAGCTTTAACTTGCAAAGCCCAACCTCAAACAGCTTTAACCGTGGCCTTCCTAATTTCACGAGAGGATTTCGCAAGTAAGTTGAATATCAATAATTTAGTGAATATAGCGGCCAAAACGCGGATTTTAGCCTAGGAAGGCAAGCTTTTCACCCCATCCTAACCTTCCTTACAGAGAGATAAGAGATTTATGAAATCGTCTTGTCTTACATCATCCTGTGCGGCGCCAGCGCCTCGAAGTTCGGTGTGAACCCGAAGCCCGGCCTGTCCGGCGCCAGCACATGCCCGTCCGCCACTTCCAGCTGCTCCTCGAACACCTTGCCGTGCATCGGATCCACCGCACCCGCATAGTATTCGAGTATCAGCCCGTTCGGAATCGCCGACACCAGGTGGATGTGGACTTCCTGCTTGCCATGCGGCGCGATGGGCAGGTCGTGCGCCGACGCCAGAGCCGCCACCTTCATGAACTCGGTCGGACCGCCCATTATCAGCGCGTCCGGCTGTATGATAGCCGCGCAGCGATTGTTGATAAGGTCGCGGAAGCCGTATCGCGTGTACTCGTTCTCGCCCGTCGCTATCGGAATCGAGGTCGAGCGGCTGATTAGGCGGTGCCCCTCATAGTCGTCCGGATTCACCGGCTCCTCGAACCAGAAGACATCGTACTTCTCCGCCTTGCGCGCAAGTTCTATCGCCTCGTAGTAGCGGTAGGCGCAGTTGGCGTCCATCAGCACCTTCACGTCGGGGCCAACCGCCTCTCGCACGGTGCGGATACGCTCCACATCCTCGTTGATAGGCGCGCCGCCAATCTTCATCTTTACCGCATTCGATCCCATCTCCACCGCGGTCTCCATCTCGGCGGCAAGCTCGTTCAGACCCTTGCCTTCTTCGTAGTAACCGCCCGCGATATAGACGGGAATGCGGTCGGTGTACGCGCCGAGCAACTTATGCACTGATGTGTCCGTCGCCTTCCCCTTGATGTCCCACAGAGCGATGTCAATGCCGCTGATGGCGCGTGTCGATGTGCCGCGCCTGCCCACCAGCTTGGGCTGCCACATCGCGTCCCACAGGCGTTCGTTGTCGAACGGGTCCTGCCCGATGACGAACTGCTTCATGTTGTTGAATGTCCCCATCGTCATCTCATCGGACACATGCTCTCCGCCCATATACCCATAGCCCGTAATCCCCTCGTCCGTCTCCAGCTTGATGAGGTTCAGAGCGACCGTGGGATATGTGTACATCCCGTTGCGGATGGGCACGGGCCGGTCCCAGCGGTATATCTCCATAGATGCGTCGGTGACTTTCATGTTCTTTCTCCTGACTTTCTTGATTCTGTCGAAGTCTCAGACAGAAAGGTAATAGCATACTTAACGCGCGTAAGTTGTCCTAGAGCGTCTGAGTTCGATGGTTGAGTCTAACTGGCCCTGGACGGCGGACCCCGAGGCTGCTGCCTCTCGTGCCGGGCCCTATCCTCCCAGCGTCAGGTCGCGCAGGGTGACTATCCCGATGGGGTTGCGGTCGTGGTCCACGACGACCGCGCGGGAAATTTCGAAGCGCGCCAGCAGACGCACGGCGTAGCGCGCCAGCATTTCCGGCGGCACCGTCCAGACGGGCTTGGACATGATCTCATAGACGTTGACCCGGTCCGACGGCCGATTGGGGGCGATTACCTGGCGGGCTATGTCGGAAACCAAGACCAGTCCGATCTCGTCATCCTCGTCTCGCCTGTTGACTACCAGCGAATTGACATTGTGCTGGCGCATTAACGCCATAGCGTCGGCTACGGTGGCCAGTCCGTCAATGCTTATAACCTCGGTGACCATCACGTCGCCGACCCGGAGTTCTGGTTTCAAGCTCATATTTCTGTAATCAATTCCTCGTAAATGGTGGGCAGCTGGGTGATCATGCCAACCGCGTCTTCTACGTCAATCTGGAAGGCGATGCCGCTCCCGTGCTCGGAGTCGAAATGCGCCGCGTCCCTGATGCGCTCCAGTATTTCGCGAGCGCGTGGCTCGACGACCAAGAACATGACGATGTCCCGGATGGATTCCAGTTCCAGTCCCAGGAAGGTCTTCCCCGGCGTCAGGCCTTCGCCTCTTACGTTGGTTATGATCGTCGCCCCGGTAGCGCCCGCGTCCCGCGCCGCTCGTACCACAACATCGGTCTTACGTTCGCTGACGAGTGCGACTATCAGCTTGAGTCTCATTCCTTGGCTCTTCCTCCTCATCGGGCTGGCGCTCCGCGCGCCTGCGGTTCCACCAGGACGCGACAATGGCGTATCCCAGCACTGTCATTATAGGAAACACGCTGGCAAAAGCAATAAGTCCGAACCCGTCAATCAGCGGACTTCGGCCCGGTATGTTTGCCGCGAGTCCCAGTCCGAGAGCCGCGACCACCGGGACGGTAACCGTCGAGGTGGTAACCCCGCCGGAGTCATAGGCCAGCGGCACGATTGTCCGCACCGAGCGGAAGGTCAGCACGATCACTATGACGTAGGCGACCATGATATACCAGGGCAACGGCGTTCCGGTGACGATGCGGAAGCATCCCAGTGCCACGCCGATCGCCACGCCGACCGCCACAGCGATTCTCAGCCCCCACGCGCGCACGGCTCCACCGGAAACCGTCTCGGCTTTGAGCGCCACGGCTATCAGTGATGGCTCGGCCACCGTGGTGGCAAAGCCGATGGCCGCGGCGAACACATACACGAGCCAGTAGGCTCGCCAGTCCGGGGCGTCTTCCGTCGCGGCGCCTCCCAGCGCATCGGGCGAAGTCAACTGGGCTGCCATGGTCTCTCCGATGGGAAATAGCGCCTGTTCCAAGCCGACCAGAAACAGCGCCAAGCCGGCAAGGACGCAGATAAACCCGGAGATCAGCTTTCGCAGGTTGGGCAGCGGGCGGCGCAGGAGGACGACCTGGAAGAAGATCAGTATCCCGGCAATGGGCGCCACGTCCAGCGCGGTTGATTTGAGGGAGGTCAGGAAGGCGTGCAACAGTAACTCCAAGGTCAGAACACCATCCCGTAGCCCATTACGCAGATCATGGGTGTCAGGCTGGCGAAGGCGATGAGGCCGAAGCCGTCAACCATTGGGCTGCGTCCGCGGATGGACGATGCCAGTCCGACGCCCAGCGCGGTCACCAGCGGCACGGTGATCGTGCTGGTGGTGACCCCTCCCGAATCGTAGGCGATGCCCACGATTTCAGGTGGGGCAAAGACGGTCATGATGGTCACCAGCACATAGCCCCCAATTATGAGGTAATGGATGGGCCATCCCTTCAGGATGCGAAACACGCCCAACACTATGGCGGCGCCCACGGAGAAAGCCACTACGATACGCAAGCGCAGGGCGTAGGAGTCCTGCGCGGCGTCGCTGTCATGGATTACCCCGGCTTCGGCGGCGACTGAGGCGGCCTCGCCCGCTACGGCGATGAGCGCCGGCTCGGCGACGGTGGTGCCGAAACCCAGGCAAAAGGCAAAGGCCAGCAGAGCGATGACGCTTCCCTTGCGAGCGAATCCCTGGGCCAAGGCCTCTCCAATGGGAAAGAGGCCGCTTTCCAATCCCTGAATGAAGAGAGCCAGCCCGACAACCACACAGGCCAGTCCCGCCACCACATTCCAGAGGTTGGGAAACGGTTGCTGGATTACCACTATCTGGAAGAAGGCGATGACCAGTACGATGGGAGCGAGGTCCTGCACCGAACCGACGAGGCGACGGAATATCGTGTCTAACAGTTAGTCGGACTCCTTCATTCTGTTGCCGTGGATCAGCGAGATTATACCACGACCGGGAGCTGGAACATGTCGCCAGTGTACCCTCAAGACATTTTCAAAAGTCCCTTCCCCCTTGATGGGGGAAGGTTAGGATGGGGGTGAAATGTGTGTCCACCATCACCTTTGCAAATGTCTCGTACCTTCGTGAATGTGCTGATCCGATGTAAGCCAATACATCATACAACAGCCCGTGAACGCATGCGGCTATAATAAAAGAACACAACAGTCCCCTCTCCCCGTGGGAGAGGGTTAGGGTGAGGGCGATAGTCCCTTCCCCCTTGATGGAGGAAGGTTAGAGCCTGTCCTGAGCGTAGCCGAAAGGATGGGGGTGAAATGAATTATGCCCATTTCTGAATTATGAGGACGTCTGGTTTGAGAATAGTGCCACTGGGTATGCCATCCATACGCGCCTCGTGCATCATAGCCATCATCGCCGCCGCGCTTCTGCTTGCCGCATGCGAACAGTCCACGCCCGAAGTCGAGGAAACGCAGCAATCAGTAGTCACTGCTAACACACCCACGCGCACGACCGCAGTTGCCGGCACACCTGAAACGGCCCCTACGTCCGAACCTCAATCCATGCCCAGAATCACAGCCATCTACACTGCCACCCCCACCCCTGAGCCTCTAATTTCCGCCATCCCGCCACGCGAAGACCCACCCACACGCGACCTGTTCGCGCTCGCACAGCAATACGGCAGGGCAGAACCCGGCGACGCTCCCCTCACCCGAACCCTGCCGCCCGACCCGAACTGCTGCGAGGTCGGCCACCGCAAGACCTTCTTCGTATCCGACCTCATAGAGCGGCGCACATACACGGTCGAAGCCCGCCTACTCGCCGTCAGCGAGAACGCCTACTGGTACGCCGATGAAGAGACCGGCCTGACCGCGCAGGAGCTTGAGCGCACCGCGGACGTGTTCGAGCGGGATATTCGCCCGCCAATCGTGGACACCATCGGCGACATCTGGAAGCCCGGCGTTGACGGCGACCCGCGCCTCACCGTGCTGCACACACCGCTCGTGGCAGCCGCGGGCTACTTCTCGTCCAGCGACTCTTACCCGCGCGCCACACACCCGCACAGCAACGAGCGCGAGATGATAGTCATGGACGGCGACTGGCTGCAGCCCGGCAGTCACGACTACTTCAGCGTACTCGCCCACGAGTTCCAGCACGCCGTCCACTGGAACCTCGACCTCGGCGAAGATGTCTGGATAAACGAAGGAATGTCCGAGGTCGCCACCGAGATTGCAGGCTACGAGGCAAGCTTCGTTGACCTGTTCCTGCTGCACCCCGAGTCGCAGTTGAACTTCTGGCCCGACGAGCCGCGCGCCACGCTGCCACACTACGGCGGCGCAACCCTTTTCGTCGAATACCTGCGCGACCACTACGGCGGCGAGACAGGCTTGGCTAAACTCGCGCGCGAACCTCTGGACGGTGTGAACGGAGTTGAAAGCTATCTGACGCAATACGGCGTGAGCTTCACGGAGGTGTTCGCAGACTGGGTAGTGGCAAATTACCTTGACGCCAAGCTGGACAGAATGGATGGCGTTGAGAGTGAATGGCAGTTGGACGCATACCGCTACCCCGGTCGCAGCGTAAGTCCGCACCGCGTCAGGGACATCGCTGACGACTTCGAGCAGACAATCACGCAGCCACAACTCTCCGCTCGCTACTACGAACTGCGCCTCCCCGAAGGCGACGCCCTTGTGGACTTCAACGGAGAGGAGACGGTAGCGCAAGTAGATACGGACTGCCATAGCGGGCGCTACTGCTGGTGGAGCGGCAACGGCGATCTGATTAACACCACGCTGGAGCGCGAGTTCGACCTGTCAGAAGTGGACGAAGCGACGCTAGAGTTCTGGATGTGGCACAACATCGAAGAGGACTGGGACTACGCCTACGCCAGCATATCAATCGACGACGGCAAGACTTGGACCACGCTGGACGGCGACCACACCACACGCGAAGACCCCCTGGGCGCGAACTACGGCGCGGGCCTGACCGGCAACAGCGGCGGCACCAGAGTCGCCAACTGGGTCCAAGAGCGAATGGACCTGTCCGACTACGCAGGCATGGAGAGCGTACTGCTGCGCTTCGAGTACATCACCGACGACGGCGTCAACCTCGGCGGCATCCTCATAGACGACATCACCATCCCTGAGATTGACTTCGCAGACGACGCCGAGACTGACGGCGACTGGCTCGCCAACGGTTTCAGCCGCACCAACAACACCCTGCCGCAGGGCTACATCTTGCAGGTCATAGAGTTCGCCACCGACGGCAGAGTGTCAGTCACCGGACAGCCCCACTCATCCTTCACCATCCAGGGCTTCGGCAAAACCCTAGACCACGCCGTCCTAGTCATCTCCCCCACCACCCACACCACATACCACCCAGCAACCTACACCCTCCGCGTAACCACCCAGCAACACCCCTGACCCCATCCGCCCTGTGCCTCTTGTGGCAATTCTCCTCCCTCACAACTGAATACTCAAAACTCGCAACTAAGTGCGCGGCGACTCCCCCACCATCCGGTCCAGCACATTCGCCGTAATCGCCCCCACCAGCGGATGCACCCCGAACGTCCCCGGGCTGCTCCCCACCGTAACCGAGTTCGTCGCCAGCCGCGCCGGAATATGCCCCGGTGGGTTCGACAGTCCCTCCGGCCACCATATCGTCCCCGCGTTGAACACCCAGTTCCCCCGCTCGCACGGATAGACCACCGCCGAATGAGCAGGCTCGCGAGGCTCCTTGAACCCCTGAAACAGCTCGCTCCCCGCCACCACCTCCAGCCCCGGAATATCCGCAGGCGTCCCGTGAAACTCCCACCCTATAATCGCCGGTATCCTGTCCCCCTCGCTCACCCCCGTCCCCTCGTATATCCAATGCCCCGCATTCCTGATTACCCAGTCCCCATACCCCGGCCCGTAGCTCGTCACCCCCATTAGACTCGCCTCCTCCCCGTCGAACAGCCGCTTCCGAGAGAACACCCGGCACGGCGCGCCCCCAACCTCGCTCTCGTGAAACTCGATCTCCCAATACACCGAGTTCCCCGAAAAGAACCCGATGCTCATCCCCGCATCCCGCGCCGCGACCACGTTCTCGAACATCTCGCGCGACCAGTATTCGTCATGCCCCACCGACAGGAACACCTTGCACCTGTCCAGCACCTGCGGGTCGAGATGCAGGTCCATATTCGAGCAGTACGCCACATCGTACCCCCGTTCCTCCAGCCAGAACGCCATCGGATGCTCCCACAGCAGGAACTCCCCCGACCCCAGCGACAGCGGCGCGTCCAGCACCTGGCAGTATTTCGCGTACGGCCGGTCGAAACTCGCCCGCACCTCCGTCCCCTGGTACCACACATTCGGCGTCCCGTCCGTGTATATCGAATCGTTCCCCGGCCACTTATTGTACGCCTGCCAAGTCATGTCGCTCACCTGGAACAGCAGGTCCGCCCGCCGCCGCGACTTCACCACGAACACGATGTAGCTCTGCACCCCATACGCCCCGTTCTCCGCCCGCGACAGCTTCGCCACATACACCCCGCTCTCCCACTCGTCCGGCACCGTCAGCCGCACGCTCACCTCCCAAGTGCATTCCCGCACCCTCTGCATCCCCATCGCCGGCACCGGCTGCGTCCTGCCCCGATACGGCCCCATCTGCCCCATGTGCCTCCCGCCCAGCCCGTCATACCAGCCCAGCCGGTAGAAGTCGATAGTGTACTCCCCCTCCGGCTCCATGCTCACCATCAAGTCGATAGACTCCCCCGGATATACGCTCGTCTTCGACGCATACCCCTGAATCGCCGAAGATGTCAGGTGCCGCACCAGCGGAAACGACGCCAGCGTAACCGGATCGTCGAACCGCACATTCCTAAGCTGCCACTCCGGCGTCCCAGCCCTGCGGTTCTCCTCCACCGTCGGATTATCTCTGGTAATGCTCATCATGCCCCCATATCGCGCGCTTGCGTACTCAATTCTGAAGCCCCAGCTCCGCGCACCAACTTACCACAAGCCCGCTCCACATAAAAACCCCGCGACGAGACCACTCAATACTGATACTCAACACCCGCTCCCAATCCTTGACACCGCGCGCCGCCCTATGTATAAACTTTTCTAAGAACAAGACAAAGCTTCCACCACCGGAGACGCTGCACTCCATGACATTAGTTCGCTCCGTCCCAATCATCCTCGTAATCATCCTGGCCCTCACAGCGTTCGACAGCCCACGAGCCGCCGCGCAGGACGCCTGCGACCTTCAGTTGCTCACGTCCAATACGGTCCAGGGAAGCTGGACAAGCGACTGCGTCTCACAAAATCGCAAGAACGCCTATGCGCGCCTTTACTCCCTCAGACTCACTGAGCCGACGGAAGTAAAGATAACCCTCGAATCCGAGACTGACCCATACCTCTTCCTGCACACTGAACAAGGCGAATTTATCGCCGAAAACGACGACATCGACTACGACGCCGGCAACCTCAACTCGCGAATCACCAAGACACTCGAACCCGGCGACTACTCCATCGAAGCCACAACCTACACCAAAGAAGCCACTGGCGATTTCACCCTGACCATAGACGGCATCGACTTCGCCACACCCGCCGACGCCGACCGCGCCGCCCTCATAGCCCTCTACAACGCCACCGACGGCGACAACTGGACCAACAACGAAAACTGGCTGAGCGACGCGCCGCTAAGCGAATGGCACGGCGTAACTACGGACGAGAATGGGCGTGTCACCGGATTAGAACTCACTTACAACGGTATGTATGGAGAGATACCCCCAGAGATTCGCAAGCTCGCCAATTTGGAGACTCTCGACCTGGGCGGCAACGGCTCGCTAGGTAAGTTACCTGATGAGCTCGGAGAACTGACTAACTTGGTGACCCTGGATCTATGGGGCAATAATATAACGGGAGAGATACCACCTGAACTAGGGAACTTGACCAGCTTGGTGACCCTCAACTTGTTGTTTAATGAGCTAACGGGAGAGATACCGGCAAAGTTGGGGCAACTTAATGATCTGAACCTACTCCACCTCGGAGACAACCAATTGAGCGGAACAATACCGCCGCAATTGGGAAATCTCTCTAACCTCCGGACACTGATGCTCTTCGGCAATAACTTGTTCGGTAAGATACCGCCCGAACTGGGTGAACTTTCTGAGCTTAATCAGCTTTGGCTCTACACAAACCAGTTGACCGGAGAGATACCGCCCGAATTGGGTAAACTCGCGGAACTGGAGGAACTTCACCTTTACGAAAATCGGCTGACAGGCCAAATTCCTGTCGCGCTAGGCGATCTGACCAACCTGAAAGAACTGCATCTTCGCGACAACGACCTAACAGGTGAGATACCGTCGGAACTGGGCGACCTGATCAAACTGAGATATATCTTTCTGACGAACAACAGGTTGACTGGTCAAATACCCCGCGAGTTGGGTAACCTCTCCAAATTGTACGCACTCGGACTTGACGGCAACAACTTGACAGGCGAAATTCCCTCTGAACTGGCTGATATTATGGCATTGCGCGCTCTGTGGATAAGGGACAACGATCTGACAGCGCGCGTATTCCTTCCAAGGTTGAGTGAACTCACCAATCTGGAAGACTTGGATATCGGAGGCAATCGGATTAAGGGGGCCGAGGTGCTACCGCACGCTGTCAATCTGCCCAACCTGTCGGAACTCGGTTTGCACGACAGCCAGCTCACTACCGAGGAACTGACGCCGCATCTGAATGCACTGTCCGACATAAGAAGGCTTAAACTCAACTACAACCTGCTCACAGGCGACCAACTGCTGCCACTGCTTGCCGAGTTCGATAATCTTGATTATCTAGTCATTAGCAGTAACCAACTAACTGGTGGAATACCTACGGAATGGGGCAACCATCATCTATTCCACCTTGACCTCGGCAATAATCGACTGACAGGCCAAATCCCGCCGGAACTCGGCGATACTGATGAATTGGAGTATCTGAACATCAGCAACAACCTACTCACGGGCGCAATACCGCAGGAGTTGGACTACTTGTTGAACGAGCTAGAAGAACTCTACCTCGCCGGCAACAATCTCACCGGCTGCATACCCGACGCCCTGCGCGACGTCGAAGAAAACGACCTCGACCAACTCAACCTGCCTTCCTGCGAAGACGCCCCACCACCCCCTGCATCCTCCGAATGCACGCAATCCATATCCGCCAGCGCCCCCGCGCAAGGCCAGTGGACAATCAACTGCGTCTCCACCAACAGAACCGAACACGGCGAATACTACGCCAAATACTTCACATTCACGCTCGACCGTCCCACGACCATCGAAGTCCTGCTCGAATCACGAACCGACTCGTACATACTCCTGCTGGACTCCGATGGCGAGACCGTCGCCGAGAACGACGACTACATATACAGAAACGCGGGCTTCCTGACCGTGCTCAAACCCGGCGAATACACCATCGAAGCAACGACATACTCCACGCAGGAGAGCGGCGACTTCACGCTCACTGTGAAGCAGCCCGAACTCGACGCACTCCACGCGCTCTACAACGCCACCGACGGCGCGAACTGGGACAACAGCGGCAACTGGCTCACCGGCGCGCCCCTGTCAGAGTGGCACGGCGTCAAGACCGACGAAGACGGCCGCGTAATCGAAATCTACCTCATCGGCAACAACCTCAGCGGCGAGATTCCGCGAGAACTGGGAGACCTCGGCGAACTTCAATGGCTGTTCCTCTCCAGAAACAGCCTGTCCGGCTCAATACCCCAAGAGCTGGGCGACCTGTACAAACTGAAAATCCTGATGCTCTCCAACAACGAGCTGAGCGGCAGAATACCCGCGCGGCTCGGCAACATGGCAGCCTTGGAAGAACTGCACCTCGGTCGCAATCAACTCAGCGGCAGCATACCCGCGTCGCTCGGACGCTTGGAAAACCTGCGTAAATTGAGCCTCACGGTCAACGACCTCAGCGGCAGCATACCCGCCGAACTCGCCAGTCTGTCCGGCCTGCGCACGCTGTCCATCGCCGCGAACGACCTCAGCGGCCCCATTCCCTATCAACTCACGGACATGGAAAGCCTGACGCACATCTATCTATGGGGCAACGACCTTACCGAAGGCTCGTTCGTAAGATACTTGGGCGACTTGGAAAGCCTCGAATTCCTCGACATCGGCGGCAACGATATAGACGGCGCGGAAGTCCTCGCTGAACTCGACGGCCTCCCGAACTTGACCGGGCTGGGCTTGCACGACAGCGACCTCACCGACGCCGACGTGCTGCGGTACATGGACGACCTGCAAGCCCTGAGTTTGGAGTTCCTCAATCTCAGCGGCAACAGGCTGTCCGACCTGCAGATACTCGTCGGACTGTCCCGCATAACCGCACTCCAGCGCATCGCCATCAACGACAACGACTTCAGCGGGCAACTCCCCCGCTCCATGACTGCACTCACCCTAATGCGCCTCTTCTACTTCCACGACAACGACGGCCTCTGCGCCCCCGACGACAGCGAGTTCCATGACTGGCTGCAAGGCAGCCCCGAAATTCGTGAGTTCCTGCGTGGCGGTTATCCGGACGTCAAAGGACCGACCTGCACAAGCGGCACGACGCCCGCCAACGCACCCGCGCCCACGTCTAACGGTGCCGACCAGTTCGCCGCAGTGCTGCAAACGCCCGAACAGCTAGTCCCGCCTCACAGCCTGAGCCTTCTCGAATCAATACAGCCCGGCGGCTAAGCCGACTCCGAAGTGTCCCGTACATCGATGACAATAAACAGAATAAGGATGCTGAATGACCACACACGCCCACCGCTCCCACGGACACGCAGAACACAATCACGCTGAACATGCCGAAACACGTCACACCGGCGGTCACAGCCACCGTCACTACGGCGAAGCCATGCTCAGCGTCGAAGAAGCCCTCGAACGCATCTTGAGCCACTTCCACACTCTGGAAGCCAAGCAGACCCCGTTGCTGGACGCCATAGGCCAGGTCCTCGCCCAAGACGCACTCGCGACCCACGACATCCCGCCCCTCGACAACTCCGCCATGGACGGCTACGCGCTCCAGGCAGCCGACGTCCACGGCGCATCCGCCGACAACCCCATCACCCTCAAAGTCGCTGGGGCTATCGCTGCCGGTGAGCTTCCCACGCTCGCCGTTACACCCGGCAACGCGATCCGAATCATGACCGGCGCACCCGTCCCCGACGGCGCGGACGCCGTAATACCCTTCGAGGACACCGACGAAATGCAGCGCCGCGCAGACGGCACGCCCCTTACTGAAATTGCCATCCGCTATCAGGTCGCCATCGGAGACGACATCAGACCCGCCGGGCAGGACGTCCGCAAAGGCGACCGCGTCCTCCAGGCCGGCACAATGCTCCGCCCCTCCGAAATCGGCGTCCTCGCGTCTCTCGGCTACGACTCCGTAGGCGTCTTCCGCCGGCCTGTCGTCGCAATCCTTGCCACCGGCAACGAACTGCTCGAACCCGGCGCACCATATCAGCCCGGCATGATATACGACAGCAACACATATAGCGTCGCCGCGAGCGTCATGCGCTACGGTGGACTGCCCAAGCTCATCGGCATCGCCCGCGACAACCTCGAATCCATGAACGCCAGCCTGAAAGACGGCCTCGATTCAGACCTGCTCGTAACATCCGCAGGCGTGTCCAAAGGCGATTACGACATGGTAAAAGACGTCCTTTCCCAGCACGGCGAAATAGACTTCTGGTCAGTCCGCATGCGCCCCGCCAAGCCCCTCGCATTCGGCGTCCTCAACGCGGAAGAAGGCAGAAAGGTGCCCCTTCTCGGACTCCCCGGAAATCCCGTCAGCGCCATCGTCGCCTTCGAGCAGTTCGGCAGGGCAGCGATCCGCCGCATGCTTGGCAAGCCTGACGCCCCAAAGCCCACCATCACCGCCGTCCTAGACGAGCCGATTCACAACGGCGACAACCGCCGCGTATATGCACGCACCATAATCCGCCGCGAAAACGGCGTCTATCGCGCATCGCTCACAGGCGACCAGGGCTCCAATCTACTCACATCCATGGCGCGCGCCAACGGACTCGCCATCTGCCCCGAGGACATACCTGTCAAGCAAGCCGGCGAAACCGTCCAGGTCCAAATGCTCGACTGGGCAGAAGAAACCTTCTAGCCCTATCCTGCTCATTCTGTATATCCTGTGTCAGCCCCCGTCCGTGGTGAGCCTGCCGAACCACGATACAGGATGCACGTCATATTGACGAACACTCCCAAATAGTCTATACACCCTCATACAGACACCCACTATTATGTACGGAGGAAGACCTTTGACCAGCGAAGACCTCACCCAGCGCGACGAAGAGACCGAAAGTTACCGTCGGTTCGTCATATCCGAAGAACACGCCGCCAGCAATGGCGCGGCCCTGCCCCTCATGATTGCCAACCGTCTTGGCTACATGGACAGGCAAGCGCTCGAAGAAGAACCCACCGCCGACTCCGACGTCGCCCCCTACATCGACCTCATAGTCGCCAGCAGCAGCAACGACGCCGACTACCTGCTGCCCGACACGCCGTTAAAGGAAGCACTCTTCCGCATCATCCTCGCCAACGGCAACCGCCCCATGGACGCCGAAGAAATCAGCGGAATCCTTAACGAGCGGTGGTCGATGTCCGCCTACCCTCGCAACCTATCCCCCCACGTAATCAACCGCCTCCTGGAAAACAGCGCCAACTACTGCATCGTCCCCGTCGAAGAGCCAGCTGACCAAGACGGGGCATAATCATCACTGAACAGTGGATGGCGATAGCGGGCCTCATAGTAGGCGCAACTGGTCTGGTTGTGTCGGCAGCCGCGTTTATCGTAGCCGTCTGGCAAATCAGGAAAACACAAACCGCCGCCGCAAGCGCAGCGCAAGCCGCAACCGAAGCTCGCGATGCCGTCTTTCAAACGATAGCCATATCTGAATTAGCGCAGGCGATTGCTCTGATAGAATTACTGAAGGAACTCCATAAGAACAATGATTTCAACCGGGCGCTTGATAGATATACTCCGTTGCGCCAACTGATTACCGCTTTGCAGACACCCCAGACAGAGGAAGATATAACCCGTTTTGATAATGCTATAATCCAATTGATCGAAATTGAGACGACTGTTAGGGAATCTGTCTATACGGGAACGCAGATTGACGCTGCAAAAATTGACTCCGGTCTTTTGAAAATTCAGCAACTGCTTGACGAAGCCCGCGTGAAGCAAGAGCAGCGCGTTACCGGCGCGTCGGACATTGGAGGGCGTTCGTGATGACAACGATGCAGGAAAAAACCTCTCAACTGATTGCCACTCTCACAGAAAAAACTTCACAGAATAGAATTGCCTGGGAAAAGACTCTGTCTGAACGCATCTACAAAGTGCAATTCAATGGCGACGCGGTCTATTTAAGAGAGCATGAACCCTCTCAGTTGGGTAATAAGGCATACTCTCTGAGTATTGTGGACGACAACGGACAAGTGGTTGAAATTACTCGTCAGCAGCCTGGCGATGACCTCTACACACATCTGGCGCAAATGTACACCGTATCCAGAAGATCAGCTGAATACAGCGCAGAGCAAAGCCTCGACAACCTACTCCGAGAACTCGAAAGCATATAACTCTTCACATCACATCCCGTCCATCCTCTCTATCCATGTAAAGTATTCTGCGCCGCCACCATCCGCCGCATAAACTCCGCCAGCGACCTCAGCGCCGTCTCCAGCGCCGATTCCCAGTCCGCGCCCAGCGCATCCATCGGCAGCCGAACCTGCGTATTCCCCACCTCAGCATGCCGTCCCAGCGCCCGCTGCATCGCCCGCCGCCCGCCGCCAATCTCCCCGCCATACCGTAGCACCACCCGGTTGCGCTCCCGCGTCACCGACTCTATCCCCGCCTCCTTCGCGTACAGCCGCAGACGCGTAACATACAGCAGATTCACCACCTGCCACGGCAGCGGCCCGAACCGGTCCCGCAACTCATCCTCGATCTCCCCAATCTTCGCCTTCACCGCATCATCGCCTTCCTGTTGGCCAACACCCGTTCGCGGTGAGCCTTTCGAACCGTCCCGTCCGTTCCCCTCTGCGACAGAAGCCTCACCCTGCCCCGCACCCAGCGTAACGATCCTCTGGTACATCCGCAGCCGCGCCGGCAAGTCCTCGATATACTCCTCTGGTATGCTCGCCGGCACCCCAATATCCAGCGTCGGCTCAGCCCGCTCCTCCTCTTGGACGGCGCTCCCATCTATTGCTTCTGCATCCGCGGCACCGTTCGTCCTGAGCCTGTCGAAGGACTCCCCCTGATCCCTCATTGCTGACTGCTGATCGCTGACCACTCCCTCCCCCCTCGCCCGTATCTCCTCCACAGCATTCGACAGCAGCCGCGTGTACAGGTCGAACCCCACCGCGCTGATATTCCCGCTCTGCTCCGCGCCCAAGATATTCCCTGCCCCGCGAATCTCCAAGTCCTTCATCGCGATCCGGAACCCCGCCCCAAGCTCAGTCGCGTCCAGCATCGCGCGCAGCCGCTTCTCCGCGGGCTCCGTCATGCTCCCCGACGGCGGCACCAGCAGGTAGCAGTACGCTCGTCGCGCGCTCCGTCCCACGCGCCCCCGAAGCTGATACAACTGCGACAGCCCCAGCGTATCCGCCCTGTTGATGATGAGCGTGTTCACATTCGGAATATCCAGCCCCGACTCGATGATAGTCGTGCACACCAGCACATCCAGGTTCCCCTCCGCGAACTCCAACATCACATCCTCCAGCTCTCCCTCTCCCATCTGCCCGTGCCCCACGCCCACACGCGCCTCCGGCACCAGCCGCCCGATATGCCGCGCCATGTAGTCGATGTTATACACACGGTTGTGCAGAAAATACACCTGCCCCTGCCGGTCGATCTCCCGCAGTATCGCCTCCCGTACCAGCGCGTCGCTATTCTCCGAAACATAGGTCTTGATGGGCAGCCGCTCCTCCGGCGGTGTCTCCATTGTGCTCATATCCCGCACGCCCGCCAGCGCCATGTGCAGGCTGCGCGGAATAGGCGTCGCCGTCAGCGTCAGCACATCCACCTCCTGCCGCATCCGCTTCAGCCGCTCCTTGTGCGCCACCCCGAACCGCTGCTCCTCATCTACTATCACCAGCCCAAGCTCCTTGAACCGCACATCCCTCTGAATCAGCCGGTGCGTCCCGATGCAAATATCCACCTTCCCCTCCGCAAGCCGCTCCACAACGCTGCGCTGCTCCTGCTGCGTCCGAAACCGGCTCAGCACCTCAACCCGCGTGGGAAACGCGCTCAGTCGCTGTGAGAATGTCGCGTAATGCTGCTGCGCCAGCACCGTCGTCGGCACCAGCACCGCCACCTGCTTGCCGTCCATCACCGCCTTGAACGCCGCCCGCAGCGCAATCTCCGTCTTGCCATACCCAACATCGCCGCACACCAGCCGGTCCATCGGCTTGGCAGACTCCATATCCGCCTTCACTTCTTCGATAGTCCTCTGCTGGTCAGCCGTCTCCTCGAACGGGAACGACTCCTCCAGTTCCGACTGCCACTGCGCGTCAGGCACGAACGAATGACCTTCCGCAAGCTCACGCGCCGCGTACAGCGCCAGCAGCTCCGACGCCATCTCCCGTGTCGAGCGCTCCGCTCGCGCCTTCGCGCGCCGCCACTCCTGCGTTCCCAGGCGAGTAAGGCTAGGCGGCCTGTCCATCGGCGCGATGTACGGCGCAACCCGGTCCAGATGCTCCAGCGGCACATACAGCTTATCGTCATTCGCGTACTCGATGAAAAGGTACTCCCGGTCGTCATCGCCGTTCCCCTCGCCCTTGACGCCCGTCAACGTGCCCATGAACCTGCCGATGCCATGCTCCACATGCACCACATAGTCCCCCGGCGAAAGCTCCGACAGAAAGGCGTCCCGCGCAGCCCGCACAGACCGCCGCCGCGTCCGCCGCTGCTTAGCCACCCCGAATATCTCCACATCGCTGAACACCACCAGCCTCTTTTGTCCCTTCCCCCCTGATGAAGAAGGCTGGTCTCTCAGTTCCTTCCCTCTTGACGGGGGAAGGTTAGGATGGGGGCGATCATCATCCTGTCCATACATGTCAATCGTCAGAGGCAGCGAGAACCCGTCGCTCAGCCCACCCGCAGCCGACTGCATCAGCGTGATGCTCCCCGCGTCGGGCACACCCTCCAACCCGTCCACCAGCGACACATCGACGCCCTCACCGCCAAATATCTCCGACAGCCGCCGCGAGTGGCTGCTCACCGCCACCACAGTCGCCCGGTCCTCCTCCGTCAGCTCCCACACATCCTCCACAAACCGGTCCAGGTTCCCAAAATAATTCGCCGTATCAAGAAACGGCATCACCACATCAGCCTTATCCTGTCCATCCTGTTCATCGATGTAAGTCGCTACTCGCAAGTCAAGCCGCTGCCCAAACCGCTCGAACTGCGCCTCAACCTCGCTCCACGACAGGTGCGAAGACGGGAAATTGCGCGGCAGCTCACCCCGACCTTCCTTCGTCTCCCGCAGTTGATGCCCGCGCTCCTGTATCTCCCAAGCCGCATCCGCAATCTCGTCCGGCCTGTACGCCACCAGCACGGCGCTGCTGTCCACCTGTGCGGCACCCTCCGTAAAATAGTCTGCAAGCCCGCCCGAATTGAAGAACCCCGCGTAAAACCCCTGCTCCTCGACCTCCTGCCCTTCCATCAGCAGCTCAAGTTCCTCGCGTATGCGCGACTGAACGCTCGACGTGCAGTTGCCCACATCCACACGCGCAGCCAGCCGCTCCAGATCTCCATAAGGCGCCATCGCAGGCAAAATCTCATGAGCGGGCGTAACCCGTACCGACTCCACCACATCGCCCGACCGCTGAGTAGTTGGATCGAACTCCCGTATGCTGTCAACCTCGTTCCCCCACAACTCGATCCGCACGGGCATCTCCGCAGCCACCGGAAATATGTCGATAATCCCCCCGCGCCTGCTCACCACACCCGGCGCATAAACTGCCGACTCGAACCTGTATCCCAGCCGCCGCCAAAGGTCCAGCAACTCCCCAAGCTCCACCTCCTCGCCTCGCCGCAGCGTATGGCTGCTCGCCTCCGCTACATCCCGCCCAAGCGTTCGCTGCATCAGCGCCCCCACCGACGCCACCACTATCACACCTCTATATCCATCCTGTTCATCCTGTCCATCGATGTTAGATAGCACCCGCAGCCTCTGATGCACCGTCTCCACATCCGAGTCCAGCCGCTCGAACGGCAGAATCTCCGACTCCGCGAAATGCATCAAACCCGCATCCTCCCCACACCATGCCACCAGCTGCTCGTGCAGCCTGCGAGCGTCCTCAGGGCGCGGCGCGACCACCAGCATCGGCGCGTCCACATCCCGCCGCAGCGTCCCAAGCGTAAACGCCGCGGCCTTTGCGGGCGCCTCCACCGCCAACCTGCGCGCGCCGCTTCTCAGCTCGTCCCGCAGCCGGCAATACTCCGGTACTCCGTCCATCAAATCCCGCAGCACACCAAGCGTCATAAAATCCCTTCCCTTCCCTGATACCTGAACGCTGACACCTGACCGCTAAAATCAAACGCACAGCAAGGCCTCCCCAACATCCAACCGGTCGGGCAAGCCTGGCTACATTCTACCACGTGACTCAGGCAAGACTAAAGTG
The DNA here is from genome assembly GCA_965204855.1 of Dehalococcoidia bacterium. Classification (GTDB taxonomy): domain Bacteria; phylum Chloroflexota; class Dehalococcoidia; order Lucifugimonadales; family JADFKI01; genus Bin90. The sequence goes on from OZ242018.1 coordinate 2,785,663, forward strand.
AAATTCGTCTTAACAAATTGTTAAAACTTGTTCAAAAAACACCTAGCCGCTGATATAATTATCCACATTCCGCTTGACCATCACCCAAGAGTTGGGTCGCATAGCATCAAAATTTTGGAGGGAAGTTTGATGGAAGCTTACTGCCTCAAGTGCCGCGCATCCCGCGAAGTCAAGAACGCTGAAGTAGTCCTACTCAAAAACGGTCGTCCCGCGACACGAGGCAACTGCACCGTCTGCGACGCCTCCGTTTTCCGCATCGGCAAGTCCTCCTGATAGCCCGCATCCCCACTCATCCAAATTTACAAGACTGAGCAGAGTTCGCGGAACTGTGAACTCTGCTAACTTCTGATGTCCGCGCCCATCCTTCCTGTCCATCGATGTCAGCCCCCATTCCCTGACACCTGAACGCTGACGCCTGACTGCTAATAACAGCCCGCTTTCTTGCCCACATGCGCACGATAAGGTATCCTGTCTGCTTGATAGTCAAACCTGAATCAAGCGGAGGAATACCCTTATGAACACCATGCAAGCCATTGCGCGAATACTCAAGGAAGAGGGCGTCGAATGGGTCGCCTGCTTCCCCTCCAACAACCTCATCGAAGAGGTCGCCAAGGTCGGTATTCGCACTATTATGTTCCGGCAGGAGCGCGGCGCTCTCATGGCCGCAGACGGCTTCAGCCGCATGAACGACCGCAATAGTTTCGGAGTCGTCATCACACAGGGCGGCCCCGGCTCCGAAAACAGCATGGGCGGACTCGCCCAGGCATTCGCCGACAACGTACCCATGCTCTACCTGCCCGGCGGCTCGCCCGTCGCCCAGATGCAGGTGCGCCCCAACTTCTCGCCTGCCCGCACCTACCAGACCGTCTCCAAGTACAGCGAAGTCATCCTCCAGCCCAACATGGTCTCCAGCACCATGCGCCGCGCCTTCCATAACCTCCGCAACGGTCGCGGCGGTCCCGTCGTAGTCGAGCTTCCCGGCGATGTCGCCGAAATGGAAGTCGCCGAGGGCGCGCTCAACTACCAGCCTCCCAAGCGCTACCCGCAGCAGCCCTCCGCAGGCGATGTCAAGGACGCCGTCAAGGCGCTCCTCGCCGCGCGCAAGCCGATGATCTGGTCCGGCATGGGCGTCTTGCTGGGCAACGCGACCGACGAACTCCGCGAGCTCGCCGAGCTCACCGAAATTCCCGTCTATTGCACCATGCCCGGCAAGTCCGGCTTCAACGAGAGGCACCCCCTCTCGCTCGGCTCCGGCAGCGGCGCGACCACCCAGCAGGCGCGCACCTGGCTCAACGAGTCCGATGTCCTCTTTGCCGTAGGCTCCAGCCTATCCATCACCGGCTACGGCCAGTCCATACCCGGCGGCAAAATCATGATTCACAACACCGAGAGCATCGAAGACCTCAACAAGGACTTCACCGTGGACATCGGCGTACCCGGCGACGCCAAGCTCACGCTTCAGGCGCTCATCGAAGAGGTCAAGTCCCAGCTCGGCGAGAGCGGGCGGCAGGGCAAGAACGGCGTCGCGGCAGAGATAGCATCCATCCGCCAGAGTTGGATGTCCGGCTGGACCGACCTGCTCAACTCGGATGCGACTCCCATCAACACCTACCGCGTCATCGGCGAGCTTGAGCGCGTCCTCGACCACGACAACAGCGTCGTAACCCACGACGCCGGAGCGCCCCGCGACTCCATCATGCCCTTCTACACCGCCACCACGCCGCACAGCTACATCGGCTGGGGCAAGACAACCCACCTCGGCTACGGCATCCCCCTGATGATTGGCGCGAAGCTCGCCGCCCCCGACAAGTTCTGCCTGAACTTCATGGGTGACGGCGCATTCGGCATGTCCGGCCTCGACATCGAGACCGCCGCCCGCGCGGGCGCCCCCATCACCACCGTCGTCCTCAACAACGGCGGCATGGCGACATACCCCGGCGGATACCCGACCGCCCGTGAGCTTTTCGGCACCACCGAGATGACCGGCGACTACGCCAAGATAGCCGAGGGCATGGGCGCCGTCGGCATCACCGTAACCGACCCCAACCAGGTCGCCGACGCCATCCGACAGGCGCAGAACCACAACGCCGAGGGCCGCACCGTCCTCCTCGACATCCATAGCGACATGGAGCCGCGCAAGTCCCGCCCCGAGTAGCAGACAACAGCGAACGGCCATCGTCATAATTCCTGCAAAGCATAGATGAAGCGAAGGGACTCACAATAATGTGAGTCCCTGCAATTTCAAGGACCTTCGGGCAATGTGACAAAAACGGCATCATATCTAGTCGTTGCGCTAACCCTTATCGCTATGTCAACGCTATCGTGCCTGTCCGCGGTAGATGTGGCAGAGCAAGGCGATGAACTCTTTGCGTCCGGCAAGTACGACGAAGCGCTGAAAAAATACACTGACGCTACAAAGATAGACCCTGAATTCGCGGAGGCTTACTACAAGATTGGCGATACGAATATCAAAATGGGCAAGCTCGGTTTAGCCGAATCCAACTACAGGAAAGCAATCGAACTGAACCCTGATATTTCAAGCCCCTATCCAAGTCTCGCCGTCGCCTACTACACCAGAGCAAGTCTCTCCCTCGAAGCGGGACAGCCCGAATGGGCAGAAGGCAACTTCGATAACGCCCTCCGGCTCAACCCCAACCTGCCGGACCCCTATCCCGCCCTTGCCGCTGCCCATTACAACAGAGGGACCGCATTTCTCGACAAAGGAAACATCGACAGGGCAAGAAGCGACTTCGATAATGCCCTCCGGCTCAACCCCAACCTGCCGGACCCCTATCATGCTCTCAGCATCGCTTACTACGATAGAGGGCAGTCGCTCCTTGGCAGCGACATAGATAAGGCAAGAAGCGACTTAGACAACGCCCTCCGCCTCAATCCCGACCTGCCGGACCCTTACCACGCGCTCGCCAATGCTTTCTACGACAGAGCGGACACCTCTCTCGAAGTGGAATTGCCGGAGTTAGCGGAAGCAGACTACAATATCGCGCTCCAGCTCAACCCCGACCTGCCAGACCCCTTCCCCGCCCTCGCCGACGCCTACTACAATCTGGGAATTGCGTATCTCGAAAGAGGCGGGCTGAGATTAGGCAAGTCCTATTATGAGAAGGCCGTCCGTATGAATCCCGAGTACGCCAACCCGCAATACAAATCAAGATATAACGCAGCCGTTAGAGTAGCTGAAGAGCTGATTAAGGAAGTCGCTATCCTGATGGAAAGGCAAAGAGCGCAAGCAGCAGTCCGGGACGAAGAAACGCTCGCTCGCGCTCAAACGGTCGGGCAGATTATCGAAGAGTGGAGAGCGGACGCGGACGCTTTCGAGGACAAGTTCTTCGGAAAGAGGATGGCAGCCAGAGGAGTGGTAAGGAACGTGCGCGAGCGCGTCTTCGGAACAGGCTACACCATAACGCTGGAGCACGACCATTACAGAATTGACTGCAACGTAGAGCAAGCCGGCGATAGCATTCCGGAATCCATAAAGACAGGACAAACCGTTGATGTATCCGGTTCCGTAGGCAGCGGCCTATTCGGCCCGGACCTGTACAATTGCGAAGTTACCCATGTCGTGCAGAATTAGATGAAATCCGCCATAGCGCGGGTCATTTCGGAGTCTTGTTTTGAATTCCCCATCAGACCATATCTCTGTTGAGAAAGACCGCCTTCCTCCTAGGAAAAGCATCCTCACGAGGGTTGTCGTCATAGTCGCCGCTTTAGTTATTCTCCCCTCCGCTTGCTACGCATACTTTTGGGGCCTACCCGCTTGGTTCCATGACAGGGGCACGCGGCACCTGGAAGCGCAGGAATATGATGAGGCAATCGAGCAATTCACGTGGGCAGCCAACTTGCTGCTTTACGATGAACACTGGTTGCGTATGCGCGGGTTTGCCTACAGGAAAATAGGGGATTATGACAAAGCGATAGCCGACTACAACAAGGCAATCAGCCTCGACCCGAACGATGCCATCGCCTACAACTACCGCGGGGTAGTCTATATCCACAAATACGACTACGACAGAGCGATAGCGGACTATAACAAAGCCATTGAACTGGATCCGGACTATGCGCTTGCCCAAGACAATCTGCGAATTGCCCAAGACGAAAAGCGCTGGTATGAGAGCGCTCTAGCAGACTACGACAAGGCTATCAGCGTTCAGCCCGATTCAGCACATATCTACTACGGCAGGGGGCTTGTACATCTGTATCTCGGCAACGACGCGGAGGCGAGGCAAGACTTACTGAAAGCTCTGGAGTTAGGAGAGAAGAAGCACCTGATTGAAAATGCGCTTAAGTACCTATCGCACTCGCCGTAAGTGCATCAGCAAGGCATCTTCCACTACACCCGCACGCTTGACATCGGCAGATGGCTCAGGAAGAGTTGACCGAGTAATGGGCGCTTTCACAAGTGTCGGATATGGCAAAATGCCTTATCCACTCCGCAAGGTTCGTCAGATGTCAGTTGACCACAAGAAAATCATCACCGTAGAAACCGGCAAGCGCAGCGGGCAGCCTTGCATACGGGGCATGCGCATCACCGTATACGATGTACTCGAATACCTCGCCGGCGGCATGTCGGTCGAAGAAGTCTTGCGCGACTTCCCCGAACTGACACAAGAGGACATCCTCGCCTGCTTCGCATTTGCCGCGGACGATAAGCGAGGGGAAAAGTCGTTCCCGACGATATGAAACCACCACCCCTCATACTACTGTCTCTGCTCCTCATCACCACCATCGCCGTGCTGTCCTGCGCGTCGGCAGACGATGCGCTTGACAGGGGCAACGAGTTCTTTGAGGTGAGGCAGTATGAAGAGGCTGTCGAAGAATATACGGAAGCCTTACGGATTGACCCTGAGTATGCCGGCGCCTACTACAACCGAGGTTACGCCTACTACCTAATGGGCAGATATGACAGGTCGATTGCGGATTACAGTGAGTCGCTTAGGCTCGAACCGGACGATGTTGACGCCTACATCGGACGGGGGGACGCCCACGCAGCGAACCATCGCAGTTTCGAGAACTCAGTAGAGAACTACGACAGGGCGATAGCCGACTACGACACGGCTATCAGCCTGGACCCTGGCAATGCGCTCGCGTATTACGGCAGGGGAAGCGCCTACCACTACAAGGATGAGTTCGAGCGGGCGATAGCCGACTACGATACGGCTATTAGCTTCGCCCCAGAGTTTCCGCGCGCCCATGACGGTCGCAGACGCGTTTACGAACTATTGGAGCAGTACACTAAGGCGATTACCGATTACGACAAGGCAATCGCGGTTCAGCCGGATACCGCTTACCTCTATTACGGCAGAGGACTTGTCCATAAGAAGCTCGGCAACGATGCGGAGGCACGGCAAGATTTCATGAAGACCCTTCAGTTAGGAGGGTACGGGTACAAGCACCGGATTGAAAGTGCCCTAACCAACGAGCCAGTCTCCCCGAAGTACCGCTCGCACTCTCCTGAAGCACACCAACAAGGTCTCGATCACCACACTCGCGCCCTAGCCCGTATCGAGCAAGCCGACTACGACAACGCCGTCGCCGACATGGACAAGGCGCGCAAGCTCATCGACCCGCAGCTCATACACCTCTACACTGACGAGATGCACCAAGTCTATTTCCAGAGCGGCGTCGCCTACTACGACACCGGCCTCTACGATGACGCAATCATCCTCTTCGACAAGGCGATCGATGTCGTCCTGTCCCCTTCAGACTATCCCGCCGCCTATTACCAGCGCGGCATGTCCCACTTCCGCAAGGGCAACTACCGCAGAGCAATCGCAGACTTTGACATGCTCGCCGGACTCGAACAGGACTACCCTGATGCCACGCACTACCAGCAACTGTCGCAGAAGCGGCTTTCGGAGTAAGGCGATCCAAAAGTCCCTTCCCCTCGATGGGGGAAGGTTAGTATGGGGGTGAAGCAGGCACTACCGCAACGGCTCGTACCCCTCCGGATTCTCCCCCTGCACATCGCCCGTCGGAGCCGTCCCCAGAACCAGCTCGTCTATCCACTGCCGAAGTTGCGTCTCGCGCATCACACCGGCCCAGCGCCGCTGCACTACGCCGTCCTTGTTGATGAAGAACGTAACCGGAATCCCGATGACGCCGTAGTCAATAGATATGCTGCCGTCGTCATCCCTGCCGTTGGGATACGTGATGTCGTACTCGCGCAGATACGCCTCAGCATCAGCCTCACCGTCCTGTATGTTGATGCCTATGAACTGCACGCCACGCTCGCCGTACTCCTGCGACAGGCGCTCGAATATGGGCGCTTCCTGGCGGCAAGGTCCGCACCACGACGCCCAGAAATTGACCACCACCGGCTTGTCCGCGTAGTCCGCAGGCGAAAGAGCGCCTCCGCCGTATAGCGTCATGTTGATCGTAGGCGCCGGCTTGTCGATTCGCGTAACTCCGCTGCGGCCCGTCACAGGAGAGCGGTTCGCCAGCCCGAACGCCAGCAGAGCGGTGAGCGCGCCGATTCCCACCACCACAAGCACAATCGCCGCGATGCGCCATGCGCTGATGCGTCGGCGGCCGTCAGGCGCGGGTTGGGTGGTATCCGCCGTGTCATCGGGTCGCTCGTGCGCGGTGCTGTCTTGACGCATATCCATATCTATTGCGGGCGTGATACGCGCTTCAGTGAGTGCGCTATCTCGACAATGTCATCGGCGTCAATCCAGCCTATGGGACCGGTCGATGACTGTGACGCCTGTATAGCAACGGCAACATCTCGCCCGTCGTCGGCTCGACATGTAAAGAACAGCGCCAGAGACTTGTCGTAGTCCCACTCCGCCCTGTCCGGCCTGAGCGCCGGTCCCGCGATTATGCTCGCATCGGACCAGCCGCCAATCATCAGGTGCGCCGTCTGATCGCCGACCTGCAGGCTGCTTACGGCGTCCTGCGGCCTCTCCCAGCCGAGCGGGTCCGATGAGGTATCCGGGGAGAACTCCAGCGGATAGGCGACGATGATATTCTTTTCCGCGCTCTGGTAAATCTGCCTGACCTGGTTGTTATTGAAAGACACTCCCGCCAAATCGAACCCGCTCAGCATCACAGCAGGTTGAAACGCGAACCCCAGTTGTTCGATGACTTCGCCTAGTTCCGGTGGATTTTCGTCTGTCAACATATCCGACTCGCAGCGAATGTCCGGCTGTTCAATAGGCATGGCGGTTGCGGTTGCGACAGGCGCCGCGGTGGGCGAAGGCGAAGTAACGGCGGGAGGGCTGGCAACGGCGGGTGTCTCCGGCGTAGGGACGGCGGTTGGCGCGGGCATGGTTGGCGTAGCGGCAATGGACGTGGGTTCTGTTGCAGGCCCTTCCGGCGCACACGCGGTCAGCAATGCTGCCAACAGAAGCAGTAGTCCCAGCCTATTCATGGCACCCTCGTTCCTGTTGGTTTCTGATGTCGCACCAAATTCTCAAGCCGGTCTGACTATGAAATACCGGTCCATCACTATGACAAGGTCGGAATGATCAGGCACACGAATTTGAATTGACCTTCGTTTCAGCCATAAGTATAATCGGTTATTGGACTTTCGTAAATTTGTTTCACGACTGCTAGACCGAATGCCGAGGGGCGCCCGTGCCTAAATGCGGACTGGCAGCAAGTTTGAAAGCAGCTGCAAATGCCTAAGAGAACCTATCAACCCAAGAAGCGCCGGCGGATGCGAGTGCATGGCTTCCGATCGCGCATGAGCACTAAGAACGGTCGCAACATATTGAAGCGCCGCATGTTCAGGGGACGCCACAAGCTCACAGTGTAAGCACTCCCTTCCCGATATAGTTCCTTCCCCCTTGATGGTGGAAGGCTAGGATGGGGGTGAAATCTTTGCCACTGACTTGCCCGAAGGGATGACGGCAGCGGATATGCAGAAGCAACATCGCTTGAGAAAGACTAGGGATTTCGCGGCGGTGAGGCGCGAGGGCAGAAGTTGGGCAGACAGAAGGCTTGTGCTCGTTGCGCGGCGCACGGACGCGGAACATTGTCGATTCGGGTTCTCGGTAAGCAAGAGGGTAGGCAACGCCGTTGTGCGTAACCGCGTGAAGCGCAGACTTAAGGAAACCGCTCGCGTCGAGCTTCTGCCGCATATAGAGCCCGGTTGGGATTTCGTGGTGATTGCGCGCAAAGACGCCGCAGATGCCGACCATCGTCGTCTCAACCGATCGCTGCTCCGGCTGTTCCGCCGTGCGAAACTGCTAGACGCTGCTCCTCCGGCTGACTCGATGTAAGGCGAGCGCAGCAAGTTTTGACATATCTGTGCCTTGGAGGGAACGACAACTTAATGATGCAAGCTGTTGCGCTGGGAGCCATTCGCCTCTATCAGCAAGCCCTGTCTCCCTACATCTCTGTGGGGCTGTGCCGCCACGAACCGACCTGTTCGCGCTACACTTATGAGACCATCGAAAAGTATGGCGTCTTCAAGGGTGTATGGTTTGGCGTCAAGCGTCTCGCTCGGTGCAGGCCTGGCGGCAGCAGCGGCTACGATCCCGTACCATGATTATGCAATCCCAAACGAGTTGTCATTGTCATTCTGAATGGAGCGCAGCTATCCTCGTCATTCTGAACGGAGCATAGCGGAGTGAAGAATCTAAAATCTCTGCCATAAGGCAAGCCCGTTCGTTATTATGGATGCTAGATTCATCACCTCGTTCGGAATGATAACGGGAAGATGAATGGGGGTGACGCAAATCCCCCGAAAGACAAGTATGACCAAGAAATTCATTCTGATAGTCCTGCCCCTGCTGCTCTTTGCGCTCATGGGCTGTGCCGGCCGCATAGCAACGCCTGAAGGCTGGTCTGGCGGCGTGGTCGGTGGAGATACTTTATACATAGGCACGCGATCGGGCGATGTGCGCGCTCTCGACATCCAAAACGGCGAAGAAATCCATGCGGGATTCACTCTGGTCGGCCAAGAAGCGCAGCGCGGCGTCTATGGCACTCCGGTACTGGTCGATGACACCCTCTACTTCGGCGGATACGACGGTGTGCTGTACGCGCGTTTCACGCCAAGCTTCGATAAGAAGTGGGAGGAACCACTTTACGAAGAAGGTGAAGACGAACCTACGCAGATAGTGGGCGGCCCCACGCTGGCGGGCGATGTCGTGCTGGTCGGCGCTGACAACGGCAAGATATATGCGTTCGACCAAGAGGCGGACGACCAGCAGCGCTGGAGCGTTTCCGAGCGCTGGACTTTCCAGACGGGCAACAAGGTCTGGTCTTCTCCAATCTCGGCAGACGGAGTGGTGTACGCGACCTCACTGGACAAGAACCTGTACGCCCTGAACCTCGAGGACGGCAGCAAGCTCTGGAATTACACCACCAACGGCGCTATCGCATCCACGCCCGCGTATGATGAAGGCACTGTCTATTTTGGCTCGTTCGACAGCGTATTCTACGCCGTGGACGCCTCGGACGGCACGCTGCGCTGGAAATTCGACGGCGCTGACAGCTGGTACTGGGGCGCGCCTCTGGTACACGACGGCTATGTGTACGCCCCTTCTCTGGACGGTAAGCTCTACGCGCTGGACAAGCGCACCGGCGCTTTGCGCTGGTCCCTTGCTACTGAAGGCCCCATCGTCGGGTCGCCGGCCGTCATTTTTGATATGATAGCGATAGGCTCTGATGACGGCAGGCTGCACATAGCGCGAATCAGCGACGGCAACCCTGTCGATTCCTGCAACATGCGAACCGAAATTCGCTCAACGCTTGCGGTGAAGGACGATGTCGTCTTTCTGAGCGCGAAGGACAAGTCCATACGCGCCCTGCGAGTCAAGACAAATGGCAACCCTGACGAAGAGTGGGTGCATCAACCCGATGAGGACAACCCGGTTCAGAGAGGCCGGGTAGAAGACTGCTAAACATAAAATCCCTTCCCCCTTTGATGGGGGAAGGCTAGGATGGGGGTGAAAATGGTCTTCTCATCCTGTATATCAACGTTAGCCTCGTTCTGACCAACTTATAGACTGACGAACCCTTCATGCAATTCTTACAGATTTTCATCGACATTTGGAACCTGGCTATCATCCAGCCGATGATAAACAGCTTGGTTCTGCTGTATAGCGTCTCCTTCCTGAACTTCGGCATCGCTATCATCCTCTTCACGCTGATTGTGCGTATTGTGCTCATACCGCTCACGGTGCGCCAAAGCCGACAGATGCTGAAGATGACCCAGCTCCAGCCTCAGCTCAAGGAGTTGCAGGAAAAGTACAAGGACGATAGACAGCAGCTCTCTCGCGCCACGATGGAGGTCTATAAGACTAACGGCGTCAATCCCATAGGTTGCCTCGGGCCGCTTTTCATCCAGTTCCCAATCTGGATTGGTCTGTTCCAGGCAGTCATTCAGACTCTGCCATCCACGCCCGAGCGGCTGGTAGGGCTGTCCGGACACCTGTACTCGTGGCTGCCCGGCGTGAGCGACGTGATACCTATCAACAATACGTTCCTGTGGCTGGACCTGGCCGCGCCGGATCCCATCGCGATGCCGATTATGGTGGGCGTGTCCATGTTCCTGATGCAAAAGACTACAACGATGCCTTCGGCGGACCCGCGCCAGGCGTCAACCAACAGGATGATGCTGTGGATGATGCCGATTATGTTCGGCTTTTTCACCACTACCTTCCCCAGCGGACTGGCGCTGTACTGGGTAGTGTCCAACATCGTAGGAATGATTATTCAGGGATTCGTAACGGGCTGGGCCCCGCTTATAGATATGCTTAAATTCAAGCGCGAAGAGCCTGTGCCGGCAGTGGCTTCCGCAACGGCATCGACACCCGCGCTGGTTACTTCCGAATCAGAGGAGACGACGAGCGATGCGGACGATAGAAACAACGGGAAAAACGCCCGAAGAGGCAATCGAAGCGGCTCTCGACCAGCTAGGCGCAGGTCGAGACGAGGTAGAAATAGACGTCGTTAGTGAGGGCAGGGGCGGACTGCTCGGAATAGGCAGCGAACCCGCCGTTGTGCGTGTTACGGTTTTGGAATCGGTAAGCGAGTCCACTGACGAGGATAACGCGGAAGACGAACCCCAGCCTGACGCTCTGGCAAACTTCTCTCCATTCGCGGATGATCTGGACGACGACTATGATGACCTTGACGACTTCGAGGAAGAAGAAGAGGCCTCCGAAGTCGTCAAAGTTGGATACGATGTCCTGAGCACGCTTCTGAACAAAATGGGTGTTTCGGCGGATGTCTATCTCAGAGAACCGTACACCGGCGATGACGAAGGTCCTGTATTCGAGATCGAAGGGGACGACTCCGGCCTGCTAATCGGCACTCGCGGAGAAACGCTGAGGGCTTTGCAGTTCATCGTCAGCTTCCTCGTCAGCCGCAGAATGGGCGAACGCACCAACCTGATGGTTGATGTCGAAGGATACCAGCAGAGACGTTATGACTCGGTGGCGAATCTTGCCCGGCGCGTGGCACAGCGCGTGGCGCAGCGTGGCAGGTCCATTCCCCTCGAGCCTATGCCGCCGAACGAGCGCCGCCAAGTCCACATGGCGCTCGCGGACCGCAATGATGTGGTTACCGAGAGCGACGGCTACGGCGATAGGCGCAAAGTGGTGATACATCCCAAGTAGGTTTCCGGGCGTTGCCGATAAGGTGACGATGTTGTACATTTGCAGGCGATGATCGCGCGGCTTGCCGTTTCATCGTTGTTGCGGGGACGCGCTTCGCAGCGTTTCCGATATCAACAGCCCGTTAGCCGCGACAGTTCCGAGCTGCTTGGGAGGCACGATGACTTCTAATTTCAGAATGAGCCGCCTTGCCTGGCTGCTGCTTGGCGCAATCGTTGTCGTGCTGCTGATATACCAGCTCAGGAGCGCACTGCTGCCCTTCATAATCGGCGGTGCGTTGGTGTACATCCTTGACCCGTTCGTAACTTGGCTGGAACGCCGCACCCCTTGGATGTCCGATCGTCCTGAGCTTAAGCGCGTCATCTTCATCGCAATCATCTTCATTGCTGCCGCCGTCATCGCCATCCTCGCGATCATAGCCGGCATCACCGCCATAGTGAATCAGGTGCAGGCGTTCATCGAAGACCTTCCGCAACTCATAGAAGCCGCCCGTGTCACATTCGAGAGTGTCAGCACCCGATTCGCGATAGACATTCCGCCGGAACTGAGCAGCCTCGTGGAAGACGCCGCTCAGAACATAGGCAATCTGGTAATCGAAGCGGGTAAAAGGGTTGCGGCAGGCACCCTGAGCGTCATATCTCAGACCGTTTCCCTCTTGCTCGGGCTTGCGATGGTGCCCCTGATTCTCTTCTATATCCTCAAAGACAAAGGCAAAATAATCGAGGGCATGCTGAACACGCTCGCGCCTGAGCCGCGAAGGCACACGGAAAGCATTCTCAGCATCCTCGACGACGTATTCGGCTCATACATACGGGGGCAGCTACTTCTTGGACTGGTCGTAGGGCTAGTGGTGTTCGTCGGCTTGTTCGTGCTGAGCTTGCTGTTTGCCCCCAACATGACACCCTATACCCCGGTATTGGGAATAGTCGCCGGCGTAACTGAGCTCATTCCCGTCATAGGCCCCTGGCTGGGCGCAATCCCCGGCATAATCGTTACGCTTGCTTTTGCCCCCAATATGATAATTCCGGTGATTCTGCTCTACATACTGGTGCAGCTTCTCGAAAACTCGTTGCTAGTGCCGCGTATTCAGAGCGATTCGCTCAACCTGCATCCCGTTATGATTATCGCCGCCCTGATTGTGGGCAGCGAAGTCGCCGGTCTGTGGGGCATCATACTCGGTCCGCCGCTTGCCGCGGCTGGGCGCGCCGTGCTGCTGTACTTCCTGAGCGAGTGGCGAACGGAGGATGAAAACGAATCTTCCGTATCGGAGGTGGAGGATGATGCACAACCCACGGAATCAGCGCAGGATACTACGCCCGCAGCCGAATCGTCCGGCAATTGATGACCAGCTTGCAGCATTATGTTCAGGTTATGCCGGATGTTGCGCCGCTTTATGCTTGAGTGTATAATTTTTCCTCGCTGATTGTTTGGCTTGCCATTTCAAAGTCGCGCTGATTCGTCGTCGATGAAGAAATGTGCATAGTGAGAACCTGACCTCTACTCGCAAGGAGGAATTTCGCCTTGACTACTTGGACGCCGGATCCGACATTCTACCCATCGCCGAAGATGGCGATGGATGCGCCGCAGGAAGAACTCGCGTATGTAACTATTGTCAGCCCGCCGGGATCGGGGAAGCCGGACGCCGTTGGCGTCATGGATGTCTCCCCCGAATCAGACACCTACGGTGAGCTGGTGGGACGGCTTGAGTTGCCGAACGTCGGTGACGAACTACACCATTTCGGCTGGAACGCCTGCAGCGCGTCTCTGTGCCCGAATATGCCGCACCCACATGTGGAGCGGCGCTACCTGCTGTTCTGCGGGCTGCGCTCCTCGCGCATCTACGTCATAGATACGAAGCCGGACCCGCGAAACCCCACCATCAAGAGGGTAATCGAAGCGGACGAGCTTGCCGAAAAGACGGGCTACAGCAGGCCGCACACGGTGCATTGCGGCCCGGATGCCATCTACATCAACGCCCTGGGAACGCCGGACGGCGGCGGTCCGGGCGGTGTCTTCATGCTCGACCATGAAACATTCGACCCGAAAGGCGCGTGGGAGTCGGACCGCGGCGCGCAGCACTTGTCATACGACTTCGTGTGGCATCTTCTGCACGACACGATGATTACCAGCGAGTGGGGCACACCGGACATGGTGGAGTCGGGAGTGGTGCCGGAGCTCTTGCTCGGCAGGCAGTACGGTCACCAGCTTCATGTATGGGACGTTGACTCTCGCAAGCTGAAGCAGACGCTCGATCTGGGCGATGACAACCAGATGGTGCTAGAACTGCGCCAGGCTCGCGACCCGCGCAAGACTTACGGATTCGCCGGTGTGGTAACCAATGTGGAGAACCTCTCCGGCTCAATCTTTCTGTGGCACCAGGACGACGACGACTGGAAGGCGCAGAAGGTCATCGAGATTCCGGCTGAGCCTGCCGACCCTGCGGACCTTCCGCCGCTGCTTCAGGGATTCGGCGCGGTACCGCCCATCATTACGGACATCAACCTGTCGCTCGATGACAAGTTCCTCTATGTGTCCTGCTGGGGAACGGGCGAGTTCCACCAGTACGACGTGTCGGACCCGTTCAGTCCGGTTCTGACCGGCAAGGTGCAGGTCGGCGGAATCATCAACAAGTCGGCGCATCCTAGGTCTGCGGGCGAACTGAACGGTGGGCCGCAGATGGTCGAGGTCAGCCGGGACGGTGAGCGCATCTACATCACGAATTCGCTGTACGTCGCGTGGGACGACCAGTTCTACCCTGAAGGCGTGAAGGGATGGGCGGTCAAGGTGAACGCATCTCCGGATGGCGGCATATCGATTGACGAAGACTTCTTCATGGAGTTCGGAGACGAGCGCGTACACCAGATAAGGCTGCAGGGCGGCGACTCGTCCTCGGATACATTCTGCTTCCCTAATAACTAGCGGACGGCGGAATGCAAGCAGCATTGCCGAGCGGGAGCTGTCTTCGGACGGCTCCCGCTTTTCTTGGCGCGAAGTCCGGCATTCCTTTGTGCGGCTTCCGGGGGAGGCATCATTGGAGCTGAGGGAGTTCGCGCCATGGCTTGCGCTTGTCGGGTTTGGCGCGTATCACGGCATCAACCCGGCGATGGGATGGCTGTTCGCGGTAACGCTGGGCTTGCAGGAACAGAACCGGCGCGCCGTTTATGCCGCCTTCCCGCCGATTGCGCTCGGGCACACGGCATCGGTGGCGCTGGTTGTCGCGGCGCTCGTTTTCGCCGGCTTCATCGTGCCGTTGACAGCGCTGAAGATTACAGGAGCGGCGGTTGTCATCGGGCTAGGTGTCTTCAAGCTGGTGCGCCCCCTGTCTCACCCGCGCTGGGTCAGGATGCGCGTGGGCTTTCGGGCGCTGACGGCTTGGTCGTTCCTCATGTCATCGGCGCACGGCGCCGGACTGATGCTGGTGCCTATACTCTTCACACTGCCGATTCTGGGCGTATCGGCTGAGGACATAGACCTGCGGACGCTGGAGCACGCGGAGTACATGGGCTTGGGCGCGCCGCCGAGCCTGGCCACTCTGGTGTCGCAGGCTACGGCTGTGGTGATTCACACGGTGGCGATGTTCTCGGTGATGGCGGTGACGGCGGTCGTCGTATTCGAGAAGGTGGGACTTACGATTCTGAGGCGCGCGTGGTTCAACGTGGACCGGCTGTGGGCAATCAGCCTCGTGATTTCCGGGGCGGTTACGCTGGTGCTTTAGGAGTTAACTTGGAATGACCGATATTTCCTGTCCTGTATGTACTTCGGTTAATGAGGCTCGCGGGGTTGGGTAAGTCGCGTTCTTCTATCGTAAACCAAAGTCGTGCAGGGTTGACTTGTGGTACATTCTGGCGATGTGTACATCGCCATCGTCGCGGATTACGTACGCTACATACCAGTTTCTGTCAGAGAATTCGATAGTGCCCGGTCGATTCGGAAAGTGGTCGGCGCTGAACTTATTCCGATTGTCAACGCTTGGGTCCATAAGAATCGAGTACAGTGCCATCAGTGCCGAAAGGTATAATTCATCTCGCGTGTCGTAAGAGTTCAGCAGCCGTTGCACCGATTCAGCCAGAACGAGTTTGGGCATCCTCTATCTTCTCCAACAACTCATCCTGGGTCATAACCACATATTCTCCGCGGTCTATTTCTGCAAACCCTTCCATCACGTCCGCTATCAATTCTTCCGAGCGTAGTCCGTCTAACTCTTCCTTGTTTCCTCTTGCAATCGTCTGTTGTTTATTCCCTGTGGTCATGTCCACCCCTCCTTGTCACGCCATTATACATCACCAACTCCGGCTAACTCCCTCGCCGCGCCAGGCGTCTTCTGGCTCTCTGGAGCTGGACGGCGGTGTTGATGATGGACAGGTGCGAGAATGCCTGCGGGAAGTTGCCGAGCATGGCGCCGGTGTGCGGGTCTATCTCTTCGCTCATGAGGCCGAGGTCGTTGGTGTGCTCAAGCAGCCGGTCGAACAGCTCGGTAGCCTCATCGAGTTCGCCCAGGAGGATGAGGTTGTCGCAGAGCCAGAATGAGCAGATGTTGAATGTGCCCTCGTCGCCCGGCAATCCGTCATCGAAGCCGCGATAGCGATAGACGAAGCCTTGCTCGGAGGTGAGTTCTTCCTGCGTGGCTCGGATGGTCGCGAGCATGCGCGGGTCGTCCGCCTTTATGAAGCCGATAAGCGGCAGCATCAGGTTGGACGCGTCCAGCAGGTCGCTGCCGTAAGACTGCACGAAGACGCCGCGCTCCTCGTTGAATCCGTTCGCGAGTATCTGCTCGCGTATCTCCGCGCGCACGCTCTTCCAGAGTTCCACATCGCCGGGTACGTCAAGGGCGTTTACCATCTTGATGGCTCGGTCGAGCGCGACCCAGCACCACGCCTTGGAGAAGACATTGTGCTGCCGGCCGGAGCGCGCTTCCCAGACGCCTTCGTCGGGTTCTCGCCAATTCTCCAGCACAAACTCGACGATACGCAGCAGGTACGACCAGTATTCCATGTCGATGGGGCCGATGAAGCGGCGATACAGGTGCGCGGAGTCCATCAACTCGCCGTAGGCATCGAGCTGGAACTGATTATATGCGCCGTTGCCGATTCGCACGGGTTCTGAGTCGCGGTATCCGGAAAGTTCGGGCAGCACGACTTCCGTGAGCCTCCGCTCGCCGCCCAGCCCATACATTATGTGCAGGTCGCGCGCGCGCCCGACCGTCGCCCACTGTATCCAGTTGCGGAACGCTCTCGCCTCGTTCTGGTATCCGAGTATGTGCAAGCCGTAGATGGCGAAAGAGGCGTCCCGGATCCATGTGTAGCGGTAGTCCCAGTTGCGCTCACCGCCGATCAGTTCGGGCAGCGATGTGGTGGGCGCGGCGACCATGCCGCCGGAGGGCGCGTAGGTGAGCGCCTTGAGCGTCAGTGCGCTGCGAAGCACATAGTCGTTGTAGGGACCGTCGTAGGTGCAGGTCGAGCTCCATGCCTGCCAGTAGGCAATCGCTTCGGCAAGGCTCGCCTCGATCGTCCTGCTGTTGAGCGAGCGAGCGTCATAGGAAAAGCGCGTTTCGTAGGTTACGATGGCGAACGCTTTCTGCCCCTCGCGCAGAGTGCCCTCGGAGACGAATCCGCCGTCAACCATGCGCAGGGGCACGGAGCAATACAGCGAGATAGCGCCCGATCCGCCGTGCGCGAAGCCGATGTTCGGTCTCTCCATGTGGACATAAGGGACGACGCTGCCATACTCGAAGCGGGGGTAGCATTGCAGCGTCATCTGAACGCTGCCCTCGATGCACTCGATGATGCGCATAATCTGGTGGGACTCGCCGACCTTATACGGCTCGATGGGCGCGTCCTCATCGTGATGCACAGGCATGAAGTCGGTGAGGCGGGCGCGCCCGTTCGCCGTGGTGAATGTGGTTTCGAGCACATTGGTGCCGGGGATGTAGCGGCGGCTGGCGGTGTGCGCGTTGCGGGGCGTTATCTGGAAGTAGCCGCCCCTGTCCCAGTCGAGGATTCTGCCGAAGATAGCGTCGCTGTCGAAACGAGGAAAGCAGCACCAGTCCACCGAGCCCGTGGAGGACACGAGGGCGCACGAGTGCATATCTCCGATGATGCCGTAGTCGGATATGTCCGGGTAGTCGGTGCGTGTCGTCATAATTCACTTTCCCGTTCGCAAAGAGTTTTCGGGAATTATAAACATTGACGAACAGGATGAATAGGACGGGTTAGGCGTACTTGTCGAAGCTGAAGCGGTTCCAATAGTCGTTCATCACCTCGTCCCAAGACTGTGAGAGCGTGCGCCAGGGGAAGTTTGCCGCCTGTTGCTCCGGCGTGAGGTCGCCGAACTCAGGGTCGCGGAGTGAGTCGGTGAGGAACGTGAGCCAGTGGCGGTTGAGGAAGGCGGGCAAGTGGCGCATCCAGATGGGAGCCAGCCGGTTGTGCTGCCGGTAGCCTTCCATGAACGGCGTGAAGAAGTAGTCAAGAAACTGGTGCGCGGTCATCGGGACGCCTGCCGTCCAGTGGTCGTACTCGCCGTGCCGGTAGTGATGCTGCTGGCAGTTGACCACATTGATGATGACGGTGGTGAAGTCTGATATGAACCAGTCGTAATGGGTATTGTCGAAGTCGAAGGGGAGGATGCTGCCGTCGTGGTAGAAGAAGTTCCACTGGTGCAGGTCGGAGTGTATGAGGCCGAAGGAATCGCGGTCTGTGGGCAGGGTGAGAAGCCAGTCGCGGGTGCGGCGCGCCTTCTCGCGGAACGCGGGGCGCTCACGGTACACTTCGGCGTCTGTGTTCCAGTCGGTATCCTGATGCCAGAAGCGGCGGCGTATGCTTTCGTCCGAAGGCTCGTATCCCTTGGTGATGGCGTGCATCTTGCCGATGAGTGCGCCCCATCGCTCGAACATCCGCGGCGTCCACGCGCGCCAATCGACGAGCGCGCCCTCCGCCTTCTCGTAGGCGACGACGATGAATTTTCCGTCCTCCCTACCCTCGACATCTATCGCCTCCACCAGATTGCCTTTGACCGATGGGACGGCGCGGGGGACGGTTACGCCGCCGTCGGCGAGGAAGTTGATGAACTCAAGCTCGCCGAGGATGTGGTGCGGCCGGCGGTGCAGGGTGTGGGTAATCTTGAGGATGCGGGGCGCGCCTTCCTGCTCGCAGTCATAGACGTAGCTGTGGCTGGCGTCGGGCAGGATTTCGAGGGAGACCGGTGTGAAGGCGAAGCGTCGCAATGCCTCGGCGCGGATGGTGTCGGTGTAGAGGTGCTTGAAGTGCTGGAGCATTAGAAACTAACATCGATGGACAGGATAATTAGGATAAGGGATGTTCATCACCCCCATCCTAACCTTCCCTCATCGAGGGGGAAGGAACTTAGTGTCAGGCGTCGGACTTGATGAAGTCGGCGATGCGTTCGCCGATCATCATGGTGGTTACGTTGGTGTTGGCGCGGGGGCAGTCGGGCATGACGGATGCGTCGGCGATGCGGAGGCCGCGTATGCCGTGGACGCGACCATGCTGGTCAACTACGGCGCCCGGGTCGGATGCGGGACCCATCTTGCAGGTGCAGGAGATGTGGTGCATGGTGGCAACGGTGCGGCGAATCCAATCGTCGAGGGAGTCGTCGGAGGCGAGCTGCGCGGATGTAGGCTCTTGCGGGGAGTCTATTATCCGCGCCATTTCGGGGTGCTCGGCGAGGCTGTGCGCGAGGCGGACGCCGTTTCGCAGGCGCTCGATGTCGAACGGGTCGCTGAGGTAGTTGTAGTTCAGAACGGGCTGAACTCCGGGGTCTGACGAGACGACGCGAAGTTCGCCGGCGGACAGGGCGAGGTATATGCCGACCGACATGAGGAGCAGGCGCTCGTCGGAGTTGAAGCGCATGACCTTTATCATGTCGTTGCGAAGATGCGAGCCTTCGGCGGTGTAGCGGAGGGCGACCTTCTGCGCGCCGACGCCGTCGGGCGGGATGGGGAAGTCGGGGTTGCAGTGCCAGCGCACAGTTACGGCGGGATGGTCGCGGAGGTTCTTGCCTACGCCGGGCAGATTGTGAGTTACCGTGATGCCCGCGGCTTCAAGCTGCGCGGGGTCGCCGATGCCGGAGAGCATGAGGATGTGGGGCGAGCCGACCGCGCCCGCGCTGAGTACGATTTCGCCTGCCTCGACGTTGAAGCGCTCGCCGCCGCTTACGACTTCTACGCCTGTGGCGCGTTTTTCGTCCAATCCGTCGAACAGGATGCGCTGCACGGCGCAGTTGGCGCGGATGGTGAGGTTGAGGCGATGGCGCGCGGGGTTGATGTAGCCGAGCGCGGTGCTCCAGCGGATGCCGTTGGGGTTGTTGAGGGCGTAGGGGCCGACGCCTGTGGCGTCCGGGTGGTTGTGGTCCGGGTTGGCGGGGAAGCCCGCGTCAAGACAGGCGTTGTAGAAGGCAATCTGGTCGGTGAGGAGGTCTTCGAGCCTGTGGCGCTTGGCGATGATGGGGCCGTCGTTGCCGTGGAAGTCGTCCTGATAGTCCATGTCGGTTTCGAGCTTGCGATAGTATGGCAGGACGTCCTCGAAGCGCCACTCTTCGTTGCCCAGCGCGACCCAGTGGTCGAAGTCATCGGGGATGGCGCGCAGGAAGACTTGGCCGTTGATGGCGCTGGTGCCGCCCATGACCTTGCCGCGCGGGACGTCCATCGGCGGGGCGGTTTCGGTCGCCTTGCCGGTGAAGAGCCAGTTGTGGCGGTCTTCGATATTGAAGAAGTCCGCGCCGGTGCCAAGCCCGAGCTTGATGTCGTCGGGCATGTTGTCGAAGTCAGGGTAGTCGGTTCCGGCTTCAAGCAGCAGGACGGAGCGCGCGGGGTCTTCGGAGAGACGCGCCGCAACAACCGCGCCTGCGGAGCCGCCACCTATGACGATTGTGTCGTATCGCATGGCGATATGGTAACACAGGTTTGGAGATGGGGGCTGGCAGTATTCAGTTGTGAGTGGGTTGGCTATCAGGGGTCGCGGGTGAGCTTGCGCCAGCGGATGCGGCTGAAGTCTATGTCCATGTCGGGGTTGAGACGGGTCAGGTATGCCTCATAGCGTGCCTTGAAGGCTGCCTGCTTGTCGGGGTCGTGGATGAAGATGTCGTAGCCGGGGGCTTCCATCTCGACTTCGGAGATTTCCTCATCGGTAAGCTCGTTGCCCTTGCAGTCGTGTCGCCTGTCCTCGCAGATGCAGGGGAATGGATAGACCTCGTAGTACACAGGGCCGTGCAGGCTGAAGTCGATGGCATCGGCGCGGCGGCCTCGTATTCCTCACGGCGCAGGCGCTCCTCCTCTTCTTCCGGTCCTTCGACAGGCTCAGGACGAGCGGAGTCATCGTCTTCCTCTATGAAGTCGAAGACGCAGCGCAGCAGTTCCCTGGATGCGGACATCCTGTGGCAGGGCTTGAAGTCTTGCAGGTTGCCTTCCATAGCGGAGACCAGGAACTCAACGATGGTACTGCCGTTGTCTGTCCTTTCTTGCGCTATCTGTGCTATCTCGGAGCTTATGCGCCTGTCGGCACGGCGCCCATCGCGGCGCTCTCGCCTAGTGGCGGGCTGCAAGTCCAGGCCGTCGATGAGTGACTGGGCTTGCACGCCGGTGAACTTTTCGAGCAGTCTTGCGGCTTCGAGCTTGTGGCAAGGCTTGAAGTCTTCCAGCTCGCCATTGACGGCGGAGACGAGGAATTCAATGATCAGGCTGCCGTTGTCCGTTTTTTCGAGCACCATCTGTCTGAACGACTCGACGAGTTCGCGGCGGGTGGTGTGCGGTGTGTGTTGTTGTGTGTCTGCAATCATGTGTTCTGCATTATAAGCACGGATGTTTGAGTTGTCAAGGGGGAAAAGTCTTTCAGTCGGTCAGTGCTTCAGTCTGTCAGGGAGTGGGGCTGACAGGATGGAGAGTATGGGGTAAGTAAGGGGGGAATCGTCTTATTTCCAGAAAGAATGCAAGGGATGGAGTGGGAGTGATATGATTGTCGGCGGCAATTTAAGAATTCAAAGGATTTCAGGAGGGCTATCGGAATATGACGAAGTATGCGCGGTATGAGCATGATGGCGGCGTGTCGTATGGGATTGTGGAGGGAGATGATGTGCATGAGATTTCGGCAGCGCCATACGAGGACTACGAGCGGACGGGGAACTCGGCGGCGCTGTCGGATGTGAGGCTGCTCGCGCCGGTGATGCCGGGGAAGATTATCGCTATCGGGCGGAACTATGTGAGCCACCTGGCGCATTCGGCGTCGCTAGTGGGTGGCGACATCGAGCTGCCGAAGGTGCCGGAGCCGTTTTTCAAGACGCAGTCGTCGGTGGTGGGGCCGGATGATCCTATCGTGATTCCGCGAGAGGCTATCGAAGAGGGCGTGCTCGTGGAGGAGGAGGCCGAGCTGACGCTGGTCATCGGGAAGACTTGCAGGCGGGCGACGCAGGAGAATGCGCTCGACTATGTGCTGGGCGTTACTTGCGGGAATGACGTTAGCGCGCGGAACTGGCAGCGGGGCGACCTGTCTTGGTGGCGGGCGAAGTCTTGCGATACGTTCAGCCCCATCGGGCCGTTCGTGGTTACGGGGCTGGACCCGGACAACCTGCTGCTGACGGGTCGGGTGAACGGCGAGGTTATCCAGCAGTCGAATACGGACGACCTGGCGCACGACTGCCGGCGAATCATCGAGTTCGTGAGCAGCGTGGTTACGCTGGACCCGGGGGACGTGATTATGACGGGAACGCCGGGGGAGCCGGGAGAGATCAAGCGCGGCGATGTGGTGGAGGTGGAGCTCGAGGGTGTTGGGACGCTGAGCAATCCGGTGATAGCGGAGGAGTAGAACTTACATCGATGGACAGGATGGATAGGATGGGGATTTCGTCCTTGTCCTGACTGGATAATATAGAGGAACGCCCGCCGATATCAGTTGGCGGGCGTTCTATGTTTTGGCGGCGAGGTCGGGGTTAGCCGAGGACGTTGCCGATGGTTAGCCAGTAGAAGACGATGTAGGTGCCGGCGATGAGCATTAGCCAGGTGCCGACGGGCTGGATGTAGGGCATTGCCTTTCGCATCATGCCGACCATCGCGCCCTTGAACAGCGCCATTCCCACCGTCAGCGTGATGATGACCGCCCCCATGCCCAGCGCGTACAGCACGAACTGCGCGAACGCCGCGCCCACGCTCGCGGTGGCGAATGATGAGCCGATTACGGCGAGGAAGATGGGCAGGGTGCAGCTGAGGGATGCGAGGCCGTAGGCCAGGCCGAAGACGAAGTAGCCGCGCACATTCGCCTGTCCCGGGTTGCCGAACTTTTCAGACATCTGCTGGGCGAGCGCCGTGTAGAGCTTGCCGCCGCCGAGGAGCCATGCGCCCGCGAGTGTGAGCAGGACGCCGATGCCGAGTCCGATCCAGGGGAGGACGCTGCCGACTACGGAGCGCGCGCCTAGTCCGATGACCGCGCCCGCGGCGGCGAACAGCAGGATGAAGCCGACTGTGACTGAGCCGCCGATGAGGAGCGCCTTGCCGATGTGGGCGAGGAATGAGATGTTATCGTCTTCACCGACGCCGAGGTAGAGGCCCATGTAGGCGGGGAGCATGGCGAATCCACAGGGGTTGAAGGCGGCGGCGAGTCCTGCGCCGAACGCGAATCCGAGGGGCGCGATGATGCTGAGTCCGCCGAGTTGACGGGATGCGCCGCCGGAGAGGTTTTCGACGAAGAAGTTGATGGCGTCTATGTCGCTGTCACCGCGCACGATGAGCGCGCCGATGACGGCTATGGCGAGCGCGACGGTTGCGGCGACGACGGGCAGGATGACGGTGCGGGCGATGCCGGGCGATTGCTGGGTGTCGGTGTAGGCGGTGGTCTCGTTCATCTGACGTCCCCTTGCGTTTCAGGTCGGAACATGGTCATTATATTGTATTGGATGCACAATTCACCGATGGGATTTGCCCGGGGCGGGGGATAACAGGATGTACAAGATGTGAAGGATAGACTCAGAGAAGCAGGGGCTAACGGGATGAGCAGGGTGTGAAGGATAAGCTCAGAGAAAGGGATTATGACTACGGATTCGATGAACCGGGCGACGGAGACGGTTGGGATGGAGGATGTGGAGGCGATGCCGCTGATGCGGGGCGAGCTGCCGGATCGGTTCGAGAACTTTCAGCCGTCGCGGGAGTCGTCGCTGGATAACGAGGCGATGGCGACGCACGGGTTTCCGGGGAGCGACGCGGAGCGGTTCCGGCGCATGGGGCGGATAGGCGGGCACATGCGGGAGTTCGTGTCGGTGGTGCCGTCGTTCGGGACGGACGGGGTGGATTTCATGGTGGCTACGGTGGCGCACCTGTTCGAGACGCCGGATGCGGTGCATGAGTGGATGCATGAGGTGTTCTTGAGGGATTTCGAGGTGAATGTGGGGACGGACATCGGCAGCAACCAGAGGCTGGTGGGTTCGGAGCGGCTGGAGCCCGCGGGGTTCTTCGACGAGGCGGTGGCTCTGAAGGCGCTGCACGAGGATAACGGGAGGCTGATTTCGGTTACTATCGTGGATTTTCGGGTGGGGCGGGTGCTGGGCGTGGCATTCGTGGGGACGCTGGGAGACCATGTACGGCTCGATGAGGCGACGGACCTTGCGGTGGCGCTGGAGCAGCGCATCGTGAGCGTGGCGCTGGGGTAGGGGTGGTAGTCGCGATGGGTTGTGTTAAACTCGGTGTATCAGACTGCCGGAGGGATGCGGCGCGATGACTATATCGAAATCACCAAAGGCTGCTCTCATAAATGAACACTCTGCGGACTGGACATTTCCCGACCCGCCGTATATGTGCGATATGAACCAGTTGCCACACATCGTTTACGCGCATGGCGTACTTACCGACTACTTCAGTGGACGCGAGGATGTGCTTGTCAGCGGGGAGGGGTATCTCTGCTATGACAGGCGTGATCGGAGCAACTGGGTGAAGCCGGATTGTGTGGTCGCTTTTGGCGTCAGCCCGGACGCGATAAGGTTTCGCAACGGCTACGAAATACTGGAGGTCGGCAAGCCCCCGGAGTTTGTGGTGGAAGTGGCGTCCAAGAGCACGGGGACGCGGGACTATACGGTCAAGAGGGATATATACGAGAGATTCGGCGTATCCGAGTACTGGCGGTTCGATTCGACAGGCGGGGACTTTTACGACGCGCCACTTGCTTTTGACTTGCTGGTGGATGGTGAGTACCGGCAGATGGAACTCCATGTGAAGCCGGATGGCGGTGTGGAAGGGGTCAGTCCTGTGCTGGGCATAGGACTGCGCTGGGACGCGGGGAACCTGGTGTTCTTCGACGCGGAGACGGGCGAGGCTATTCCGGACTATACGGAGTTGAGGCGGGAGCGGGATGCGGAGCGGATGCGCGCAGAGGCGGCCGAGGCGGAGTTGCGGCGTCTGCGTGAAGGATGATGGGTTTGCGGTGGCGCTGGAGCAGCGCATCGTGAGCGTGGCGCTGGGGTAGGCGCTTGCGATGCGGCTGGAATCCAGCCGTTAGTCGTCGGGGGTGGCGATGTAGCCGAGGCGCTGGACCTGCACGGTGACTAGGTCGAGGTTGTGGTACTTCTGGTGCCTCACGGATGAGGCATAGTGCCGGAGAAGGCGGAACGAGATTTCGCGCTCGTCCTCGATTTCGGACTGGTCGGTGAGGTAGGCAAGCCTGTCTTCGAGGTTTTCTCCGTAGGGAGCGGCGGAGAACTCCAGCTCGGCGACGCCGTTGACGGCGGATGCCCTGATGAGGAGACTCTTCTGCGAGTCGGCAAGCGCGTCGTCCTGCAGAAGGCACGCCAGCGTTTCTTCTCCGGCGGAGCAGAGCCTGTCCGCCGAGGGGTCGTTCCATCCGGCGTTGCGCGCGAATCCGCGCAGGAACTCGTTAATCTGCGGCAGGGATGCGTAGTCCAGGTCCGTTCTGAATCGCCTCGGGCGGTTGCGCGTGATGCCCATGAATACGGTCAGGATTATGGCGATTGCGCCGCCTACGACCATGCCGTTGCCGAGAAGGGTCTGCCACGCGCCCGTGAGCAGGTCGGGAAGGATGAACCTGTACTCGAAGCCCAGCCCTACCCAGAAGGACGCGCCCAGTATCAGCGCCTTCTGCTGGTCGATGCCTTCCTTGAAGACGGTTCTCAGCCCTTCCACGAATACGAGGCTTATGAGGACGGTGAGGTACGCGCCGACGACGGGGCCGGGTATGGCGAGGAGGATCGCGGTAATCTTGGGCAGGAAGGCGGCGATGAAGAGGATTACCCCGGCGTATATGCCCACGCGCCGCGCCGATACGCCGGTGAGCGCGATTATCGGGATGCTGGAGGAGTAGGTGGTGTTGGGGACGGTCCCGGCGAGACCGGACAGCAGATTGCCAAGCCCGTCGGCGTTGAGCGCGCCCTGGATGACCCGGAAGTCGGTCGTGCGCGGGCGGCGGCGGGAGACCTCCTGCACGGCCACGCCGTCGCCTATCGTTTCCATGGAGCTGACGATGGCGACGAGCATGAATGTTGCGAGAAGCGCCCAGGTGTCGGCGCTGAAGCTGGTGTCGAATCCGGGCCAGGCAAGTGTCGGGATGCCTACCCACGAGGCTTCGACGACGCTTTGGAAGTCGTAAAGCCCGAAGAACGCTGAAACGACGCAGCCCGCGGCGACGCCTATGAGCGGCGCCCACAGCTGCCATGCAGGGGGAGCGCGCAGGGCTAGGGGCAGGATGACGGCGAGTGTTACCCCGGCGATGAGGGGAGCCGCCATGGACGAGGTGCTTTCAGGGACTTTGGCGATGGTGTCGAAGATAATCGGAGCGGCCATCGCGGCAAGCAGCATGATGACGACACCGGCTACGAGCGGCGTTATGACGCGGCGCAGCAGCGAGAGCCGCCATGCCAGGAGGAAGTAGAAGACGGATGAGAGGACGGTCAGAGTCGCCATAAGCGAAGGTCCGCCGGCTTCCAGCGCGAGTACACATATTATGATGAAGGTGCCGGAAGTGCCCATGAAGAGCATGTGGCCTGAGCCGAAGCGTCCCAGCCGCAAGGACTGGAGGACGGTTATCGCTCCGCTGATTATCATTGCCGAGAAGACTGCCCATGTCAGATAGCTCTCGGATTGAGCGGCGGAGCGCACGATTATGGCGACGATGACGACGATGGGCGGCAGCAGGGTCAGCGTCGCCTGAAAGCCGAGTCCGGCGGAAAGCAGGTGCGGTGGATTTTCCTCTGGCTCGTAGCGGATGTTTTCGTTGATGCGCATCGAGTGTTGCGTCTCCCGGGAGAGTTACCGCGATTGAAGTGGATTATGGCGTTCATCATGGCATTCGCGATGGCATTCGCAGCGCATGATTATAACATTTGGCATGTGCGCGGCAAAGTGGGGGTTTTGAGGAAAGTGTGTTTTTGAAATGCGTTCAAAAGGGTTGACACTTTTGGCGGCGTTGTGATAGTTTTCACCAGTATTTTCAATAGTGGCGTTGTGTCCCGAAAAGCCGTAGGGAGGGTTCTCGGCGGGGCAGGACGCAGGGACTATCAGCATGGTCTTCTCAGGATGTTCAGGATGAGGATTTTTCACCCCCATCCTGACCTTCCCCCATCGAGGGGGAAGGGACATTTATAAGGAGAAGGCGCAGTAAAGAGGCGACTATTCTATGGAACCAGCCGCTCTTGGCGCAACGGAGTGGAGCGAACTTGGCAGCATGCTGTTCGCGCTGTGGATGGTGGTCATATTCATAGTGCTGTTCGCGGCGAATATGCTTGTGGGGCATAATATGCTCCCGTCGTTCATCGCGTCGAGGCATGTGCCGCAGTCGCTCCAGAAGGCGCGGCTGTTCTTCTACGCCTGCGCGATAATCTGTTTCGTGATCGCGATGTATTTCCTCGTCAGCACGATCCAGCAGGGTGATGTCTTGCAGCATTTCTGGCCGGACTATTGGATATAGACGAACATTGAAGTGGCTCTAATGCGGAAATTGGCGTTAGAGACACTGGATTCCCGCGTTCGCGGGAATGACGAGAAGGACCGCGGGGATGACGAAGAGAACCGCGGGACGAGAAGATTTTTGGCAATAGCTTAGGTTATTTGATTTGATACCAGGCGATTTTCAGATACTCAAGCCGACGCGCAGGCAACTAATAAAGCACGGGATTTTGGGCGTCATAACGCTGGGCGTCCTCGTTGTGGCGGCGTTGGCGCTGACTTTTGTGATTTCGGCGTGGCTGGGCAGGCCCGTGGTGTTCGCCACTGAGGGGCCGGACCAGCCGATCGCGTTTCCGCATCCCACGCACGTCGAAGACCTTGGGATGGACTGCACTTTCTGCCACCGCAATGTTACGGAGGGCGCTGCCGCGACGATTCCTTCCGCCGGGCTGTGCATGACCTGCCACGAGGTGGTGGGCGACGGCCTGGAAGAGATCGAAAAGCTGCGGGAGATGCATGAAGAGGGGCGCCCGATAGACTGGGTGCGCGTGCATAGGGTTCCGGACCATGTGCATTTCGTGCATGAGGCGCATATCAGGTTCTTCTCGGAGCGAGACGGCGTAGAGGAGACGGCGGTGTGCGCGACCTGTCACGGCGATGTCGGCTCGATGGAGAAGGTGGAGCAGGTGCGCGACCTGAAAATGGGCGACTGCGTGAACTGTCACCGGGACAACGGCGCACCGACGGACTGCACGGCTTGCCATTATTAGGATCATTTCATTTACTGACTGGATTCCCGCTTTCGCGGGAATGACGAAGAGAACCGCGGGAACAAATAGAGGTTATCACCCCCTTCCTAATCTTCCCCCTGAGGGGGAAGGAACTGAAAGAAGAACTTCCCCCATAAAGGGGAAGAGATAAATTAAAGGGCTGAAGACGAAAGACATGGCTCTTACGCGAAGACAATTTCTGACACTTGCCGGCGGCTCGGCGGCTGGAGCGATACTGTTCCAGGCTTGCGGCGTGCCGGAGGATGAGCTTCTGGTGCAGGCGCCGGTGGAGATGCCGGAGGACCTGGTAACGGGACGCGACAACTGGTATGCCACGATTAGCCACGAGTCTGGCGAGGGCGTGGGTATCGTGGTGCGCGTGATGGAAGGTCGCGCGAAGAAGATTGAGGGAAATGTCGATTACCCGGTAAATACGGGCGCTCACAGCGCGCGCACCGAAGCGGGCTTGCAGGCGCTTTATCATCCGGACAGGATTCGCGGTCCGATGGTGCGGGCGGGCGAGCGCGGCTCCAAGCAGTTCCGCGAGATAAGCTGGGAGGACGCGATAAGCCGTCTTTCGTTCGCGCTGGAGAATATCGCAAACGCGGGTCAGCAGTCTTCCGTGGTGATGGCGACCGATCCTATCAACGCCCATCTGGACATGGTTGTGGACTCATTCGTCTCGGCATACGGCGCGAGGCGAATGACTTATGAACCGCTGGAGCAGACTACGGTCAAGGCGGCGGTGAAGCAGGTGTTCGGTCAGGACATGATGCCGGACTTGGACATCGGCAACGCGGGGGCTGTGCTGTCGTTCGGCGCGGACTTCCTGAACACCTGGATGTCGCCGGTGCGATATGGGCGCGGCTATGGCGCTTTCCGTGACGACGAGCATGACCGAGGCACGTTCATACATGTGGATTCGCGCTTCTCGATGAGCGGAGCGAATGCGGACACTTGGGTATATGTGAAGCCGGGAATGGAAGGCGTTCTGGCGCTGAGCATCGCGCAGGTCATCATAGCGGACGGGCTTGCGGACGCTGGCGCGGCGGACGCTCTGACATCCTCTATCGACATCAACGCATACACGCCGGAGGCGGTCGCCGGTCGGACGGGCGTTAGCGCAGAGAAGATTCGCAAGGTGGCGCATGACTTCGCCAGCCACAAGCCGGCGGTCGCATTCGGCGGCGGTTCGGCAGCGGCGCATACGAACGGCATGTTCAACCTCGCCGCAATATACTCGCTGAACTATCTCGTGGGCAGCGTGCAGCACGAGGGCGGGATTATCTTTAACCCGGGCGCGGCTATAAGCGGGGTTTCCACAGCGAAGAGCGGGTCGCCATTTTCAGACTGGCACCGTCTGGCAGATGAAATGTCGCGGGGCGAGATACAGATGCTCATGGTGCGCGGCGCGGACCCGGTGTACGGTCTGCCGGACGCTGTGGGTTTCGAGCGCGCCGCGTACAATGTGCCTTATATCGTGAGCTTCTCAGATACCTGGGACGACACGACCGCAGTGGCAGACCTGGTTCTGCCGCAGCATAACTACCTCGAAGACTGGGGCAGCGATGTTCCGGATCCGGGACCCGGATACCAGGTAGTCGGATTCCAGCAGCCTGTTGTGAGGCCATTCTTCGAGCCGCGCGGCGAGCAGCTTGGCACTCGCAATTTCGCGGATGTGCTGATGGCTACGGCGCAGGGGCTCGAGCTTGACCTCGGACTGCCGGGCGAGACTTATCGAGAGATCCTGCAGGATGGCGCGATGAAGCTGTACGAGTCGGGGGTCGGCTCGGTCAAGGCTGGCAATTTCAACGCATTCTGGAACGGCGTGCTTCAGCGCGGAGGCTGGTGGGACACATCGGCGCGCGCGAATGGAAGCGCACCCACACCGCCAAGTCTGGTGGATGCGGCGGAGCCTTCGTTCTCCAATGGTGAGTTTTACCTGATACCTTTCGAGACTACCGGGCTTGGAAATGGGAGCGGCGCGGCACTGCCGTGGATGCAGGCGACGCCTGATCCGCTATCGACCGCCGTGTGGCAGACTTGGGTGGAGATAAACCACAATGTCGCCGAGGAGCGCGGCATCAGCGAAGGCGATGTGATAAGCATCGAGTCGCAGTACGGGCGCATCGAGGCGCTGGCGTATCCAAGTCCCGCGGTGCCGCCGGACACGGTGTGCGTTCCGTTCGGACAGGGGCATGCGTCGGGCGGCAGGTATGCGGAGAGGCGCGGCTCGAATGTGTATTCGATCCTCGCGCCGAACATAGACGGCGAGACGGGCGCGCTGGCGTGGGCATCAACGAAGGTGAATATATCGAATACGGGCGAGTGGATTCGCCTGCCGAAGTTCGAGAACACGGTTACGGAGTTCCCGCGAGACGAGCACCAGCATGTGATCAAGCTGACGCCGATAGACGGCAGCGGCGGGGACGGGCATTAAGTAGCGGTCAGGTTAACAGGATATAGGATTGATAGGATGTTTGGGGTTGATGCCTCCATCCTAGCCTTCCCCCATCGAGAGGGAAGGGACAAGAGGAGCAGAGCATGGCGGATGCACCACAATGGGGCATGGTGGTTGACATAGACAAGTGTACGGGCTGTCAAGCCTGCGTTGTCGCCTGCCAGTCCGAGAATAATGTGCCGATAAATGAGGAAGCGCACTTCAACCAGCGCCGCGCAATCGAGTGGATTCGCGTGGAGCGGTACTGGGAGGGCGAGTTCCCGGATGTGAAGGCGCGGTTCATACCGCTGTTCTGCCAGCAGTGCGGCGACGCGCCGTGCGAGCCTGTGTGCCCGGTGTACGCGACATATCACAACAGCGAGGGGCTGAACGTGCAGGTCTATAACCGCTGCATCGGCACGCGGTTCTGCGCGAACAACTGCCCTTACCAGGTCAGGTTCTTCAACTTCTGGGAGCCCGCCTGGCCTGAGACGCTGAAGAACCAGCTTAACCCTGACGTTACGGTTCGCAGCCGGGGCATCATGGAGAAGTGCACCTTCTGCGTGCAGCGCATCAGGCGCAGCTCGCGTGAGGCGGACAGGAATGGCGAGGAGCTTCAGGACGGGGACAGGGCGCTGAGTCCGGCGTGCGTGAACGCATGCCCGACGGAGGCGCTGATGTTCGGTAACCTGAACGACCCTGAGTCTAAGGTCGCGAAGAAGGCGGAGAAGGAACTGCGTGAGACGACTCCTGCGCGCAAGGGCGGCAGGGGCTACGAGTTGCTGGACGAATTCGGGACGCACCCGAAGGTCGTTTATCTGAAGAAGTACGACAAGGACGCCGGGGAAGCGCATTAGTATGGCTACTCATAACGGCGCCGCGACTGGCGGCGCAGGAAATAATGGCCATCACGGGGGCCACCACGGGCCGCGCGAAGGGCTGTATGTGCCCTTCAATACGCAATCCGAGGTGGTGCAGGACCTCGTAGGCAAGCACGACAAGCCGAGCGACAAGTGGTGGAGCGGCGTGGCGGCGGGCGGCATTCTGCTCGTGCTGGGGCTAATCGGGTTCGCGCTGCGGTTGTCGGATGGAGTGAGCGACCGCGTGGTGTGGGGCTACTTCGCGATGATGTTCGCGTTCGTGCTGACGACGGCGCAGGCCGCTCCGATGGTGGCGATAGCGCCACGAATCGCGAACGGCCACTGGCGGCGTCCGATTTCGCGCGCCGCGGAGATATGGACGGCGGTCGGGCTGTTCAACATGATTCTGCTCATCCCGATGCTGTGGATACTGCCGCCGCTCTCGGAAGGACGGCGCACCCTCTGGTTCGGTCAGTCGGAAGAGTGGAACTATTTCAGCACGCTCTTCCACATGCCCGCTTATGACTATGTGCCGCACATAATGGCGACGCTGGCGATGCTTGCGCTGGTGGTTACTGGCTTGTTCCTGCTGTGGCTTTCGGCGACGCCGGACCTGGCGCTGATACGGGACAACGGGCCTGAGGGCTGGCGGAAGCGCTGGGCGACCAAGCTGTCGCGGAACTGGATAGGGTCATCGGGCCAGTGGAATATGCTGCATCACAGAATGGGCATACTGGGCGCGCTCTACTTCATGATGCTGATATTCGTGCATTTCCTCATATCGGTTGACTTCCTGATGGCGCTCGTGCCGGGCTGGATCGACGCGCTGTTCCCGATCACGCATGCGGCGAACGCGCTTCAGGCGGGCGTGGCGACCGTCATTCTGACGATGATTGTGCTGCGGCAGTGGGGCGGCTACAAGGACTACATCACGCTGGAGCAGTTCTGGGGCGTCAGCAAGCTGCTGTTCGCGCTGTCGCTGCTGTGGTTCTGGTTCTGGTTCTCCAGCTTCAATGTGCTCTGGTACGGCAAGAAGCCGAATGAGCAGGGTGCGCTGGAGCTGATAATGGTGGGGCCGTACCTGCCGGTGTTCATCGCGGTGTTCGTGCTGTGCTTCGCGGCACCGCTGTTCGTGATGATGTGGAACGTGGTGCGAAAGAGCATCTGGGGGCCCACGATAATGTCGGTCTCGGTGCTGCTCGGAACATTGCTCGACAGACTGCGGCTGTATGTATCGGCGTATTCGGCGCAGGTGGATAAGATAAAGGACAGCAATCTGACGCATCATTACATTCACCTGGATGATAGCGGACGGTTGCCCCTCGCGCTGCGCGATGCTTATATCCCCTTCATGGAGGATAATCCCGTCGGAAGAGCATGGTTTATACCGGAGATTCTGATAGTGCTCGGCGTGATTGGCGGCAGCGTGCTGGTCTATTTGCTATTCGCGCGGCTGATACCGCCGGTGAACATCTGGGAGCAGAAGGAGCTGATGCTGTACAAGATGCACAAGGCGTACCATAGGACGCAGGTGTTTGTGCTTGGGAAGCCACGGTAGCCAACGGGGGCTAACAGGATAGACAGGATAAATGGGATACTCACCCCCATCCTAACCTTCCCCCATCAAGGGGGAAGGGACTAGACAGGGCGGCAGATGCAAGAGTTAATTTATAAGAATCAAAGGGAAGTGAACCGCGACCTGCTGGCGGGCGTCCTCGGACTGCCCAAGTGGTGGTGGGCCGTGGTCGGCTTCCTGCTGCTCGTCATCATCGCCGGCCTGACGGCTTACGCCTATGAGGTCAACAAGGGCGTGGGCGTGGCAGGGCTGAACCGTCCGGTGCTGTGGGGCGCGTACATCACGAACTTCGTGTTCTGGATCGGAATCAGCCACGCGGGAATCATGATTTCGGCGATTCTGCGTCTGACGCAGGCAGAGTGGCGGCGTCCGGTTACGCGGGCGGCAGAGGTCATGACGCTGTTCTCGCTGGTGGCGGCGCTGTCGAACATCATGTTCCACGTGGGTCGCCCGTGGCGTCTGTTCTGGGTGTATCCATACGACTTCTCGCGGGGCATCTTCATGAATGTGCGCTCGCCGTTCGTGTGGGACCCAAGCGCGGTCATGACCTACCTCATCGGAAGCTCGCTGTTCGTATTCGTGGCTCTGATACCCGACCTCGCGGTGGTGCGCGACCGGGCGACGGGCAAGTACGCGCCGAAGATATACTCGGTCCTGTGCCTGGGCTGGCGGGGAACGCCTCGCCAGTGGAGGTTGCAGGCTATCGCGGGCATACTGCTGTCGGCGCTGGTGCTGCCGGTGTTCGTGTCGGTGCATAGCATCGTGTCGTGGGACTTCGCGGTCGCCATCGGCGTTGAGGGCTGGCACTCGACGATATTCGCACCGTACTTCATCATCGGCGCTATTCACTCCGGCGTGTCCGCCGTTGCGATGATAATGGCGCTGATAGTGTGGATGTGGAAGGTGGATGAGTACATCAGGCCCGACCACTTCGACGCGATCGGCAGGCTGCTCATCGTGGTTGCGACGACATGGTTCTTCTTCTTCTTCGTGGAGTGGGTGTTCGCGCTGTACACGCTGGAGCCGCCGGAGCTGGCATTGCGCGAGCTTCAGATATTCGGGCTGGACAACCCGTATTCGTGGCTGTTCCTGGTGTTCCTGCTGACATCGTTCTTCATACCGGTGCCGATGTGGCTGTTCAAGAGCATACGGCGGAGCCCGATGTGGATGTTCATCACTACGGTGCTGGTCAACATAGGGATGTGGCTGGAGCGCTTCCTGATTATCATCCCCGGTCTTGCGCGGCGGACGCCGTTCACATTCGACTGGGGGAGCTACCATCCGAGCATCATCGAGATATTGATTGTGGCGGAGACGTTTGCCTTCGTATCGCTGGGCATGATCATCTTCGCCAAGGTGTTCCCGCTGATACCGCTCTTCGACGTGAAGGAGGGCATGGTGTTCCGGGATGAGATTCAGATTGGCCGGCGGAGCGTGCCGGCGAGCATAAGGGAGACGCCGTAGGGAGTTTTCAGTTATCAGTGGTGAGTTTTCAGTAGTCGGTGTGGATTCATGCTTACGCAGGAATGACAGGGCTAACATTGATTGACAGGATGGAGGAGATTTCACCCCCATCCTAGCCTTCCCCCATCAAGGGGGAAGGGACTAAGTGAGTCTGAAGAGGCGAGTTATGGCAAAGAGAAGCGTGTTGGGACTGTTCCCGGAAGAGCAGGTTGACACAGCTGCGGACGCGATGGAAGCGTTGGCATCCGCAGGATACAACGACAGCGAGTATGAGGTGCTGACGGGGACGCCGTACCCGGAGGGGACTTTCGGCGAGGCGGAACCCGTGCATAAGCTGTTTCGCTGGCCGTTGATGGGCGCAGCGTGCGGCTTTATCGTGGGCTTGCTGGTTACCGCCGGCTCACAGCTCGCATATCCGCTGGTTACGGGCGGAAAGCCGATTCTGTCCGTGCCTCCGATGGCGATTATCATGTACGAAGGCACGATGCTGGGTGCGATTATCTTCGCGGTCATCGGCATCATCATCGAGTCGAGGCTGCCGCGCATATTCATGGGAGCGTACGACACGCGGATTACCGAGGGGTACATCGGCGTGACGGTGACGGCGGACGAGAGTCGTATGGCGGACGCGGAGAAGGTGCTGCGGGACTCGGGCGCGGAGGATATAAAGCGCGGCTGGGAGTAGCAGACTAGCAGGGGTAGTGTTTTCGTATAGGGGCTGATGTTTAGAATTCACCCCCATCCTAACCTTCTCCCATCAAGGAGGGAAGGAACTAAAAGGAAACCTTACCTTCCAAGGCTTGAAAGTTGATAGAAGCAAGAACGCAGGAATGATTGAATGGTAATCAAGTTGAGGGGCAGTCGCCGGAACAGGGCATGCGGGCTTGGGGCGCGCATGGCGCTGATGCTGGTCGCCGCGCTGCTGGTGCTTGCGTCGCTGGGCTGCTACAACATCAGGACGGGTCGTGTGGATGTGGGTGGCTCGATAAACTTCAAGTTGCCGGCGTTCACGCAGACAGGGCCGCACGCGGTGGATATTTTCACCGAGATGCACTTCCAGCCGTCGTACCGAGTGCAGGAAGGGCCGCGCATACTGCCGCCTGAAGGCTCGGTGCCGATTACGGGCAGAGAGGTCAAGTTCAAGAGCGCGGAAGAGTACCAGGCTCTCGAGATTCCCTCGGAGATTGCTTCGGACGCGCAGGCTCTGAGCCGGGCGCGGGACACCTACGACGCCAACTGCCTGGTATGCCACGGCTCGAACCTGCGTGGCGAGGACGGCGACGCAAGGATACTGCCGTACCTGGCGAACGCGACGGGGGCGAAGCCGCGTAATCTTGTGAATGTGAAGTTGAACAGCGACGGCGAGCAGATAATAGGGGCGGCGAGCGACGGCACGACCGACGGCGAGATATACGCGTGGATCGCATACGGCGGTCAGGCGGGGTTCGCGTCCGCGCTGCGCGACAGGCCGACGAGCTCGTGGATGCCGCAATTCATCAACCTGCTGAGCGAGGAGGAGCGCTGGGAGCTGGTGGCGCTCATCAGGGCGGAGCAGACGAGGTAGCGACGCTTAACTTCAACATAATGTGATACAAACAAGTCCCCCTATCCAGTGAACGGATAGGGGGACTTTTGCTTAAGGGAGACGGCGCGCGGACTCGCTTCTCGATGCGGTTGATACTCTTAAATTGACATGCTTATGTCACGCGATTAGTATTATGAATTAAGGGAAGATTGTCAGTATGCCGCTAATTGTCCATGTCCTTGTTGCCGGCATGTTCCTGGAACGGGAAGTATGAATCGAGAGGGCTTTTGGGGTATATTACAGTCAAGGCGCGGCTCTTATCTGCGCGCGTATCTTCTGTGGATAGCGTACTTTCTGGTGTGCGCGTTTCTAACAGACTGGTGGTATGCAGAACCTACCAATCCACCGTTCTGGGAATTGTCGCTGAACATCACGGACAGCATGTTCGCTCCGGCGGCGCTTGGGATTCCGGCTTCCATTTTCGTGGTGGAGGTGATGTGGGACGGGATAATAGCGATAAAAAGGAAAGGGGAGAATCTGATGGGATTGATATTCAAGAACCTGCCGAATAAGTGGATTATGAAGGGGCGCGAACAGGGGCGCGAACAGGAATACAAGCGCATAACCGAGGAACTCCACAGGCAGGGCATAGACTACACGCCACAGCCTCCAGAGCGAATGAGCAAGGATTAGCGTCTCGCAAGTACCTCACTAACTCAGCATAGAAGGACGGTAAATGACTACGCATAGCCTTGAAACGGCATACACGATAGACACGTCGAGCATCAAGTTCGGACCGGGGGTTACGCACGAGGTCGGCTACGAGATGAAACGGCTTGGTGCGCGGCGCGTGATGGTGGTTACGGACCCCAGAATGGCGAGCAGCGAGGCGGTCGCGATCACGCTGGACTCGTTGCGGGATGAGGGTATCGACGCAGTGCTGTACGACAGGGTGCGCGTGGAGCCTACGGATGTGTCGTTCAAGGAAGCGATCGCGTTCGCCACGAAGGGCGCATTCGACGGGTTCGTGGCTGTTGGCGGCGGTTCGTGCATAGACACGGCGAAGGCCGCGAACCTGTACGCGACCTGGCCTGCGGACTTCCTGGCGTATGTGAACGCGCCCATCGGCGAGGGCAGGCCCGTGCCGGGGCCGCTGAAGCCGCTGATCGCGATTCCGACAACATCGGGGACGGGTAGCGAGACCACGGGGGTCGCGATATTCGACTTCCTGGAGATGGAGGCGAAGACGGGCATAGCGCACAGGGCGCTGCGTCCGGTGATGGGCATTGTCGATCCGATGCACTCGCGGACGCTGCCGAGCGCGGTTGTGGCGTGCAGCGGGTTCGATGTGCTTTGCCACGGGCTGGAGTCGTACACCGCACTGCCGTTCAGCGAGCGGGACGCGCCTGAGAACCCCGGAGCGCGCCCGTCGTACCAGGGGGCGAACCCGATCAGCGATGTGTGGGCGACGCGGGCAATCGAGATGGTCGCGGGGAACATGGTGCGGGCATTCGACGACGCGGAGGACGTCGAGGCGCGCAGCCAGATGATGCTCGCGGCGACATTCGCAGGGGTTGGGTTCGGGAATGCGGGCTGCCACCTGCCGCACGGGATGTCGTATCCGGTGTCGGGGATGGTGCGCGAGTTCTGCCCGGAGGGGTATCCGCAGCATGCGCCGCTCGTGCCGCATGGGATGTCGGTGATACTGAACGCTCCGGCTGTGTTCCGATTTACGGCGCCCACTAACCCGCAACGCCATCTGCACGCGGCGCGGCTGATGGGGCAGGATGTGCGAGGCGCAAGCCCGGAGGACGCGGGCGACCTGCTGGCGGATGCCATAGTGAGACTGATGCAACGGGTGAATGTGCCGAACGGACTGAGCGCGATCGGATACTCGGAGGAGGACCTGGGCAAGCTGGTGGAGGGTACGCTGCCGCAGCACCGCGTGGTGAAGCTGTCGCCGCGTCCGGCGGGGGCGGATGAGCTTCGAGGTCTTTTCAGGGACTCGATGACGCTTTGGTAAGAGGAATTACGTCTATTTCTTCGCTGAGCCGCCCAAATTGACATTATGCTATCAAATTGCATAAGATAGTTGTCAGGAAGTATGCGTAAGGAGGCTTGAGCGTTGACTTCGGAAGCGGCAGAATCCACCACCGTACAGGAAGCCTTGGACAGATATGTCCGAAACCTAAAGACGGGCAGCAAGTCCAAGGGTAAATCCAGCGGCGCAGACAAGCCCATCGACCACCAAGCCCTCTACCATTTCGTTCAATACTTTTCCCCCGACACCCTCGTGCAGAAGCTGACGCCGGCAGATATAGGGACATACGCCGACAGCGTGAATGGCACAGGGACCTCCCCCAAAGCGATCGAGCATCTTCAAGCCGTCAAAGACTTTCTTGCATACGTGCATAAGGTGCTGAAATGGACGGCAACCAGCAAGAATCCGGCCACCTATGTGCGTATCCGCAAGGCGCGCACGCGCACCGGAACCACTGTGGTTTCGAGCGAGTCGCAGCCGATTGAGCTGACATCGGCGGGACATGCCCAGCTGGTGACGCAGCGCGAAAGGCTCGTGGTGGAGAGCGAGGCGCTGGTCGAGGAGATACGCAGGGCGCGAGCGGATGGCGATGTTACCGAGAATTCGCCGCTCGATGCCGCTCGCGAGGAGCAGGGACGGGTCGAAGCGCGAATCCAGGAGATAACCGCGACCCTGGAAAGGGCGGTCATCATCGAAGAGGGGCAGGCAAGGGACAGCAAGGT
Source organism: Dehalococcoidia bacterium (assembly GCA_965204855.1). Classification (GTDB taxonomy): domain Bacteria; phylum Chloroflexota; class Dehalococcoidia; order Lucifugimonadales; family JADFKI01; genus Bin90. The sequence goes on from OZ242018.1 coordinate 2,824,532, forward strand.
GGTGAAGATCGGCGCCCGAGTCGAGGTGAAAGACCTGAACAGCAGCGGAGAGCCGAAGACTTACACCCTTGTGAACAAGACGGAGGCGAATCCCCTGGAGCGTCGGATATCCGACGATTCGCCGATGGGGAAGGCCCTGCTCGGGAAGAGAGTCGGCCAGGAGTTGCTGGTCGAGACACCGCGCGGCAAGATGAACTACGAGGTTCTAAGCATCGCTTAGCGCGCACTTGCCCTAATTACAGTCAACGTATTCATCGACATGTAGCCGGTATGCCTCGTACTCGCCCCCTTCACTAAACAAATTCATGTCATCGCGCCCGCGCTTTTGCACGCCCAAGATTCAGAGAACCCACGATAGCGCCTTGCTGTGCGCAAGGGACGGATTGGAGTAGCAACTCTTGACCACGAACGGATCGAACGGCAAACTCTGGGCTTCGATGGCACTGCTCGCGGGTGTGGGCATACCCGGCGTAACAATCAAGTTTGCGGGCTGGTTCGCCGGCGTTGACTTGCATCTCAATCCAGCGCTGGAGGCCCTTATATTCGGCGTGGGGATAATCGGAGCCGCGTTCCTGCTGTCCTGGGCTGCTGAAGTGGCGCAGCTCGACGTATCGGCTTCTTTCGCGATCGCGGTGCTCGCGCTCATCGCGGTGATGCCGGAGTACATGGTGGAGGCGGTGCTCGCGTGGGACGCGGGAGAGTCGTTCAGCCAGCTGCAAGACCGCTCAGGGGAAGTGACGAAGGAGATGTCGCTTGCCGCGGCGAACGTGACGGGCGCGAACAGGCTGCTCATCGGCATAGGCTGGTCGGCAGTCATCATCATATTCTGGCTCAGACGGCGCACCGGTTTCGACATGCGGGGCCTGCTGAGGCTGGAACTGCCGATGCTGGTGGTTGCCACATCGCTGACGCTGGTGGTTGCCTTCTCGAAGGCGATACCGATATGGCTGGCAGCGGTCTTCATCGGCGCGTACCTCTTCTACCTGTGGCGCAGTTCGATTCAGGAATCGGTGGAGCCGGACCTGCTGGGCGCGGCGGCGATGATAGCCAGCTTCAAGCCGCTGCACAGGCGGTTGTGGGTGCTGGGGCTGTTCGTATTCAGCGCGGCGATTATCATCATATCGGCGGAGCCGTTCGTGCACGGACTGCGCGCGACAGGCGAGACGCTGGGCATCAGCGAGTTCCTGCTGATACAGTGGCTCGCACCGCTGGCGTCCGAGTCGCCGGAGATTATCGTCGCGGTGCTCTTCGCGCTGCGCTCCAACCCGAATGACGGGCTGACAACGCTCATATCGTCGCAGGTGAACCAGCTCACTTTGCTGGTGGGCAGCATCGTGGTGGTGTTCAGCATCTCGGCCGGGCAGCCGCTCAACTTCCCCCTCGACCATTTTGAGCCCGGCAACTTCTTCTCCAGGATTGTCAGCCCATTCGGGTTGCAGTCGAGCGAGTTCCTGCTGACTGCCGCGATGGCGGCGTTCGCGCTGCTGATCATCTCCACGCGCCTTGTCAGGCTATGGCATGGGATTACCCTGCTCGTCATATTCGTGGCGTACCTGGTCGCGATGTGGCTGCTGAATGTCTTCGGCGGGTTCGATGTGGAATGGGTGCCGTTGCGGATGTGGTCGTCCGTCATCGTCTTCGGGCTTGCGGCGGCGCTGGTGGCGCTGAACTGGCGGCGTGTGGTGTATGTGTTCAAGGGCGTGCCGCATCCTGACGAGGACAGAGGCTAACAGGGTATAGCTAACAGGATATACAGGATGGATAGGATTTTTTCCTTTGACTGCCGATGATTTGCTGAGGATGCGCGGCTAAGGACTTTGGAACTATGACCGAGAAGCAGACGAGGATTCACGTTTTGGGGGCAGGGACGCCCACGCCCACGCCTACGCGGTTCGGGTCGGCGTTCGCTTTGCAGATCGGCAACGAGCAGATGATGGTGGACTGCGGGCCTGCTGCCACGCACAAGTTGGTGAAGGCGGGGCTTTGGCCGACCGACATCGACTACATGTTCTTCACGCATCACCACTTCGACCACGATATAGACTATCCCTGCTTTCTGCTGTGCCGCTGGGACCAGAGCACGGGCAGGGAGAACACGCTGCAAGTGTTCGGGCCGACGCTGACGGAGCGCATCACGCGTGGCATTCTGGACGAGAACGAGGGTGTGTTCGCGCACGACTGGAAGGCGCGTGTGGGGCATCCGCTGAGCCAGCGCATCCATCAGAACCGGGGCGGGACACTGCCGCGCAAGCCGCCGCATGTGCAGGCGACCGATGTGGGACCGGGGCACGTCTTTTCGGGCAGCGACTGGGAGGTTACCGCCGCGCCCGCGGAGCATGTGCAGCCATTCCTGGACTCGCTGGCTTACAGGTTCGACACGCCGGCGGGCAGCGTGGTGTTCACGGGCGATACGCAGCCCTGCGACACGGTTACGGAGCTTGCGAAGGACGCGGACCTGATGCTGTGCATGTGCTGGGACGACCAGGAGATTATGGAAGCGGACGGCGAATCGCCGGGGCAGTGCGGCACGCTGGGAGCGGCGCGAATGGCGCAGGCTGCGGGAGTGAAGCGGCTTGCGCTGGTGCATATCGGGCCGCACCTGTCGCAGCACGGGCCTATGGAGAAGGGGATCGGCGATGTGCGGCAGATATATGACGGCGGCATACTGTTCGCGGAAGAGCTTCAGACGATTGACCTGTAATGCTGTCAAGTGCGCGGCAAAGTGGCGTTTCCACCTAGGTAGGTGAATGGTAATTTCACCCCCATCCTAACCTTCCCCCATCAAGGGGGAAGGGACTTTTGTCACATGGAAGGTAACGCTATCAAGGGGCAGTCAGGGAGCCAGATGCTCGGGCGCCAGTTCTTCGGCGAGGCGCAGCGTCTCGGCTGACAGCGCGCCGTCGTAAAGCGTGTACCGTGTCCTGAACTCGTCGAGTATCACCTGGGCCGCCGCTTCGTAGTCGGCGACGCCAAGCTCGTCTTCGATGCTGCCGACGGTCTGCGGTCGCCAGTCCACGTTGAGCGCGTCGTACACCGGAAGCAGCACATCCCGTATGCGCTCGCCGTCCTCCACCACGACCACGCCGCCCACATGCGCCGCGCCCCTGATGAGCCGCTGGCCGACGCCCATGAGCTTGCGCTTGCCTCGCGCGTTCACGCTGTGCTGGCCGGGGCAGTATTCGCCATCTACCTCCCCTACCCGCGCGTCTATGCCGAGACGACGGAGCGCCTGCATCATGATGTCCGCCGCCTCGTCGAAACGCGCCATGACGTCCTCTCTAGGCACGGTGTCGGGCATCGTCCAGGAGAAGGCAATCGTGCCGGAGTGGAAGACGGCAGCGCGCCCGCCCGCAAGCCGCTCTATCGCCTCGAATCCGGCAGAGCGGGCAGCGGCGGTTGCCTTGCCGTAGCCGTCGGCGCGCGTGTCCTGGGGACCGAAGGCGACGACATCGGCGGGCGTGTACAGGCGCAGGGTCTCAGGCTCGTCGCCTTGCGCGATCTGGCGGAGCAGCGCACGCGAGACCGCCGTATCTAGCGCGGGAGGCTCGCGGAATGCCTCTCGTGTCAGCCGTATCTTTCGTGTGGTCATGCGGGGAAGGATACCATAGTGCGCCGCCTGTTCTTAGAAGATTTCATTGCTGTCTTCAATACAACCTTGGCTACGAGTACAGATTCGGGCAGCGCGTCATTCACCCCCATCCTAACCTTCCCCCATCAAGGGGGAAGGGACTTTTGCCCTCACCCTAGGCATCCATGTTAGACTTCTATGAAATTTGCCGAGGAGAGAGCAACGCATGAAGATAAAGTCCGTCAGAGCCGTAACCGTCAACATCCCGCGCACGCCGCCTAAGACTCCGTCGCGCCGCCCGAACTGGAACACGCACGCGCGCCGCGCGCTGCCCATCAACAAGTACCCGGAGTTCCCGCGCATGCACGGGGCGATGCCGGGCGCGAACACGCGCGAGGAGATTTGGGTGCAGGTGGTCGCGGAGGACGGCACATACGGGCTTGGGCAGTGCAGCTTCGGGGAGCTGACCGCCGCGCTCGTTGACTACCACTTCGCGCCGCTGCTCGTGGGGCGGGACTGCTTCGCCACCGAATTCCTGAACGACCTGATGTGGCGCTCGACGCAGCGGTTCGGCGCGGGCGGCCTCGCGACGGTCGCGCAGTCAGGCATAGACCTCGCGCTTTGGGACCTGAAGGGCAAGCTGCTCGAACAGCCCGTGTACCGGCTCCTCGGAGGGCCGTGCCGCGACAAGGTTGACCTGTATGTAACTTCGGACGACCTGGACTGGTCGATGGAGCTGGGCTTCCACGCCTTCAAGGTGAGCAATCCGGTGCACTACGAGGAGGGCATTGACGGCCTGAACATCCTCGACGAGCACATCGGCAAGGCGCGGGACATGGTCGGCTACGACGTCGAGCTGATGTACAACCCGGTGATGTCGTTCAACGTGGAGTTCGCAGTGCGGGTCGCGGAGAGGCTGCGGAAGTACGGGCTGCGCTGGCTGGAAGAGCCGCTAATCCCGACTGACCTGGAGGGGCATATCGAGCTGAGGAAGGCGATAAACTGGGTGCCGCTTGCCACTGGCGAGGACCATCACGGACGGCACGCGTTCCGGCAACTCATCGAGCACCGCGCGATAGACGTCGCGCAGCCGGACCTGAAGTGGTGCGGCGGGCTGACGGAGGCGGTCAAGATATACACCATCGCGGAGGCGGCGGGCATCGCGACGATACCGCACGCGGGCGCGGGCACGCCCTTCGGCCAGCATTTCGGCATGGCAATGCCGGAGTCGCCGATGGCGGAGTTCTGGATGGGGTCGGATCCGGGCGTGCCGCTAGAGGAAGTCTGCCCGATACCGGGGATGCCGATGCCGAAGGATGGGTATGTGGTGCCGTCAGACGCGCCGGGGTTTGGTATGGAGATTAAGGACGAGTGGGTGGCGGCTTGGGATCATGGGGCGGCGATGAAGACGCTAACGTGAAAGTTGTCGCGTCATCGCGCATTTGACATTTAGTATGAGCATAAAGCATAGGTTGACAAGAATACCTTACTAAGTATAGATTACTGTGAGTTTCTGCTTGGGGGCTGACATGCCTGAAGTTAACATTCCCGGCTACGCATGTGGCCGGTGCAGACACACTTGGGTGCCTCGGTCTAAGCGAACACCCAAGACCTGTCCACGATGCAAAAGTCCGTACTGGGACACGCCGAGGGTTCGAAAGCCTAGAGTTGAGCCTACAACATCGGAGGAGTAATGGCTGGCGATACCATTAAGACACGCGCTTCACAGCAGCGGCTGCGTGGGGCTTTCAACACTCCCTCACTCGCAGCTAATTTCATGGCTACATGGATTTTGAAGAGTAATCCTCACACAGTTCTTGAACCTTGCTTCGGCGAAGGTACCTTTCTCCATGCCTTGAGCGATGCTTCCATTGACTTGCAATGCACGCCCCCTAGCGTGATAGGAGTAGAGATCGATAAGAAAGCATTTGCCCGAGCAACGGCTTCTGGAATACCACAGTTGTCTCGTGCAATCCTCGACGATTTCTTGCATGTAGAGCCGTTTGAAGTTGATGCCGTGATTGGCAATCCACCCTATGTAAGATTGCGCCACATGGAATCATCAGAATCTGCAGTAGCTATGGAGGCGGCAGCTGTTCAACTAGGCTTCGAAATGGACCCTAGTGGGAGCGTATGGATGCCTTTCGTAGCGCACTCTGTCGCATTCGTCCGTCAAGGGGGCCAACTAGCTCTAGTGCTCCCACTTGATGCAACCTATGTCCGTTACGCATGGCCCCTATGGGAATACCTTGCATCGCAATTTGGGGAACTACAAGTGATTCGAAGCCAAGAACGGGTATTCCCTGAAATTCTCCAGGACGTGGTTATTTTGATGGCAAGCAACAAAGGGGCGTCCTGCAACACCGTACGTTATCAGGCATACTCGCAGGTAACGAATTTCTTGACCGAGTCACCAGAGGTTGAAGCCGAAATCCCAATTACCGACATTGTAAACGGGAGAAAGCCGTTTATATGGGCACATGTGAGTGCAGAACTCAGACTCTTGCTTGAAGAAACCGTCGCGTCCAACCTCGTACATACCCAAAATTTGGCAAGATTCAATATCGGATACGTTGCAGGTGACAAGTCCTTCTTTCATCCTTCAAAGGAAGCCCAATCCAATTTCGGCCTGCGGGAAAAATCCCTTAGGCAAGCCCTAAGTTCGAGTCGGAGTCTGCGAAGGGCGGGACTCTATACTTCAGGGATGCCCGGCCACGCTATCGATAGCCTCTTTTTGCCCACACAAGGCGAATCAGAGGTAGAAGAGTCCGATTTAGCTTATATCAAGCACGGTGAACTACTTGGTATCGACCAAAGGTATAAGTGCCGAGTGAGAAGCCCCTGGTATATCGTGCCATATGTAAAGACCCCCGACGTTGTTCTGACAGTATTTAGCGAGCGACCAATACTTGCTGTGAATGACGCTCGCTTCGTCGCGTCAAACAGTCTGTTATGTGGTTATCTGAATGGTATTGACGCTCGAGACTTCGCCGCTCGTTGGTACACATCTTTAACGCTACTCCACATCGAAACAGAGGTTCATTCGCTTGGCGGCGGAGTTATGGTTTTGGTGCCACGAGAGACAGGTAACATTCGCATTGCAAACCCTAAAGATATTTTGGAGTCAAGGCTGGCAGAGGTTAACCGACGCCTGAGTACAGGAGACGTAGAGGGAGCATACAGAGTTGGCGATGAAGTTGTTTTGAAAGAAGCACTTGGTCTAACCGACACAGATCTTGATCTAGTGTATGAAGGAATAGCTACCTTGACTCGTTGGCGCACTTCCGCACGCACTCTCAACGGCTCTCACAATTAGCCTATAAAAGGCTCAGGCGAAGTACTATCAATCACCATCGAGAAAGCCTCGGAAGGGGTTCGTTCAATCACAACGAAGTAGCCGGTGTAATCATTTTGCTTTAGGTGTTCGCCAATCGTTGTGCCCCAATGCACAACGGTGGTCCTGTTGCCTTGGCCTGCTGCGAAGTTTGGCGTATAAGTGACTCTCAGGTTAACTTCGCCGAGGTCGTTCCCCGCGATAAGCACGTGAAAAGTTATCGTCGCTTCTTCTCGTTGGCCGCTACTGGAACGGATTGGAACCCATTCTTCATTTGCGAATAGATCATAGCGGAACCAAGTTGACGGTTGTATCGGGTGCCCACTACGTACCAACGTCAAATGCCCGGTAGGGTTTGTTCTTGGTCCTCGTGGTCTCTGTGCATCAGCCGCACTCATTTTCTTGAACCAGCGGCGATCTGCCAGAGTAGGAACGCGTCTAGTTGGACGGACTGGCGAAGGTTCATTTGGACGACTAGTCGGGCCAATAGTCGTTGACGCGCCGGCGCTGTCACCATGCGGACGAGAGCGATAACGAGTCGGCACATTAACTGGAATTCCATTGAACAAAGTACTTGTATCAGTCCCAGCCTGGTGAGATTCGTCAACTCTGGTGGACTCCGAACTGTCTTCAGGTACGTTGGCACCCTCCAATTCTCCATCAACTAGTGTCTCGGCGGCTTGCTCATTTCCTGTACGCAGCAGGGACCGAAATTCATTGAGTGTTGCCTTGGTCACTCGCCGTGCCCAACCCTGTCCAGGAGTTTTCATGAGTCACTCCAGTAAACTTCAAAACATTCTACTACTCTAGAATAGACTAGTTTATGGGATTCTTCCGATAGGTCCAGATGAACGGCCAAGTTCGCTTCAATGTTATTCACAAGTCCTCCTTGCCCCCAATTCGACGACCCAACTATTAGCAGGGCCCTTTGATCCTCACTATTGTCAAACAAGTAGACTTTAGGATGAAAGGTACGACCGTCCTCGTGGTAAAGGTAGAGTTGAGCCGATGTACTGTCAAGCGAATCTACAATCCCCTGGATGGCGTCATAATCAGACCCTTTTGCATTACCAGCGAAGGTGTCAGCACCAAACGTTAGACTAACGACACCACCAACGTTGACGAAGTTTTCAAGCGCCTCCATGAGGTCTACGTCATTTCCGGAAGACCGCGCGAAAGCCACTGCAGCACGGAAACGTGTCCAAGTCCCACTCTTCAACTCCTCTATCAACCGCGCAAGCATGCTAGCGCCATTTGCTGAATCGTAAGGCAGAACAATAAACTCAATATCAACTTGCATGAAAATCCTTAGAGTTTAATAGTATTTGCGTGGGTCATATATATGATACACGTTCATCGAATACAAGCAATGATTCCTGCACTTGGCTTCAGCTTGCCCAGAACATGGGCATTCGCAACTGGGATCCACTAATCCCTCTTGGCAACCCATACACCCATTCCCTACAGTCAGAATATATGACCACAGTAATGCAACCACCCCAACAACAGCAATCACACTGCGAGCTAGTCGAGTCTCTAAAGCAGATCGTCTTCAAAGAGACCGAGAACGGCAGGCGCATCGTTCTCAGCATCGTCTCCATGATGTAAAACGGGAGGGTTAGGACAGATCGCTGAATTATGCCGGTCCGTCTTGCTCGGGGCGGTGCCTGCCCACAAAATGCACCAGCAGGTTGGAAGCCACCATCAGCGCCGCCCCAGCAGCCAGATACAGCGGGCGCTCGACTTGAATTTCTTGGAGTAGGGCGAGCCAGAGGAGGGATAGGGGCAGGGTGGCGTAGGTCATGCCGATGATGCCGAGGTTGCGGGTGATGAGGTTGGCGCGCCTGAAGAGGACGGTGCAGAAGCCGAGGGAGAAGAGGCCGACTACGAAGGCGAGGGTGTAGTCTGACGGGGCGATGCCGACGGGGGATTCGCCGCGCGCCAGTCCGAGAAGTAGATTTACCGGGGTGGCGACTAGCGCGGCAACGACTATGCCGGTGAGCACTCCGGCGACTTCGAGTTCGCTTTGCTCGTAAGGATGGTCGGCGGTGGCATCCACTCGCTGGGCGGTCTCTACGCCCCACTTCAGGACGAAGGAGCCGAGCGTTGCCATGCTCATGGAGATGACGGCGAGCACGACGCCGATGGCGACCTCGACAAGGGGCGTTATGCCCTGCCCGAAGTCGAAGATGTCGGCTCGCTGGCTGAGGATGGCCAGGGCGAACCCGGCGAACCCGATGAGCATGAAGCCGACCAGCGCGCCGGATGTGCGCTCGTAGCGCCGCTCGGACCTGAATGTCCAGCCTACGAACAGGACGGTGGAAAATGTCCAGCCGCCAAAGATTACGGTCGTTACTGCCGGGTCGATATACTCGGTGGACCATGAGTAGAAGGCGTAGTTGAGGTAGCCCGTCAGCGTCAGCAGCATCGTGGGCCTGACGACCTGCCGCGCTATCGCGCCGAGCGGACGCCGCCGGAAGAACAGCAGGCGGTATCTCGCTACGGTGTATGCGCCCAAGCCCACGAACTGGCCGGCGTAGAGGAACGCTGTGAAGACGAAGGGGGCGCGGTGTGTGTCCGCGACGGCGATATAGACGGGAATCGCGGAGAAGCCGATGACGGCGACGAGCATGAAGCGGGTCGCGCGGGACTGCCGGGCAGAATCCGGAGTCGTCCGTTCAGTCATGGCACTCCTCAGATTCTGCTGCCGTCGCTAGGGTGCGCGACGCACGCCTGCGTTGGGCGCACAACGAGATCCCCTAACTCCGCTCCGCAAGCCGGTCGCCGTCTGGCGACAGATAGCGGCTATATGGTAACGCCGAGCGCTGATGCCACGGTGTCCATGTCCTTGTCGCCGCGGCCGCTTAGGCCCATGAGGATTATCTGGTCGGGTGGGAGTGTGGGGGCGAGCTGGGCGATGTAGTAGGCGGCGTGGGCGGGTTCGAGAGCGGGGATGATGCCTTCGGTGCGGCACATCAACTCGAAGCCTTCGAGCGCCTCGGTGTCGGTTACGCTAACGTACTCGGCGCGGCCTGTGTCGCTGAGCCAGCTGTGCTCGGGGCCTACGCCGGGGTAGTCGAGGCCGGCGGATATGCTGTGTGCCTCCATGACCTGGCCGTGGTCGTCCTGCAAGAGGTAGGACATGCTGCCGTGCAAGACCCCTACCCTGCCGGATGTGAGGGTGGATGAGTGCCTGCCGGTCTCTACGCCGTCGCCGCCTGCCTCGACGCCGACCAGCTTTACGGTCTCGTCGCCGATGAACTCATAGAAGAGGCCCATGGCGTTGCTGCCGCCGCCGACGCATGCGACCGCGTAGTCGGGCAGCCTGCCGACTGTGGAGAGGAGTTGGGCGCGCGCCTCCGCGCCGATGACTTTCTGGAAGTCGCGGACCATCATGGGGTACGGGTGGGGGCCTACGACGCTGCCGATGAGGTAGTGGGTATCCTCGACGTTGGTTACCCAGTCGCGGATACACTCGTTGATGGCGTCCTTGAGGGTGCGGCTGCCGGATGATACGGAGCGCACCTCAGCGCCCAGGAGGCGCATGCGGAAGACGTTGAGCGCCTGTCTGCGGATGTCCTCTTCGCCCATATAGACGATGCACTCCTGGTTGAGCATGGCGCAGACGGTTGCGGTGGCGACGCCGTGCTGTCCGGCGCCGGTCTCGGCGATGACGCGGTTCTTGCCCATGCGCTTGGCGAGCAGGGCCTGTCCGAGCGCGTTGTTGATTTTGTGCGCGCCGGTGTGGGCGAGGTCTTCGCGCTTGATGTATATCTGCGCGCCGCCAAGCTCTGCGCTCAGGTTTTCGGCGTAGTACAAGGGCGTGGGCCTGCCGACGTAGTGTGTCGAAAGGGACTGCAATTCCGCCTGGAACTCTTCGTCGCTCTGCGCCGCAGCATACTCGCGCTCAAGCTCTTCGATCGCGCTCATGAGCGTCTCGGGCACGAAGCGCCCGCCGAAGTCGCCGAATCTTCCCCGCTCATCGGGCAGGGTTTCTTGTGTAGTGGTCATCATAAGCCCTTTTGCATTGGAACTAACAGGATGGACAGGGTAAATGGGATGCTTCCATTATCGCCTGTTGGTTGACCTGATGCAACGATAACCCTAGAATCATGCAAAGCCCGTCATCATATCCAGCGAGGTTGCCTATGCCCATCTACGAATACACCTGCGTTACCTGCCACAACCGCTTCGACAAGCGTCGCTCGATGAGCCAGATAGACGAGCCTGCGCCGTGCCCGGACTGTGGGAGCGAGTCGCGGCGCGTGTTCTCCGTGTTCGCGGCGTTCTCGTCGGACGGGAGCGGTCAGACGAGCGCGGTCGCGGGCGCCGGCGGGTGCTGCGGAGGCGGCGCGGGCGGTGGATGCGCGTGCGCGATGGGTGTTTAGCCTATTGAGGGTTAGAGATAGGAGACGGCGGTGTCAGCAGAGTTTATAGCTATTTTAAGTGTCGGCGCTACATTGGTAGGCGTTGTGGCCGCGTTCGGCGCATTGATTCTCACTTCTATCACTCGGATGGAGGCGCGCATAAACAGGCGTATCGACGACGTTGTAACCGATACCAAGGCCGAGTTTGCCGCATCTGAAGCCCGTTCCAACGCAAGATTCGCAGAAATGCAAGCGAGCACTAGCAAAGGCTTCGACGATGTAAATGAGCAGTTCCGCGTCATGCAAGCGCGCACCGACGCCGGCTTCGCCGATGTCAACGAGCAGCTTCGCACCACTAACGACCGCATGACCTCCGTAGAAAGGCAACAGGCGCGACTTGGCGGACTGCTGGACGGATTACGTGAGGCTCTGTTCCAGCGAGTGCAACAATAGTATAGAAATCTCTTTTTGCCGATAATTTCAACAGGAGGACAACGATGGTCGTAGAGACGAGACAACGCTATGTGCTGGTTGACCCGACGACGCTGCCGATAGTGCCGGAGTTCGAGGGTGCGCCGCGCCTGGATGATCTGAGCAACAAGCGCGTGGGCGTCATAGACGACAGCAAGGTGAACGCCAAGGAGTACCTCGAGCAGCTTACCGACATGCTAAACGAGCGCTTCGGCATCGAGAGCATCAAGTACCATGCCAAGCCGTCGGCGTCCAAGCCGGCCGATCCCGCCGTGGTCGCGGAGATGGCGGAGGAGTGCGACTATGTGATTGTCGGCATAGGCGATTGAGGGTCGTGCAGCGCGTGCAGTGTGCACGACGGAGTACATGTGGAGAAGGCGGGCATACCTTCGGTTACGATATGCACCGACCGATTCATCGAGACGTCTAACTCGATGGCGGCGATGTGGGGCGCGTCCGGCTATCCGGTGATCTTTACGCCGCATCCTATCGCAGGACTGAGCGAGGAGCAGCTTCGCGCTCATGCCGATGAAATCTTCGACACGGTGGTGACCATCCTCACGGGCAGATAGCGACCCGAACCGTGCCAAAAGGAGAAACCGATGGCGCAGCAAGCGGCCACCAAGCGCAGCGGCATGAAGATGCCGCCGGGTCCCAGAGGACTGCCCATCATAGGCTCTATGCTGAGCCTGCGTAAGGACCCGCACCACGCCTTGACGCGCATCTCCCGGAAATATGGCGACGTATGCACCGTTTGGCTGGGCAGCGTGCCTACCATAGTCATCAGTCATCCGACGCTGCTGCGCGATGCCTTCAGCAGAGTTACCCTAGCCGACAGGTGGCTCAGCAGAATTACGGAAGTGCTGACCGACGGCGACGACTTGGCATTCGCGCCCTACGGCGAACACTGGCGGCAGATGCAGCGATTCGCCAACAGGGAACTGCTCAGTTACAGGCGTGTTCAAGACATACGGGAACGCTACATCGAGGCATCGGTGAACAGCCTCGTGGCTCAAGTTGGCGATATGTGCGATGCGGGCGTCGCGCTGGAGCCGCGTGACTTTCTGCCCCGCGCCAACGGCGAGATGATGTTTCGCGCCATATTTGGCAGAGGTGAGAGCGATACGGCAGAGTTCCACGAGAAGTTGGACGATCTTCTGGAAACCGTATTCTGGTTCTTCGCAAATGCTTCAGCCGCAAATCCCGCCGACTACATCCCTGTGTTGAAGTTCCTTCCCAATCGGACATTGAAGGAGGCGGAGAAGGTCTCGGACCAGATGACCGAGGTTCTGGATTTTCTGATTAACAAGGTGAAAGAGCGCCCGGACCTGAACTTGAACGAGCCTACATGCCTCGCCGAGGTGATGCTTGCCAGTGTAGAAAGGGAAGAAATCACTTATCCGGCGATGCGAAGCCTGATAGGTGACTTGCTTGTGGCCGGCATCGACACTACGGCGCAGACGACCGGATGGCTGCTGCTCATACTCGCTAATCGCCAGCATATCCAAGAGCGGACGTATGAGGAACTTGACGCAGCGGTCGGCGCCGACGTACTTCCGTGCATGGAGCATCAACACGAACTTCCGTACCTGCATGCGGTTATCCTGGAGAGCATGCGCTACCGCACCGTGGGACCGTTGGGACTGCCGCACAAGGCGATCGAAGATGTCGAAATAGACGGGTACGTCATCCCGAAAGACGCGCAGGTTCTGGGTAACATCTATGCCATTCACCACGACTCCAGATTCTGGGATTCGCCGGATGAGTTCGTGCCGGAGCGCTTTCTGCCCGGCGATGACGGCGCGCCTACGCCCGCGCTTACAAGCGGAGCGTTCATGCCTTTTGGGACGGGACGGCGCGGCTGTCCGGGGCAAGGCTTTGCCGAAATCGTAATTTGGCTTCAGGCTTGCCGCCTGCTGCATAAGTACAGGTTCACGCCGCGCGGAGCAAGCCGCCTGCCGGAGGACGAGGTGTTCGGGCTGGCGATTGGTCCGAAACCCTACGCGCTGGACATCGAGCGCAGGTAGAGCAGGCGCAGCATCAATCAGACGTCAGTGGAGGGACAGATACATGGCACAGGCGAATACACCGCAGCCGCCGTACTATGCGGCGATATTCTCATCCACGCATACCGGACAGCACTCAGGGTACGCGGAGGATACGGAGACCATCCTGGAGTTGGCGAAGAACCACCCGGGCTTTCTCGGTGTGGAGGCGGCGGGGGATGACGACCTGAGCATCGCCGTGTCTTACTGGGACAGCGACGAGACGATACGCGCGTTCAAGGAACTGGCGGAGCATCTCATCATCCAGAAGCGGGGGCGCGACACCTACTACAAGAGCTACAAGGTGCGCGTGGCGCGGGTGGAGCGCGACTACGGGTTCAATGTGTAGGGATGGCGCGCGCGGTTATCCGGACGATGCGCGGGATGGCGACTAGCACGGCGGCAGCGGCGATTGTGCAGAAGGCTATGAACATCGTGGCGTCGAAGAAGAAGCCCTGCGGGAACATGGCTATGAGGTAGTCGCGGCGCGGGTCGAGCATCCAGAAGTCGTTGCTGAAGCTGATGAGGTGGAACAGCAGGAAGAGCTGGTTGAAGGCGACCAGCGAAAGCAGCCCCACGACGACGACGAGCGCAAGCGTCAGCTTGCCGCCCCTGCTCACATCGCGCCCCAGCGTCTCCCAGAAGGCGGCGCGGCGCAGCCAGAATCCGACGGCGATGTATGCCGCCATGTACAGCAGGACGAGGATCTGCACCAGATAGACGCCGCGAACCAGAGCCTTCACATCGCGCATGTGGTGAATCTCGCGCTCGTTGTACAGAGATTCCGCCAGCACGCCGCCTACGTAAGTGCGGATAATCAGGTTTTCCTCGTCGTTGTTGAAGTAGTCGCGTATCTGCTTGCCCGCAGCAATGAGGTCGGCGCGCTCGATGCGGGTGTACTCGGCTATGTCGTACCTGTCGAAGCCGTAGCTGTACAGCGCGGGCAGGTTGATGACGAACCTGACGCTGCTGGTAATCAGCAGCAGCGGAACGAGCGCCGTGAAAAGCGCGGCGGCGGCAATTCTTGCGATGCGTAACATACTTCAATGCTACCATCCGCCTCGCCAATCTGATAGCGTTTCCGGAGAACTAACAGGATGTATAGGATGGGATGATATGACGGATACGAAATACGCCGCCAATTACGAAGGCGTTCAGCAGGTTCTTGACCACCTGCTGGGGCCTGACGGATGCCCCTGGGACAAGAAGCAGACACGCGAGACGCTGGCGGACATGTTCCTCGAAGAGTGCTATGAACTCGTCGAGGCGATAGAAGAAGGCGACACCGGCAAGATTGTGGAGGAGTTGGGCGATGTGTTCTTCCATGTCATGTTCCAGCTGAAGCTGGGCGAGGATAGCGGTGAGTTTACGCAAGATGATGTGATGGGTACGCTTGTGGACAAGCTGGTGCGCCGGCACCCGCATGTGTTTGATGGCAAGTGGGTGCCCGACGCAGAGGGCGCGATTGCGAACTGGGACGCCATAAAGAGACAAGAGAGGGCGGAGTCCGGCGCTTCAATTCTTGACGGAGTGCCGAAGAATATGCCCGCGCTCGCGTATGCCCAAGCCGTGCAGGGACGTGCGGAGCGTGCCGGCTTCGACTGGGACAGCTTTCAGGGCGTGCTGGACAAGGTGGCTGAGGAGCTTGCCGAGGTCGAAGCCGCAGGCTCGGACGAGGAGCGCGAAAGCGAGCTTGGGGACCTGCTGTTTTCGGTGGTCAACGCTGCGCGATGGCTGGGCATCGAAGCTGAGGCGTCGCTGCGAGGTACGAACCGGCGCTTCTACGGGCGATTCGTCATCATGGAGCGGCTGAGCAGGGAGCGGGGCGTATCGTTTGGTGCGCTCTCGATGGACGAGAAGGAGGCGTTGTGGCAGGAAGCGAAGGCACAGGGCGCGGGGAATGAGGACTGATAGTTCTTGGGATGCTACTCTCGGTTCCCGCGGACGATGCGCAGGATGTCTTCTATGGGAACCCTGTCCACGCCACGTTCGCTAAAAAGGGCATCCACTTCTCGCTGGATGCGCTCGCGCTCTTTCTGTCGGCCTTCCTTCCACCCCTTGCACCATTCCTCTTGCCACCTTCGCTCCGCTCTCCTCTGAATAAACTCGTAAGCTGCGAAGACCATGCTTGATACTCCCGACTACTCTCTATCTGGGCGGGTGATGCGCTCGATGTCTTCAGTGGAGATCGTGGCTGAGTCGTCGCCTTTGCTCACCAGAGCTTCCAGTTCTTGTTTGATGCGCTTGCGCTCTTTTTTCTGTGCTCTTTTCTGGACGAATTCGTAAGCTGCAAAGACCATGCTTGACACTCCAAAGGCTATGATTGTTGACGGAAGCAGCAGTATCGAAGCCAGCAGCATCACGCCATCCGTTTCCTGAACGGGCTGGAAGGAGAAATAGCCTCGACTCAGCGCCGCCAACAATGCGCTGAGACTGATAGATGCCGCTCCATCGAATAGAAGACGAAAGTAGTTACCTTCAAACAACGACTACCGCTCGCTGCCTCCGCTAGGGTAAGGAGATTGTAGCATAGGAGGCTTGTCGAAGTGGCTTCCAATTATCGGATATTAGCGGCGGGCATAATTCATTTCACCCCCCATCCTAACCTTCCCCCATCAAGGGGGAAGGGACGAAATGAGCGGCGATAATGCTCGCGAACTTATAGCCTCCGTATCGACGGGAACAGCACCATCAGCACGCTGGCGGCGACTATGACCAGCACGCTGGCTATCAGCGTTGCGGCGGGCGCACTCATGTTTTCGGAGATGATGCCTGCCGCGAGGTTGCCTGCCGGCATCGCGCCGAATGTCAGGATGTATATGCCGGACACCCTGCCGCGTATGCCGTCAGGGAGGATGCTCTGCATGGTTGCGCTCGTTATCGAGAAGTAGCCCATCGTGCCCATGCTGCCGATTGCCACTATCGGGTACGCCATCGCAACGGATGGGTTGAGCGCGAAAGCAACCATAGACACACAGATGAGCGCGATGCAGCCGATAATCATCAAGCCCTTGCGCGGTATGTCGCCCAGCGAGGCGAGCACGAGCGTGCCGGTGAGGAAGCCCGCGCCCACAGCGGACATGAGCAAGCCAAGAGTTGCAGCACCGACGTCGTACACTTCGGCGGCATACACGGGAATCAGGCCGTGCAGGAACGGCGAGATGAGCACAGTCGGCAGGAAGCCGAGAAGCAGCAGTCCGAGTACAACGGGAGTCTCGCGGATGTAGCGCACACCCTCCAGTATTTCCGAGAGAGCCGCTTTCGGGTTCAGTTTAGATTGCGAGGCTGTCGCGAATGCGCCGAGGCCCAGCGACAGCGCCGCGGCAACGGCTACGAGCGCGCCCTGAAGCAGAAGCGCGACACCGGCGCCCGCAAAGACTATCAGCGCGCCGCCGACAGCCGGAATCGCGAGGCGCGTTATGCTGAACGCCAGCGAATTCAGGGCGAATGCGTTCACCAGGCTGTGGCGCGGCACAATCGTCGGAATGAGCGCCATTCGCGCGGGGTCCACTATGACCCATCCGACGCCCATGAGGAAGACGAAGCTGAACACATGCCAGGCGTTGACATTGCCTAGCAGGACCATCAAGCCGAATCCGAGCGCAAGCAGCGACTGGTAGGCGAATACGCCCGCCAGCAGCTTGCGCTTGTCCCACCTGTCCACAAGCAAGCCGCCGATAGGGCCGGCAATCAGGATGGGCAGGGCGTCCAAGCCCATTACAACGCTCGTGAGCAGCGCGGATTGGGTGAGCTGGTATGTCAGCCATCCGATGATGACCTGCTGCATCCAGAACGCGCCGCTGAAGAACAGCGTGGAAGCCCATAGGAAGCGGTAGTCCCGGTGCAGGAAGGAGTCGAATGTATGCACCCGCATCGGCCGGACGCGGGGCACGCGCGGCTGTATGTGGGGAGCGCGCATGCGAGGAACGCGCGGCCTGCGGATGTGCGGGCGCAGCCGACGGCGGGGGCCGACAGGCACCGTATCGGCGTCGGCAGGCGCGACAAGGATCTCGCCTACCGGATGCGCGGCGGCGACATCCTGCTGCTCCGGTGTGGGCGCGAGGCTCACCTCGGGCGCGGGAAGCTCCGTAGAAACGAGGCTCTTGACCGGCTGATCGGTGTTTTCCGTAGGCTGACTAGAAGTAATGTCCGTAGGTAAAGAGTAGCTTTCAGGTTTGCGGAACGCGTCAGACCCGTTCTTATTCACTTGTGGTTACTTTACACCCCTAAAATAAAGGTTCAGCTACTGCCGGAGCCTGACGCTATGCAAATCAGGTGAACACGATTTTAGCAAAGGTTCAGAACACTGCACAGGGTATTTTTGACCAGAATCGGGGCGAATTTTCGGCCGAAATGGGAATAAAAGCCTTTTTATCCTGTGCGCATTAGCTATTGGATCAATTTACCTGAGCCAGCCGGACCATAGACGGCGCTCGACCTCGTTGCCGATGGACTCGGTGAGGGCCTCGGCGGCGGGGTTTAGCAATAGCTGGCGCAGGCTGCGGCGCGGTCGGAAATAGACAGGCTTGCGGGGCGCGCCGGAGGTCTCGGCGGCTATGTCGAGCGCCCTGTCGAGGTCGCCCAACTCATCTACCAGCCCAAGTTCGTGCGCCCTGGTCGCCCAATAGACCTCGCCGGTGGCGATGCGGCGCACTTCATCCTCGTTCATCTTGCGCGACTCGGCGACGATGCTGACGAACGAGTTAAACGAGTCGTCTATGAGCGCCTGCATCTTCTCTTCCTCTTCGGGCGTGGCATCTCGCCAGAACGCGCCTATGTCCTTGTGCGCCGCGCTCTTGTTCACATTCACGCCGATGCCCATGCGCTGCATAAGCTCCTGCAAAGCGGGACGCACCGATATGACGCCGATGGAGCCGACGATGGAGGCGTGGCTGGCGACTATCTTGTGGGCGGCGCAGCTAATGTAGTACGCGCCGGACGCTCCCAGCCCGCGGATGCTGGCGATTACCGGTTTCTTTTCGGCGACTTTGAGCACGCTGCGATAGAGGTAGTCGGACGCGGACACGCCTCCGCCGGGCGAGTCGATGTCGAGGACGAGCGCGCGGATGTTGTCGTCCCGCGCTATGGTGGCGAATATCTGCTCATAAGCGGGGGACTTAATCTGGCCGCCGATGGTGCCGAAAAGCTCGACGACGGCGATTCTGTTGCGTATGTTCCGGGTGGCTCTGAGTACAAGCAAGGTGATGCTCCAAGTAAAAGTTTTCATTCATTGTAGCAAGTCTTCAGTGAAGAATGGAATGTGCCCATGCCGACAACATGGCAAGCCCTACGCTATCGGGTGACGGCGAGCCGAACGTCCAAGGATTCAAGCACTTTGAACAGCGTGTCGATGCGCGGGTTGCCTTCGCCGGATAGTGCGCGATACAGAGATTGCCTTCCTAAGCCAGTGTCTTCCGAGATGGAAGACATACCCTTCGCGCGGGCGACATTACCTAGCGCCTTCGTGAAATACTTGGGGTCGTTCGTTTCCAGCGCGACATTCAAATACTCGACAAGGGCTTCGTCGCTGTCAAGGAAATCGACCACATCGAAATTTTTGAGTTGCATAGCGCGTATTCTCCTAAACTTCGGTTGCTATACGCTGCGCGCGCCTTATGTCGCGCCGTTGGCTGGATTTGTCGCCGCCGCAGAGCAGAATCACCACAGTGCGTTGGCGGACAGTGTAATAGACTCTGCATCCTTGACCGACATCGACGCGAAGTTCGCTCACACCGCGCCCGACGGATCTATGGTCACCAAAATTGCCGTCTTCGATGCGCTCTATACGGGAGAGAATGGTAAATTTGGCGCGTTGGTCTCGCAGTCCTCTTATCCAAGTCTCGAAGGCTTCCGTATAGACGACATTCATATTCATCATTGTCTCACATAAGAGACACTATGCCAAGCGATGTCTGATGGAAGAGAATCTTGCATTAGTCCCTTTGAGGGCATTTATTGAGACTGGAGGGGATATGGCAGAGGTTAGTGGCTATCAGAAAATTTACGAGCAGTGTGAACGTGACGCTTTAAGTCCTGATGAAGCGCATGCAGTGCTGATGAAATATCGTCTCCGGATCTACGATCTCGTGCTATGTTTAGGCTCTCATTCCGGACAGCAAGAAGCAGATTGTCTATGTCGGAAAACTCTGACTGAACTAGAACCTGAGCTAATGCGTCAAATAGGATAGTGACAGCTTGGGATTCTGCGTAGAGATATTGAACGGTCTTTTTGGATTGATTGCACATGATGGTCTCCTAGTGGAGGGCAGTTTTCATAGAAGTAACACGGACTTAAAGTAGGAGGAGGTTACAAATGTTTGGCAGGCCAGTCAATCATCCGTATAGGTATCCTCTAGTGCGACCCGGAGTAATGCCTCCAGTAGTGCAGAGACGGGCACCTCAAAGGGTGTTACCGCCCATCATGTATCCATACAGGCATGTGCCGTTGCGGACTTGGTTTATAGGTACATGGATTAAACAGAAATCCCGCTTCTCGGTGTTGGGTCACAGAGAGCAGGATTGGGAGGACGGAGAGTTCCCGATTTCCTGGTGCTGGTAACACCGAGGATGAGGGATATAGATGAGGTGTGTAGCCCTGGATTGGGACGGCATAGGACTACAATCATCCGTCCCGATTACACGGGTTCTGGATAAAGTGCCTTTTGGACTAGAGCGCTCACAGTACACCTCCTTCCTTCTCCGTTCTCCTAGCCAAAGGATATCACGCATTTTTGTAGTTTCGGCATAAAACCTTGACAAATCAGCAACTCAAGAGCTGAGCAAGGTAATGTTGAGACGAGACCCATCCAAATGGATGGGTCTTTTTGTGCCGTATTAGTGCTTGACTTAAATGCCTCGTGCTGTACGATAGCCCTGTACTTTCCACGGTACTGAAAACCGCATATACACTCGGTGGACTTTAGCACGAGATGTAGGGCACTGCGCCCTCCTCGTGGTTCGTCGAGTGCGGTAACCGTGGAAAGTAGCCTACATCTCTGCCACGGGAGGGCTACCGTCATGACCGACGATTCACAGGTCCCAGAGGACTATAAGGTTTGGCAATGGCTTCTGGCATCACTGCTGATATTTCTGCTGATTCCTGCTCTAATACTGATGCTAATCGGTATCAGCAGTTCCAGACTTCGACCTAAACTCTCCGCTGCGAGAGTGTGGGTGTCTAGCCTGACACTTTGGTTCTTATTCATAGTCTGTGTTGGTATGATTGGCTCTTCGATAGAGAATTCATCACAGTATCCAACTGCATCGCCTTCCAACAGCGCTACTCGAACCATTTCAAGTACATTCCTAGCTACTCGTACATCTGAAACGAAGTCAGCGGTGAAATCTACTAGTTTGCCGCAATCCACAGCCTCTTCGTATCAACGAGGAACGAATTCGGAAGTCCAGATCGCAATAGACAAGAACTCTGCGAAGATGGCGGCGACGTATCAGGCTCGACAGGCTGTCATTCCATCCATCGTATCCGGCCCGTGTCGGCATGAGACTCCAGAGACTTCAGCGTGGTTCGAGAAGTATTTCAGGGACCATACTCGAATAAAGGTATTAGTGGAGATACTTCTGGATGACATCAATCCGGAAGGGTCATACTATGCTTATGGTTCGACAACAGAGGTCAAGGAAGTAGTAGACCAAAATGCGGAGATTGTTCGAGGGGTAGCGGAGGATATTTCTAGGTCTCACCCGCCTGATAACGTTCCAATACGTGTGAAGCATCAGAAGGACAATTTGTCAGTTGCGTATGATGAGTTTGCCGAATTCATGATCCTTAATTTTAACGGCGACATACAGTCTCTAGATATGACGGGGCTTGAGCGGGCCTTTCAGAAGGTATTGGACGCCGAGACTCATTCACATCCGATTATACTGAGAGTGGCGAATTCGGATGTGAATTGCGATGATCTGAAATAAATGCCGAAGGCATCCTAACGATACTTGACAAAATGTGCTAAACTACCGTAAGTCCTTACCGAGTCTTGGAAAGGACTGGTGTTGTACATGATGAGGAGAGATGTATGACTACTAAGTTCGCGAAAGCGAAGGATTTGAAAGGTTTTGCTGTAGATACCAGGCAAAAGGTTGATAGAATGTTGGCTAATGCAGATCGCATTGTAGATGAATGCCAGCAGATGAAAGTGGATTACGAAGCAGGTAAGTTCCAGAGGCGTAACCGTTAACAAGTATGACCGACGATTCTGTAGCCTTTAGACTAGAGCGTATTGCCGAAGAATTGACAAGTTCAGTGATGAAAACTCGGACTGAAATGGTTGGTCTGAGTCAGCAATTAGAAGAAGCGCTTCAAATCGTTGAATCACCAGATAGTTCTGAGGAGGAGAAGTACGAAGCTATTGCGTCGTGCGAGCGTTTTATATCTGGGATACAAACTTTGGATTCCGCCGTTGAAACGATGAGGTCAGCGGTCAGAACCACTTACGAAGCTGCTGCACTTGTCAATGACCAAGACTTGGATGAGTAGTCAAACCCCAATACGCATCTGTCGTATTCTTGCAGTGTCACCAGCTAGCACTCGGGCCAACATAGTAGCCGTGTAAGTCAAGACTGAGAGCGCGACATGCGCTCTCAGTTTCTTTTGTGTCATATACTGATGTTTGTCGAGCAGTCGTGAGCGCTTCAGGCTGCTGAACCCTCGTTCGATGACTTGGCGCTGTTTGTACATCTCTTTCCATTCTGGACTTGCACGAGCGACAACGCCGATGACACGTAGATTGTCGTCGGGATTCTCCCAGTGGGAATCTCCACAGTTTGGTAGGAACATGTGCTTTTGGGTAGCACGATCACATCCGGCGGGCGGACAGCGGTACAGATGATGTCCGGTCTGAGGGTCCGTGTGAACGTATTCCATGGCTTGCTTCCCCATGCACGTGGGTTCTCCCAATGTGGTGTATATGCCGTCGTGGAGTTTGGAGTTGATAGGCTTCCTGATGTGGATTATGGGCTTGATGCCTTGACGCCGGAGTAGTTCGTGGTGACTGATTGCATCATAGCCGCGATCTGCGAGGAAGTGAGTGGGCTGGAGCCATGGATACTCTTTTTTAGTCTTCTGGAGCACCCGAGGCAACTGAGGTGAGTCGTTCCTATTAGCGGGCAAGAGGATTTAGGACAGTAGAACGCCGTACACTGTGTCGCTCAGCATGTGGACCTTGTATCCGAAGAATAGTTCTGTGTCTTTCTTGCTGCTGGATTTACCCTTGGTAGTTCGAGCTCCCCAGGCAGCGTGTTGATCGATGACAGCGCTGCGATTGGGATTAGCAAAGGCCTCAATGTCCGTGGAGTCGATGGCTACTACCGAGCCAGTGTCCGGCAGATGCTCGTGAATGTGTTCGACGATACTGGTTATGGCGTTCTCGATGATCTCTGGTCTGTCGGACAGCTTCTTGAAGAATCGGCTAAATGTGCTTTCGGAAGGCAGATGGGGTCCGAATCCGCAGAGTTGTCGTAGCCTAGGCGAATCGTTGAGTCGTCGTATGAGGTCGACGTTGAAGCGGATGTTGAGGAGGTACTTGAGGCAATAGGCCCGGAGCAAAGAGCACGGAGCGTAACCTGGTCTTGTGTTGCGACGCAAGGCGTAGATTTCGCTGAGGAACGTTTGGATCTCGGGTAAATACTCGATGGAATCCAGGATGGCGCGCAGGAATCTGTACCCGCTTTGAGGCGGTTTAGATTGACTACGATGAGGCGAGGCTGTACAATAAGTACAAGCCGATAGGGAAGCAGTCACCAAGCCTGTTCCTAATGGCTACAGAACCGCCGGGGTGGGTAAGACACCGGCGGTTCTTCTATTTTAGTTATCCTTGTATTTTAGCACATGCGGTCGTTGGAATCAAGGGTGAATTTGCTGTTTATGCCGTGTTACAGGCGTTCATGGAAATGGATACCTTGACATTTTATTCTCTAGTTGGGGTGATTATGTTGGACAATTATTGGCTCGTTATAGGCATCATAGCAGCGGTTGTGTTTGGTCTCGCTGGACTCGCGACGGTTCTGAACTAAATGAGACTAATGCAAGATTCTCGATGGAAGGAATATGCAGAAGGGCAGTTTGGATGGCAGTGGGAAAGCATTTTCATGTCCATTCCGCGATTGACTCTAATAGTGCGTGGCACTATTATGAAGTCGTGATAAGGAGTTACCGAAACGGGGAAACGAGAGCTGTTGCCGAGCGGCGGCGCGTACGCAGTCTGCCCGCCGACATTCAGAGACGAGCGCAGCAGAAGCTGATGATGCTAAACAATGCGAGTAACCTCAATGATCTGAGAACTCCGCCGGGAAATAGATTGGAGGCGCTCTCAGGCTCGCGGTGGGGACAGTTCAGCATTCGCATCAATGCCCAGTGGCGAATCTGCTTTATCTGGCGGGATGGGAACGCATACGAAGTGGAGATTGCTGACTATCATTGAGATTGAATTCTACAAGGAAGGGATATGAGAGAGGAAATGGAAGTGGGTGCGGACAGGCTTCCACCGATCCACCCGGGCACAATTCTTAATGAAGAGTTTCTGCTACCGATGGACATCACCCAATATCACCTGGCGAAGTCGATAGGAGTGGACGCGCGACGGATTCACTCTATCGTGCATGGCAAGCGTGCCATCACAGCGGAGACGGCGCTGCTCTTATCCCGCTTCTTTGGGAACTCGGCCGAGTTCTGGATGGGGCTGCAAAGTCAGTATGACCTAGAGATGACAGAGGACCGCCTCCGTGAACGGCTAGACAAGGTGGAAGCTTATTCGCTGGGGTGAATGAGTGAAGGACTTTCGATGAACTCGCGCAGGGCGGTGAAGTAAGCCTCGCCGCCGACCATGTGGGTGTCGTCGTGGGTTGCTCCCTTGATTTCGTAGAAGCGCTTTGGCTCGTTGGCGGCGTCGAAGAGTTCCCTGCCCATGTGAATGGGGACGGTTGTGTCTTTGTCGCCATGCACAATCATCACGGGGCTGTGGATGTGTGGCATCTTCGAGATGGAATCGAACCTGCTCCGCACGAGCAGACGGGTCGGTATGAAGCGACTCACCACAGGCCGGGTGTGTCGCGACATCGCATCGACCGACGTGAATGACGACTCGATTATGACGGCTTTGGCGCGATGTCGCATTGCAAGTTCCGCGACGACGCAGCCACCGAGCGAGCGCCCGAAGAGCACAAGCCTGTCGTGATCGATGTCGTCCCGCGAGCGCAGGTACTCCAGCGCGCCTTCTCCGTCGGAGTACACACCCTTCTCGGACGGCCTGCCCTCGCTGAGGCCGTAGCCACGGTAGTCGAATATGAACAGGTTCGCGCCCAGGCGCGCGTTCATCAGCATGATGTTATAGACCCGGTTGCTGATGTTGCCGGCGTTGCCGTGAAACCAGACAATCGTGTCGTCGCCCCTGCCGGGTATGAACCAGCCATGCAGTTGCTTGCCGTCGGCTGCGGGGAAGTACACCTCCTCGAAGGGCATTCCCAGGTCATCGGGGGTGTTGGTTATCTCTTTCGTGGGGAAGAATGCCAGGAATCTGTCGAACAAGTAATACTGCCTCGCTGCAAGTGTGGCTGCCAAGCCTGCTATAAGGATGCATGCCAGTAAAAGGATTGCGGGCGGCACGCGACGTATCGGTTTCAACGAAGTGCTACCATTTACCCTCACTCCAACCTTCCCCCAGTGGGCCTCTCCCAGCAGGAGAGGAGGAGCTGATAATCAGACTTACGGCAGACTCATGGCGTCTGCGCGCCTCTGGCGTTCAGGACGATGGAGTAGAGCGACTTGTCGGCGCAGATGTAGAGGCGGTTCTTGTCGGGCCCACCGAAGCAACAGTTGGCGTTGCGGTCTTCGGGGACGAGTATCTTGCCTAGTAGTTCGGCTTCGGGGCTGTACACATGGATGCCATCCGCCGAGCTTGTGAAGATGTTGCCGTCGGTGTCGCAGCGGAAGCCGTCGGACTTACCGGGGCTGACGACCGCGAACTCGCGCGCGTTGGTGAGCCGCCTGCCGTCTTCCACGTCGAACGCCATTATGTTGCCGGGTTCGCCGGTGTCCGCGACATACATGACGCTCTCGTCCGGGGAGAAGGCGATGCCGTTGGGCCTGTCCATCGAGTCCACGACGACTTCGAGCGCGCCGGTGTCCGGCTCAAGGCGGAACACGAAGCAGCCCGCGAGTTCGCTGTCCGCCTTGTATCCTTCGCGATTGCTGAGAATACCATAGGGCGGGTCGGTGAACCAGATTGTGCCATCGGACTTGACTACGAGGTCGTTGGGGGAGTTGAGCCTGTTGCCCTCGTAGTTGTCGGCGAGGGTTACGATGGTGCCGTCGTGCTCGGTGCGGCTGACGCGGCGGTTGCCGTGCTCGCAGCTCACCAGCCGTCCTTCGTGGTCGCGGTAATGACCGTTGGTGTAGCCTGCGGGCTGGCGGAATACGGAGACGCCGTCCGCGTCCGAGTAGCGCAGCATGCGATCGTTGGGGATGTCGCTCCAGAGCAGGTAGTCGCCCTCCGCGAAATAGACGGGGCCTTCCGCCCACTCCATGCCTGTGAAGTGCTTGATGAGCTGAGCGTCTTCCGGAATCATCGCGGCGAATCGGTCGTCGTAAATCTCGAAATTTGTTTCGGTGACCATAGAAGTAACTCCCCAAATGTCAGTGTTAACAGGATGAACAGGATAGATGGCATAAGATAGTATGTGCAGTATAATTCGGATAGGCGAGGGTGTCTAATGGGCGGGCATGAGTATCGAGGATACAAGGGTTTTTGGTATGCGGAACATATTCAGAGGGTTGAAGTCGATGGTGGGCGGTGAAAGAGCGGGCGTTACAGCGGACGACCTCACACTGCGCGACATCGAGCGCCACGCGGCGAAGATTGCTAAAGAGGCCGGTGAACTGCTGCGCTGGCACTTCGAGAGCGCGCTGAATGTACAGTACAAGGACGCCAATCAGAGTGACCCTGTTACCAACGCCGACTTTGCGTGCCAACGGTTGCTTCAGGAGGAAATCTCAAGGCGGTTTCCTGAGCATGGCATACTTGGCGAAGAGGATGATGCGGCGGAGCGCGAGAGGGTGGACGGTCAGCCCGCGCCGGATTTCGTGTGGGTGCTGGACCCATTGGACGGTACGCGCAACTTTCTGTCGGGACTGCCGCTGTATGCCAGTTCCATAGGCGTGCTGTACCGGGGCGCGCCCGTCGTCGCGGCGGTATTCATGCCCTGGCCCAGCGATGAGGGCGGTATTGTGATGCATGCACGCAGGGGCGGGGGCACGCGGATCAACGGCGTGTCCGTGCCCGCGCTGAACGCTACTGAGCCGGAGGGGAACAGGCTGGTTACGCTGCCGGGCGGATTCGGTGGGATGTTCAGCGTGCAGAAGGACCTGCGAAGAAAGGCGGGTGAGCTGCGCATGACGGGGAGCATCGCCTACGAACTCGCGATGGTGGCGAAGGGCGTTACGCAGTACACGATAACGACCGCGCCGTTCCTGTGGGATGCGGCGGGCGGCTCGCTGCTGGTGAAGGAGGCGGGCGGTATCGTGCTGCAAGGCGGTGAGCGCAAGCTGCTGGGCAGACTGCCGGCGGGGATGAGCTGGCGGCCCCTTGAGTCGTTCGTGCCGTCGTGGAGCAGCGGCACGACAACGATGAAGGAGCTGCGCGAGTGGCGGGCGCCGCTTCTGCTGGGCAGTCCGAATGTGGCGCGATATGTGGCGAGCAACCTGCGTGGCAAGGCAAGGGTCAAACGGCGGCTCAGGCGGCTGGTGCGGCGCGGAGGCTAACAGGATAGACAGGATGGATAGGATAGGATGGTTGATGGGACCATTGTTCGTCTTGAAGGAGTCTCCAAGGAGTACGAGGTCGGAGATACGGTCGTCTATGCGCTGAGGGATGTCAGCATCGACATACCGGAGGGGCAGTTCGTGGTGCTTCTGGGGCCAAGCGGGTCGGGCAAGACGACTCTCCTGAACATGATAGGCGGGCTGGACGCGCCCACTCGTGGGCGGATATGGGTTGGCGGCAGCGAGATTACGGACTTGGACGAAGCGTCTCTGACTATGTACAGGCGCAGAAGTGTGGGGTTCGTCTTCCAGTTCTTCAACCTCGTTCCATCGCTCACGGCAGGCGAGAATGTGGAGATGGTGGCGGAGCTTACGGGAAACGCGAAAAACGCGATACCCGCGCTTCAGTCGGTCGGCCTCGGTGAGCGCATCGGCAATTTCCCGTCGCAGCTTTCGGGCGGGGAGCAGCAGCGGGTAGCCATCGCAAGAGCGCTGGCGAAGGGGCCTTCGATTCTGCTTGGGGACGAACCCACGGGCGACCTCGACTATGAGACCGGAAAGATGATTCTCGGCCTGATGAAGCGCATCAACCGGTCGGAGAATGCCACGATGCTCATCGTTACGCATAACGCGGCGATAAGCCGCATGGCTGACCGCGTGATACGGATGCGGAGCGGGGAGATTGTTGAGGACACGCTGGTTCAGAATCCTATCAGTCCAGAAGACCTTGAGTGGTAACCGTGAACACGCTGCTGAAAAAGGCGTTCCGCGACTTGTGGCGGTCGCGCGCGCTGTTCATCTCCGTGATTGCCCTGCTGACGCTGGGCGTGGGCATATTCGTCACCATGTACTCGGCGTTCCTGAATGTGAGAAGTTCGGAGGAATTCGCTTATGAGGAGCTGAGATTCGCGGATGCCTTCTACATCGTCGCGCCGCCGATACCTGTCAGGGCCGCGGATGTGATTCGAGACATGGAGGGCGTAGCTGTCGCGGAGGGAAGGTATGTCGCGGACATTGCCATACGACAGCCTGACAACCCTGATGATACGGTTGCCGCCAGGGTCATCAGTATTCCGGACGATGAGACGCCGGAGATCAACCGTGTAATCGTGAGGGAAGGGGAGTACCTCGATGCGGCTAGCGGGCGGCAGGCGCTGGTGGACCGGCTGTTCACCGAGTACTACGGCTTGGAGCCGGGTGATTCGGTTTCGCTGGTCTATCAGGGCAAGGACAGGGACTTCGATATCAGCGGCGCGATGACAAGCGTGGAGTACCTGTGGAAGTCGAAGGGCGGCGCGGAACTAATCACTTCGCCGGGGGATTTCGCCATCGTGATGGTTCGCAGGAACGCTGTTGACGACATGCTTGGCGTGGAGGGCCTGATTAACGAAATCACGGTACGGTTTCAGCCCAGCGCGGATGGCGATGCGGTCAGGGCGGAGATAGACGCCTATCTGGAGCGGTACGGCTCGCACCAGCTCATCGAGAAGGAGGACCAGCTGAGTTACGCTACGCTCAAGTCGGACCTGGACGGATTCGCGGAGATGGCGGTTGCCATGCCCGTGCTCTTCCTCGCTATCACGGCGATGGTGGCGTTCGCGATGCTCACGCGGATCGTGCAGAGCCAGAGGCATATCATTGGGCTGATGCGAGCCGAGGGGTTCTCCCGCGCCCAGATATTGCGGCATTACCTCACCTTTCCGGTCCTGATCGCGCTCATCGGCAGCGGGCTAGGCATACTGTGGGGCACCTGGGCGGCGGGCGGATTTACCAGCCTGTACATCGGCACACTCGACCTGCCGTTCACGGTGGTCGTCAGCCAGGCATGGGTGCTGGTCGTCGCCTTCGTCATCGGCCTGACGGCGTGCGTCATAGCGGGCGCGCAGCCCGCGCTCGCGGCGGCAAGCCTAACTCCCTCGGAAGCTATGCGCTCGGACATTTCGTCGGGCGGCGCTTCGATGTTGATGGAGAGGCTGCTGCCTATGCAGCGCATGCCTCGAATGCTCCGCCTGTCGCTCCGCAATATGGCGCGCGGCCGCTGGCGCACCCTGTCGTCGATTGTGGGCATTGCGCTCTCGGTCGCTATGGTCACCGCGGTGATGGGCATGCTGGACACCATGAACAACGCTTTCGATGTGCAGTTCAACGAGATACAGAAGCACGACCTGAAGGCGGTGTTCACGCGGGGCATCGACCACCGAAAGACGGAGGTGTTCGAGTCGTGGCAGCAGGTCCGCAGGGCTGAACCCATCGCCGAAATACCGGTGAAACTGGTCAATGGAGAGCGTTCCGAGCACTCGGTCGTTACCGCCGTCATGGAAGATGCGACATTGCTGAAACCGGAGCATGTGGCAGGAGCGCCGCCGCTCAGCACGGAGGGCATATACCTGACGGAGACGCTGGCGCGAGACCTGGGGCTGGATGTGGGCGATACGGTTATGGTGGAGTCCGAGCGCCGGGACGAGGTGTTTCCGGTAACGGGACTCGTGCGATTTCCGATGGGAGAGTCGTCGTACATGCGGCTGCCGCAAGCGGGGACGCTCATGCGGGGATTCCACGCCACATCCGCGCTAATCGAACTGGAAGACCCCGACTACACCGAAGAGGTAACGCGGATGCTTGAGATGAGAGCCTATGTGCTCTCGGTGGAGCGCAGCGCGGCAGTGCGTGAAGGGTTCGAGGAGCTGATGGCGCTCACCAACCAGTTCATAGGGATAATGACTGTCTTTGGGATGTCGCTCGCGGCGTTCGCGGTGTTCAACACAGTTACGCTCAATGTTACGGAGCGCAGCCGCGAACTGGCGACGATGCGAACACTGGGGTTCAGCAAGCGGCAGGTGAACATGCTCATTACGATCGAGAGCCTGGTAACAGGCGTGGTGGGCATACTGCTGGGCTTCGTTCTGGGCTACGCAATCGAAGCGTACCTCGTGGGGCAGATGTCCACGCTGGACTGGAACATGGACATCATCATCGAGCCGTCCACATTTGTCATCGTGGGCGTGATTACGCTGGCCGTGCTGCTGCTGTCGCAGGTGCCGGGGCTGCGCGCGCTGCACAAGAGGAACCTGGCGGAGGCTACCAAAGAACTTGCGTCGTGATACCGCTTCGTAAAATTATTGAATAGGGTTCACCCTGATTGTCGTGTAAGCTTGAAATGTATCCAGTCTGTCAAGAAAAAGAGATTTTAGGTCGTCGTTGAGGTAGGGATTTTTTCGAGGTTTTACGATCTCCGTTGTTTTGCTCCGTTCAACCACTACCAATCCTACTGGTGTGCATTTTTCCAGAAGGTCAGCCAACTTATCAATGCCCGAGCCTTCTGGATGCACGACATAGACATGATCAAAAATGCTTCCGGCAAAAGACTGGGCGAACGGGGAGCGTATGGGATTTACCAGATACGCCAGCGCCTGGTCTATTCCTTCATAGAATGAAGGTGGTTCCGTGCTTCGTCCCTTGCGGCGGTATCCTTTCAGTTCATAGCCGACTACTTCACCATTTTGGCGAATCTCCAGAAGGTCTATGTCCGGCGAGAAACCAAAGTCTCTGTATCCGCCGACATCTTTGCTCGCCCTCACCTTTTGCAGAACAGTGCTATGTCGCTGGCGTAGCCTGTTGTACAGACAGAGGAAAACCGCATCCTCAGTTAGCGGATGGTTTCGCTCCAGGATGCGTTGAAGCACTTCCCAAGCATGGGCATCGACTGATCTGGGATTGCCGAAGTCTCCTATGCCCAGCGTCGTCCTGCGTCTTGGCATTTTGTACTTTTAGCCTCTGCCCACATAGGGCATCTTCGTAGCCATGATGGTGATGAACTGCACGTTTGTGTCTAGGGGCAGGTTCGCCATGAAGAGGACGGCGTCGGCTGCGTGGTTGACGTCGTAGGTCGGCTCTACCATGACCTCCCCGTTTGCCTGCGGAACACCACCGCCCATGCGCTCGGTCATCGGAGTCGCGGCGTTGCCGATATCAATCTGCCCGCAGGCGATGTTGTACTTGCGCCCGTCAAGCGATGTGGACTTGGTCAAGCCCGTGATGGAGTGCTTGGTGGCGGTGTATCCAACGGAATCGGGACGGGGCGTGTATGCGGAGATGGAGCCGTTGTTTATGATGCGGCCGCCCATGGGGTCCTGGTTCTTCATAATCTTGATGGCTTCCTGCGTGCAGATGAAGGAGCCGGTGAGGTTGGTGTTCACGACCGCCTGCCATGCTTCGAGCGGGATGTCCTCCATCGGCATGCGCGGCGAGCCGATGCCCGCGTTGTTGAACAGCACGTCGAGCCTGCCAAATCTCTCGTGGGTCTGCGCGAACAGGTTGCGGATGGAGTCGGCGACCGTAACATCGGTGACTACCGCGAGCATGCGCTCGCCAGCGTCCCCTGCTTCAGCGATGGTCTCTTCGAGCGCCGAGATGCGCCTGCCGCCGATGGCGACCGAATAGCCGTCGTTGACGAGCGCGAGCGCGCTCTGTCTGCCAATGCCTGAGCCACCGCCGGTAACGATGGCGACTTTGCCGTTTGAAGTCATGCGTGTCTCCTTATAGTTTGTCGGTATATCAGTAAGTCAGTTTGTCAGGTCGTTTTAGTAGGATAGGACAGGCGTTAAGGCTTATCGAAGTCAGGGGGTGGTTCGTCGAACGGTTCGCCTTTTTCGAGGGCGGCTTGCTGACGCTTGTACCATGCGTTCACTTCTTCGCGCATCTCTTCGCGTACTTCTTCGCGCACCCGCTCCAGGGTTTCTGCATCCGACCGGTCACGCTTCCTTTGAATCCAGTCGTTTATGAGGTCTCTCGTTCCCAGCATAAGGTCATGCACCTCAACGAAAGTCTGTCAAAATGCACTGTCATTGTCAATTGCGGCTGGGTGGTTTGCACCGACTGCGGGTTAGACGGTTTCTTGACACATTGGCGGGTGCGGCTTACACTTTTGCG
Organism: Dehalococcoidia bacterium; assembly: GCA_965204855.1. Taxonomy (GTDB): domain Bacteria; phylum Chloroflexota; class Dehalococcoidia; order Lucifugimonadales; family JADFKI01; genus Bin90. The sequence goes on from OZ242018.1 coordinate 2,857,017, forward strand.
AAACTGAAATACATCACTGGATTCCCGCGTGCGCGGGAATGACGCAAACCAGAGGAGTACGCTGCATGACACAGGAGTCGGTGATAACCCAGCAGATGCGCGACGCCGTTGGCGTGGAATCGGAGCCAATCACGCACGACGTTGAGAAGGGCGCAATCATCAAATTCGCGCAGGCAATCGGGGACGCGAACCCGCTGTACAACGATGAGGAAGCGGCGCGCAAGACGAGGCACGGCGGCATCGTCGCTCCGCCGACGTTCATGCGCTCGCTCCCGTCTAATGCCCCTCCCGCCTATGAGAACCCGTATCCCGCAAACCTCGACGGGGGCAGCCAGTGGGAATACTTCCATCCTGTGCGCCCCGGCGACCGCATCACGGTTACGACCAAGCTCGCCGACCTGTTCGAGCGTCCGGGCAGGCTGGGCAATATGCTGTTCAGTGTGCGCGAGACGAAGTATGTGAACCAGTTCGGGCAGACGGTGGCGCTTCAGCGGACGACGGGTATCAGCTATGAGCCGTAGGGAGTCTGTCAGTTTTTCAGTCGGTCAGTATGTCAGTGAATGACTGTTAAGCCGATTAGGATTTACTGACGAACTGATTTACTGACTGACTAACCGACAGACTGATACACTGAAAAACTGAAGAACTCATAAACCAAGGGGGTTTAAGCGATGGGCAGTCAGGTTTATTTCGAGGATGTACAGGAAGGCTCGGAGGTCCCTACACTACGTAAGGACCCGACGACGCAGCAGCTCGTGAAGTATGCGGGCGCGTCCGGCGACTACTACCAGATTCACTACGATCAGAACTACGCGAAGAACAACGGCTTGCCGGATGTCATACTGCACGGCGCGCTGAAGGGCGCGTGGCTGGGGCAGCTGATGACCGACTGGATTGGCGAGGAAGGTTCGCTGAAGTCGCTGACTACGCAGTACCGGGGCATGGATGTGCCGGGCACGCCGATGTTCGGCAAGGGCGTGGTCACGAAGAAGTACACCGAGAACGGCGAGAACCTGGTCGATTGCGACATCTGGCTGGAAGACCACGAGGGCAAGAAGACCACGCCGGGCGCGGCAACGGTGGCGCTGCCTTCACGCGAGTAACTGCCTTTACGCGAGGGCAACGCCGCTTCGCGGTTCCATATAGTCTGACCTGAATAGACAGGATGGACAGGATATGATGCTTGGAGCGCTTCATCCTGTGAGTCCTGTCTATTTTGCTTAACGGCGACTATCACTCGGATTATCATTCATGTAGGGCATACAGGGCACACAGGCATACAGGCGAGGAGAATGAAAATGCAAATTGGCGTTGGGTTGGATGCGACGCTCAACCTGTCATGGGACGACCAGTCGGTACTCGCGCGCGAGGCGGCGGCACAGGGCTACACCAGCATCTGGACGCCAGAAGGCACAGGGCATGACTCGTACCAACTCTGCCTGCGGCGCTGGGAAGCCAGCTGCGATGTGGTGGAGGGCGGTGTAACGACCGGCATATCGGTGTCTCCGGTGATGTACCGCACACCTATGGGGTTTGCGATGACGGGCGGCACCGTCAGCGACATCAGCGGGGGCAAGTTCATAATGGGCATCGGTTCCGGCGGCTCGTATCGCCCGCGTCAGCGCCATGCACTGGGTCTGCCGAACTTCTCGACGCTTGCGCTGATGCGCGACTACCTCTCCACCATACGCCCGCTAGTCGCAGGCGAGCGGGTCGATTACGAGGGCGATGTGGTTACGCTGCGAGGCGCAGGCCTGGGCATAAACCCGCCTCCGAGAACGCCCGTGTATCTTGGGTCGCTTGGCCCGCAGATGCTGCGACTGGCGGGCGAGCTTGCGGACGGTGCGTGCCTGAACTGGTGCAGCCCGGAGCAGATAGCGTGGAGCCGCGAGCGCGTGAACGAGGGCGCTACGAAGGCGGGGCGCGATCCTTCCGAGGTCAAGTTGGCAGAGTATATCCGGGTGTGCGTCGATGACGACGAGGATGTGGCGCGGCGGGCGTTCGCAAAGGCTACGATGAACTACGCGCTGGGCGCGACTATACCGACTGAGCGCGAGCGGCAGCTGGGCTACCGGGCGCACTTCGAGCGCATGGGCTTTACGGACGAGCTCGCGGGGCTGGACGACATGCGGCGCGACGGCGCGAGCGCGGACGAGGTGGCGGACGCGTTCTCGCCTGAACTGCTGCAGACGGTGGGGTACTATGGAAATGCGGCGGGCGCGGCAGCGGAGTTCGGGCGTCTGGCGGAGGGCCTAGACATCGCGGTAGTGCGCGTGGTGGCTGCGCGGCCGAGCATAGATTCGGTGCGGGCGGTGATGGAGGCTTGCAGGCCGGACGGGAATTAACATCGATGGACAGGATGGATAGGATGGGATGGTGTGCAAATGAGCCGTACAATAGAAGCTCTAATAGATAAGGACGGTCAAGTTCGGCTATTGGAAGCAGTCAGCCTGTCATCGACGAGGCGCGCGCTGGTAACCATTCTGGACGATGAAGAAGATTACGATAGCCACGATGTAACGCTTATGAGCGAAGCCGCACTGGCAGTGGATTGGAACCGTCCAGAGGAAGATGAGGCATGGTCGCACATTCAGCAGGCGAGGTAGTCTTGGTGCTGTTTCCCTTCTCTGACCTGACTCAAGCGAAGATACGACCTGTACTTGTCCTGGCAAACATCGACAGAGGAGATTCTATTCTGTGTCAGATTACCAGTAACCCTTACGGAGATGCTCAATCTATTGAGCTTACCGACGAAAACTTTGTGGCAGGTTCATTGGATAGAGTAAGCTACGCCAGACCGGGCAAGCTCTTCACCGCAAACCAACGGTTGATAATATCGCAAATAGGGAGCCTGAGCCTGGAGCGTTTCAGCGAGATAGTAGAAGCAGTGATAAGCATACTGTATTCCGGTATCAGAAGATGACAGGGAGAATTACATGGCAAATACAGTCGGCAGCGGCAGGCATACTTATGAGGTCAACGAGGAGTGGGCGCAGACGCCGGAAGGCTGGAATGTGCCTATGGCGGCGGTTACGGTGGACTCACAGGACAGGGTCTATGGGTTCAACAGGGGCGAGCACGGGGTCATCGTGTTCGACACGGACGGCAATTACCTGTACGACTGGGGCGAGACGGAGTTCTCGTTTCCACATGCCATCTACGCGGACGCGCGCGACAACATCTGGATTGTCGATCGCAACGATCAGCAGATACTCAAGTACACGCCGCAGGGCGAACTGCTGATGACTATCGGCGAGAAGGGCTTCCGATCGGATACGGGCGCGGACCCCGACGACTGGGGTTCCAGCGGGTACACGCAGGTAACGCACGGCGGCGAGCCGTTCAACATGCCGGCAGGCATAGCCGTCGCGGCGTCCGGCGACATATACATCGCTGACGGATATGCGAACGCGCGGGTGCACCGGTTCTCGGCTGAAGGTGCGCTGAAGCAGTCGTGGGGCGAGCCGGGCAGCGGTCCGGGGCAGTTCATGCTGCCTCATGGAGCGTGCGTCACGGCGGACGGGCGGCTGCTCATCGCGGACCGGGAGAACGACCGGATTCAGGTATTCTCGCAGGGCGGCAGGTTCCTGGCGGAGTGGCCCACCAGGCTGATTGGCCCCGCGGTGGTGTGGGAGGACAAGGAAGGCGACTGCTATGTGGCGGAGCACAACAGCGGCTACTTCAGCGTGCTGGATAGAGACGGCGAGTTGCTGGCGCGCTGGGGCGACGACAAGTATCGCAGCTGCCACGGCGCGGCGGGCGACTCGGACGGCAACATCTACTTCGTGCAGCCGACATCGGGCGAGGGCAGCACGGGGCGGCGCATCGTGAAGTACACAAGAGTTTAACATCGATGAACAGGATGGACAGGATAGGGGGCTGACATGGCTGACGGACTTTCTAGCATCGTTGAATCGGCTGAGGCGGAACGACTGGCGACGGGGTTCGTGTTTACCGAAGGCCCGTTGTGGCATCCGGACGGATACCTGCTTTTTGTCGATATACGGCGCGCGCAGATATTCAAGCTGGTGCCGGGTGAAGAACCTGAACTCATCCGCGAGAACAGCGGGGAGTCGAACGGCATGACCTTCGACGCGCAGGGTCGAGTGATCGTCTGCGAGATGGTGAACCGCCGCCTGACGCGGCTGGAGGACGACGGATCGTACACGGTCATCGCAGACGGCTATGACGGTAGGCGGCTGAACCGCCCCAACGACGTTGTGCTGAAGACTGACGGCAGCCTGTACTTCACGAACCCGGGGCGGGACCGGCTCGACCCGGCCGATGTCGATGTGCAGTTCAACAGCGTGCACCGCCTCAGGCCGAACGGCGAGGTGGAACTGGTCGCGCCGTTCGAGTATCCGAACGGGATCGCGTTCTCGCCGGAAGAGAGTGTCTTGTATGTGGCTAACACGCGGCCCGGGCAATACATCATGGCGTTCGAGCTGGACGGCAACGGCGACGTGGTCGGCATGCGTCATTTCGCGGATATGCCCTCGGAGCACGCAAACAACGGTGTGCCGGACGGGATGAAGGTGGATGTGGAAGGCAGGGTCTATTGCACGGGACCCGGCGGGTGCTGGGTGTTCGACCGGAGCGGCGAGCTGATTGGGGTGATCGAGCTGCCAGAGTACCCGGCGAACTGCGGCTGGGGCGGCGAGGACAACCGTACGATGTACTTCACGTCGAACACGTCGATATACAGCCTGCGGATGACGACTCCGGGGACTAGGATACCGGTGAGGTAGTGTGAGTACACCGCCAGCGACTTCTGAAGTTGAAGTTGTTGGCGGTGTTTAATCGTCTGAGTTATGAGTAAACTCAGCCAATTCCACGGATTGCGAAGTGCTTTCTCGTTCTTTCAAGTGCCCTAGAACACGCTGGTAACTTGCTTCCATCCTGACCCACATATACGCGGAGATGCCTAGTTCCCTTTCTATGGCGTCCGCTATGTCCTGCGTGATTGCCTTCTCGCCCACGAAAAGCCTGTCCATATCGTGAGGTGTGATACCTATCCGCCGCGCGAATTCCTCCTCTGCTATGCACGGCATTCAATCTCTTCTTGCAGAAGCTCGCCCAGGTGGTATGGCGATATCCGGCATCAGTGTGTCGATGTCGTCAAGGTTAGTCGCCATAGTAGTTTGTTACCTCTTCTCCCATCCAATGGCCTAAATCATATAGAGCAGCATCGACTGAATCAACCGTCTTGCGATGCTCACATCGCCCACATAGTAGCGTTATACACCTGCCCTAATCTCAGTTCCGATGCTAAAATGAACGCTGCAAGGCGTTCACCTATCTCACCACGCCTCACTGATTCATATAGACAAAGGACGAAGTATGCCGTTGGAGAATATCGTTGTTCAGGGCGCGCGGGAGCACAATCTGAAGGATGTGAGCGTTACGATTCCGCGCAATAAACTTGTGGTGATGACGGGTGTTTCCGGGTCGGGCAAGAGTTCCCTGGCGTTCGATACTATCTACGCGGAGGGGCAGCGGCGGTATGTGGAGTCCCTGTCTTCGTACGCGCGGCAGTTCCTGGGGCGGATGGACAAGCCGGATGTGGACTACATCGAGGGGCTGTCGCCTGCGATTTCCATCGACCAGAAGGGGGTGTCTCATAACCCGCGCTCGACGGTTGGGACTGTAACGGAAATCTACGACTACCTGCGGCTGCTGTTCGCGCGCACGGGGCATCCGCACTGCTACAAGTGCGGACGTCCGGTGGAGCGGCAGACGGTGCAGCAGATCGTGGACGCGGTGCTGGGTCTGCCTGAGAGCAGCCGCATCCAGATTATGGCGCCGATGGTGCGGCGGCGGAAGGGCGAGCACAAGGAGATTTTCGAGGACGCGCGCAAGGCGGGGTTCGTGCGGGTGCGGGTGAACGGAGAGGTGCATGACCTGTCGGAGTCGTTCGACCTGGACAAGCAGAAATGGCACGACATCGAGGTGGTGGTGGACCGGCTGGTCATCGGGGCGAGCGCGGAGCAGACGCGGGTGGCGGACTCTGTGGAGACGGCGCTGAAGATGGCGAGCGGCACGGTGCTGGTGGATGTGGTGGACGGTGAGGAGCTGCTGTTCTCGGAGCAGTTCGCGTGCGTGCACTGCAATATCAGCATGGGGGAGCTTGAGCCGCGCACTTTCAGCTTCAACAACCCGCACGGGGCTTGCTCGACATGCACCGGGCTGGGGTACAAGCTGGAGGTTGACCCGGACCTGGTGATTCCGAACCGCAACATAAGCATCGCGGAGGGGGCGGTGCAGCCGTGGGCGCGCTCCGGCGCGATGAGCCCGTGGTATTACAGCCAGCTTGAGTCGCTGGCGGATGCGTTTGATTTTTCGCTGGATGTGCCGGTGAAGGATATGGAGAAAGCGGACCTGGACAGGGTGCTGTACGGCACGAAGCGCAAGCGTATCGATGTGCGGCACCATACGCGGCGGGGGAAGACCTACCGCTGGCGGACGGCGTTCGAGGGCGTCATCAAGAACCTGGAGCGGCGGTACAGGGATACGGAGTCGGAGCATGTGCGCTCGGAGATAGAGCGGTACATGTCGTCGAATCCGTGCAACGCATGCAAGGGCGAGCGGCTGCGGCCGGAGACGCGGGCGGTTACGGTGTGCGGCATCAACATCATGGATGTTACGGGGAAGTCGATTGCGGAGGCGAGCCGGTGGATTACGGCTATCGGGGGGGACGGAACTAACATCGATGTACAGGATAGGCAGGATGTCTTCTCCACGAACGGGACGGTGAAGAGGGCGGCGAAGGGGCGGAAGAGGAAGGCGCGGGCTTCGCGGAACGGGCGGGTGCATGTCGAGCATCCGAGTGTGCTGACGGACAGGGAGAAGGCGATTGCCGAGCAGATACTGAAGGAGATCGGGGCGCGGCTGGACTTTCTGCTGAACGTGGGGCTGGACTACCTGACGCTGTCGCGGACTGCTTCGACGCTGAGCGGCGGGGAGGCGCAGCGGATACGGCTGGCGACGCAGATCGGGTCGGGGCTGATGGGGGTGCTGTACGTGTGCGACGAGCCGTCTATCGGGCTGCATCCGGCGGACGACTACCGGCTGATTCAGACGCTGAAGGGGTTGCGCGACCTGGGCAATACGGTGCTCATCGTGGAGCACGACGAGGCGATAATGCGGTCGGCGGACTACATCGTGGACCTTGGGCCGGGCGCGGGCGAGCATGGCGGGCATGTGGTGGCGACGGGGCCGGTGGACGACATCATCGCGGAGCCTCGCTCAATCACCGGCCAGTACCTTGGCGGCACGCGGCAGATTCCGCTACCTGAAACGCGGCGTGAGGGGAACGGCGAGCGGCTGGTCATCAGGGGGGCGGCGCAGAACAATCTCAAAGATATCGACGTGGAGATTCCGCTGGGGATGCTGGTGTGCGTAACCGGCGTATCGGGGTCGGGGAAGAGTACGCTCATCAACGAAATCCTGTACAAGAAGCTGGCGCAGCAGTTCTACCGGGCGCGCGACAGAGCGGGAGCGGTGCGCGACATCGAGGGGATCGAGCACATCGACAAGGTGGTGGACATCGACCAGTCGCCTATCGGTCGGACGCCGCGCAGCAATCCGGCGACCTACACGGACACCTTCACGCCGATACGGGAGCTGTTCTCCACGGTGCCGGAGGCGCGGATGCGCGGGTACAAGCCGGGGCGGTTCTCGTTCAACGTGAAGGGCGGGCGCTGCGAGGCCTGCACCGGAGACGGGCACATCAATATCGAGATGCAGTTCCTGCCGGACGTTACGGTGCCGTGCGAGATATGCGAGGGGAAGCGATACAACCGCGAGGCGCTGGAGATTTACTGGCGGGACGCGAATATCGCAGATGTGCTGGCGATGACTGTCACCGAGGCGCTGGACACTTTCGAGAATATCCCGCGCGTGCGGCGGCGGTTGCAGACGCTTCAGGACGTCGGATTGGGGTACATACGGCTGGGTCAGCCGGCGACGCAGTTGAGCGGCGGCGAGGCGCAGCGAGTGAAGCTGGCGAAGGAGCTGTCGAAGCGGGCGACGGGGCAGACGCTGTACATCCTGGACGAGCCGACGACGGGTCTGTCGTTCGAGGACTGCGCGCATCTGCTGCGGGTGTTGCAGCGGCTGGTGGACTCGGGGAATACGGTGGTGCTCATCGAGCATCACCTGGACCTGATAAAGAGCGCGGACTGGCTGATAGACCTGGGACCGGGCGCGGGAGACCGCGGCGGCGAGCTGATCGCCGAGGGCACGCCGGAGGAAGTCGCGCGGATGCCCCACTCGCAGACGGGGCAGTACCTTTCGCGGCTGCTTGGGGTTGATGTGGAGGCGGTCAGCGCGGCGGACTAGGACGGGGGGCTAACAGGATGTATTAATCCTGTCTGGACATTCCTCTCTGGAGGAGAAGGCGATTAGTCCGAAGGAGTCCGTTTTTAAAGCCAAAACCCTACGAATAGAATGAATCCGATAAGTTTGCCCCTGGGATGGGCGAGGATTTCAATACTGTCTGGATCTACTGGAAAGATTTCGACAATGGCCCTACTTGCACCCAACCCGTGAGATGATCGACCTATGGATTTTCTACCAGGATGCGACGGACAGAGCAATCAGGGTAACTTATGCAAGTAACTTGATCAGCGCAAACATATCTACCTTGTTGAGGAATAGTGCCTGTCAATCTCTTTACGCACCGCTATTGCGCCCTTACGGAATGCAACTATTCGCTTTCGTCCTTTGGCGATCTGTTCTTGGATGTAAGCTATTTCGGCGTTGGACGGCAACTGAACGCGGAGGTTCAGGAACTCTTCGGGATTGAACCTGGCGTGCCGTTTCCCCGACTGAAGACGTCTGTAGGCCTCGCAGAGGTCTGGCAACATCAACAGATGTGCCACGAATAAGAGGGGGAGATCTGAAATGCGTCGGAGTCCGACCCATTCCGTCGATCCAAGGGCATCTGGCGGCGGCTCAATAAGCACCTTTCCAAGATATGGTTCCAATTTTGAAATGGCAAGTTCACAGCCCTCAAAGCGAACTTTATCTGAGCCTATCACGTCTACTAGTGGAACATTCCGTAGGATTCCTTGACGTCCCTCCACACGTTCTAAGTCAATCAGAGGTGTCTCAGATTCAAGTCCTCCTTTTTTGACCTGTGGCAATTTAACAACTTCAAGAATGCTACGGAGAGGTTGTGATCTGCTTTCGCTCCCATGTGCAACTCCTCGTTGGTGGTCCCAGAGCCATCTGTATTTCGGGTCTAATCGGAGAAAGTCGGTCATTCCTATACGCTTCAAGTCTGTCCAGAATCCCAATCGAGCCGAAGGAGACAATTCGCTATCTTTGTGGTTACTGCGATAAGAACTTAGGACACTTCGTATAGTCGCATCATCATCTACGATTCCCCCCGGTAACTCCGAATACAGCTCATTGCGAAGTTGAACGTCAGGAAGACCCTTTCGCCGCTTGTAGCCTATTGAAAGTGGCTCAGCCATGAAAATAGGGTCTTCAGACCAGCCAATTTTCTTGACGACCTCGGCGAAAATTTCCTTTTTGGTGGCAGATTTATTGGCGCGGGTAACATCTGCCCAAGTATCTGCCCAAAGCCTAGATTCAGTTCGAGGTCTCTTTTCTGCCAATATAATACAGGTCTTTGTACTCGTGAAAGGCTTGAAAGCATCGTATGGGAGAGACACGACTGCTTTAATTCGGAAGAATTGGTATAGGAATAGTCTAGTGTTGAGATTGGATTTGGTATCTAGGACAGTCTCAGGAAGAATACAGCAAAATACTCCCCCGTTTCGTAGAAGCTGATACCAACGTTCAATGAAGACAATCTCGCTTACTGTCTTCACGAGAGAACTGAAAGACCGTTGGACGTCACGCACTTCGTCAGTTGACATTGTGAGCGAGAAAGGTGGGTTAGAGATGACTAGGTCAAACTGCTCGTTAGCCTGCGAAAAATACAAGCCATCGTTTGGTTCATGACCTGCGCCTAGTATGTTGTTCCTTCCATCGAGCCAATACGAGCTGAACGGAAGTAAACCACTTGAAATCCAAGTGTTCATGCTACCATCGCCGTGCAAAACCATATTCACCTTTGCGGCCAATCCCAAGTCATAGTTGTTCTCAATCCCAAAGATATACTCTCTTGCCCAAGCGTGGCCCTGCACTCCAAACCAAAGGTCGTACCATTCGCGAAGTCTTTGCGGCAGTTTTTCAGCAACATCCGATCGATTCAACGTGTCTGTAACAAGTTTCATGTGCTCGATGAGAAAGGTTCCTGATCCGCATGAGGGATCTATGACATACGGAAGGCGTGGACGCCCCTGATCATCTCGGGCACTTCGCATTATTTTATCCGCCTGTTCACCGACATCTGCTAATGCAAGTATGAAGCGCACTATCTTCAAAGGCGTGAAGAACTGCCCCTTCGTCTGCGTGAAATCCTGAGAAACAATTTGCTCAAAGAATTCTCCAAGTAGGTCGCCATCATGCACATTCTCGGTCACCGATAGTCCCTGCAGACGGCCAACTACGTAAGCCAGTTTCTCCGGTGATAACCTAGCCGGGTCGAATGCGGGTCCAGCGGTTGCCTGTGGCATCGCAAGATAAATCTCTTCAGCTTCACGGTACAATCCATTTAGGCGTTCGGATAGCGCTAGGGCGCTTTCAGGTTCGCTCTCATCACCAAACCGCTGAAATCGAAACTCTGCGCCCGGAGCAGTTTCCTTTTCGTCATAAATCTTGCAGAGAATGAGTTTCACTATGAACGTGAAGACTTCATTGTTATTCGTGCCCCCACCTCCCCAGATAACGTCGTGAATTTCCTCCCGTAAGCGGCTAAACACCGAGGATGTTGAGGTCTTATCCAACGGCCGATGCTCGGTTGACTCAGTATCTACATTTGCAAAGAACTTACGCTTAGGACGACCATATCTTTCAGGAATAACATCTGTAATCGGCTGTCCAGCCAAATCCCACGACTCATAGTCTGGAAATGTCGTTGTGTCGATGAGCACAACGCGGTCAACCAATCCGCCGTCACGCAAATCAACGGTGTAATAGAGCAAATACTTGGGTCTGGGTTGCTCCTGCAAGCTCAAGCGAAATAGCTGTCCATCAATGTTCTTGAAGTCACTATCGAACGTTTCAGGAGTCTTGCACTCCACAAATAGAAAGGCTCCGCCAGCCCCGTTCCCTGACTGTCGAACTATCACATCGATACGTCCACCCTTCCCTATAGGACGTCCAACAGGCTTATAGACACGCTCCACCTCCAACACAGTGGGCGACGCATCGTATCCGTAGCAGGTTGTGAGTTTCAGCAGAAGATAGGCTCGCACAAGTTCTTCATCAGAAACACGGCAAGTTGTTCCTGTAAAGCCCGGAGCACTTGGGTCGACCCACACTCGGGACGGTTCATACGTTATTTCATCCTTGGAAAGTGAAGCCACGACTTGGTGCCAGTCTCCGTTCGCCAAGATGTGCTCCATCAGTGCGTCCCTGTATTCATTCGACATGCGATTCAACCTCGAAGCAATATCGCCCCTTGGCAAAAGGCTCTTAACGATGCCCAAACCAATCTCAATTCAATTATACTCTGCGGTTTCGCTCATTGAAGAAGTCTAGCATTGCAGTCTTATCGATTCTATCACCTGCCATACGAGCGGAAGATGTAGCAATTGTCGATCATAGGTCCGTCTGTTGTAGATGACGGCGAATACCTCTATCCTTGCCATTATAAGAGAAATCGACGACGCTATAGTAGCAGTGGCAATCCAAAGTATAACCTCGGTAAGCTGCGCGATCCGACTATCGCAGCCAAGTTCAACAAGTACAGGTTCGCGGACTACAAGGAAGAGGTTATCGAGCTGCTGAGACGGGTGTGCACGGTGAACGTGCGGACAATGGAGGTAGTGGATGGGATGGAAGATATTGGGCGCGTTCGTTCGGAGAGGCCGATTGTAGTGGATTAAGGGGAGACACTCCCATCCTAACCTTTCGCCGTTGAGGGGAAGGGACTAATGCGAACAAGATGGATAGGATGCGGCGTACGTGAGTTTGTGAAATTACGAAAATTTGAGGTCAATTCAGATGACAGAAATGATCGCCCGCGTTGCGACGACCCACATAATCCAACAAGGTGGTACGAGAGTAAGAGTATCAAAAGAAGCACTTGAATCTGCCGCAATACAGGCAAACGGCGACTGTGCTATACCCTTCACCGTAATGCACGATCCGTATTGCCTACCTATCGGCAAGACAACAGAGGCCTGGATAGAGCCATACGACGGTGAGTACGCTTTGATGTATCGTACTTATATTGAGGACGCACCGAAGAGCATAAGACATGAAAGGTCCAGCGCTGACCTCGTGTTGCTAGATTTCGTAGGCGCTCCTAAGCCCTTTATGGAGAGGTTCTCTGATACGGAACAAAGTCAGTTTTCCATAAGCGTCGACCGCGCCAATTTCGACACTACGCAAAGCTACGACACATTTGTGAATGATGTCAGCCACATCAACGACAGAATAGCATCTAAGGGTATTGGACGATACTCGCTAGGGCCGGAGCCCTTGATAGAATTCGTGCTTTCATATCCAGAGCTGAGCATAGCCCTTGGATGGACCCTCTTAAGAACGGCGAAGTTCGTCACCTACACTGTCGACGAGACTCTAAGGAGAGTCGGTGACGACATTGCTGAATCTATCAATTCCAAGATAAAGGAAACCTTAAGCGCATACCGAAATCGACAATCGGAAGATGAGCGGCCAGTTTTGATACAGGCTGTTGTCCTGGGTGATGTGAACTTGATATTGCTGTCAAGAACTCCCCAAGGCAAGGAGTTCCAAGGCATAGACTTGGGAAATCTGACGACCGAGATGGAAAAGTATGGCGATTTATTGCAACATGCGAGCGAGGCTACATTCGCTATGACAGAAGATGGCAAGTGGAACCTCTTGCATCTGAAAACTCGTACCGGTGAGGTAATCGGAACGCAGGAATGCTATGAAAGAACCATTGAGAAGGCTGGAGACATTAAGGGAGTCAGTCTTGGTGCTGGGAATATAGACTTCCGGCAAGCTGACAGTGATGAATGATGAACAAAGAGAACTACGCTCCTTGGGACACCGCCGAATTTCTCACCGATGACGAGATAATCATCGAGTATCTGAAAGCCGCGCTCGAAGAGGACGACCCCGCGTTCTTCGTAAAGGCTGTCGGCAATGTGGCGCGAGCCAAGGGAATGACCGCCATCGCCCAAGAGACACATCTGGGGCGTCCGAGCCTGTACAAGGCGCTGTCGGGGGAACGGGACCCTAGAATCGGCACCGTGATGAAGGTGCTTGCCGCGCTCGATATTCAGCTCACCATCGCGCCGAAACGAGCATAGCATCTTAGGCGCAGCGGTCTTGAACGAGCCTTATCGAATGATACAGAAGGGACTTTGCGTATTTCTCCGCCTGTTGGAATTGGCTTGACAGTGTAGAATAAATGTACTAATATGGTTGCCATCGGGGACGGACCCTTGCGGGTTCGTCCCTTTTTTGTGGTTTTGGGGGGGAACGGCCGGCGCTGTGAATGGCGGGCCGGCTGGGAGATGGGGGTGGATGAGTGTCAACGAATGGGCATATTAACCTTGAGGACTGGATTGGTGAGCGTTATGGGTCCGACGAATCGCAGCGAGAGGCTGACGGCGAGTTGGGGCGGATGTCGGCGCTGGAGTTCGTGGAGGGTGTGCTGGGTGAGAAGCCTTACGAGAAGCAGCGGGAGATATTGCGCCTGATGGACTCGGACGCGCGGCGCATTTCGGTTGTGGGGTGCAACGGCTCGGGCAAGGACTGGACTACGGCGCGGATCGTGCTGTGGTGGGTGCATAGGTTCTCGCCGTCGATGGCTATCGTTACGGGGCCGACGCTGCGGCAGGTGGAGGACATCGTGTGGAATGAGTTGCGGTTCGCGTATGGCAAGGCGGCGGACAGGTTTCCGGGGAAGATGCTGAAGTTGCGCTACGAACTCGACGAGAAGACTTTCGCGACGGGCTTTACATCGAATTCGGAGCACAAGATTCTGGGCTTTCACTCGCCGAATCTGCTGGCGGTCATCACGGAGGCGCACGCGCTGCCGTACGACTACTACAACGCGGTGAGGCGGCTGCACCCGTCGAAGTTACTGCTGACCGGGAACCCGTTCGCGAAGCAAGGCGCCTTCTACGACTCGCATCATCGCAACCGGCACCTGTGGAAGACGGTGCAGATAGGAGCGAAGGACTCGCCGAACATACTCAAGGGGCGTGTCGCCGCTCCGGGAATGATTACCGTCGAGGACATCGAGGACTACAAGCAGGAGTGGGGTGAGGACTCGCCGATGTACAGCGGCTCGGTGCTGGGAGAGTTCCCTGAGAACCTGGACGATGTGCTGGTGTCGCTGAAGGCGGCGGAGGCTGCGGCCGAGCGGGAACTCACGCCTCACGGCGAGGTCATCGTGGCGTGCGACGTGGCGCACAAGGGGCATGACCATACGGTGGTGATGCGGCGTCAGGGCGGCGTCGCGCGCATTGTGCGGCGGGTGCGCGGGTACGACACAATGGAGGTCTCGGGCGTACTGAAATCGTACTGCGACGAGCATAGGGTCGATGTGCTGGTGATAGACAGCGTGGGAGTCGGCGCGGGCGTGGCGGACAGGCTGCGCGAGGTGGGACTTGCTACGGCGCGGCTGGAGGAGTTCAAGGGCGGGGAGAAAGCCAAGCGCGCCGACCGCTTCGCCGACCGGAACGCGGAGGTGTGGTGGGCAATGCGAGAGCGCTACCTGAAAGGAGAGCTGGATACGGAGAATGACGATAAGCTCATCAGCCAGGTGAGCGCGCGGGAGTACACGATAGACAGCAGAGGGCGTGTCAAGTTGCAGAGCAAGAAGGACCTGAAGGACTCGCCGGACGAGGCGGACGCCCTAGCGATGACATTCGCGCCAGAGCCTGAGAAGGGTATGAGCCTCAAGATATGGGTGTGAAGACTAACATCGATGGACAGGATGGGGAGGATAGGGATGAGTGTGATAAGAGGATTGCGGGCTCTTTTTGGTGCTGTTCGGCAAGGGCAGGACGCGAGGCGCGGGCTTGGCGGCGCGCGATTCGACAGCGCGTTCACGCATGAGTTCGGGGAGATGGCGGGCGGCGGCGCGTCGGGTTGGGCGCCGGCGGCGTTCGGGGCCTCAGCGGGTTGGGCGCAACCCGCGTTTGGAGAATACTATCCTCGCTCGGCGATTGTGTATGCGGCAATCAAAGTGCGGCAGGATGCGATAGCGCGGCTGCCGCTGCGGGTACTGGGGCGGGTTCCGGTGTCGCGGCGGCGTGAGCATTCTGTTTGTCCTGAGCATGGTTCATTTCACCCCCATCCTAGCCTTCCCCCATCGAGGGGGAAGGGACATGAGGTAAGCGCGAGGGCAGGAGGCGAACCCGTCGAGTCTGAGCATCCGCTGCAGCGGCTGCTGGACTCGCCGAATCCGTTCTGGAGCCGCAGCGACCTGTGGCGGGCGACGGAGACTTACCTGTCGCTGTGGGGTTCGGCGTTCTGGGGGCTGGAGCGGGATGAGCGTGGCAGCATCGTGGAGATTTGGCCGCTGCGACCGGACAAGATGCGTGTGATACCGGACACGCAGCGCTACATCAAGGGCTTCGTGTATGTGGGCGCGGGCAGCGAGCTTGTGCCGTACCTGCCGGAGGATGTGGTGTGGATGCGGTATTTCAACCCGCTGGACGAGTACGCGGGGCTTTCGCCGATCGCGCCGCTGCGCCAGTCGGCGGACATGGGCATCGACGCGCTGCGGGCGAACCGCAAGCTGTTGCAGAACGACAGCACGCCGGGGCTGATTATCGAGATGGAGGGCATCCCGACGGATGCGGAGGTGAGCGAGTTCTACGCGCGCTGGGAGTCGCGCTTCCGCGGGGTGGATAAGACGCGGCGGCCCGCGCTGCTGAGTCCGGGAATGAGGGCGAGCAATCTGGGGTTCAGCCCACGCGACATGGAGTACATAGAGAGCCTGCGGTGGAGCCTCGAGGACGTTACGCGGGTGTTCGGCGTGCCGAAGGTGATGATCGGGGACCTGGAGAATACGACGTTCTCGAACTTCAGCACGGCGCGGCGGCTGTTCTGGGAGGACACGATTATGGCGCAGGTGGCGTTTTACGAGGATGCGCTGCGCCGGCAGTTGCTGCCGCATTTCGGGGATGAGTCGCTGGCGGTGGAGTTCGACCTGAGCGGCGTGGAGGCGCTGAAGGAGAGCGAGGAAAACAAGGCGAAGCGGCGCAGCATCTATGTGAAGGCGGGGATTATGACGGTGGATGAGGTGCGGCGCGAGATGAACCTGCCGCCGGTGGGAGTTTAACATCGATGTACAGGATGGACAGGGTGGAATCGAGCAAGACAGTGGCGATACGGTGTGAGCACGACGGGCTGAAGATGGCGGAGGTGAAGGCGGGGTGCCTGATACTGCGGCAGAAGCATCACGGGGAGACGCATGTGCAGATAGTGCCGCTGCGGGAGTTGCTGCGAGAGGAGGAGGCAAGGCCAGCGGGATGAGAGGGATTCGGCGCGCTTGGCGCTCAATTCAGTCTGTGTCGGTGTCCAAGAAGACAGTCACCTCTAGTTGGTTTGCCAGTTCTTTCTGCTCATCTTGAATCTGATAGCCATAGACTATCGGCACGGCGTCCTGCTCGTATATCTTAGCGATGGCATTCGCGGAGCGATTGGCGCGGGTGATGTCCTCGTAATTGATGACGCCGGAAGCCTCTACTACAAACCAGAGAGTTGACCTGTCGGCCTTGCGCTGTGAGCGCAGGATCAAGTCTGTTACTCTGAGGCGAGTTTCGTCATCATCGCTGATGACTCCACTGTCAGAGGCTTGTTCCAACCTACTCTCGAACTCCTCCATCCTGCCGTTCCGTACAATAGCGTCCGGCCTCCAGACAGGGTATATACGCCGGGCATCAAATTCCCTTCTCACATAAGGAATCAGCCTTTTGCAAAGTCTCGCTACGAGAAGCCCATATACGTTCAGCGCATCGAATTTGAACCTCGCAACTTCGTCATCAATAATCATCGGTCAACTTTATGCTCAAGGTCAGGTCTTGCATCGTATTGATAGTTGTCATCTTTTTTCTCCCGTTCCGTAGATTATAGCGGATAATCTCAGACGACAGGTGAAGTCACGAGGGGAAGGGACATGTTGCCGAGTAAGCGCACGATAAACCTTCCCCCACCGCGAATTGTTGATACAATAGTTGAGTGCGCTCTTGCGAGCGCGCTCAATTTCAACTTGGGTAATATCTATTGCAGCGACATTCTAATCACGCCAGGGTCGCGGTTCGGGCGCGACATCTCATCAAGCGGTACGGCGAACTCACGGCTGTCAACGACATCAGCTTCGACATATTCGAGGGCGAATGCTTCGGCTTTCTCGGGCCGAACGGGGCGGGCAAGACCTCGACTATGAAGATGCTGTCGTGCGTCTCGCCCGTGAACGGCGGTGAGCTGTTCGTTCACGGCATGGATGTGCGCCGGGAGCAGCGCAGAATCAAGTTCGAGCTGGGCATCGTGTCGCAGGCGGACAGCCTGGACCCGGACCTGAGCGTCTTGCAGAACCTGCTGACCTACGCGCGCTACTTCAACATGCCGCGCAAGCTTGCCGAGCAGCGCGCGATGGAATCTCTGAGGCAGTTTCAGCTCGAGGAGAAGGCATACCAGACGATAGACCAGCTTTCGGGCGGGATGCGGCGGAGGCTGCTCATCGCGCGGGCGATGCTGCACGATCCGCGGATTCTGGTGCTGGACGAGCCGACAACGGGTCTGGACCCGCAGGCGCGTCTGCTGGTGTGGGACAAGCTGGCTATGCTGAAGTCGCGGGGGATAACGATTCTGCTGACCACGCACTATATGGACGAGGCGGCGCACCTGTGCGACAGGCTGGTGGTGATAGACCAAGGGAATGTCCTTGTGGAGGGCGTGCCGCGCGAACTGGTTCACGAGCATGTGGGGGACCAGGTTGTGGAGCTGCGCGTGAATCCCGTACACATGGCGGGCGTGGTGCAGCGGCTCACGGATGAGGGGATGGAGTTCGAGTATGGCGGAGATTCACTGTACTTCTATGGGGACAGCAGCGCGGCGCTGAACGAGAACGGCAGTCTGAACGGGTACGAGATGTTCCAGCGTCCGGGCAACCTGGAGGACCTGTTCCTGCGCCTGACCGGGCGTGGACTGCGTGAGGGGTAGGGGCTGACAGGATATGCAGGATGGGGAGGATGTTTTCACCCCCATCCTAGCCTTCCCCCATCAAGGGGGAAGGGATAAACCCTCACCCTTTGGGAGAGGGGACTATGAGACGACTACTATGACGACACTTGCTACGATGACGACGGTGGTACAGCGGACGCCCGTGTGGGGCGGATTTCGCGTGTGGCAGCGCAACCTCGATGCCTTCCGGCGTGCATGGCGCTTCGAGATAGGCGGCCTCTTCGTGGAGCCGTTCGTGCTTCTGCTGGGCGTGGGTTTCGGGCTGGGCGCTTACATATCTAACCTCGGCGAGGGCATAAGCTACCCGCACTTCCTCGCGCCGGGCGTCATCGCCTCTTATGCCATGTTCCACGCGACATTCGACGCCTCTTACGGCGCGTATATGCGGATGACGACGCACAACCTGTACGAGTCCATCCTGTTCACGCCGCTGGGGCCGGAGGACATCGTGGTGGGAGAGATCTTGTGGGGAGCGACGCGCGGGTTGGTGTCGGCCGTGGCGGTGCTTTTCGTCGCGACGATATTCGGCCTGGTGAACTCGCCGTGGGCTATTCTCGCGCTGCCGGTGGCGTATCTCGTCGGCCTGACGTTCTCCGCTATCTCGATGGTGATGACGGCGACCGCGAGCACGATAGGCTCGATCAACAACTTTCTGACGCTGTTCATCCTGCCGATGTTCTGGGTGAGCGGGGTGTTCTTTCCGCTGGACAGGCTGCCGGAGGTGGTGCAGAAGGCGGCATGGGCGCTGCCGCTGACGGCGTCGGCGGCACTGGTGCGGGGTCTTTTCGTCGGGGAGCTTACGCCGTGGATGCTGTTGTGGACGGCGGAACTGGTCGGGTTCCTGCTCGTCGGGGTGTGGCTGGCGTCGAGGCAGATGCGGAAGAGGTTGATTAAGTAGGAAAGTCAGTGCTTAGGCGCGGTCAAACTCGTCCCTTGAAATGCCCAAACTCCGTAAGATGCCTCGCATAGTACCTGGTCTCAAATCCCGGCTGCCCCAATTTGGGATTGCCGTCGAGGATTGTGTCCTGTCATTCGCCCATATCACATGGTCGCCCCTGCCCTGCCGCACCTGCACACACCCTAGGCGTCTAAGCTTGCGAGTGAATTCTCTGTAAGTCATACAGATACGACTAACTCGTTAGAGTGTTCAGAAACGATCATCGCGTTTTGCACCGCTTCAGGCAGGTCATATCCGCGCTCAATGTGCGTTTCGATTATCGCAGCAGCTACATCTTGCAGAATGTCGATAGCATCTTCAGGGCTGTCTCCCCAGACACGGCAGCCTGGCAAATCAGGTATTTCCGCCATATATTTGTCCGGCTCAGTTGACTCGGACGGATCGTACATGACAAATTGCAGCTTGTAAGCCTTCATATCGAATTTGCTCCCACTGAACTCAATGCCTTCTGGGTGGAATTGTAGCATCAGTGGCGTTTTCTTGTGCATCTATGTCAACTAAATTAGCGCCGGAGATACGACCGTTATCTGAGGATGAGATACCGCTGCTGGACGCGCACTTGGACCCGGAGCGGCTGGCGGGTAGGCATCATGACCGCTTTGCGCAGCAGCAGGACGGGCGGCTGACGTACCTGATTGCGTGGCTGGATGGGATTCCGATTGGGCATACGATGGTGCGCTGGGAGGGAACGACGGATGCTTTCGTGGCGGAGCGTATCTCAGGATGCGCGCATGTGGAGGACCTGTTCGTGATGCCGGAGTATCGCTCTCAGGGGATTGGGACGAGGATACTGGGGCATGGGGAGCGGCTGGCGATGGAGCGGGGGTTCGGGCAACTCGGCTTGGCGGTGGGCATCGACAATCCGCGCGCGCGGGCACTGTACGAGCGGCTGGGGTATGTGGATACGGGCTTCGGCTCGTTCGAGATTGGCGGGACTTATCGCAATGCGCGCGGCGAGGAACGGGAATGGCGGGAGGTGTGCGAGTATCTGGTGAAGCGAATAGACTGACATCGATGTACAGGATGGGGAGGATGGAGTGACGGCTATCCGGCAGAGTTGCCTTGACTGATTATCACATCGTCAACGCGTATCTACGCTCATAATCCATGGAAGGGATATTGACCGGTTCATTGGAGGGAGATGAAATGTCTGACAACATAGCGTTCGACGTTCTTGAGCTCTACCTGAATGGGGATATAGATTTCGACGCTCTTGAAGAGCGAATCGTTACGCTCTCTTGGGATCCCGAGCATGAAGACCACGATCTCGTGGGACTCGTCCTGATTGAGATATGTTACATCAAAGACGGCGTATCTGACGAGGAGATTTTCAGGGCGCGCGTGGCGGAGGCTGCCGCTCCGATGCGCGACGTAGTCGGCATCTGACGAAGAGGATGGACGGGATTAAGGGAATGGTAGGGGCGACCGGTTGGTCGCCCCTACGGTGTGTTTGGGGATCGATTATTTGCTGGCGGGGTCGTTGCCGATTCTATAGTTACACATTATCGGTATAGTATCTCTAGCACAATTTCAGCCCGTCATCGCCTAGATTCGTGTCCGCAACGCCTGCGAGCCATGCTTGGAAATAATCGCCGTATGGAGCGCAGTGGTCCGCGGCGTCGAGATACAACTGGTTCAAGTTGGTCAAGCCTGCGAAGCTGCGCGGCAGCGCTCCTATCAAGTCGGTGTTTTGGATTGCCAACCTCTCCAAATTGGACAGGTTGCCCAACTCCGCCGGCAGATACCAGCGTAGCCTTGTGTCGTGCATGGATATTTTCGTGAGATTGCTCAGGCTACCCAGCCAAGCCGGCACTCTGTCGTACAGACGATTATTCGCGAGCCCCAGGATGCTGAGGTTCTTCAAATTCTTCAGGTTGTCCGGTATCCGACCTTTCAGGTCGTTCCTGTTGAGTGCAAGGCGAGTAAGGCCGGTGAGATTACCAAGTTCGGAGGGTATCTCCCCTTTCAGGCTGTTGCCGTCAAGCGCCAGCACTTCGAGCTTGTCAAGGTTACCCCCAAAGCCCAACGCGCGCGGTATATTCCCCACAAGGTTGTTGTCGCGCAGTGAAAGCGCGGTTACTCTGCCATCGGCGTCCGTAGTTACGCCGTGCCACTCGCCAAGCGGCTCGTCGCTCAGCCAGTTGTCGCTGCGCGTCCAACTCTTGCCTCCCGTACGGTAGTAAAGCGCCGTCAGCGCGTCCTTGTCGCTGCGGCAGTAAGGCAGGGACAGCAAGGGCAGGGGCAGAGTGTCGGGATGGTAAACCACTTTACCGAGCAGAACGGTGGGTATGCATCCAGTCAGTTGGTTATCATGGACCGTCAGATACCTAAGATTAGAGAGTTTGCCGAGTTCTGAGGGAATCTCCCCCGTCAGTTGGTTGTCGTCGATTAGCAACTGATCAAGATTGGAAAGGTTGCCGAGCTCCGGAGGAATCGGGCCCGTCAGTTGGGTGTTGGAGAGAAACAGCCCCCAGAGATTGGAGAGACTGCCGAGTTCCGGTGGGATAACACCGTTGAGCGTCCTCTCGTAGTAAGGATAGCCATATTTTTCGTTATATCTCCCATAGTCCCAACGCCCAAAGTTGATATGTATTACCCCACGCCTGGTGGGGTGGACGCGTACGCCGTCCCAGTCACTTATCGCAGTGTCGGCGGACCAGTTCAGTGGGTAGTCTCCCCTGAGCGCGTCTTTAACGTAGAGCAAGATGTCGCAGTCCCGCACCAGTCCGGGGTTGTCTTCGGGATTGGGGACGGCGATGCCGTTGGAGCAGCCGGAGTCCTGATCGGGTTCGGGCGTTGGCGTGGGTGTGTTTTCGGCGCAGAAGAGGAGGCCGGCGCTGCCGACGTCGCTGTGCTGCACATCGCGCAGGGCGGCGGGAATGCAGCCGGTGAAGCCGTTGTTGATGAGGTAGAGCCTCGTCAGGTTGGACAGGTCGCCAAGCTGCGCGGGTATCTCGCCGGTGAGTTGATTGCGCTGGATGTACAGCCCTTGCAGGTTGGAGAGGCTGCCGAGTTCGGAGGGAATTGCGCCGGTGAGTTGGTTGCGGTGGAGGTAGAGGGTGGTGAGGCCTGGGAGGCTGCCAAGCTGCGCGGGGATGACGCCGGTCAGTCCGCCGTTCGCCAGGTTGATGCCGGTTACCCTTGCCGGTGAGTCGCCGACGGCGACGCCTAGCCATGTGTCGATGGCGGCGTCCGCGGACCAGTTGAGCTGCGCGTCGCCGGCGAGGGCGTCTTTCAGAGTGAGGAGGGTCTGGCAGTCCTGGACTAGGCCGGGGTTGTCGGAGGGGTCGGTGACGGCGATGCCGTTGGAGCAGGCATTGGGCTGCTGCGCGCTTGCGCTTGTCGCGCCCATCAGCGCGATGAACAAGGCGGCGAGGGCGATTGCGGCGAGCCGAATTGTCGCCGCGGCGAGGGGCGCCTTACCTAAAATACTCCCCCCCCCGTAGTACATTTGTACTAGTTCTTGGGAAGTGCATAGATTTGCCTCCTTCAATGGGTGCGCCTGTCTTAAGTGCGCGGTATTATATGATATTTAAGGAGGGCATGGCAATTCTTTTTGGGCAGAAGATTACATGAGCATAGCTTAGCCTGTGGTGAGGGAGCATTTCAGTCGGAGGATAACCTTTCCGTCCGGCAAGGGAGGGGAAGGGGGTCTTTATGAAATCGTAATATGATGGCTATTCGGCAGACCTGCCCTGCTTGAATAGTACATCGTCAATTCGTATCCATTTGGGATCGGGTTCTGTGTAGTTTGAACCGTCCGGATTCACATAGTGATGCGCGAGGCACAAGTCCCAATCGTTGACCGTGAGTTTGATACGAATCATCCTGCTTCGCACACCGTGAGGGAAATTGCCGCTAGGCGGGGGATTCTGCGACTGATGGTATATTTGTGTATAGAGTTGACCGTTAGCGAGCTTTGCCCTAATATCCAATGCACGATACAACTCGCGTCGCTCGTAATCCGTCGTAGCGATCTGCACCGGTTCATTAGAGGGATTCGACATGGCTGATAACATAGCGTCCAACGCTCTTAAACTCTACCTGAATGGCGATATAGATTTAGACGCTCTTGAAGAGCGAATCGTTCCGCTCGCGTGGGTCCCCGAATTTGAAGACCATGAACTGGTGGGCATCATTTTGACCGAGATAGCATACATCAACGACGGCGTATCTGACGAGACTATTTTCAGGGCGCGCCTGGCAGAAGCAGGCGCTCCGATGCGCGCCGCAGCCGGCATCTGACGGAAGAACTGAACTTTCTCCTCGTAATGCCTATACCTCTGTGTCAGCCCTTCTCGTCCTGTGGCGGATGATGGCGAAGGGGATGAGCGCTGTCAGGAATACGGCGAGGAGGGCGGGGGCGATGTATTCGTAGCGCGCGCCGCTGACGGCAGATTGCACGCGGTCGGCGAGTGTCGTTTGGGGCAGCCCTGAGAGTTGTACGTTGATGCGCTTGCCTCGTTCGATGTCCGAGGTTTCGATGAGCTGGTAAGGGCGCTCGCCGATGGTTACCGGCTCGGGCGCGCCGATGTCCTCGCTCGCAAGCGTCAGCACCTCGTTGGGCGAGAGGACGCGCAGGCTGTCCGCGCCGAAGGGGAAAGACTTCTCGAATGTCGTCTCCGCGCCGTCGTAAGGGAAGCTGTAAGTGAACATGATGTCGTGCTCGCCGGGCGGCACGCTGCCGATGACTGCGAAGCCCCGGTCAACCTGCACGACGTCCGCGCCGAGCAGTCGCGTATCGACCTGCAAGCCTTCCGCGCCGGGGGGCAGTCCGAAGCGCAGCAGGCTCATGGGGCCGCCGCTGCCGGGCACGAAGGTGAAGTCGGAGTCGTTGATGACCTTCACGATTTCGAGCGCGGAGACACTCTGAGTCATACGGTCGGCATCGGCAAAGAGAAGCGACGCGGATCCGACCCGTATCACATCCTGCTCATAAACGGCGTCATACACCTCGATGGTTACCGGGGACGGCGCTCCGTTCGCCAGATTGACCTCCGTACCGTAAAGGGTGTCCTGGTAGCGCACCGAGACGCCATAGACGAGGGTTGGGTCGTACACGATGCCGTCGAATGTGAAGCGCCCGTCGTTGTCGGTGATGGTGGTCTTGCTGTCGTAGGTGGCTTCGCCTTGCATGTGCAGGATGACCGCGATGCCGGTGACGCTGTCGGACTGGGGTGACCCGTTCACGACCTGCCCGGATATGGCGAGCGGCGATTGCTGCGCCAGCGCCGTGGCATGAACGTCTGCCACCAGACTGCAAGCGGCTACAAGTAGGATCAGCAAGGTGGAGAGGGGATTTCGCAGACGGTAATGAGTTCTCATTGCATGTTCAAGTTACCAGTTTTCGGTGGTCGGCGGCTAGTGAAAACATCCCGCAGTATGCCTAGTGAAGGCGTGCTACAATTGAAGCCCACGCTTTTCATTATATGCTTTAAGTGACATGCACATGAACACGTTCCTGTTAGGGTACATCAGGCACAAATTCATTGAGCCGCTGATTGAGCAGAATAGACACTCGGCGCAGCGTCATATAATTAAACTAATTGAGGATGGGTGTGAGCAAAGCATCGCCGTAACTTTGGACTGGGTGTACCAAAAGGAAAAGGCTGAAAGCGAGGGCTTTGAATTCACCGATCCTCCGCCCACTCTGGCAAGCGTCACGGCACGATACCCTATTCAGTTGCCGAAAAGACCCACTGGATCGGCGATTTTGCCATCAGACTACTTACGCTTGAGATACGTCGAGCCCCTCAAGCACCGTAACGCCGTGAACGATTTATGCAATAAAGACAAAATCAGGGCGATAGGCCGCGCAGAAGGTATCGTAGCAACTTTGGATTGGATGCGCCAAAAAGAAAGAGCGCAACTCGAAGGCATGCCTTTTGCTCTACCTGTTCCTAACCCTAAGAGTGTGACCGCGAAGCACTGGTTCCAATACTTTCAATACCCGAATAAAGGCGATTCGGCGAGGTTCATACTTCCCGTCGCTTACATCTACTACAGGTTCATAGATCCTTCATTTCAACGATGGCGGGCGGAGGGTTACGCTTTAGGTTACGCAGAGGCGCACTTGCAAATTTGAACTTCCAGCGTCGTTTCGCACCCCAATCTTCAGCCCGCAGGCTGCTCGTCCCCTAGCACGCGCTCTCTGACGCGCCTGCTTTCGACTTCTATCTGCGTCAGCAGGGCTTCCTCTTCTTCATGTTCGAGTTCCATTGAACGCATGACTACCGCCGCTTCGCGCATGTACTGGCGGCGCAGCCAGCGGTAGTCCTCTTCGCTCAGGTTGCCGATTGCATGCTCCAATTCCGCGCTGCGTATGCCGTCGAGCGCGGCCTCCCAGCGCCGTTGCAGCGTCGCCATGGGCGAACTTTCGTCGTCAAGCCATTCGCTGCTCTCGCCACGCCGCAGGAACGGGTACGCGATGATGAGCGCGGGGATGAGCGCGAGGATTATAGCGAGAAGTACAAGCATGTTGCTATATCAGAGGTGGTCATAATTCGTTTCACCCCCATCCTAACCTTCCCCCATCAAGGGGGAAGGGACTTTTGATCTTGCAGCCTGAGCGCCGCCCGGAACTCGAACTACGGCGGGCGCGGGCCGTCTGGACGGCCACAGCCCGACGAGGATTCCCAGCACCAGCACGGGACCTGATGCCCACATCCACCAGACCATAGGGTTTATGAGCACTCGGAAGACCGCCTGGTCGTCCGCGCCGAATTCGGACGGAACGATGTAGAAGTCTTCGATTGGGGTGCTGCGGATAGCGCCCTTCGTGGATGCTATTCGGAATGTGGGGTAGAAGGCGCGGAACGCCTCCATTCTGCCTGTCAGCCGGTCACCCTTCCACACATCGAAGGCGGCTATGGACTCTGCCCTGTCCGGGTGCAGCGTATGGTTGGCGCCCACATACCTGAAGGTGTAGTCGCCGAATGACGCGACATCGCCGGGAATCATTGCGATGTCGCGCTGCACGCTGAAGAAGGAAGACGCCGTAACGCCAACCGCAAGCATCGCAATGCCTAGATGCACGATGTAGCCGCCGTAACGCGGGCGGTTGCCGGAAAGCAGGTTGAGGAACGCCGCGGGGTATGCTTCGCCTCGCCGGTGCCGTGAGCGCGTGCCTCGCGTCCATTCGGTCAGGATGCCGCCGACCGCTAAGCCCACCGATGCGAATGCGACCAGCGCAACAGGCTGGCGAATGCCGACTATCAGCAGGACTACGAGTGTCAGCAGAGCGGCGACAAGGGGAGCGCGAAGGGCGCGTATCAAGCTGGCCGTGGTCGAGCGTCGCCATGGGAGCAGGGGGCCTATGCCCATCAGTATGACGATGAGCAGCAGGATGGGGCCGTTCACGCGGTCGAAGAATGGGCGACCGACGGTGATGACAGTATCATCGGCTGCCTGGCTGAATACGGGGAATATCGTGCCCCATAGGGTAACGAAGGCGACCAAGAGGAAGAGTATATTCTGACCGAGGAATGCGCTCTCGCGGGAAACGAAGGACTCAAGCTGCGCGCGGCTTCTCAGGGAGTCGTAGCGCCACATGAAGACAGCAATGGATACCAGCAGCGTCCCCGCCATGAACGCGAGGAACAGCCAGCCCATAGTGCTTTGCGCGAAGGAATGCACCGATGGGACAGGACCGCCCCGGTTTATGAACATGCCCATCTGCGCCATCGTGAACGCGATTATGATGAGCGCCATGTTCCACATTCGGAACATCCCGCGCCGCTTTTGCACCATGATGGAGTGGACGAATGCGGTCATGGCAAGCCAGGGCATCAGGGCTGAGTTCTCAACCGGGTCCCAAGCCCAGTAGCCGCCCCAGCCGAGTATGGTGTACGCCCACCAGCTTCCGAGCATGAGTCCCATCGTCAGGACGAGCCACGAGACCATGCCCCAGAGCCTGCCGAGGTCCACCCACTCGTCGCGCCCGCCGCGCCGCGCCGCGAGCGCGCCCATAGCGATGCTGAACGGCACCGCGACAAGCACCAGACCGGCCATTTGCAGCGGCGGGTGTATGAACATGCCGAAGTGAACCAGCAGGGGGTTTATCCCCTGCCCGTCCGGCGGCACAATTGGCAGGCGTTCAAGCGGGTTGGCGAGGAATAGCATGATGGCGAGGAAAAACAGCAGGATGAGCGCCATCGTGCCGAGCGCATAGGGTGTCGTGTGCGGCAGGCGCTTGCGTATCGTGAGCACAGCGACAGCGGACACGACCGCAAGCACGAGGGCAAGGTACAGCAGAGAGCCGGCATTGCCCGCGTAGAAGGCGACCCATGTGTAGATGTGCGGCATGGCGAGGTTGCTGTTCTCGGCGACATAGCGCACGCCGAAGTCGCGCGTTACGAAGGCGTACACAAGCGCCGCCGTGGATACGAGAAGCAGCACGGGCACGGAGTAGAAGCCGTAGCGCGTGCTCGCCGTCAGGTCCGGTATGCGCTGCCACGCGCCAACGAACGAGCCGATTGCGGCATAAGCCGTCACGACCAGCGCGATTACGAGGGCAAGCTGTCCAACATCAACCATATCCTATCTATCCTGTCCATCGATGTCAGTTTCCGATACGGACGCTTCGATGCGCTCGTAGTAGGGCTGAAGTTCATCGTCCGACATCGAATCATCGCCGTCAATGACGGACGATTCTTCGGGCCTGCGGCGCATTCGTCGCACTACCAGGATGAACACTCCAATTGCGGCGGCAACGCCTATCGGTGGTAGAAGCCAGACGGCGAGGGATACGCCCTCAGTCGGCGGCTCCAGCAGGACGCTAGGCCCGTACCGCTCCACGAAGAACTCGCGCACCTGCTCGTTCGACCAGCCCTCTGCCAGCTTTTCATTGACTATGCCACGCATCTGTACGGCGAGAGCCACCTGCGACTGGTCTATGGACTCGCCTGGGCATACCGGGCACATGATAGACTGGTTGAGCGCCTGCGCGCGCTGCTCCAGCGCCGGTACGTCAGCCTGTGCGTTATTGCAGGCAGACAGCGCAAGGCTGACAAGGATGAACAGGATGAAGAATGTGAGTTTGCTCACCGAAGTGCCGGTCACTAATATACTGACGCCTAACCGCTCTGTTGCAGTCGTCGCAACTGCTCCCTCAATGCCGCTGACTCGGCTTCGGCTGCTGCTGCGCGGGCTTCGGCAGTGTCGGCGCGGGCCTCGGCGGCGTCGCGCTCGACTTCAGCGGCATCGCGCTCGGCTTCAGCGGCGTCGCGCTCTACCTGCAATTCTTCCGGTGTGGGGAGGAACTCGCCTGTCGCAGGGTCGCGGAAGCGTAGCTCACCATCATCCCAGCACAAATCGAGACCTAGCACCGCACTGTGTCCCCAGAGTAGTCCGTCGTCTTCTTCGTGTATTTCACGGCGTTCGTACTTGCTGTCCACGAGGACATCGCCCGCCAGCGGTGCGTCATGGAAACGGCCGCCGGTGTGGTCGAAGCGCCAATACTCCTGAACGCCGTAACCGGCATAGCCTTCGCGCTTGACGGTGTAGTCCCGCCTGCCGGTGCTGCGCGATGCCACTTCCAGCACGAAGTCGGGCGGCTTGCCGACCTCGCTTATCACATAGCCGTTGCGGAAGATTATTCCTTCTGGATTGACCCCGAACGCGACCACGCAGTCCGGGGCAAGACGCTCGGCATTATTGGTCGCTTCGTGCCGCAAATAGCCTTCGCCTGAAAGCAGCACATCGTCTCGGTGAGCAAAATGAAGCCTGAGTATGGTCTGAAAGGAAATCATCCCTTCGTGTTGCTGCATATCAGGTTCACGCTCCGGGTCTGGCAACGGCTCCAGATGAGCGTAGTCGGCAATCTGCGGTCTTAGAGTGCTTCGAGTGGTCATGGTCTGCCTCTCTGCTGAGCAATGAAGCCGGACTCCCAAGTTCCAATTCGTCGAAAAAATAGTAATGCTATGTCACGCTAATAACTTTATCACAAAGTACACGCTGCACGCGCCTTTTGTTATAATTGCGGCGCTATATCCTCAAGTAGTGTGAAGCAACCCTTGGGAGCGGTGAATGAGCATCCTATATGTCGTATCCGATCGGCCGGGCGCGGGCAAGACGGCGGTGTGCATGGGACTGACAAGACTGCTGAGAGCGCAGTCCAAGACGGTCGCAGTGGTCAAGCCTGTTGCCGATGACGAAAATGACATCGATGCCGCGATGTATGCCGACCTACTAGGCGCTGATACGAGTGGGTGGCCGATCGCGATTGCCGAGAACGTAAGCGGCAGCAATCTCGATGAAGTCAGTGCACTCATCGGCAGCCTGGCTGCGGATAACGATATCGTTATAGTAGAAGGCTCGAACGGGCTGGCAGGGACGCTGGGGCGTATCGTGTGCGACAACGTTGACGCGAAGGTGCTAGTTGTGGCGGGATATGACGCTTCGCTGTCGCACGGCGTAGTTTTGGCGACGGGCGCGCCCTATGGCGGAAGGGTGATTGGGTACGTCATCAACGGCGTATCACAGTACATGGGGACCGATACGCGCGCCAACCTCGTGCCGCAGATAGCGGCACAGGCGTCGATGAGAGGTGCGCGTGTGCTTGGGCTGATACCTGAGGACAGGCGTCTGCTCGGCGTGAGCGTCAGCCAGATCGCAGCGCATCTCGACGGAGAGTTCATCAGCGAGGATATGGAAGATGATGCCCTTGTGGAGTACCTGATGGTGGGAGGAATGAGCCTCGACCCCGGCGAATACTACTATGGCATTCACGACAACCGAGCGGCTATCGTGCGCGGCGACAGGCCGGACCTGCAGATGTCGGCGCTGAGCGCCCCGGGCTTCACGGCGTGCCTTGTTGCCACGGGAGGCATCACGCCCATCGAGTATGTGCGATACGAGGCAGAGCAGGAAGAGACGCCGATTATCCTTGTGCAGTCTGACACGCTCGACACGATGGCGAGACTCGATAGCCTGCTGGACAGCGGAAGCTTCAGCCATCCTGATAAGCTGCAGCGCAGCGTTGAGCTGCTGCAGGAGCATGTTGACATAGAAGGACTGCTACACGCGCTGTAATTAGCTGCCGCAAGGCGACCGTAACGATGATGGGCAGGATTGAGTTAGAGCCTCAATCCTGCCCATTTCGTTTAGCTATACTGGTGTTCGCTTATCCGGCGTTGGCGATAGCAGCGCGGATGGCGCGTCCGGCGTACACCGAAGTGAGGTGCGCGCGGAAGTCCGCTGACGCATGCACGTCCTCGTTGAATTCGATGCCGTTGCCTGCCGCGCCCGCCGCCGCGTCGATTGCGGCGTCGTCAAGGCTGCTGCCCACGAGCGCGGCCTCCGCGTCGGATGCGCGCACCGCGGTCGGACCCGCGCCCGTAACGCCGATGCTGGCGCCGGAGCAATTGCCGCTGCCGTCCACAGTTACGACCGCAGCCACGCCTACGATGGCATAGTGCGATGCCTTGTTGCCGAACTTGGCATAGGCTGAGCCGCTGCCAGCCGCGAGAGCGGGGATACGAACCTCATTGAGGATTTCGTTCGGCTCAAGCGAGGTGGTGAGCAGGTCAACGAAGAAGTCGTCAATGCCGATGGTGCGATGGTCACCGGTCGAACTTGTAACCAGTTCGGCGTTGAGGGCGATGGCGACTGCAGGCATGTCTCCGGCAGGGTCGGCGTGGGCGAGCGAGCCGCCAAGCGTACCCATGTTGCGGACCTGCTGGTCCGCTACCTGCCCTGCCGCATCAGCCAGGACGGGAGCGCTACTCTGGACCAAGACGGACGATTGCAGGTCGGCGTAGGTCGTCATAGCGCCAATTGCCAAGCCACCATCGTCAGCCTCGCGGATGTACGACATGCCTTCAATCTTCCCAAGGTCGATCAGTACGCTCGGCTCGGAGAGGCGCAGCTTCATCAGCGGTATAAGGCTGTGGCCGCCCGCAAGAAGCTTTGCTTCGTCGCCATGTTCAGCCAGCAGCCGCGCCGCCTCTGAAACGCTTGTAGGCGCGTGATATGCGAATGCACTTGTAACCATTTTGTCCTCCTGAGGTTAGGTGTCAGGTGATAGGTATCAGGTTTCAGGGGAACGGGGGCTAACAGGATGTACAGGATAGCTAGGACCTTCTGTCCCGTCACCCCATCCCAGCCTTCCCCCTATCCAGACATCTTTTCGGCGGCGTACTGGACGGCGCTGACGATGTTGTGGTAGCCGGTGCAGCGGCAGAGGTTGCCCGCGAGACCTTCGCGAATCTCCTCTTCCGACGGGCTGGGGTTCTTCGATAAGAGGTCGTAGGACATCATAATCATGCCCGGAGTGCAGAAGCCGCACTGGAGGCCGTGCTTCTCCCAGAAGCCTTCCTGAACGGCGTGAAGTTCACCGTTGGTTGCAAGCCCCTCGACGGTCGTAACCTTGCCGCCGTCCGCCTGCACGGCGAACACGGTGCAGGACTTGACCGCATCGCCGTTGAGGACGACAGTGCAAGCGCCGCAGTTGCTGGTATCGCAGCCGATGTGCGTGCCCGTCATGTTGAGTGTCTCGCGAAGGTACTGTGCAAGGAGCAGCCGCGGCTCCACTTCGCTGGTATGTGATGTGCCATTGACTGTCACGGTAATTGACTGACCCATACGAATCCTCCCAATAGAATAAGATCAGAGCCATTATCCGCATGTGCGGGCATGTTCTCGTGCATGCCTCAGATGCAAGCGGGGCAAGCTGCGTCACCCCTGCGGATTTGGCGCGATTATAGCAGGATATACTGCAATGGGCTACATGCCGTCCGCGTGTGCTAACATGATGCGGCACGGGCAGGGCTGACAGTGAGGTTTCGGGCAATATGATATACAATCAGTTCGTCAATGCTGGTCGATGAGGTTGCACTATGCGAAAGCAGACCGTTCGATACACTTCGTCCCTAGACGCCCTGATTGCCGTAGCCAAGCGTCTGAGCAGGCGTGAACTTCAGCACGGCATGGACTCCGAAGACTTCTTTGCCCGGTACATGCGGGGCGATATGTCGGATGATGCCGTATTCGTGGAATGGGCGAATGACTATCGGCATTATCTGGAGGTTCGGCGTATTGTGGAAAAC
This sequence comes from Dehalococcoidia bacterium, assembly GCA_965204855.1. Classification (GTDB taxonomy): domain Bacteria; phylum Chloroflexota; class Dehalococcoidia; order Lucifugimonadales; family JADFKI01; genus Bin90. The sequence continues at coordinate 2,889,294 of OZ242018.1, forward strand.
AGCCTGAACGATGCCGCATAATGTCCTGTCGGATTACTTGGCAAGGGCAGAGCAAGCGGTTCTTGAATGTCCTGATGCTTATGTTGAGCAGTACCTAGAGGAAGTTCTCACGCCTGAGCGGGTTAATCTGCGGATTCGCATTCGTTTCAGCGAGGGGCATTTGCTTGAAATCAGCGAAGCCATAGTCGCAGATGGCGAATTCCTGGACTTTCTCGACTATCGGTATCACTGCCAGGACGAGAACAACCACTTGATTTTCCGTTATGACAGCACGCCGCACTTCCCGGACTTGCCAAGTTTCCCGCACCACAAACACCTGCCCAGTGATGTGGTATCGTCCGATAAACCTGACATAGAACAGGCTATACAGGAAGCCTTGAATTCCTAGCTTCACCCACAGTTCAGCGTATAGTCGAGAGGAGATTCCGATTGAAGGTAGAAGGCACTTTCACGATTGACGCCGAGCGCGAGAAGGTCTGGGATATGCTTATGTCTCCGGAGACTCTCGCGGGGTGCATACCGGGCTGCGAGGGCTTCGAGCCGGTGGACGAAGACACGTACAATGTGAAGATGCGGGTGGGCGTGGCTGCGGTGCGCGGCAATTACAGCGGCAGCGTTACTATCGCGGACAGGCAGCACCTCGAATCTTACAGGATGGTCGTGCAGGGAAGAGGAAGGGGTGGCAGTGTGCGCGGAGAGGGGGTGCTGAGCTTCGCGGATATCGACGGCGGCACGCAGGTGAGCGTCGAGGGGGACGCGCAGGTAACCGGCGTGGTTGCGCGCGTTGGGCAGAGGCTGATGGGGAACGCCTCGCGAATGCTGATGAACCAGTTCTTCAACTGCCTGAAGTCGAAGATAGAAAACTAACATCGATATACAGGATGGAGAGGATTTCACCGCCATCCTTAACCTTCCCCCATCGAGGGGGAAGGGACTGATATTCGAAGATTGAGGAAAAGAGAAATGGGTTACGAATATATTGATGTGCAGGAAGTGGGCGGGGTGCTGGTCATCACTATGGACGACGCGCCCACGCGCAACGCCATCGGGGACGAGATGGCGGCGGAGATTAACGCGGAGATAGACCGGCTGGAGGCGTCATCCACGCTGCGGGCGCTGGTGTTGACGGGGCGGGACCCGTCGTTCTGCTCGGGCGCGAATGTGAAGCGCATGAACCAGGCGAACGAGGAGCGCGATGAATCGCCGATTCCTGATGACCTGACGCCTTGGGAGCATCTCAACGAGCAATGGGAGGCTGCGGCGTCCGGAGAGAGCTACATGGACGGGGTGCGCTTCCTGCCGCTGACGCTGCACAACATGCAGAAGCCGACTATCGCCGCGGTGAACGGCTATGCGATGGGGCTGGGCATGGGCATCGCGCTGTCGTGTGACATTCGCATCGCATCGGAGAACGCGCGCTTCTCAGAGACTTTCATCAGGCGCGGGCTGATTCCGGCGGACGGCTCGTGCTGGCAATTGCCGCGAATGATCGGGATAAGCAACACCTTCATATTGCAGTACACGGGCGACATCGTCAGCGCGGACGAAGCGTACCGGCTGGGCATGGTGAGCAAGGTCGCGCCGCACGAGGAGCTGATGGAGACGACGATGGAACTGGCACAGCGAATCGCGGACGGGCCCACGTACTCGATGGCGATGATAAAGCGGCTGGTGCAGAAGTCGCTGCACACCGATCTGGAGGAGAGCCTGAAGCTCGCGGGGCCCGCGCAGAACATCGCGCGGCGCACGGCGGACCACAAGGAGGGCGTGCGCGCGTTCGTGGAGAAGCGGCAGCCACGGTATGTCGGCAGGTAGGAGCTGGGACATCGATGGACAGGATGGGAAGGATATATCGGACGAACAGGAAGCGGGTGCGTGATGGTTGACCAGAAGCGGAAGACTTACACGAAGACAACTCCGGGGGGCAACGAAATAACAGTTACGGAGTTGACGAGAGAGGACATAGAGCAGGAACTCGCAGGATTCGAGTCGAAGTACGGGATGACTTCGCAAGAGTTTGCCGACAAGTGGAAGCGTCTTGAACTGGAATGCACCCATGACTACATCACTTGGGCGATGGATTGTGACTACATGGCAAGAGCACATGGGGCCAAGGAATTGTCGATACCCAGCCGTGGAGTCGGGGAAGAGTGGAAGATTTGACGGAGGAGTAGCTGATTTCTGTGCAGGAACCGCTACTAGAGACATACTTCGACCGCTCCCTCGACGTCCTCTTGTCTGCGGGTGCAACGGCAATACACCGGCTGCCGTCCCTGCCTACGGGCGATGGACGCGTGGAGATGCGCGCTATTATGACATTCCCCGGACCTACTTATTTGAATATCCGGCTGGTTGCCATAGTGTCCAATGATACCCCATTGCTGGACAAATACTCATTCCAGTACATGGCAGCCGATGACACTACCATATTTCGGTACGACAACAGCGAATATCACCCGGGCTTGCCGCATGAGCCGCACCACAAGCACGAGGGCGCGGATGAGCGTGTGATTGGCTGCCCACAGCCGAGCGTCAGCTTGATACGCGACGAGATAGAGGCTCACCTGAAGGGCTTGTATTGACTATGCCACTAAACGACAAGTCCGTTGAATTTGCAACCTACCCGAACGAGATGGAAGCGCAGATGGTGGCTCAGCTTCTGCGCGAGAACGGTGTGGGCGCGTACATCCAGCCGCTGGGTTTCGGGTACGGCGGTGTGGGCACGTTCCAGTTCATACCGCATCGGGTGCTGGTGTATGAGCATAATCTGGGGCGTGCTCAGGAAATTCTGGATGCTGACGCCGATTGGGAAGACGTGGAGTAGGTGACAAATCCCCCGACATTGCTTTTGCGCTACTTAGAGGCATCCCTGACGGCGCGCATGAACCATCGGAAGGTCATTTCGAAGGCGCCGGGGAACTCCTGGTAGAACCAGTGGCCGCCGCCTTCCAACTCAGCGAGGCGTACCAGCGGTGCCCTTCCAGTAATAGCCTCGCGCATCCTGACCGCTACCTCATGCGTCAGCAGGTTGCTCTGGCGTCCGCGCACGATGAGCGTAGGCACGGATAGGCTTCCCCACTCTTCCCAGAGGTCGGGGCGTTCATACGCCGCCAGCAAACGCCGGTCGCGCTTCCAGACGCGCCTGCCGTCCGGGAGCTCGCGGGTCATAACCTCTGCCTGATGCAACAGCATCTCGTCGGTCGATTGCGGCTGGCGGTCGCGCAGCCTCTCCACGACAGCGCCTAGCGAGTCCCACTCGTCGGACTCGGTGTTGTAGCGGACGAACATTCCCTGCGAATCCGGGTTGACGGCGTCGGGGTCGATGTCCACGACAAGCAGCGCGCGGATGAGTTCGGGATGCTCGGCGGCGAAGACGAAGGCGTAGCGCGCGCCTGCCGAGTGCCCCACCAGTATGAAATCGCTCAATCCCAGGTGCGTGACAAGGGATTCGAGGTCTGAGATGTAGTCGCGGAAGCCGTAGGTGTCGGGCGTGGCATGTGCGCTGTCGCCGTGTCCGCGATGGTCAAGCGCGACGACGCGGTAGTCGGAGCGGATTGCAGCGGCGAAGATGTCCCAGCTTCGGGCGCAGTCCTGCAAGCCGTGCAGCAGTACAACTGTCGGAGTGTCAGGCGGCGCATCGGGGCCTGGCTCACCCCAGTCAGCGTAGTACAGGCGCACACCGTTGGCGTCGAAAAACTCGTCAGTGGGCCGGATGTCGGGCATCGCCATCGCTTAACTTCGCGGTAGGTAGCGCTTGGGGAACTTGGCGACTACCGAGTATAGGATGTCCACCATGTTGGCGAGGCGCACGCGGGCGACCTGCGAGCAGAGCTGATATGCCATCAGGCGTTCGATGCCATAAGCCGATTCGAGCCACATGACGAGTTCGTAGAATGCGATGCGGGCTGCGTCCTCCATCGGGCGGGCGCTGCCGACGGTCATCAGGAAGTCGTCGGACTCGACTCGCGGCGTGGCGACATACTGCTCCTTGATGAGGTCAACTGTGAGCGTGCCGCGTGTGGGAATCTCTGTTGCGACGCCGCAGACTTCAGCATCACCCTGAGCGGCGTGGCCGTCGCCGATGTGCAGCAGTGCGCCGGGGACATTTACGGGCAGGTGGACAGTGTTGCCAGGGCAGACATCGGCTGCGTCCATGTTGCCGCCGTGAAAGCCGGGCGCGAGCGAGGAGATTGCCTCAAGCTCCGGCGCGGTGCCGATGGTGCCGTAGAACGGCTCGTATGGTATCGCAGCGATGTCCAGGTCTTCGGAGAAGGTGATTTCGCCGTTGCTGATGGGATGCAGCATTACGCGCGGCGGCAGGGGCGGGTTGAGCGTGCGGGTGAATACCGTGCCGCAGAGACCGCCGAATTCCGGGATGAGCGCGCTCACGCCGTAGTCGCGCGTGACCTCGATGGAGTGTATGGTGACGGTGAGGGTGTCGCCCTTCTCCGCGCCCTCGACATATATGGGACCGGTCAAGGGGTTCACATAGGGCAGCGTGATTATCTGCGTGATGTCGTCGTCGGGCGAGGTTATTCTGTTCTCGAAGGCGTCCGCCGTCTCGACGATGAAGGTCTCGCCCGGCGACACGGTAGCGACAGGCTGCTTGTACGGCCCGATCACGTAGGAGAAGTCGCCGGGGTCGTTGATTATCGTTTGCATGGCAAGTTAGTCAGTTCATCAGTCGGTCAGTTTGTCAGTGTTCTCAATCAGCTTACGTTGCTTCCGCACTCGCTTTAACCTTTGCTTGTTTATGGGTTTTGACATCATCAAGCGATACGCCGTACTTCGCCAGGATTGCGTCAACGAATGGCTTAAGTACATACTCGGCGTGGTCAATGCGAATTGCCGTCAGCGATGCTGGTGCAGCAACATCGTCATTGTCGTAGTGAACGATGATATGCTCGGCGAAATCGTCGCCTACCGCGCTATCCTGTCCGTTCTCGATAAACAGCACTTGCGACTCGGGGATATATTCCACTCGTGCGGGTTGCATCCTACCCATCCTGTCCATCGATGCTAGTTCCCGTCGTCGGCGCCAATCACTTCCTCATCGACGAGCGCCTGCACCTGGTCGTCGGAGTAGCCGAGGATGTCGCCTAGAAGCTCGCGGGTGTGCTGCCCGACAGTGGGCGCGGAGCCGACGACCATAGGCGTGCGGCTGAACTTGATGGACTCGCCGCTGACCCACATCGTGCCTGCCACGGGGTCCGGTACTTCCATCAGAATGTCGCGCTCGTGAAGCTGCGGCTCGTTGGCCGCCTGCTCGGTGGTGTTCACCGGAGCGACAGGTATGCTGTGCTCCGAGAGTTCGTCAACCGCCTGCTTAGTGGTGCGCTGCTTCAGCCAATTGCCGATTTCTTCTTCGAGAACGTCCACATGCTCGGTGCGCGAGTCGCGCGTCTCGAAGCGCGGATCCTCCAGCCATTCGGGATGGTCGAGCGCGGCGCATGTGCGCGGCCACATGTTGTCGTTGCCGGCAGCAAGGATGACATAGCCGTCCGCAGTCTCGTACATGCCGCCGAAGGGCGTGCCGCCACCGCCGACCGCGGAATCCGCGCGCTCGGTCTCGACGCCGCCGCTCAGATATGCTGAGATGGGGATTTCGTTGACGGTGAAGCCGGTGTCGGCGAGGCAGACTTCGAGCGCCTGCCCCTCGCCGGAGATTTCACGCTCTCGCAGGGCGGCGAGTGCGCCGATGCACGCGTGCAGCGCGGTGATTCGGTCTATCAGCGGGAAGTAGGTCTTGATCGGGGGCAGGTCGCCGTAGCCGGTGAGGGACATCAGGCCGCCCATCGCCTGACCAATGGGGTCGAAGCCGACCTTGTCGCGGTTGGGGCCGTACTGCCCGTAAGCCGAGACGTTTATCATTATTATCTTGGGGTTCAGCTCTTTGAGCTTGTCGTAGCCGAAGCCCATGATGTCGATTGTGCCGGGGCGGAAGTTCTGCAGGAGGATGTCCGAGACCTTGACCAGTTCGCGCAGAACCTCCTTACCCTTGTCGGTGCGGAGGTTGATAGCAAGGCTCTTCTTGCCGCTGTTGTACTGCACCCAGTACGCGGACTGACCGCGAACACGGGGACCGTTGGCGCGGCTTTCGTCGCCGCGCACCGACTCCACCTTGATTACCTCAGCGCCCATGCGCGCGAACATGAGGGCGCAGCGAGGGCCCGCCTGATAGCGTCCCAGATCCAGCACTCGAATGCCTTCCAGCGGTGTGTTCAGTTTGCCATTTTGAGATGTCATCGGCGTATGTCCTCTCGCAGTTCTCAGGTGTCTTGTTCGGCTCAGTTAGTAGCTAGGCGTCCTTGCGGCCCTTGCGCGCGAGGAAGTCGGCGAAGCCCTCCTCGACTGGCGTAGGGGCAAGCTTGCCCTTTTGCGCCGCCGCCTCGTTGTCGTGCATCCAGCGCCAGCCCTCGCCCACATCGTCAATCATCAGTTCCTTGATGCCCTGAACCATGCGCGGGTCGTTTGCGGCAATCTGTTTCGCAATCTCCATTGCCTTGGGCATAAGCTCGTCCGCGGATACGAGGTGGTTCAGCAGACCGATTTTGTACGCCTCTTCCGCCTCAACCACGCATGTGGTGAATAGCAGTTCCTTTGCCTTGGGCCAGCCGACCTGCATCGGCAGCGTCCATGTTGAGTTCACGCGACCATAAGACGCTGCGAGGAAGCGGAATCTGGAGCGCTCGCAGCCCACGCGAATGTCGAAGCTGGACGCCATCACGGCGCCGCCGCCGTAGGAGAGCCCGTTGAGCGCGCCGATTGTCGGCTTGGTGCATGCCGCGACATGCCAAGAGTATTCAGAGCGGTTCGGATCGGGCGGTGGCGGATTCTCCGCGTCTCTCACCTGCTCGTGGATGTCCGCACCGGCCGAGAACGCGCGGTCGCCCGTGCCGGTGAATATCACGGCCTTGATGTCCGTGTCCGCCTCCATATCGCTTATGGCGGTGTCAACCTCGCGATACAGCCTCTTGCTCAGCGCATTCAGCACCTTCGGCCTGTTAAGACGGATGATGCCAACACCCTCGTCTTTAGTCACAACAATGTCTTCGTAGCTCACGATTACGCTCCCAGAGTGCTAAATGGCCAGTAGTTTCAATTGGCGTAAGTATATTCCCACTCTAGCCAAGCCGTCAAAAGAGGGCGCAAGCGAGAGGGTATAAGCGGCAAGGTGCGACTATTCAGGCTGACAGCGCCGCCGTGTTGGCTAATTCTCAGTCCAGCGTAAGAGCCACAGACACTCGGGTTTCGGTGCCCACCGCTTTCGTCGTGTGCCCCTGCCCGGTCAGGTCCTCGGCGAGCATCATGTCGCCGGGGCCAAGCGTATAGACCGTACCGTCGCCCAGGCCGATCTCGACATTACCCGCCAGCGTGATGATGTATTGCTTGCGCGGCGCGGGATGCCAGTCGATGAAGTAGCCGACTTCCTGCTTGCGAACTACGATGCTGGTAGCGTCCTGAACTTCGGGCGGCTCATAGCTTTCATCCATATGCGACTGCCCGTCGTCTCCCGTGTATAGCCTGTAAAACATGTCTTTCCTCCAGCAGATTCTTATTTTGTAAGTATTCACTCGACTTGGCGCAGATGCACGAATAGCCGTCTATATCAGCGCCAGTGCAGGCAGCCCTTCAGCATCGGCCGCGCGTTCCAAGGCATTGTCCAGCGTGGCAAGCGGCAAGCTACGGCGCCTAGCCAACTCCAAATACAGAGCGTCGTAGAACGTGAGACGGTGTTTTTGTGCCAGGTTGAAAGCAGCATCGAGGTCCGGGATTATATCAGTCTGCAACCCCAATTCACTTAAGGTGAGCAGATGCCCACTTATCGAGTCTGAAGAAACACGGCCACGCCGTTCTGCTATGAGCAAGGCATTGCGTATCTCAAAGTGCCAGTGCTGCGGGACAACTCCGGCACTCGCTTGGAGGCTTGCATAAACTTCGTCGGCGAACGGATCTGACTCGTCGTCCAATATCCAAGCAGAAGAGACCGAAGCGTCTATGACAGACAACAGAGAGGCACTATCACTCGCGCGCATGGATAAGATCTATGATGTCTGTTCTTGTTATCTCTACTTTTGGCACGTCCTTGCGCCCGTCACGAAGGCGCTCCACAACCGCTTCGTCCAGTTCGCGCAACCCTTCCTCCACATCTTCGTGTCGGGGCATCATGTACCCTATGGTCTTGCCTCGGTGCCTTATCACCACTGTATCGCCTTCCAGCAGACACACAAGCATTTCCGGCAGCCTGGACTGGAGGGATTCCGTACTAACATAAGTAAGTCTTTTTGTTACCTCGTTGTCCTTGCTTTCGCTCTTATCCACATCAGCCCCCTTCACCAAGCGCGGCGCGCGCCTTGTCCGCGATTCCGGAGTACTCGCCGAGCACGTCGTTGCTGAGGAGGACGGTCGGCTTCGATGTGTCGCGGTATTCGGGGCGCAGTTCCAGGCTGCCCAGGAAGTCCAGCCCCAGTTCGCTCGCAAGCTCCTCGCCCGCGCCACTGCCGAAAATTTCGCCGGAAAAGTTCTCGACCACGCCAAGCACCTTGACTTGCAGCTTGCGAATCATGTTGATGGAGCGCTTGGCGTCAATCTTGGCGAGTTCCTGCGGCGTGGTCACGACGATGAAGCCGTCGAGTTCAAGATTCTGCATCACGGTCAGGGGCGCGTCCGATGTGCCCGGGGGCAGGTCAACGACGAGGTAGTCGAGTTCTCCCCAGTCGGTGGTTTGCAGCAGCTGATTGATGGCGTTGTGCACCATAGGCCCACGCCAGATGATCGCCTCTTCCTCGTTCTGCTGGAAGAAGCCCATGGACATCACCTTGACACCGAAGCGCTCGGACGGCAGCATCTTGTTGTCCTGCCCGACCTGCGGGCGCTCGGCGACCTTCATGGCGCGCACGACATTGGGGCAGTCGATGTCCACATCGAGGATGCCGACGCTGTGTCCCTCGTGCGCGAGAGTCGCGGCGAGATTCACAGCGACGGTGGTCTTGCCCACGCCGCCCTTGCCGCTGTACACGCCAATCTTGTGGCCGATCTGCGCCAGCGCGTCCGCGACCTGACGCTTCTGCTCGAACTGGCGTCTCATCGATTCTATGCGCTGGCGTGCGTGCGCCTGCTGCTGCGGATTCATAGTCATAGCAGTTCCTCAGCCTTTCAGTGGAGTTAGTTCGTCAGTAAATCAGCCTGTCAGTTAGTCGGTACTCACCGATTGAACGGCGATTATTATTCGCGACACCCCCATCCTAACCTTCCCCCATCAAGGGGGAAGGGACCTGGAGGGACTGGCCGACTGACTAACCGAAATACTGACTGGCTCCCCCTAGTCCAGTCCCAGCAGCTTCTTGCCCTCTTCGGTAATCTCGTCCGGCGTCCAGGGCGGGTCGAAGACGAGGTCAACGTTGATGTCGTCAACGCCTTCCAGTTCGGCGAGACGCCACTCCGCCTGCTGCGCGATGTACGGGCCCATGCCGCAGCCCGCGAAGGTGAGCGTCATTTTCATATCGATGTTGCCTTCGACGAGAGACACGTCGCGCACCAGTCCAAGGTCAACGATGTTCACCGGGATTTCAGGGTCATACACATCCCTGAGCGCCTCGTACACGTCGTCCAGCGTCAAGTCTATCTTGTTAGTCATGCTGCTCCTCCATTGTTCATAGCTTCCCAGAACGCCATTGTATCACGCCGCACCAGTCATGTGTCTCTCATGCTGTCGGTAGCAAAGTCATCACTCGGAAGTGCGACCGGCAGAGACGCTTTCAGAGGCAGATTATCAATGTCCGGCGACTGCCTGTTCTCTTGAAGCAGCCTATGCGCTATGCTATTCTGGGAGTCGGCCGGGGAGTAGCGCAGTTTGGTAGCGCACCTGCATGGGGTGCAGGGGGTCGCTGGTTCGAATCCAGTCTCCCCGACCAGTCTAATCTGATAGGGATTGACAGGATGGAGGGGATGGCGAAAGTCTGCCATCCCCTTTTTGCTTGTGGCCGGTCTGGCGCAGCGCCCAGAACCAGAGTTAATCGCGGTGGTCGAAGTCTGCGTCGAAAACGAAGCGGTCTCCAAACAGCACTAGAGAACCCACGTCTGAAATTCTTACTTCAAAGCAGACATTTCCTTGAAGTTCGCCACCCGGGAATATGGCTCTAGAAGTGTCGAATCTATCAGGCACGTCTAACCAACAGCCGCCACTGGAAGCGCTTTGGAGACTCGCAAGCCAGCGCGCCACTGCTCCAACATCAGCAACTTCGCCCTGGGGTTGGGAGCCGCTCTGATGACGGCGTTCACCTCGTCGGCTTAGAGGTACTCCAGGAGCTTTCGAGCTCTCTTCGGATAGCATCCGCGGGGATGTCGTCGGCGCGTGAGTGCGGTCGTGGTTTCCGTCGCCATAAGTGAGCCCTCTACTGAAATAGCAGAACCAGGCAGACTACGTCGCTGAGTGGGTCGAAGCGGTCGGAAGGATTGCATCGAGGGCAAACAGCTCCCAAGGCATCAACCTCATCTATTTCGTTCAACATCTCGACGCTGTAATGGTGCCTCAGACGGTGGGGGCAGCACAGGCATATAGAGCGCCGCTTGGCGTATCCACGCTCGATGGCCCTTATGTACTCGTCCACGTGGCATTCTTCGCCGACCCCACACCAGCAGGATAAGTAGTCGTATTGGCGCAGCTGGCGATAGGCCTTCTTGGGCGTCATCGGTAGCTGCTTCGACCAGAACGCGCGTCGAAACGCCTCAAGCGAACTCTCACGCGAGTAGGATTCCCCGATGATGAAGGGGTTGCCCCACTTCGAAGGACGCCCGCAATACTTGGTGTTGGGTAGTTGGCGACTGCCCTTACGCCGCGAGCGCTGGATTCTCGATGGCACGACGAAAGCTGTCGTCACTTTATGAGTCCGTTTCGGCTTGCAATGCTAAGTCCGAAACATCCTTGCATATCAAGCGTAGGTTGTCCAATTTAAGCCGGAGGCTCAGATACGGGCTGTCGGCGGAAATGCAAGGAAAGGGGGGATTTTGTTGCATACAGTCCACCCGTCCCAGAATGATGATTCGAGATGGCACGGACTAAGGGTGGGCACAATTGCCACAACTTGTCCCCTCTCCCTCGGGTAGAGAGTTAGGGTGAGGGGAGATGACTGAATTATGTCGAGCCCTAAGTACGTACAAGAAATATGCAAAAGGCGTATTTTCGGGGCGATCCCAAGCGTTTTCACTCCCATCCTAACCTTCTCCCTTGATGGGGGAAGGGACTTTTGCATATTTCTCTGCGTACGACTCACACTTCCCTTGCGAACAAATGTATTCTATAATGAATTTATAGGCAACAGGAAGGGCATTAGCTTCAATCCATAGCGAACAGATCGTAGCAAGACCGCATCAGTCGGTGAAGTCCATCGCCGAAAACATCGCGAAAGATGCCGTCGGAAGGTTTGACTTCGACAGATGCAAAGAATTAAAATCGCAAACCAAAGAGATGGCACGGTAGCTCACCCGTTAGTGAGGCACACATGACACGCGCTCAGTTTGAAAGCATCCGGCCTAGAATAATTGAATTCTTGTCGGCGTTACCTCCACTTGACCCCTATGAATTGCTAGAAAAGTTGACTGCGGAGCTTCAGATCGAAGACTCCGAAGTTAGGAATGTGATATGGCGTCTGATCGACGACGGTGACATACGCCTAACTCATGAACGCAAGTTTGCAGTCGCACTTCCACAGGGATAGTATTTTTGTGCAATCAGGAATCAGAGCGATACACCCGCTTTCATCCTAACGACCGTGGCACCGATCGAAGAACTCCCGGCCAGCGCGACAGGGATCGGGTGTTATACGCCTCGGCCTTCCGAAGACTTGGGGGGGTGACCCAGGTAGCTACCGCCGGAGAGCGCATAGTATTCCATAATAGGCTAACTCATTCACTCGAAGTGGCTCAGATTGCTAGGAGGCTTGCCGAGAATATCGTCGAAGATCAACCCCATGAAGCTGAATCCTTGGGCGGGATTGATCCAGATGTTGTTGAGGCTGCTGCGCTGGCCCATGATTTAGGCCATCCTCCTTTCGGTCACGTAGCCGAAAAGGAATTGGACGACCTACTGCAAGATACCCGCTACACTGATGGGTTTGAAGGCAATCCTCAGTCGTTTCGGATCGTCACCAAGCTCGCTCTTAGGCACCAAGATTTCCTCGGCCTGAACTTGACCCGTGCGACGCTCAATGCACTCCTGAAATACCCATGGTTGCGTGAGCCAGCAGGACTTCGCAAACAGAAGTGGGGAGCATATATTTCTGAACGTGAGGAGTTTCTGTGGGCACGCGAATTGGGGTCATCAGATCAAAAAAGTCCAGAAGCTGCGTTGATGGATTGGGCGGACGACATTGCCTATTCTGTCCACGACATCGACGACTTCTACAGGGCAGGGCTGATTCCCCTTGATCGTCTTCTAATCGATGGTGAAGCACGAGCCAGGTTTCTGGAGAACGTCCTCCGACGATGGCAGAACGACTCTAGGCGCAGCACAATTCCAGGATATGCCGAACTAAAAGGCGTATTTGACGGTTTGACTGCATCTATGGAAGTTGCACACGAACAACTACTGCAACCATATACCGGAGTTCGGGAGCAAAGAGCTTCGCTTCGCTCTCTGACAGCATCTCTGATCAGGCGATATATAACGGATGCCGTTTCACTTCAAGTACCGCAAAGCTCAGAGCAGAGCTGTGTGGAGATTGCCCCGGAGCTTCAGATGGAGGTCGACATACTTAAACAGCTGACTTGGGAGTATGTAATCACCGCACCGTCACTGTCCACACAGCAATATGGTCAGCGTAGGCTCATTCGAGATCTCTTCAGTATTCTCTCCGAGGCCGTATCAGAGTCCAACTTTGATGTATTCCCTCCCCGATACCGTGAATTCCTTGATGGGACACAAAGAGAATCGGAGAATGGCGAAACATCTCTCGGGAGTGAGCGAATCGTAGCTGATTACATAGCTGGAATGACAGAGCGTGAAGCCATTGAACTTCATCAGCGCCTAACTGGTCGGGCACTTGGCTCAGTGTTGGACCCTCTTTCTTCATGAGTCATAAGCGGCATCAGCTACCAAGGTCTCACGCCAGCTATCGCAGGTCTCCTAACACTGCCAGTTCACTTCTCTTCATCGCTGATATGGCTGAAGAGTGACAATTGTTCACGCTGAGCATTTCCTCCAAATTTGACACTTGGTGTGGGCAATGGCTTTTGCGGAAACAAATACTCGCCCTGAGGGTCGTGGTTTTGATACCGACGCAGAGCAAGTGACCGATTTGATACGGCATAGCAATAGACGCACCCATGCGGGCAAGTGTCGTAATCTCCGATATCTTTCGACTCATAACAAGCGCAACCCGCGCGAACACCTTTAACTCTTGACTGAAACGGTCGGCCCGCCACACCCATCAGCCTCTCCGCATCAATGCAACTTGCCTCTCCAGCACCAGGCACTCTGAGTTCAGGCTGAGTGCAGATCGAAAGTCGGATGTCATTTCGATTTGCAATCTCCACAAGGTCTCCAAGCAATTCTCGTTTGTCTTCGGCCGGAGGATCGTACCAATCGAAATTGCTTGTCCGAGCAGCTCCGTTCATATTTGTTCGTGTTTTCTTATAGAGTTGGACGAAAGAAACCACAACCTCGTCGGTCGCTCCAGCCAATTTCGAAGCAAGGTCAGCAAAGTTCTTACGGTGGAAATCCGAGTCAGTGATAGTCGAAAAAATTATCGTGTCGTATCGCCAAACAACAGACATAGAACCGTATTTTTCTGAGGCAGTCAGGAAGTTCTCCACTGATTTATCTGCGTCCACCACGCGGGCCTCAAATGCTCGCGGATAGCCGTTAATCGTGTACTGCACAATGAACGGGAAGCCCTGTCGATAAACCTCATCCAAAGTGTCAACAAAGGGAGTCAGATTTTTTGTCCAGAAAATGAAACCATCCACATCTTCCTCACGCAGCGAAATCAATTGGTGCTGCTTCTTGTTATACGGATTGACCATTTTGCAGTAGCCAGCACGAATCCTGTTGAGAAACCACTCACCATAGAATGCAGGAATATCTGTCTTGTAGCTTGCAGAGATTATCATCTGTCTGTTTCCTCACTACCGTCTCACCGCCAGCCAGAATACTGTTGGGTCCCGGTACATGTCTGTAAAAAATTTGACACGAGGCCTCCATTTCAGGGTTTCCAACAACATCTCTCCCATTTCTGACGTTTGCTCGTCTCCATCGAGAACCCCGCCCAGAGTCTCGTACCCAATCTCGACATCGAATACAGATTCGAATATTCTTACAACATCCCCTGTAAAGGGACCGATTCCCTCCAGGCGGTCAATTGCAACAAACGTGCAATCTGCTGGTGTCATGCCGGAGAGATGTTGCAGCGCCAGTTGGGCTTCCTCCAACCTCGTTTTGTTTTCGGAGAATATGTAATTGAAGACCACTACGTCAGCTCGCCGGAGGTACGATGCGATGTTGCGAAAAGAATTGGGGTCAAGTACATCGCAAGGGTAGAAATTTGCTGCAATTGTGGGGGCATCCAGTCCGTTTTCGGCTAGGGAGGTTTCAAGCTCCTCCTCTACAGCATCAGAGAGCGGCAACCAAGTGTCTGCCCACTCAGGAACAGCGTCAAATACAGAGAACGTAATCTTGCGAGGAGGTGTCCTTCTCCAACTCTTTAGGAAATACTTGGCGACACCTAGCAACTCAGTGCCTGGCCCTCCGCCCATGGAGCAGACATTGAGTGTCTTATCACCAGCACTACGAAGCGTTTCACGAAGGTCATCTGATTCCATCAGCACTCTCTCAAAAAGAGTGGCGTTCGCCGCGGCGTGCATGTACAGATAACCTAGCCTACACAAGGGATCATCGTACTGAATTTCGGGTTCATCGCTCCTATACTCTCTGGATGTCGACTCAATATGATCACGTATCTTTTGTAGAACTTCGTCAGTGGTCTGATTGGAAGTTTCGACGTGCAACGCAATCGCTTCCTCAATTACGCGGCGAACAAGTTCAATGTACATTTTCCTCTTTTCCAGTTCTGGCATATATTTCATTTGTGAGCAAACAGACTCAACCACAAACCTTCGCCATTACGTGTCACAAACTATTATATCAGCCAAGTTGTTGTCGGAACAGCAGTTCTGCAAAGGATCTAAGGCCCCTCATATAGATAGAACGATGTGATGTGTAGAAGACTACGTCATCAGGCGCGCCATCGGCGAGAACTTCCTATGCTGCTCCGCCACCAACCTATCGGACATCTCAGCGTACAGCATCGTCGTCTCGATATTGCTGTGCCCCATGATGCGCCGTAGCGAGAACACATCCCCTCCAATGAGCATATATCGCGTTCCGAATGTGTGTCGTAGGGTATGCGGTCCTATTTTTTGGCAGCTTGAACCCGGCACGACGCATCTGCCGTCGCACTATCGTCTTCAGGCCCCAGATGCCGAGATAGCCTCAATGACCTCCGCGGCCCTTCCAGATTCCTCCTGAACACCCTACCGTAAGCCGTTCCTTCCACATCGGCGCGTTCCTCGCGAGAAGCTGCGACGGGCCTTGCCCTTCTGAGAGACAGGCGAGCCCGTTTCCACTACGGTGGATAAAGATGCTCGTATAGTCTAATTTCTGTATAAACCACTCCAAATCAATAGGCTGAATATGTTAAAGTTCAAGATACAAAGAATTTCGCAACCGTTCGAGCGCGAAAGCTCGGTGGCTACACTCGCAATATGAAAGCCTATCCTTGTGGAGGAACAGCATGAGCACACAGAGCGGTGCGCCATCTTCCCGTTCAACTACTGTCAATCCGGAAATTCTCAATCGCATCGGGCAGCAGACAGGCGAGCCAATAGCGATTGTCGGGATGGCTTGTCGCTTTCCCCAGGCCAACAACCTCTCAGAGTTCTGGCGGCTGCTGGAGGCGGGCGAGAATGCAGTTAGCGATGGCATTCCCGGCTCCGGTGAGGGGCGTTTGGGCGAGCTATTCCAAAACGCCTCGATGCAGAGCGAGGCATCTCGCCATGCCGCCTTCATCGACGATGTTGACCGGTTCGACGCTCCCTTCTTCCGCATCTCGCCGGTCGAGGCGCACCATCTGGACCCGCAGCAGCGCCTTATGCTCGAAACGAGCTGGCAGGCGCTCGAAGACGCGGGGATAGACCCGGACGGTCTGAAAGGCAGCCGCACAGGCGTTTACGCAGGCATCAGCAACATGGACTATCGCGGGATGATAATGCAGGCCAGCGATACGTCCGAGCCTGCGTCCAGCCTCTACATGGTAAGCGGCACTTCGTACAACACGGCAATCGGAAGGGTTGCCTTCGCGCTCGGCCTGAACGGGCCGGCAATTGCGCTGGACACCGCCTGCTCGTCATCGCTCGTCGCCATACATCAGGCGATGTCAGGGTTGCAGCTTGGCGAGGCTGACCTTGCGCTCGCGGGCGGCGTCCATACCATACTGTCCGGGCGTCTGCTGGAGTTGCGCGGGAATGCGGGCATGCTGGCGCCGGACGGACGCTGCAAGACCTTCGACGCGTCCGCGGACGGCTACGTCCGCGGCGAAGGCTGCGGCATCGTGGTCTTAAAGCGTCTGAGCGACGCGGAGGCGGACGGCGACCGCATCTGGGGCGTCATTCGAGGCTCCGCGCTGAACCAGGACGGCGCGAGCACGGGCCTGACGGTGCCAAACGAAGAGGCACAGCAGCAGGTGATCGAGGACGCGCTTCGCAAGGCCGGAGTTCTCCCCGCTCAAGTCGATTATGTGGAAGCGCATGGCACGGGAACTCCGGTCGGCGACCCCATAGAGTTGAGAGCATTGGCAGCAGCTTACGGCAAGGACCGCTCTGCCGGACAACCGCTTCTGATTGGCTCCGTTAAGACGAACTTCGGTCACCTTGAGCCGGCGGCAGGCGTCGCGGCGGTGATGAAGGTCCTCTTGTCGATGAATAAGGGGGTCATTCCTAAGCACCTGAACTTCTACGATCCGACTCCGGCGGTGGATTGGGATAATCTGCCCCTTCGCGTAACCGCGACCGCAACCGAGTGGCCAAGTCTTGCCGACCGGACGCCGCTTGCGGGTGTGAGCGGCTTCGGCTGGTCCGGCACGAACGCGCACTTGGTAATAGAAGGATACCGCCCGTCTAAGGAAGTGCCCGGCACTCTGGATGGCGCCGAATGGCCCAGCGGCTCCCCAAGGCAAATTGCTGTATCCGTACCGGAATCTGTCGCAGATTCGGCAGCGAAAGTTTCTGACGCGCGCGAAAAGCGACTCCTGCCCCTTTCGGGCAAGAGCGACAATGCCTTGCGCGAGCTGGCAGGACGATACCTTGACTGGCTTGACGGACAGCCTGACGACACGAAAGCCGCAGATTCAGCCGACTCGCCCTTCCTGTCCGACATGGCATGGACGGCAGGCGTGGGGCGCAGCCATTTCGCCCATCGCGCGGGCGTCACCTTCACTGACGCTGAGTCGCTGCGTGCCGGACTTAAAGAGGTTGCAGACGGTGAAGACGGCGTGGGTACGAAAACGGCTACGAAGGTCGCTTTCGTCTATACCGGGCAGGGCAGCCAGTGGCTGGGCATGGGCAAAACGCTGTACGAGAGTGAACCCGTGGTGCGCGCCGTGCTAGACAGGTGCGAACAGGTGATGCTGGAAGAGCGCGGCTCTTCGTTGCTGGATGTGATGTTCGGCGCTGAAAACGCGGAAGGCGACCTGAACGATACCGCATGGACGCAGCCTGCCGTCTATGCTCTGGAGTGTGCCATCACCGCGCTATGGCGCAGCATCGGCGTCGAGCCGAGCGCTGTCATCGGACACAGCCTTGGCGAGTTCGCGGCGGCGCAGTCAGCGGGCGTGTTCGGACTGGAAGAGGGCCTGCGGTTCGTGGCGAAGCGCGGCGCGCTGCTGTCGTCAGTCCCTGAACTGGGCACGATGGCCGCTATCTTCGACTCGGAAGACAAAGTGGCGGCGGCCGTCAATGAGTACAATGCGTCAACCGACGGCGCGAACCTGAGCGTCGCGGTTGACAACGGCATCCATCAGGTCATCAGCGGCACAATCGAAGCGGTTCAGGCCGTATCCGAGAAGTTCGAGGCCGAGGAGATTACGGTAAGGCGGCTCAGGAATCAGGCATTCCACAGCCCCTTGGTGGAGCCTGCGCTGGACGAACTGGAGGTAGCGTACAAGGATGTCGCCGTCTCACCTCCATCCCTGTCTCTGGTCAGCAATGTAACCGGCAGCGTGGTCCCGTCCGGCGAAACACTTGACGGCAAGTACTGGCGTAGTCACGCGCGAAATGCCGTGCAGTTCCGCAGGGGCATCGGCACCATGGCAGAACTCGGCGTCGATCTGGTCATCGAGGTAGGCCCGCACGCGGTGCTTGGCCCGCTGGTCTCGCTCGTCTGGCCGGACTCGGTAAACGGCACTATCACCGAAGCGCCGGTCGTTCTCCAAAGCATGCTGCGCCTGTCCTGGGACATCGACCCCGCAGACTACGATGACGGATTCATGGACGCTGTCGCGGGCGCGTACAACGCGGGCCTGACGCTCTCATTCGATGGCCTGTTTTCCGGAGAGGAGCGGCGCAGGATTGAGCTGCCCGGCTACCCTTTCCAGCGCGAGCGGTACTGGATCGACCCGCCGAGGCGCAGGCGAGCGGCAGCCGGGCATCCCCTGCTTGGAAGCAAGCATGAGTCTCCGCGCGGCGAGGTGATGTTCGAGACGGAGATGTTCCCGTCCGATCCGGCGTGGCTGGACGACCATCGCGTCTTCGGGCGTGTCATCATGCCCGGCGCGGTGTATGGCGCAATGGCGGCAGCGGCGTCTGTGTCCGAGGGGGCGCAGTCAGTGGAAGTAGAGGACTTGCAGCTGCACACCGCGATGGCTTTCTCTGAAGAGGACGGCAGCGAAAACACTCAACAGCCAGGACGAAGAATTCAGGCCGTGCTCAGCGCGTCTGAGAACGGCAGCGCGCGGCACATCGAGATTTTCAGCAAATCTGAGTCAGAAGAGGGATGGACGCTCCACGCAGAAGGCAAGGTTTCCACCGGAGTCAGAGCGCGTGGGTCTATCAGCCGCGTCAATGTCGATGGCTTGAAGTCCGGCATGCAATCGCAGGATGTGGGAGACTTCTATCGCACCAGGGCAGAGGCAAGCATAGGCCTTGGCCCGTCGTTCCGCACGCTTCAGGGCCTGTGGGCGGCGAACGGCGAGGCGGTTGGCGAGATAACCTTGCCGGACGCCGTTGACGGCAGCGGCATAGACCTGCATCCTGTCCTGCTGGACGGCTGCTTTCAGGCGCTCTCGGCGGCGCGCCACTCAGCCAGAGGCGAAGATGAAGTAACCTACCTGCCATTCGGCTGGGAACGTCTGTGGCTGAGACAGCAGCTTCCCGAGCAGTTCGTATGCCATGCCCGGCTCCGGGAGGACGCCCCTGATTCCAACGCGGAGGGCGAACGCGCCGCAACGCCGGAAGTGATGAGCGGCGACATGATTTTCTACACGCTCGACGGAGTGGAAGTCGGCGGGATGAGCGGATACACCGTGAAGCGCGCCACTCGTGCCTCCCTGCTTTCCGCGACCGAGGGGGTGCAAGACCTCTTCTACGAGGTTGTCTGGCGCGATCGCGCTCTCGCCGATGGCATGCAGTCGGCAGACTTCCTCACGAGTCCGACGGACATCTTCGCGCGCGCGATGCCGTTCACGGAGTATCTCGCCGATGAGGGCGTACAAGCCGATGAGCGTGAAGCCCTGCTGAACGGCCTTGAGCGGATGTCGTGGTTCTATGCGCTGACCGCGCTTGAGCGGCTGGGATGGGAGCGCAAGGCGGGCGAATTCGTCGAGCCGGATGCCCTGCGAGAAAGGCTGAATGTTCTGCCGGAGCATCGGCGCGTGTTCCGCCGCATATTCGATTTTCTTGCAAACGCAGGTGTGGTGGATGAATCGGGCGACGGCTTTGTCGTGAAGATTGGGCAAGGCGAATCAATGCCCGATGCCATCCCGCACGAAATCGAGGCGTTCGCAGACCGCACGAGCGCCGAAAACTGGCACGGCACGGTCGAGGTCGGCCTGCTCAGACGGTCCGGCGCTGCACTGCCAGACGTGCTTGTAGGCCAAGAAGACCCCCTGACGCTGCTGTTCAGCAGTGGTGAGCCGACCGCCGGCGACCTGTACCTGAAAGCGCCGGTCGCGCGCGCGGGCAACCGAATGATGGGCGACGCCATTGCGATGCTTGTATCAGGTCTGCCGGAGGGTCGCATACTGCGTGTGCTGGAGATCGGCGCAGGCACGGGTGCATCGACAGCTGCCGTGCTGCCCGAACTGCCTACCGGCCGTTTCGACTACACGTACACCGATATATCCGCGGGTTTCTTCTCGGAGGCGGAAGCGCGCTTCGGCGGCGACTCAATCGAATACCGCGTTCTGGACATCGAGAAGGACCCGATAGAGCAGGGCTTCGACCTCCACGGCTACGATGTGGTGATAGCGTCCAATGTGCTGCACGCCACGCGCTTCCTGGACGAGACGCTGGACAACTGCCGATTGCTGCTTGCGCCGTCCGGCGTTCTGCTGGCGCTGGAAAACCTGCGCGTTCAGGACTGGCAAGACCTGACATTCGGGCAGCTTGATGGCTGGTGGCGCTTCGAGGACAAGTACCGCACGCGCCACGCGATGGTAGGCTCCAAAATCTGGAGCAGGGCGCTTTCCGACGCGGGCTACGACGACATTGAAGTTATCGGCGTGTCGAAGGACGGCTCGGCGGGTGAGCCTGACAAGGGCGTCATAATGGCGCAGGGTCCCGCTCAGGTGAAGGAGGCGGTGGGCGTATGGGTTATCGCGGGCGACGAGTCCGGCGTTGCGGAATCGCTGGCAGCGGACTTGACAGCGCGCAACCAGACCGTCGTGCTG
Source organism: Dehalococcoidia bacterium (assembly GCA_965204855.1). Lineage (GTDB taxonomy): Bacteria > Chloroflexota > Dehalococcoidia > Lucifugimonadales > JADFKI01 > Bin90. Next base: position 2,910,230 of record OZ242018.1, read on the forward strand.
GCGGGCGCCGATGAAGGATCGAATAGCGATTCCGCAATCATTACCGCATCCGTCGCTATGCAGAGCCGGGAATCCTGGCGCGCGCTGATAGAAGGGCTGCCTGCCGGTGCGCCGCTCAGGGGCATCGTGCATCTCGCCTCGCTGGACGGAAACAGCGAGGATACTACAGCCGAAGAATTCGGCGAGGACGCTACGCATGCGGGCGGCAGCGCATTGGCGCTCGTGCAGGCCATTGGCGACGCCGATGCGACACCCGCCAACGGCGTCTGGTTCATCACGCGCGGCGGGCAGGTGCTGGAACGCGAGCGGCTGGGTCAGCTCTCCGGCGCGCTGCTGTGGGGCCTCGGCAAGGTCGTCGCGCAGGAAGCGCCTCATCTGCAACCCAGAATGATCGACCTGGACCCGGCAGACACCATGCCGCTGTCCGACCTCGTCAATGAGCTGATGTACCCGGACTCAGAGACGCACATAGCCTACCGCCTCGGTTTCCGCCAGGCGGCGCGCCTCGTTCGCGCAGGCGCCGAATCGGAACGATTGACCCTGCCTGAAGGCTCTCGCTGGTTCCTTGAGCCGGACGAAGGCGGCGCGCTCGAAGAGTTGCAAGTCCTCGACGCGCCGGAGCGCCCGCTGGAGCCCTGGGAGGTTCGAGTGGCGGTGGAGGCTTCCGGGCTGAATTTCCTGAGTGTATTCCGTTCACTCGGCCTCGTTCAGGAAGGCCTGCTCGGTGAAGAGTTGTGCGGTCACGTCGTTGAAATCGGCTCGGACGTTACGAACGTATCCGTAGGCGACCGCGTTGTTGCGCTGGCATTCGGCACGTTCGGCTCGGAAGCGGTCATGCACAAGGAGCTGGTCGCGCACGCGCCGCCAAATGTACCGACCACCCAGCTTGCCACAATGCCGACGGTCTTTGTCACCGTCGCGCTGTCCTATGACCTGGCGAAGTTGAAGCCCGGCGACCGTGTGCTGGTTCATGCGGGTGCGGGCGGCGTAGGACTGGCGGCAGTCCAGCTCGCGCAAGCGGCGGGCGCCGAGGTGTTCGCCACTGCGAGCGCGCCCAAGCAGGCGTACCTACGCTCATTGGGCGTGGAGCACGTCTTCGACAGCAGGCGAACCGATTTCGGGCAGGAAATTCTTGAAGCCACCGGCGGCGAGGGCGTCGATGTGGTGCTCAACAGCCTGACGGGCGAGGGCTTCATCGAGTCGAGCCTGTCATGTCTGGCGCAGGGCGGCAAGTTCATCGAACTGGCGAGGGTGGACATATACAGCGAAGAGGAGATGGCAGCCGCGCGCCCCGATGTTGACTACCACATACTGGAACTGGACACGCTGAAAGAGCACGACCCGGAGCGACCCGGAGCGGCTCTCAAGTCCGTCATGAAGCGGGTCGAGGCGGGCGAACTCACTCCGATGATCCACAGCGGATGGTCGATGGCGGAAGCGCCGTCCGCGATGAAGTTCATGCGCGCGGCGCGGCACATCGGCAAGATAGTCCTTACGAACTCGCCCCTTGAAACCGGACGCCTGCGCGAGGACAGGACCTACCTCGTAACCGGCGGTCTCGGCGGCATCGGATGCGTACTCGCCGGATGGCTGGCGGAGCGTGGCGCGGGCGCGATCGTGCTTAACGGACGCCGCGACCCTGACCCGGAAGCGGTCGAAGCCATTGACGCGCTGCGCGAACAGGGGGTAACCGTGCAGGTGGAACTCGCCGATGTGACCGACACGGCTGCGGTGGACACGATGCTTGAGCGCATCGACGCGACGCTGCCGCCGCTCGCGGGCGTCATACACAGCGTTGGCGTTCTGTCGGACGCAGCCCTTACGAACCAGACTTGGGACAGCTTCCGGCAGGTGGTCTGGCCCAAGGTTCTGGGCGCATGGCACCTGCACCGCGCCACCATGAACCGCGACCTGGACATGTTCATCGTCTTTTCCAGCATTGCGGGTGTTCTGGGCAACGCCGGCCAGGCGAACCATTCGGCGGCAAACGCATTCCTCGACCAGCTCGCAGGACACCGCCGCGCGCTTGGTCTGCCCGGCCAGTCGATAGCTTGGGGCGCGTGGTCCGAACTCGGCGAAGCGGCAGAGCAGCGCGAGCGCATCGCCGCACAACTGGAAGCCGCCGGCACGGGCTGGATAACCCCGCAGCAGGGTCTCAGAGCGCTGGAAACCGTCGTGCGACAGGACTTGACGACCGGCATGGTCGCATCGGTGGATTGGCCGACAATCGCGGAGAATAGCGATGAGTCCTCGCCATTCCTCGAAGACCTGATAGCCACATCTGCGGACGACGCCGTTGAAGAGGAGGAGTCAGACGACGACATATTGGCTCAGCTGCAAGGCTCGCAGCAAGTCGATGCGGAGAGCATACTGGTGTCGTTCCTGCAAAAGGAGTTGCAGGCGGTGATGCGGCTGCCAAGCGCGCCATCCACTTCCGTGGGCTTCTTCGACCTCGGCATGGACTCCCTGATGTCAGTCGAATTGAGAAATCGGCTCAACCGCACATTCGCGGGCGAGCTGGTCGTCTCCAATACGGCTGTGTTCGACTATCCGGACATCACCGCGCTTGCCCGTCATCTGGCAGACGAACTCGGTCAGATTGGCGGCGTCAGCGCGCCCACCTCGACGACAGAGACAGCGGCGCCTGAAGCGCCCACGCCGGTCTCGACGGATGAAGACGACATTGCGATAGTCGGCATGGCTTGCCGCTTCCCACAGGCGAAGAACCTCACCGAATACTGGCGTCTCTTGCAGAACGGCACGGATGCGATTACCGACGGACGCCCGGATGTCGAGGACGCGCCTCGCATTCGAGGCGCGTTCGTCGAGGGCATCGAGTGGTTCGACTCGCGCTTCTTCCGCATCGCGCCGATAGAGGCGCGCATGATGGACCCGCGACAGCGGATGATGCTGGAGACAAGCTGGGAGGCCCTAGAAGACGCAGGCATAGCCCCCGATGGACTGCGAGGCAGCCTTACGGGGATTTACGCCGGAGTCGGAGACGGCGAATACCGGGAGTTGATTGATGCCAACGGCAGGGGAGGCAGCCTGCTCGGTACAACCGCAAGCGTAACCGCCGGACGGGTCGCATTCGCGCTTGGGCTGGAAGGTCCCGCGATGGCGATCGACATGGCATGCGCGTCCGCATTGGCAGCGATACATCAAGCGGTCTCCGCCTTGCAGCGCGGAGAGATCGACCTTGCGTTGGCAGGGGGCGTGAACGCGGTGCTGTCACCCGGTGTTTCCGACTTCATGATGGAAGCGGGTATGCTGTCCCCCAGCGGGCAAGGCCGTCCGTTCGATGCGTCCGCAGACGGATATGTGCGCGGCGAGGGCTGTGGACTTGTCGTCCTGAAGCGACTGAGCGAAGCGCAGGCGAACGGCGACAGAATATGGGGCGTCATCAAAGGCTCGGCCGTCAACCAGAACGGCGCGAGCGCGGGACTGACAGTGCCCAACGGCCCCGCGCAGGAGCGTGTAATGCAAGCCGCGCTCGAAATGGCCGGCTTTACAGGCGCAGATGTGGACTATCTCGAAGCGCACGCCGTCGGGTCGCAGTTAGCCGACGCCATCGAGGTGCACGCCGTAGGATCGGTGTACGGCAAGGGACGCGAAGCCGATAATCCGCTGCTCATGGGAACGGTGAAGTCGAACATCGGGCATCTGGAGGCTGCGGCGGGCGTCGCCGGAGTGATAAAGACCGTGCTCGCCATGAAGCAGGGCGTGATTCCTCAACACCTGCACTTCACGAATCCAAACCCGCAGATAGAGTGGAACAGGTTGCCTCTCCGTGTTACCTCTGAAGCGACGGACTGGCCCGCGCACCCCGACAGGCCGGCGCGCGCGGCAGTGAGCGCGTTCGGAATGTCCGGCACTAACGCCCACGTTATCGTGGAGGGCTACGGAAGCCCGGCGGAAGATTCAGCGGCGGACGGCCAAGCGCAGTCGTCCGGGCCCGCGCAACAGGTGCCCGTTTCCCTGCCGGACTCGGTTGGCAATCTGCCGGTTCCCGCGGACGGGCTGACGGAGCGCAGGACTCGATTCCTGCCGCTGTCCGGCAAGACTGACAGCGCGCTTCAAGACCTGGCGGGCCGGTACATCTCCTGGCTTGATGAGCATGCCACCGAGTCTTCGCAAAATGGCTCCGCGCTTGCTGACATGGCATGGATGGCCGGGAGCGGACGCAGCCATCTCGACCATCGCGCCGGCATCGTGTTCGATGATGCGGAGTCGCTGCGCGAAGGGCTGACCATGCTAGCCCAAGGCAACGGCACGTCCGATAGCGCTGAGCCGCAGGTGGCAACAAGGGTTGCCTTCCTGTACACAGGCGACGGCAGCCAGTGGGTAGGCATGGGCAAGACGCTGTACGACACCGAGCCGGTGGCGCGCGCCGTCCTCGACCGCTGCGACGCCGTGGTGTTTGCGGAGAGGGGCGCTTCGCTGCTCGATGTGATGTTCGAACGCGCCGAAGCCGCCGGCGACCTGAACGATGCGGCATGGGCGCAGCCGGCGCTCTATTCGCTGGAATGCGCTCTGACCGCGCTCTGGGCAAGCATAGGAGTACGACCGAATATCGCGCTTGGACAGGGTACGGGCGAACTCGCGGCGGCGCAGGCGGCGGGCATATTCGGTCTGGAGGACGGCTTGCGCTTCGTCCTGGCGCGCGGCACGCTGATGGCTGCGCTGCCCGGAGTCGATCCTAACCAGGCGCTGAACGGCTTGGAGGCGGCGTTCGCCGATGTTGCAACCTCGCCGCCATCCCTGACCTTGGTTAGTGGCGTTACCGGGCATATCGTGGCTTCGGACAGTCCGCTCGACGGGACATACTGGCGTTCGCAGGCGCGCGCGGCTGCGGCGCTTGGCGTGTGCGCTTCTACGCTTTCGGAGCTCGAAGCGGATGTGGTCATAGAAATTGGCCCTGACGCTGAATTCGGCAAGCAGATAATTCGGGAGTTGAAGGCATCACCGAACGGCGCGGATTCCACTCGCGAACCTGCTCTTCTCGCGAGCATGCACACGCCTTCCGATGGCGAATCGATGGGGCAGCAGGGCACGGGCTTCGTCAAGGCGGTCGCGCGAGCATACGAGTCAGGCCTGACCGTATTATTCGATGGGCTGTTCGCAGGCGAATATCGCCGGCGCATCTCTCTGCCGACCTACCCCTTCCAGCGCAGGCGCCATTGGATTTAATTTTTCGATTGTCCAAATCAATTTATAGAAACTCGGAGATTCTTGCGTTAGTCCCTTCCCCCATCAAGGGGGAAGGTTAGGATGGGGGTGAAAACTCCCGTCAATTATCCTAAATGTACCCTTTTGCATATTTCTTAAACTTGAATTATATATTGACATGAATGTCTATCACTGCTACTATGCCGCCTGCGTAATGTACACATTTTTTTGCAAAGGAGTTTGATAATGGCATCAACAGAAGAGCGAGTCAGAAGTCTTATTGCGGCAAACCTGGAAGTGGACGGAAAGCCGGTAGATGCGTCCGCTGACGCGAGCAACAGCCTATCGGACCTTGGCGTGTCCTCTATGGACATCGTCTCGTTCGGGCGGGTCATCTCGGAGGAGTTTGGCATCAGGCTCACCCCTGAATGCTGCGCCGATCTGAACAGCATCGGGCAACTGATAGAATTCCTCGAGGCCAACGCCGCCTAGCCTGCGACAATGAAGCTGGCTCCGGCCGATTACACATATTGAACTTGCGCCTCACGTTTCTCGTGAGGCGCAAGTTTTGTTTTGGGCCGATATGTGGGCCGATGAAAGTGGCTGACAGCGTTGGCGTTAAGACTGCCGACCGCCGCTTTCTGATCCATCAGGCGAGGAGCTTGTCTGCCAGGTCCGGGAAGTCCGCCGCGACCACGTCGAACTCGGAGGCAGCCGAGGACAGGCTCGATGACCCCGGAGGCACGTCCGACTCCCCCTCCCGGTGGACATACGCCGTGTGAAGGCCCGCCGCTGCCGCCCCCTGGAGGTCCCTCTTGTGCGCGGCCACCATCATCGCCTCCGAAGGCTCGACCCGTAGCAGCTTGAGAGCTGTCAGGTACGCTTCAGGGTCGGTCTTGTAGTGTCCGAGGAACTCGCAGGACAGGATTCCGTCCCAGCCGATGCCGTTGTACTTGGAGCAGTCCACGACTATGGAATAACTGAGAACGGTCAATATGACGGTCGTGTAGCGGCCCCGGACTCTCTCTATCGCGGCTGCGGCGTCGGGCCATGCGCTCAGCCTGTGCCAGACTTCGTTGAGCTTGTCCCGCTCCGACGCGGACAGCTCCAACGCGGAGTGCTTCTCAAGAACGTCGTCCAGCACGCTGCGATGAATCTGGTCGGCGTTCCTCCAGGAGAGTTCGCCGGACCTGACGCGAGCGAGCGTGTCGAACATCCAAGTGCGCCAGTCGGTAGCGAACTGGGGCACATCGACGTCTGCCCCCTGTTCGGCGGCCAGTCGAGTTACTTCCTCTTGTATTCCTCCACGCCAGTCGAATACCGTGCCGCCTACGTCGAAGGTAAGCACCTTAATCTTTGAGAGGTCTGTCATTTTGTTTAGCGCCTTTCTACTTATCTGATGTCGTTGCGCTGAAGCCAACGCGCTTCCCGCAAGGCACGCCGGCGCTCCAGCAATGAGAATTATACTCTTACCTCAACTCGCCGGGTAACCTATGCGAACTTGACGAGAAATATGCAAAAGTCCCTTCCCCCTTGATGGGGGAAGGTTAGAGCCTGCCCTGAGCTTGCCGAAGGGATGGGGGTGAAAATTCCCGTCAATTGTCCTAAAAGTACCCTTTTGCATATTTCTTAACTTGACCGCGAGATAGAACGGATTGCCTCAAGGCTCGCACTCCCGATATGCACCGAGAGCGGCGACACGCAAGATGCCGCAGCCTTCGGTTGCATCTTAGACGACTGATTTAGTAGAGTGCCAGTAGTTGGCAAGAGAACCTAACGGGCTAAGTCGGATATTACGGCAGCCTGCGCCGGCTTTCTCGTGCGGTGGCTACCATACTCTATCTGACATTCGAGCATCTGCAATATCACGAATCGGCTGGGACTCAGAATCACGGGAGGATGATATGGTCAGGCTAGGCGGGTCGGCTACGGCGTCTCATTTCGACGTATTTCAGGGACTGGAGGAGTTATTTCGCCGAAGAGGAATCGATCTGGACTGGGTATTGTATTCGGACTACGACGCGATGGTGGACGCCTTTGTGAAGGGCGACATCGATCTCGCATGGAACGGGCCACTCGGTTACGTCAAGATCAAGCGCCTGCTGGACCAGCCGTGCCGGGTCATTGCGATGCGCGATGTTGACATTGACTTCGTTACCCAGTTCATCACCAACTCGCGGTCGGATATCCTGACCGTGGAAGACCTGCCCGGCAGACGATTCGCCTTTGGCCGTCGCAGCTCTGAGCAGGCAGGCCTGGTGCCTTACTACATGTTGAAACAGGCCGGACTGAACCCTGACAAGGACCTGGCGGCAACCAGTTTCTACGAGGAACGTGAGTCAGGGAACATGTCCGACGAGCGCGATGTAGTGGAGCGCGTGGCATCCGGCGAGTTCGATGCCGGAGCGGTCAGCAAGAGAACGCTGGAAGTGATGTCCGAGGATGGCAGCCTATCCGGGCAGCAGGTGCGAGCGTTCTGGTCCAGCCCCGCCTACAGCCATTGCTGCTTCACTGCCCAGGCAGATATGGACTCGCAACTGGTCGCTCAGATCGAAGCGGCGTTCCTTGCCATTACCGGGGCTGATGAGGTGGAACGAGCTGTGCTGGAAGGCGAAGCCTGCGATAGCTTCGTCGCGGGCGTACAGGAGGGATGGGAGATAATCGAAGACGCGGCGGTGTCGGAAGGGCTGGTCTGAGTTCTTGGATTCCGCCGAACTAAAGCGCAACACAGGATGGACGATACTAAGGAAAAGACCGGCAGAGAGAAGGAGTAACCTGATGGCCACAACACCGGGGACTGAAATAATAGAACTCGAAAACGGCGTGTTCGCACGGCTTCACGAGGGACTCACCAACGCGGGCATCATAGTCGGCGACGAGGGCGTGCTGGTGATAGACTCGCTGCGTGTTCCTTCATTCGCAAGGGACCTGATACGGGATGTCCGGCACATCACCGACAAGCCGATTCAGTACCTGGTGGACACCCATTCGCACTGGGATCATGCGTGGGGCAACGAGGAGTTCCCGGATGCCACTATCATCGGTCACGAGAACTGCTACAACGAGATGGTGGATGTCGAGTGGAACAGGCAGTGGCGCGAGTCGGTAGTGAGTTCCGGCGATCCCTGGTCCGAAGAGGCCGGACTCGTAAAGATTACGCCCCCCAATCTCACCTTCGAGACCAGCATGAGGCTCTACTTCGGCGGGAGGGAGCTGCATCTCAGGTTCTTGGGCAAGGCGCACACGGGCGGCGACACTCACATTCACCTGCCGGACGACGGCATCGTGTTCTGCGGGGATGTAGCGCAGGACGGCGGGGTGCCATATCTAGGCGATTCCTACCCGGACGAGTGGCCGGATACGGACGACCGTCTTGTCGGGCTGCCGGTCGAGCGATTTGTTTCCGGGCACGGCCCTGTCGGCGCGCATTCCGCGCTGGAAGAGGCAAGAGACTTCATCCACGAACTCTTCGACACTCTCAGGGCTGCCGCCAAAGAGGGCAGGAACGCACAGGAAGCGGCATCTTCGACGGTCGCGGCTCTGACTCCTCGCTACGGGGAATGGCGCAGCTTCGATCGTCTGGAAGAGACTCTGCCGGAGGTGTACGCCAAGCTGACGTAGATCCGGCGACTCATCCAGAACAGACAAATCACAGGAGTGAGTGAGATGAATGTCATCTGGATTGTTTCCGACACATTCCGAAGGGACCACATAGGCGCATACGGAAACCAGAGGATTCATACCCCCTCACTCGATGCGCTCGCGGCGGGGGCGGTCCGGTTCGACTCTCATTACTCCGCCGGGTTTCCGACTATGCCCACGCGGGCAGACCATCAGACGGGTCGCTGGACGATGTCATTCATGGGCTGGCAGCCACTTCCCGACGGCGTTACCACCCTCGCAGAGATTCTTGCCGGACACGGCCTGCATACGGCGGCTTCGGTGGATACCCCGTACTACCTCCGGGATGGGATGAACTACGACCGGGGCTTTCAGTCCTTCTTCATGAACGCGGGGCAGGATACCCTCTGGTCGCTGATTCCGGAGCCTGGTTATCATCACGAGGCGCTCGATATCAGGGATGCTTGGAGGAGCGAGGCTGACAGGAACGCACCCAAGACATTCATGGCTGCGATTCAGTGGCTGGAGCGCCACTACAAAGAGGACTTCTTCCTGCTGGTCGATACCTGGGACCCACACGAACCTTGGGACGCGCCGTCATACTACACGGAACTGTATCTGCCGGACTACGACGGCGAGCTCGTGCTGCCGATCTATGGCAACTGGCATGATATGCCCGGCTATGAAGAGTCGCAGTTGCGGAAAGGGCACGCCACATATTGCGGCGAAATTACGATGGTGGATACCTGGGTAGGATTTCTGCTGAAGTCGGTGGAGAACATGGGTCTGGCGGACAAAACGGTCGTAATTTTCACCACGGACCATGGCTTCTATTTCGGAGAGCATGGCGGACTCTTCGGCAAGATGAGCTCCGACAAGTACCCGGACGGGACCCTGCGGCCATACGACGAACTGGGTTCACAGTGGAGCTATTCGCCGCTCTTCGAGGAGATTGTCCACCTGCCTCTTCTGATTCGCGCACCCGGAATGACGCCGGGGGCTTACAGCGGGTTGAGTTCCGCGATCGATGTAATGCCCACCGTCCTGGACCTGCTGGGCCTGGACATTCCTGCCTTCGTGCAGGGCAGGTCGCTTGCTCCGGCATTGCGCGACGGGTCGCGTTCGGGGAGGGAGTTCGTCATAAGCAGCCTTCCGTTCGCTAATCCGGGCGATCCGGTTCAATCCGTGGACAACTTCCTGCGTGATCTCAAGGACTTCCCGGTTACGACTGTCACATCCGGTGAGTGGAGCCTGCTGTACAGCCCCGAGCCCGGAGTATCGCAGCTATACAATCTGAACGCCGACCCGCATCAGCTCGACAATGTGATAGAAAGGCACATGGACTTTGCCGGAGAACTCCATAAGCTGCTAGTCGAGTTCATGCGCGAGACTGAAGTACCGGAGCGCTTGCTGAAGCCACGACTGGAACTGCGGATGTAGGAGGATTGGGGCAGCATGAGTAGGAGATATGATTACATAATAGTCGGCGCGGTTGCCGCTATAATGAAGTTATAGGGGTTCCACTTCGGGAGCCTTGGAGCGGGGAGGCGGCCGGATGCCCGATATTGGCACAATTCTGGTTACAGGAGCAACGGGGTACATCGGCGGAAGGCTGGTTTCCCGACTGCTTGAGGAAGGATGCAGGGTTCGCGTCCTCGTCCGCAGCAAGGCCCGGGTGCTCTCCCGCCCCTGGATCGGGCAGGTCGAGGTTATTGTCGGAGACGCCCTTGACGCCGAGAGCCTAGCCAAGGCGCTGGACGGGGTGGACACCGCCTATTACCTGATTCACAGCATGTCCAGCGGCGGCGCCTTCCATGAGCTGGACATGCAGGTAGCCCGCGCTTTCGGTCAAGCTGCCCATGAAGCAAGCGTTAGACACATCGTTTACCTCGGTGGGTTGGGAGACCCAAAAGCCAACCTTTCCAATCACCTACGCTCCCGCCAGGAAACAGGACAGGGGCTGCGCGAAAGCGGCGTGCCGGTTACGGAGTTCCGCGCAGCCGTGATTGTTGGCGCCGGTAGCGTTTCGTTCGAGATGATTCGCTACCTGGCTGAGCGCCTGCCGGTCATGATATGCCCAAGGTGGATTTACTCCCGCATTCAGCCCATCGCAATCGACGACCTGCTCGACTATCTGGTCGAGGCGCCGAATGTTCCCGCCTGCAAGGGTCTCACAATCGAGATCGGAGGGTCGGATACGACGACCTACCGAGGGCTGATGCTCGGGTATGCGAGGGCAAGAGGACTGCGACGGCTTATGATTCCCGTCCCGGTTCTGACACCTCGCCTATCGTCATACTGGGTACACTGGATGACACCTATCCCCGCCTCTATCGCCGTGCCGCTGGTCGAAGGACTTCGCAACGATGTCGTCGTTACTGATGACCTTGCGCGCACTGTATTCCCGCACATCGTGCCGCAGGACTACGCATCGGCTATCGGCAGCGTAATGAAAGACATGGAGGAAGGGCGGATAGACACTTCGTGGAGCGATGCCTCAGGTGGTGCGGTGGCACCACAGGAGCTTGTCCATCTGGAATCGCGCAAGGGGCTGATAATCGAGCGACGTCGCCGTAGCGTCGCCGTTCCCATGCAGAACGTATTCCGCGTATGCACCGGCATCGGCGCGGAGCGCGGATGGTACTTTGCGAACTGGGCATGGCGACTGCGTGGCATGCTAGACCGGCTGCTGGGCGGCGCCGGACTGCGAAGAGGAAGACGGCATCCCGACGACTTGCGCGTCGGAGATGCGCTGGACTTCTGGCGAGTGGAGGCGCTGGAGCCGGACCGCCTGGTTCGGCTTCGAGCCGAGATGAAGCTTCCTGGCAAGGCGTGGCTTCAGTTCGAGGTGCGCGAAAGCGGAAACGGCACGACTCAGTTGGAGCAGACGGCTGTTTTCAGCCCCAAGGGAGTGGCGGGCCTACTCTACTGGTATGCCCTGTATCCGTTCCACGCATGGATATTTCGTGGGCTTATCAGAGCGATAGCACGCAGAGCTGAAAGCCTAGCTGTCACCGCGGACGAGCAAATACCTCAAGGTCAAATTGGTGACGACTAAATCATCTCACCTCAAGAACCCTTGGCAGCCCTGACCTTCTCCAACATCACGGGCGGCAGGGGGAATACCCAGCCCCTGTTGCTGATAATCTCCCTCGCGAGCGCAGGCGGAACCGCGACGATTATCTCCGGCTCGATGGAGAACTTGCCATCGAAGCCGCCCATCGCGCTGCGGGCATGGATGCCGGCAAACCCGCCCGGGTCAACGCCGTCCTCCGCATAGTCGCTGCGGGGTCCGCCAAAGACCGAGTGCCACCTGAACGAGAACCCGTTGGTCACGGCAGGCGCGGCGCCGCTCGCTCCACCGCCCGGCGAAACTACCATGCCCAGCGCCTTCACGGTGTACAGCACATCGTTCAGGTCGCCCTCGCCTCCGCAGCTCAGGGTCCAGTGCAGCCTGCGAATCAGCTTGTCAGCCGTATCCTGCGCCGCCTGAAACCCGTGCTCGATACGCGCCGCATCGTCGTTCATCGGATATGTCCCGGCGGATGTGCCGGACAGATACACGAGGCCGCTCTCTTGCACGACCGCCGCCGCTATTCCCGCGCCTTCCAACGATATGACATCCTCATCGAAGCTGCCCAATGGGATGCCAAGCTCCCTAATCCTGTCGTACACATCATAGCCGCGCCGCAGTTCGTCGGGCAGCAGCGCCTCGTCATAGAACTTGCCCAATCTCAACACCTCACCAGTTAGATTCAGGGATGTTCATTCCCATTCCGTGTCTGCATAGGGGTAGATATTGAATAGACCGTGCTGATTTCTACGGCCTCACCCCCATCCTAACCTTCCCCCTCGATGGGGGAAGGGACTTTTGCCCTCACACGCGCACGTACTTGTCCACGCTATGGCTTGTCGTCAAGCCGACATAGATGTCGCCCCGCGAGTCCACCCATATCCCGTGAGCGTGTCGTATTCCCCAGCGCGCCAGCACTTCGCCTTCACCGTCGCGGATAGTGACATACGGAGGGTTGCCGTCAGCCTCCTGCTCGCAGATGTAGAACAAGCCGTCCGCGCCCTGCACGATGTCGTTAGGCCCGCCCATGCCGGTCCACTCCGTGATGTACTCGCCTTCGCTGTCGAAAATCTGGATGCGGCGGTTGGTCCGGTCGCATACATAGACCTTTTCATCATCATCGACCATCAGGCTGTGCGGCAGGTGGAACTCGCCCGGCTCCGTACTACCCGGAGTTCCCCAAGAGTTGACGAGTTCGCCTCCATCCGTGAACTTGTGAACCCTGCTGTTCCGATAGCCGTCAGCAACGTAGATACTGCCGGACGGGCCCTTCACAATCTCGGTCGGGTAGTTGAACGGGCCCGCGGCGCGAGGGACCATATCGCCCGGGTTCTCACAGCCCGTATCGGAGTGAACGCCGCGCTCTCCCAGCACCATGAGGGGTCTGCCCTCCAGCGTGAATGCCACAGCGACGGAGTCATCGCGGTCAGTCAGATAGACGACATCGTTGCTGATGCTCATGCCGTGCGGCGAGTTGAATGCGCCATGCCCCCAGGCGTTCAAGTAGTTGCCGTCACTGTCGAAGACGACGACAGGCGGGTCTTTCCGCTGGAAGACGTAGAGATTGTCCTGTGAATCGGTCGCTACGGTGCTGACTACCGCGAAGTCCTCGCCATCCGGAAGTTTCGGGAAGTCCTGAGCGAGTTCATAGGTGAGTTTGTCTGTGCCCACTGTGGTCATTGGTCATCACTCCAGAAGGTCCGTCGCTTCCTTGCCGTTCAATTTGAGCGTGCTCTTGATGGGTACCGCCGTTTCCACCAGCCTTTCGGCAAAGCATCCCCGCTTCGCAAGCCTGATGACATAGGCTATGTCTTCCTCGTCCGCGTCGGCAGTGACCTCGAACTCGGAGCGCACCTCAGTTACGCCGCTGGTTACCGTTCCCGCCAGCACAGAGCCGGACAGGTAGTAGTCCATCTCGACGTGGACGCGCGCGCTGTCGATAACGATTTTTCTCATTGTAGCGTACCGCTTCAACTGGGTAAGCAGTCAGAAGCCGATGCCGGATGTGATGTAGGTCAATGGCGGCGGATATGCATCCTCGCCGCCCATACGCTCCGGCTCGTCGCAGTAGATGACGAAGTGCTCGCGAGTTCCCTTGTGGAGCATCTTTTCGACGTGCTCGCAGTCAACGGCGAGGGTGCGGTGAGAAACGCCGCGCGGAAGTTCGTCTCCATGTACTTCGTGGGGAATATCGGTAGTCATATCAGCTCACCCGGTTGTTCGATAGCCTGACGATTGCCGCCGCAAGTGTAATGCACGGCGGCGGTTGTGAGTGTAGCAGGCTCGCGTGAAAGGTCAAGGAAGGCGGATCGCATAACCTGGCTATGCCTCTGCTCAGAGTAAATTGTAGGAGTAGTGTCCTTCGCCTGACTCCAACTCCCACTCGGAGAACCAGCGATTTATGTACGGCAGGATATCCTGTGAAAGCCGCGCGGCGTTGATCTCTCTGTCCGTCAGCTCGCGCGCTAGAGACTCCTTCAGCCGCGCGGTTACATCCGCCTTGTCCATCTTCAGGAACTTCTTGTCCTGCAGAAGCACCTCTCCGTCCACCATGACGGTGTCCACATCCAGCCCTTTGCCGCGATAGATAAGAGCGTCGATGATGTCGGTGTCCGGGTGAAGATAAGGCTCCTCTATGCGCTCCATGTCTATTAGTACCAGGTCGGCGCGCTTGCCCGGCTCGATGGTTCCCACGTCGTCGAAGAAGGTAACCTTCGCGGCGTTGGTCGTGGCGAGCCGGAAGATGTCATGAGAGGTTGGGTTTGGAGAAGATATACCAGGCTCGCGGTGTATCTTCTGTGCCACGCGCATCTCCTGAAGGATGTCGTTGTCGTCGTTCAAGCCGGCCTCGTCTATGCCGAGCGCCACATTGACGCCGCGCTCAAGCAGCCTGTTGACAGGCGCGACCCCGCTCTTCAGTCGCAGATTGGAGCTTGGGTTGGTGCAGATGGCGGTATCCGTCTCCGCGAGGATGCCAAGGTCGGACTCGGACAGCCAGACGCCGTGAGCGCAGGACACCTCAGGCCCCAGCACTCCAAGTTCGGCGAGATGGGCAAGCGGCGTATTGTTCCAGTGGCGCGTTCCGTACATGCGCTGGTAGATTGTCTCTTGCAAGTGAATGTGCAGCCCGGTACTGAGCCGCCGCGCCAGGTCGCTCATAGTGGTCAGCATCTCGTCCGAACACCAGTGGACGTTGTGCGGGCTTACGAATATGTTGGTTCTCGGCCCGCTTCTCCGGCTGTGAAGTTCGGCAGTGGAAGACAGGTACTCCTCCAGGGTGATGGGCCTGCTGTCGAGGCGCTCTCGGGTTCTGCAGGCGAGTTGGTCGGGCAGCGTTGACAGGAACTTCTCGTCGTCCTCATACACTAGCTGGTTGCGGTCGCGGGTGGACATCGAAAAGGCGACGCGCATTCCGCTGTCCTCGTATGCGTTCAGTATCTGGGACGCGCCCTCATAGAGACTCATTTCCGGCGGCAACCTGGCGGCCATGTGATTGTGCTGCACGGTCGTGATGCCGGACTCGATCATCTGGATCGCGCACCAGAGGGTATCGAGATACGGGTCCACCTCTCGCAGCGCCCAGCGAGCGATGATCCATGTCTCAAGCGGCATATCCAGCGAGCCGAGCTGGAACGGCGTCAGCCCGACATGGTGGTGCGCGTTTATCAGACCGGGTATGACAACATGGCGTGGTGAGCCAATCACCTCGTCGGGCTGATAGCGGGTGAGCAGTTCGTCGTACCTGCCGACTTCGATTATCGCGCCGTCCTGGACCACGATGGCCCCGTCATCAACGACTTCTGCCGAATCGCGACCAGTTATCCTGCAAATTACCTGCCTGCCCCTGACAATGGTGGTTCTCATATCTACCTCGTCGCGCAATGCACACTCTGGAACTTGGGTAGCGATGCCTTGAAACTCTGCGGGCGTAAGCGTTCGGACACGGTAACAGCGCCTTCGTCAGCCTATGCTATCAGACGAGACGATTTCATAAATCCCTTCCCCCATCAAGGGGGAAGGTTAGGATGGGGGTGAAAGTGCGCCTGAATGCCTGGATTCGGGCAATTTCGGCATTCCTGCTTTCGCAGGAATGCCGAATAATATACTCACACTGATTTGTGAAATCGTCTCATCAGACGGACTTGTTTGAAGGGTGACACCTTTTGTCATACGATAGCAGACGCCAGCCTTTGCTATCCGGCTGAATTCGAGCATAAGGATTGAGTTGAAATGACTGCCATGAACTACCCTGCCCTTTCAGGACCGACATACCCGGACACGCTTGACGAGCAGCTTCGCGCGCTTGAGTCCGACGAGGCGCTGCGAGCATTCGCCGACGCGCGCCGCCGGCTATCCACTGACCCGTACCGTCCTGCCTACCACTTCTCGCCCCCGCAGAACGTGATGAACGATCCGAACGGCTTGTGCTTCTGGCAGGGGCGGTGGCACCTGTTCTACCAGTACAGACCCGGCGGCGCGGAGGACCGCGTTCACTGGGGGCATACGGTGAGCGACGACCTGGTTCACTGGCGCGACCTGCCTCTCGCGCTTTACCCGGACACCGAAAAGGACTGTTACAGCGGGCAGTCGCTGGTGGAGGACGACCGCGTTATCGCCATCTACCATGGGACGGAGTCGGGCAACGCCATCGCGACGGCGTCCGATCCGTTGCTGCTGAACTGGCAGAAGCATCCGAACAATCCAATCATTCCCATCGTGCCGATTGACGAGAACGGCCTGCCCTATCGAGTGTTCGACCCGTGCATCTGGAGGCAGGACGACGGCTACTACTACTCTGTCAGCGGCACGTACAAGGACGGCGTGCGCGGCGAGGACTGCCAGGGAATCGACCACCTTTTCCGCTCGAAGGACCTCGCGGAGTGGGAGTACATCGGCGCACTTCTGGAGGATACGTTCTTCGCGGAGCGCGGCGAGGACCAGGCGGTGCCTGTGTTCTGGCCGCTGAGCGACAGCGACGGCAAGCCGAGCGGCAAGCACATGCTGCTGCTGTTCAGCCACAAGCGTTCGGGGCGCTGCTATATCGGCGACTACGATGCGGATACCCATGAGTTCACGCCCGACATGCACCAGCGCATCAACTACGGCTCTTACACGGTTGGCGCCCTGCATGCGCCATCCGCAGCCATAGGACCGGACGGTCGCTTCACAGCCATATTCAACGTGAAGGAAGGCAAGCCGCCCGCAGGATGGGACGACATCATGTCCCTGCCGCGCTGCTACTGGCTTGCGGACGGCGGGACGCTGGGCATGTCGGTAGCGGGCGATGTGGAGTCGCTGCGGTATGACCACAAGCAGGTCGAACCGATGGACATATCCGCGAACAGCGAGGTCGTACTCGACGGCATCGGCGGCAAGGCGGTGGAGATTCAGGCGACTATCGAGCCGGGGAACACGCGCGAGGTGGGCTTGTACGTGCTGCGCTCGCCGGACGGCGCGGAGCGGACGCGCATATCGCTGTACCCGCAGGACAACCGCCGCTTCGACACAAGTTCGCTGCAAATCGACGGCGCGGAAGCATCGCTCAACCCGGATGTGTTCGCCCGCACGCCGGAGACGGGCCCGATAAGGATGGCGCAGAACGAGCCGCTGCACCTTCGCGTATTCATCGACCGCAGCATCGTCGAAGTATTCGCCAACGACCGCCAGTGCCTGACCCTGCGCGTATATCCGCAGCGCGAGGAGAGCGCCGGCGTTTCGGTGTTCGCGCGCGGCAGCAGTGCGCGGCTGGCGTCATTCGATATCTGGCAGATGCGGAGTATCTGGGAATAGAACTAACAGGATAGACAGAGCCTACCCTGAGCGCAGCTGGAGGGATGAGAGAACTCTGTCCCGCATATCCTGTCATTCCCTGAAGAGACTCGGAAATCTCAATCGCGGTATCATTTGTCCGCTAGGCTCACTATTGATACTTTATATCTTGTTGCCATAGGCGTGAACATGCTACTATGGCATGTCGTTTCGGCTACGGCGTGGATCGCAACGCTGTTGAGGCTGCGGGCATCTGTTGAATATCATTGCGACATAGATAGGCTTTCAACAGTCAACGAAGCGGTGCAGTCATGATGTACATGACCTGAGTTTCAGGCGCTTGATTTTCGTCTGCGGCGAGGGATTGCATCTTCTCCATACAAGCATTGAAATATAAACAAGGCAATTAGTGACACTTCATATCAATATGTGAAAGGATTTAGAATTACGATGTTGACCCATATAGTACGAAAAGGTGTGATTCCTTGCATCGCCGTGAGCATGCTATTGCTGGCGGCGGTGGCATGCAGCGATACTTCGAGTGAGCCTGCTGCGCCGGTGCAGCAGCCGACGGTCGCGGCAGCGAGCCAGAGCGCGCCTGCCCCGACTCAAGCCCCGGCAGCAACAGCGGCGCCGGCAGCGGTGGCACCCACCGCAGCACCCGCTGCTGCATCCCCGACGGCGGCTCCGGCAGCTGCGACGCAGCCCGCCGCAAGTGAAGGCGGCACGAAGGAGATATTCATAGTTACGCCATTCGCACCGACCTCCAACGGCGCTATCGAAACCGATGACGCCGGCATCTTGATGAGCGCGGGCGCCACCGAGACCATGCTAAAGATCGACTTCGACGGACAGGTAAAGCCGTATCTGGCGCAGTCGTGGTCACTCAGCGGCGACGATACCTGGGAGTTCACCCTGCGCGAAGATGTGGACTTCCATGACGGCGCACACTTCGACGGACAGTCCATAGTCGCGTCGGTCAGCTACCTTCTCGGCGTGCCGAACCCTCCAAGAGGATTTACCGCCGACAACATAGCAAGCGTTGACGCGCCGGCAGACTACACTGTGGTCATAAATACCGTAGAACCTGATTACCTAATGCCTTCGAGATTTGCGACGCGCGCCACCGCAGCCCTGTCACCCATAGCGTATCAGGAACGCGGCGACGGTCCGCCAAATCCGATTGGCACAGGCACAGGCCCATTCGTCCTTGAGGGCGATATATCCATCGAAAGCATCAAGTATGTCAGAAACGAGGACTATTGGGATGGGATCGCCAATCTGAGCGCGGGCGAAACCCTTTTCGTGCCGGACGGACTGGTTCGCGCGGCAATGCTGGAAACGGGCGAAGTGGACTTGCTGAACCATCTGGCGATTTCGCAGTTGCCGCTATTCGAGGGCAACTCGGATTTCGTTATGCACCGGGCGCAGCAGCCGCGCACGGTTACGCTCAATGTGAACAACAGAAACGGTCTCTTCTCCGACATGAATGTGCGAAAGGCGGCGCAGCACGCAGTTGACAAGGACGCAATCGTAGCGTCCGTGCTGGAAGGCGTCGGCCAGCCTGCGGTCGGACCGTTCGCGCCCAGCGAGGCATGGGTAAATCCTGATCTGGTCCCGTATGAGTACGACCCCGAGCGCTCGAAGGCGCTGCTTGCGGAAGCCGGATACGCAGAGGGCGAGGCGCAAGTCGCGCTGTGGACATATCCCAGCAGGGCGGAGTTCCCCGCAATGGCGGTCGCGCTTCACGAAATGCTGAACGACGGCGGATTCAGCACGGAAATCCGGCTGGCGCCCTGGGGCGCGCTGGTGGACGATGTGTTCGCCGGAAACTACGACATGTTCCTGGTGTCGAGGGGCCACCTGATAGACGCCTACGACCCGGAAGGGTTTCTTGGCGCCGACTATACTTGCGGCACAATTGATGTCAGCAACTACACCAACTATTGCAATCCGGAGGTCGATGAGCTGCTAGCGCGCGCCCGCACGCTTTCCGACCTGCAAGAGCGGAACGAAATCTATCGCGAAATCCAGCAGATACTGCACGAAGACGCCTCAACGATATTCATCAACTACACCGAGCAGATTTTCGCGCACGGCAACCATGTGCTGAACTGGCAGCCGCACATGCTCGAATACTATACGCTGACGACTGAATTGGATATTGCGAACTAAGCAAAAGTCCCTTCCTCCTTGATGGGGGAAGGTTAGGATGGGGGTGAAAACTCCCGTCAATCGTCCAAAAAGTGCCCTTTTGCATATTTCTTAAGCAAGGCACGCAAGAGACTCTTGCATAATCCCTTTCCCATGGGGAAAGACCTATATGGTGATTCTGCCCCCGTACCAATCTATAATCCCTCCACCCTCCGAGGGAAGGTTGGGACGGGGGCGGCACAGCGCAATCACCTGACATGTAAAGCGCGTGTCAGATCCGCGTCAAGGAAGGAAGCAGGCATTGTACAGACTGATTATACGGCGGTTTCTTATTCTACCGCTGATAATCGCATTCGTCTCGTTTCTAATCTTTCTGACGCCGCTGGTTAGCGGAATGGACCCGGCGACCGTAGTGCTGCAATCGCAGGTGCTGGACAGACAGCCGACGCCGGAGGCCGTGGAGCGCATGAAGAGAGAACTCGGCCTCGACCGGCCACTGCTGGTGCAATACGCGGCGTGGCTGGGCCGGGTCGCGCGGGGAGACATGGGCAACTCCTATATGACGCGCGCGCCCGTAAGCGACAAGGTGCTGAACGGGCTAAAGGTCTCCGCCATACTGAGCGTGGTAACTCTCGCCATATCTCTGAGCATCGCTTTGCCTGCGGGAATACTGGCGGCGATGCGCCCCGGAACGCTTCTGGATACGACCGTCGCCTTCACCTCTCAACTGGGGGTGGTCGTGCCTTCTTATGTGCTGGCGCCGGCACTGATTCTGTTGTTCGGCGTCCACTTCGGATGGCTGCCGTCTGCCGGATGGCGCGGGCCGCTGCACGTGATACTGCCTTGCCTCACGCTCGCGACGGGCCCGACGGCCTTCTTCGCGCAGGTCGTGCGCGCTTCGATGCTCGAAGTTCTGTCGATGGACTACATAAGAACGGCAAGAGCCAAGGGCCTGAGAGAGACGCTGCTGGTGCGGAGGCACGCCCTCAAAAACGCGCTGATTCCAGTCGTTACCCTGTCCAGCATGTGGCTGGCAGGGCTGATAGGCGGAGCGCTGATAGTGGAGGTCATCTTCTCAGTGCCCGGAATTGGCAGGGTTCTGTTCGATGCCATCAACGCCAGCGACATACCGCTTATTCAGGCGAGCCTGATGATGATTGTGGCGATTTCCGTTCTCATGAACACCGCGACGGACATAACGTATGTCCTGCTTAATCCCGCGATTCGCCTCGGAAACTGAAACCGGCAGTACGGACATAATGGACAGAACCGTTACCAGACCCCCATACCAAGCCGTCGCCAGAGCCGCGCTGAACAGGCTGAAAGCCGGCAGACGCTCGACGGCTACGATTCTGCTCTGCGGCATCCTGGCGATGATCGGGCTTGTCGCCGCTTTCTCCCCCCTGCTTACACCCTACAACGCCAACGATCAGAACCTGAATGCCCGGCTGGAGTCTCCCAGCCCGTCTCATCCCTTCGGAACTGACCATCTCGGTCGGGATGTGCTGTCGCGGCTTCTCGCGGGTAGTCGCTTCTCGCTGGCGATAACAACGGTGTCGGTGCTTATCTCAGGAATCGCGGGGACGCTGGTCGGAGCCATTTCCGGAAGGGCGGGCGGCACCGTGGATGAGGCGGTAATGCGAGTCGTGGACGTGGTGCTTGTCTTTCCGGACCTTGTGGTTGCGTTTGCCCTGGCGTCGTTGCTCAAGCCAAGTTTCGCAACCATCGTGCTCGCGGTGACAATCTTTGCATGGACGCCTTATGCCCGTCTTGCAAGGGCGGTTACGCTCGAAGTCAACACGAGGGAGTTCATGGAGGCAGCAGTGGCTTTGGGGTCCACGCCATTGTTCATACTTCGCAGGCACGTCCTGCCCAATATAATGGGCCCCATACTGGCCATGGGATTCCTTCGGTTCGGGCAGATGCTGATTACGATAGCCGGGCTGTCGTACCTCGGGGTGGGCGCACAGCCTCCCACACCGGACTGGGGAGCTATGCTGTGGGAGGCGCAACCGTACCTGCGACGCGTGCCTTCACTCACACTAATCCCCGGCGCTGCCATCTTCATCACGGCGCTGAGCGTTACGCTGCTGGGACAGCGCCTGATGCTCCGTACTCAAATGCGGGCGAGGGCGTGAAGCCGGATGTCCCGCGCTATCAGTCCCACTCTTCCACGCGGATGAGGCTGCCGATTTCGTTGACGACCTCCAGCTTGTGGATGGCTTGCAAGGCGGCCTGCACGGACTCCTCTTTGGCGCGATGCGTCATGAGAACTATCTCGGCGCGGCGTGCCGCGTCATCGGTCTCTTTCTGAATGGCGGACGCTATGCTGATGTCCAAGTCGCCAAGCACCTTCAGAATCTGAGCGAAGACGCCGGGACGCTCTATGACATTCATGCGCATGTAGTATTTCGTCTCAAGCGCGCTGATGGGGTTGATACGCACATCGGCATTGAGCGCCGGCAGAGGCGGCGCTTCTACGTCGCTGACCAGATTTCTCGCTATGCCTACGACATCTGCCAGAACCGCGCTGGTTGTGGGCATGTCGCCAGCGCCGCGCCCATGGAACAGGACGCGCCCGGCGAGGTCGGTCTGCACCTCGATTGCGTTCAGCACGCCGTCCACCTTCGCCAGCATCACGTCGGAGCGCACCATCGCCGGATGCACACGCACATGCACCGCGCCGTTCATCTTGCTTGCGATGGCGAGCAGCTTGATGGCGTAGCCGAGTTCGCTCGCGTAGCGGAAGTCCTGCGCCGTAAGGTGAGTAATGCCCTCGCTGTACACATCCGCATCGGTAACGCGGGCGCGGAAGGCGAGAGTAGAAAGGATGGCGAGTTTGTAGGCAGCGTCTATGCCCTCGACATCGTTCGTCGGGTCGGCTTCGGCATATCCCAACTCCTGCGCGGCGGCGAGCGCCACTCCGAAGTCCTGCCCTTCCTGCGCCATCTTGGTCAGGATGTAGTTCGTGGTGCCGTTGATGATGCCGTTGATGCTGACGACATCGTTCGCCACAAGGTCGCGCAGCAGGGGGGCGATGATGGGCGTGCCGCCCGCAACGCTCGCCTCGAACAGCACCTGAACGCCGCGCTTGTGTGCCTCTGTCAGAATCTTCGCGCCGTGCTTTGCCATGACTTCCTTGTTTGCGGTTACCACGTGCTTGCCGAGCGATATGCTCTTGAGAATGTAGTCGAGCGCGGGCTGCTCACCGCCCATGACCTCGACTACTATGTCCACCGCCGGGTTGTCGAGGACATCGTCGGCGCTGGTGGTGAGCGTGCCATCGGGAAGACTTGCCGCGCGCTGTCTGCCGAGGTCGCGCACGAGCGCGCCGTGCAGCTTTACGGGTGCGCCTATCATTTTCGCCAGCTGCGCGCCCTTGTCGGTGATGACGCTTGCCACGCCACCGCCAACAACGCCCATGCCCAGCAGTCCTATTCCTACGGATTGTTTCATCTTGCCCCTATCCTATCTTGTCCATCCTGTACATCGATGTGAGTTCCCGTCAGTCGGCGAAAATGTCGGAGAGAGGCATCTGCCATCCGGGTACGACATCGCCGCCGTCGAGAGTGTCGCCCATTGCCAGCGTTATGGTATCGTCCGGCGTATGCACATTCACCGTTCGGTTGCGCGGATTGACCACCACAACCATGCGTGTCCCCGCCGTGAGCCAGTCTTCGACCTTTTCATTGACCTCTGTATATCGGTCGTTTGGCGATATGACTTCTATTGCCAGGTCGGGCGCTTCAGGCCAGAATCTAGTAGTCTTGCCAATCGCCTCGATGCGCTCACGCCTAACGAAAGCGACATCGGGAACGCGCACGCTGTCAGGGTCGCGCTCCAATATAAATCCCGGCTCGGCGATGCGAGTCCTGCCCAGGTTGTTCGCTCTGACATACGCACCCAAACTGACATGTATGTCAGCCGATACATCTCCGTGTTCGCTGCCCGCAGGTGCCATCTTCCGCAGTTCCCCCCTCACAAGTTCGTAACGATAGCCGTCGTCGGGCATGTTGAACAGTTCTTCAGCTGTGGTTATGCGCTGCTTTATGGGTGTAGTCATTTCAGACCTCGCGGGATGGCTTGTCAGTCCTTGCTCCGTCCATCAACAATCATTTATTGTCGCCGCCTAGCATGTAGAAATGGTTCAGGGGGCCGTGCCCCGCGCCGATTGGGGTAGCGGCGCGCATCGCGTTCGTCACATACACCTTGGCATTGCCGACCGCGGTGGGCAGGTCGTCGCCATTGGCTAGGTTCGCGGCGATGCTGGACGCGAGTGTGCAGCCTGTGCCGTGATTGCTGGTGGTATCTATGCGCTCTTCGGTGAAGACGGAAAAGTCGCTGCCGTCGTAGAGAACATCGGTCGCGGGCCCGTCGAAGTGCCCGCCCTTGACCAGAACGGCGCTCGCACCTGTCGATTCGGTGAGGGAACGAGCAGCGCGGCGCATGTCGTCAAGCGTTACTATCTGCTCGCCCGTGAGGACTGCGGCCTCGCGGGTGTTCGGCGTTACGACTGTGGCGAGCGGCATTAGCAGGTTGCGAATCGCTTCCACGGAATCGTCTTGGAACAACGGCGCGCCTGTGCTGGTTACCATCACGGGATCGATGACCACCGGGCTGAGCGAGTGCGCCCTTATGCGCTCCGCAACGGTCTCGATGATGGCGGAATTGGCAAGCATGCCGGTCTTGACCGCATCCGCGCCGATGTCGTCTATGATGGCGTCTATCTGGCTCGCCACAAGAGACGGGGGGAGCGCGAGCACATCGGTTACTGCCACCGTGTTCTGCGCCGTTATCGCGGTGATGGCGGATGTGCCATGCACGCCGTTCGCGGCGAACGCCTTCAGGTCGGCCTGTATGCCTGCGCCGCCGCCGGAGTCGCTGCCCGCGATGGTCATTACCCTTTTCATTTGCCAGTTTCCCTTAATTTACATGGATACACAGGATGGACAGGATAACTCAGTCCCAGTCTTCGCCATGGTAGGCGGACTGCCAGAAGCGGTACTCGTAGCGCAGGGTGGTGCGGAAGATGCGCTCGATTTCGGCGCGCCTGCTGCCGAGGTCCGCGCTGTCGATGAAGCCACCCAGCCAGCTTACCAACTCGCCGAGGACTTCCGGCCCGTGTATGTCTATCCACTCAGCATAGATTTTCGGGGATTCGGGGCGTCTGCCGGCTTCCAGCAGGCGTGTCGCCCAGTCGAGGTAGGTGCCCTCAGTTACGTACAGGATGGTCATGATGTCGATGAAGTCGCCCTGCAACGCCGTTCGCATAATGAAGTCGCCGAACGCCTGCGTGGTAGGCGTCGCGCTCGCCGCGGAGTATTCGGCTTCGCTCGCGCCAAGCTCTGCGAATGCGCGCTGGAACAGGTCATTTTCGGGGCCAAGCGCCGCCAGAAACTTCACGAGCGGGTCGCCGTCCTCGATGCTGGGCGCTTTCGCCGCGCCGAGGGCTATCATCGGCACCAGGTCCTTCACGAACACATAGTCCTGCAGGAAGTAGCGCCGAAACTTCTCCGGCGGAAGCGTGCCGTCTCCCATCTCCTCGACGAACGGATGGGTGACCATGCGTTCCCATAGGTCGGCGTTGGCGGCTCTCAACTCTTCGGTCAGCGACATTCAAAACCTCTTGTCAACGAAACTAACAGGACGGACAGGATAGATAGGATTTATTTTACCCCATGTCCACCTGATTTATCGCCTATTCGGTGGGCTGGCATAATTGCCGCCAGTCCTGTTCATCCTGTCTATCCATGTAAGTCCTCCGATACACATTGACTTTCAGAAAATCAGGGGTATAGTGGCGCTATTGAACTTTGTCAAAATCTGTCGCAGGAGGAGAGTCATGAAGTACGACGTCATCGTTATAGGCGCAGGCTCAGGTGGGGGCGCTCTGGCCTCAAGACTCTCCGAAGACCCGGAGCGCTCGGTGCTGCTGCTGGAAGCGGGACCGGACTATCCTGACCTCGACACGCTACCCGAAGAGTTGAAACTCGGCTACGCCACCGGCACGGACATCATGGTGAGTGACGAGCACAACTGGCAGTTCATCGGCAAGGGCAACGATGTCGCCGAGCCGATGCTCGTGCCACGCGGCAAGGTTACGGGCGGCACCAGCGCCATCAACGGGCAGGTGTTCCTGCGCGGCCTGACGCATGACTTCGACGACTGGGCGGCTATGGGCAACGACGACTGGAAGTTCGAGAACGTGCTGCCCTTCTTTCGCAAGCTGGAGACGGACACCGACTTCTCCGACGACTTCCACGGCACCGAGGGTCCCATAATCTGTCACCGCTTCAAGCGGGAGACATGGCACCCGGCGCAGACCGGCTTCTACAACGCTTGCATGGACATGGGCTTCCCGCATGTCGATGACCTGAACGCGCCGGACGCGCACGGCGTGGGAGCGATCCCATGCAACAACCCGGACGGCATACGCTGGAGCACCAACGTGGGCTACCTGAGCCAGGCGCGCCACCGCCTGAACCTGACCATCAGGGCGAACTGCATGGCGCATCGCCTGATATTCGACGGGCTGGACAAGAAACGGGTAACAGGCGTGGATGTGGAGAGCGGCGGCGAGCGCTTCATCGCGGAGGCAGAGCAGATTGTGCTCAGCGGAGGTAGCATCGCCAATCCGCAACTGCTGATGCTGTCGGGCGTGGGACCGGCCGACCATCTGCACGAGATGGGCATACCAGTTGTGCATGACCTGCCCGGCGTGGGGCGCAACTTCAGCGACCATCCGCTGATATTCATAGACGCGAGCGTACAGGACCATGTGCCGCTGGACGGGCTTGGCCCGCGCCTTCAGGTGGGTCTGCGCTACACGGCGACAGGCTCGGACCGTCCCAACGACATGATGATGTGGATGCAGTCGTTCGCCTCCGAGCGCATCAACCGGGGCGGCAATCGCATGGAGGCGACGGGAATACGCATCACGGGATCGATATACCTCGCCAGGAGCAAGGGCAGGATTACGCTCACGTCGCGGAATCCCCTTGTGCAGCCGTTCCTCGACTACCACCTGCTGGAAGACCCGGAGGACAGGCGGCGCCTGCGCGAGGTGGTGCGGCTCGCGGTGGATGTCTTCAATCATCCGGACCTCGCGCCGGTAGTGAAGGAGCGATACAGTCCGACCGACGCCGACCTCGAATCCGACGACGCGCTGGACGCATGGATGCTGCGCGAGGTAACTACGGGTCAGCACCTGACGACCACATGCCGCATGGGGCCGGCGAGCGATCCGATGAGCGTGGTGGACCAGTACGGGCGTGTGCATGGCATCGAGGGGCTGCGCGTGGCGGACGCCTCCGTAATGCCGGACACCGTGCGCGCGAACACGAACGTAACGACGATGATGATAGGCGAGCGGATCGCGGACTATATCAGGCGGGGCGAGTAGCCGTACGGCCGGATAACATATATGGACATACGCGGGATGAATGAGATAGCTCAGTGATCCCGTATAACCCGTTTGTCTCTGTTAGTGCGTGGAAACTGCCGGGCGCGAATGGCACATCACGATTGGACGAGCACATCAAATCGCCAGCCGCATGATGTAATATCAGCATGTTAACGTGGGCAGATAGCTTATGGCGAGGTGGAAGAATGGGCAACGAGGGGAAATCGGAAGCCACCTTCGAATTGGTTGATGAAGAAGAGGGTGGACAGAGCGTATTTCAGCGAACCGAGGCGCACGTCCAGAGCACGATACTAGACGGCTTGATAGAGTTACTGCCGGTAATAATCTCTATTGCCGTCATCATATTCATAATCGGACTGGCAGACGGTTGGGTGAGGCACTGGCCCTTCGTATCCGGCAGGCTCTGGGACTTCCCAGGCATTGGGATTGTCGTAATGGGTGTGATTCTCTACCTGGTGGGACTATTGATTCGCACAAGGCTAGGCCGCTCCCTAATGAGCCTGAAGGACGCGATATTCAGCCACGTTCCGGTCGTCAAAAACGTCTTCGGAGTGGCGCAGCGAGCCACCACGACCGTAACGTCCGAGCTTAACTTTACCCGTGTGGTGTTCCTGGAGTGGACGCAGCCGGGAGTAGTAGCTTTGGGTTTCGTTACGGGCCGAGCATATCGAGACAAGAAGCCTGAAAGCAATGCCGACGAGCCGCAGTCCATGGTCATCGTATATGTCCCCACTGTTCCCAACCCGACATCCGGTAACCTGGCGCTGGTGATGGAGGATGACGTGATAGAGACCGACTTGTCGGTGGAAGATGCAATGAAGTTGGTGTTCTCGGGCGGAATCGTGCTGCCGGACTCGGTTGCTCTTGCACGAATGCCTCGCGTTCGCGGTGAACGCGAATTCATCGACCGCTTCACAATAGAAAGTAATTAGCGTACTCCGCGGATTGCGGATCACATATCAAGCGCGGGACTTAGTTTCTTTCGTCCTTGACGCCCTCCACCGCCACATATACCATCCCTCCATCCTATCTATCCTGTACATTGATGTTAATTCCATGGAGGGCGAATCATGAAGTACGACATCATCGTTGTTGGCGCGGGGTCGGCGGGGGCTATCGTTGCGTCTCGGCTGAGTGAGGACCCCAGCAAGTCGGTGCTGCTGCTGGAGGCAGGGCCGGACTATGCGGAGATAGAGCAGTTGCCTGACGAGGTGCGCTACGGCTATGCCACCGGCACCGATGTGATGGTGAGCGACCACAACTGGCAGTTCTGGGGACAGCCGACACCACGCGCGGAACAGCCTATGATGGTGCCACGCGGCAAGGTTACGGGCGGGTCGAGCGCGATCAACGGGCAGATGTTCCTGCGCGGCGTGCCCGAGGACTACGACGGCTGGGCCGCGATGGGCAACCCGGACTGGACTTTCGACAAGCTGATGCCGTACTTCCGCAAGCTGGAGACGGACACCGACTTCTCGGACGACTTTCACGGCACGGACGGGCCCATCATCGCGCGGCGGTTCAAGCAGGACGAGTGGCTGCCCGCGCAGAAGGCGTTCTACGACGCGGCAAAGGCGGCAGGATACGCGGAAAGCCCCGACCTGAACAATCCCGACTCGACGGGCATCAGCCCCACGCCGTTCAACAACCCGCAGGGCATTCGCTGGAGCACGAACATCGGCTACCTTGGTATGTCGCGGCACCGGCTGAATCTGACGATTCGCGCAAACTGCGCCACGCAGCGCATCCTGTTCGAGGGCAAGCGCGCGGTGGGCGTTCAGGTGGAGTCGGGCGGCGAGACTTTCGAGGTATTCGGCGACGAGATAGTGCTGAGCGCGGGCGCGATAGGCTCGCCGCAGATACTGATGCTGTCGGGTGTCGGTCCCGCGGCGCATCTCGCGGAGTTCGGCATACCGCTGGTGCACGACCTGCCCGGCGTGGGGCAGAACCTGCGCGACCATCCTATCGTCTGGATTACATGGAAGACGAAGGAAGGGTTCGAGCTTGACGGCCTTGCCCCGCGCAACCAGCTTGTGCTGCGCTATACGGCGGAGGGCAGCGACCTTCGCAACGACATGATTATGATTTTCCAGTCATTCGCAACCGAGCGCGTCGATAGAGGCGGCGCGCGCATGGAGCCGCTGGGCATCCGCGCCATAGTCTCGATATACCTTGCCGCGAGTGCGGGCGACCTGCGACTCACATCAGCCGACCCGAGCGTGCAGCCGTTCCTGAACTACAACTACTTCGCCGAGGAGTTCGACCGCGTGAGGATGCGCGAGGGCATCCACCGTGCTATCAAGTTGGGCGAGCATGAGGCGTTCAAGGACATCATCGAGGAGCGCATCGAGCCGACGGACGCTGACCTGGCATCAGACGACGCGCTCGACGACTGGATGATGCGCGATGCGACGACGGGGCATCACATATCCTGCACCTGCAAGATGGGCCCGTCGTCCGATCCGATGGCGGTGGTTGACCAGCACGGGCGCGTGCATGGCATGGAGGGCTTGCGCGTGGTGGACGCGTCGGTAATGCCGGACTGCATCCGCGCCAACACCAACGTCACGACGATGATGATAGGCGAGCGCATGGCGGACTTCATCGCGAGGAAGGCGTAGGAACGGGGGCTAACAGGATGGACAGGACGGGGAGGATGGGCGCTTGCCAAAGGTGAGGGACGCAATACGCATGGTGGAACGGGATGGGTGGTATCATGTGCGAACACGGGGCAGCCACAGGCAGTTTCACCACCCGATTAAGCGCGGCACGGTGACTATTGCCGGCCATCCGAGTGACGAAGTAAAGCCTGGTACTTGGGCAAAAATCATGATGCAAGCCGGACTACGGAGGCGAAGCCAATGAAACTAGAATACGCAGTCGTATTCGAGCAATCGCTGAACAACTATTGCGCCTATGCGCCTGATGTGCCGGGCTGCATAAGCACGGGCGACGATTGGGAGCATATGCAGGAGATGATCAAGGAAGCCATAGCCTTCCACATCGAAGGCATGCTGGAACACGGCGAACCGCTGCCGCAGCCCACAATGTCCATCGAAGACGCCATCGCCTACCACAACCAGCCGTATGACGAAGACGAAAAGCAGGCGCTCCTAGAAGTCGGCTACACCGAAGCCGACCTAGCCGGCGACCCGAATTACCCGACAAGATATGGCATGGTCGAAGTCGAGATAAGCCTGCCGCAGTCCGTTGAGGCGGTTTGACTTGAGACGGATGCAATTATGTCAGCTTGCGCTCATACTCTAACGCTATCCTGCAAGCGCATTCACGACTAGCTCTGTAGGGTCGGTCTTAGGATTTATCCAATATGGTTGCCCATTTCCGGGAAACCAGAGGTTGACGACAGCTATTCCATCAGTATTTCTATATGAAAAGGCGCGGGATTTACGTTTTCCTGTTTCTCCGAGTGGTACGATAAACTCATCAACCTTTTCGGTAGCGTCCAATCGCTGGCGTACATATTCCCCGGATGGCCTACCATAACACACGACCACTCTAACACCGAGTTTTTCTATGACGGCTTCATGGAACGGCCAGCACTTATCCGCCAGTTCTTCGTAGCTTTTACCGTAAAGTCGTTTAAGGTCACTCTCATCTTTGGACTTCAGAAAGACAACCTCACTTGTAGGTACGTTGTGTGCCTTTGCTTTTACGGTACCTGTCTTCTCAAGCAAGTGAAGCACGTTCTTTTGTAAGAAATGCTCGCCTGGACACTTCCCTCCCCAACAATCGTCTCTGTAACCCAACCAATCATCGCTTCTTTTGGTGAGAACATTCTCAATATGCCTGGAAATGGATGACTCAGGCGTATTTTCGGGATCGCCACCACCTGGGTTTATGCCTAGTATGTACAGATTTGAAGGATTACTAAACGCTGTTCTGCCAGAGAAGAACACGGACCCGGTCTTGCACATCAGGGACTCAGGTATCAGTCTGGCAAAATCCTCTATCAATTCACTTCCCCCATTACTATTTTCTAGTTGCAGCATCGTGCCGCCGGCGCAGTTCGTCGAACACTTCTTTTGCAGGTACGAGTTCGCCCGCGTCAGCTTGCGCCGTACCATTCCGCACCTTTTTACGCATGTCGGCGAGTTCGCGTTCTAGCTTGGCGTCTTGTTCTTTCATTTGATTCAAGACTCCTTTAACTCAATCGCTGTCCGCCACCACCGGATTGCGCAGGACGCCAATTCCCTCCACTTCGACCTCCACCGTATCGCCGATGTTGATCTCGTCAACGCCGGGGCAGCCGCTGGGGATGATGTCGCCGGGATAAAGCGTCATCACATCCGACACCCAGCTCACCAGCTCGGCGATGCCCCAGAGCATGTCGGCGCTGTTGCCGTCGATGTCGGTCTCACCGTTCACGCGGCACTGAATTCGCAGGTTGTCGCCGTCTATGCCGGTTGCGACCACGGGCCCTAGCGGGCAGAAGGTGTCAAAGTGCTTCCAGCGCAGGCTCATCCCCGCGCCCACGTCGTTGTTGGTGAGTTCGTTGGCGCTCACGTCGTTGACGCAGGTGTAGCCAAGAACATAGTCGAGCGCCTCTTCGACGCTGACATGCCGCGCCCGCCTGCCGATGACTATGCCGACCTCGGCTTCGTGGATGATGCGGACGCCTATGCGCGGGTAGATGATTGAGTCGTCGGGGCCTACGACCGTGCCGGGCTGCTTCATGAAGATGCCGGGTCCGTCGCGTCCCGCCTTATCGCCGTAGTTCGCCGCGATAGCCACGACCTTGTTGGCGTGGGCGTCTATGGGCGCGAGCAGGCGCGCGTCCGAGAGAGCGCACAGCCGTTCACCGGCATGCGGGTTGTCGTACAAGCCGCCATCCAACGCATACACATCATCGCCCTCAACGATGCCCCACTGTATCCTGTCGTTCCAAGAAAATCGCGCGATGTGCATCAGGTCGCCTCCTGCGTGTTGGTGTAATCAGCCCGTGCATTGTACATCACGGAGTGAGTGTATCAAGCGACAGGATATAGCGATCTCAGGCGCGCGCCGGATCCCATGAAACGATAGCGCTTCTACGCATTGCGGCGTTGCGAACGGACAAGCCTTCGGGGATGTCCACCAGCAGTTCGTTGGCGGCTGCTTGCAGGCGGTCGTCGGCTTCGCTGCCTTCTTCAACGCTGAGGCGGCGGCGCAGGTGCTCCAGCGCTCCATCGCGGTCGGCGTCGAGAACGGCGGTCTCCGGTTCGACCATCGTTACATCGGGGTAGATTTCCAGCGCCCACAGCAGTTCGAGGATTTTCGGCAGTCCGGGCAGCGGCGTCGGGGCACCGCCGTGCACTCGCTCGTAGAACGGCATCTCTATCGCGCCGGGCGTCTCCATCATCTCCACAATCACCACGCGCTCCCTCGCATGCTGCTGCATCTTGCGCACGAACGGCGCGGCGTCGAGCACATGGTGCAGCACCAGCGAG
This sequence comes from Dehalococcoidia bacterium, assembly GCA_965204855.1. GTDB lineage: Bacteria > Chloroflexota > Dehalococcoidia > Lucifugimonadales > JADFKI01 > Bin90. The sequence goes on from OZ242018.1 coordinate 2,942,886, forward strand.
CACAGCACGACGTCCGCCGCCGGCTCCGGCACATCTTCCCATGCCTCGCTGATGACGGTGATGTTCTCTATACCAAAGTCTGCCACGCGTTCGTTCAGTAGCTCGACCGAATCTTCTGATGGCTCGACCACCGTTACGTGCTTCGCGCGTAGCGCCAAGGGGATCGCAAATCGCCCGGAGCCGCCGCCAACATCCAGCACTTCGTCATCCGCGCTCACAAGGTCTAGGATACCGTTAAGCACCGCGTCGTCCGTGCGGCGCGGGTCCAGCGGCTTGTGGATAAACGTAGTTCGCGTGCCCCCTTGCCCTTGAGCCTGTCCATGACCGCCATGCCCACCGTGTCCATGACCGCCTTCGCCGCCGCGCAGCTCAGCCATATACCGGTCCCATTCCTGCATCCGTTCCTGCCATGCTTCAATAACCGTGTTCATAATGCAGCACCTCGTGAAATGATTCATGTGCAATGGTCAGTAATGCAGGGAGCATATTACATTTCCACACCGCTTCGCATTTCCAGTTGATACAGTTTTGATATTCACGGCAACTGATACCGCAATTGATACTGGCAGCTGCGGAAGCGCGCAAACGGGGTTCACCATTTGCGCCAACAGCGGTTAGGCATTACCATATTGGCGCTTCCAGCCTTATCATGGCTGGGACGCACTGCGATACAAGCCAAAGTACAGAAGGAGGCGCACTTATGCCGCATAACTATACGACCGACCAGTATGAAGGGATGATAGCGGAGACCATCACCATCAACGGGGCGAATGGCGACGCCATCAACACCTACTTCGCGCGGCCTTTGGGCGACGGGCCGTTCCCCGCGATGGTGCTGATTCACCACCTGCCGGGCTGGGACGAGCTGTACCGCGACTTCGCGCGCAAGTTCGCCCATCACGGCTACCTGGCAATCTCGCCGGACCTGTATCACCGCTTCGGGCACGGCACTCCGGATGATGTCGCTGCTAAGGCTCGCGCAGAGGGCGGCGCGCCCGACGACCAGGTTGTCGCCGACATGTCGGCTGCCGCAGACTACATACGCTCGCTGCCGTACTCGAACGGCAAGGTGGGCGTGTTCGGCACTTGCTCGGGCGGGCGGCATGCCTTCCTGTGCGCCTGCCGCTCGACATCGTTCGACGCGGCGGTCGAGTGCTGGGGCGGACGCGTGGTGCAGGCCGAAGACGACCGGCCTCCACAGCAGCCCGTCGCGCCGATAGACTACACAGCCGACCTGTCATGCCCGCTTCTGGGGCTGTTCGGCGCGGAAGACGCAAGCCCGACGCCTGAGCAGGTGGACCAGCACGAGGCGGCACTGAAGGCCGCAGGCAAGGACTACGAGTTCCACATGTACGAGGGCGCGGGGCACGGATTCTTCTACTACGACCGCGGCGCGTACCGCCAGGAGCAGGCCGTGGACGGCTGGAACAAGCTCTTCGACTTCATCGGCAAGCACCTGGCCTAACGAGTATCTAACATGGATGGACAGGATGGAGGGGATGAGTAGGGAAAGAAATCTGCTCTATGCTTCTCTGACCCATGCCATCATCGGCTGCGCCTTTGAGGTGTGCAATGATTTAGGGCATGGGTTCCTTGAATCCGTGTACGAAAACGCAATGATAATCGCCCTCGAAGATGCTGGCATCTCGGTTGAATCTCAGAAACCGATTGATGTCAGCTTTCGAGGGCGAACTGTCGGTAATTTCTACGCTGACTTGCTTGTGGAAGACAAAGTAATCGTCGAATTAAAGGCGGTTACAGCGCTCACGCCCGCACACCAAGCGCAGGTCATCAACTACTTGAACGCCACAGGGTATCAAGTGGGCTTGCTGCTGAATTTCGGCAAGCCCAAACTTGAACACAGGAGATTTACCAGAACCAACCGCTGATTTCCTTCAATTCTATCCCCTTTATCCCCTCCATCCATGTCAGGTTTTTAGCGCCAGTAGCGGGAGATGTTCTCCTCTTCCTTGGTCATCATCTCTAGGACTGCGGGCCGGTCTTCCTTCGTCGCTTCCAGTCCGCGCCTGATCGCGGCGTTCACCTCGTCGGGATTGTCCACACGCTCAGCGTATGCGCCCAGGCCCTCAGCAACCTTCGCGTACTCGCCGCCCAGCCTGTTGCTGCCCCAGTGCTCGGTGGCATGCGGGAAGTGGTCATAGTAGTGGGTCATCACGCCGTTGTTCAGGATGATAGTCAGCGTGCCGATGTTGGAGCGCGCCGCCGTCTCGATGTCCAGGCCCGCCATGCCGAAGGCAGCGTCGCCCATGATGTTGATGACCGTCTTGTCGGGCTCCGCCATCTTCGCGCCCAGTGCCAGACCCAGACCGTAGCCGAGCTGCGTTGACTTGCCCCAGCCAATGTAGCCGCGCGGCGTGGTTACGGGCCAGAACGGCACAATCTGCTCGCGCGGATAGCCGGAGTCGTGCGTCACGATGGTGTTGGCTATGTCCACATTCGCCATCATCTCGTTGAAGACACGATACGGGCTGATGGGCACCTCGTCCGACACGAAGTTGGGACCCCACTCTGCCATGTACTCGTCGCGAATCTTCTTGATTTCGTCGCGAACGCCATTCACATCGCCGCGTCCCTCGGCATTGCCAAGCTGACTCTTAGCCTCTTCGATCATCTGCCGCAGCACAACCTTTGCGTCGCCGACCGCTCCATAATCAGCGCGATAGTCCTTGTTGACGTCCTCGGCGCAGTTCGTGATGTGAGCGAGGGTTACGCCTGATGGCATAGGAGCGTTGAAGTTGGAGATAGTGAAGCTCGTGCCGATGCCGGCGACGAGATCGGCGTTCTCTAGGAAGCGCGCGCACATGAGCGTGCCGGAGGATGCGCCTGTGCCAAGCGACAGAGGGTGCGTCTCAGGGAAGGCACTCTTGCCCGCGAGCGTGGTCATCACGGGAATGTTCGTCAGTTCGGCGAACTCGATGAGTTCGGGAGTCGCCTCGGCGTACAGGACGCCCTGCCCCACATTGATGACGGGTGCGCTCGCGCCAAGCAGCGCAGCAACCACATCGCGCACATCCTCGGGGGACGCGCCGGACTTATGCACCTCGACAGGCTTGTAGTTAAGCTCGCCGGGGAACTCCGCAGCTGCCACATCGCCGGGGAACTCCAGCAGCACGGGGCCAAGCCTGCCGTGCTTCAGGTGCGTCATCGCGCGCCCGACCATTTCGGGGATGCGCTCCGGCATGTTGATGATCCCTGCCCACTTGGTGATGCCCTGGTAGTTGGGAACGGACTCGAAGTTGGGATGGACGCCCTGTCGCGGGGCGGGATTGCCGCCGGGGATGGCGAGGAACGGCACGGAGTCGGCGAAGCCCTGCGCCACGCCGCCGAATGCGTTCTCAGCACCGGGGCCGGTCTGCATCGTGAAGACGCCAATCTTGTTGCCGTTGTTGATGCGGCTGAACCCGTCCGCCATGTTGACGCCCGCGCGCTCCTGCCTGCACAGGATGGGGCGTATGCCCTCGCGCGAGCACGCATCGATGAGGGGCTGTGCCGGGAAGCACGATAGCCACTCGACGCCCTCTGCCTTCAGTATCTTTGCCATTGCTTCGTAGCCGTTCAATGTAAATCTCCTTCGAGTTATTATGTCGGTGTTTCGGTTAGTCAGTATATCAGTTTAGCGTTGTTCACTGCCGACCGCGCAGCCGGTCAAGTTCCGCCTGAAGCTCTTGATTGCGCGCTTCTGCTTCCTGTGCTCGATCTTCCGCCGCCTGACGCATCTGCCGTTCGCGCTGCGCTTGCACCTCTGCGGCCTGGCGCGCTGCCTCCGTTTGCGTGTGCGCCGCAACTTCCTCGCCCAAGTCGCCCAGCCACTCGCCTGTCGTGCTGTCACGCAGCGGGAATATGCCTACGCCATCCTCAACGCGATAGTAGAAGTCCACGCCCAATACCTCGCTGCGAGACCATATATCGCCGTTAGACTCGGTATGCAACTCAAAGCGCACATACTCGCCGCTCACAAGACGCTCGCCCACCAGCGGCTCGCCATAGTAGCCGTGCCTGTCCAGCCGCCAATACTCCTGCGCGCCCATCCGCGCGTAAATCTCGCGCTTTTCACTTAAGTCTCGTGCAGCCGTGCTTTCGGAGGCAACTTCGAGAACGAACGCAGGGGGAACGCCCCACTCATCTATGCGGTAGCTGCGGCGTTCCGTCTCTATCGTCCGGGCGTCCACGCCGAACACGATGTAGCCGTCGGGAACTATGACCGAGCCGGGAACGGCCGAGTCGTAGATGACATTGGTCTGATTCGACCAGAGTACAGTGGGGTCGTTCTCGTAGCGCGCCTTGAGTATAGTCATCACATAATGGATAGTGCTGGCTTGCTGCATCGCGTCCTCAGGCGGCTCCGGGGCGTCGTTAATCAGCTCGTACCAAGGGCGTTCCTCGACGGCGTCATCTGCGACGGATGCAGGAGGCACTTTGGTTCTGGCGGTTGTCACGGTCAAGCCTCCGAACTTTGCCTTCGGACTGGTTCGCCGATAATGCAATCAGTCAATATTCAATCTTCAGCTTTCAGTAGTCGATAGTGAGTTCGCGCTGACCCGACGCCTGAAAGCCGGATGCCACTACTGCCGGATGAACTTCTGTATCCTCTGCCCCTCAAGAACCTCGCCCACATAGATGTCGCCGTGCGAATCGACTGCCATGCCGTGCGGCGCGTAGAAGAGGCCCGGCTCGTGGCTGTGCTCGTCGCCCCAGCGCGCGAGCAGGTTGCCTTCGCCGTCTATGATGCTGACGCGGTGCTGGAGTTCAGGGACATATATCTCGCCTTCCGGTCCGAATGCGACCGATGTGGGCTGCTGGAAGCCGGTCCACATGAACTGGAACTCGCCCTCCTCGTCGAAGACCTGAATGCGATGGTTCTCGCGGTCGGCGACGACGACCCTGTTCTCTGAATCAACGCCAATGCCGTGAGGCAGATGGAAGTCGCCGGGGTTGATCTTGCCGGGCAAGCCCCATGACTTCATGTGCGTTCCGGTGGAGTTGTAGTGATGTACGCGACAGTTGCCGTAACCGTCGGATATAAAGATGTCGCTGTAGCTGCCGATGGCGATGCCGGTCGGCATATTGAAGGGACCGCCGGGCTTCTCCACGAGAGAGCGTTCGATCTCGCCGGTGTCCGAGGGCATATCGCGCGTGCCCAGCGTCAGCAGCAGGTTGCCCTCAGGGTCGCGCTTCTCGACGACATGCGAGTCCCTGTCCGCCAGATAGATGTTGCCTCTTTCGCCCACGCAGATGCCGTGCGGCTCCTTGTGCTGCAGGTCCCACGAGTCGAGGTAGTTGCCCTCGCGGTCGAAGATTACGAGGTTGTGCGTGCCGCGGTTATAAACATACACATTGTCGTTGCTATCCACCGCGACATCGGCAACCTGCTTGAACTCAAAGCCCTCGGGCAGCTGCCCCCAGCCCTCTGCTACTTCGTACATGAAATCGCCACTTCCGAATGCCATATTATTGACCTCCCAAATCAATGAATCGGCGCGGCTGCGAAGGCTTGGCGGTCAAGCGCGCAACCATGCGTTTAGCGTATGACTCACATGTATGCGCTGTGCGCATAACAGTGTGGCGTCAATATACGGCTTTAGGGCGCGGAGGGTCAAGTGAGGGGCAGGTACGAGACTGGGAGGACGCTCAGGAACGCACCGCGAGTAATGCGGCTTCGTGCCGATATGTAATGTATCAGCGAGCCGCAAGTTGCGCCCTGCCACCGGGTAACTTACCATCTCTCAATAATTTCTGCACAGGACTTATATCACAGCAAGAAAATTGCATAAGTCCCTTCCCCCTTGATGGGGGAAGGTTAGGATGGGGGTGGAAATACTCTCATACTGCCCTGAGAACACCCTTTTGCATATTTCTTTAACAGTAAGGAGACGGAAATGAAAATCACGAAGGTAACACCATGGGTTGTGAGCTTTCCGTGGGAGATGCGGGTCGGAGCCGAGCAGAAGCCCCTGGTCCACGACAGGCAACTGGTATTCGTACAGGTGGATACGGATGAGGGGATAACCGGATGGGGCGAGGTTACGACCTACCCGGGGCCGGTCGCCAACCGCGCGGTGGCGGCGATGATACGCGAGGTGAGCGACTTTATTGCCGGCGAGAACGCCAACGAGTTCGAGCGGTTGTGGCAGAAGATATTCCGCTCGTTCACTTACGTGGGCACGCGCGGGGCTGTTACGGCAGTCATAAGCGGAATAGACATTGCGCTGTGGGACATTCGCGGCAAGGAGCTTGGCTTGCCGATATACGAGTTGCTCGGCGGGCCGGTCCGAGACCGCATCGCGCTGTACACGCATCCACCGGAGCCGGCCAGTGTGCCGGATGCGATTGCGGACGCGAAGCAGATAGTTGACGCGGGGTACGAGGCGTTCAAGTTCGACCCGATGATGCGCTTCATCCCGGGTGGCAACGCGGGCTTCCTGGACGGCCAGCTGAGCAGGGAGGGGCTGGCTACGGCAGACGAGATAGTGGGCGCGGTGCGCGAGGCGATAGGCCCGGACATCGAGATTCTGATCGACGCGCATGGGATGTACAACGTGCCCACCGCCATCGAGCTGGCGAACAGGCTGGCGAAGCACGACATCCACTGGTTCGAGGAGCCGGTTCCGGTGGAGAGCTACCGCGCGCTCCAGCAGGTGCGGCATGAGATTCCGGTGAAGATTTCCGTGGGCGAGCGGCTGCACACGCGCTGGGAGTTCGTTCCGATACTGGAGAACAACCTCGCGGACTTCATCATGCCGGATGTTACATGGACGGGCGGCATCACGGAGCTGAAGAAGATTTCCACGATGGCCGAGGCATATTACATCCCGGTATCGCCGCACGACGCGAGCGGGCCGGTCAACGTGCTTGCCGGAGCGCATGTGATGATGACCACGCCGAACTTCTACAAGCTGGAGACGATGCGCTACGACCTCGGCGCGTACGGCGCGTTCATCGAGCCGGGGCTGGACATCAGAGACGGCGACCTATATATGCCCGACGCGCCGGGGCTGGGCGTCGAGATGGATATCGACTTCCTGCGCTCGCATGTGGTATTCGGCGGGGAGTAGATTCATACCGCCCCGCCCGTCATTGTCTCCAAGCCCTCTAGATTCGATAGGCTCTCACAGCCGTATCGTGGAACAGCGCCGCCTTCTCGCTGTCCGAGAAGTCAGCGACGATGCGCTTGAACGAGTTCCACATCACGTTGTACGAGTACGACACCTTATCGACCGGGAAATTGCTCTCGAACATGCAGCGTTCCACGCCGAACTGCTCTATGACATAGAGGTAGTAGGGCGCGGTCGCCTCCGCAAGCTCCACAGAGCCGATGGGCGTTTCGCGCTCGTGCCAGTCGTTGCCGTAGTTGGGCATGCCGCAGCCGCCGACCTTGACGAAGATGTTTTCGTTCTGCGCCACTTCAGCGATGCTGCGCTTCCAGATTTCCATGACCTCCCCGCGTCTGCCTTCGTAGGGGCCAATGCCGAGAGGCGCGCCGATGTGGTCGAGGATGATCGTTACATCCGGGAAGTTACGGGCTAAGTCCACGAGTTCGGGCAGTTGCGGATGGTACATCCACGCGTCGAAGGTTAGGTCGAGCCTCTGCAACTGCGCGAAGCCCTCTCGGAACTCGGGTGTCATCATTACACCGGGACCTCGGTCGCGGTATGCGGGGATTACGGGGCTGGGGTCGTGCGATGTGCCGTGCCGTATGCCGCGAAACCTGCCCTTGCCCAACTCGATGTGCGCCTCGAGCACTTCCGCCGCCGCGTCACCGAGCGTCAGGTCGGCGTGGCTGGCTATCGCGGCGTTGACGTTCGTATGGACATCGTCGCGCGCGGCGGCTTCCTCAGCGACCGCCGCCGTGAACTCGGTCTCGCCTAGCGGCTTCAGGTGCTCCGGCCCGTCCTCGCGGTACATGGACGAGCATTCCAGAAACACGGTACTGACGATGTTGTGCCCGGATGTCGTATCGCGCAGCAGGTCGTCGAGCATGTAGTTATTGCCGGGGCGCTCCCACAAGTGGTGGTGCGGGTCGCAGATGGGCAGGTCTGGGTCGATGGGTTCCTCCTGCGTGAGTTCAAGCCAGTCGTTGCGTGGGCTAAGCATAACCATATGTGTGCCTCCTGTGGAGCGGGTTAGTCGGTATTTCGGTCGGTCAACGGATTTGACTTGTCATTCCAAAATGAGGCGTCTGCCAATTCTTGGGCATGTCGCTTCTGTTCTTCCCTGTCATGAGCGGCATTTTCAGGAAGTACGATGTCTGCATGATATGGATTAACATCGGGTATTGGAGAAGCAACTATTCTGCGTCCATTATCAGTTACCGCAAATCCGGTAGTGACTGCCCATCCGTAGAATGTGCGGTCGCGCGCTTCATCTCGGCTGCCAGCAATTGCAACTGCCTCATTATGTGGCGCAACGCTAAGCCTATCGACTGAAATGTTGGACACACCTCGCGGTGGCAGAAACACATTGAGAGGAACTTGGAAATTAGGGCGACGCGCGCGCCTCGCAATTCTGCTTGAAGAAACGCCCCGCCCCAGATTTTCATCAAGGGCGACACCTTCAGAAATCTCCATAGAACTTTAACTTTACTCGCTTTCCAAGTCCATAAACACCTGTCGCAGGAACTTGTCGGGGAGCGTGTCCGTCGTCGGATAACTTTTGCGGCGATGTCCGCTTTCGAGATTCGCCAAGCATAATGCGCCTCCATCGGAACTGCAGAGCAGCAGAACCGAGCGACCACGCCCGTTTGGGCTATGGATGGCAATTTCGCCGTCTGGAGTTGGATAAACTTCAAGAAGCAACGGAGAAATCTTGTGTATCTCGTTCAGCAGATACCTAGCGTTGTCGATTGAAGACTTGGACGGGATCGGGAACCCCTCTTCGCGAGCGTAATCAGAGGCATCTTGTAGGTCGGCAAGGGCAATAGAAAACCGCTGGTCGTTGGGTTCATCAGACGCGGATTGCGAGAAGTCGGCTCGCGATATTGTCATGGCATGCTCCTTTGGACAAGTCTTTCAGTTAGTTAGACTGCTGTCAACTCTTCGCCATCCGTCCGCGACGGTATTGCTCAATGGCATGCGACACACTAACGATAGTCTCATTCAATTTCATCTGAGTACGCGGGCGTACTATCGTAGCGTCCGATTAAGGGGACAGGTAGGCAGTCGGAACGCGAAAGCGGACCGCTCATCGCTTCACACCCGTTACTTTACATATCGTCAAATCTCGTCTAAACTCTGGCAATCCGAGAAGTAAAATTAAACGACATGTAAGCCAACACCAATTAGGGAGGTGAAATTATGCCGAGAGGAAGTGTCCCTAAACGTGAGGCAAAGAAGCCAAAGAAGAAGGCGCAAAAGCGCGATGCCTATACGTCTCCGATCGTCGCGGAGAATACCGTGGAGGTCGTGGGGAAGCGGCGGCGGCGGAAAGCGGAAGCCGACTTCTAGCCATTAACCTCACTAATGGACGGAAGAGCGGGAGATTTCTCCGTCCATTCGGCAGTCTTTCAGTCAAGACACGCTACGACTGAAATCGTTCCAGCAACTCCGGCAGTTCCGAGAGTTCTTCGATGCGGGGTTGCTCTGCGTAATGCCTGTGGTTTCCGTCTCTGTCGAGCAGCACGGGGTTTATGCCGGCATTCGCCGCGCCCGCAACATCGGATGAAAGTTGATCGCCGACATGCACCGCATCTTCGGGTCGCGCCCCGGCGCGTTCCAGCGCGCGCTCGAAAATGATGGGACTTGGCTTCTCCACGCCCACTTCGTGCGACGTTATCGAGAAGTCGAGGTACGGCAACAGGCCCATACTGCCCGCGAGTTCATCTCCGCTCTGGTTCATGTTGCTGATAAGCCCGACGGTCAGGCCCATCTGCCTGCATGTCTCCAGCGCCGGTATCGTGTCGTCGAACAGGGCAAGGCCGTAGTCGATCTTCCGGATTCGCCGCCAGATCTGCCATGCCTCGTCCTGCGACACCTCCACGCCCGCGCCGCGCAGCACCCGCCGCTCGTACTCGGCGAAGAACACTCTGTTTTCTTCGCGGCTGAGACTTCTCACCGGCTTGGTCGCGTTCTGGCGGGACATGAACGCGTCCGCCAGATAATACCCGCGCAGAATGCCGTCCGGCGTCACAGTGATGCCGAAGTCGGCAAGCGCCTCCGACTGTATCTCGTAGCGCGACGGACGAAAACCGGCCAGAGTACCGTATAGGTCGAAAAATACCGCAGTTATCATAGTCGTCAGTTCATCAGTCTTTCAGTCGGTCAGTATCCTGTCTATCTATGAGAATCTTGCATTAGTCCCTTCCCCCTTGATGGGGGAAGGTTAGGATGGGGGTGAGAACGCATCTCCATCGCCGTAAACTGCACTAATGCAATTTTCTTTATCTATGTTACCTTATTGCTGACGAACAGACACACTGATAGACTGGCCGACTCTCATGCTTGCTGGCAAACTGCCGATGGAGCTGCTCTCGCGGCTGCTGTCCGACATAGATGTGCGCGACCCGCGTGTCGTGCTGGGCGCGTGCGCCGGAGAGGACGCCGCGCTCATCGACATGGGTGACCGCTACCTCGTCGCCAAGACCGATCCCATCACATTCGCGACGGACCTCATCGGCTGGTATCTGGTGCAGGTCAACTCGAACGACCTGGCCGCGATGGGCGCGACGCCGAGATGGCTGATGGCAACACTGCTTCTGCCGGAAGGCACCACAGAGGAGCAGACGGAAGCGATATTCGAGCAGCTGCTTGAGGCGTGCGATTCGCTCGGCATCACGCTAATCGGCGGGCATACTGAGATTACCTACGATCTGCCGCGTCCCATCGCTATGGGCGCACTGCTCGGCGAGGTGACGAAGGACCGGGTGGTGCTCTCCTCCGGCGCGCGGGTCGGCGACAGCATCGTGCTCACGCAGGGCATCGCAATCGAAGGCACATCAATACTTGCGCGGGAGGCGGAGGACGCGCTCGCGGTCGGGGGCGTGTCGCAAGAGGTCATCGAGCGGGCGAAGTCGTTCCTCTTTAGCCCGGGCATCAGCGTGGCGAGAGCGGCAGCCATCGCCTGCGATACTGCCGATGTGCATGCGATGCACGACCCGACCGAAGGCGGCGTGGCGACGGCGCTACTCGAACTCGCGACTGCCGCTGATGTCGGGCTGACCGTTGACGCGGGGCGCATTCCGATACTGCCGGAGTGTCGCGCCATCTGCGACGCCCTCTCGCTGGACCCGCTCGGCCTCATTGCATCAGGCGCGCTGCTGGCGACCCTGCCGCCATTGGAGGCGGAGCGGCTTATAATCACGCTCAGTCGGGAAGGCATACCCGCAAGCATAATCGGCAGCGTTACGCCGAAGTCCGAGGGGTTGCGCCTCATATCGGAAGGCGAAGGGCGCCCGCTGCCGGCCTTCGAACGAGACGAACTGGCGCGGTTCTTTGTGGAAGGTGACGAAGTATAGGGAAGTAGAAGAATTAGGTGGCCGGTTTATCTCTTCCAATCGTCTTCTTCCGTGTGTTCAGGTACGAGTTCTGATGATCGCATGCTTTCGAGCCTCTCCGACCTTCTAGTCTGCGTTCCATACACGAATACGCCAACCACACTGGCAATTGTTGAGACTATCATTGTCGTCCCGGCCCAGTCATGTCCGTTATAGACCAGGATAGTACCACACAGTATCAGAACGATGGCTATAAGAGCAGCGCACGTCAATCCAAGATACGCCCTTCTGGATTCTTGGCTGATTGAAGATTGCGCCGTCGTCACGACAGTCATTTCAACCTTATGGCGATGCTCAGCCTGACTTTCAGCCATCGTCATAAGTCGCTCCGCTGAACCGGGTAGAATCGCTTCGTACTGTGCAAGCGTTTGAGGTGGAGGTAGAGGGCCGCGAAAGGACTCCTCGTAAGCGACTATTTCTGATTCCTGATGCACTACTCCACTATCAGCATTGGGAACTACTTCACCCGATTCCGACGAAATAGTCTCTTCAGCGTCATTGTCTTTGTTGCTCTGCATATTTGAACCGAGACAGATGGATATCGCCACTAGACTAGCGGCGGCGCTTGGCTGCGAGAATTTCCGGAGCTGCACCGTACTCACCGATAGCGGATGCTATATCTTTACCCACAGCCTCCCAGTCCGACGCAATGGCGCGTGCATCTGCCTCATGTGGGCTTTCGTCTGGAAGATAATAATAATAGGTGTTGAGCGTGCCTCCAAAGTCAAATAACCTTGCCATGCCTTCCAAGAACGACGGCTTGGCAAATACAAAGCCACTGCTTGGAACGCCGTGCTTCTTACTCTTCCTTACCTTCCTCACTCTCACCATCGCCATAATTGACGCCTTCCTCATTTGCTATCTGGAATTCACTTGCAATAATTCTACCAGATGACGCATTGCAGTCAATCTTCAGCGGTTCCCTATGCTATCCTGTATGCAGCGATTGTTCGCGAGCCAGCACATCGGAGTTATGCCCTAATGCCCTATTCCCTCAGCCGCGTCTTAGCTAGCGCGGCGCTCTTTGTCATCTTCGCAGCAGTCTTAGTTGCCTGCTCCCAACAGCCCGAACCTCAGCCCACCCAAGTCCCCATAGCGGCGCCAACGGCAGCCCCGCCGCAAGCGCCGACAGCCGCTCCACCCGCACCAACGGCAGCGCCTCAGACGCCTCCAACCGCTGTTTCCGCACCAACCTCCGCTCCCGTCGCGACGGCGACTACTGCGCCCGAACCGGCGGCGACCGAAGCACCCGCGCCGGCAGCCGAGGCACCCGCCGAACCTGCTGAAGCGTCGCAGGGCGCTACGACTTTCGTTCTCGGCGAGGGTACGGTTGCCCGCTACAAGGTGGAGGAAGAACTGGCGCGGCAAGGCTTCTTCGTCGCTACCGGCGAGACGACCGAGGTTGTCGGGCGCATCGCATTCGACGAGGGCGGCGGTGTCGTCGCGGACGAGAGCAGCATAGTCATACAGGCCGGCACGCTGAGGACAGACAGCGACCGCCGCGACCGCTATGTGCGAGAGCGCACGCTGCTGACAGCGCAGTACCCTGAAGTAGTCTTCCGTCCCACTTCGGTCGAAGGGCTGCCTTCGTCTATCAGCGAGGCGAGCGGCACGGTCGAGTTCACCATAAGCGGCGACCTGACCATCCGCGACCAGACTCGACCGGTTACCTGGGATGTGACTGCGGAGTTCGGCGACATCATCACAGGCATCGCAGCTATTGACATCACCTTCGAGCAGTTTGCGATGGACAAGCCCAGCGTGGCGATAGTGCTCAGCGTCGAAGACACCATACGCCTGGAACTGGCATTCGTGGGAAGCTTGGAGCAGGCATCCGCGATGAGCACGGGCTCGGACAATGGCGACGCGGAGGTAGATATTGCGGACGCGGCCTTCGCGCAGATGTTGGGCGACCCGGACGCCCCCGTCACGGTTGTCGAGTTCTCAGACTTTCAATGACCGTACTGCCGCACATTCGCCCTCGGGCCAGGGCGACAGATAATCGAAGACTTCGTAGAGACCGGCAAGGTGCGTTTCGTCTATCGCCACTTCATCGTCATCAGCGAGAACTCACTGATTGCGGCGATGGCGACTGAGTGCTCCGCCGAGCAAGACATGTTCTGGGAGTTCCACGACGCCATATTCGACAACTGGATTGAAGCGCGAGGCAGCGGCTTCTCAGTTACGTGGCTGAGAGAAACGGCGGACAGCCTGGAGCTTGATGCCGAGGAGTTCGACGAGTGCATGCAGAGCGGGCGGGCCTTCGAGCGCGTCAAGGCGAGCCATTTCGACGGCATAGACCGCGGAGTCAACAGCACTCCAACGGTGCTGGTCAACGGCAATCGTGTGGGCGGCGAATACGAGGCGTTCCGCCGCGCGATTGAAGACGCGCTGGCGGAAGCCGAGTAAGCAGTCAACGGTCAGCAGCCGGGCATCTGGTATGTGCCCACCACGATGAACCGGCGCAAGGCTGCCCCAATACGCCGAACTCCTGACGGCTGATAGCTGGACGCTGACACCTATTCGTCATACACGGTTGTCTGGCTTTCGGGATGCGTCAGCGAGATGTGCGAGAAGTCCTCGCCATCGACAGCGCCGTGCCAGTGCCTCTCACCTGCTGGAATCAGCGCCGTATCGCCCTCGCCGACCTCGACCTGCTCCGCGTCGGTCGCCACATAGCCCTTGCCGCTGAGCACGAACAGAATCTGGTCGCTCGTGTGCGTGTGGAACTTGTTCTTCGCGCCGTTGAAGAAGCTCACCTTGTTGAAGTTGAAGTCTCCGCTCATTCCGCCGCCGACAATCGCCTCGCCCTCAACCTTGCCGCCGTAGAATATCGGCGCGTCCGTGCGGTCTTCTGGCTCGTTCTGTCCTTTTCTGACAACCTGCATCCGGCATCCTCCTTGTTTTGCCCTTTGATATGACATTTGGCGCGCATCGAAGTGCGCCGCCGCCAATTATACGACTACCTGCCGAGTTAGCATAGACCGCCAGCGGCAAAACAAGAAATATGAGGAAGGGTGGTTTGGGCGGCTGTGGACGATCACTGTCATCCCATTCCTTCGACAGGCTCAGGACGAACGGGGCTGACGAGCGAGTTTAAGTATTTCCAACACCTGAAAGGATACGCTGTCTCAATAGTCTCAAGTCTTGTCATCGGCGGGCTTGTGCCGTAATGTATATGCGGCATTTCACAACATACGCCTATGGCAGCCATAGGAACAGCACCTTTAGGAGGGACGGTGACGACAGAATGAGAGCAGCACGAATTGCGGGCCCCAAGAGATTCGAAATCGAAGAAGTCGATGTTCCCGAGATAATTGACGGCGAATGTCTCATCAAGCTGGAAACATGGTCGGTCTGCGGCAGCGACATCCGCCACGCCTACGGACCGGTCCATCCTGAAGAAGAGTACCCGATGCGTGTCGGCGGGCCATGCCACGAGGCGGCAGGCACAGTCGTCGAAAGCCGCTCCGACAAGTTCTCCGTGGGCCAGCGCGTCATCGTGCTGCCGGGACCCAGGACAAGCGGCGGACTCGTGGAGTACATCAACGGCGACGAGGGGCGCATGGCGGCACTTCCCGATCACGGCGACCTGACAAGCTGGGTGATGTGCCAGCCGTCCGGCACGGTACTGTACTCCTGCCAGCAGATGGGAACGATTCTGGGCAAGGATGTGCTGGTGATGGGACAAGGCTCCATCGGCCTGTCGTTCACCGCGATATGTGCGAGGGCGGGCGCTCGCAAGGTCATCGCCGCCGACCTGTTCGACTACAGGCTGGACTTCGGAAAGCGGTTCGGCGCTACCCACACCATCAACCCGACGAAAGAGAACCTCGATGAAGCGGTGATGGAACTCACAGGCGGTCAGGGCGCGGACATCACCGTAGAGGCGGCCGGCTACGCGGACTGCCTGGAAGCCTCCCTGCGGCTGGTCAAGAACCTCGGCAAGACCATCATCTTCGGCATACAGGAGAACGCATCCGAGGAGCGCGTGCCTCTGGACACGTCGCTCTTGCTGCGAAACGCGCCCACCATCATCCCGACGCAGGGCGCGACCAGCGGCGACCCCATCACGCACATCGAGACAATGATCGACCTCAAAGAGCGCGGCTGGTGGGACCCGGGCGAGATGGCGACGCACATGATGAAGTTCGACGACGTGCAGAAGGCATACGATATGTACGAAGCGCGCGAGGATGAGGTCATCAAGTCGGTGATGACGCTGTAATCGACATGGACTAACAGGATGGACAGGAGATGATAATCCCCTTTATCCTGTCCATCCAAGTCAATTCTCCGCGCCGGCGAGGGGGATGAGACTGTTGAAGTATCCTGCAATCATCGCGCTTGGAGGGTTGCTCATGTGCGTTGCGGCCTGCTCGTCCGCGTCTGAACCAACATCCGCCTGCGTAACCGACGGTCGGGTGCTCAATGTCGCCTTCTACGCCTACTTCGCGCCCGTCAGCCACTCTGCCGACGAAGACCCGGCATCCGACGGCTTCAACACACACTTGGGCTACGAAGCCGACCTGCTGAGCGCGCTTGAGGCGATGGAGGGCGCGGGCCTGTCGTTCTCGCGCGCGCCGATACAGCCTTGGGACGACATCTGGCTGTTGTCCTCGGCGCCGGAGTACGACATCGCGGGCGGCGGCATCACCATACTCGACAGCCGCACGAAGAACGCGATGGGCGAAGAGGTCGTAGCCTTCACATCGGGGCATATCGCGTTCCGGCAGTCGCTGCTGGTGCGCGCCGAGGACGCCGAGCGACTCGAAAGCCATGACAAGTTGAGCGCCGATGTGCGAGTGGGCGCGCTCGCCGGCACGACCGGCGAGGCGCGCCTGCTAGTTCTCACAGGCCTTGCGGACGCCGACGGCATTCTCGCCGCCGGAACGCGCATCGAGACGCCGCGGGGAGAGGTCGCCGCCGACGGCAGCGCCGAATACTTCATCACCGCCGCCGGTGAATCCCCGTCTCTGGAGGGCAGAACCCGCATGCACCCGCCCTCGGATGACCTGCCGCAGGTTATCTATCTCGGCGACGAGCTTGGCGAAGAAGAACTGCTGGACGCGCTCGCCGCCGGCGACATAGACGCCATCGCGCGCGGTGAAATCGGCAACAGCGACGCCGCGCACGAATCCGGCGGGGCGTTCGTGGTGACGGCGCTCGACTCAGAATTCGAACTGGGCGGCTTCACCCTCGCCGTCGATGACGCCGAACTCCTGGCATGCCTCAACGAGAAGATAGACTACTTGACCGACGAGCGGCGCATCGGCTACGCGGAGTGGCGGGCGGAGCCGTCGGTATTTATAGAGCGAGCGCGGGTGTGGGACGGGAAGTGACTATATGGCTTATATCAACACGTATAGGCAATACTTTGTAAATTCATGTGGGAAGCAACTTTGTGCGACGTGCTAGAATGAACTTGTATCTTCGATTCGGCGACGAGTACGCATCCAAAAGGATGAGCCATGACCAAGAAGGTAAAAGCCATATTCACCAACGGAGTGCTCACGCCGCTTGAACCCATCGACCTGAAGGAGGGCGATGAAGTAACCCTGTCCATTGAAGAAAAGTCGCAACTTTCAGACGAGGAACGTTTCAGGAGATTCAAGGCAGCGGCCGGTGGATGGGAGGGATTGCACGACCCCGACGAGTTCAAGCGGATGATTTATCAGGCTCGCATTGATGGTTCACGACATACTCCCAAACCGTAACGATCTACGGTATCTGGTCGATTCGGATTGGGCAATCGATTACATGCACCGTCGAGAGCCGGTTACCAGTCGTCTTGCGGAACTTTATCCTCGTGGATTGGGTTTGAGCATCGTGTCCCTCGCGGAACTCTACGAAGGCGAGTTCAGTTCCAGTAACCCGGAACGCGAGG
The DNA here is from genome assembly GCA_965204855.1 of Dehalococcoidia bacterium. Classification (GTDB taxonomy): domain Bacteria; phylum Chloroflexota; class Dehalococcoidia; order Lucifugimonadales; family JADFKI01; genus Bin90. The sequence goes on from OZ242018.1 coordinate 2,960,279, forward strand.
TGTTCCTGCTCCGAGAGTTCCTCCTTGGTGTGGAAATCATACCGCTGGATGACACGATATGCCGCATATTCGCTCGTGAGCGAAGCCGATTGAGGGCGTCGGGAGACCTCATCGGCGATATGGATATTCTCATCGGCGCTACGGCGCTGCGCCATGACCTGACGCTGCTTTCCAACAACCGCAGGCATTTCGAGCGGCTGGATGGGCTGAGGATAATATCGGTGTAGCCAGCTGTAACGGGATGGACAAGGCACCACTTCCCCCCAAAATTATCTTGCCCATCCAGCCGTCCGTCGATGTTAGCTCCCGTTCCCGGGATATAGCTTCAGCACATCCTCCTGTGGCGGGTAATACTTGCCGGGGGCGACGCCCTCAGCCTCTATCAGGCCCTTGATGTGCTCCTCCGCCCACTCGTGCTCCTCCACCCAGTCTATGACCTGCTCCACGACGCACTCCGGCACGACTACCACGCCGTCGTCGTCCGCCACTATCAGGTCGCCGGGGCGCACCGCGACTCCGCCGCAGCCGATGGTTACATTCGCCTCGAAGGGGTCTATCTCGTCCGCACCGCCCATCGGCGTTCTGCCGCCGGCGAAGACCTTCAGCCCGTAGTCGGCAACGATAGCCAGGTCGCGTATTGATGCGTCCGTTACCAAGCCTGCCGCGGATTGCATCTTGAGCTGCAAGAGCTTCACGTCGCCGCCGATAGCCGCGTACTTCTTGCCCATGCCGTCTATGACCAACACATCGCCCGGCTCGCATGAACCCATCGCCTCGTACTCCGGCGAGTCCGCGCCTCGGTGAGTCTCCGCGATGATGTCCTTGCGCGGCGGGATGAAGCGCAGCGTCTTCGCGCGCCCGACAAGCATGCCGCCCGGCGTGAACGCATGCACGTCGCGCATGAAGCACGGCTCGTAGCCCATTGCTCGCACCGCGCTGTACACCGTCGCGCCCGCGACGTTCTTGTATCGCTCGATGATTTCCGGTGTGATTACGCTGTCTGCCATATTCACTTTTCTCCTATGTTTGAGTTTAGTCGTCCTGTGAATGTCGCCTCAAGTACTCGGCAGGCTGTATGATTTCAACCCCTTCGATGATCTGACCGAAGTAATCGCCGAAGTCATGCTTGTCGCCAGTAATTAGATGGGTTGCTTGCGCTGCTATCGCGGCTTGTATGACCGGAATATCCTTTTGACGAAGGGTTGTCATTTCGTCAGGTAGGATGACATGTGTCCAATTTTCAATAACTTCAAGTTCTGTCAAGAGGCGTCCCAGCCTCTCCAAACGACTCGGTTCTACTATATGGCGCAGCACCTCGCTCAAGATATATGGGGAGATTATCAGGGCCGTATCCGGTAATTGCCAGAACCTTTGAAAATCGGAGTCTTCGCTGTACGCCGCCGAAAACAATACATTCGTGTCAAGAAATAGCCTGTGAGCCAGGTTAGCCATTCACAACTTCCCCGTCCGGCTTGACATGCAGTATCTTGTCCGGGTCAAGTCCCATCTTGACGACCTCCTTTCGCGTGCGCTGATAGTGCGCTTCGTTTATGGAGTTGGTCAGCAGGAACTCCGCGATGCGCTCGGGTGTGTACTCTTCAACCCAGTCAACCCAGTCAGGGCGAGCGGCGGGCTTGACATGCTCAATCTGGTCGGGGTGCAGTCCCATCTTGACGACTTCCACTCTTGCGAGTTCGTAGTCTTCTGCGTCAACGGCGTTGTTCAGCAGGAACTCTGCGATGCGCTCGTCCGTGTACACCTCAAGTCGCTCGTCCAAGACGGGGTTAATCACGATGCCTTCGACGCTCGTCTCTACTGTAACTTCTTTGCCTTCGCGCAAGCCGTACAGACGCCGCAGCTCTTTGGGAAACTTCAACATCCCGTCCTTGCCAAGCTTTACCTTGTGCTTTTCTGCCATGGCTGCCCCCTTCGCTCTTCTCATAGAATATTAACATGTCGGAAAGGCGGGAACACGAAACGATCACGAATATCATCATTTACGCGCCGTTAATCCATGTCCGCTTTCCCTGTGGTAATATAGGCGAGTGCGAAAATCAAACCTAACCCACTAAGAGGTGATACACATGGTGACAATGCTCCCGAAGGAAGATTATAAGGTCGTCGGCACGCGCCCCGTGCGGCACGACGGCGTTGACAAGGTAACGGGCCGCGCGCTGTATGGCGCTGACATGAATCTCGCGGGGCTGCTGCACGGCAAGGTGCTGCGCAGCCCGCACGCCCACGCGCGCATCAAGTCCATCGACACCAGCAGGGCAGAGGCGCATCCCGATGTGAAGGCTGTCGTTACATCCGCGGACCTGGCGCCGATGTCGCCGATTCCGCAGGTCGCGCGGCAGGGCGTCCCCATAGGCGAGAACATTCTCGCCAGGGACAAGGCGCTGTACAAGGGACATCCGATAGCGGCGGTCGCGGCGGTCAACGCCCACGTGGCGGAAGAGGCGCTCGCGCTGATAGATGTCGAATACGAAGTGCTGCACAGCGTCTCCGATGTGGAGGAAGCGCTGAAGCCGGACGCGCCGGCGCTGCACGAGCACTGGATCGAGCGCGGAGGCGACGACAACATCGCGGCGAGCAAGAATATCGCGGACCACGAGCAGCACATCTTCGGCGACATCGAGGCGGGCTTCGCGGCAGCGGACCAGGTATTCGAGCGCGAGTACACGACCAAGACGGTGCATCAGGGCTACATCGAGCCGCACACCGCCACCGCGTTCTGGGCGGCGGACGGCGCGCCCAACGACCGCCTGACAATCTGGAGCAGCAGCCAGGGACACTTCGCCATGCGCGACAGCACCGCACAGGTTCTCGGCATCCCCAACTCGCAGATCAAGGTCGTGCCGATGGAGATTGGCGGGGGCTTCGGCGGCAAGACCCTTGCCTACCTCGAAGCCATATCCGCCGCGCTCTCTCGCAAGAGCGGCAAGCCGGTCAAGTCAACGATGACGCGCATAGAGGTACTGGAAGCGTCTGGTCCTACATCCGGCGGCTACCTGAAGTGCAAGATTGGCGTTACCAACGAGGGACGCATCACCGCCGCGCAGATTTACTTCGCGTTCGAGGGCGGCGCGTATCCCGGCGCGCCCCTGCCCGGCTCCTGCGCCGCAGTCTTCGCGCCCTACTACATCGAGAATGTGCGGATTGACGGCTACGACATAATGACCAACAAGCCCAAGACGGCGGCATACCGCGCACCCGGCGCCCCGATAGTCTGCTTCGCGTCCGAGAGCCTGATAGACGAAATCGCGCAGGCGCTCGGTATGGACGCACTGGAACTCCGCATGCTCAACGTCGCCACCCCCGGCACTCGCAGGGCGGACGGCGTGATGAACGGGCCCATCGGCGCGAAGGAGACGATGGAAGCGGTGATGGCGCACGATCACTTCAACACGCCGCTCGAGGGCCCCAACCGCGGGCGCGGCATCGCGATGGGCTTCTGCCGCAACAACTCCGGCATGGCGTCTGCCATCGCCAACGTGCTGTCGAACGGCACGGTCAGCCTCATCGAGGGCAGCATGGACATCGGCGGCTCGCGCACGGCCGTTGCCCAGATGTTCGCGGAGACGCTCGGCCTGCCAATCGAGGATGTCATCCCCACTGTCGGCGACACCGACTCGGTGGGCTTCACGTCCACATCGGGCGGTAGCGGCGTCGCCTACAAGTCCGGCTTTGCGGCGTTCGAGGCAGCCAACGACGTCAAGCGGCAGTTCATCCAGCGCGCCGCGATGCTGTGGGAGGCGGACGAAGACGATGTCGAGTACGTGGACGGGGAACTGCGCCACAAGTCTGACACCGAACTCACCATGTCCTTCAAAGACTTGGCCGCCAGAGCAGGCGAGACCGGCGGCCCCATCGTGGGCAGGGCGAATATGAACCCCGGCGGCTCGGCAGGCTCTTACGCCGCCAACATCGTGGACGTAGAGGTTGACCCGGAGACCGGCAAGGTGGAAATCCTGCGCTTCACCGCGTTCCAGGATGTGGGCGTGGCCGTGCATCCCAGCTACGTCGAGGGGCAGATACAGGGCGGCACGGTGCAGGGCATCGGCTGGGCGCTCAACGAAGAGTATTATATGAGCGACGACGGCGCGATGCTGAACAGCAGCCTGCTGGACTATCGCATGCCCACTGCGCTCGACCTGCCGATGATAGACGCGGTCATGCTGGAAGTGCCAAACCCGGCGCATCCCTTCGGCGTCAAGGGCGTCGGCGAGGCGAACATAGTGCCGCCGCTGGCAGCGCTGGCGAACGCCATCCACGACGCGGTAGGCGTCCGCATGTACGACCTGCCCATGAACCCGCAGGCGGTTACCAAGGCAATCGCCGACGGCGAGTAAGGCGTAAATCCGTTGCGGCAACCCGTATGGTAGTATGAAGGGGACGGCTCTGAGGGGGTCGTCCTCTTTATTTACCGTCTCAACCGCCGGAAAGCAGGTGAGGAAGATGAAGAAGAGGATAACGCTGACCATTGACGAAGAAGCAATTCGAGTAGCTAAGGAATACGCTGATAATAATGACCACACGCTTTCCAGGATGGCGGAGAATTACTTTCACTGGCTGCGTATGGAGTTACGGAACGAGCGCAGATCGAAACTCGAAGAGATGCCGCCGCTCACCCGCGCGCTGATAAAGACGCTCGAAGAATATGACGGCAAAGAGTATCTGCGCTATCTCGATGACCATTATAGGTAAGGACGCATCGCAGGGTGGCGCCGGACAAGAAAGGCGGTGAACGGGCGCGATGAAGAAGAGAATAACGCTGTCCATTGAGGAGGATTGCATCCTTGCGGCAAAAGAGTACGCAAAAAGGGAAGGCAAGTCTGTCTCCCAGCTGCTGGAGGAGTACTTCGCCAAGTACGGCGAGCCAAGAAAGCGGACGCCTTATGAGGAATTACCGCCTCTTACCCGCTCGCTGATAGGCATAATCAAGGGTGCCGACATAAAGGACTATCGGGCGGAGTATCGCAAGCATCTTGAGGAAAAGTATCTGTGAGAATCAGAGAAATCCTCTTTGACACGAATGTCATCCTTGACGATGTGCTGAACAGACAGCCTTTTGCGGCGGACGCCTCGGAGCTAACGGCGCGCCTCGAACGAGGGGAATTTCACGGGATACTCTGCGCCACCACAGTAACCACGATATACTATTTCTTGTCCAGGGAACTCGGCGACGCGCAGGCGCGGACGCATATCGCCACTCTACTCAGGCTATTTGAAGTAGCTCCGGTGGATATTGGAATCTTGTCGGACGCCTTCAATCTTGATTTCACCGACTACGAAGACGCGGTTCTTCATGAAGCCGCGCGACGCGTGGACGCCGGAGGCATTGTAACGCGCGACCAACGCGGGTTTTTGAACGCCAGCATTCAAATCTTCACTCCGAGCGAGTTGCTGAAGATCCTGTAATAGCGCTGCACGGCGTCTGAGTTCCACCAAATCGCACAGACCAATCGGCCCCTGTCGATGTTGAGGTCGGCAGGGGCGATTTGCGTTTCTTTCTCACCGCTTCCGTATCTTTGACTCGTCGTAGTTGTCGTAGATTGCCATATCCGGAGATTCCCAGTCTTCGGTGAATGTTGACAGCCTTCGACGCAAGTCCGCCGCTTGCTCTCTGTCGATGCCGTGCTCGCGCAAGTCTATCTTGCGTTCACCTCCATCCCCTAGATTCTGCTCATCCATGTCAGCCGCACATCTGCTGCTGCTGCTGCTGTTGCTGCTGGGCGAAGCGACGGTATATCTCTTCGTCGCTGAGGGCTTCGCGGCCGAACCACTGGTCTTCGATTATCTGGCCCGCGCCGGCAATCTTGGCTATGACCGCCGTCGCGACATCGATAATCTGCTGGGGTGTCTCGATGGATTCGACAGGGAGCATCTCGACTTCCAGTATCGCTTCGGTGAGGGCGCGCATCAGCTCGACGGGAGCAACCTGCGTCGCCGACAACCGCGCTTTTATCAGGCTCTGCAAGACGGAGGAGCCGGAGTTTCGCAGCAGCAGTTCCGCCGCCACTTCATCCCGCTGCTCCACCGATACGCCCAGTGAACTTGCCAGGTCGCACAGGCAGTCCACCAGCGTGTCGCATCCGCCGCCTTCGCGCAGCGCCTGCTTTGCCGCAGTGTCCATGCCGCGCGCTATGCTCTCCGCCCTCTCCATCCAGCGCCCGAGCCATATCAGGTTGTATGCCCTCGAATCGGTCAGCCAATTATCCTTGGCGACGCTCATGGATCGCGGCTCTGCCATCGTCTGAATCAATTTTCGGCCTCCGAATTTTCTTCCCAGGGTGGAGTGGATACTGCGCTCTTTTCAGCGTTCTAAACATGTGTGGATTCCCGCTTTCGCAGGAATGCCGATTGAATTATCATCCCTTAGTGAGAATGCGCCTCTTTCGTCAAGATTTGCTACGAAAAAATCCGCACTATCTTAATTCTACGCTTATGAGCGCGAGAATATGTTATCAAATTGTTAACTTTTGAAGTGTTTCTTTTATCATGTTTCGTGATGTAACTGCGGGCTATGCGGACTTGGCGTTCTCTATGAGGCTCATCGCGTCGTCGAAAGATACGCCGTTTTCTGACGGCGCGACCTGCGCTACGACCACATCCAGCCAGCCCGTGCCCTTGGAGACGAACGACCCCTCGACCGGCGACGCCTGCGTGTAGTCGCGCCCCACGGCGAACTTCACGAAGTCCGCTTCTCTGGCTATAGGCTGCCCGCGCGTTGGGTCGGAGGGCAGCCAGCCGTGCGCCGGATGCATGAACTCCTGCCAAGCATGTGTCTCGCCGACCTGCGCGCTGAGCAAGCCGCTGGCGTAGCGTGTGGGGATACCGAGCGAGCGCAGCATGCCCATCGCGAGATGGGTCATATCCTGGCACACGCCCTGCCGCTTTTCCAATACCTGCTCGGCGGTGGTGGCGACGGTGGTGCTGCCCTGAATGTATGCGATGTTCTCATATACCCAACGCACCACGGCGGCAACCACTTCCAGCAAACTGCCGCATCCACGGGTTACTTCACGCGCGGCCTCTTCGACCAAGTCCGGATGCACCATCGGCGTAGGGGACAGGAACTCGTCGAGGCTGGCGTCATAAGACAGCGCCGACATGTGCGTGTCATCCAGCGCCAGGGGCGGCCTCAAGAGGCGCACGCTGCCGACCGATAAAATGGTCAGTTCCTTGTGCGGCGATGTGAGGCGGACGCGGTGCGTGGGGTTGCCCAGCCTGTCTTTGTACTGTACCGGGCGCGTGGCGGGGACGGTTATGACGGCGGAAGTCAGGGGGGTCTGAAATGCGTCGGCGCATGCCGACACGCGCAAAAAGTTGTCGTTCAGTATCACATTGTCGGTGTAAGTGTAGCGGGCGGCGTAGGTGTAGCCAACGGCCGTGTAAGTCACACCCGCGCCCGCATCCCCTACCGAACCACCCAGGTCGGCTTGCATAGGCCACCCGAAGAGTTATTCGTGACGCGGTTGCCCGCCCGCGATACCCTCGTCAGACCGCCCGGGAACGCTGTGGCTTCGCCGCGTCCATTCTGCACCGCATACACGCGCAAATCAATGTACCGCTCGTCGTACTCGCCCGCTTCTTCGTCGAAGATGACATGCTGCGCGAATTCTATCGTCTCCTGCGCTATCATCGCGCGCGGGTTCTCGATTATCTGCCGCGCGAGCTGCGTGCGGTAGTTGCCGGCAAGGTCCGGCATGATGAATACGCCCAGACCACCGTATCCCTGCCGCGTCTTCAGAACCATCTTGTCCAGGTTCTCCAGCACATAGGAGCGGCTTGCCGGGTCGTCCAGATCGTAGCTCACACCCTGGTCGAGAATCGGCTCTTCGTCGAGGTAATGTCGAATCATGTCCGGCACCCACAGGAAAGCCAGCTTGTCGTCCGCGACGCTGGTGCCCATGCCGTTCACCAGCACGACCTTGCCGTTCAGATATGCGTCCGTCAGCCCAGGGACGAAAATCTCCAGGTCCTCCACGCGGCGGTAGATGAGATCGACATGCGCATCGCCGTCTATCGTCTTCATGCGTACATCGCCCTCGTATCCGATATACAGGTCGCTGCCCTCCACAAGCGGGATGCCCAGCAACTCCGAAAGGTAGCGATGCTCGAAGAAAGCGGAGCCGAACTTGCTGTCGATGAGCAGGACACATGTCGGCTCGGGATTGTCGCACAGGGACGTGAACAGGTCGAGATAAGTGTCCCGAATTTCATAGGGCACGATATCGTAGCCTTCGCTCAGCTCCGGGAACAGCTGCTGCGTCATCTCCAGCGACTTCAACTGGTAGGTTATGCCGGACGGAATACGCAGGTTGTCTTCCAGCACCACATATCGCCCGTCGCGCTGCTGCACGAGGTCGATGCCGTAGATATGTACGAAGACGTCCTTCGCCGGGCGAAATCCCTGGAACTCCGGATAGAAGTACTGGCAGGAATAGACCACATCGTCCGGCACGACGCTCTGCTTTCCGGCGTACAGGTCGAGCAAGAACAGGTTCAGCGCCTTCAGCCTCTGCTCCACTCCCGCCTTGATGGCCTGCCACTCGTCCAGCTCGATGATGCGCGGAATCCAGTCCGTAGGCACGGGGCGGAACTCCTTCGGATCAAGGGCAAAGGAAAAGGCGTCCAGTTCAACCTCGCGCTTGGCGTGTCGCCAGCGTTCTACCATGCCCTCTTCGCCCAGCTCGTCGAGTGACGCCATCAGGTCTTCATAAATGGGCTGAAGCTCTCCGGTGTCGGTGCGATATTCGCTGACCGTCGCTACGTCATGTCCGGGCAAGTGTGCCATTTCTGCCTCCGGTTGGGCGCTTGTGCTGCCATATTAACAGAATCTGTCAGGCGATTATCCTGTCCGCCTAACATTCCGGTACATGATACAACAGACATGTTACATCCATGTAACCTATCTCTCCAAATATGACGCGGGTCTGCTTTTATTCGGCAACCTTGTCCACGCGTGTGCTGGCAATCAGGTCGTGAATTGTCCTGTGGTCCGCCCTGAAGATGAACAGCGAGTCCACCAGCCAGTAGATACCGCCGACGAACGGGATGCCTGTGAGAACCCCATGCAGTATATATCTGAGCAGCACAAGGCGCGCCCAGCCTGGGTGCGTCCCTGTAAGGCTGTCAACTATGCGAACTTTTAATGCTATCTTCCCGATAGTCTGTCCTCTTGACCCTAGCAGAACCATCTGAATGATGAAGACAACGAGGGCGGAAACGACAGCCAGCACGACGGCAGCGGTTTCGCCGCCAAAAGCGAGAAACCCTATAATACCCGCGACGACGGCGACAGCGAAGTAAATCAGGGCGTCGATTATCACCGCCACCAATCGTACCCACGGACTCGCCAACTCGGTTGCGGGCTCTCCCGCCGCCATCTCGCCTGCTTCATAAGGACGATACGCCATCACTGCCCCCTTTTCCAAAACTTGTCCGACGGCATAGCAAGCAAACTATACACTGTGAGCGTGGGTGTCAAGCGATGATGCGGGCGCGGGGATGATATGCACACCCCTAGCCACTATTTGCCAACCAGTCTATGCTGAGGGTCACCTTCATTCGGCAGTAGGCATAGTGAGGAACGTCGGCATTGTTGGCATTCGTGGACGAGTCGGGCGATACGGGCAGAAAAATACTGAACCGCTCCAGCAGATATTTTGTTATCGCGGTCGTTATATTCCATGACAATGAAGATGCACGGGCGTGCGAACATGCAATACAGCGTTTGCGTCACAGCCTCAATCTGCCTGCGCGTTATGAGTTCCATTACGCCCAAAATCACCGAAGAATCAAGGAAGCATTTTTGAGAACAATTTCATCGCATCGCTTTGACTATTATACATTTGCCATTGACAAGGGAACGATAAACGCAACCGGACTGAGAATGGTGTTTAGCGAAGGCATGTATAAGTTCGCCGCTCGTAGAGTATTTGAAATCGCAAAGCCTTATCTTACGCAAGACATCAGCGTGATTATCGATGAAATTGGAGGCAAGCGATTCAGAAACGATCTAGTGGCGCACCTCCGCAATCATATAACTGATGATGCAGGCAATACTCTAATTGGCGATGTTAAAATACATCGCTCTAGCGGGAATGAATTGATACAACTCGCCGACTATGTGGCAGGGATAACCAATCGGTCATTGAGAGGGTCACGACAAGAGGTGGATTATCGGGAGAGATACCTGCTTCCTCATGAGAGAGACCGCGAAGTATGGCCATGAAAGGCGGAATGAAAGAGGAAATTGGGTGTGCCTGGACCCTATCCTTCCGCTTGGAAAGGCAGGCGGCCCATCATGGGGACTTTTCGGGGCCAGGCCAATTCCAATTACTATTCTAGCAAACCCACCCCTTTCGTCAAGGGCAAGATGATGACTGAACCCTAATCCCTTCACTGAGAAAGGCAGGCAGGCACCTAAGGGCGCTTTTCGGGTTCAGCCCAATTCACCTACTATTCTATCGGAATAGAGGTTGTTCCCAAGAAGATGCGGTGAAAGGAGACATATGCAAAAGTCCCTTCCCCCTTGATGGGGGAAGGTTAGGATGGGGGTGAAAACTCCCGTCAATCGTCCCAAAAGTGCCCTTTTGCATATTTCTTGTGAAAGAAATGGCGATTGGCACTGTCCTCTGCCCTTATTCATCAGAACTTAATAGACAGAAACTCTATTAAGACTTATGGATTAAAGCTTAATAGAGAAGAGGTACGCAATCAGGCGATGCCGCCCTACACAACTCAGCTTGATGTATCATAGCTATTAACCAATACCCAATATCCTGTCTATCCTGTTCATCGATGTTAGCTCCCCGGAGATGCCAATCATGACCACCTACAGATACTACCGTTGGGACGGCAGCCAGCAGGTCTTCAGCATGGACGCCGACGACCTGATGAACTCCATCGCGGACGACATCCTGGAGCACGGCGACCCGGAGCGCGCCCTCCGCAGCCTGTTCCAGCGCGGCATCGACGACGAGCAGGGGCAGCACGCGCCGGGCTTGCGCGACTTGCTGGAACGCCTGCGACAGCAGCGACAGCAGCAGCTCGAACGCTACAACCTCGACTCTGTGATGGACGACATCAAGGAGCAGTTGCAGGACGTCATCGACACCGAGCGCAGGGGCATCGAGCGCCGCCTGCAGGACGCCGAGCGGCAGTTGCAGGAAGCGGGCGAAGACGCCGACCATCTACAAGCTCCGATGCAGATGCTCCAGGACCGGGCACAGCGGAATACCGACACTCTAGACTCCCTGCCCAACAGTCCCGGCGGCCAGATTCAGCAGCTTCAGGAATACGACTTCATGGACTCGGAGGCAAGAGACAAGTTCAACGAGCTGCTGGATGCGCTCAAGCAGCAGATGATGCAGAACTTCTTCCAGGACATGAAGCAGCAGCTCCAGAACATGTCGCCCGAGGACATGGAAGGCTTGAAGAACATGATTCAAGCCCTCAACCAGATGCTGCGCGACCGCGCGATGGGCGAGGACCCGGACTTCGAGGGCTTCATGGAGCAGTACGGCGAATACTTCGACCCGAACCGCCCCGCCAGCCTCGACGAGCTTATCGAGCAGCTTCAGCAGCAGATGGCGGCGATGCAGTCGCTGATGGACAGCATGTCGCCGCAGATGCGGAACGAGCTTGAGTCCATGCTCGGCGCGGCGATAGACCCGGAGTTCATGGACGAAATCGCCGAACTCGCGGGGATGATGTACGACATGTTCCCATTCGACGACATGGCGGGCGAGTACCCGTTCATGGGCGACGAATCCATGACGCTGGACGCCGCAATGGAGCTTATGGGCGAACTGCGCGATATGGACCAGTTGGAGCAGCAAGTCCAGCAGGTCATGCGAAGCGGCAATATCGAAGACCTCGACCTCGACAATGTAGAAGAGATAATGGGCGAGGACGCCCGCCGCCAGCTAGAGCAGCTTCAACGGCTCATCCAGCAGCTCGAAGAGGCGGGCTACCTGAAGCGGCAGGGCGACAGGCTGGAACTAACACCGCGCGGCATCCGCAAGCTCGCGCAGCAGGCTTTGCGCGAGGTCTTCTCCGAGCTGAAGAAGGACCGCATGGGACGGCACGAAATCTACTCGCGCGGCGACGGCGGCGAGTGGACCGGCGAGACGAAGCCCTACGAGTTCGGCGACCCGTTCGACATCGACCTGCACCGCACGCTGTTCAACTCCACGCTGCGGAATGGCCCCGGCACGCCCCTCCGCATCAGCCCGGAGGACTTCGAGATTCAGCACACCGAGCACATGACGCAGACGGCGACCGCGCTGCTCATAGACCAGAGCCGCTCGATGGGCATGTTCGGCAGCTTCGCGGCGGCGAAGAAGGTCGCGCTCGCCCTCTACTGGCTCATCCACAGCCAGTACCCGCGCGACTACCTGTACATCATCGGCTTCTCAGACTACGGCATGGACATCGCCACCGACGATCTCGCGGACCTGACATGGAACGCCTGGGTCTCCGGCACGAACATGCAGCACGCGCTGATGCTGGCAAGGCAGGCGCTCTCTCGCCAGAAGGTCGCCACCAAGCAGATTCTGATGATTACGGACGGCGAGCCGACCGCCCACCTCGAGCACGGGCGTGCATACTTCAGCTACCCACCGAGCTGGCGCACCATCGAGGAGACGCTGAAAGAAGTAAAGCGCTGCACGCAAGAGAACATTACCATCAACACCTTCATGCTGGAGCACAACTACTACCTGATGGACTTCATCGACAAGATGACGCGCATCAACAAGGGGCGCGCCTTCTACACCGATCCCAGCCAGCTTGGACGCTATGTGATGGTGGACTACCTTCGCAGCCAGCGCAAGCGCATTTCTTAGGGCACCTTCCCCCTTGATGGGTTCACAGGGGTAGGTAAATGCTCAAAACGACCATGAACGCCGGTCCTCAGTCCCTTCCCCCTTGATGGGGGAAGGTTAGGATGGGGGTGAAATCGCAAGTGCAAGCACGATTATTTTCAATGCCTACCCTGATAGCCCTTGATGGGGGAAGGTTAGGATGGGGGTGAATCCTATCGATGCAACCCTTATCCCGCCTATCTTGTACATCGATGTTAGCTCCGACCAACTGCTAAACTGGTATAACGACCAACGATCGGCAGGGAGGCAGTTATGACCAAATGGTGGCTCATAGGCGCGGCGGCGATCCTTGCCGTGCTTCTAATTGTAAGCATCGTACTTGCGCTTACTACCAGGGAGACCGAGTTCGCGCCCGGCACGCCGGAGCGCGCGGTCCAAGACCTGCTGCGCGCCGCCGAGAGCGACGACATAGAGGCAGCGTACCGAATGCTGTCCGCGGAACTGATTGAGAATTGCGAACTCAAGGACTATGCGGACGGCGGCTATCGCTTCGACGATGACCGCGACATCCGCGCGACGCTGCGCGAAACCAAAGTCATCGACGGCGTAACCTTCGTAGAGGTGCGAATAACACAGTTCTACGGCGGCGGCCCCTTCGACAGCGGCGAGTCGTCCTATAACCAGCGTTACGCGTTGCGGCAGGAAGGCGGCGTGTGGAAGTTCACCGAATACCCCTGGCCCTACGACTACTGCCCCGAAACCGAGTAGGGGCGACTGGCCGGTCGCCCCTACTGAAGAACGCCGTGCCAAGCAGGAAAATCAAATGCCTACCCTTGTCGGCACCATGAAAGGGATTCACCCATGCCCGACGCCCTATTCTTCGTATTCGGCATCCTGGGATCATTCATACCTCTGGCCATCATTGGCCTGATAATCTACGGCATCATCGTCTGGAGACGCCGCGCATCCGAATCAACCCCGGACGCTGACGACGACCCCGGCGTCGGCACCGTGCGCCGCCTGTACTTCTACGTCGTCGCCTTCGTATCACTAATGATGACGGCGACCGGAATCGTGATGCTCATCCAGTTCATTCTCGACAGCATCGTTGGCGGCGCTCTGATTTCAGAATCCAACACGAGGCTCGCCGCCGGCGTGTCCCTGCTGATTGTGGGCGCGCCCCTGTGGTTCTTCCACTGGCGCTACATCCAGCGCGCCGTGGTCGAGCAGCCCGTGGAAACGCGCTCCATCCTCCGCAAGCTGTACATCTACATCACGCTCGCGGTGGCGGGCAGCATCCTCATCTACACCGCCCTGAACGTGCTGAACTGGATATTCCGCACGGACGACTTCAGCGGCTACGATCTCGCCGCAGTCGTGATATGGGGCGTAGTCTGGGTGTTCCACTGGCTTATAGAAGAGCGCGAGGGGCAGTCCACGCCCGAGACACGCGCCATACGCCGGCTGTACATCTACATCGCATCCCTTGCCGGACTGGTGATGCTCTCGCTCGGCGTCGGGCGCGTACTCTACTTCATCCTGCTGGAGGGTTACAACGCCCTCGTGTCAACGCCGCTGATCGGCGGCGAACCCGGCCTGTGGCGTCCTGCCCTGCGAGAAATGCTGTCGGTCGCAATCGTAGGTGGGGGAATATGGTACCTTCACTGGTTGTACGTTGCGCGCCGTGACTTCGACAGCGTGCTGAGGCAGGTGTATCTGTACATCTTCGCAATCCTCGGCGGCGTGATGACCACCCTGTCCGCGCTGGGCATCATCATCCACGAATTTTTGACTTGGGTATTCGGCACATACAGCGCAAACACCGTCGCGCAGCACTTCGAGTTCCTGCCCGGGTCGGTCGCGACCCTATCCATCGGCGCTACGCTCTGGGCATACCACTGGTATCGAGTGCGGCATGAGGTGAGCATGTCTGACGGAACGACGCTATCGGCGCGCCGGGCGTACACATACATACTGACTGCGATAGGAACGGGCGCGCTTGCGGTCGCCATATTCATGCTGGTCAACGGAACGCTCAAGCTCATCCTGGCGAGCTTCGGCGATGTCGTAGTCGGCGACGATGAATGGAAGCGCCCGCTCATAAACATCATCACGCTGGCGGTTCTGGGCGGGCCCGTCTGGGGCTACTACTGGCGGAATATCCAGCGCCGCGAACTCGACATAGACGCTGACGAAAGGCAGTCAACCTCCCGTCGTATCTTTCTGTTCGCCGCCCTGGGCGTGGGTGTACTGGCGCTTCTGGGAAGCGTTAGCGCCCTGCTGTTCATGTTCCTGCGCGACCTGCTGGATGTGTCGCTTTCGCTCGGCACGCTGGATGACGCTGCAGAACCAATAGCCATAATCGCGGCAGCGGCGGCGTTCCTTCCATACTACTGGGCGGTGTATCGCGATGACCAGGACGCCGCGCCGGAGGCCGAACCCGAAGATTCGATCATCAGCCGTGAGCCTGTCCCCTCCGTTCATCCTGAGCCTGTCGAAGGACAACTTTCGCGCAAGCCGGTAACTCTGCTAGCGCCTGCCGGAACAGACACACTGGCAGGACAGATTCAGGACGCGCTAGGCTACGATATTGACACGCTCGCCTGGGCAGATTCAGAAGCCGCTATGCCCACGCTCACTGACGAGGAATGCGCCCAACTCGCGCAGTCAATCGCGGACGCGCCGGGCGGCTACGTGCTGCTGATACCTGATGGCGAAGGTCTGCGCGTCCTGTCTCACGACTAGCCCGAGAAATATGCAAAAGTCCCTTCCCCCTTGATGGGGGAAGGTTAGGATGGGGGTGAAAACTCCCGTCAATCGTCCAAAAGGTGCCCTCTTGCATATTTCTTCTAGCCCTGGCAGCGGTTGACACACCATCAATCTCTGCCAATAATGAGATACGGAAGGATGATTTTACCTGAATGCTGCCGCTGCCGACTTGGGTAAGAGTAATATCGGTCGTCCTGTTCGTCGTGTCGTTCGTTGTAGGGATGGCGGTGGTCTCGTGGTACGAAGTCGTCGAAGTCGGCAACGATACCTTGTTGGCGACGATCGTAGCCATCATCGTCAAAGGCGAGTCCGTCTCGATAGTATCCGCTGCCATAACAGGCGCATTTGAAGGAGGCGCTTTCATCGTGGTTATCGCATACGAAATGGTCAAGAGAGGATTTGACAGGGGTCAGGCCAAGGCATACGCAGACGCCGACAGGCAAAATACGGAATACTACAAGCGCATGCAAGAGGCGCGGAAGCGCGGTGAGGATTTCGATGAGCCGCCGCCTAGGTTCGGCAACTACCATGAGGAAGAGGAAGACTAACGCTGAACGCCACTGCTTGCTACCAGCTGTGTGGGCATAGATAAGAGGGGACTTTACACCATGGTTATCGCATATCACATGGTAGAGAAAGCGTACAAGGAAGGCCGCGCCAAAGGGTTGGCCGAAGCGAAAGCCAAGATACGCGCCGAGGCAATGGCCGAAGCCAGAAAGCAGCTTGCCAAGTTCTACAAGCGCATGCAGCAAGCGCAAGCACGCGGTGAAGAATTCGACGAACTGCCTCCACTCTTCGGACCACCGGATTACATTGAAGGGCGCATCGAAGGACGCTCTGAGGCGTTCGCCCTCGCCAATATGAAAGCGGCCGCCTACCACAAGCGCATGCAGGAAGCCCGCGAGCGCGGCGAGGACTTCGCCGAACCGCCTCCTAGGTTCGGCGAAGGCGAAAAAGAAGAGCAGGACTAACGCTCACCGAGCATCACCCACCCCCAACTGCAAAATCCTCTCTACCCTGCCTCATCCTGTCACCCCCTCGACGGCGGCACTGGCGGAATCGGCGGCACTTCCGCACCGGTCCCATTCTCCGAAGGGAACACCAGCTTCCGCACAGGGTAGTTAATCTCGATGCCCTCAGCCGTCAGGCGTGAGTGAATCACCTTCACAAGGTCGCTCGTAAGGTAGAAGCTCCCCAGCCTGTCGGTCGCCTGCACGAACACCCAGAAGCTGATGTTAGAGTCCCCGAACTCCTCGAAGCCGAACCACGGCTCGCCATCCACAGCATGCTCGGATTCGGTAACCAGTTCCTGCGATGCTTCGCGCACCACGCTCTCCACCACTTCAAGGTCCGAGTCGTAGCTCACACCGCAATAGACAATCACGTTCATCGCGGGTTCCGGGCTGTAATAGTTCGTAACTATGCTGTTCGCCATCTGCGAGTTGGGGATAATCACCAGATTGTTGTACATCGAGCGAATCTTCGTGCTGCGCCACCCCACTTCTACCACATAACCCGATGGTCCCCCTTGCAACTCGATGTAGTCTCCTACGTTCAACTCACCCTCGGTCACGACATAGGTGCCGGCGAAGAAGTTGGCGAGCGTGGGCTGCACCGCCAGCGCGACCGCCAAGCCGCCGATGCCCAAGCCCGCGAGTATCGGGCTTATCGGGATGTTCAGCACCGACAGCGCCATCAGGAAGCCAAGCGAATAGACCAGCAGTGGCATTATGCGCTTGAGTGGGGGCAGCAGCCTGTCGTCCAGTTCCGTTTCGGTCGTTATCGCAACCTTCTGGATGTACCAGGTCAGCGCCGCGTCCATCAGGTGGTAGATGAGGTACGCCACTTCCGCGATTATCACGACCAGCCAAGCGCGGAGCACATAGTCCTGGTAGCCCGCTATCAGCTCGTAGCGTGGGCTGTGGAGACTCGTCAGAATCAGCAGCGCAACGAACACCCCGGACAGCGCGATGAACAGTACCACGGGCCCGCGCGTCGCGTTCAGCAACTCTTCGTCTAGCGTGCCGGGTATGCGGCTGGCTATGCGCGACAGAAACACCCGAAAGACTATGTTCGCAACGCCGGACGCAAGCAGGAATACCGCGAACACTATCGCGGCGGTCAGGGCCCCGCCCCATTCCGACTGGGCTATGAACGGTGGCAGCATCTATATCCCTTCCAAATCAAGCAAAGTTGAGAATTATGCAGAAGTCCCTTCCCCCTTGATGGGGGAAGGTTAGGATGGGGGTGAAAAATCCTCTCCATCCTGTACATCGATGTCAGTTACTCTACGGTCACCAAGTCGCGTATGCTGTCAACAATCCCAATTCCTATGCCGTTGACTTCCAGCAGCGCGTCCACGCTGGCGAAGTCGCCATTAGTCTCACGGTGGCTCACGATTGCCCGCGCCCTCACATCGCCGATGCCCGGCAAGTTCTTCAGCAGTTCCGCATCCGCGCTGTTCAGGTCAACCTTGCCATTCTCGCGTTGCGCATCTTGCACCGCCGCTGCGGTTTCGGCGTTCTCGCCGGGATTGGGCAGCCCTGTGAAGGATGATAGAACCTCGTCCCGCTCCGGAATGTGCCAGTGGTCCTCATCACGAACGATCGCCGCCAGGTTCACCGCGGTCAAGTCCGCCTCGGCGGTTGCGCCGCCCGCCAGCAGCAGAACATTCGCCAGACGACTGCCTCCATCAGTCATATACACGCCCGGATTAACGACCGCTCCGCTCAGGTACACTCCAACTTGCGTCTCAGCCTGATTGCTCGCGTCAGCCGGCGCGGGTGCAACGGTCGGGACAATTTCCACGACCCGAATATCGCTCGCGGATGCGCTCGGCCAGACGGTCATCACTACCCCACCTGCGATCGCAAGCACAATGAGAATACCAAGTAGGATGTGAGTGGAGTTCAGCTTCATGCCAGCTCCGTAAGCGAGTTAAACAGCACAAATATGACGCAACCCGGCTTCAGGTGTCAAGAGTGTGAATCTATCTCCGTGTCCGTCTAGCCGGCGTCTGTTTACTTCCTTGACCGCCTTCCGAACCAATACCTATAATTGACACCAGACGCTTCACAATGCGGCACAATCAATCGTCCGATTGTCGCACCTAGATCTTCCACCAACTCCCGAAAGGTAAAACCATGCCCGAAACCTCCAGCGTCAGCCATGTCAAATCAGCCAGAGACACCGCCCTAGCCGAACTCGCCGCCGCCGAAACGGACGAGCAGATCGAGGCGTGGCGCATCGCGTGGCTTGGACGGCGCGGGCAGCTGACACAGGTACTGCGCGGCATCCGCGACCTCGCCCCCGACGAGCGCCGCAGCGTCGGCGCAGCCGCCAACCGCGCGAAGAACGTCCTCGAACAGAGCCTAGCCCAGCGCCAGGGAGACCTCGCGCGCGCGAAGTCAGAAGCCGAAGACCTTGCGGACGCTATCGATGTAACCCTCCCCGGCTGGCCCGCCCCGATCGGCGGCCTCCACCCTACCACACAGATGCTGCGCGAGATATGCGACGCATTCGCCTCGATGGGTTTCGACGTCGTGGAGGGCCCCGAAGTCGAGTGGGACCTCTACAACTTCGAGATGCTCAACATCCCCAAGGGGCACGCCGCCCGCGACATGTGGGCGACCCTCTGGGTTGACGAGCCTGACGAAGATGGGGATTACCCGATGCTCATGCGAACGCAGACCTCGCCCATGCAGATTCGCACGATGCAGGAGCGCAAGCCGCCCGTCCGCGTCGTCGTCCCCGGCAAGTGCTACCGCTACGAAGCCACCGACGCCACTCACGAGTGGCACTTCTACCAGGTCGAAGGCTTGGCTGTGGACAGGGGCATCACCTTCGCCGACCTAAAGGGCACGCTCTACGAGTTCGCCCGCCGTATCTTCGGCGAAGAGCGACAGGTGCGCTTCCGCTGCGACTACTTCCCCTTCGTCGAGCCTGGCGTGGACATGTCCATCTCCAACTTCAAGGACCCGGAGACCGGCAAGCGCCCCATCAACCGCGACGAGGACTGGATTGAAATCCTCGGCGCGGGCATGGTGCATCCCAAAGTCCTCGAAGGCGTCGGACTCGACCCGCAGATATATACAGGCTTCGCCTTCGGCATGGGGCCCGAGCGCATCGCAATGCTCAAGTACGGCATCGAAGACATCCGCCTCTTCTACTCCAACGACCTGCGCTTCCTCAGCCAGTTCTAGAGTCAGGCGTCACTTACTCGTAGTTAGACATCTTGGTCTCAACAGGCCATTCAAGAAGCCAGGAATGTATGAGACATGAGACATCCCGATTATGTAAGTAGGGATGAAGAGGCAGACAGGGAAAGAGCTCGCCTTCAAAGATCTATAGAACGAAAGACTCCCCACATTGTAAAGACGTACACGGGCAGAAACGATGAAGCTACAAGGGAATTTCGAGAAGACGCACCAAGAATGGCGGCTCAAAATTATTTCCCTATATCACAGCAATATCAAGCTGGCGAGTATGGATGTGGGGCTTTTGTAGTTGCGCTTCTGCTATGCTTCATCTTAATCGGGATTGTGGTCTTTATTTATATGCTGATTGTAAAACCACCGGGTACACTAACCGTTACCTATGAATACCGTGAGACACAGACACGCAAGCCCACTGGGACACAAGCGCAGACAACTGATGCCGAGCAGTCCGTCATGAAAACTTGTCCGATGTGTGCAGAAGAAGTCCGAGCGGCAGCTAAGATTTGCCGATATTGCAGGCATGAGTTTGCCGATACATAGTTCGGTTGACCGTGTGTTGGATTTAGAACGCTACAAAAGTATAAGGAAACCAAATGCGCGTACCCCTGTCCTGGCTCAAGAACTACGTACCCTGCGACCTCCCTGCGAACGAACTGGCGCACCGCCTCACTATGGCAGGCAACGAGGTCGGCGATGTCGAGATTGTCGGCGCGGAACTCGACCCTGAGCGCCTTGTCGTAGGCCACGTACTCAGCGTTGACCCGCATCCCAACGCCGACCGTCTGAAGCTGCCCACCGTTGACATCGGCAACGGCGAGACGGCCACCGTCGTTTGCGGCGCGCCCAACGTCGCAGCCGGGCAGAAGATTGCCTTCGCCAAGGAAGGCGCGATGCTCATCAACCCGCGCTCCGGCAAGCCGGCCGCGCTCAAGCCCGCCAACATCCGAGGCGTGCGCTCCGCGGGCATGGTCTGCTCCCCTCTTGAGCTGGGATTGAGCGACGACCACGAGGGCATCCTAGTTCTGGAGGACGACGCTCCCGTTGGCGTTCCCCTCATCGAGTATATCGGCGACGCCGTGCTCGATGTAGAGGTAACGCCCAATCGCCCCGACTGCCTCTCCGTCCTCGGCATCGCGCATGAGGTCGCAGCCCTTACAGGCGGGACTGTCACCGAGCCGGACCTGTCATACCCCGAAGACGACACGCCCATCGAATCGCTGGCGAAAGTCGAAATCGCTGACCCGGACCTCTGCTTCCGCTACACCGCGACCCTCATACACAACATCCGGATAGCAGAGTCGCCGCAGTGGATGCAGGACGCACTGACAAAGGCGGGCTTGCGCCCTATCAACAACATCGTCGATATCACGAACTATGTGATGCTGGAATACGGCCAGCCGCTGCATGCCTTCGACTTCGGCAAGGTGCGCGACAGCACCGTCATCGTGCGCGCCGCACGACCCGGCGAACAGTTCGAAACGCTCGACGGCGCAACCCGCACCCTCCGCCCGCCCATGCTCTGCATCGCCGACACGCAGGACGCCATCGGACTTGCGGGCGTCATGGGCGGCGCGAACACCGAGATTGACGATACGACAACCACCGTCCTGCTGGAGTCCGCGAACTTCCACGCCATCAACACGCGCCGCACACGCCTTGCCCTCCGCATGGACAGCGAGGCATCCTACCGCTTCGAGCGCGGCATCCGCCCCGAGCTAGCCCCTCGCGGGTTGCGCCGCGCCACGCAGCTCATGCTTCAGCTGGCAGGCGGCACCGCGTCCAAGGGCATCCTGGACATCTATCCCGACCCGACACCCATGCCCTCCGTGCAGATTAGCCGCCAGCGCATCCGCCAGGTGCTCGGCGTGGACTACACCATGGAGCGAGTGCAGCAGACACTCGAATCGCTGGGCTTCGAGCGCGACCGCGCCCCTGAAAGCATCATGCCCACGATGGACGCCTTTACCGTCGGCAGCACACCCGAAACAGACAGTGTCATCTGGATGAAGCCACCGTACTGGCGCTCCGACATCACCATCGAAGACGACATCGTAGAGGAACTCGCGCGCATCATCGGCTACGAAAGCATCCCCACAACGATGATTTCCACGCCGATACCGCACGGCCAGCCGCAAGCGAGCCGCGTCTTCCGCGAGGGCGTCAAGGACATCCTGACGGCGTCTGGCATGCGCGAGACCATCTCATACTCCCTCGTCAGCGCCAACATGCTTCAGCGGGTCGGCGTCGAAACCGGCGAATCCGACGTGATGCGCATCGCAAACCCAATGAGCAGCGAGTTCACGCTCCTCCGCACCAGCCTGCGCGCCAGCGTCCTCAGCACTCTCTCCAACAACCGCCGCGTATCGCAAACCGAGGGCATCCGCATATACGAAATCGGCAGCGTCTATCTGCCGAAGGAGGAGGCACGCGAGCGCGACCTGCCCGATGAGCGCGAGATGCTTGTCGGCGTTCTCTGCGGTCCGCGCTTCCCGATTTCATGGAACGCGCCCAGTGGCGATATGGGCTTCTACGACGGCAAGGGCGTGCTAGAATCGCTCTTCGCGGAGCTTCGCGCGGAAGTCCGGTACGAGGCAAACGACGACGATCCGATCCTGCGGCGCGGCAGGACGGCGCAACTCCTTTGCGGGAATGCACCGGTCGGCGTCATCGGTGAGGTGCGCCAGGCTGCGCTCGAACGCCTCGACATAGACGGCGCTCCCGTCGCCATGTTCGAGATCGACCTTGCGGCGCTCAGAGCCGCGCTGCCGGAGGAAACGCGCCAGCACATCCCCGCCAACCCCTTCCCCGAGGCCTACCGCGACCTCGCGCTCATCGTGGACGCCGAGGTTACATCCGCGCGCATACAGCACATCATCGAGCGTCACCGGATGGTAGCGCGCAGCATCCCCTTCGACATCTACGAAGGCGAAGGCGTCCCCGAAGGCAAGCGCTCACTCGCCTACCGCATCGTATTCCAGTCCCCGCGCGGCACGCTCACATCCGATCAAATGGACGGCTACCAGTCCAACATCCTCCAGCAGCTCCAGCGCGAACTCGGGGTAGAGTTGCGGGAAGGGAATTGATTTCGTGGGGAGGTGCATAAATGAGATTATCCAACGGCATGCCCCCTGTCCATCCGGGCGAAATACTTCGAGACGAACTTGAGGAACTCGGCATGTCGGCGAGCGCGCTAGCCGCTGAATTGGCTGTCCCGACCAACCGTATCACCACGATTCTGAACGGACAGCGAGGCATAACCGCCGACACTGCTCTCCGGCTCTCGCGGTACTTCGGGACTTCACCCCAACTCTGGCTGAACCTCCAGAAGACTTTCGAGTTGCGCCTGGCAGAGATAGAATCTGGCGAGGACATTAAGGAGCGAGTGCGCCCTCGTGAAATTGTGTATCACGCGAGTGACTAGCCGAAGTAATCCAAAGGAACGAGCAAATGGCAACAACCGCAACGCTCATGACCGCAGCCGAACTGCTGGCAATGCCCGATGACGGCTTCCACCGCTACGAACTCGTAAAGGGAGAACTCATAACTATGCCACCTGCCGGCGGAGAACACGGCGCAATTGGCTCAAGAGTGGACAGACGGATTGGCGCCTTTGTCGAGCAAAACGATTTAGGTGAAGTATTCAACTCCGACACCGGATTCATCGTCAGCACGGACCCAGACACGGTTCGTGCCCCCGATGTTTCGTTCCTGCGAAAAAAGCGCATCCTCGCGGACGGCATCCCAAAAGGTCTCATCCCCCTCGCGCCCGACCTCGCCGTCGAGGTCATATCTCCCTCCGACTCATACACCGAGGTCTCCGAGAAAGTCGCCCAGCTCCTCAAAGCCGGAACACAGCTCGTAGTCCTCATAGACCCGCGCACACGAATCGTCGAATTGCATCATAGCAGCGGCGAAACAAGCAGGCTGACTGAAGCCGACACACTGACATTGAGCGGCGTGCTGCCGGGATTCGAGTGTGCGGTGGCGGAGTTATTTGTATAGTAGAAGGATAATTCGTGCGCGTTATTGCGAAGCGGACACTGCGAGAGTTCTGGGAACGCCATCCGGATGCAAAAGCGCCTCTTGAACACTGGTATGCGGAAACTAGAAAGGCCGACTGGGCAACGCCGACGCAGGTGACGCAGCAATGGCCCCGCGCCAGCATAGTCGGAAGCACGCGCGCGGTGTTCAGAATCAAGGGCAACGACTATCGGCTAGTGGTGGATATTTTCTATGCCGGTCGCAAGGTGTACATTAGGTTCATAGGCACGCATGCGGAGTACGACCGCATCAACGCGGCGGAGGTGTAAAGATGGCGAAAGTTACCCAAATCCTCACCGAAGAAGACTATGACCGTGCATTGACACGAATGAACGAGATATTTCAGGCGGAGATTGGCACGCCGGAGGGTGATGAGCGGGACGCGCTCTTTGACCTCATCGAGGAGTATGAGAACGAGCATTACCCTATCGATCCGCCCAGCGTCATAGGCGCGATAGAGTTTTATATGGACCAGCAGGGGCTGACTGAGGAGGACTTGATTCCCCTGATTGGCAGCCGGCAGAAGGTCGCCGAAGTGCTGTCGGGAAAGCGAGACATCACTATATCTATGGCGCAGGCGCTGCACAAACGCCTGGGCATCTCCGCCGAAACGCTATTGCAAGAGACAACCACTTCCGTTGGCGCTTCGCGTGAAGGCTGAGTGATGAAACGAGCAGGCTGAGCGAAGCCGACACACTGACATTGAGCGACGTGCTGCCAGGGTTTGAGTGCGCGGTGGGGGAGTTGTTTGTTTAGGTTGTGTTGACATTTCTCCGAGGGACCTAATTTCGTTTGTCATTTCGAGCGGAAGCGAGAAATCTGAAGTCGAAATTTGACTTCTGTACAACGATTTGAGATTCCTCACTGCGTTCGGAATGACAGATCAAGAGTGTTTTCAAGATAAATATGCCTATTTTCTCAAATGTCAACAGAACCTAATCAAGATGCAGGTCCTACATTCTGGAAACTAGTCAGGACACGGAACTTCGGCCTGCTGTGGGGAGCTGGCGGTCTGTCAGCCATCGGCGACCAGTTTGATCTGATAGCCTTCCCATGGCTGGTATTGCTCGTCACCGAAGATCCGGTCGCGGTTGGTATAGTCCTATCGGTCGCCAACGTTCCGCCCATTTTCTTTATGCTCATCGGGGGATCCATGGTGGACAAGTACTCTCCCCGCGCGGTCATGCTGGCCAGCAATGGGGTTCGTGTTGTGTTGGTTGCATCCCTGGCCGCGCTGGTCTTCGCCGAGTTGACAGCAGTGTCGCTGATTTACGTCTTCGCCTTGCTAAAGGGAATCGCCGACTCGTTCTACTATCCCGCAAATTCGGCCATGCTTCCGAGAATTGTGCCGGTCGAACTGCTCCGGCAGTCTAATGCGGCTGTACAGACGACGACACGACTGAGCGGGTTCGTGGGTCCCGCAATGGCCGGCAGTCTCATAGCTATCTTCAGTGGGGGGGAGGCTCTGGAGGGTGGTAGAGACGGGACTGGCATAGGATTGGCGTTTTCAGTGGTTGCTATAGCCCTAATAATCTCCTCACTGATGCTTCTCATGATGAGAATTGCACGCTCAAACGCCGAGCCGCAGAAGGGAAACGAGGAAGAACCTGGTATCCTGTCTTCCATTGGAGACGGGATCCGTCATGTGCGATCAGATAGCCCGATGTTGGTTTTATTCCTGCTCATCGTCGGTATGGAGCTTCTCATGCGAGGACCGGTGGCTGTTGGGATTCCCGTTCTGGGCAACACACGGCTAGCGGAAGGCGCGTTCGCAGTGGGAGTAGTCACCTCGGCATACGCTGGAGGTGCGGTGCTAGGGGCGATTCTCGCGGGGTCATTACCCGCCCCAAGACGCGGATTTGGCCCAATTTTGATAGTTGTCTTTGCTTTGGCTGGCATCCTAATGATGCCTTTCGGCCTTCTAAGCACGATGTGGATGGCTGCCGGAATCACACTGACAATCGGCGTAATGGGAGGATATGTAGGCATCCTCATCATCTCATGGATTCAGAGTCGAACGCCACAGGCTATGCTGGGTCGCGTGATGAGCTTACTGATGGTCGCCTCGGTCGCTGTGTCACCCGCTTCAATAGCAGCTTCAGGAGTGCTGATAAAGTTGAGCATGGAGTGGGTTTTTATCATCGCGGGCGCGTTACTGGCTGCATTCAGCATAATGGTAGGTCTGCGGCATGAGATACGCGGGATGCGAATGGTTGAGCACCAAGACGCCTAGTTGTTACTCGTCAACCATCTTTGCCTGGTGCGTCAATGGGTCTTGCCGCTCTGATTCCTTGTCTGCCTATGATTCCGCGACATGCCATCGCGACAACTTGTAGCTGAAACGAAAATTATCTTTCTTAGGGCTGGTCATAATTCGTCATATCCCCCTTTCTCTTCGGCAAGCTCAGGACAGGCTCTAACCTCCACCCTCTAGGGAAGGGATAAGATGAGCGGCAATTATGCTCAGCCTTACGGATGCTCACCCGCACCTTTACGGGGGCAGACTCTATTTCCGGCAGTCTGGGAGCTGCCAGTAGGTTGTTAGAGATTACGGGAGAGGTTATATTGATAGCCAACTTTTGAGGAGCCGCAAGAACTGGCGAACGCTGCTATTCCAGACTAATTACGGATCGCGAACACACTAATCATGCCCTACCAAACCCTCACCAACATCCGTGTCATAGACGCCTCCACCGGCATCGCTGGCCCCTACGCCGGCAAGATGCTCGCCGACTACGGTGCCGACGTCATCAAGCTCGAGCTGCCCTCCGCGCCCGACCACTCCCGCGATGCCGGCGCGTTCCCCGGCGGTGCCCCGCACCCTGAGAAGAGCGCCCTCTACCTCCACCTCAACGCCGGCAAGAAGGGCATCACCCTCGATCCATCAACGGACGACGGCAGGCGTATCTTCACCGAACTCGCCGCGCGGTCCGACGTCGTCCTCGAGAGCTTCCGCCCCGGGCAGATGGCAGACTGGCGCATCGGCTACCACGACCTGCGCGAGGTCCGCGGCGACATCGTTATGATCTCCGTTACTCCCTACGGCCAGTCCGGCCCCCACAAGGACTTCGAGTACACCGAGCTGACCATCTTCGCTTCCGGCGGCGCGATGCACCGCGAGGGTCTGCCCGACCGCGAGCCGCTGCGCTACGGCGCGGAAATTGCCCAGTATTTCAGCGGCACCACGGCAGCCGCGGCAACCATGATCGCCCTCTTCGGCGTCGCAATGCACGGCGAAGGCGAGTGGATCGACATCTCCATGCAGGAGTGCTTCGCGGGCCACCCGCACCAGGTAGGTCGCCGCACCCCTTGGATATACGGCAACGAACCTGACCCGCGCAAGCCCCCGCGCCTCGCAGCCGCCGGAATGCGCGAACCCTACGCTGTCGGCTCGTTCCGCTGCAAGGACGGCTACGTCAGCTTCCTGCCGCTCGGCTCACGCATGTGGCCCCAGCTTGCCCGCATGATCGACCGCCCCGACCTCATCGACGACCCGCGCTACGCCTTGCCCGATGACCGCACCGAGCGCCGCGAAGAACTCGAAGCCATCTTCCAGGCATGGTTCGACGACCATACGCGCATGGAGGTCTTCGCCGCCGGTCAGCGCGAGATGCTGCCCTGCGCCCCGATCATGGAAACTCCGGAGGCGCTCGAAAACCCACACTTCCGCGAGCGCAGCTACTTCATCGACCTCATCCACCCCGACGCCGGCGCACTCACCTACACAGGCCTGCCGTTCCGCCTGTCCGATAACGACGTCACTCAGAACACACCCGCCCCGCGTCTCGGCCAGCACAACGCCGAAATCTACACCGACCTCCTCAACATCACCCCCTCCGAACTTGCCCAACTGCACACAAAAGGTGTAGTTTAGTCTCTGCAAATCCCTTCCTCCGAATAGAATCCCTTCCCCCTTGATGGGGGAAGGTTAGGATGGGGGTGATGGAACGCAAACGACTTACCGAAATACCGACAAACCAATTATCCTACCCATCCTGTCCATCGATGTTAGCCCCCTGTTCGGAGAACTGACTTGAAAGCACCCCTGCACGGCATACGCGCCCTAGAACTCGCCGAAATCTGGGCGGGCCCCTTCTGCGGCGTCCTGCTCGGCGACATGGGCGCTGAGGTCATCAAGGTCGAAGCGCTCCAGCGCATGGCTCGCGGCCCCATCCGCCCCGGCCCAAACACGCCCGGCTACCCTGACTACGACCCCGGCGAGCGCCCCTGGAACCGGCAGGGCAACTTCAACGCCACAAACCGAAACAAGCTCGGCATCACCCTAGACCTCACCAGCGAACAGGGCGTCGCCGCATTCAAGGAACTCGTGGCCATCAGCGACATCGTATTCACCAACTACGCATTCGGCGTGATGGACAGGCTCGGCTTGGGTCACGAAGTCCTACGCAGAATCAAGCCTGACCTCATCGTCCTCTTCACGCCGGGCTACGGCAACACCGGACCATACAGGGGACACCGCAGCATGGGCATGGCGATAGACGCGATGACCGGACACTCCGCCCTGCGCGGCTATCCGGACCTCGACCTGTCCCACAACTCGCTCGTGCATCACCCGGACGCCGTAGCCGCCGTTACCGCGACATTCGCCATCAACGCCGCCCTCCACTACCGTGTACGCACAGGTCAGGGGCAGTTCATAGACCTGTCGCAGGCGGAGGCGTTCATGCCTCACATGGGCGAGACATTCCTTGAGACTCAGATGACCGGCGCGCCACGCGAGCGGCGCGGCAACAGCCATCCCCGGATGTCTCCGCACGGATGCTACCCCTCCCTCGGTGAGGACGAATGGGTTACTATTGCCGTCCGCAGCGATGACGAGTGGCATCGCTTCTGCGATGTAATCGAGCAGCCTGATCTCGCCGCAGACTCGCGTTTCGCAGCCCTGGACGACCGGGTTGCGAACAGGGACAACCTCGACGCCATAGTCAGCGAGTGGACATCGCAGCGAAATCGCCACGAAATCGCCGCGCAGATGCAGGCGCAGCGCATCCCTTCCTTCCCAGTCCTCAACTGCGGACCCGACACCTACGACGACCCTCACCTGCAGGCACGCCAGTACTTCCAGCTCATCGACCAGCCCGACACAGGCATGTACCCTATGAGTGGTCCCGTATGGGCGACCCTCTCTCACATCGCCCCCGGCAGTTCGCCTGAAGACGCTCCACGCCTCCCCGACCGCCACGAGCCCGCGCCCACACTCGGCCAGCACAACGAGTACCTGCTGCGAGACCTTCTCGGCTACACCGCCGGCACCCTCCAGGACCTTGAGCGCTCCAGCGTCATCGGCACCGTGCCCATCGAAGGCGCGGACATGGGCGGCGTCCGCCGCTTCGCCCGCGAGCAGCAGAGCAGCGCAGCCGCGTCATAGTATGAACTGGATAGTCCTTTCCCTAGCCAGCGCATTATTCTTCGCGGTCATCTCCGCGCTGGACAAGATCCTCATCCAGCAGTACATGCCCAGCTTCAGGGTCTTCATCGTGCTGGTCGGCTTTTGCCAGTTCGGACTCGCTATCGTCGCCATCCCGCTCTCCCAATTCAGCGGCTACGGCATGGACACGCTGCTTATATCCGCTGGATCAGGCGTGCTCTCCGGCGTCTATCTGGCGATGATGTTCTGGGTCATGCGCACCCAGGACGTCTCCCGCGTCGTCCCCGTAACCTCCACCCACACCATTTTCGTCGCCATACTCGCGATGGTCTTCCTCGCCGAGATAATCTCCGCCCTTGCGTGGGTGGGCATAGTGGTTACGATGATCGGCGCCGCGCTGATGTCCCTAGGCCCCACGATGCGCGAGTCCGAGCGCGACCAGAACCAGGTAATCCCCTTCCTGCTGCTTCTCGTCGCCAGCTTCGCCTTCGGACTCAGCCAGTTCCTCGCCAAAGTCGTCGCCGAGGACATAGACATCTGGTCGCTCTTCATGTGGCGCGCGGTCGGCATGGGACTCACGCTGAGCGGCTGCCTGTACAGGCCCCGAATACTGCCGGACCTTATCAGGACCATCCGCTCCCCCGTCCCGATCGGCCTCACCATAATCACGGAGGGCGTTCTCGTCCTCGGCGCCGTATTCCTGACGCTCTGGGCAATCTACTCCGGTCCCGTCTCCCTCGTCGTAACCGTCATGTCCGTGCGACCGCTCTTCGTCTTCATCCTCGGCATCGCGCTCAGCCTCGGCATCTACCGCGTCCTGGACGAGCCCCTCGAAGGCAAGATCCTCGCCGCCAAGCTCCTCGCCATCGTCCTCACCATCGGGGGCGTAGTCGCCGTCTCCATCAACTGACCCTCTGGAAGTCGTTGGAATCCTTTCCTTTCGAGGAACAACGACTATAATGGTAGTGGAGCATAAAATGGTCACCATAAACACAACCGACGATCTGCTGCGGCTGCTGGACGAAAACCCTGAGTTTCGTGAAGCCGTCAGAAGCGCGATATTGACCCAGGAGTTGATTGCGCTTCCGGCCGCGTTCGGCGCTTTCGCCTCCGAGATGCGTTCGTTCCAGTCTGAAATGCGCGACTTCCAGTCCGATACACTTAGCTTCCAGTCTGAGATGCGTGAGTTTCAGTCCGAGATGCGCGACTTCCAGTCTGATACACTTAGCTTCCAGTCCGAAATGCGCGACTTCCAGTCTGAAGTCCGGACTGAACTGAAGACTCACACAAGTGACATCGGCGTTCTAAAAGGAATCGCCTTAGAGACGAGGCTTGCGGACAAAGGACTGGCACAGATTGCAAGTACATTCTCGATGAGACGGATACGTATCGTACGACTGGCGGAGCATAACCGTGCGTCAGAGAGATTTAATGAAGCGATCTGGGCAGCGTTAGATGATGGATTAATCGACATCAGCGAATATGAGCGTCTGCTGGACACAGACCTTATCGTTCAAGGTACTGTGGATGGCGGGAACAACGCATTCTGCGCCACCGAAGCCTCATATACACCGGAAACCGATGACTTAGATAAAGTATCGCAGAGCGCGAATATTCTGCGGAAGGTCTTCGCAGACGCCGAGGTATATGCTGCCCTCTACTGCTTGGCGGGGACACCTGACACGGAGGCTGAAAGCAGGAAGAAGGGTGTTACCCTGCTGCTTGGGCAGCTGCCCTAGGTGAAGGGCAGACGTTTAAGTTCTGCAAAGGCTTCCCCGGATGGGAGCAACAGTACACAGGGTTTCACACAAATCTCAAGGTATGCGCCACAGCCGCACTACGCCCCCGGCGGCTCCACGCGCACCGTGATGATGTCGGCGCCGTGGAACTGCTGGTGTCGCACGGATGACGCATACGCCCTCAGCAGTTGAAGCGAAAGCTCATTCTCCACCACCGCCTCCGCATCGTGCTGCTGCAACTGCCGTACACGGTCCTCGATGTTCATTTCATCGTCGCCGCCGCCGATGAACTCAAGCTCGGCAATCTCGCCCTCGCTGGACGCCACTACGACAAGCTGCCGCTCATCCCGCACCACATCGTTGCCCGTCAGGTCGAGCGGGGCAAGCGTCAGAAGCGTCTCCTCGCCGACCGCGCTCAGCCTGTTCTTCATCGCATCGTCCCATCCCCTGCGCTCCGCGAATCTATGCATGAACTCGTTAAGTTCCGGCAGCGCGTCTATATGCAGAGTGGACTCGAACCGCATCCGGCGAGGGTTGGTGAACTCCAGGTACAAGATCATCGCAATCGCCCCGAACCCGCCCGTCGTTATCCCGCTCTTCATCAGCGCGTTCACCACCGCCCCAAGGTCAGGCAGGTTGAACAGCCCGAACTGGAACGCCGCGCCGATCCAGAAGCAGACGCCCGCAACGGCTACCTTCTGCCCGTCGCGCTCGTTCTGGATGACCGTGCGTGCGCCGTCCACGAACAGGCTGCCGGTAACCATGACAAGGTAGCCGGTCATCACGGGGCCCGGTATCGTGCTGAGCAGCCCGGAGACCTTCGGCACGAACGCCATCGCTATGAAAATCAGCCCGATGCAGTAGCCTACGCTGCGCGCCGCGACTCCGGTCGTTTGCGTAAAGGACACTATCCCTGGATTGATGATGTTCGGCACCGCGCCGAACACGCTGGCAATCAGGTTCGTTACGCCACCGCCCGCGAGGGTTGTCTGCACTTCACGGAAATCTACCGCCCTGTCGCCGCGGTGCGCCGCGTGCTGCATCGCAATCGACGCGCCGTTCGCCTGTATCGCGATAATCACCCCCAGGAACACGAACGACGGCACAAGCGTCCAGAACGAAATCCCGAAGTTGAACCAGATCCGTGGCAGCTCGCTCGGCAGCCCCACCCACTTCGCGTCCACAACACGGTCGAAGTCATAAATCCCCACCGCGACGGCAACCACGCACCCGATCACGATCCCCACCAGCGGACCCCACAGCCGCAGCACGCCCGGCCGCCGCAGGCTCAGCCCCGCGATCACCACCAGCGTCACGAACGCCGTCAGCGTCGCCTCCTCCGGCTCCACTATCGACGCGCTATCCAGCAAGTCGAACACCACCGACGCCAGCGTGATCGACAGGATCATCATCACCGTTCCGCCCACAATCGGCGTAACCACCCGCCGCAGGATGAACAGCCACCGCGAAATCACAAGCTGCGTCACCGCCGAAATCAGCACCAGCGCAGCCAGCGTTCCCGGACCGCCCTCAGCCACCGCAGCGATGCAGAACGGAATCGAAAACGCCGCCGTGAACATCGGCAGCACAGCGCCCCCGCCAATCGGCCCGAACCGCCGCACCTGAATCAGCGTTGACACACCCACCACCACCAGCGACGCGAACACCATCCATATCAGGTACGCCTCGTCCATACCCGCCGCCTCCGACACCACCACCGGCGTAACCAGCAGAGTAGCGGACGCTATCAGGCTGAATTGCGCGCCAAGACCCAGCGACGAAAGCAGCGGAGGTCTTTCGTGCGCCTCGTATCTTGGGTTGCCGGAGGAAACTGCCGTAGCCAGAAGCGCATCTCCAAGTTGGCTTACATTTAGGGTCTCAAATTGGCACAATGAAGATTATCACAACTAAACCTAATTCTAGCATTCGCTCAATTTACATGCATTTTGGTCGGCAGTGAGTTGGAAGAAATATGCAGAACGGTAGTTAAGATGGCAGTGGGCAGGCGTTTGCACCCCCATCCTAGCCTTCCCCTCCTTGATGGGAAAGGGGTGCTGCCCTCTAGTGTCGGTAGTCGGCGCATGTCGGCTCATGAATGAATGCAAGGTGTTTCTGGGTGCGATACTTGACATTTAGATAACCGCTATTTAGTATCTACGGAAATTATCACAATCACGTGAAGGGAGGGCGCGTGCTTGCGCCCGATAAACACTGTAGCGGCGGTGAATTCCGTCAAGTCGAACGAGAGAGGTTGGAGATGAAAAGGTCAGCGTTGCTCTTGGCGGCAATGTTCGTGCTTGGGGCCATTATCGCGGCTTGCGGCACTCCGGAACCACAAGTTGTGGAGAAGATTGTCGAAGTCGAGAAGGTAGTGACGGAAGAAGTCGAGGTCCCGGTCGAGGTTGTCAAGGAAGTCGAAGTTGAGAAGGTGGTGGAGAAGGAGGTTGAGGTAGTCAAGGAAATCGAGGTCGAGGTCGAGAAAGAAGTCGTAAAGGTCGAGCGCATCGAAGTGCCCGTCGAGAAGGTCGTCGAGGTGCAGAAGATCGTCGAGAAGGAGGTCGAGGTCGTCAGGTCGAACCTCGGCGAAGCTCCTGACCTTGCGGCGGCTGTAGATGCTGGCACGCTGCCTCCGGTATGGGAGCGCATCCCGGCGCAGCCGATGATCATCCCGACGCTTCAAGACGGAATCGGTGAGTACGGCGGAGTCGTGCGGCGGTTCTATCTTGGGCCGGCGGACGGCTGCAACTTCTTCCGCCTGTCGCGCGCATCACTGGCGCGCTTCTCGCAGGACGGCTTGTCCTTCATTCCGTCCATCGCGCGAGGCTGGGAGGTTTCGGACGACGGCACGGAGTGGACATTCTTCCTGCGCGAGGGCATGAAGTGGTCTGACGGCGACGACTTCAATGCCGACGACTTCGTGTACCAGTACGAAGATGTCATCCTGAATGAAGACCTGACGCCAACCTCGCCGCCCTTCCTGAGGATTGGCAACGAGATTGGCAGTATCTCCAAGGTGGACGACGTCACCGTCAAGTTCACCTTCCCTGTGCCGAACTTCCTGTTCTTGGAGATAGTGGCGCAGGCTGACGAGGCTTGCTACGGCTCATCCAGGAATGTGCCTTGGGCGCCGTCGCACTACATGAAGCAGTTCCACGCCGATCACAACCCGGACGCGCAGGCGAACGCCGAAGCTGCTGAGTTCGATAGCTGGACCCAGTATTACGACTCGCAGACGCAGTACAACCTGAATCCGGACAAGCCCACGCTCGCGCCGTGGAAATTCACGAACCCGCTGGGCGACCAGGTGGTGATGTCCGAGCGCAACCCGTACTTCTGGGCGGTTGACCCGGCAGGCAACCAGCTCCCGTACCTCGATGGTATTCAGCTGACGCTCTCTGAGGGCGGCACGGAAGTCGGTACGCTGATGGCGGTGCAGGGCGACATCGACATGCAGGGCCGGCATATCCAGCTCGACCAGTTCACCACCCTGAAGCAGGGCGAAGAGCAGGGCGGTTACACGGTGCGAACCTGGCCGACCTTCGCAGGCTCCGATGTGGCGTTCTTCTTCAACATGAGCATGCCCGGTCCCACCGGCGAGGCAATTAGGACGAAGGAGTTCCGCCAGGCGCTCTCGCTAGCAATCGACAGGAAGGCAATTCAGGAGATTCAGTTCCTCGGGCTTGGGACGATTCGACAGGGCGTGCCCGGTCCGGCGCACCCGCACTATCCGGGTGATGACATCGCACAGCTTCGCACCGAGTACGACCCTGACGCGGCAAACGCGCTGCTGGACAGTGTGTTCCCTGACAAGGACGGCGAGGGCTGGCGCACCAGCAACGGCGAGCGCATCGTGATGAGCGTTACCGTAACCGACGCGTTCGGCACCTGGCCCGACGCTGCGCAGGTAGTCGGCCGCGCCTGGGAGGCTGTCGGCGTCAAGGCCGATGTTAACGTGACCACGCGCAGTCAGCACTTCACGCGCTGGCAGACGAACGAATGGGCAGTGATGGTCTGGAACGAGGACACCGCAGGCTTCACCTTTAGCTCCATCGACAAGCGCGCGCCCAGAGAAGGAGCGCCGGGCACCTTCCATGGACCGGGCTGTGCGCTGTGGCTCCAAAACCCGGATAACCCTAACGCATATCCGTGCGCGGATGAATCGGTTGCTCTCCTTGAAATGCACAAGCGTGGCCCCGGTCTGCCGCCGGCAGAGCGCAACGCGCTGGGCAAGGAAATCTACAAGACAATCGTGGAAAACCAGTACAACATCGGCATCGTCGGGCTGTCCCCGATGGTGCAGGGCGTTATCGTAACGAACAACGACCTGAAGAACGTGCCTGACGAAGCGGGCAACGACTGGCCTCTGCGGACGCCGAACACCGGCTTCCCGGAGCAGTGGTACTACTCCTCACAGTAATCGATTTTCATAACTAATCTAACTAACACGGATAGACAGGATGGATAGGACTTCTTATCCTGTCTATCCTGTTCATCCATGTCAGTCCATACTGAAAGACTGACGAACTGACCGATTGGCATACTCCTATGCTCCAGTTCATATTCAGGCGATTCCTCATATTCATACCGATGCTGTTCCTGATGTCGGTGGTGGCGTTCGCCATCATCCAGGCGCCTCCGGGCGACTTCCTGACCGACTACATCGCGCAGCTTCAGGCGACGGGTGAGCTTGCCGACGAGAGCGAAGTCGAGGCGCTGCGCGCGCAGTACGGCCTCAACCAGCCGATGTACGTGCAGTACCTCAAGTGGGTCTATGGCATTATCCAGTGGGACCTGGGCCTGTCTATCGAGTGGAGGCGTCCTGTCAAGGAGCTTGTGAACGAGCGGCTGGCGATGACCGTGGTTCTTGGCGTCTCGACGATATTGTTCACATGGACGCTCGCCATACCCATCGGCATCCTATCCGCCGTGAAGAAATATACGGTGATTGACTACTTCTTCACGTTCCTGTCGTACTTCGGAGTGGGAACGCCGAACTTCATGATCGCGCTTGTCGCTATGTGGTTCGCCTTCAGCTGGTTCGGCATCAAAGCGACAGGGCTATTCTCAGACGAGTATATAACTGCGCCCTGGAGCATAGGCAAAGCCATAGACATGATTAAGCATCTCTGGCTGCCGATGCTGATACTTGGCACTGACGGCACGGCGCGCTTCACGCGTATCGTGCGCGCGAACCTGCTGGACGAGATGAACAAGCCCTATGTGGAGACTGCGCGCGCCAAGGGTCTGCCCGAGTGGAAGGTCGTGTTGAAGTACCCGGTGCGTATTGCGCTGAACCCGTTCGTGAGCACGGCGGGACTTGAGTTGCCGCGCCTGATTTCCGGTCAGCTCATCGTGGCAACCGTGATGAGCCTTCCCACAATTGGGCCGCTGCTGCTGCGCGCTCTGCTCTCGCAGGACATGTACATGGCAGGCTCGATAGTGCTCATCCTGACGACACTTACACTGATAGGTGTCCTTATATCGGACATCGTTCTCGCGGCGATGGACCCGCGCATTCGTATCGGAGCCTAGATTCCTGCTACCGCAGGAATGACAGGAAATAAGAGATGGCTGCACAGACAGAGTCGCTCCCGATTCAGAGACCCTCTGAAGACGAGCAGATATTCATAGCCTCTCAGTGGAAGCTGATCTGGTGGCGGTTCATCCGGCACCGTGTTGCGATGGCTTCCACCGTGGTCGTGCTGCTTTTCTACTTCGTAGCGCTGTTCCCGGAGTTTTTGGCGATTCACGACCCGCGTGCGGAGTTCGCCACTCGCACATTCGTCCCGCCGCAGGGCGTTCACTTCTTCGATGGCTTCACGCCAACTCTGCCTTATGTATATGGGCTGAAAGGCGAGCGCAACCCTGAGACGCTCGGCATGGAGTGGGTGACCGACGAAGAGACGAAGCACACCATCAAGTACTTCGTGCGCGGGCACGAGTACAAGATGTTCGGGTTAATCAGGACGGACTGGCACTTTATGGGTCTGGACGTCGATACGAGCACCGCGCCGCAGCCGTTCTATCCGCTCGGCACCGACAGGATGGGGCGCGACATGTTCTCGCGCCTGATGTACGGCACCCGCGTGTCCATGTCCATCGGACTGGTGGGCGTCGCGCTCAACATATTCCTCGGTTCGATGCTGGGAGGGCTTTCCGGGCTGCGCGGCGGCGTAACCGACGCGATAATCCAGCGCATCATCGAATTCGTGCGCGCGATACCAACGATACCGCTGTGGCTGGCGCTGTCGGCTGCCGTGCCGCGCGACTGGTCCATTATCCGCGTCTATTTCGCCATCACGATAATCATCTCGCTGATCGAGTGGACGCGGCTTGCGCGTGAGGTGCGCGGTCGCTTCCTTTCGATGCGTGAAGAGGACTTCGTACTGGCGGCGCGGCTGTACGGAACGAACGAGATTCGCATCGTCTTCCGCCACATGCTGCCGTCGTTCCTGAGCCACATCATCGCGGCAACTACGCTGGCGATTCCGGGCATCATAATCGCGGAGACCTCGCTGAGCTTCCTCGGGCTGGGCCTGCGTGAGCCTGCAATCAGCTGGGGCGTGCTGCTGCAAGAGGCGCAGACGCTTCAGGCGGTTGCGGAAGCGGCATGGCTGCTGCTGCCCGGCGTGTTCGTGCTGATAGCGGTGATGGCGCTGAACTTCATGGGCGACGGCCTGCGGGACGCGGCTGACCCATACGCGATACGCGAAAACTAACAGCATTAAGTCCCTTCCTCCTCGATGAGGGAAGGTCAACACTAAGTCCCTTCCTCCTCGATGAGGGAAGGTCAACATTAAGTCCCTTCCCCCTTGATGGGGGAAGGTTAGGATGGGGGTGAAATGAATGAGGAACGCTTGTCACCACATCTTCATCCCATCCATCCTGTTCTAATTAGGGTGAACCTTTGGCGACTGAATCGAATCTACCGTCAACGCTGCTTGATGTGAAAAATCTGAAGACCTACTTCTACCTCGACGAGGGCGAAGTGAGGGCTGTGGACGATGTTACCGTACGCATCGACCGCGGCAAGGTGCTGGGCGTCGTGGGCGAGAGCGGCTGCGGCAAGAGCGTGCTGGCGCGGTCTATCATGCGCATCGTGCGCCCGCCGGGACGGACGGTTGACGGCGAGATAATCTACTATCAGCCGACTGACGAAGACGGCAGCTACGAGGAGATAGACCTTCAGCAGCTTCCGCAGGACGGCGAGCGCATGCGGCGCATTCGCGGCGCGGACATCACGATGGTGTTCCAGGAGCCTATGGTGTCGTTCAGCCCCGTGCATACGGTCGGCGACCAGATTGTTGAAGGCATACTGCTGCACCAGGACGTTTCCAAAGAAGAGGCACGCGAGATAGCATCGGATACGCTGAGGAAAGTCGGCATTCCCAATCCTGACCAGCGCGTCGATGCGTACCCGTTCAATCTCAGCGGCGGCATGCGACAGCGCGCGATGATAGCCATGGCGCTGTCCTCCAATCCCACGCTGCTCATCGCGGACGAGCCTACTACCGCGCTGGATGTCACGACTCAGGCGCAGATACTGGAGCTGATGGCATCGCTGCAGCGCGAACTAGGCATGGCGATGATGCTCATCACGCACAACCTCGGCGTTGTGGCGCAGATGGCGGAAGAAATCATCGTAATGTACCTCGGCAAGATTGTTGAGCGCGCAGATACCGCCACGCTCTTCCGCGACCCGAAGCACCCGTACACTCAGGAACTGCTGAAGTCCATACCGCAGATGCGCCGCGAGCGTCAGACTTCACGCCTGACCGCGATCAGCGGCACCGTGCCGCCGCCGTTCATCAGGCCGCCGGGATGCCCGTTCCATCCGCGCTGCCCTCAAGCAATGCCGGGAGTGTGCGACGTTGTGGAGCCGCAGACGTTGCAGATGGGTGAGAACCATACTGTGCGCTGCCTGCTGTACGACGATGAGGCGACCGCGGTGGCAACAGGGGCTAACATCGATACACAGGATGGGCAGGATTAGTCTATGACCACTGAAGTGAACGGCAGTTCCCAGATACTCGACGTTGACAGGCTGCAAGTGTATTTCCCGATAATTGCCGGATTCCTGCGGCGCACGGTCGGGCATGTGAGAGCGGTGGATGACATCAGCTTCTCGCTGAACGAGGGTGAAACCTTTGGACTTGTGGGCGAAAGCGGCTGCGGCAAGACCACAACCGGCAGGGCGATACTGCGTGCCATAGAGCCTACCGGCGGTGCGGTGCGGTTCACGATGCACAGCGGAGAGCGCATCGATACGGCCGCTGCCGACCGCGAGACACTACGCTTGCTGCGGCAGGAAATGCAGCTCATCTTCCAGGACCCGTTCGCGTCCCTGAATCCGCGCATGACCGTGTTCGACGTGGTCGCCGACCCGCTGCGAGTGAACAGAATCGCCAGAGGCTCGGAGCTCGAGGACCGGGTGGCGGAGATGCTGAGGCTGGTGGGGCTGTCCGTGGACTATGCCAGGCGCTACCCTCATGCGTTCAGCGGCGGTCAGAGGCAGCGCATCGGCATCGCGCGCGCGCTGGTGGTGAACCCGCGCCTCGTCATCGCGGACGAGCCGGTTTCCGCGCTGGACGTGTCGGTGCAGGCGCAGATACTGAACCTGATGCAGGACTTGCAGGAAGAGCTGCGGCTCACCTATCTGTTCATCAGCCACGACCTGAGCGTTGTGCAGTATATCTGCCACCGGGTCGCGGTCATGTATGTGGGCAAGATAGTGGAGGTGGCATCGACCGAGGACCTGTTCACACAGCCACGCCACCCTTATACTCAGGCGCTTCTCTCGTCCGTGCCGGTGCCGAATCCGGCAATTGAGTCGCGCGGCATGGTGCTGGAGGGCGAGGTCGCCGACCCCGCGAATCCACCATCAGGCTGCTACTTCCACCCGCGCTGCCCATTCGCGCAGGACATCTGCCGCGAGAAGGAGCCGCCACTGAAGGAAGTATCTCCGGGGCGGTATGCGAGCTGCCATTTCGCGGATGAGATCGAGCTGCCGGGAGTTCCGGGCTAACTAGCCGTCAGGTCTCGCCCGCCAGGCACATTCCGACTTTGTGCCTGAATGTACGGTATCCCTTACCCTCCCGTATGTGTTAGCATGCGGGCTGGCGCATTTCGCTAACCCTGTGGACTCCCTCCCGACGACTGATACCTGAATGCTGACTGCCATAATCAACACCCTTCCCCGGTGGCTGAACCGCGCGCCGTTCCATTACGCTTGGGTCATCGTGGGCGTCCTCGCGCTCGTGCAGATGGTGGCGCTGTCCGTCAACTTCGCCAGCGGCGTGCTGGTGGAGCCTTTGACGGATACGAACGGCGATTTCGGCTTCAGCGCCTCCGGCGTGGGCCTGTCCTTCACCTTGTTCTTCCTGAGCGGCGCATTGCTGTCTCCGGTGGTGGGCTGGATGGGCGAACGCTACGGGCCGCGCAACATGATGATTGTGGGCGCTGCGGGATACTGCGGCGTCATGCTGCTTGTGGCGTTCGTCGATGCGCCCTGGGAGCTGTGGCTGTCGTTCGGCGTGCTGCGCGGCGCGGTGCAGGCGATATTCATGGTGCCCCTGATGGCGGCAGTATCCGGCTGGTTCAGGCGCGGGCTCGGCCTTGCGACCGGCGTGCTATGGGCAGCGGCGGGCGTTGGCCCCGCGGTGATGGCTCCGGTGCTCATCAATCTCGTGGAAGGCTTCGACTGGCAGAGCACATTTATCTACTTCGGACTCGCCGCCGGAGCGTTCATCCTGCTGCTGACGCTGGTGTTCCGAAGCAAGCCCGCCGACATGGGCATATCCGCGTATGGCACGCGAGAGGGTGAGCGAGAAGAGAGCGGGCTTTCGCAAGAGCAGGAGCGGACGCGCGCCAAGGTATTCAACCAGCATGTGCGGCGCACGAAGGCGTTCTGGAATCTGCCTGCCATACATGGACTAGGCTGCGCGGGACACGGCATCATACTGCTGTTCGTGGCGCCGTTCGCCATAAGCAAGGGCTTGAGCTTCACACAGGCGGCGCTCATTCTGAGCATTCTGTCCCTAGTCAGCATACCCAGCCGCATGCTGACGCCGATAATCGCGGAGCGGTACGGCACGAAGACGATAATGGCGACCTGCCTGATGATTCAGGGCTTGACGGTAATCATACTGTTCTTCTCGACCGAGTTGTGGCACTTCTGGCTGTTCGCGGTGCTGTTCGGCATCGGTTTCGGCGGCGAATGGACAGGCTACCTGGTCATCAACCGGCAATACTACGGCAATGGGCCTATAGGTTCGGTCTATGGCTGGCAGATGTCCGGCGCGCAGATGGGACACGCATTCGTAAGCTACGTCGCGGGACTGATGCTCGACCTGACCGGTTCGTACACCCTGCTGTTTATACTATCGGCGGCGATGAGCGTAGGCGGCGCGCTGGTGACGATAAGCCTCGAAGACACTTCAAAGCGGCTAATCGGCGACTGGGAGGCGACAGTCCCGGAGGAGCCGAAGGAGGGTCGGGCAGCCGCCAGCGCCGCAGATTGACACATGGATAGTCCAATCACTCCCGGCGAAATACTTCTTGAAGAATACCTGAAGCCTATGGGCATTTCGCAGAACGCGATGGCGCGCGCCATAGGTGTATCACCGCGCGCCATTAACGAGATAGTCCACGCAAGGCGGTCCATCACGCCTGCCATGTCCATACGCTTTGGCGCGTTCTTCGGACAGTCGGACGAGTTCTGGCACGGCATTCAGGTAGAATGTGATTTCCGCAAGCTGGGGGCGGACAGGCACCAGCTCATTGCCGATATTCGCCCTGCGTCGGCTCTGACAAGAAGGCGGCAGGCTAATGCAAATGGACACCGCCAAGATGAGCGGTAAATTCTGATTTTAATGTGCCTGTGGTTTCTTCTCCAGGGGTTACCTGCACCAGGAGAAATATGCATTAGTCCCTTCCCCCTTGATGGGGGAAGGTTAGGATGGGGGTGAGAGCGCATTCCGATCACCCTAAGCTGCACTAATGCAATTTTCTTGTTAGTTGGGCAAGGCAGGCTCGGTGATTTCTACAACCTGGTTGATGGGAACATTGCGAATCACCTGCCGTATGCCGCTGGGCCAGAAGATGGTTATCTCGTCGGCGGTGTCGGCGTCCGCGATGCCAAAGTGCAGGTCGAGGCTGGACATGGAGAGGAAGCTGGAGCCGGCGGTTACGTCATCGGTCTGGATGCGGCGGCGGCCATCGGCGTCTGTGGTGGTCACGAAGACACGAGCCCCGATAGCGTCCGCGTTGCTGCCGGTGCCGTCCTCTGCCATGCGTCCCTTGAGGCGCAGCGCCAGCCAGTTGTTTTCACCGCCTCCGTTCAGCCAGACGAAAGTGGGGCCTTTCTCAAATCCGAGTTCGTCGCCATTGCCTGTGCCAGAGCCAATGAATATAGGCCCCGCGCTGTTCGTGCCGATAAGGTCTATGTAGCCGTCACCATTGAGGTCGCCTTTCGCGAGGCCCTTGCCGTTCTCATGGTATGCGGTGTCGATGCGCTGCCTTTCGCGGTCGAAGCGCGGGCTGGTCGGGTCCAGTACGCCGTAATCGACATCCTTGATATTGAGCAGGTGCGCCTCGACCGTGATGTCCTGGAAGTTGCCGTTGCCGTCGCCGCGCAGCATGCGTCCCGCAGAGGGGAACCACTTGCCATTGGGGGATTCGCCGCGTCCCAGCGCGGAACCCGTCCAGTAGAGGTCCTGGTCGCCGTCGTTCTCCAAGTCGAAGAATGCCGCGCCAAAGCCGAAGTCGTAGGCGGCGAGGCCGGTAGGCACGCGCCAGTCCAGCCATATCTGCACCGGGTCGATGGATTCAGGCGGCATCACGCGGCTCGGCTCTATGGGAATGGACTGTGCGACATCCGGGAAGAAGCCGACTTCGCCGAGGCGCGGTACGACCATCGTGCCGTCGTTGCGGAGTAGGTAATGCGCGCAGGTCGAGATCGAGTACAGCTGCTCGCTGGAGCAGTCGCCGCTCGCGCCCTCGAAGGGGAGCGGCCGCGTCTTCGGATGATAGCCGATGTTGGTTACGAATACATCGAGGTCCACATCGCCGTCGTAGTCGCCGAGCGCGAAGCCCATCCAGTTCCCGCGCTTGTCGAGGCCCATCGGACGCTCAACCGATGTGAAGCGCACAATGTTTTCGTCCGTGTCGTTGCGATATATCCGGACTGGGCCGCCATCATCAGCGGTCCAGAGGTCCGGGTCGCCGTCGTCGTCGAAGTCGAAGAAGAGCGTTGCCCATGTCACGACCTGCTCGCCGCGCA
This sequence comes from Dehalococcoidia bacterium, assembly GCA_965204855.1. Classification (GTDB taxonomy): domain Bacteria; phylum Chloroflexota; class Dehalococcoidia; order Lucifugimonadales; family JADFKI01; genus Bin90. Next base: position 3,003,550 of record OZ242018.1, read on the forward strand.
CGCCCGCGTCCGCGCTTATCTCGGTGAAGGTGCCGTCGCCGTCATTCAGGTAGAGGACATTCTCGTTGCCGCGTGTGGGCGCTCCGGGGTGAACGGCGTCCATGTCGGAGCGATTGGCGACGAAGATGTCCACCCAGCCGTCACGGTCTATGTCGGCGCAGGCGGGGCTTGTGCCGGTGCGGAAGTTGGCGTCATCACCGAATGCGACAGCGGTGATGTCCGTGAAAGTGCCGTCGCCGTTGTTTCGCATCAGGCGGTCGCTGACCGCTTCTCGCAGCATGTCGTCATTAAGTGCGTCCTGGTAGTCCAGGCCATCGCCGATGATGCCCTGCGCGCTGAGGTAGATGTCCTGGTATCCGTCGTTGTCTATGTCGCATGCGACGACGCCGGTGCTGTTGGATGCGTTGGCGGAGACACCCGACTGCACACCGACTTCGGTGAACTTTTCCCCGCCGTCGTTGCGGAAGAGCAGGTTGGGATTCCCGCGTGACTGCGTTATATAGAAATCCAGGTCGCCGTCGCGGTCGAAGTCGAAGATGGCGACTCCGGTAAGGTCGTTGGCGACGGATGCGTTCTCGCCGAGCGCCTCTTCGGCGATGTTGGTGAACGGCACTACGTCATCCGTGGATATGCCGATGAAGCCGGGCTGCTCGTAGCGGCGGGCGCGTATCGCATCGTCCGCGGAGGCGGCCGTAGCATCCACGCTGCTGATGATGACGACGGGCTGCGGAATGGCAGTGGGGACCGGCGTCGCGGTGGGAGGCGGCAGCGGCGCGGACAGCGCGGGCGTCGGTGTGGCGCGCGGCGGTGGCGGCACGCGCTCGTCCTCACAGGCGAGCGCGGCCAGCGCGACGGCAGCGATGGCTGTTAGCAGGAATATATGGGATAGGCGCTTGAGTATAGTTGGAGCGATGTTGAGTGTCTTCATCCGACTATTTTAGCGCAGACTGATACAGCGGGCGCAAGGATATAAGTCAGTCTGACGGGAACTAACATGGATATGGATGCACAGGATAGACAGGACGGGATCGAAGGGATACTGCTCGCTATCCCAGCCTCAGCCTGGCAAGGAACTCGATGGGGCCCATGGTCGCGAATAGCAGGATGGCTCCGCCTACGAGGAGCGCGATTGCCCACGGGCCGATGACGGACAGCCACGGAGCGGCGGCCGACGTCCAGCGACGTGTGAAGGGAAGCATGTCCCCGATGGCTTCGATCCACGGGTCGGCGTAAGCGTGAACGTAGTTCATCCTGTTGAGCATGTCGATTATCCACGCGCCAAGGCTGTAGAACATTCCCGCGATTATGCCGATATAGAGGGCGAAGACGCCGAATGTGAACGAACTCAACGGAGCGCGGAAGAAGGCGTCTATGATGTCGTCTATCAGCTTGCCCAGCGAGCGGAAGTCCAGGATGTTTATCTGGAACGCGAAGACGAAGGGCAGCGATGCGCCGATGAGAAATACGGTGAAGATGCCGTAGGAAAATCCGACGAGCAGCCAGATGGGCAGTATGCGTGACTCTTCAGCGCGGCCGCCGATCCAACGCAGTATGGGTAGCAGGAAGATGAGGGTGAACAGGCAGCCACCCACCGCAGTACCGACCGCGTTCATTCCTATCAGGCGGCGGGGGTCCTGGTCGATGCCGGGCGAGTATATGGAGGCGACTATGGCGGCAGCGGCTGTGAGAAGCATGCCGTACAGCACGAGGCTCCGAACGAGGCGCACCTGAAGACGGCTTACCGCCTCCTTGCGCTGCTCTATTGTCATCTGTGATGCGGTGGTGGTCATGTACGAGATTTGCTACTAACCAATCCAATGGTCGTGCCTGCCGCTATGCACGGTACGGTCTTTGCAGGCGTTTGGCGGAGGTGAGCACTCAAGCGATTTCGCCGAAGGTCTATTCATGCGAATTGCCACCTTCCAGTTTAGCGAAGGCTGTGCATGGTATCAAGGTTAAGTTCAAAGGTTTGAGAAATATGCAAAAGTCCCTTCCCCCAAGGGTAGGTAAATGTCCAAAACGGCTATGAACGCCGGTCCACAGTCCCTTCCCCCTTGATGGGGGAAGGTTAGGATGGGGGGTGAAATCGCCCTCATGCTGCTCTGAATATACCCTTCTGCATATTTCTTCGAAGGTTTAGGAATGCCGCGTACAGACTTCATGAAAGCGGCGAATCTTGCAAAAGTCCCTTCCCCCTCGATGGGGGAAGGTTAGGATGGGGGTGAGAACGCATCTCCATCGCCGTAAACTGCACTAATGCAATTTTCATGAAAGCGGCGGCTAACTTGCGGATGGTTGGTTGAAAGACTAACATTGACGAACTGTGTGTAGAGGTTTTTCCTCCCATTAGATTCGGTATGCGAAGACGGGAGACGACGGTCCCCTTCTCGTCAAGAAATGCTGCAAAGGAGCAAGGCACAATGGCAGTCGTGGAGTATGAATTGCGGGGGCGTGTGGCATATATCACGCTCAACAGGCCGGACAAGCTGAATGCCATAGACGTGGAGATGCGAGATATGCTCTGGCAGATGCTCCACGAGGTGAACGACAACCCTGAGATATGGATGGCTGTCATAACAGGGAACGGGCGCGCGTTCTCAGTCGGGCACGACCTCGTATCGATGTCGGGGCGCAGCGATGCGCTGTACGACTCCGAGATTTCGACCGAGGACCTGTATGTGTACCAGTCGGAGATATTCAAGCCGATAATCTCCGCTATCAATGGGTTCTGCCTGGCGCAGGGCGGCGGCATCGCGCTGGCGTCGGACATTCGCATAGCCTCGGACCAGGCGCAGTTCGGGTGGCCGCAGGCTAAGCGGGGAATCGGCTCGGTGAGCGGGCCTTGCATGCTCTCTCAGCGCGTGCCCCTGAACTTCGCGCTGGAGTTCCTGTTCACCGGCGACATGATAAGCGCGGAGCGGGCATACGAGCTTGGGATGGTGAATATGGTCGTGCCGCACGACGAGCTCATGGAGCGCACGGACGCGCTGGTGCAGAAGCTCTTGCAGAATGCGCCGCTGCCGATGCGCGCAATCAAGGAGGTCGCGGTACGAGGGCTGAGCATGCGACTGGAGGACAGGGTGCGGCTGGCGGGAATCGTGAACCGGCGCCTGCAGCGCACCGATGACGCGCTCGAAGGCATCAAGGCGTTCCAGGAGAAGCGAACACCCGTGTTCAGGGGGAGTTAACAAGACGATTGCAAAAGTCCCTTCCCCCTCAATGAGCTGACAAGGGTAGGTAAAGTTCCTTCCCCCTTGATGGGGGAAGGTTAGGATGGGGGTGAAATCGCAAATGCAAGGCCCGATTATTTTCAATACCTACCCCTGATAGCCCTCGACGGGGGAAGGCTAGAGCCTGCGCCCGCGAAAGCGGGTGATGGGGGTGAAATCGCAAAAGCAAGCGCGATTACTTCCAATACCTACCCCTCTAAGCCCTCAATAGACAAGATTAGCGAGATAAGATAGAGGATATTGATGACACAAGCTAGTTCAGGTTCCAACGCAAGCCCGGTATCGCAGCCTTATCCGAACCCGGATGAGGTGGACGACCTGTCGCGCAGCACCACGCCGGTGCTGGTGGTTACACCGCATCCCGACGATGCCGAGTCCGGCGCGGGCGCGACGATAGTGAAGTGGGCGGCACAGGGTCGCAAGATTGTGCTGGTCGTCTGCACGAACGGAGACAAGGGCAGTTCCGACCCGGAAATGACATCGCCCAAGCTGGCTGCAATCAGGGAAGAAGAGCAGCGCGAGGCCGCGGAGGTATTGGGCGTGTCTGAGGTGGTGTTCCTGCGGCACAGCGACCAGCATCTGAAGGACACATACGAGCTGCGCGAGCAGATTTCGCGGCAGATTCGCATCCATGCGCCCCACACCGTGCTGACCATGGACCCGAACCGCCCATACATCCGGCACGAGGACCACTATGTCTGCGGGCGGGTTACGCTGAACTGCGTGTTCCCGTACGCGCGCGACCGGATGGCGTTTCCTGAGCATATCGAGGAAGGTTTGGAGCCGCACAGGGTGCGCGAGGTCTATCTGTGGGGTTCGCTGGAGCCGGACACATTCCTGGATGTTACGGATACATTCGACATGAAGCTGGACGCGCTGAGCCGCCATCGCAGCCAGGTCGGGCAAGGCTGGGAACTGCGCGAGGTGCGCGCCCGCACGCGGTATGCCGAGGTGGGCAAGCGCATTGGCGTCACATACGCTGAGGCGTTCAAGCGGATCGAGATATTTTAGCCGGGGCCAACATCGATGGACAGGATGGAGAGGATCGATGGTTACTAATCCGCGTGTGCGGCTGACAGTTCAAGACTACTTGGATATTCCTGAAGAGGATGAGAACCGCTATGAGTTGATTGACGGAGAGCTTTATATGGCGCCTGCGCCTACTTGGGAACATCAGGAATCCATTATAAATCTGGCGTCTATGCTGCGCGATTTCGTTCGCGCAAACGAACTAGGCAGGATTGTGGCATCGCCAGTCGATGTATATCTGTCGGATGAGGATGTGTTCCAGCCAGACATCGTATTCGTGTCCATAGAAAGACTTCACATCGTTCACAGCAGTGGAGTGCATGGCGCACCAGATTTGGTGATAGAAATGCTGTCGCCGAGCACTGAGCAGCGCGACCTCACGGTCAAGCGCGAGCGATATGCGATGTTCGATGTGAAGGAATACTGGCTAGCCGACCCCATCGCCAAGACGATCACGGTCTTGCGGGCGCGGGACGGCAAGTTCGAGCGGGTGGGCGTGTTCACCGAAGGCATGACTATAGAGACGCCGCTGCTGCCGGGCCTGCAAGTGGATGTGAGTGCGGTGTTCGACTACTATGTACCGCAGAGCTAACGGTACTAACAGGATGGATAGTATAGGGGTTGACTAATGACAATGGAGAAATTCGAGGCGGGGCAGAAGTACGAGCAGGAGATCGAGGTTACGCTGGAGCATACGACGAACCGCATGGGCAAGCCGGGAGCGGATGTGCTCTCGACACCGGCGCTGCTGGGCCTGATGGAGGGCGCGTGCATACAGCAGTCCGAGCCGTATATGCCCGCCGAGCACACTACGGTGGGGTACGCGGTGGACGGGCTGCGGCACCTGGCACCCACACCCGTCGGCAACAAGGTCGTCATCAGCGTTGAGCTGGCTGAGATCGACCGCAACCGTCTGACATATCAGATAGAAGCGCATGAGGGCGACAAGCGAATCGCGATGGCTACGCACAAGCGCGCTGTCATTCCCATACAGTAGGTCAGTTCGTCAGTCTTTCAGTGAGGCGAGGCCAACTCTTGTAGCTGCCTCTACGATGGATATTGAGAGGGGATAGGATGCGGCATGGATGCTGAGCGGGCCGAGCTGTACTGGAAGTGGGGCGTAAGGGGCGGCTTGGTGCTCTTGCTCCTTCTGGCGAATGCGCTGCTGGTGGTGCTCATCCTCAACGCATCGGACGCCTTCGACGCGATGGACAGAGTCGGCGAGGCATCGGATGCGCTTGAAGAAACTGCCAAAGAACTGGATGTGCTTGCAACCGAACTTGTCGATGATGCCGAGCGCGTCACGAGTACACTGGAGCAGGCGGGGGATGATGTCGGGCGCGCAAGGCAGGTGCTGGAACGGGCAGGCGAAGACATAACACGCGCCACTGACACGCTGGAAGAAGCAGGCACCGACCTCGACCGCGCCGCGAATGACTTCGAGCGTATTGCGGACGCGCTTGAAGAGGCGTTCGCCCAGTAAGAGGCGATTTCACAAATCCCTTCCCCCTTGATGGGGGAAGGTTAGGATGGGGGTGAAATCGCAAGTGCAATCACGATTATTTTCAATACCTACCCCCAGCCTACAGAGAGAAAGAACTAGGACGGATGATTGACGGGCTGAAAATCCTCGACCTGACGCACTATGTCGCAGGTCCCTACGCCACGCGCCTGATGGCGACACAGGGCGCAGAGGTCATCAAGGTGGAGCGTCCGGGCGTCGGCGACCCTTCGCGGCGCATAGGTCCGTTCCCGGACGATGTACCGCACCCAGAAAAGAGCGCGCTGTTCCTGTACCTGAATACGAGCAAGAAGTCGGTTACGCTCAATCTGAAGCATGCGGCTTCCAAGCCCATCCTCCATAGCCTGCTGGAGTGGGCGGACGTGCTGGTGGAAAATTTCCGACCGGCAGTTACTGAGCGATTAGGGTTAGACTACGCCAGCGTTGCCGCAATTAACCCCGGACTGGTGATGACTTCCATCTCGAACTTTGGGCAGACGGGGCCCTACCGCGACTACGGCGCGCGCGAGATCAATCTGTACGCTATGGGCGGGCTGATGTACATCACGGGCGACCCGGAGCGCGAGCCATTGCACATGGCAGCGCGACTGGCGCAGTACGGCGCGGGACAGAACGCATTCGCGGGAACTATGGGCGCGCTGCTGCACCGCGATATTGCCGGGATTGGGCAGCACGTGGACGTGGCTATATCCGAGTATCTGGCGACCATCCTAGAGAACGCGTTGAGCCAGTACAGCTACACGGGCAGCAACTTCCGGCGCACCGGCAATCGCGGCTATGGACGCGCGGCGTGGGGCCCGTATCCTTGCAGGGACGGCTACGTGGGCGTGATAGCGGGGCCCGATCACAAGTGGCCCGAAATGGCGGAGCTAATGGGCATCGCCGAGCTTGCGGATGAACGCTTCGGGGATCGCGCCGGCAGGGGGGCGAATGCCGACGAGCTGGACGCGCTGATGCTGCCATGGCTGATGCGGCACGACAGGCACGACATATTCGAGCGGGCGCAGCACAGCGGGCTGGCATTCGCGTATGTGGCGACGCCAGAGGACATTCTGTCCTGGGAGCATCTGCGGGAGCGTGGTTTTTTTGCGGCGGTGGAACATGCAGAGGCAGGAACGTTCGAACACCCCACAATGCCATGGAGAGTGAGCGGCGATGACGGCTGGAATCCGGATGCCGCACCGACTCTTGGTCAGCACAACGAGGATGTGTATTGCGAAATGCTGGGTTACGGCAGAGCGGACTTGGTGCGGATGCGTGGGATGGGGGTAATTTGATAAAGACGATTTCACAATTCCCCTCCCCCTTGACGGGGAGGGCTAGGGTGTGGGGTGAAATCGCTGTTCGCCCACCTATATGGAAACGCTACCTTGGCTGAGAAATATGCAAAAGTCCCTTCCCTCTTGATGGGGGAAGGTTAGGATGGGGGTGAAAACTCCCGTCAATTGTCCTAAATGTACCCTTTTGCATATTTCTTCTTGGCTGTCCACAAGTTGACAATTCAGTGGAAAATGTATAGGATTTGTATAGGGAACATAGTTTCCTCCAACCTCGCTAGCCGGGCTGGGAGGAGGTCCCGAAACAAGGACGTCCTACCCCAGCCCAAATCTTTTGTCCGCGAATACACATCCTCTTGCTCACTGGGTTATGTCCACTGCGCTAACGAAGGACAACTCGGCTGGAATGATTCCTTCAGTCACCGCATCCTTGAATCCATTCGCTACATGATGGACGATTTGCAGGGATTCAACATAAATGGACGATGCATGCGTTATGTAATTCGGCCTGGGTATGCTGAGGTTTCCTGCCAGATAATTCTCCAATCCCTCCCGCTCCTCCTTAGTCATATCTACCCTATCGAGCACAAGGTCGTAACGGCTGGATTGCAGCGAGTATGTCTTGAAGTGATGCTCCAGCAGTCTCCGCAGCACGAAGTTCCGAAACCTAACGGCGTCTTGCCCTCTGTCGTCGCCCGGCTTCAAGTATCTGCCAGTATAGCGGCGCTTGTCGAGATACACGACAGACGCGAATATGCCCGCGCCATTCTCCGCCAACACCCCGATAGGCTCCATCAGTATGGTGAACTGCTCGCGCCCCGCCGGTATCTTCAATTCATTCATAAGCCTTGAGTAGAATCGGAAAGCCGACATGTGCATGTTCACATATCGAAAGGCGTCGTCAACAATATGCAGCACTGCGCTTGTGTAGTAAGGCGTGCTGAGCAGTTCGCCCGATTGAGCATCTAGCGCATATCCTGGGTCGCCCGACTCATCAACGAACAGGTAGTCATGCTTCGGCATTCATGTAGTCCTTGGCTGAGTAACCATCATTACAAGAAGATGCAAAAAGAAACGCCTCCCAAAGGGCCCTCGGGGAGGCGTCGGCCCAGCAGAACTACCCGCTGGGGGGGTACTTAAATGATAGGCGCATTGGCTTTGGTTGTCAACGTAGGCGAAAGATAATACACTTGCCTGACGAGCCGAAATCGGCGTACACAAGGAGGACTCACCGATGGCAGATGCCAAACCGTTTAGCTTCAAGGACCTCTTCGCGAAGAACGCGCCCGAAGGCAGGGATGCGCCGGTAGTGAAGCGCGGCAAGTACGACTTTGCCGTGGCGTATCCGGACCCAAAGTCTATGCCGCTTGACGGGCTTGTGGAAGCCCTGAAGCAGGGACTTGACGAAGAGGGCGACGACCTCGCGATATACGCGCACCACAGCGGTTACGCACCGCTTCGACAGTTGGTTGCGGACAAGCTGGCGCGCGACCGCGACATCAACATCGGCGTTGACGACCTCATAATCGGGGACGGCTCAGGCATGCCTATCCACATGGTGTGCGAGTCGCTGCTCGACCCGGGCGATGTAGTGCTGGTGGAGAACTTCGTGTATTCGGGCACACTGGGTCAGTTGCGACGCTTCCACACGGACATTCGCGGCGTGGAGTGCGACAGCGAAGGCATGCTCCCCGATGCGCTGGAATCTGCCATCGTGAAGGCTATCGGCGAGGGCAAGCGACCCAAGTTCATCTACACGATCCCGACCTTCCAGAACCCCCAGGGCTGGACGATGACGCTGGAGCGCCGCAAGGAGATGGTGCGGCTGTCGCAGAAGCACGGTGTGCCCATACTCGAAGACGACTGCTATGTTGACCTGCGCTACGATGGCGAGGACGTAACATCGCTGCACTCGCTGGACGACACCGGCAGCGTGATGTACGTCGGCTCGTTCTCCAAGATTATCGCGCCGGGCATGCGGCTCGGCTACCTGACCGCGCCGCGCGAGGTGCTGGATGTGGCGCGCGGGGTGAAGAGCGGTGGAGCGGCGAACCAGTTCGCATCCTGGGCAGTGCATCGGTATGCGACGGAAAATCTTGACGAGCACATCGTTGAGATTAACGACATCCAGCGCGCCAAGCGGGACGCGATGCTGGCCGCGCTGGGCGAGAACTTCGGCGGCGCTGCGAGCTGGAGCAGGCCCGAAGGCGGCCTCTTCATCTGGCTGCAAATGCCGGAAGAGTCGGACGTCACGGCTATCCGCGACAAGGTGCTGGAAACGGCGGACGTCGGCTATCAGGCAGGCCCGCTGTTCGCGCCGGACGGCGTTTCCGGGCGCAACTACGCGCGCCTATGCTTCGGCTACAACAAGCCCGAGGAGATACACGAGGGCATAGCGCGGCTCGCCGAGGCATTCGAGCGCGAAGGCGTTCTCAAGAACTGACGGGGGCAAACATCACACCAAAGTCCCTTCCCCCTTGATGGGGGAAGGTTAGGATGGGGGTGAAAGAACCCTCCATCCTACATATCCATGTAAGTTTCCCATGCGAATCTGCTCATTCCTTCCCAGCGGCACCGAAATCGTATTCGCCCTAGGGCTGGGCGATTCGCTGCATGCGGTCAGCCATGAGTGCGACTATCCGAAGGGGGCGCTTGCCAAGCCCAAGGTCGTGCGCAGCAGATTCGACGCTGACAAGATGAGCAGCCAGGAGATTGACCGCATCGTAACGGAGATGTACCGGCGCGGCGAGCGCATCTACGAGGTGGACGAGGAAGTGCTGCGCGATGCCGCGCCGGACCTGGTGCTGACCCAAGAGCTTTGCGATGTGTGCGCGGTGTCCTATGAGGATGTGCGGCACGCGGCATCCAGGCTGGCATACCCGCCGAACGTGGTCTCGCTGGACCCGGCATCCATCGGCAACATGCTCGACGACATTCAGATGGTCGGCGACCTGTGCGGCGTGCCCGATGCCGCGACCGCGTTCATCGCCGAGTTGAATGAGCGCATAGACATCGTACGCTCACGCGCGTCGGCTGCCGGTTCGACGCCTCGCGTGGCCTGTATCGAATGGCTTGAGCCGCCCATCGTGGCGGGGCACTGGATACCGCAGATGGTGGAGCTTGCCGGAGCCGTCGATGCGCTCGCCAAGCCGGGAGAGCCTTCACGCCGCATCACGATGGAGGAGCTTGCGGCGTCCGAGGCGGATGTGCTGGTGCTGATGCCCTGCGGAATGGACGCGCAAAAGGCGCGCGATGAGTTCTATGCGCTGGAGAACCTTGCGGAGTGGCGCAAGTTGCCGGCAGTCGCCAGCGGGCGAGCCTACTTCGTGGACTCAGGCTCCTACTTCAGCCGCAGCGGGCCGCGCCTCGTGGACGGGCTGGAGCAGATGGCATACATGGCGCACCCGCACAAATTCACAGAACCGACATCAGTCATCGGTATCGAACGGAACAAGACATCCCCTTAATCCTGTCCATCCATGTTAGCCCCGGTTACTGGCGGCTGAACTTGCTTCGCAACTCGACGGCGACACGCTGGCGGAGCTGGTCTATGTCGCGGCGCAGCACTTCCGCTTCGGATTCCAGGCGCGACGCGGTGTTGGGCTTTTCGAGCAACTGCTGCTTCTCGGATAGGTCAATCAGCAGGGTCTCCGCGATGTAGTACGACAATGCTGCCGGGTCGCGGGAGGTGCGGACTTCGCTCGTCCAGCCGCCCTGCAGCCCGGTGATGAGGCTCAGATACTCGTTGAGCTGCTCGCGGATGGCTTCCGACTGGGGGCGAGCATCCTCGGCGTCTGTGTCAGGCAGGACGGATACATCGGCAGTGATGTACGGGCGGTGCCGCGTGATGGTGTTGATTTTGAAGCGGCGCTCGCCCGTTACCGCGACGAAGAAGCGGTCGCCTCGGATTTCGTTGACCTGCGTGATGTGCGCCACCGTGCCCACCGGATGCGGAATCGCCGGCTGCCCCACCTCGTCGCCCGACTTGATGAGCACGATGCCGAAGCGGGAGTCTGAGTCGAGGCAGTCTTGCAGCAGGCGCTTGTAGCGCTCCTCGAATATCTGAAGCGGCAGCGAAGCGCCCGGAAACAGCACCGTGTTCAGTGGGAACAGGGGCAGTGTGCGTCGCTCTGGCAGTTCGGGTGGCATGGCGTAGAGTATAAACGGAAGCTAAGAAAGGGACAAGTGCGCGGTATCCGCCCACGTTCCCATTTAAGCGATAACGAGGCGTTAGAGATCGGCATAATTGCCGTTCACCCTGTCCCTTCTCCCCTGATGAGGGAATGCTGGAGCCTACCCATCCCTATCCTGAGCCAGTCGAAGGACCTATTCCACTCATCCCGTCCACAATCCGCATCGTCCGCACGCTCACCGTGCAGACCCGCAGCAGCACCGTCTCACTGTCGATCTGAATCTCCTCCTGCTCCTTTATAGGATATAGACTTCCTTCAGCCATAGATACATTGTGCTACTCTGGTGCAAAAGGAATCCAGCATTAAGTTATAATCCTCTTTACCAAGATCACATCGCTCTGCGAATGATGCGTATCTGCGGAAAATTAGCGGAACTACGCCGAGTTGCCAAATCCACCGGAAACAGGACTGAGCATGGCTGAAAGTTATCGGGACACCATACTCCGGCTGATTCAAGCTACCCCTTTTGAAATTGACACCGACCTCCAGGTCAGCGGACGGATGCCGACGTTGGCAAACTCCGAATTTCTCACGAACAAGGAGCAAGGAGATTGGGCTGAGGAAATTGCTCTCGCTGCCATCAATGAAAGCTCCCAAGAGTACCGAGCGGTCAAGTACGGTAGGGACGACAGCCTATCAGCAGGCGATTCAGGGTTTCGCGAATTCTATATGGAATACCAGGACGAGTTGAATGAAATCGGGAAGAAGCCGGACTTGCTGATTTACCGTCGTTCGGATCTCCCGACAAACGGAAGGATCGATTTAGAGGACATTGAATTTGTTGAACGGGCAACAGCAGCCATCGAAGTCAGGTCGAGTAGTTTTTTGGCTGAGCGATACTCATCGTTCATGGAGGCTAGGACTAGAGCTGCGGAAGAGGAGTGCGTTGCAATACAGCAACAACTTCTTCAAGAACCTTATGCGGAGTTGCTGGCTCAAAGAAGGCCGCACATTCATGAAATGGTGTGCAATGCCACCGTCGAAACATTTCGTGAGTTGAGTTTCAGGCGACCCAATTGGTCATCTTCTCAGGATTTGCGAGAACTTACCGATCTGCTACGTGACCTCAAAGGGCAAATGGAAATCCTACAGACCAGGAACTACTTGAGCATCACGCCGAAGGTGGAGGACTTGGCATTGGTGAACCGGTGGATACAAACATTCGGTGTACGGCACCACTACATGCAGGTATTCTTTGATAAAGCGTATGTCATACCCTTCAGGCAGATTCTGGAAATTGTTTCCGATTCAGACAACGAAGGGCCTATTTTCTCGGTTGAGCGCGATACGAAAAACCAAGGGAAGACCACTATAAAATTGGACATCCAAGTCGGTAAAGAGATGTTGGGCCGAATTGACTTGCCGGAGCATAGATCAGCCATGAAAGAGTTAGAGCGAGGTCCGTTACTGTTCTACGTCACATTTCAGGGAGGCAGAGGCTATCTTGACCAGTCAGTATTTCTTGACGAAATCATCAACGCCTGATAACCGCATTTATTTGGGGCAAGTTGGAGACCGGCACCGTAAAAGGTTTGGGCAATATTTCACTCCCAGAGAAGTTGCCGAATTTATGGTTGGATGGGTGATGGAATCAGGGCATTCCTCCCTCTATGATCCTGGCTTTGGGCTTGGCAACCTCTATGCCCCAGTAATTGATGATGATCGCGTGACATTCAGGGCGAGTGAAATTGACCCATCAGCGTTGAATTTCTGGGAGAAGGCGACCGGGCATGATGTAACCTTTGTAGAACGCGAAGACTATTTACTGTCTTGGGGTAAGCGACATACGAACATAGTGTGCAATCCTCCGTACATGCGCTTTCAGAAGTTCCTGAATCGGGACGATGTGTTCAGTGCCTTTGTCAGCAATACTGGCATTAGGTTGTCAGGTTACACCAATACGGCCTCCGCGTTCTTGATGAAGTCGCTCTCTGAGATGGACGGGAAAGGACGCTTGGCTTATATTATGCCACTGGAATTCCTGAACACTGGATATGGCGATGTTGTTAAGGCAAAGTTGATTGACGGTAGTCACCTCGCCGCAATCATCAAATTAGAATGCGAAAAGGAAATCTTTCCAGACGCTATTACATCTGTGGGAATCATTCTTTATGACGCAGCTGTATCCCATCAGAAGGTAGATTTCTATTCGATCAATTCGATAGGTTCTCTGGCAACGGTGCTGGAAAGTACGCCGACAACACGGGTGGCGTCAGCCGAATTGACTCCCAGCGCAAAATGGTTGCGACATTTCACAGCTGCAAATTACTCGATGAACACCGATGGATTGGTCCCTCTAAGCCATTACGGTCGCTTCAGTCGTGGCATCGCCACCGGAGCAAACAAGTTCTTCGTAATGAGGCCCTCCACTGCTAAAGCGGCAAACTTGCATGCTTCCGAGTACACACCCTGTCTGACTAGAAGCACTCAAGCGATGCGAGCAATATTTTCGCAGTCTGACTTCGAAGAGTTGGCTCGAAAAGACGCCCCAGTATTCCTTTTCTCAGCAGGCGCAAACCATTCCGCAGAGGCTGAGAGGTACATTAGGTTTGGTGAAATTAACGACTACCATAAACGGTTTCTGACGAAAAGCCGCAAACCGTGGTACAAGACAGAATCCAGGAGCCCAGCACCCATCCTCATCGGAGTCTTTTCACGAGGAGGATACAAGGTTATCCGCAATCGAAGCAGTTTGATTAATTTATCCTGTTTCCACGGGTTTAATCCCAACATTTACGGGCTGCATTATGTTGACCATTTGTATTTGTACTTGGCATCGGAGCCCGGCAGGGCGATTTTGTCTCTGTCTAATCGGAAGTACGGTGACTCGCTCGATAAATTTGAACCCAACGATTTGAACGATGCTCTCGTACCGAGCCCAGCTATGTTTGATCGCCTTGACAATGAAGCAATTGACTGCGCTATGGAATACATAGAAGAGAACGACAGTGTGCCGGAATACATCAATACATTCTTCGGTGCCGAGTTAGCGGAAGATATAGGGTGATTTCTTCCATTCTATGTATGAATAGCCAGCCATCTCAAATCCCTAAACCAAAAGTCCCTTCCTCCTCTTCGACAGACGAAGGCTAGAGCCTGCCCTGAGCTTGCCGAAGGGATGGGGGTGAGAGCGCATCCCCATCGCCCTAAACTGCACTAATGCAATTTCCTTAGCAACTCTTATCCCTTGACAATAGGAACACCTGTGCTTATAATGCAGAACACATGATTGCAGAAACACAACTACAAACACCGCACACCACCCGCCGCGAACTCGTCGAGTCGTTCAGACGGATGGTGCTCGAAAAAACCAACAACGGCAGTCTCATAATTGAATTCCTCATCTCCGCCGTCAACGGCGAGCTGGAAGACTTCAAGCCTTGCCACAAGCTCGAAGCCGCAAGACTGCTCGAAAAGTTCACCGGCGTGCAAGCCCAGTCACTCATCGATGGCCTGGACCTGCAGCCCGCCACCAGGCGAGAGCGCCGCGATGGGCGCCGCGCCGACAGGCGCATAAGCTCCGAGATAGCTCAGATAGCCCAAGAAAAGACAGACAACGGCAGTACCATCGTTGAGTTCCTGGTCTCCGCTATGGAAGGCAAGCTGCAAGACTTCAAGCCCTGCCACAGGATGTCCGCATCCAGGGAACTGCTGCGCTGCGTCTTCGACTTCATAGAGGAAGACGATGACTCCGCTCGTCCTGAGCCTGTCGAAGGACCGGAAGAAGAGGAGGAGCGCCTGCGCCGTGAGGAATACGAGCGCCGCCGCGCCGATGCCATCGAGTTCAGCCTGCACGGCCCTGTGTACTACGAAGTCTATCCATTCCCCTGCATCTGCGAGGACAGGCGACACGACTGCAAGGGCAACGAGCTTACCGATGAGGAAATCTCCGAAGTCGAGATGGAAGCCCCCGGCTACGACATCTTCATCCACGACCCCGACAGGCAGGCAGCCTTCAAGGCACGCTATGAGGCATACCTGACCCGTCTCAACCCCGACATGGACATAGACTTCAGCCGCATCCGCTGGCGCAAGCTCACCCGCGACCCCTGATAGCCAAAAAATCCCCTCGAAGGCCAAAATCAAGAAATATGCAAAAGTCCCTTCCCCCGTCAAGGGGGAAGGTTAGGATGGGGGTGAAATCACCGTTCGCCTGAACTTGCCGAAGAGACAGGACAAAGTATCCTCCCCATCCTGTCCATCGATGTCAGCCCCCGTCCCTGACATCTGAAAGGAAACGCTCCCGGAAGCCTTGCAAGTGTTTGACATGCCGAGTTGCCCGTTGCTACCATGAGGCTTGGCGCTCTCAGGAGCGCTAATATGAGACGGAGAGCACCTGCCTTGTCAAATGTAAAGAGCCTGCAATGCCGCGAGTGCGGCAGCGAGTACCCGGTCGAGCCGCAGTACGTCTGCGACTTCTGCTTTGGCCCGCTCGAGGTGAGCTATGACTACGACGCCGTAGCGCGTGTCATCAGCCGCGAGCGCATCACCAAGGGCCCGCTGACCATGTGGCGCTACCATGACCTCCTGCCGGTTGACGCGGAGATGGCTCTGGACATGAACACGGGCTTCACTCCCCTCACCCGCGCGAAGAACCTCGGCAGGCTGCTGGGTCTCAACAACCTGTACATCAAGAACGACAGCGTGAACCCGACATTCTCGTTCAAGGACAGGGTGGTATCGGTTGCATCGGCGAAGGCGCTGGAGTTTGAGTTCGACACGCTGGCATGCGCCTCGACCGGCAACCTCGCCGGATCGGTGTCGGCGCACGGCGCGAAGGCCGGCATGAACACGATGGTGTTCTTCCCGTCGGACCTGGAGCGCGGCAAGATTCTGGGCGCGGGCATATACGGCGCGACCCTCGTAGCGGTGGACGGCACTTATGACCAGGTGAACCGCCTTTGCAGCGAACTCGCGGACAACCATCGCTGGGCGTTCGTGAACATCAACATGCGCCCGTTCTACTCTGAAGGAAGCAAGACGCTTGCCTATGAGGTCGCGGAGCAGCTTGGCTGGCGCGCGCCGGACGCATGCGTCGTGCCTGGCGCGTCGGGTTCGCTGTTCACCAAGATATACAAGGGCTTGAACGAGCTTGCGGACCTGGGGCTGATAGATTCGGCGGCGCACACGAAGATGCACATCGCGCAGGCTGAGGGCTGCTCGCCCATAGTGACGGCTTATGATGAAGATACGCCGCATGTGCGCCCGGTTACACCGGATACCATCGCCAAGTCGCTCGCAATCGGCAATCCGGCGGACGGCTTCTACTCCATCAAGACTATCGAGAGCAGCGGCGGCAGCGCGGTCGCGGCGCCGGAGGAAGAGGTTGTCGAGGGAATACAGCTTCTCGCCGAGACAGAGGGTATCTTCACCGAGACGGCGGGCGGCGTTGTGATTTCCGGTCTGCGGAAGCTGGCGAAGAGCGGCAAGATTCAGCCCGACGATCTTACGGTAGCGTACATCACCGGCAACGGGCTGAAGACGCAAGAGGTGGTGGAGCCTATAATCGACCCTGTGTTCACCTCGCCTGCATACAATGACTTCATGAGCAGCATGGCAGCGCGAGAAGAAAGAAATGGTGAAAGCAATGGCTAAGAGACGAGTCAGGTTCACCTTCCCCGAACAACTGATTACCGAACCCCTGATTTACAATCTCGGGCGCAAGTTCGAGATTGTCACGAACATACGGCGCGCGAATGTGCAGGAGCGCGTGGGCTGGGTGGTACTCGAACTCGAAGGCTCCGACGATGAGATAGACCGCGGTCTGGAGTGGATGACGGCCGCGGGCGTGCGCGTTGACTCCGTAACTGGCGATGTGATCGAGGGGTAATCGGGGGACTGATATGGTTGTGCAGACGATGACCGCTACGGAGCATGCTCGGCGCGCGCTGGACTTGCTGGAAGAGGCGGACGCGCACCTGGCTACGTGTGAGTATGACAGCATTTCGGGCAAACTGTGGGACGCGGTGGAGCATGCGGTCGCTGCCGTGGCGGTCGAGCGCGGATGGGAGTGCAAAGGCGACGGATTTTCGGATTTGCTGAGTGTAGTCAAGCGCATCGAGAAGGAGTGCCGCGCCGATGGCATTTCAAACACGTTCCTCGCGGCAACCCTGTGGCGCAACAACCGCGACTATCATTTCCTCGATGACTACGAGTACGAGTTCTTCAGCCCAAGCGCGCGCCGATTCGTGGATAAGGCGCTTGCTCTTATGGAGTAACTTCTGCGAAATCGTGAATGAAAGCGCCACAAAAAGGTAGTTAATGCAAGCTTCGGAACACGCGCGTATAGCTCTTGCGTGGCTGACCGTATCTGATGAAGAATTCGCCGAAGGCAGGAGGATGCAGGCATCAGAAAAACTTTGGGGTGCGGCGGCGCACGCTATCCTGGCGGTCATTATGGAACGAGGCTGGAGACACGGCGGGCACAGAGACCTTGTAGTTACTGTTAACCGATTGGCTGAAGAGTCCGGCAGTGAGATATTGCATGAGGAATTTGACGCGGCGCGCCAGTTCCATGCCAACTTCTATCAAAATTTTCTGGACAACGATGAAATCACGGAGAACCGTTCCAAAGTTCACCAATTCGTGCCCACGGTGCTGAATTTTCTGGATATGAACCTCAACGATTAGACAACAAACAACACTTACTCAACGGAGGAATACCCGACATGAGCATATCGGTGAGGATACCGACACCACTGCGCCGCGTAACCGACGGCGCGGACAAGGTTGACGCGGACGGCGCGACGCTGGGAGAGATTATCGGCTCGCTTGAGAGCCAGTACCCCGGCATCAAGGCCCGGCTTTGCGACGAAGAGGGCGAGCTTCGCAACTTCGTGAATGTCTATATCAACGGCGAGGATGTGCGCTTCCTCGACGGCCTTGGCACCGCCACGAAGACCGGCGACGAGGTCAGTATCGTTCCTGCGGTCGCGGGCGGGAATTAACATTGATGAACAGGATAGACAGGATTAGTTCATCCAAATATCCTGTCCATCCTGTATATTGATGTTAGTCTCTTCTGAATGAGGCGAGCCACTTTTGCTTCTGGGCGTGGCGCACCCGCTCGTCCGGCGGCGTGAAGTGACTGTGGAACTCGCGGCGGTAGTCAGAAAACTCACCTGCGACTATCGCGGCGCGCATCTCTTCCATCAGGCGCAGTATGAAGCGCAGGTTGTGTATTGTCGCCAGCCGGTACGCCAGCAGCTCCTTCGCGCGGAACAGGTGATGCACATACGCCGCGGAGTATGTGCGGCAGGTGTAGCAGTCGCAGCCTTCTTCGATTGGCGCGTACTTTCGCTTGAAGCGTCCCGCAGTAATGTTCAGCCTGCCCTCGCGCACGAAGAGCGCGCCATTGCGGGCGACTCGCGTGGGCAGCACACAGTCGAACATGTCGATGCCGCGCGCCACGCACTCAACCAGGTCTTCCGGCGAGCCCACACCCATCAGGTATCGCGGCGCGTCCGAAGGCAGCATCGGAGTCGTGAGTTCCACGGTGTCGTACATCGCCTGCTTGGACTCCCCCACGCTCAGCCCGCCTATCGAGTATCCGGAGAAGCCGACGCCTGTAATGAAGTCCGCCGACTTGCGCCGCAAATCAGGGTACAGCCCCCCCTGTACGATGCCGAACAGCCGCTGGTCGGCGCGTGTATGCGCCTCTACGCAGCGCAGCAGCCAGCGATTCGTCTTGTCCACCGCCGCGTCAACTGCCTCGTAGTCGCTGTCGGCAGGCGCGCATATATCGAGGGGCATGATGATGTCCGCGCCGATCCCTTGCTGGTGCCGGATTGCCGCCTCCGGGCTGAAGGTGTGCTCGCTGCCGTCTATGTGCGACTTGAAGATAATGGCATCTTCCGTGATTTTGCGGAGGTGCTCCAAGCTGAAGCCCTGAAAGCCGCCGCTGTCGGTCAGCGTTGCGCCGTCCCACTGCATGAAGCCGTGCAACCCACCGAGGTCTTGCACGATGTCCACGCCGGGCCGCAGGTAGAGGTGGTAGGTGTTGGCGAGGACGATGTTCGCGCCGATGCTTCGCAGGTCGTCCGAGTCGAGCGCCTTGACCGAGCCTTGCGTGGCGACCGGCATGAAGGCGGGCGTGGGCACATCGCCGTGCGGAGTGCACAATATACCTGTGCGGGCGTCTCCGTCCGTATCAGTGAGGGTGAAGAAGGACATAAGGAAGTTTAACACGGAACACCGAGATAGATGGAGGTCATCACCGCTGACTGGCGTCTTTATCCCCATATCCCCTGCACGATAAGCTGAACGCCCATGGCGAGGATGACGAGCATGAGAAGGCGCATTATCCACGGACCCCGCACCTTGCCGGAGAGGCGCGCGCCAATCTGCCCGCCGGTTACGAGGCCGATGCCCGCGAATATGAAGGTGGGGAACCACTCGATGTTGCCGATGAGCGCATAAGGCGCTGCACCGGGGACGCACACCCATTGCGACGACTGGAACAGACACTCAATGTTCCCCTGGACGGCGTGAGTAACCGCGCCCGCCGTTGTGTAGAAGGACAGGGCGAAGATGGATGTGGCGACCGCCACCTGCACCGGGAAGCCGAAGGCATAGACGAGTATCGGAGTGCGTAGGAAGCCCCCGCCTATGCCGAAGAAGCTGGATATGAAGCCGAGCACGAAGTTGATAAGGACTGCCCACCTCTCGCTCAGGCGATAGCGATATGTCTCGCCTGACTCCGCTGTGATGCGGCGGCGGCGCAGGGTCTGGGGATTGATGAAGCTCCGCCTCCGGCTTCTGGCGCGCGCAAGTTGAGAGTGTCGCCCAGTGTCGAACTGCTGGGCGGCTAATCGAACTGCGAGGATGACCAGAATGAAGCCGAAAGCGGTATCGTATATGCCCGGCAGCCCTGCGAGCGCCTGCTTGAGGATGAAGGGAGCGATGACCGAACCGGGAATTGCGGCGGCCGCGAAGAGATACGCGCTCCGCTTGTCCACGACCCGCATGTAACGATAGGCAAACGCGCCGGATATGCTGTTGGCGGCGACGAGGGCGAGGACGGTGCCGGAGACGACGGCAGGCTCTATGTCGGGGAAGAATATACGCAGGATGGGTACGAGGATGAAGCCGCCGCCCGCGCCGACCAGAACGCCGAAGACGCCGGTTATGAAGCCGACCGCAACTAGTGTCAGCCACTCGATTACCTGCTGCCAACCGAAAGCAGGCAACCACTCGATTCCGAAGCCGGTGAGCCAGTCCAGCCCCGGCATTTAGTCCACCGCCAGAGCCTCTAGGGTCTGCTGCACCAGCGCCGGAGGCACATCGTTTCGTGTGGTGGCGTTGCCAATGCCGTCGAGAAGCACCCAGCGTATCGCCCTGCCCGCGACCTTCTTGTCGGACAGCATCGCGTTGCTGACGGCTTCGATGTCCATCTCGCCGCACGTCAGAGGCAAGCCGTAGCTCTCCAGCAGCCTGCGCTGGCGCTCCACCTCGTCGGCGGCCATCATTCCCATCGCCTCGCCGATGCGCGCCGCGCCCATCATGCCCACGCTGACCGCCTCGCCATGCAGGAAGCTGCCGTAGCCGGTGGCGGCTTCGATCGCGTGGCCGATGGTGTGCCCGTAGTTCAGCAGGATGCGAATACCGAGCGTCTCGCGCTCGTCCTGCGAGACGATGTTCGCCTTGATAGCGACGCTGCGGCGTATGATGTCGGTGGCGACATCCTGTTCGAGCGCGAGCAGGGAAGGTCTGTGCGTCTCGAAGTCATCGAGCAGGTCGGGGTCGAGAATGAGGCCGTGCTTGATCGCCTCTGCCCAGCCGGAAGTGAGTTCGCGCGGAGGCAGCGTCTGTAAGGTGCTGACGTCGGACAGTACGAACTTCGGCTGGTAGAATGCGCCCACGAGGTTCTTGCCCTGCGGCAGGTCGATAGCGGTCTTGCCGCCGATGGCAGCGTCCATCATGGCGAGCAGACTTGTCGGCACTTGTGCGAATGGCAAGCCGCGCAGGTAGGTCGCCGCCACGAAGCCCGCTAGGTCGCCTACCACGCCGCCGCCGACCGCGACTATCAGATGGCCGCGCTCTGCCTTGCGCTCGGCGAGCCAGCGGTATATGAGCTGGACCGTCTCCAGCGTCTTGTGCGTCTCGCCTGCGGGCATGATGAACATGTGGGCGGCGATGCCGGCGGCTTCGAGCGAGAACTGCGCGCGGCGCGCCTGCCGATGCACACCTTCGTCGGTGACGATGTACGCGGTGGATGTGTCAAGAACGGAGTTGACGCGCTCGCCAAGCTCGTCGATTATGTCCCAGCCCACCCATATCGGGTGGTCTCCCTGGGATGTGTTGACAACGGCGGCGAGGTCGGAGTAGGTGGTCATGTCAGTGTGTCAGTCTTTCTGCTGGTCAGGCGGTCGGAGTCTTCGAGTCGGGGCTAACAGGATGTAGAGGATAGATAGGATATTTAGCTTTCGCTTTGCAGGTCTTCGGCGCGTTGCCGCATCCAGTCGGGGTAGGCTTTCCAGCATATCGCTTCATCGTCGTCGTTGAGTATGTCGAATGCGCGGACGACCTCGTGTGCCGCCTGTTCCGGCGTAACCGTGTCGGTGTGGACCGTCCAGTGTGCAAGAGTATAGTTCAGTTGGCGCAGGGACTTCAAGGAACGGATGCGCTCCAGCGGGTCGTCAGCGGCAAGCATGGGACGGACTATTGCGTCATCGCCCACGCTCTGCGCCAGCACGCGCTCATATATAGCTTCCGGCGAGGCTTCGAGGCAGACGACCGCGCCGTTCTGCGTCATAGCGGCGCGATTGTCGGCGCTCTCCGCGATGCCGCCGCCGGTGGACACGACCTGCCGTTCTGACTCGCACGCAGCGAGTAGTGTCCGGGTTTCGAGTGCGCGGAAATGCTTCTCGCCGTGCTCCGCGAATATCGCGTCGATAGTCGTGCCGGCGTCTGCTTCGATGCGCTCATCGAGGTCAACGAAGCGCCAGCCGAGAATGCGCGCCGCCTCACGCCCGATAGTCGTCTTGCCCGTGCCGGAGAAGCCTGTGAGGAAGATGTTGGGTCTCATGCGGGAGTGTCCTGATAGTAAGAGTGTTTTGCTAATGATAACCCACCTTCCATCCCAGTGGACATCGCTGAGATTCAAAGCCCGTACTGCGCCTTCCAGCGCGGCATGCTGTCAGGGGGTTGTCTGATGACACAACCATTTCGGGGGACGGCGAGTTTCCGGTGGAGGACATAGCGGGGGCAGAGTCATCGCTTCACGCCACCGCAGCGGCCTTCGCTGGCGTGAAGGTGAAACGCTTAGCCGTTGTTGCTTACGAGAAGTAGAGGTTGCTGGTCGTTTGAGGAAGGGTCAAACTCACCAAACCAGGTCTTCTTTGCCTCGTTCCCGGCAATACCGACGTATGTCGTGCCTCCGCTGACAGCCGTAGCCACGACATTAAGTGGACTACTCGTATATTGTGAAGTTCCATCTCCAGGTCCATCCCATGCAAAAAACTGCGAATGGCTTATAACATCTACATCTTCCGAGACCATCCACCTAACGGCTTCCCTAAATTGTATTTCGCTATGAGTGCGCGCAATGTAGTAAGTAGCGTTAGGAGCTATGTCGTATATTATTTCCGCAGCGCTGGCGCCGTGTCTATTATTGCCAGTTCTACAATGGGAAAATGAGGGAGAACTGTCGTTGTAGTCTTCATAGCATCTCGTCCGGTCGGCGGCGATTGTTGGCGGGAAGTCGCCGTTGCGCATAATTTCAGCCAAGCCATGGAAACCTGGGTCAATAATGCCAATCTTGACATCGCTGCCTTTGTTTCCTGCATTATGCCAAGAAGATACGCCATGCACCGACAGACCTTCGCTCACAATTGGAGCAGTGGTTTGTCTTGCATATAAAGCTGGTTTAGACGCTTCCTGCAGCTCAGATGTTGGATCTGGCTGATCTGGAGTAAAAGCGGGGAATGGACGTCTCACTTGAATAACGCCGGGCTGCTCGGAAAGACGCACTAGCAGAGACACGGGCACAGCAGCCAGTATGTCGGTCATGCCTCCTTCATACGGCTCCTCGAGTTCCGCTTCGCCTCTGATGTATTCATCCAGCAGGATTATGGCATAGTAGTCGTCAATTTCGCCGCCTTCTTTGCTGAGCCATTCTTCGTCCACTAGTACCGTACCGTGCGCGCTGCCGAATTCAGCGCCTTGATCGTTCAGCCATATCACCAGTTCCTTCGGGTCTCTGTCTATGATTATGACTACTGTGAGGAGGTCATCGTTGCGCAGATACTCATCCCCAAACGCCGAACTTGCGGCGCTCCGCGCTGATCCGCCCCGTTCATATACCTCTGCGACCTGGCTCAATCCACCTGTAAGCTTCTGATACACAGGCGTGGGAGATGGCGGATGATCGCAAAGCTTGATATACGTCACGCCGTCAATTACTAAATCCGGCGGATCCAAATTACTGCCCGGTGGACATACATCTTCTTTCTGAGCTAGGCAGGCCTGCAAGCCGGGTGTATCAGGATGATACGAGATGCCAGGTTCGCACGGGACCTGCAACTCGGGCGACGCCGTTGGCGTAGGCGTCTGCGTGCGCTGCGGCGTCGGAATCGTCTCCAGCGAGGCCGTGGGCGCAGCTGCTGCGATGGCGTTGTTCTGCGAGGCGTCATTGGGTGTCTGCGTCGCCGATTCACACGCCGTTGCAATCAGCGCGGCGATGAGCAGCAATATCGGCAGAATTGAAACCAGACGAATTGGGGTGTTCAACAATACTATCTCTCCACAACTATCATCTGTCAGTCGGCGATGGGCTATGCTGCATCATCGATACGGATGAGGCAAGTTGTCGCGCGCCAATCTTGACGCCACGCCCATTGTAACCGGCTCGATGCCATGAAGTTACGCCGTGCGGGGACAGCCCTTGACTTGTGGCGCGTGGGGTTGGAGTGTACGTAACTGGATCTTGCGGCGCGGGCGGCACATCCGTCTGGTGTAGATCGTATAGTAGCAAAGGCAACTCGACTTTAACGACCCCTGGCCTCTCCGAAAGGCGGGCCAGCAACGATACCGGCACTTCAGCCCAAACGAAGCTTGAACCACTTTCATAAGGCGGATCGAGTTCCGCTTCGCCACTAATATATTCGTCTAGCAGGATTCCACCTTGCAGGATTCCAGAATGAAAGTCTTCAATGTCTAATCCATCCCTAGCGAACCAACGTTCATCAACTAGGGCTGTCTCATGTGCGCCTTCCACCAAAGCGCCATTGTCGTTCAGCCATATCACCAGTTCCTTCGGGTCTCTGTCTATGGTTATCTTTAATGAGAGGCTGCCTTCGCGCAACTCATCATCCACGGATGCGGCGCTTGCGGCGCTTTGCACGGAAGCACCGCCTTCATACAATTCCGCGACTTTGCTCAGGCTCCCTGCGAGTTTCGGATATACGGGCGGCGGAGGATCAGGTGGGAGACAACCGGCAACTGCTACATTTCCGTCCTCAATGTCCCATATCCAGGGCGGCGGCGGGATGCGTCTCTGCGGGCAGCCGACGGGGTTCGGCCTACCCCGGCATGCCTGAGCTTCGGGCGAGTTGGCATCATAGACGCCCGGTCTGCACTGAGTAGGCGCGGGCGTTTCTGTCGGCGTCGTGGTTGGCGTTTGCGTGGGTGAAGGCGTCGTCGTAGGCGCAGCCGCTGCGAAGGCGCTGCTTTGCGAAACGTCATTGGGGGTTGGCGCCGCCGACTCGCACGCCGTGGCAATCAGCACCGCGGCAAGCAGGAGCAGGGGCAGCGTTAGGAAAATAGAGAGTCGCTGAATCGATATGTTTGCCCTGCACATCCTTTTGCGATCCGTTCACCAATCAGTGATGAAGATGTTGAGGTTCTGAGGGAGTGTCCTGAGAGTAAGAGTATCCTGCTGATGATAACCCACCTTGCATCCCAGTGGACATCACCGAATTTCCCCCAAAAGACGGATTTCGAGCAGCGGCGTTTGTTCCTAATTTCACAAATTTTTAACACGGGTGCAATACAAAGGAAAAAGCTGAGAGATAGAGTGAACATTGGGACAAGTTTCTCAATGGAGGATATTCACCCTGATTACGGAAATCGCGCGCAAAGATATAAGGGTCGCCACTCGAACCCATTGCCCATACTGCGCCTTTCAGTGCGGGATGCTGATTGACGGCCTGGCAGAGGGCGCGACCATTTCCGGTAACAGCGAGTTTCCGGTGAACAAGGGTGCACTTTGCATCAAGGGATGGACTGCCGCGAGCGCGTTGAATCATCCTGAGAGACTGATGTCCCCACTGATGCGCGATGTGGACGGCGTGCTGGCACCCGTTAGTTGGGATGCGGCGATGACACGCATCGTGAGCGAGTTCCGGCGAACACAGGATGACTACGGCCCAGATGCCGTGGGAGTGTTCGGGGGCGGCTCACTCACGAACGAGAAGTCGTACCTGATGGGCAAGTTCGCTCGCGTTGCGCTCGGCACAGCGAATATCGACTACAACGGGCGCTTCTGCATGTCGTCCGCGGCGGCGGCGAGCATCAAGGCGTTCGGGATTGACCGGGGGCTGCCGTTTCCGGTGGAGGACATAGCAGGGACGGAGGCGATACTGCTGGTGGGCAGCAACGCATCCGAGACGATGCCGCCGATAATGCAGTATTTCGAGGGGCAGCGGGCGAGCGGCGGGCGTCTCATCGTTGCCGACCCACGTTTGACTCCGACGGCGCAGAGAGCGGACCTGCACCTGCGGCTTACTCCGGGCACGGATGCCGCGCTCGCCAATGGCATACTACATATCCTTGTACGGGACGGGCTGATAGACGCCGACTATATCGAGTCTCGCACGGACGGCTTCCCGTCCGTAAGAGGAACAGTTTCGACATACTGGCCGGAGCGGGTGGAGCGGATAACGGGCGTCTCGGAGGCGGACCTGGCTAAGGCGGCGCACATGTTGGGTGAGGCGCGCACGGCTATGGTGCTGACGGCGCGCGGAGCCGAACAGCAGGCGCAGGGCGTGAACAACACGCTCTCGTTCATCAACATCGCGCTGGCGCTGGGGCTTGTGGGCAAGCCTAACAGCGGGTACGGCTGCTTGACGGGACAGGGGAACGGGCAGGGCGGCAGAGAGCACGGGCAGAAGGCTGACCAGCTGCCGGGCTATCGCAAGATCGACGACCCCGCGGCTCGCGAGCATGTGGCTGCCGTCTGGGGCATAGATCCGGAAACGCTGCCTGCGCCGGGCAAGTCTGCCTATGAGCTGCTCGACTCGCTGGGACAGGAAGACGGCGTGCGGTCGCTGCTGGTGCTGGGGTCGAATGTGGTCGTATCCGCGCCGAATGCGCTGCACGTGGAGAGCAGACTGCGGTTGCTGGACTTTCTTGTAGTGTCGGACTTCTTCCTATCGGAGACGGCGGAGCTGGCGGATGTGGTACTGCCGTCGGCGCAGTGGGCGGAGGAAGAGGGCACGATGACGAATCTCGAAGGGCGCGTAATAAGGCGCAGGCGCGCATTCCAGCCGCCGGATGGCATCCGGAACGATATGCAGGTCTTGTGTGAACTCGCCGAACGGCTGGGCAGGGGGCAATACTTCCGCTACGAGAACGCTGAGGAAGTATTCGAAGAGCTGGGACGGGCAAGCGCAGGTGGGCCTGCGGACTATTCGGGCATCACATACGAGAAGATTGAGGCGAATGACGGCGTGTTCTGGCCCTGTACGAACAAGAGCCATCCGGGGACGCCGCGCATGTTCGCGCAGAGTTTTGCCACGCCAAGCGGCAAAGCGACCTTCAATGCGGTGCAGCACCAGCAGCCCGCGGACCCACCGGACTCAGACTTCCCGCTGTACCTGACGACGGGACGGCTGCTCGCACAGTACCAGTCCGGCACTCAGACGCGGCGTGTGCCTGAACTTATGGGGATGGCGCCGGAAGCGGCAGTGGAGGTGCATCCGACCACGGCACGCCTGTACGGGCTGCTTCACGGCGGCATGGCACGTATAAGCACGCGGCGGGGCGATGCGGACTTCCGGGTGCAGGTTACGGCGAACATCCGCGAGGACACGCTGTTCGTGCCGTTCCACTGGGGCGGGATGCGCGCGGCGAACCGGCTGACCAGCGCCGCGCTCGATCCAACCAGCAGGATGCCGGAGTTCAAGGTGTGCGGCGCAAAGATAGCGGCTCTGAAGAACTGACATCGATGAACGGGGTGGAGAGGATATTTTCACCCTAACCCTCTCCTCTTAGGGGAAGGGACTAATAGGAAGGAATGAAAGAGATGGTTGAGAAGCAGAAGCTGGTGGTCGTGGGCAACGGCATGGCGGGCGCGCGCTTCGTGGAAGAGGTGTTGTCGCTCGGTGGCCAGGATCAGTACGACATAACCGTGTTTGGTGAAGAGCCGTATGGCAATTACAACCGCATACTGCTGTCAGGCGTCCTTTCAGGAACTCATGACGCAAAGGACATTTTCATCAATCCGATTTCGTGGTACGAGCAGAACGACATCACCCTGCATGCCGGAGTCCGCGTAATTGGAATCGACCGCAAGTCGAAGATGGCTTACGGCGCGGGCGGACTGCTCGTTCCCTATGACAAGCTCGTCATCGCCACTGGCAGCTCGCCGTTCATACCAATGATGGACGGGCTATACAGCGACGACGGCGCGCTCAGGAACGGCATATTCCCCTTCCGCACGCTGGACGACTGCAACGAGATGGTGGAGTACTCGGAGCATGTGGGCAAGGCGACGGTGATTGGTGGGGGTCTGCTGGGCCTCGAGGCGGCGCGGGGCCTGATGAACCGCGGGATGGAGGTCGATGTCGTGCATCTGACCTCTTACATAATGGACCAGCAGCTCGATCCTTCGTCCGGCGACATGCTGAAGACGCTGCTCGAAGACATGGGTGTCCGCTTCCATCTGGAGAAACTGACCACAACCGTTCACGGCAACGGCAAGGTTACTGGAGTGAGCTTCCGGGATGGAGACTCGCTGGACTGCGAAATGCTGGTCATATCCGCCGGCATTCGCCCGAACATCGACCTTGCGCGGATGTCGGGACTGAACATTCGGCACGGGATACTGGTGAACGACGACCTATCCTGCCGCAATGACCGCGACATCTACGCAGTTGGGGAATGCGCGGAGCACCGCAACAAGACATACGGCCTTGTCGCGCCGCTGTGGGAGCAGGCGCGCACGCTCGCGGAACGGCTCACCAACGACAAGTCAAGCGCAACTTACACCGGCTCCAAGGTATCGACGAAACTGAAGGTGATGGGCGTTGAGCTGGCGGTCGCGGGAGACAAGGAGCCGGTCAGCGATGACGATGAGGTCGTCTCGTATGTGGAGCCGAACCGGGGAGTGTACAAGAAGGTCATCATCCGCGACGGCAAGGTCGCGGGCGCGATACTGCTGGGCGACGGCTCCACAGCGCCGCGCCTGTTGCAGGCGTTCGACAGGGGTGAGACTCTGCCGCAGAACCGCGCGGAGCTGCTGTTCCCGCTGTCGGCGGACGGCGTGCCTGTGCTGGACGTAGAGGATATGCCGGATGACGCCCAGGTGTGCAACTGCAACGGCGTGTCCAAGGGTAAGATAGTCGCGGCGGTGGACGGCGGCTGCCGCAGCCTCAAGGCGGTGTGCGACGGGACAAAGGCAGGAACGGGCTGCGGTTCGTGCATTCCGCAGGTGCAGGCGATTCTGGAGCTTGCGGCGGACGGTCTCGTAGCAGAGGACCCGTCAGAGCACTACTATGTGCCGGCGATACCCCTGACGAAGCCGGAGATTACGGCCGCAATCAGGTCGCAAGGACTACGGAGCGTCTCAGCGGTGCTGGACACGCTGGCGGGCGGCAAGGAGGATGCGGCGAGCAAGATGGGGCTGGCGTCCCTGCTGAAGACGGTATGGGCCGACGAGTACGAAGATGAGCGGGACGCGCGCTTCATCAATGACCGGGTGCATGCGAACATACAACGGGACGGGACATTCAGCGTGGTGCCGCGCATTTACGGCGGCGTCACTTCACCGGATGAGCTTCGGCGGCTTGCGGATGTCGCGGAGAAGTACGAGGCGAAGATGGTGAAGATAACGGGAGGTCAGCGCATCGATCTGCTCGGCATACCGAAGACGCACCTGCCCGATGTCTGGCAGGAGCTGAAGATGCCGTCGGGACATGCGTACACGAAGGCGTTCCGCACCTGCAAGACCTGCGTGGGCACGGACTTCTGCCGCTACGGTGTGGGCGACAGCGTGAAGCTGGGCATTGAGATAGAGAAGCGCTTCCAGGGCGTGGAGTCGCCGCACAAGATGAAACTGTCGGCCTCGGGCTGTCCGCGCAACTGCGCGGAGTCAACGACGAAGGACCTCGGAGTGGTCGCCATCGAGGGCGGCAAGTGGGAGATTTACATCGGCGGCGCGGCCGGATCACGGGTGCGTAAGGGCGATGTGCTTTGCATCGTGGACAGCCATGACGACGTGCTGAAGTTCATGGGCCGCTTCATGCAGTATTACCGCGAGAACGCCAAGTATCTTGAGCGCACTTACGGCTTCGTGGAGCGCGTGGGCATCGAGCATCTGCGAAGCGTGCTTCTGGACGACAGCGAGGGAATCTGCGAGCGGCTCGACGCGGATATTCAGGCGGCTGTGGACGCCTACAAGGACCCGTGGCTGGAGGCTGAGATTCCGGTGCATCCGAACCAGTTCGTGAGCGTCGCGGCGGGGAGCTAACAGGATGAGCATGATGAGTGTCATGGAAGCGGCGCGGGGACTGACGTATAGCCTGGGGCCTGTGGAGCAGATACCGCTGGGCGAGGGGCGCGTGTTCGAGGTGGAGGGGAGAAGCATCGCGGCCTTCCGCACGCGTCAGGGCGAGGTGTTCGCTACTCAGGCGGCGTGTCCGCATAAGGCCGGGCCGCTTGCGGACGGCATCATCGGCGGCGCGCAGATAGTGTGTCCGCTGCATGCGTACAAGTTCGACCTGGCGACGGGCAATCCTGTGGGGAACAACTGCAAGGCATTGCGGACATACGAGGTCTCGCTGGGCGAGGACGGGGATATTCTGTTATCGCACGAAAACGGGGGCTGACAGAATATACAGGATGGATAGGATAGCGTTTGCGTCCGTCCCAGTTCGGAGATGGTTACCGATAAACGTCACCTCGCGTGTTGGCATGAAACACATGGATGACATTCTCGTCGTCAATTACTTCGTAAAGAAGGCGATATGTCCCCTGACGCCAGCGATAGTTGCAGTGCCATCTTGCTTTCAGGTGAGTAATCCGTCCGCCCTGCCTAGGGGATGTTGATATTTGGCGTCTGATCTCATCCCAGTCGGACGCCAAATCTCGATGACTTCTGAGAAATCTTCTTACAGTTCTATGTAGTTCCACTTCGTATCGTCTTGGTCCGGAAGTCATCTATTTACAGGGTTATCGGGCGCACGTCTCCTAGACAGAATCTCATCGATGTCGCCACCGGCTGCAATCGTCTCTTCCATAGATGCGAACCATCCGTTCAGAAACCGAATCGTCTCAATGTCAACGTGCCCGCTAAGCGCAGCCTGCACTGAAGCGTTCATGACGGCAGTAGCGAACTCTCTGAGGTCATCCGCATTTAGCTGCGAGACAACAGCCGATACTTCTTCGGGGTTCGGCAACATATCTATCTGAGCCTGCAGTTCGCCATCATCTATTTTGCCGAGCGTTTTCAAGTCGGTAGCCATGCGTTCTTCCGCCCAATCCTTGCGATAATGATATAAGTAATGCACCGATGTTACAGGCTATGGAGTGGCACTGCAATATCGTCGTGGATATGGGTAGCGGAAATAGATGCATGGAAGGATCGTGCGCGCATGCACCGGGCATGGAAAGGTCGGTATTCATACATGCAATACTGTAAAGACGTAACATCTAATTTACATGATTGTCACATCCGTTTAACGCCTTTGTAACTGGGTTGTAAAAGTTGCTCCTTAGCATGAGTCGCGTGCCGTGAGATGCGGCACACGAACTCATCCGGAGGAGCGATATGAGCACAGTAAGGGACGCTTGGGAGACCAGCAAGGCGAAGCGCATCGACCTGTTCAGTGTGAAGACTCCGCAGATGCGAGCATTCCACCTGACATGGTTCGCGTTCTTCCTGGCGTTCTTCGGGTGGTTCGGGATTGCGCCGCTGATGCCGCTGGTGCGCGAAGACCTGCTTCTGACGAAGGCGCAGATTGGCAACACGATCATCGCGTCGGTGGCGATAACGATCGTGGCGCGGCTGGCAATCGGATGGCTGTGCGACAGGATCGGCCCTCGCCTCGCATACAGCGGACTGCTGGTTATCGGCTCCATTCCGGTGATGTGCATCGGATTCGCGCAGAGCTACGAGACATTTCTTCTCTTCAGACTTGCAATCGGCGTCATCGGCGCATCCTTCGTCATAACGCAGTACCACACTTCCGTGATGTTCTCGTCTAATGTGGTAGGCACCGCGAACGCGACCACGGCGGGCTGGGGCAACCTCGGCGGCGGCGTAACGCAGATGGCGATGCCGCTGGTGCTGACGGGTGTGCTGATGTTCGGTGTGGGCGAGACTCTGGGATGGCGGCTGGCGATGGTGGTGCCGGGCGTGGCGCTCTTCCTCGTGGGTATCGCATACTTCTTCCTGACGCAGGACGCGCCGCTGGGCAACTACAAGGAACTGCGAGCAAAGGGACTGATGCCGCAGGCTTCGCAGGTGCGTGGAACGTTCCTGATGGCGGCTAAGGACTATCGCGTGTGGGCGCTGTTCATCATCTACGGCGCGTGCTTCGGCGTGGAGCTGACCATCAACAACATCGCCGCGCTCTACTACTTCGACAGGTTCGACCTGGACCTGAAGACTGCCGGGCTAATCGCCGGACTGTTCGGACTGATGAACCTGTTCGCGCGCACGACGGGCGGCATGCTCGGCGACAAGTTCGGCATCAAGTTCGGACTGAAGGGGCGCGTAATGTTCCTTGGCGTGCTGCTGCTGATAGAAAGCATCGCGCTGATGGTATTCTCGCAGATGGCGACTCTGTTCGTGGCGGTTGGCGTGATGATAGTGTTCAGCCTGTTCGTGCAGATGGCGGAGGGCGCGACATTCTCGGTGGTGCCGTTCATAAATCGCAAGGCGCTCGGCTCGGTGGCAGGCATAGTGGGCGCGGGCGGAAACGCGGGCGCGGTAGCGTTCGGCTTCCTGTTCCGCGCGGAGAGCATCTCGTACCAGGACGGGCTGCTGTTCGTGGGCGTAACGGTGCTGCTGGCATCGGCGCTGGTGTTCCTGGTGCGCTTCTCGCCTGAGACCGAAGCCGAGGAACGCCGCACGATGGAAGAGGCGCTGGCTGCGAGAAGGGCCGCAGCCGCGCCGGTTGCAGCAGCAGATTAGCGGGCGCGCGGTAGTCTGAAATCGATAGCCGCCCTGCTCCGTGAATGTACGAAGCAGGGCGGCTAGTTTTTTGGGGCAGATGATGCGGTGTATGCGTGCATGTTCATTTCATAGGAATCTGCTGTGAATTTCGCGACTGTATCTTACAAGAACATATCCGACCGTTCCGGCCACGAGGGAGGCAATGAGAATCGCGAACTTAGATTGCGCGATCAATGACTCATCCACGAAAGCCAGACCGGTAATGAAGATTGACATAGTGAAGCCTATGCCACCCAGTAGCGAAGCCCCAAGTATCTGCAGCCATCCGATGTCCCTGGGAATTGAACCGATTCCAAGCCGGACCGCCAGCCAAGAGAACAACACTATCCCGAAAGGCTTCCCTATCACAAGCCCCAGAAATATACCCAGCGTTACGGGTGAAGTCAGCCCATCCAGGCCGACGTCTCCCAGGGAGACGCCGGCGTTGGCAAGGGCGAAAACGGGTATTATCACGAATGCGACCCAGGGATGCAGAATGTGTTCAAGGCGCTGGAGTGGAGACTCGACTTCCTTGGACGCATCCTCGAGTTCCTCCAGGACGCCGCGCTGTCTCGTAGTCGTCAGCGCGTAGTGGCCCCGCCGGGTGGCACCCGGCCCTTCGCGCTCGAAGATGTCCATCAGCACTCTGCCCCGCCGCACGAATTGCTGCGTATCGATCCTGACCTTCATGGGAATCGTCATCGCTATGAGAACGCCGGAGATAGTGGCGTGGATTCCAGATTCGAAGAAGGCGACCCAGACGAGGACGCTGATGATGAAATACACCAGCGTGTTGGTGACGCCGGAGACGTTGAGGACGACAAGAGACAGCAGCAATGCCAACCCCACGCCCAGGTTTGCCCAGCTGATGTATTCTGTGTAGAACACAGCTATGACGGTAATCGCTCCGATGTCGTCAACGATTGCGAAAGCGGTCAGGAAGATTTTCAGAGACAGTGGGGCACGCGAACCGATGAGGGCGAGGACGCCGAGTGAAAAGGCAATGTCGGTTGCCATGGGTATTCCCCAACCCCTCATAGACTCGCCGTCGTGGTTGAGGAAGATGTAAATTGCCGCGGGGACGACCATGCCGCCAATCGCGGCAAAGATGGGGAGGGTGGCTCGGCGCACCGATGCCAGTTCGCCGAGTACGAGAGATCGCTTGATTTCAAGTCCAACTACGAAGAAGAAGACGGCCATCAGGGCGTCGTTGATCCACTGATGGAAGGTCTTGTCATAGCGGAAATCCTGCAACCCGACGACGAAGTGAGTCTCCCATAAATCGCGGAAGGCCTGGCTCAGGGGCGAGTTAGCGAGCGTCAACGCGCCGACGGCGGCAATGAGCAACACGATGCCGCCACCGGCTTCGAGTTCCATGAAACGCTGTACCGGAACCAGCAGTCTTTCTATTGGGGGTTCGTCTTCGCGCCTTGATTGTGATGTTATGTCGTGCATAGATGGTAGGGGTTATCTGGCGCTCGATTGCCTCCCTGTCGCGGCATTGGAGAACACGCGGAGTGAGAGGCGAGTAAGGAGTCTTCGTTTTAGCCGCAGGACATTCGCGGTTTGAATTTGAGCTGCCGCCTTCCGTCGCGTCATCTACTTCACTACCCCGTCTTCAGCAGGGCGACGTTGCCCGCGGCGAACATGGCGTCTATCGGGGCTTCCTGGCCGGTCCACATCTCGAATGCGGCCGCGCCCTGGTAGATGAGCATGGGCATGCCGCCGAGCGCGGTTGCGCCCGCACTGCGAGCGCCGGCTAGGAATGGAGTGTTCTGCGGGTTGTATATCATGTCCATCACTACCGCCTCGTGGGATATTATCCCGCCGGAGAGCGGTGTCTGTCCCTCGGAGTCTCCATGCCGCATTCCGACTGATGTGCAGTTGACTATCAGGTCGGATTCGAGCGCAACGGGTTCCAACGTCGTGTCGTCGAGCTGAGCGGCGAGTACGCTCACGGCGTCGTTATGCAGAGCGGCGGCAAGCGCCTCGGCGCGGGAGACGTTTCGGTTGGCGATTGTAATGGACGCGACACCCTCGCGGCATAGGGCGAACGCGGCGGCACGGGCAGCGCCGCCCGCCCCCAACAGCAGCACGCGCTTGCCGTTAGGCTCGAAGCCTCCGTCGTCTTTCAGTTCGCGCATGAAGCCCTGCGCGTCCGTGTTGTGTCCGACGAGCCGGCCCGCGCTCTTGACGATGGTATTCACCGCGCCGATTGCCTGTGCTAGGGGATCAACCTCGTCCAGCAGGGCAATTACGCTTTCCTTGTGCGGGATGGTTACATTCGCGCCTATGAAGTCGCCGCTGCGGAGTTTCGCCACCTCTTCGGCAAGTCCCTCCGGTGGCGTCTCCCATGCCAGGTAGTGTACATCCAGTCCGTAGTGGTTGAATGCCGCCTGCTGGAACGCCGGCGACAACGAATGAGAAAGCGGGTAGCCGAATATGCCTGCTAGTTGTGTCATGGCGCTGCCTCCAATATGTGAGTTTGTCAGTTGGTGCGTAGGGTGTGTTCAGTATATCAGTATGCGCGGGGGGCGGTCATTATGCCATCCGGTGAACGCCGGCGGGCAACACAATTGCCGCTATCGCGCCTTCACCCGCATTGACCCGAAGCGGGCGCTCTGATTACGATTAGCCTCAGACTTGCGGCAAACGCTGACCGGAATTGAGGAGAGCCATGACAGACTACGATGACATCGTGAAGCAGATTGCCGGATGCACACGCTGCGCGCTCTCGGAGCGGCGCACCCGCACCGTGCCGGGCGACGGCTCGACGAGCGCGGACATCATGTTCATCGGCGAGGCGCCGGGCTACAATGAGGACCAGCAGGGCCTGCCGTTCGTGGGCGCTGCCGGCAATGTGCTGACCGACCTGCTGGCGGGCATCGGACTGCGGCGCTCGGATGTCTACATTACGAACATGGTCAAGTGCCGCCCGAACAACAACCGCGACCCTCTTACCAGCGAGCTGGAGGCGTGCTCGACTTACATGGACGCTCAGATAGAGCTCATCGATCCGAAGGTCATCGTTACGCTGGGACGCTTCTCTTTCGGCAAGTTCTTCCCGGGGCGCAGCATCAGCCGCGAGCGGGGTAAGCCGCGCTCCTGGCGCGGGCGCATGATATACCCTATGTATCACCCCGCCGCCACGCTGCACAACCCACGCCTGCGACCTGCGCTGGAGAGCGACTTCCGCAACCTGCTGCCGCTCGTCGAAGAGGTCATCGCCATGCCGCCGGATGCCGACGCTGCGGAAGAAGAGAAGCCGCCGGAACAGCAGATGAGCCTGTTCTAAACGGGGTCTGACAGGATGCGCAGGATGGGTAGGATTCTTCGGCCGTCACGTCTTTTTGCCTTGCTTGCTCTGACCGCGCTTTCTGTGGGTTGCGGCGTAAGCGAGCCGCCGTTGCCGTCCGCGCCGATACCCGTGCCGGACGCGGTAGCCACAGTGTCCGCCGTCGCGACAAGAATACCGGCGACGATTCCGACAAGCGCTCCAACGGCGACGCCGACGCCTTCGGGCAGAGACGGCGTTATGCTGACTATCGGCGTTGCACCTGCGACACGCGACATTCCCGAATACAATCGCGGGGACTGGCGGCACTGGACCGATGCCGATAGAGACTGCCAGGACGCGCGGCAGGAGGTTCTCATCGCCGAGTCTCTGAGTGGAGTCGCGTATGAGGCAGGCGACGAGTGCCGCGTCGAGAGCGGCGACTGGTTTGGAGTGTACACAGGCGAGTCGTTCTCCGATCCGGGCGACCTCGATGTTGACCACATGGTGCCGCTGGAGAACGCGCACAGGTCGGGCGGCTGGGCATGGCCGAAAGAGCGCAAGGCAGAGTACGCTAACGACCTGTCTTACGCAAATCACCTCATAGCGGTTCAGGCATCCGCGAACCGTCGGAAGGGCAGCAAAGGGCCCGAAGAATGGAAGCCGGCGCGGGGCGAATACTGGTGCCAGTACGCGACCGACTGGGTGACCATCAAGCACAGTTGGGGACTGACGGCAAATTCCGACGAAGCCACCACACTGCGCGAAATGCTTGAGACGTGCGACGAACCTATTTCGCTCGTGATAGTCCAAATAGAAGACGCTTCCTTGCCTACTTCCGCCCCCACCGCCGCGACACCAACCCCTATGCCACCACCGGACGGCACACTGCGCTACGACCCGGACGGGCCCGACCGCGACTGCGGCGACTTCGACACATGGGAAGAGGCGCAGGCTTTCTACATTGCGGCGGGCGGGCCGGACACGGACAGGCACCGTCTTGACAGTGACGATGATGGCGAGGCGTGCAGTTCACTGCGTAGGAATTGACCGCACCAAGCTTGTCCCTATGTGGAGGCTGGTGTCTGCCTATCCATCTGATGCATGTTAGAATCACCGTGTGCCTGTGATTCGGCAGAATGACTGCACACTCAGACAGATACAGACACTGAACGGGAGGCATGAGATGGCCACGCAGCGCAGCGGAACTCTGGTCACCTACGAAGACTACCGCAACATGCCTGAAGACGAGCGCTACGAAATAATTGACGGAGAGCTAATAATGGTCGCCGCGCCGCGCAGAGTGCATCAGGGAGCTTCTAGGAATATCGGCACGCCACTGGACATCTATGTGAAAGAAAACCGGCTGGGCGAAATGTACTACGCGCCGACAGATGTCATCCTGTCGGACATAAACGTGGTGCAGCCCGACATACTTTTCGTGAGCAATGCGCGATCACACACACTGGCAGACGAAGGCATCCGAGGCGCGCCGGACCTGGTAGTTGAAATACTTTCACCGTCCACGGCTCAACTGGACAAAGTGCGTAAGCGGGAGCTGTATGCGCGCTTCCGCGTGCCGGAATACTGGCAGGCGGACGTTGACGACTTATTCGTGGAGGTTCTGGCGCTTGCCGGAGACGACTACGAAACGGCAGGCGTGTACGGCTTGGGCGAAACGCTGGTATCACCGCTTCTACCGGGGTTCAGGTTGAATGTTGACGATATTTTCGCCGTCTGACATCGATATATACAGGATAGATAGGACGACAGATAAGGGAGCAAGATAGACATGACAGGCGCAGACCTGGTTGCACGAATACTGAAGCAAGAAGGCGTGGACTTCATGGGAGTCATACCCTTCAACTCGCTGGAAGAGGCGGCTGCTAAAGCCGGCATCCGTCCGCTGATATTCCGGCAAGAGCGCGTGGGCGTGAACCTCGCGGACGCATATACGCGCGTCACGAACGGCAGGGGCACGGGCGTATTCTCGATGCAAGCGGGCCCCGGCGCTGAGAATGCCTTCGCGGGCGTGGCGCAAGCCTATGCCGACTCGGTGCCGATCCTGCTGCTGCCTGCGTCCGCGCCCCGAAATCGCTCCGGCGTTCATCCCACATTCAGCCCCAGCCGTACCTACGAGTCTGTGGTCAAGTGGTCCGGCAGGATCGAACTGCCGGAGGAAATACCAAACGCACTGAGGCGCGCCTTCAGTCAGCTCCGCATGGGACGCCCCAGCCCGGTGCTGCTCGATCTGCCGAGCGACATACTGCGCGGCGAGCTGGCAAACGGGGACGCGCCGTACATGCCCGTCCGGCAGAGGCGGTCTATGGGCGACCCGCAGGACGTGAGCGATGCCGCTAAGATTCTGGTTGGCGCGCAGAATCCGGTCATACACGCTGGGCAGGGTGTGCTGTACGCTGAGGCGTGGGACGAACTGCAAGAGCTTGCGGAACTGACGCAGACCCCGGTGATGACCTCTATGGCGGGCAAGAGCGCATTCCGTGAGGACCATCCACTATCGCTCGGCACGCGCTCCAGCACGACTACCGGCATGGTCGTGCATCACCTGGACAAGGCGGATGTCGTGTTCGGCATCGGGTGCAGTTTCACGCGCATGCACTACGGCGCGGACCTGTTCGACAGCAAGGTGCTGGTGCACGTCACGAATGACGAAAACGACGTGAACAAGGACTACTCACCCGATGTGGCAGTGGTTGGCGACGCCAAGCTGGTGATGCGGCAACTCATAGACGAGATAAAGGCGATGCTCGCGGAAAACGGCAGTGAACGTGTGGAGCGCGGCGATGTGGCAGGCGAAATCAAGGCGGTGCGAGAAGAGTGGATGCAGGAATGGCTGCCCAAGATGCACTCGGACGCAACG
Source organism: Dehalococcoidia bacterium (assembly GCA_965204855.1). Lineage (GTDB taxonomy): Bacteria > Chloroflexota > Dehalococcoidia > Lucifugimonadales > JADFKI01 > Bin90. The sequence goes on from OZ242018.1 coordinate 3,042,332, forward strand.
CCCATCAACCCCTTCCGCGCGCTCAACGACCTGTCCAAGGCGATAGACCGCAAAAACACGATAATGAACCACGATTCCGGCAGCCCGCGCGACCAGATGATTCCCTTCTACAAGACCGTTACGCCGCGCGGCTTCATCGCGTGGGGCAAGTCAACGCAGCTGGGGTACAGCCTTGGAGCGGCGATGGGGAGCAAGCTGGCGGCGCCGGACAAGCTGTGCGTGAATGTCATCGGCGACTACGGCTTCGGAATGGTCGGCACAGATCTTGAGACGGCGGTGCGCGAGGAAATCCCGATCCTGACTATAGTGCTCAACAACTCTTCGATGGGCATATACAGACCGGAGCACTTCGCCACGGCGCACGAGCTTTATGGTACGAAGACGACAGGCGGCGACTTCGTGAAGATGGCGGAGGCGCTCGGAGCGCACAGCGAGCGAGTCACGCAGCCTGAGGATGTCTTCGGAGCGGTGCAGCGCTGCGCGGGCATCGTCGAGTCAGGACAGACGGCGCTGCTCGAAATCGTAACGGACGCCGACGAGAAGGACATGCCCTTCAGGCAGTTCTAGGGTTTCACGGGAGCTAACAGAATGTACAGGATAGGGAGGATATTCGTCCCTATCCTAGACATCTTTCTTCTCGATTTACAAGAAGATCTGTACCCTCTCCAGCCCATCATCACCATGTTAACGGCGATTGAAAATTGCCTGAGAATCGCTCTGTTGCTTATTGACGCAGAGCATGCGACTTTTGGCGATTTTACGAAACATTTGACGCCTTGCACGGGGGGTTATGACGGCAATAGTATAGGCGGATACCTTAAATTACATCCGGCATTTTGTATCCGCTTTTAGCGATTTTGCGCTTATGCCAGCGCGCAGACAGCTTGGATGGGAGAGGATACGCGATTGTCCAGCCACACGCAGCAACCGGGCAAAATATGGGACGCAACGTTAGGAAAGTTGGAGATGCAAGTTGCGCGTCCCGCCTTCGAGACATGGCTCAGGGGCACCGATGGCGTGGCGCACAGGGACGGCGAGTTCATCGTGGGCACGGCGAACGCTTTCGTCTCCGAGATGCTGGAACACCGCATGTACCCGCTCATCGAGCGCGCCATCGAGCATGTCATCGGCGAGCCCACTTCAGTGCGCTTCCAGGTGGTCACGCAAGTCAGCACGCCTGACACCAAGCAATCCGATGTCCCTGCGAGAGCCGCTGGGGAGCGAGAGCCGCAACCGGAGTCCGCGGCACCATCCTCACAGCCTGCGACTTTCGCTCCTCCCCCTTCGCTGAACAGTCGATACACTTTCGGACGCTTCATCGTGGGCAAGTCGAACGAGCTGGCGCACGCGGCGGCGCTCGCTGTCGCGGACAACCCCGGTAATGTCTATAATCCGCTGGTGATGTACTCGGAAGTCGGCCTTGGCAAGACTCACCTGCTGCATGCCATTGGCCACCAGGCGCTCGCCAAGGGCATGAGCCTCATCTACGCAACAACCGAAGAGTTCACCAACGAGTACATCCGCGCCATTCGTGAGGGCAAGACCGAAGAGTTCCGGCATAAGTACCGCAGCGCTGGCATGCTGCTGCTGGACGACATCCAGTTCCTTATCGGCAAGGAGCAGACGCAGGAAGGGTTTTTCCACACCTTCAATGCGCTGCACATGTCGAATCGGCAGATCGTGATAACCAGCGACCGCCCCGTATCGTCGCTCAAGATACTGGAGGAGCGCATTAGCTCGCGGTTGAGCGGCGGGCTTGTTGTGGACATACAGGCTCCGGACCTCGAGACTCGGCTGGCCATCCTGCGCGCCAAGGCGGAGCAGATGGAGGTCAAGCCGGGCAAACAGGTGATTGAGCTGCTCGGCGCGCGCATCTACCGCAACATACGCGAACTCGAAGGCAGTCTCAACCGCGTAGTCGCATACGCAGACCTGATGCAGCGCCCCCTGGACGCGGAACTCGTCAATCAGGTCATTGCTGACGCGCAGGATGCCGGCGAGCGGAGACAGCCGTCCGAGCAGGAAGTGATTGACGCGGTGTCGGCGCACTTCGGTGTGGACAGAACCACGCTGTGCGGTCGCAAGCGCGACAAGAAGACGGCTCTTGCGCGTCAGGTGGCGATGTACATCCTGCGTGAAGACGCGGCTATGGGTGCGACCGCGATAGCTCGCGCGCTGGGGCGCAAAGACCACTCGACCGTCCTGCACGGCTGCAAGACCATCGAGAACCACCAGAACGCGGATGCCAAGCTCCGGCGGGACATTCTTCAGGTGCGCGAGGCACTGGTGGCGAGGTAAGGCAACCCAATCGCCTTCAGCCCGTCCATTACCGTCATTAGCGAGTCGCGCACATTGTGAAGGCCGTGCGTCCGTATTCGTGGATAACTCGCCCATATTCGTGGATAACTCGCCCAGCATGTGTACAAGTGTGCCTGCATCATGGTTGAAACTATTCAAGAAAAGTCTAATCCACAAGACTCCAACGATTATCAACGACATTCAACAGTCTATGAACGGAACGCTATGCTAGAATGGCAAGAATCATTCATTTGTCGGCATGGGGCTCGCCCGCACAGCGATGGCCCAAAGCAAGACTAAATTCCGATCCTTGAAAAGATATATCCCAATTATCAACGTCCTTATTAGTAATGTGATTGACCCTAATTGAACCATGATAGATGAAGTACTTATCCACATAACCAGCGGTAACGGCGGCGACGGTGTGGTGAGCGGTCGCCGTGAGAAGTTCGTTCCGCGTGGTGGGCCGGACGGCGGAGATGGAGGGCGCGGTGGGAACATCGTCGCCGAGTGCGACGAGAACATGAACACCTTGCTCGCATTCCGATACCAGCGTCGATTCGTAGCCGGGAACGGTCGTAATGGTGCCTCCGCACTCAAGCATGGGGCGGACGGCGATGACGTTCAAATAAGAATGCCTGTGGGGACCCAGGTCTGGGATGCGAATTCACGGAGGCCACGCCTTCTGGCAGACCTGACCACTCCGGGGCAGACTGTGGAGCTTGCCCATGGCGGCGGCGGCGGCCGCGGCAACGCATACTTCGCGTCTCCAACGAACCAGTATCCTTTGCTTGCGGAGAAGGGAGAGTTGGGCGAGTCGCTAGGTCTGCGCCTCGAACTGAAGCTGCTCGCGGATGTGGGCGTCGTAGGGCTGCCCAATGCTGGGAAGTCCAGCCTGCTATCGGTGGTCAGCGCGGCGCGGCCCAAGGTGGCGAACTACCCGTTCACAACTCTAGAGCCGGTTCTGGGCGTGGTTGAGCATCGCAGGCAGACCTTCGTCATGGTGGATATTCCCGGCATTATCGAGGGCGCGCACGACGGCGTGGGCTTGGGCCACGACTTCCTTCGCCATGTTGAACGCACCCGCGTGCTGGTACACATGATTGACGGCTCCGCGAACGACCCGCTGCGCGACTACCGACAGATTAACGACGAGTTGCGGATGTTCAATGAGGAACTTGCAGCCAAGCCACAGGTAGTCGCCATCAACAAGATGGACATCACCGAAGTCTCCGAGATTGCACCTCTCCTGGAGGAGATGTTTGCAGACGAGTTCGGACTACTACTCGCTGGCGGACAAGAGCCCTCTGGACGTGGGCGGCTGCGTGGGCGCAGGGTTGATGCGCCGGAGGGCGCGGGTACTCTGCACTTCATATCCGCGGCTAGCGGAAGTGGGGTTGACGCGATGCTCGACAGTGTGCTCGCTGCGCTGGATTCCATCGAGCCTGCCGGTACTCGAACCGATTTCGAGTCTGATCGCTCTGTTCAACTCCAGCCCTATTACGTGCCGCCGGAATCCGGTAGAAGTGACCCTTCTGAATTGCCGGTGCTGCGTCCCAAGCCGCGCAGAGAGGCGACGATTGTGCTCCGGGACGGCGACGTGTTTGATGTGCAGGCGCGGCGCGCGGTGCGAATCGCGGCACTGCTCAACGAAGACGACTGGAACGCCCGCGTGCAGTTCCTCGGATACTTGCAGCGCGCGGGTGTCGTGCGCGCACTGGAGGAAGCAGGCGTGGCTCCCGGCGATACGGTGCGCTTCGGCGAAGTCGAGTGGGAGTGGGAGTAGTCTTGCGAATCGGCGTGTTCGGCGGCACATTCGACCCCATTCACTTGGGCCATCTCATTGTCGCTGAGGATGCGCGCGCCGCCTTGGAACTGGACAAGGTTCTATTCATTCCAGCTGGGCAGCCGTGGTTCAAGTCCTACAGGCGGATTACGGAGGCACACCACCGCCTTGCAATGGTGCGTCTTGCCGTCCAAGGCAACCCGTCCTTCGGTGTAGCCGACATCGAGATCAGGCGCACCGGACCGAGTTACACTGTGGACACGCTCGGCGAGCTGCGAGAACAGTATCCGGACGCCGAGTTCATCGTCATACTTGGCGTTGACGCCCTTCGGGAGATAGACCGCTGGCACCAACCGCGTAAGCTCTTCGAGCTGGCGAGCGTGGTCGGCATGGCGCGCCCCGGCGCTTCGCTCGATCCCAGCGTGCTCAACGCCGCTATCCCCGGCGCGTCAAGCCGCATGCGGTTGCTTGACAGCGTTCTGATAGAGATTAGCGGCACCGAAGTACGACAGCGGGTTGTAGCCGGTCGGTCGGTCCGCTACCGCGTGCCCGCTGCCGTGGAGCGGTATATCCACGAGAACGGTCTGTATTTCTCTGCTGGCTGAGTCCTCGAGTGCGCTTGCAGGGACGAACCGCATCCAGTCCGTTGGTGTACAATCTGAGTATCCTGGCTCCCCGCGTGGAGAATGTCTTGGAAGGGGGTCTGCATAGACATGGCAACCCAGAGACGAGTCGTCAAGTTCACTTATGAAGATTACAAGCACACGCCTGAGGACAAGCGTTACGAGCTACTGGACGGTGAGTTGATTATGGTTCCTGTGCCACGCATCGCGCATCAGAGAAGTTCAAGGGAAATCGAGATTCCACTCGCTACATTCGTTACTGAGAACGACTTGGGTGAGGTGTTCGATGCGCCGTGCGATGTAGTGCTCTCGGAGATGGACGTAGTGCAGCCCGACATTCTGTTCGTCAGCAAGGAACGGTCGTATATCATCACGGAAGACAACATACGCGGCGCGCCCGACCTGGTGATAGAGGTGCTGTCTCCGTCGACGGCGCAGCGCGACAGGACGCTGAAGCGCACCCTGTACGCGCTCCACGGCGTACCTGAATACTGGCAAGCGGATACGGACGCGAAGAACGTGGTGGTGCTTACGCTAGTCAACGGCGAATACAAGGTTGCAGGCATATACGGCGAGGGGCAAGTGCTGGTTTCGCCCTTGCTGCCGGGGTTCGCGCTGGAGATTGACAGGATATTCTGACAGGACAGTGGCTTACTTTGAATTTCAGAGAGGGAGCAATTGATACTCAACGTCCTAGTAGGGTGAGTCCTTGCACGTACCACCACATCAAAGCATGTGCGTCAAGGGGCGAGATGCCCAGACACGGAGGACATGCCTTGATGGTTGTTAATCGTGCAAGGACTCACCCAGACATTGCCGAGAGGGTCTCTTGCATGCGATATCTACTTCTACTTTCTCCGCTGCTATTGCTTTTGGCGTGCGCCGTCAACACAGATACTAACAAGGACACTGCGCTCCACTCTAATCCGACTGCCACTCCCAAGGCCTCCAACGCTGACCTCGCCGTAGGACAACTCTGCTTTCCCATGGTCACCGGACTAGGAGTTGTCGAGGAAGGAGCAGTCAGAACCGTGTATCTCAGCGACCCTGACACACTGACTAGACACCAGAAAATTTCTGAAGATGTCATTAACCTAGTGCAGAGGATAGTGGACGAGGGTGAGCCAATCAGCAAAACTAGCACCGACGAGCTCTACGACATCTGCAAGAGGTGGCACGACGCCGACTTTGACGCGGCCTTCAAGAAGCAGGAATGAACAGAAAGTGAAGACCTGACAGTATTTAAGCCAGAGGCACCACGTTTTGCAGCGATGCCTCTTTGCATAGGCGGGGCGGTAGGCTAACAAGCAAACGGAACCCAATCCTTAGCTATTGGTACCTACAATTCAAAGTGGGCCACTACCGATATTCTAGTCTTGCTAATCCGCCATCGTCCATGTATATTAGCCTAAATTATCGTGAACCGCTTCGGCGGTACCTTGCGAGATGGTGCTAACTTTGTATATCTTGGCACCGATGTGGTAAAATTGACCGTTTGAACGGCTTATTCATTCTGAAGTAGGATGGTTTTCACATGACGCAGGTATTGACCACCAAGTCTGGCGAAGAGATGGTGGATCTGATTTACGATACAGGTGCCTTTCTTCGAGGCTCGTTCACTTTGTCTTCGGGCAAGCCGAGCTCATACTACTTTGATAGCAAGCTTCTGACCTTGAATCCTAAGGGGTCATATGAGGTGGGGAGATACTTATTTGAAAAGCTCAAGGCCTCGGAAGCCGAATCAGTGGGTGGCATGGCCTTGGGGGCTATACCGATCGTTGGTGCGGTTACGTTGATAAGTCATTTGGAAGACGAGCCTTTGCCAGCGTTCTTCGTGCGGAAGGAAGCCAAGTCACATGGGACCGAGAAGCGGATAGAAGGCAACCTACCCGCACCTGGAACGCCTGTAGCTATCTTGGACGATGTAGTCACAGGTGGCAACTCCATTATGCAGGCCATCCAAGAAGCGGAGTCGAATGGCAATCCTATAGTGGCTGTCATGTGTATCCTAGATCGTAATGAAGGTGGCAGGGAACTTCTAAAGCAGAAGGGTTACGATCTCGAAGCAATGTACGTAGTTGAAGACGGCAAACCACGTTATAATCCATAGATGACGTTCAAAGGCATCCTATTGCTAGAAAACCCCAGAGTTAGCACCTCTGGGGTTTTATGTTGGAGTGGGAAAGCATGAGTTTGAAATTCAATGGTATTCACTGGCTGTTCTTCGACCTCGGATACACGCTCATCAACGAGGACGCGGCGGCGATGGGGCGACTTGGGCAATTATCCTATGCGCTGGGGCAGCGCGGAATAACCGCCTCTCCCGAAGAGCTTCGCGCCGCGTTCGAAGCAGCATCGGCGCGCTTCGACCCGAACCCGTTCAGGAGCCTCCTGCTCACATTCACCGACGACGAGGAAGTAATCTCTTTCGTGCGCTCATCCGGCAGGTATCCGAAGGAGTTGGAATCCCCGTACCCACAAACGCAGCCGTTGCTGGAGCAACTTGTGGGGCGGTACAAACTGGGCGTAATCGCCAACCAGTCGGCAGGCACGCAGGAGAGGCTGGAGCGGTATGGGCTGGCACACTACTTCGACGTGTGTGTGTCGTCGGGCGATGTTGGCATTGAGAAGCCGGACCCGGCGATATTTCAGCTCGCGCTGGAGCGGGCGGGATGCGCTTCGACCGAAGCCATGATGATCGGTGACAGGCTGGACAACGACATCCGTCCGGCGAAGGCGCTCGGCTTCCGCACCATGCGAATCCTGCAGGGAACGCACCGCTTGCAGAAGCCGCGGAACGACGCGGAGACGCCGGATGCCACGGTTGCGGATCTGGGCGGGATTGCGGCATTGCTTGATATGGATGCTGGCGAGCTTTAGGGCGCTTTGGGGTAATTCGACTGGGCGCGTGTGCTATGATTGGCTGCGACTTTGACGTATTGGGGGAACTACATTGACGCAAGCCGGCGCGCAGACGAGTACTGGAATCTTATCTGAGGAAATCAAGAGGGGCAGAAACAGGTTAGCGATTACGGTCGTGCTTGGTCATGCCATCAAGCACATCTACAACGCCGGTATGCACTCGGTCCTGCTGGCAGTGATGAAGGACGACCTGGGGCTGAGCGGCACGCAGTTCGGCCTGCTCACCACGTCGGGGCGCGTTACCAGCGGTGCGACCACGATGGTGGCAGGCTATCTGGGCGACAGGTTCGCCAACCGCTCGGGAATCATGCTGATGATCTCGCTCGGCATGATGGGCGTCTCGTACTTCCTGCTCGGCATCGCGCCGAACTACTGGTTGATGCTCGCGGCCATGCTGCTGGTGGGCATAGGGCCTTCGCTGTACCATTCTCCCGCGATAGCCTCGCTGTCGCGCAAGTTCCCGGACAAGCGCAGCTTCGCGATTTCTTGGCACGGCACAGGCGGCAGCGTGGGCGAGGTTGTGGGTCCCATTCTGACCGGCGGGCTGATTCACGGCATATACTTCGTCGCTTTCGAGTGGAACGAGGTCCTGCGGATAAGTGCGGGCCCCGCTCTCATCTTCGGACTGCTCATATACCTGATGATGCGCGGCATCCCGGCTGGCAGCACGGATACCGAATCGCTTAAGGAATACTTCGCGAAGCTGTTCACGATGCTGCGGCGCCGGGGCATGCAGATGTTGGTGTTGACCACGGCTCTTCGCAGCATGGGACAGGGCGCGATGATGGCGTTCCTGCCGGTGTACCTGCTTGAGGACCAGGGCATATCCGCGTTTGTAGTCGGCTCTTTGATGTCCGCTATTCAGCTAGTCGGGATTGGTTCGCAGCCGGTGATGGGCTATTTGGCAGACAAGTTCGGGCATAAGGCTGTACTGGTACCCGGAACGGCGGCGCTGGGCTTGTTGATGATTGCTCTGAAGTTCGCGCCGACCGACAATCCGATTATCTTTTCTTTGGGAACTTTGTCGTTTGCACTGCCGGGCATTCAGTTTGGCATCATCGCGCTGGCGATGGGAGCGTTCCTGTACGCGCTTCATGCGATATACATCGCGGCGGCGATGGATGTGGCGCAGGGCGAGGCGCAATCCACGGTCGTGTCGCTGATATACGGCGCGTCGTTCCTCGGCGCGTTCTCACCGTTCCTTGCGGGTGTCATCGTGGACCTTGGCGCCACGTCTGACTCCTTCGTCTATGGCGGCGTGACGGTGGTTGCGGCGGCGGTGCTGCTGGGGCTGACGCGGCTGCCGAAGGTTGACAGAGGCTAGGCGTCGATTAGCACCACATCCCGCTGCATCTGGGTTGTCACGCGCGGCCCGCTGTCGCCCATGAACAGGTCTATCTCTGAGCGCACGCCGAACTCGCCAGGCAGGTATATGCCCGGCTCCACGGTTACCGCAACGCCCGGTATCAGCTTGCGCGTGTCGTGCGTCTCCCAGCCGTCGAGGTTGACCGCGTTGCTGTGCACCTCGCGCCCGAGGCTGTGCCCCAGCCGGTGGTTGAAGTAATCGCCGAACCCCGCCTGCGTTATATATTCGCGCGCGGCGGCGTCAAGCTGCCAGCCCTCCAGCGTCCTGCCCTCATGGTGCGCCTGCTCCAGCATCTCTACGGCGACGTCTCGTCCGCCGATGACAGTGTCGAACACCTGCCGGTGTCGCGGCATCGGATTGTCCCCCACATACGCCGTCCAAGTGATGTCCGCGAACATCGCGTCCTCATGCGGCTGTCGCGTCCACAAGTCAATAAGTATCCAGTCGCCGCGCCGTATCACCGATGTGTTCTCCTCGGTCGGCTCGAAGTGCGGATCGGCGGCGTGCGCGTTGGCGGCAACGACTGGCCCGTCCGTGACGACCATGCCCTCCTCGACGAAGCGCTGCCGTATGAACTCGGCGATGTCGAACTCGGTCGGGCTGTCGTCAATTGTGTCGCCGATCCGTCTGAACGCTTGCAGCACGATGTCCCCCAGGGCGTGCGCGGCGGCGAGATGCGACTCGAGCTGCTCATCGTTCCAGCGCTGCGTGGCGTGCTGCAGCAGATCCGCGGACGACACCACCTCGACGCCGAACGAGCGCACAAGCTCCAGCGTGCCGGCGTCTATGCGGGATACGCGAGGGAGCGCGCCTTGCGGAGAGTATTCCATTGCGATTCGGTCCGCGCCCGACAGCATGCCGCCGAGCTGTGCCGTCATGTCCTTTCGGCTGACGAAAAGCGTGGTCTCGATCCCCAGGTGGGAGAAGCGCCCCTGGTCCACGTAGCTGACGAGCAGGCGCGGTGGCGCGTCCGCGGCAATCCACAGCCAGCACGGTCGCGTTACGTGTCCGATGTTGCCAACGGTGTCCCAGAAGATGGGGTTCATGTTGCGGTAGTCGTAGAGCAGCCAGCCGCTGATGTGCTGCGCGCGCAGGTACTCTTGAGCCTGCGCGATGACGGCTTGGATGGACATTGCGATTGCCTCCAGCGATTTCTGCGAAGATTCCTGTAAAGGATAACATGGATGGAGAACAGAAAAAGTGCTGTATAATCGTTCAGAGGGTCGAAAATCAGTTTGTGATGAAGGGTTAGGCACAGGGATTCCGAATGATCGAACAGGCTACATTGGACAAGAGCATCGAGCGCATCGTTGCCGTGGCCGCGCCGGAGAAGATTATCCTCTTTGGCTCTTCGGTGCGCGGCGATTTTAGGAGAGACAGCGATATCGACCTGCTAATAGTCAAGGATGGCGAAGATACGCTCACATTGATGTCCCGGATATACGGCGAGATGCAAGGGGTCGGTGCTGCCGTTGACGCTCTTGTAGTTTCGTCGGAGGATGTTGAACGCTACAAGGACAGCCACTCCCTCATAATCAAGCCCGCTCTACAAGACGGCGTGGTCGTTTACACGACAGTATGAAATTCGGACTTTTCACCCATGTCCCCTGGCCCGAAGGCGAATCGCCGGCGCGCCTGTTCGCGGAATGCGTGGAGCAGGCTGTGTTCGGCGAGCAGCTCGGCTTTCACAGCGTCTGGATTGCCGAGCACCACTTCTCGCGGTACAGTCTTGGATCGTCTTCACTGGTGCTGGCGGCGGCGATAGCGTCTCGCACCGAGCGCATACGGCTTGGCACGGGCGTGCTCATACCCACGCTGCACAACCCCATTCGACTTGCCGAGGACACGGCGACGCTGGACTGCGTGAGCGGCGGGAGGCTGGATGTGGGCTTCGGGCGCGGCACATTCGGCTACGAGTACGGCGGCTTCGGCGTGGATGAAGAGGAGGCGCATGCCCGCTTTCGAGAGAGCTTGAGCATCGTGCAGGGCTTATGGACGACACCGGAGTTCTCGCATGACGGCGAGTTCTACACGCTGAACAAGCTCAACCTCGTGCCGCCGCCCTTGCAATCGCCGCACCCGCCCATCTACATAGCGGCTTCATACACGCAGGCTACGCTGGATTTCCTGGTGAACAACGGCTACAAGCTCTGCATCGCGGTGGTGCAGGACACGCAGCAGTCGCTGGAGCTTTGCCGCCGCTATCTCGCTCTGTCGGCGGACGCGGGCAGAACGCCCACGCTGGAAGATGTGCCGTTCTTCCGCTACTTCTACGTTGCGGAGACGGAGGAGCAGGCGCGAGAGGACACGGCGGCGCACATCAACTGGATACTGGACATCATGCAGTGGCGACGCAACTTCAGCGAGAGCAGCGAAGTGCCGTACCGCATCGAGGACTGGCGCAGGGAGCGTGCCGAGCTTCCCCTGAGCTTCGACTATATCAGCGACAACCGCGCCTTCATCGGCACGCCCGACCGGTGCGCCGCCAAGATAGCCGAGCTGCGCGCTCAGGGCGTCGAATACTTCGGCTGCAACTTCGCAATGGGCGGCATCCCGCACGACAAGGTAATGCGCTCCATGCGACTGTTCGCTGATGAGGTGATGCCGCGCTTCAGGGACGTGGGCTGACAGAATGTACAGAATGGATAGGATAGGGGTTGGATATGGATAGGGTAGGACTGGCGGTAATCGGCTCCACAGGCATTATCGGCAGGGTGCATATCGAGGCGATGCGCGGCCTGCCAAGCTGTCGGCTGGTCGGCATCAACGCGCGCCGGCAGGAGCCGCTGCGACAGCAGGCGGACGAGCTTGGCACGCGGCTGTATCCCACGCTGGACGATGTGCTGAACGACGACGAGGTTGACGCGATCGTCATTGCCACGCCGCACCCGTCGCACATGGATATAACGACAAGCGCGGCGGCAGCGGGCAAGCATGTACTCGCCGAGAAGCCGCTTGGCGTAACTCCGTCCGAGGCGGAAGCGCAGGTTTCGGCGTGCCGAGATGCGGACGTGAAGCTGGGCGTGTTGTTCAACAACCGCTTCAGGCCGGAGGCGCTTAAGATGCGCCAGCTTTTGGATGATGGCGCGATCGGCGAGATTTATCGCTCCGAAATGTCCTCCGCGATGCTGCGCAGCCAAGACTACTATGACCGTCTGGGCTGGCGCGGCAGGTGGGACGCGGAGGGCGGCGGCGCACTGCTGAATCAAGGCATTCATGGTATAGACATGTACCAGTGGCTCGCCGGGCTGCCGGAGACCGTGTTCGGCATGGTTTCCACGCTGAAGCACGACATAGAGGTGGAGGACTACGCGACCGCGCTGCTCGGCTACGCGGGCGGCGGACACGGCGTCATCCACTGCAACACGGCACAAGCGCCCAACCAGCAGAGTATCGTGCTCTGGGGCGAGCGCGGCGCGCTATACATGGAGGACTGGCGGATCACGCTCCGCACGCTGGAGACGCCGGTGCAGCAGTTCATAGACACCGACAAGACAATTGCCTTCGTCAGCCCGTCGGACACGGAGGCGACCTTCGAGTACGAGGAGGTGGGCAGAACGCACAGGCCCGCCATAGACGACTTCGCGCGCGCCATCATCGAGGACCGCGAACCTGCCGTCACAGGCGAGGACGCGTTGGGCGCTCAGGAGCTTGTGGCCGCGATAACGCTTTCCGGCTGCCGCGGTGAGCAGGTGAGCTTGCCGGTTGACCGCGCCGAGTATGATACCCTCTTGGCTGAACTGCGGCAGACGGGCAGGCTGCCATGAGAAGAATGTCCCCTCTCTCACTGGGAGAGGGCTAGGGTGAGGGGGCAGCCCCGATTGTGAAACTTAAGGACATATTCGCCCGCAAGTCGCCGCCCGAACCCTGGTCCGAAGGCGACAACATCCCTTGGCGTAATCCTGGGTTCAGCCGTCGCATGCTGCGCGAGCATCTTGCCCAATCGCACGACCTCGCCAGCCGCCGTAGCGACAAGATAGACGCGCATGTGGCCTGGATTCACCGCGAGGTCCTTTCCGGCAGCCCGACTAAGATACTCGACCTCGGCTGCGGGCCGGGCCTTTACGCGAGTCGGTTGGCGCGGCTCGGACATCGCTGCGTGGGGATCGACTTCTCGCCCGCGTCCATGGAATACGCAAAGGAGCAGGCTGCAAGCGAGGACCTGTCCTGCGGCTACCTCCACGCAGACATTCGCTTCACAGAGTACGGTTCCGGCTACGGGCTGGCGATGCTCATCTTCGGCGAGTTCAATGTCCTCAAGCCGTCGGACGCCGCTCGCATACTCGCAAAGGCTCACGCTGCGCTGGACGAAGGCGGCGTCCTGCTGCTGGAAGCGCACACGTATGAGGCCATTCGCGAGTTCGGCTTGCGACCGGCATCCTGGTATTCAGCAGAAAGCGGGCTGTTCTCTGACAAGCTACACCTCAGCCTTCAAGAGAACTTCTGGGATGCCGAGAGCGAAACGGTTACGCGCCGCTACTTCATCGTTGACGCATCGAGCGAGCAAGTGTCGCGTTACGCGCAGACCCTGAAGGCATACACGGAGGAGCAGTACCGCGTGGTTCTGGAAGATGCAGGCTTCGAGGGTGTGCGCTTCCACCCTTCGCTTATCGGAACGGAGGATGTGTCGCAGTCGGATCTTCTGGTGATAGCTGCTCGGAAGAAATAGAATCCCCTACTCCTGCATCTTGCCGGGAGTCAGCAGTTCCCAGAACTCGATGTAGGTGCCCTCGATGTAAGGTTGGAATGCCGCTCCCGCTCTCAATGCGGCGGGCGGCATTTCGTTGTCATCGCGATACGGGGACTGGAATGAGGCAGTCTCCCACTCCAGAACGACAATGTTCTGCTCGCCGGGGCATGTGCCGCCGTTGTAGGCGACCCTGAATTCCTCGCGGTGGCCTTCGTCGTGGTAAATCTGCACCTGCTTACTCACGAGAGTCGCCACGCGGCGCGCCTCTCCGGGCTTGGTCTTGAAAGTCCGTCTGACTAGGTACATTCGGTTTTCCTTTGGCAAAACTTAACAGGATGGACAGGATACGTAAGATGTGTGCTATTTCTGCATCTTGCCGGGGGTCAGCAGCTCCCAGAACTCGATGTAGCTCTCCTCGATGTAGGGGCGGTAGGCGGCGCCCGCTTCATACGCGGCGGGTGGGATGTTGTTGCCCTCGCGTGCCGGCGACTGGAAGGCGGGAGTCTCCCACTCCAGGACGACGATATTCTGCTCGCCGGGGCATGTGCGGTCGTTGTACGCGACCCTGAACTCCTCGCGGTGGCCCGCCTCGTGGTAAATCTGCACCTGCTTACTCACGAGAGTCGCCACGCGGCGCGCTTCTCCGGGCTTGGTCTTGTATGTCCTTCTGACTAGGTACATTCGTGTCTCCTTTAAGGTGTATGTCGGTTCTTAGTTGTCGGTTGTCAGTGTAAGGAACTGCGCCTGCACATCCTCGGCGCTTACGGTCGTTTGCAACTCGCCATTGGCGTCGATTCCGAAGTTGTCCGGCGTGTGCAATGCTTCTGTCAGCGCGTCAACGATGGCAGTCAAGTCTGATGCGGACTTGGTTGCCGCTAGAGCGGCTGCATCCGTGTCGGGCCCGCTCACCAGCAGCTCCGGTATCGCCTCGGCGAGCAACTCCTTTTCGACGACGGCGCGCTGGATGTCCGCTAAAGCGTTCATGTGCTGTCCGAGGTAGCACCCGCCATAAGTCCACACCTCGAACTTCTCGCCCGCAAGCTCGGTGTTGTACTGTCGGCGTGGCTCCAGGTGGCGCTCTTCGAGATAGCGGCGAATGTCGGCGTCCTCGGGGTGAGGCTCTTCTTCCTTGAAGAACATTATCACCGTGTGCATGTTCCAGTCTTTTGGCTCGATTCTGATAATCATGGCAGTATGATACACCTTTCCACTTCAGTCTGTCAGATTGTCATCAAGCCACTTGTTCGCTTCTTCTTCTGCCCGAGATTCGAAGCCCTTCGCAAGAAACGGGAACGGCAGGTCTAGGTGGAATTCGCTGTCCGTTACGCCTAGCGTGCCCTTGAAACTCACAAGTCCCGCCGCCCTGAACGCGAACTCCATTGTGTCGCCGTTCCACCTGTATGATGTGTCGGATACCGAGTCGCCGAACTGCCGGAGCATCTCGTCGAGCTTGACATCGACCCAAGCCTTTGCCTGCTGCCTTGTGCGGTTGTGCCGTCTGGTGATTTGCATATCGTGGGCATGGTAGCACATGCTAACCGTCGTCATGTTATATCCTAGTTAACTGAATTGGTTCAGCGACTCACAGGGAGTCGTGGTTGGCTGATTCGGGCAATGTGAGGACAAAGATGACAGACAAAATCGTAGCACCCTACGGCTCATGGAAATCGCCTGTAACATCGGAGCTTATAGTCGCGGACAGCGTGAGCATCGGCGACGTCGCGCTGCATGGCGACGATATATATTGGACGGAAATGCGCCCGGCGGATAACGCGCGCAATGTGATAGTGCGGCGCACGCCTGACGGGACCACGCACGACCTCACACCGCAGGAGTACAATGCCCGCACCCGCGTCCACGAGTATGGTGGCGGCGCGTTCTGCGTCGCCGGGCCCGACAGCGGAGACACAGCGGTCTATTTCAGCAACTTCGTTGACCAGCGCATCTACCGGCAGACGGTTTCTGCATCGGGAGAAGTGGACGAACCGCAGCCGCTCACGCCTGAGATAGCCATGCGCTACGCGGACGGCGAGGTCTGCGAACGGCGCGGCATCCTGGTCTGCGTGCGAGAGGACCACTCGTCGTCGTGGCGCGAGGCGGTGAATACCATCGTCGCCATCGACCTTGAACGCGGTGGTAGTCGCGTGCTCGTGTCGGGCGCGTCCTTCTATTCAAGCCCGCGCATCAGTCCGGACGGCTCCATGCTCGCATGGCTGTCGTGGAACCATCCCAACATGCCCTGGGACGGCTGTGAGCTGTGGGCCGCCGAGCTTCTCGATGACGGCAGTATGGGCGAGCGGCGCTTGGTGGCGGGCGGCGCGGACGAGTCCATCTTCCAGCCGTCGTGGTCGCCATCCGGAGTGCTGCACTTCGTATCCGACCGCTCCGGCTGGTGGAACATATACCGCTCCGCCCCGAACTTCGGCAGCGTAGAGGCAGTGTGCAAGATGGAGGCGGAATTCGGCAGGCCGGCGTGGGTCTTCGGGCTATCCACATACGGCTTCGCTTCGGATGAGCGCATCATCTGCACCTACACGCAGTCTGGCGACTGGCATATCGGGGATATCGACACGACGAGCGGCACGCTGATGACTGTACCCACGCCGTTCACCGATGTCGGCACGCTGCATCTCAATGCGCGCCATGTGGTGTTCACCGCCGGTTCGCCCACGATGCCAATGTCGCTGATGCGCCACGACCTGACGGACAGCGGCACGACACGACTACGCAGTAGCAGCGCTGCCACGCTTGATGATGGTTATGTCTCACGCGCGCAGGCAATCGAGTTCCCAACCGAGAACGGACTCACGGCACATGCCTTCTACTACGCACCGACCAACAAGGACTACGCAGCCCCCGAAGGCGAAAGGCCTCCGCTGATTGTCATCAGCCACGGCGGGCCCACGAGCGCGGCGGACTCGTCCCTCGATCTACGCAAGCAGTTCTGGACAAGCCGCGGCTTTGCGGTGCTGGATGTGAACTACGGCGGCAGCAGCGGGTTCGGCACCGAGTACCGCCGCCGACTCAACGACAACTGGGGCATCGTTGATGTGGACGACTGCATCAATGGCGCGAACTACCTTGTAGGGCAGAGTCTTGCGGACGCCAAGAGGCTCATCATTCGAGGGGGCAGCGCGGGCGGTTATACCACACTTCTTGCTCTCACCACTCGCGACACATTCAGCGCGGGCGCGAGCTACTACGGTGTCAGCGAGCTCGAGGCAATGATACGGGACACCCACAAGTTCGAGTCGCGCTATCTGGACGGGCTGATCGGGCCATTTCCTGAGCAGGAAGAGCGCTACCGCGAGCGCTCGCCCATCAACCATATTGACGGCCTGTCCGCGCCGATGATTGTGCTGCAAGGGCTGGAAGATAAGATCGTGCCGCCCAACCAGGCCGAGTTGATGGTGGACGCGCTGCGCGAGAAAGGCCTGCCCGTCGCCTACCTCACGTTCGAGGGCGAGCAGCACGGCTTCCGGCAGGCGGCGAATATCCGGCGCTCGCAGGAGGCGGAGCTGTACTTCTACTCGCGCGTGTTCGGATTTGCGCTCGCCGATGACATCGAGCCGGTGCAAATCGATAACCTGGGATAGAGAGGCTGTCGATGAAAGAAAGACTAGGGGCACTACTGCTACTGCTCGTATTCGTAGCGGTAATATGGGTTGTTCACGCGGCGAACAGTCTGCTGTTCGGCGGCGACCTGAATCGCTACGGACTATCGCCGCTCGCGCTGCCGTATCGCGGCCTGTCCAATCTGGAACTGACCGCACCCTACGCGTTAGTCAGTCTCAGGGGTGTGTTGCTTAGTCCGATGCTGCATGGCAGCTTCTCGCATCTGCTGTCCAACACATTGCCGCTTTTGGTGCTCGGTGGCTTTGTTGCGCTGCGCGGCACGAAGACGCTCTTAGGTGTGTCGTTGTTCGTGGTCGTGCTTGGTGGACTGCTGGTGTGGCTAGTGGGACGTCCGGCGGTACACATCGGGGCGAGTGGGCTGGTGTTCGGATACTTCGGCTATCTGCTGGCGCAGGGCTGGTACGAGCGCAGCTTCGTGTCGATAGTGGTAGCCGTTGCGGTGCTGCTGCTGTATGGTGGGATGATCTTCGGCGCGCTGCCGCAATCCGGCTTCATCTCGTGGGAAGGGCACTTGTTCGGCATGATAGCGGGCATTCTGGCGGCGCGAATGAGCAGGGACGATGATGATGGATGAGAGACTGTCACATCAGGCCGTAAATCGCAGTTGCATTCCTAGCGCGCGAGTAATTTTCATTACTGTGGCGAAAGAAGGATTGCCGTCTTCTGCTAGCGCCTTGTAAAGACCTTTGCGGGTGATGCCTGCGTCCAGAGCGAGACGGCTCATGTTTTGAGCTCGCGCGATGTCGCCGAGGGCAGCGCGAATCAAACTACCGTCTCCAGGGTCTTCTTCGGCGGCGGCTTCGAGGTAAAAGCGAGCATCCTCCTTTGTGCGTAGGTGCTCGGTGACGTCCCACCTCGTATAGATTTCAGCCAATTCCTCATCTCCAGTCTTGAGCCAACTCTTTAGCTAGTCTGATGTCCTGTTCCTGGCTGTCCTTGTCGCCACCGCAAAGCAGGATGATAAGTTGTGTGCCCCTGCGGGTGAAATAGAGGCGGTAGCCCGGCCCGTAATTTATCCGCATCTCAGAAACCCCGCTGCCCACGGCCCTAGCGTCTCCGAAGTGCCCTTGTGATGCGCGTCTTATTCGGATATTGATACGGGCGACGGCTCGTCTGTCCCTCAAAGAACGAATCCATCGCTTGAATGTAGCGCTTTCAACGATTTCGACCATGAATTATATTGTGGTCTGTGGTACACAGGCTGTCAATTTAGCAACATCGACATCCACGAATGCCCAGATGCCGTCGGCGTAATACTCGTCCGCCAGATGAACTTCAAGTGGGCGCTTGTCTGGGATGGGCTGACCGTCCATGAGCAGAGTTTCGATGTGGCCGATGATAGCCTCTCGCGTCATGTCAATAGCGTCGTCCATAGTGTCGCCCGCCGAGAAGCAGCCCGGCAAATCGGGTACGGTTACGCCGTAATCGCTATCAGGGTCTTTATGAATTACGATTGGGTAGCGCATTATCTAACCTTCAATTTCAATACGCGTACACATAGAAAGTATGCCCGCCCGGGCAGATGATGCGCTCCTCGATGTCCTCGTGCCAGCCGTCCGGGTCAACCTCCAGGTACGGCATCTCCGTCACTATGAAGGCGGCGTCATCGTAGGGCAGGGTGATAGCAGTGGGATCGCCGCATATCGGACAGGATATTATCTGAAAGCCCATTTCAAGCATCATCGTATTTTTCACCTTTGTGACTTATACCTGGATTGACAGGATGGGCGAGTAGCATCCCCATCCTAGCCTTCCCCCATCAAGGGGGAAGGGACTGATTTGTGTCAGCGCATTTGCGGAAACAGCACCACCTCGCGTATGGTCTTGTGCCCTGAGAATAGCATGGTGAGCCTGTCGATGCCGATGCCCAACCCGCCCGTAGGCGGCATACCGTGTTCTATCGCCACCAGAAAGTCCTCGTCCAGCCTGTCCGTTTCTTCGCCCGCGAACTGCAATCGCAAAGTCTCCTGCTCCTCGAAGCGCTGCCGCTGGTCAACGGGGTCGTTCAGTTCGGTGAAGGCGTTGCAAATCTCCATACCCGCCACAAATCCTTCGAACCGCTCCACGAGCTGGGGGTTGTCCGCCTTCTTCTTCGCGAGCGGCGACATCTCCACCGGGTAGTCGACGAGGAAGCAGGGCTGGCGCAGCGTGTCCTCAACGCGAGAGGATATGAGCTTGTCCATGAGACCCGGCCAGCTCATCTGCTGGCTCACGTCTATGCCGATGTCGGCCATTGCCGTCTTCATCGACTCGATGTCAGGGTGTTCGAGAAAGTCGATGCCGCTGTGCTCCTTAATCTGCTCCAGCAGGCTCAGGCGCGGCCAGGGTGGAGTGAAGTCTATGCGCTCGCCGTCGAACTCGACGATGGCAGTGCCAAGCACCTCCATCGCCGCGGTGCACACCATCTGCTCGACCATTTCCATCACATCGTTGTAGTCGGCGAAGGCTTGGTAGCTCTCCATCGAGGTGAACTCCGGGTTGTGCGTGAGGTCCAGCCCCTCGTTTCGGAATATCTTGCCTATCTCGTACACGCGCTCCAGACCGCCCACTATGAGCCGCTTGAGATGCAGTTCGGTTGCGATGCGAAGATACAGGTCTCTGCCGAGCATGTTGTGATGCGTGATGAACGGGTGCGCCATGCCTCCCGCTGCGATGGGCACAAGCGTGGGCGTCTCAACTTCGATGAAGTCGCGCCCATCCATGAAGCGACGAATCGAGCTGACGATGCGGCTCCGCATCACAGCGACGCGGCGAGCTTCCGGGTTGGCGATGAGGTCTAGGTATCTCTGGCGGAAGCGAATCTCCGTATCCTGCAAGCCGTGCCATTTCTCCGGCAGTGGGCGCAGCGACTTGCACAGCAGTGTGAACTCCTGCGCCTCCACCGTTACCTGTCCGGTGCGGGTGCGGAAGAGTGGGCCCTTGACGCCCAGCCAGTCGCCGATATCCAGATCGCCGAGAGTTTCATAGACATCGGGGAGCGCGTTGCGCCGGAACATGACCTGAATGCGCCCGTCACCGTCGAGCAGGTCCGCGAATGACGCCCTGCCCATGCCGCGAAATGCGACGATACGTCCCGCGACCGAGATAGGTTCGGTTCGGGCGTTCTCAGGCTGTTCCGCTTCAGTCTCGCTGAAAAGCCTTTCAGCCTGCGCGCTGGTGTGAGTACGCTCGTAGTTGTGTGGGTATGGTTCGACGCCGCGCTGCCGTATGCGCTCAAGCTTGTCGAGCCGCACCTGGAATAGTTCGTTTTCCGACTGCGTCATTTCCGCCTTGCCGCCTGCGATTTCAGATGATTTCCTTACCAAATTCCCCCCGATAAACACCCGTCCCATTCTAGCAGGTCTGGCATGCGAGGGCGAACATGAACGCACCGCGTGAAACGTGTATTTTGTCCTCTGTCACACTAAGGTCATGCGGCAACCATTAAACAGTTTCTCAAAAAATGGCTGAAAAAGTCCTTTATCGACTGAAATCCAGCGTGCTAGTGTTGACGCAGGAATTGAGAAGCGGCGAAGTACGGACGAGGTAGGGGTAACGTCTTGACCCTGCGGATAACGGGCGGCGAACACCGCGGACGCAGGTTCAACCTGCCGAGAGAATCGGATCTCAGACCAACTTCGGACAGGGTTAGGGGTGCCGTCTTCTCAATTCTAGGTGTGGAAGTGGTGAAAGGGGCCCGGGCGCTTGACCTGTACGCCGGCAGCGGGGCGCTCGGGCTTGAAGCCTTAAGCAGAGGCGCCGCGACGGTGGACTTCGTGGAAGCAAATCGGCGGCGTTGCGTTCGGATAAGGGAAGCGCTCACGGCGCTGGGGCTGAGCGGGCGTGGCAGCGTCCACAACGGCAGGGTAGAGCGCATACTGGAGACTCTTGAAGGTGAGTACGGTCTGGCATTTGCGGACCCGCCTTACGCACTGAGCGACTGGGACTGGCTTATGCAGGCGCTGAACCGTCCGGGGTTTCTGGACGACCGAGGGATAGTCGTAGCCGAACACAGACACAGCACGGCGATGGCAGACGAGTACGGCAGGCTGTTCCTGACGACCCGCAGACGCTATGGCGATACGGCAATATCAATATATGCAGTTGGAGAATTAGATGGTTAGGGCGCTATACCCTGGCAGCTTCGATCCCGTTCACAACGGTCATGTGGACATCGCGACGAGAGCGTCGAGCCTGTTCGATGAACTGGTGATTGGCGTGTACGATACACCGCCTTCGAAGAGACTGATGTTCACGACCGAAGAGCGCGTGGACCTGTTCAGGCGCTCGATACCGCATCTGACTAATGTGCGCGTGATTCCGTTCGTGGGACTTGCCCCCGCGGTCGCTCGCAGTGTGGATGCGGAGTTCATCATAAGAGGTTTGCGCGCGGGATTCGACTTCGAGACAGAGTTTGAGATGGCGTTGATGTGGCGAAACATCGACCCCGGCATCGATGTCGTGTGCCTGATGACCGCCCTCGAAAATCAGTTCGTGCATTCAAGCCGTATCAAGGAGGTGGCGCAACTCGGTGGCAGAATTGAGAACCTGATTCCTGCGCCGGTGCTGGAGGCGCTGAACAAGAAACTCGGTTCCAGCGTGTAATTTTTGAGTAAGGATAGGTTTGAACTTCCCGTTCCAAGCGATTTTTCCGCGATACAGTGCCGGAAATCCTACTTTCGCAGGGCTGACGATAGACAGCAAACCGACAAACTGACCAACCGAAATACAGACCAACTGAAAAACTAATTAGAGGGAGGACAAATGCAGGCACCACAGATTGCAGACCAACTCAGGGCTATGGCGGCTTCCGGGACCCGCGTACCGGGCTTCCGGGGCAAGGTGATGGTGGACATCGACAGCCTTGTTAGGCTCAGCGACCAGCTCGGCAATGTCGATATGAATGATGACGTCCGGGAGGCATCCGAGGTCATCCGGATGAAGGAGAGCATCCTTAACCAGGCTTACCTGGAAGCCAAGCGCATTCGCACGGGCGCTGAGGATGAGGCTGGCAAGCTCACGACGCAGGCGGAGAGCGAGTACCGCACCAAGGTAGGCGAGTCTTCGGTGCTGAAGCGCGCCGAGGAGCTCTCGCAGGAGATGCAGGAGCAGGCCGGCTACGAGTCCCAGCAGATCCTCCAGGATGCCCAGCGCAAGGCGTATCGAATCGTCAGCGAGGCTGAGAATGTTGCGCTGGCGCGGCGAGACGGCGCAGACAGCTACGCCCGCGAAGTGCTTTTCAACCTTGAAGAGCAGCTTGCCGACATTCTGGGTCAGGTGCGGCGCGGCATCGACGCGCTCAACCTCGAAGTCGAAGCGAGCAAGCGCAAGCAGCAGCAGAACAGCGCTCCCGTCAACGGTGCGGCCGCTTCAGCTAACGGCGTTGCCGTCGCCTAACCAAAGACGATAGGCAAAGCTAAACGCCACAAAAGGGCAAAAGACAGGGTATCGCAGGAAATTCCCCACGATACCCTGTCTATTCTTGTTTAGCTTTGCTTCTTTAGGGCTTGAACGCCTTGATGTTCGCGCTGTGTACGCGCGATGCCCATTCCTCTTCGCCTTGCCACGGCTTGGAGTCCATAATCTTGATGTCCGCAAGCCCCGCATCCGCCATCCTGCCCATATAGACATCCTGTGGCTCGGCTCCGGACAGGCATGAAACCCAGTTCTCCGCGTCCTCGGTCGCGTGTGCCGGAAGTGGTGCCGTGAGCACCATGTCCGATATGAACATCCTGCCGCCCGGCTTCAGTATGCGGTACGCCTCGCGGAACACGGCGTCCTTGTCCGGCGCGAGGTTGATGACGCAGTTGGAGATGATGACATCCACTGACTCGTTTTCAAGCGGGGTGTTCTCCATCTCCGCCAGGTGAAACTCCACGTTTGACGCGCCGAGGTTGCCGGCGTTCTTGCGCGCAAGTTCGATCATATCCGGCGTCATGTCTATGCCGATGACCTTGCCCTGCTCGCCGACCGCTCTCGCCGCGATGAAGCAGTCGATGCCGCCACCGCTGCCGAAATCGACCACCGTCTCGCCGGCGTTCAGGTCGCCGATAGCCGTCGGGTTGCCGCAGCCCGCAGACGCCAGCAGCGCCTCGTCCGGCAGACCGTCCAGCTGCTGAAGCTCATAGAGCGGGTTCTTGGTGGTTACCTCGCCGTCTCCACAGCAGGAGGCCGCCATTTCGTCGTCGGTGACGCCGCTCGTGGCATTCTGCGCGAAGTTGCCGTAGCGCTCGCGCACGAGTTCCTTTACATCGGTATCCGTGAAATTGACCATAAGTTCCTCTCCTTTGTGTTTCACTTTGACTATTTTGATAAGTATGTTGATTCTAACCTAATCGGCGGATCATTGCCTTGGACGGGCTTCCGCCGTGAACTCAGCGGTGACCGATGTTTGTGGGGTTGCGACCGCAACCGTGCCGTAGATCGGTCAATGGCGTTTCCAGTGATCCACGAGCGATTCGCCGTCCTCGTCGCTGACTCCCCACATCTGGAAGTGTACGCGGATGTCCTCGTACAGGGAGCGCTCGCCGACCGGCGCGTCCCTGTCCCGATACGCTTCGACACTCACATCCATCCAGTCCAGGGGCCTCTCTTCCTCTCTGGCGACGCGCTCGATCATATTGACGGCGCACGCCGACAAGCCGGAAAGGAAAAACTCGCCCGCGCCAAGCTCCTCACCGCCGGAGTCGTCCGCGACCCAATGATGGTTGCGCGAGTTGCAGATTGCTCGGCCCAGTGTACCTGTGCTGTAGCTTCGCACAGCGTAGGCTAGTGATGCTGCCATGTCATCCTCCTTGTATTGCGATTAGCTTCTATCCTGTACCTATGGATAATCTATGTCAATATATCGGGAGGCTGCAACGGCAGCGCCCGGCTATGCCAGCGCCCTGAGCTGTCTGGGTGCCAGCGCCCAAAGTAGTTGCCCGCGCCCTAATGCGGATATATCCATATTGCAAAGTGCGCCCTTCTTGAGCCTGATGAGCCAACCGACCTGCCCGGTCATGACGTATGAGACAAGGCTGCTCATGTGAGGCTCATGCCCCACGACCATCACGCTGCTCAAAGATGAATGGCTTTTCACAAGTTCCTGAATAATCTGGGACGGGTGCGCTTCAGGCACCAGGGCTTCCGAAATAGCTATCTGTGGCGGCGCATCCAATCCATTCCGCACTATTTCAGCGGTCTGGATCGCACGCACCAGCGGACTGCTAATAATCACGTCCGGTGCGACGCCGATGGCGTTGATGCCTTTCGCTTCGCGGCGCATGCGCCTGATGCCTCTGTCGGTGAGAGGCCGCAGGTTGTCATCCGGGTACTCGGCACCACGATCGGCGGCAATGCCGTGCCTGAGAATGTAGAGGTTCATAGGGGCGATTCCTGGACTAACTTGGACTGACGGGATGCAGAGTTTGCTGGGATTCAACAGGTTCGGCAGGTTTGTCGTGAGCAACGGATTCGCGGTCCCGCTCGCTGGAGCAGACCTTCACTTCGAGGCGGATGCCCTCGTGCTGCTGGACGTGCTTGATTATCTCGAACAGGTCGTTCACGCTTGTGTCGTAGTCCGGATGGCACAGGCGCTTGATGTCGTCTGGCGTCTTGCCCATAAGCTCGGCGAGTTTTTCGTAGCCGATGGTGGAGTAGATGGTCTGGCGCAACGAGATTTTCCCAACTGGGACTTCGCCTCCGAGAAATAGGTCTATTGTGGACGGCAGCAACATTGCGCGAAATACGGGATCTTGCTGTGCGCTTTCACGCACCGTTTCGTCAAAAGACCTGGTAAGCGGCATGTCTATCTCTCCTGTCGTTTGCGGCGTCTGTAATCCTGCCAGGACGCCCTGGCGTTCTCAATATCCCTGTGCTGACGGCTCTTTGTGCCGCCGCCAAGTAGAATGATTATCGTATCGCCGTCCCTGCCGAAGTAGATTCTGTAACCCGGCCCGAAATCTATACGATACTCCAAAACGCCTCGGCCAACACCTTTGGCATTAGACAGATTACCTGATCCCATTCGACCGATGACTGTCCTCACCCTAATCTTCGCAACGGAGTCCAATCTAGCGTACCAGCGCTGAAAGGGGTTGCGGCCTCTGGCATCGATGTATTCTCTAATCTCTATCATTAACGAAAAGCAATGGACTTCACCGAGATCGATGAAAGCAAGGGCGAGACCTCCTTACCCCGCGCGCCGCACCCCAATGGTCGCATGGATGGCGTTCACCTTCAGCGTTTCGGTGTAGGCGTCGGCGGTTGGCGGCTGGCTCAGCAGTTCCTGCGTCAGTGTTTCCTGCCGGATGTAGTCGCTGTGCGCCGCGATGACGGCGTCGAGTTCGGGGCCGCTCTCGTAGTATGTGACGATGTGGTCGGCGATATCGAAGTCGGCGGAGCGGCGCATGTTCTGGATGCCATGCACAAGCTCGCGAGCGTCCCCTTCGAGGCGCAGCGCGGGCGTTATCTCCGTTGACAGGGCGACGGAGTACGCTCTCCCTTGTTCGATCGTGAATCCTTCGGGGGCTACAGGTTCTTCCAATATGTCGGCAAGCCCAGAACGCTCTACCTCACCAGTGGCTTCTAACCCTTCTTTGCTTTCAAGCGAGATGGATTGTGGCGCATTGCCCACAACTTCCCAGAAGGTATCTTCGTCAGCACCGAGTTCTATCGGGGACAGCGAATCATCCTTCGTTGGGATGATGATTTTCTCATGCCGCCGTAGCTTGGTCACGACCTTCCGCGGATCCATCGCCGCCAGCCCTTCGGTAATCTCGCGCAGGCGAGGTCCGTACTTGGGGCCCAGGACTCGCATGTTCGGCGACACCTTCCAGTCCCAGAAGTGGATGTCGCTCATGCCCTCGCTGTCGTAGATTACCTCCACATCCTTGACATTGAGCTCTTCCCTGAGCTGGTCAGACAGCGTTTCTACTATCGTCTTGTCGGACTCGCCGGACACCAGCACCTTCATGGTCTGCACCGGCTGGCGCACCTTGATGCCTGCCTTCTGCCGCGCCGCGCGCCCCATGCTTGAGAGCTGCATTATCATTCGGGTTGCGCGTGACAGGCTTTCGTCTATCAGCGATTCATCCGCCACGGGGAAGTCGTCGAGATGGACGCTTTCTTTCTTCTGCCCGTTGGTCAGGTTGCCGTACATCTGCTCGGTCATGAACGGCATGACAGGGGCGACCAGCTTGATGAGCGTGAGCAGGCAGTCGTACAGCGTGGCGT
This sequence comes from Dehalococcoidia bacterium, assembly GCA_965204855.1. Taxonomy (GTDB): domain Bacteria; phylum Chloroflexota; class Dehalococcoidia; order Lucifugimonadales; family JADFKI01; genus Bin90. The sequence goes on from OZ242018.1 coordinate 3,068,848, forward strand.
ATGCGCCGTGCTTGTCGGCGTCGGCGTTCTCGGCGAGGATGCCCGCCTTCCAGAAGCGGCGCCTGCTTCGGCGCACATACCAGTTCGACAGGTACTCGACGAAGCCCTCGACATTGCGCGCCGCCCTGTCCGGGTCGAAGTTCTCGAAGGCGTCCGTAACTTCCCTGACAAGCTGGTTCAGCTCAGACAGAATCCAGCGGTCAAGCTCAGCGCGCTCCGATACGGGCGGCGGTGTTGCCGTGGTGTCGTAGCGGTCGATGTTTGCATACGTCACGAAGAACGAATACACATTCCAGAGCGGGATGATGAAGCGGCGGCGGACCTCGTCTGCTGAGCGGAAGCCGAAGTTGATGTTGAGGGCGGGGTTCTGGCGCAGGAACACCCAGCGCATCGCGTCCACGCCCATGCGCTCGGCGGCGTCCTCGAACCAGATGGCGTTGCCCTTGCTCTTGTGCATCTCCTCGCCTTGGTCGTCGCGCATCAGCGCGTAGCTGAAGACCGACTTGAAAGGCGCGGTGCTCTCCAGGACCGTGCTCATCGTCAGCAGCGAGTAGAACCAGTTGCGGAACTGGCCGGGGAAGCTCTCGGAAATCCAGTCGGCGGGGAACCACTTGCGCCAGTAGTCCTGGTCATGCCGGTACTGGATGGTGGAGAACGAGACGATGCCGGCGTCCAGCCATGCGTTGCCCACATCCTCGATGCGGCTCACAGGCACGTCGCACTCGTCGCAGCTGATCTTCACCGAGTCCACCCAGGGGCGATGCGGCGAGTTGCCCTCGAACTCGTCCCAGCCCTCGACGGCGCGCTCCTGAAGTTCGGTCTCGCTGCCGATTACGTCGAACCAGTCGCAGTCGCCGCACTTGTAGATGGGCAGCGCGAGGCCGTAGTAGCGCTTCTTGGAGATCATCCAGTCGTCCATGTTGCGCAGCCAGTCGAGTTCGCGCGCGTAGCCGAACTCCGGGATCCAGCGTATGTCGTCCACCACCTCCATGATCTGGTAGCGCAGGCTGTTCGCTTTCTCCTCAGCGGTCAGCTCCTCGCGCGGCTTGTCGTGCTTCTCACCCATGCTGATGAACCACTCGTCCACCAGCCTGAAGACCAGTTCCGAGTCGCAGCGCCAGCAGACCGGGTAGCGGTGCGAGTATCGTTCGAGGTTGTAGAAGACGCCCTTCGATTTTAGGCTGTCGTAGATGGCCTCGTTCGTGTCATAGACGTTCTGTCCGGTGAGCCAGTCGAAGCCGTCAACGAAGTCGCCGTACTCATCGAGCGGTGCGATGGCGGGGATGCCGTTCTCCTGACCAAGCTCGAAGTCTTCCTTACCAGCGCCGGGCGCGATATGCACGATGCCCGTGCCCTCGGACTCGCTGACCTCTTCCCACGCGATCACGCGGTGCTCCACGCCCTGCTGCGCTGTAAGCTCCGCGAACGGTGCCCGGTAGCGCGCGCCAACGAGCGTACTCGCCGGCACATCGCCCAGCACCTCGTACTCGCCCTTCAGCACCGGCTCGCACTCCTTGATGAGATACAGAATCTCGCCGTCCTGCCGCACCTTGATGTAGGTCTTTTCAGGATGCACCGCCGCCGCCGCATTCGCCGTCAGCGTCCACGGCGTAGTCGTCCAGACTAGGAGGGATTCTTTGCCGTTTTCACCCCCATCCTGACCTTCCCCCATCGAGGGGGAAGGGAGATTTATGAGCGGGAACTTGACGAACAGGCCCGGATGCACAATCTCCTTGTAGCCCTCCGTCACGATCTCGTGCTCCGACAGCCCCGTGCCGCAGCGCGGGCACCACGGCATCACGTCGCGCCCCTCGTACAGCCAGCCCTTCTGGTGGCAGGTCTTCAGGAAGTGCCAGATGGTGTAGTTGTTCTCGTCCGACTTCGTATGATACGAGTCGTCCCAGTCCATCCAGTAGCCGAGCCGTATGCTCTGCTGCGAGATGATGTCGGCGAAGCGGTCAACCCGCTGCTTGCACATGTCCACGAACTTATCGACGCCGAACGCCTCGATGTCTCGCTTGGACCCGAAGCCAAGCTCCTTCTCCACTTCCACTTCGATCCACAGGCCCTGCCCGTCGAAGCCGTTCTGGTAGCGCTGGTCGTAGCCCTGCATCGCGCGGAAGCGCAGGAAGATATCCTTGTACGACCTGCCCCAGGCGTGATGCACGCCCATGGGGTTGTTTGCCGTAATCGGCCCGTCGATGAACGAGAAGGTCTTGTCCGCTCCGGAGTTGCGAGCCATGTACTTGGCGGGGATGTCGTTGCGCTCCCACCAGTCGAGGATGTCGCGCTCCATAGCGGCAAAATCGGTCTTGGTATCGACGGGGTTGAACATGGGGTAAATCTCCTGGGACGGACACTGATACATAGGATAGACAAGCGATTAGTCTATTGTATCGCATTCGCCCAATGTATCAATGTTTTAGCTGGTGGGGGAGATTTTTAGTGGGGGACTTCCTCGATGATGACATCGCCGCCCTCCCATGCGTCCACGATGAGACGGCTGCCCCACAGCATAGCCATGCCCAGCAAAGGTTCGCTGTCTGATTCAAGGATGGGAGTCAGGCGGCTTTGTCCGTGCCAGTGCGCCAGCCCCGGGTACACAGCGAAACTTCCCACATCGCCGCTAGCTAATTCTGCCTCTTGTTCGCCGCGCTGCGCCAATTCCAATTCACGGATGGATGCGCCGGGCAGAGTCAAGTACGCGGTGAACGCGGTGTCAACCGTCGCGCTCACCGTGATTGTTCGATTAGGCTCTGTGATATTAGCGACAGTTATGGACACGCGCGGCGCGCCGGTGATTGGAGACTCTCCCAAAGAGTGTACGCTGCCTTTAATCATGTTCGGCTTCTGAGACACGGCGGACGGATGAAATTCCCATGCGATGTACGGCACGATAACCGACGCGCTCCGCCCAAGTGAAGGCATCCGGGCGGCGTTCCAGCAGGTTGAACAGAGCGGCAGCGTCATCGTAGTCGATTTCGTAATCGCCGCTGTTCACGTCGATGACGACCACCTTGCCTTTGTCTTCGTCCTTCATCAGAGGGAGGATTTGCTCGTTGTAGATAGCCTTGCCGATGATGGCTACATTGTCTTTGTTGGATGGCATGGTATTAGCCTTTCGTTGTGGGATGAAGTATATCATCTGCGGTCCGCGTCGCGCGCTTCTAGGATTTGCTTTGCCGTAATCCGCGCTGGGGACGCCTCTTTGCGCTTGAAGACAGAAAGGCTGGCTATCGAGTTGGCGGATAATTCGCCTTAGTGCAGCCAAAACCGGCGTGCTCATCCCAGCATGTGTCACAGAGGTCTTGATCACAGCCGTAACACTTCAAGGTTGGCCACCATATCCCACATCGTTGGCATCTGTTCATTGATTGTTGCCTGTTCTCAACGATAAGGATCCAATAGAGGGAGGATTTGTTCGTTGAACATAGCTCTGCCGATTGTGCATTCCTCTATGTCAACATAGCCCAGCGGCGTGAGCGAGCCATCCTTGTACACTGTGCGGACATTGGTTTTCATGGGCATGGTCACGGCCTCTCGTACCAATGAAGTCTGCGCTCAATCCAACATATCATACCTGAGACTGAACTCTTTCAGGCTATGACGGAGTTCGCCCGTCAAATCTTCAGTAGATTGGGCAGATTCTCGCGTCGAATATCACGAACGGACCTTTCACGCATATAATTTTCGATCCTTCGCCGTTCCGCTTCGGTTAATCCATTCCACATAGAAGGTCTGAAGGCCAAGACCGAAGCATATTCAAGTATTCTAAGGCTAATTTCCCTTGTCCAAGTGTTTTGTCTGTAAATGATGTCTCTTTTCCCTTTTTGGGGCATGTTATGGTGGACTCTTTGCTCCTCCTTGCTACCCTGTCTGGGTGACGCCGTAATAAGAGTCTGACCATGCTCCTGAGGTAGAAGTATTGTCCACATCGTTGGATTGCACCACATGGCAATTGCTGCCATGGTAGGGTTACACTTCCACTGAGCTACCCGGTATTCTAAAGCATCGTAATTTTCATGTAGCAGTAGTTCATCCATTTGGACCTTTAGGCGACCATACCTATCTGCCGTCCATTTCCGCTTAACCGCAAAGTCTTGGGAAGCATTCGCTGGGAACTTGTTGAGGTCATTAACGAGGCGAAGCATACTTGGTTCTAAGTCAACTGCCTCGGAGGCTTGATGTAACGCATGAGTGGCATATACTGTAGCTCTGTAGATCTGGAGGAAGAGAACACGATCGTCAAGTACATCTATGCTTCTACTATCAATCGGGGCAAAAATCTTATCGTGCCCTTCGCAGGCCCATTTACCTCGATTAAAGAGTTTGACGCCAATCTCAGAAAAGAATGGCTTCGAGTATAAGTCGTACCCAGTCTTCAGTAAACTAGGATCACATCCGATTAGCTTGCCTTTGTCAGCAATGAGCGAAAGGGCAGTTCTAGAGATGCAGTGAGCTTCAATGGGCTTCTGATTACATTCATTCTTTCCGATGCTGCACGTGTTGTAAGTCTGTAAATCACGCTTCTCCTGAAGATGTTCCCTTAAGGAACGCCTTGCTTCCCGGCTATCGTTTAGAGAATGGAGATTTTGTGTCATCGAATATTCGCTAGTGAGCAGATTTCAAGCAGTCAGGGTAAGTGGTTGACATAGACATGTCCGTTGCGTGTCTGCCCTACACCACAAACAGCGGTTCCTCCCGCTTAATCACCCGCGTCTCCGCCTCCACCGCCTCGCGCAGGAACTTTGGCGCGGCGAACATGCCCCGGTGCGCGATGCCGTCGTTTCCGTCGGATTAAAGCCTGTCGAACTCGTCGACGCTCAAGCCCGCTTGATTCAGTACGCTCCTGAGTGTGCCGACGACGACTTCGCGGTGGCGTGGCACGGTTGCGGTGCGAGTTCCGGCGGCAGTCGTCTTGGCGAATTTGACATGGCTTCCGCGCTGACTGACTTCTGTAAAGCCTGCCGTCCTGAGCTTGCGCGCGACTTCGCGATATGGCAGAGGTCTAAGCCGCGCCAACTTCAACCTCGATAGTGTGAACTTGCGGCAGCAATGTTGCCACAGGCGGCTCGAAGTGGAGTTCGAGCGCCTCACGCAGGTTCTCTAACGCTTCTTCCTCCGATTCGCCCTGGCTGGCGACATCCACTTCCAAAGCCTGCGCGACGTACCAGTCGCCTTCCTGCCATACGCTTGCCGCAAATTCTCGCATCATGATGCACTTACTCCTATTTGTCTCAGAAGCAGTATAGCAATTTCCCCTACACCACAAACAGCGGCTCCCCCATCGTAATCACCCGCGTCTCCGCCTCCACCGCCTCCCGCAGGAACTTCGGCACAGCGAACATGCCCTGGTGAGCGATCCCGTCGCAGCTGCGCAGCTCTCCCGTCACGCGCTCCGCGATGCGGCGGTCTATCTCCTCGGCGGTCAGCGTAAGCACCGTGTCGTCGGGCGTGCCCATCACGAAGCCCCACGTCGTGCCGAACGACGGGATGAACGCCTCGCACAGGTGCGCCTCAGGGAAGACGGAGGCGACGGTGTTGGCCACGGCGGAGAAGCACTGCTCATAGAATGTCGCGCCCGTAGGCCCCGACTGCGCAACCATGATGCCGCCGGGGTTGAGGCGCGAGCGCATGCTGCGGTAGAACTCCTGCGTGAAGAGCAGGTACGCGGGACCCGCCTCCAGAGGGTCTGGCACGTCTATGATGGCGATGTCGAAGCGCTCGTCGGTCGTCTCGATGTATCGCAGCGCGTCCTGGTGCAGCAGCGTCAGTCGCGGGTCGTCGAATGCGCCCTGGTGGTGGTTCGGCAGGTACTTGCGGCACATGCTCACCACAAGCTCGTCGAGGTCCACCATGACCACGCGCTCGACCGACCTGTGCCGCAGAGCCTCCCGAGCGGTCGCGCCCTCGCCGCCGCCCGCGATGAACACCGAGCGAGGGTTGGGATGCGCGATCATTGACGGCTGTACCAGTGCCTCGTGATACACGAACTCGTCAAGCTCGGTGGACTGCGTCTTGTCGTCCAGCACAAGGCTCCTGCCGAAGCACTCGGCGTCGTGGATGAGCACATGCTGGTACGGCGATTCGCCCTCGAACAGCACCTCGCGTATCTGCTCGAGCTGCATCAGGCCTTCGGTGATCAGCTCGTAGTGCCAGTTGCCTTCAGGGGGAGTTCGCATAGTTATCAGCTATCTGGTGTCAGCGGCAGGGTAAGTAGCGCGTTGATGTCAGCCGGCTAGCTGACGGCTGAATGCTGAACGTTAACCACGCCCCGCTTGACTTCCATGACATTGCAGTGCTGCGCCTGAAGGCCCTCTGCGATGAAGTGCGCCGCCTCCATTGGCTTGAGATTATCGCCGCAGGTGAAGATGTCCACGGCGGCATAGGCGTGTTCGGGCCAGGTATGGATGCTGATGTGCGATTCAGCGATGCAGACGATGCCCGTCACGCCCACCGGCGAAAACTTGTGAAACACTTCGCCGACGACGGTCGCACCCGCCTCTTCAGCCGCGGCAAGGAGTACCTCCTTCACCATCGCCATGTCGTCAAGCAGCAAGGGGTCGCACTCGTTCATTTCCAACAACAAGTGCGTGCCTAGTGCTCTGGGTCGCTCATTCAATCACCCGCCCTCCCTCATGATGAAAGTTCCTGATTACGGACACTTATTATACAGATTTCAAACGGCGGGGGCTAACAGGATATACAGGATGAGAAGTATGATTTGATGATAAAATCCTGTTCATCCTGTATATCCCTGTAGATATTTGTGGAGGTTTTGGCGAATGAGCGCAGAGCGAATACCTGATGACGCGCCGGCAAGCGCGCTGTTCCCGGAGTTCGAGACCCTGTACGATCTGATTGCGCCCGAATTGGAGGGTCTGACGGACGAGCAGCTCGACTGGACATCCAACAAGTGGGGGTGGGCGCACTGGAGCATACGCCGGCAGACGAGCCACATGGCGTCGCTCCTATATCGCTGGATGATCGTGCGCTGGGTCGATACCACTTTCCCCGATGGCGACCACGGCGTAGAGGACGTCGAAGGAATCGCGGTGTCAGACAACGACCGGGCGCTCGACGTCCGCTACCACGACATGGATGTGATACTGGGCATCCTGCGCGAGGGCATAGACATCGCTCAGTCCGTCCTCGCCGAGCGCACCGCCGGCTTCCTTCGCAGCAACACGCTGGTCACTGACTACAATCCGGAGCGCGCCCTCGTCGTCAGCGCGCACCCCCATGGCATCACCCTGGACGCAGAGGCGGGCACGGAGACCACCACGCTGGAAGCCACATTCCGTCACATGTACTTCGAGGAGACCACCCACCTCTACAACATCCAGCGTCTCAAGCGAGCACAGGGCCTGCCCACCGTCGTCGAAGTCCCCCGCGTAGGCTACTGGATGCTCGACGGCTGGGACAGGAGCGAGCCGGACGGGGGCTGACATCGATGGACAGGACGGGGAGGATGTTGGTTGCAGGGCTTGTAGTTCAAAGCTCCTGCAATTCAGGGAAGTAGCTGCGATAAAATCCGCTGTCTCTGGTCAGGAAGGTGTCCGCCGATACCATGGCGTGAGCGCCAATCAGGAAATCGGGCAGCAGGCGCGCTCGCGTGCCACCTGCCTGCCGGTATCTCCGCCAGCGCAGCCCTGCTTCGTATGCGATGGCCTCGTCGATGAGTGATAGGTTTATCTCAAACAACCTCAACGCTGCATCTAGTTCGGCTTTGCTGCCGAAAGCGGGAACAAGTTCCCCATAGACAACGGGACAGATGATTATATCGCCCCTACTGAGGGCGACATTTATCCATTCTTCAGCTTGGTCGGCATAGTGTGAGTCGTTGCCAAAGAGGTCGATCAGTACATTGGTATCCGCCGCAGTCGTCATACTCTTCCCCGCACGATGTCCATGTATTCATCCGTGGACATGCCCAAATCCACGATGCCGCGAATCTTATCGTATGGACTCTCCCCAGGCTTGCGCTCCTTGATCAGGATGCCTTCCTCGGAGCGCCAGCAATCTACCTCCACGTCAGGCGTAATGCCGAAGTCCTCGCGCATAGGCCCGGGTATGGTAACAAGACCATCTTCGCTCACCTGGATCTTGCGTTTTCGTATTCGGAGATCATCGCCGTCGATGATGATGTCCACCGCCACGTCCGGAGCAATACCGAAGTGATCGCGCAAAGGCTTGGGAACGACGAATCTCTTGTCCTCGTCGAAGTCTTGCCCCCGCTTCCTTATGAGAATCCCTTCATCTGTCGGGATGATATCAATTTCGGCATCCTCGTCGATACCGAAGCGCTTTCTCATCGTATTGGGAAGCCGGATCTGTCCTTCTTCTGTAATTCGCATCAGTCCCGCTCCTGACCAGACTGCGGATGGTTCGCATAGCACCTATTCTAGCAGGCCATTCCACCTAATCCCTCGCCGTTCCCCGCATCCGCTCCCGCACATCGTCCGGAATCTCGCGGATGTACTGGTGCGTGGGCGAGTCGTGCCGCTTGCCGACGCTGACGCCCGCCTCAGCCATAAGCGCCACGCCACCCAGGTAGTCCGAGACGCTGATGTACTCCGAGTCCACACCGCCGTCGGGATCGGGAATCGTGGACGTTGCGTTGTGCCAGTTGCCGAGAGGGAACGCCAGCCCCGTAACCGTGTAGCCGAAGACAGCGAACGCCGTCGCCTCGCACCCTCCGCCGCTCATAAGCTGCCGCTGCGCCTTGAAGCCGCTGTCCTTCGCCCGAAGGCTTTGCAGCGCCGCGCTGAACACCTGCTCCGCGTCCGCGTCGAATGTATAGACTCTGTCGCCCGTGCGTATCACAGGCCCCTCGCCCTGCTCTACACCGGGAATGATTGGGCTGGCCTCTACCGACACGACCAGTGTGTTCTCCGGCAGCGTGCCAGCCTCCGCCATCAGGCGTGCGCCGAACAGCCCGCCCTCCTCCGCTCGCGTGAACACCGCGAAGAAGTCGGCCTCCGCATTGCTGGACGCCAACCGCTCCAGCGCAGACAGGATGGCGCCGCAGCCTGCGAGGTCGTCGGCTGCGCGCATCCGAATCGTGTCGCCGTCTATGCCGCCCTCTATGAAGAAATCAGGCAGATCGAACACCACCGGCGCGGGCAGCCCCAACTCTGCGTCAGACTCCATTCGTACCTTGACCTGTCTTTCGCCGCTGCCGTTCTTGGATGAATCGGCATCCAGGGGCTGTATCTCAGCGGATATGCGCTCGCCGTCGGGCATCATTACGAAAGCGGGAGTCGGCTTTGTCATGGAAGCCACAGGAACGCCGCCCAGCGCCTGTGCGATGTAACTCTTTCCGCCTGATTCATCGTCCGGCGCGTCGGCAGGGCGCGCGATTTCGTAGCCTGGATGGTCCATGTGCGCCACGAACGCGATTGGCGGCTCGCGCTCCGATTCGGGCAGCGCGGCGATTGCCGGCGATGTGTACCTCGCTATGATGTTGCCGAAGTCGTCGCGGTGGTAGTCCACGCCGTCCAGCGAGGCAAGCACGTCGAGGATCTGCCCCGCGACCGCCCATTCGTGGAATGGCACGGCCGGATTCTTCGCCAGTCCTGCAAGTATGTCGAGTGCGCGTTGTTCTTGTTCATTCATGGTGATAGTCTAACATGCATGACAGGAATGTATGGGATAGAAAATATGGTCTCACGCAGACAAAACAGCCCACCCCGAAGCCCCGCCGACCGCATCCTCGAAGGCCTGAACGACAAGCAGCGCGAGGCGGTTACTGCGATTGACGGCCCGCTGCTAATCATCGCGGGCCCCGGCAGCGGCAAAACGCGCGTCATCACGCACCGTATCGCCTATCTGGTGCGCGTGGTGGGTATCACGCCGTACCGCATCGCCGCCGTAACCTTCACGAACAAGGCAGCTCGCGAGATGCGCCAGCGTCTCATACCCTTGCTCGGTCAGGCGGCGGAGCAGCTGACGGCGTCCACCTTCCACGCCTTTTGCGCGAACGTGCTGCGACGAGAGGGCGAGCATACCGGTCTTGACCGCGACTTCGTGATATATGACGACGCCGACCAGATGGCGCTTGTGAAGCGAGCGCTCACCGAGCTGGAACTCGACCCCAAGCGCTTCCCGCCGCGCTCGATCCTGTCCGGCATTTCGAGCGCGAAGAGCGAGCTTCTTGGCGTTGAAGGGCTGGCGCACCGCTCCGGCAGCTACTGGGACGAGATTGTGGTGCGCGCATACGAACGCTACGAGGACCTGCTGCGCCAGTGCTCCGCCGTCGATTTCGACGACCTGCTTCTCAAGACATACCAGCTCTTCGAGCGCGTGCCCGATGTCGCGCAGAAGTACCAGGAGCGCTACGTCCACTTCATGATTGACGAGTTTCAGGACACGAACGTGGCGCAGTACGCCATCGCTAGACAGCTTGCGCGACACCACCTGAACATCTGCGTCGTGGGCGACCCGGACCAGTCCATCTACACATGGCGCAACGCCGATATCCGCAACATCCTCAGCTTCCAGGACGACTACCCGAAGGCGAATCTCATCGCGCTGGAGGAGAACTACCGCTCCACGCAGACGATACTGGACGCGGCACGCAGCCTCATCGCCTCCAATACGCAGCGCGTGGACAAAGACCTCTGGACGCGCAACGGCGAGGGCGTCCCCATCGTCATCGCCGAGGGCTACAACGAAGAAGAGGAGGCGCAGTTCGTCATCCGGGAGATACAGAGCCTGACGCGCAATCAGGAGTCGGTTGTAGGCCGCAAGAAATCAGGTCCAAGCCTCGGCGACATCGCCGTGATGTACCGCGTGAACGCACAGTCGCGCGCGCTGGAGGAAGCCTGCCTCCGCTACGGCGTGCCCTATCAGGTCGTGGGCGGCATGAAGTTCTACCAGCGGCAGGAGGTGAAGGACGTCATCGCCTACCTGCGCCTCATCGCCAACCCGGACGACGATGTAAGCCTCGCCCGCGTCATAAACCTGCCCACGCGCGGCATCGGCCAGCGCACTCTCGACCATCTCGCCCGCACCGCGAGAGACGCTGGAACATCGCAGTTCGCCGCCATAAGGTCTTTGTCCGACGGCAGCGCGCTAGATCAGGACGCCGGCATCAGCCCGTTCACTGCGCGCGCGAAGACCGCGCTCATTGGCTTCGGCAATCTCATCGACGGCATCGCCGCGGAGCGCGACGAACTGGACCTGCTCGACATCATAGACGCGGTGCTGGAGCGCAGCGGCTACCAGCGCTGGCTGCTCGACCAGGAGCGCGGCGAGGAGCGCATGGAGAACATCCAGGAGTTCCGCGCCTCCGCCCGCGATTACCTGTCGCTCGGCAGGACCGAGGCGCTCACCGCGTTCTTGGAAAGCGTCAGCCTCGTCGCCGATGTGGACAGCATGGAGGACAGGGCAGACGCCATAACACTCATAACGCTGCATCAGGCTAAGGGCTTGGAGTTCCCCGTCGTCTTCATGGTCGGCATGGAAGAAGGGCTGCTGCCCCACTCGCGCTCAGTGGACGACCCCACCCAGCTGGAAGAAGAACGCCGCCTCTGCTATGTCGGCGTTACTCGTGCTAGGGAACGGCTGTACCTGCTGCGCGCGTTCCGGCGCGGATTCCGCGGCATGAGCGGCGGCTCCGAGCCGGGAACGCCCTCGCGCTTCCTGCTCGACATCCCGCAGGAGTTGCTGGCAGCGCCCGCGCAGCCCAAGCGCCCAAGCACAAGCGGTCAGCGTTCAGCAGTCAGGCGCGCTGAATCAGGCGAGAGTGCGCGATCGACTACGACCGAATCGCGTCGAGAGGGGATGAGGCGCACTCAACTCCCAACTCCCCCCAGAAGCGACAATCGTGAGAGGTCGTTCGGCACAATGCGCCCCGTCAGGCCCGGTCGCGCCCCCAATGTCCCGGGCCAGCGGCCTGCTCGCGCCGGTGGCAATCAGGCAGCCGCGTCTCCGCACCTCGCGACGGGCGACAAGGTAATGCACAAGGTCTTCGGCGAAGGCATAGTGATGGAGAGCAAGCCAAGCGGTGGCGACTTCGAGGTAACCGTCGCCTTCAGGGACGGCGCGGGCGTCAAGCGCCTGTTGCTCGGCATGGCTCCGATCAAGAAGGTGGAGTAACCGCACGCCGACGCATCCTCCACCACTCTATTGGTTGCGTAGTTTATCCCGCAGTGTTTAGCATGACATCGCCATATTTCGATTACGGAATCAATTCTTTAGGAGGAGAAAATGCCGAAATACCTATATCAAGCATCGTACACAAGAGAGGGCTTGCAAGGCCTTCTGAAAGAGGGTGGGTCCCAGCGACGCGAGGCTGTGGAGAATATGGTAACAGCCCTAGGTGGAAGTCTGGAGGCTTTCTACTACGCCTTCGGAGACTCTGACCTGTACATCATCGTGAACCTGCCGGACGACGCGTCCGCCACCGCTGCGTCTCTGGTGGTGGGAGCTTCGGGCGCGGGCAGCGTCAAGACGACCGTGCTCATCGCGCCGGAGACAGTGGACGACGCGACCAGCAAGGCGGTGAACTACCAGCCGCCGGCGAGCTAGCTATAGTGCCAGCAACACTATATTGAGCATGTCAGAGCCTGACACCTCTGGGCTGCGTTCGCATTGTGTATCACCCCATTTGAGTGCATAATAGCGCCACTGTGCAGATACCGAGGCGTCATCGTACCCGTTCCAACCCCGTCAGATTTCTGAAGAATACGCTTCGTTCCTTGCTCCCGCTGCGTAACCGCGACCTGGGCGTGCTCATGTCCGCCTCCTTCTTCGACGCCATCGGACACATGGGCGAGCAGGTCGTACTCAGTTGGCTCATACTCGACCTCACAGACAACCCCTTCATGGTCGGAGTCGCCCTCGCCCTCCGGATGGCGCCGCTATTCTTCCTCGGCATTCCTGCCGGCACAATCGCCGACATGGTTGACCGCCGGCTGCTGATACGCCTGCTGAACATGGTCATGGGGTTCCTGATGGTGGGCATCGGCGCGCTAATCTTCCTCGATATCCTGCAGGTCTGGCACCTTCTGGCGTTCGCGGTTGTGGGCGGATGCATGAGCGCGATGCACCAGGCGGCACGGCAGAGCTTCGCCTTCGATGTCGCGGGGCGAGAGCATCTGGTAACCGGGCTGGCTTACGTCGGGCTGGGTATGAGGCTCGGCGGGCTTGCGGGTTCGGTTGCGGCGGGGTATCTGATGGCGGGGCCGGGCGCGCACATGGCGTACTGGATGCTCGCCAGCGGCTATGTCGTGTCCACGCTGCTGCTGAGTCTTATCCGCTCACCCGGGCAGGCGGCGGCTCGCTCCCGCCAGCCGATAATGGAGAACCTGCGGGAGTTCGCGGGCGAGCTTCGGCGAAACAACCCGCTGCTGACTCTGGTGATAATCGTCGCGGCGACGGAGACGCTGGGCTTTTCGAGCGGGGCCGCGCTGCCTAGCCTAGCCCGCGATGCTCTGGATGTGGGCGAGGTGGGCCTTGGCTGGCTGAACGGCTTCCGCAGCGGCGGCGCGGTCGTGGCAATCCTGCTGCTTTCGCTCTTCGGCGAGGTGGGACGCAGGGGCCTGCTGTTGCTGCTGAATATCGTGGTATTCGGCGCGGCACTGCTGCTTCTCGGACAGTCGCCGATAGTAGCCACTTTCTTGCCCGGAGGAGGTGTGACAGGTGAGTCCGCGGGATTGATTCTCGGTCAGTCCCCGGCATTTGTGATCGCGCTGCTAGCGACGGGCATCATTGGCGGAGCGATGGCGCTGTCCGACATTTTCTCGCAAAGTATGATGCAGAACATCGTGCCGAACGAACAGCGCGGTCGCGCGATGGGGGCATGGATTGTGGGCATCGGCACCGCGCCGGTCGGCAACCTGCAAGTCGGTGCGGTTATAGGCGCGGCAGGAGTGGGCATAGCCCTCAGCGCCAACGGCATCGCCCTCGCCCTCGTCGGCGTCGCCATCATCGCCTTCTACGGCAGGATGAGGCGGATGTAAGGTTCAGCGCGCCGTTTGCTTCACAGCGTCTCCGACCCCTACCTCGGTTGCCGTCGGCCGTATGAACGAGAACACCACACCCACGAACATCAGCCCCGCGACGATGATGTACGCCGTCCGCAGCCCCGACACGAACGCAGTCAGCAGCGCGGTATCGCCCGTCTCCGCGACCGACGACAGGTTCGGCAGGAAGCCCATCGACACCATCACCGCCGCTACTATCGCCGTCGCAACCGCCGTCCCCGTGATGTTCGCCGAGTTCCGCACCAGATTGATGAAACCTGACATCACGCCGTACCTGCTCTCCGGCACCTGCTGCATGATCGACGAGTTGTTCGGCGGATAGAACGTGCCCGTCCCGCCCGTAAGAAGCAGCATGCCTGTGGCCACCTTCCACACCGACGACTCAGTGGTCAGCGTGGACAGCAGCAGCAGCCCGCACACCGAAAACGACAGACCGCCGACTGTGAACCAGCGGTAGCCGAACCGGTCAGACAGCCGCCCGCTGATTGGCCCCGTTACGATCATCGCTATCGAGGCCGGCACGAATATCAGCCCGATCTGCTGCGGCGAAAAGCCCAGCGCAGCCTGCATGTAGAACGGCAGCAGGAAGCGCATCGAGGAGTTGCCGATGAACGATATGAACTGCGCCGCCACGCCCAGAGAAACGAGGCGCATCTTGAACAGCCGCAAGTCTATCATCGGCGTCTCGCAGCGCAGTTCCCAGCGGATGAACAGCGCGACGAACGCGAAAAGCGCGCCTATGCCGCCCAGCGCGATCGGGTTAGTCCACCCAAGGCGCGGCGCGTTCGTCATCACCAGCAGGAATGTAACCAGCGACGCCGTTGACAGCGCGGCGCCCAGCCAGTCGAACGATGAACTGCCGCTGCCCCGCCGCGAGTAAATGCGCCCGTCCAGCACCACGAACACAGCCAAAATCGCCAGCAGCGCCAGCCCCACACCGAAGTAGAACACCCACTCCCAGCCCAGCGTCCCCGCTATGAACCCGCCCAGCGCAGGACCGGCCACATTGCCGGACCCGACCACGGTTATGAACGACCCTATCGCCTTCCCGCGCTCTTCGTCCGGGAACGTCGATAGCACCATCGCCATGCCCGTCCCCTGCGTCATGCTCGCCCCAACGCCCTGCAAGACCTTGAATCCGATGAGCATCAGTATGCTGTCCGACGTACTCGCGAACACCCCACCCACGACGAATATGACGAATCCGCCGATATACACCCGCTTGCGCCCGATGATGTCCGAAAGCCTGCCCATCGGCAGCAGCAGCGCGCTGATGGCGAGCGCGTAGCCGATGAGCACCCACTGGGTTGTCGGCAGGTCCGTGCCGAAGTGCTCCGCGATGGTCGGCATCGTCACATTCAGGCTGCCGAAGTCGGCGACCGAGGTGAATGTGCCGATGGCGAGGGCAAGGAACACCCACCACTTGTAATGACGGCTCTTGGATATGTTGCGGGAGAGAGCAGACGGGGAAAGTTTCATAAAACGTAAACTCAATTGTACGCCCCGCCACCGCATGCACACAACGGAATTCTCCCCATCGCTGGTTCAGCCCTTAGACGACACACCGCGAGCCAAAGACGCGCAGGTGTCCCCCGCCTTTCGTAGCGCCAATGCGCCACCGTGACTGAAGATAGATCCCTTACGGCCCGGCCGGAATCTGGATTATCCCTTATTCCACGCGAGCAGGAGTAAGCAGGTGGCCCGCTGCGGGGGCCCTGCGCTAATTCGCACTACTTGAGATTCAGTTCCCTGTAGCCGCCTGCCGCTACCTCTTCGCAGCGGCTTCTGAACGCCTGTATAGAACCCGTGTACCGGGCTACGATCCGCGTCTGCCTGCCCTCCAGATTGCTGTTGACGCCGGTCATCCACGAGTCCACCTTGTTCGACAGCAAACCCTTGCCCTGCTCCACGACGTAATCGTGCCAGCTCTCCTGCGCGTCCACGCCCACCTCGGCGCGGGTGTAGCCTCGTTCATTCATGTGCTTTATCACCCGTGTTATCCATTCCACCTTGTATTCGATGTTCCGTGGATTGTTGCCCTGAATGGCGTGAGGCCCCATTATCATGAACATGTTGGGGAAGTTAATCGTCTGAATCCCAAGGAAGGTTGCCAGTTCCTCGTGCCACTGCTCCTTTAGCCTGCGCCGGTTCATGCCCTGAATATCTATCATGTCGAAGCTGCCGAATATCGCGTCGAACCCCGTAGCGAAGATTATGAGATCAAACTCGAACTCCTTCTCAGTGGTCAGGATGCCCTTCTCAGTGATCCTCTCGATAGGAGTCTCTGTGAGGTCAATCAACTCGACATTCTCCCGGTTGTAGGACTCGAAGTAATGCGTCTCCAGCGGCACGCGCCGTGTCCCGAATCCGTGGTCCTTCGGGATTAGCTTCTCAGCCACGACGGGATCGTCCACGCGCGCCCGTATCTTGTCGGCTATGAAGTCCGATATTGCCTTGTTCGCCTTCTCGTCGATCAGGATGTCACTGAAGTTGCCCTGCCAGATCCCGAATCCACGACTAGCGTACAGCTCCTCCCAGAACTCATACCGCTCTTCCTCAGCCACCTCAAAGGTTCGTCTTGGATCGGCTGTATGTATGAATCCGCCGCGAGTCTCCGAGCACCGCGCGAACATCGCATCGTAGCCAGCCCTGATGCTCTCCATCTCGTCCGGCCCTATTCTTCCGTTGTTGAGAGGCGCGCACCAGTTCGGCCTGCGCTGGAAAACGGTCAGGTGCCCGACCCTCTCGCATATCGTCTGGATGACCTGCACACCGGAAGCACCGGTCCCGATTACCGCCACCCTCTTGCCTTCGAGCTTCACGGGCGTATGCGGCCAGCGTGCCGTGTGATATGCCTCCCCTGTAAAAGATTCGATGCCCTCTATCTTCGGCCAGACAGGATAAGAGAGGTTGCCAATGCCTGTTATCAGGAACCTGCTTCGGAATCTGCTCCCGTCCCGCAATTGCACACCCCAGCTGCGGCTGGCATCGTCATAGAACGCGGACTTGACCTCGCTGGAAAACTGGATGTCCCTTCGCAGGTCGAACTTGTCTGCTACGTGCTGCAAGTATCTCAGAATTTCAGGCTGCCCGGCGAAATGCTCGGACCAGTCCCATTCGTCAAGTAGTTCCTGCGAAAAGGAGTATGCGTAAGTGTAGCTCTCCGAATCGAACCGCGCCCCAGGGTATCGACTCCAGTACCATGTGCCTCCCACTCCCGTTCCCCGCTCGAAGACCCGCACCCTCATACCCAATTCCCTCAGCCTGTAAAGCTGGTACAGGCCGGAAATGCCTGCGCCAATCACAATTGCATCGAAATCAAGGTCTTTCTTTGCGAGAATCATACTGCTGTCTCAACCTGGTCCATCTACCTGAAGCGTGTCTGCCCGAAACACGCCTGCCCGAAGCTTGCCTGAATAAACATCGGAATCCGGCCACAAGCCCCCACCAAGCCACATCCACCCGGATTATACCCTAATGCCACAGCCGCCCCCGCCCGCACAACGGAAATCGCCTGACCCGCTTGGACACGCCCGCGCCCACCCGCTATAATCGCGCCACAAGCACTCTTCCCCGCAAGCAAAGCGCACCAGGCGAAAGGAGTCCCCACCATGAAAGCCGGCCTGTTCCTCATGCCCTCTCACCCGCCCGAGCGCTCCACATGGGACGCCCACCAGTGGGACCTCGACGTCCTCGAACTCGCCGACAACCTCGGCTTCAGCGAGGCATGGATCGGCGAGCACTTCACCGCGCCGTGGGAGCCCGTCCCCGCGCCCGACCTGCTCATCGCGCAGGCGCTCATGCGCACGCAGAACATCCGCCTCGGCACCGGCGCCCACCTGCTCCCGTTCCACAACCCCGTCGAGCTTGCCCACAGGGTCGCGTACCTCGACCATCTCGCGCAGGGACGCTACATGTTCGGCATCGGCTCCGGTGGCCTGCTCTCCGACCATGAGCTCTTCGACGTCAACTTCGACGAGGGCGAGCACCACGCCCGCACCCGCGAAGCCCTGGAAATCATCCTCGGCATCTGGAACAACATCGACGGCGCCTTCCACTACGAGGGCAAGTTCTGGAACGTCCACATCCCCAACCCTGAAGACCACGCATACGCAAGCTTGCGAACCTTCCTGCGTCCCCTCCAGCAGCCCCACCCGCCCATCGGCGTAGCGGGCGCGAGCCCCAACTCCGAGACACTGAAGATAGTCGGCGAGCGCGGCTACATTCCCATGAGCCTCGGCCTCAACGCCGTCTATGTCGGCAGCCACTGGGACTCCGTAGAAGAGGGCGCGGCCAGCGCAGGCACGACGCCACCAAGCCGCAGCGAGTGGCGCATCGTGCGCGACGTCTGGGTAGCCGACACCGACGAGGAAGCCCGCGAGGGCGCGCTCAACGGCATGCTCGGCAGGGCATGGCGCGACTACCTACACCCCCTATTCTCGTTCGGCGCGTACCCGTTCATCAACTTCATGAAGCACTCCGACGACATCCCCAACGAGGCCGTTGATCTCGAATACCTCGTGGACAACCTATGGATAGTCGGTTCCCCCGACACGGTGGCGCGCAAGCTCAGGGACGTCTATGAGATGGTCGGCGGCTTCGGCACGCTGCTGTGGCTCACATTCGACCACTCCGAAAACCGCGAAGCCTACGAGAAAGCCATGACCCTCATGGCGAACGAAGTCATGCCCCAGCTCCAAGACCTCACCGGCGAATAGCAAAGTCCCCCTAAGTTCGTCATTCCCGCGCACGCGGGAATCCATGGGGCGGGATGGGGTGAAACATCGTCCCCATCCTGTACATCGATGTTAATATAACCCCGTTCGTGGTGAGCCTGTCGAACCACGCCAAAGGAACCCGCCAATGCACCCGCTCCTAGTCCTGCTCATTGTGGCGCTGATAGCCTACGCAATCTTCGCCGCCTACCGCACTCATAACACCGTCCAGCGAAAGCGCCGTGAGGAAGAGGAGAATGACTGGCCCGACCGCCGCCGCCTACCCTGATCCGGCGGATCCTCTTGTTCCTTTCCCCTTGACGGCTATCAGGGGTAGGTATTGAAAATAATCGGGCCTTGCATTTGCGATTTCACCCCCATCCTAACCTTCCCCCTTGACGGGGGAAGGGACTTTTGCATATTTCTTGATTTTGGCCTTCGAGGGGATTTTTTGGCTATCAGGGGTCGCGGGTGAGCTTGCGCCAGCGGATGCGGCTGAAGTCTATGTCCATGTTGGGGTTGAGACGGGTCAGGTATGCCTCATAGCGTGCCTTGAAGGCTGCCTGCCTGTCGGGGTCGTGGATGAAGATGTCGTAGCCGGGGGCTTCCATCTCGACTTCGGAGATTTCCTCATCGGTAAGCTCGTTGCCCTTGCAGTCGTGTCGCCTGTCCTCGCAGATGCAGGGGAATGGATAGACTTCGTAGTACACAGGGCCGTGCAGGCTGAACTCGATGGCATCGGCGCGGCGGCGCTCGTATTCCTCACGGCGCAGGCGCTCCTCCTCTTCTTCCGGTCCTTCGACAGGCTCAGGACGAGCGGAGTCATCGTCTTCCTCTATGAAGTCGAAGACGCAGCGCAGCAGTTCCCTGGATGCGGACATCCTGTGGCAGGGCTTGAAGTCTTGCAGGTTGCCTTCCATAGCGGAGACCAGGAACTCAACGATGGTACTGCCGTTGTCTGTCCTTTCTTGCGCTATCTGTGCTATCTCGGAGCTTATGCGCCTGTCGGCACGGCGCCCATCGCGGCGCTCTCGCCTAGTGGCGGGCTGCAAGTCCAGGCCGTCGATGAGTGACTGGGCTTGCACGCCGGTGAACTTTTCGAGCAGTCTTGCGGCTTCGAGCTTGTGGCAAGGCTTGAAGTCTTCCAGCTCGCCATTGACGGCTGAGATGAGGAATTCAATAATCAGACTGCCGTTGTTCGTTTTTTCGAGCACCATCTGTCTGAACGACTCGACGAGTTCGCGGCGGGTGTTGTGCTGTGTGTGTTGTAGTGTTTCTGCAATCGTGTGTTCTGCATTATAAGCACAGGTGTTCCTATTGTCAAGGGGGACGGGGGCTGACATCGATGGACAGGATGGGGAGGATACAAGGTTAGAGCCTGCCCCTGTGAAAACAGAGGATAGGAGTGAGAATAGGCACGAGAGTAGTCTGTTCCTAACTCGCCGCCCTGAACTCCGCCGGGCTGAAGATATGCCCGCACAGGCGGCACCGGTAGCAAGTGTTGAAGTGCGGCCTCAGCTTATCCAGCGCAATCGAGTCCGTCTCCTCACACTGCGGACACCGCGCAGCCAGATCCGCGTCCTCAACGCCTGCCTCATCCTCTGTAACACCCGCCGTCCCGTCCTGAAGATCCAAGAGGGTCTCCAGCCTCACAGGCTCCGGCGTCCTCGCTCGCCGCGTTCGCCTTGCCTGCCGTCTCACTTCATCGAGCGATACCTCCGGCTTATGCCCGCACTGAAGACACCGCACATTCTTCGCGTCCGCCGTCAGAATATCCCCACCGCACCGCGCATCCCCTGAGTATCACCACAGTCGCCTCCTTCAGACAGATTCCCTTCCTCCATCAAGGGGGAAGGTTAGAGCCTGTCCTGAGCTTTTCGAAGGAATGGGGGTGAAATGAATCATACCCAGCCCTGACAATCATGAAAAATCTTGACGAACGCGATTTTACCTGATACGAATATATGTGTCAATAATTGACGATAACTTGCCGATTCTGGTGTCCTTTGAGGCAATTTGCGAAAAAGGCTTGACATTTACGAACTAATATACTTATACTGGCTATGCGTTCGAGAACAAATACTCTTGCAGTGAGTATGATAACCCAAATTGAACGCGGAAAGGAAGGAGAGGATATAATGGCACACAGAGGAGTGCTTAGGCACTGTTTGATGGCTGGGCTTTGCTCGGCGGCAGAGGACACGGAGGAACTGACCGCTTCGTATGAGGCGGATGAGGACGAGCGCTCTCGGCTCGGCGGCGCGAAGCATCGCTGCCCGTATGGAACGCCTGATGCCAGTGCTAGCGTCAACCGGGCACGGAGGCGCGGTAGCGATGGCAGATACATTCACACGACGACCGACACGGCGACGCTGCACTGCGAGCGCCTGTGGGTGGAGGCGAATTCCTGATGTGCAACGAGTGCTATGACAATAGCTATCTGGACTATCCCGTTTACGGTGACGATGTCCTTGTTTGGGACGACAGTGAGTTCCGGGACAAGGCTGAAAGGATCAAGAATGCGCTCATAGGTGTTCCCCCGAGAGAGGATGAGACCATTTACGAGTATCTCGTCGAGAACGAGGACAGGCCTTCTGCTCCCTTCGCAGTAGGAGCGCTCGTCGACGGAGGTCTTGTTGTGGTACTCGCCGCCCTCTTCGGCATTCGTGACACATTCCGCCTTGTCTCCAGGAAACTAGGCGATGTCTATATACATCCGTCATATGTCATATTTGGAGAATCAACAGGGCGTATTTCCGGCGGTGGTTCATACACGGACGATAGCACATAGAAGTGCCACAATTCATTTAGGAGACTGAGAAACTTGCGTAAGTCCCTTCCCCCGTCAAGGGGGAAGGTTAGGATGGGGGTGAAAACGCTTCTCCATGACACTTACGCAAGTTTCTTTTAGGAGACTGGACGCCATTGAATAATTGGGGGACGAAGATGATAGTCATCTTCAAGCTCTTGGCATATCCCAGGAACTGGCCGCCGCAACTGTACTGGTGGATTTTCGCCTACATCGTTCTGGATGTACTTTTCTCCTACTGGTGCTGGACAGACTGTATTTGCGACCGCTTACCCTGGTTCCCGCTCTTGTCAGAACGCATAATGCGCCTGTTTGCGACCTACTGCTAAGTTCGATGGCAGGCATAACCAACATCTTGAAGCGAGCGCCGCGCTTTCTGTTGAGGGCAACACTCAATGGATGCGCGGCGTTCCTCTTTTATAGGCTGTTCATACTGGCGGTGCTGACGGCGTTCTGGATACGGAACCAATTCTAGCGTATGCTTTTGCGGATTAGTTTGCGGCGCAGAGGGCCAGACGACTTAGCAGACCGATTCTTCAAGCGAATAAACGAAATTTAGAGAGACTTACTACTCTGGTAAGACCGTTCACCCCGCTCAAACTGAGCGGGGTGCTTTTCTTCTATGCTACTTTCCTGACTTCATGCCGACGCCATGAATTGACAGGAATTGAAATGTGCCGAAAAGAGTGCTATTGTCAGTACAAAGGATAGAAGCGGCATGCTTAATTTGTTAAGGAAAGGCATTGCCGCAATTGGACTACTCGCAGTCATGGCGTGGGTAGTAGCAGTTGTTGTCCCCTTGAATAGTTCTGATGCTATCGTGCATGAGGTCGTGTCATTCGAGCGCGATTCCGTAGCACCCTTGATTCCCTCCCAACAAGGCACCCTTGGACCCTGAACCCACTGCTGAGGGACCTGACTCCATAGCTGTGGTGTTGGTGCGTTTGGAAGTTCTGGAAGATGGCGTTTCTAATGACGATTCTGAGTATAGTCGATTCTTCAATGAGTGGTTGTACGCCTGCCCTGAAGAGTTCAGGATAGGTGTCTCTACGGGAGCGATAGACATGCGGTACAGAGTGAGACAGAAAAAAAAGCGCGCATTGAATGCCAAGCGCCTGATACGCCGTTTGTTTTCCATCTACCGCGATGCTGCTGCCCGGGCAGCTCGCATTGAAAAGGCCATGGCGAACCGAAAGGTTCTCAAGCGACACCGTAACTATAGGAGGCCGTCTTCACACTTCAGATAGTAGGCTAGTATGCCTCTCCTGGTAATGCTGAGGCTTTTGAGTTCTTATTGAATACCCTGCGGCGCAGAGGGCTAGACGACTCAACATATCGATTCTTCAAGCGAATAAACGAAATTTATAGAGACTTACTACTCTGGTAAGACCGTTCACCCCGTTCAGTTTGAGCGGGGTGCTTTTCTTCTACGCTACTTTCCTGACTTCATGCCGACGCCATGAATTGAAATGTGCTGAAGAGACCGCGAACCGACCTCCGGCGGGTGCGTGTCCGATGGGCGGTCGCACGCTGAGGACGGCACGTAGAACGATGAAATTCAGGATGACAGGCCGTTTTTTCTGACTACTGAAAGACTGACCGGCTTCTCATCGCCGCCAACACCGTCAGCGCCATCAGCGCCGTCATCAGCGACGCCGACGTCAGGCAATATACGCAGTACGACCCGATGAGGAATACCTGTGTCGCCGTCAGATACGCGGAAAAGGCGAAGCCGGCGCAGGCGATGCCCGCCAGTCCCCAGCGCAGCAGCGTCGGCGGCTGCGGCAATCCCAGCGCGGCAAGGCTCCCCAGCAACAGCGCGGCATAGCCGCCCACGCCCAGCAGCGCAACCGGTATGCCCAGAAACCGCGAGTATTCGCTGGTCGTAACCGCGCCGCACCCGCCACTCACACCGCACGCCACTCCCGCGCCGCTCAGGTACGCCACGCTCAGGTATGTCGCCAGCGCCAGCCCGATCAGGCTCAGAACGGCGGACGCCGACCAACAGATTGTACGGAGGGTCTTCGTCATAGATGGCTAGAGCTGACAGGACATGCAGGACTCTCTCTTCATCATACTTATCCTATTCATCCTGTTCATCGATGTTAGTTCCCCGCAAGCGCCGCCTCGATAGCGTCCCGGAAGATGCCGTAGTCCGTGGAGCCGCGCACCCGCTCGCCGTTGATGAGCACCCAGGGCGTTGATGTGATGCCGTTGTCGTCGGCAAACTCGCTGTCGCCCCGCACCCGATCAAGGTACTTACGCTCGTTCATGCAGCCGGCGAACTGCTGGGAGTCGAGTTCGAGGATATCGGCGAACCCGACCAGGTTGTTGTAGGAGTAAGCCCCCACATTGGTGCCTACCCATCTTTCATACAGGATGTCGTGGTACTCCCAGAACTTGCCTTGCTCGGAAGCGCACTCGGACGCTTCCGCCGCCCAGACCGACTCCTCTCCCAGAAACGCGAAATGACGATACACGAAGCGCACATCGCCGGAGTCCACATAGTCCCTCTTAATCTGTCGCCCTGGCCCGAGGGCGAAATCTCGGCAGTGCACTCACTGGAAGTCGCCGAACTCCACCACCGTAACCGGCGCGTCCGCCTCCCCGATTATGTGCGCGTAAGGCGGGAACTCCTCGGCGGCTGCCGGAGTGGCCTCCGAGCCGCCTGTCAGGTTCAGCGCGACCACCGCTATGACGGCAACCGCAATCGCCACCGCCACGCCGCCCGCGCCGAGCATAATCCAAAGTCTGTTTCGGTTTTCCAATCTAGTTCTACTCCTGCGAGTGTTCTGAAACACAGGGTGTCCCGGTCATATAACGCTCATGGCGTATCAAAGGTTAGTCCATTATCTCACAACGAGCGTTGCTCCGCCGAGACCGTCTATATGTACTGAAGCCTCGTCGCCCGGCTTTAGCATTACCGGCGGCGCGAAGCTGCCGGTCAGCGAAAGCGTGCCTCTCTCCATGGATACCCCATCCGCGGCGAGCGTGTTCGCCAGCCACACCAGCGGCTCCAGCGGATGCCCCATCACGTCCGAGCCTACACCCTCTCCGACAGTCTCGCCGTTGACCTTCATCGTGCCGCGCGATGCCGCAAGGTCGATGCCCTGCCAGTCCGCAACCGGCTCACCGAGCACCGCGCCCCCGTTGCTGATGTTCGTCACGATGCTGCATATCTCCGGCATCTGCCCTTCGAGTGAAGGCGCTTCCCGCCTGTCCACCACCTCGAAGGACGCCGCCAGCCACTCGATGTACTCAGCGATGCTCTCCCGTGTGAAAGGAGCCTTCGCTGCGGGCAGGTCCGCTCCTAGTCTCACCGCGACCTCGCACTCTATCCCCACACCACCGTAGTCGCCGCTGTCCACGACCGCCGGCGAGTCATGCACCAGGCTCGCCGGAATGCGCCCGTAGCACGGCTGCCCTATGCCTGCGCGCTCCCGCATAACGGCGCTCGTATATGCAACCTTATAGCCCGTCGCCGGACCTCGTGTCTCCGCAAGCCTGCTCACCATTCCTGCCTGTACTGCGTAGGCGTCCGCGATCGTCTGCGGCGCAAACGGTTGCAGCATAACGTCCAGCGGCTTGCGCGCGCGGTGCTGTGCCGCCTGGTATTCTGCCGCCTGCTCGATTCTGCTATCTTCGCTCATGTAGTATCTCGCTTTCTTGTTCACTCGTCGGGCTGTCGCTGCCCCGGCGGTGTGTATTTTGGCAGTTCGTCAACGCCGGTGAGTTGCTTGATGCGCTCATAGATGGTAGCCACAGCGTCGTCTATCATGCGAAATAGCATCTGCGGGTCGTCCATCTCGATTACCGCGCCTGCATACCTGTACTTGACGGCGTACTCGGTGAGCCATCTCAGTTCCGCGCCGGCTGGCGTAGTCAACTCATCCGGAACGCTCCTGATGATACCCAGCAGTTCCTCCAAGTCGTGCGTATTTATATACTCCAAGCCGACGGCGGAAATCCACGCTTTCAGGATGTTCTCAAGTGCCTGTTGTGCATGAAAGCCTATCGATTCCTGGGGCAAATTACCTTCTATCAGACCCTCCAGGGTGATAAGTTCCCTGTCGGTATTGATTACACGCTGGTTTATATCGCCCCAGTCGAAGAGTTCAGGGTCCGGCTCGTATTCTGGCTTTTCGCCGTTCATGTCAACTCCGTCTCTCGCGGCTTGGGCGGCTACATGGTTGATGCCGCCCCGACACTGATTGTACTTGCTCTTGGGCATAAGCAGGAGATCGACTCCGACAATCCGGCGCGTTCCAAATGTCTCTTCGATGGCGTCATACGCCGCATCGCCCGCCTTGTAGTAGTCGTCCCTGGACAGGGGCGCATCGTATATTAGCATCAGGTCTATGTCGGAGTCGGGACGGTAGTCGCCACGTGCCCGCGAGCCGAACAGGATGACAGTGTCGAGCGGCACGGCGTCATAAACCGCGCGCGCTACTGCCACCGCTTTCGGGTCTGCTTTGCTGCCGGAGTTGGTATTGATGGCGAGAGCCATGGTCGGTTCTCCGTTGATATGCCTATGACAACCATTCTACTCGCCACTGACAATCTCGGCAAAGCGCCCGGTGCGCCCCGCGCCGAACATGTAGGTGGTAACCCAGCTGCGCCACGGAGACCAGCGTTCCGAGTACGCCAGCGCATCCTCAGGCGGCATCGGCGAGCCGTCGCCCACAAGAACGCCCATCATGCGCTGGAGCGCGAGGTCGCCATGCGGGAAGCCGTCTGGTCGTCCGAACGCGCGTATCAGCATCCAGTGCGCCGTCCATGCGCCCACGCCGCGCAGCGCCAGTAGGCCGCTGACAATCTCGTCATCAGGCAGTTCCCGCATCGCCTCCAGCGACAGCTCGCCGGACACTATCTGCTGGGATATGCCCGTGATGTACTCCGCCTTCCGCATGCTGAACTTGATGGCGCGCAGTCCGTCGGGCCCGGCATCGGCCAGCGTTTCAGGGCGAGGAAATGCGTGGAGCGTCTCGCCGCCGATGGTGATGCGGTCGCCGTAAGTCTCGATGATGAGGTTACGCAGCATCCGCGCCACATGCGTGCTTATCTGCTGCCCCAGTATCGCAAGCACCAGCGCCTCGTATGCCGTCGGCGCGCAGGTCGGTCGCAGCCCATACATATTTCTGATGAGCGGCGCGAGGTGCGGGTCGTCGAGCGCCATCCCGTAGAACGCGCCAATGTCGGCGTCTGTGGCGAGCATACGGCGCACGAGCATCAATGCCTCATCTTTGTCGCGCGATGTCAGGCCGTTGCCGCTCACCTCGACCGCCAGCTTGGGGGAGTCAACGCTGCCGACTGAACGCACGGATACAAGCGCGGGACTGTTCCTAAGAGACAGCACGCGCCGCAGAACGCCGTCCTCGAACATGTCGGCGGCATGTCGTTCCTGAAAGAACGTCATGCTGCCGACGGTCAGGTCGAAGTCGTAGGGCGCGGTGGGCCTTATCTCGAATAACATGGATGTACAGGATAGCCGCTATCGACAAATCCTGTCCATCCATGTTCGCGCCCGTTACGGCCTGAAGCGGAACGGCGGGTAGTCGTCGTACAGCAGCGCGACGTAGCCGGATACGCGGTACGCCCAGCGTTCCAAGCCCATTATCAGCTCGAATATGTCGAGCGGATAGTTTCCCTTGAAGAGCAGGCGAATCATCGCAAACAGCGCGAGCGTTCCCGTGAGACCGATGGCGAAGAATATGGCGAGTGTCAGGTTCGACGCACCTATCTCTATGAGGCCGGTGCCGAGTTCAACGCCGGCCTCGTCGCCCTCCTTAATCCCGTACTGAAGCACTCCGATGCCAATGCCGATTTCCTTGATGGCATTATCCAGCAACACCCCGGCGCCCACGAAAAAGGTCAATACTATGTAGTGAGGAATCGCCAGCAGCCACCACTTGAAGATGACCTTGACGCGGGAGAGCTGCTCCGGGTACTCTACATACAGGTCGGCGGGATAGTCGTCGTTGGACACGAGGCTGAAGGGCGGGTAGCGGTCGGTGCCCAGCGGATATACGGCATAGAAGGAGACGCGCCACCACCACCGCATCACACCCACGATGTAAATGAACATCCACTGAGGATAGCGCGCCGTGAACAGTATCGCCCACCAAGCGATGAACCATACTACGAGCGCGGCGATTGACAGGAAAATGAGCACGATGAAGTGCGGAATGGCGAGAATCCACTTGACAAGCCAGAGCCAGCGGCTCAGCTCGGGCGACAGGTCGCCGCGAATTTCAAGGGGGTATGCTTGGGTGTCGTTGTTCTCGGTCATTGGTGGCCTCCCCCTTAATTTACATCGACGTACAGGATAAACAGGGTGTCTTCGTCAGCGCCTAGCTCGTTGAGGTGTCGAACTCGTAAGGCGGGTAGTCGTCGTACAGGAACGATATGTAGCCTGCCACCCGCCATTTCCACCGATTCAAAGCCATCTGCGCGCCAAACATGTCACTGCGATACCTGCCGGTGAACAACAGGGTGATGCCGGCGAATACAGAGAGCGCGATGCCGATGAAGTCGAAGAAATATGTGACAATGTACTGCGGAATTGCAAGAAGCCACCACTTGAAGATGACCTTGACGCGCGAAAGCCGCTCAGGATACTCCACATATAGGTCGGCTGGATAGTCGTCGTTGGACGCGAGACTGAACGGCGGGTAGCGGTCCGTGCCTATTACGCCTGCATAGAAGCTCACGCGCCAGGTCCAGCGCATCACGCCGACGTTGAAATTGAACATCCAGCGGGGATAGCGCGCCGTGATTAGTATCGCCCACCACGCGATGAACCAGACGACAAAAGAGGCAATCCCCAGAAAGAACAGGATGATCCAGTGAGGAATGGCGAGAAGCCACTTGATAAGCCACAGCCCCCGGTTTGGAGGGGCCGACAAGTCTCCGCGAATCTCCAATGGATAGCTACGCTCTTCAGTCATAACAACCTCCTATGGCTGATAAGGGTGGAGGGAAACGAAGAGAAGTCGTACTGTTCCTTCCTCATAATAAATAAAGGAAGGTTATGATGGGGTAAATATCCTGTTAGTCCTGTATATCGATGTCAGATTCTTGTCAGCCTCCGTTAGAATACGGCGATGGGATTGACCGGCGACCCCGTGCCGCCGATGACATTTAGCGGGTTGATGCTGATCATGAACTCGTAGCGCCCCTCTTCGGCGCAGGCATTGGCGAGCGGCTCGAGCAGCGCGTTGTCCAGCAGCGCCACGCCGTAGGCGAAGATGACGCCGTGGACGCTCCAGCCGATGTCGTACTCGTTGGGCGAGGCGTCCATCATGTCCCAGCCGAGCAGCGACATGTCGCTGTCCCGTACGAAGGGCAGGCAGGATGCGTGCAGCCCCGGACGCGGCTCTCCCGACACCGAGTTCGCCCAGATGCCGCCGTTATCCGCGGAGAACGCCTCGCGCCCGCTGTACAC
This sequence comes from Dehalococcoidia bacterium, assembly GCA_965204855.1. Taxonomy (GTDB): domain Bacteria; phylum Chloroflexota; class Dehalococcoidia; order Lucifugimonadales; family JADFKI01; genus Bin90. The sequence goes on from OZ242018.1 coordinate 3,097,807, forward strand.
CATCACCGCGTCACCCGGTTCGAGCGTTACGCCCTGCTCCCTCACGATGTCCTCGAGCTCCCAGCCATGCACCGGCTCCTCCACCGTTACATACGGCTTGCCGCGATGCTTCGGCACGTCCAGCAGCACGCCGCGCGTCAGGATGCCGTCGCTCCATGCATCGACGGTTCCGTAGTTCGCGCCCTCGAAGGTGAGCGTGTCTTCAGGCTTGCGACCGTCCCACATGCCATTCTCGTCCCACACGTGGCATAGCGCGTCAATGTGCGTCGTCGCAGTGCCGTGGTAGATGAGACCATAGTAATCGACAGCCGCGCCGGCGTTGCCGGGCCTCTCCCATACCTGCATGTAGTGCTGCGCCGGGCGCGGGTTCTCTGCGGTGGGCGTAACCGGGAACGGCCTGCTCAGCGACACCGTGCGCCCCTTCTCCACAAGGCCGATGGCTTGCAGCCGCTTCCGCTCGTCAATGAGATTCATAGCGCCCGCCGAACCCTTGTCCCCCCAGCGCCCCCAGTTGCGCCGCTCGCTCAGGTACGCCAGCACCTCGTCCTTAGTCGGAACGTTTCTAGTCGCAGTAGTCATCGCGGTCGTACCTCCTCAGTATCATTTATAGGTGCGATTATACGCGCGCTGTGGGGGAAAGCAAGGAAGGGATGTGTGGTGTGCTCCAGTACGGGCATTGCGGAATTATCGCCAGAATAGTTGAGCGAATTACTAGGACACATCTCAACTGACAGCAATCGGAATGAACAGGATTTTCTATCCTCTCCATTAAGTGCATCTTGTCAGTTCGGGCAGTGTCAGACTTGCCTCAGCAGACGGTCATACTCGTGATGCGGACCTATCCAGAACCAGACGATGTCGCCATTCTCGACGACCCCCATGGCGCGGTAGTCTATGTTCACGCGCACCGAATACACGGAACTGCGCCGTCCCACACGCTTGAAGTCCAGACTTGGACGCCGCGGGTTTAGCGAGAAAAACCGATATGCCTCGCGCGCCTGCCGCTTTACGCTCTCAGGGAGCCGGCGATAAGCGTCCCAGAAGCCCGGCAGTGTATATGAGCGCACGCTTAAAGGTCTTCCGGATTGAGCGGCTCAGTTCGGCCGGCTCTATGCGCCTCAAGGGCTTCGGTCGCCATACGCTCCAGGAAGGCTTCGGATTCGGAGCGGCTGAAAAGTTCGCCCCAGCGCCGCTCAGACTCTAACTCTGACAACAGGAAGCGGGCGAAGGCTTCTTGCCGGTCTTCCGGCAACTCTGCGGCTTTGTCGAAAGCCTGTTGAAGAATCTCGGTCATCGTCATAGTATCGTCCTCAATAGCAGGCGTCCGTGGATAGAGTGCAACCATGGTGCGACTTCACTTGGAGTTGAACGCGACCATGATAGCAGTGTGTGATAATGTTGTCAGCGAAACATGGCTGTCAGTCCCTATCCCCTCCATCCGTTGTAAAATAACCCCATGCAACTCTTCGACCAGCACATCCTGTTAGCCCTCATCGCGCTGCCGATGATTGGCGCGGCGATCATTATGGCGATACCCGGCGCGCGCGATGAGGTCGTGCGCCGCGTGGCGACGGCTTTCGGCCTGGTCGTGATGCTGCTGTCGTTCTATGTATTCGCGCGCTACTACTTCGACGGGGACGGCGCGCGCTTCGCCAATTCGTGGCGCTGGCTGGAGCTGCCCGGCCCTTGGAAGTTCGGCGACATCGGCATATCTCTGACGCTCGGAGTCGATGGCGTCGCCGCGCCTATGCTGCTGCTGACCGGCATCGTGATGTTCACCGGAGTCCTCGTCTCGTGGTCTATCAGGTCGTGGAACAAGGACTTCTTCATCCTGTACTTCCTGCTGCTGGCAGGCGTCTTCGGCGTCTTTGCATCCTACGACCTGTTCTTCTTCTTCTTCTTTTACGAGCTTTCCGTATTGCCGATGTACCTGCTCATCGGCGTGTGGGGAAGTAGCAGCAGATTCCCGAAGTTCAGCCGCACGAAGGAGTACAGCGCGATGAAGCTGACGCTGTACCTGGTCGCGGGCAGCGTGCTGATATGGGTCGCGCTGATGGCTATCTTCGTTGAGGCCGGACTCGGCACATTCGACATCAAGCGCCTCGCCGTCGTCGAGTATTCGCCCACATTCCAGAAGGTCTTCTTCCCGTTCCTAGCAGTAGGATTCGGCATACTCGCCGGACTTTGGCCGTTCCACACATGGTCGCCGGACGGCCATGTGGCCGCGCCCACCGCCGTCAGCATGGTGCATGCGGGCGTGCTGATGAAGCTGGGCGCATTCGGCATCATTCGCGTGGGAATGGTCATACTTCCGGAGGGCGCGGAGTTCTGGATGCCCGCACTGCTGGGCCTCGGCACCGTGAACGTCATCTACGGCGCAATATCCGCGATGGGGCAAAGCGACCTGAAGTATGTCATCGGCTACTCCAGCGTGAGCCACATGGGGTATGTCGTGATGGGCATTGCAACGCTGCACCCTCTTGGACTGAGCGGCGCGGTGCTGCAGATGTTCTCACACGGCATCATGACGGCGCTCTTCTTCGCGGTCGTGGGCGTGGTCTATGACCGCACGCACACCCGCGACATGCTCGTGCTCGACGGCCTCGCCAAGCGCATGCCTGTGACGGCGGTGTTCTTCACCATCGCCGGACTGACGTCGCTTGGATTGCCGGGGCTGAGCGGCTTCGTCGCCGAACTTCTGGTATTCCTCGGGCTGTTCAAGACATACCCGATACTGGGCATGCTTGGGATCATCGGCGCGGCGATAACCGCAGTGTACATCCTGCGCCTGCTCGCCAAGGTCTTCTTCGGACCGCTGAGTCCTCTGCCGGGTGAAGATGACGGGCATGCGGATACTGACGAACCGGCGGACGTTTCCGTATCAGATGGCGGCGCAGTGGAGGTGGGACGGGCAACCGCGGTCGTCTCGGCACATCAAGTAGAGCAGATGGACGCTACGGGGCAAGAGAAAGTGTCAGCAGCAATACTGACCGTGTTCATTCTGCTGGTCGGGCTGTTTCCGTTTCCGTTCATGCGCGTTATCAACGGGGGCGTGGCGGAAGTGCTGGCGCGGTTTGTGTGAGGTAGCCAGTAGATCAAGGAGGTGATAAGAGACGACGATTATTCCCTCCCCAACAGATAGTTTTGCCGTCTTCATTCACTCCGCAAGTATGTGATGCGCCGCTACTTATAGATATGAATCGCTCGTCTTGCGGTGGTGAAGCTTGCCCGCTTTCATTGCTTCCCCAACACATGACCACACCATCTTCGCGCAACCCACAGACATGTGAGCCGCCACTGCTTATAGATATAAACCTTTCACCTTCCGGTGAGAAGAAGAACGAGGTAGCATTGCCCTTGCAAATAGGGACACCATCTACAGGTAGTCCACATGTGTAGGCCCCGCCGCTGCTTATATCGGTAAATTGTTCATCGTCGAATAAGTTAGCTACTGAAGGTCCGAAACCTGGACTCACGTTAGACTTATATCCCCAACAGATGACAGTGCTGTCTAAACGTAAGCCACAAGTGTATTGACCGTAACTGCTTATAGCCGCAAAACGCTCGCCTTCCTCTACAATTTTCTGATATTCAGTATTATAGACAATGTCTCCCCAACAGAGGACACTACCATCGTCGCGTAATACACAGGTGTGGTCTCCACCGCTGCTAATGCTTTTGAAACGCTCATTCTTCGGTGGAGTAGATTCTCCTTGGAGATTATGCCCCCAACATGTGGCAGACCCGTCCTTGCGCAACCCACAAGTGTGAAAATTCCCGGTGCTTATGCTTGTAAAGCGCTCTTCTTCTGGCGAGTCTAGTGTGCCGTAATAGTCCATGCCCCAACATACAACAGCGCCATTGCCTCGCAAACCACAGGAATAGCTAACGCCACTGCTGATATCGATGAATCTGTCACCGTTGTGTGTGTCTTTTCTCATCGGAACAGGAGTGGTCTTGTCGCTAGTAGGTATTGATCTACTAGGTTGACGTTGAACAACAGTAGGCACAGTTAGCGACGGGGGTGATAATGTATGTATGGGCACAGCCGTGTTCGGCGGCATAGGAGTGTCTGGCATTGGCGGCGCAAGTGTATTCGTAGCGAGAGCGGTAGGTGTAGATTCTGCACCTTGCGGCGACGCCAATTTACTCTTGTGGGAGTTTGTTGACGGTGAAGACGGTGTATGTATGCGCACAGACCTGTTATTTGGTGTAGGAGCGTTCGTCGGTGATGGCATAGGCGTATTCGTTACGAAAGCGGTATGAGTAGGCTTTACACTTTGCGATGACGCCAATTCATTCTCGTTGGAGTTTGTTGGTAACAGAGCACCGCCAAGTATAAAAAGCACTGCCCCCACAATGACAACCCCCAAAGGTTTCCAGATTAAGAATCGTCGGACAAACAACGCTACGACAAGCCAACCGACGCCTGCAAGAAAACAACCAGTTCCAGTTAGTACAAAGAATCCGCCTAAGACGTCCAAAGCGATGCTCCCACTAAATCAGATTGATTTCACGGCCAGACGGTGGGTTTGCGGAATGTGCCTGCGCCGTCTGATAGCGAGCTTGGGAACTGGCTGTTTCGCAGGGCGTTACGTCTTATCCGCCTGAGGAAGGTTGCCGCTTGGCGCAGTTCGACAGGCGTGTAATTGCCCTTAGCCTCCGGACTTGGATTGACAACCCCGACGGGCAGTCTCAACTTGTCGCGTACCATTCCAATTGGAAGCGCCAAGTCGGAGTCGTTAGATATGATTAACGCTTGCTCGTACCCACCATCATATCCGTCCATTATGAGGTAAGTAGCAAGGTTCACATCCGTGCCCTTTTCCTCGGTGTTCTTCACAAGGACAGAACTGCCAAGGCCCCTGATAGGTCTGGCAAGGGGACGCCGCTGGTTGCGGGTCTTGAACTGTCCGTAGTGTATGCTCAAATTTGGAATAGTTTGCAGGGCGCGGAGATACGCCTGCTGTCGAATCTGTTGTTGAGGGTCTCCCGGACGCTGGTCAACAACTGCGGTGAAGTATCTTATGCGGTTTATCTGATGACCGGGCAACAAGGCTTGGCCCAGTTTGGCAAGGTCTAACCACCTGTATTGAGGATTAGGTTTGAGTGCGCGGTAGTATAGGTTGAAGCCATCAATATACACGTTGGTAAGCATGCACAAGACCTTGATATGAGGAACAAAAACAGAGGCTATCTCGTGCGAGATAGCCTCGACCCTACCATCGAAATGAATAGGGGGGGTATAATCAGCATGTTACATCAGAATTGCAGACTGGTCAATGAACAACAACTTCCTCCTCCTCACCCCAGAGTTCATCGTGACTGGCCTCGCTTTCGTTGTGCTGACGCTGGACCTGTTCCTGCCCGAGCGCCGGAAGTGGGTGCTGCCGTTCGTCGCGGTCGCGGGGCTGGCGGTTGCGCTCGTCGTATCGCTGGCATATCTGTGGGGCGTGAACGACTCGCTGTACGACGGCATCATTCGCATCGACGGCTACGCGCTGTTCTTCAAGGCGTTCTTCATCGCGCTGGGCGGCGTGGTCATCTTGGTGTCGGTCGATTTCGTGCGGCGCAACCTGGAGCATCCGGGCGAATACTACGGCATCCTGCTGTTCACCGTCGTCGCCATGATGCTGCTTGCGGCGTCCGGCGAACTGCTGACGGCGTACATATCGCTGGAGCTGCTTAGTTTCGGGCTGTATGTGCTGGTAGCATACGACCGCTACAACCCCAAGTCGAACGAGGGCGCGACCAAGTACATCCTGCTGGGCGCGTTCTCGTCCGCGCTGCTGCTTTTCGGCATGAGCCAGGTCTATGGACTGCTTGGCACGACGCGCTTCGACGAGATTAGCCGCGCGCTCGCCTCTATGGACGCGCTCAGTCCGGGACTGATACTCGGCATCGCGCTCATAGTCGCTGGTCTTGGATTCAAGGTCGCCGCCGTGCCGTTCCACATGTGGGCGCCGGACGCCTACGAGGGCGCGCCTATACCGATTACGGCGCACCTCGCCGTCGGCTCGAAGGCGGCTGCGTTCGCGTTGGTGCTGCGCCTGTTCGCCGAGGCGTTCATGCCCATCGTGGAGCAGTGGCAGATACTGCTGATAGCCCTCGCCGTGATAACGATGCTGCTGGGCAACCTCGTCGCTCTGGCGCAGCGCAACCTGAAGCGGCTGCTGGCGTACTCCAGCGTGGGGCAGGTCGGCTACCTGCTGATGGGCGTCGCCGCGCTCGCCGCGATGGGCGACGGCTCGCTGGAACTGTCGCACCTCGCGTCCAACGGCATCATGCTGCACCTTGTCGCGTATGCCGTAACGAACATGGCGGCATTCCTGTGCCTCGCCGCCGTGTTCAACATCACCGGCAGAGACGACATCGTGGGCATGGCTGGCGTGGCTAGGCGCGCGCCTGTGGTAGGCTTGGTCTTTGCCGTGTCTTTGTTCTCGCTCGCCGGTCTGCCCATCTTCGTGGGCTTCACCAGCAAGTTCTACCTGTTCAACGCCGCCGCCGCGCAGGGCTTGTTGTGGGTGGCGGGAGTCGCTATCTTCGCCAGCCTGATTTCGCTGTACTACTACCTGATGGTCGTGCGCCAGCTCTACATAGAGCCTGCTGACGAAGCCGCGCGCATACATGTGCCCCGCCTCACCCTAGGCGTTCTGGGCGCACTCTTCGCCGGAATGGTCGTGCTCGGAGTATATCCCGCCCCCCTGATGCAGGCGATACAGCACGCCAGCGATGCGCTCTTCTAGCGGCGCGGAGTATAATCCTTCCAACAGACCAGCACTGGATTAGCGCTAAGGAGGGGGAGCAATGTCCGACTACGAACCTCTGGATATATCCCAACATCTCAACGGTGGCATTGCGGCGCTCGGCGACGGCGGGACGGCGGAAATCGGCCCACGCCACTTCAGAGGCTTGCCTTTCGCAATCAGTGACGATCCTGCCAGGTGCTTCATATCGCTTGACGGCGACAGCGAACCGGTCTCGCTTCCAGTCGGCGGCTCCGCGCACAGAATTATCTTCGCGCACAGGCTGCTTATATCCGAAATCGACGAGGGCGGGCCCGTGGGCATCCATGTTGCGGACTACGTCTTCACGCTTGCGAACGGGCAGGAGCATGTCGTACCTGTCAGGGAGCGCTTCGAGATAGGCTTCGTCCCGACCGACTCCTTTCGCGGACCGTCCGGCCTGCCGTTCCTCGCTGTAACGGATGGAAAGCACCGCCTGTTTCCGCGCAATGAAGGCCCCTGGCAGGAGATAGGACGGCGACAGACGGAGTACCTTCAAGCCACCGCCAATAGTTACTTCCTGTGGAGCTGGACGAACCCCGAACCGGATGTCGAGATTGCTTCGGTCCGCATCGTGCCGAAGGGTCCCGCGTTCGTGGTTGCCGGGCTGACGCTGGGCCATGTGGACGAGCACCCCTTCGCGCGACAGGGTCGCCGAGAAGCGAAGATTACTATCACCGACCCGGTGGCGGCAGCCGGCCCCTTTGACCTCGAAGTGGATGTGGACAGGGGCGACTCCACCTACCCCTTCCCGCTGCCGAAGGACCCGGACGAGGGCTTCCTGAACGGCTATCATCGCGGCTTCGGTGAGGCGAACAACGATGACGCCAGCCCGTCCTACACTGAGATTTCGGCAGTGCCGTCCGCGACCGTATCCATCAAGCAGGGCGGCGAGTCGATCGCTCATGTTCCGTGGAGAGAGGTCGAGGAGAAGGGCAAAGCCGAGACTCCGAGCGCGCGCATCGAGTTGATGGACCGGGGACGCAACTGGGTCAAGGTTACGGTTGTGGACGACGATACCGGCAGACCCGTGCCGTGCCGCGTCCACTTCAGATCGCCGGAGGGTATCCCGTATCAGCCGCACGGGCATCACAATCAGGTCAATTCCAACCTCGACACATGGCACATAGACATCGGCGGCGATGTCCGCATGGGGCATATCACCTACGCATACATCGACGGCAGGTGCGAGGGCTGGCTGCCGCGCGGAGAAGTGATCGTGGATGTTGCGCGGGGCTTCGAGTACGAGCCGCTGCGGACTAAGGTGCGAATCGAGCCGGGTCAGCAGCGGCTGGAACTCCGCATCAAGCGCTGGATAGACATGAACGCGCGTCGTTGGTACAGCGGCGACTCACATGTCCACTTCTTGTCTGCGGACGGCGCGCACCTTGAATCGAGCGGCGAAGACCTCAACATCGTCAACCTGCTCCAGTCCCAGTGGGGCAGCCTCTTCACGAACACTGAGGACTTCACCGGCAGGGCGAGCATATCGCGCAACGGCAGCAACATCGTCTATGTCTCCCAGGAGAATCGCCAGCACTTCATGGGCCACATGATTCTGTGGGGCTTGAAAGAGCCGGTGATGCCCTGGTGCTCCGACGGGCCCGGCGAAGCCGAGATTGGCGGACACATGGAGACCACGCTCGCGCACTGGGCGGACGAGGCGCACGCGCAGGGCGCATGGGTCATCAACCCCCACTTCCCCAATCCCAACGGAGAGCCTGCCGCGCTCGTCGCCACCGGCCGTCTTGACGGCATCGAGATGCTGCGCCAGACGCGCCCCAACCATCTCGAATACTACCGCTACCTGAACTGCGGGTACCGCCTGCCGCTGGTCGGCGGCACCGACAAGATGAGCAGCGATGTGCCGGTCGGACTATACCGCACTTACGCGCAGCTGCCGGACGACCGGGAGTTCACCTACGAGAACTGGTGCCGCTCGGTCGCCGCGGGACGCACATTCCTGAGCGGCGGACCGATTATTCACCTCTCGGTTGATGGCAAAGAAGTCGGCGATACGCTGGCAATGTCAGGCCCCGGAAGTGTTGAAGTGCAAGCCTGGGCCGAAAGCGTGCTGCCCGTCTTCTCGCTTGAGATTGTGCAGAACGGTCGTGTCGTGGCACGCACCGACAACCGCAACGGCGCGCGCCGCCTCGAACTGCGAGAAAACATCGAGATAGAAGGGCACTCGTGGATTGCGGCTCGGACAGGCGCGTTCGACTACTTCGACATCGTGCCGCACCACGACGTCTGGAATCGCGGCGTCTTCGCTCACACATCGCCCGTCTATGTGGCTTGCGGCGGCGAATGGGACATGTTCGACGAGGCGACTGCCCAGTACATGCTCACGCTCATCGAAGGCGACCTCACGTACATCAGGGAGAGCGCGGGTGTGCGACCGCACGGTTCCGTCACGCACCGGCACGGCGAGCACGACCACCTCGCCTACCTTCAGAGGCCGTTCCTTGAGGCGCGGGACGCGATAATGAGCCGTATGCGCTAAGGACACCTATCCCCGCGCCACCAGCGACTCCAGCAGCGCCCTCGACGTCAGCGCAATCTCATCCACCGCCCGGTTGAATGCTGCTTCATTCGCGCGAGACGGCTTGCGATAGCCGCTTATCTTCCGCACGAACTGCAGCGCCGCAGCGTGAACTTCCTCGTCCGTCACCGGCGTGTCGGGTCGTCGTAAGGTCTTGATGCTTCTGCACATTGAAGGTGTCTCCTTTAGGTGAACGCCAGCGACATGGCGTTTCCCAACATCGAATGGCCCTGCCACTTCCACCATCCCTATAGCGAGACGCCCTGCATGGTCACCTCGAAATAGAGTATGTAGGCGCGGTCCGCACCCATTGACAGCCCACTTCCGCACGAATACGATGCATCCCTTAATCTATCATAATATGAAGCCCCCACCTTTCATCGAATTAAGCTGGAATATCTGAACAAGCCGATCCCTGGACATTTGAAGCAAGGAGATAATGTTGACCCGCCCCCGTACACCTGTACCGCCCGTTGCCGACCAGCGACCGCACACCCACACTCATCACGGCTTCACCATCGAAGACCCGTGGCACTGGCTGCGCGACAGCGGCTACCCGACTGTCGAGGACGCCGACGTGCTGGGATATCTTCAAGCGGAGAACGAATACTTCCAGGAGATTATGTCGCCGTATCAGGCGCTGACCGACACCATCTTCGAGGAGATTAAGGCGCGAGTGCAGCCGGACCTGTCCAGCGTCCCATGGAAGCGGGGCGACTGGTACTACCGGTGGAGCTACCAGGAAGGCAGCCAGTACCGCGTGTGGCAGCGCTGGCCGTCCGGTGGTCCTGACGCAAGGGAAGCGCCGCCCGCAAAACCCGAGACAATTCTCGACGAGCCCGCGCTGGCGAAAGAGTTCGAGTATTTCCGTCTCGGCGCCGTCTCGGTCAGCAACGACGGCTCGCTGCTCGCCTACAGCACCGACACGGACGGCTCTGAGCGGTACAGGCTGTCCGTCAAGGACTTGGGCACCGGGGAGATGCTGGCGGACGAAATCGAGGAGACCACCGGTAATGCCGTGTGGGCAGCCGACGACGCGTCATTCTTCTACACTGTGGTTGACGCCAACTGGCGCCCGTGGCAGGTACGCAGACATGTGCTCGGCGAACCCGTCGAGCAGGATTCCGTGGTGTACGAAGAGACTGACTCCGGGTTCTTCGTCCATGTTTCGTCCACCACATCCAGGGAATACATAGTCGTCAACACCGGAGACATCGTTACTTCGGAGGTGCGGCTCATCCCCGCTTCCGACCCCGGCTCGGCGCCCCTTCTCGTATCTCCTCGTCGAGTCAGGCACGATTATTCGATGGACCATCAGGGCGACCGCTTCGTCATCCGTACGAACGACACTCACAAGAATTTCCGCCTGGCGACGTCTCCCGCCCATGACCCCACCGAAGCTTCATGGGAGCCGCTGGTGGAGCCTTCAGATTCGCACTACATACGGGGCTTCGCGGCATTCCACGATTTCATCGCGGTGGGGGAGCGCATCGATGGCTTGGACCACGTGCGCCTGATAGACCGCGCCGGAAAGTCAACGTACGTCTCGTTCCCTGAGCAGGCGTACACGGTTCACCTGGACACCAACCCGGAGTTCCGGACCGATACGCTCCGCCTTGCGTACACATCGCTGGTAACGCCTGACACCGTGTTCGACTATCACGTTGACGCCGATGAACTCGAAGTGCGGCAGGTACAGCAGGTGCCCAGTGGGTACGACCCCTCCGAGTATGTAACGGAACGCTTTCGGGTCGTCGCCCGCGATGGGGCGCAAGTTCCGGTGTCAGTCGTCCGCCGCAAGACCACGCCATTGGACGGCACTGCACCCCTTCATATTTATGCTTACGGCGCGTATGGCCACGCCATCACCCCTTCCTTCTCCCCAACAAGACTTTCGCTTCTGGATCGCGGGTTCATATATGCCATAGCGCACATCCGCGGCGGTGACGACCTTGGATACCACTGGTACGAGGACGGCAAGCTGGACAAGCGCACAAACACCTTCAACGACTTCGTGGATGTCGCGCGGCACCTGGTAAAGCGCGGATACGGGAGGGAAGGGCGAGTCGCGATCTCGGGCGCCAGCGCCGGGGGCGAGCTGATGGGCGCCGCCGTGAACCAAGCGCCGGAGTTGTGGGGAGCCGTCGTCGCCCACGTCCCCTTCGTGGATGTGCTGAACACGATGCTGGACGACACCCTGCCCCTCACACCGGTCGAATGGCCTGAGTGGGGCAATCCCATCGCCGACAAAGCCGCGTTCGAGTTCATCCGGTCCTACTCCCCATACGACCAGTTGAAGCCGCGCAACTATCCTCCGATATTCGTAACGGCCGGCTTGAACGATCCTAGGGTTACCTACTGGGAGCCCGCCAAGTATGTGGCAAAGCTGCGGGCATTGAAGACGGACGACAACCTGCTGCTGCTGAAGACCAACATGGGAGCGGGCCACGGCGGCAGATCGGGCAGGTATGACAGCCTTTACGAAATGGCGGAGGATTATACGTTCATACTCGCGAGCATGGGTCTGCATGAGTAGCCGGGACGCTCTCACTGCCTCGCCGATAATCGGATGGCGGTAGCTGCCGACACAATCAATCTCTAAGGTTGGTTTGTGATCCGTGGCCAGCAAGAATTGACTGCAACATTTCGCCCGCATTGGTTGCATGCGCTACACAGTCAGACTTCCTGCCCAAAGCAACAGCAGTCTCGGCGGGAGGTACACTCTACCTCCAGGGATGCCTTGCTTTGCTACCGGGTATCCAGTAGTTTTAGTTCATGCCAGATGCATCGGCGCCCCTACACAATTCGGCACGGTCAGCGACCCCTGTCGGTGGTATGTCGGCTGTAACTCAAACTGCCGCACATGGAGGAAGGGAGAGCCTGCCCTCCGTCGAGAGAGCAGCAGCATCGAGCGAAGTCCGAGTACGCACCCCTGTGCGCCTTCCTCGGGGCCCGTGGCTGAAAACGTTCGACTCCCTCTCGAACCGAAACTTCCTGTTCCTGTGGGTGGGGATGCTGTTCCTCATGGCGGGGACGCAGATGCAGATGCTTGCCCAGAGTTACCTCGTGTATGACATCACCGGCTCTGCCTCGGTTCTAGGCATCATAAATCTGGGCATAGCCGTCCCCATGCTAACCATCCCCCTCTTCGGCGGCGTGGTCGCCGACAGGTTCGAGAAGAAGACGATCATCCAGGTGGCGCAGCTTGTCGCCGGATTGCTTGCTCTGCTGATAGGCTTAGCAATCGACTTTGAGGTCATAGCCTGGCAACATCTGCTACTCTCATCCATGGTGACGGGTGGGCTATGGGCTTTCATGATGCCCGCGAGACAGGCGATCATCCCCCAACTCGTAGGACCGGAGAAGACAACGAATGCGATGGCGCTGAACGCTGCGGGCATCAGCGGAACTACTATGGCTGCGCCGGCGCTCGCCGGTGGCGTATATGCTTTCATCGGGCCGTGGAATGTGTTCTACCTCATAGGGGCGCTGACATTGGCGGCGGTCGTCCTGACCTCATTTCTGCCCAGGACAGGCTCCGCGGGGACAAGTGCAGGGAGCACGAATGTGGTCAGAGACATCGCCGATGGCATTTCCCATGTGTGGCAGCGCCGGATTCTCTTTGTTTTGCTTCTAATGGGTCTTGCCGCGACCATGCTCGCGATGCCCTTCCGATTTATCCTGCCGGTGTTCGTGGTCGATATCTATCGCCAGGGGCCGGACTCGATGGGTCTTCTCGTCGGTTTGATGGGCCTAGGCTCGATGCTCGGCTCACTCTACGTCGCGTCAATGGGCCAGCGATACAGGGGTATCGGCCTGATTGTCGCGTCGTTCATGTCCGGTGTCGGGCTGGTGTTGGTTGCCGCGATACCTGTGTACAGCGCCGCCGCCGTGATAATGGTGCTGCTGGGGGTAGGTGACTCGGGACGGCAGGCGCTCAACCAGACCCTCATAATCGAACTGGCAAGTCCTGAGTACCGCGGGAGAATCATGAGCCTGTTTATGCTCAACTACGGCCTGATGCCACTCAGCATTACACCTGCGGGCTACCTCACCGACTACCTGGGCGGGCAGACTGTCATTGGATTTATGGGTGTGGCGCTCATCTGCGTGATGGTTTTCGTGTTGCTGACCCAGGCACGGCTGAGAAGTCTCTCGTAAAAGTTTCCCGACTGAGAGGTCAAAACTGAGAGGTCAAAGGTTTATCTGCAATCCTCTCCATTGTGCGACTACGGCGGCAAAAAGGGGAATTATATGACAGCGTTCGATTCCGATCTACGCCGCTAAGTCCTACGACATCCACGGTGACATGGAGTGCAGCCTAATGAACAAGAGCACCTGCGATCTTCTCATACGCAACGGACAGGTCATCACAATGGATTCGGAGCGCAGAATCTATCGTCAGCGCGCGGACATCGTGGTGAAGTCGCCGCGCGCGCGAAGCGGCTCGGCATAGACCTGCAACCCGAATGGCCTATTGTGGGCTGAGGATTGTCGCGGGCAGGGTGTCCGCGAGCCTGTTGACCTCTGCGGGAGGAAAGGCTCTCGGTCCGATAACGGAACACTTTAGCGAGGCCGCCGCGACCGCGAATCTCAAGCACCACTCAAGCTCGCTTCCGTTCAGCCTGCTGCTTATGAATGCCGCCGAGAACGTCGCCCCGGCGCCGCAGGTATCTGCGATGTCCAGACCGGGGGCCTCGACGTGAAAGGCAGTGCCGTCTTCCACCCCGACGGCTCCCTTCGAGGCAAGAGTTACGAGGGCAGTTTGAACTCCGCTCTCCATAAGCAGTCTTGCCACTCCCACCGCGTCCTGACCGACCTGCGAGGCGTCAGTAACCGCCTGGCAAATCGTGGCGTACGGCATCAGCGCCCTGAGCGCCTCTGCGTCTTCGTGGCCGTGTTCGATGTTCAGGAACACCGGAACGCCCAGTTGTCGCGCGTAGCGCATGGCACGTTCGATGTACGGCGAGTCGTACCAATCGACATAGAGCAGGCTCGCGCCCTCCAAGGGCGAAAGGTCGGCGTCTCCTAGCGTTGCCAGCAGTTCGGGGCGGCGGTTCCAGAAATAGGTCCTGCCGCCACCCTTGGAGTCCGATATATTGACCTCGAAGGGAGTCTCAATGTCCTGCCTCAGCTCGAAATTGCCTCTGACCCCCATCCGGTTGAGCATTTCCACGGTCTGACGGCCCGCGGTGTCATCGCCCAGCGCGCTCCCTATCAATTCCACCTCGTTTCCGAATCCCGCGAGAAGTCCCGCCACGATGGCCGCATCGTCAGAAACGAACTCAGCCCCGTCCGTCCATACCGCGCCCGTGTTCCATTCCGGCAGCTCGTCAACCACCAGCACCCTCGCGGGTGTTACCATTCCAAAGCAGACGACCCTGCGCGCCGCTTCGCTGTCGTGATCTAACATGCGTGGAATCGACCGAGTGCCCATACTTCTAACATCCGCATTACACAGACCGGTTGCCTACGGAGATAATCTTACCATTGCCTCGACAAGTCGGAATCCTTGGAGATAGAGGAATATGCAAAAGGGTAGTTTCAGGGCGATGTACAGGAGTTTTCACCCCCATCCTAACCTTCCCCCATCAAGGGGGAAGGGACTTGTGCATGTCTCTTCATGAGGGTAAGAAGCCCCCTTAGCTCCGGGCGCGCGCTTGGTCCCGCCGGTTGCGCTTGCGCTCGTGGGCAGAGAGTTCCGCCTTGCGGAGACGGAGATTCAAGGGTGTTACTTCCAGCAGTTCGTCATCCGAGATGAACGCCAGCGCCTCCTCGAGGCTCATCCTCACAGTGGCATTGAGGCGCTTGGCAATATCGGCAGTTGATGAGCGCACATTCGTCAGCTTCTTCTGCTTGCAGACGTTTATCTCGATGTCCCCGTCACGCCGGTGCGAGCCGACTATCATACCCTCATAGACCATAGTGCCCGGATCGATGAACGTGTCGCCTCTTCCTTGGGCATTGAGCAGGCCGTAAGTTACTGCCGTTCCGGATTCGGACGCCACGAGCACCCCACCGCCGTGCGACTTTATCTCTCCCTCCATAGGCTCGTATGAGGTAAAGAAGCTGCTCTTCACACCATCGCCCCGGGTGGTCTGAAGGAAGAAGGCATTGAATCCGATCAGCCCGCGTGTGGGTATCTTGTACTCTAAATCTACATAGCCGTTATCGTCGTAGCGCATGTCGCGGAGTTGTGCCAGATGCGTAGAGAGATATTCGGCGAGCGCGCCCACATACTGCTCGTGAGTGGTGATATTCAGGATTTCGTACGGCTCATATTCCTTGCCGTCGATTATCTTCGTGACGGGCGTTGGCCGCGACACCTGAAACTCGAACTGCTCACGGCGCATCGTCTCAACGAGAATCGACAGGTGCAGTTCACCTCGTCCGGCGACGACGAACACATCCGGACTGGATGTGGTGTCCACTCGCAGGCTGATGTTGGTTCGCAATTCTCTCATCAGTCGCTCATGAAGGTTGCGGGACGTGCAGTGAATACCGTCCTTGCCCATGAACGGGGAAGTGCTCACGCCGAAGGTCATGCTCACCGTGGGTTCGTTGATATCGATTGTCGGCAATGCCTCCGGGCTCTCAGTCGAAGTGATGGTATCGCCGATGGACACGCCATCGAGGCCGGAAACCGCGACGATGTCTCCGGCAAAGGCTTCGGATACCTCAACCCGCTCCATCCCGCGGAACACGAAGATACGCTCGATATAGTGTGTACTTATCTCGCCGTCGCGCCCCAGCAGGGAGACATCATCGCGCATCCGCAGCGTTCCGTTGGATATGCGGCCAATCGAAACCTGCCCCAGGTAGTTGTCGTAGTCCAGGGCTGCCACGAGCATTTGCAGCGGGGCGTCCGGATCGCCGCCGGGCGCTGGGACCGACTCCACAATCGCGTCGAAGAGAGGCTGCATATCCGTCCCCGGGGTGCCCGGGTCGTCAGTGGCGTATCCGTCGCGAGCCGATGCGTATAGCACGGGGAAGTCAAGCTGTTCCACTTCGGTGGCTAGTTCCAGGAACAGGTCCTGGATCATCGTAACCACTTCGGCCGCGCGCGCCTCCGGGCGGTCTATCTTGTTGACGACGACCATCGGCGTTACATTCTGCCGCAGGGCTTGGCGAAGCACATAGGTCGTCTGCGGCATGGGACCGTCCACCGCATCGACTAGCAGCAGGCAGCCGTCGGCCATATTCATGACCCGCTCCACTTCGCCGCTGAAGTCGGCGTGTCCCGGCGTGTCGATGATGTTGATCCTCACATCTCCATACGAGACCGAAGCATTCTTGGCGAGGATGGTAATTCCGCGCTCCCGCTCGAGAGGATTGGTATCCATGATTAAGGCGCCCACCTGTTGGTGGGACCGAAAGACTTTGCCCTGTTTCAGCAGTGCGTCCACAAGGGTCGTCTTGCCGTGATCGACATGGGCAATGATAGCCAGGTTGCGAATATCTTCGTTCTTGCAGTCAGTCAAGTTAAGGCACTCCGAATACTTAGACACCTCTGAATCCAGCGGTGCAATTCCCATTGCTGTCGGCGACACTTGTCCCCATCCGTAGGCTTAGTCTGCCGGCGCCCTTCCGGCCCTTCCGGCCCTTCCGGAAGAGACATTCCAGCGTCTTACTGAGAACCTGCGCCCCAGCGCTCGCTGGATCTCCCTCCACTTGCGCTCTTCATCCGGCGTGACGAAGGTAACCGCCTCGCCGGAACGTCCCATGCGACCGGTCCGCCCCACTCGATGCGTGAAGAGCAGGTCCGTGTCTGGCAGGTCGAAGTTGATGACCTGTGAAACACCGTTGATGTCCAGCCCTCGCGCAGCCACATTCGTTGCCACCAGAGTGGGTGTGGAGCCGGAACGAAAGTCCGTCATCACCCGTTCGCGCGCGTTCTGGCTCATGTTCCCCTGCAGCGCTCCCACCGAATAGCCTAGCGTATCGAGTTGTCTTGCCAGTTTCTTGACGCCGCGCTTGGTCCTGCCAAAGACGATCACCGGAGAGCCGTCCTGCGCGTCCAGAAGCGTCTGGAGGGCGCTCATCTTCTCCTTCGGGTGAATTGTATAGACTAAGTGCTCCACCGTAGGCAGCGAGCGCAGATCTGTGTCTATTTCCACGCTTACGGGGTTACGCAGGTGCTTCTTCGCGGTGGTAGCCACCCATTCAGGCAGCGTCGCGGAAAGTAGAGCCGTTTGGCGCTCGGAGGGCGTCTCGCCGAGGATCGCTTCAACGTCTCGCGCAAACCCCCTGTCCAGCATTTCGTCTGCCTCGTCCAGTACGAGAAATCGCACGGAGCGCAGGTCGAGAGTTCCCTGTCGCAAGTGGTCGAGCGTTCGCCCGGGGGTCCCAATGATAATTTGTGCTCCGTTCTTCAACTCTGCGTATTCCGGCTTAGCGGAGCGCCCGCCGTACAAGAGCGATACGCGCAGCCGTTGTGATGAGCATAGGGCTTTGGTAACTTCTGCCACCTGGATGGCAAGTTCACGAGTGGGCACAAGCACAAGCGCCTGAACCTTACGGATGGACGGGTCGCATTGCTCAGTGAGCGGTACCGCAAACGCCAGCGTCTTTCCTGAACCCGTGCGCGCCTGTCCGATCAAGTCTCGACCGTCCAGAAGAGGAGGGATGGATTCTGTCTGAATGGGTGTGGGCTGCGAGATGTTCATCGAGGAAAGCGCCCGTCTGGTAGCGGGCCTCAGCTCGATGCCGGGAAACACTCCATCATCTGAAGGGGCGGGATCGTCAGTTCGGCCATTCGTGCCAGGCGGCTTGCTTGGAAGAGCATTGGGTCTGGCGGGCTGTTCGTTCCGGCGGGCATTGAAACATGGGCGGCAGTACACCGGCCTGCTGGGATTTGGACGGAACGGGACAGTCGTGGACTCATTGCAGTCGGCGCAAATGACAGCATGGCGCTGTGAGCGGCGGGAAGAACGCGGACGCGTGCTTACGGATTGTAAAGACATACGGAATCAGGCTCCTGGGC
The DNA here is from genome assembly GCA_965204855.1 of Dehalococcoidia bacterium. Taxonomy (GTDB): domain Bacteria; phylum Chloroflexota; class Dehalococcoidia; order Lucifugimonadales; family JADFKI01; genus Bin90. The sequence goes on from OZ242018.1 coordinate 3,116,117, forward strand.
AAGAGGCGGCAACACAGGCAACTCTGCCTGAGGCGGCGAAATAAGGAAGTGCTACATGAAGGGTACTGTGTGGAAACTTGAGGGAATTATGAATACCTTGCGGGCTAATCTTGTAACGTCAACATGACACTAAAATCATTGTAACAGATTGACCGACGCGAGGAATATAGATTATTGAAATGTTGAGAATCTTGCATAAGTGCAGTTACAGCGATGATGTAGGCATTTTCACCCCCATCCTAACCTTCCCCCATCAAGGGGGAAGGGACTTATGCAATTTTCTCGAAATGTTCATTGCCAAAAGTCGCCCACCGGCTGGCGGAGGACTCTCCGGAAACATCCCCCCGCTTCTTCCATGCAGGTGAATCAGTCGGTCAGCAGGACATAGACCGCGGCTGATGGGGTCAGGTCGATGTGCGAATGGCCCTTGCCGCTGACATCCTCCATCAGCCGGATATCCCCGGCACGCAGCACCCGCTTCGCGCCGTCGCTGGCTCCGATTTCCACCTCGCCGGACAGATGGATGATCAGCCTGCGCTCCGGCAGAGGATGAAAGTCCATGTGGCGCGACCCGTCGAATTCCTGCACCCGCACCTCGGATACATTAATAAGCGCCCCAAGTTCCGGATGCTCCTCCAGTTTCAGGTCCTCGATGTGGCTCTCGCCATCGGCGTCCGAAAATACCCTGTATATTGCCATTCTGTCCCCTCCACGATTCTGCGATAGATACCCCGGTAAATCCTATGTCAACTTAACTCAGGGCAATAGCGTCTTCACGATTCATCCCTCGCGCTATCCTCACCCGTTTCCGCCACACTTATCGTAACAGCGAAAAGCCGATACGACGGGACGTCTCTCTAGCCGCAGGCCGGTATGACTTCCTCACCGAACAGCCGTATAGCGTCCATTATCTTCTCATGGGGCGGGCCTCCGGAGTGGGCGTGTCGCAATCGCAGCAAGAAGTATTCCGCGCCAACGGCCTCGCTCCAGCGCTGGAACTCCGACACGCATTCTTGCGGCTCTCCCAGTATCAGCCGGTCCGCCTCCAGATTGTCCAGGGTAATCTCGTCCTCCGACCTGATGCTGCGGAACTCCGACAGTCCGTTGCGCCAGTAATACTTGTAGGCAGTCATCACCTCCGGCCCGTACACCGCCGCGGCCTCGGCACGTGTCTCAGCCACCCAGGCGTCTCGCATCAGCGCCACCACCGGCTCCCGTCCCATCCGTACCGCTTCATCACGGTAGGCCTCGACCAGCTTGATGGTGTTGGCAAGGTTCGTGCTTGGTCCGGCAACGAACCCGTCAGCCATGCGCCCGGCCCGGCGCGCTCCCCGCGGCGTGCTGGCCCCAATCCACAGGGGAGGAGAGGGCTTCTGGAAGGGACTGGGCCGGATGTGCAGGTCTTCCAGTTGGTGGTACTTGCCGTGGAATGAGAACGGTTCCCCGCTCCAGCAGTGGCGGATAATCTCCATCCCCTCCTCGAACCGGCCTACCCGCTGGCCTATAGGCACCTCGAAGGCCCGAAAATCCGCCTCCTGATATCCCAGGCCCACCCCCAGGATGAATCTCCCCTTGGACACCAGGTCCAGCGTAATCACGTCCTCTGCCAGATGTACCGGATTGTGCAGGGGCAGCAGGATTACCGACGTGCCCACGTTCAAGGTGCTCGTGTGGGCGGCCACCGCCGTCGCCACGATAAGCGGTGACGGCAGGAACCCGTCCCGGTCCTGGTGATGCTCGCCGAAGAAGCAGGAGTCGAATCCTGCCTCCTCTGCCAGCCTCGCCTCGGCGATAACTTCGTCTATACGTTGATCCAGCCGCTCGCCTCTGGGCGGGTCGGCGATAGAGCTGTAAATGCCGAACTTCATATCTGGTCTCCCCAATTCCGCTATGTACCAAGGCTATCGCGCGAGGGGGCGAAAACCCCCGTCACCCGTCTTTCCCGAATTGATAGAAACGACCGATTGATCCACAATTCTCATTTCTTACACGGTACAGAAAACGACACAAGCAGATGCGCCAGAAGTATATCATTGAGCCTGAATTGACTTTTAGGATGATTCGCGTCAGGTGTTCTCTCCGATTGGGATCATAGAAGTTGCCAAACGGTACGATAAGACGATTTCACAAATCCTTGAAAGTAAGATAGTCGCAGTATTACTGCCACAATTCTTCATTCGTCATTCCTGCGAAAGCAGGAATCCAGTGCATTGGATTGCTGAAACCATCTGAAAGGAAACACTGCATTATCGTAAGAAATATGCAGAAGGGTATTTTCAGGACGGTTGACGGGAGTTTTCACCCCCATCCTAACCTTCCCCCATCAAGGGGGAAGGGACTTTTGCATATTTCTGCTATCGTAGGCTGCCATTTGCATATGTGTACGCGCTAGGTACAATAGTCATCCCCGCTTTCTTGTCATTCCGAAAGGAGCTAGCATCATGGCAAACAAAATCCGCCTTGGCTATGTCGGTGCGAATGTAAACTCAACCTGGGCATCCCAGTCGCACTTCCCCGCGATACTCGCCAGTCCGGACGTTGAGTTCACCGCAGTCTGCACCACCCGCCCCGAGAGCGCCGAAGAGGCTCGCCAAGCCTTTGGCGCGAAGCTCGCCTTCCACGATTTCCGTGAATTGGCAGCGTCGCCGGAGATCGACGCGGTTGCCGTGGTCGTGCGAGTCCCATCGCACTACGAGCCAACCAAGGCAGCCATCGAAGCCGGCAAGCACGTCTTCACCGAGTGGCCCTTGGGACGGAATACCGCCGAAGCCGAGGAACTTGCCGCTCTCGCCCGGGACAAAGGCGTGAAGACCGCCGTAGGCCTTCAGTCGCGAGCCAGCCCCGCGCTGCTGTATGTCAAGGAACTGCTCGAAGACGGCTACGTGGGCGAGGTGCTGTCGTGTCATGTAACCACCATGCGCGGTGGAGCGGTCGAACGCTCTTCCAGCGATACCTGGCAGCGCGACGTCGGCCAGGGCGCAAACACCCTCACCATCGCCAACGGACACGTCATCGATGCCCTGCGCTTTGTGGCAGGCGACTTCACCCGCGTGGCGTCCATGGTCAGCACGCAGGTAAAGCAATGGTACGAGACCGACACCGAGCGGTTCGTGGCAGTTACATCCCCCGACAATGTGCGAGTCAGCGGGCAGTTGGAGAGCGGCGCGGCAGCGTCCGTCCATGTCGGAGCCGTCCCCTGGGCAGGCAGCGGCTTTCGGATGGAGATATACGGGCGTGAAGGCACGCTGGTGGTAACCGGGAGCGTCTCGTCGCAGCGCGGTGAGATGCTGCGGATACGGGGCGCACAAAGAAGCAATGAACTGCACGACCTGGACATACCTGAGCGCTTCGTCTATGTGCCGTCCGACTTCCCCCGCGGCGACCCGTTCAACGTCGGCCAACTATATACCATGTTCGCCGAGTCGATCCGGACCGGGCAAGAGCGCCTGCCGACATTCGACACAGCGGTTGACCTGCATCGTTTCATCGACATCATAAATCAGGCGTCCGAGACGGGCAGGGAGTTGCCGGTGCGGATTCAGTGATAGCGGGCAGGAATTCGGTCGTCATCTTGTCTATGCCTGCTCCACATCCGTAAGTGCGAAATCGTCACCCTTCGGCAGCCCGTTCTCGTCATAAAGGAAGTCGCCGTGCTCGACGGCGGACGGACCATCTCTAAGCAGGCTGCGGCAACGCTTGCGTATCGCCCGCATCTTCCGTATTCGGGCCTCGACGGTGCGCTCGCGTCTCTCTCGCTCAAGTCGCTCTCTGAGGGCGACAGTAATCGCTCCCGTCATGGATTCTCCGGTCAGCGCCGCCAGTTCCCTTGCCAGTTGGTGGGTTTCGGCATTCTTGATATTGAGGCTCATGAGAACATCCTGGGGTAGATTGTCATTCTATTCTTCTACCATAACACCGGATAGCCCTTGTCGCAACGCACTACAGGCAACGCACTATAGTCTGCGAGTAGCCGGAGCAACTTCGGGGAATAGCGGGCAGGGTGTCGGTGGAGCAATAGGAGCGCTCCCCCCTCTACTCCCCCCGCAATCGCCGAACCTCAGCCTCAAGCTCCGACACGCGAGATTGCGCCGCTAGGCGCTCAACTCGTTCCTGCTCGGCCCGTGACTGCGCCGCCAGACGACCGCTGTGCTCATCCTCGTGAGAGCGAAGATAGGCCTCCGTCACAGGGTCGAAGAAGCGCAGCATCCCCTCCTCCCAGCACACGTACAGCCCCAGCGCCTCGCTGTATCCGCGCAGTCTGCCTTCACCTGAAGTCTCTATCGCTATCGGCTCATACGCCCCGTCCGCCAGCCGGTCTCCCGCAAGCGCCGCATCGTGGTACTCGCCGCCACTCGGATCGAACCGCCAGTATTCGCCGCTGCCGAACCGCTCGTAATCCGCCCGCTTGTCCGTGTAGTCAGCCTCGCCCGTGCTCCGGGACGCCACCTCTAGCACGAAGTCCGGCGCCTTGCCCTGCCGGTCTATCGCGTATCCGCCCTGCTCCTCCACCAGCGCGACATCGCAGTCATGCACAACGATGAGGTCGGGTATCCTGTACGCGCCCCAGGGCTCCAGCGTGGGAGCCACAGGAACCTCTCCATGCACCAGCGTCGTCTCCTGTTTGCCGATGTGTATCGCAAGAGCGGACAGGATCGAGTGACGATGAAGATGGGATGTGTTCTGCATATCCTTCCGCGGCGGAAAGTCCGGAAAGCGGTCGAGCCTGTCCGCTTCCTTTGCGACTACGGTCGTCTTGCTGGTCATCGCGGTCCTCTCCGAGTCTGAGTGAGTTGAGCGATTGCGACTGTCGCCATTATACCATCCGTGAAGCCGGAGTAATGCGGCCGTAGCGAGCGCCGGTGAGGGAAAGGCTTGCCCTGCTCAGGCGCGAGAGGCACTCTTCCATCTCTTATATCCGTAGGTCTCGCTCGTCCGGTCGTTCCATCTCGTCGCCCCTGTACATCTATCGAAATCGGCGTCAGCAGGGTCAATTATGGCGCATTCTGCGGATAGTTACAATAAGTTATGGATAATTACGATAAAGTGATGTATTGGAAATGTCCGTGTCGCCATGACTGTTGTACACTATCCTGCCAACAGGTGGTGAACATTTGACACGAAGTTTCGGTCACAAGACAAGTCCGATTTGGAGGTTGCTCACCATGTCCCGCCGTGTAAACCCCATATCTATTTTTACCCCCCCCCCCCCCCCCCCCGATAAATATAAAGTAGCGAAACTCACATCGCGGCGCGCGCTGTTCGCGCTGCTGGCGATTGGATTGCTGGTCGCAGGAGTGGCCGGCTTTTTTGTGCCCGGCGCAGTCGCGCTGGCGCAGAGTAATCCACATAACAATTACGATGCGGACGGCGACGGCCTCATCGAAATCAGCAACCTCGATCAACTCAACGCCGTGCGCTGGGACCTGAATGGCAACGGCGCGCCTTCTATCGGCGACGATGGTAGCTATGCCTCGGCGTTCCCCGTCAGTGACGGTGGCTCCGTCTGCCCTGCCGGCACAACCTGCATAGGCTACGAACTGACGGCAAACCTCAACTTCGACGAGAACGGCGACAGCGAGATTACCTCCGCCGACAGCGCCTATTGGAACAACGGCGCGGGCTGGCAGCCTATCGGCGATCGTGACTCCTCATTCACCGGCACTTTCGATGGCAATGGCAAGGCAATCACGAACCTGTTCATTAAACGAGAATCCTCCAAGTGGGTTGGCCTGTTCGGAATTCTTGATGGTGCAGGACAGATCAGGAACCTGGGACTGATCAACGCTGATGTTGCAGGTGATACGTATGTCGGCCGAATGGTCGGAGAGAATCAAGGAACGATCATCGGCAGCTATGCGACCGGCTCTGTATCTGGGGTTGAAGTGGCAGGTGGATTGGTAGGCTGGAACAATGGGACCTTAGAATCGAGCTATGCCGCGGGTTTTGCGGAAGTCTCTGTTGAACGTGTCGGTGGTTTGGTCGGTCGGAACAATGGGACCATCACATTTTGCCATGCCAAAGGCACGGTCATAAGCGCCAACAAGTATGCTGGCGGTCTCGTAGGATTCGATCGAGGAGGCGTCGCATTCAGTTATTCGGGCGGATATGTCGAGGGCATTTACGACATCGGTGGTCTAATAGGGGAAACATTTGCCACGGTGTACGCGAGTTACTCTACGGCGACTGTCCGCGGTGAAAACCACGTTGGGGGCCTGGTTGGCGAAATTGAACATTATAGATACTCTAATGCTCCCCCAGTTGGGTCAAAGATTATCGCCAGCTATGCCACAGGAGCGGTCTATGGCACCGAAGATGTTGGTGGGTTAATCGGATACAGTGAATATGACACGTCTAATACTGTAATTATCGCAAGTTATTCCACAGGACCAGTATTTGGGAGACTTCCCAAGGACCCACAGAGTCACCGCCAAAGTATCAAGTATCTAGGTGGTTTGATCGGCAGGAACCACGGAGCCATCAAAGCGAGTTACTACGACAACATGACATCAGAACGCAGAAACGCGATCGCCCTCAACTTTAATGGCGGAGCGAGGGCCGCAGGCAAAACTACTTCCGAGCTACAAGCACCCACTGGTTATACCGGCCTGTATGCCGAGTGGAACGTTGATCTGGACAATGCCGATGGTGACAACAATTTCGCAACCGGCGGTGACGACCCATGGGATTTTGGTACAACTTCGCAGTACCCGGTGTTGAAAACTGATTTCAATGGCGACGGCACCGCCACTTGGCAAGAGTTCGGCAACCAGTTGCGCCAGGTCCCGTTTCTGACTGCGACTCTGCCTGAGGACGGAAGTGACGAGCAGATTGAACTGAGATGGACCGCGCCGCCCATACCATATTGGGCAGATACGTCGAGAGTTGGATATACACTTCAACGTAACGGTGAGAAGGTAGAAGATTACGTTGGCGGTTCCTTTGAGTTCAGCGACGCGGATTTCACTCCTGGCGAGACATACTTCTACCAGGTGGCGGTCATTGTGGATGGCGCGAAGATCAGATACGGGAACTTCGTCAAACTGTCGGTTGCCGACTCGATGCCGAAGTTTGAGAATCGTCTGTCGGAAACCTTGGTACTAAAGCAGAACTCGCACTTCGAGCGCCAACTTCCGAAGGCGACAGGCGGAGACGGCGCATTAACGTACGCATTCGACATACCGTTGCCAGATGGTCTCACATTTGACGCGACAACACGCACGATTAGCGGGACTCCTACGGCGGCGCAGAGCGTCACCTATTATTACTACACTGTGACTGACGAGGACAATGATTCATCGTCGCTGACGTACATTATTGAGGTGATCGCCGATCTGATGCCCACGTTCAGCGAGGAGAATGCGCCCGCGCTCAAGTTCCACCAGAACAGACCTGTCCTATACCGGCTGCCACAGGCAACTGCTGGAAATGGCTCGCTGATTTACAGCATCTCTCCATCCCGACTTCCTGACGGACTCGTTTGGGTGGGGGCAGCCACCTTACACGGCATGCCCACAGTTTCGTACCCAGTCACAGAATACACCTTAACCGCAACCGACGAGGACGACGATTGGGCATCTCTCAAATTCACCATCGAGGTAATACCGGAATCACCGGCGCAGACATGTGCCAACGGAATCACCGTAGCCAACCCTGACAAGAATCAGGACCTTGTCCAGGATTGCGTCACACTCCTGACGGCGAGGGACATTCTGGCGGGGACTGCAACGCTGAACTGGGGCGCGGACTTGCCGATAGCGCAGTGGGTCGGCGTGGAGGTTTCCGACGGCAGGGTGAAAAGCCTGAAGTTGAAGAACAACCGCCTGAGCGGTAGCATCCCGGCGGAGTTGGGGCAACTGGCTGAACTGAAGGTGTTGTCGCTGGACAGGAATCGTCTGACAGGGGGCATTCCCGCCGAGTTAGCACAGCTGACTCAACTGACGGCGCTGTCCGCGCACAGCAACGGACTTACCGGCAGCATCCCTGCGGAACTTGGGCAGTTGAGCCAACTCACTGTCTTGCGGCTGAGCGGCAACAGACTAAGCGGAGGCATTCCCGCGGAACTAGGACAGCTGAGCGAGTTGAGGAGCTTGATGCTGGATATCAACGGGCTAAGTGGGAGTATCCCCGCGGAACTTGGGCAGTTGACGCATTTGACGGTCTTACTGCTGGACATCAACCAACTGGGCGGAAGCATCCCTGAGGAACTGGGGCAACTGACCGAGTTGTCCATGGTGCGAATTGGATACAATGAATTCTCCGGCTGCATCCCCGCAGAGTTGGAGGGAGTGCGGAGCAACGACTTTGCCAGCCTTGAACTGTCGTACTGCGGCGCGCCCAAATAGGGCAAAATACTCTCTTTGAAATGCAGAGGATGTCGTTAGGCACCAATTGAATCGTGGCAGGAAAGCATACGAGGTCGCATTAGGCATTGTGGAGGGGTACGAACATAGCTTAAGTTCCGAAACGCAGGTGAGCGATATTTCCCAGTCTGCGTAAGTGCGAAAAACCATACAAAGTGAAGTTCGAGAGAGTATAGGATGAAAGCGGGGAGGAAGAGGCTGACGGGACTTGTTGCCCGCTCTATCCTATGCTCGCTCATCCAGCCATACGGAAATGCGCTTCACATTGGTTCCACTAATGGCGACCACATCCGGTGTAACCTCCCGGCAGCAGGGCATCGACACACGTGAACCTCACCCTCGTCAGCCCACGACAGGCCATTCCGGTTGCAGGTCGATGCCGAGCCGCTTCGCTCGCGCGGCAACCGACTCTGATACGCTCCGGTAAGCCTCCATCTCGTCCACTCTGGTCGAGCGTCCTCTGCTGAAGACGACCTCCCCGTTGACCAGGACCGTATCCACGCTGCCCGTTCCCATGGTAAATGCCAGCAAGTGGAGCGGATTGTTGGACGGATAGGCTTCAGCCGCATGCGCCGACCTCACCACGATGTCCGCGCGCTTGCCCGCCTCGAGGCTTCCCAGTTCCGCCTCCATTCCGGCAGCGGCGGCGGCATTGATGGTCTGCATTTCGAGTATCGCGCCCGGAGGCAGAGGGTCCTCATAGGTCTGTGATGCGTAGCGCGCCGCGAGCATGGTATCTCCCGGCGTGGAGTCCCTGGCGGCGTCCGTGCCCAGCGAGACGCGGACTCCCCGGCGATAGCGCTCCGCCATCTTGAACCTCGCGCTCTGCCCGATGCCCAGCGAGAAGAAGGCAGCCGGGCACCATACTATCTGGCAGCCCGATTCATAAACCGCGGCCTCTTCCGACTCATCGAGCACGTTCGCATGAACGATGACGGTGTGCTCATCGAGGACGCCAAGCTCCTGCAAGTGAGCGATCTGGCTGCTTCCGGTGATTGCGCGGTAGATATCCCCCTCTTCCGGGACATAGCCTGCGTGCAGCTGCAGCTGCACGTCGTTGTCGCGAGCACAAGCGTGGGCGGCCTGCAATAGTTCGGGCGATGCCGTCCCGACGCCATAGACGAACACATACCCGCGAACCCGCGAATCCGGGTCAACGTTACGGTGAAGTTCCGCGTCCAACTGTCTCAGTGAACGGCCAAGGCTGACGGGCGCGCGAGCCGTCAGGCTCGGACTCACGAGCGATGGGATCGCGTCGAAGGTCTCCTGCCGGTCCCAGAGATAGATCGGGGCGAATAGCGCCCTCAAGCCCACACGCTCGACCGCCTCGGCCGCCGCCTGTGTCGAAAACATCGAGCCCGGCTCGATGAACATCGTGAAGCCGCCCCGCAGCATCTCCAAGCCGCCCATGACGGTAGCCGCCGCCTCGTCTTCAGCGGTTACTCCCGCCTTCCAGTCCGCGAAATTGGCTTGCGACGAGCCCGCGCTGCGGACGTTGGCGAATACCCCTCGACATGATGTATGCACAATGTGGTTGTGTGCATCTATGAAGCCCGGATGTACGATGCCGCCTCCGGCGTCCACCGTCTCTCCGGCATCGAAGCGCCGTGCCATCTCCCCATCGTTGCCAACCTCTGCGATGCGCGAGCCGGTGATTGCCACCGCGCCCTGACGATAGATTCTGCGCTCCGAGTCCATGGTGATGATCTGGCCGTTGCGTATGAGAAGATCGCAGGTGCTCTTGTTCATTAGGCTGCGCTCCCGATCCGTCGGTGGGCGAGCTTCCGGCGCCTGCCGAAAGCTGCCATTCTGAAATGCGACGGCGAACTCAGCCTTCCGGGCCGGTCCGCCGTCGCTGCTTGCCTCTGCTGTGTGCCTTTGATTGGCGCTTGCCCGCTTACGTCAGGCTCTTATGGATGAACGCCGTCATCTGTTCGAGGGCATCCTGCGCCACATTGGTGGAAAGGTCTCCCAGCACGCTCCCTTCCCCCTCGAAAATCGTCACGTCAATCTGTCCGCCCGCCTTGCGGTACTGCATGACGAACTCGTCCAGGTCCGGGCGCGGGTGTGCCGCCTCGTAATCGCGTGCCAGGCACAGCGTCGGCGGCAGTTCCGTGCGCTCTCCGCTCGCCAGAATCCGCGCCGGAGCGCCCTCTGCCATCGCCTCTTCCGTCACCCAGTACATGTCGTGCATGGCAATGGTACGCTCGCCAACCGACTCAGGGCGCTGCACGTCATCCCTGAGACCCTTGGCGTAATGATAGCGCCCCAGCGGATCGATGACCGGGGAGACCATGATGACGCAGCCTGCGGAGCCGTCCACATCCGTCGCGCCATTGGTGAGCGACAGCGCCGCGTAGCGGGAATCGTGGGGACGCATGCCCAGCAGCATTGCCTGGTGAGCGCCGCTGGAGGTGCCCATCGTGCCGACCCTGTCCGAAATCCCGTTCCAGCCCTCAGCCTGCGCTTTGCACCAGCGGACTCCGTAGTGGATGTCCGCAAGGGAGGCCGGGTATGGCGCTTCCGGCGGAACGCGAAAGTCCAGCGCCGCCACGATGACGCCGTTCCTCGCCAGCGCTTCATTCGCCACATTGCCGTTCTCACGGTCGCCGTTCACCCATGCGCCGCCATGCAGCTCGACCATCACCGGGAAAGGTCCGCTGCCCTGGGGCTTGAAGAGCCGCGCGAGGAAGGGCTTGTCACCATGACGCAGATATTCCACGTCTTCGATCTGAACTTCATAGGTGGTCCGTGTGCCGGTCGTCATACCAGTCTCCTTTTTGCCAGCTTAGCTTCGGATGTGCGTGAGCCTAGATTAGAGCCTCGGAACCCGGCAGTCAATCGCCACCCCGAAACGGTGGCGCATCGAAATCATTTCGACAGCTAGGTACGAACCCTCGAATGGGTCACCTAGTTTGTCAGATCTAGCGAAGAATAAGGAGCTCGTCTCCAAGAGTGACTTAAAACTTAATCAAGTCCATATAACGCCATAGGACCGCCCCAGGATCAGGAGAGATGAACTCAGAGTGTTCTTCATACAAAGATTCACCAATCCTTTCTAAGTGTGCTCTCAAATATATTTCATCTTAGACTGGGAGATGCTTACGTGGGCGAGCCAGCATAAAGGAAGAATCTTACGCTGACAAGAGTGGAGTTGGCCGACACAGTTTCTGCAGGTGTTTCCAAACTGGACGTCCTCAGGGCCGTCCGGCATACGCAAGTGCCGTTGGTCCGCAAGGATGGCGAGCGCGGTCTCGGCATTTTGTTGTCTCTTGGGTGTTATAGCGCGTCTCATCAAAATGCAGCATAACACCGACTACCTCGCCCACTTGATCGCCGAGTCCAGTCGAGTACGTTGCGGGCATCGAGGAGATCAGTCCCGGCGACACGCTCTTAATCGGCACCATACATCAAGTCTTGGGAGCGATGCGGGACGGCGGCAACATCGGGATAAGCATCGAGGGCGTGGACGGCCTCAGCTTTGCGGTCAGCGACCCACTGGGGCGCCGCGGGTCCAGAGGCATAGAAGTCGGGAATGCCAATTCAGTTCCGTTTACCGCTTTCGCAGCAGCAAGTACATGAAGACACTCAAGGACAGCAAGCCCACAGCCAACACAAGAGCGACCAGCGTAAGGCGCTGCCGGGCCGCTGGGACTATCGTTTCCAGCGTCTTCCGGATCCGTTGCGGAACGACTTCAGGTATCTCGTCAGTGGTGAAACGGCGAAGCATCAGTAGCGGCTGAGTTACCGCGCCGCCAATTCGTTCCAGACCACCCTGGTCTTCGGATTCGGCCACGATGGGGTCCGATGCGGGGGTTGCTGTCAGGGTCGGAGGGACAGGAGATGGCGTAACTGTCGGTGTTGCGGCTGCGGTCGGCATGAATGTGGCGGTTGCTGTCATTGTCGGGCTGGGAGTGGCCGTGAGCGTAGTCGTAGGCGTGTAAGTTGGCGTAACTGTCGCAGTGGGTGTACTTGTCGCGGTCGGCTTTGGGGTTGCCGATGCCGTCGGCATCCTTGTCGGTGTTGAGGTATTCCGGCGGCGTGTCTCTCTGCTGACAGTAGGCTCCGGAGTCGGCACCGCGGTGTTGGTCAGCGCGGGCGTTGCAGTCGGTGGACTTGTCGGGGTCGGCACTGGAGTTTCAGTAGGTAGCGGAGTTGTCGTCAGCTCTGGTGTTGCCGTTGGCTCTGGTGTGGCTGTGAGTTCCGGCGTCGCCATCGGCCGTGGTGTCGAAATGGACCTCCTACGACGCAGAGGCTCCGGTGTCGAAGTTGGCCGTGGCGTGAATGTCGCAGTCGTAGTGGCGGTAGCCGTTGCCGTAGGGGTAGCCGTAACTGTCGCTGTTGGGGTTATCGTGGATGTCGGACGCGGCGTTGCGGTGGGCCAAGGCGTGAAGGTTGCAGTAGGTAAGGGTGTGGAAGTTGCCGCAGCCGTAGGCGTGCTTGTCGCCGTGACAGTAGGAGTAGCAGTTTCAGTAGGCGTGGGCGTCGCTTCCGGTGTCTCTGTCGGTGTCGAGGTAGGCGTGGGAGTGTACGTTGATGTTGGAGGGGGAGGTGCTCGCCTCGTAGCTGTCGGGCTTGGCGTGACAGTAGGTGTCGCAGTGGCGGTAGCCGTCGCGGTAGGCGTGGGAGTTGGTGTCGGCAGCGGCAGCGTGTCGGCCCAGGCGAAACCTGAACGCTCCGAAAGGCCTGAGGCGTTTCGTGCCTTCAGTCGATAGACATATCTTGTGTCCGGGTCCAGGTTCACGGTGTCTGTCCATGAAGTCACATCTCCCGTGTCGTCCTCATGTACATCGAAAACGCCAGAGCTATGAATCCGCGGGTCGCGGCGCAGAAGTTGGTAGCCCGTCACTTGGTCGGATGCGGGATTGGCATCCCATGTGAGACTCACGGATGTGCTGGTTATGCCGACTACGGTCAGGTTTTGAGGGACGCTTGGTACTGGCAGGCTGTCATCGTCACTTACCGTGACTATAACCTCGTTGTCTGAGCTATGTGGGGTGTAGTCTGCGTTGGGGTCGTCCTTGACGGTGAAGGTGATCGTTCTGTTTGGCGTGTAGTCAGTGTCGTTCGTAACAGAGTAGGTGAAGCTCGCGCTATCCGACCCGAGCTGCACCGTCACCGTCTCTTCACTGGTCGAGGATAGCGTGCTGTCATCAATCACAGCGGTTATGTCCAAGGGGTCCCCTGATTCCTGATCTATCACGTTGTCGAGCGTAAGGGTGACGGTGACCGTCGCATCATCGGCCTCGGTAACCGAGGATACGTTTGTGGAGATACTAGCGACCGGGAGCCCTTCGCCGTCATTGTCGTTCACGTTCACGGAGGCATTTGACGGCGTGCCGACCGTGTATCCTGTTCCCGCTTGAATCGTGATGTCAATGCTTCCCAGGAGGGTTACAAGCTCGTTGTCGGCAGATGTGATTGAGAGTGTTGCCGATGATGCGCCTGCGCTGATGCTTACGGTCTGGGTAACGGCGTCATCGGCATTGGAATCGTCCACCTCAACTACCACCGACAGGCCGCCGCTAGGCGCGGCCGAATCCAGAGAGACCGTGCAGGAGAAGGAGTCGCCTTCGTCGATGGTAGAAGGGCAGTTCGTGAGGGTGGCCTCAGGCGTGGTTTGGGCCACAGTCAGTGACGATAAAATGAAGGCGCCCACGAACCCAACGATAACCGCCAGAAGTACAAGGCTCCATCGCGGGTTCCTAAGCTCGGAATTAACCAGTCTCATAGACATGATGCCTTATAAGTACTCAAAGACCGGGACTAAGATGTGATAACGTCGAGGACATTTGGCTGCCATATTTACGTTAAATACTTTGGGAAACTCCATGTCCTTTTGGATAGGATCAACGGTCGCTCGTGCCAGATACGTTCTGTGAGGTCGTGTCTCAATCTTCGATAGCCATTACTTGGTGTTAGCATCGTCAGTCTAGGATACCTTAGTATCTATTCGCCTATTATATGTGAATTGCAAGTTATGTATTTGTACTTACCAAATTGTGGGCGTCCGAGGATGAGCTGCGAGTTCGCTGAAGCAATTTCTCAGGAGAATCGGGACATTATACTGCTGCCTGAACTTGCTACATCCGCGATGGTAGAGCGAGGCAGAGGACGTATTCGCTAGATGACCGCTAGCAACCTGCCTGGGCGTGATCCTGGGCATGGTGCGCTACTGCTCCGGTGTGTTCCTCACACACAAGAGATGTACGTTTGTCACATAGGTCTTAAGACGGATGCAGCAAGGCGCCTTCGCGGGCTTCGGCATGGCAGTGAAGAATTCGCACGACCCGGAGTCTGCTGCAGGGCTATCCAGTCCTTCAAGTATTTTCACGGCTGCTCATGCGTTGCTCGGCAGTTCCGTGCTGAGCAGCAGCTGAAGTGTGTGCCAGCGTTATCTAACCGTGTCATCCCTAGCGACTCTCGCACAGGCACCTTGAAGTGGCTGCTGAAGCGTGGAGGGAAGTCCCTCATCACAAAGTTGGCGTCGTCAATGGTGGTAGCAACCGCAAGGTGCAATTCCGTAACCAGCCTGTCTTGGAACGTTCCCGCGGTACGTTCGACCCTTGGCCCGAGGGCGATAGGCGGTCGTAGTACGGTGCGACGAGCACTGTGTATCTGTGCCTATGCCGGCTCCAAATCATTCAGCTTTTAGCACTTGTGGTATTTGTGTCGCTGGCCGTATTCATTCGTGGATGTATTAACGACGCTTGTAATGTAACAAATCATTTGTTGCAAACAAGACATAAAAATACCTATGCAAACTAGTTAATAAATAACTCATTCTTATCACAAGGCTAGTAATTCTATCCACTTATGCATAGTGATGTGGGTGCATTAGGATACTTAAGTTCCTTCATATGTACGTGCTTAGGCTCCTTGTACATTCTTCATGAATGCATGACTAAGGAATCGAAAGATGATTGCTACCCTCTCGATTCAGGTGAACTACTTCAACCTTCCTGAGGCCTTCAGATGCTCTCGTCACTCCGCTCATTCGGGAATGCGATCAAATGTCCATCTGAGTAAGGGATGGCAGGAAACGGCATGAACTGAGGGAAGCCTGACCGCTTAACAGTTGAATAGGACGAGCAAGATGGGAAAAGAGTGTTCCTTCACCCGACTCTTATGGTGGGCGGCTACTGCTATTGCCCTCATATTGCTTTTTACCCTTTCTCCGGATGTACCTGCTGTTAGGGCGCAGACAGACGCTACGATAGGCGCCCCAGCTGTGAGCGGCATTAGCCACAATAGTGCGACCGTGACTGTAACCGTCACGAATCCCGACACTACGGAAGTCTATGTGCGATACAAGCAGACCATGGGGGACACGTACACTTCCGTTCCTAGCCAGACAACCACCACCTCGGACGCAACAGAGGACCTGACATTCAGTCTGAGCGGGTTGACCGCAAGCACAGGGTACACAGTTGAGGCTTCGCTGGCGAGCGACTACTCTGACCCCGAAACCGAGACATTCACGACAGCGGCAGCGCCTGCGATTACCTCTGTTGCCGATAGCGATGTAACCCACAACAGCGCCAAGATAACCGTTACGGTCTCCAATCCCAACGGCACTACGGTCTATCTGCAGCATAAGAAGAATGCCGATTCGTGGCCCGCGACTACCGATAGACTGTCGGCTACGACGACTACGACAGATTCTTCTGAGGACCTGTCCTTCACGTTGAGCGGGCTTGATGCGAGCACAGCATACGATGTGCGGGCGTCACTGAAGAGTGACTTCAGCGAAGGCAATGTGACTGACGACTTCACGACGTCTGTGCCACCGCCCGCCATTACGACCGTTGCCGATAGCGACGTAACCCACAACAGCGCCAAGATAACCGTTACGGTCTCTAATCCAAACAACACCACGGTCTATCTGCAGCATAAGAAAGACAGCGATTCCTGGCCCGCCAATAATTCTACGAATCGCCAGTCAATGGCCGCGACGACAGCAGATCCCACGCCGGAATTTACCCTCAGCGGACTGGATGCGAACACAGACTACGATGTGCGGGCGTCACTTGAGGACGACTTCTCAAGTGGAGTAGTAGAGGACGACTTCAAGACTCGAATGACTCCCACTGCTGACAGTGTGTCGGTGCTTGATATAACTCACAGCGGCGCCAAGGCGAGGGTAGCCCTGTCGAATGCCCATAACACCGAAGTCTTCCTGCGCCACAAGGTTTCGACTGCGGCCGATTCAACATATGTCAACGCCACTTCGCAGACTACCTCGGGCAGCAGCATAGACTTCACCATAAGCAGCCTGGTCGCAGGCCAGACCTATACTGTGCAGACAGCACTGGACAGCAGTTTCACTGTCAGCCTCAAATCGGCGGATTTCACCACACCAAGCATCAGCGGCGTGTCGGCAAGCGATATCGAGTACGACGGGGCAAAGGTCACCGTGACGGTCGATGACATGACGGCCAACACCTCTAGCACCACGGTATATGTGCGGTATAAGGCATCCGATGAATCAACATGGTCGCCTTCCACTCCGTTACAGATGAACGCCACATCATCTGATTCCAGCCCGGACTTCACTCTGTCCGGACTGACGGCCGGTAAGACTTATACCGTGCAGGCGGCCTTCAACACCGGCTTCAGCACGAGCCTTGAGTCCACCACATTCACTACGCCGGGCATCGGTAGTGTGTCCGTAAGCGACATTGAACACGACGGCGCAAAGGTGACTGTTACCGTCTCGGGTATGACGACCGACACCGAGGATACGACCGTCTATCTGGGATATAAAGACAGCGACGATCCTTCATGGACAAGCGCCGGATCGATGACAGCGACATCAACTGATACGAGCCTTGAATTCACCCTGTCCGGGCTGTCGGAAGCCGAAGGCTATACCGTGGTCGCGGCGTTCAACAGCACATTCACCGTTGGCGCGGTTACCGCCACCTTCACCACACCTGGCATCGCTAGTGTGACGATAAGCGAAATTACGCATGGAGGCGCGAAGGTCACCGTCTCAGTCTCAGGTATGACGAGCGATACCGAGGATACGACTGTCTATCTGCAGTACCAGGACGACGATGACACCGGGTTCACCAGCGGAGGTTCGATGACCGCCACTTCGACTGATTCGAGCCTGGAGTTCACTCTGTCGGGTCTGACCTATGGCAAGCTCCATACGGTTCAGGCGGCATTTGACACCGGCTTCAGCGCGGGCCTCATGTCCGCCACATTCACCACACCGAGCATCGCCAGTGTGACTATAAGCGACAGGACTCATAAGAGCGCCAAAGCAACTGTTTCCGTATCAGGGATGACGAGCGCAACCAACGACACGAAAGTCTATCTGCAATACCAAGCTGCCGGTGAAACGTCCTGGACGCCCTCGACTCCACTGGAGATTACTGCGACTTCGTCGAGTACGAGCCTGGAGTTCACACTGTCCAATCTTACTGCCGGCAAGGCGTACACCGTCCGGGCGGCATTCGACAACGCCTTCAGTATCAGCCTCCAGACCCAGACATTCAACACTCCGGGGATGACCGTTGTCGTTCCGGCGGCGGACCTCAAGTACAACGAAGCCAAGATCACGGTTACCATATCCAATCCGAACGATACTACAGTCTATTTGCAATACAAGAAAACTGCCGACACCGCGTTTACCAGCGCAGGCTCGATGACTGCCACAACAGCGACGCCAACGGTCGAGTTCCAACTGAGCAGCCTCACTCGATTTATCGACTACGATGTGCAAGGGTCGTTTGAGAGTGGCTTCCCCTCCGGAGACTTTACCAAGAGTGCGACGTTTAAGACGCTTCAGACCGTCCCGGATCCCCCGAAGAACGTCGCCTTTTCCCAGATCCATCACGACGAGCTAATAGTTACATGGGCTGCACCCGACGACGATGGCGGAGCTGCCATAACCGGCTACATAGTCCAGTGGAGGAAGAGCGCAGACCCTGAAGCGACAAGGCAGCAGTCAACCACCGATGCCGCAACCCTGACGCACTCCATCGATGGATTAGACAGCGATACCCTCTACACGGTGCGTATGCTTGCCGTAAACGCGATAGGCGATACGTCCCTGACTCGAACGCCTCCGGTGTATGAGGGGAGAACAAGGATGGCGCCATCAGTCTCCTCCGTCAGTGTGCCTGAAGGCGGCGATGACGTGACGAAGCGTGCTGTGGCGACGGCGACCGTCTCACTATCGCACGGCGATACGCGGGTGGCAAACCAGATACATTTCCGCTATGCCGTTGATACCACCCCGGACGGTGCAACCGCAACCCCAGGCACTTGGACAAGCCTCCCAAGCCAGGATTTGGCAGTCGATTCAGATCTGCCGGCGGACGATACGATCGACTTCAGCCTGGCCGGGCTTACCGGCAACACCCATTATGTGGTGCAGTCATCGCTCGATAGCACTTTCGTAAACGGAGTAGAGCAAGACAGATTCCGCACTGCCAGCGTGGCACCGGGAGCTCCAATCAACGTGGAGGTTCTCCCCGCTGAGCCCAGCAAGCTTAAGGTGCGTTGGGATCCCCCGGAGAGTGATGGGGGAACGCCGATTACATCATATGAAGTCCATTGGGCCTATGCCGATGTCCCAGCATTAGATTCGGGCAGCGCTGTTGTTGCTGCAAGCACATCCTCACTCGAATACACATTCTCCACCATCGGCAACCAAACTTCTTATGACGCGTGGGTGTTTGCCCGCAACCTGCACTTCGATGGTCCGTCGCAAGAACAAAGCCCATCTTCAGCCGTCGTACGGAGAATGGCAAGTGAAGTCCCCGGTGAGCCAGTTTTCCTCATGCTGACGCCCGGCGACGGAGAAATCCGTGTAGTTTGGGGAGACGCTCTCACGCAGGGCAGCGCAGTTGTGGACTACAAGATTCAATGGCGGGTTGCCGGGAACACCGATGAACCGGAACCTGTGAGTGCTGACAGGTCACAAGATGATGCGCTACTACTCTTCTATACAATCACCGGCTTGGACAACGGCATCGAATACGAAGTGAGGGTGTTTGCCGTGGATGCTCTCAGCCGGAACGGAGTTCCCACGCGTTGGGTCAAAACGATTCCCGTCGGGCCGATTGGTGTGCCTGCAAACGTGACCGCGACAGCCGGCGAAGAAAAGATTACCGTTGAATGGCAGGCGCCGCCTCCGTCTGCGGGAGATACTCCAACCGGCTACAACGTCGAGTGGAAGCGCAGCTCAGACACTCATTGGAGCAGTGCGCCTGACGCGACCTCTCCACACGAAATTGCGGGGCTGGAAGGCGGCACCACGTATAACGTGCGCGTACTCGCAAAGGTACTTCTCAATAGCGGTGACCCTTCGTCTCCGATCGACGTCATACCCTACACTAATCCCGATGCCCCCGTAATCACGGTCAGTCCCGCGAACGAGAGTCTGGTAGTAAGCTGGCCGGCCCCATTCGACGGAGGCTCACCGATCGCGTCCTACACAGTGGAGTGGACGGAAGGTGGCGGTGAATTCGGGACGAACGAGGCCACGACGGCCGACAGTTCATACGAAATCACCGGACTAGAGAACGGCACGGAGTACAACGTTCGTGTCACTGCAAAGAACGAGAAGGAGCTGGAGAGCGATCCGTCCAGTGTGGTGAGCGGAACGCCAGCGGTGCCTGTAACACCGCCGCTCCCACCGCCCCCTTCGCCAACACCGACACCCGGCGCGCCCTCCGGCGTTGTTGTCACGCCAGGCGACGAGGAACTCCTCGTTACATGGACTGCGCCGTCGAATACCGGTACCTCGGCGATAACGGGCTACGTGGTGCAGTGGACGGAAAGCGGCGGCACGTTTGGAGCGAATGAGGCCACGACGACTGAGCTGGAATACACGATCACAGAGTTGACCAACGACACTGAGTATGATGTCCGCGTGATCGCGGTCAACGCCAGCGGCCGAGGCACTGCGTCCGCAGCGAGGAGCGGAACGCCCACGACTGAGCTCGCACCCAGCATATCGGCTATCAGTATTCCTGAGGACAGCATCACCGACACCGAAGCAAAGGTGGAAGTGAGCATTGCCAACAACACCGACGGTACATCTGTTGCCGTATATCTGCGCTACCGCACGACCACGCCTGAGGGCGAATGGAGCGAGACGCAGCAGGACTCTACTACTGGTGAAAGCGTCGAGTTCACGATTTCCGACCTGGCTGCGAATGCCGAGTACGAAGTCCAGGCGTCCCTGGAGGACACGTTTCCCGAAGACGCCAGTCCGAGTATGACTTTCACGACTGCGGCCACGGTTCCGGGAGCTCCGCAGAATGTTACGGTGACTCCTGGCGTGGCTGAACTTGTCGTAGCCTGGGAAGCACCAGCCGATGACGGCGGCTCTTTGATTACCGATTATGTGGTGCAGTGGAAGTCCGGAGATGAGGAGTTCGGCTCTGCCAGGGAGGCAAAGGTGGACGGTGAGACTTTCACTCACACCATCATTGACCTGGACAGCAATGTCGAGTACACGGTGCAAGTCTTCGCAATGAATGAGAACGGCCTCGGCGCGCCATCGGATGCGGTGGCAGGGACGCCTCTGGATACGTCCATGGGCATGATCGAATCGGTCAGCGTAGAAAGCGACGGCCCGACGACTGCGAAGGTCTTGGTGTCTGTGCTGGGTGCGGACGAAGACCACCCGGTCACGGTGTACATGCGTTACCGTGTCAAGCCGGAGGCGGACGACGAAGAAGCCTCAGCGGAAAGCGATACGGGCGCAAAGCGGAATGCGTCGATCCTGCAAGAATCCGAAGAGTGGAGTGAAGTTCATTCTGTCGAAACAACCACCGGCGTTGCCGAGTTCACCCTGACTGATCTAGTCGAGGATACCGTCTATGAGATCCAGGTGTCCCTCGACGAGACCTTTGCGGACGTGCCCGCAATACACATTGCGGAGTTCACGCCCGCCAAGGTGCCGGGCGCGCCAACAGATGTTGTTCTGATGCCGGGCGACGGCGAAATCACCGTCAAGTGGGCCGCGCCGGAGGACGATGGAGGCTCTGCCGTTACCGGGTACGCTGTGCGTTGGAAGACTCAGGACGAGGAATTCGGCACGGACAGGCAAGCTGATGTTGGTGTTGACGATCTGATGTTTACAATTTCGGTACTTGTCAACGGCATCGAATACGATGTACATGTCGTGGCAGTCAACGTCGTCGGTGAGAGCGAACCGTCGGTCGTGGAGAGAGCTACGCCAACTGAAGCCGTGATTGCCGTAGTTGCGAGATTAAGAATTCTGGATGTGTCGCAGACAAGCGCGACCGCCGAAGTCACGCTGCTGAACAGGGTCGAGAGCGCTACTGCAACGGTGTACCTGCGCTACCGCGCGACGAGCGGACAGCAGTCCTGGAAGGGAGCAGCCCCGGTCGAAGCGACGGCAGACATCGTGACATTCACATTGAGCGGGCTTACGGAGGCCACCGAATACGACGTTCAGGCATCGCTTGACGATACATTCCCGGCGGATGCCAGTGTGAGCGCAACGTTCAGCACGCTTAGCGTGCCGCAGCCGCCTCGCATCACGAGCGCGAGCGCGTTCACCGTTGACGAGGGAGAGACGCGAGTGGCGACGCTGACGGCATCGGACGCCGACACTCCCGCGTCACAGTTGGTATGGTCAATCCTGCCAACCGGCGCGGACGGGGACAAGTTCATGATCAGCGGGAGCGGCGCTCTGTTCTTCCGCTCGGCCAAGGACTTTGAGAACCCGGACGACGCCGATGGAGACGGCACATACGAGCTTATGGTGCAGGTGAGCGATGGCGAGAATGATGACTCTGCGGCGATCCGCGTTACCCTGCGTGATGTGGTGGAGGAAGTTACTCCTACACCAACCCCGTCGCCAACCCCGTCTCCTACGCCAAGTCCTACGCCATCGCCTACGCCGACCCCAACCCCAACACCGGAGATAACGGCGAACTTCACATCGGCAAGCCAATCGGTGTCCGAAGGCGGCACCATGTCCGTAACGGTCAGGCTGTCGGATGCCGCACGTAAAGTGCTAGCCATTCCGATAAGAATTGTTTCGGGAGGGACTGCAGAAAGCGGAGACTACAAGGTTACCGGCCTCGTCGATAACGTTCTTAACTTCGCCGCTGGGCAGACCCGGAAGTCGTTCATGCTCGCCGCCAATGAGGACAGCGACACGGATGACGAGACGGTTCGCCTGAGCTTCGGCACACTGCCTCAGGGCGTATCGGCTGGCAATGTTCCAATTACAACCGTTACGATCATTGACAATGATGTTAAGCCCGGCTCGGGTACACGCAGAGGAACCAGCTTGGGTAGGCGTAACAGCCCTCCAAGATTTGTGGAGAGGCACAACGCTACCCGATCAGTCGCCGAGAACGCCCCTGCAGGCACTCCCGTGGGTGCGCCGGTAACAGCTACGGACTCTGACGCCCGGGACCGGGCTTCGCTTGCCTATTCACTTGCGGGCGCAGATGGCGGAAGTTTCTCGATTGACAGTGCCTCCGGCCAGATTCGGACAAAAGCTGAGTTCGACTTCGAGAGCAAATCCGAGTTCAGAGTTGTCGCGCTCGTCAGTGACGGCAGAGAAGGCAGGGACTCAATCAGCGTGACCATACTTGTAACCGACATAAACGAACCGCCCATCGTATTGGGTGCGGCAACCATCGACTACGTCGAAAACTCGACCGAGGCGATCGGTAGCTTCGCTGCCTCCGATCCGGAGAGTGAAACCGGACTTACGTGGTCGCTGTCCGGCGAGGATGGCCGTGCCATCTCCATCGATAGCGCGGGGACATTAGCGTTCAATGTCTCTCCGGATTACGAAATTGCCGCCGATGCGAACGGTGACAATGTTTACATTGTCACGGTAGAGTCCTCTGACGGGCATAGCAGCGGCACGCTCGACGTCGCCATTTCCGTGACAGACTCCGACGAAGAGGGCGCGGTAACGTTCTCCGCGGAAGTCGCGCGAGTCGGATCGGAGCTGACCGCTCGCCTTGTCGAGCAGGACGAAGATGTGGACGGCATCACCTGGCTGTGGGAACGCTCGCCTGATGGTTTCACATGGAGCATCATTACGGGCGCCGAGTCGAGTGCGTACACTCCTGTCGAAGAAGACCTGGGCAGGTATCTGAGAGCCACCGTTTCATACAGGGACGTGCACGGCGCAGACAAGATGACGCAGGCAACGATGACCGGTCCGGTGCAGGGGGGACCGCCCGCGACGGCAACAGCCGTGCCCACCGTCGAGCCGTCCCCAGAGCCGACCGCCACGCCGACTTCGGTGCCTGAACCTGCACCGACTGCGACTGCAACGCCGACTGCTGTACCTGTGGTGACTCAAACAGCCGTGTCCGGTGTGATACGAACGTCTATGCCGGCCGCTGCTCCCACGGCGACACCTGTCCCGACGAGAAAGCCAACTTCCGTACCGACGCCCCGGCCGACCGCAACGGCGATTCCCACGACCGTCGCCACTACGGTTTCGGCATCCGCGACAGCCACGCCTGCGCTTGCGGCACAGCCGGACGCGAGTGATACAACGGACGGCGGCGTGGCCATCAGCCCGTTATCGGTACTGCTATTCGCGGCTCTCATAGGTGTAGTAGCGATAGCCGTCATAATCTGGATTAGGAGACGAAGGCAATGAGACAGAGCGCGATAGCGAGTGTCGCTCTGTGGGAGGCGTACCCGTGAGCAGTCGAACTGCCGGGCACAGATTATTCAGGCAATGCGCTAGCCACCGGTATCGACCTCCTGCACGAAGTTGTCCAGCAGGCCGTTGCGCACGGCCCAGACCACGATTCCCTGCTTTGTGCCGATTCCCAACTTGCTCTGGATGCGGTAGATGTTGTTCCGGATCGTAAGGCGCGTGTTCCCCATCTCTTCCGCTATCTGCGCGTAGGACAGGCCCTGGGCGAACAGGGTGAGGATATCCTTCTCCTTGTTCGTCAGGCCGCCCATCTCGCTCTGCTCTTCCTGCGCCGAGCCGCGAAGGGACTCGACCATGCGCCGCGCCGCGCCGGCAGGTATGCGAAATTCCCCGTCAGCGACCTCACGCACGGTCGAGAGGAGCTGCTCCATTCCGGAGTATTTCTGCAAGTAGCCAGTCGCGCCGGCTGCGACCGACTGCACCAGCGCGTCCTCGTTGTTCGAGGCCGTGAGCATCATGACTCGCGTGTCGGGCAGCAGGTCCATAATCTCACGACAGGCGTCGATGCCATCCTTCCTGGGCATCATGACGTCCATGATAACCACATCCGGCTGGATGTCCTGCACCTTCTTTACCGCCTCCTCCCCGTCTCCGGCGTCGCCGACCACCTCGAACTCCCCACACTCCTCAAGCACGCGGCGCAGTCCGTCTATCATGATCGAATGGTCGTCAACGAGCATAACCCTGGTCTGTATGTCGGTGGTCATTCCTGGCACCTCCTCTTGTTTTCTGGAAGGGCAGAACGCAGGTCACCGTCGTTCCGCGCCCCGATGGTCCCTCTCCGATCTCGAGGCGTCCTCCCATCCTCTTGGCATCGGCCCTCATGTTGGCGAATCCGTGGCCCCTCTCGGCGAAGTCCTCGGGCAGTCCCACGCCGTCGTCAGCCACGGACATGCGAAGGCGGTCCGTGCAGTAATCTATATCAACGGCTACGTTCTCAGCATCGGCGTGCCTGAACGCGTTGGTCAGCGCATTGTGGGCAATCGAGAACAGCAGCGTCCGCTGCACCGTGGACAGCGGCGGTTCGTCGCCGGAATGGACGAATGTCGCCGGCACCGACGTGATCGCCGTGAAGGTCGAGGTGTGCGCCCGAAGCAGATGGTTCAGGTCCCTGCCCTGGAATATCTGACCTCCGTCTATCGGGTGTCTCAGCTCCCACATCACGTACTTCGACAGGTCCGCGGTCGTCTTCAGCCTGTCGATCTGCTCCCTGTTGTTCCGGTCTGCGGCTTTCACCGCCCCCTCGATACCAAGTCCTATAAGGTAAACCCACTGTGCGGTCGAGTCGTGGATGGTCTGCGAGATCTCGATGCGCTGTCTGTGCATCTCAGTCTCCCTTTCGACTGCGCTCTTCCGCCTATTGCGCTCCATCCGCATCACGATGTTGACCAGTCCGACGACTGCGAAGAACGCTCCCACGCGGTAGAACAGCGCTTTCTCTTCCTGCGCTGCAAGGTCGATGCCTGGAGGGACCAGCACGCAGACGGCGGAGTATGCGAGGGCTACCGCGCTGACCCACAGCATGTTCAGTCGCCAGGATGTGAAGACTGCGGCGAAGCACGCGAGTGAGAAGTAGTACAGAACGAAGTACCTGCTTTCCAGCCCTCCGGAAAGTGACGTGCTGAAGGAGATGCACACGACGTCCATCAGACTGAGGGCGAACAGCCAGCCCAGCCCGACGGTTTCCTTCGAACGCAGCCTCGTAAGCACATAGCCATTGAACCCCATCATCGCCAGGACGTAGAGCATGTTGAGGATGTGGCTGGTGGAGCCGTAGTCCACGCGGTAGTTGACCTCGACCATCCCTCCCGCCAGAATCACCCAGCGCACCCAGATGGAGATCTGCGCCGCGTACCTGAGTTCGTCGGGCTCGTTCTCGACCACGTCCAGGACGCGGGACGAGATGCTCCGACCTATGGTTCTGACAATTCGCACGCAACCGTCTCCCAGACAGTCCATCCCGACTCACCATAAGGGTGTCTCTGGTGGCAGTAGGGGTATCTACGTCGGCAACAATCAACTGCCGTACGATTAGATTACACTCGCAATCGATACGTATCAAGATTCGCATATACTCGTTAGAGTAACCAATAGTATCTATGAGGGGCGGCAAAGGCATTTACGCACTTCCGAGTTGCCGATTCCTGTCCAGTCCCGGCTTAAAGCCTGCAGACGCCGGAAAGTCTTGCCATCTGTCGGTCCAGTGCGAGAGTCTCCAGTACAGCGTGTGAGTAACCGTCGGCAATAAGCCTGTCGAACAGTCCCGGACCGCCCGATGCGCGCAGCGCCAGTATGACCGATGGTCCGTTCAGGGGAGCGACCGGTCCGCTGGTATGAAAGGCAGAAGAACGTTGGCAATTGTGGAGAGGGGTGGGCACGATGCAAGGCCGTAGTCGAATGGGTTTCCCATGTGCGCCTCAATTCTGGATGCATTCCGACACGTTGGAGACCTCCGAAAACTGGACGCTAAAATGGACTCGCTCCAAGCGTTGAGAGCCGCATAAGAGAGATTCTTTCCGTATATCCTGACCGTAAGAGTGTATCGTTTCTTCTCCATCCTGGGTGAGCGCCACAATCACCCTGTAATCAGGTTCGTTCTGCATCCAGAGGCCGCCGAAGGTCCAATTCCCTGATTGTATCCTGTCCTATCAGTATCGCTACTACCTCGCCCAACTCCACGCATAGTCTTCCGCATAACTGCGGGCATCCATAAGTAGCGCAGGGCTGACCTCAAGATTTGCTTCTAATGAAACCTGTAGAGTCTCTTTGGCCGAGGTCGATCGGGTTTCTGCGATCTTCGCCTCGACGCTGCTTACGAACTCGGCCTCCGACTGCTCAGGGAATGCTCCGAGCAAATCCCCGACGGGACTTTCCGCTTTCGCACGTCCACCGGACAGCAGGAACTTGTACGGATGCGCGGGTCCGCTCCAGTAGCCTGAATAGCTGTCATTCTCTTTCAGAAAGAGCAGGTATCTGTCCCCCTTGCCTAGGGTGAGTCTCTCATCCTCGTCACGCCCCTGTCGGAGCCGTCCTCGCTCCATGAACTCGAGCCCATAGAACTGGATGACGGGAATCATGTCGGCCCCGCTTCGCTTCAGGTAGCGCTCCACCCGCACATTGAAACCATTGCCAAGCGCTCGTACATTCGCATTAGTCTGGTCTTGCACGCGCAGAGACTCGGGTTCCGCAATCGGAACTGTACCGATCACTATGAGAGGGCTACTCTATAACCCTTCTCTCTTTCAGTTCCACCTTGAAGCCGTATTCAACCTCTCCAAGTGGAGACTCATAGCTGGCAATCAGCAGGTAAACGCCTTCCGGAATATCTGGCTTGGCGAACTGGGCGATAGTCTCTCCCTCCGGCGCATCGAGCGAATAAGCCTCTTCATCACCTAGCGAGCCCTCGTCATGCAACGCGAACATTCTTATCTGGCTCACCTGATCCCGATTGACTTCATCACCAAGTACGGTAAGGTGGACGTTCCTGGGCCCCTTGATGATCCCATAAGCCTCCATCCCCGCTAGCTCTCTCCAGACCTCATTTCCCTTACATTCGCGGCCCTCTCTACCCATCGGCCAGCAATATGAACCCACCCATCCGTTCCCCATGCACGTGCCTCTAGTAGGGTCATCATGTGAAAGGCCGACCTTTGGCATCGGAGGCTCACCGATGTTCTCTTTCTCGTGGTCGGGCCATCCGTCCAGTCCTCCGCAGAACTTCGGCTCGCCAACATTGACACGCCGGTAGCTCTCAGGACAGTCAGGGCGCGCGATGATCTGCTCAATCACAGAGCTATTCTTCAACGCCGTTTCGAGCGTGGTCTTCCCTTCCTCTGTCTTGTAGTCAGGTTTGGGAGATTCCTTGAGAGTGCCGTTACCGTTCAAGTGTACGATTGATCCGGAACGCAAGTCCGTCAATACAATGGGCGCTATCCATTCGGCCGGAGCTGCGTATTGTAGTAGCGGTTGAAGTCGTCCTACAACTCAGCGGGAACGTCCATCTGTATCAGCAGGATGTAGTCTGCCATCGCGCCTGTCTCCACTATTCGGTATTGCCAACACGCATT
Source organism: Dehalococcoidia bacterium (assembly GCA_965204855.1). Taxonomy (GTDB): domain Bacteria; phylum Chloroflexota; class Dehalococcoidia; order Lucifugimonadales; family JADFKI01; genus Bin90. The sequence continues at coordinate 3,144,238 of OZ242018.1, forward strand.
GATATGAGTCACTTAGTCCCTTCCCCCTCGATGGGGGAAGGTTAGGATGGGGGTGAAAATCCCCGTTCGCCCTGAGCCGGTCGAATGGCAATTTCTCAGTTAATCTTACGGAAAATGGAGCGCGTGCGGTTCGAGTAGTTAGGACGAATCTTCGACACCCACTCGCCCTCCTTGTCCGCCCACTCCCGCCACTCGGCGCTGTCCGGTATGTCCGGCGAGTCCATGCGATACACCGCAGCGTAACGCGCCATGTTCTCGTCCGACGACTCCTCCAGCCTGTACCTGTCGCAGGCATGCACGCCGGAGACGTTGAGCAGGTTCGGCACATGCTCCTCGTCATAGGCGCGATTGAAGTCGTCCTCCAGCTCTTTGGGAATATCCAGTTGCACAACCAGTATGTAGTCAGCCATTGTCTTGCCTCCTGATATTTACTGATGGTAGCTATGCTAGGTCGCTCTGAGAACGCCGCGAACAAGTGAAGCTACCTCTTTTCGATTTTCTTGACGTTCAAAGGCTGAGAGGCTACGGTCTCGATTTATGAACCCATTCGGGATTTTACGGATTTCAAGTTCATCGCTTATTTTGTCGTGTGCATACTTTCCGATGCACACCACCACACACGGCTTGAGCCAATCTAACCAGCGAACGAAGTGTCTTGATATGCAAGCGTTTGCTATTCTCACCCCTGGCGGTGCATTCTTCTTGGTTCTGCATCGAACTACGTTAGTATAGGCTATGTCATCAAGTTGAAGACCGCACAGTTTCAGAGGGAAGTAATTGTTGAATACGTCCCAAGTTGGCATTATCTTGTCTTGGATGCGCTTAAGTTCTACTGCGTTGTAATCGTTAGGATTCTTCCGCAATGTAACTTTCGCCTTGGCAAATTGGGTGTCTTGGCTCTTGAATCGTTCAGGAGATTCGCCTGGGTTTTGCCCGGCTAGCAGAACCCTAGTATTCTCATAATTCGCCCCGATGTATCCTGGATGGGGCAAGTTGAAAGACTTGTCCAAAAGTATTCTTGGATAACAATTGCGCTTGCAGTAATCACAATCGATTACCCGCGCGAACTCCTTTGATTCTCCGTACATGCGAAACTTCACCTCCAATTCACGAAACGAAATTACGATGTTGATCGTAATTATCAAGCGTCAGCCCAGCAGCACCCACCACGCCAGCGCCAGCACCACCGCGCCCGCTCCCATCGCCGCGCCGTAGTTGTACAGTCGCCCCGTCTGCGTCAATCTCAGCCACCAGCCCGTCAGCCGCACCGAAAGCGCCGTGCCGTCAACTCCGCGGTCGTTCACCACCGCCCGGTCGAACAGCGCAATGAAGCGGCTGAACGCCAGCGCGATGCGGTCTATCACCCACTGGTACACGTCGTCCATATAGTATTTGTTCAGCAGTACGCGGTGAATCGCTGGGAATCGCGATGCTATGGCATGGTGCGCCTGCTCCGCGTATCCCCGCCTGCCATACACCTGCCAGCCCACTGCTATGCCTCCGACCGCAAGCGCAAGCGATACGACCGTCAGCCACGGCACGATGTGGAACTTCTCGTGCCCCTCCGTCATCCAGTACGCGAAGCCATGGAACGAGTTGCCCCAGTCTATTGCTACCGCGCCAAGAGTCACGGCGAAGATAGCCAGCAGCAACAAGGGTATCGTCATCAAAGCCGGCGACTCGTGCGCGTGCTCGGCGTCCGTACTGCGTGGACTGCCTAGGAACGTGAGCCAGACCATACGCGCCATGTACAGCGCGCTGAGCACAACACCCGCAAGCGCAAGCGCGATGAACGCCGGATTGCTATGCTCCAGCACTGCCACCAGCACCTCGTCCTTGCTGAAGAACCCGCTCAGCGGCGCGATGCCCGCAAGCGACGCCGCGCCTATGACGAACGTCAGCGCGGTCAGCGGCATCGCGCGTCGCAAGCCTCCCATCCGTCGCATGTCCGTTTCCTCGTGCATCCCGTGCATCACACTGCCTGCGCCGAGGAACAGCATCGCCTTGGATACGCCGTGCGCGACCAGATGGAAGATAGCGGCGGCGAGTCCGAACGCGCCCAGCGACAGCATCATCAGCCCCAGGTGGCTCACCGTCGAGTACGCCAGCGCGCGCTTGATGTCGGTCATCACCAGCGCCAGCGTCCCCGCGTACAGGAAGGTTATCAGCCCTATCACCGCCACCACGAGCATCACGACCGGCGCAAGCTCGAACAGCGGCAACATCCGCGCCACCAGATAGACGCCCGCCGCGACCATAGTCGCCGCGTGTATTAGAGCGCTCACCGGCGTCGGACCTTCCATCGCGTCCGGCAGCCACACATGGAACGGGAACTGCGCCGACTTGCCCATCGCGCCCATGAACAGCAGCAGCGCGGACGCTGTCAGCGTAGATTGCCCGATTTCGCCCGCCTGCGCCATTTCGATGATGTCGCTGATGTCGAATGTGCCGGTCGCGCGGAACAGCAGAATGATGCCAATGAGCAGCCCCACATCGCCGATGCGCGTGGTGATGAACGCCTTCTTCGCCGCCTCAGCTGCCGACCGCCGCTCCCACCAGTGCCCGATGAGCAGGTACGAGCCAAGCCCCACAAGCTCCCAGGCGATGTACAGGAACAGCAGGTTGTCGGCGAGCACCAGCGCCAGCATCGCCGCGCCGAACAGCGAATGTACCGCGAAGTACCAGCCGAATCGCGAGTCGCCGCGCATGTATTCCAGCGAATACACCTGCACCAGCAGCGCAACGAAAGTGACCAGCCCCAGCATCACGATTGCCAGGCGGTCGATATGCACGCCCCAGCCGATTGTCGTTCCGCCCGCCGTCAGCCACTCCACGCCATAAGAAACGACGGACTGACCGCCGCCCAGCATATCCCCAAGCGCCACCAGCCACAGCACGAACCCCGCCGCCATCGCCGCTATCGATACGAACGCGCCGCGCCCCGGCAGCCAGCGCCCGGCGAGGGCGACGATGACGAACGCCGCCGCGCTGAGGGTGGGTATGAGCCATGCCAGATTCAATTTCAGGTGCCTTTCTCACATGGATGAGCAGGACGAAAATGGGATACGCCCGATGATTTCTGACCGACTGACGAACTGACCGACTGAAAGACTCCCCTCACCACTTCATCAGGTTTATCTCGTCCACGTTGACGGACGAGCGGTTACGGTACAGGCGCGGGGTGATGGCTATGGCGAGCGCGAGTTCTGCGGCGGGCTATTCTACGATGAGGACTTCGACGCCGGCATCATCGGCTTGGCGGTTTTCCTCCGGGTCAATCTCGTATCCGGCTACCACTGCGATTGCGTCTTGCCGGAATGCGGCTGCCAAAGAATCCGCCGACTGGCGAGCGCGCTCTATGTCGCGTCGGTGAATCGCACCTGACGCTTCTACGGCAAGCCAGACCGGAGACCTGTCGGCGCGGCGTTGGGCGCGGACGATTATGTCCGTCAGGCCAATTCGGTCTTGTTGCCACTCTTCAAGAATATCCGCATCTACTGCGTCTTCTACCACATCAGAGAGTTCGCGTCTCGTTCCACCAAATGGACTACACATTACTTCCGCGCTGCGTAGCCGTATCCCCTTCTGTCTCAGAAGAGGAACTATACTGGAGGGTAGTCTCGATTCCAATCTGTCGTTATCTACGATTTCGGCTATCTTCTGAGGGTTGAGCATGCCTTGATTTTACCATAATCGAGATGGGCCAACGGGACATGCAATTATGACCCCCGACACGCTTAGTGGTTTCTGACTTACTGATTGACTGACATACTGACAAACCCCTCACCACTTCATCACATTAATCTCATCGACGTTCACCGATGACCTGTTCCTGTACAGCCGCAGGATGATGGCAATAGCAAGCGCGAGTTCGGCGGCGGCTATCGTGATGACGAAGATGATAAGCACCTGCCCCAGAGCGCGCTGCCCCTCGGTGAAGTCCCCGAACGCAGCGAAGCCGATGAGGTTCACGTTCACTGCGTTGAGCATCAACTCGATAGACATCAGGATGAGCACGGCGCTGCGCCTCGCCAGCACGCCGTAAACGCCGATGGCAAACAGCGCCGCGCTTATGACCTGAAAATGCGCCAGTTCTAACAAGGCTGGATTCTCCTTATGTGGGCGACGGACTGAGTATCCATCACCCCCATCCTAACCTTCCCCCATCAAGGGAGAAGGGACTTTATTCGTACGTTAGTCCCGGCCACCCGAACTTCGCACCATCACCACCGCGCCGATGAGCGCCACCAGCAGCACCAGCGATGCCACCTCGAACGCAACCGCCCACTCTGTGAAGAGCGCGCTTCCAAGGGCGGTAAAGCTCAGGCTGACTCGCCCCGTATCCGGCGCGGCAGTGCCCACGATGGTCGCCGCTATCACGCCGAACACGGCTATGGCGACTATCAGCGCGACGGGCCACTGCGGATGGTCGGACAGGCTCTCGAAGTCCTCGATTCGCGTCAGCATAAGCGCGAACAGGATGACGATGACCACCGCGCCGCCGTAGATGAGCAGCTGCGCCAAGGCCAGAAACTCCGCCAGCGCGAGCAGGAAAAGTCCCGCCACTCCGACCATCGAGGCGAGCAGACCGAACGCCGCATACACGATGTTGCGGCTCATGACCACCACGAGAGCGCCCCCAAGTGTGAGCGCTCCGGTTACATAGAACAGCACCAGCGAAGCAGTGAGAGTCATCGTTGTCCGTGTTCAGTATAGGTGGTCTGAAGTTCCTTCGCCCTTGATGGGGGAAGGTTAGGATGGGGGTGAAATCGCAAATGCCGGCACGATTATTTTCAATACCTACCCCTGTCAACCCTTGATGGAGGAAGATTAGAGCCTGCCCCTAGCGAAGCAGGGAGTAGGGGATGGTCGTGTAACGCACTCAGAGCGTCGGTTAGTCAGTCGTCAGATTCCGTTCGTGTTGAGTCCTTCGGCTCGTTCTGGACAGGCTCTGTCGAACCACCGGTCCCTTGCTCGCGTTCTTTCGCCCTTGCGCGCATCACGGCCCTCCGACGCTCCACGGCTTCTCGAGGGACCTGTGCAAGCTCGATTGGCTCGGCCTTCTTAGGCCGCTCCTTCGGCGGTGGCGGCACGCCGCTGTTCTTTTCGGGCTGCTTCGGCTGCCACGCGGTAGATTCCTGGTAGCGTCTGCCCATGTCCAGCAGCGCGGGCAGATCGACGCGGTTGCCGTTGCGCTCATACTTGCTCAGCTCGTGCTCATGGCTCATCTCGATGGCGTCGAAGTTGCACACATCCACGCAGATGCCGCACAGGATGCAGCGTCCCAGGTTAATCTCGAACTCGTCGATAATCTTGCGGCGGCGACTCTTGCCCTCGGCGTGCAGCGGATTGTCCTTCATCTGCGCGCTCATGCACTGCGTCGGGCAGTTGCGGATGCACACCATGCAGCCCGTGCAGTACGGCTCGTCCACATCGCCGTCCCACGTCAGCGCAGGAAAGCCCATATAGCGGTCCTGCACCTCGAGCCGCTTCTCCGGCTCCGGGTACTCCGCGGTAACGGGCTTGCGCCCCGCCGTCTTGAGCGTGATTTTCAGTCCTTCGAGAAAGCCTACCATGTCAGTTCACAAGTTATTGGTGATTAGTAATCAGCAAGTAGCCTAAATTGTGATGTGCCTCATTGTGTGAGCGCGAGAACTCGGTGCGTAAGATCATGCGCGATTGGCCTCAAGTCGTCCAATTCGGGAGCATCGAGAAAACCGTGATAGTAGTTGGCATGCAACCTTCGAGCCTCCTTGAACTGACTGCGAAGAGATATATCGTCCTGTTCCTCCGAAAGTCGCGTGGCAGCCGTTATCAAATCGTTGTGGCTTCCGTATCTCCAGTTTCGTTGCCGTGCAATTGCCAATATGGAATGTGCAACGGCACCCCACAGTTTCTCCGACGCTTGCAGAAAATCACCATCTGCGAATTCCTGCTCTGACAAAATGAGGAACTCACGCGCCGTCTGAATGTGTTCCGGTATGTCCAATGAAAAACCTCGCACTCTATCGTTATCTGTCTTTACCCGATTGGGCTATCATCTTCCCCTAGTGCGAGCACACGATGCACGAACTCAGGCACGTCTAGCTTGAACAAGTCAATCTCGTAGCTCTCAAGAAAGCCGTACTGCGCGTTCTCATAGAATATTCGAGTAGAGCTGAATCCAAGGTAGATAGAGTCGTCGCCCAGCTCTTTGGAGAAGCGCCTAGCGGCGTCCTTAAGTTCCTTGTAGCTCCCATGCTTCCACCCGCGCTGCTCGGCGACGGCAACCATCGCGCACTCGGCTGCGCGCCACAGCGTCTCCGACCCCTCTCGGTACTCGCCCGCCGCGAACTGCCTGTCCGACTTGGCAAGCAGTTCCTGTGCAGTCCGGGTATGTTCAAGGGTGGCCATTTCAACCCTCTACTCTACTTGACTAATTGCAAAACAAGACTAACCACAGCGGTTATCAGCCCGCCGCCGCCAATGGCGATTAGCGTTATCAGCAGCTTATGAATATCGTCGAGCCGTTTGCTCATCTGTTCATGGCTGCCTTCTAATCGCCCGACACGCCCAATTATGTCATCGAGCTTGTCTTCCGTTCGATTTGTGCGGTCCCCCGTGGCCGTAGTCACTCTGTTTCGCTCCTGACTCTATGCTTATCGTCTGAGGCTCGCCGCGCTATACACCGAAACCGTGTTCCGCTCCATCCGAGTGCCAGCGTTCCTGACGATAATGTAGAAGGTTACTGCCAATGTTATCACAGAGAGCAAACTAAGCACCCACAGCGGCCAGCCGTAGAACAGCACCACGCCCACGAGCACGATGTTGACGAACGACAGCGGCACCAGCAGCTTCCAGCCGAACGCCATGAGCTGGTCTATCCGCAGGCGCGGGTATGTGCCGCGTATCCAGAATATCACCAGTATCACGGCGTATGTCTTGACCATGAACCACAGCACGGACAGCGCCGAGTGCAGCAGCCCTTCGAAGGGCATCGTGGGCCATCCCCAGCCTCCGAGGAACAGCAGCGCGGTCAGCGCCGCTATCGTGAAGGTGTTGATGTACTCCGCGAGGAAGAAGACCGCCCAGTGCGCGCCGCTGTACTCCACGAACGGCCCGCCCACGACCTCCGATTCGGCGTGGTGGATGTCGAACGGTGTGCGCCCAAGCTCGGCAAGCCCCGCCGTCAGGAACAGGAACAGGCTCAGCGGCAGGATGAGCACATAAGCGAATGTCGATTGCGCGGCCACGATCTCGCGCAGGTTAAGCGTCTGCGCCAGCATCGCCACCGCGAGTATCGCCATGATGAACGGTATCTCGTAGCTCACCAACTGCCCGGCGGCGCGCAGCCCGCCCAGCATCGCGTACTTGTTCGCCGAACTCCAACCCGCCATCACAAGCCCCATCACCGACAGCACCGATATGGCGACTATGTAGAACAGCCCCAGGTCGAGATTGGCGAGCGCGATGTCCCGCGCCACAGGTATCGTTACCCACAGCAGAAACGCCGGTATGAACACCGCCAGCGGCGCGAGCCAATACACGCGCCTGTCTGCCCAAGAAGGCAGGATATCCTCCTTCGAGACCAGCTTCATCGCGTCCGCTATCGGTTGAAGCGCGCCGTGAAAGCCCACGCGCATCGGCCCCATCCGCATCTGTATCCGCGCCAGCGCCTTGCGCTCAAGCCAAGTCAGCGCCAGCACCATCACCGACAGAAAGACGAGCAGAACCGCCGCGCTGATAACTATGTAAATGCCTTGTGTGAGGGTCATCTTCTTGTCGCTAGTTCTTGCGCTTCTTTCACTGATATTGGACCAATAGCCTTGTTGTCGTGTTCGGCGTAGTACAGTAGGCTGACATCCGAACCCGTTTGGCGCAGCCTATTAAGAGCGTTCCACTTATCATCGCCGTTGTATCCATCCTGACCCTGAATGACAACAAGGAAGTTGGTATGGTTGGGATTGTCCTTGCTCATCGCATCAAACTTCTGTGATAGTGCTTTGACTACTGCCGGCTTGGAGCAGTTGTTGGGGCGGAAGTTCATCTTTACTTCTATACCAACCGTCTCATCGCCTCGCCTCACAAACAGATCCACCCTTTTAGTATCAGCCGATGGAGTGCTATATTCGGTGTTAACTTCAGCGCCCTTCCCCAAAGTCACACGCAGACGATGGTAGAGTTGTGCGACGAAGTCGCCTTCACAAGGAAATGTCCAAGGTCTAGTGAGTTCGTCCTGTGAAATGTAGTTTCGCCAGAAGAAATTATGAAACTTGTCAGTGAGTTCATCTCCATACAGGTGAAGCGTGTCCTTAATGCACTTCGCAACGCGCTCGGATAAGGCGGTCTTGGCCCTGCTGCGTCGGAGTGATTGAGGCGCAGACGTATATGGAATTGAACTGCGGTCATGCACTTCGATGCTTGTGCCTGATGGCGTGCGTTCTGAAGCATTGCGCTTGGCGAATGCTCTGTCAATTTTAGGGTTGTTCGCCGATGCGATGTAGAGTTTGCGAACGGTGCCTTTGTAGTTAGAGAACTTGTTAATCTCGGTGTCAAGTTTTTGTGAGTTCAGACTTGTTTTCAGTTCGATGGCAATTTCTGTCTTGTAATTGTACTTTTGCTCAATAACAGGGTTGCATATTAAAATGTCTGCCTTTGGTTTCTGCCTAGGCTTCACCCAGTTAGCCCCGACTATGGGATCCGCTTCGGAGTGCAGTATGCTAGTCTTGTAACCGGGTAACTTGTCTCCAAGTTTGTAACCATTGACCTCCATTCCATGCAACTGATGAAAGAGTTCGTGCTTGAAGTCAAATTCGGTGGCAAATTCAGCACGATAAGCGTAAGTCTGTGCCAACGCTTCCTTCAAAACCTTTTCGAACTCTCTGAGTCTAATCTTGAAATCTTTCATTGCAATGCTCTCTGACCGCTGAAATACTGACCGACTGACGAACTTCTTTCTACCTATCCACCTCACCCAAAATAATATCTATCGACCCCAGTATCACCACTGCATCCGCAACATACGCGTCCCTGAGCATGTGCTGGAACGCATGGAGATTGGCGAAGGACGGCGCGCGAACCTTCACGCGGTACGGCTTGTCGCTGCCGTCGCTCACGAGGAACACCGCGAAGTCCCCGCGCGGCGATTCCGTCCGAACATACACCTCGCCCTTCGGCGGCCGCGGACGCGCTATGCGCCGGTCGCTTGCCATTATCGGCCCGTCCTCCATCTGTGCCATCGCCTGCTCAATGATTCGCATCGACTGACGCATTTCCTCCACCCGCACATAGTACCTGTCCCAGCAGTCGCCGTAAGTTCCCACAGGGATGCCGAAGTCGAAGCGGTCGTATATGCCGTACGGCTCCGATATCCGCACATCCTCCGCTACGCCGCTCGCCCGCAGCGCAGGCCCCGTCATGCCGAAATCAAGGGCGTCTTGTGCGCTCACAGCGCCGATGCCCTTCGTACGCGCCAGAAACATCTCGTTCTGCGACAGCAACTCGTCGCACTCCGCAATGCCCCGGTTTAACTGCTCCATCAGTCGGCTCATACGCGCCGGAAAGTCCGATGGCAAGTCATCCTTGACACCGCCGATGCGAAAATAGTTGTGCATCATGCGCGCGCCCGTAACGCTCTCGAACAGCTCCTGAATGCGCTCGCGCTCGCGGAAGCCGTACAGCACCGGCGTCATCGCGCCCACGTCCAGCCCATACACGCCGTAGAACAGCATGTGGCTGGCGATGCGGTTCAACTCCGACAGTATCACCCGGATGTACTCTGCCCGCTCCGGCACCTCGATGCCCATCAGCTTCTCGGCCGCGAGCACGAACGCAAGCTCGCAGTTCAGGTTGCCCACATAATCGAGCCGGTCGAACAGCGTGATAATCTGGCTGTAAAGCTCGCCCTCGCACAGCTTCTCCGAGCCGCGATGCAGGTATCCGATATGCGGCTCCGCGCGCACGATGCGCTCCCCGTCAACCCAGATAACCACACGAAACACCCCATGCGTACTGGGATGCTGCGGCCCCATATTGACCATCAAATCAAGGGCGTCTGCATGTTCGGTTGGCTGTTCGTGGACTTGCATTTGTATAACAACTTAACGGGGACGCCCGATTCTGCTGAAACTATCCTGAAAAATGTTCAGATAGAGATCACTCAAGCCCCTATTCGGTGCCGCTATTCGGTTGTACACTCGAAAGCCGTATCGCATTTCAGGCTCACCATGTGACATAACAGGCTCAAAATGTGGAGGAGCATTTAACTGCCCTCTTATGTAGAACCTCAAATGACCGCTATAATTTTCGGCAGTTGCAATCAAGACGCCCCCTATATCCCGTCGACCTCCTTCGTGGTTTGACCGATCGTAGTAGACCATGCCAATGCCTTTCGTTGAGGTAGCCACACCCTCAAAACGAGTCCTACAACCATACCTGGGAACAATATCTGATAGGTTATCATGAAGGTAAAGGAATTCTCTGAAGATATTCTCAGCATCAATGTTATTATTGAAGGCATCTTCAATTAGATGCCTTCGACTGTCTTCACCAGACTCTGCTCGTATATTTGCAAGCAACAGCTCACGCACACGATTGCCCAGTTCTTGTGAAGTCATTCTGAAATCTCCTTCAGCATACTAAATCCCGATTCTGCCAGCACATCGTCCAGCGTTCCCAGATATTCGCACCCCTCCAAGAATGCCTCAATTGCTTCTTGAAGTGATGATCTGGCATCTTCGGGCGTATCTCCAAAACTCGAAACATCCAGCTCCCGGCAATAGCCGACAAAGCAGTCTCCTTCCGGGAATATCTCAGCCCTGTACATCACTTTTGTCATAATCGCGCCTCATTGCCCAGATAAGCTACTATCTCATCCCTTATCTGCGCGACGCTCGGTTGCGGACAGCCAACCACGCGCTCGTCTGCGCCTTCGTGCTTATGATGCGGCGAATGCGGCAGCCCCGGATGATAGTCACTGTTATCGTAGCGGAATATGGTAACTTGGTCTGCCGTCATGTAGTGGAACGAATATCTTAGCGGCAACGGAATGCTCCGCGTAATCCGCATTCTCAGCCACACGCTTAAGTGACTTCGGTCATAAAATCTTATCGTGGCGTGCAAATCTGTGAATGCCACGCGCTCTGTAATCGACTGTTCTTCTATCGCTGTGCTTCCAACCGTTGTGATGACGTCGAGAACTCTGTCAAAGTAGTTTTGTAACAGCGGGTCTGGCGGTTTTGCACTACTCAATTATCAGCTCTTGGACATTGTGGTATTTAACCTCCAATTCTTTGATGCCGCACACTTCGTACATGTAAGCGCAGTGCCCCTCCCACTCAAAGAAGTCGTCCGAGCACTCGAGTTCGCCGCGCCTTCCCTTGGCGAGAAACTCCGCCGAACTCATGCCATATTTCGCCTCGAACTTCGCCATCTCGCGTTCAACGTCCTCTTTGGAAAGTCGTGTAACCGTTACTTCATGCCCCATCGGTGTAGTTATCGTGTAGGCCTCCTGCTTCTGATCGACCATGGCAGCGCCTCCAACATCTATATCCTGACGTTCCTACCCATCAATGTCAGCCCACCACCATTCTAACACTCACCATCATAATGCAAAGCGAAGCCCCTGCACCCCGGCAATCCCTCTACCGCGCGCAGCCCAATCATACAACGAACCTCCTCCAATTCATATCGAGCAGCCTCTTCTCAGGCCGATAATTGACCCAGGATTAGGTTGTAAAGATGACAGATGATAAAGTAGATTCGTCTGCAAGAAAGGAAAGACAAAAACCCACCATGAACTTCGATGTCGAAAGCAACCTCAGCGCGGTTGAGCGCGCCGTCTCGTCGTTGGAGAAGGACGGACAGCCCGCTCGTGCCGTTACCGTCTCTCGGATCTTCGCGACGCCGCCCGGCGACCTGTGGGACGCAGTGACGAACGCCGAGCGCATTCCGCGCTGGTTCTTGCCGGTCAACGGCGAGCTGGAATCAGGCGGCCGCTATCAGCTGGAGGGCAACGCCGGAGGCGAAATCACCGCGTGCGAACCACAATCCCACTTCGCGCTCACATGGGAGTTCGGCGGTGATGTCAGCTGGGTGGAAGTTTCCTTTTCAGGCGAGGGGGCCGACCGCACACGGCTGACACTCACCCATACCCAGAGTCTCTCCGAGCACTGGAACGAATACGGCCCCGGCGCGACCGGCGTCGGCTGGGAACTGGCTCTGTTTGGACTGGATTTCCATATCGCGCAGCCGGCCGCACCAAAGCCCGATGAAGCCGCCTTTGCCGCCTCACCCGACGTCAAGGCATTCATATCAGGCAGCACCCAGGGCTGGGCGCAAGCGGCGATTGCAGCAGGCGATGACCCTGACACCGCGCACGCCGCCGCAAGGCGCACCGCAGCGTTCTACACCGGCGAATCCGTCGAATCCGCCTGACGCACGACCGCACAGCAGGAAGCGCTCGTGATACCATACGAATCAGTGTGCTGCGCCATGTAAATATGCAAAGTCCCTTCCCCCTTGATGGGGGAAAGGTTAGGATGGGGGTGAAATCGCCTGTCTATTGTCTCGAAACTACCCTTTTGCATATTTCTAAATGACCTACATGAAGGCAAACCATTTCACTCGAAAGCAAGAAAGCCCATCAGCCCATGAAACCTAACCTTATGAAGCGCAAGCTACTCTCAGGACAGCCGGCGTTCGGCGTCTCGGTCATGTTCCCGTCTCCCCACATCGTTGACATCGTCGGTCGGCTTGGCTTCGACTGGGTGCTCATCGACTGCGAGCACGGCTCGATCTCGCTGGAAAGCGTCGAGCTGATGGTCATGGCGGCAGAAGCCGCCGGCGTAACGCCCATCGCCAGGCCTCCCGTCAATTCGTTCGAGGCAATCGGTCAGCTCATGGACAGAGGCGCGATGGGCGTGCAGGTGCCCCACGTGAACACCGCGGACGATGCGAGAAAGGCGGTCGAGGCCGTCAGGTACCACCCGCTGGGCGAACGCGGACTGGCAGCCGGAGTCAGATCGGCGTCCTACGGCTACGGCATGTCGATGTCCGAGTACGCCGAGCATTCAAACGCCGAAACGCTGGTCTGCGTCCAGATCGAGGAAGCCGAGGCAGTGACGAACGTGGAGCAGATTGTGCAGGTGGAGGGCGTTGACGTCTTCTTCGTAGGCCCCTCCGACCTGTCGCAGTCTATGGGATACCCAGGACGACCCGATACCCCGGTGGTGCGCGAGGCGATGGACAGCGTATTCGCCACAGTCGCGGCTGCGGGCAAAGTCTCCGGATCCGCGGGCAGTTCAGATGCTATGAGGCGATACCTTGGGCAGGGCGTAACCTACCTCTACACCCACCTCACCACGCTCCTATCCTCAGCCGCCGCCACATTCCACGAAGAAGTGCGCCCCTCACCCTGAAGCGATTCCACAAGTCCCTTCGCGTTCCTACCACTCATCATAATCATGGAACGGAAAACTCTTGCGCCCCGGAAACCCCTCGAACCCCTCGTACAGCAGCAGCGGCGCCAGCCCCGGATGCCCCTCGAACACCACGCCGAACAGGTCGTGTGCCTCACGCTCGTACCAGTCCGCGCCCCGCCACACTGACGATATGGACGGCACATTCGGCTCGTCCGGCGACACGTTCGTCTTCACCACGAACTTGTGTCGCTTCTCCAGCGAGAACAGGTGATAATTCACCTCAAGTCGCTCCACATAATCGACGACCGAAAGACAGCGCAGGTAGCCGCAGTCTATCTCCGGATTTTCGCGCGCGATCCGGCACACGGCAGCTACATCCTCCGCACGCACCGTCAGCGTAACCTCGTCCACCGCAGCCCCAACCTCCGCATCGAAGTCCGCGAACACCCGCGCCAGAATCTCCGACAACGCCTCTCCGCGCGCATCGAGCGCGACCGGCGCAGTCGGTATCACAGGCTCGCGTCGCTGCCGCCTCGGACGGCGTGGGCGTTCGGTGGGCGTTGTCATCTCAACTCACCTGAAACTGGCTAACTTCGGCGGCGGGGAAACGTGCCCTCTCCCAGAGGTAGAGAGAGTTAGGGCAGACACTGACTAACTGACCGACTGACACACTGACTAACTACTATGCCTCGCATCCTGCTGAATCTTCTCTTGCAGCTGCATCAGCCCGTACATCAGCGCCTCCGGTCGGGGAGGGCAGCCCGGCACATACACGTCCACCGGAATCAGGTGGTCAACGCCCATCACCACCGAGTACGAGCGATAATACGGCCCCCCGTTCGTCGCGCAGCTCCCCATCGCGACAACCCACTTCGGGTCCGGCATCTGCTCGTACAGCAGCTTGATAGGGTCCGCCATCTTCTTCACCACCGTGCCCGCCACAATCATCACATCCGCCTGTCGCGGCGAAGGCCATGTAACAATCCCGAACCGGTCCAGGTCGTGATGCGACATATGCGCGCTTATCATCTCGATCGCGCAGCACGCCAGCCCGAACGACAGCGTCCACAGCGACGACTTGCGCGCCAGCGCGAAAAGCTCGTCCGACTTGGCGACCACCGCGTTCGGCAGCGCTCTGTGCAGCACGCTGTCCGCCGGAGAGTTGCCCCGACCCGGCTCATAGCCCATGCCCAGCGGCTTCATATCCCCTGACGGCTGTAAATCCGGCCTCATCTCCAATGCAGCACCCCCTTGCGCCAGCCGTATATCACCCCAAAGAACAGGATCGCGATGAAGATGAGCATCTCATAGAAGACGGCTGGTATCGTGTCCAGGAACACCACCGCCCACGGAAACAGGAACACCGCCTCCACATCGAATATCAGGAACAGGATGGCGAACACATAGTAGCGAATCTGAATCTGCGACCAGCGGAACGGCGCAGGCTCGATCCCGCACTCGTAGGGGATGTCCTTGATGGCGGACGGACGCTTCGGCGCGATGATGTAAGAAGCGACGAACATGCCGATAACCGCAGCTGCGCCCACGCCCGCAACGATGAGCACCGCAGTCCAGTTCACCGCATATTCTTCAGCCAAATCGCCCCTCCGGAGATCAAGTCAGGGGATGGCAATATCCTAGCATCGCCCTCTAATGAGTGTCAATTTCAACAATGAAACTAGATAAACGCGCAATAGGTAACCTGTATTACAGCCCGACTCCACGATAGCTGTCCGATATGCGTCCATTGGGCGAAAGGAACTTTGCGAATGGTCGAGGCGTCGCCGAATCAATTTCCTCTAAGGCGTCCCACCTTCTCAGCAAGGTCAGCAGAACCCTGGCGGGCCTCTCCTCTCCGGTGGTCAGGAACACGATGCCCACTTTGTTGTCGATAATGGCCTGACGCTCGGATGGCACGCTCAGCATCTTCTTGTTGCAGCTGAGTACCAGCATACCCGCCTGTCCTGCCAAAGCCAGCCACTCAACGTCGGGCCTTCCCTGCCAACCCATTCCCACCATAGAGTGCGCGTCGTATCCGACTGCATGCAGGGCATTAGGAACGCCGGTGCCGATATCCTCGTCACAGAGCAGTATCACGCGGCAATTCTGTCTCCGTACTGCAGCACCGTCTCCACATCATCGGCCTCTAAATCCAAGTCCCGCGCGATGAAGTCGATTTTCAGTCCCGCGCGCCACCGCTTGAAGATGGTGTTCACGCTAACACCTCTACCTTCAACCGTAGGAATCCCGGAACCAATGCGAGGGTCGATGACGATGGGACACGCCTTGCCCAGCGGGAACCACCTCGCAGCGAAGTCATCCTCATATTCGAACTGACGGATGACTTCGAGCACAAGTCCGGGGAGAGACCATTGGGTAGGGGAGTCTAATGCTTGCAAGCTGCTTCCGGACTCTTCACCTTCCAGGAGGGCGATGATATGTCCGCCCAACGCTTCCAGATTGGCATGCGCGAAGGGATACTCGATTCCCAGGATTTCTTTGGCATTTCGATAGGCGGCATGGACATTTTGATAGCGCACGTTATCCAGATTTCTGAATCGTGCGGCAACGACCGTCTCAATTAGCTGAAGGTAGGAAAGCATTGATTCCTCGGCGGCTCCTCCGGGGAACAGTGGGGGAGTCTGTCTTGCGGTGTTTCCAAGGAACCAGTTTCTGACAGTGGAAGTTGACACATCGGCAAGGCGAGCAGCCTCCCCGAAGCTATACATCGGCTGCGTGCGCCATTTCTCAGCAACGCCTGCCATAGCGACACCTCCCAGAATTCGCCAGTCATAGCGGATGTATCGATATTATCATAGCAGTTCCACTCCACACCATTTATAGACACCTGGACCGCATGACCGCCCCGATCCCTATCCACTCCGCACAAACCAAAAGCAAAACTCCGCTCCCAGGCACTGCACTCTCCCCACCTTCCGCCTCCCGACCTTGTCCACCCGCACCAGCCGTCCGTCATCCACCGCTCCGCCCCATGTCCGGTCCGCCGTCACAGTCGCCTCGATGCTCCGCGCTCCCCGCGGCTCGAGGAACGCGCCCAGCACATCATCCGCCTGCCGAGCGTCCGCAGCCGGCACCAGCACCTCCACGCGCATGCTGCCCCTGACCGCGCCTCCGCCCAGCGTCTCCACAGGCTCCCGCGACTCCAGCCGCACTATCGCCGCCGGAAACTCATGCACCCCGTCTGGCTCGTAGTCGTACACCCGTAGCCCCTCGACGCTCATCAGCGCCGCCGCCAGCCCTCTCTTCGCCTCACCAATCGCGTTCACCATCACCGCATTCCCCTCATTATCTCTATCCTATCCATCCTGTCCATCGATGTTAATAAACCCCCAGCGCAGGCTTGCGATACGGTCCCAGCAGCAGCCCGATGTCCGAGTCCATCCCGATATCGCCCGGCTGCCAGTCATCCACGCCGCCCAGCGTACTGCGCCACATCCGCACCGCGAGCCGCAGCGCGGCCTCCCACACCGGCGCCGGATACTCGTACCTGTCTATCGCGCTGCCCGCTGCGATGACACCCGCCGCCGTGCCATTCACGCCGCGCTCCACCGCCAGCGTCTCACCGTCCCGCGCCCGCACGAAGACCTGCTCCGCGCCTATCAGCAGCGTATGTCCCGCCGCAATCTCAGCGCGGCCCGTCTCCAACACCGACAGCGTAAGCGTCTCATCGCGGGCGTCCGCTGCCGTGCCAACCGTCTGCGATGCCCGCCGCAGGTGCTGCCACCAGCCCCACACGCCTCGGACCTCCACATTGCCGCGCCCCGGCGGAAAGCAGCGACTCACCCCGCCCAGGCCCGTCGCCCGCAGTTGAGTATATGGCCGCGAGTTCGGATTGCCCGCCGACGCCGGGTCCGCATCGAACGGCAGCAGGTCGTAGTCGTCCGCGTCCCACACGGTCGCGGGCGACCCACGCCCGTTCTCATAAATCCGTACCCCGTCATCGTCCACCTTTATCAGGTCCGGCACGCGCAGCACCGCATCCCCGCCGCCGTCCAGGCGCAGCGTCGCCCTCCGCGCGAAGAAATGCCGGTTGCACCACCGATCGATCACGCTGCTCGCCGCCTCCGCAAGCCCCAGCAGCCTGTCGTCGTTAGCCGTCCCCGTAATGTTCAGCGCCGAAGCTCCCTTCAGCACATCCACCGTCACGTATGCGTTAGCCATTCCAAGCACCTTTCGGAGTTAACAGGATGGACAGGATATTCAGGACAAAAATCTGATAATCCTGTCCATCGATGTCAGCCCCCGTCCCTACGCCAAATCAATGTTGTACTGCAACGCCGTATGCGTCGCCGCATCCCGCGCCCCGCTGCGCTCTGCCAGCGCATGCCGGAAGCTCACCGTAACCACCGTCTGCCGCTTCTGCGTGTCCCGATCGACATCTATCATCAGTCGCCGCCGGAACCCCTGCGCCCACTGCGTCCTGTTCACCAGCAGCAGCCGTCCCTTCGTATTAGTCGAAGCCCCGTCCGTTACCTTCCCGTCCGCGTCCGCAAGCGGCATCTGCTCCGACACGATGACCGGTATCCCCTCGACCGCGCCCAGCATCCCCGTCAGCAGCGTCGCGTTCGGCCCCAGCTTGTCCATCGTCCTGAACTGCGAAATCGACTGCGCCCGGATGAACGTGTTCACATCCATGACCCACGCGAGCTGAGACGGCCTCGCCCCATACTTCCCCAGCTTCGCCCGCAGCTCATTGAACATATCGTCCGACACCGCCGCGTTGTGATTATTCGCCTGCTCCGTGTTATCGACCAGCGGCAGATGCAAAATGCCGTCGTATCCCAGCAGCCAGTGCGCCTTGCCCGCCGAGTTCGCCGTGATGTTCGCGCCGTCCGCGTTGATATTGTTCGCCGCGCTCCTGTCCGCGTTCAGAATGATGTCGTCCAGCACCTCCGCCACATTCCGCACAAGCCCCGCACGTATCTCCGGCAGCATCGCGATTACGCCGTCCTCTTCCAGCGTGAAGCTGTACGGCACCTGCCCCACCAACTCGTAAGCAGTCAGCGTAGTCCTGCCCGTCGCCAGCGCGGTATCCGTCGTCGCCGTATTCTCCGTGCCCGGGAAGAAGTTCACATCCCCAAGCTGGCGCGGCACCTCGAACGGGTTCGACGGCATCGGGAATGTCGGAATGATGGGCGCGACCAGCGTTTGCAGGTTCACATCCTGCCACAGCTCCCGCGCCTCCAGCGTAGCCACCAGCTCGTCGCCGCTGCCCGCAGTCGTGCTGTCCATCGCCGCCCGCGTCATCGCGCCCAGCAGTTGCCGGCTGAACCCCTGGAACTGTCCCGTGTCCCTGGAACCGACGCTGAACCAGCGTTCCAGCCGCCGCTCCGCGGTCTGGTGCGAAGCCTGTATGTCCGCGGGCGTGATGCTACCCGCCAGCAGACGCTTGGCTTCCTCGGCCCGCTCTACCCACGCCGTCGCCAGCCCCTCGCGCCGCTGCGAGTGCGCGAACCGCCGCACCAGCGCAAGGTCCAGGATGTCCATGCCCGCGTATGCGCCCGAAGGCACCGTCGGCAGCCCCGCATCCTGCGCGTACCCGCCCAGCGCACTCCTCCGCACGCTGCGCTCCCGCTCCATAGCCGCGTTCACGCTCTGGCTGATGCGCTCCGTCTCCTCCCGCAGCAGCCCCACCTCTTCGCTCACCGGCTCGAACCGCTCCCGCACAAACGAATTGATCTCCGCCAATTCCCTCTTGATCCCCTCGATATCGCCAGCAGTAGTCATCCCAATCCTCCCTTTCCTATCCTTATCCTTCCCATCCTGTCCATCGATGTTAGTTTCCCCCTCTATCAGCGACTCCAGCATCCGCCGATGCGTCTCCCGCAGCGCATCCGGATCCGCCGGCACCGACACGATAGACCACTCCAACAGTTCCGCCCGCACATCCCGCGCGCCGCCGGATTCGGCAGGCATGCTCTCCACAGGCAGCCAGCTAATCGACGCCGCCTGCAAGAACCCCTTGTCCCATGCGTTCCGTATGCGCTGCGCGAACGGGTCATCCTCCAGAAACTCGAACTCCGCCACGATGCCGCCGTCGCCCGACCTGCTGATACTCAGCGTCCTCCCGATAGGCAGCCCGCCCGACGGCGAGCGTCCCGTCGAGTCATGCGCCCACATCACCACCGGATTGCGCCGGTAGTTCTCGAACCGCAGCCCCGCCAGGTCGATCTCAGGCGCAGTCCGCGCCCTCTCATTCGCCGCGATAACCACGCTGCGCCGCGTAGCGCTCACCGCCTCCCGCCGCACAACATCCATCCCCATCGACCGCACTTCTCGCTCCAACCTATCCCCTCCATCCATATCATTAGTTCCTTCCCTCTCGATGGGGGAAGGTTAGGATGGGGGTGATAATCCTTCCCATCCTGTACATCCTGTTAGTCTCGCCCCGGACACAAAAAGCCCCCGATTCGCGGGACCGTCATCGGTCCACGAAATCGGGGGCGTCTTCACCCTCAGCAAAAGGCTCCGTCACGGAGCGTCTATTCAACTACCCAAGCAAATTAGCACGAATGTTTGCCACTGTCAAGAGATATTTCAGCACGCACTACTCAGGTTGAGCATCCGGTTTTGTTCTTGTGTTTGTTGCAGGCTTTCAATCCACATCGGAGGCAGAAGTGCATCCCAAGTGTGCGGCATCCTGATCTTTCGCAATTGGCAGTTATCTGCTTATTCCATTCGTGCCTGTTCAAATTTCTAGGCTTCGGGGCAGGCATTGTCGCTGGTGAAAGACCGTTGTATTCGCGTACGCGATTAATTAGTGGCAAAGAATCTCTGGGAGCTGTAACTAGCAATTCTGTAGTACAGTTTGACGGAATGTACATCAGTTTGCCTAGTCTCGTACCTTGAAACAGAAGTTCAGCCTTCTTCTTATCAAAGAGGATGCGGACACCCTCTTTTGAAATGGGTCTGCCGTTATGGACTGCTTCCCAATACATTGGTCTGAGTTCGTACAATCTTGTTGGCAATGTGGATTCTCCTGAGACCGTGTAGTTCTCAATCATTATAACCGAAGCCCACGGGTATAAATTCACCCGCCCCACTGCCGCCGCTATCCGCGCTTCCAACCGCTCTATCAGCCCACGATTGGCGTCCACAACACCACCCCGCACAACATCCATTCCTATCGACCGAACCCGCTTCTCCGTGTAAGTCCAGTCCGTCCCATACGCAAAACTCCCAACTCACGGGACCGCCTTCGTCCACGAATTTTGGGCCGTCTTCATCCTCAACAAATGGCTCCGTAGCGAAGCGGCTATTCAACTATGCAAGAAAAAAGTAGCAGAATTAGCGTTGGTTATCTGGTATTAGGTAGTAATTTTGTGCTACATTAGCGCAAAGTCAGTCAAGTACTTTCGGGAAACTAGAGAACCTTGTGCCATGATGCCTAGCTTCACGTCTCCAATGACATTCACTGACATTTTCTGCAGTATAGGAGGATTCTAGGTAGCCTCCGCCGAATTTAGCTTGGGTAAAGCAGGGCGAAAGATGACAACACATTCCGTCGGGCGCAGTGTAGCTAGTTGTTATGCTTGTGGAAAACACCTCGATACCCAGTATGACTACTTGCCGGAGTATGATTATTCCTGCAGTAATTGCGGAAAAGACACCTGTGACGCCGATACTCAAATATGCCAAAAGGATGATGAGTGCGATGTGATAACTTGCTTTGGCTGCGTGGAAATACACTTACGAGCATACCATCAAGCATAAGGGGCGAGCAGTTGAAGGATATGGATACTTCCGTCATAGAGGCTGCGCAGGAAGGTTTGCGGCAAATTGAGGATGCCATTTTGCGACTGCTTGAGGACAACCCAAATGGGTTGCGGAACTCAGAAATTGCCAATCTGCTGTCTCTTCGCTCAGATTTTCGTGGCAGGCAACAGAATTACTTGACCTATTCGGTACTTGGCGGACTTCTTGCTGGTGGAAGGGTTGTGTGGGACCAAGAAGCCAAGATTTTTACTAAAGCAAATATAGCCGAAACTGGAGAAAAGGTCGCACAACACGGCTTACGGCAAATTGAAGACGCCATTCTGCGATTGCTTGAACAAAATCCACAAGGGTTGCGGAATTCCGAGATTGCCAACTTATTGAATCTGCGTTCAGATTTTAGAGGAAGGCAAAGGAATTACCTGACCTATTCGGTACTTGGTGGACTTCTTGCCGATAAGAAGATAGCGTGGAATCAGGAAACCAAAATTTTCACCAAGAAGTAAAGACCTCTTGGTAGTTTGCTACCGCTTGCACCTCAAAAGACTTGCCCGAACGACCAGATATCGTATTCCCGTCGCGCCGCAAAGTCGTGTTCGTGAACGGCTGCTTCTGGCATAAGCATTCAGGCTGCCCCCGCGTCCGTATCCCCGCCACAAACCGAGATTATTGGGAGTCGAAACTAGAACGCAACCGCGTGCGCGACGAGCGTAACATCGCCCTTCTGCAAGAAAACGGCTGGAAGGTGATCACGGTCTGGGAGTGCCAATTGCGAGATATGGAAAAAACCGCTGAGAGTTTAGTTACTTTTCTTGGGTAGCGACATACTCTGTTCCCTCCTCCTTTCTCAACAGCGTTCGCGCCTGTTAGTTCCCCAACTCAACCATCACGTAACCCGACCGTCTCCCCCGCCTCGCCATTTACCTCCCCGCGCAGATGAACGAGGGACTGCGGACGCGCAGCGTGTGATATGCTGGACTACAACCTATCTCACAGCGAGGGCGATATGACCGAAGAACGCGCCATCACCAACGCCATCATCAACAAGGTAATGTCGGCGGGCAAGCCCCTGTCCGAGTGGAATGTGAAAGTACACTGCGGCATAGGCGCCGGCTATCGCAAGACATTCGTCGTGGACGATGAATCCGACGAAGGCAAGTACATCTGCGCCGTGCTGAACTCCACGCTGGCGCGCTGGTTCGAGCTGCGCGCGCCGTCCGCCGCCTGCTCCAAAGCGTCCGGCATAGAAGACATGCCCATCCCGAAAGTCAGATTAGCGATGCAGCGCGAGATTGTCGATTATCTGGACGAAATCCTCTCCGACATAGCCGCCGATCCTCAGGCGGACATCTTTTACTTAGAGATCGCAATCAACGAGCGCGTGTACGAGATGTACGGGTTGACAGAAGAAGAGGATACGCTTATAGAGCGCAACCTGGGGTTGATACACCAGACTGACGAAGAGGAAGAGTCAGCGCTTCTTCGCCTTATGGAAGAATCAATGGCGGAGGAGGGCTATGTCAGCGCGGAAGAGATAAAAGCGATCTTGCGAGCTTCAGATGCGGATTAGGTACGAGCCTGCCTTCAGACGAGACCTCAGGCGCATACGCGACAGAGTGATTATCAGAAGGATAGATCGAAAAATCGCGGAAATAGAAGCAGCAGCAAGCATGCGAGACATATCCAATGTCAGCAGGATGACCACACCGAGCGGACGCCATTATCGCATAAAGATAGGCGGCTATCGCATAGGCGTCACTATGGAAGGCAACACAATGGTACTGCACAGAGTCCTTCCTCGAAGCGAGATATACCGGCGCTTTCCGTAAAGGTCAAGTTGCCATGAACATCCTCCACGCCACCATCCCCCAACCTCCTCACCCATCTCAAGCAAATGCTCATCAGCTCGAAATGCGTCTAAATCCAATTAGGTCCGCCGCTGGATATTCAGAACACCAAATCCCCCCAATCCAGTGCATCCACGCCCGTTTTCCATTAGAATGTGAGGCAAATCCACCGCTAGGAGCCTTGCGATGATTATTGGCGAACTGAACGACATTGCCCGCAGGCTGGTTGCCCCCGCCAAGGGCATCCTCGCCGCCGACGAAAGCACCAACACCATCAAGCGCCGCTTCGACTCCATCGACGTCGAGTCCACCGAGCAGAGCCGCCGCGACTACCGCGAAATGCTCTTCCGCACGCCCGGCGCCAACGAGTTCATCAGCGGCGTCATCCTCTACGACGAGACCCTCCGGCAGCGCGGCGCCGACGGCGGGCTTATAGTCAACCTGTTGCGAGAACACGGCATCATCCCCGGCATCAAGGTTGACAGGAGCACCAACCCGCTCGCCAACACCGACGGCGAGCTTATCACCGACGGCTTGGACGGCTTGCGCGACAGGCTCCACGAGTACCATGCGCTTGGCGCGCGCTTCACCAAGTGGCGCGCCGTCATCACCATCGGCGACGGTATCCCAAGCCAGTACTGCATAGACGCCAACGCCCACATGCTCGGACGCTTCGCCGCGCTCAGCCAGGAAGCGCAGCTCGTGCCCATCGTCGAGCCGGAAGTCCTCATGGACGGCGACCACAGCATCGAGCAGTGCCACGACGTCACGCTCAACGCCCTGCACAGCACCTACGACGAACTCGCCCGCCAGCGCGTGGACCTCACCGGAACGCTGCTCAAGTCCAACATGGTCGTCTCCGGCAAGGACGCCGCCGAGCGCGCCGACGCCCACGAGGTCGCCCAGCGCACCCTCGACTGCCTGATGCGCGCCGTGCCTCCCGCCGTGCCGGGCGTCGTGTTCCTCAGCGGAGGCCAGACCGACGACGAGGCAACCGAAAACCTGGACGCCATCAACCGCTCCGCCGAATACATAAACGCCCCCTGGGAGTTGAGCTTCTCCTACGGACGCGCCCTGCAGGCAGCCCCGCTCAAGACATGGGCCGGCGACTCCGCCAACAACGAAGCCGCCCAGCAGGAATACTACCGCCGCGCAATGCTCACCAGCGCCGCCCGCCAGGGCAAGTACACCCCCGACATGGGCGCATAGCAATGACAGCCGCTCACGAAGCCGCCGCGCAAATCGCCGCCACCATCGACGCGCTCCCGCAGAGAACGACGGCAACCGTCCGCAAGGTGCGCCGCGAGCACTCCCGTGCCCTCAGGACCGCGCACCCCGAGTTCGTCATCGAACTCGCCCGCGAGCTGCTGGCACGCGACAGCAGGAACGGGCGCAGCGGCTTGCGCTGGGTCGCCTACGAGCTCATCCGCAACCACAAGCCCGCATTCCAGAGTCTCGATGACGCGCTGCTCGACGAGCTAGGGCAGGGCATGCACAGCTGGGACACCGTTGACGACTTCTCGCGCACCCTCTCCGGCCCCGCATGGCTGCACGGCATCGCCTCCGACGCGCTCATACACCGCTGGGCGACCTCCGAAGACCTCTGGTGGAGACGAGCCGCCCTCGTAAGCACCGTAGCCCTCAACATGCGATCCTACGGCGGCACAGGAGACACCCCGCGCACCCTCGCGATATGTGACATGCTCGCCGCCGACCGCGAGGACATGGTGCAGAAGGCGCTCTCCTGGGCGCTCCGCGAACTCGTCTGGCACGACCCCGCAGCCGTCCGGTCCTTCCTCGAAACCCACGACCGCCACCTCGCCGCCCGCGTCAAGCGCGAAGTCCGCACCAAACTCAACACAGGCTTGAAGAACCCGCGACGAGGAAACTGACATGGATGGAGGGGATGGACAGGATAGGGAGCGGTTGCTGGTAGCGACTCATAATGTGGGGAAGCTCGCCGAACTGCGCGACCTGCTGCGCGGCGTGCCATACACCCTCGTATCGCTCACCGACGTCGGCATCGAACTCGACGTGGACGAGACGGGACAGACCCTCGAAGAAAACGCCGCGCTCAAGGCAACCACCTACGCCCGACTCGCCGGCCTGCTCACACTCGCCGACGACTCCGGCCTCGAAGTTGACGCCCTCGCCGGCGCACCCGGCGTCCACTCCGCGCGCTACGCCGGCCCCGACGCCTCCGACGCCGACCGCATCGCCAGGCTCCTCCACAACATCGCGCCCCATCCGCAGCCATGGAGCGCCCGCTTCCGCTGCGTCATCGCCATCGCCACGCCGGAAGGCGACACCGAGCTGCACGGCGGCACATGCGAAGGCGCCATCATCTCGCACCCGCGCGGCGACAACGGCTTCGGCTACGACCCAATCTTCCACATGCCCGCCCAAAATCGCACCATGGCCGAACTCTCAGACGCCGAAAAGAACACCGTCAGCCATCGCGCCATCGCCGCCCGCAAAGCCGCCGATGCACTGAATAACCTCAATTAGCCATAAATCCTACCCATCCTGTGCATCGATGTTAGTTCATGGTTGCGCTCGTAGGTTATAATATCCCTATGACCACCACCGACACCCAGACCATCGCCATACTTGACAAGTTCAAGCGGCCCCTGCGCGACCTCCGCATCTCCGTAACCGACCGCTGCAACTTCCGCTGCACATACTGCATGCCCGCCGAGATTTTCGGCGAGCGCTACGAGTTCCTGCAGAAGGCCGACCTGCTTACCTTCGAGGAGATAGCCCGCCTCACCCGTATCTTCGTGGAGCTTGGTGTCGTCAAGGTGCGTCTTACCGGCGGCGAGCCTCTTGTGCGCGCCGAGATAGAGAAGCTCGTGGCGATGCTCGCGGACATCGAAGGCATCGGCGATCTCACCATGACCACCAACGCATACCTGCTGCCGCAGAAGGCGACCGCGCTGCGCAACGCCGGTTTGCACCGCCTCAGCGTGAGCCTCGATACGCTTGACGATGCGATATTCCGCGAGATGAACGGGCGCGGCTTCGGCGTGGGGCGCGTGCTTCAAGGCGTTGCCGCCGCAGAGGAAGCCGGCTTCCGTCCCATCAAGGTCAACGCCGTAGTGCAGAAAGGCGTCAACGACCACACCCTCGTTGACCTTGCCCGATACTTCCGTGAGCGTGGACACATCATGCGCTTCATCGAGTACATGGATGTGGGCAACCTCAACGGCTGGCGGCTCGACGATGTGGTGTCCGCCGAAGAGATTGTGGCGCGCATAGACGCCGAGATGCCGCTCGAACCGGCGGAAGCCAACTATCGCGGCGAGGTCGCCAACCGCTACCGCTACAAGGACGGCGGCGGCGAAATCGGCGTCATCGCCTCCGTAACCCAGCCCTTCTGCGGCGATTGCACCCGCCTGCGCCTCTCCCCCGAGGGCACGCTCTTCACATGCCTCTTCGGCGTCAACGGCACCGACCTCCGCACCCCCATGCGAGACGGCGCGGACGACGCTGAGCTCACCGACATCATCCGCGGCACATGGAGCATCCGCACCGATCGCTACTCCGAAGAGCGCGCCTCCATGACCGACGAACTCCGCGCCCGCCGCAAAAAAGTCGAGATGTACCACATCGGCGGCTAACTGTCGCATCCTTTCCATCCTGTCCATCAATGTCAGATTCAGATAAAGTCACCATCTACACCGACGGCGCCTGCTCCGGCAACCCCGGTCCCGGCGGCTACGGCACCGTCATGCAGTACGGCAAGCATCGCAACGAACTCAGCGGCGGCTTCCGTAAGACCACCAACAACCGCATGGAACTGCTTGCCGTCATCGAAGGATTGCAGGCCTTGAAGCACCCTTGCGAGGTAACTATCTTCAGCGACTCCAAGTACATCGTGGACGCCGTGAACAAAGGCTGGGCAAAACGCTGGCAGGCAATCGGCTGGAAGCGCAACAAGAAGGAGCGCGCGCTCAACCCCGATCTGTGGGCACGCCTCTTGAAGTTGCTCGAAACTCACGATGTCAGCCTGCAATGGGTAAAAGGACACGCCGGCAACCCCGGTAACGAGCGCGCCGACGCCCTGGCCGTAGCTGCCTCGCAGAGCGATAACCTAGCCATCGACGAAGGCTACGAAGCGGAAGTATAGTTGACGGTAATCAATTTGCGGTTGTGAGTATTTGGCGATATGATGCCTGGTAATAGGCACAGTTGAAAATCTCTGATATATCGCTGCTAGTCAATTGGATAATGGAGGCCCGTCCAATATGACCAACGGATCGGATACGGAACTTGCCGGGGAGCGTCTGGCTCGTATAGAGGGTGCGTATGAGCATCTAGCCACAACAGCCGACCTTGAAGGGTTAAGGGCTGATATAGAAAAATCAATGTCTAGCCTTATCAAGTGGATGGTTGGTATCGCAGTCGCTCTGTTCATTCCTATCTATGGTGTGCTAATCACGATACTTATACTCCTGCTCAACGAATAGCATCGTTATGACCCAGCCCACACTCACCCACATAGACCAAAGCGGCAACGCCAGCATGGTCGATGTAAGCGCCAAGCCCGACACCGAGCGCATTGCCGTCGCCGTCGGCAGCGTAGCCATGCAGCCCGAAACCCTGCGCCTCGTCGCCGACAACGCCTTCGACAAGGGAGACGTCCTCGCCGTAGCGCGCATCGCGGGCATCATGGGCGCCAAGCAGACCTCCAGCCTCATACCCCTCTGCCACCCGCTGCCCCTCAGCCGCATCGCCGTCGATTTCGACTTGGACGAGGACGCCGGCGCCGTCCGCATCACCGCCGAAGCCAAGACCACCGGCAAGACCGGCGTCGAGATGGAAGCCCTCACCGCCGTCAGCATCGCCGCCCTCACCATCTACGATATGTGCAAGGCCGTTGACCGCGCCATGCAAATCGAAGGCGTCCGCCTCACCCGCAAGAGCGGCGGTCAAAGCGGCGATTTTCGGAATGACTGATGCGGGCGAGGTCCGATGATGAGACCTGCAATTGCAATCTTCACGCTTATTGGACTGCTTGCGGTGATTATAGGGGCGGTGCTCCATATTTCCGTCAAGCGAGTTCACGCCTGCTCGTACCCGGGGCCCCCTCCGATGAAAGAGGTTCTAAAAGGCGCCGACTTAGCTTTTGTGGGCAAGATTATCTCCATAGACAGACAGCAGATCAAGGGCGATGAGCGTCCGACATTTGAAGAAATTATCGAATTCAAGACAAGCGTAGTATGGAAGGGCGAACCCTACGAAACGATGTTTGTCAGAACGACTTGGTTTCTGCCTGCCAAATCCGGTCCTAGCGACTGTCCACCAAACCCGACATTTGCTGAAGGTAGAAGATACATTGTATTTGTCCGGCAAGGAGAAACACATTTAAGCGTGAATAGTTCAACACAGGAATTTGACTATGCGCCAAAAGACCAGATTGCGGCTCTCGGCGTCGGTGAAATGCCTATACCTGGGTCAGTAAGCCCAACACCGGAACGGGAAGGTCAACCCGTTGATTGGTGGTCCAGAGGCGGTTGCGGTCTTACTCCCAGCTATGCACTCGGTAACATAAATCTATCGGCTATTGGTTTGACAGCCCTGCTTGCTTGGTTCTGGCTTCGCCAACGCTTCCGGCGTTAGCAAGACTGAACATGTGTGGAGGGAAATGGAGGATTGTTAATCCCCTAATAATCCTACCCGTCCCGTCAGCCCCCGCCATACGCCCGCAGCCAATCACTCCCAAACACGCCGCCTGGGTCATACCGCTCTTTCAGCGCCAGAAAATCCCCGAACTGCGGATAGCACCGCGCAAGCTGCTCCCCCGTCGCGAACTTGTTGTAAGTCAGAAAGTAGCTGCCCCCGCGCTCCGAAGCCAGATCGATCAGCGCCCGTAGCGCATCCGCCGTCCGCGCCACCCCCGCCTCCGTATGCTCCACATGCAGGTTGAACACGATGCATGCATAAGGCTGCCGCGCCCAGTTCAGGAACGTCTCATCATCCTGCTCTATCAGCCGTATCGTCCCGTATATCACATTCGCCTTGCGCCCACGCAACTCCCGCGCCGCCGCATCCATGAAGTCCGCCAGCGACCCCAGCGGCACATACACCTCCGTGATAGTCTCCGTGCATTTCGCCCCGGCGCTCAGGCTGCGGTCCAGCTCCCGGTGATAGTCGTCGATATACATGCTCAGCTGAAACGTATCGCTGTCGTACGTCTGCCCGTTCGTCCGCATGTAGAACCCCGCGTACTCCTCGAACGCCCGCGCCTTGTCCGCATGCGACAGGTACAGCAGCCCCCGCCAGTCCTGCTCGCGCAGCAGGTAGCGCGGCTCCACCACATCCCCCGCATCGCCATCGGGAACAGGCACATAGCAAGACATCACCCCATCCCGCAGGAACCTGTCCGAACCCTCATCCGTCCTGTACTGGAAGTCCCCGTATGTGAACCCCGCCGCAATCCGCTCCTTGAACAGCCCCTCCAGCCGCTCGATGCTCGTAACCTCCACCACGCGCCGCACCCTGTGCGCGGGCTGTAGCCGCAGCGTAACCGCGTATATCACCCCGAACAGCCCGTACCCCCCAATCGCAAGCCTGAAAAGCTCCGCGTTCTCCGTCCGGCTGCACCTGAGCAAATCCCCGTTCGCGTCCACAAGCTCGAACGACTCCACATCCTGCACAATCGGCTTGTAAGTCAGCCCCCGCCCGTGCCCGTTCGCCGCCAGCGCTCCCCCGATACTCAGCCTGTCCGCGCCCGTCTGCTTCTGCACGATGCTCCACCGCCGCGAATTCCCGCGCTGCATCTCCCGCAGCCCCAGCACCAGGTCGTCCCACATCATCCCCGCCTCCACCCGCACCAGCCCGCGCTCCGCGTCCAGCTCCAGAATGCGGTCCAGCCCCCGCGCATCCAGCAGCACGCCCCCGCCGAGAAACTGCTGCCCGCCCATCGCATGCCGCCCGCCCGCAACGCTCAGGCTGCCCCCCTCGTCCCGCACGGCAGCAACCGCCCGCCGCAACTCCGCAGCCGACCCCGGCCTCACCACCCGCCGCATCGCCGTCTCATTCAGCTGCGAATGTATATCATTCACTATTGGCATTTCTTGTTCCTCATAATTACATGAACTATTCGCATCTTATGCTATAATCGGTCCTGTTATGATCACGGTATCTAGGATATGCTATGGAACGAATGAATGGCGATAAAAGTTAGAGAAGTCATGCGCATCCTCAGACGGGACGGCTGGTACATAGACCGAACGCGCGGCAGCCACCGCGTCTATAAGCACCCCGTAAAGACAGGAACAGTGGTAGTGGCGGGACATCCGAGCGTGGATATGCGAGAAGGCACATGGCAAAATATACTGAAGCAGGCAGAATTGAAGTAAGAGGTGAGCAATGGGATACAGAGTAGTGGTAGAGCGCACGCCCAACAATTACAGCGCATATTCGCCCGACTATCCCGGCGTAGGCGTCGCGGGCGATAGCGAAGAGGAAGTTCGCAAACTCCTGGCGGAAGGTATAGAGATATGGGAAGAAGAAGAGCGCAAGGACGCCGCACGAGCCGTCGAGCTGGAACGAAGCGAGGCTTCCGCCGTTGATGTATAGCTTTGCTGAAAGTCGCCCTATGCCGGCACAAAGCGAGTCTGAAAAGTTCTCTTGGGATTTGGCAACGTCGTGGTGAGCGTATCCGGCTCCGCCGATACTTCAATGACCAACTCCGGCTCTATCGGAGTCGGTTCAGGAATCGGCAAACCCTCTTCTTCCATGAGTTCTAGGTGAAGCGCCACGGCTTCGGCTATCAGTATCTTGGTCTCCTCGAAGGTTTCACCTGCGGATACACAGCACGGCAACTCGGGAAGGTACGCCGAATATCCGACCTCGTCGTTGCCCTCGAACACTACCTTGTATCTCATCGCGTCGCTCATCTCAATCCTGCCTGTCTCAGAATGGTGATCATAACCCCATTATCCTCCCCATCCTGTCCATCGATGTCAGCCCCCCTCAAGCAATCCCCCGCAACTGCCTCTGCGTCAGAAATATCACCACCGTAACCCCAATCAGCGCCAGTCCCATCATCCCGATGACAGTCTGGCCGCCGACGTAATCTATCATCACGCCCGCCGGGTACGTCCCCAGCGGCATAAACCCGAAATTCAGCATGAAGATGCTCATCACCCGCCCCCGGTACTCGTTGTCCGACAGCTCGATAAGCAGCGCCTGGTTCAGCGACATCCGCCCCGCGTCACCCATCCCTAGAATGATCATGATGAACGCCGCCGCGTAGTATATCGGTATCGCCGCCACCAGCAGCAGCCCGATCCCCGACAGCATGCTCGACACAATCAGCAGCATCCCCCGGTTCTTCCTCCCGATAGCCGCCACATACATCGCCCCCGCCATCGCCCCGAACCCCATTATCGCCGTCAGCAGACCCATCGAGTCCGCCTGCTGCTTATAGATATCCACCACGAACACCGGCAGAATGAACCGGAACGGCATCGCCAGAATCGTCGTAACCAGCCCCACGATCAGCAGCACCACCAGAATCCGCTGCCGCGATATATACGCGATCCCGTCCCAGATATCCCGCACCATCGCCGTCTGCTTCTTCTGCACCGGCTCGCCCGTCGGCTTCACGAACCCCATCAGCACCACCGCCACGAAGCTCAGCCCCGCGATGATGTAATACAGGTTCCAAGACCCTGCCCAGTCATACAGAAACCCCGCCCCAGCAGGAGCAGCCATCGACATCGCGCTCATCCCCGCCGCGTTCAGCGCCATCGCATTCGACAGCCGGTTCTGCCCCACAAGCTGCGGAATAATCGCCTGCCGCGCCGGCATCATGAACGAAAACAGCGCACCCTGCACCATAGACGAAATCATCAGGTGCTGCCACGCGATAATCTCCGTATCGATCATCACACCCAGCACCAGCGCCAGCAGCGCCGCCGTCAGCTGCGCCCCCTGAATCAGCAGCTTCCGGTCGATCTTATCCGCCAGCGCCCCGCCGAACAGCGGCACAGTCAGCAGCGGCACCGCGACCCCGAGGTTGATATACCCCAGGATAGTCCCGCTCCCCGTAATCTCATACGCCAGATAGCCCTGCGCCAGCATCTGCATCTGCGTCCCAGCCATCAGAAACAGCATGCTCACCCAGAGCAGCGCGAAATTGAAATTCCCCAGAGACTCGAAAGTACGCCGAAAGCCCGCCGACAGCGCCTGAGTTCGCGGCGCAGCAGCCGGACGCCTGATAGCAATCATCTACCCAACTTGCCCACCCCACAGAATAAGATGCAGACCACCCACCTAATTCTATTCCCCCAACCCCCCTCCGCGCCACATTTCCACCACCTCAGCCGCGTCTCATCCCCACCTCATTAGGAGGCACGACCGGCAACTCCGCCCGGCACACGTTCTAATCCACGCCCCGAAAAGCCGCCACATCACACCGCCGCGCCTCCGTATGCGGCAGTATCCCGTCGCTAGTATGCGTATAGCGGTTCGCCTGCGTCCCAGCCATCCAAGCCACCGCGCGAACTGCTGTCATTCTCCGCTGATTCTTGAAGTTGCCATTCGACTACTTACTCGACTGCGAGTTCGCTAGATGAACTGGCGCTTAAGCGCATGACGGGATATTTCGGAAAATGTCTGTTCCAAGATTCGATATTGAACACAATGCATCTGCTTACGAATGGGCGGCGCCATGGATTCCCACTGGGCCCATTAACAGGCAAATGTCGTTGCAGAGCGTCTGTCCTAACGGCTAAGTCGCTGGATTGCAAATCATCTAAGGCAATCAAGACGATATAGTGTATCGGCTTGTCCGCATTTCCCGACGCCCATTCATAGAGAAACGAGTCTCGGCATTTGTATGTCAGTTCACTTTCGAGACTGCGACGCTTGAATTGGTCAATGGCTGCCTGTTTCCTATCTTCCGGTACATGAGGGTCTTGCGGGTCTTTGAACTCGATGAATAGGTATCTGTCATCAAACTCGATGACGAAATCCACGGCGCTCATGCAGTGGGACAGCCCGTGCTCATCTCCATCGAATCTGCGACTGCTGACGGCGTCATCGAACGAAACTTGCAGGTCGCCCTCGGTCAAAAGCGTCATCGTCCGAAATTCCCCAGACTGCGCTCAATCTGACGGTCGTAAAGGTCGTCGAAGGCTTCTGCAATGGCGTTCGGATGGATATTGAGGTATCTGTGGGTGGTGTTGCAGGCTATCTCGCCTGTTTCGTCGTGATACAAGGAATGAAAGACTACCTCATCATCGTCCCGCATCCGAAGTTCAAGTTCCTTCAGTATCCCGTAGTCGTGAGTTGCGAAGAAAATCTGCACGCCATTGCGCTGCAACTCCAGCAACACATCCATCAGCACGCCGAACACCTTCGGGTTCAGGTTAGTCTCAGGCTCATCCCAGAAAAGCACCGAGTTTTCTCGCAAACTGCCGTTCTGTATCAATAGCAGCAGCAAGGCGAGTTTTCGCATACCCTCGGCAAGCAGAGTAAATTCGATATTGCTTACTTTGGTCTGCAAAAAGAACTCCTCACTGTCCCTTGTAACGACTTTCCCGCCAATGACCTCTTGCAAGCTCGAAATCAGGCGTCCGTAAGGCTCATCCTGAATATCGCGTAGTGGAGGCAAGAAAGCTCGATCAAGAATGTCTCTATACACTTCCTCAAAATGGATTTCGCGTTGTGCGTACAGAGAACGG
The DNA here is from genome assembly GCA_965204855.1 of Dehalococcoidia bacterium. Taxonomy (GTDB): domain Bacteria; phylum Chloroflexota; class Dehalococcoidia; order Lucifugimonadales; family JADFKI01; genus Bin90. The sequence goes on from OZ242018.1 coordinate 3,177,916, forward strand.
AAGCCGGGAGCGTTTGAGAGCATTTCCTTCACAGGAATGTAGGTGCTCTCTATCGTCGAACCTGCCCACTCTTTGGTATATGCTGTATCGCTACTCCCGCCTCCATATTCAACATAAGTGAGTATGCCATGACCATTCGAAAACGCCTCAACTTCAGCATTATTCCACAGATGTTCCTCAGATTGCCTAATCATCCGCTCCAAGTCACCGTCCGAGGGGAGAAACACACTGATAAGTTTTTCTCCAAAAGACGTTCCGGTCTTGGACACATCACATGCCGCGTAGCATACCTTCATCAGATGCGTCTTGCCCGTCCCATTCGCCCCCACCAACACATTGATGCCAGGCGAAAGTTCCAAGTCAAGATGGTCGAAGGCGGTGAAGTGTTCGAGTTTTACTCTTGTCAGAGTCATGCGTTGTACACTCCTGCCTAAGCTGCAACTTTCTTCCCCACCGCTTCACACCCCCAATTATACCCAGCGGCCCAAGCAAAAGCATCAAGTTCGCCGCCAGAGTCCTCGCACCGTCCAGTTGAGTGACCAATTGCACCACAAAGGTAGTATAGATAGCCCTTGCACGGAAAGCGGGCGTCTTTGTAATCTGCTCTTACTTCTATTGAATATGTGACAGGTAGCAATCTAAACTCGCCGGAATGGAAGAAGTTAATGGCTGCACCAAATTACAAGCCCGTTGAATCGTTAGTATCTCTGCTAACGGCAATTTGGCTTGTTCCGCTGCTAGTCGCATTGTCGATTTCGTTGGTAGTATGCGTAGCAATGGGGGCAAACGGGCTTCACTATACTCCGAAGTACCTGCTTCGCTATTTCCAAGGACCTGATAACTTTCCTTGGTATCATTACGGCAATTTTGATTGCTGTGTTCGTGTCAATTTACGTACAGAGCCGAGGGAATAAAGTTGCAGGGTTTGATGTTTTCTTCAAATCACTTTGCGCGTTTAGGAATCAGATTCCTGACATAGATAAAAAGATTGCAGAAAATCCAGAAAATCAAAAAACATTTGAAGATGGGAAGAATCGGGCGACAGCCTTTGCCAAGAAAATGATTAAAATAACTCCTGCGTGGAAAGGGTATGATGCTCATCCAGAGTTAGAAGGTGAAATGTTAGAATATGTTGAATCGGCGAAAAGATGGACACGCGATATTATCGGGCGATGGGAGGAAATCAGCATACGGCACGATGACAACATTAAGGGCATGTTAATTGGCTTGCGTTTAATGGATGAGGGAACCGTTGCGGATCACCTAGTCGAGAGATTGCGAAGGATATTCTTCTCTCTGGTGGCATTGCTCGTCCTGTCTTTGGTTATACGTGCTATATCTCAGCCAAGTATCAGCGTACCAGTCAGTGGAGTGGAAATCTTAAGTCTTATCCTTTACATATTCTTGCCTAGTGTTGCGATCACACACTTATTGGCATTAGCTTGGGCTGTCTGGGTATGGGGGGACGACGTGAAGAAAAGGGATGACGCCTGGGCTAAATAAGGGTAAGATCGCAGAACCACCCATATTAAAGAGCCTATCGATGAAGCCAAGCTTTCCACCGCCGTGCTGCGAATGGGACACCCAGCGGCCCAACCATCAGCAACAAGTTCGCCGCCCCCACTCCCAAGGGCACCCCATCCACCGAATTGCATCCACCACCCGACGACACATCCGCTTCCGGCGTCGCCGTCACTACGATAATCACTGGCGTCTGCGTAGGCGGCACAGGCGTTGCCGTTACCACAACGACTACTACCACAGGCATTTGAGTGGGCGGCTCCGGCGTAGAAGTGGGCACAGGCGTGTCCGTAGGCTCGGGTGTATGCGTAGCTGTAGCCGTCGGAACGGGCGTATCCGTTGACGTAGGCGTCGAAGTCGGTGTCGGCGTGAATGTTACGGTAGCCGTTGGCGTCGGTGTACTTGTAGGCGTGTATGTCTGCGTAGGAACGGGCGTAGTCGTGGGCGTCGCAGTGTTGGTCGGCGTAGGTGTTGGTGTTGGAGTGTAAGTGGGAGCAGGCGTAGCTGCTTCAGCGGGAATTGCGGCGAATATGAGATTGACAGACGTTTTCGCGCCTGGTTTAAACACGCTGTGCGTTGGCTCCGATGGTGACACTCCATTCAGAAAGAACTCAACTGGCACATTCACGAGTTGCTCGTCACGGGTCTCTATAATGAGAGCATTGAACGTCCGTTCATCAATCTTCGCAGGTTCGCTCTGATAATTCCCTACTCTCGCTACTAAGATAGCATCGGAAGGTAAATTTGTACCTGTCACTCTAATTCTCCCATTATAGACCTCGGTCATTTTAAGGTCTTCGGGAATCTCTGGGAAAGTCAGATCATAATGGAATAGATTCCTACCAGGCGAATGGACAGTCTTCTCGTTTGCCTCGACACTCTCAAGAAAAATTCTGACTGGTTTACCGACATATGCCTCGGAAGGCGGAGCAATTGTTAAGAGATATCTTCCATCCTCTACGATAGCAGGATGGCTTTTATAATTTGCTACTCGCGCCTCCAGAGCAGCGCCATCTGGTACGCCAATGGCTAGTCCAGCAATAATCATGGGTATCGGCGGCACCTGCGCTCCCACGCCATCCAACCCCGCCACCACTCCCACCATCAGCACAACCAACAGCGCAGCCGCCCTTAATATAACTCCCCTCAATCTCAATCTCCCACTCCCAAAATGTTCCCTCTACGGATGCTATTCCGCCCCAAAACACACTGCATTCTACACCATCCATCAACCACATCAAACCCGCCCCACTCCCCCCATACATCCTGTGAATCTTGTGCCCTCTGTGGCAATTACCCCTTGACAACACAAACATCCGTGCGTATCATAGATGCAACCAGCAACAAGAACATAATATCTATCCTACCCATCCTGTAAATCGATGTAAGTTAAACATGTGCAACCAGAACTCCTTACAACAGAAAATAGCCGAACTCACCAACGACGGTGAGGACATCCTGCGCTTCCTTGCGGAAACAGTGCGCGGCGAAACACCAGGCGTCAAGCCCCATCACCGGCTGGAAGCCTCAAGGCAACTCAACCACCTAGGCATCCTAGGCAATCACGCAGCCACTGCCGGTTGTCATTCCGCCGAGCATGTCCCTGCGGAAGCAGTGAGCAGGAATCCAGTCACTTTTATTCGTCATTCCCGCGCAGGCGGGAATCCGGAGGGGCAGGACGAGGGCGGTATCAACACCCCTTCCCCCTTGATGGGGGAAGGCTGGGATGGGGGTGACGCCCCCGCTAACCCTGAGCCTGCCAAGCCACGAGCACGCGAAGTAACATACCTAGACATCCTCAACTTCAACCTAGCCCAGCTAATCAGAAGCGAGACAGCAGAAGGACACACCATCACAGAGTTCCTGCTGGAAACAGTAACCGGCAGGGACGAGCCCTTCACGCCCAACAAGTACAAGATAAAGCCCGACGACCGTATGACAGCCGCAAGAGAGGTCATCAATCGCGGCTTCGGTCGCTTCGGACGCAGAACCAAGCTCATCGACGACGCGGAAGAGGCAAACGACTACGACACCCTGCACTCAGACCTCGCCAAGAGAATGCGACAGTACAGCGAGCACGGCAGTCAGGCAATACGCTCCCTGCTCGACGTGATGGAGAACGACTTCCCTGACGAAGAGTACACCCGTCGGCACAGGGTATCTGCGGCACAGGAGCTTATGCGTCGTGGCTGGGACACCAACTACGACAGGATAAAGATGGAGCACCTGATGGACTACTGGCGAGACCAGGAGGACGCACGCTTGTCAGTAGGCCAGAAGAAGCAGTTGGCAGGTCTTCACACCTACGTCGACGAATACGACCGGTACGATGACAAAAGCATCAAAGACTACGAGTCCATAGCCAAGCAACTCCACGAGCAGCAGGACCGCGAGTCAGAACCGCCCCGTCGTTACCGCGCAAGCAGGAAACCGGAGGAACAGAGCCTGCCCCTGGCGAAAGCAGGGGGCAAGGACAGCATCAACACCCCTTCCCCCTCGATGGGGGAAGGCTGGGATGGGGGTGAGAGGGGTAAAACATCCTCCCCATCCTGTACATCGATGTCAACTTCCGACCCTGAGCAGGACTGCTACTACGAGCCCCTGAGTCCCGAAGACCAGGCAATCTTCGACTACCGGATGAAAATCGAAACCGGCAGTTACGAGGAAGGCGAGATAGAAATACGGCCCGTCACCGAGGCATCGCGCCAAGACTACGCCGCCACCCTCAAGTGGATGCAGCAAGTAGCCGCAGAAGAAGGCGTCCCTCTCCTGCCCAACCCCCTATCCGGCACCCTAAACCACCCAACCGCCCGCAGCCCCTAGCCAATCAGTCCCTTCCCCCTTGATGGGGGGAGGTTAGGATGGGGGTGAAAAGGACAAATCATCCTCCCCATCCTGTGCCCCTTTGTGCCTTTTTGTGGCTATCCCGTCCCTGACACCTGATACCTGACGGCTGATAGCTAAGAACCTACTCCTGATTCAGCGTAGGCGACCGCATCGGCGGCCCGTACTGCTCCGGCGTCAGATGAATTACTTCCTTCTGGTAAACTTGGAGCCTGTAAGAAAGGTTGTCCGATATGAACAGCCTCCCGTCGCCTGAGATGGTTACGGACTTCGGTCGCCGCAGGTACTTCTCCTGCTCGATGTTGGACATGTCGCGCAGACGGTTCGGCATCGCGTTCGTCAGCATATACTCGCGCGCGATCTTCGACAGGCCCGCATCTCCCAGGAACTTCTGCACATACCGCGTCTCCGCGTTGAACATCTGCACCCGGTCATTCCCCCAGTCCGCCACATAGACATCCCCGTCGTCGTCCACCGTAACATCCGTCGGCCTGTTGAACTCCCCGTCCCCGCAACCCGTCCCACCGAACTTCGCGATGAACTCTCCGTCCGACGAGAACTTCTGTATGCGGTCATTCCGCCAGTCCGCCACATACACCGACCCCTCGTCATCCACCGCGATCCCCCACGGCATATTCAGCTGGCCCTTGTCGCTCCCGTACTCCCCGAACGCCGCGATGAACTCCCCGTCCTTCGTGAACTTCTGCACCCGGTGGTTCATCGTATCCGACACATACACGTTCTCGTCCGCATCGAAGGCGATACCGCTCACGTGGTCCAGCTCCCCCGGCTCGCTCCCGCTCTCGCCCCAGCTGTTCTTGAACTCACCTTCCCGGTCGAACACCGATATGCGGTTCAGGTACTCGTCCGAGACATAGATATTCTCCTCCGAGTCCGTGATAATCGATACGGGCCACATGAACTGCCCGTCCCCCTTCCCCACGGACCCAAACTGTCCCAGGTCCTCATCCGCATAGTTGTACCTCCGCACCAGCGCCGCGTTATCCGCGCGGCACAGCACATAGATGCGCTCCTCATCACCCAGCGCCACATCGATAGGATAATTCGTCAGCCGTCGCATTCCCAGCGACTTCGCAAAAGGAAACCCGCACCGCAGCAATCCATAAGGTCGTGCCATCTCCAGCACCTCCGTTGTCTCTATAATGGAGCATTCCGTCAGCAGTCAGTCTTCGGATCGCAAACCGAAGCGCCCCTACGCCATCTGGTACTCACGCGTCGATACGATGAGCTGAAGCATCCGCCCGATGTGCGCCGCGCTGTCCTCGCGCGCGTCGTCCGAGTCGAAGCGCAACTCGCCCGCCGCCTCCGCGTACCGCAGCAGACCGGCGCGCGTGTCGTCGCTCACTTCCACCGGCCCCGCCAGTTCCAGCGACCGCTCCACGAGTTCCGCCGGCGGGCAGGCGTCGCTCGCGCCGCCCATGCGCTCGATCAGCTCGCCGATGCCCGGCTTGGTCAGGTCGCCCACCTCGTTCACCGCGAAGTTCACGCGCTCGTTGAGCGTGCCCCCGTCGATCCACTCATGCCCGGTGTGCCAGCCCTCCACGGTCGGCGGGTCGAACAGTTGCTGACCCATCAGCTTAGCCGTCGCGGAGTATTCCACGAGCCCCGGCGTCGGCTCGCGGTACGTGCCCACCAGCTTGATGACGCCCGTTATCAGCTCGATCGGGCTCTTCACCTTCCTGAACCGCGCCGCCTTGAAGAAGTCCGAGTTGAACAGCGCGCTCAGCATCGCGCGGATGTCCCCGTCCGAATGCAGGTATGCCGCGACCAGCTCATTGATGGCATCCTGGTCCCGCGGCGGCACCGTGTTCCACGAAGGCACCTGCGGCTCATCCGCCACGAAGAAGTTGTACATGTGCCGCGCGATAAACCGCGCCGTCGCCGGCTGCTCCACGATGACGTCGATGATATCGTCGCCGTTCAGATTGCCCGAGCGCCCCAGGAAGGTCTTCTCACCATTGTCGTGGTCTTCCTCGATGAACTTGAACGGCGCCGGATAGTACCCGTGCGGATACAGCGGAATCGGCTGCTCGAATGTCCAGCCGGTAAACGCGCGCGAGGCGTCCTTGATGTCCTGCTCCGTATAGTTGCCCACGCCCATCGAGAACAGCTCCAGCAGCTCGCGGCCCCAGTTCTCGTTCGGCTCGCCGTTGTGGTTCTCGTTGTTGTCCAGCCAGAAGATCATCGCCGGGTCTTTGGCAAGATCCAGCAGGAGCGTCCGCATGTCGGTCATGCCTACGTTGCGGAACATCTTAATCTGGTTCACGGACGACATCACATGCTGGTTCTTGGTAACGCCCGTGGCGAACACATGGTGCCAGAACAGCGCCATCTTCTCCTGCAGCGGCCTCTGCGAGTTCAGCATGCGGAACAGCCAGATGCCCGCGAATATCGGATAGCCTTCGCCGCCGAAGTACCGCTCAAGAATGTCCTCGTCGATGTCCGGCAGCCTCTCCGGATTCACGAGGTCTTCGACAACGTTTTCGTAGCCCTTAGCCACGAGCGCGTCCAGTTCGCCGCGGCTCGCGCCAAAGCCCGCGCGCCTCATAAGGTGTGCCATCTGCGCAAGTTCGTTGTTGCTGCCCATTGGGTTTCCTCCCAGCTTGATATGTAGGTTCAGCCGTCAGTTTATCAGTTAGACGACATTTCATGTAGCCGCTGCGGACAGTTTCCTACAATAAATACCCACCATCCGCTATTTTCTGCGGGCGCAAGAAACGGGGCCTCATATACTGACATACTGAAATACCGACGAAATGGCTGACTCCTATGTCGCCGTCAACCCCCCATCCACCACAAGCTCCGCACCGGTGATGTACGATGCCTCATCCGACGCGAGGAACAGCACCGCATTCCCGACCTCTCCCGTCTCACCCCGCCGTCCCATAGGCACGTGGTCCATCAGCGGGCTCGGCGCCTCCGGGTTACGGGCCGCGCTCGACGAGCGCATCGGCGGCATCACTCCCGGATGCACTGAGTTCACGCGAATCCCATCCTGCGCGTACTGCACCGCCGCCGACTTCGTCACTATGCGCACCGCGCCCTTCGACGCGTTGTACCCCATATGATTCCCGGCCTGACCCGTCATACCGCTGATCGACGATATGTTCACGATGGAGCCGCCGCCTACCGCCTGCATCTGCGGGATCACACTCTTCATCCCCAGGAATACACCCTTGGCATTGATGTCCATAAAGGTATCCCATGCCTCGGTGCTCATCGTATCCGGGTGGTGCGTACCGCTGATCCCCGCATTGTTCACAAGGATGTCCACCTTGCCGTACCGTTCCACCGTCGCGTTCACCGCCGCATCCCAGGCATCCTCGCTGGTAACATCCAGATGCATGAACACCGCGTCGCCGCCCGACTCCGCTATCTCCGCCTCCACCTGCCTGCCCATGTCCTCCGATACATCCGCGATGACAACCTTCGCACCCTCGCGCGCGAATATCCTGCACTCCTCCGCGCCCATCCCGCTTGCGCCGCCCGTTATAATCGCTACCTTGCCTTCTAGTCGCATAGCGCGCCTCCTACCTTAACTTACATGGATGGACAGGATAGACAGGATTTCTACGTCGCCGTCCAGCCACCGTCCACCACAAGCTCCGCACCCGTGATGTACGATGCCTCGTCCGAAGCCAGGAACAGTACCGCATTCCCGACTTCTTCGCGCCGTCCGGGCCTGCCCATAGGCACGCCGGCAAGCATTTCGCTCCGTATCCCCGGCGTATTCGCCGCGGACGTGAGCATCGGCGGCATCAGCCCCGGATGCACCGAGTTCACCCGTATCCCGTCCTGCGCGTACTGCACCGCCGCCGACTTCGTTACTATACGCACCGCGCCCTTCGACGCGTTGTAGCCCATGTGGACCTGGCGCTGCCCGACTATCCCCGATATGGAGGATATGTTCACGATGGAGCCACCGCCTGCCCTCTGCATCTCCGGTATGGCGTACTTCATACCGAGGAACACGCCCTTCGCGTTGATGTTCATCAGCGCGTCCCAATCTTCTACGCTCAGGCCGTCCGATCCGACCCCCCTGCCGATGCCCGCGTTGTTCACCAGCACATCCAGCTTGCCGTACCGCGCGACGGCAGCATCGACCGCCGCTTGCCAGTCGTCCTCGCTCGTAACATCCAGTCGCACGAACACCGCATCGCCGCCCGCCTCCGCTATCTCCGCCTCTAGCTGCTTACCTTCCTCTTCTAGGATGTCGGCGATGACCACCTTCGCGCCCTCACGCGCAAATATCCTGCACTCCTCAGCGCCCATTCCATTCGCGCCACCAGTAACAATCGCAACCTTGCCTTCAAGCCGCATGTTTCACCTCGCATTGACTTGGATTAAGTGAGTTCGAGTTACAGAGGCATTTTCGCATAAATGAAAAATCGGCGCAGTGGCTAGGCGCGCCGATTTTGCAACCGATACGCACGAACACCACCGCGCTTCGAGGAAGAAATCTATGCCAGGTTAGTTTTTACCGGGTCTAGGCTAGGACCGCCGACGGACGGGATTAGTATGGAAACTACATGCCAGATGCGTCGTCGTGCACGAGCGCGGCGTTGCCTCATATTATCGCAACCGGTACATCGCCGAGACGACAGCAATCAATTATATGACTTTTCTCGCTGAAATTACCTACCGGTCAACCTTCTTGTACTCTCCTTTTCGTCCCAGCCTGTCAGAGAGAAGTGAACGGTTTCATTGTCCCATGGCGGATGAAGCCGGAGTGGTAGTGCAGACGCCAACGCTGGTCGAGGGCACCGCTCCGTAGGCGTATCCGCCGGTTTCTATCACGGGCATGCGGTAGGTGTATCCCATGCTGACCTGCATTCTCTCGCAGGTCGTAATCGGGCTGGGTGTGGGTGCTGCCCTCGGCTTGTAGCGTTCGCAGGTACCCGTTATATTTTCGATGGGGACTATTATCGTGCTCGTGTAGTCGGCGTCCCTGATAGGACGCGTCTGGAACGCCCAGCACTTATCGGTCGCCTCATCCCACACATACGACTTGCCGTTGATGTTGGCGAGTACAATTCCGCCCTGGCCGAATGCGTTGGAGACTTCAGTGCCGACTGCGAACGGCGCTTCTTCGCCATCGTCGAACGCAAGCGCCGCGCCCGCGCCGACTATCGCAACCAGCATCGCCGCCAACACGACTCCATATCCTATTATCCTACGCAATTAAATCACCTCACATTGTTATTGTTGCATCGCATATCCATTGCGACGCGACTATTCTAACGGATTCACCCAAATAAATCACGCTTGTCAATGGGTTTTCAGGCCATTTTATTGCGAAATTCATAGAGTATAGAGGTGGCATGCGCTCGACTAAAGCGAGGGACGGGATCAGAAACTCGCTCTCCTTTCCCCCGAAAAAGGTATGGACTGCGCATGGATGGATGTTGCCGTATGTATTGCGAGTTAGTTCCCGCTCCTCACCATGTCCGCGATGTTCTCGCCTATCATCATCGTTGTAACATTCGTGTTCGCTCGAATGCAGTCCGGCATGATCGAGGCGTCCACCACGCGCAGCCCGTCTATGCCATGCACGCGCCCGTTCTGGGCCACCACCGCCATCGGGTCGGACGCGGGTCCCATCTTGCATGTGCCGGATATGTGCTGACCGGTAGTCGCTTCCTTCATCATCCACGTATCAAGCGAATCGTCCGACTCCAGGTCCGAGTCCTGCGGCTCGATGCGCTCCTGTATTATGCTCTCGAAGTCTGAGTGTTCCGCCAGCTTCAGCGCAAGCCGTATCCCCTCGCGCGACCGTTGCCTGTCGAACTCCTCCGCGAAGTAGTTGTAGAACAGCGACGGCTGCTCATTCGGGTCCGTCGAAGTCAACTTCAACTCGCCCGACCCGACCGCGAGGTCGAGTATGATGGACATCCGCACACCCACAGGCACCATCCTGTTGCCGCCCCGGTCAACGCGATCCGTAGCGAAGTTCGACATCGAAATCTTCATGTCGTTTCGCAGGTCGGACCCTGTCGCGGTGTAGCGCAGCATGAGTTGGCTGCGCGGCTCCAGCGCAAGGCTTTCCAAGTCAATCTCAGGCTTCGTCCGCCAGGTGACCCACACAACGGGATGGTCGCGCAGGTTCTGCCCCACCCCCGGCACGTCGTGTACCACGGGAATGCCCAACTCTTCGAGGTGTGCCGCGGGTCCGATTCCCGAAAGCATCAGTATCTGCGGCGATGCGATAGCACCCGTGCTAAGCACAATCTCATTGCCCTCTGCAACAAACTTCTCGCCGCCGCTCTCCACCTCTACGCCGGTCGCGCGCCCATTCTCGATTATCAACCTGTGAGTGGTGCAATTCGGTCGTATCGTCAGGTTCAGCCGGTGCCTCGACATCCCAAGGTAGCCGATGTTTGTGCTCCAGCGGATGCCGTTCGGGTTGTTGTACGGTGTCGGCCCAATGCCGGTTACGTCAGGGTTGTTCTGGTCCGGCCCATCCGGAAAGCCCTCCGCCTTCGCGGCGTTGTAGAAAGCATGCTGCATCGGAGGCCACTCGGCAGAGTTCTTGAACCGCCGCGCGATGATGGGGCCCTCAGTGCCATGGAAGTCGTCCGAGAAGTCCATGTCCGTTTCCAGCTTGCGGAAGAACGGCAGCACCTTCTCATACGACCACTGATCGTTGCCCAGCGAAGCCCATGCGTCATAGTCCTCCGGCATGCCCCGCAGGAACACCTGGCCGTTGATGGCGCTCGAACCGCCCGTAACCTTGCCGCGCGGCACCATCATCGGGTCCGAGATAGGCGTCGGCTGTCCCCAGAACTGCCAGTTATGGTCGCTTGTCATCACATCGATGCCCGTTGCGTACCCGTTGCGCACCTCGTCCGGCAGCTGGTCTATCTCCGCGTAGTCGGGCCCGGCCTCCAGCAGCAGCACCGACACATTCGGGTCTTCCGATAGCCTCGTCGCCATGATTGATCCCGCCGAACCCGAGCCAATAACGATGTAGTCGTACTGCATTGCATTCCCTCCTCTGAGTCGGGCTGTATCCTACGTGTGCGCGGATAATATGTCAGGCGCATAACGCTGTCAACCATGGGACGCAACGCCTTTACCCAACCCTCAGTTCTTACGCACAGCAGAAGAATGAAGCGTGTTGATATCTTCTTGTCCTGAACAAAGCACAATCTGTCCATTAGACTAAAAAAATGTTGTCAATTCCTGGCATGAGGGACATAATAAGTAGTCACAAGAATTACGGTTGACGTACGGTTGACGCATATACAGTTCCGGATGTTTATAATACTTGCTTCGGAACAGATGGCACTAAAGGAGGCAATAGCGATGAACAAACGAATACCTTTCGCAGCGATGATTACGCTTATCGGCATTCTCGGGCTGTTCATAGTGGCTTGCGGCCAGCCCGCACCGGCGGCAGCACCCGCCGGCCCGACTGCCGAAGAAATCCGCTCGATTGTCCAGCAGGAAGTGGCGAATGTGCCGGCGCCTGCTCCGGCGCCCGCTCCTGCCATGCCTGAACCCGGGCCGTCCGCAGAAGAGATCGCCATGATGGTGGAGGATGCTGTCTCTGGGGCAGTCCCCGAAGGCGTCAGCGCGTCCGAAATTGAGGGCATTGTCGATGCCGCGATTATGGCGGCGTCCGAAGATGATCTCACCGAGGGCGAGGTTGCCGAAATCGTCGCTATGGAAGTGCAGAAAGCCTCCGCCGGACAGGCAGAGCCGCTCACTGCCGACGAAGTGAACAGAATCGTCATGGCAGCGATAGAGGCGATTCCCGCGCCCGAACCCGTCGTCATCCCCACGCCGGCGATGATGATGTCCGGCCCCTCCGGCGATCCAATCAAGATTGGCAGCGTCCTCGACTTCACCGGAGACCTGGGAGCATACGGCAAGCCGATGCGTAATGCCGTTGACATTGCCGCTGAACTCATCAACGACGCCGGCGGTATCCTCGGCAGGCCTGTCAGGGCTGTCCACAAGGACGGCGGCACAAGCGCGCAGGTAGCAACGGACGCAGCCAATGCCCTGGTCAAGACCGATGGGGTGCACGTAATCGTCGGACCTCTGGGCAGCGGCTTCACCATCGCAGTCGCACAGGCAGTCACTATCCCCAACGAGGTGGTGCAGATTTCTCCGTCCGCGACGTCCCCCGCCCTTTCGATACTTGAAGACGGCGACTTCCTCTACCGCACGGCGGTATCGGACGCTGCGCAAGGTGTCGTCCTGGCGCGCCTTGCCCGCGAGCTCGGTCACGAGTCCGCCGGACTGCTTTACGTGAACAACGCTTATGGCGAAGGGCTCGCCCGTGTATTTACGGAGAGCTTCGAGGCTGAGGGCGGCACGGTAACCGCATCCGTTCCGCAGGAACCCGACCAGCCCAGCTACGTTTCGGAACTCGAAAACGCCACGGAAGGCGACCCGGACGTGCTCATCGCGATGAGCTACCCGGTCAGCGCGGGCGTCTATCTGCGCGAGGCGATCGAGGGCGGCTACATCGACAACTTCATGTTCGTTGACGGGACGAAGAGCCAGGATATGTTCGACCAGCTCGGCGCCGATAACTTCGAGGGCTTCTACGGCACCGCGCCGGGCGCTCAGGAGAGCGACGCCACAGCCATTTTCCGTATCCTTTACGAAGAGCGCTTCGGCGAGCTGCCCACGGATCCGTTCCTTGCGGAAACATTCGACGCGTTCGCCATATCTGCCCTTGCCATTGAAAAGGCGGGCGAATACGACGGTCCCGCCGTGAGAGACGCGATGCGTGAAGTCGCCAACGCCCCGGGAATTAAGGTAGGGCCTGGAGACTTCGAGAAGGCGCTCGACCTCATCAGGCGCGGCGAGGACATAGACTATGAGGGCGTGGCAGGCTCACAGAACTTCGACATGAACGGCGACGTGCTTAACACCATCGAAATCTGGAAGATTGAAGGCGGCATGATAACCTCCACCGGCCGCTTCGAGACGCCGTAACCAGTTCCGGCATCAGACACGAATCCAACAATAGTTGTTAGTTGTTAATAGGGGGCTGTTCTTCACGGAGCAGCCCCTAGTCGTGCCCGATTCAATTCGTCCCGGAACCAAGACGCGCTTAGCGTGCCACTCGTTGAGATGTTATACTGCCGTCAAACATTAGGTACAGTTCTCACCATCGCATTCGGTCCAAAGGTGAGTTAATCAATCGAACAACGGCTAAAGACATCGGAGCAATCTTGTAAATGGCAACACAGACGCAGCCAGAACAGATCGACGCCGCCGAAGTATGGCGTGCAATCGGCCGCCTTGAAGGTGATACAGCCTCTCTCATAGAAGGACAGCGAGAAATCCGCGAGGAAATCCGCGAAGTAAGGGCTTGGATGATCCGGCTCTTCTATGTCATCATCGGCATGGGCGGCGCAATTATAGTTATGCTCGTCGCAACACTCATCGCCGCCTTCCAACGCTGACTCACATCCTGTTCATATATGTAAATTGCGAAGGGAGACACCGCAATGACACTCACCGCCCTGTCAGAATCCCCGTCCGAACTCCGCATGATGATGCGTCATGGCGACCTCGTGCAGACGACCAGCGGCATGGCGCCCGGTCGCGTGCAGGCGAACCTTGCCATTCTGCCGCGCGACCTTGCCTTCGATTTCCTGCTGTTCTGCCAGCGCAATCCCAGGCCCTGCCCGTTGCTCGAAGTCGTCGAGGCCGGTGAGGTAGAGCCGCGCGACTTTGCCCCCGGCGCGGACCTCCGAAGCGACGCGCCTCTCTATCGCGTCTATGAGCATGGCGAACTCACCGCCGAAGTTACGGACCTCGGCGAGTTCTGGCGCGACGACCTCGTGTCGTTCCTGCTTGGGTGCAGCTTCTCCTTCGAGACTGCGTTGATGAAAGCAGGCATGGAGATGCGCCACATGACCTGCGACACAACCGTGCCAATGTTCATCACCAACATTCCGACATCATCGGCGGGCGTCTTCAGCGGGCCTATGGTCGTCTCGATGCGCCCCATCCCACAGGAGCAGGTCGTCCGAGCGGTGCAGGTAACATCTCGCTTCCCCGCTGTGCACGGCGCGCCCGTCCACGTCGGCGATCCCGCAGCCATCGGCATCAGCGACATCTACGCTCCCGACTTCGGCGAATCCGTCGAGTTCAAGGACGGCGAAGTTCCCGTCTTCTGGGCATGCGGCGTAACCCCGCAGGCAGTCGCCATGAACGCCAAGCCGCCCCTGATGATTACACACGCGCCTGGGCACATGTTCATCACCGATAAGCAGGATGAAGACCTAGCGGTGATTTAGTTAACTGGTATCCTGAGAATATCGACATTTGAGAAACGTTGGACGGGGTACCATGCAGAGCGATCCGAGGGGAACACCCGATATGAGGGCACTGCTCATAATCGGAGGCGTGATAATCTTCGGTACCCCAATCTTCGTTATTCTCGCGGGATTCTTGGGCGTGGGAAACGCTATAATCGCTATCTTCGCTCTGCTGGCGATTGTAGTCTTCGTCATGGTTAGGCGATACCTTGAGCAACGCCGCATCGAAAAACCCACAGCCACTCAACCTTACAGGTCAACCGGAACCACCAGCGACTGGCCCGAAAAGTACAGCAAGCACGGACGAAGGTCTTACAATGCCGCCGTGAACCGGCCTGGAAAGCCCGAACCGAATCCCCTGCAAGGAAACCTCTTGAAGATTCTGCGGTTCGCACTAAAGCCTTTGCAATTTGCAGGGTATATTATGAGTAACAGAACCAAAGGCGACATCAAGAAAGATGAACTGCTGCACCGCCAAACGCGCAACACGCCGTGGTGGTAGCAGACAATAAGGAATAGCCACCTACTCCATCCCTTCTATCCTGTACATCCTGTAAGCTCCCGGAGAGAAAACCATGACCATCGAAGACATCATCCTCGACAACGACCGCAGGGGTATCTCACACCTGCGACCCTATGTGCCAGCGGACTTCTGCGACCGCGCGGCGCAACTTGTACTCGACAGCCCAGGCACGGCGTTCATCGTAACCGGCTTCTACATCCTTGACGCGGGGATGATAGAGACGGACGGGCCGCCGGGCGCAGTCGCCATCGGTAATGCGCTCGAACAGCTCGGCTACCCTGTCGCCTATGTAACCGACTCCTACGGCACGGCGGTCATGGAAGCCACCAAGAGCGATGCTGCCACTGTCATTGACTTTCCCATAGCCGATGACACCGAAAGCGAAGCACACGCACAGCAGTTGATTGCCGAGCACAACCCGTCCGTCATCATCGCCATCGAGCGCTGCGGCTTCACCCACGACCTCAAGTACCGCAACATGCGCGGGCGCGACATCACGCAATACACCGCCCGCACCGACTACCTATTCAGACACCATGAGCGTACAGTCGGCATCGGCGACGGCGGCAACGAGATCGGCATGGGCAATGTCGCCAATGAGGTAACGACCGTTGATTCTCTCGTGGAGGAGCCCTGCGTAACTGAAGTGTCCGAGCTTGTTCTTGCGAGCGTCTCAAACTGGGGCGGCTACGGCCTTGCCGCATCCCTCTCCAAATTCTCCGGCAAGAACGTTCTACTTTCAGTCGAAGAGGATATGGACATCATCCGCAAGACCGCTGACACCGGCGCCGTGGACGGAATGAGCGGCATACAAGAGTATAAGGCTGACGGCTTCACGCTCGAGGAGAACGCCGAAACTCTGCGCGCCCTGCATCAGTCGATCTAACATCGATGCACAGGGTAGGCAGGATTTTGTCCTCTCTATCCTGTACATTCTGTTAGCCCCATCACTCCAGCGCGTACAGCGTACCGTCCTCCGACGTGAAGTACAGCAGCCCATTTGCCGCCACCGGCGTTGACCCTATCGGCGCGCCCGTCTCGAATCGCCATAGCTCCTCGCCCGTCTCCGCGCTGATTGCATACAGTGTGCCGAACCTGTCACCGATGAACAACCCGTTGCCCACGAGCGTCATCGCCGATAAGAAGAATCCGTCCGCCTCATAAGTCCAATCCACATCGCCCGTATCGCTGTCGAGAGCATAGACATGTCGCTCCTCTGCCGCTACATACAGCCTGTCTTCGGTCACAATCGGCGACGCGACCAGGTTGTTTCCCGGCAGAAAAGCAGCCCACGCCAGCCCCTTCAGCGGCGGCAACTCCGGAAGAAATCCCCATGCCCAAAGCTGAGTCCGCACCCAGCGAATGTTCTTCTCAAACGGATATTCTCGCTTATGCCAGTCTATCGCCGCCACAATGCCGAGCTGGTCGGCCGTATAAGCCCAGTCTCCGCTCAACGTCGGTGAGCCGCGGGCGAACATCGTGCGATAGTCCAGCCGCTTCCGGCCCGTCTGCTTATCTACGATATGCAGGTAGCTGTCCTGCGACATTACTGCCACGATGTCGTTGTTGATAGCCGGGTCGGACGCTATATGGCCGTTCGTCTGGTAAGACCAGCGAACCTCCCCTGTCTGCGCGTCCAGCGTGTAGAGCTTGCCGTCCCCGCTGCCGATGTACAGGATGCCTTCCAGCACCACGGGCGAAGTGGCGAAAATCCCGCCGGTCGGGAATTCCCATTGCAGTTCGCCGTTGTCCTTGCGCAGCGACAGCACGGTCCCGTCCCGCAGACCTATGAACACGCTCTCGCCCGCGACCGCCGGCGACGAATCCACTGGCCCTCTCACCGGGTACTCCCATATCAGTTCTCCCGTATCCGCATCCAGCGCGACGATGCGATTGTCGCCGGAACCGAGGTACAGCCGTCCATCCACCACCGCAGGCGACGAGAACATCGGAAAGTCCGTGTCGAACCGCCACTTCAGGTTGCCCTGCGGAGTTGCGGGTACATCTGTCGCTGCCGAATGAATCGGGTCCCGCAGGAACATCGGCCAGTCATCCGGTCCCGCTATCGCGCTGATATTCGAGGTAGGCGGCGGCAGAGGTCTGTCGAATGCCCCGTAGTAATTCGCGATACCGGCAACCAGCGCGACCAGCAGCAACGCCAGCGCACTCCAGCGCATCAACCTGAACATACGCCGCCGGACAAGCCACCTCCGCACCGACTCTTCCGCCTCATCCCGGCTTATCGCGGTGCTGTCCGCGAGTCGCCGCCAGCATCCGACGCAGAACCCGCTGTCGGGCTCGTTCATATGCATGCATGTGGGGCAGAGTATGACTGCTCGCAATGGAAAATCCTGTCTCCCTGTTAGAGTTCCTCGCCCAAGAGTGAATTCATCGACGGCGAAACGCCCTTATATGGCCTTGCTCTGCTTGAATATGACATCGTCAATCTGTATCCACTTGGGGTCAGGCCCTGTAAAGTCGGAGCCATCTCCGTTCACATACCGATGCGCGCGGCATAGAATCCAATCGTTGACCGTGAGCCTTATTCTAATCATCTGGCTACGGACTTCCGGAGGGAAATTACCCCTTGGCGGGTTGTGAGACATTCTACGCACTTCTATGTACGCTTGACCCTCGGCAAGCTTTCTTCTAACATCGAGAATACGATACAGTTCATGTCGCTCGGCATCGGTGGTAGAAATCTGAATGGGTCTGTTGGAGGGAAAAGACATGTCTGACAACATAGCGTTAGAAACGCTGAATCAATACTTGAGTGGCGAGATAGACTTCAACACGCTCGAAGAGCGTATCATCCCGCTCGGATTTGACGACGATTTCGAGCATCAAGACTTAGTGGACATGATTACTATTGAGATAGCATATATTCTAGACGGAATATCCGACGAGCCTCTTTTCAGGGAGAGGATAGTCGAAGCCGTAGAATCCTATTACGGTCCCGGTATTGTACGGCGCAGCCGCTTGGCGCACAAAGTCTAGCGCCTGCCAAACATTCCCTCGACACTTACCCTGCTATTGATTGTATCACCCCGCGCCGCTCACGACATACGCCGCACTGAAACGCGGAAAACAACTTGAACCTGAGTTGCCAACGGCTTACCATCTAAGGTATGTCAAGTACAAAATCCGCACCTCCTTATCCTCTTGCCGCTGCGCGCACACTCGCGCTTCACACGCAGGCACTCGACTCGCCGCCGCCGGATACCGCGCCTGACGCGAACGCCATATACGATACCGTTGACCGCGTTGGGTGGGTGCAGCTGGACACCCTCCAGATGGTTCAACGCAGCCAGTATATAGCGCTGTGGAGCAGGCTCGGTCCATACGACACAGCCGACTTCGACTATCTCACCTTTGGCAACGGCGGCATAGAGGGCGGCAATGACCGGCTCCTCTTCGAGTACTGGATGCATGCCGCCTGCATCATCCCACTCTCCTTGTACCGCTTCACGATTCCCACGATGCTTAACCACAAGTACCGGCAAGGGAAACGTCGCCGTGAATGGCTCGAAGACCCCGCGAACATCGAAGTGCTGGACGCCGTGATGGAGCGCGTGCGTGACAATGGCCTGGTGCGCTCCGCCGACTTCGAGCGCACGGACGGCAGGCGCGGCACATGGTGGGACTGGAAGCCTGCCAAAATCGCCCTCGAGCACCTGTACAACACAGGCGAACTTACCATCGCGAACCGCATCAACTTCCAGCGCATCTACGGCGTCACCGAGACCGTCCTGCCCGACTGGGTTGACACCACGCCGCCTACCGAGGAAGAGGCATATCTGACACTTCTCGACAAGTCCGCCCGGGCGCTCGGCATCTGCACTCCGATGCAGGTCCCGGACTACTTCCACATGAAGCGCACACCCGCCAAGCCTCTGGTGCAGCGGATGCTCGATGAGGGAACGCTGCTGACGGTCAATGTCGAGCTTGATGACGGGACGGTCGCCGAGCAGGTAGTCCACCGCGCAAACCTGCCCTTGCTGGAGCGAGCCGCGGACGGCGAACTTACGCCCTGCCACACCACATTCCTGTCGCCATTCGACAGCCTGTTCTGGGCGAAGGGACGCGACACGCAGTTCTGGGGATTCCAGCAGATACTGGAGGCGTACAAGCCAGCACCGCAGCGCATCTGGGGCTACTTCTGCCTGCCCATCCTGCATAACGATAGGCTGGTCGGGCGCTTCGACCCCAAGCTCGAACGCCGCGAATCCACTCTCCGCCTGAAGCAAATCCACCTGGAGCCGGGCATCAAGCCTGAGGACGATCTCGTTGCAGACATCGCTTCCGCGATGCGCAGCTTCATGGCGTTCCACGACGCCACAAACCTCGTCATCGAGCAGAGCAAGCCGCGCGGGTTGCGCCGCAAGCTCCTAAAGGCGATGTAGAAAGTTCCCTCCCCGGGGGAGGTCAGGGAGGGGGCAGAATATCTTCCCTATCCTGTCCATCGATGTTAGCTCCCGTCCCTATGCTATAATTTACGCACCACAGGCGCCCAGCCACCCATGCCCTCTCCTGTGGGGAAGTGTCGGAATTGGCAGACGAGCATGACTTAGGATCATGTGCCGCAAGGCGTGGGAGTTCGAGTCTCCCCTTCCCCACCACCGCTAACTTTAGGAGAAGATCACCGGTCGCTCTTTCGAGTTTCCAGAGGCGGCGGGTATTGACCGCATCTGTATCGGAGACCGGTGCTAGGAGGGAGAGACGATGGTGCGCGACACAGACACTACGGTGTGGCCCCCCGCCACCTCGGTGCTGGATTGGCTTCTTGACTCAGACCCCTCCATCCGCTGGCAAGTCCTCCAAGATCTAGTCGATGTCGATAACGTTGTCGCCGAGCGTGCCCGCGTGGCAGATGAGGGATGGGGCCGACGACTGCTCGATGAGCAGCGCCCAGACGGGCAGTGGGGCGATGGAGAAGCGCACCCGTTCTGGTGGACGAACCTGTACACCCTCCTATACCTGCGTGATCTCGGCGTGGATCCTGAAAGCGATCGCACTCGACACGCGATCGAGCTAGTGCACTGGAGCGTGACCTGGGGCCCGTGGCACGGAGACTCTCCGTTCTTCGAGGGGGAGGAAGAGCCCTGCATCAACGGGCGCGTCGTGGCGCTCGGCGCCTACTTTGGGAAGCCAAGCCTCCGATTGGTGGATCTTCTGCTGAGCGAGCAGCTCGGGGATGGTGGGTGGAACTGTGAGGCGCTCCGCGGCTCCGTGCGCTCTTCATTCCATACGACGATTTGCGTCTTGGAGGGCTTGCTCGCACACGAGCAGTCCTTCGGAGAAGACCCGGCCATCACGGAAGCCCGCGAGCGTGGTGAAGAGTATCTGCTAGAGCGGCACCTCCTCCGGCGGCTCTCCACGGGTGGTGTCATCGACGAAGATTGGAGGCGCCTCGCCTTTCCTCCGTTGTGGCACTACGACGTCCTGCGGGGCCTTGAATACGCGGCGACTGCAGGCTTTAAGGACGATCCGCGCCTGGCAGAAGCCATCGAGACAGTTGAAAGCCGTCAGCTTCCCGATGGACGCTGGCGCCTAGACGTGCGGCACAAGGACACCCTCTACGAGGAGATCGCCGGTGCCCCCGGAGAATCGAACCGATGGATCACGCTCCGCGCGCTCCGCGCACTGAGGCGCTTGCGCCAATGAAGGGCCCGCAGCGTCCGGCTTCTACGGCTTCGACATCTTGGAGATGTGGCCCGCCTGCCTAGATTCGAACCTCCCAACGAAAAGTTCGCAATTCAGTCTTACACGGCCCACCGGCTACCCCACCGCATACCCCGCCGCCTGCGCGCCCGCCATCAGCCCTGAGCCGCCCGGGTAGTTGTTGTAGAACAGCCCGCCCGTAAGCTCCACTACGATGACTACCCCACCGAGCCCTCATCGAGTTCTTAACGTGCCCGCTCTGGAAACACCGGCTGCGTCCACGCTCGCGGTCCGGAGGACGACACCACCGTGGCGCGGACATAGGCTTCTCGACCGTCGGTCCTGTACTCGGCAGTAGTGCCGGTGCCCTCGGAAAGCAGCGCGCCGTTCTCGCCGGTGAACCGGGTCGTGTATATGAAGTCGCGCTCCTGTTCGATCTCAAGTTCGATGCCCTCCTCCGAGCATTCCAGCCGCATTAGCCTCACTCCGGTCGATGCGTAGAACTTGCCCGATGCCAGGCCATCCACGATCGCGTCCTGCGTCAGTTCGTCGGCCTGCACCATTACCCATCCGCGACCCGGATTCGACAGCCATGGCGCAAAGTCGTGGTAGTTGTGCGAGTCGTCGGTAGCTACTCCGAAAATCACACGTCCTGCCGTGAGTACGCCATCCCAGATGGCTTCGTAGGACGGCTTGTCGGGAGCGCCGTGGATATTGGCGGCAGGGTGTCCGTTGAACACCTCCAGCAGACTCGCCCCTTCCACCCGACTTATCTCACGGTGGTCGAACGCCCACTGGAAGTTCGGATGGTTTATGGATGCTATGCCTCCCGCCTCCACTATCGCATCCACATTTGCCTGCAATGTCGCTACCACTTCCCCGGCATCGATAGGCTCGACGACACGCGAAATTCCCACTCCGTTGATGTGCACCGGCGTATCGCCTGCATTTAGTCGCAGGCTGATCTCCTCGCCCGGCACCATAAAAGGCTTGCGGAAACGGCGACGGCCCGCCCCATAGTCCAGCAGCGTCAGGTGGTTATGGTCGCTCAGCACCAGGAAGTCGTAGCCGTGCCTCCGGTACCAGCTAACGACCTTATGCGGGTCCTCGTCACCATCCGATTCATTCGTATGCGTGTGGATATTTCCCTTGTACCACTGAGCTTCGGTCACCCTTGCCGCCTTTCACTGAGATGAGACCTTAATTCCACTATGGTGACATGCATCCGACTACTCACCCCACCGCATACTCCGCAGCCTGCGCACCCGCAATCCTCCCGAACACCGCGCCCGACATCAGCCCTGAGCCGCCCGGGTAGTTATTGTAGAACAGCCCGCCCGTCAGCTCGCCCGCCGCGTACAGCCCCGGTATCGGCGCGTCCTCGGTGTCTATCACCTGCGTCTGCGCGTTTATCTTCAGCCCGCCGAACGTGAAGGTAATGCCGCACGTCACCGCGTAGCCCATGTACGGCGGCTCGTCGAGTGTCAGCGCCCAGTTTGACTTCGGCGGCTCTATGCCCTCCGTGCGCTTGCCGTCCAGCGCCGTCGGATTATACTCGCCCGGCTGCACCGCCGCATTGTACTCCGACACCGTCTGCACCAATGCCGGCACATCTATGCCCAGCCCATCGGCCAGCGCCTCAATGGTATTCGCCTCCACGACCGATGCCTGCGGTATGAAGTATTCGTCGCGCAACAGGTGCTTCGTTTTCTGGTCGAAGATCTGGAACGCCACTCGCTGCGGCTGCGCCAGAATCTCCTTGCCGTACTTGGCATAAGTGTAGTTGCGCAGGTCCGCGCCCTCATCCACGAAACGCTTGCCCTCCACGTTCACGATAAGCCCGAACGGGTACGAGTGCTTCTGGAACAGGTCCGCGATGTTGCGGTCGCCGAACGCCGGCGCGTTCATATCCCACGCCACCGCGTGGCAGCCGCTCCAGTGCCCATAGGACTGCGCGCCGATGTCCAGCGCCATCTGAATACCGTCGCCCGTGTTGAACTGGGTGCCGCGCACCTTCGCAAGTTCCCAGCCCGGGCCGAGGTAGCGCGTCCGCATCTCCGTGTTCGACTCGAAGCCGCCGCACGCCAGCACGACCGCCTTCGTCCCTATCTCGCGGAAGCCGTCCGCATCACGCACGGTCACGCCTGTGATGCGCCCGCGGCTGTCCGTGCTGAGCGCATGCGCCTTCGTGCCGTACAGCACGGGCACGCCCTTGCGCTCCAGTATCTCGAATTCCTGGTCCGTAAGCCCCTCTCCCGCGCCGACCGCCTCCACGATCAGGCCGCCCCAGAAGCGCAATATACCCTCGTGCATGAACGCCTGCCTGCCGTAAGCCAGAATCCAGCGCACCCCCTGTTCCTGCATCCACTTCATCGCCGGATACGACTGCGACACCAGCACCTGCGCCAGCTCCGGGTCGGACAGCCCCTCTGTTACGCGCATCAGGTCGTCGTAGAATTGTGCCTGCGTGTAGCGGCCCACATCGATGGATTCGCGCTCTTCCTCGCCAATCTCCGGGATGATGCCCAGAATGTCCTCGATGCCATCGTATGCGAATCGAAACAGCCCACCCGTGAAGAATGAGTTGCCGCCTCGCAGGTACTCCGGCGCGCGCTCCAGCACCAGCACGGAAGCGCCCTCGTCCGCCGCTGCCATCGCCGCGCAGAGTGCAGCGTTCCCCGCACCTGCCACCACTACGTCATATCGTTCATTGGATGCCATTCGTTAACCTCTGCCAATTGAATTATCGCCATAAGCGCCGAACTGATGGCGCTATCGGCGCATTGTAACACGGACGGGCGAAGGCTCTGTGACGGGCGCGGGCGGACTGAGCGCGGCCTTGAATTTATGAATTTTCATTCGTGAAACTTGACACTAATTCACAATTCTCGCTACAATTTAATTCTAATATGCGAAGAAGTTTGCCGCTGCGGAGGTGATTCGGATGTATTTCAACGTCTCGCAGTTGCTTAAGGAGAGGAGCGGCTCCACTCGCTCATACGATGTGAATGACTTTGCCAGCCTGCGAGAGGGTGCGCCAATGACACCCATCTCCGGGATGGTGAATATGATGAGGACGGACGAGGGTGTCTGGATAAGCGCGCAACTGGAGACCTATTTCGACTGCGAGTGCAGCCGATGCGTCCGCGATATGGAGCAGTTCGTGCGAATGGAGATCGAGGAGGAGTATCTGCCGGAGGTGGATGTGAGTACGGGGGCGAGGCTGAACTTTCCGGACGAGATGGCTGACAACTTCTACATTGACCAGACGCACATGCTGGATATGAGCGAGGCCATCAGGCAGTATTTCGGCCTCAGCATGCCATTCAGCCCCCTCTGCCGCGAAGAATGCAAAGGGTTATGCTTGACTTGCGGGGCTGACCTGAACGATACTGACTGTTCCTGCGACAATGTTATTAGGGATCCGCGATGGGGAGTGCTGCTGGCGTTCGCATCGCCGCAAGAGCCTAACTACAACTGATTACACTATCAGCGTCTTTTCCTGTCAGAGGGCTGGATGCTGATAAACCGACCGAATGAAACACCGACGAACTCAAAGGACGAAAGATGCCGCCACTGCCTAAGAAGAAGCACTCAAAGGGACGCCAGGGGGGACGCAAGGCGCACTTCGGGATGAAGCCGTTGACAGTTACGCAGTGCCCGCAGTGCCCCGCGATGCAGTTGCCGCACAGGGCGTGCCCGGTTTGCGGATATTACAACGGCCGGACCGTAGCCACAGGTTCTAATTTAGAATAGTTTTAATCTCGTTTGGACGGATGAGAGATGCACTTTCTTTCATACTGTCCATTTTGTTGTCTAAAGTCGGCTCACTGTCAAAGCACAGGTCGGCTTGAATGCTCGAACACTTCACACAGGAGATGGACAGATGACTCTCAGCTTTATGCCGCAGACGCAGGGCGCGAAGGTGGGTTACTTGTTCCCGGGACAGGGAGCACAGGCCGTTGGAATGGGCAAGCAGCTCTATGAAGAGTCACCGGCGGCGCGAGAGGTGTTCCACCAGGTTGACGATGCGCTGGAGCGGTCACTCTCCGACATCATGTTCAATGGGCCGGATGACGACCTGAGGCAGACCATCAACGCGCAGCCGGGCATCATGGCGGTGAGCCTGGCCTGCATCAAGACGATGGAAGAGCGGCTTGGCGAGGATATGCCGCAACCTGTGATGACGGCGGGACACAGCCTGGGCGAATATACCGCGCTGGCGGTGTCGGGTGTTCTGGAGGTAGGCGATACAGCGAAACTGGTGCAGCGGCGCGGCGAGCTGATGCAGGTTGCGTGCGACGAGAATCCCGGCACGATGGCGGCAATCATCGGTCTGGACGAGATGACGCTGGAGCAGATTGCGGTGGAGACGGGCACTTACGTCTCCAACATAAACACCGCGGAGCAGATAGTCATCAGCGGCGACGTCATGGGCGTAGCACGCGCTTGCGACCTCGCGACCGCGAGGGGCGCGAAGAAGGCGATCCCATTGCGTGTGGGCGGCGCGTTCCACTCGGGGCTTATGGAGCCGGCGCGCGCTGGATTGATCGAGGCGATCAACAGCGTGAAGTTCCACGACCCTCAGATTCCGATTGTGGGGAACTGCGACGCGAAGCCGCTGGCGACGGCGGAGGATGTGAAGCGAGAGCTGATTTCTCAGATTTGCGGCTGCGTGCAGTGGAAGCGGACCGTGGACTACATGATAGGTTCGGGCGTGAACGAGTTCATCGAGGTCGGTCCCGGTAGGGCGCTTTCGGGCATGGTAAAGCGCATATCGCGGCGCTCGCAGATTACGAGCGTTGGCGACCTCGAATCCATCATGAGCCTCGGCAGGAACTAGGTCTGTGCCCGAAGTCGCGGCGCGGGAATCCGAGGCGAGCGCGGAATCGAACGCGAACGGCATAGCCGCACGTCGCCGAACGCGCGCGCTGGTGATGCAAGCCCTGTATGAGTCCGACACGGTGGAGCATAGCGCAGTGGATGTCCTGGATGAGCGCGTGTCTGAGATGGGGCTGTCGCGGAGGGACGCGGAGTTTGCGCGGAAACTTCTGGACGGCATCTTTGCAAACGCGACAGAAATAGATAAGATAATAGCCGAGTTCGCCCCAGGCTGGCCGATTAGCCAGATGGCGGTGGTGGACAGGAATATCCTGCGTATGGCGATATATGAGATTATGCTCTCGCAGGAGACGCCGCCGAGAGTGGCGGTGAACGAGGCGGTGGAACTGGCAAAGGCGTTTGGTGCGGATAGCGCGCCACGCTTTATCAACGGTGTCTTGGGAAGCGTTATGGCGGCGGCGAGCCGGTAATACTCTCGATAACCGACGGTACTGACTATTTGACAACCTTGGAGGTAACAGAAGTGGCAACTCTAATGGAGCGCGTGCAGACGATAGTCGCCGACAAGCTCAGTGTAGATGAGTCGGAAGTGGTGGCAGGAGCGTCGTTTATGGACGACCTGAACGCCGACTCGCTCGACCTTGTGGAACTCATCATGGCTTTCGAGGAAGAGTTCAGCGACGGCGACACGACCATCGAAATCTCAGACGAGGACGCCGAGGGCATCACGACCGTGCAAGAGGCGATCGACTACCTGAGAGCGAACGGCGTGAGCGACTAGCAAGTCCAGCGTTACAATCGAATAGAATACCGGCGAATAAAGCCGACTTGTATGGACAGGATGTAAGGGATATGCTGTGGGCAAATCCCGGTCATCCTGTCTATTCGTGTTTAATTCAAGGAGGGTAACGATGAGAGCTGCCGTATATAAGGGAGAGCGTGTCCTGGAGGTTGAGGATATTCCGACGCCTACGGCGGGCCCGGGTGAGGTTGTCATCCGAGTGCGGTACTGTGCGGTGTGCGGCACGGACGTACATGCGTTCATGTACGACGTCGCGCCGCCCGGTACGGTGATGGGTCACGAGTACTGTGGCACAGTAACCGAGGTGGGCGAGGATGTTACGCGCTGGCAGGTAGGCGACCGTGTGGTTGGCGGTGGGGGCAACCCGCCGCCGGGGTATGTGCCGAGCGGCCCGCGCAACGACCCGCGCTACAACTATCGCACGATGGGCTTTCCGGAGGGCGCGAAGACACGGGCATACGCGGAGTATGTTCTGCTGGAGGACTGGGAGCCGGTGCCGATACCGGACGGCGTGTCGGACGAAGAGGCCGCGCTGGCGGAGCCGTGCGCGGTTACGGTGCATGCGGTACGCTTGTCGCAGATAAAGCTGGGCGACCGGGTGCTGGTGATGGGCGCAGGGCCAATCGGATTGTTCTGCATGCAGACGGCGCGCGCGGCGGGGGCGACTTCAGTGTTCGTGTCGGAGCCAGCACCTGCGAGGGCTGAGGCAGCCCGTCAGCTGGGCGCGGATGCGGTAATCAATCCGTTCACCGAGAATGTGGAAGAGCGTCTTGTGGAGCTGACGGACGGCGTGGGTCCGGACATCGTGTTCGAGTGTGCGGCAGTGCCGAACCCGTCAACGCTGGACAGTGCGCTGAACATCGTGAGACGCGGCGGGCAGGTGGTGTTGGTGGCGATCGCGTGGGAGCCGACGCCGCTGGTTACGCCGGACTGGATGGCGCGTGAGGTGAGCCTGAAGGCGTCGTTCGGCACGCAGCCGGAAGACTGGAGAGTCTCCCTGGAGTTGATGCGCGCGGGACTGGTGAATGTGGAGCCGCTGCTGGGCGACACGAACTTCCTGCCGCTGGACGACATTCAGGGAGCGTTCGAGTCGCTGATGAGGCCGTCGTCGCAGGTGCAGATGGTGGTCAGGCTGTAAGAGTCTAACATCGATGGACAGGATAGACGGGATAGAGGATGAGGTGGAATAAATGGATGTAAAGGTCGTTCTGGAAGCCTGTGATGAAGGCGGCTATACCTTGTATGTGCCTGCTTTGCCGGGCTGTATCAGCGAGGGGGACACGAGGGACGAGGCGCTGGCGAACATACGCGAGGCGATTGAGCTTTATCTGGAGCCTACCGAATAGACACGAATGTCCGACTACGAAATTTCTTACCTGAAGCATTTTGTTGACCAGAAGGCAGTGCGTGAATTTCCGGACGGTTTCGCCGAGACGATGTTTCGGAACGCCGACTACTACTATGACCGTTTGAGAGAGCGCTTCGTCGCAGTAAAAAGAGCGCATTTCAAAGGGCGTGAACGTGATATTGCGCTAGTATATGAGATTGAAGACGATAGTATAGTGTTTGTTACGATAACTGTACTCAAAGAAAGACAGCAGCAAAATAGGGTGTCAGCAGGAAGGTGGGAGAGGTATGAGCCTGAAAGTAACTTATGACAAAGCAGGTGACGCCTTTGCGATGAGTCGTGCGCGTGTAGATGGTGAATCCGGAGAGATTTGGGAAGTTTATCCTTCGGCTATGCTGGAGGTGGGTGAGGTTAGTGGCGAATTGCTCTGCGTGGAGATACTGGACGCCACCGAGATTCTTGGTGACCTGCTGGAGCCGCTGAAATCAGGCGAAGAGTTTGTCGTGAAGTATATTGAGGGCGATCTGTCAATGATAAAGGACGCCCTGCTGGAACCGGACGCGGAGAACGAAGGTAGCTACAAGGAATGTATTATATTCAAGGCGGACGAAGATGCCTATAGAGACACCTGCCTCAAGCAACTCCGCGATACCCTCGCCCCATACTTCGCCCTCCTACGCGAAAACGTCCTTTCTCCAACACATTCAGTTTAGAGATAGAATTCAGACGATGTGAGACTGCTTAAGTAGGTTATTTGGCATCCAAGTACGCCTGCAAAATCACCGCCGCTGCTGCCGCGTCGGTGCGCCCCTTGTTGCGCGCGGATACCCCGCCAGACTGCGCGAGCATGCGGTCCGCCTGAACAGAGGAGAGGCGCTCGTCGGTGTGGGTGACGGGGATGTGCGTGCGCTCGGCGAGAGCTTGGGCGAAGTCGAGGGTGATGCGTGCCTGCGCTCCGATGCGGCCGGACATGAGGTAGGGGATGCCGACGAGGATTTCGGCAGCTTCGTGTTCTTCCGCAAGCTCGAGCACCGCATCTATCGCGGCGTCTGTGTCGGAGGTGGCGCGCGCGATAGTGGTGAGCGGGGACGCAAGCATGCCTAGCGGATCGCTGAGCGCAACGCCTATGCGCCTATCACCCACATCGAGCGCCATAATTCTCATAGTAAACTCACATGGATTAACAGGATGGACAGGATAATATCCTTCCTATCCTGTCCATCGAGGTTAGTTCTCCGTTTTCTGTCGAACGATGTCGTGGGCGCCTGCGATGGCGGCGTCGAGCTTGTCGGCGTTGCGCCCGCCTGCCTGCGCCATGTCGGGGCGTCCGCCGCCGCCGCCGCCGATAATCCTGCCTAGCTCGCGGGCGTACTCTCGTGCATCCGCGCCATCGTCCACGAGGTCGCGGGTTATGCCGACGCTGATGGTCGGCCTGTCATTGATGACCGCGCCGAGCACGACGATGCCGCTGCCCATCTTGTCGCGCAGCCAGTCGCTTATTTCACGCATGGCATCGGCGTTGGACGCTTCGGTGCGCGCCGATAGTACGGATACGCCATTGATGTCCTGCCGGGTGTCGAGCAGAATCTCGGCTGCCTGTAGGGTGTTGCGGCGTTCCAGTGCCTCTATCTGGCGTCTGAGTTCGTCGTTTTCGTCCTGGATGCGCTGGACGGCACTGCCGAGTTCGGGCGACGTGGTGTTCAACGAGCTCGCCAGCGCGTCTTCGCGGTTGAAGCGCTCCCATACCAGGCGCTCCGCTGCCCTGCCGCTGACGGCTTCCAGACGGCGCATGCCCGCGCCGATGCTGGACTCGCCGAGGATATAGACGCTGCCAACCTCGCCGGTGTGATGAACATGCGTGCCGCCGCAGACCTCGAAGCTGAAGATGTCGCCGTTGGCAATCTCGACGAGGCGCACGCGCTCGCCGTAGCGGTCGCCGAAGAAGGCGAGTGCGCCGCGCTGTATCGCGGACTGGTAGGTATCTTCGTCGCGGTGGACGCCGGCGTTCTGCCGTATCTTCTCGTTGACGAGATGCTGCACCTGCCAGAGTTCGTCGTCGGTTACCGGCTGGACGTGGGAGAAGTCGAAGCGCAGCCTGTCCGGCGCGACGAGTGAGCCTGCCTGTCGCACATGCGGACCCAGCACCTCCCGGAGCGCGGCATGTAGCATGTGCGTCGCTGTGTGGTTGCGGGCGGTGTCCTCGCGGCGCAAGGGGTCAACGTCTGCCTGTACGGTTTCGCCGAGGCGCACAACGCCGTCAGCGACCTTGCCGAAGTGCATGATGACGTCGGGCATGACTGCCTGCGTGTCGTGGACTTCGATGCTGCTGTCGGGCCCCGTGAGCGTTCCGGCGTCGCCAATCTGTCCGCCACCCTCGGCGTAGAACGGTGTCCGCACCAGCACTATTTCGACGCTCTGCCCTGCCGTTGCCTCGCTGACGACCTCATCATCGGCAATCAAGCCCACTATCGGGGATGACGCGCTTACCTCCTCATAGCCGAGGAACTGCGTCGCGCCCACGCCGAGGCTTTCGTACTGGCGAATCTTGACGCGCTCCTCGCCGAACTGGGCGGATGCCCTGCCGCGCTGTCGCTGCGCCTCCATCTCGCGCTCGAAGCCTTCGGTATCGACTGCGACGCCCTGTTCGGCGGCGATCTCCTGTGTCATCTCGACCGGGAAGCCGTAGGTGTCCCAGAGGCGGAACATGGTGGCGCCGTCGAGAGTATCCACATCCTCCAGTGCTTCCGTGAGCATGTTGTAGCCGTTCTGGAATGCCTGCTGGAAGCGCTCTTCTTCAAGGCGCAACACGGTCAGGATGAAGTCGCGGTTGTTGACGAGTTCGGGATAGACATGGCCCATCTTCTCGATGGTGGCGTCGGCAATCTCTCCGAGGAAGTTGCCCTCGATGCCGAGCCTGCGAGCGTAGCGGATGGCGCGGCGGATTACGCGGCGCAGTACGTAGCCGCGGCCCTCGTTGCCGGGCACTACGCCATCGGCGATGAGGAATGTCACGCTGCGTCCATGCTCGGCGACCACGCGGATTGCGTATGTGTCGTCGGGGTTGTCGTAGCTCTTGCCGCTGACGCGCTCGACGGCGGCGATGATGGGGGTGAACAGGTCCGTCTCATACGCTGTGTTCACATTCTGCAGGATTCGGACGAGGCGCTCGAAGCCCATGCCGGTGTCCACGCTTGGCGCGGGGAGGGGCGTGCGCGTGCCGTCGAGATGGTGGTAATACTGCATGAAGACGAGGTTCCACAGCTCGACATAGCGGTCGCACACGACGCCGTCCGACATGACGTTAGCGCAGTTTGGCGCGCAGTCGTCTTGGAAGCAGCCGTACTCCATGCCGTAGTCGTAGTGAAGCTCGCTGCAGGGTCCGCAGGGACCTTCGTCGCCCGCCGGTCCCCACCAGTTTTCGTCGTCGCCGTAGCTATATACCTTGTCGGATGGGATTCCTTTTGCCTCCCAAAGGCCGCGCGTTTCCTCGTCGGTGTGGTGGATTGCGGCGGAGAACTTTTCGAGCGGGATTCCGTAGCCTTCTGTCATCAGTTCCACCGCGAAATCAACGGCGTTTTCCTTGAAGTAGTCGCCGAAGCTGAAGTTGCCGAGCATCTCGAAGAGCGTGTTGTGCGTGGCGTCTCCGACCTCCTCGATGTCCGGGGTGCGGAAGCACTTCTGCGAGGTGGTAGCGCGCCTGTTGGAGGGTTCCGCCTCGCCGGTGAAGTACGGCTTGAACTGGACCATGCCCGCGGTGGTCAGCAGCAGCGTGGGGTCGCCGACCGGAATCAGCGATGAACTCGCGTGCCTGCTGTGTCCCTGCGACTCGAAGTAGCTCAGGAACTTTTCTCGTATTTCGTCACCGGTCATGAAATCTGGCATAGGTGTACCCCGATTACTTTACCCAAAATGAAATGCGCTGAATAATTCTAGCATGGTTGGGCGGGCTGGGCAGGGTGTTTCCGACTACGCGGTGCGCACACCCGCTTTCGAGTGTGCCTCTGCGATGCGGCGTATGCCCTCCACCAGCATGTCCGGTTCGTAGAGAGCGAAAGCTAGGCGGATGGCGTTGGTGAATGCGCCGGATGCGGAGAAGGCTGTGCCGGGGCGATAGTTGACGCCATGTTCCTGCGCTACCGGCAGCAGTTCGTCCGTGTTCGTGCCGTCGGTGAAGGTGAGCCAGAAGAAGTAGCCGCCGCCGGGTGCGGTGAACTCGACGGCATCACCGAGGTGCTCTCGGAGGGCGGCGGTCATTGCAGCGACGCGCTCGGCGTAGGTGCGGCGGAGGCGGGCGATGTTGTCTTGCAGCATGCCTTGTTCGAGGACGGCGTGAACGAGGGTGGATGTGAAGTGGTTCAGTCCGCCGCCGCTAATGGTCAAGCCCGCGTTGGCGAATCGCCGGACAATGGGAGGACGAGCTTGGAGCCAGCCGGTGCGGAGGCCCGGGCCGAGTATCTTGGAGAACGAGCCGAGCGATATGACGCAGCCTTCTTCCGATGTGTCGAAAGAGGCAATTGGTGGCGGTGGCGGTTCGCCGTAGTGCAGCAGGTTATACACCTCGTCGGCGAGGACGAGGAAGCCGTGCTGCTGTGCGAGTTCCACGAGCTTGTGGCGGCGGTCGGAGGGTAGGACGCTGCCGCTGGGATTCTGGTAGGTCGGGATGATGTAGAGCATCCTGGGATGCGATGTGTCGGACGAATCGAGCATCGCTTCGAGGGCGTCCATACGCAAGCCATCGTTGTCGGTGGGGACGCCGACGACATTCAGCCCGTGGTCCTCGAAGATGCTCTGGATAAGGTAGTAGGTCGGCTCTTCGACGAGGACGGTATCACCGGTCTGTGTGAAGAGCGTAGTGGCATGGTCTATTGCCTGCGACGCGCCAGCGGTGAGAAACAGCTCACTGGACGAGACGGGCGCGGTGTACGACTCCTGCGCGGACAGAAACTCGGCTAGGGAGTGCAGCAGGGGGCCGTAGCCCTGTGTAGCGCCGTACTGGAGTGGGATGGGCGCGCCGTCGGCGAGTGCGAGCTCGGCGGCGCGGCGCAGGACATCGACAGGGTGCAGGCGCGGCGAGGGGTGGCCCCAGCCGAGGTCTATGACGCCTTCGGGGATGGAGATTAGCAGAGATGGCAGCGAGGATTCAGCGCGCGTCAAGGCTATGAAACGGGGTCAAGCCCAGCCTCTCGGCGGGCGTCGTTGATGTGGTCGCGGATTCGCATTTCGAGCGGCGCGATCTCGTAGCCGATGTCGGCGAGCATGCGGCTGTTGTCAACGAGGTAGATGTGCGGCACTTTGCGCTCGCCGGTCGTAATCTGCGCGTCAGGAATGATGCTGCGAACGATGTCTGCCATGTCGCTGATGTTGCACAGATGGCCGCCGCTGATATAGACAGGGTGGTTCAGGCGCTCGGCGAGGGCTGCGCGCACGAATATCTGGGCGGCGTCCTCGGCGTGAATCATCGGAGAGAGTTCGTCGGGGTCGAAGGGCAGGTCTATTGGCTCTCCAATGGCGGGAAGCGAAATCATCAAGCCGCCAATCATGCCGGTCATGCCGGTTACGCGCCCGTGTCCGAAGACGGTGCAGATGCGTATGCCGCGCAGGTCGAGGCCGTAGAGTTCGCGGTAGCGAGCGGCGGCGAAGTCGTTGACCGCCTTGGTCATTCCATAGACGTTGTGGGGCGCGGAAAGGTCGTCCTCGTTCACCGGACGATCGCCGAATGTTTCCTGCACGCCATAGACGGCGATGGAACTGGCATATACCACGCGCTCGATGCCGCACCAGCGCGCAGCCTCGAAGACGTTGTTCGTGCCGCCGATGTTGACCTGCATGCTGAAGTGGGGGCGGTCTTCGGTGTCGGGCGGGAGCAGCGCGGCCATGTGGATGATGCGCGTTACCCCGTGCGTGTTGCAGGCTTCGAGAATCTGCGGCAGTTGCGTTACGTCGCCGGGGTAGTAGGTTACGCCATCCTGTTGCGCGGGCGGCGGCGCGAGATCGAAGCAGACGACCTCCTCGCCGCGGTCAGCGAGCTCGCGAACGATGCGCCTGCCGATGAAGCCATTGCCGCCGGTTACCATTATTGACATCTTTTCACCTGTGTCCTGTGTTCCCTTACAGCGCCTGCCAGTAGCGGCGGCCCTGCGAGCGGATGACCTTGCCGATGTGCTGCTCAGGGTGGAAGTGGCCTGCCGCAATCACATAGTCTTCGTCTTCGGCGCGCTGCAATATGCCGTGCCGACTGCGGCGGCTGTCGGGCTTGCTGGTATCGACGCCGGCGCACCAGTCGGGTTCCTGGATCTGGACGCTGCTGTGGATGGCGTCGCCGACTATCATCGCCTTTTCGCCCTGCGAGCTGATGAGGATTATCTGGTGTCCGGGCGTGTGCCCGGGTGTGTCGAATGTTGTCATCTCGTCTGTGATCCGGTGTCCGCCGTCAACAAGGTCCATCAGTCCCAATTCTTCGAGGGGAATCACGCTGTCTCTCACCTGTGGCGAGTATGACAGGTGCTCCGGCTGCGTGAAGTGCTCCCAGTCTAGGCGCGGCACCAGGTAGCGCGCGTTGGGGAAGTAGGGCTTTGGAGCGTCGCCGGTGTGGTCTATGTTCCAGCCCACGTGGTCGCCATGCAGGTGGGTGTGCGCCACGATGTCGATGTCCTCTGGGTTTGCGCCCTGCGCGCGGATTGCGTTCAGCAGGTCGCCCTTGACGTTGCCCCGGTCAGGATGCGGGCCGGGGCCCATGCCGGTGTCCACCATGACGGTCTTGCCCATCGAGCGAACGAAGAAGTGACCGTAGTACAGCTGAATCTGCCCGTCTTCCAGAATGTCCTGGTACGGCTCCCAGTCTGCCGCGGTTACGCCCTCGAAGAAGGCGTCGGGCGGTCGCGCAGGCGGGATCATGTCGAGCGCAAAGACTATTTCGGCGTTGCCAACTCTAATTCTATCTGCCATGAGTTTCTCCCGGATATTTTACATGGATGCACAGGATAGACAGGATTACTTGGGGGAAAATATCCTGTCCATCCCGTCTATCCCTGTGAGTTACGGCTTGGGGTTTTCCATGAGGATGGTTACGCCCATGTCGATGTACTTGCTGCGGAGAGCTGGGTCGTAGCTGCGGAAGGAGACGCGGGTGGTTGTGCCTTCCAGCTCCCTGAGCACATGCTTCACGCAGTCGTCAACGGTCTGGAAGGGGTGCTTGGGGTGCTTCTCTATGTCGCCGAGTAGGTCGTTGGGCCCCCAGGTGAGGCAGTCCACGCCCTCCATTGCGAGCTGCGGGGCGTCGCTTGTAGCTTTTATCGACTCCATCTGCAAGCAAAGCCATCCGTGGCTGTTCCACCACTCGGCGTACTCCAGCCTTCCTTCCCTGCCCTGCACCTTCCAGCGGGCCGCGCCGCCCCAGCTGCGCTTGCCGAACTGCGGGTAGTAGAAGTAGTCAACGGCTTCTTGCGCGACCAACAGATCCTCTACCTGCGGCACTTCGATGCCCGCGGGTCCGAGGTCAAGGATGTTGCCGATGAGGTATGCGTGGCGGGTATGCTTGATGCGGAACTGCGCGGGGATGTCGAGCTCGGCGGCGTACCCGCAGAACTGCACAAGCGTTTCTTCGTTGAATGGCCCGTGCTGGCTGTCGGTGTGGACGAAAGCGTAGTCGTCCTTGCTAATGATGTCTTCCATCAGGCTCTTAGTCGCGTTGAGGGGCACCGACACACCGATGAGAATCTCGCCGTCGCGTATTCGCTGCTTCATGTCTTCGCTGTTGGGCATTTTTGTCCTCCGTCCTCTGAAAATAATTTGGCATATCATATCAGAGACGGAACTGACATGGATGGACAGCGCTTCGACAAGCTCAGCACATCGATGGACAGGATTATCTGGCGCGGAAGGCGGCGAAGGCGAGGGACGCCCAACCTGCCATGAGGCAGATGCCGCCGATGGGGGCGATTGCGCCGAAGATGCCGATACCACTCAGGGCTAGGATGTAGAGGCTGCCGCTGAACAGCAGGATGCCCACCACGAAGAGAGCAGCGGATACGGTGAGCACGCGCGTCTGCCAGCGCATGGAGAGAATGCCCACGGCGAGCAGCGCGAGGGCGTGGTACATCTGGAAGCGGGCGGCGGTCTCGAAGGTGCGGAGCGCGCCAGCGTCGAGGGTGTCGCGGAGGGCGTGCGTGCCTGCGGCTCCGGCGATTACGGCGAGGAGGCCGAATATGGCGGCGATGGCGATGATGGTGCGTGGCATAGTCTGTCAGTAGGTTAAGTCGTCAGCCGATTGGCGTCGTCGTTGGTGAACACATTTACCGTGTCCAACAGATTGTAGCATCGCCACTTGAGCCGATGAAGCATTTTCAGATGTCCCGGTCGCCGAATTGGTATAATTCCATTGTAATGAGATTGTGGATTGCTTTGCTGGCTCTGTTGGCGCTTCCGGCGGCGGTTGGATGTGCGGACGCCAGTACAGCCTCCGGTCGGCAAACGACGGCGATTCCTGCCGTATTGCCTTCGCCGACTGCAACCATCCTGCCTAAGCCCGTCGTATCGACGCCGACATCTGCGCCGGATTCCGATTCTTCTGATCCCGCTGCTGTAAAAGCCGCCCCTGAGTCTGCCACTGCTACGCCCTCCCCGCTCACGGAGAACTCGCTGACATCGTTGCGTCCTGAGCCGCTCGAAAAGATGCAGGTCGAGCGTGCATTCCCAAACATTTCCTTTAAGCGCATGGTCGGGATGGCTTATCCGGACGATGACAGCAATAGATTGTTCGTCTTGCTGCAGCCCGGCGTCATCATGACCTTTGCCAACGACCAGAGAGTGGGAGCCGCAGATGTCTTTCTGGACATCCGCGAGCGCGTGAGTGACAGAGGCAATGAAGAAGGACTGCTCGGGCTTGCATTTGATCCGGACTTCCACGCCAACGGTTACTTCTATGTGTATTACTCGGCGGCAGAGCCACGCAGGTCTGTACTGTCGCGATTCGCGGTAGATGCGGGTGGCGGCGCTGCCGACGCCGGTAGCGAGCGAATCATCATGGAAGTCGAACAACCTTATTCCAACCACAACGGCGGGCAGATTGCCTTCGGTCCCGACGGGTATCTTTACATCGGCCTTGGCGACGGCGGCAGCCGGGGCGACCCGCGAGGCAACGGGCAGGACCTTTCGACTCTACTCGGCTCCATAATTCGCATAGATGTAGGCACGCTGGACGAACGCGGCTCGTACTCCATCCCGGCGGATAATCCGTTTGTCGGTAGCGAGGGCGCGAGAGGGGAGATATGGGCGTATGGCATCAGGAACCCGTGGCGCTTCTCGTTCGACAGGGAGAGCGGCGAGATGTGGATGGCGGATGTGGGTCAGAACAGGTTCGAGGAAGTGAACATCGTCAGGCGCGGGCTGAATTACGGCTGGAACACTATGGAAGGCAGTTCGTGCTTCAAGCCCAGCCGTGGGTGCGATGCTCAGGGATTAGAAATGCCGATTGCCGAGTACGGGAGAGAGGACGGCTGCTCAGTAACGGGCGGATATGTCTATCGCGGCAAGAGGCTGCCGTCGCTGTATGGGGCATACATCTACGGGGACTTCTGCAGCGGCAAGATATGGGCGCTGCGACACGACGGCAATCAGATTATAGAGCAACTCGAACTCGTGGACAGCCGGCTGGAAATATCGTCGTTTGGCGAGGACCAAGACGGCGAGATATTCATTTTGTCCTTCGACGGCGGTATCTACCGGCTGGTGCCTGCCGCGCGCTAGACTAGGCCAGCCGGTGGATAGGATTGAGGAGACTATCTACGGAGATTGCGCGGCGCGTACGACGCCATTTCCTTGACACGAAAACCCTCTGGGTTCACAATCTCTGACAGTATCAAAGATTGTATCAGACGCTCGAATTGACGAAAGCGGAAAGGAATTGCGACATGGCTATGATGCCGGCGGCGGTGGCGACAGGACTGAGGGAACTGCGCTGCGAGGCAGTGCCTATACCGGAGCTTGAGCCGGGGCATGCCCTGGTACGGACGATGCTGGGGTCTATATGCGGAAGCGACCTGCATATCGTGTATATGGGCTGGAACGCCTACGAGTTCCCGCTTCCTCCGGGCTATCCCGGTCACGAGGGCGTGGGTGAGGTGGTGGACCCGGGCGATACTTCGCTGGAAGAGGGCGATCTCGTGCTGACCGCGCCGAACATCTGGAAGTCGAAGGTATTCGCCGGCTACCAGATGATAGAGGAGCAGTTCCTATTGAAGCTTCCAAAGGATGTACCGCCGGCGCACCTGCTGATGGCGCAGCAGCTCGGCACGGTGGTGTTCGGCGCGCGCAAGTTGCCGCCGCTACTGGGCAAGACGGTCGCTGTGCTTGGGCAGGGTTCGGTCGGGCTGTTCCACGACTTCATGCTGCGGCGGCTGGGAGCGCACCGCATCATCGCGGTGGAGCCTGTGGAAGCGCGGCGTCAGCATGGCACGCGCATGGGCGTTGACCACGCGATTGACGTAACGGGCAACCGCGCGACTGACGCCGTGCTGGACCTGACGGACGGCGAAGGCGCGGATGTGGTCATCGAGGCGTGCGGCAGCGTGGAGACCCTGAACCAGTCGCTGAAGATGGTGAAGCCGCTCGGCACGATTGCGGTGTTCGGGCTGCCGCCAACGATGGAGCGTATCCCGTTCGACTGGGACACCTTCTTCCGCAAGCGCCTCGACCTGTACACGACCTTCGGGGCGCAGGACGAGCCGGGTCTGCCCGCGTTCCAGCTTGCGGCCGATTTCATCACGAAGGGCGAGATTGACATGGCGCCCTTCGTAACCCACCAGTTCCCGGTGGAGCGGGTGCAGGAGGCGTTCGACCTCGCGGAATCGCGCGAGGACGGAGCGCTGAAAGTGTCGCTGACTTTCTAGGAGTCAGGTTTCAGGCGTCAGGCGTCCTCTGCTTTGAACAGGTGCATGCCCATGGCGCCCAACAGTAGCGGAAGCGTGGCGTCGATGATAATCCATGCGAGCGAGACGGCGTCGGGACCTACGGCGTTGAACGCCGGCCTGAGCAGGTTGAACCAGTTCCAGAAGAACATGATGCCGATGAAGACGATGCCGTAGAAGACGAAGTTGGCTGACAGGAACTCGCGGGTGACGTTTGTTTCTTCCGCATTGCACGCGCTACGCTTTCGGATGAAGCCGAAGATAATGGTCAGGACGATGGCGACCGCCATGATCGGGTCTAGGATGTCCCAGAGCGGGGCGTACGGCTGGGCGTCGCTTGTGGTGTGGTAGAGCGGCTCGACTACCGTGTGGATTGCGACGGCGGCGGCGGTAATGATGAGCAGTATGCCTATAATTTTCTTGAGCATGTCCATTGGCAATTGCTCCTTCAGTCAACTTTGGGGGACATAATACTTTCACCCCCATCCTAACCTTCTCCCATCGAGGGGGAAGGGACGTTAAAATCTATTCGTCGGCGCCTCCAAGCGCCAGGTGTATGCCGAGCGAGCCGGCGAGCAGCGGCAGGCCTGCGTCGATGATTATCCAAGCCAGCGAGACTGCATCGGGCCCC
This sequence comes from Dehalococcoidia bacterium, assembly GCA_965204855.1. Taxonomy (GTDB): domain Bacteria; phylum Chloroflexota; class Dehalococcoidia; order Lucifugimonadales; family JADFKI01; genus Bin90. Next base: position 3,217,299 of record OZ242018.1, read on the forward strand.
ACGGCGTTGAACGCCGGGCTGAGCAGGTTGAACCAGTTCCAGAAGAATATGATGCCGACGAAGAGGAAGCCAAAGAAGATTGTGTTGGCGGTCAGGAACTCGCGGGTAACAGTGGTCTCGTCCGCGGCGTCGGCATCGCGCTTGCGCATGTAGCCGAAGATGAGGCCGAGAATCACGGTTATCGCGGAGAGCGGGTTGATGATGTCCCAGACGCCCTCGCTGTACCCGCTGCTGGACTGGCTGCTGTCGAAGTACAGCGGCTCGACTACGGTGTGGACCGCGACTACTACTGCCACGATGAGCAGGATAATACCCACGATTTTCTTGAAAATGTCCATCAGAAGATACTCCTTTCGTCCACTTGCATCCCGACTATTCTGGTTTTCCTTTCGACTTATTTATTCGTCACTGCCTCCGCGCAGAAGGAACATGCCGAGCGCACCCCAGAGCAGGGCGCCTACGGTGTCCACGATAATCCAGACTATGCTACGGTGAATGTCCTGTGGGGCGTCATCAATGAGCAGGTCGAACCAGTTCCAGAAGAAGAGCATTGCGATTGCGATGAAGCCGTAGAAGAGGATGTTGGCTTCGAGGTAGCGGCGGGTGACGATTCGGTCTAGTCCTGCGGATTCGAGGGAGTGCTTTCGCAGGTAGGCGAATATGACGCCCAGCACCGCGGACAAAGCCATGAGGTAGTTGAGCGGCGGCCAGAGGAGAGGTAGTATGCCAAGCTGCTCAACGACGAAGTATATGCCGACTAGCACGGCAGTAACGAGCAGCACAGCTCCAACCACTCGCCTTAGTGCATCCATCGTCCACCTCCTGTTCGTCCGTCTGCCCGAATGCGCTTATGCCTGATGCGGCATATATGGGACTAAATGTGTGCGGTGGAGTATATCACAAATTGTTGCTTGCGGGCGCTATTCCTGGTAGCGGGGGTGCCAGCCGGGGCCTGCCCAGGTGGTTATCTTGCGGGGCGTGATGCGGATGTATGCGCGGGGCATGTGCTTTGTCTCTTCGTAGTACCGCGTGCCTGCTTCCTCGCCCTGGTAGCGGACTGCCCAGTGCTTCCAGTCGCCCAGCCACGCGGGGTCGGCAATCTCCGCGGTGCCCTCGACGATGACGCGGATGTAGGGGGCGTCGCAGGTGTCGATGCAGAAGGAGACTCGCTCGTCGTCGCGGATGTGCGCCACCCAGTTCGCCGTGCGCCTGCCGGCGACATAGAAAGCCTCGCCATCGTAGTCGTACCAGACGGGCGCGACGTAAGGATAGCCCTCGGAGGTGAGGGTGGCGAGCTTCATCAGATGGGCGCCGGAGGTGAGGAAGTCGTTCAGTTGCTGATTGGTCAGTCGAGGCATAATATACTCCGTGAATTAGTATTTGGTTTGTCAGTATATCAGTTAGTCAAGCGACAGGAATGAGCAGCCTGAAGGGGATGGACATTACGCTGGCTAACGCGAGGAAAGGAAGATGCTATGAGTGAGATGCATGAGCTTGGCGTGGTTGAGGCGGCGGAGATGATTCGGAGCGGCGCTATATCGGCAGTGGAACTGATGGAGGCGCTTCTGGCGCGGTGCGATGCGCTCGAAGGCGCGCTGAAGGTCTGGGTTACGCTGGATGGGGATGCTGCGATGGCAGCGGCACGTGAGCGCGACAGGGAGCTTGCCGCAGAGGGACCGCGCGGGCCGCTGCACGGCGTTCCGGTGGGCATCAAGGACATCTACTTTACGCGGGGCGTTCTGACGACGAGCGGCTCGACGATATACGCGGAGTTCGTGCCGGACTATGACGCGACGACCGTTGCGCTGCTGAGACAGGCGGGCGCGATGATCATGGGCAAGACTGTGACGACGGAGTTCGCGTGCGGAGACCCGTCCCCTACCGTAAGCCCCTGGAACGCGGCGCATACGCCGGGCGGGTCGAGCAGCGGTTCGGCAGTGGGCGCGGCGGTTGGGATGTTTCCGGCGGCACTTGGTTCGCAGACGGGCGGTTCCATCGTGCGTCCGTGTTCGTACAACGGCATAGTGGGCTTGAAGCCGACTTTCGGGCGCGTCAGCAGATATGGCGTCTATCCGGTATCCGAATCGCTGGACACGATGGGGCCAATGGTGCGGAGCGTGGCGGATGCGGCGCTGATGCTGAATGCGCTGGCGGGGCATGACGTCAACGATCCGGACTCGTCGGAGCGCCCAACTACGGATTATCTGCGGGCATCGCAGGCGCATATAAAGCCGCCGCGAATCGGATTGGTGCGGCAGTTCTTCATGGAGCAGTGCGATGACGCGACGCGCGCGAATACGGAGTCGGTCGCCGAAAAGCTGCGCGATGCGGGCGCAATGGTCGAAGAGGTGTCGCTTCCGGCGGACTTCGATGCAGTGCTGTTGGGGCAGCGCGCGCTGATGTCGGTGGAGGGCGCGCAAGTGCATGAGAGCAACTTCGCCGTAAGAGCTGACGACTTTTCGTCGAATGTGCATGGCTTAATCGAGCAGGGGCTGGCGACACCCGCGCTGACATACCTGAAGGCGAAGCACTTGCAGCGAGAGTTCAGGCATGGTGTGCAGTCCGCGATTCAGGGCTATGATGCGCTGATTATGCCTACGACGCCTGCGCCCGCGCCGCCGAGCCGCGAGACGACGGGTGATCCGAAGTTCCAGTCGCCGTGGACATTCGGCGGCTTCCCGGAGATAACGCTGCCGTCAGGTCTGAGCGAGGACGGCATGCCTATGGGCGTGCAACTGGTTGCGGGGCACTTCGACGAGGCGAGGCTGCTTGCGGTTGCGGCGTGGTGCGAAGAGGTGATGGGGGTGCGGCTGACGCCGATGATGCCTACCGCCTAGGAGCGTACTCGGCGAGGTGCTGGCGGAGGAGTACGCGAGCGCGGTGGAGGCGGGACTTGAGGGATGATACGGTGATGTCGAGGGATTCGGCGGCTTCCCTGCTGGACAGGCCTGCGACATCCCGCAGCACGACTGCGGCGCGCAGTTCGGGCTGGAGCATCGCTATACCTTCCTGTATCTTATCGCCCAGCTCGGAGTTCATTGCGGACGGCTCGGGTGCCTCGTCCCAGCTCGGCACATCAAGATTTTCGATGCCCACCCAGCGCAGTTCGCGGGTGCGCTTCTCGCGCCTGATTCGCATAAGGGCTGCGTTCACTGTGATGCGATAGAGCCACGTGGTAACGCGGGATTCGCCACGAAAGCGGTCGAAGGCGCGGAACGCGGAGAGGAAAGCCTCCTGCGCGACTTCTTCGGCGTCGTGCGGGTTGCCCATCATCTTGTAGGCGACGTTATAGACGAAGTTCGAGTATTCCTCGACGATTTCGTCGAAGTTCGTCGGCGCTGAGTCTTGCTGCTGTGCTTCTTGCTGGCTGGACATCACTCTGTCCGAATGGGCATTATACGTTTCACCCCCATCCCTTCGACAAGCTCAGGACAGGCTCTAACCCTTGCCTTCGCAGGGACAATGGCTCCTTGCATCCAATTGTAAGTGAGAGCATCCAATAAGTAAAAGTCTATCGGCTTGCGCCATGTAGGTTTGCTGATATACTTACACTTGGCTCGAGGTTGAGTTCTGGACGAAGAAGATGATGATGTCCCTGAAGTCTCGTATATTCGCCATGTTTGGCCGTCTCTTGGGGCGCAACGCGCTGCCACTGGCCTGCGAAGAGGCGCGGGCGAATTCGTCGGACTATATAGACGGGGAGATTGACCCGGTGCTGGAGCAGAGGATTCGCGCGCACCTGAGCGGCTGCCCGCTCTGCGAGGCGTTCTTCCGCACGCTGCGAGAGACGATAACCGCTCTGCAAGGTATGCCCACACAGACCGCGCCTGCGGGTTTTGCGGACCGCGTTCGAAATAGCATCAGCAGCCAATAAGCAACGTACTTTTCAGCACGTTACACCCCCATCCTAACCTCCCTCCATCGAGGGGGAAGGGACTGTTGCCCTCACTCTAGCCCTCTCACTGGGAGAGGGGAATGATATGTGCCATGAAGATAGCGGTTTGCATAAAGCAGGTGCCTGTCGTTTCACTGCTGAAGTTCGATAACGAGACGCGACGGGTGGTGCGCGACGGCGTGCCGAGCGAGGTGAATCCCTTCGATGTGCTGGGGATGTCGCTTGCCGTCAATCTGAAGCAGGCACACGATGCCGAGGTGGTGGTTTTCACGATGGGACCGCCGCAGGCGCGAGATGCGCTGGTCCAGTGCCTCGCGATGGGAGCGGACAGCGCGGTGCATCTGAACGACAGGGCGTTTGCGGGCAGCGACACGCTGGCGACGGCAAAAGCACTCGCCCTGGCTCTGGCGCGGGACGACTACGACCTGATTATCTGCGGGCGCAACAGCGTTGATGCGGAGACCGGTCAGGTGGGCGCGGAAGTGGCAGAGATGCTGGACCTGCCGCAGGTGAGCGGTGTGCGCCATCTCGAACTGGATGCTTCGGATGACGGCGCTGCGCTTGTCGCGGAACGCATCACGGACGAGGGGCATGACATAGTACGGTGTGCGCTCCCCGCGCTCATCACGGTTACGGAGGATGTCGCGCCGGAGATATATCCGAGACGCGCGGAAAGGCAGGCGGCGCAGGAGAAGCCCATTACAACGCTGACCGCCGCCGACCTGAGCGATGATATGTCGGCGTTCGGCATGGACGGGTCGCCGACATGGGTGAGCGAGATATACTCCATCGAGCCGGAGCGCGAAGGCATCGTGGTGCGGGACAAGCCGGCGGCCGAGGCGGTTTTGGAGCTGATGGCCTATCTGGGCGAACAGGGAGTATTTGAGAGCGGCGATGTGGACTCGGCTGATGCGGCTGTTGAGCGCGGCGCGCGGCGTGAGCGTGAGGATGTTGGAGCAATCTGGGTGGTGGCTGAAGCTCTGGGCGGCGAGTTACGCCCGATCACGCTGGAACTGCTGGGACGGTCGCGCGAACTGGCGGAAGCGCTGAATATCAGCGTCGAGGCGGTGCTGATTGGCGCTGATGTGGAACAGTACGGAGACGGGCTGACCGCTTTTGGCGCCGATGTGGTATGGGTAGCGCAGGATGAGCGGCTGGCGGCATACGAGGTGTCTCAGCACACGGCTATTCTGGCGGACGCGATTCGGGAGCATCGCCCGTATGCGGTGCTTCTTGGCTCGACGGTGATAGGGCGGGAGCTTGCTGCGCGATTGGCGGGCAGGCTGTCGCTGGGGCTGACGGGAGACTGCATCGGTCTGGAAGTTGACGATGAAGGACGGCTGGTGCAGTTGAAGCCCGCGTTCGGGGGGAACATCGTCGCGCCGATACTGTCGAGCACGAAGCCGTACATGGCGACCGTGCGTCCGGGATTGCTGACGCCGGCCGTGCCTGACGACAGCATTGAAGCGGTGGTGCGGCGGCTGTCGCTGGACAGCCTGGGTGAGGCGCGAGTGGAGATTGTCGAGCGCGTTGTGAATGAATCGGCGGAGGGTGCGGAACTTGACAGTGCGGATACAATAGTTGGCGTGGGCAAGGGCATCGGCGGGCCGGAGAACCTACCGCTGCTTCGGGAGCTTGCCGAAGCGCTGAGCGCGCCGTTGGGAGCGACGCGCGACGTTACCGAACTGGGGTGGCTGCCGCGCCAGTACCAGATCGGGCTTTCGGGCAAGTCGGTGTCGCCGAAACTGTACTTTGCCATTGCGTTAAGCGGCGTGTTCAATCACACGGTCGGCATAGGCAAGGCAGGTACGGTTGTCGCCATCAACAGCAGCGCGCGCGCGCCGATATTCCAGTCGGCGGACTTCGGTATTGTGGGAGATTATACCGAGGTGGTGCCTGAGTTGGTCAAGGCGTTGGAGGGACGCCGGGGCTAACATCGACGGGTAGGATGAAGGGGATTTTTCACCCCCATCCTAACCTTCCCCCATCAAGGGGGAAGGGACATATTGAGCGAGAAAGGGAGAGGACTATGGCAGACACGACGGTTACGACAAGGAAGAACGGGCCCTACCTGGTGCAGGGCGGGATAAAGCTGGTGGACGCGGACGGCAACGAGATTTCGATTGACGGCGACGGCGAGATGGTTTTCCTGTGCCGCTGCGGTGAGTCGGACAACAAGCCTTTCTGCGACGGGACACACCGCTCGGCAGGGTTCGAGGCTTAGAAATCTAGCATCGATAGACAGGATGGAGGGGATTTGTTTCAATCCTCTCCATTTTATTTTGCACGTTTTATTTTGCACTCATAGGCTCTTATGTCGGTGAACGATTCCATTGTAGTTATCGGGGGCGGACCTGCAGGGGCCTGCGCCAGCGCCCTGCTCGCTCGCATGGGGCTGGATGTCGTGCTGCTGGAGCGGGAATGCTTCCCACGCGCGCATGTGGGCGAGTCGCTGCTGCCGGGCAGTATCCCCATTCTGGAGAGCCTCGGTGTCATGGACGAGGTGCGCGGAGCGGGCTTCACGGTCAAGCCGGGCGCGACGATGATCTGGGGTACGGAGCGCGAGCCGTGGAGCTGGTACTTCAGCGAAACGCACGCCAGCAATCCACATTCCTACCAGGTATGGCGTCCTGAATTCGACTCTATCCTCCTGAACAACGCGCGGCGGTCGGGTGTGGATGTGCGCGAGGGTTGGCAGGTTACAGGGGTGACGTTCGATGCGGACGGCGTAGCGTCTGCCGTTCGATGCCGTCCCGTGGACGGCTCATCAGATGAGGTCGAACTGTCCGCCCGCTTCGTGGTGGACGCGAGCGGGCAGAGCGGCGTGCTGGCCCGCCAGTTGGAGTTGCGGGAGTGGGATGGCTTCTTTCGCAACCTAGCGGTGTACGGCTACTATACAGGCGGCGAGCGCCTGCCGGAGCCTGACGGCGGCAACATCCTGATCGAATCGCAGGCGGACGGGTGGCTGTGGCATATTCCTCTGGGTGGGCCGCTGCACGATGGTTGGGCGAGTGTGGGCGCGGTGGTGGACGCGGAGAGCGGTCAGCGAGGCATCCGTGAGATGGGTCCGCGCCGCTTCCTCGAACGGCAGATAGCCGCCGCGCCTTACTTAGCAAGCATGCTTGAGCCCGCGGAAATGGTCTCGGGGCCGGAGGTGGTGCGGGACTGGTCGTACCGCTGCAAGTCGCTGTCGGGGCCGGGCTACATACTGGTCGGGGACGCCGGCTGCTTCGTTGACCCGCTCTTCTCGTCGGGCGTGCATCTTGCGTTGACTTACGCTGCTCTCGCTTCGGTGGTCGTAGGCTCTGCGCTGGAAGACCCGACGATCGCGGGGCCCGCGGGGAAGATGTACGAGCAGATGTATTACCGGGAGTACGGGCACTTCCGGGAGCTGGCGCGGCTGTTCTATTCGAGCAATCGCACGGCGGACTCGTACTTCTGGGAGGCGCGGAGGCTGCTGGACGACGACCCACTGCTGACGCCGCGGCAGTCGTTCATCCAGCTTGTGGCGGGGCAGCCCGCGCGAGGCTACGAGCGCGCCGTGCTGTCGAAGGGATTGCTGCCGTCCGCGTTCGGGGATAGCGTGACGGCGGTGGAGTCGGAGCGGAAGCGGCGGCGGAAGCAGGGATTGCCGGTCGGCGCTCGTCTGCGGCTTGCGGATGGGGTGCGGTTGCAGCGGCAGCCTGTACTTGCGGACGACCGGTTCGTGTGGGGTGTGGGGCTGGTTACCGACGCGCACCCGGAGGGGATTCCGTGCAGCGGGCTGGTGTCGCACCTACTGGCAGATCTAGACGAGGAGGATACGGCGGCGGCGGCAATAGCCAGGCTGTGCGAGGGGATGGAGCCGGACATGGCGCGACAGGCAGAGCGGACGGCGATGCAGGCGCTGGAATTGCTGTATGTGGATGGGGCGATTATCGTGCAGGGGTAGTGCTTTTCAAAAGGCAATCACCCCCATCCTAACCTTCCCCCATCAAGGGGGAAGGGATTTTTCCCTTAGTTGACCTGTTGCTTTGTGTAGTCGGACTGGTCGTATGAGGCGTCTTCGGTGGCTTCGATGTACTTGGATGGGCACTTGACGAGGACGTTCTGGCTGTCGAACACACCGTCGGACCGGTATGCGCCTTCAAGGATGATTTCGGAGTGGGGGTTGAAGAAGAGGTCGGGGAGGACGCCGTTGTGCTGGGCGGCGACGAACTTGACTCCGCCGTTCTCCTTGTCGGTGAGGGTGAAGTGCGCCATGGTGGAGCCGTCGGGACGCGCGAAGGAGTCCTCGACGAGGCTGCCGCTGACGCGGACGAGCTTGCCTTCGGGCGTGGGGCCGAGCGTGGTGAGTTCGCTGACGGTGTAGGAGTACACGGTCGCGCTCTGGAAGGCAATGAAGCCGAGGTAGAAGAGCGCGCCGAGCAGCACCACGGCGGCGATGATGAACTTCAGGTTCAGCAAGTAGGTCTCCTCATTTGCGTCGGTTAGCGCCCGTTCTCGGAATGCGGCGGTTCGTCGTCGGAGGTGTGGCCGTTGGCTTCGGCCTGAATGCGCTCACGCTCAAAGGCGCGTCCTTGCTCGAAGCCTTCTTGGCGTCCTTGTTCACGTATTTCGGCCAGACGCCTTAGTCTGCGCTCTTCGAGCTTCTTTTCTACCCAGTTGGATATGACCATCGTAAGCCTTCCCCCTTCTGCAAATATGTATGATGTAGAAGCGGATAGAATTGGTATGGTTCCTGACTTTCCTAAGATGTTAATCAATGTCTGGATTGTGGAGTCGTGTGTCACCATGACTGTTTCATACCAGATTACGAATGACACGCCGGCAATGAACTGGACTGTGAACAGCAAGAAGTATGCGGTCAACCAGCCTTCGGATACGCTCCAGATAGATGTTCGCTGCGGCTCTTGACTCATCTATTTTACCCCATGTCAGCGTCTTTCGCTTGCAGGGCGCGCTTGAGGGCGTCGATTTCGCGCTGCATTTCGCGCTGCTTGCGGGACATGAAGAAGACGTAGCCGAAGAAGGCTGCCCAGGTGATGGCATAGACGGCGAAGAGCCAGGGGAGTTCGGACTCGCCACGCTGCTGCTGGGCAAGAGTGTCGGCGGCGGCAATGGCGGGCGCGGCCAGGGCAATTATAACGGCTGAAAGGGCTGTGATGATGAGTCGCAAGGCTCGTCTCCTGGGACGGGGGCTAACATCGATGTACGGGATAGACGGGATTAAAGGCGCAGACTGACGGCTTGGTGCAGGCTGTCGAGGGCGGACTCGGCGCGGCGCAGGTGGAAGCGCTCGACGAGCAGGTGGATGTAGAGCACAGTGAAGGTCAGCACTGCGACCAGCAGCGTCAGGTATATCTTGCCGGAGCCGATCTCGTCGCTGTCGCTGGCGACGGGGCCGACGTTGAGTTCGGGGTGGGCGGTGCTCCACCAGACGGTCGCCATGTAGATTATGGGGGCGTCTATCGCGCCGAATATTGCGATGACTGCGGCGAAGCGGGTGCTTTGCGAGCCTCTGGGCGCGTAGGCGCGGACCATCAGGTAGCCCACGAAGATGAACCAGAGTATGAGGGTGGTGGTGAGCTTGGCGTCCCATGTCCACCACCAGTTGAGGTCGCCCTTTGCCCAGATGACGCCGGTTACGAGGATGAGGCTGGCGAATATGACGCCGATTTCGGCGGTGGTATAGGCGAGGTCGTCCCACCACTGGCTGCCGTTGATGAGGTGGACGATGCTGGCGACCGCGACAACGATGATGGAGAGCATGCCGAGCCAGCCGAGCGGCACATGGAAATAGAAGATGCGCTGGGATACGCCGAGGTTGAGCTCGGTGGGCACCCAGAGGAAGACCATGTAGAGGGTCACGAGCATGAGCGCGGCGCTCGCGACTAGCAGCCCGTTGCGGACTAGCATGCCACTGTGGACGTGTCGAGGATTTTCATGTTGTGTAATATATCACAATATGAGTTGGGGTGTTAGGTATCAGCCGTCAGGGGACGGGGGCTGACATCGATGGACAGGATGGGGAGGATGTTAGGGGCTGCGGGCGTTGGGGTGTTTTAGGGTGCCGGATAGAGGGTTGGGAAGAAGGGGGACGCCTTCTTGGGCGGCTACTTGCTGCATCCACTTGAGGGCGGTGGTGTATTCTCGGCGCGTTGCCTCGGTGACCGGGCGTATTTCTATCTCGCCTTCCTCGTAACTGCCGGTTTCGATTTTCATCTGGTAGTCGAAGATTGCCTGGTCTTCGGGACTCAGGGGCTCGTAGTAGCAGTCCTGCTCAGGATCGGGGGGCTACTTGACATCGATGGACAGGATGGGGAGGATGTTTTGTCCTTCTCACCCCCATCCCAGCCTTCCCTCGTCAAGGGGGAAGGGGTGTTGTTGGCTGCGTGATCGCCGAGGGCGCCTAGGCGGTTGAGTTGCCTTGAGGCTTCTAGGCGGTGGTGGGCTTTGACGCCGGGTGTTTCGCCGCGCACGGTTTCCGCAAGGAAGCGCAGGATGTCCTCACCGTCGTTGGTGAGTTCGGCTATTTTCTGTTGTAAGGAGTTCTGGTTGCACATGTTTAACTTACATCGATTTACAGGATGGGTAGGATAGATATTATGTTCTTGTTGTTGGTTGCACCTATGATACGGACGGATGTTTGTGTTGTCAAGGGTGGATTGCCACAGAAGGCACAAGATTCACAGGATGTATGGGAGGATTGGGGTGGGTTTGATGTGGCTGATGGATGGTGTAGAATGCAGTGTGTTTTGGGGCGGAATAGCATCTGTAGAGGGAACATTTTGGGAGTGGGAGATTGAGATTGAGGGGAGTTATATTAAGGACGGCTGCGCTGTTGGTTGTGCTGCTGGTGGGAGCGGTGGCGGGGCCGGATGGCGTGGGGGCGCAGGGGGCGGTGGACTATGATGCGGACGATGACGGGCTGATTGAGATCGAGTGGCTGGAGCAGTTGGATGCGGTGCGGTGGGACCTGGACGGGGACGGGTTGGCGGATGATGGGGCTAATGCGGAGCGGTATTTTGCGGCGTTTCCGGATGCGGCGGAGTATATGGGCTGCCCTGACCGCTGCGAGGGCTATGAGCTGGCGCGGGACTTGGACTTCAAGAGTGCGGGGGGTTATGCGTCGGGGGCGGTGAACGGGAAGTGGACGGGCGGGAATGGGTGGCTGCCGATTGGGGTTAGTGATGAATTTAGCGCTACATTTGACGGTAACCAATATACTGTCTTGAATTTGTACATCAAGCGCTTTGACGATACGAACCCTGGTGTCATCGGCTTATTTGGCATAACAAGCAGAAACAGCATCATTCGACAGACTAGATTGACATCCGTCAACATATCAGGATTTCCAGAACGGCGCATGGGCAATGTAAGTTCTGAACGAGGTGAAAACAATGTCGGCGGACTCGTAGGGAAAAATAACGGCAGTATCTCTGCCAGCTTTTCTATAGGTAGTGTCACGGGCAATCTTTGGGTTGGAGGACTTGTAGGAAGAAACTATGGCAGCATTTCATCAAGTCACACCGCTGGGAAAGTAACGGGCAGTGCCTACGTCGGCGGACTCGTCGGATACAACCTCGGCAGAGTCTCAGAAAGTTACTCTGAATCTGAAATCGCAAGCGACAGGTCGAGTGTTCATGTCGGCAGGACCGTTTCAAGTAGCAGGTTTATCGGAGGATTATCTGGCGGCAATAGCGGTGAAATTGTAGGTAGCTACTCGATTGGGAAGACGGAAGGAAGGCAGTTTGTCGGAGGGCTTGTCGGTGAAAATACGGGTAGAATCACGGGTAGCTATTCTTCAAGCAATGTAACCGCTCCAACGTCTGCAACAGTCGGAGGGCTGGCTAGTCTCAACAAAGGCATCATTGAATTAAGTTCGTTTTCTGGGAGGGTTAATACACCCGGAGGATTCTCGACGTCTGACATGTATGTCGGAGGGTTTGTGGGTGAAAACAGAGGTCAAATCGATGGATGTTACTCAGATGCCAAGGTCAACGGAATACTCGGACAATCCATAGAAAAATGGGGCCACTCGATAGGAGACCTGTACGTGGGTGGACTTGTGGGATTCAATCATGCTGACGGTAAAATCTCTCTAAGTTACAGCGCAGGTAATGTAGTTGCGGCGAGCAAGTTGATTATCACCAGTATTTCAGAAGACACTGTGAACATTGAAGGTGGTGTTGGGGGCCTTGTGGGCGGGAACGCAGGCATGATTGTATCCACTTACAGTATAGGTAATGTAACCGTAAGCAGATTCTCTGCTACCAATTCTGGTGTTGGCGGACTCGTCGGAAGTAACGGTGGAAGTCGCGCCACAGGAAAGATCAAGTCTAGTTATACTACGAGCAAAGTAAGGGCGACGAAAAGCGAAGTTCGTCTCGGTGGGTTGCTAGGATTTAACGGAGGCCTAGTATCCGACAGCTACTGGCTCAGAGAGTCGCCTATCCAATATGCAGGAGTGGGTGAAGGGGCTACGGATGGCGTCAAAGGAATGAGCACCCAACAGTTGCAACAGCCGACAGACTACACAGGCATTTATGCTAATTGGAACATTGACTTGGACAACGCCGATGAAGACTTTGACGAGACGACTGGTGTGGAAGATGTGTGGGACTTCGGCACTTCGAGCCAGTATCCGGCGCTGAAGGCGGACTTGGACGATAGCGGGCATGCGAGTTGGTGGGAGTTCGGACCGCAGCACGGCAGACCGCAGCCCACTGCGACGCCGACGCCTATCGCTACCGATACGCCTACTCCAACCGCAACTGCTACTGCCACACCTACAATCACCCCTACGCCAACGAACACGCCTACGCCGACTGCCACTGCGACGCATACACCTACGGCTACTCCGACTGAGACTCCGACAATGACGCCTACGCCTACGGAGACGCCCATTCCGACGGCTACCGCAACTCACACTGCCGTTCCGACTGATACGCCCGCGCCGACTGCGACGCCTGAGCCGACTGCAACGGCCGTGCCGCCTACGCAGACGCCGGTGATTATTGTAGTGACGGCGACGCCGGGGGCGGATGCGGCGTCGGGTGGTGGGTGTAATTCGGTGGGTGGGGTGCCTGTGGGAGCGGCAATGATTAATTTGTTGTTGATGGTTGCACCGGTGGGTATAATTGGGGGCGTTAGATGGAGGAGAAAATAGCGTAAGGAGATGTCTGTGTATATTAATGACGACCACATGTATCATGGAGCTGCACTCACACAGATTGCCGAACACCCGCACTTTACAGCGATAAATCCCGTGAGATTAGGCGATGACCAGATATCGCGTAGTGCCTTCCTCATAAATGACGGAATTGTAGCCTACATGAAATATGTGACAGCAAGATCCAGAAGGGGCGATGACTACCAGTTCACATTTGATCAAAGTCAGAAAGAGGAACTAACATTCCTTGACAACATATACAATGGCAGAGTATTTATCGCGCTCATCTGCGTTGATGAACGCCACATCTGTTGTATTTCTTTCGACGAATTGCAAGACTGGCTTGATAGACGCAATGACGCGCTAGGTAATGCGGAGGAGGCAAGTTCCGCAATACTTGTCCAACTTCAACCGGGGCAAAGGTTTCGCGTCAACATGAACGATCCCAGAGAACGCGGGTATTATCTTGACAATCCGCAAATTGTTCCTCGTAACCGTTTCCCAGGTATCCTCTTTGAGCAATGAACGATAGCAGTTAGCACGGTACTCTTATGGCTATAACGCAGGCGAACCACTATACGCATACTAGCGACGGGGTACTGCCGGATGCAGCGGTGTGATGTGGCGGCTTTTGGGGATGGGGCAGAGCGCTTTTGAAGGGATTGGAAGGAGTGGATATGTCAGCCCGCCGGACTGCCGAGGAGGCTGGTATCCTCGGTGACGAGATATATGAAAGGGACATCAGGCGACAGGTCCAGGACACTTATCACGGCAAGATAGTCGCCATTGATGTTAACAGCGGCGACTATGCGATCGGCGACACGGTTTCCGCTGCGTCGAAGCGTCTGCGGGAGCGATTGCCGGACGCCGATGTCTGGAGCGTCCGAGTCGGATACCCGACATTACGCAACTTCGGGGGACGGCCTTTGCGGAGCACTGAATGATCGAGGGGGCCGTGAACGCTGCCTACGAAGCGGTCATAAGTCTTACCTTGCGCGGTCCATCGGGGCAGGCACGGGAAATCGACGCGGTGATAGATACCGGCTTCAACGGCTTTCTGACTTTGCCGCCGCCGCTGGTCGCGGAATTGGGGCTGCCTTTTTTGAGTCATGGTGGTGCTACCTTGGCCGACGGCAGCACGATTGCCTTCGACGTTTGGGAAGTTACGGTGCTGTGGGACGGCGCGGCACTGTCCGTTGAGGCGGACGAGGCGGATACCACGCCCCTGGTAGGCATGCTGTTACTCGACAACCATAGCTTGTATGTGGAAGTCGCAGATGGCGGGCGTGTGGTCCTGCAGGCGATGGGGTGATCGCTGTCGCCGGATGGGGGGATTATCCTGCATGGTTTCAGCTGAGGATGGTGGCGGCGGTTTGGCGGGCTTGGGTGGCGCCTCGGTGGGCGAATAGGCTGCATACTCCGGTGTAGGCTGTGGGGTCTAGGAGGGCTTGGATCTGGTCGGGGGTGAGGCGCTCGCTGACTTGGTGTTCTTCGGCTAGGGTCTGGGAGAAGGGCCTGCCCTGGATGAAGGATGCCTGGGCGGCTTCGTACACTGCGTCGTGGGCTTGCTGGCGGCCTATCTGCCTGCCGAGTTCGAGCATTATGGCTTCGGACATGATGAGTCCGCCGCTGAGGTCGAGGTTTTGGCGCATGCGGTCGGGGAAGACGCGGATGCCTGAGAAGAGGTTGAGCATGCGCTGGAGGATGTCGCCGGTGAGGATGCAGGCTTCGTTGAGGGCTTTGTCGATCATGACGCTGGTGGTGCGGTCGGCTTCGTGCTCGGTCTGCATGGCTTCGAGGGCGAGGGGAACGAGTGCGCGGACCTGTGCGGCTCCGGCTACTATGTCCTGGGCGAGCTTGGGGTTGCGCTTCTGGGGCATGGTGCTGCTGCCTACTGTGCCTTCGGGGACGGGTTCTTCGACTTCGCCGAATTCCTGTTTCATCTGGGTATAGACTTCTCTGCCGATTTTGCTGCATGTGGCGGCGAGAAGGGCGAGGATGGTGATGTATTCGGTGAGGTGGTCGCTGATGGTGCGGCTGGGGTTGGACATGGAGGTCATGCCGAGTCGCTTGGCGATGCCGTCCTGTATGTCGAGGCCGATTTCGCCGAGGGATGCGAGTGTGCCCGCGCCGCCGCCGAGCATGGCGACGAATACGCGGCTTTCGCAGCCTCGCAGACGCTCGACGTGGCGGCAGAGTTCGTCTATCCATACGGAGACTTTGTAGCCGTAGGTTGCGGGGACGGCGTGCTGCCCGTGCGTGCGGCCGGGGAGGGCTGCGTCGGCGGTGGATTCGGCGAGGTCGGCGAGCAGGTTGAGGAGGTCGGCGAGCTGGTGGAGGAAGACGCTGTGTGCGCGGCGGAGGTTGAGGAGCTTGCCGGTCTGGGTGATGTTCTGGGTGGTCGCGCCCCAGTGGATGTATCCGCCGGCGTCGCCGTCGCAGATGCGGTCGAGTTCCCAGACCATTGGGACGAGCGGGTGTCCGGTGCGGGCTAAGCCTTCGCGGATGTTGTCCATGTCGAGGTATTCGTAGCGCGCCTTGCGCTCGATTTCCTGCGCGGCGTGTTCGGGGATGACGCCGAGTTCGGCCTGCGCCTGAGCGAGAGCGACTTCGACGTCGAGCCATGCCTGTATGCGGGAGGCTTCGCCGAAGATTTCGCGGATGCCGGGGTCGCCGACGCGGAATGCGGTGGGTTCGTTTTGCATTTTGTGTTCCTCCAGTAGAGGGGTAACAGGATGTACAGGATGGCGAGGATACTGACGACAATGCTACCACACTGCGGCTGCAGGATGGATTTTGAATAGGGCTGGGCGTGATTCAGTCGTTTCTCCTCACCCTAACCCTCTCCTAGGGGGAGAGGGGACATACACCCCCATCCTAACCTTCCCCCATCAAGGGGGAAGGGACTATTCCAATTGTCTTTAGTGGAGGAATTACTTGCAAATTCTTGCGTTTTATATGAGTATTTGCCGTGCAATATGCGATGTCCAATAACTTTATTGCGAGTATATGAGAAACAGTCTCAAATCTGAGTGGAGATGAGTGAATTGCGAACGTTGATGAGTATGAGGAACTTGAAGCTGGCGGCTGTGGTTTTGGTGGCTGCCGTGTCGGTGTCGGTCTTGATGCTGACGGGCGGCGATACAGGGAGGGCGCAGGCGCAGACGCCGAATGGGAATGACGCGGTGTATCAGAATATGGGCCCGCTGCTGGAGGAGCTTGCGACTGAGTATGCGCTGGGGGCGCTATCGGCAAAGGCGGCGGCGGCGCAGGCCCCGGTGCATAGCGAAGAGTCTGTCGGCGTAATCTTTCTGACGGAGCCGGGTTCGGCGGATGATGTGCGGGACTACCTGCTGGAGAACGGGGCGTCACCGGGACCGGCGTTCGACGGACATCTTGGAGCGGATGTGCCGGTGAGTTTGCTGGCGGGCGCTTCGCAGCAGGAGGGCGTGACCTGGATGCATGCATCGGTCCCGCTGCGTGTCGCTGAAGACGACCCTGTTGACACGGGGGCGGTTGCGCACGGCGTGGATGTATGGCATGCCGGCGGCCTGACGGGTGAGGGAGTGAAGATCGCCGTGCTCAGCTCGGGATTTCAGGGCATTCAGGAGATACTTGGCACGGAATTGCCAGAGACCGTCATTACAAGATGCTACATCGGCTATGGACTCTACTCGGATGACATTTCCGACTGCGAGACTGAGACAGACTCAGGCACCGTCAGGGCGGCCAGGATTCATGATATAGCTCCTGAGGCGACGTACTATATAGTCACGGTAGGGGACTGGGTGGACTTGAACGATGCGGTTAAGTGGATGGTGGAGGAGCAGGTCGATGTAGCCTATTCACCACTTTTATGGATTTACACCGGCCCGGGAGACGGGACATCCCCCTATGCTCTCAGCGACCTGAACAGCGTGGACGATGCCATAGAAGGCGGCATCACATGGGTGATGCCCGCCGGCAACAACGCTCAGGAGACATGGTTCGGCGCGTTTCGGGACCAGGACGGCGACGGCTTCCACGAATTCAACGGGGAAGACGAGTGCAACAGGGTGGCTCTGGAACCCGGAAGACCCTATATGGGCCTGATCCGGTGGGAAGACAAGTGGGTCGGGCCGTTCAACCCGCTTGAGTTACGCGACCTGGACATTCAGATGGTGCATGAGGAGACGGGAATTCCTATCAGGAGGAGTTACCGTTCCTTCCTAGCGAGGACCGCGCCACTGGAATACTTTTACTTCCGCCCTCGCCTGGAGGGCAATTACTGCCTGAGGGTGCAGCTAAACGTGGGAACGGCGCCGGACTGGGTGCAGGTGCAGTCGTTCCGCGGTGGCGATTTGGAGCATCCCAGCCTCTTCGGAAGTATCGGCAGCCCGGCGGAGAGCAACAATCCGGGCCTGATTTCGGTAGGCACCACGACGCCCGGCAACATGGATGAAATCTGGGAACAGAGCAGCCGAGGTCCGGGGCCGGAGCCGTGGCCTGAGGGAAGAATCAAGCCTGAGATTGTGGGCGCCAACGGCGATGTCGCACACCAAGCCATTACAGAGACAGGCACCGGATGGGCTGCGGCCGGCATAGCGGGCGTCGCGGCGCTGGTGAAGCAGCGGTTCCCTGAGTTCGATCCCGAAGATGTGGCGAACTACCTGAAGGACAACGCCGAGGACAGGGGCGAGCCGGGGCCTGACAATACCTGGGGCTATGGGTTCGCCATGCTGCCTTCCGAAGATGTGGCGACGCCTGAAGACGAGCAGTGCTTCGTGCGGATAGATGGAGATATTGACAGGACCGGGACATGGGACGAGGGCTGTGTGTCTTCGCATGCCACCCGGCATGGCATCGAGGAGGGGAGGTATGCCCGCTTCTATACATTTACGGTGGATGCCTATACGGACATCACCATAGACCTTTCTTCCAGCGATCAGGACATTTACCTGTACCTGATGGAAGGGAACAGGAAGAACGGTGAAATCTTGGAGGAGAACGACGACGACTTTACCGGTGAAGGCTACAATTCGCGGATTGCGGTCTCGAGTCTCGCGCCGGGTGACTACACGATAGAGGCGACGACCTACTACGTGGAGAAGAAGGGCGAGTTCAGGATTGTGGTGGATATGGAGACATCGGCTGTGCAGCCTGAGCCTCCGGCCGAGCCTACGCTGACGGGACCGTTCAGCGCGTTCAGTCGAGGGACGGACCATGTGTGCGCGGTGCTGGAGTCGGACGGCTCGATAGCGTGCTGGAACGCAGACGGGAGCGATGAGGTCTCGCCGCCGTCGGGTGAGTACAGCGCAGTCAGCAGCGGTAACGGCGGAAGCTGCGCGCTGCGTAATGACGGCGCGGCAGTGTGCTGGGGTAGCCTGGTGGTGGACCCGGAGAGCGACGATACGGCGATGGGTCCGTTCATGAGCGTGAGCCGTGGCGGCGACCATGCGTGCGCGCTGAACTCGGAAGGGGCGATAACCTGCTGGGGTTCGGAAGAGGCCGAGCAGGCGCCGTCGGGTGAGTACAGCGCAATCAGCAGCGGCGACGGCGGGAGCTGCGCGCTGCGTAATGACGATGCGCTGGTGTGCTGGGGAAGCTTCGACCTGAGTCCGTGATGCGCTTGGAAGGTGCTGTTGGGCTTAGGGTGAGCGAATGCTGACCTGAATTGGGCGAATAAGCGCGGGCGTGGGGTCGAGTATCCTGCGCCCGCGCTGCGTTTAGGGATTGCGTGCAGGGGACGGTGCGCGAGGGCTGGCGGTGCTGTGGCCGTGCGGCGCGTGCTGTATGAGATTGCGTATATTTGTTAGAACACTTGTCTTGACAATGGCGCGAGCATCTGATATGTTGCAGGTGCGGGTCGTCGATGCGAGCGGCTCCGCGATTCCACCGACAACAATATGCTATGGAGGCGACCATGCCGAGACGAAACGGCGCATCGAAGAGTAAGGGAGTCAATACGAGCGGAGACAAGGCGAAGGCACTGGAGCTTGCGATAGGTCAGATCGACCGGCACTTCGGGCAGGGCGCGGTGATGCGGCTGGGGGACGGGATACTGGACAGCGTGTCGGGGGCAATCTCGACGGGGTCTATATCGCTGGATGTGGCGCTGGGCGTGGGCGGCGTGCCGCGCGGCCGGGTGGTCGAGGTGTATGGCGCGGAGTCGTCGGGGAAGACGACACTTGCGTACCATGTGATGGCGAACGCGCAGGCTGAGGGTGGCACGGCGGCGTACATTGACGCGGAGCACGCGCTGGACCCGGCGTATGCGGCGAAGTGCGGTGTGGATATCGAGGAGCTTCTGGTGTCGCAGCCGGATACGGCGGAGCAGGGGCTGGAGATTTGCGAGTATCTGGTGCGGAGCGGAGCGGTGGATATCGTGGTGGTGGACAGCGTGGCTGCGCTGGTGCCGCGCGCCGAACTGGAAGGCGATATGGGCGACACGCATGTGGGCTTGCAGGCGCGGCTGATGTCGCAGGCGCTGCGGAAGCTGACATCTGCGATAAGCCGCTCGAATACTTGCGTGATATTCATCAACCAGCTTCGCGAGAAGGTGGGGGTGTTCTTCGGCAATCCGGAGGTTACGCCGGGAGGTCGCGCGCTGAAGTTCTATAGCTCGGTGCGGGTTGATCTTCGGCGACTGGAGTCTATCAAGCAGGGCAGCGATGTGCTGGGCAACCGGGTGCGCGCGCGGATCGTGAAGAACAAGGTCGCGCCGCCGTTCCGCGTGGCGGAGTTCGACATCATGTACAGCGAGGGAATCAGCAGGTACGGTGAGTTGCTGGACATCGGCGTGGATGAGGACGTCATACGCAAGAGCGGGTCGTTCTACTCGTTCGGGGAGATCCGGCTGGGGCAGGGACGCGAGAACTCGAAGCAGTTCCTGAGCGAGAACCAGGGCATCTCGTCGGAGATAGAAGAGCTGGTGCGGAACAAGCTGTCGCCGCAGATTGTCATCGCCGAGGATGATGAGGTGGAGAGCGAGGATGATGTGCCGCTGACGGTGATTGGGGACTAGGGACTTACGTGGGGTGGGAATGATGAGTGGTGAATAGAAATGGCGAGTCCCCTTGCTGATGCTGCAATCAGTGATGCCTTGCAGCGTGGAAGTGCGCTGCTTAAGTTCATGTCCCCAAACGATGTAGGCACGACTGGCAGTCACCAGGCCGGTTTCTACTTGCCGAAGAACGCGTGGCAGATGTACACGCCCCACCCACCGCTTGATGGGAGAAACGATAAGCACGAGGTTACTATCTATTGGGAGGGAACTAGGGAGACTCAATCGGTAGTTACCTGGTATGGAACGGGGACACGAAGCGAATATAGACTGACGCGCTTCGGTCGCAAGTTTAGGTTCATGGACGACTACTTCGTAGGTAGTCTCCTGATTCTTGTCCCCAGGGACATTTCAAATTTCCGTGCTTATGTACTCGACTTTGACGAAGATATCCTTGAAGCGCAAGTTGCATTTGGTGTAGAAATAATCTCTGGGTGGGGCATCTACGATGAGACACGCCAGGATATTGAAGAACAGGATGAATGTCTTCGGCGTCGGTTCGGGGACTTTGCTGATGGGTTAGACGATTTCCCAAGTGGGGATGCCTTCTCAGAAGAGACGAGAACCGCCCTTATCGACTGCGTTCCGGGCTTTGCCAATTGGAGCGCGGATGACAAGTTAATTAGGGGAAGGGATACCGAGTACGACCTATTCAAGCTGGTCGAGCAGTCAATATGCGGTCCGATCGTTGAGCGCGGCTTTAGTAATATAGATGAATTCGTATCTACGGCAAATTCCATAACGAACAGACGTCGAGCAAGAGCGGGGCGATCCTTTGAGAACCATATAAGGTTCACTCTTGAGGATGCGGGAATACCTTTCGAGCATCAGCCTGATATAGACGGAAGACCAGACTTCGTTATTCCGAGTGCGGACGCTTATAACGACCGGAGTTATCCTGTTGATGGATTGTTCGTAATTGGCGCGAAAACTACATCTAGGGAGCGCTGGCGCCAGTTACTAGATGAAGGAAGGAGGGTTCCGCGCAAATACTTTATGACGCTTCAGCCTAATATGTCGAATCAGCAGTTTAATGCGATTGCTGACGCGGATGTAAGGCTGGTAGTTCCGGAGTCTTTGCACAGAGGATACCCTCAAGGCGCGACAAGAGAAAATAAGCTGTTGAGTGTTCACAGGTTCATCGACAAAGTGCGAGACACTTTCGCACAGTAACCGGCACCCTGTCCAGCTCCAATAAAGTCCAGAAGTCTCCGTGATGACTACTACTACAAAGTACAAAGATGTGTCTTGGGACTTTAGGAAGTCAGACACGAAAGAGTACACACACTGCTTCCACAACTATCCTGCGATGATGATTCCACAGGTAGTTCGGAAACTGTTGGAACGTTACGGCGTGCGCGGGGGCTGGCTACTGGACCCGTATTGCGGCACAGGCACGTCACTTGTTGAGGCGTCTATTTTCGGCATGAATGCAGTTGGCTGCGACATCAATCCACTGGTGAGGCTGATTGCGTCGGCAAAGACTGCGACACTGTCACTGAGCAGATTGGATGAGTACATGGAGTGCTTGCTCAGTGGGCTTGAAAAAGCCAGGCTGAATGAACGTGATTCGTCAGCGCTTCGGACGCCGCAGGTTTTTAATATGGATTACTGGTTCTCGGAGAGGGTGGTGAAGCAGCTTGCGATAATTCGAGAGCGCATCAAGTCTGTCGGAGACGAGGCGGTGCGCGACTTCCTTTGGGTTGCCTTTTCGGAGACGGTAAGGGAGTGTTCTTATACGAGAAACGGCGAGTTCAAGCTGGTGCGGATGCCTGCCGATAAGCTGAAGACCTATAGTCCGGATGTATTTGGAACTTTCAAGGAGAAGCTGGAGCGCAACAGGCAGGGCTTGGCGAGTTACTTGGAGCGGCGCAAGAACGTCAAGGTGGTGGTAACGGATACGAATACTGCCGACCAAGAAAGCCCATGCGCGCCGGATGCGTTCGACCTGGTGATTACTTCTCCGCCATACGGGGACTCAGGCACCACAGTAGCTTATGGTCAATTTTCGCGCCTTTCCGCCGAGTGGATAGGCTTGCCCAATCCAAGGAAGGTTGACCGACTGTCAATGGGCGGAAGCGGAAAGCCGGGATACTTGCCTGATTCGCCCGTTTCACCTGCGATCGAGGAGATTCGCTCAATCGACAAGAAGCGTGCGCTACAGGTGGAGTCGTTTTACTTTGACCTGAGAAATAGCATTAGAACCATAGCATCCGTTACATCCGATGAGGCGACGGTGTGCTATGTTGTGGGAAACCGAAGAGTTAAGGGTGTTACTCTTCCGACAGACGAGTTTGTGGAAGATACTTTTGGCAGCTTTGGATTTTCGCATAAGGAAACGATAGTCAGGAACATACCGAACAAGAGGATGCCCTTGGCGAATAGCCCGTCTAATGTCGTTGGCAAGAAGGATGTAACTATGCGTGAAGAGTGCATTGTGATTTGTCAACGAGGGTAGCGGTATGTTGCCGCCGAACGGTAGCGTTTCCTTTCAGGTGGGAGAATGGCAATTTCACCCCCATCCTAACCTTCCCCCATCAAGGGGGAAGGGACAAGAGAAACGGCAATTATGCCAGCTCTGCTATCGTGTGCTTTACGCGGGGAGTTGGGCTTGATACACTAGGCTTGCCGGTTAGCTCAACCGGCGTTTATCTACTAGGCAGCACCGTATGGGGAGTTTGCAGGGTCCGCGTGACCTGAAATGAACGAAGAAGATAGCGATAGTGACCAGATGAGGCGCGCAAGCGCCTCAGCCATACGCCACCTCGCGCGCAGACCGAGGACCGAAGCAGAGGTCCGCACGTTCCTGCGCCGCAAGTTTCCCCACGACATCGCAGAGCAGGTCGTTGCAGACCTGCGTGAGCGTTCCCTTATCGACGATGCGGAGTTCGCACGCCTTTGGACGGAGAGCCGCCTTCGCACGAAGCCTCGCAGCGCGTGGCTTGTGAAGCGCGAGCTGATGAGCAAGGGTGTCGCAGGCAACATCGCCGATGCCGCCGTCGAAGATTGCGACGATTCCGAGAACGCTTACCGTGCCGCATCCACCTATTCTCGCCGCCTGGACAGGGCGGACTACGAGACTTTTCATCGCAGGCTGTACGGCTATATGGGCAGGCGCGGGTTCAGCGCGTCCGTAAGCCGCAGCGTCATCTCCAGCCTTTGGCGCGCCCGCGAAGAGGGCGCCGAACGGAGGTAATTTCCTATGGCGGAAGCACAGTTATCGAGCCTGATTCTGATAGGCATCTGCATATTGCTGTCGGGGTTCTTCGCGTCATCAGAGTCGGCGTTTCTCGCGCTCGAACGGGTCAGGCTCGCTTACCTCGTCAACACCAACAGACCCGGGGCGCAGCGTATCGCGGATATGCTAGAGCGTCCCGAGCGCCTGCTTTCCACCATCCTGCTCGGTCAAAATCTGATGAATGTGGCGTTCACCGCGCTGATTACCGTGGTCGTGCTAAACCTGCTGGGCGAGGGACGCGAGGGGCTTGCTACCGTGGTGGCGACCCTGGTCGGCACCGCGCTGCTGCTGATATTCGGCGAGATTATTCCTAAGACTATCGCAGTGCATCAGTCGGAGCGCATCACCTTTTGGTATGCGCGTCCTCTTAAAATGATCGAAACGCTGTTCTGGCCCATCGTCTTCCTCCTGCAAGGCATTACGAACTGGACGACGCGGCTGCTGGGCGTCGATCCGCAAGCGCGCGACTCCATCACCGAGGGCGAGCTTCTCACGCTCATCGATATCGGTGAGAAGGAGGGCACTTTCGAGCCGTCCGAGGCGGAGTTGCTGCGGGATGTCTTCCGCTTTGGCGACCGCCAGGTGCGCGAGGTGATGACGCCGCGTCCTGAGATGATTAGCGTGCAGCACAGCTCGACCCTCAGCGAGTTTCTTGAAGTCTATGACGAGCACTCGCACACGCGATTCCCCGTGTACAACGACTCCAGTGAGGACATCATCGGCATCCTGTCGGCGAAGGATGTGCTGCGGGCGATGGCGCGCAACGGCGGTATGGAGATGGACGCCTCGGTAACCGAAGTCGTCCGCGACCCTCTGTTCGTGCCGGAAACCAAGCGCACCGCCGAGCTGTTTTACGATATGCGCGAGGACGGACACCAGATGGCTATCATCGTGGATGAGTACGGTGGACTCGCGGGCTTGGTCACACTCAAGCGCCTGTCCGAGGAGGTTGTCGGAGCGCACGGCGAGGAGGGCGCGGCGCCGGAAGAGGAGTACGAGAGCCTAGACGACAATACCTTCCAGGTGGAGGCGGCTATGAGCGTGGACGAGGCGAATGAAGACCTCGACCTCAACATTCCGAGCGGCGACTTCGACACCGTCGCGGGGTTCGTGCTGGACAGGCTGGGGCATATCCCGCACGAGGGCGAGACGCTTGACTATGAGGACCTGAAGATAGAGGTCATCGAGATGCGCGCGCTGAAGATAGAGACGGTCAAGGTTACGCGCCTGAACAGGGCTGAATACGGCTTGCAAGGCTATTCAAGGGGCAATGGACTCGGCGAGTAGCGGGGCGGGGGCTAACGGGATGGAGAGGGTATTTCACCCCCATCCTAACCTTCCCCCGTCAAGGGGGAAGGAACTCTTAAAGTGCGTTGCGGCTGCGATTTCGGAGAGCGGCTTATCGGGCAAGAAGCTGCTGGTCGCGTTGTCTGGTGGGCCTGATTCGCTGGCGCTGCTGCATTCGCTATACCAACTGCGCGATGAATACGGACTGACGCTGTGTGGGGCGCACCTGAACCATAAGCTGCGGGGCGTGGAATCAGACGAGGACGCGGAGTCCGCGGGGGATGCGTTCGAGCGGCTGGACGTTCCGTTCACGGTAGATGGTGTGGATGTGGCGGCTTACCGCAGGCGGCACAGGCTGTCGCTTGAGGATGCGGCTCGCAGGGTGCGTTACTCTTTTCTGGCTGATGCCGCCGCGAAGTATGGCGCGGACGCGATTGCGCTTGGGCATACGGCGGACGACCAAGCCGAGACGGTGCTGATGCACATCATACGAGGGAGCGGACTGGACGGGCTGCGCGGGATGCAGGCGCTGGACAGGCGGACGATTGGCGGCAGGCGGGTTGCACTGTTTCGGCCGTTGCTGGACTTGAGCCGGGCGGAGACGGAGGCGTACTGCCGGGCGCTGGACCTGACGCCGCGTATCGACCCGTCGAATTCGTCGCCAGAGTTTCTGCGTAATCGCATACGGATGGAGCTTGTGCCGCTGCTCGAACAGATGAACCCGTCGGCGCGTGATGCGCTGGTGCGTCTGGCGCGGAATGCGACGCAGGACAGCGACTATATCAGGGAGCAGGCTGATGCGGTGTGGCGCGATGTGGCGCAGCAGGTCGAGGATGGTGCCGTCAGGCTGGATGCCGTTGCGCTTGGCGGGGAGCATGCGGCGATTCGGGGGCGTGTGCTGCGGCGTGCGATCGAGGCGGCGGGTGGGGAGGTTACGCAGCGGCACATACTGGATATGATGGCTCTGCTGGGGGGCGCGCCGGGCAAGCGGCTGCACCTGTCGGGGGGTCTTGGCTTCGTTACAGGGTACGGCGAGGCGTATGTGGGGAGGGCGGATGCGGTGGATGATGCGCTGATGACGCTGCCGCCGATACACGGGGAGCATACGCTTGCCGTGCAGGGGGAGACGCGAGTGGGAGGATGGCGTATTACCATAACTAACATCGATGCACAGGATGGACAGGATGAATTGAGACAAAGAAATCCTGTCCATCCAAGTAAATTTAGCCTCAGCGAGATGCTGGACATGGATTGCGTGGGTGAAGGGCTGTGGGTGCGGGGACGACTGCCGGGCGACAGGTTTCAGCCGCTTGGGATGGAGGGGTCGAAGTCGCTGCGGGAGTTCATGATAGACGCGCGGATTCCGCGTGGGTGGCGTGACGGGCTGCCGCTGGTGGTGTCGGACCGGGGCATCGCGTGCGTGCCGGGGTGGCGCATAGCGCACTGGGCGCGGGTTACGGAGGAGACGAAGCGCGTGCTGCGACTCGATTTGGCTTTCGAGGGCTGAACGGAGGTCAGTCTTGCTGCAAGCGCCTGAGCTGCTCGCGCAGTACGGCTAGCTCGGCTTCGGCTTCGGCTGCTCGAACCTCGGCTGCGTTTGCTCGCGCTGCGGCTTCTTCGGGAGTGGGTATGTACTCACCTGTGGCGGGGTCTCTGAGGCGTATTTGCTCGTTGTCCCAGCAGATGTCTAAGCCTAGCACAGGGCTGTGTCCCCATATCAAGCCGTCCGGCTGGTGGTGGATTTCGAGCGGCTCGTAGCGGTCGCCGACCAGGGTGTCGCCTGCGAGCGCGGTATCGTGGAACTCGCCGCCGGTGTGATCGAAGCGCCAATACTCGCGCACTCCGTAGGCGGCGTAGCCCTCGCGCTTCACGGTGTAGTCGCGGCGTCCTGTGCTGCGTGACGCTACTTCGAGGATGAAGTCGGGCGGCTTGCCCACTTCGCTAATGACATAGCCGTTGCGCGCCACTATGGCACCGGGGTCAACGCCGAAAGTTACGATGCAGTCGGGCACGAAACGCTCGGCGTCGTTATTTCCGTTAAATCTCAGATAGCCTTCGCCAGCGATGAGAACGTCGTCGCGATGAGCGAAATGATATGCCAGCGTAGCGTCAAAGGAGCGTGTCCGTATGGTTTGCTGCATATCAGGCTCTCTCGGCGGGTCCGGCAGCGGAACTATGTGAGCGTACTTGCCGGTGGCCGTTGGCTTGGCAATGCCTTGGGTTGTCATGGTTTTCCTCTCCCGGGGGAAGGCGCACCGATACCGTTACGGCATTATAGCACGGGTACGGGTGCGGACATGATGGAGAAGTCGCGGACGAATTGCGCCGCTCTTACATGATGCGGTCGAGGCGGGGGCTGGGGGTGATGCCGGGCATTCTGCCGCGACGGGCGACGGGCGCGCCGTCAATCTCGTGAATTTCGGCGCTGAAGCCGAGAGGAGGCGCGCCGCCGATTGCCTCATCTACGCTGAAGCCGTTGACCGGAGCCCCCTCGTCAATGAAGTGGCGGATTGTTTCCTTGTTCACGCCGTGAGTTACGAAGATGTCAACGTGCTGGAAGCCCTGGGCGTCCAGCTTTGCGCGAATTTCCTTGACCAGGCCGGGAGTTACGCCGCCGCGCTCTGCAGGGGTGCTCAGGTTGACGCCGCGCAGCCTGTCGCGGAACGCGCGTGCCACGTTGATTGCCTCTTCCGCCTCGTCCTTGAAGGTGTCGATTATGGCAATTCTTGGGACTTCGAGGGGCAGATGACGGTCGTAAGACTGGAGTGCCTTAACGGTATCGCCGAGAAGCAGAGGTAATGCGTGCTGCATATATCCGGTAGGGGTTACGCTGGCGAGCCGAGCGCCAAGCATAGAGGAGACGGCGACGCATCCGCCGGTTACGGCGGCGTAGTCTATGAGCGGAACGACGTTGGGGTGCGCGTAGGCGGGGACGGTGCAGACTACGGGGACGCTGCCGGCGGCATTAACGCATTCTCGGGCGGCGGTCGCCCAGCCGCTGGATGAGGCGAGAATGCCGCAGATCGTCATCTCGTAGAGGCCGATGACGCTGTATGCCGCCTTGATGCGGAGGGCGACCTCGCCTGCTGCCATCTCACGGCCTTCGCTGAGCGTCCAAACTTCTATGCCGGTTTCGGGGAGGACCTTTTCCAGCAGGACGCGGACTTCTTCGATGCCGCAGAGGACGCCGTCACGGTCCGGGCAGAATTCCAGCGTGACATCGGGGCTGACGTTTTCGCTGCGCAGGATCGTCTGCGTTCGCTGGGACTGCACGTCGCTGCGGTCGCCAATCAGCACTGAGGGGGGAACGTCGAATTCGGGAGTTGTCATGAGAGAGTGTCGTCACCGTCCAATAGGTAATTTTCGTCAGTCGGAAAGCTGTTTATTGATGATTGTCCCTAACTCGTGGTCAGCGGAACCCATGCGATGCCGTCAACATGCTCGAAGTGAGTGTCTGCCGATACAAGGTCTGCGCCGGTTTCCATAGCATGGGCTGCAATCCAGATGTCGTTGGTCGGTATAGGTCGCCCTTTGCTTCTCAGGGATGCCGCAATCCTAGCGTAGCGGTCTGCGGTCACGGGACCTACGGGTACGAATGAGACGTAGGAACTGTCAAGAAAAGAGCGGAGTTCGGAGGAGTTTTGCTCGAATTTTGATCCCCACCGGAACCCATACATTAGCTCGCCGATTACGATTGCGGACATAAGAATTTCTTCAGCTATACGCACAAGCTCTGCGACCTGCTCATTACCACGCATCAGCAGAGAATAGGCATTTGAGTCTAGTAGCGTCCTCATTGTCAGACGCCTTCGTCAATCGTTTCAAAGTACCTCAAAGCTGCATCCAGATTATCTGCTTCCTCTTGGGTCCATTTTCCAATCAAGTGGTCTAAGGAATCGCCGACAGTATTGGAATTTTCACTGAGGTCACTTAAGCCAGCACCTCTTCGCAACAGCCTCAGCGCGGCTTGATTCAAGGAAATTCCTTCACTCCTGGCGAGGCGTTGGATGCTGTCCCTTAGTTCTTCGTCGAATCCCCTAACCGTAATCTGGTTCATGAGGCTTAATCTCCTGTGCATCACATTGCAATTCATCATGCCTCACTTTACGAATCGTTTGCCCACAGGTCAAGTAAGCAGGCGCGCGCCCAGAATCTTTTCCATGTGCTGGAGCGCGTTTTCGTGCGCCTGTGGGTCGAAGGAGGCAACGCAGTCCGTGGGGACGTCCACAGGGTAGTCGCGGTTGCGGGCATCGGCGACGGTGTGCATGACGCATATATCGGTGCAGACGCCGCAGACGATGACGCGGTCGGGCTGAAGGTCGGCAAGGGTGTCTTCGAGATTGGTGTCGAAGAAGGCGCTGTACCGGCGCTTGGGCAGGTGAATGCCCTCGTAGTCGCGCAGTTCGGGGATAATTTCAGGCTCTTCCGTGCCACGAACGCAGTGTACGGGGAACATCTGAAATTCCAGGTCGTCCGGGTCGTGCGTATCGCAGATGAAGATGACGCTGCCACCTGCCGCCTGCTCTGCCTCGATGAGGCGCTGCACATTGGGGATGATTTCGCGGGCGGCGTCTCCGCAGTAGAGGTTGTGCCCATCTTCCATAAAGCCGACAACCATATCAGTTACTAGAACTACGTTCGCCATAAGGCTGCCTCACAAGGGAAGAGTGTATTAAGCACATCTTATATTGCGTGGATGTCAATCGCAATAGTAAGTTTAAGAAGTTTCCGAAAGGGCGGTGTCAGCGTCTTTGGGTTGTTCTTGGGATGCCGCCGAAGCGGAGACGGAGCAGGCCCTTGACGTCCTCGATTGCGGTGCTGAGTATCTTGACGCGGGTGTCGGGGTCGTCGGTCCAGTGGACGGGGACTTCGCGTATCTTGAAACCGTTGGCTTCGGCGAGGATGAGCAGCTCGGTGTCGAAGAACCAGCGGTTGTTCTTGATGAGGGGGACGAGGCTGTTGACGGCACGGCGGCTGACAGCCTTGAAGCCGCACTGCGCGTCCCGGAAGCCGGTGAAGAACATTCCACGGAAGAGGAAGCTGTATCCGCGTGATGTTATCTCGCGCTTGAGGGGGCGGCGCTCGACACGGGCACCCCTGATGAGGCGCGAGCCGACGGCGATGTCGTAGTCGTGCTCTGCGACCGCGCTGACCAGAGGGTGAAGAGCGGCGAGGTCGGTGGAGAGGTCAACATCCATGTATGCCACGATGTCGGCTTCGGATGCGAGCCATGCGGTGCGGAGCGCCAAGCCGCGCCCGCGCTGTTCGAGGCGGAAGGGTGCCACGCCGGGGTACTCTTGCGACAGGTTCTTGGAGACTTCCGGCGTTGTGTCTTCGGAGCCGTTGTCGGCGATAACGATGCGCCAGTCGTATGCGCTGAAGTTGGCAACGAGGTGCGCGTGGAGCACGGGTATGCTTTGCGGCAGGGCGCGCTCTTCGTTGAGCACGGGGATAATGATGTCAAGGGATTTTTGGGTCATTTGTTTATGAGCGGAACTTCCTAGTTTTAAGGTCTTGCCTTACTTACACGGCGCACACGCTGACTGGGAACCCGGTTCTGATGTCTCAACGCGAGGGCGCATTGACTTGACCGAGCGAGTTATCGCCCCAACACAACACAATACCGTCAGCACGCAAACCACAAGTATGATAACCTCCGCTGCTGACTTTGATAAATCGCTCATGCTCCGGTGGAGAATCCTGACCCAACTTGTATCGCCTTGGAGTTAAATTGTTGTACCAGCAGTAGACCGAACCGTCTTCGCGAAGTCCACAGGTATGGTAACCTCCACCACTGATGGCAGTGAAACGCATATCTTCGGGAAATTCGCCAACCATGAATCCCCAGCAATCTACCGAACCACTCTCTTGAATCCCACAAGCCTGGATACTGCCTTTCGTTGAACTCAGAGCGGTGAAGTGCATATCTTGAGGCGCCTTAGCCAACGAAGGGTCTGGCCAGCAGACAGCGATACCATCTTCACGGAGACCGCAACTGGTTGACCCAAGTGCTATTGACTTAAATGACTGATGTTTTATCAGGTCATCTTGTACTTCAGCCGCATTCCCCCACCAACAATTCGCAACGCCATCGCTACCTAAGCCACAAACATAACGGTCAGCACTACTAAGACTTACAAAGCGCTTATCCTTCGCGGGAGAAGAAATCGATCCCCAACAAACAGCACTATCATCCATTTCAATAGCGCAAGTGTGCCTGCTCCCACTGCTGACCTCCTTGTATTTCTTATCAGCTGGAGGCGCAGGTTGGTCTCCCCAACAAACGACTAGGCCATTCGCACGCATCGCGCAAGTGCCACGCTCACCGGAGCTTAAAGACACAAAAGGCTCTGGAGTCGGTGTGGGTGTCCAAGTTGCCGTAGGCGTAAACGTCGCAGTTGGAGTGAATGTAGCAGTCGATGTCGGTGTAATTGTAGGCGTAGGCGTAATAGTGGGTGTGGGTGTCACAGAGGGTGTGTAGGTGACTGTTGGAGTCCGAGTAATCGTGGAGGTGAGAATTATTGTAGATGTTTGAACCGACACTGTCCCGCTGATAGCCTGGCTTCCATCGATGGACAATGTAAAGGCTCCAATACCCTCAATGTAGGAGAGCTTGACCTCAACGCCACTCCTTGTCGTAGATATTTCGCCAACATTTATCGTTCTTTCCAGATTTTCAATTATCCAGTCGCCGGCGCCAGGCCATGAAGGCACTGCAAGTTGGGCCGCGCCAAGCAGATAAATGCTGTTTTCCACCAAAGCCACAGGTGAGTCACTCGGCAACCCTATTATCAGATCAACACCTGTCAAGTTATCAGGAGGTCCGGTTAGCTCCAAAATGGCGATGCCGTTCGGCGACATTCCCATAACTGCGGGTCTGCCGTCGTTAAGCATACGAGGAGGGTCAAATGCAAAGCCGACGTCGGGCGACTCAAACACTGATTGGATGTCGGCACGACTTACGCCTAGACCTTTGACCAGAACTGGAGTCGGCGGTAGAGTTGGAAGGGGCGTTGGTGTGAATATGGGCCGCACGTCTTGACTCGGAGCCGATGTTGCCGTAACAACTACTTCCACTGGCACTTCTTTAACTACGACTTTCTCAACCACTACCGGCTCGCTCTGGCAGGCAGCGACGAACACGATCAGCAGAGTTAAGACGACTGCAATGGCCCACGGTCGGTGTGCAGAATACTTCAACTATAGTCCTCTCATTGCTGTCTGTACGATTTATTTTCCTGAAACATACACTGCTGCACTGCCGCCATATTCTGCCGCTCCAAAGGAGCATCGCTTTTCGATGACGGTCGGGAAGAAAAGTAGCATATTTATTTTCGAGTTGTTCAGTATATCAGTCAGTTTTCATATCCCGGCCGTGAAGGTAAATTATGCAGGTGTCAGGCGGCGCTTTGGCTCTGGAATGGGGTCGCCGAATTCGCGTGCGGTATCCAGCCAGAGAGAGATGGCTTCGTTTATGTTCTCCAGCGCACTTGCCTGCGTGTTGCCGTGCGCGATGCAATCTGGCAGTTCCGGCGCTTCAGCAATGAAGGCGTCATCTGCATCACTCCAGTAGAGAACGACTTCGTACTTGTGCATGAGGTTTCTCACCCCCATCCCAACCTTCCCCCATCAAGGGGGAAGGGGCTTTGAAGGCTATCTTAGTGGCGGAAGTGGCGGGTGCCGGTGAAGAGCATGGCGATGTTGTGCTCGTTGGCGGCGGCGATGACTTCATCGTCGCGGATGGAGCCGCCGGGTTCGGCGATTGCGGTGATTCCGCCGGATGCCGCCATTTCAATGTTGTCGGCGAAGGGGAAGAAGGCGTCGGATGCGAGTACGCTGCCCTTTGCCTTGTCTTCGGCGATGCGTAGGGCTAAGTGGACGCTTACTACGCGGTTGGGCTGTCCCGCCCCCATGCCGACGAGGGTGTTGTCCTTGGCGAGAACGATGGTGTTGGACTTGATGTGCTTGGCTGCCTTCCATGCGAATGCGAGGTCGGCGAGCTCGACGTCGGTGGGCTGTCGCTCGGTGACGACCTTCCATTCTGCGGGGGATTCGGCGATGTCGTCGGTCTGCTGCACTAGCGCGCCGCCGGAAACGAGGCGCACGTCCAAGCCTTCCTGGGGACCTGATGAGGGCGCGACTTCGAGCAGGCGAGTACGGCGGCGGCGGCGAAGGACTTCGAGCGCGGCTTCTTCGTAGCCGGGAGCGATGATGATGTCGAATAGCACGCCGCGCATTGCCCGCGCCGTCTCAGCGGTGAGGGTGCGGTTGAAGGCGACGATGCCACCATAGGCGGAAACGGAGTCGCCCTCGAACGCTCGCTGATACGCCGTTGGCTGGTGGTCGTGGACGGCGAGACCGCAAGGGTTGGTATGCTTGATGACAGTGGCGGCGGGCTGCTCGAAGTCGGCTACGACACGCCATGCGGCATCGGCGTCGAGGTAGTTGGTGTATGACATGTCGATGCCGTGAAGCTGCTTCGCGCGGACGATGCCGCCGGTCGATAGGGGCGCGGCGTAGAGGCCTGCCTGCTGGTGTGGGTTTTCGCCGTAGCGCAGCGCAGACACCTTGCTGAATCCGAAGGTAGTCTCGTCCGGCTCAAGCGCATCACTGCCGAGATACTGCGATATGGTGGTGTCGTAGAGCGCGACATGCTGGAATGCCTTGCGAGCTAATGCACGGCGCTCGTCCTGGGTCAGGTCTTTGCCGGCAGTAAGGCGCTCGGCTATCCAGCCGTAGTCGGCAGGATCAACGACGACGATGACATGCGGGAAGTTCTTGGCTGCGCCGCGAATCATGGTGGGTCCGCCGATATCGATGTTCTCAAGCGCGTCTATGAGGTTGGAGTCAGGACGGCTCACGGTGTCCACGAAGGGGTATAGATTGGAGGCGACTACATCAATTGTGCCGATGCCGTGCCGCTCCAGCTGCTTGTTGTGCTCGGCGATGTCGCGGCGGGCGAGTATGCCGCCGTAGATGGCGGGGTGCAGGGACTTCACGCGGCCGTCGAGGATTTCGGGGAAGCCGGTGATGTCCTCGACGTGCTGTGCGGGAATGCCGACGGCTGAGATGGCGGCGTGTGTGCCGCCTGTGCTGACAAGCGAGTGGCCGCTATCATGCAGGGCGCGGGCGAAGTCGGTGAGATTGGTCTTGTCGTACACGCTGAGGAGCGCTTGCATGGGTGTGTCCTTTTGTCATGGGGTTGGTTGAAGGCAAGTAGTGAAATTGATGCAAGAACGTTAATGGAATCATGTAAATTATACAGGTTTTCTGTTGGCGACATGCGTGCAGGGTTGCGACGAATGGCGTTGACGATGGAACATGACGGTTGCTAACATATCGCTGTGATTACCACTAAGCAGGCGAATATGGATGACCAATATATTCCCAACTACTATCCACCAGTCCATCCCGGTGAAATCCTGCTAGATGAGCTAGCAGAGCTGGACATCACACCTGACGAATTCGCTCGGCAAATCGAAGCGCCGCTGGAACATATCGCGGAGATAATCGCGGGCAAGCGGGCAATCACAGGGGAGACTGCGCTGCGGATAGGGCATTGGTTCAAGATGGAGCCGCGTTTCTGGATGAACTTGCAGACGCAGCACGATCTTGAAGTCGCAGAGCGCGAGATAGGCGATGAAGTGGACGCGTTGCCGACTGCTGCGAGCTGATAGTAGTGTCGGTATGTAGAGTGATCCCAGCTCGATCATAATCGTTTATGAGGTATATGATGACAACGAACGGTAGTCAAGGCGCGGATAATGCACAGGCATCATCTGGCAATGAGGGTATCGTCTATGTCCTTACAAATCCTGCCATGCCGAGATTGGTCAAGATAGGCATGACTACGCAGAGTGAAGTAACCGCTCGTATCAGTCAGTTATACACAACCGGAGTTCCACTTCCGTTTGATTGTGAATATGCCGTCACGGTTAAGGATGTGTCACGGGTTGAAAATGCGCTTCATATAGCGTTTGAACAGAGCCGTTTGAATCCAAACCGTGAATTTTTCGAGATGGAAGTCGAGAGTGTGAAAGCCATCCTAGATCTTCTAAAGATAGATGATGTAACGCCTAGGGTTCAGCAAGATGCGGGCGGGAGTGTTGGCGCAACGGATAAAGCGGCTTCTGATAACTTCAAGAGGAGAAGGCCAAATTTGAACTTTGGCGAACTGAACATTCCTGTAGGTGCTGTATTGGAGTTTGTCGATGACAGCAACAAAACAGCAGAAGT
This sequence comes from Dehalococcoidia bacterium, assembly GCA_965204855.1. Lineage (GTDB taxonomy): Bacteria > Chloroflexota > Dehalococcoidia > Lucifugimonadales > JADFKI01 > Bin90. The sequence goes on from OZ242018.1 coordinate 3,252,151, forward strand.
TGCTCAAACTAACACTACAAATCCCAGAGCAAAGACTAAAGTGACTTATGAAGGGAACGAATACTCAATTTCAGGCCTTACCACAACCCTACTGGGTCGCCAGTCTAGCCATCCCTCAAGGCATTGGAAGTATAACGGCAGGCTTCTTCGAGACATCTACAACGAAGTTCATGGCTTTTAGGCGCTAGGAGAGACGAACTGGGCTAGGCGGTAGTTGTCGCGCTGTCGGCGTAAATGGTCAGCATATCGTCGATGAAGGTTTGGGTTGTTTCCCAAGCGTCGCGAAAATCCCCTGTCGTCAAATGTCCCCGATCAGCGTGGATGTGCAGTTGCGTGGCAGAATCCCAACCTCTCAACAGGTCGAACTGACTGCCGAAAGGCTGGCTTGCGAGATTTCTGAGATACGCCTTTTTAGCGCCAACGGCGCCAGGGTTTTGATCGTTCAGATTGGCAACGGCGTTGATGGATTGCTTGGCGGATTCATAGAGTAGGGAGGCGGCGGAGTCAGGCTTATCGTATCGCTCCAGCATCAGGTTGGCGTCTTCGCGGTAGCTTCTTGTCCGTGCCAAATGAAACCTCGCCCGCTGCCGCTGTGGACTATCACTATTGGCTTGCGTCATCGGGCACGAACTCGCGATAGCACTTGCGAATGAAGGGTGGCAGATCTTCGTGCGGGGAATCCAGTTCGTGGTATTCCAGGACATCCATTTCCGCGTGGTCGCGCAGCAACCTGCCGGAAATCAGGTAGCCAAGGTAGCGGTATCTGGTATTGTACTTCTTGTCCAAGGCTCTGGCTACGGCGCTGAGGTTTGAGGGATCCAGCCCGTGCGCTTTTGCTAGCATCCTATATGTGGCTCTGGTGGCTTGCCAGAGAATGCGCGAGGATTCTATGTAGTTGCCTGCGTCGAATTCGCGCTGCGCTACATCGAGGCTTTCGAGCGTGGTCATTTTTGCTTTGGGCGCATTCATAGTCTCTGCTCCTGCGCTACCGTGCCGCATGCAATTTTAGCACAATGACGACTTCGGATCGCTGGACTATGAGATGCTGACGCGCTCGGCGTTGGTGGCTGAGGATACTTCTCCGACGACTTCGGCGGCTGGGATGGCGTTCAGGATATCCTCTGCCTCGGTTTGGTCGCAGATGAGGGTCATGCCGATGCCCATGTTGAAGACGCGGTACATCTCTTCGCGGGAGATGGCGGCGCGCTCTTGGAGCAGGGTGAATATGGGTGGGACGCGCCAGGTGGATGAGTCGAAGTGCGCGGATGTGCCTTCGGGGAGGATGCGCGGGATGTTTTCGACTAAGCCGCCGCCGGTGATGTGCGCCATGCCCTTGATGAGGGGCAGCACGGGGAGGATGGCGTCAACGTAGGACGGGTGCGGCATCAGCAGGGCGTCGCCGAGGGTTGTGCCATGAATTGTGCCATGGGCGAGTTCTGGGACGACTTCGTTGAGCGCGGAAGGATCGTCGTCGAGTCCGAGGGCGTGGCGCACGAGGGAGTAGCCGTTGGTGTGCAAGCCGTTGGACGGGATGCCGATGATGGTGTCGCCGGGGCGGATGTCGCTGCCGTCGAGAATCCTTTCGCGCTCGACCGCGCCGACCACGAAGCCTGCCATGTCGAAGTCGCCGTCGGCGTAGAGGCCGGGCATTTGGGCGGTCTCGCCGCCGATGAGGGCGCATCCGGCCTGCTCGCAGGCGCGCGCCATGCCCGCTATGAGCGCGGCGACCACATCGTTGTCTAGGGCGGCGACTGCGAGGTAGTCGAGGAAGAAGAGGGGCTGGGCGCCGCAGACGATGATGTCGTTGACGCAGGCGTTCACGAGGTCTTCGCCGATGGTGTCGTAGCGGTCCATCATGATGGCGAGCTTGAGCTTGGTGCCCACGCCGTCGGTGCTGGATACGAGCACGGGGTCTTTGTAGCCGCCGAGCCGGTAGAGCGCACCGAATCCGCCGACTCCGCCGAGCACCTGAGCGCCGTGCGTGGGAGCGACGATGGACTTGATGCGCTCCTTGATGTCCTGCGCGGCGTCGAGGTTGACGCCTGCTTGCTTGTAGGTTATCTGGTCCAAATTACTCTCCGGGAACTAACATCGATGGACAGGATAGGAAGGATTGCTCACCCCCATCCTAACCTTCCCCCATCAAGGGGGAAGGAACTTTCCTATGTCTGATAAGGTTTCGATCCAGAAGCGGCGTTCGCGCTCTTTGACGCGCTCTTCGAGGGTTTCGAGTGTGTCGCCGGGGAGGACGGGGACTTTGCACTGGGCGAGGGTCGGGCCGTGGTCGTATTGCTCATCTACGTAGTGGATGGTGACGCCGGTTACGGTTTCGCCGGCATTGAGGACGGCCTGATGGACGTTGCTGCCGTACATTCCCTTGCCGCCGAACCTGGGCAGGAGCGCGGGGTGGCTGTTGAGCACGCGGTTGTGGTAGCGGGCAAGGGTGACGGGACCCAGCAGGCGCATGTATCCGGCGAGGAGAACGAGGTCAACGTCGTGTCTTTCGAGGGTTTGGCATATCTCGTCGTCGAGGTAAAACGGGTGCGTTACGGTGCTGAGGTGGTATGCCGGGATGCCTTCACCGCGGGCGCGCCGGAGGGCGCGTGAGTGGGAGTTGTTGCTGATGACTACGCTGACTTCGGCGTTGAGTGCGCCGCGCTTGCAGGCGTCGATGATTGCCTGGAGGTTGGTGCCGCCGCCGGAGGCGAGAGCGCCGAGTCGGAGTTTTCTGTGTCGGCTGTTTTGCGGATCCTGCGGCATCTTCGTTCGCGCCAAGTTAAGCCCCGCGGCGCTAGGCTTCGAGGGCGAGCTTGTCCATTTCGAGCTGCACGGGGATGGGGTACTCGCCGGTGAAGCATGCCATGCAGAGTGAGTTGCGCTGCAAGCCTACGGAGTCCACGAGGGCTTCGTGGCTGAGGAAGCCGAGCGAGTCCGCGCCGACATAATCACAGATGTCGTCAACTGTCATGTTGGCGGCGATGAGTTCGGGCTTGGTCGCCATGTCAACGCCAAAGTGACAGGTCGAGACGATTGGCGGGGCGCAGATTCGGAGATGGACTTCGCGCGCGCCGCCTCGCCGCAGCAGGTTGACGACATGCGGGGTGGTCGTGCCGCGCACTATGCTGTCGTCCACGACTATGATGCGCTTGCCGCCGATAATCTCGGGCAGGACGTTGAGCTTGAGGCGCACACCGAGGTCGCGCAACTGCTGGTCGGGCTGGATGAAGGTGCGGCCGACATAGCGATTCTTGACGAGTCCCTCCGCGTATGGGATGCCGGACGCCTGCGAGTAACCGACCGCGGCTGCGGTGGCGGAGTCGGGCACGCCTATGACCATATCGGCGTCTATCGGATGCTCTTTGGAAAGAGCGGCGCCCATAGCCGCGCGCGACGCATGAACCAGCCTGCCCTCTATCGTGCTGTCGGGCCTTGCGAAGTAGATGTACTCGAAAACGCAGCCCGCGGAGATCCTGCCGTTGTCGGGCGGGCGCTTGTATATGGTGCTGATCCCGTCGGCGTCTATGAGCACCGCCTCTCCGGGCTCCACGTCCCTGACGAACTCAGCGCCGATGTGGTCGAAGGCGCAGGACTCGGATGCGAGCACCCAGCCGTTGTCGAGCTTGCCGATGCAGAGCGGGCGGACGCCGAGCGGGTCGCGGATGCCGATAAGCTCGGTCGGGGTCATTACGGTGAGGGAGTATGCGCCCTGAAGGCGGCGCATGCAGTAGGCTATGCGCTCCTGCCAATCCAGTCCCGGTGCGTGTGCGAGCAAGTGGGCGATAATTTCGGAATCGTTGCTGCCGTGGAACTCCAGTCCCCAGAGCGAGAGTTCCTCTTTCAGCTCGCCGGCGTTGATGACGTTGCCGTTGTGGGCGAGCGCGAGGTTGACGGCTGCGCTGACGGAGCATATCGGCTGGGCGTTGTCTATGACGCTGCTGCCGGTGGTGGAGTAGCGGGTGTGGCCGATGGCGATGTGTCCGGGAAGCTGGGCGATGTCCTCTTCCTGGAATGCCTGCCCGACGAGTCCCATGGAGACCTTGACGTTGATGCCGTCGCCGGTGCTGGAGGCGATGCCCGCGCTCTCCTGCCCGCGATGCTGGAGTGCGTATAGGCCGAAGAAGGCGTGCCGGGCGACTTCCTCGCCGGGGGAGTATATGCCGACGATGCCGCAAGCCTCACGCGGATAGTCGTCTCGCTGGGCTGCGGTCGGAGTGGGATGCCGAGGGGTGTCGCCGTTCATAGTCAACTCCGCTCGCTTGTCCGTTTCCTGAGCGCCGGGTGCCGTTACAGTATCAGTATAAGGGGCGAGGGCTGGTAAAAGCAATGCGGTGGGGTGACGGGAACCGTTTAATATGAGCGGGTAGGATGGGGCGCTCGCATCACAAAGATGAGCGATTGAAGGTTGTGGACAGCAGCATCCGGCTTAGCAAAGGTGAGTTCGTTCTGCTACTCTGGCTGGCATTATGCTTCTTGGAATCCAAGAGAAAATCGGATGGCGTCGGTGTAAAATCGCCGTTGCGATTGTGTTGCCGCTTGTTGGGCTGCTTTGCGTTGTCATCGTCATGACCGCTTGCAGTCGCCCGCCGGAGGCTGTTCTTACGGCAGCCTCCAGAGCGCCGAACCCTTACGGTCCGCTTTCGCTGGACGAGCGCATATTCTTCGCTGATGCGATAGCGATTGTCCGCCCGATCTCCACTGAGCCAGGAGTTCTCACACTCCAGGACACCGGAGGTCAGACCTTCTATAGCCCGGTGGTGCAGTCCCGCTTCGAGGTCATTGAATACCTCAAGGGCGAAGGCGATTTCGAAATCATCGTGGATGAAAAAGATCTTCGCATTGCTGTCTCCTCTGAAGAGCAGGCGTTTCGGACCGCTGAGAGCGACGCGGCAGAGCAAGTATCTACCCTTGAAAGCGGCGAGGCGATAGTCTTTCTTCAGCGCATGCAATATCCGGGTCAGGTTCTGGACACGAGCCGCAAAGCAAGTGGAGCCGAGTGGAGGCAGCACAATTCACCGACCGGATTGTTTTCCGCTGCCGTCGACGTTGTCGGCACGTCGGGTACTTTCAGCATTGCCTCCGCAGTAGGCGCGGGCGCAGGCGCTGGGTCTGTGCGAGGCGAGACATTCTCAATCAACAACCTGCGCGAGAGCATAGAAGCGATGGAGTCTTTGCTTAGAGAGGGCGAAGGTATCGAGGGCTGGAAGGAGTGTATCAGGAAGAAATTACTCTACGGTAACTATCGGCGTACATACCGCGCAACGCACGGTGAGGATCCACCAGACACGGCTGAACTTGGGCCGTTCCTTTCCGGACAAGCTGCCGGCTTCACAACGCACAGTGCCAATCGCGTTGGAGTCGGGTATGACAAAGAGTGGTTGACGGGAGAGGATTCTAAGCTCTTCGAAATCTTGTTATTGGAGGGAGGGCTAGCCATCACACCGGACTACTGGGAGACGCGTGATCAGGTAACAGGCTATGAAATTGAAATCCGAGCTATGCGACCGCTCCCTGTCGGACTTTATGAAATATACCGGCACGGACAATCCCCGGAGGAGATCCCTTGCGAGTTCGTTCAGCCTTACTCGACTTGGATATTCACATTCGAGTCAGCCGCCGGCACGCTACATGAGGCGTTCTTCGACCCCGTTGACATCGGCGATGCCATGGGTGCGGACGGTAAGAGCGGCGTCCTGCAACCCGAATGGTTCGAATCCGAAGAGGGCGAAACCGTCATAGAGCGCATCGCGTGGCGGGAAGGTCAGGTGGAGATGGAACTTTCGCCCGCCACAGGCCTTGACGACAATCGGCTCGACTTCATCGCGCTGGACGGCTCGGTCACACTGCGTCTCGCATTCGACTACGCCGTCGCGCTCTCGGACGATGACGATGTGGCGACTTTCGCCTGGGGCGTGTGCGAGCAGCCGTGGGCAGATGGCGACCTGCTGATGCTGCGAATAGCTGAGGGCATCCCAGACGACGGTATCGCAGCAACGAATGACCCAGAGTGTCTTGCCGGGTGGGACGCTGCTCCAATGCCCGAACCAACGCCTACGCCCACGCCCTAACCTGCGACGATGGGCTGGGCGATTATCCAGAGGCTGACGGCGGTGTAGAAGACCATTAGGGCGAGCATGGGGTACTGGCCGCGCAGGGCGAGTGAGTGGCCGGTGGCGCGGCGGATGGCTATGGTGTGGGCGATATAGACGGATATGATGTGGCCTATGACTATCGCGCCTACGGAGACTATCCATGCGAACTTGGTGCTTATCACTGTGGGGTCTATGCGGTAGCCCGCGCCGCCGAAGATGTCCCAGCCGAAGCCGAAGGGGTCGGACGCGAGCGGGATGATGAGCTGGCCCTGCACGAGCAGCAGCGACAGGAAGTGCGCCATGTTGTAAGCGAGGGCGATGGGTACGAGGGAGAAGACGTAGGCGCGGGCGACTTCGGACAGCGATGCCTGCTCTCGGGAGAGGGCGCGAATGCCGAGGCAGAAGAGCAGGTATATGCCGAGGAAGAGCAGGGGTATCAGCACGACGCCGAGCGTGTCGATGACGCTGACGCCACCGGGTCCGAGCAGGCGCAGTCCGATGGTCTGGACGCTGAGCCAGTTCGTGGTCTCCTGCAAGCCGTCGAAGGTTACGGCGGCGAGGGCGAGGACGACGAAGGCGCAAGTCTGCCACGATACGCGCCCGACTGAAACGAGGCCTGCTGCCCAGGGTCGGATGTTGAACTGCCGCCGCGCAGGTTCGGCGCGCTCGTAGCAGGCGTAGCAGTCCACGCAGTCCGAATCTCCCTGTCCTTCGACAAGCTCAGGACGAACGCGTGGGGCGCAGTCGAGTTCGCGTTCTTCGCGATTGCCGCCGACAACGCGGACTTCCGTGGGGGAGAAGCGGGCGAATATGCCGAAGAGCACGGCGAACGGGTCGCCGTAGCGCAGCCAGACATGCTTGCCGTAGAGCAACATTCCGCCGAATGTATAGACGGAGTAGGCGATGATGATGATGCCGAGGTAGCGGGGGATGATGGAGCCAGGATAGACGTTCTCCAACCAGACGAAGGCGAGGAAGGCGATGAGGGCGGGCATTCTGTCCCAGCCGGCGGGGTATGGACGCGGCGCGGGCATGCCGGTTCCGGTGCGCTTCAGCAGCCACTCCGTCCACTCGTAGAGTGCCTTCCACGGGTTGATGAGCATCCAAAGGTTGCCGAACAGGGCGGCGATGTAGCCCATGCCGACCCACCAGATTATCCAGACGAAGGTGGGGGAGAAGTTGGCGAGCGGGTTGTCGCTGCCGAACAGGGAAGTGGCGAGGACGAGCAGAAGCAGCAGGACGGAGAGAGCTTGCGCTACGGCGGACTTGATGCGGGAGGTCAGCGTAACGCCGGGGAGCGAGAGCAGGTTGAAGCGCGGGTAGCGGAATTGCGCGCTGCCGCCCTTGAGGAACAGTCCGATGACGACGAAGGACAGGGCGACCGTTGCGGCTGCGCCCGCCATGAAGTAGCTGAGCGGGATGGGCAGGTCGTAGCGCTGGCCGAAGGCGTGGGCATAGACAGGGACGGGGGCTAACAGGATGAACAGGATGGATAGGATGGGGATGGTTTTTTTCATGTAAATCCGGTGGTTTTCATTTTTGCGAGGACAAGGGTGATTTCACCCCCATCCTAACCTTCCCCCATCAAGGGGGAAGGGACTTATTGGCTTGAGTTTTGTTCTTCGGCTTGGGCGCGGATGAAGTTGATGACATGCCATATTTCATCGGCGGTAAGGTTGTCGGCTAGGCCTACCATCGATGTGCCTTCGATGCCGTTGGCGATGAAGCCGAAGATGTCGGCGTCTCCGTGCAGGGGCACATGTACGGCGAGGTCTGCGGGCGGCGGCTCCAAGCCTTCCGCGCCGGGTCCGTCGCCGCGTCCGTTGACTCCATGGCAAGTCAGGCAGTAGCGCTCATATACGACCTGTCCGGCTGCTACGGAGTCTGATGTGGGCGGGATGGGGTTGCGTACAATCGCCTGCGCCTCTGACGCGGATTGCGCGGCGATTAGCAGCCACGCGCCCGCGATGAAGCCTGCCGCGCCGCATGCCATCGTGAGCGCGCCCGCACGATTATACCAGCCGCCCATCGGGATGCCCGCACCGAGGAAGACGACCCCGAGCAGTCCCAGGGCGATGCCGAGATACAGGCCGCCTTTTGTTGCGTCGGGGACGATTGCCGCGCTTGCGTCCGTTCCAGCGGAGTCTATCTCAAAGCGGAATGCGGTGCGGGCGTCGAAGGCGTTGGGGCGCTGCACGAGAAGCTCGACCTGGTACGCGCCGGCGATGCTCAATGTGCCGTCGGCAAGCTCGTACTGTCCACCGCCGATGTTCACGGTGGGCACGGACTCTTCGCCGAAGTCGGCGTCGAGGTAGGATACGCGCAGTCGCACGTCGGTGGCGTTCTCTATGGGTGCGCCGAAGCGGTCTGCCAGTTTCACGGTGAAGGTGTTCGCGCCCACGCGGGCAGGCTCAACGGTGAGAGCGACGTTTGCGTCCTCTAAGGTGTCGGTGAATGTCAGTCCTTGCTGCTCGGGTGCTAGGGTGCGGGACGCGAACTGGCGCGCAGGTTCGAGGGTGGTGAGGAAGCCGACGGTCAGGATGATGATGGCTGCCAGCGCAATCTCGGCGACGACGGTGCGGCGCAGCCAGCGGGCGGCGGCGGTGCTGCCTCGCAGACGCGGCCTTATCCATATCAGGTTGACGGCGGCTACAAGCAGCAGCACTACGAACGCCAACAGCTTTGCCAACAGCGCGCCGCCGTAGGGAGTGTCGAGCGCGGCCAGGTCCGTAACCTGCGCCCAGGCGCTGTATGTGCCGGTTACGATGAGGACGGCGACGCTGAGGGCTGCCGCTACGGAGAAGCGGGGTACGAGGCGCGACAGGGCGTTGCGGCGGGCGGACTCGGAGATGCCGTGGATGAAGAGCGGCGTGTTTGCTATGAGCTGCATCAGGCCGCCTACCCAGACGGCGGCGGCTGTGAGATGAACTATGTCGTTTATCAGGGCGAAGCGGGCTATGCCTATGGTTGCGGCGGCGTGGCTGGTCATGCTGATGGTGAACAGGATGCCGAGCGACGCGATGAGGGCGAGCCAGAGTGTGGTTGAAAGCAGGACATCCTGCCTTCCGCTGCGGCGGAATCGGATGATTAGAGGCAAGAGGAACAGCGCGGCAGTCAGGACGGCGAGACCTGTGCGGTACTGCCATATTCTGCCCCATTCGGTCTGCTGCAGGAGTTCTAGGGCGGGCTGTCCTGCGGCTGCTGCAGGTTCGAGATCGAAGGCGATGGCGGTCTGCGTTATCAACTGCGCGATGGACGCCAGAAGAAACACGAGCAGGGCGAGCCACAGCAGGCGCTGCGATCTGGCGCGCAGGCGCGGGCGGAGCCTGCCGAGCGGCGAGCGGGTACCGGCTGCGACGAATACGGGGGCGGAGACGAGAAGCTCGAATGTGAGCGCGCCGGTGAGAGTGAGTGCGCTGAGGAGTACGATCCAGCGGATGTATGGCTCTTCGGGCGACCCTAAGAGCGGGGCATCGGGTGTCTGTGCCGTTGCAGATTCGGAGAGAGGCTCTCCTACGGAGAAGATGAACGAGCCGCGCAGCGCGTGGCCGTCGATGGTTGACAGGTTGCGCCATGCGACTGTGTAGGTGCCGTCGGGCAGTTCGGGCAGGTTGACGGACATTACGGTGAGGTCGTTGGGGTCAACGGCGCTGTCTTCGTTGTCCACGCGGACGCCGGCTGTGTTCAGCACCTGAATGTCGCTGAATGCCGCTTCCATTGGCTCGGAGAACCAGATGGTGATGCGGTCGGGGGATGCGTCGAGCGTGGAGTTGGCGGTCGGCTCGGAGCGGATGAGATTGGCGTGCGCTTCCGCGACTTGCGATTGGAGCGCAAGCGCGAGAAGGCACGCCAATGCCAATGTGAGCGCGAATTTCATGTGAGTGATTTTAACAGGATGGACAGGATAGGTAGGATATTATCACCCCCACCCTTCGGCAGGCTCTAACCCTCCCCGTCAAGGGGGAGGGGATTTTTGATGGGTTAGTTTCTGCGGCGTAAGGCTACGACAGTGCCTATGGCGCCGACTGCGATGCCGATAGCGCCCAGTGCCATGCCGACTATCGCAAGTGTGGTTGCGGTGGAGGCGCTGTCCTTTGCGCTATTGGCGGCAGCGTCGAGCGCGAGGGCGGTGTCTTGCGCCTGCCGCGCGGATTCGAGAGCGCCGCGCATGGCGGATTCAAGCTCCCTTGTGGATGCCGCGCTCTCCGGGAACTGGATTGCCGTGGCGGGCTGCACGTCGTCGAAGGTGCCTACGCCGGACTCGAAGCGCTCGTCAATCTGCTTTCCTTCGATTGTGCCGCTGAAATGAAAGACGTACTGTCCGGAAGCGGTGGGAATGAAGTCTGCCTTGTACTTTCCCGGCTCGTCGAAGGCGTGAAGGGACATAATGCGCGTGGCTCCGGACGGGACATGGGTTACCTCGACCAGAATGGTCTGTTCCAGTCCGGTAACGCCTGTAATCAACTCCGCGCCGTGGCTGTGGCCGGCTTCCGCTTCCGCCGCGTCTTCGGATTCCGTATGCGCGGCGTGGTGATGCGTCTCCGGAATCGTTACTATTGAAACGGCTTCTATGGCATCGCCGCCGTAAGTGAGTTCATCGTGGGAGTTGGAGTGCAGGGATACGCGCACCTGTCGTTCGCCGGGTTCAAGCCCTTCCAAGTGGTAGCTTGGACCATAGACGCGGTCGATTTTCACGCCGTCCACGTAGATGTGCGCGTGGCCCTCTCCGGGGACATGCTCACCGTCAACATTGTCGGGCGTCCAGAGCCAACCTTCCGTCGTGATCTGGATATCGACGCCGCCATGGTCATCTACTTCGGTCGTGAAGCTGATGTTGGTGGGGACTTCGGACTCTATTGTGCCATAGTCTTCGGCCGTAGCGTGGTGGTCTGACGACGACTCGCCGTGAGCGTGTTCGGCGACTTTCGTCACGTTGAGGTAAACACCGTTCAGCATGCCTTCGAATGCAGGCTCGTGCAGGAAGCCCACGACTAAATTGTAGTCTTCGATGTCTCTGGGTTCGTGCGCCATTGCCGTCCCCAGGGTGAGTGCGAGGAGGCATAAGGCTGCCAGCGGAGGTAGTGTCTTCTTGAGCAAGGGCGTTCTCCTAACTTTCGGTGTTATCGGACGGCGACGGCTTTCACCCCCATCCTAACCTTCCCCCTTGATGGGGGAAGGGACTGTATTGCCTGTCATGTTGACCTGCTCCTGCGTCTTTCCCTGATGTACATCCGGATCGCGAGTGCGACGACGATGATGAAGGCGAGCAACGTGATCAGCGTTATGATGCCGGTGATGGGGTTCGGCGTGGTTACCTCGACCGGAAATTCCGCTGTTGCCTCGTCTGCTACGGGGCTGTCCACGCTGACGGTGAATGTCCACATGCCGGGCCTGTCCAGAACAATCGGCTGCTCGGTGTCGTAGTAGCCGGGATAGTTCTGCGGGTCAGGGTCGGGGCTAACGATAATTGGCCCTATTTCGGGCGGCCCTATCTCCGGCGGGGCACTCGCGGGACTTGCTTCGCCTTCGATGGGCGGACCCATCGCGGATACAACCACGTCTGCACCCAAGACGGGCGTCGTAGATGCCGCGTCAGTTATCAGAATTGATAGATAGAAGTTGCCCACGACAGGCGACTTTGGAATCTTTCCAAACCCAATCTGATATGTTCCCGCAGTGCGCAGGTCCCACTCTATGACGCGCCCGTTGGCTTGAGCCGCAGGGGATGCTATATGGACGGTCGCAAATGCTGCGACGCCCAGCAGACCTACGCCGATTGCGGCGAGTCTAATCCAGAGTAATGGCAATGTCGGCAGACCTCACGCTGCGTCCAAGGGATGAAAGGGAAAGCCAGCAGGGTGCGTGAGAAGCGCAGGGGGCCTGCCGGGTGGAACCGGGGTGTGCTGCAGAGCCGCGCTGACGAGAGGCGGCGGGAGGGTGAAGACTGAAGTGGGCAGGAAGCGGCGCATGGACTCCGAGTCCACATCGACCGGAGAAGCGGCGATGGTGGCGGCAATGCTGGCGTCGCTCTTGTAGAGGGCAATCGGGAGGTTGCCATTCGTGCTTGCGGGCGCCGCGTGCCTGTGGATGTGGTATCGAGATTCGAAGGCGTGGCTGTGTTCGCCGGGAGCGCCGAAGTGAAGGTGGTCGGGCTGGCGCTCGGCGAAGTGGTGGTCGAACATGGGACCTGCAAGGGGCACCAATAACGCCGCGACGACGGTGAGCGAAACGACCGCGCCGATGAAGTCCCTGACAAATGCTTTGTGGCTCATTGTACTGGTGCAATTATAGCATAGGGGACAGTATGGACTTACAGTGAATGCGTTCTTAATCAACTCAACGTAATGCATGGTTTGCGATAATGCGATATATTGCCCGCCATGAAACTAATGCTTGCCGCGATCATGTTCGTGGGCGGCACTCTTTTTGCATTTGAGATTGGCGCGACGCCGGTTATCGCACTCTTGCCGTTCGCCGCTGCCGCGTTGCTGGGCGCATTCCTGCTTGTGAGCTTGCGTCGGTCGCCTTTTGCTGCGCTGGTTGCGCTCGCATTCATATTCGGTGTGGCGCGCGTGGCGATGGCTGATGATGCGCCGCTGCCGGAATACGCAAGTCAGCG